>NZ_VCPC01000001.1:0-1177115 GCF_005938225.1 Arenibacterium halophilum
ACAGTTCCGGGTCGCCGCGATGCGGTTTGATGTGATCGACCACCGCGCTGTTCGGCTCCCGCCTGCCGGCAACCAGCAGCACGCCGGTCTGCTGGCAGATGTGATTGTCCCGTGCCAGCACCAGCCGACGCAGCCGTTGCCAGCGCGCGGTGTTGAGCCAGTCTTTCGAGCGGCGCGCGGCGTCTTCACCGGGGCTGGCCGGTGGCCGCGACTGGACGCGCGAGCGCGCCGGCTTCAGTCGAGACGGCAAGCCGCGTCCTTTCAATGCACCCATTCAGAACCCCGGAAACGCAAAACGCCCGGGCGGGTCATCCGTCCGGGCGCAAATCAGTTGCTGGCTTTTTGTAAACCCAGTGAGATTCTCACGTCAACGGGGTTTGTGGTGGGGGCCGTGGCCAGGCCGCCTTCGGCTTGCTAGTAACGCGATCAGGGGCGAGAGCAGTCAAAGCCCCAGCGCGCTGTTTGTAGTGTGTTTTCCTGAGTCATCAGACCTGTCGCGTCCACAGGGGCAATGGCAAAGCTGTCGGAGATTTGATGCGAACAGTTACTTTAGAGCACAAGTACGATGCACCCGCGCATCTCGTCTGGGCGCTGGCAACCGACCTGGACGCACTCGGCGACGTGATGGACGGCATCGTCACCTTCGAAGGCTTGCCAAGCGGCCGGGTTTACGAAGGCCAGAAGATCACAGTCCAGGTATCCCTGTTCGGAAGATTGCCGCCTCAGCCGTACTACATGGAAGTTGTTGAGTGCGACGATGAAGCCATGATCTTGCGGTCCTTCGAACAGGGCGCCGGCGTCAAGTCTTGGCGGCACACCTTGACGGTAGAGCCGACCCAATCCGGCAGCGTGCTGCGCGATGTCATCGAGATCGATGCAGGCTGGATGACATGGGCTTTCGCGCTCTGGGCAAAGTACCTCTACGGAAAGCGCCACGAACCACGCGTCAGGATGCTCGCCGAGATGCAAGCGGAGCAGAGTTAGCAAACTTTAGGTTGTCTAGCTGGTGTTATGCCAGATGGCTCGGCAGTCCCAACGCAACTCAAGGCGGCCGGACGATGCCCAACTTTCGCCATCCAGCCTGTCTAGAATAGACCCCAAATGTTGACGGAGCGAGAAGCAGGAGCGGCGACATGTCAAACGAAGCGACGAAGAAATGGGCCGACGACCAGCACAAGCGGGAAGAAAAAGAGAGAAGAGCGAATGCTCCGAAGTGCCTACACTGTGGCGGTTCCGTACCAGACGGAGCAGCGCTTTGCGATGCCTGTGACTGAGTAAAACTTGCGAACTCGGCCCACACCGGTCATTGGCCAGGATCACCATTGCCGCAGCGCATCTTCCCCCTACCGAACCTTCATGGCACCGCGCAGTATAGTCCAGATGCCCAAGGTCAGCAGTGCGGACAAAGCACCATTTCGTTGCGGTTACGCCAATGGCCGCAGCAATGCCCAGAGCACACGCAGTCAGCCTCCTTCGATCAGTGGAGGATGGCATTCACGCATTAAGTGCAGCATGTTTTCATATTGAAAAGATGCCTCGTAAGTAACAGACGTGATGAGTGCATGGTCGGCACTGCCCAAAAAGAGTGGATTGCCCGCAACATGTTCTTGGGGGATATGAGATAAATGTACATGCAAAATAAGGCCATCCAAATAAATTCGCATTATCTTCACGAACTGATCTTTGATGCCTTCGAGGTTAGAAATTTGTTTCTCGTTGATCCCCGGAGACTGATTGTGCATCATCCCAACTGTTGAAAGCTGCGTCAGCGAAATAGGAAATGGCGAAGCGCCAACAATCGGCTCTCCTAGTACAAACTCCTTTAACCTTTCTTGTTCCTCCACTCCGAGCTTTGCTTCCGCCATATCTGGAAGCGACGACGCGGACGCTCGCCAAGCAATGCTAAGCGCAAAGCGGATCAATTTGGATACTTCGGCAATTTTCACCTTTCGATAGCCATGGTCTGGTAGCGTAACCGCGACCCTCTCGAAATGCGGACGGAAAACAGTCCAGCCGCTCCAGACAAGTTGATGCCTTCTAAGTAACTTGATAGCTGCATCGTCTATTTCAGAAAGAAAGTCTTCTCCTTCCCTTGTAACTAGGTTTTGGTCATACCAACTGGACCATCTTCTTCGCTCCCCCCTCCCTTTACTCGATTGGTACAGAGCTTCGCCTTTGACTGCAGGGCGGGTAAAAGCTTGTGGTAATATGTGACACTTTACAAACTTTCCGTATGAACCAGTAAGCGCACAGCGTCCAGTTTTTGAATTTTTCTTTGGCATCAGAATTCCAAAACAACTCATGTGAAAATAAAGATAGCGCCAGCATGGAAGATACTTTAGACCACCCCAAATAAACAGCTATGCAACGCCTGTTTGGTTGCGCTTTGCCGAAATAGGTACACGATTTAGCGTCCAAAACTTTGGGCTCGAAGCAGACCTGCGGCCGCCGCAGCGAACCGAACGCCTTCAGGACCGCAGCGGGCCTCACTCTCGACCCGTTACAGTCATTTAGTGCATGTATCGCGCTGCATCGTTGCCTTTCAAATTCGGACATTAATCTTTAGCTTGGCATTCCGCTCGCCCAGTGAAATTCCTATGAATTGAAGAAGAGCTAAAACGTTCACTCAGCTTTCATCCTTCGTACCAAAACGCCTGATCAGCGCCGCAAACTAAATGCAATTTAACGCCGCAGTCGGTTAGTACCTCTAGGTCTTCAAGCCAGTCGCTATCCACTGAATTTGCCACCGGAGCATCCTGTTTGACGGCAAGCGCTGCAAACTTGCGGTCGCTCGGGTCGAATCCAGATGCCACTATTTCCGGAGGCAGATCGGCATACTCACCGTCTGCGCCAACCGGCAACTCGACTCTATGGATGCGGTTGACGTCACGGTACAGTTCCTGCAAGAACCTGTCGCCGACGCCGGGCTGGCCATTTGGATTCAAATATTTACGATACTCGGTCAGAACTGCGTCAGCAAAATCGACGAGAACGCAGTTGTTTCCACTCAGTAGCGCCAATAGGAACTCAACTGATGCGGCACGACAGTTTGCAGAGACGGCTCTCTCGCCATCGTGCCGACCATTGGCGACTATCATCACGTTTGTATCAACCACCCATTGGCTCATGTTTTGCTGCGTGCACTTCGTTTAATGCGGGCCAGTTCGGCTTTCGCGGTTTCGGTAAAGGCATCGCCCATGAACTTGTCCGGCCAATTCTCAATGTTGCCCAGAAGATCCAGCCTGAGAGGCTCAGCAGTCGAAAAGCCTTTGCTGGCGTCGCAGAAGTAGAGCTTGACGTCTTCTGAGGATATGGTCTCTTCGGCTATTCTCCGTTGCAGCCTAAGCAGTAAATGTTCAGAATGGCTCTCGACGATTACCTGAATATGTCTATGCGTTGCAGCGTTGATGATCACGTCAGCAAGACTTGCTTGTGCCAATGGGTGCAGATGGATTTCTGGCTGCTCAAGGATAACCGTCGAGTTCTCCGGCGCGTAGTAGAGAAGCGTAATCACAGGCAGGACTTGCGACACGCCGAAACCAACATCCGTCAGAAGCACCTCACTGCTGTTTCTATGTGTCCGCACTTTCGCCTGCCATCGATTTGAGCCTGGAGCTATCTCGACGACTTTAAAACTGTAAATTAGACCCATTTCTTTGAGCCAATAGGCTATCATTTCGGAGAACGGCTTTCGTCTCCCCTTCGGCTTCAAATTGCGAGTCTCGCCTCGATCTTGAGCCGAAATAATGGCCTCGATAGCGTGCTCGCCGCGCTCACCAACATCGTTTGGTGTCGATCTGGTCCACGTATAATCACGACGCGGGTCCTCACGAAGTGGACCCAAGTAATAAAGGTTGTCGAGATTTTCCTCGAGATTGAACTCCAAATCGGCTAAAAAACCTGCATTCTGGAAGTATGTTCGCGCTTGGTCGGGAAACTGATAAGCCTTCATTGGGCCGGGTAAGTTCCACACTCTGCCGGGAGTTCTGGTAAACTTGAAATCATCTACTCCCGAAGACCGCAGGCGGAATTTTGATTTTTCTTTTTCGCTCCGGTCGAGCCAAAACATCGCGTCACCAAGCCTATATGCGAGCATGTCGCCCTTCGGGGCTTGGTTCTGAGAAACAATCCCAGCCGCCAGGCGAAAATCATCGGATTTTACCATTGCTGCGGTTCGACTTGCTGCCGTGTCAACGATCTCCATGGGATGGGTTAGTTGAATGTCGAGCTGGAAGGTTAGTCGATTTCGCTCTTCATGTTTGAATAGCACATCGGCCATGGTGCCAAGTTCAACGTATGGCCCATTCAGATCAAGAGCAACGTTCCGATCTGTAGCGAGCATGGTTTGCTTCAAAAGCAACAAGAACTGGATCAGGCTGGTCTTCCCTGAGGAGTTTGTTCCGAACAATCCGGTAATCTGCCCCATGGATATGTCGGCAGATTTCCATGATTTGAAATTGGTGAGCTTCAAGCGCGAGTACATACATCAGAACTAAGGCTGCTCGTTCAGTACTGCAACAAATTCATGCATCAGACACATCGACCGTCGTGAACTGCTCGCAAGCGCTGACCTATACACCATACGAGTTCCTGCGCAGTGAAGGGGTGGGTTGCAGTCATTGGGACAAGGCGCAGTGAACGACGGCTTCCCGCCCACCTTACCCCTTCCTCCAAGGCTCCATCACCGGCATCGCCTCTGTCACAACAAACGCTGTCAACCCGCCGTACAGCCGGAACGTCTGCTGCAGATCGAACAGCGCACCCCACCAGCGCAGGTAGTCGCGGCGGGCCCGGGCGGCTAGGGGTGCCGGATCACGGAACCTCACGGGGCAGACGCGCAACTCGGCTTGGCGCAATCGACCGCGGTGGACGTACTGCACCTGACCTGCACTCTCGGTGACGGCATATCGCGTTCCGTGCTTGCAGGCGCGCCATGCGACTGGCTCACAGGTTTTCCGCTCCTCGTAACGCCATTCCGGCGCCATCCCGGCCCGCGCCAGATCGGCTATCCAAAGAGCCGTTGCGCGGCCGCCGTGTCCCTCAGGCAGCGCGGCCAGGGCCGAGGCGACGGTATCGGCATCCGGATGCGGCTCTGAGCGGCCGCCGCCATCAATCTGGCAGCCCAGCAGCTGGCGCTGCATCAGCAGGTACTCCGTCCCGACCCCGACACGGCGATCGCCGCGCACCGCCCCGATCTCGTCGAAGTCCAGCCGCGCCAGCTCGCGCCCGAACGCCCATTCCAGCAGCTCGCGGATAGACACGGGCGTGGCAGGCGCGCTTCCCCGCGCCGGCTGGATGGCGCGGGCCGCCATCATGCCTCCACCCCATTGACCATCGCGCGCAGCATCGCCTCGGTCTTTTCGTACCAGTTCAGCCAGGCCTGATCGTCCTGCGCCACGCCGCGGCCATCGGCCAGCCGCTCGCGCGTCAGCGCAGCGCGGCGCTGCCAATCGGACGCGACCTCGGCCACGCGGCGGCGATCCTGGTCGCTGACCGGCGGGCGCTTCTTGCGCTCCCAGAACCGGTATTCGGCCACCAGCCGCCCGCCCTGCAGCGCCGCCGATCCAGCGGCCGATTTGAACCAGCGCAAAATCTCGGGCACCTCGGTCAGCGGGCGCGGATGGAACGCCTCGGCCAGCCCGATCACGCTTGCATAGCTCGGCCAGAAGCACCGCGCCGTGCCCTGCCCTTTGGTCATCAGCGACACGCGCAGCGCATCCAGCTTGTCATCGGGCAGATAGCCCAGCCCATCCGCCAGCCGATCAAGATCGCGCTTGCCGGCATCGTCGCTCGTGCCTCTCGGAAACCGGAACCCGGCCTCGGCCAGGGGCGTCAGAACCAGCCTGCGCACCCGGTCGCGTTTCGTCTCCTGCTCCATGCTCGCCTCCTGACCCGTCTCCAATTTCTGGAGACGGCTTTGCCGCATCAGCCCGCTACCGGGCGCCCTGCCCCCGGATGTCTGCGATCCGGGTGGCCTCGATCAGTTTCTCAGCAACCATGCAGGCCGCCACTTCGTCGGAAATCGCGTTTGGCGAGACGAACCCGTTTTCGGAAATCCGCTCTGCCCAGAACCGGGCCGCTTTGCGCGTTTTTTCGCAGAAGCCCCGGCGCATCGCGTGGTTCTTTACTGGTTCCTTTACAGGTTCCTCTCCAGCCGGCTGGAGACGGCTCGCCCCGAAAGTTGGAGACGGCTCCCCCCCAAAGTTGGAGTCGGCTCCGTCTCCAGTTTTTGGAGACGGCTTTTGCCCGGTGCCGTCTCCAGTTTCTGGAGTCGGGTCGCCCCCGGGTCCGTCTCCAAATTCTGGAGACGGCTCGCCCTCTTTCGGCAGCTCGAAGCCTAGCAGGTATCGGGTCGGCCGCTGGCGCCTGGTCTTGTTGTCGAAAGACCGATGCCGCGCGATCAGCTTCTTCGCTTCCAGCCCGTTCAGCGCGTTGTTCAGCGTGCCGTTCGAGACGCCAGTGGCCTCCTTCAGGTACTCCTGCGTCGGAAAGCACCCGCGCGAGGGGTTGTGGCAGTCGCACAGGTGAAACAGCACCCGGAATTCGCTGTTGCCAAGCGCCTCGGCCGGCAGGCTCGACAGCCAGTTGGTTGCCTTGTGGCTCATGCTCTATGCCCTTCTCTGCGGCTCTTGCGGCCGTTTACCCAGTCTTAACCATCTAACGCGTTGCACTGGCCGAAGCCGCGACAGAGCTCCCGAACGGGGCGATGAGATGCTTGCCAACGGCCCGCGCTTGAGACGGCGGAAGCGACCCGGTGCAGTCAGTCGCCTCTCGTTTCGAGCGATAAAATTGGCGACACGTGCTGGAATTTTGATGGCCGCAGTGCGATACTCCTCCTTGGATGAGCATTTCTGCTCGCCCAACCCCGCGGAACCTGCAATCTGACTTGCTAGCCATCCAATTGCTTCTGGACAGCCAAGCCCATGCCTAAATCTTCGATGCGCAAACTGATCGATAATATTACAGACTTGAAGGCCGCCATCACCGGCGCTGCGGCGCACCAACCCACAATCGATGCTTGGCGAACTTCGCTGACAGGTCATGCCGAGTGGGAAAAGATCTATTTCAGCATGCGCTCTCCCGCCGAGGTCCGAACCACACTGCTCAGTATCGGCGTCGTCCCAGACAGCCCGATCCGACTTATCGGCTTCCGCGAAGCTTCGTCGCAAAAATACGAAGATTTCCCGGAGCTTCCTGAGATTCTTTCGCCTGAAAACGCCGCGGCTTCCGTGACATGGAACTCGCCCGCACATTCGCCTCTCAAAGAGTTGGAGCCCGAATGGCAAGAAGTCCAGCTCGGAGATATTTTGGTATATGGCGCAGTCGATGATGATCTCGAGCTGGTCTTCACCTGGAGCAGCGAAGACGAGCCCGCGGTCGCGCACGACACGAGAATGAAGATCGCGAACGGGCCTTCGGACTGAACCGGAACACCTAAGTAACACGATCTGGCGCACCTGTGGAAAAAGGGGCGGACGCCGAAACGCCCGCCCAGGTCCAACAGGGAGGTTACGGGGGCATGCACGCGCACCGCGCCCCCGGGCGGGTCTTCTCCGCGCGCGGCATTGGAAAGACGTGTCTTGCTTTGGCTCGCGGACCAGCGCAAGTCTGCCACAGTCACCGGGTTCTCCGATCCAACCCCGGCACCGAGCAGCTAGCTTGTCAGCTCCAATTGGAGCCAAGCTACCACTGCCAATTCGGCTGTCGCCATGGGCTTTCTGAAAACCGAGCGCCAAGTATTTACTGAACTCGACTCGTTGCTCCGAGGCCTCGCCGAAACATTGTCCACGAAGTGTTGACAAAGACCTGTCGAGCGAATCACCAATAATGTGCTTTATTGTGCGTAGTCCTATCCAATTGGACTCTCTCGTTTGGCAGGTCGCGCTTCTTCCAAGACAATTGCGGCCTGCCGGAACGAGTTGGCCTGCCGAGCGCAGGTTCAATTGTTGGCAATTCGAAAACAATCGAACGCCAGATTTCAAGACGACGTCAGACACAAATGGCTCAGACCGCAGCCCACAGCTTGGAACCTTCGGCGCGAGGTGACCTATGGCAACATCACGGTTCGACATGCAAAGCATCGAAGTCCCCTGTCCTGTATGCGGCCTTGAGATCGAGAGGTCGGTGGCGTGGATCAAATCCAACGGCCACTTCCTCTGCGACGGATGCGGAAGCGTGATCACGCTGCTGCGCGACCGGTTCCTGAAAGACCTTCAGAGCGCCGATCGCTTGATCGCCTACTCGCGGGCACAAGCCCCGCGCCGCCTGCATTGACGGCCTGGCAGGGTAAATTTCAGGGAAATGTGCATCCATCACGCCGCGCCCCGTTTCTGGCGCACATCGGCCTTCGCCTTCACGAGCACGGCGATCGCTTCGTCGATCTCGCGCTCGGCTTCGTCCAGGTGCCCGGCCTTCAGGGTTTCCGCCGCGCGAATGATCGCCGCCTGCGCCTCGCCGCATTCCTTTGCGACCAGACCGCAGCGGGCGTACAGGCTGATCACATCCGCCTGGCTCAGGACCGGCTCGAAAACCCCGCCCGCGTGATCTGCGAAGAACTCGGCAAGCGGTACCGCGCAGCGGCTGTCGTGCAGCGCCAGCCGCACCAGGTAATTCACCCCGATGCCGCCCGGCCGCGATTCGTTCACCTCGGTGCCGTAAGACACCGTGCTATTGGCAAGGCCGAGCTGTTCTGCGACAGCCTCGACCCCACCGACTGCCCGATAGCATCGCGCCACCGCATCCTGAATCGTTCCGACTTTGGTTGCTCTCATGCGAAAACCCTTAGCGCCCTTTCGCTTGTTCGCGGACAAAACCCGAGGCACAGTATGGGCGAGTTTGAACCGAGTTACCCATTTGCTGATCTTACCGTCATTGCGCGGCGGCTTGCGCGCACAGATGGGAAAACCGCCGCGCAAGCATCTGATTTAAGAGAAATAAATCTTCTCGCGACAAAATGGCTGTTTTCTGGCTATCCTGGCCGCGTCGACCTTCCAGCAACGACATTAGCAGGCGGACCGACGCAGCTATCCAACGGGTTCGGTCCGCCCTCTCCATCCACGCCCAATGGGAGGCGCGAACGGAATGCCAATGAAATGATGGCCAGTATGGCGCCGCCGTGGTCACGCGGCATCGCTTTCGGATGGCACAGGCCGAATGTCGTGCAGCTTAGCGACAAGTTCGTGCGTAATCGCATAGCCTCGCGAGCGTCCCGCCTCGACAAAGGCGGCATGGTAGCGCGCTGGTATCGAATTGTACTGCCCCCATTTGTAGACCTGCCCAACAGTGATTGCGCTCCCCACACCGGCCAGCGCTGCGGAGAGATCAGAAGCAAGTTCCGATCGGGACGGCCACAGCTTGATGAGATCAACAACGTAAGAGAAGGTCATAGCACCACACCGATAATGGACACTTCTTCCATTGGTCAAGTGTGGAAAAAATTTTTATGGAAATATTTTCCAGAAATTCGTTCGTTCGCGCCATGAACAGAGCCAATGCCAACCCAGCTGTTGACCTCGCCAACGTAGCCACGCGCGTTCGAAATGTACGCGAAGCTTACGGCATGGCCAGTGGCGACTTTGCCCGCTCAATCGGCGTCGACCCATCAAGCTACTCGAAAATCGAGAAGGGCACGAAGCCCCTTAAGATGGAGATGGGCGTAGCGGTTTGTGAAGCATATGGCGTCACACTCGACTACATTTACCGGGGTCGCTTGGGCGATTTGCCAGAAAAAGTCCTGCGACATCTGCAGAGCACACAGCGCCAGGCAAACTGAACCGATCTGAGCAGCCGAAAGACACGCCACCGGTAGACGTCATCGATCGATACATCCCAGCGATCCGCCGCCCACAAGACGAACCGATCGTGTAACGGCATTCGCATCCAAATCCTCCCTTATCGTATGGTCGCAAGGTAGACATTGGCCTTTGCGAAAGGAAAAGAAGCAAAAACAAATGGAAATATTTTCCATTATTCACTTGACTATGGAAGTTTTGTCCATTTCATATGCTGTCCAATCACACCGATTGGAGGCCACCCATGCCCGACAACTCGAACTGCCCGCCCCCGGCTTCGCCCTCGCGCTTTGCTGCGCTGACCAGTATCATCCGCGCGCTGCCTGACGCGCCGCGCGGCCCGGTTGGCCCTGCGAGTGCCGAGGATGATCTGGTGGTCCGCATCCACGCCCATGCCGCCCGCATCGGGCGTACCGGCCCGTCCCCGCTGATCCTGCCGCAGGCGCGGGTATGAGTGCCGTCGCCACGGGAATCCGTCATGCGCGGCTGGTGCTGGCCAGCGAGCTCGAGCTGCTGCCCGTTGCCGAGCGCGCCGAGGCCATGCGCGCGGCCTGCATCGACACCGGCGGGTGTTTCGTGCCCGCCCGCACGGTGCAGGGTGGCACGCATTATGCCGAGGTCAGCTGTCTCGGCGTCTACCACGCGGGCGGCGACATGGCCGAGGCCATCGCCCACTGGATCAAGGCCGCGCATCGCATGGAGATCAGCGCGCAGACAGGGGTGGCGGCATGACCGACTTCGACAAGGCCGTGCGCCGCGCGCCCGTCCGCCTGCCCCTGAAGCGCCCCGATCCCTCCAGCCATCTGGGCCGCCACGGCGCCCATTGGATCATCCTTTGCGCGGCTTTCGTGGTCTGCGGCCTGATCTGGGCCGCGATCCGATGACCGCCTCCTCGTTTGGCGCCTCCCGCGCCAACCCGCCCGGGCCGGCCACCACTCACGACTCCCCCCAGCCGGCCCGGGCGACGGATTACATCGATCCCTTCCCGCACCCGCGCCTGTGGCAGTTCACGCTGGGCACCGTCGTCACATGGGTGAAGTCATTCCAGGCCGAGGGCAACCGCCGCGATCTGGGCCATGTCGTCGGCTTCGCCCAGGACCCGAACGCGCTGCCGTTGATCCGCGTGCGCTGGCAATCCGGCGACACCTCGGATGTCCCGCCGGGATATCTCCGCCTTGAAAAGGACCGCACATGAACACGCACGTCACCCCCGCAGCCGAGACCCGGCTTATCTCGCTGGCCGATCTCTACCTGCACGACATCAACCCGCGCCAGAACGGCTCGGCCGAGGATACCGCCGCCATGGCCGCCAGCATCGCGGTGAACGGGCTGCTGCAGAACCTGACCGGCTATGCCGATCCGGATCGGCCGGGTATCGGCATCGTCGCCGGCGGGCGCCGCCTGCGCGGGCTGCAGCACCTGGCCGAGCACGGCAGCGGTACGATGGACGCCCAGCCGATCGACTTCACCGCGATCCCGGTGCGCGTGACCGACGATGCCTTTGTCGCCCGCGCCTGGGCGGGCACGGAATCGGCCACGCAGAAGCCGCTGCACCCCGCCGACGAAATCCGCGCCTATGCCGCCATGTCCGATCAGGGCAACAGCCCCGAGATGATCGCCCGCGCCTTTGCGCAGAGCGTCGCCCATGTGCGCCGACGGCTGGCGCTGGCCGATTTGATTCCCGAAGCGCTCAGCGCGCTGCGCGAGGGCCACATCAGCCTCGATGTCGCCAAGGCTCTGACACTGGCGCCCAGCCATGCCGAGCAGCTCGCCACGCTCACCACCGCCCGCGCGGGCAACTGGACGGCCGAGCGGGTGCGCCGCCAGCTGACCCCCGACAGCGTGGCCAGCACCGACCGCCGCGCGATCTTCGTCGGGCTCGAGGCCTATCGCGCCGCAGGTGGCACCATGATCGACGATCTTTTCGCCGACTGCTGCTACCTGACCGACGCCGATTTGCTGCATCAGCTGTTCGTCGCCACGCTGGATGAACGGGCCGAGGCCCTGCGCGCGGAACAGGGCTGGGCTTGGGTGAAGGTCAGCTATGACCAATGGAGCGACCACAGCCTCACGTCAGGCTGCGAGCGTATCCAGCGGACAGCCGTCGAGCTGCCGACCGGCGACCGGGACCGATTGGCCGAGCTGGAGGATATCCAGTTCTCCGAAGGGCTGAACGACACCGAGCGCGCCGAGATCGAGGCGCTGCGCGACCGTGCCAAAGGCGATTACAGCGACGAGGATCGCGAAGCCGGCGGTATCGTCGTGCTGGTCGACCGCCACGGCACCCTGACGATCGAGGGCGCCTATCGCCGAGAGGCAAAGTCAAGGGCACACGATACGACCGAGACCGGCAGTACCGCTCCCGCCGCCGAAAAAACCCTGCCGCAGGCCGCGCTGGACGATCTGCACCGCATCGAGCTGCTGGCGCTGCAAACTGCCCTGCTCGACAAGCCCGAGCTGGTGCTGGACCTGCTGGCCTGGCAGATCGAGCGCCGGGCCCCGGCGTGGTGCAGCCCCTTCTCCGTGCAGCTGTCCGATCAGCAGATCACGCCCGAGGCCGCGCAGCATGTCACCATCGACGCGCGGTTAGCCGACACCAGCAATGCCACAGAGTTCAACAAGACGGACAACCCGGTCGACCAGTTCACGGCCTTCCAGGCCAAGGGCAAGAAGCACCGCAACCAGGTGCTGACCCGGCACTTCGTGCGCACGCTGAATCGCATGACCTCCGACCAGGCGCCGCTGGCCGATCATCTGGCCGAGTTGACCGGCACCGCGATCCGCAAGGTCTGGACGCCCTGCGCCCCGGGATACTTCAAGCGCCTGCCTGCCGGACGGTTGGACGGTCTCTGGCAGGAGCTCACCGCCCTGACCGCCGAGGCCGAAGAAGCCGTGGCCTTCGCCAGGCTGAAGAAAGCCGAAAAGGCAGACGAGCTCGCCCGGCTGTTCCAGGACGCCAGCGCCCGCGAAGCCCTCGGCCTCTCCCGCGAGCAAGCCGCCGCGATCGACGCCTGGCTGCCGGCCGAGCTGCAACGCGCAGCGAAGTGAAACACCGGAACGCGCAGCGCGGTGCTGCGCTCCCCCGCCGCGGGCATGTCGCCCATTTCCTCATCCGGGGCGGCGGGGGCATCAACCAAGGGAGCGATTGGATGAAGCGGCCCAAGACCTACACCATCAAGATCGACGTCGAGAATGGCGGCAAAGCGATCAATGCCATCCAGGTCACCCTGACCCGCCACATCGAGCGCGACATCGACACCGTGTTCAACATCGACCTCGTCGACGACCCGCTCTACCCCGCCCTGCACACCTACGTGATGAACAATCCACCGAGGAATTAGGATTGTGGAGGCCTTCACGACGGACAAAGAACTGACATGAAAGCAGCAATGATGTCCGTCCTACAATTGAAGATCGAGTCTTTGTCGCGCCAGCTCGGGGAAGTCGCGAAGCGCAACGCCGACCTGACGACGGAAAATGAACGCGTCCGCAAACTTCTAGACGAGTTTGCACGACGCCATGAACGCGATCAGGCACAAATCGAGAAACTGACCAGCGGAAGGCTCAATCCATCGTGAAACACTTCCAACCCATCTGCGTCCGCGAAACCAGGGCCGCCCAGCTGCTTGATCTGACCAGCAAGGAATTTCGCGATCTGGTGTCGAAGGGTGCATTGCCTCGACCAGTCCGCGTAGGCGGGTTCGATCGCTGGCGAGTCTCTGATCTTGAAGCCATCCTGAACGGAGATGCGGCGCTGCCCAGCGAGGACATTGAGCTGTGAAGCCCCCGAAGCCCCGGATCGCCAAGCCGCGCCTCGTCTGGAAGTACGACCGCCGCAAGAATGTGTGGGTGCCCTATCACAGGGTGTCATGGCGCGAGGGCGACCGACAGCGCCAGAAAACGGTCAAGCTCGACTGGAAAGGTGACGCAGCCCTTCTGGACGAACTCTACTGGCGCTGCCAAGCTGGCAACCATGAACGTCAGCAGTTGCCCGCCAAGTACACCTGGCGCGAACTGGTAATTGCCTGGCGTACCGACCCCCGCATTCAGGGCCGATTGGCGGATAGTACGAAGGTGTCTTATCGCCGCACGATGGACGCGATCCTGATGAAGAATGCGGCAAAAGACGTGCGGCACACGACCCGGCAAGGCGTCCGGGCGATCCACGACAGCCTGGCCGAAACGCCGCGTAAAGCCGATTGGTATATCCAGACCATCAGCCTGTTGTGGAACTACGCCAAGAATAAGCGGGATTGGCCTTTGGGCGACAACCCGGCATCGGGTATCGACCTCTTCGGCAAGCAGCGCGAATTTCTGCCCTGGCCGGAATGGTTGGTGAACAAGCTCGACACCGCACCTGACAACGTGCGAGCAGCGGCCGAACTCATTCGCGCGACCGGGCAACGCCCGAACGCAGCCATCACCATGCGCTTTGACCATTTTCACGGTGAGACCATGACCGTGCTCGATGAAAAAGGCGGCGAATTCATTGAAGTGTTTTGCCCTCCTGCGCTGAGGCAATTTATTGCAGACAGGCGCCGTGCCGGTGCCCATGTGCTTGCGAAAAACCTGACCGCGCCGCTGGGGTACGATGCCATCGAAAAGGCGTTCCGAACCTGGCGCAACGGCCTCGGGCCAAAAGCCAAGCCGTTCACGTTGCACGGTTTGAGAAAGCTGGCCATCGTCCAGCTGGCAGAGGCCGGATGCACTGATGCCGAGATCCAGGCCGTGACGAATCAATCTGCCGAAATGGTCGCCTACTACCGCTCAAAGGCCAGCAGATTGCGCCTGTCCAAGTCCGCCCAAGAGCGAAGAACATGAACAGAACAAAAACAGACGGTGTGAGTCAGGGGTGTGAGTTGTCTTGCTAGTGGGTCGAGGCAAACCCGCTAAGTCATTGGTACCCAAGGCCGGACTCGAACCGGCACGCCCGAAGGCGGGGGATTTTGAATCCCCTGCGTCTACCATTCCGCCACTTGGGCCTCGCCTCACGATCTAACCGCGCAAACCGGCGGCGTCTAGTGTCAAAAACCCGTGCGACGATGCACGCGCTGTTGACCGCGGCAGGGTGGCATGGTCTGACCTCTTCCAACACAGGAACGGATCCGGCCCCTCCATGCTCAGACCGCTTTACGACCGCACAATGGCCTTGGCCTCTCACCCCAAGGCGATGTGGTGGCTGGCCTTTGTTGCCTTCATCGAAAGCTCGGTCTTTCCGATCCCGCCTGACGTGATGATGATTCCGATGATCCTGGCCCGACCCTCGCGCGCCTGGGCTGTGGCGCTGGTGGCGCTTGTCGCATCGGTTCTGGGCGGATTGCTGGGCTATGCCATCGGAGCGCTGGCGTTTGAAGGGATTGGTCAGCCGATCCTGCAAGCCATGGGCAAAGCCGACGCGATGGCCGAATTCAACACGCGCTTCAATGATTTCGGGTTCTGGGCGGTGCTGATCGCTGGGATCACACCGTTTCCCTACAAGGTGATCACGATCATGTCGGGCTGGACAGGAATGCCCATCGCCACCTTTGTCGCGACCTCGATCCTGGCCCGCGCGCTGCGCTTCTTCATCGTCGCGGCGCTGCTGTGGAAATTCGGCGCGCCGGTGCGCGACTTTATCGAAAAGCGGCTGGGGCTGGTGTTCACAGCTTTCGTCCTGCTGCTGATTGGCGGCTTTGTAGCGGTGAAATACCTATGACACGCAAATTCCTGATGCTTCTGGCCGCGTCCGGTTCGGCACTCCTCCTCCTCGGCGCATTCGGGTTTCAACACCTGGGCGGAATGGCCCCGTGCAAGCTGTGCCTGTGGCAACGCTGGCCACACGCAGCCGCTATCGCCATCGGAGTCGTGGCGCTGGTTCTGCCCCGTGCGGCGCTGGCCTGGCTCGGTGCGCTGGCGGCAATGGCAACCGCGGGGGTCGGCGCCTATCACACCGGAGTCGAGCGCGGCTGGTGGGAAGGCCCCACAACCTGCACCTCTGGCAGCATCGGCGGGCTGACCCCGCAGCAGCTCATGGATCAAATCATGAATGCCCCCGTGATCCGCTGTGACGAGGTGGCCTGGCAGCTTCTTGGCCTGTCAATGGCCAGTTGGAACGTGCTGGCGTCGCTGGCGCTGGCCGCGATCTGGATCGCCGCCGCCCGCGCCCCGCGCTAGGCTGGCATTCCGGCGCCAGACATGGATACTGCCCGAAACGGCAAAGGAGTCCGCATATGCCCGCGAAAACCTGCATCCTGATCGGCTGTCCCGTCGACAGTGGCAAACGCATTGCTGGCTGCCTGATGGGCCCCGATGCCTATCGCACCGCAGGTCTGCCGCAGGCTCTGGCCGAACTGGGTTTCAAGGTCGAGGACATGGGCAATCTCAGCCCCGCCTCGCACACCCCCGATACCGACGGCACGCGCCTTTACAGGCCAAACCAGACCATCGCATGGACGCACCGGCTGATCCGCACCGCCGAACAGGCCATGAGCCGGGGCTTGCCCATCTTCATGGGCGGCGACCATGCGCTGTCGCTGGGCACCGTGGCGGGCGTTGCAAATCACGCGGCAACCAAGGGGCGCCCGCAGTTCGTTCTCTGGCTGGACGCGCATTCCGATTTCCACACGCCTGACACCACGACCTCGGGCAACCTGCATGGCACGCCGCTGGCCTATGTCACCGGCCAGCCGGGCTTTGGCGCCTTTCCGGCCATCACCAATCCGATCCCGCTGGAAAATCTCTGCATCATCGGGCTGCGCTCGGTCGATCCAGCCGAACGCACCGCGTTGGAATCCGCGCCAATCCACCGCCACGACATGCGCGACATCGACGAACACGGCATCGCGCGGCTGCTGTCTGCCTTCCTAGACCGCGTGGCCGACGCCGATGGTGCGCTGCATGTCTCGCTCGACGTGGATTTCCTCGACCCCTCGGTCGCGCCCGCCGTTGGCACCACGGTCCCCGGCGGCGCCACCGTGCGCGAGGCGCACCTGGCGATGGAGCTTATCTGCGACAGCGGATTGATGACCTCGCTCGACCTTGTCGAACTGAACCCCTTCCTGGATGAACGCGGCCGCACCGCCCAGGTCATGGTTGACCTCGCCGCCTCGGCCCTCGGCCGCCGCGTCTTCGACAGACCGACGCGCGCCCATTCCTGACGCGCCCCTTTCATCATTCCACAAATACTCAAAACCGCGTGCCGCCAATCAGGCCGCGCGCGTCAGGCTTCCAGTTCCGCATCCCAATACAGGAAATCGATCCAGCTGTCGTGCAGGTGGTTCGGCGGAAACTTTCGTCCCATGTTGCGCAGGTCCTCGGCGGCAGGCTGGCGCGGGGGCTTGCGCAGGTGCATCC
This sequence comes from Arenibacterium halophilum, assembly GCF_005938225.1. Classification (GTDB taxonomy): domain Bacteria; phylum Pseudomonadota; class Alphaproteobacteria; order Rhodobacterales; family Rhodobacteraceae; genus Arenibacterium; species Arenibacterium halophilum. The sequence continues at coordinate 17,124 of NZ_VCPC01000001.1, forward strand.
CCGCGCGATGCAGCGATTTCGACCCTTTTTTCAGGTTGCAGGGCGAACAGGCCGCCACCACGTTCTGCCAGCTTGTCACGCCGCCCGAGGCACGCGGCACAACGTGATCAAAGGTCAGATCGCCCTTGCTCCCACAGTACTGGCAGCGGAATTCATCCCTCAGAAATAAATTAAAGCGCGTGAAGGCCACGCGCTTTTGAGGTTTCACATAATCTTTCAGGACAACCACGCTCGGGATCCGGATCGTGGTACTCGGGCTTCGCACGACCTCGTCGTATTCGGCCACGATATCGACCCTGTCCAGCCAGGCCGCCTTCACCGCTTCCTGCCAGGGCCATAGCGACAGCGGGTAGTAAGACAGCGGCCGGTAATCCGCATTCAGTACCAGCGCCGGATGCTGCCTTAGCGCGCCGGGCTCTCGCACGAATTCGGTTCTGAAGTCACCTTGCATCCCTATGGTTCCGTCCTTCATGGGTCCGGTCTCCCGGCCCGCGCAAGGGCGATTCCCTTGCCGCGCAGGCCCGGAGTCCAGAGAACTATATATCGTGGTTCATCGCTGGCAAGCACCGAGTGACCACTAGATGTCGGTTAACCTCTAGCCTGCCTCAATGACAGGCAGATGACGGTTCGCCACTTTATCCACATGGTCATAGGTGTGCCCGGATTCGGCTTTGTCAAATCACGGTTCTTTGGCTAGCAAGGGCCCATGCCGCGCCTGATCCGCTTCAACAAACCCTATGATGTACTGCCACAGTTTACCGATGGTGAAAGCCGCCGTACGCTGGCCGATTTCATCGACGCGCCGGGCGTCTACCCGGCCGGCCGGTTGGACCGCGACAGCGAAGGTCTGATGCTCCTGACCGACGATGGCCGCCTGCAGGCGCGCATTGCCGATCCAAAACACAAGATGGCAAAAACCTATTGGGTTCAGGTCGAACGCATTCCCGATGACACGGCCCTTGCCGCGCTGTGCAAAGGCGTGACGCTGAAAGACGGCCCCACCCTGCCCGCGCAGGCGCGCCGGATCGACCCGCCGCCGGGGCTCTGGCCGCGCGTGCCGCCGATCCGCGAGCGCAAATCGGTGCCCGACTGCTGGATCGAGCTGATCCTGCGCGAGGGCCGCAACCGGCAGGTGCGCCGCATGACAGCCGCGGTGGGCCACCCCACCCTGCGCCTGATCCGCGCCGCGATTGGCCCCTATACGCTGAACGGGCTGGCGCCGGGGGCGTGGGATACGGTGGACCCGCCCCGGCGCCCGCGCCCTTAAAGCTTGGTGATTGGACCGGGCTCGAACATCACGACATCGCGGCCCAGCACACCCAGATCCTTCAACGCGGCGCGCCATGTGCCCATGTGGTCGGATGCCCCATGCGCCTTGAGGCAATCAAGGTCGTCCCATTCCTCATACACCCGGAACTGGCCGGGGTTCTCCACGCTCTGCCAAAACGCGTAAACGCGGCAGCCTTTTTCGGCGCGGGTGGCCTGTGACACCGCAATGGCGGCTTCGGCGACGGCGTCGGCGTTTTCGGCGGGCACGTCGATGGTTCCGGTGACGATCAGCATTCTGTCTCTCTCTCCCTTAAAATATGGTCGCGGGGCCTACAGGCCCAGCTTGTCGCGCATGAAGGCCAGCGCCACGCTCAGCCCGTCGGGCGCGATGCCGTGGGCGGTGCCCTTCATCACATGCGCATAAACATCGGTGAACCCGGCCTCTTGCAGCGCCTCGGCGGCGGCGGGCAGCGATTGCGGCGGCACCACGTCGTCCATGTCGCCATGCACAAGCAGCACGGGCGGGCGCACGACCACCTCATCCGCCAGGGTCTCGGGGCTCAGCAACCGGCCCGAAAAGGCCACGACACCAGCAACCGCATCCTCGCGGCGCGGGGCGACATGCAGCGCCATCATCGTGCCCTGCGAAAAGCCGAATAAAACGACCTGCTCGGGCAGCACGTCTTCATCCACCATCAGCGCATCAAGAAAGGCGTTCAAATCCTGCACGGCGGCGGCCATGCCACGTTCGGCGGCCTCTTCGCTTGATCCGTCCAGCCACGGGATCGGGAACCACTGATAGCCGTTTGGCATTCCGGGGATCGTTTCGGGCGCATCCGGGGCCACGAACAGCGTGTCGGGCAGATGTTCACCCAGCGGATCGGCCAGCCCCAGCAGATCGGCGCCATTCGCGCCATAGCCATGCAGAAACACCACGACCGATCGGGTATCGCCCGAATGCGGCTCGACCCGGCCGGCGTTAAGTACCCGTGTCATCCTATTCCTTCCCTGTTCTTGTCCACGCGGTAATAGGCCCACAACAGCCGTGCCGCAACCGACCGCCACGGCGCCCAGGCTTCGGCCATCTGGCCAAAGGCGCGCGGGCGCGGACGCTCGGGCAGATCAAACAGCACCCGGGCGGATTCCTGCAAGGCCAGATCGCCCGGCGCAAAGACATCCGCGCGGCCCAGCGAGAACATCGCGTAGATTTCCGCCGTCCAATGGCCAATGCCGGGAACTGCCGTCAGCGTGGCAATCACCGCCTCGGTCGGCATGTCGCGCAGAGCGGCATAGTCCAGCCCGGCCTGCGCAAGCGCCTGGGCATAGCGGATCTTCTGACGGCTCAGGCCCACGGCGCGCAGGTCTTCTTCACGTGCGCTGGCGACCGTCTCGGCATCGTCGAACCCAGCCGCCTGCATCCGCGCGCGGATCGCGGCAGCCGAGGCGACGCTGACCTGCTGGCTGACGATGGCCCCAAGCAGCTGGTCGAACCCGTCCGGGCGCAGGCGCAGCGGCAACGGCCCGGTCAGCTCCAGCGCACGGGCCATGCGCGGATCGCGCGCGGCCAGCCATTCCGCGCCTTCGGCAACGCAGGCGTCACCCCGGATGATGCGGCCCACGCTCATGCCAAATTTTCGACCCATGCCAGCGCCTGCGCGACGGTGGTCAGCGTGGTCGCCTGCACTTGGTCGGGCCGGTCGACCAAGATCACCGGCAAGCCAAGCGCGCGCGCAGCGTCCAGTTTGGTGCGGCTGGCCGTGCCGCCGCTGTTCTTGGCCACCAGCACGTCGATACGATGGGCGCGCAGCGTGGCGATTTCGTCATCAACCGAGAATGGCCCTTGCCCGATGACATAGCTCACGTTGGCCACTGGCGGAGGGCTGGGTTCCGCCGCCCTGCGGCGCAGCAGGAATTGTGCCGGGCTTTTCATCACCAGCGCCTCCATCGTGGCGCGCCCGGTGGTGGCAAACACTCGCTGCCCCGCGTGCAACAACGCTCCGGCGGCAGACTCGTCCGGCACATGAGTCCAACGGTCGCCCGGCTGTGCCTGCCAGGCGGGGCGCAGCACCCGGGCATAGGCAATGCCCCGCGCGGCACAGATTGGGGCCGAGCGTTGCCCGATCCGCGCGGCGAAGGGATGGGTGGCATCCAGAACGGCGGTGACGCCTTCGCGGTCCAGATACTGCGCAAAGCCGTCGTCGCCGCCAAAGCCGCCCGTCCGGGTCAGCACCTTCAGCGGGCCGGCCAGCGACGGCGCGAGAACCGAAGCGGTGACGCGCAGATCGCCCCGATCCGCCAGACCAGCCGCAATGGCGCGCGCTTCGCCCGAGCCGGCAAGCAGCAGCAGGTGGCGCGGGAGGATCGGAACGGGCGGCAAATGCGATGACATCGGGCGAACCATAAACGCCGCCCAAGCAGGCGCAAGCCCACTTGCCACGCTCAAATTACAGGCATATTCACCTGAACATGGTAAGTAATCCCGCCCCCACCGCCCCCGCTTCGGACGACCGCCGCGCCAAGCGCAATGTCGTGATCCTGGTGATCGCCCAGGCGTTTCTTGGCGCGCAGATGCCGATGATCTTTACCGCGGGCGGGCTGGCGGGCCAATCGCTGGCTTCGAACCCCTGCCTGGCAACGCTGCCAATTTCGCTGATCGTGCTCGGCTCGATGCTGACGGCCACGCCGCTGTCGGCTGCGATGCAGCGGTTCGGTCGACGCGCGGGGTTCTTCATTGGCGCGACCGGCGGCATTCTTGGCGGCGTTCTGGGTGCAGTCGGGCTGTACCTAGGGTCGTTCCCGGTGTTCCTGCTGGGCTCGCTCTTTACCGGCGTTTATATGAGCGCGCACGGGTTTTACCGTTTTGCCGCGACCGATACCGCGTCGGATGCCTACCGGCCCAAGGCAATTTCCTATGTGATGGCGGGCGGTCTGCTGTCGGCGATGATCGGGCCGCAGATTTTCAAGTTTACCGCCGATGCCTATGTGATCCCGTTTCTGGGCACCTATCTGGCGGTGATCGCGGTCAACGTGCTGGGCTTCCTGCTGTTTCCGCTGCTCGATATTCCGCGCCCTGCGCCCGAGGCTGAAGACGCCCCCAAGGGCCGCAGCCGGTGGGAGTTGCTGAAAACGCCGCGCATCGCCGTGGCGGTGATCGTGGGCACAGTATCTTATGCCTTGATGAACCTGGTGATGACATCAACGCCCTTGGCGGTGGTCGGATGTGGGTTCGAAAAAGGCGACGCCGCCGATGTGGTGACGGGCCACGTGCTGGCGATGTATGCGCCCTCTTTCTTTACCGGCCACCTGATCACGCGCTTCGGGGTCGAGCGGATCATGGGACTTGGCCTGCTCATCCTGACTGGCGCCGGTGTAGTGGCGCTGCAGGGAGTCGAGCTTGAAAACTTCTTTGTCGCGCTGGTTCTGCTAGGCATAGGATGGAATTTCGGGTTCATCGGCGCGACGTCGATGCTGGCCGGATCCCATGCGCCCAGCGAACGCGGCCGGATGCAGGGGCTGAACGACCTGATCGTATTTGGCGGCGTGACTGTCGCCTCGCTGTCATCGGGCGGATTGATGAACTGCTCGGGTGGTTCGGCGGTGCAGGGCTGGACGGCCGTCAACCTTGCCATGGCCCCGGCGCTGGTTCTGGCGGGCGGCGCGCTGATCTGGCTGGTGCTGCAATCGCGCGGGGTGGCGCGGCAGCGCTAACCGCCGAAGTCTCGCCCGGGCGATCGGCCCGAATGCGAGTATTTTTGGAATAATGAAACAAAGACCCTGGCGCGTGGACCTACCAGCGCCCGATTGCCGCCACCCAAGCCAGACGGGCGCGTTTGCGCAGAGAGGGCAATCGCAGCGTTCCATCGGCCACGCGATCGGGATGTGCGCGCGCCAGCTTTAGCAGCGGATCCGCCTGCCATGCTGCGAGTACCGCGGCCCGGGCCGACGGGGAAATAGCAAACCGGCGCTGGCGCGCAAGAGCCAGCCGGTCGAGCGCATCCGATGCCAGCGCGCGCACTGCTTCGGGCCGCCCGTCGAGCAGCGGCACACGGCCCCGCGCGGCAAGCTCTGCCGTTGCGACCAGCCAGTTCGCGATCCCACTGGCATAGCCTATGTCGTGAATCGGTGCTTCCGGGCCTGCACCCAGCAGAGTAGCGGCCACCCGCATCGGCAGCGCGGTCGTGGCGTGGATATAACTGTCGAAGTCCGCGCTGTCGGCAAAGGGTTCGCGGTAGATATCCCAGCGGCGGCGCGCAATGGTCTTATCCAGTTCTCGCGCCATGCCGGGCGTCAGGAGTTCGGCAAGAGGCGTCACCACCTCGTGCCGACGCGCGGGGGCGCCGCTGGCGATTTCCTCGAGCGCATCGCGCCACCACTGCAGGCGCATTTCCGCGATCATCGGTTCCTGCGTGACCCAAGGGGCACGGGCGATTTCCACCCCGAAGGCATAGATCGGGAAGAGCACCCGGCGCGCCTGCACCGGTGCCGCCATGGCCGCGAGGAAGCGATCCGGATCGCCCTGCTCGACGATGCGCGCGCAGGCGATCAGGTTGGCGTCAAACTCCATCTATATTCTCCGCAATGACCCTGCGATCACGCCGCGCCGTTGCGTTGCAGCTTCCACCGAATCGCATCCAGCAGCGCCTCGAAGCTTGCGTCGACGATGTTCGGCGACACTCCCACCGTGGACCACCGCCGCCCGCGCGCATCCTGGAAATCGATGATCACACGGGTCACCGCTTCGGTGCCGCCATTGGTAATACGCACTTTGAAATCCGTCAGGCGAATGTCTTCTATGCGCTCCTGATAGGGGCCGAGGTCGGTCTTTAGTGCCTGCCAAAGCGCGTTCACCGGCCCGTCATCGTGCAGATCCTGCGGGTGTTCGTTCTTGAAATACCCTGTGCGCTTGCTGCCATCGGGCAGTTGCACCGTCACCACCGCCTCGGATTCCACCACGACCTGCCCCTTGGCATTGCGTCGGCGTTCCGAAATCACGCGATAGCGTTCGACATCGAAATGCGATTTGGCCCGGCCCAGCTGTTCCAGCGCCAGCAGCTCGAAGCTGGCCTGCGCACTGTCATAGGCATAGCCTTCGTCTTCACGCTCCTTGATCCGGTTCAGAATGTCACCCAGCGCCGGGTCGCCTTTATCCACCTCGATCCCCGCTTCGGCCAGACGACGGCGCAGGTTCGACTGGCCCGCCTGGTTCGACATCGGGATAATGCGTTCATTGCCAACCACTCCGGGATCGACATGTTCGTAGGTGCCCGGGTCCTTGATGATCGCGCTGGCATGCAGACCGGCCTTATGCGCAAAGGCCGAAGCCCCGACATAGGGCGCCTGCCGCAGCGGCACGCGGTTCAGGATATCGTCCAGCATCCGGCTGATCCCGGTCATGCCCTCCAGCTTGTCCACCGTGATCCCGGTCTCGAACCGGCTGGCGAGCGGCTCTTTCAGCACCAGAGTCGGAATCAGCGAGGTCAGGTTCGCATTGCCGCAGCGTTCGCCAAGCCCGTTGAGCGTGCCCTGCACCTGCCGCACCCCAGCCAGAACGGCGGCGAGGCTGCCTGCCACAGCGTTTTCCGTATCGTTGTGCGTGTGGATGCCCAGCCGGTCGCCGGGGATGCCCGCCGCGATCACCTCGCCCACGATGCGCGCGATCTCATCCGGCAGCGTGCCGCCGTTGGTATCGCAGAGCACAATCCAGCGCGCCCCGGCGTCGAACGCCGCCCGCACCGCCTCCATCGCATAGGCGGGATTGGCCTTGTAACCGTCAAAGAAATGTTCCGCATCGAACAACGCCTCGCGCCCCTGCCCCACGATATGGACGATCGAGGCGCGGATGTTTTCGGTGTTCTCGTCCAGCGAGATGCCAAGCGCCGCCTCGACATGGTAATCGTGGCTCTTGCCGACCAGACAGACCGTGCCGGTGCCCGCGTTCATCACCGCCGCCAGCACCTCGTCATTCGCGGCCGAGCGTCCGGCCCGCTTGGTCATGCCAAACGCCGTCATCCTTGCACGCAGCTTGGGTGCGGCCTCGAAAAACGCGCTGTCGGTAGGGTTGGCTCCGGGCCAGCCACCTTCGATGTAATCAATCCCCAAGGCATCCAGCGCCTCGGCAATCTCGATCTTGTCCTGGGTCGAGAATTGCACGCCCTGCGTCTGCTGCCCATCGCGCAACGTGGTGTCGTAAAGATAAAGCCGCTCACGCATCCTGCGATCCTCCCACCGGAACACAATTTCTTTGAGGCTCAAATATCCTCGGCGGGCACGGGGGGCAAACAGCCCCCCGCCCTTCGGCCTGTTGCATCACGACGGTCACACCAACCCCTCCAGCTTCGTCGCATCGAACCCGGCCGCCGGGCTCAACTCGACCCCCGCCTTGCTCATCCGCACTTCGACCCCAGCGGCCATCAGCGCCGCCTTGAACGCATCGACTTGAGAAAAATCTTTGCTCTCCACCGCACGGGCTCTCAACGCTGACAGCTCTTCCACAAAAGCCGTAAGATCGGCGCCTGCGACCCAACCGCCCATTCGATCATCCAAAAGACCCAGCAATTGAGCCGAAGCGGCCAAACCAGCTGCGTCTCCTTGACCCGCGAGCCGATGCAATTCCGCAATTGCACCCGCCGTGTTCAAATCTTCGGCCAATGCCGCCAGCACAGAAGATGCAACCGCGCCCGGAGTAACCCCTTCGACCATGCCACGCCACTTGCGCAGCACCGCTTCCGCCTCGCGCGCCTTCTCCGCCGTCCAATCCATCGGCTTGCGATAATGCGTGCTCAGGAAGACAAACCGGATCACCTCACCCGGCACGCCCTGATCCAGCAGGTCACGTACGGTAAAGAAATTCCCCAGCGACTTCGACATCTTCTTACCCTCGACCTGCAACATCTCGTTGTGCAGCCAGACACGGGCAAACTCCCCCTCGGGATGGGCGCAGCAACTCTGCGCGATCTCGTTCTCATGATGCGGGAACATCAGATCATTGCCGCCACCGTGGATGTCGAAACTCGGCCCCAGCAATTCATAACTCATGGCCGAGCACTCAATATGCCAGCCCGGACGCCCCCGCCCCCAGGGGCTCTCCCAACCGGGCACGTCATCACTCGACGGCTTCCACAGCACGAAATCCATCGGATCGCGCTTGTAGGGCGCCACCTCGACGCGGGCCCCGGCAATCATGTCCTCCACGCTGCGCCCCGACAGCAGCCCATAGCGTTCGGGCCACGATGCGACCGAAAACAGCACATGCCCCTCAGCCGCATAGGCATGGCCGCGATCAATCAGCCCTTCGATCATCGCCACCATCTGCGGAATGTACTCGGTCGCGCGCGGCATGGCATCGGGCTCAAGCGCCCCAAGCGCGGCCATATCCTCCAGGAACCACTGCGTGGTCTCGCCGGTGATCTCGCCAATGCTGCGCCCGGACTCGGCGGCGCGCGCGTTGATCTTGTCATCCACATCGGTGAAATTGCGCACATAGGTCACGCAGCCCTCACCATAGACATGGCGCAGCAGCCGGTTCAACACATCGAAGACCACGACAGGGCGCGCATTCCCCAGATGCGCCCGGTCATAGACCGTCGGACCACAGACATACATCCGTACATTCGCCGGATCGATGGGCTCGAACGGCTCGCGGCGCCGGCTCATCGTATTGTGCAACGTGATCTTCGTCATCCCAGGGTCCTCGCAAGATGCCACAGCTCTCCCGGCGCGGGCTTGGCAACTTGTTCATGGGATGTAAACGAAGAAAACCGGCCCGCTGAAATTCAGCAGGAAATAATGCAGCAGATAATGATGCAAATACGGTTCATGACGCCCCTGATACGCGCGAACCTCGCCCCGATCAAGCACCCCCTGTTTCATTATTCCAAAAATACTCAGGACGCGGGCCGCCGCCGCCCGCACCGCGGGGACCGGTGCACAGCAGTGGACGCCGCAATTGACAATGTCGCCCGCCTCTGACCCTGTCCCGCAAAAAGGCGACGAAAGGATATACCATGGCGCGGCTCTCGACCCGGATCACCACAATCAACGGCGGCGGCGATGACGGCTGGGGTGTCTTCCTCAAGGCGCGCCGGATGATCGCGCAGGGAACCCCGGTGACCGAACTGACGATCGGCGAACACGACATCCGCACCGACCCGTCGATCCTTGCGGCGATGGACAGTGCCGCGCGCGCCGGGCACACGGGCTATGCGATGGTGCCGGGCACCGACAGATTGCGCGACACGGTGGCAAAGCGGGTCACCGCGCGCACTGGTGTGCCCACCACCCGCGACAACGTCATCATCACGCCGGGTGGACAGGCAGCGCTGTTTGCGACCCATCACGCCACCAATGATGCAGGCGACACCGCCCTGATGATCGACCCTTACTATGCCACCTATCCCGGCACGATCCGTGCTGTCGGCGCCCGGCCCGGTATCATCCCGACCCGGTCGCGCGATGCCTTTGCCCCGCAGCGCGCCGAAATTGACCGCGCGGTGGAAACCTCCCGCGCCGCTGGCAGCACGCCCCGCTCGCTGCTGGTGAATTCGCCCAACAATCCCACCGGCGCGATCTATGGCGCCGACACGATGCAAGCCATCGCACGGGCGGCGTGCGATCACGATCTCTGGCTGATCTCGGACGAGGTGTATGACACTCAAGTTTGGGAGGGAGACCATATCTCGCCCCGGCAGCTGCCGGGGATGGCAGATCGCGTGCTGGTGATCGGCTCCATGTCCAAAAGCCACGCTATGACCGGCTCTCGGGTCGGTTGGATCGTTGGGCCGGAACAGGGCATTGCCCATTTGATCGACCTTGCAACAAACACCACATACGGCGTGCCCGGCTATATTCAGGCGGCGGCCGATTTCGCGCTGAACGCCGGGCAACAGCTGGAAGACGACATCGGCGCGCCCTTCCGCCGCCGTCGCGCGATCGCGCAAAAGGTGTTGGGCGCTCAACAGCTTGTCGGGTCGATCCCGTCGCAGGGGGCGATGTACCTGATGCTGGACATCCGCCGCACCGGGCTTAGCGGCGAGGCCTTTGCCAACCGCCTGCTCGACACGCATCATATCGCCGTCATGCCCGGCGAGAGCTTTGGCGCCTCAGCCGCCGGGCACATCCGGGTGGCCATGACGGTCGAAGATACAGCCTTCGAACGCGCGCTTGGCACGCTTTGCGAATTTGCGGCAAGTGTGGCGTGACAAAAACGAACCCCCGGAGGCAAAAGCCATCCGGGGGCGAGGGTAAGGGGCAGCCGGTGTCCGATGGGGCGTCGGGAAATGAACCGGCCGCCTGCCAGCGGGTTTAGCCGCTGGTTTTCGGCATGATGCCCGCGTCCTGTGCGGCGGCCACCTCTTCGGAATCCAGCGCACCGTCAGCGTTTACATCAAGCGAGGAAAAGATTTCGGCGGTGATTTCGGGAACCTGCGCCTGTGCTTCTTCGAGCGTCACCATGCCGTCGGCGTTTGCGTCGAGCTCGGTCGCGGCGAAAGCTGCGCTGCCCATTGCGGTGGCAAGAATGGCACTCATTGCAAGATAGGTTTTCATCGTTTCACTCCGTTATCGGTTGTGTTTGCGAAACCGGCGTTTCCACCTGCTTCGACCAGTAAGACGCCCCAAACGCGGTTAGCGTCCCTGCACAGTGGGCGGTTTCAGTGCACGCGCCGAGTTCCGCCGAAACCGCATGTATCTGGCGGCAAAGCCTCGCCGGTTCCATCCGCGATTGGCCGCTCGGCGGAAAACCCCGGGCTTTTCAGAGGGTTCGGACTGCGTATCTGTTGAGCCATGGCAACAACCGAAAGGCGAACATGATGCCCCGTGACGTAACCCATGCGATCACACCGGACCGTTTCGACATATTGCTGAAGACCTTGCACAAGCGCGCGCGGCGTTTGTCGCGCTGCCCGGACGAGGCCGCGGATCTGGCGCAGGATACTGCCGTGAAGGTCTGGCAAAGTGCCTCTGCCGGAGCGCGGATCGACAATCTAGACGCCTATGCGATGACCTCGCTGCGCAACATGGCCCGCTCGCGCTGGCGGCGACAGACCGAGGGCGAAGAACTGACCGATGACATGGCGACCACCCTGCCCGACGCGCCCCAGCGTCTGGCCTGCGCCGATCTGCGTGCGGCACTGGCGCGCCTGCCCAAGGCGCAGGCCGGGCTCATGGCGCTGATTGCCGAGGGCGAAACCAGCCCGGCGGAACTGGCGCGCCGCACAGGGGTGCCTCCCGGCACGGTCATGTCACGCCTTGCACGCGCCCGCGCCGCGCTGCGCGGAGATCTGGGCATGTCTGCGGATTCGCCAGCCGAGTCGCTTTGGGCCGATCACACAGTGTAAGCCCCACGCGCGCGGCCCCTGCCCCGGGGGCCGCCTGCGGCTTCAGAACATGAAATCGCTTTTTTCAAGATCAGCCAATACCATATCCGGCAGGATGATCTTGGTCCCATGACGGTCGTTAATCACCACATTATCGCCCTTCTGCCACAAGTGGCGGCTCACCAGATCGCTAAAGCGCACAATTTCGGTGACGGCCGACAGATCAATCACTTCACGCGCGGCAGTGGCGTCGAAATCGCGGATGCGATCGGTGCCCCCGTTATCCTCGAATCGGAACACATCCTGCCCGGCACCCCCAAACAACAGGTCATTGCCCGCCCCGCCTGACAGGTAATCAAGACCGCCGCCGCCTTTCAGCACATCGCGCCCGTCTTGGCCCAGCAACAGGTCGCTGCCCGCGCCGCCCAGCAACCTGTCGTCATGCAGCCCGCCCGCCAGATCGTCATCGCCGGTTCCGCCGATCAGCCTGTCGTGGCCGTTGCCGCCATACAGCCGGTCATCGCCGCCGCCGCCATACAGCACATCGTCGCCCGCCTGCCCGTCAAGAATGTCGTTGCCGGTCAGATCAAGCGAAAGTCCGTCGCCGACTGTCGTGGATTTGACCACCACATCCGCCTCGTCGCCAAAGGTAACGTCCCAGGCGCGCGTCATTAGAAAGGATTCAACGGCATTGGCGTCAGATCCATCAGCTTCGGCCACCATAAGCGGTGTCAGGTCTGCCATCGTGATCCCAAGATCGGTATAGGACACAGACCCGGCATCGGAAGACAGTGTGATATCTGCCATCGTTCCTTCGGTGATAGATCCCGCCGTCCCATCAAATTGAAACCCGGTGCCCGTTACCAAAACAGTCGTGCCGACCCCACCAAAGCTGCCTTGCAGGCTAAGAAAATTGGCGCTGTAGGCCAACAGCACCGCGTCGAACGACAGAAATTCCAGAACGGCGGCCAGATCGTCCAGAAATCCGGTGGCGCCTTTCGGCATGACGACGGTAATCGGCATTCTGCGCTGTTCCCTTCTGGGCCTGATTGCCCGCAGCGTGACGCAAAAGCCTTTACGGAAAACGAAGGCATAACAAAAATCGGGGGGCGCGATGCCCCCCGTTAGTTTCGCCACTCAGGCTCATCTAGTTTACCGCCCGGTGTGTTTTTGCCTGCGGCCTGAGTGTCGTCAGGGGCGAGCGCACCCGCCCCGTGTTCCGAAGGAAACCAAGGGTTTCCCCCGGAGCAGGACAGATCGGCACCAAAAAGGCCGCCAGATCCTGCCCCGTTCGTGGTGAAGCGGCCAGATCACCTGCCCGACTTCGAAATTCGGCGGGGGCCGTTCAGCGCGTGGCAGCCCGCGCCCCCTGCACGCCCGTCAGGGCGCGGTTCCTCAGCTACACCCGGACGTGCCGCCGCAGGTGTTGCATTTCATGCAGGTGCCGTTGCGCACCAAGGTGTAGTTGCCGCATTCGCCGCAGGGGTCGCCCTCGTAGCCCTGCATCCGGGCCTTGGCGCGGGCGTCCATCGGGACGGTGCCGCTGCTGACGGCGGTGGTGGTTGTCGTGGTCGCGACGGTGGCCGTGTCGGGCACCAGCGTGGCCAGCGCGGCCGAGGGATCGCCGAAGCCCGCAAAGGCCGTGGCCCCCGATTGCCCGCCGTTCAGCACCACCAGATCCTGCGGCAGACGCTTGCGCAGGTAGCCTGTCGAGCTGATCTGCTTCAGCACTTCCAAAGACCGGCTGGCGGCGGTTTCGGTCAGTTCCGAAATGTTAGAAACGCCCTCTTCCTCGCCCCGGCCGATGGTGTCGAAGGTCGCGCCTTCGGGCTTCACATGGGCCAGGTCGGTGCGGTCGAGGTAGGACACGGCCAGTTCGCGGAACACGTAGTCCAGGATCGAGGTCGCGTTCTTGATGCTGTCGTTGCCCTGCACCATGCCGGCGGGTTCGAATTTCGTGAAGGTGAAGGCATCCACGAATTCCTCGAGCGGCACGCCGTATTGCAGACCGACCGACACGGCTATGGCAAAGTTGTTCATCATCGCCCGGAAGCCAGCGCCTTCCTTGTGCATGTCGATGAAGATCTCGCCCAGGGTGCCGTCCTGGTATTCGCCGGTGCGCAGGTACACCTTGTGCCCGCCCACGACGGCCTTCTGGGTATATCCCTTGCGGCGCTGGGGCATCTTCTCGCGGTGGCTGCGAACGATTTCCTTGACGATCACCTTCTCGATGATCTTCTCGGCCAGAACGGCGGCCTTCTCCTGCTGGCTGCCGGATTCCAGCACCTCGGCGGCTTCGTCATCGTCTTCGACAAGCGCGGCGGCCAGCGGTTGGCTGAGTTTCGAGCCGTCACGGTACAGCGCGTTGGCCTTCACCCCCAGCGACCACGACAGTTCATAGGCCTTCTGGCAATCCTCGATCGTGGCATCATTGGGCATGTTGATCGTCTTCGAAATCGCGCCCGAGATGAAGGACTGCGCCGCCGCCATCATGTGGATGTGGCTGTCGACCGACAGGAAGCGTTTGCCCTTCTTGCCGCAGGGGTTGGCGCAATCGAAGATGTGATAGTGATCCTTGCTGAGGTGCGGCGCGCCTTCCAGCGTCATCGTTCCGCAGACGTGATCGTTGGCCGCTTCGATGTCCTTGCGGGAGTAGCCCAGCGATTTCAGCAGGTCGAAGGTGGGATCGTTCAGCTTTTCAGCCGGGATCCCCAGCACGTTCTTGCAGAATTCCTCACCCAGCGTCCACTGGTTGAACACGAACCGGATGTCGAAGGCCGATTCCAGCGCCGCGTCGATCTTGGCCAGCTCGTTCGCGCCAAAGCCGTGACCGGCCAGCGTGGTGTGGTTGATCGCAGGCGCATTGCCGATGGTGCCATGGCCCACTGCGTAGGACACGATTTCCTCGATCTGGGCCGAGGTATAGCCGAGGTTTTCCAGCGCCGCCGGAACCGAGCGGTTGATGATCTTGAAGTAACCGCCACCGGCCAGTTTCTTGAACTTCACCAGCGCGAAATCGGGCTCGATCCCGGTGGTGTCGCAATCCATCACCAGACCGATGGTGCCGGTGGGCGCGATCACGGTCGACTGGGCGTTTCGGTAGCCGTGCTTTTCGCCCAGCTCCAGCGCTTCGTCCCAGGCCGCGCGGGCAAGGTCGATCAGCCGCTTGTCGGGGCAGTTCGCGTGGTCCAGCGCCACCGGCTTCACCGCCAGCTTTTCATAGCCTTCGGTCGCGCCGTGGGCGGCGTTGCGGTGGTTGCGGATGACACGCAGCATGTGTTCGCTGTTGCGCTCGTACCCGGCGAAGGGGCCCAGCTCGGATGCGATCTCGGCGCTGGTGGAATAGGCGACGCCGGTCATGATCGCGGTCAGCGCACCACAAAGCGCGCGGCCTTCGGCGCTGTCATAGCCGTGGCCCATGTTCATCAGCAGGCCGCCGATGTTGGCATAACCCAGGCCCAGCGTGCGGAAGTCATAGGACAGCTGCGCGATTTCCTTGGACGGGAACTGCGCCATCATCACGCTGATTTCCAGCGTCAGCGTCCACAGACGGGCGGCGTGAATGTAGTCATCCGCCTGGAATTCGCCGTCCTTGAGGAAGGTCAGCAGGTTCATAGATGCAAGGTTGCAGGCCGTATCATCCAGGAACATGTATTCCGAGCACGGGTTCGAGCCGCGAATTTCACCGTCTTCCGGGCAGGTGTGCCATTCGTTCACGGTGTCGTGGTACTGGATGCCCGGATCGGCACAGGCCCATGCGGCATGGCCGACCTGTTCCCAGAGCGCGCGCGCCTTCACCACCTTGGCGACCTTGCCGTCGACGCGGTTGATCAGCTCCCAGTCGGCGTCTTTCTCGACGGCCGTCAGGAAGGCGTTGGTGACGCGGATCGAGTTGTTCGAGTTCTGGCCCGAGACGCTGTTGTAGGCTTCGGAATCCCAGTCGGTGTCATAGGTCGGGAATTCGATGCTGCTGTGGCCCTGCCGCGCGTAATCCAGCACCCGCTTGATATAGGTTTCCGGGATCGCGACCTTCTTGGCCTCGCGGATCGCCTGCTTCAGGCTGTCGTTGACGGCCGGGTCATAGGCGTCGGCCTCGGCGCCATCCCAGGCGCGGATCGCCGCGAAGATGCCGTTCAGCTTGGCTTCGTGCATCTTCGAGCCGGCGACGATGCTGGCCACCTTCTGCTCTTCGATGACCTTCCAGTTGATGAAATCCTCGATATCGGGGTGGTCGGCATCGACGATCACCATCTTGGCCGCGCGGCGCGTGGTGCCGCCCGACTTGATCGCGCCAGCCGCGCGGTCACCGATCTTCAGAAAGCCCATGAGGCCCGAGGATTTGCCGCCGCCCGACAGCTTTTCGCCTTCGCCGCGCAGGTGCGAAAAGTTGGTGCCGGTGCCCGAGCCGTATTTGAACAGCCGCGCCTCACGCACCCACAGGTCCATGATGCCGCCTTCGTTCACCAGATCGTCCTGCACGCCCTGGATAAAGCAGGCGTGCGGCTGGGGATGCTCGTAGGAAGATTTCGACTTGGTCAGCTTGCCTGTCTTGTAATCCACATAGTGATGTCCCTGTGCGGGGCCGTCGATGCCATAGGCCCAATGCAGGCCGGTGTTGAACCACTGGGGGCTGTTCGGCGCCGCCTTCTGGGTGGCCAGCATATAGCGCATTTCGTCGTAATAGGTGCGGGCGTCATCCTCGGTGGTGAAATAGCCACCTTTCCAGCCCCAATAGGCCCAGGCCCCGGCCAGCCGGTCGAACACCTGCTTGGACGAGGTTTCACCGCCCATTTCCGCGCCCTCGTCGGGAACCGAGCGCCACAGGAATTCGGGAACGTCCTTTTCGCGCACCTTCTTCAGGACGCTGGGCACACCGGCCTTGCGGAAGTATTTCTGCGCAATGACATCGCTCGCCACCTGGCTCCACGACGACGGGATCTCGATATCGTCCTGACGGAACACGGTGGTGCCATCGGGGTTGCGGATTTCCGAGGTCGCGTGGACAAAGTCGAGCTCTGCATATGCATCCTGCCCGGCCTTGGTGAATGTACGTTCGATCTTCATTTTGCGCTGCCTCTTTCTCAGCAATTCCCAAAAGGCGCCCGGTACGCCGGACTGCCCTGCCCCGTCATGCGGGATGCGCCGCGTGCGGAATGGCAAAGCCGGATCGTTCCCCGGATCAGGGGTGTTGGCCTGTGGCCAATGTCGATGTTACGCTTGTCCGTCCCGTACTGGTTCGCGCCGCTTCTGGTTTCACACCAGATATTGTGGCTATCGAACCGGCTCCCACAATCTGGCGTAGATTGGCATATGTGGTCAACTGCGTTTTTCGGCAAATCCGGATTCTTTTCACTTGACGGAAACCTGCCCCCAGCGCCCCTCGGGATACCCACGATTCCTCCACATGCTCATGCACAGCCACAGGGGTGCGACATCGCTGCGACCCGTCCAGAATTGTCGTGAATTCACCGGCGTTTGGCTCTAGTCTGGCGATCAGCGAAACGGCGAAGCCCCAACGCAGGCCCCGCGCGTCCGGGTGCCCGCCACGATCCGCGCCGCGGTGTTGCGCAAATGTGCCGCCCTATGCAGGAGCCTGATCCGATGAGAGCGATTGCCACAGTTTTGATCATGTGGCTTGTGGGGTGCGCGCCACAAGATATGGGTGAGCCCCGTCATAGCGCCCGGTTCGATTCCTATCCCGACCTTCTGTTCTCGGCGATGGAATCGGTTTGTCAGGAACCCGCCGACACCTTCCGCCGCTATGGGCGCGACGATGTCGAGTGCCGGTCGTTCCTGCCGCCGGGGCCGACCGCCTCGATCATCGTGCAATACGATGGCACGGTCGACGATCTGCCCCAGTTGGTGATGCGGGTGCGCAGCCGCCACGACGATCCGGGATACGTGGTGGACTTCGACACCTACCTGTATGTGCCGCGCCGGGCGCAGGCGCCGGTGCGGGTGGTGCATCGCTCTCCCCAGATCACCAGCCGCATCAACCGGCTGCTGCAAAGCGCGGGCGGGCGACCGAATTAGGGGGCTCTGCCCCCATCCGCATTGCGGATTCCCCCGGAGTATTTCGAGAATAATGAAAGCGGCACTTATTCAGGCAGCGCCGGGCGCGTTGTGAAGGCGGCGTCGATATGGCCGATCACCCGGGTCCAGGCCTGAAACAGCACCAGCTGACCGGCGTCCTCAATATATTCCACATTGTAATGCGGCAGCTCCGTGAGGTGTTCGCGGATCAGGGCGTGCGGCGCGATTTTGTCTTCGACGCCAAGCAGCGCCGACACCGGCACGCGGCCCTGAAGCGCGGCGATGGTTTCGCTCCAGTCCGATACCGCAAGGTAGCCGTCCTTGATAAAGGCGTCGCCCCCCTGCGCGATGGCATGGCGCAGACCTTCCGCCATAAGGTCGAGGCAGCCGACCCTTTCGCAGTAGGCCAGATCGACTGGCGAGGCGCCGAGGTGGCGCTGCATCATCCGGTGGGCACCCAGGAAATCGACTGACGCAATGGCGGCGCGGGTCAGGAAGCGGATCGCGGTGCGCGACCGTTGATAGGTCCGGGCGAAGGCGCGCGACATCGTGGACATGCCCGCGATCAGATCGTCGGTGACGATGCCGCTGTAACCGGCGTTCAGCACGCCAGCGCAGCGATCCGGAAACCGGTCGGCAAAGTTCACCGCGATGCCAACCGCCGAGAGATTGCCAATCACGAAGACGCGGTTCAACGAGAGCGTGTCGATGAAGGCCAGCAAGTCGCGGCAGGATTGGCGCACCAGTTCGATTCCCTCGGCCGGGATGGTATCGGTCTTGCCAAATCCCGGGCGCGAGGGGGCGAGGATGCGCAGGCCGTGGCGGCGGGCTTCTGCCTTGACAGGTTCGGGAAGATCGGGCCCCGCCATCATCCCGTGCAGATACAGCACCGGGCGCCCGTCGCGGGCACCGAATTCGCGATAGCTGATCATGCGGCCGCTGGGCAGGATCAGGCGCGATTCGCGGGGCTCGGGCGCGGCCGCCGCCGGGTAGAGCGCCTGTGACACGATATTGAGACTTTGTACCTGGCTGATCAGGAACACGCTGGAGCGCACCAGATCGGCCTGGGTCGGGCTGTTGGATTTTTCAAGCAACCCGCGGATATGGGCACGGATCGTGTTGATCGACACCTTACGCAGCCCGGCGATCTCTTCTGCCTTGCGCCCCTGGGCCAGCAGGATCAGCACCTGGGTTTCGGCCTGGGTCAGCCCGTATTTCTCGGCGATCATGGCCCAGACATCATTGGTTTCGCTGATATCGCTGAAGATCACCAGAAAGCTGCGCTGTGCGCTGACATCACCCCCGAAGGTCGCTGGCAGCCGGGTTACGATGGCGGTCGTCGCATCCGGCGTCTGGGCAAAGGCCACCGTCTGGCCGTCGGGCCAATTGGCGACCTGATCGCCCAACTCACTGTTGGCCAGCAGCTCCAGCGGATCGCCTTCGCCCAGTTGGGCGCGCAACCTGCTGTTGATGTGCAGCACATTGCGCTGCGCGCCGCAGATCAGCGCAGGCATCGAAAAAGATTCAAGCAGTCGCTTGGCGCGATCGGTGTCGCGTTGGATACGGCCGATCCGATCAAAGATCTGCAGAGCACTGTTCAGGTGACCGGCAAATTCCGTGGTGTCCCCGACCTGATCGGCCACGATATGCGAAGTTAGGCATTGCTCCCACAGCTCGATCAGATCGTGGAACTTTTCGGGTTCGGCGATAGTGGCGTAGGTTAATTGTACCAACTCGGCGAACAGCGCCTGCCCATCACCGGGCACCGGAGCCTGTGTGCCAGAATTTTCAGGCTCCATCTGCCGCCTATCCTCTTGATGTTCCCGCCGAATCCGACCCTGCAACAAGATTACCCGTAAAAATCGTTGCGATCCTATCAAAATTGATAATGTCGCAGGCCCCGCGACGGGCAAAAACGTGGCGCGAGGGAGATTTCAAAAGACCAAGACGGTGGGTCCCTCGGTTTTTATCAGGAGATTATCATGGCTGCTTTTTCACAGCGCGGCGCGGAATTCCGGGTCAACACCTATCAGGCAGATGACCAGCAGACGGCGAACATCGCCGCAAACCCAGCGACAGGCGGATTTCAGGTTGTATGGCAAAGCGACGGGCAGGATGGATTCCTGTGGGGCGTCTATGGTCAGAATTTCAATGCCACCGGCCAGAAGGTTGGCGGCGAGATTTCCATTGCCGACCTGACGGACGGCGATCAGGAAAGCCCCGATGTGGCTTTCAACGAAGATGGCAGCGGTATGTGGGTCTGGCAGTCGACCATGCAGATGGCGCTATCGCCCGATGCCACCACGCCCCCGGTGCCGACGACCTTTCCGGGCGTGAATTATGAAGTGCGATCCAAACTCTTCGGGTTCGAGGCGACGGGCGCCGGGGAAAATTACATTCCCTACGAAGTTCAGCGCGAGAACAAGCAGAGCAACAGCAACTTCAACGACGACCTGATCGACATTTCGGTGACTTCGCTGGGCGGCGACCGGTTCCTGACCTCGTGGTACAGCAAGGACGAACCGCGCGACGAATATGCCTTTATGGTCGAAAGCGTCGATGCCAATACCTACCGCACAAATGTCAGCGGCGAAGAACTGTTCGGGATCGCCGAGCCCTTTGGCGGCACGACCTGGGGCGATGCGGCGTTCCTGCGCGAGGTGACCGACCGCCGGTTTGGATCGCTTGAGGAATATATCGTGGTCTCGGGCCGGTCGGATTCGGCCGATGGCAGCGGCGGCGACATCATCTTTCAGATCTTCCAGCAGGATCTGACCGACGGCTCGTTCAACTACGACGACCGGCTGAACACCGATTACAGTGGCCGTTTCGTTGTTGACGGTTCAGGCGCCACCGGCAGCGCGACGCGCCCCCATGTGGCAGTTCTGGAGGACGGCGGCTTTGCCATCACCTGGCAAGAGCGCGACGAACGCGCCGCAAACACGGCCAACTGGAACTTCGACACCTATGTTCAGGTGTTCAACGATGATTTCACCCCCCGCGCGGGCAAGATCGTTGTTGATGTCAACAGCGATACCCCGACGCTTCCGGAAATCACCGCGCTGAAGGACGGCGGTTTTGCCATCACTTGGACCGACAGTTCGGGCCGCAACGACAACGTAATGCTTCAGCGGTTCAGCAAGGACGGCTGGAAGCTGGACGAGGCGACGATGGTCAACGACAACGCCCCCGGCGAACAGTTCGACGCGGCCCTGACCACGCTGAACAATGGCGACATCGCCCTGACGTGGACCGCCAGCAACGGCGACAATGACGGCAATTCCGTCATGGCCAAGGTGATGGGCGTTACAGCCTACGGGCCGAAGAAGGCGCAGCACATCACCGGCACCGACCAGGACGAACGCTTTTCGACAAAGGCAAAGGCGGATTACGTTGATGGCGGCGGCGGGCGTGACGTTATCAATGGCGGCGCGGGTAACGACGACCTGCGTGGCGGTGCGGGCCGCGACAAGATCATCGGCGGTGGCGGCCACGACCGGATCGACGGCGGTGCTGGCAACGATGTGATGACGGGCAAGGTGGGCAACGACATCTTCGTGTTCTCTGCCGGCAAAGACCGGATCACCGACTTCCGGAACAACAAGGACACCGTGGTCTTCGACCGTGATCTGGGGGCTGGTCAGGACGATCTGACCAAGGCGGATTTGCGCGAGATGGCCGAAAAGATCGACGGAGGCTTGTTCTTTGATTTCGGCAACCATGAGCTGACGATCATGGGCATCAATTCTTTTGCAAAGCTGTCCGACGACATCGCCTTTATCTAAAAAACAGTTTTCCCCGAATTTTCACTTACCAAAGCATTTAATACCCCATCGGGTCGGCGGCACTGGCAAGAGTGTCGCCGGCCCGAACCTTTTAGGGGCCGAACTTTTTTGGGCGCGAACCACTTTGAGCACGTGCGACGCAGAGCTCGTCAGCACGCAAATATTTTCTGCGATTGTGGAAGATGGTCGGGGCGAGAAGATTCGAACTTCCGACCCCCTGTACCCAAAACAGGTGCGCTACCAGGCTGCGCCACGCCCCGAACCATGCGCCCCGTCTAGACTGGTGGTGGCGAATTGAAAAGCCCTAACAGGGCCAAACCGGGCCATTGTCGGAAAAAACGGGATGGCGCAGCTGGCTGCCGGGGCCGATGCCATACCTCTGGGCCAGCCCGCCGTTGATTTCCAGCACCACAAGGATGTCGTCCCCCCCGTCAATCGGTGTCAGATCGCCCGGGATCGCGTTCGAATGCACCCGCTGCACCGTGCCCGCGTCGTCGACGAACACCATGTCGAGAGGGATCAGCGTGTTCTTCATCCAGAAGCTGACCGGGCCAGGCGTGTCATAGACAAACAACATACCCGCACCGCGCGGCATTTCCTCTCGGAACATCAGCCCGCGGGCGCGATCCTCTACGGTATCGACGACTTCGACGCTGAAACCTGCACTTCCCCAGTCGCCACGCAGCTGCACGCGGTCGTCGCGACACGTTTCGGCGTGAAGCCCACCGCCGCAGAGCGCAAGCGCCGCGGCAACAAAAAAACCTGTTAGTTTCATTGCTTTTTCTGGGTCAGTTCGTATTCCCAGGCCTGCACTTCGGCCGCCATGCGGCCGCGCTTGCCCTCGATCACTCGCACGGCCAGCGCCTCGCCCGGCTGCAGATCGGCCAATCCGGACTGGCGCAGAACCTCGATATGTAAAAAGACATCCTCGGGGCGGCCATAGATGTTGGCAAAGCCAAATCCCTTACCCTTGTCGAACCATTTTACCCGCGCCGGTTCCAAAGGCGCCTGCGCCAGTAATTCGGGATCAAGATCGGCGAAATCCGTCAATACCGGCGTTTCATCGCGCTCTGGCGGAGCAATTGAAATGACTTCAACTGCCTGGACACCACGTTCGGTCCGGTGCGTCACCACCTCGACCCTCGATCCATCCGCAACCGAGCTTTGGCCGAAGTTACGCAACACGTTGATATGCAATAGGATATCGGGGCCGCCCTCGTCGGATACGACAAAGCCAAAGCCTTTTGTGGGATCAAACCACTTAACCTGCCCACGCACGTGATACATGCTGTTCAAATCTTCAGCCACACGGCACCCGCAAACGAAAAGATATCCCCATAGTTAACACCGATCTGCGCGACATTGGTAGAGGGTTTCAAGCGAAATTTAGCGGCGCATTGCAGGTAATTGTAGGCCCGAACATTCGATATGTCACGGGTTAAGCCGCTGGATACCCCACGATGCCGTCGGATCGGCACGCCGCCAGCGGAACCGGTCGTGCAGACGGAATGCACCGTCTGCCCAGAATTCGATCTCGAGTGGCGTGATCCGAAACCCACCCCAGAACGGCGGGCGCGCCGGGTTCGGGCCCTTCGTCGCCGTCACCTTTGCCACTTCGGCCATCAGGGTGGCCCGGCTTTTCAGCGGTTGCGATTGCTCCGACGCCCACGCTCCCAGACGACTTTGCAAGGATCGCGAGGCGAAATAGGCATCGGCCTTGGCGCCGTCTTCTTTCTCGACCAGACCACGCACCCGGATTTGGCGGCGCAGCGATTTCCAATGGATCACAAAAGCGGCCTTTCCCGAAGCCGCAAGTTCGGCACCTTTTATGCTGCCATAGTTCGTGTAAAAGACGAAGGCGTCGGGCTCGATGTCTTTCAACAGCACCATGCGCACATTCGGCAGCCCGTCCGAATCGACCGTCGACAGCGCCATCGCGTTCGGATCGTTCACTTCGCTATCCTGCGCGGCGGCCAGCCAGTCGCGCGCGATGGCAAAGGGATCGTCACCCGCAAAGATTCCGTCGCGTTCCGCCATGGCTGCTCTCCTGCCGTTCTGGTTTTCGCGCAACGCTAGGGTGCGCAGCCGACGGGGGCAAGCCCGCGCAGGCTTGAAGCGGACCATCCGATGGCCTAAAGGACCGGCACGTGGGGCAGCAATCAGGGTGGATCGCAGCATGTCAAACCAGCTTATGACCGGAAAGCGCGGTCTTATCATGGGGCTCGCCAACGACAAGTCGATCGCCTGGGGGATTGCCCGCGCGCTGGCCGATGCCGGGGCCGAGCTGGCGTTTTCCTACCAGGGGGAGGCGCTGAAAAAGCGGGTCGATCCGCTGGCGGCACAGCTGGGCAGCGATATCGTTCTGCCCTGCGACGTATCGGACGAAGCCTCGATCGACACGTTGTTTAGCGAGTTGCAATCGCACTGGGACACGCTGGATTTCGTGGTTCATGCCATCGGCTTCTCCGACAAGAACGAATTGCGCGGCCGTTATGTCGATACCTCGCGCGCGAACTTCCAGATGAGCATGGATATTTCGGTCTACAGCTTCACCGCCGTGGTGCAGCGCGCCGAGAAGATGATGACCAAGGGCGGTTCCTGCCTGACGCTGACCTATTACGGCGCCGAGCGCGTAATGCCGCACTACAACGTGATGGGCGTCGCCAAGGCCGCGCTCGAGGCATCGGTGCGCTACCTTGCCGAGGATCTGGGCAAGGACGGCATCCGCGTGAACGCGATCAGCGCCGGCCCGATCAAGACGCTGGCGGCCAGCGGCATCGGCGATTTCCGCTACATCATGAAGTGGAACGAGTACAACTCGCCCCTGCGCCGCAACGTGACCATCGACGATGTCGGCGGCTCGGCGCTCTACCTGCTGTCCGATCTGGGCGGCGGGGTGACGGGCGAAGTGCTGCATGTCGACGCCGGGTACCACGTTGTCGGGATGAAGGCGGTCGACGCGCCCGATATTACAAAGGGCTAGATTTTGGTCGCGGCGCACGGTCGGCAGGCGGGCTAGTCGTCCTCCAGCACGCTGCGCGCCGCTACTTCGCGCGCCGCCTTTTCGCGGCGCTCGGTCAGTTCCGCGCCCAATCCATCCAGCCCGCGCGCCATCGCCCAGCGATAATTCGACTGCACGATTGGCCAGATCAGCGGCGACAGTCGCCGTAAACCCGGCTTGCCGAATTCAAACGCCCAGCGGTTTTCGATGTCGGCAACACCACCATTCTGCCGCAAAATCCATTCCCCGCGGCCGGCTACGTCGCCACGCGCACGGATCGTCCAGCGATGGGGCAGATCGGTCTTTGTCACTTCTGACACCCATTTTACGGTGGCCGGCCATTTCAGCTTGGCCCGGAAAGCCGCGCGCCGCCCGACGCCGAAATCGTCGCCGCGGGCCAGCGGTGTTACGTCAAGGATGACCCCCTTCCACCACGTCGGAAAACTAAGATCGTCGAACAGTATATCACAGACCTCTTCGCAGTCCGCGCGCGCCTTCCAATTCGTGTGCAAATTATAGCGCGCCACCATTTTTCCGATCACTTGATAAATTCGCCCGCCAACCTCAGACAGGTTGGGGCGCTTCCCTTACAACGCGCCCTGCGCTAATCAGTTGCAAAAATTCTGGAGGGAATGGCGATGACGGACCGTTTGCCGCACGAAAAAGGCTTTCACGTCAGCTGGGATCAGATCCATCGCGACGCGCGTGCATTGGCATGGCGCCTTGACGGTCGCGGCCCCGATGATGGCGCGTGGCGCGCTGTCGTCGCGATCACCCGGGGCGGCATGGCACCCGCGATGATCGTCGCGCGCGAACTGGACATCCGCACCGTCGATACGATCAGCGTGAAATCCTATGACCATCAGGACAGGTCCGAAGCACGCGTTCTGAAATCCCCCGATGCCGACATGATGGGCGACGGCACCGGCATTCTGGTGGTCGACGATCTGGTCGACAGCGGGAAGACGCTGGAGCTGGTCCGCAGCCTGTATCCAAAGGCGCATTTCGCCACAGTCTATGCCAAGCCCAGCGGAGAGCCGCAGGTCGATACCTTTATCACCGGCGTCAGCCAGGACACCTGGATTTTCTTCCCTTGGGACATGGCCCTGCAATATGTCGAGCCCTATCGCGGCAAAGACTGATCCGGCCCTAACCGGCAGACCCGTTCCAGCGGGCCTGCATGGTTTCTGGGGTCACATCCTCGATCCACTGCGCCAGAAACCAGCGGTGGCCCCAAGGGTCCTGTATCTGCGCGGTGCGTTCTCCAAAGAACTGATCGGCGGGGCGGCGCAGCACGATGGCGCCCGCCGCTTCGGCGCGGGCACAAGCGACATCGCAATCCGTGACCGACAGGTGCAGCGTCACCGGCGTGCCGCCAATCGCATCCGGCCCCAAAGCACCGAAATCGGGGTATTCATCAGCGATGTAAATTTCAGCCCCGCCAATGACCAATTCGGCGTGGCCGATGCGCCCGTCGCCCGGATCGGTCAGGCGAAACAACTCGCGCGCGCCGAACACGTCCTTGTAAAACTGAATGGCTGCTTCCGCACCGCGCACGCACATGTAGGGGGTTACAGTCTGTTCACGCACCATGCTGTATGTCCTTGTTGCAAGGGCTGTTTAATTACGTTACGTTTCGTTTCGAAATGAGTCAAGCCGCCAAACCCCGCAAACCGGGCCGCCCGCCATCGGCCGCCGCGCGCAACCGCGCGCTGATCGAAGCACGCCGCATTCTTGACGAGGACGGGATCGGCCGCCTGACGATCGAGGCCGTTGCCGCCGCCTCGGGCACGGGCAAGCCGACGCTATACCGGCATTGGTCGAACGCGCGCGAACTGGCGATGGAGGCGCTGCTGGCCGATATCGGCACCACCGCCCTGCCCGACACACGCGACACACCACGCGCCGCGCTGATCCGCCAGCTGGATCGCCTTGTCACGGCTTTCGCCACCCCGCGCGGGCGGCAGATTGCACAGATGCTGGCCTCGGCCGATGCCGACAGCGAGTTGTCGCGCGCCTTTCGCAACCGGGTGATCCTTCACAGCCGCGAGGAAGGCCGACAGCTGATCCTGCGGTTCCTGCACGAGGGCCGCCTGCACGCACCGCCCGACATGGAAACGCTGCTCGACATGATCTATGGCCCGATCTTCTTTCGCCTGCTGGCCGGGCATCAGCCGCTGGACCGCGCCTTGCCCGGCGCTTTGGTTGCCACGGCGTTTGCGGCACTTGAACGCCCCGCTTAGGCGGCATTTCCTTTGGCCGCGGCGCAGGTTACACCATGCCCGACACCGCCCATTCCCGGAGCCCCGCCATGACCGGCCGCACCAACGCCACCTTTGCCCCGCCGATCATTGCCGCGTCGCGCTGGCTGGACGGGGTGACATTCCCGCCCGAGCGTCCGCTGATCAACGTCAGCCAGGCCGCCCCGGTCGCGCCGCCACCGCGCGCGCTGCGCGAGGCGCTTGCCGAGGTGGTGCTGACCCACGATGCCGCGCATCTGTATGGCCCCGATCTGGGCCTGCCCGAGTTGCGCGCTGAACTGGCGCAGAAATGGTCGCGCCTTTATGGCGGCACGATTGCCGCGCAGGATGTCGCCATCACCGCAGGCTGCAATCAGGCATTTGCCGCCGTGGTGGACGCTCTGACCGTCGAAGGGGACGAGGTGATCCTGCCGACGCCGTGGTACTTCAACCACAAGATGTATCTGGACATGTCGGGCGTGCGCGCCCTGCCCCTGTTCACCGGGCCCGACCTGCTGCCCGATCCCGTCCGGGCCGAGGCGCTGATCACCCCGCGCACCCGCGCCATCGCGCTGGTGTCACCCAACAACCCGGCCGGCGTGGAATACCCGGCCGAGCTGATCGCCGCCTTCATGGCGCTGGCGCGTAGCCGTGGGATCAAGCTGATCCTTGATGAAACCTATCGCGATTTCGACAGCCGCAGCGGCGCGCCGCATGATCTGTTCACCGATCCCGACTGGCGCGATACGCTGATCCACCTGTATTCCTTCTCCAAGGCGTTCCGCCTGACCGGCCACCGCGTCGGTGCGATCATCGCTGATCCTCCGCTTCTGTCCGAGGTCGAGAAGTTCATCGACAGCGTCACCATCTGCCCCAACCAGCTGGGTCAGCACGCCGCGCTGTGGGGCCTGCGCCACCTTGACGACTGGCTGGCGGGCGAACGACAGGAAATCCTCACCCGTCGCGCCGCCATCGCGCGCGGCTTTGACAGACTGGCCGCGCAGGGCTGGCAGATGCGCGGCCTTGGCGCCTATTTCGCCTACGTCCAACATCCGTTTGACGCGCCCGCCGATGAGGTGGCCCAGCGGCTGGTGCGCGAGGCGGGCATCCTGCTGCTGCCTGCCACCATGTTCGTCCCGCCCGAAGACACCAGCGGCGCGCGCCACCTGCGCATCGCCTTTGCCAATCTGGACAGCGCGGGCATTGAAACGATGGTCAACCGCCTGTCCGGCTTTGCCATCTGACCTTGCCCCCCCGGGGTGCGCAGATTAGACAGGTCCAAATTCGACAGGCACGTACCGAGTCCGCCCAACGGGCCCCCACGTGCACAAGGGAGAGCACATGGCCGCGCGCGCTAAAAATCTGTCCAGAACCTTTGTCTGGATCATCGTTGGCTTGCTGATCATCGGCCTGGCCGGGTTCGGCGCCACCAATCTGGGCGGCAACATCCGCACCATTGGCAAAGTGGGCGATCAACCGATCACGATCGACGCATACGCGCGCGAACTTCAGCGCGAAATGCAGGCCTTTGAGGCCCAGACCGGCCAGGCCATGACGGTGGCCCGCGCCCGCGAGCTGGGACTGGACCGCGCCGTGCTGGCCCGCCTTGTGCAACTGGCCGCACTGGACGATGAGACCCAGCGTCTGGGCATTTCGTCGGGCGATGAAAACCTGCAGCGCGAGATCGTGCAGATCCCGGCGTTTCAAGGCATTGATGGCAAATTCGACCGCGAAACCTATCGTTTTGCGCTGGATCGCGCGAACATGAAGGAAACCGAGTTCGAGGAAGATCTGCGGGCCGAGAGCGCGCGCACTCTGGTGCAGGCGGCCGTGACCTCGGGCGTGGTGATGCCCCCGGTGCTGACGAACCTTCTGATCGATTTCGTCGGCGCGCGGCGCAGCTTTACCTATGCCACGCTCAGCCCGGACACGTTGGAAGAGCCGCTGGCCGAGCCGACCGAAGAAGAGCTGCAAGCCTTCTATGATGAAAACCCCGACATGTTCCGCCTGGCCGAGACGCGCCGTATCACCTATGTCGCGCTGACGCCCGAGCAGGTGATCGACAGCGTCGAGGTGGACGATGCCGCCATTCAGCGACTGTTCGAAGATCGCGCTGCAGAATACCAGCTGCCCGACCGTCGTCTGGTGGAACGGCTGGTCTACGGCAACGAAGAGGCCGCGAGTGAGGCCAAGGCCCAACTGGAAGTCGGCGGCACCACGTTCGAGACGCTGGTCGCAGACCGTGGTCTTGATCTGGCCGATATCGACATGGGCGATGTAACCACTGCCGATCTGGGCGCCGCGGCAGAGGCCGTCTTTGCCGCCGAAGAAGGCGAAGTTGTCGGCCCGCTGCAAACAGATCTGGGCCCGGCGCTGTTCCGCATCAACGGCATTCTGGCCGCCCGCGATACGCCCATCGACGATGTGCGCGATGAATTACGCGACGAACTGGCCGCCGAACAGGCCCGCCGCCAGATCGAAGCCCGCGCCGAACCGATCGAAGACATGCTCGCCGGGGGTGCCACGCTGGAAGACGTGGCCAAGGAAACCGAAATGACGCTGGGCCAGTTGGACTGGACCCCGGACAATGGCGAAGGCATTGCCGCCTATGCCGCCTTCGACGACACCGCCGCGCAGGTCACTGAAAGCGATTTCCCCGAAATCGCGTTCCTGGACGATGGCGGAATCTTTGCCCTGAGGCTGGATGAAATCCTGCCCGAGCGGCCCCAACCTTTTGATGACGCACGCGAGGCCGTTGCCACAGCCTGGACCGACGCCAAAACCCGCGAGGCGCTGGCCGCGCGCGCTGAAGCCCTGTCAGCAGAGGTGACCGAAGCGGGCGATTTTGAATCGACCGGCCTGCCCGTGAACGTCGAAAACGGGCTGATGCGGTCTGCCTATATCGACGCGACGCCGCCAAACTTCATGGAGCAGGTGTTCCAGATGGAGGTGGGCGAGACCCGCGTGATCGAGGGCGAAACCGACGTGTTCCTTGTGCGTCTTGACGCCACTGACGCCCCCGAAGACAGCGACGACATCCGCCGCACCCGCGAGGCCTTGTCGAACCAGATGGACCAAGCACTGGCACAGGCGTTGTTTGCCGCCTTCGCACGCGATGCCCAGCTGCGCGCAGGCGCACGGATCGACGAACAGGCGCTGAACGCGGTTCTCGCCGGTTTCAACTAAGAGACAGACCATGGCCCTGACACCGGATTTCGACAGCTTCGCCCGTGCTTATTCAGCGGGCGAAAACCAGGTGGTCTATACCCGGCTTGCGGCCGATCTGGATACGCCGGTGTCGCTGATGCTGAAGCTGGCCGGCAACCAGACCGATGCCTTCATGCTGGAATCAGTCACCGGCGGCGAGGTGCGCGGGCGCTACTCGATCATCGGCATGAAGCCCGATCTAATCTGGCGCTGCCGGGGCACCACGTCAGAGGTCAACCGGCAGGCGCGGTTCGATCCTGAGGCCTTCACCGCGATGGAGGGCAACCCGCTGGACGCGCTGCGCGCTCTGATCTCTGAGAGCCGGATCGACCTGCCAGACGACCTGCCGCAGGCCTCGGCCGGGCTGTTCGGCTATCTGGGCTATGACATGGTGCGCCTTGTCGAACACCTGCCCCACATCAACCCCGACCCGATCGGCGCGCCCGATGCGATGATGCTGCGCCCCTCGGTCGTGGCGGTGCTGGACGGGGTGAAGGGCGAGGTCACCGTGGTCTCGCCCGTCTGGGTCAGCGAGGCGCAATCGGCACGCGCCGCCTATGCGCAGGCCGCTGAGCGCGTGATGGACGCGGTGCGCGATCTGGAACGCGCCATGCCCGGCGACAGCCGCGATCTGGGCGACGAGGAAGACATGGCGCCGCCCAGCTCGAACTTCACGCCCGAGGGCTATCGCGCCGCCGTGGACACCGCCAAGGAATACATCCGCGCCGGTGACATCTTTCAGGTGGTGCCCTCGCAACGCTGGACGCAGGAGTTCCGGCATCCGCCGTTCTCGCTCTACCGCTCACTGCGGCGGACGAACCCGTCGCCCTTCATGTTCTATTTCGATTTCGGCGGCTTCCAGGTGATCGGCGCCAGCCCCGAGATCCTCGTGCGCGTCTTCGGGCGCGAGGTGACGATCCGCCCCATCGCCGGCACCCGCCCCCGAGGTGCCACGCCGGAACAGGATCGCGCGCTCGAGGCCGAGCTGCTGGCCGATGCCAAGGAACGCGCCGAACACTTGATGCTGCTGGATCTGGGCCGCAATGACACCGGCCGCGTCTCGAAGATTGGCACCGTGCGCCCGACCGAACAGTTCATCATCGAACGCTACAGCCATGTGATGCATATCGTGTCGAACGTGGTGGGAGAGCTGGACGACGGCAAAGACGCGCTGGATGCCTTCTTTGCCGGGATGCCCGCAGGCACCGTCAGCGGCGCGCCCAAGGTCCGCGCGATGGAGATCATCGACGAGCTGGAACCCGAGAAACGCGGGCTTTACGGCGGCGGTGTTGGCTATTTCAGCGCGGGCGGCGATATGGACATGTGCATCGCCCTGCGCTCTGCCATCACGCAGAACGGCAAGCTGTATATCCAGGCCGGGGGTGGCGTGGTCTATGACAGCGACCCCGAGGCCGAATATCAGGAAACCGTGCATAAATCGAACGCGATCCGCCGCGCCGCGGCCGATGCCGCCCGGTTCCGCACCGGCGGCAACCGCTAGCGCGCGCGAAACCCTGCGCAAGGCCCAAAGACAGGCTTGCGCAGGAGCCGGTCCCGCCGCCAAGGTGTGGCTATGCGCCTTGCCCTTTTCTCCGCCCTCGCCCTTGCTGCCCTGACCGCCTGTGGATCGCGGGCGCCCACGCCCCACCCACCCGTGGTCGACGCCGCCGGTCACATCGTGGAAGCTCCGGTTTTCGACGATTCCAAACCCCACGAATGGACCGGGCGCACGCCCCAGCATTATGTCATCCACGGCATCGACGTGGCCCGCTACCAGGGCGATATCGACTGGCGCAGCGTGCGCGCCTCGGGCGTGCAATTCGCCTATATCAAGGCGACCGAAGGCGGCGACCATCTGGACCCGATGTATCGCGCCCATCGCACGGGCGCGCGGCAGGCCGGAATTCGAAACGGTGCGTATCATTATTTCTACTTCTGCCGCCCGGCAGAGGAACAAGCCCGCTGGTTCATCCGTAATGTCCCACGCGATGCCAGCTCCTTGCCGCATGTGCTGGACATGGAATGGAACCACCGCTCGCCCACCTGCCGCCGCCGCCCCGATGGCGCCGAAGTCCGTCGCGAGGCGCGCACCTTCCTGAATATCCTTGAACGTCACTATGGAAAGCGCCCGGTGATCTACACCACGCCGGATTTCTTCAAGGACACCGGGATCGGACGGCTGGGCGGCACCGAATTCTGGCTGCGCTCGGTCGCAGGCCACCCCGGGCAGGTCTATCCCGGCGCAGGATGGACGTTCTGGCAATACACAGGCACTGGTATCGTTCCGGGCGTGCGCGGCAATACCGATTTGAACGTGTTTCGAGGCAGCCAGGACGCCTGGCGCAACTGGGGGCTCTGAGGCAGGGGTTGAAGGGGGCTCTGCCCCCGTCCCTGCGGGACTCCCCCGAGATATTTGAGGCCCAAAGAACGCAATGTGACCCCAAGCTTCTTTGGGCTTGAAATATCCCCGCCGGAGGCATCCCGCGAAGCGCGATCCGCGCGGATCAGCGCGTGTCGTCCACGGCTTTCGCAAGCACAGCCGAGACCGGAGCAAGCGCGACACGGTTGGCGCGATCCTGCAAGCCCCAGAGGAGAAGAGCCGAGATGGTATCCGGCCGCACCCGGCCAAGCATGATCACGCCGCCTTCCTGCCGCGCACGGAATGCAGCCTGATCCAGAAAGCGGCGCATGACAGTCGGTGTCTGGCCTGCGCCATCGAAGTCACGGAACACAGGCAGCGCCGGGACCCCGTTGCGCAAGGCAAGTTTCTGAGCCGTGTTCAACCCGTTGCCCTGTGTAATCAAGCCACGACCGGTTGCCTGCGCATAGGCGCTGACCTGATCGGATTGAGCGCGGTTGCCTTGGAAGCCACTTGTCGTTCCTTCCAGCAGGGCGACTGTATCCGGCAGCGCAGTCAAGCTGGCCGAGAGCGCAACTTCGACATCCTGCGCGGTGGCGGCCTGCGGCAAATCCACCAGTGCCACGACCTCGAATCCATTCGCGCGGTGGCGCGCCATGCGCGCGGCAGCATCCGGGTCAAGCGGATCAACCGCAAAGGTCAGCGGATAGGGAAACTCGCGCAGGGCCTCTATTCCAATGGCGCGCGGATCGTCGATCAGGACAATGCTCATCAGGGGCTTGTCCTCGGGATTATCGAAGGGCGCCGCAAAACGTGCAATCGCGGGCGCATCCGCCGCTGGAGCCTCGGGCGGCTCGACCGTGGGTGTCGCGGCAGGTGCCTCTGTGCGGTCGGTCAGCGGGATCACCGGTTGACCGATGCGCGGGACCAGCGCTGTGTCTGGCGCCCCCGCCTGAGGCAGTGTTGCGGTCCGGGGGGCGGACCCGTCATCCGGCTGATCGCTCTCCGATGCTGGTTCAATGACAGGCAGAGAGCTGTTTCTTGTCGCAACGTCGGACTGTTCCGCCGGGGCCGGGTTTGTTGCAGCCTCCGGCGCCTCTGATGCCTCTGGTACCGGGTCGGGCTTGGCCTCGGACACAGCCGGGTCGCGCGGCGGCGCGACCGATGCACGCGCAACCTCTGGCTGCGCATCCGACTCGGCCGGGAGAACGGGGGGCTCGACGGCGAACGTATGTCTGGCGGGCGCGCGGGTGGTCTCGATCTGCGGTGCGGTACCTTCCTGCTTGGAGGTTTGGGCCGCGATGGGCGGTACGGCATCGGCAGGCTTCGACGCGGGAGTGAGCGAAACCGCCGGCGCCGCATCCATGCTTGGTTCAGGCATCACAACCGGATCAGTGGGTAGAACAGGCATCTCCTGATCCGGGCCTTGTGCCACATCGCTCTCTGGTTGCGGTTGCGGGACCGGTTGAGGGGCACGGCCGACCCCGGGCGCCTCTGGAACCGTCGCTGTCTCGACTTCGGGCGCTTGGGTCTGGTTACCGGGAGAGGCCACCGCTGACGGATCTGCGATGTTTGGCGGACTGTCACTGGGGTTTCCAATATCGGGCGCGCCCGATACGCCCGGCCCTGCAATCGGCTGTTCCGGTGCCACGGCAACTTCGGGCTTGCCCGCGCTGCTGGTGGGATCCCCGGCCGGGCCGGCGACATCCGCCGTTCCGTCGCTGTCGGCCGTGCGGGGCACGCTGGGCGGCGTATCGACGAGGTCTGCGTCGTTGCCCGGCGCAGGCACCTCCGCGGCTGGCGCTTCGGGGCGCGTCATCGCGGGCGCGGATATTTCGCTGGCCACATCTGGCCGGGGCGCAAGCGGCGCAATCAGCGACACCGTGGCCACCAGCAGCCCCATCGCCACACCGCCCCAGATTAGCCCGCTGATAAATCCGCGCATCTGCCTGCCCTGCCTCATCCCGCACTCACCGGCACCGGAGCTTTGGCCAAGACCCGCCCCTGCTTTGGTACCCGGGGCGACGCGCGGCCAAGCTGCAAACGTGCGCCCTTGACGCCCGCGCCCATCCCTGAACATGTTGTCGCGAATATCATACCGTCAAAGGCTTGCGCGCCTCCAGCCCATAAAGACCGAATGCCCCATGCTGCTGCTGATCGACAACTATGACAGTTTTACATACAACCTTGTCCACTATCTGGGCGAGCTTGGTGCCGAGGTCGTGGTGCGCCGTAACGATGCGCTGAGCGTGGACGACGCGATGGCGATGAACCCAGCGGCCATTCTGCTGTCGCCAGGCCCCTGCGACCCGGATCGCGCCGGTATCTGCCTTGGGTTGACGCAAGCCGCGGCGCAGTCGGGCACCCCTTTGCTGGGCGTATGTCTAGGCCATCAGACCATCGGTCAGGCCTTTGGCGGGCGCGTCGTGCGCGCAGGCGAGATCGTGCATGGCAAGATGGGCGCCATCCGACACGACGGTGGCGGCGTCTTCGCAGGGCTGCCCAGCCCCTTCGCCGCCACGCGCTATCATTCGCTGGTGGTGGACCGCGAAAGCCTGCCCGACGCGCTGGAGATCACCGCAGCGCTGGAGGATGGCACCATCATGGGCCTGTCGCATCGAACGTTGCCGATTCATGGCGTACAGTTCCACCCCGAGTCGATCGCCTCGGAACATGGGCACGCGCTGCTTGGCAATTTCCTGAAGCTGATGAAAGTCCCGGCATGAGCGACCAGTTAAAACCCCTTATCGGGGCCGCTGCCGACCGCCCGCTGACCCGGGCCGAGGCGGAAACCGCCTTTGGCCTGTTGTTCGCAGGCGAAGCTACACCCAGCCAGATCGGTGGCCTGCTGATGGCGCTGCGCACCCGTGGTGAAACGGTGGATGAATATGCCGCCGCTGCTGCTGCGATGCGCGCGCGCTGCCACAAGGTAAGGGCTCCGCTGGGGGCGATCGACATCGTCGGCACCGGCGGCGATGGCAAGGGCACGCTGAATATTTCCACCGCCACCGCCTTTGTGGTCGCGGGTGCCGGTGTGCCTGTGGCGAAGCACGGCAACCGCAATCTCAGCTCGAAATCCGGTGCGGCGGATGCGCTGTCAGAGATCGGGATCAAGGTGATGGTCGGCCCCAAAGTGGTCGAACAATGCATTGCTGCGACGGGGATCGGGTTCATGATGGCGCCGATGCATCATCCGGCGATGGCGCATGTCGGGCCGGTGCGGGCGGAACTTGGCACGCGCACCATTTTCAACATCCTGGGTCCGTTGACCAACCCGGCGGGCGTCAAACGTCAGCTGACCGGAGCGTTCACCCGCGATCTGATCCGTCCGATGGCCGAAACGCTAGGGCAATTGGGCAGCGAACGTGCGTGGCTGGTGCATGGCTCGGATGGCACTGACGAGCTGACGATTACCGGCGTCAGCTGGGTCTGCGCGCTGGATGACGGTGGGGCGCTCTCCGAATTCGAACTGAACCCCGAGGATGCCGGGCTGCCGGTGCATCCGTTTGAAGCGATTGTCGGCGGAAGCCCGGCCGAAAACGCCGCGGCCATGCGTCTTTTGCTGGGCGGCGCGCCTTCGGCCTATCGAGATGCGGTGCTTTTGAACGCCTCGGCCGCGCTGGTGGTGGCGGGTACGGCGGCCGACCTGCGCGAAGGCGTCGCGATTGCCGCCGAAAGCATCGACAGCGGTGCCGCGCGCGCCAAGGTCGATCAGGTCGCCGCAATCACA
This sequence comes from Arenibacterium halophilum, assembly GCF_005938225.1. GTDB lineage: Bacteria > Pseudomonadota > Alphaproteobacteria > Rhodobacterales > Rhodobacteraceae > Arenibacterium > Arenibacterium halophilum. Next base: position 53,061 of record NZ_VCPC01000001.1, read on the forward strand.
ACCTCCGCCTCGGCGTGACGCCCCCGTATCGGCCAAGCCGCGCGCGACTGGGCGATTGGGGCAGGCTTCCGTTTTTCAAAGACGACTTCGATCGGATCGCAGCCCGGCTGCAGCAAGAACCCGGGCCGATCTTTCCACCTGCGTCGCAGGCGTTCGCCGCGCTGGAGCGCACGCAGCCCGACGATACCCGCGTCGTGATCCTGGGCCAGGATCCCTATCACACGCCCGGCAAGGCGGATGGGCTGGCCTTTTCCATCGCGCCGGATTTCGGCGGAAGGCTCGATAGTCTTGGAAACATCTTCAAAGAGTTGCAGGACGATCTTGGTATTTCGCATCCCTCTACCGCGCTGCAGGATTGGGCTGATCAGGGCGTATTGCTTCTGAACACCGCGCTGACCGTGCCGCAGGGCAAGGCGAACGGCCATAAGGGGCTTGGCTGGGCGACGCTGGTCGATCAGGTGCTGGACCGGCTGGACGACGCTCCGCGCGCGCTGATCCTCTGGGGTAAACCCGCGCAGGCCCGGGCGCGGCGCATGAAACATCCCGGCCACCTTCGCATCGAAACGGCCCATCCCTCGCCCCTGTCCGCCTATCGCGGCTTCCTTGGATCACGCCCGTTTTCGCAGGTGAATGGGTGGTTGCAGGCCCGCGGCGCGCGGCCCATAAACTGGGGCGAACCGGAGGCATCATGACAACAACCGTTCTAGACAAGATCAAAGCCTACAAACTTGAGGAAATCGCGGCGGACAAGGCCGCGAAACCAATGGAAGAGATCGAGGCCGAGGCCCGCGCCGCCTCTCCCGTGCGCCCCTTTGCAGACGCCATCGCCAAGGCCACCCGCGAAGGTTATGGGCTGATCGCCGAGGTGAAAAAGGCCAGCCCGTCCAAAGGGTTGATCCGCGCCGATTTCGACCCGGCCGCCTTGGCCGCGGCCTACGAACAAGGCGGCGCGACCTGCCTTTCGGTGCTGACGGATACGCCATCCTTCCAGGGCGCCAAACCGTTCCTCGCCGAAGCCCGCGACGCCTGCGAATTGCCGGTCCTGCGCAAGGATTTCATGTATGACACCTATCAGGTGGCCGAGGCGCGCGCGCTGGGGGCCGACTGCATATTGATCATCATGGCCAGCGTTTCGGACGCGCAGGCTGCAGAGCTGGAAGAGGCCGCAACCGAATGGGGCATGGATGCGCTGATCGAAGTGCATACCGCCGCCGAGTTGGAACGCGCGGCCAAGCTGAACAGCCGGTTGATCGGGATCAACAACCGCGATCTGAAAACCTTCGAGACATCGTTGGACACCTCGCGCAGCCTGTCGAAACTGGTACCGACCGACCGCATCATCGTGTCGGAAAGCGGCCTGTCGACGCCGGACGATCTGTCCGAAATGGCGCGCTACGGCATCCGCAGCTTCCTGATCGGGGAAAGCCTGATGCGACAATCTGATGTGGCGCAGGCCACGACCGACCTGCTGGCCAACCCCCTGACCCCCGGAGCCATGTGATGGCGCTGACTCATTTCGACGACACCGGCGCTGCGCATATGGTGGATGTCTCGGACAAGGCCAGCACCGCGCGCATTGCCACTGCCGAAGGCCATGTACGCATGGCCCCGGAAACCCTGGCCCTGATTGCCGAGGGGCGCGCAGGGAAAGGCGATGTGATGGGCATCGCGCGGCTGGCCGGGATCATGGGCGCCAAGCAAACCTCGGGCCTGATCCCGCTGTGCCACCCACTGCCAATCACCAAGGTCTCGGTCGATCTTACCACCGATGCCAGCCTGCCCGGCGTGCGCATCAGCGCCACGGTCAAGACAACTGGCCAGACCGGGGTCGAGATGGAGGCGCTGAGCGCGGTCAGCATCGCCGCGCTGACGGTCTATGACATGGTCAAGGCCGCCGACAAGGCAATGGAGATCGGAGGCGTCCGGGTAACCCTGAAAGACGGCGGAAAATCAGGCCGTTACGAGGCTCAGTAGAGGTATCGCATGATTACGGTCGATGACGCCCGGGCCCTTCTGTTCGATCTTGTCCCGGTTCTGCCGGTCGAGCGTGTGCCGCTTGGGCGCGCGGCCGGGCGCGTCTTGGCCGGACCCGTGGCCGCGCGGCGCGATCAGCCGCCTTTCGATGCCTCCTCGATGGATGGCTACGCGGTGAAATCGGCCGAAGCCGAGCTGCACGGGATGTTCCGCGTCATCGGTGAATCCGCCGCGGGGCACGGGTTTCCCGGCAAGGTCGGCGCAGGCCAGGCCGTGCGCATCTTTACCGGTGCGCCAATGCCGGAAGGCGCTGATTTCGTTGTCATCCAAGAGGATATTACCCGCCGCGGCGATGTGATTACGATAACCGATACCCCGGGTCACAAAACAAACGTTCGCCCGCGCGGCGGCGATTTCCGGGCCGGAGACAGCATCGACGCGCCCCGCCTTCTGCGCCCGGCAGACATCGCGCTGCTGGCCGCGATGCATGTCGCGCAGGTGCCTGTGCGGCGGCGGCCAGTCGTGGCGCTGATCTCAACCGGCGACGAATTGGTGATGCCGGACGATACGCCCGGCGCGGATCAGATTACCGTCTCCAACACCTTTGGGTTGGCTGCAATGCTGGGGGATGCCGGTGCCGAAGTCCGCATTCTTCCGATAGCACGCGACCGGACGGAGTCTTTGGAAACCGCGCTGAACCTCGCGCAGGACGCCGACCTGATTGTCACCATCGGCGGTGCCTCGGTTGGCGATCACGATCTGGTCGGGCAAGTGGCGCAAGGCGCCGGGCTGGAACGGTCGTTCTACAAGATCGCAATGAGGCCCGGCAAACCGCTGATGGCGGGGCGCCTGGGGGGCTCTGCGCTGGTCGGACTTCCGGGAAATCCGGTGTCAGCAATGGTTTGCGGACATATCTTTATCCTCCCAATGCTCCGTGTGATGGCCGGTTTCCCGCCCGAGGCGCCGATATTGCGTCGCGCGACGTTGTCAGAGGACCTGGCTGAGAACGGCCCGCGCGAACATTACATGCGCGCGGTCCGCGACGGCGAGACGATCCACGCTTTCAATGATCAGGACAGCGCGATGCTGGGCCTGTTGTCGCGCGCCGATGCATTGATCCGTCGGCCGGCAAATGATCCTGCCAGAACGCGCGGCGAGATTGTCGACTATGTCGCGCTGTAGCTGCGGCATAACGCCAACACCGCGATCAAACCGTTGACACAAAACGGGAACATGCCTAGAACAAAGTGGAACAACCGGGCATAGGGGCATCGATATGTTGACGAAAAAGCAGCTTGATCTGCTTGAATTCATTCACAAGCGGGTGCAACGCGACGGTGTTCCGCCGAGCTTTGACGAAATGAAAGCCGCACTTGACCTGCGGTCGAAATCAGGCATTCACCGGCTGATAACGGCCCTTGAAGAACGCGGCTTTATTCGCCGTCTGGCCCACCGTGCCCGCGCCATCGAAATCGTCCGCCTGCCCGACAGCATGAATGGCACCGCCGGTTTCCAACCCCGCGTGATCGACGGCGACAAACCCGATGTGTCGCGCCCTGCCAATGCCGCGCCGGTGGTGGCTTCGGCCATCGAGCTGCCGGTCATGGGCCGCATCGCCGCCGGTGTCCCGATCGAGGCCATCAGCCATGTGTCGCATCAAGTGGCCGTTCCGGGCGCGATGGTGTCGTCGAAAGGCGAACACTACGCGCTTGAAGTCAAAGGCGATTCCATGATCGACGCCGGGATCAACGATGGCGATGTCGTGGTGATCCGCGAAACCTCGGTGGCGGACAATGGCGATATCGTCGTGGCTTTGGTCGAGGATGCAGAGGCAACGCTGAAGCGCTTTTACCGGCGCGGCAATGCCATCGCGCTGGAGGCGGCGAACCCCGCCTATGAAACACGCGTTCTGCCCGAGGACAAGGTTAAGGTCCAAGGCAAGCTGGTTGGGCTGATCCGGACCTACTGACGCCGCCGAGATGTATTCCAGAGGCGCGCGCCAGTGGCATCACGCGCGCTGACGAGCCGACCCCGGTGAATTGCAAGGCTTCCGGTTTTGCGCAGCACAGGTGGGTCAAACACCAGGCACGGCCCCGCAACCGTCAGCTTGACCGACGAGACGATGATCTGATCGGCCGCGCAGGTGCGTGTTGTTTCGGAGAACGTGGCTGCCATCCGTTTTCCCGAAAGGTGAATAATCTCGTGCGGGCCCAGTGCAATGCGCAGCGGCTCTCCTTTACCGGCCGAGGGCCAGCGCGCCGCGGCACCTTGCTGCCCGGCCCCGTCGCCATCGTTTTCCAGCCAGATCCCCGCGACGAACCCGGCCCCGCGCGCCTTGCTGAGCGCGCGGCCGGCCTCGGTGGCAACCCCGACCAAAGTTCCGGTATCGGCGATCAGGATCTCGGGCCGCTCGGCCTGGGCCCAAAGCAGCAGCGCTGCCAGCATCGGCGCAGCACCCAGCCAACGCCCGCGCCCTTGCCAAGCAACCACCACCAGCGCGCCAAAGGCCAGCAGCGGCAGCACGGCCCAGTGCGGTGCCGCCACGAACCCTTGCGCCCCGTCCCAGCCCGATACAGTTTCAGCCACCCAAAGGATCCACCGAAGGCCAAGCCCCATCAACCACAGGCCGATCCAGTCGAGCCCCAGTGGCGCAAGGCACAGTGCCAGAACGGCGGCGGGCACCACAAGCACCCCCATCAAGGGGACGGATGACAGGTTGGCGATCAGCCCGTAATGCGACAGCGTGTTGAAATGCGCCGCCCCCACTGGCGCTGTTGCCGCCCCCGCCACCGCCGAGGAAATCACCACGGCCGCAACTGGCCGTGCCCAGCCCGGAAGCCGCGGCAGCCTGTCGTCGCGCATGGCATTGAATACAGCCACAAGGGCCGTCGTTGCGGCAAACGACATCTGGAAGCCCGGGCCCAGCAATGCCTCTGGTCGGAGGGACAGGACGATCACCGCCGCCACCGCCACGGCCCGCAGTGATAGCGCGCGGCGGCTGCACAGCACCGCGACCAACGCCACGGCAACCATCACATAGGCCCGCTCCGTCGCGACGTTTCCGCCCGACAGCGCCAGATAGGCGGTGGCCGCGATCAAAGCTCCACAGGCCGCAATTCGCTTGGTCGGCCAGCGCAGGGCGATGACCGGCACCAGCGCAAGGCCCAGCCGCAGCGCGCCAAAGACGAACCCGGCCAAAAGCCCCATGTGCAGACCCGAAATCGCCAGCAGATGTGCAAGGTTCGAGGCCCGCAGCGCGTCTAGCGCGGCCTGCCGGATGCCGCTCCGGTCGCCCGTCGTGATTGCCGCGCCAAAGCCGCCGATATCGCCCGGCAATTCGGCGCGGACATACAGCGAAATCGCCTGCCGTATTGCGAAGATGAAAGTGTCCGGCGCGGGTTCGGGCGCGGCAACCCGCAGAACCGGAACGCGGGAATAGCCCACCGCACCAAGTGATTGAAACCAGGCGTGGCGTCGGAAATCAAAGCCCCCGGGTTCGGCCGGGCCTTGTGGAGGTGACATGTTCGCGGTTGTCATGATGCGGGTGCCCGGGCGTAGCATCGCATCGTCGGCCACTGCATCGCCATGCAGCGAAATCCGCACCCGCTCGGGGGTGCGTGCAGCCGACACGCCCGCCAGCCGCACCCGGTCAAGCGTAACGCGCGGCGCGTCCGAGGCCGACCTGTCCAGCCCGACGACGCGCCCCTCGACCGCCCCGTACATGCGAAATTCCAGCACTGGCGCCGCCAGCCGATGTGCCCGCCAACCGGCCAGCGTGAACCCCGCGCCGATCAGCGCCAGCGCAAGGGCCAGCGTGCCAAGCGCGCCGGACCAGCGCCACGCCAGCATCGTCAGAAGAAAAGACCCCGCCACAACACCGGCATAGGCAACCGCCTCGGGTTCGCGAGAGAGACCGAAATACAGCCCGATCCCCATCGCCATGCAAACCGGAACCCAGGGAAACAGCGCCCCCCGCTGCTCCGCGATCACCCGATCCAAGGCTGCCGTCGCGGCCATCACGGCACGCATGCTTGCCCCCCGCCCTTCGGCTCGTTAGACAGGCGCCAAGCTATCTCCCCCATCGTTACCAAAAGGTAAATCCGCACCCATGTCCGCAGATGTCGTTACCCGGTTCGCCCCATCTCCTACTGGCTTCCTGCACATCGGCGGCGCCCGCACGGCCCTGTTCAACTGGCTTTATGCCCGCGGGCGCGGCGGGAAATTCCTGTTGCGGATCGAAGACACCGACCGCGCGCGATCGACCCCCGAGGCAACGGCGGCGATCCTTCAGGGGCTGGCCTGGCTGGGCCTTGATCACGACGGAGAGGTGGTGAGCCAGTTTGAAGGCGCTGCGCGCCATGCCGAGGTCGCGCGGCAACTGCTGGCCGAGGGCAAGGCCTACAAATGCTTTTCCACACAAGAGGAAATTGCCGCCTTCCGCGAGACGGCCCGCGCCGAAGGCCGCTCGACCCTGTTCCGCTCGCCCTGGCGCGACGCGGCACCCGAGTCGCACCCTGAAGGCGACTATGTGATCCGGATCAAGGCGCCCGAAACCGGCGAGACCGTGATCCACGATCAGGTGCAGGGCGATGTGACCATCCGCAACGACCAACTGGACGACATGGTTCTGCTGCGCAGCGATGGCACCCCGGTTTACATGCTTGCGGTTGTGGTCGACGATCACGATATGGGCGTGACCCATGTCATTCGCGGCGACGACCACCTGAACAACGCCGCGCGTCAGATGATGATCTATCAGGCGATGGGCTGGGCCGTGCCGGTCTGGGCGCATATCCCTCTGATCCACGGCGCCGACGGCAAGAAGCTCAGCAAACGCCATGGCGCGCTGGGGGCGCAGGAATATCAGGCGATGGGCTATCCGGCCGCCGGAATGCGCAACTATCTGGCCCGGCTGGGATGGAGCCACGGCGACGACGAATTCTTTACCGATGAACAGGCGCGAGATTGGTTCGATCTGGACGGAATCGGACGGTCTCCGGCGCGGTTCGATACGAAAAAACTTGAAAACCTCTCTGGGCAGCATATTGCTTTGGGGGATGATGCTGCGTTGCGGCAGGAGATCGAGGCCTATCTGGAGGCTGCCGGGTTGCCTGCCCTGACGTCAGATCAGTCGGATGCATTGGAACGTGCCATGTTCTGCCTGAAAGACCGCGCGAAAACATTCCCCGAACTGCTTGAAAAAGCGGCGTTTGTTCTGCAATCGCGGCCGATTCAACCGGACGAGAAGGCACAAAAGGCGCTGGCTTCGGTATCCGATGGTATACTGTCGGAATTGACGCCGCATTTGCAAAGTGTTAGCTGGACCCGTGACGAGTTGGAGAGCGCGCTGAACGGCTTTGCCGAAGCAAAGGACACCAAGTTCGGGAAACTGGCGGCTCCGCTTCGGGCGGCCCTTGCCGGACGGTCCGTAACGCCATCCGTATTCGATATGATGCTGGTGCTTGGGAAGGATGAATCCCTGGCCCGCTTGAGCGACGCAGCATGACCCCGGCCATGTTCATGATTGGGTAATATTGCGTCGATACCACCTGTGTCTGGCAGGATGCCAGCAAGGCCCGTGAAACCGGGCCGTTTACGCAAGAGGAAGGGATGTAGATGACAGAATCGACCAAAACCGCGACACTCAGCTTTGATGGCAAGACATTCGAATTGCCGATCCTGTCGCCAACCGCCGGTCCCGATGTGCTGGACATCCGCAAGTTGTATGCACAGGCCGGGGTGTTTACCTACGACCCGGGCTTCACCTCGACTGCAAGCTGCGACAGCACCATCACCTTCATCGACGGTGACAAGGGCGAACTGCTGCACCGCGGCTATCCGATCGACCAGCTAGCCGAAAGCTCGCACTTCCTCGAGGTCTGCTACATCCTGCTGTATGGCGAACTGCCCTCGCCCGCCGAGCTTGAGGATTTCGAGGCGCGTGTGACCAACCACACGATGATCCACGAGCAGATGCACAACTTCTTCCGTGGCTTCCGCCGTGATGCGCACCCGATGGCAACGATGGTGGGCGTGGTTGGCGCAATGTCGGCCTTCTACCACGACTCGACCGATATCAGCGATCCGTGGCAGCGTGAGGTCGCCTCGATCCGCCTGATCGCCAAGATGCCGACGATTGCCGCGATGGCCTATAAATATTCGATCGGCCAGCCCTTCGTCTATCCGCGCAACGATCTGGACTATGCGTCGAACTTCCTGCGCATGTGCTTCAGTGTGCCGGCCGCCGAGTATGAGGTGAACCCGATCCTGAGCCGCGCGATGGATCGCATCTTTACTCTGCACGCGGACCACGAACAGAACGCCTCGACCTCGACGGTGCGTCTGGCGTCGTCTTCGGGCGCGAACCCCTTTGCCTGCATCGCGGCCGGGATCGCCTGCCTCTGGGGTCCAGCACACGGCGGCGCCAACCAGGCCTGTCTGGAGATGTTGGAAGAAATCGGCTCGGTCGACCGGATTCCCGAATTCATCGCCCGCGCCAAGGACAAGAACGACCCGTTCCGCCTGATGGGCTTTGGCCACCGCGTTTATAAAAACTTCGACCCGCGCGCCAGCGTGATGAAGAAGTCGGCTGACGAAGTGCTTGATCTGCTGGGCGTGGAAGACAACCCCAAGCTGCAAGTCGCCAAGGAGCTGGAAAAGCAGGCTCTGGAAGATCCGTACTTCAAGGACAAGAAGCTGTTCCCGAACGTCGATTTTTATTCGGGCATCATCCTCGAGGCGATGGGCTTCCCCACGTCGATGTTCACGCCGATCTTCGCGGTGGCCCGCACCGTCGGCTGGATTTCGCAGTGGAAGGAACAGATCAGCGATCCGCAGCTGAAAATCGGTCGTCCGCGCCAGCTGTACCTTGGCGAAACCGCGCGCGATTACAGCGATATCGAAAACCGCTGAAGTCACAACGATTGCTTACATGCACATGCCCGGCCCAAGCGGCCGGGCATATTGCATTTCAGGCATCAATCCCACGCCCCCCCTCGATTATTCACGAAACAGAAACGCCAAGCAGCTGGTGATTGACGGAATCACCGGCGCGTCCCATAGGAATGTGGCAACATTTAGGTGGTCTGATGGGTGAACTGGTTATTCTCGGCATGCTAGGGCTTGCCGGTTGTTTTGCACTGTTTCAGGCGCTGGATGATGATGACGATCAGGCCGCCGGCCCCAAAGGCATCGACGAGTCAGGCACCGACGGCGACGACCTGCTGACAGGAACCGAAGGCAATGACACCCTGCGCGGCGGCGCGGGCGATGACACGCTGAACGGACTGGGCGGCAATGACACACTTTCGGGCGGGTTACAGGACGACACCATCAATGGCGGCACCGGCAACGACCTGATCCATGGCGGCTATGGCGAAGATTTGGTGTTGGGCGGCGCAGGCAACGACCATGTCTTCGGTGACGAAGGCGATGATGTTGCATCGGGTGGTGCGGGCAACGACGTGGTCAGCGGCGGCCCGGGCGACGATCTGGTACTTGGCGGCGACGGAGACGACCTTGTGCGCGGTAGCCTGCAAGACGATCTGGTCGCCGGTGGCAACGGGTCGGACACCGTGCTGGGGGGCTACGGCAACGACATCCTGACCGGCTCGAATGCCTTCACCCGAGACCTGACGGACGACGAACTCGCCGACATCCGCAACGATTTCGCCGTCGGCGACGGGCCGACCCTGCCCAATGGCGTGGATTACGAATTGGACACCGACGATGGCGCGCCTGACGTGCTGGACGGCGGCGAAGGCGATGACATCCTTTACGGCCAGTCGGGCGACACGTTGACAGGCGGCGCAGGCGAAGATGATTTCATTCTGACAGGCACACCGACCGCGCCGGTTCATATCACCGATTACAACGTGGCCGACGATGTGATCGTCTACCAATACCCCAACGGCGGCACCGAACCCACGATCACCGTCGAGGCAGGCGTAGACGGCGCCGCCAACATCGTGGTCGATGGGCGTATCGTGGCCACCTTGGCAGGGACCGACCCGAATACCGTCTCTGTCGCAGCGCTCGAACGGGCAGCCTGAGCGCACTATTGACAGCGCCCCGCGAACGGCGCCTAGTCCGCCCATGGAGGAGAGACGCGCAATCGATGCATTCGGGGCGGCGGCCCTGATCGGGTTCGCGTCGCTGCTGGCGTTCAATCAGGTGGTCATCAAGGTCACCGGAGGTGGGTTCAACCCGGTGTTTCAGGCCGGGCTGCGCTCGGCCGGGGCCTCTTTGGTGCTGCTGCTTTGGATGGTCTGGCGGCGCCAGCCCATCCTTATTCCCCGCCGCATCCTGCCTTGGGCGATGCTGGCCGGGGCGATTTTTTCTTTCGAATTCACCTGTCTGTTTCTCGCGCTTGACCTGACCACCGTGTCGCGCTGCTCGGTCATTTTCTACACCATGCCGGTCTGGCTGGCGGTGGCGGCACACCTCTGGCTGCCCGGCGAGCAGCTGACGCGGACTCGCAGCGCCGGGCTGGCGCTGGCGGTGGCCGGCGTCGTTCTGGCTCTGTTCGATCGCTCGAACGGCCAGGCCTCACTGGCTGGTGATCTCTTGGCACTGGTGGCCACTTTGGGCTGGGCAGCAGTGGCGCTGATGGTGCGCATGACCCCGCTGGGAGAGCTCCGGCCCGCCTCGCAACTGATGGCTCAGGTTCTGTTCTCGGCCCCGCTGCTGTTGCTGGCCGCGCCGCTGTTCGGCCCGCTGGTCCGCGAGCTTGAACCGATCCACTGGGCCGGATTGGCGTTTCAGGCCATCTGCGTGGCCAGCCTTGGCTTTCTCAGCTGGTTCTGGCTTCTGACGATCTATCGCGCCAGCAGCGTCGCGGCCTTCAGCTTCCTGTCGCCTGTCCTGGCGGTGGTCTTTGGCTGGGCGCTGCTGGGGGAACGCATCGGACCGGCCGTGCTGGTCGCACTGGTTCTGGTGGCGGCCGGCATTTTCCTGATCAACCGTCCCGCCCGCGCCTAGGTGCCACAGAAGGTGGCCGCAACCACCTCGCCCTCCAGCGGTGACGCGGCCAGATCGGCGGCGTCGGGCTGGTTTTCATACGGCCGCGCCAAGACGCCCAACAAACGTTCGAACGGCGCATAGTCCCCCTCGACCGCCGCCGCGATCATCTGTTCGATCCGGTGATTGCGCGGAATGAACGCGGGGTTCGCCGCCAGCATCCGCGCCTCGGGCGCTTCTTCTTCCGCGATCCGCTGCCGCCAGCGGAACTCCCAATCGTCGAAATCACCCGGGTTCACAAACTGGTCACGCGCGCCCCCCTGCGCCAGGGCCCGGAAGGTATTGGTGAAATCCGCCTGATTTCCCGCCATCCGCGTCAGCAGATCGGTGATCAGCGCCTCGTCTCCGTCCTGCACCTCGGCAATCCCGATCTTGCCCGCAAACCGGCGCAGCCACGCCGCGCGCAGCAATTCGGGCATCGCATGCACGATCTCGGTCGCCTCATCGGCCGCCGCCTGCACATCCTCGCATTGCTGAATCAGCGCCGTCGCCAGCTGCGCCATGTTCCACACCACGATGCCCGGCTGATTGCCATAGGCATAGCGCCCGGTCCGGTCGATCGAGCTGAACACCCGCCCCGAACTGAACTCATCCATGAAGGCGCAAGGCCCATAATCAATGGTTTCACCCGATATCGCGCAGTTGTCGGTGTTCATCACCCCATGGATAAATCCCACAGCCATCCAAGCCACCACCAACTCGGCTTGCGCATCGCGCACCGCCCGCAACAGTCCCAGCGGGCCGTCGGCCCCCGGATAATGCCGCGCAATGGCGTAATCGGTCAGCATAGCGAGGTTCTCGATCTGCCCGCGCGCAGCAAACACCTGAAAGCTGCCCACCCTCAGGTGGCTTTTTGCCACACGTGTCAGCACCGCCCCGGGCAAAGGCGCCTCGCGCAGCACCGTCTCGCCGGTTTCAACCGCGGCCAGCGCGCGCGTGGTTGGAATGCCAAGCGCATGCATCGCTTCTGAAACCAGATATTCGCGCAGAACCGGCCCCAGCCAGGCGCGCCCGTCGCCCATCCGCGAAAACGGGGTCCGCCCCGATCCCTTCAGCTGGATGTCACGCCGCTGTCCATCGCCCCCGACAACCTCGCCCAGCAGCACAGCGCGCCCGTCGCCCAGCTGAGGGTTATAGGTGCCAAACTGGTGCCCCGAATAGAGCTGCGCCAGCGGATCGGCCCCCTCCGGCACCGAATTGCCGCCAAAAACCGCTGCCGCATCTGAACCCGGTTCCTCCGACACCCCCAATTCCCGGGCCAGCGCCCCGTTATAGGCCACAAGATGCGGCGCCCCGACAGGCTCGGGCCGCTGGCGTGCATAAAACCCTTCGGGCAGGCGCGCGTAACTGTTGTCGAACTGAAAACTCATATCCATAGGCCCAACATAACCATGAATGCTGCAGATACCACCGGCGACCGCTTGGCCTGCCAGCCCCCTGCTTCACTATTCGAAAAATACTCACATCGCGACGCCCGCCGGGCATCACCCGCCGACGACAGCGCGGGCTTCGGGCCGCGAGAGGATTCCGCCGCCAACTGCCGCCCGCACCCCCGTCGTTCCGGAACAGGACGTCGGCAAGCCCCGCGCCACCCGCACCGCCAGATGGGCGAAAGCCTGCGCCTCCAGCATGTCGCCATCCAGCCCGACCGCCTCGACAGGTTCCACTGGCACGTCGATCGCAGCCTGAAGCATGGCCATGATCACCGGGTTGCGCCGCCCCCCTCCGGTCACCAGCACCCGCGAGGGCGGCGTCGGGCAATGGTCCAGCCCCTGCACCACCGCCGCGGCGCACATGCCCGCCAGCGTCGCCACCGCATCGGCATCCGACAACTCGCCGACCAGCTCTATCATTTCAGAGAAATCGTTCCGGTCCAAAGACTTCGGCGGCATCCGCGAGAAGTATCCTTCGGCCAGAAACAGCTCCAGCGCGCCCTCTTCCACCTGGCCCTGCGCGGCCAGCGCGCCGTCGCGGTCCATGTCCAGCCCGCGCCGGGCCTGCATCAGGTCATTGATGGGCGCATTCGCCGGACCGGTGTCGAAGGCGATCAAGGCGCCCTGCATCTCGGGGCGCGGCATCGACGGGTCCACATAGGTCAGGTTGCCAACCCCGCCAAGGTTGAGGAAACACAATGGTTCACGCGCCTTGATGAAACGTGCACAGGCATGGTGAAAAAACGGCGCCAGCGGCGCGCCTTCGCCGCCCATGCGCACATCATCGCTGCGGAAATCCCAGACCACCGGCACCTCCAGCGCCTTCGCCAAGGCCGCGCCATCGCCCACCTGCAACGTTCCGCGTCCACGCGGCTCATGCGCCAGGGTCTGGCCGTGAAACCCGACCAGCGCGGCGGTGCCAAACGGGGCCAGCGCCTCGATATGCGCGCGCTCCACCACTTCGGCGGCGCGGTCAACTTCGGGCCCGCTCCAGCGCCCCAGCGCCGCACGCAGCACCGTCTTTTCCGCCTCGGAATATGCCCGGTAGCCAGAGAGGCCAAAGCCGCGGATGTCATGCCCGTCGGTCAGCACCAGTGCCGCATCCACACCATCAAGCGACGTGCCGCTCATTGCGCCAAGCGCCCAGATCGGTCCCGCCTGCCCCGCCACCTTATTCATGGCCTTTTCCTTTGCCTGCCCCGCGCCTATACACTGCCCCTGTTCAACGTTCCGAGGCAAGAGATGACCTACCACCCCAAATCGGATTTCATGGCTGTGATGATGCAACGCGGATTTCTCGCGGATTGCACCGATTATCAAGGCTTTGACGAGGCTTTGGCCGCGGGTGTGGTGCCGGGGTATATCGGCTTTGACGCGACGGCGAAATCGCTGCACGTCGGCAGCCTGATCCAGATCATGACGCTGCGCTGGCTGCAAAAGACCGGGCACAAGCCGATCACCCTGATGGGTGGTGGCACCACCAAGGTGGGCGACCCGAGCTTTCGCGCCGATGAACGCCCCCTGCTGACGCCGGCGCAGATTGACGACAACATCTCGGGGATCAAGCAGGTCTTTGCCAAGTACCTGGACTATGGCGATGGCCCCACCGACGCGCTGATGATCAACAATGCTGAATGGCTGGATCACCTGAACTACCTGGAATTCCTGCGCGACATCGGGCGCCATTTCAGCGTCAACCGGATGCTGTCATTCGAATCCGTCAAGTCGCGGCTGGACCGGGAACAATCGTTGTCGTTCCTTGAATTCAACTACATGATCCTCCAGGCCTATGATTTCCTTGAGTTGAACCGCCGCTATGGCTGTCTGGTGCAGTTCGGCGGGTCCGACCAGTGGGGCAATATCGTCAACGGGATCGACCTGACGCGCCGCGTTCTGGACACCCAGATTTTCGGCCTGACCACGCCCCTGCTGACCACCAGCGACGGCAAGAAGATGGGCAAGACAGCCGATGGCGCGATCTGGCTGAACGGAGATATGCGCGCGCCCTATGAATTCTGGCAGTTCTGGCGCAACACCACCGATGCCGACGTGGGCCGGTTCCTGAAGCTGTATACAGAAATCGACATCGACGAATGCGACCGTCTTGGTGCGCTGGCCGGTTCCGAGATCAACGACGCCAAGATCATTCTTGCCAATGCGGTGACCACGCTGTGCCACGGGGCCGAGGCTGCCGCCGCAGCCGCGGCGACTGCGCGCGAGGTGTTCGAACGTGGCGGGATCGGGGACGATCTGCCCACGCTGACCCTGGCCAAGGACGAGGTGGGCGATGGCATTTCCATCGTTCAGGTGATCGTGCGCGCGGGTTTGGCCAAATCGGGCAAGGAAGCCAAGCGGCTGATCGCCGAGAACGGCGCGCGCATCGACGACGCCCCGCTGACCGACGCGGGGCTGATGCTGGATGCGGCCGCGCTGGCCTCGCCCGTCAAGCTGTCGGCCGGGCGCAAGCGTCACGCGCTGGTGCAACTGGGCTGACGTGTCGCCCTCTGCGCCCCAAGGGTTTGGCGCAGAGGGCAACCCGGCCCGATAGGCCAGCCATATCTTTGCCCTTAAAGGGCCCGCTCGATCACGGTCAAAATCACGAAAACCGGGATCGACACCGCAACAGCGAGGAGGAGCGCCGCCGCGCGAGTCGGGCGTGTGGGCAAGGCCGAAGTGGGCCGGAGCCTTGAGGTATGTCTTCGTTCGGGTCGTGAGTGGCGTTGCATGGCCAGAGTTAACCTCATGTTAGGTTAAGATCGGGTAAACCCTCGCCATGTTCGATCAGGCCTATCCTATGCCGCGCCCCGTGCCCCTCCACCAGCACGCCAGCTATGGCGCGGCGCTGACGCTTTTCGGGCGCCAAACGCTGCAACTGGATGTGCCGCCCGGCACCACGGCCATCCGCCGACATTTGCCGGGCGGCATTCCTGTCACGATGCTGCCGCGCGCCTACCTGCCGCGCGCTGCGCTCCGCGATCTGGCCGGTGCAGGAACCCTGCGCGGCGCGGTGATCCTCGCGCCCGATCATCCGGCGCCATACCTTGCCGACTTTGGCGCGGTGCCCGTGATGACACCGCAATGGGTAGCCGAACTCGCACTGACCGATCCCGATACGATGATGGCCGCGATGCACCAGAAATGGCGCAATCGGCTGCGTCACGGTCTGAAACAGCCGTTGCGCATCACCCGCCGGTCGATGCCGGAGGATGCAGGCCATTGGCTGTTCCGCGCAGAAGAGACCATGCGAACCAGACGCGGCTATCGCGGCTGGCCCACGGGGATGACGCTGGCCTTTAACCGCGCCAATCCCGGCGCGGCGAAACTGTTTACCGCCCACTTGGGCAAGCACGAGGCCGCCGCCGTGCTGATCCTGCGCCATGGGGCGACGGCCAGCTATCACATTGCGCAGTCAAGCGATCTCGGGCGCGCCCATTCCGCACCGGCCGTGTTGCTTTGGGCGGCCGCTGAATACTGTGCGGGCAAAGGGCATGTGCGGCTGGATCTTGGGCCGATCGACACGCGCAACGCGCCGGGGCTGGCACGGTTCAAGCTCGGCTCGGGGGCGGTGCCCCGGCCGCTTGGCGGCACGTGGCTGTGGCTGCCCCGGCTGGGCCGCCTGCTGTCGCCTTTGGCCGTGCTGGACAGGCGCGCGATGGCACCGCTGGCATAGCGGTCTGGACGGCGCGGCGATTGCGCGCATACTCAGGCGGACAGGCGACGGAGTCCACCGATGCCCCGACAAAACCGGGTTCAACCGACCGGAGATATCCTGGCCCATCCCGCACGCGGGGCGTTTATGGGCAATCGCGGCATTCTACACGATGCCGACGGACAGCTTGGCCCGGCGCGCTGGCGGCACAAGGCGTGGGTGACCTGTGTCCTGCGCTTCAAGAACCGCCGCCGTGCGCTGATGCAACCCGGCCATTATACCGAACTGTTCTTTCACGACGAGGCAGTTGCGCTGGCCGCCGGGCACCGGCCCTGTGGCGAATGCCGCCGCGCCGATTATCTGGCCTATCGCGCCGCCGTCGGGGCCCGGGGTACGGTGGATGTGCTGGATGCGCAGATGCACGCCGAGCGCGCGGTGCCCCGTCTCGCGCAACAAAACCGGCATGTCATGGATTTGGCCGACCTGCCCGACGGGGCGTTCATTCTCCAAGATGAAACGCCCTGCCTTGTAGTGGGAGCATCGCTGTATCCGTTCAGCCCGGCAGGCTATGGCCCGGCGCGCCCGCGCCCAACCTCTGGCAAAGTTACAGTTCTGACGCCACCAACCTCGATCAGGGCGTTGAACAACGGATACAAGGCAATGATCCGCCTTTAGGGTCAGGCCCCAGCCTTATCTTCCAGCAGCAGCCATTCCTCTTCCGCGTCGGAGAGCTTTTTCTGCCGCTCCACAAGGGCTTCGGTGGCTTTCCTGAACTTGAGCGGCTCGCGGGTGAACAATTCCGGGTCGGCCATCAGCCCTTCCAGCTTGGCAATCTCGGCTTCAAGCCGCGCGATTTCGGCCGGAAGCGCCTCGAGCCGGTGCTTTTCCGTGAACGACAGCCCCGCCTTGGCCTGTTTCTCGCGCTTGGGTGCGGCGGCGCTGGCAGGCTTTTCCGCCGCTTTCACTGGCGCCGGCGCTTCGGCGGCGCGCGCGGCGGCCTGATCGCTGTAGCCCCCGGCGTACAGCACGGCGCGCCCCGCGCCTTCCATCAC
This sequence comes from Arenibacterium halophilum, assembly GCF_005938225.1. Taxonomy (GTDB): domain Bacteria; phylum Pseudomonadota; class Alphaproteobacteria; order Rhodobacterales; family Rhodobacteraceae; genus Arenibacterium; species Arenibacterium halophilum. The sequence continues at coordinate 70,187 of NZ_VCPC01000001.1, forward strand.
CACCGTTGCCGTTGCCACGCGATCCAGGAAATCACGGTCGTGGCTGACAAGCAGCACGGTGCCGTCGTAGTCGTCCAGCACCTCTTGCAGCAGGTCGAGCGTTTCCACGTCCAGATCGTTGGTCGGTTCATCCAGCACCAGCAGGTTGCTGGGCCGCGCCATCAGCCGCGCCAGCAGCAGCCGCGCCTTTTCCCCCCCAGAAAGCGAGCGCACGGCCGCGCGGGCCTGCGCCTCGTCGAACAGGAAATCCTTGAGATAGCCCACAACATGGCGCGGAGTGCCGCGCACCATCACCTGATCGGCCTGCCCCGACACGCGCATGTCGGCATCGCCGGTGAGCGATTCCCACAGCGACATCTCCGGGTCCAGTTGGGCGCGCGCCTGATCGAAGACAGCGATGTCCAGGTTGGTGCCGTGGCGCACGCTGCCCGAATCCGGTTCGACCTGTTTCAGCAAGACCTTCAGAAGCGTCGTCTTGCCCACGCCATTGGGTCCGACAAAGGCGATCCGGTCGCCGCGCTGCACCTTGAGCGAGACATCGCGCAGGATCGGCACGCCGCCATAGGCAAGGTTCAGCCCCTCGGCCTCGATCACCATCTTGCCCGACTTCTGGCCCGAGTCGAACGCCAGCCCGGCCGAGCCTTCGCGCCGGATTTGCGAGGCACGTTCGTCGCGCAGCGCCTGCAACGCACGCACCCGGCCCTGATTGCGCTTGCGCCGGGCGCTGATGCCCTCAACAGCCCATTTCGCTTCTGACTTGATCAGCCGGTTCAGCTTGTGGCGCTGCTGGTCTTCTTCTTCCCAGATCGTGTCACGCCAGCTCTCGAAGGTTTCAAACCCCTTCTCGTGGCGGCGCACCGTGCCACGGTCGATCCATAGCGTGCCCCGCGACAGGGCGCGCAGGAACGCGCGGTCGTGGCTGATCATCACGAACCCGGCGCGGGTCGATTTCAACTCGTTCTCCAGCCAGGTGATCGCGTCGATATCAAGGTGGTTGGTCGGCTCGTCCAGCAGCATCAGATCGGGCGCGCGCGCCATCAATCCGGCCAGCGCGGCACGTCGCCGCTCCCCGCCCGAGGCGGTCGGCACGGCACGGTCAGGATCGAACTTCAGCCCCTCGGCCGCGCGTTCCACCTTATACAATTCGCCCGGATCCAGCCCGCGCGTCGCGAAATCGCCCAGCGTGGCGCAGCCCGCCATATCGGGCTCTTGCTCCATATAGCCAACGGTCTCTCCGGGGCCGACGACGCACAATCCGCTGTCGGGTTCGACAAGCCCGGCCATCACCTTCATCAGCGTGGACTTGCCCGAGCCGTTGCGCCCGACAAGCGCCAGCCGGTCGCCCTGCTGGACAACAAGATCAAGGTCGGAAAACACCGGATCGCCGCCGAAGGTCAGCGAGATGCCAGAGAGTTGTAAAAGAGGTACGCGCGCCATAGCCGCCAGCTACCTGCGCGCCGTGGTGCCGTCAACGGGGCGCGTGCGCTGCGGCTCTCAGACCGCGCGCAGCAGCCGTTTCCGCGCCGCAGGGATTGCGCCGATTTCCACGCCGGTAAACACGTGCAGCGTGTTCATGTGCCGATCCACCACCGCATGATCGCTGACCCATCCCCCCATAACCAGATAGGTGCGCAGCAGGGGCGGCATCACCAGAAGCGCCTTCTTCGGGTCAGGTTTGCGCCGCAACCGCGCGGCAAAGCGGAACACATCAGGCGCCTTGACCCGCGGCAGCCAGCGTTTCGGCGCCAGGTGTTTCGCGCGCAGCATGGCGAAGGCATCAAGATAATGATCGGTTTCCACCCCGGCGAAAGAGGCGCAGCCAAACAGCATGTCGATGCCGTTTTCATCCACAAACCGGGCCATCGCGCCCCAGGCAACGCGCAGGATATCGCCATCGCGGCGGCCAGGGTCGATGCAGAATCGGCCCATTTCCACCATCCGGCCTGCATACCCCCGCAGACCGGACAGATCGTAATACTGAGCCGAGTAGCAGCTTTCGATTTCCTCACCACCGGTCAGCACCAACATCCGAAAACAGCAGACAAGAGCGTTGTCCGAGATGTCATGCACCAGAACATGGACACAGACCGAATCGAAGGCATCACCGTCGCGCCCACCCAGGCCAAAACAGCGCCCCCGCAGATCACGTGCAGCGGCTATCGCATCTTCATCTTGCGTCAGCGTCACGCGATAGCGGCCCCGGCTGAACGGCGACAGCGTGATCGGCATGGGCAACTCCCGGGGCTGATGGCGCGTTGGCCGCGTCCTACCCTCAGGATATGACAGCGCCATGACCCGTGCCAGCCTCTGGCCGATCAGTTGTCGAGAATCGCGCCCGGGCCGATGTTGCCAAGGTTGCCCAGCAACTGACGGATGAAGGTGCGGTCGGTTTCGCCGTTGTCCGTCACGCGGCGGTTCAGCGCAATCACGCGGCCCTGCTCCAGCCCGAAGCGCTCGATGTTGCGCACGATGCCCCGGCTGTCGAAGCTGATCGCCAGAACCTCGCGCGACACCTCTTTCGGCGCGGTCGCCCCATAGTGGCGCATCCGCGAGGCGACATAATAATAGCCATCGTTGTTCAGAACGCCGCTGACCCCGGGGGTACCCACGGCCTCGGTCACGCTGTCGCGGGTATCGCGCCCGACACTGATCTTGGCCAGGTCTTCGTCATTGGGCATATAGCCATGGTCGCGGTACTGGGTGATGCACCCGGCAACGGCAAGCGCCAGAACGGGGATGCAGATTCGGCGCACAGTTCTTCCAAACGACACGATCACGGTATTTTGGCCCCTCTTGCCTTGCAGCCTTCCGGCTTTTATCCCGATTACCGGCTCTGCGCCACCGGTTCAAGAAACGAAAGCTGTATCATGACCAACTCCAAGGCCTTCCGCGTCGCCGATCTGCCCCAGAACAGCCCGACCCCGTTCGAGCTGCGCCCCGATCCGGCGTGGCTCCGCGCACTGGCAGAGGAGCTGGACGTGATCGACCTGCGCAAGGTTGTCTTTTCCGGCACGATTACCGGACAGGGCCGGCGCGACTGGGTTTTGAAGGCGAAACTGGGCGCGACGGTTGTGCAGCCCTGCGTGGTCACGCTGGAGCCGGTGACCACCCGGATCGACACCGACGTGCGCCGTACCTACCTGGCCGAGATGCCCGAGATTGACGCCGAAGAGGTCGAGATGCCCGAAGATGACACGCAAGAGCAGTTGGGCACGGTGATCGACCCGGCACAGGTCATGGCCGAAGCCCTGGCGCTGGCATTGCCACTTTATCCACGCAAGGACGGGGCCGAGGTTGGCACGATGTCGGTGGCCGCACCGGGAATCGCCCCGCTGAGCGATGACGACGTGAAACCCTTTGCCGGATTGGCCAGCCTGCGGGACAAATTGCAAGACAAGGATTGACCCGGAACACTCGGGCAAATATGCCGCGCCATGACCGCCAAAATCGGCTTGCGGTTCTAAAGAATCGCACTATTTTCGCGCGCTCACCGTAAATTTGGTTGGACAATGCCCGGGCCTGGCCCTAAACGCACGTCACACCGCACCGAACGGACGCAAACGCAACTTGGCCCGGCAGGCTGATCGCCCCGGACCGCAGCAACAAAGGTTGAGACATGGCTGTCCAACAGAACAAAGTTTCCAAGTCGCGCCGCAACAATCGTCGCGCTCATGACGCGCTTGTCGCCGCGAACCCGAACGAATGCTCCAACTGTGGCGAGCTGAAGCGCCCGCACCACATTTGCGCAGCCTGCGGCCACTACGACGACAAAGAAGTCGTTGCTCAGGTTGATGAAATCGATCTGGACGAAGACGCGGCATAAGTCGAACGGCGGGCAATCGCATGACGGCCCAGCCCCAGACTGCACCGGCATACCCCGCGCAGAAGGCGCGACGGATCGTGATATCCGTCGATGCCATGGGCGGGGATTCCGGTGCTCAGGCGGTGGTGGCCGGCATGGCCGAATCCGCCGCCATCAATCCTGATATCGCTTTCCTTCTGCACGGCCCTCGGGCCGAGCTTGAGCCGCTTGTCGCGCGCCGGTCGGCGCAGCTGGACGGGCGGGTCGACTATTGCGACGTGCCCGATGTGGTTACGATGGAGGACAAGCCGAGCCACGTGGTGCGCCACGGCAACGGCACCTCCATGTGGTCGGCCGTGCAATCGGTGCGCGATGGGGCGGCCGCGGCGGCCGTGTCCTGTGGTAACACCGGCGCGCTGATGGCGCTGTCGATGTTGCGCCTTCGTCGCCTGCCCGGCGTGAACCGCCCCGCCATCGCCATTCTCTGGCCCTCGCGCAATCCGCAGGGGTTCAACGTGATGCTGGACGTGGGCGCCGATGTGCGCGCCGACGCGGGCGACCTGCTGCAATTTGCGCTGATGGGCGCCGCCTATGCTCGCACCGGGCTGGCGCTGGAACGCCCGCGGGTCGGGCTGTTGAATGTCGGCACCGAGGAACACAAAGGCCGGGCCGAGCTGAAAGAGGCACATGGCCTGATCTCCACCTGCGCCGCCGCCGGTGGCTTTGACTTTGTGGGATTCGTCGAAGGCTCGGACATTCCCGGCGATGTCGCGGATGTGATCGTGACAGACGGGTTCACCGGCAATGTCGCAATCAAGACGGGCGAAGGCACCGCCGGGCTGATCGGCGACCTGCTGCGCGAGGCATTCCGGTATTCGTTCCTGTCCCGACTGGCGTCGCTGCTCGCTCTGACCTCGCTTAACCGTTTGAAAACGCGCATTGATCCGCGCCGCGTGAATGGCGGCGTGTTTCTTGGGCTGAACGGCACGGTCGTGAAATCCCACGGCGGCGCGGACGCCACCGGCGTTTCGGCCGCGATCAAGCTGGCGTTCAAGCTGGCGCAATCCGGTTTTTCGGAAAAACTGGCCGCGCGGGTTGCATCCGCCGCAGAGCTTACCCAAAATGCCCGCGAAACGCCTGAAAAAACGGCGGATGAACAAAAAGAAGGACGGGCATGACACGCCGAGCCGTAGTGAAGGGTGTGGGGCACTACCTACCCGAGCGCGTGGTGTTGAATTCTGAATTCGAAGCGACGCTGGACACGAGTGACGAATGGATTCGCAGCCGATCGGGCATCGAGCGGCGCCATTTTGCCGCCGAGGGCGAAACCACCTCGGCGCTTGCCACCCATGCCGCACGCAATGCGCTGGCCGATGCCGGAATCGAAGCTGATTCGATTGACGCCATCATTCTTGCCACCTCGACCGCCGACATGACCTTCCCCTCGGCTGCCACGATGGTACAGGCCGCACTGGGCATGACCCGCGGTTTTGCCTTCGACGTGCAGGCCGTCTGCGCAGGGTTCGTTTATGCGTTGGCCAATGCCAATGCGATGATCGCCTCGGGCCAGGCCGACCGGGTGCTGGTGATCGGCGCGGAAACCTTCAGCCGCATCATGGACTGGACCGACAGATCGACCTGCGTGCTGTTCGGCGATGGCGCCGGGGCTTTGGTTCTGGAAGCCACGGAAGGCGCGGGCACCTCGGACGATCGCGGCATTCTGGCGACGGACCTGAATTCCGACGGGCGCTATCGCGACCTGTTGTATGTCGATGGCGGTGTGGCCACGCAAAACACCGGGTTCCTGCGGATGCAGGGCAATCAGGTGTTCCGCCACGCGGTTGAAAAGCTCGCCAAGACGGCGGAAACCGCGCTGGAGCGGGCGGGCCTGACCAACGCGGATGTCGACTGGATCGTGCCGCATCAGGCCAACATACGAATCATCCAGGGCACCGCGAAAAAGATGGGCGTTCCGATGGACCGCGTCGTCGTGACCGTGCAAGATCATGGAAATACCTCGGCTGCATCGATCCCGCTGGCCCTGTCGGTTGCCAAAGGCCGGGGACAGATCAAACCGGGCGATCTGCTTGTGACAGAGGCGATTGGCGGCGGTCTGGCCTGGGGTGCGGTGGTGCTGCGCTGGTAGGACGGGCGGCTTTCCGCATTTAACCGTCTCTGCCAATTCCCTGATATTGACAGGTAAATTGCCCTACCCCTATGCTTTTTCGAAACAACAGGGGAATGTCATGAGCGAAAAGACACTGACGCGGATGGATCTGAGCGAAGCCGTCTTTCGCGAAGTCGGCCTGTCACGCAACGAAAGTGCGCAGCTGGTTGAAAGCCTGCTGGAACATATGTCCGACGCGCTGGTGCGTGGCGAGCAGGTCAAGATTTCGTCGTTTGGCACCTTCAGCGTGCGCGACAAATCGGCCCGGATCGGCCGCAACCCGAAAACCGGCGAAGAGGTGCCAATTCAACCTCGCCGCGTGCTGACGTTCCGCCCCTCGCATCTCATGAAGGATCGTGTTGCCAGCGGCAACAAGGCCTGACAGGAGCCATTATGTCGAAATCACCTGACGCGTTCCGCACCATCAGCGAAGTTGCGGAATGGCTTGGCGTTCAGGCGCATGTACTGCGATTCTGGGAAAGCAAATTCAGTCAGGTGAAACCCGTCAAACGTGCGGGCGGGCGAAGATACTATCGCCCGAACGATATGCTGCTTTTGGGCGGGATCAAGAAGCTGCTGCATGAAGACGGCATGACGATCAAAGGCGCCCAGAAGATGCTGCGCGAACAGGGCGTCGCCGCGGTGGCCGCCATGTCACACCCCGTTGACGACGGGCTTGATGGCTCTGACTTTGTCGAGGCCGAGACCGATATCGAGATTGATATCGATGTTCCGGCCGAACCCGTTGAAGGTATGGTCGTCCCCTTCCCCAAAAGTCAGACCCCGGCGGCCGATTCGCCGTCCCGGCCTGTACCGGAAGACGCTGACAGCCTGCTGTCGCGTATGGAAGCACAAGACGCCCCGGCCGACGACGCATTGCCAGATACCACTGAACCCGACGCCGGCGAAGATGAACTGGCGCCGCTTTCGGCCCGCGATATCGACGCTCCGCCTGCCACCGACATCGACGTGGCCGATGCCGATGATGATTTTCAGGAATTCGGTCTTGGCTCTGCCACGGCGGACACGCCGGATTCAGTCGCTGTAACTGCTGACAGCGTGGAACAGCCTGCCGATCCCGCGCTTGCGGTGTCGGAACCCGAGGACGACATAGCTGCGCTGCCATCATTCCTGAATCGCCGGCTGACGCCAGAGGCTGATGCGCCCCCCTCCGGAGATGAGCCCGATGTGGAGAGGGCCGCTTCCAAAGCCTCTCCCAAACCCATCATCATTGATGCGCCAGACCCGCCGTCCGACGATCAGATCGCCTATGTGCCCGGCCCCCTCGCTCGGCTGGCCGCAGAAGCGCCGATAGCGCCTGAACATCTGCCCGAGGTTGCCGCCGTGTTGGCCGACCTGCGCGCCTGGCATCAGCGCGCGACATCCGTGGCCGGACGCTGAAAAACCTTTGGGAAAATCCTCTGTTCAGGACCGTGTTTTTCCCTTGTGCCCGATCTGAAAACCGCTATGTAACGCCCATCGTCGGGCTATGGCGCAGCCTGGTAGCGCGTCCGTCTGGGGGACGGAAGGTCGCAGGTTCGAGTCCTGCTAGCCCGACCAATTCTTGCCGACGATACCACGCCGCCATCCCGCAGATGCAGGAGGATGCGGCGTGACCGGTGTTTGCCCGAACCAGACAATCGAACAGATGATCGCGCGCGGCGAAATCGCCGCCGCCCCCGCGATCCTTCCCGATCAGGTGCAGCCTGCCAGCCTAGATCTGCGCCTTGGCACCGTGGCCTATCGCATTCGTGCGTCCTTTCTGGCCGGACAAGGCCGCAGCGTGGCCGAGCGGCTGGAAGAATTCGAAATGCACCGGATCGACCTTTCGGCTGGCGCGGTTCTGGAAAAGGGCTGTGTTTATCTTGTCCCCCTGATGGAGCGGCTGGATCTGGCTGAAGGGATCACAGCCGTTGCCAACGCCAAAAGCTCGACCGGGCGGCTTGACCTTCTGACACGCACGATCACCGATGGCGGCACCGAATTCGATCGTATCACAGACGGCTACAGTGGACCCGTCTACGCTGAAATCTGCCCACGCTCGTTTTCTGTATTGGTGCGGCCGGGAATGCGGCTCAACCAGATCCGGTTCCGCAAGGGCCAATCGGTGCTGAGCGACGCCGACCTGGCCGCGCTGCACGCGAGGATGCCGCTGGTCGATACGCCGCCGGTGATCGAACAGGGCCTTGGCTTTTCCGTCGATCTGGCGCTGCCCGGATCGACCCTTGTGGGCTATCGTGCCAAACCGCACACCGGCGTGATCGATCTGGACCGGATCGGGCACTACGACCCGACCGATTACTGGGAAGAGGTGCACGCCACCAACGGGTCGATCATTCTGGATCCGGGGGCTTTCTATATCCTTGTGAGCCGCGAATCCGTTCACATCCCGCCTGATTACGCGGCAGAGATGGCCCCCTATCTTGCCATGGTCGGTGAATTCCGCGTGCATTATGCGGGCTTCTTCGACCCGGGCTTTGGCCATGCCGCCGCCGGCGGCACCGGCTCGCGCGGGGTACTGGAAGTGCGCTGCCACGAAGCGCCATTCGTGCTGGAACACGGGCAGGTTGTCGGCCGGCTGGTGTATGAACGCATGTCCGAAACGCCAACGCAGCTGTACGGCGCGGGCATCGCCTCGAATTATCAGGGCCAAGGGCTGAAGCTGGCGAAACACTTCAAGTCGGTAGGCTAACCGCCCCTGTTGGCGGCCATTTTCCGCCTATGCGGATTTTGGTATCGGGAACGCCCGGGCCGGGGTCGGCGTTGATCGTGCAATAGACCGGCCCGGAACGATCCGGGACCGGCACGCGATCAAGGAGAGATACCATGACCATCGCCCCGAAACTTGCCGTCGCACTGATTGCCCTTGCTGGCCCAGCCGCGGCTCTGACAGCCGATACCACCACCGAATTGAACCTGCGCGCGGGTCCGGGCGCGCAGTACCCGGTCCTGGCAGTCGCCCAGCCCAACAGCACGCTTGATGTGCAGGGCTGTGTGGAATCTGGCCAATGGTGCAAGGTTTCATTGGCTGGAACCGAGGCTTGGGCCTATTCGCCCTACCTGACCGCAAAGCTCGGCCAGGATCCTGTTGTCATCTACGACAATATCGCTCCGCTCGAAGTCCAGACGATCACCTACCAATCGGTGAATAACGGTACGGTGACCGAGCTTGGCGAAAGCTTTGGCGACAAGCAAGGTGAGCTGATCGTGAACGGCCCGAAAGCAGTGCCGGGATACGCCCCCGATGAACGTACCGTGCTATTCATTCAGGAAAACCCTGTCGAACCGATCTATCTTGACGGGGAAGTTGTTGTGGGTGCTGGCATTCCGGCCAACGTGGTCCTGACTCCGGTGCCCGAGGTGGCCTATGATTATGCCAACGTGAACGGCCAGATGGTTCTGGTTGATCAGGGCAGCCGACGTATCGTCACCGTGATGCGGTAAGCTGCGATGACGTCAGGATGGGGGCTCTGCCCCCGTCCCTTCGGGACTCCCCCGGAGTATTTTCGGAATAATGAAACCGGCGTGGACGTTCTGCTGGTTCAAGGCCACAGTCATGCCCGCCGGGAGCTGCGCGATTGCGGGCAGCTTGGCCTTCTCAGTCACGCGCATCATTGCGGGCAGCGCGGCGTGCGCGGCGTTTTTCGCGGATCGCGTCGCGTTCGGCCAGCCGGCGAGCCTGTCCCTCATCTTCCTGCCGACTTACCGCCGTCTCCGACTGGGTGGGTTGCTTGTTTTTTGAATGACGTGAGGCTGCACGCACCGTGGCATTGACGCCCGAGTTGATCGCTTTGCGCATCACGATCTTCAGGAACATGTTGACGATCTGGTTCAGGTTCATGGCGATCTCCTTTCGGTGAGGCTCTAATCCTCGAACAGTTCGGACTGGCCCGGTGCTTCGTCCTCTTCGTCCTCTTCGCGATCGGGTCCCATAGCAAAACTTCCGACAGGCGGGCGGTTCTCGAGCAAGCCAGCGGCGCGCAGTTCCTTCAGGCCAGGCAAATCACGGGCATTTTCAAGACCGAAGTGATCAAGAAAGATCGGCGTCACCACGAAGGTAACCGGACGGCCCGGAGTCATCTTGCGGCGGCCAAAGCGGATCCATTCCATCTCGAGCAGCTGGTCGATGGTGCCGCGCGAGACGGACACACCGCGGATTTCCTCGATCTCGGCGCGGGTGGCAGGCTGGTGGTAAGCGATGATCGCCAGTGTCTCGATTGCCGCGCGCGAGAGTTTGCGTGTTTCGACGGTTTCCTTCTGCATCAGGTAGCCCAGATCGGGCGCCGTGCGCATGGCCCAGGCGTCGTCGATGCGCACCACGCGCACACCGCGCCCTTCATAGCGTTTGCGCAGATGGGCCAGCGCCTCGGCCGCGTCGCAGCCGTGCGGCATCCGGGATTCAAGCTCCTTCACGGTCACCGCTTCGGGGGTCGCAAAGAGGATCGCCTCGACCATGCGTTCCTGTTCGCCCATGGGCGGGGCCTTGAACAGGCTTTGTTCTTCTTCCTCGGTGGGGGGCTGCATCGTCATGAGCGTTTGCGCAGGTGGATGGGGGCAAAGGTGTCGGACTGGCGGATTTCCAGGTGGCCTTCCTTCACCAGCTCCAGCGAGGCTGCAAAAGTCGCCGCCGTGGCCGACCGGCGGCGCACCGGATCGCTGCCCCAGCCCTCGGGCAAGTAGCTGGCAATGTCGGTCCAGTCGGCGGCGTATCCGATTAGCCCGCGCATCCGTTCCAGCGCCTGTTCCATGGTGAACACCTTGTCGCGGTCCATCACGAAGGGGCGGAATTCGTCGCGGGTGCGGATGCGGGCGTAGCCCTGCATCAGATCAAGCAGCGTCGCCGTATAGCGCACCGAGCGCACGCGGGTGACCTCTTCGACTTGGCCTCGGGCAAAGAAATCGCGCCCCAGCCGGTCGCGCGCCATCAACCGGGCTGCAGCGTCACGCATCGCTTGCAGGCGTTCCAGCTGGAATGCGAGATGCGCAGCCAGTTCTTCGCCCGTGGGGCCATCTTCGGTGGGGTCCGGCGGCAGCAGTAGGCGTGATTTCAGGAAGGCGAGCCAGGCGGCCATCACGAGGTAGTCGGCCGCCAGTTCGATGCGCAGCTGCTTGGCTTTCTGCACGAAGGCCAGGTACTGATGCGCCAGTTCCAGCACCGAGATCTTGCGCAAGTCTACCTTTTGCGTGCGCGACAGGGTCAGCAGAACGTCAAGCGGGCCCTCGAAGCCTTCGACATCAACGATCAGCGCCTCGGCGGCCATGCGTTCGGCCACGGTGGGCGTGGCCTCTGGAAACAAATCCTGTGGAGTGTCAGTCATAAACCTGTCCGCGCATCAGTCGGACAAGTTCCGCCTCTGAGGCAGCAATGTCAAGATCGCGCGGCGGGCGCCGGGCCTCCAGCGCCGCCAGTGCGCGGGATTGCGCCCGGTCGGTCATGCGGCCCGCGGCATTGGCCACCTGTTCCCGTTCCGCGAGGGTGCCGTTGCACAGCAGAACAACATCGCAGCCCGCCGCCAGCGAGTCGCGCGTGAGGTCGCCCAGATCGCCCTGCAGCGCCTTCATCGAAATATCATCTGTCATCACCAGTCCGTCGAACCCGATCTGGTCGCGGATGATATCCATCACTTTGGACGAGAGCGTGGCGGGCGCCCCGTCCAGCGCCTCATAGACCACATGCGCGGTCATGCCCATCGGCAGGTCGTTCAAGGTGCGGAACGGCGCGAAATCGGTATCGTCCAGTGCCTCTGGGTCGGCGCCGACCTGTGGCAGGTCGAAATGGCTGTCGGCGGTGGCGCGGCCGTGGCCCGGCATGTGTTTCAGCACCGGCAGCACGCCGCCATCCAGTAACCCGTCGGCCACGGCGCGGCCCAACCGGGCGACCTGCGCCGGATCGGTGCCATAGCAGCGGTTCTTCAGGAAATCGTGGGTCTCCGGCGCGGCCACATCGACCATCGGGGCGCAGTTGCTGTCGATCCCCAGCGCGTGCAATTCATGCGCGATCAGGCGATAGCGCAGGTACATGGCGCGCTCTGCCCCCTCGCCCGCGCGGGTGACGTGATCCAGCGGCGGCAGCCAGACCCGGGCCAGTGGCGCGCGCAGGCGCTGCACGCGGCCGCCTTCCTGGTCGATGGTGATGGGCGCATCACGGCCCACGGCGCTGCGCATATCATCACAAAGGGCGCGAATCTGGTCGGGCGTGTCGATGTTGCGGGCAAACAGGATGAATCCGAACGGATCGGCCTCGCGGAAGAACGCGATTTCCGAAGGGGTCAGGCGAAGCCCCTCGGCATCCAGTATCGTTGCGCCAAACGCCATCACAGGCTCCTTATCGCGTGGCGACGGGGATGCAGTCGGCGTTTTCCGCGACCAGCATCGAACAGAACCGCCGCGCATCGTTGATATCGTCAAAGCCCATGGCACGCAGGCGGTAGAAGTTGCGCCCACCGCTGCTGGCCTGCTGGATCACGCGCGATTTGTCGCCAAGGTATTCGGCAAAGCGGTCGTGTAGCTTGTCCCATGCGGTACGTGCGACTTCGGGGCTGTCAAAGGCGCCAAGTTGGGCCAGCCATGTTCCGGCGGGCAGCGTATCTGCGGCGACTTCTCGGGTAACGACCGGCGCGCTGGTCACGGGCGTGCGCGACACTGGCGCGTCCGACAGGCTGACGGGGCGCGCCGCGGGGCGCAGAGAGCGCGGAAGACCCGGGCCCTTCAGCACCGCGGGTTCCGGTTTCAGCATCTCATCCGCCGACACGGCATCCAGCGGTTCGGGTTGCACGATATCGGCAGGGGCGCCATCAGCGTTGCGACCCACCAGTTGCGCCACCAGCGCATCAATGGTTGGATCGCCCGTCGACTCGGCTATCTGCTCTTTCTCTTTTGCTGCTGCGGCGGCTGCGGCTTCGGCGCGGGCGACGGCGGCCTCTTCCTGTTCTTTCAGCGCGCGCAATTCGCCCGGGGTAATGTCATCTTCGGTCAGCGATACGGGGCGCGGCGCCAGCAACAAGCGATCCGCCGGAGCGGCGGCGGTGCCTTGGGCGGCGACGGCGTTTACGGCAAGGCCCTGATGGTCGGCGGGCTGGCCACCGGGGTTTTCCGGCTGCACCCGCATCGGGCCTTCCAAGGCGCGCACCACCGGCACGCCGCTGACATCGCGCACGACCAGCTTGTAGCCCCAGACGCCAATCCCGATCACCAGCCCAAGCGAGGCCACCGCCCCGACCACATTGACCAAGCCGCCCAGCCCCGCCTTTTGCGGGGCAGACTCGTCCAGAGTCACCTCTTCGGTGTCGTCAAAATCTGCCATCTCGCCTCGCTGCCCGGGGTCCCTCCATGGCGGGCCACCGATGTCATTTGATTGCCTGCTTTCGGCGCGTCGGGCGAAATTGACTATCGCATCTCCTGCGCCGGTGTGACGCCAAGAATACCAAGACCACCCGAAATGACAACGGAAACGGCACGTGCCAATGCCATTTTCGACTGGCTGGTGGCGGTTTCACCCTCTTGCAGGAAGCGAAGCTCGGGCTGATCGTTGCCGCGGTTCCACAGCGCGTGGAAATCGCCAGCCAGTTCATACAGGAAGAACGCCACGCGGTGGGGTTCGTTGGTGCGCGCCGCGATTTCCACAAGGCGCGGCCATTCGGCCAGCTTGCGGGCCACGGTCAGCTCGGACTCGTGCGTCAGCCCCGACAGATCGGCCCCGCGCAGCGTATCGTCGCCCGCCTCGACCCCGGCCTCGGCCGCGCGGCGCAGCACGCTCATCACGCGGGCATGGGCGTATTGCACGTAGAACACCGGGTTTTCCCGGCTTTGTTCCAGCACCTTGGCAAAATCGAAATCCAGCGGCGCGTCGTTCTTGCGGGTCAGCATCACGAACCGGGTCACATCCGGGCCGACCTGTTCGACAACATCGCGCAGCGTCACGAAGTTGCCCGCGCGTTTTGACATCTTGAAAGGTTCGCCGTTCTTGAACAGGCGCACAAGCTGGCACAGCTTGATGTCCAGCGGGACGGTGCCTCCGCTCAGCGCCGAGACAGCCGCCTTCATCCGCTTGACGTAACCGCCGTGATCGGCGCCGAACACGTCGATCAGCGCGTCAAAGCCGCGGCTGACCTTGTCATAGTGATAGGCGATATCCGGCGCAAAATAGGTCCAGGCGCCATCGGATTTCATGATCGGGCGATCCACGTCATCGCCATGCGCGGTCGAACGGAACAGCGTCTGTTCGCGGGGTTCCCAATCTTCCGGCGTCTTGCCCTTCGGCGGCTCCAGCACGCCGCGATAGATCAGATCCTTGCCGCGCAGCTCCTCGATCGCGGCCTCAATCCGGCCGGTGCCGTACAGCGATTTCTCGCTGAAGAACACATCCATCTTCACGCCAAGCGCGGCCAGATCTTCGCGGATCAGCTCCATCATGGCGTCGGTGGCGAAATCGCGCACCTCTTCCAGCCAGTCCTCTTCCGGGGCGTCGACATAGGCATCGCCCACCTTGTCCTTCAGCGCCTCGCCCACGGCGATCAGGTAATCGCCCGGGTAGGTGCCATCGGGAAAGGCCACGTCTTGGCCATGCGCTTCGAGGTAGCGCAGGTAAACCGAACGCGCCAGCACATCGACCTGCGCGCCACCGTCGTTGATGTAATATTCGCGCGTCACGTCATGGCCCGCGTAATCCAGCAGGCTGGCCAGCGCATCCCCAAACACCGCGCCGCGCGTATGGCCCACATGCAGCGGGCCGGTGGGGTTGGCGCTGACGTATTCCACGTTGACGCGCCGCCCCTGCCCCATAGTTGAACGGCCATAATCCGTGCCGGTGTTCAGAACCGCGCCGATCACGTCATGCCAGACCGAATTCTCCAGACGCAGGTTCAGGAAACCGGGGCCCGCCACCTCGGCCGAGGTGATGCGCCCGTCACGGCCCAGCCGCTCGGCCAGGGCTTCGGCGATGTCGCGCGGTTTCATGCCTGCGGGCTTTGCCAGCACCATCGCGGCATTGGTTGCCATGTCGCCATGCGCGGCGTCACGCGGCGGTTCCACCGTCACAGCATCGGTGTTCAGCCCCTGCGGCAGCACGCCATCTTCGGTCATCGCAGCGATCGTATCGACGACAAGCGCGCGAATATCGGCAAAAATGTTCATCTCGGTCTTCCCATCGTCCGTCAGCGCGCGGTGTATCACGCGCGCCCGCAAGGTCAACGGCTGTCGTCTGCCGCGGCCTGTGGCGCAGGGTCTGCGCTGTCGCGTTTGGGTGGCGAGAAATGGACGACCTGTGCGCCGTCACCTCCGGTGATTTCGGTGCCCTTCTTGGGGAACCGCAATTCGCCCTTGGGGTAGACCACGGTAATGATGACGGCCTCGGGGCGGGCATTCAAGAACTCTTCGATCCCATAGGCCTCGGTCAGTTTCGTCACCCGGAATTCCCAGCCTTCGCGATGGCGACTGGCCAGTTCATCATAGCTTAGCCCCTGCGCAAATTGGCGCCCGCCCAGCGTCGCCGGCAGCGAGTTGCGGGTCGACTCTTCGTTCTCTCGGTGCAGCTGAAACACGTTGTCGCGGCCCAGTTCGGGCCCAAGATCGGTCGCGACCAAGGTGTTATAGGCGTCGTTGTCGGTGACGCAGACCAGCCGCTTGTAGCTGGAGTATTCGACATGCAGCTCGGCCAGTTCCGACAGGATGTCACCGAAGAATGTCGGAATGCCAGCGGCGCGCGCCGGGCGCAAGTGGCCCCGGTTGCGGTCTGCGATCAACACCGGCGTTTCGGTACGCTTGATCGCCTCGGCCAGTGCCGTGCTCCACCGTGACCCGCCCACCAGAAGGATGCCGGGCCGTTGCGCCCCGGTCAGACCCAGGGCGCGGGCCAGCGGGCCAAGGGTAAAGCCATGCACCACCACCGTGGCCGCCACCAGCGCAAAGGCCAGAGGTGCGATCAGCGCGCCATCCACCACGCCCAAGTCGGCCAGCCGCTCGCCAAACAGCCCTGCAACAGCCACCAGAACCACGCCGCGCGGCCCGGTCAGCGCCACGAGGACACGTTCCTTGCGACCCACATCGCTGCCGATCAGCGACAGCAGCACCGTGGCCGGGCGCACCAGCAGGATCACAACGCCAAGGAACAGCGCCGCGCGCCATGTCAGCAGATCAAGATCGCCAAAATCCAGCCCCGCCGCCAGCAGGATGAACACGCCCGACACCAGCAGGATCGTCGCATGTTCCTTGAAGCGGCGCATTTCGTCATAGGACGGCAGGTTGGCATTGGCGATCAGCACGCCCATCGCCGTCACCGCCAGCAGCCCGCTTTCATGCAGCAGCGCGTTGGGCATGGTAAAGACGACCAGCAGCATCACGAAGAGCACCGGAACCTTCATGTATTCCGGCACCTTGCCGCGCCGGAAAGCCCAGGCCACCAGAATGCCCGCTGCCACGCCAACCAGAATGGCGATCAGGATGCCGCTGACCAGATGGAACGCCGCAACCCCCGTCGATTCCGCCGCAGAGTAGCGCAGCACGACGATTTCAAAGGCAAGCACCGCTGCCATGGCGCCGATCGGGTCGTTGACGATGGCCTCCCACTGCAACAGAGCGGCGGGTTTACGCGACAGCCGCGCCTGACGCAGCAAGGGCGCGATCACCGTGGGGCCAGTCACCACCATGATGCCGCCAAACACGGCCGAGGATTCCCACGACAGCCCGGCGACATAATGCAGCGCCAGCGTCGACAGCAGCCATCCTAGCGGGGCGCCGACGAACACCAGCCGCCGCACCCCCTGCGCCACGCCCTTCAGCGTGTGCAGGTTCAGCGTCAGGCCGCCCTCAAACAGGATGATCGCCACGGCGATGGAAATCATCGGCTGCACCAGCGGGCCGATGTCGCGTTCAGGGTCGAAAACGCCAGCCACGGGGCCGATCAGGATACCCGCAAGCAGCATCAACACGATGGCCGGAAGTTTCAGCCTCCACGCCAGCCATTGCGCGCCAACCCCCAGCGCGCCAACCAGCGCAATCGCCATCACCGGAGACATCTGCCCCGCCGCCCCATCAACCATGCGTATCCGCCCCTGCTATGCGCCGCCCTAGGGCGGCCATTCGAGCCGCCCGAGACAGCCCTACTGATAGGAACCGTCGGGAACGATCTTCGTTCCCACGATGGCCGCATGTTGTTGAATTGCAAAGCGGTCTGTCATCCCGGCCACGTAATCCGACACGATCCGCGCCAGCGCGGTTTCATTCCGCGCCTCTTCGACATCCTTGCGCCATTGCTTGGGCAGTTGATCGGGATGCGCCATGTAATGCGGGAACAGATCATGCACCACCTGCGTGACCTTCTCGCGCATCAGAACAACGGAAGGCGCGCGGTACATGCGGTGGAACAGAAACTCACGTATCTGCTTCAAGTCATTGAAAACCGGATCGGAAAACCGGATCAACCCGCGCCCGGCATGGCGCACGTCCGCCGCCGACTTCGGGTCGATTTCCGCCAGCCGGACGCGGGCGAAGTTGATGACATCCTCGACCAGCACGCCAAAGAACCGGCGCAGCGCCTCGTGACGGCGGCGATAGTAGTTGAGCCCGGGATAGAGCCGGTCCACCTCGGCGAAACAGCGATCCAGAATGGGCAGTTCGGCCAGTTCATCGGTCGAAAACAGCTCGGCCCGCAGGCCATCATGCAGATCGTGGTGGTTATAGGCCACATCATCGGCGATCGCCGCCACCTGCGCCTCGGCGCTGGCATAGGTGGCCAGTTCCAGATCGTGGCGCGCGTCATAGGCGGCCAGCGCCCAGGGCAGGTCGCCCGTGACCGGGCCGTTATGTTTCGCAATGCCTTCAAGGGTTTCCCACGTCAGGTTCAACCCGTCGAAGTCGGCGTAATGGCGTTCCAGATCGGTCACGATACGGATCGCCTGCGCGTTGTGGTCATAGCCGCCATAGGGCGCCATCAGCACATGCAACGCATCCTCGCCCGTGTGACCGAAGGGCGGATGGCCCAGGTCATGCGCCAGCGCGACCGCCTCGGTCAATTCGGGGTTCAGCCCCAGCGCGCCAGAGATCGTGCGCGCCACCTGCGCGACTTCAATCGAGTGCGTCAGGCGCGTGCGGTAATAATCGCCCTCGTGTTCGATGAACACCTGCGTCTTGTGCTTCAGCCGCCGAAAGGCGCTGGCATGGATGATCCGGTCGCGATCGCGTTGAAAACACGACCGGAAACTGCTTTCCTCTTCCGCGACGAGCCGTCCCCTGCTCGCCTGCGGATCCGAGGCATACGGCGCGCGCATTGTTGCTGATCCTTGTCGCCTGTCCCTGAGGTTTCTATATTGCAGGCGTTACCATAATGAAACCGCCCCCCGGAGCGTGATGATGCAACTGCCCCCCAAGGTCACCGACCGCGCCTTTGAACGCCTGTCCGAGATCGGCGCAGCCCAACAGGGCAAGGCGCTGCGCATCGCGGTTGAAGGCGGCGGATGTTCCGGTTTCCAGTACGAGATCGCGCTGGACGCCCCGGCAGACGACGATCTGGTGCTGGAAGGCCAGGGCGAACGCGTCGTGGTTGATTCCGTGTCGCTCCCGTTCTTGTCGAACGCGGTGATCGATTTCACCGAGGAACTGATCGGCGCGCGCTTCGTGATCGAAAACCCCAACGCGACCTCCTCCTGCGGCTGCGGCACCTCGTTTTCCATGTAGGCCTGCCGCCTTGCCCCTGCGGGCCGCCTGCGCCATAGAAAGACACCAGGCTCAGGCGGAACGGAGTGCGGCAGATGAAGATCGCGACCTTCAACATCAACGGTATCAAGGCTCGCGCGGCCGCCCTGCCCGACTGGCTCGATTCTGCGCAACCCGATGTGGTTCTGTTGCAGGAAATCAAATCCGTGGACGAGGCCTTCCCGCGCGAGCTGTTCGAAGAGCGCGGTTATCAGGTCGAAACCCACGGGCAGAAATCCTTCAACGGGGTTGCGATCCTGTCGAAACTCCCACTCGAGGATGTCACGCGCGGCCTGCCCGGCGATGACAGTGACGAACAGGCCCGCTGGATCGAGGCCACGGTCGTGGGAAAGCAGGCGATCCGCCTGTGCGGGCTGTACCTGCCCAATGGCAACCCGGCTCCAGGGCCGAAATACGACTACAAGCTGGGTTGGATGGAACGGCTGCGCGCCCGCGCGCAACAGCTGCTGGACGGCGAGGAAATCGCGCTGATGGCGGGCGATTACAACATCATTCCGCAAGCTGAGGATGCCAAGCGCCCGGACGCCTGGCGCGAGGATGCGCTGTTCCGGCTGGAAAGCCGCGAGGCGTTTCGCCGGATCGTGAACCTTGGGTTTACCGATGCCTTTCGCGCGCGCGTGGGCGGCCCGGGGCACTACAGTTTCTGGGATTATCAGGCCGGAGCCTGGAATCGCGACGATGGCATTCGGATCGACCACCTTCTGCTGACGCCGCAATGCGCCGATCTGCTGCGCGACGTGGGCATCGACAAGGAAATCCGCGGGTTCGACAAACCGTCAGACCACGTGCCCGTCTGGGCGGAGATCGACATCTGAGCAGCGCCACACCGGCGCGGTCCAAACGCAGGGCAAAGGGGCGCGATCCGGTTGCACGGCTTCGCGTCAGGCCCTAGACCGGAAGAGAACGAACAGGAGCGCATACCATGGCAATGCAGGCCCATGAAATCGAAGACCTGATCCGCGCCAGCTTTCCCGCCGCGCAGATCACGATCACCGACCTTGCCGGCGACGGAAACCACTATGCCGCCGAGGTCATCGACGAGAGCTTTCGCGGCCAGAACCGCGTGCAACAGCAACGCGCCGTCTATGCCGCGCTGAAAGGCAAGATGGATGGATCAAGCGGTGAATTGCACGCGCTGGCACTGACGACGAAAGCCCCGGAATAAACCGGCCCACCGCGCGCCTATGGACCCGGCGCCGTAGGCTGCCTATATCTGGGACAAGCCACCCCCTGACCTCAGGACCGAAGGACACGCCATGACCGAGACCACAGATATCGCCGCCCAGATACAGGACACCATCAGCGCAAACGACGTGGTGCTTTACATGAAAGGCACCAAATCCATGCCGCAATGCGGCTTCTCCAGCCGCGTCGCCGGTGTGCTGAACTACATGGGCGTCGACTTTGCAGATGTGAACGTTCTGGCCGATGAAGGCATTCGCCAAGGGATCAAGGATTTCTCTGACTGGCCGACCGTGCCGCAGCTTTATGTCAAAGGCGAATTCGTCGGCGGCTGCGACATCATCACCGAGATGACGCTCTCGGGCGAGCTGGACACGCTGTTCGACAGCAAGGGCGTGTCCTACGACAAGGACGCCGCCAACAAGATCCGCGAAGCCAACGGCTAAGCGCCTACAGCACGCGAAGATGGGGGCGCTGCCCCCGTCCCTGCGGGACTCCCCCGGAGTATTTCGGGAATAATGAAATGGGGACGGGTCCCCTGCTTCTTTGGGATATAAATATCCCCGCCGGAGGCTTCGCGCGCAGCGCGAATTTCGACACCGATGATCAGGATGCGAGGCCAGCTTTGGCTTCGACGTCCTGAGCCAGCGCCTCGGCACGCGCTGCCATTTCTGTCAGTGCGTCGGTTAGCGATGGCGGGATAACGGCCACTTCTACCCGTTCGGGTTCTGCGGCGGGTGCATTGCGCAGTCGGGCAAGTTCCTCTTCTGCCTCGGCAAGTTTTGCTTCGACATCACGGATGCGGTCTTCGACCGAGGCGGTCTTGTCAGCCAAAAGCAGGCCGGCCATCAGCAACATGCGGCTTTCCGGCATACGTCCGATCTGATCCGAGAGCACCTGCGCTTCGTCGTCCAGCATCTTGGCCGCCGTGTGCAGATAGGTTTCCTCACCCGCCTGACAGGAGACTTCGAAGGCGCGGCCGCCGATCTGAATCGTCACTTCCGGCATCATGTGGTCCTTTCCTGCGTGTCAGAGGCATCGGGCTGTGCCACCCCATTCACCAGGGGATCAAGCCGGGCGAGGATGGCGGCCGCTTCGGCGGCATCGGCGGCGCGGGTGGCGCGCAGCCCTTCGAGTTCGGCCAGCATCGCCTTGTTGATCAGATGCGGTTCGCCGACCCCGGCCTCGTTCGCCTCGCGCAGGGCCATGTTGGACTGGCGGAGTTGTTCGTTGGCCTGCCGCAGCCGTTGCAATTCGCCGTCGAGTTGAGCGAGCGCGTCGGCCTGGGCCGAGACTTCGCGGCGCAGGTCGTCGGCTTCGGTGCTGTCAACGGCCTCGGCGCGGATGCGCTCGATTTCGTCGAAATGTTTCTGGTTCAGCACGCGCAGCCGTTCTTTCAGCTGGGCGTTGGCGGTTTTTTCGTCTTCCAGTTCCGCCGCCAGATCGCGGCCATCATCTGCGTTGGAGGCATTCGACAGGGCATCGAGCCCCGTGCCGATCCTGTCCAGCGCCGCCGAGATGCGGGATTGCAACGCGTCGATATCGCTCATGCCTCTCACCTGTCTAAGGGCTGCCAACTGGCCGCCGCCGTGTCTGCCTGTTTCGCGCCCAGATCTGCCAAGCGAATCGGCACCCAAGGCGGGTTTCGATCAGTTTAGCGAAAGCCTTGGCAAAATACCTCCCCTTAGAATTCAGCGGCTTGCCGGGCGCTTCTCAAGTGATGTCCCGCGGTAAATGGCGCCAATGCTTGATCTTTGGCCTCTCGCTGCTATTGAGCAGGCCAATCGCTGCCTAAACAAAGGACCGAAGCCCGTGGATCTGACTGCTCTTCGCACTGCCCACCCCGAACATTGGGGCAAGGCCACCGCAATCCGCGCTCTGACGCTGGATGCCGTTCATGCCGCCAACTCCGGCCATTCCGGCATGCCGATGGGCATGGCCGATGTGGCGACGGTTCTCTATGAAAAGCATCTGAAATTTGACGCCTCCGCCCCGGAATGGCCCGACCGCGACCGGTTCATCCTGTCGGCCGGCCACGGCTCGATGCTGCTGTATTCGCTGCTCTATCTCACTGGCGACGCCGAGATCACGCTGGATCAGATCCGCAACTTCCGCCAGATGGGCGCCAAGACGGCGGGCCACCCCGAGAATTTCCTGGCGCGCGCCATTGAAACGACCACCGGGCCGCTGGGCCAGGGCATCGCCAATTCCGTCGGCTTCGCCATTGCCGAGGAAGTGCAGCGGGCGCAATTCGGCAAGAAGATCGTCGATCACCACACCTATGTGATTGCGGGTGACGGCTGCCTGATGGAAGGCATCAGCCAAGAGGCGATCACGCTGGCCGGACGGCTGCGTCTGGGCAAGCTGATCGTGTTCTGGGACAACAACAACATCACCATCGACGGCCCGGTCGATATTTCCGATGCCACCGATCAGCCCGCCCGCTTCCGCGCCGCCGGTTGGCAGGTGATCGAGATCGACGGCCATAACCCGGAAGAAATCGACGCCGCGATCACAAAGGCCAAGACCAGCAAGAAGCCCTCGATGATTGCCTGCAAGACGCATATCGCGCTGGGACATGCCGCACAGGACACCTCGAAAGGCCACGGCGCGCTGACCAACCCCGAGCAGCTGATCGCCGCGAAAGAGGCCTACGGCTGGAGCACCGGCCCCTTTGAGGTGCCCGCCGACATCAAATCGGCCTGGGAGGCCATCGGCAGCCGGGGCGCCAGCGACCACGCCGAGTGGAAGACGCGGCTGGCCGAACTGAGCGAGCGCAAACAGGGAGACTTCAACCGCATCCAGTCGGGCGAGGCGCCCAAGCGGTTGCAGGCGACCATTCGCGCACTGAAGAAGCAAATCTCGGAAAGCCAGCCGAAACTGGCAACCCGTGCCAGCTCAGAGCGCGTGCTGGAGGTGGTGAACCCGATCATGCCCGAAACGCTGGGTGGATCGGCTGACCTGACCGGGTCGAACAACACGAAAACCGGCGATCTTGGCGTGTTCCTGCCCGAAAACCGCAAGGGCCGGTACATCCACTATGGCATCCGTGAACATGGCATGGCCGCCGCGATGAACGGCATGGCGCTGCATGGCGGCGTGCGCCCCTATGGCGGCACTTTCATGTGTTTCACCGATTACGCCCGCCCCGCGATGCGCCTTGCCGCGCTGATGCAGGTGCCCAGCGTCTTCGTGATGACCCATGACAGCATCGGCCTTGGCGAAGATGGCCCGACCCACCAGCCGGTCGAGCATCTGGCGATTTCGCGCGCCACGCCCAACACCTGGGTGTTCCGCCCCGCCGACACGGTGGAAACCGCCGAGGCATGGGAACTGGCGTTGACCTCGCAGAAAACGCCAAGCGTGATGTCGCTGACCCGTCAGGGCCTGCCGACCGTGCGCACCAAGCACAGCCAGAAGAACCTGACCGCGCAGGGCGCCTATATCCTGGCCGAGGCCGAGGCCAAGCGGCAGGTGATCCTGATCGCGACAGGGTCCGAGGTGTCGGTCGCGCTGGCCGCGCGCGACACGCTGGAGGCCGAGGGCATCGGCACCCGCGTGGTTTCCATGCCCTGCATGGAGCTGTTCGAGGCGCAGGACGAAACCTATCGCCGTCGCGTGCTGCCCGCCGGCCCGGTTCGGATCGGGATCGAGGCCGCCGTGCGCCAGGGTTGGGATCGCTGGCTGCTGGGTGAACGTGGCCGCGCGAACAAAGCCGGCTTCATCGGCATGGACAGCTTTGGCGCATCGGCCCCTGCGGAAGAGCTGTTCGAGAAATTCGGCATCACCGCCGAGGCGACCGTTGCCAAGGCGAAATCGCTGCTGGGCTAAGCCCTTGTCGGCCCCGGCGGGCACACCTGCCGGGGCTGCCACATTTCAGCCACAATTTACAAATCCCTCACAGAACCGTTACATACTGCAGGCATCAGCCCCGGGAACGCCGCGCCCTTTGCGCGGCGATTTTGCAACCGGAGTTTCCTGCATGTCCCGTTCCCTGTTCCTGACCACCACCGCGCTTGTCGCGCTTGGCCTGCCCGGTGTGGCCGCCGCTGCCACCTGCTCTTCCGCTCTTGTCGGCGGCAACCCGGTGCTGACCTGCGATCAGCCCGCCACCGACCCGGTCAGCGATGCCAGCGACACCCTGACGGTCAACGTCACCTCGGGTGCGGATGTCACCAGCACCGACAAGGACGTGGCCGCGCTGGAGCTGAACGGCATCGATGTCACGGTGAATAACGCGGGCACCATCCAGAACACCGATACCGACAAGGACGCCAACGCGATCACCGGCATCGGCAGCACTCTGACCGTGACCAACAGCGGCACCATCCACAGCGGCGACCGCGCGATTCACATGCTGGACGGGTTCTCCGGCGGCCTGACCGTCGTGAACGAAGCCACCGGAGTCATCACGTCGCGCCGTCAGACCATCCGCACCGAAGAGGCCGCGCCAAATTCGACGATCGAGAACCACGGGCTGATTTCCTCGGTCGAAGGCCGGGCCATCCAAGTGCGCGGCCAGGGGTCCAGCGTCGTCAACTACGGCACCATCGAAGGTGGCGAAGAGGTGATCGAAGCACGCGACGATTTCACCCTGACCAACTATGGCACCATTCGCCTGCGCGATGGCGTGGACGACGAAGACGGCACACAGCTGGCCTCGGGCACGGTGAAGAACTATGGCCTGATCCTGGGCAGCGATGACGGCGTCGATATCGACGAAGGCGAAATCTATAACTACGCGGGTGCCAGCATCATCTCGACCGGGCCGGAAGGCGCCGGGATTGACGTCGACGACGTGTTCGACAACAGCCGCGATCCGGTGCGCGCCGCCAACCCGCTGTATGTCGAAAACGCAGGCTATATCGAAGGCCGCTTCGCCCTTGGCGCCGACGAAAACGCAACCTCGGAAATCAACGTCGTGAACAGCGGCACGCTTTATGGCCGCAGCGGCGTGGCGATTTCCCTGGCCCCCGGTCAAGGCGACAGCTCGGTCACTCTGACCGGTGCCAGCGTCGTGATGGGCGATGTGGTGTTCGGCGGTGGCGACGATCTTCTGACCGTGGCCAGCCTGACTTCGGGCGTGCTGGGCGATGGGCTGTTCGACGGTGGTGACGGGTTCGATACCCTGGTGCTGGGCAGCTATGCGCTGACCGATCTGCTGAGCTTTGATTTTGACGGCACGCTGGTCGACCTGGCGCTGCAAACCGCCAATGGCGTCGTCACCGCGCAATTTACCAACTTTGAAAACTGGATGTTCGGCAACGGCGACAGCTATTCCACCAGCGCGCTGGCCGCAGCCGTTCCGGCCTCGCAAGTGCCGCTGCCTGCTGGCATGGCGCTGTTGCTGGGTGGTCTGGGCGGGTTTGCCACCCTGCGCCGCCGCAAGGCCTGAGTTTGACAAAGCGGGCGGGCCCAAGCGGCCCGCCTGCCCCGCGCGTTAATGCGCGTCGGCGGGTTTCTTGCCTGTCATCTTTTCCCACAGCGGCACGATGACCTTGGTCGCCAGCGGGATCAGGGCAAAGCCCAGCAACAGCCCGAACACCCCGTCGAACGCTGCGGTCACGGCCCATTCCACAAAGCCATGCGCCTGCTTTGCCGCATCGGCGACCTGCACCGCGATGTGGTGGATCCAGTCGTAGGGCCCGTGCCAGCCCAGCTCTCCCAACCCGTGGATGATGATCGACCCGCCGACCCACAGCATCGCCGCCGTTCCGACCGTGCTGAGCAGCTTCATCAGCCAGGGCATTGCCCGCACGATCCCGCGCCCCAGCGCACGCGTGGGCGACAGGCGGCCGTTCTCGGCCAGGTAAAGCCCCACATCGTCGGCCTTCACGATCAGCGCAACGCTGCCGTAAACCACGACGGTGATGCCGATGCCGACAACGGCCAGCGTCGCCGCCTCCATCCAGAGGTTGCTTGGCGGAATCTCTGCCAGTGCAATCGTCATGATTTCGGCGGACAGGATGAAATCGGTCTTGATCGCGCCTGCGGCCTTCTCTTCTTCCAGATGCGCGGGATCGCCGGGTTTATCCTCGGGGAACACCTCGTGCGGATGATGCGGCCACAGGACGTGGTAGATTTTTTCGGCGCCTTCGAAGCACAGATAGGCCCCGCCCAGCATCAGCAGAAGCGGGATCAGCCAGGGCGCGAATTGCGACAGCAGCAGCCCCGCTGGCAGCAGATACAGCAGCTTGTTCTTGAATGACCCCTTGGCGATGCGCCAGATGATCGGCAGCTCGCGCGCGGCGGCGAAGCCGTGCACGTATTTTGGCGTGACGGCGGCATCGTCGATCACCGCACCCGCCGCCTTAGCCCCGGCCTTGGCCGCCTGTGCCGCCACATCGTCGACCGAGGCGGCCGCAACCTTGGCGATTCCCGCCACGTCATCCAACAGTGCCAGAAGGCCGCTCATTCACCTGTCCTTTTGTCGATCCTGCCGTCCTTAGCCTAGCGCAATGCGACAGCAGGGCAAGCGTGAGCGTTAACAGCCACAGTTTGCGCTAACACATTCATTTTCCGATGCTTTTTTGCTTTTGATGCTGCGCGCACGGGGCTATATCCGCCCTAACCCCAGTTTTTTTGCCGGAGCTTGTCATGACCATTAATGTCGGTATCAACGGATTTGGCCGGATCGGCCGCTGCACCCTGTCACACATCGCCGCCAGCGGCCGCAACGACATCCGGGTCGTGAAGGCAAACGCGACCGGCCCCATCGAAACCGCCGCCCACCTGCTGCGCTATGACAGCATCCACGGCCGGTTCAACAACAACATCCGCGTCGGCGAACGCACGCTGGATCTGGGCCGTGGCGAGATCGAGATGTTCTCGACCTATGACCCGAAAGAGCTGGACTGGTCGGGCTGCGACGTGGTGCTGGAATGCACCGGCAACTTCAACGATGGTGACAAGGCCTCGGTGCACTTGGAGCGTGGCGCCAAGAAGGTGCTGATTTCCGCGCCCGCCAAGAACGTGCAGAAGACCATCGTGTTCGGCGTGAATCACAACACGCTGACCCAGGCCGACAACATGGTGTCGAACGGGTCGTGCACCACCAACTGCCTGGCGCCACTGGCCAAGGTGCTGGACGAGGCCATCGGCATCGAACACGGCATCATGACCACCGTGCATTCCTATACCGGCGATCAGCCGACACTGGACCGTCGCCATTCCGATCTGTATCGCGCCCGCGCCGCCGCCATGGCCATGATCCCAACCTCGACCGGTGCCGCCAAGGCCTTGGGCGAAGTGCTGCCGAACCTGAAAGGCAAGCTGGACGGCTCGGCCATTCGCGTGCCCACGCCGAACGTCAGCGCCGTCGATCTGACCTTCCGCGCCGCCCGTGACGTAACCGCCGAAGAGGTGAACGCCGTTGTGGCCGAAGCGGCCAAGGGTTCGATCGGCAAGGTGCTGGCCTATGACCCCGAGCCGAAGGTGTCGATCGATTTCAACCACACCGAAGAAAGCTCGATCTTTGCGCCCGACCAGACCCGCGTCGTGGACGGCCGCATGGTGCGCGTGCTGGCCTGGTACGACAACGAGTGGGGCTTTTCGGTGCGCATGGCGGATGTGGCAACCCACATGGGCCGCCTTGGCTGATCTGTCGCCTGCAACCTTGAGATCCGGCGCCCCGTCAGGCTAACTGGCGGGGCGCTTTCGTTTCAGGCGCGCGGACGTTGCAAAGGCAGTCATGACCAATCCCATCGCCCTGGTTCTGGCCATTCTGATCGTGCTTGCCCTTGGGCTGGACCTGATCCTGTTCGGCAGCGGTCACGTGGTGTTTCTGGGCAAGAAACTGTTCCAGTTTCTGGAATGGCTGGCGTTCTGGCGATAGCGCGTACAGGTAAGGGGGCCCTGCCCCCGTCCCTGCGGGACTCCCCCGGAGTATTTTCGGAATAATGAAGCCGGTAGGCGGCGTCAGAGGCTGGCGAGTTTGGCCTTGAGCGCCTCGTTCACCTGCGGGGTGACGAATTTGGATACGTCCCCTTCAAGGCGGGCGATTTCCTTGACCAGCTTGGAGGCGATGGCCTGATGCTTGGCTTCGGCCATCAGGAAGACTGTTTCGATCTTGTTGTTCAGCACGCGGTTCATGCCGACCATCTGGTATTCGTATTCGAAATCGGCCACGGCACGCAGGCCGCGCACGATCATCTGTGCGCCAACATCGGCGGCGCAGTCGATCAGGAGGTTCTCAAACGGATGCGCGACGATTTCGGTGCCGGTCTGCTCGGAGAGCTTTTGGCATTCGGCCTCGATCATGGCGACGCGTTCTTCGAGCGAGAACAACGGACCTTTGTCGCGGTTGATGGCGACGCCGATCACCAGACGATCGACCAGCGCGGCGCCGCGGCGGATGATATCGATATGGCCCAGCGTGATCGGGTCGAATGTGCCCGGATAAAGTGCGATCCGCATTGCGGCCTCCCCTGCCCCAAGTGTCATGCTGCACCTGCAAACACCATTGCAGCGCCAAGATCAAGGGAAAGCCGGGCCTAATGCCCCATGATCATGCCTTCAAGCGCCTGTTTTTCCATCGCAAGTTCGGACAGTTGCGCCTTGACCACATCACCTAGGGTGATCAGCCCGACCAGTGTGCCCTCTTCCACCACGGGCATGTGGCGAAACCGGCCTTCTGTCATGCGGGCCAGAATATCCTGCGCGCTGGACTGGCTGGTGCAGGTCTGCAGCTTGCTGGTCATATAGGCGCTGACCGGCTGTTCGAGGCAGGCGCCGCCCTTGGAGGCCAGTTCGCGCACGATGTCGCGTTCCGACAGGATGCCGACCGCTGTCTTGCCGTCGTCGTCCGAGACCACGACCGAGCCGATGCGGTTCTGGGCGAGGATCGTGGCGGCCTCGGCCACGCGGGCGGTGGAGGCCACGCTGAGGACGCCGGGTTTTGCCTTTTGTTTCAGGATTTGCTGAACCAACATGGGTATGTCCTTCCGACTTGCGCTGAACTTTGGCTTACCGTCCCTTCAGCGTTGCCGCGACGTCAGGACAAGTCAAGCGTGCTGTTCAAGGCGGGCCACTTCGCCGCGCAGCCCGTCGCTGAGCGCCTGTGCAAACCGGTTCAGACGTTCCGAGCGTTGATCGCCCTGATGGCGCACAAGATAGAAGGCCCGGCGGAGGTGTATCTGATCCTGCAGCAGGCGCACCAGACCCGGATGTGACGGCAGGGCGAAATCATGTGCAACGCAGAGGCCCGCGCCCCGGGCGACCATCTGCAACTGCACCGGAACCGAGTTCGAGGCGAGGTGCAGGCGCTGGAGACGCAATTCGCGCAGGTAATCCAGTTCGGCATCAAAGATCATGTCGGGGATATAGCCGATCATCTGGTGGCCTTGCAGATCGTCGATACCCCGAATGGCGGGCGCTTGTGCCAGATAGCGTTCGGCGCCCACCAGATGCAGGTGGTAATCGGTGATCTTCTGCACCAACAACTGCCCCGCCGTCGGCGGGCTGACCGTGACGGCCATATCGGCCTCGCGCCGAGACAGGTTGACGACGCGCGGCAAGGCGACAATCTGGATGTCCAGATCGGGGTTATCACGCGCGATATCGGTGCAGACCTGCGGCAGCAGGTAATTGGCGCAGCCATCGGGCGCGCCGATGCGGATTTGCCCCGACAACCGCCCGTCGCTGCCGGTGATCGCATCGATGCCTGCGCGCATGGCCTGTTCGGCGGCCTCGGCATGGGCAAGAAGGCGTTCGCCCCCGCTGGCCAGCGCATAGCCCTGTGGTGATTTCACGAAGAGCGGCAGGCCGATATCCGCCTCAAGCCGCGCCACGCGACGCCCCACGGTGGCCGGATCCATCTTGAGGATGCGGCCCGCGCCCGACAGGCTTTCCTCGCGCGCGACGGCCAGGAACACCTTCAGATCATCCCATTGCGGGTCTGCCATTGTGTCTTCTCCCTTGCATGAACGCAAAGCCCTTTTGACGTCTTGCCCCTGTTCAGGGGAAAACTGCAAGCCTATGGTGCGCCCAAATCACAGATCCGAGGAGGTCCACAATGCAGGAACTGACCCATTACATTGGCGGCGAACACGTCAAAGGCACGTCGGGGCGCTTTGCCGACGTGATGAACCCGGCCACGGGCGAAGTGCAGGCCAAGGTGCCGCTGGCCAGCGCGGACGAGCTGGACCGCGCCGTTCAGATCGCCGCCGAGGCCCAGCCCGCATGGGCGGCTGTCAACCCGCAGCGCCGCGCGCGCGTGCTCATGAAATTCGTCGACCTGCTGAACCGCGACATGGACAAGCTGGCCGAGGCGCTGAGCCGCGAGCACGGCAAGACCCTGCCCGATGCCGCCGGTGACGTGCAGCGCGGGCTGGAAGTGGTGGAATACTGCATCGGCGCACCACAACTGCTGAAAGGCGAATATACCGACAGCGCGGGCCCCGGCATCGACATGTATTCGATGCGCCAGGCGCTTGGCGTAACAGCAGGTATCACGCCCTTCAACTTCCCCGCGATGATCCCGATGTGGATGTTCGCCCCGGCCATCGCCTGCGGCAACGCCTTTATCCTGAAGCCGTCCGAGCGGGACCCGTCCGTTCCGCTGATGCTGGCCGAGCTGATGGAAGAAGCCGGTCTGCCAAAAGGCATCCTACAGGTTGTCAACGGCGACAAGGAAGCGGTGGATGCGATCCTGTATCACGATGTGATCCAGTCGATCGGCTTTGTCGGCTCGACCCCGATTGCCGAATACATCTATGGCACCGGCTGTGCGCAGGGCAAACGCGTGCAGTGCTTTGGTGGCGCCAAGAACCACATGATCGTGATGCCCGATGCCGATATGGATCAGGCCGCCGACGCGCTGATCGGCGCGGGTTACGGCGCGGCAGGCGAACGCTGCATGGCGATTTCGGTGGCGGTTCCGGTGGGGGATGAAACCGCCGACCGTCTGATCGAAAAACTGGTGCCGCGTATCGAAAAGCTGAAGGTTGGCCCCTACACCGCTGGCGCGGATGTAGATTACGGCCCGGTCGTCACCGCCGCCGCCAAGGAAAACATCCTGCGGTTGGTGCAGTCCGGCGTGGACCAGGGCGCCGAACTGGTTGTCGATGGCCGCGACTTCAACCTGCAAGGCTATGAAAACGGCTTCTTCGTTGGCGCGCATCTGTTCGACAAGGTGACGCCCGACATGGACATCTACAAGAAAGAGATCTTTGGCCCTGTCCTGTCGACCGTGCGCGCGGGTTCGTATGAAGAGGCGCTGAAGCTGGCGATGGACCATGAATATGGCAACGGCACCGCGATCTTTACCCGCGATGGCGACACTGCCCGCGATTTCGCCTCGCGCGTGAATGTCGGCATGGTGGGCGTGAACGTGCCGATCCCGGTGCCGCTGGCCTATCACACCTTTGGTGGCTGGAAGAAATCCGTGTTCGGCGATCTGAACCAGCACGGGCCCGATGCCTTCAAGTTCTACACCCGCACCAAGACGGTCACCTCGCGTTGGCCCAGCGGGCTGAAGGAAGGCGGCGAATTCCACTTCAAGCCGATGGATTGATCGGTGGTTGAAACCAATGCGAAGGGCGGCCATTGTGCCGCCCTTTTTTTTCTGCCTGACACGCGGCCAATGAAAAAGGCGGCCCGGAAGGACCGCCCTTTCACATTCATTTCAACCCGTTATCAGGCTTTCTTGCGGCGCCGCATCAGCGCCGCGACGCCAAAGCCGCTCAGCAGCAGAACGCCGCCAGCCGGCAGCGGAACCGCCGACGGAGGGGGAGCGGCCTGTTCGCCCAGCACCTTGAACTTGATCTTGCGAATTTTGAAATCATCGGTGCCGTTCAGCGCCGCGATCCCGAAGACCGAGCCGGACTGAACCGACAGCAGCGACGACCACGTGCTCCACGAACCGTTCGGCAGACCCTTGTTGACCAGCGAGTCGGTCGGCGCGGTGGCAAGGCCGTTGCCGTAAACGCCCAGGCTGAAGGTGTCGTCGTTGTCGACGTGGGTGAATTGGATACGCTGAATCTGAACGATCAGATTGCCGAAATCCAGAACCGCCGCTTCCTTCGCGCCGTTGCCGTCGATGTAGTGCGCGTCGCCCGAGCAGCCGTTGCCCAGAACGCCCGAGCAGATTGCAAGGCCGTGGCCCGCGTAGCTGCGGATGTTCCCGCCTGCGGTGATCATGCCCTGTGCGCCAACGACGCCCGACGAGACGGTCACGCTTTGCGTGCCGTTACCGAAGCTCAGGCCACCAGTGGTCCAGCCACGATCCTGCGAAAAGCTGATGTAGGCTGCGGAGGCCGCTGTGCCGGTAACCGCTGAAACCGCAGCCAGAGCCGCTGCCGCGATGAGGTTCTTCATTTGATTGTCCTTCCGAACTCAATACCAAGGTCTTCGTCACCAATTGGACATATTTTTACCACTTTCACGCGAACCGCAGCAAGGCCAACCTGCAATTTACTAAACGTCAGGTTGAAAATACCGGCTTTTTGGGGAAATCCACACGGATCTGTGGATAAATCGCCACAACAGTTTCGCGTTAGCGCCCGAACTGTCGCCATACACGAAACTTTGACACAAAGTCGCCCAGCTTTTCGCTGCGACTCAGACGAAAAAAGGCGGCCACACGGGCCGCCTTTTCAAATCGTAGGAGATAGGACTCAGGCTTTGCGGCGACGGCGCAGCGCAGCAGCCCCACCCAGAGCGCCCAGCAACAGAACGCCCGACGCCGGCAGCGGTACGGGGGTCTGGTTGGTCGACTCTTCATATTCGACCGTGATCGCCTTCAGCTTGAATTCCACTTTCGAGTCATAGTGCGACCACAGGTAGAAAACGCTGGATTCGCCCACGGAGGGCAGCGACCCACCGTAAGAGACCCAACCGCCGGGGCCAGCTTTGGTGAAATCAGTGCTGAAGCCAAGCTTGTCACCGCTGTCCCACCCGTAAAGCAGAAGGCTCTTGACCTCGACGTTTTTCGAGAAGGTCAGAACAGCCACGTCGTTGTAGGTGCCGCCGCCGTCGATCCAATGGCTGTCGTTGCTGCCAGTCAGCACGCTGAGACCGGCGTCTTTGTCCGTCTTTACCTTGCCGCCCAGGTTGCGATCGATGTAGTTGCCGCTGAGGTACGAGTAGCGCGCAGCGGTCGTCGTCAGCTTCAGACCGCTGGCGTCGGTCATCTCGATCGACGGTGTCTTGGTGCGATCCTTGTCGGCGAAGTTGAACGTCACGGACGCCGCCGAAGCCATAGACGCCAGGCCAATGGCCAACGCGCCAGCCAATGCAGATATTTTCAAATTGATCATGTGTCCCACCTTGTACATGCACATAGCCCGATCGAAATGTCCGGACCCTGACCTCACTCTATGCATTTGGATCAAAATCGCGAGACTGGGCCTTCAACCCAGCGTTGCGGGCCATGTTGCACCGGCAAGCAAATATGACTTAAGCACTTGAAATTACGGCAGCAATTGCACGAACCCGCAAAACCGGATAAAGTTTCAAGTGACGCAACGTCAACCAATTAAACAGCACCGTCACCACCGGAAAATGAGCGGATTTACGCCACACTCTCGCCATGATTGCAGCTTGCTTTCTTTACCCCCGAATCACGTCGGGGTCGCACATGACGCGCCAAACACAACCTTAGGGCGTGTCCGCGCGCAATTACTACGCCAAAACGAATGATAGCGCCGCTTCGCACATAGATTTCGCCACCTTTCAGCCATAATTTGTGTTCACCTTCCTTAACGCCAGATTGAATTTTCCAAACATTCGACGTATAAGTTCCGTGGTAAACCGTGGCCGGATTGACTGGCTGTCTTGTGTTACCCTCAGAAAGGGGGACTATTATTATGTTGAAGACTACCCTCGCCGCAGTCGCTTTTGGCGCGGTAACATTTTTCGCAGGTACGGCTGCAATGGCGGCACCGGCCGCGACAAGCTGCTCGAGCTTCTCGCCTGACGTGACCGACTATGTGACCAACACCAGCGCGTGCTTCGTGCTGACGGGCACTGATGGCAACGTGTCGAACGACATCAACGAGTTCAATGCGACCAACTTCGACGGCCATGCCGACTGGGTTGATCTTGGCAAAGTTGATCCGTACGGCACTGGCAGCAACTTCAAAATCACTGGCGACACGTTCAGCGGAACGTCAAACAACCCGCTGACCGGCAGCTGGGAAGTGTTCTCGAACGCCGTAACCCAGATGTACTCGGAGTTCGTGCTGGTCTTCAAAGCCGGTCAAGACCGTAACACGGACCCGTCCGCGCAGGTCGGGTACGTGATCGATGGTGCCAGCGGCGAATGGAAATCTATGCTGTTTGGCAACACGAATCCGCGTGGCATCAGCCACGTGTCGCTCTACGGCCGCGGTTCGTGCGATCCGACCACCGAAATCTGTGGCCCCGGCGTGAACGTGGTTCCGGTTCCGGCTGGTCTGCCGCTGCTGCTGTCGGCCCTTGGCCTTGGCGTTGCAGTGCGTCGCTTCAAGAAGCGCGCCTAGGCGAAACCTCGCTTTGATTTGAATTTTAAGAAGGGCGTCCTTGCAGGGCGCCCTTTTTTTGCCAAAAACACGTGCCATAGAAAGCCCCGGCCGGGGGCACGGCAATCGAGCGAGTATCTCAGGAATGAAGAAAGCAAAGTTTTTTGGCAACTCCGCCTTTGGCGGAGAGGCTGACCTGCTACCCAACGGATTCGACAAGGCGCTGATCGACAGCTTTTTTGGTGACGGACCAGCCCACGCAAGCCCCAAGAGCGCGCTTCTGCAACAGCCGGTCGTCGATGATATCATCATCGGGGACGTAGTCGTTGACCCGGATGACCTGGCCTATGCCCGCCCCGCCGGAAAAGGCGGTGGGAATTCCGACAGTGGCAGCACAGACGGCACCACCACGACAACAAAGGGCAAGGGCCGCAAGGACAAGACACCGGACGAACCCGACACCGATACCGGTGGCACGGATACCGGCGGAACGGATACAGGTGGTTCTGATACCGGCGGAACAGACACGGGCGGCACGGATACCGGCGGGACCGACACGGGCGGAACCGACACGGGTGGCGAAACCAATCCCGGTTCGACCGAGCCGAACGTCTATGTCAGCGGCATGGACAATCCCGATGGCTTCAACATGACCATCGAGTTCACCGGCGACTGGACCGAAGCCATGAAATCGGTCGTCAAAGATGTGGCCGAAGACCTCAGCGATATCATCCTGTCCGATCTGCCGTCTTACAACGGAGTCGATGATTTCCACCTGCTGGCGATTGCGAACAGCATCGACGGATCGGGCGGCTATCTGGGAATCGGCGGCACGCTGACAGAACGCCCGGGCACCTTCCTGCCCAGCAACGGGTTCCTGCGGATCGACACGTCAGACGCCTATAACAGCGCCGATAGCGAAATCTTCCATGATGTCGTGTTCCACGAGATGCTGCACGCCCTTGGCTTTGGCACCACATGGCAGGAACAGGGCCTTGTGCAAACCATCAACGGCCAGACCCGCTTTACCGGCGAAAACGCCACGCTGGCCTATAACACGCTGTTCCCCGAAGCGGCAGCAAACGATCCGGGATCGGCTCTTGGGGTTCTGCTGGCCAGTGACGGGTCACACTGGGACCATTCGACCTTTACGCGCGAGGTGATGACCCCTTCGCTTTACCCGTCGAACAACCACGTCTCGGATATGACGATCGCGGCGCTGGAAGACATGGGGTACGACACCATCTTCGACGCCGAGAATTACTTCGTCGCATAAACAGACACGCAATCGCACGGTTGAAGGGGCGCCCATCGGCGCCCCTTTGCCGTTTCCCCTGCCCATGCATCCCCGTTTTGCAGAAATGCAGGTTGTGACCCTCCCCCAAGGCGCTAAAATTTAACGCATGTTCAATTCAGGCCCGGACCGGCATCGCGCCGGTTCGCGAGCGCCGAACAAGGGGAGGATAGCCAGTGGACTTTGCACTGAGCGAGGAACAGCAAGCCATTTTCGACATGGCCCGCGCCTTTGGCGAGGATCGCATCGCGCCCAACGCCCGCACATGGGAGGCGCAGGGCACCATCCCCAAGGATTTCTGGCCAGAAGTTGGCGAATTGGGGTTTGGCGGGCTGTACGTCAGCGAAGAGTCGGGCGGCGCGGGGTTGTCGCGGCTGGACGCGACATTGGTGTTCGAGGCGCTCTCGATGGCCTGCCCGTCGGTCGCAGCCTTCCTGTCGATCCACAATATGTGCGCCCGCATGATCGACAGCTTTGGCAGCGACGAGTTGAAATCGCGCGTGCTGGGCAAGGCCGTGTCGATGGAAACCGTGCTGTCCTATTGCCTGACCGAACCGGGCTCGGGCTCGGACGCGGCGGCGCTGAAGGCGCGCGCGACACGCACCAACGAAGGTTACGCGCTGAACGGCACCAAGGCGTTCATCTCGGGCGGGAATTATTCCGATGCCTACGTCTGCATGGTGCGCACCGGCGATGACGGGCCCAAGGGCATTTCGACCCTGCTTGTTGAAGCAGGCAGCCCGGGGCTGAGCTTTGGCGCCTATGAAGACAAGATGGGCTGGCGCAGTCAGCCGACCTCGCAGGTGCAGTTCGACGATTGCGCCGTGCCCGGCGCCAACCTGATCGGCACCGAGGGTGACGGGTTCAAATATGCGATGATCGGGCTGGATGGCGGGCGGTTGAACATCGCGGCCTGTTCGCTGGGGGCCGCGCAGGCCGCGCTGACCAAGACGCTGGCTTACATGGGCGAGCGCAAGGCCTTTGGCCAAAGCATCGACCAGTTCCAGGCGCTGCAATTCCGCCTGGCCGATCTGGAGATTGAATTGCAGGCCGCCCGCGTCTTCCTGCGGCAGGCGGCGTGGAAGGTGGACCAGGGCGCGCCCGATGCCACGAAATTCTGCGCCATGGCCAAGAAATTCGTGACCGAGGCGGGTTCGCGCATCGTGAACCAGTGCCTGCAACTGCATGGCGGCTATGGCTATCTGGCCGATTACGGGATCGAGAAATTGGTGCGCGATCTGCGGGTGCACGAAATACTCGAAGGAACCAATGAAATCATGCGTATGATCACCGCGCGCTACATGCTGGCCGACCGATGAGCGATATCAGCATACGCAAAGCAGGCCGCGCCGGGCGCATCACCCTGACCCGGCCGAAGGCGCTGAATGCGCTCAGCCATGACATGGCTCTGCAAATCGACGCCGCGTTGAAGGAGTGGGCCACAGACGACGGTGTCGCTTGTGTCATCTTCGACGCCGAAGGCGACAAGGCGTTCTGCGCAGGCGGCGACATTGCCGACCTGTATCACGCGGGCAAGGCGGGCAATTTTGACCACGCCCGCGATTTCTGGCGCGACGAATACCGCATGAACGCGCGGATTCGGGCCTATCCCAAGCCGGTTGTCAGCTTCATGCAAGGCTTCACGATGGGCGGCGGCGTCGGGATCGGCTGCCATGCCGCGCACCGGGTCGTCGATGACAGCACCCGCATGGCGATGCCCGAATGCGGCATCGGACTGGTGCCCGACGTGGGCGGCACCTACCTGCTGGCCTGCGCGCCCGGGCAACTGGGCGCCTGGCTTGGCCTGACCGGGCACCGGATGGACGCGCCCCAGGCGATTGCGGCAGGCTTTGCCGACCACCTGATCGCGCGTGAAAATTGGGCTTCTCTGATTGCCGAGCTTGAGGCAGATGGCGATACCGGCACGCTGGCCGCCGCCGCGCAGCCGGTGAGCGACCCGTTCGCCGATACCCGGCCCGAAATCGACACCCTCTTCGCCCATGACAGCGTCGAGGCCATCCGCGCCGCGCTGGCCGCGTCCGACAGCGACCTGGCTACCAGCGCGCTGAAAGCGATGGACCGCAGCTCGCCCATTTCCATGGCCGGAACGCTCGCCATCCTGCGCCACTTGCAAAGCGACGGCCCCGCGATGCAGGATGCGCTGAAACAGGAATACCGCTTTACGTGGCGGTCGATGCAACAGGGCGATTTCCTGGAAGGCATCCGCGCCCAGATCATCGACAAGGACCGCAGCCCAACTTGGCGCCACGCGCTGGGTGACGTGACGGACCAAGACATTGCGGCCATGCTTGCCCCGCTGGATGCGGACGAGCTGACATTTGACGCCTGAGGAGGAGCAGACATGAACATCGGATTCATCGGACTTGGAAACATGGGTGCGCCGATGGCGGCGAACCTTGCGGCGGCAGGCCATAACGTAAAGGGCTTTGACACCGCCGGGGTCAGCGTGGATGGCGTTGAAACCGTCGATACCGCCGCCGCCGCGGTGATCGATCAGGATGTGGTCATCACCATGCTGCCGAATGGTGCGATCCTGCGCGCCGTGGCGGCCGACATCATCCCCTCGATGCGCCCCGGCGCCTGTTTCGTCGATTGTTCGACCGTGGATGTCGACAGCGCACGCGCCGTGGCCGAGATGGCGCAGGATGCCGGGTTGCTGGCGGTGGATGCCCCGGTGTCGGGCGGCATTGGTGGCGCCTCGGCCGGAACGCTGACCTTCATGGCGGGCGGGTCGGATGCCGGGTTTGCCCGGGCCGAGCCGCTGTTCGAGATCATGGGCCAGAAAGCCGTGCATTGCGGCGAGTCAGGCGCAGGCCAAGCTGCCAAGATCTGCAACAACATGATCCTTGGCGTCACCATGATCGCCACCTGCGAGGCCTTTGCGCTTGCCGACAAGCTGGGCCTTGACCGGCAGAAGATGTTCGACGTGGTCAGTACCTCTTCCGGCTATTCCTGGACGATGAACGCCTATTGCCCTGCCCCCGGCGTTGGCCCGCAAAGCCCGGCCGACAACGGCTATAAACCGGGTTTCGCGGCCGATCTGATGCTGAAAGACCTGCGCCTGTCGCAACAGGCCGCCGAAAGCGCCGATGCCGACACGCCGATGGGTGCACTGGCACAGGCGCTTTACGCACAATTCGTCGAAAGCGAGAACGGTGCAGGCATGGATTTCAGCGCCATGCTGCCCCGGTTCGAAAAGCGCACGCGCGACGCGTGATAGCCCAACGGGCGGCCCCTGTGGCCGCCCCACTCTACCGTGATCCAAGGCAAGATTTTGGCAGGCCTAGACAATTTGCCCTAAAGTTACCCGGAATTTTGCGAAAATTTACCGGACAAACCGGGCATCCCGACAGCTGGCACTTCGTGTGCGACGTCGGAGAACCCCATGCCCACGGCAACCGAGCTACCTATCGATACGAATGCCAGCGCGCTGCAGATGGCACAGACCATCTTTGGCGGCGGCATGACCATTCTTGGTGCCAGCTATTCTGGCGATACCCGATCTTCCGGCACCTATTCCAACGGTGACACCGTCTCGGCAGAGGCCACACCGGGCGACACCGGGGTGATCCTGTCAACTGGCCGGGCAACAGATTTCACCAACTCCGACGGCTCGACAAACACCAACACCTCGGCCAGTACTTCGACGAATACGCAAGGTGTCGACAACGACGCCGATTTCAATTCGCTGGCCGGCACCCAGACCTACGACGCCTCGTTCCTAGAGATCGAATTCGTACCCCAGGGCGATCTGATGACGATCGACTTTGTGCTGAGCTCCGAGGAATACCCCGAATATATTGCCTCGAATTTCAACGATGTGATCGGCGTCTGGATCAATGGGGTACAAGCCGAAGTATCAATCGGCGATGGTTCGGCCTCGATCGGGAACATCAACGGCGGCGTGACCGACAACCTGTATTTCGACAACACCAAGGATGCCTACAACACCGAGATGGACGGGTTCACCGTCACGCTAACCTTTGTTGCCCCCGTCAAGTCAGGAGAGGTCAACACGCTTAAAATCGGCGTCGCTGATGTGGGCGATTCCAATTATGACACCAACCTGCTGATCGCAGGT
Organism: Arenibacterium halophilum; assembly: GCF_005938225.1. Taxonomy (GTDB): domain Bacteria; phylum Pseudomonadota; class Alphaproteobacteria; order Rhodobacterales; family Rhodobacteraceae; genus Arenibacterium; species Arenibacterium halophilum. The sequence continues at coordinate 109,880 of NZ_VCPC01000001.1, forward strand.
GGTTCGATACAGTCGAACATCGTGGCGCGCGACGATGAAATCGAATTGGGCACCAACGACACCAAAACACTTGATGTTCTGTCGAACGATATGTCCAGCGGTGGTGCGCTGACCATCACCCACATTCAGGGCGTTCCCGTCAGCGCGGGCGATAGTGTCACGCTGGGTTCGGGCCAGATCATCACGTTGAACCCTGACGGCACCTTGACCGTGCAATCCGACAGCGACGGCGAAACGGTCTATTTCAACTACTCGGTCGAGGATCAAAGCGGCAACACCGACACCGGGCTTGTAGAAATCACCCAGATTCCCTGTTTCACCAAGGGCACGTTGATCGACACGCCATATGGCCCGGTACCTATTGAACATCTTGAACGCGGAATGAGCGTGACCTTGCATGATGGGGCGCCTCAGCCGATCCGATGGATCGGATCGCGCCGGGTGGCCGCTACGGGCGAATTCCGACCGGTGCGACTATGCGCCGGGCAGTTCGGTGCCCGTCGCGATCTGCTGGTATCTCCTCAGCATCGGATACTTCTGGCAAACGCCTGGGCCGAGCTGCTGTATGGCACCTCCGAAGTTCTGGTCAAAGCGGTCGATCTGGTGAATGACGACACCATTATTCGCGTCAACGATATGGTCGAGGTGACGTATTTCCACCTGCTGTTCGACCGCCATCAGATCGTGATCGCGAACGGAGTCGCCGCCGAAAGCTATCTGCCCGGCCCTTGCACTTTGCCGGGGTTCGACGCGGCAACACAGGCCGAAATCCTCCGCCTGTTTCCCCAGATGGACGCTGTCGGCGCCGGATACGGCCCTGCGGCGCGTCCCATTCTGAAACGAAGGGAATGCGCTCCGCTCATGGCGGCTTTCCGCGCATAAGGCTTTGCGCCGCGCCCGGATGGAACATTTTGCACGTCATAGGTGTTGACCCTGCAAGACAGGAGATCGCCATGACACGTATTCACATGACCGCTTTCGCCGCTTTGATGGCCCTTACGTCGCCAGCTGCGGCTGATGTCTACTTTGAACCGCAAGGGCCCGATCACGAAGCCGATATTCAGCTGATCGCCGGTTGCCCCCCCGGATTGGCCAAGAAAGCTGTGCCTTGCACGCCTCCGGGTCAGGCCAAGAAGATGATCCAGACGCACGACAGAGATCATGTCTATGATCGAGACCGCCACTATGACCGCGACCACGAACGCCGGGTCTACGAGAGTGACAGGTACGATCGTGTGTATTCATACCGGGTCGGAGACCGGATTCGGGACGACTACATCGTACTTGAAAGCCCCGGTCGCTATGGACTTGATCCGGCTGGCACCTACTACCGCGTCGAAGACCAGGTGTTTCAGGTCGACCGTGAGACGCGCCAAATTCTGGGCGTCATCGGGTTGTTCCAGACCCTCGTGAATTAAGCGAAAGGCCAGACGATGAAATCGATCCTGACCCTATCAACAGCGTGCATCCTTGCCGTGGGATACGTGTGGGCGGAAGAGCCGGTGACCACCGGTGCCTCCCAGACAGATCAATTCCACTATCAGCTGGGCGATCAGCTAAGCGAGGACTATGAATTGCTGGAAGATGCCGACAACTATGGGCTGGATGCCGAGCGTGACTACGCGAAGGTTGGCGACGACATCTTTGAAATCAATACCGAAACCCGCGAGATCGTTGCCTTCATCGGTTCAGCCGAACAGCTGCGCAAATAAATCCGCCTGACAAGAAAACAATGGCCGCCCGAGTTATTCGGCGGCCACTTTTCTTGGCTTCAACATATCCTTCAGATAATGCCCGGTATGGCTGGCCTCGACCTCGGCCACCTCTTCCGGTGTGCCAACAGCCACGATATGGCCGCCCCCATGGCCGCCTTCCGGGCCGATGTCGATCAGATGGTCTGCGGTTTTGATCACGTCAAGGTTGTGTTCGATCACCACGACCGAATTGCCCTGATCGACAAGCTCGTGCAGCACTTCCAACAGCTTGCGCACATCTTCGAAATGCAGACCCGTGGTCGGCTCGTCCAGAATATACAGCGTGCGCCCGGTGGACCGGCGGCTGAGTTCCTTGGACAGCTTCACCCGCTGCGCCTCGCCGCCCGAAAGCGTCGTCGCCTGCTGGCCCACCTTGATATAGCCAAGGCCCACGCGCATCAGCGCGTCCATCTTCTCGCGGATGCTGGGCACTGCCTGAAAGAAGCCCTGCGCGTCTTCGACCGTCATATCAAGAACGTCGGCTATGCTCTTGCCTTTGAACTTGATTTCCAGCGTCTCGCGGTTGTAGCGCGCGCCCTTGCAGGTTTCGCAGGTAACATAGACGTCTGGCAAAAAGTGCATCTCGATCTTGATGACACCATCGCCTTGGCACGCCTCGCAGCGGCCACCCTTGACGTTGAAGCTGAACCGCCCGGGCTTATAGCCGCGCGCCTTCGCTTCGGGCAGGCCCGCGAACCAGTCACGGATCGGAGTGAAGGCCCCGGTGTAAGTCGCTGGATTTGACCGCGGAGTCCGCCCGATGGGGCGTTGGTCGATGTCGATCACCTTGTCCAGATGTTCCAGCCCCTTGATGGTTTCGCAAGGCGCGGGTGTCTGCCGTGCCCCGTTCAGCCGCATCGAGGCCGTCTTGAACAGCGTTTCGATCGTGAGGGTGGATTTGCCCCCGCCCGACACGCCTGTGACGCACACGAATTTGCCCAGCGGGAATTCAGCCGTGACGTCGTGCAGGTTGTTGCCCGAGGCTTTCACCACCTTGATCGACTTGCCTTTCTTGCCGGCACGCCGCTCGGCTGGCACCTCGATCTGGCGACTGCCAGACAGGTATTGCCCTGTGACGGAGTCAGGGTTGGCCGCGATCTGCGCGGGCGTGCCATGGGCCACGACATTGCCGCCATGCACTCCGGCGCCTGGCCCGATATCAAAGACATAATCCGCCTCGCGGATCGCCTCTTCGTCGTGTTCGACCACGATCACCGTATTGCCCTGATCGCGCAGGTTCTTGAGCGTGGTCAGCAGCCTGTCGTTGTCGCGCTGGTGCAAACCGATCGAGGGTTCGTCTAGCACGTAGAGGACCCCCTGAAGGCCCGAGCCGATCTGGCTGGCAAGACGGATACGCTGGCTTTCACCGCCCGACAGCGTGCCACTTGAACGTGACAGCGTAAGATATTCCAATCCCACGTTATTCAGGAAGCCAAGGCGTTCACGGATTTCTTTGAAAATCGCGCGGGCGATCTCGTTCTTCTGCTTGCTCAGCCCTTCGGGCGCCCCTTCGACCCAGGCCAGTGCCTCACGGATCGACATTTCCACGACCTGCCCCACATGCAGCCCCGCGATCTTCACGGCCAGCGCCTCGGGCCGCAGGCGGTAGCCGCCGCAGGTGCCGCAGGGGCGGTTGTTCTGATAGCGTTCGAATTCCTCACGCACCCAATTCGAATCCGTCTCGCGATAGCGGCGTTCCATGTTGGGAATCACGCCTTCGAACACGCGGGTCACCTGATACACACGCCCGCCTTCGTCATAGCGGAACGGAATTTCCTCTTTCCCAGAGCCGTAGAGGAACACCTGCTGAACCTTCGCGTCCAGATCCTTCCACTTGGCATTCTTGTTGAACCCATAGTGCTTGGCGATGGCCTCGATCGTTTGCAGGAAATAGGGCGATTTGCCCTTGCGCCACGGAGCCAACGCGCCGTCGTAAATCTTCAGGTTCTGGTCCGGCACCACAAGGCGTTCGTCAAAGAACAGCTCGACGCCCAGACCGTCGCAGGATGGACAAGCCCCAAATGGCGCGTTGAAGGAAAACAGCCGCGGTTCAATTTCCGGGATGGTGAAACCACTGACAGGACAGGCGAAGTTTTCCGAGAAGGTGATCCGCTCGGGCGCGCCCGCATCATCGTTTTCCCCCGAACCCGCCCTGGGCGCGGTTTCCAGAATGGCGATGCCATCGGCCAGATCCAGCGCGGTGCGCAAACTGTCGGCCAGCCGCGTTTCCAAACCCTCGCGCACCACGATCCGGTCGACAACCACGTCGATGTCATGGCGGAATTTCTTGTCGAGCGTGGGCGGTTCGTCCAGCTCGTAAAATTCACCATCCACCTTGACGCGCTGGAACCCCTGCTTGCGCAACTCAAGAAATTCCTTGCGATATTCGCCTTTGCGGTCGCGCACGATGGGCGCCAGAAGATAACCGCGCGTGCCCTCCTCCATATCCATGATCCGGTCGACCATGTCCTGCACCTGCTGCGCCTCGATCGGCAGGCCGGTTGCGGGGCTGTAGGGCGTGCCCGCGCGGGCAAACAGCAGACGCAGGTAGTCATAAATCTCGGTCACGGTGCCCACGGTCGACCGCGGGTTTTTCGAGGTGGTCTTCTGCTCGATGGAAATCGCGGGCGACAAGCCGCTGATGTGATCCACATCGGGCTTTTCCATCATATCAAGGAATTGCCGCGCGTAGGCCGACAGCGATTCCACATAGCGGCGCTGCCCTTCGGCATAGATCGTGTCAAACGCGAGACTGGATTTGCCCGAGCCTGACAGGCCGGTGATGACCACCAGCTGATCGCGCGGAATATCCACGTCGATGTTTTTCAGGTTATGCTCGCGCGCGCCGCGCACTTCGATGTGTTTCAGCTCGGCCATGGGTCTGCCCTTGTTAACGGCTCATACATAGGTCAGGTGAACCGAGTCTCCAATCGAAAAGTAAGAACGTACCGGGAACAAATGCGCCAGCGCGGTTTTTGTCCGCAAATGCGCCTAGCGCCGCGCCGCCGCCAGCATCAGATGCACCGCGATGGCCCCACCGAAGCAGACCAACGCGAAGATCATATAGCCCGTCGCCGCAGCCGAGGCTGTGAGGGCGGCCAGAACTGGCGTTCCGACCGTGTTGCCAAGGTTCCCCATCTGCGCCAGCGCACCATTGGCCAGCGCCTGATCCTGCGGATCGGGGTTCAACCCCGGGATCGCGGTGAATGATCCGCCCTGCACCAGCCCCAGCGACGCCGCCAGCAGCAGAAAGGGCCAGCCGTGATCCGGCGCCAGCCAGATCGCGACAGAGGCCGCAAGCGAAGCGGCAAACCCCGTCACAACGACCGTGATCGCAGGCAGGTGCCGCAGCAGGAAAACGCCCAGCGTCATCGAACTGGCCACGCCCGCCAGCGGCATTGCCCCTGCGACCAGATCGCGGATATCGGCGCGGACGAAGGCCGGCATGATCGTCAGCGTCGCGACCCAGGCGGCGGCATAGCACAGCCATCCCAACGCAGGCGCGCTAAGGCGGGGCGAACGGTAGATCCGCAGGTGGTCGGCCAGCACCTTTCTCAACGTCAGCCGCGCACCCGATGGCCCGATCACATCGCGTGGCAGCAGCATCAGGATCACCACGCCCATCAGCGCCATATAGACCGCGTGCGCCGCGAACAGCGCCTGTGGCCCCTGCTCCCGGGCCAGCGGCAGACCGGCCAGCACGAGTACGGCAAATGCGACACCAAAGAAGGTAGACCACAACGACAGGGTCAGCCCGCGATGGCGCGGCGCGCTGATCTGCGCGATCAGCGTTGGCGCGGCAACGACAATGGCCAGATGCGAGCCGCCTTCAACCGCACGCGACAGCCAAAGCAAGCCCAAAGCCGGCATCAGCGCCTGATAGGCCGAGACCGCCGCCCCAAGAAACAGCGCCCAAATCAACGCACGCCGAAACCCCACGCGCGACACGATCACCCCGGCCACCACGCCAAACAGGATGCCGACAAACCCGACCAGCGACACAACAAACCCCATCGCCGCGCCGCTGGCACCATAGTGTTCGCCCAGCATCGCAAAGGTGACAGAGATTTTGCCAAATTGCGCCGCGGCCCCCAGACCAGCTGCCCAGATCGCGATGACCGTCAGAAATGGTGTGCGCTCCATCGGCCGTTCCCCTCCGCCCACGCGATTGCCCCCGGTCTAACGGCAGTTGCACAGAATGGAAATGCGCCGCCTATCGCTTGCGCGCCAGGGCCCAGGCGCAAATCGGCATCTTCGGGTCATTCTTCAGGCTGTCGGTCTCTCGATCATATGTCGGAGGCCATTTGCCTTGAAGATTGCGCAAGGCGGCATCGCGATTGCCCCATTGGTCTGCGGTGATGTCGGCTTTGTCAAACCCCGCCTCGATCAGCAGATTGCGCAGGCCCCGCGCCGACCAGCGCGAACAATCTGCCGGCGCGGCATGGAACGGTACGAAAAACGGAACCGCGACCCAGAAATGTCCGCCCGGCCGAAGCATCTGATGCACATGGCGGGTGGCGGCATACGGCCTGTCCAGATGTTCCCACACCTGATTGGCAAGGATCAGATCAAACTGTTCGATTTGACCGCCGTCACCCAGGTAAGGCCCGGCACAAATATCATGTTCGGGATACAGATACTGCCGATAGCTGCGAAAGGTGAACGCCTGCCCCCATTTGCCCGAGATCTCAGCCACATCGAGCGTGTCCGGCGCAAGCGCGCGGATCATCGCGCGGCTTTGGCGCTGCATCACAACTCTGTTCAGGCTGACCATCTTTTACCTGTCACGATGTCCACGCCTTGATACGCCGCAACATGAAGCTAAGCCTACATTCGACTTATAAAGCCGGTGAATCCGAATGTGACGCAGAACAGGTGGAAAAAGTTTCACTATCACAAATAAGTTTAATTAAGGCAAAATTGTGGCCGCCGACTACCTCCTCCCTGACAGCCTGTGCTGTGCAATTTGATTTCGAGTGAGGAGTGAATATGAAACGGTTTACCTATCTTGCCGCCGCCATTGTTACAGCGACGGCAAGCAGCGCCACAGCGGCCCATCTGAGCGACAGCAGCGGCTATGCCCTGACCGGCAACGGCAAGCGGCTGGTCGTCTATGACAGCCTCGGTTCGATTGAAAATTCCAGCGTTATCAAGCTGGACGCCACAATCGACGCCATCGCCTATCGCCCTGTGACGGGCGAACTATACGGCTTGAGCAAAGGCAAGAACGGAAACAAGATCGTCGTGATCGACACCATGTCGGGCACAACCACCGATACCGGGGCCACATTCAACAACGCCTCGATCGGCGACGGTGCCAAGGTCGGGTTCGATTTCAACAACGCCATCGACGCGGCGCGCGGTGTGTCGACCGCCGACGACAACGTGGTGTTTTTCCCGTCTGATTTCCAAAGCGCGAATGCCAACACGGTGCAGCGGTTCACCGATCTGTTCTATCGCACCGCCGCAACGGATGCGGATGGCGACGGAAACCCCGATGGCGTGGCGGACGCGAACGCCGGTGTGAACCCTGCGATCTTCGCAAATGCCTATACCAATGCGGTCGCCGGGGCCAAAGCCTCGACCACCTTCCAATATGCGCTGGACGCGGGCACCAACTCGTTGGTGTCGCTGGCGAATAACGCCGGTATCCTCGACACCATCGCCAAGGTCACGTTCAACGGGAAAGAGATTGATTTCACAACCGTTGGCGGCTTTGACATCATCTCGAAAGCGGAAGGCGACAATACCGCCATCGCCCTGCTGAATTCCAAAGGCATGAAATCGAAGCTGTTCGAGATCGATCTGACGACCGGCTTTGCCACGCTGGTCGGCAATACAGGCATGAAAAACCTGTCGGGCTTTGCCGCCTCGGCTCCGACGCCGCAGCCTGTGCCTCTGCCTGCTTCGGCACTGCTGCTGGGCGGTGCCATCGCTGGCGGCGCGGCCTTCGCGCGCAAGCGCCGCAAGGCATAAGGCATAAAGCAAGACCCCGGGGGCGAAACCCGCCCCCGGGATTTACAGATCAGAAGTGAATTGCGCGCCCATAGGCGTCCAGCACGCTTTCGTGCATCATTTCCGACAGGGTCGGATGCGGGAAGACCGTGTGCATCAGATCTTCCTCGGTGGTTTCCAGCTGACGGCCCACCACATAGCCCTGGATCAGTTCCGTCACCTCGGCGCCAACCATATGCGCGCCCAGCAACTCGCCCGTCTTGGCGTCAAACACGGTTTTCACCATCCCGTCGGGTTCGCCAAGCGCCACGGCCTTGCCGTTGCCGATGAAGGGGAATTTGCCGACCTTCACCTGATACCCCAATTCCTTCGCCTTGGCTTCGGAATAACCGACCGAGGCGACCTGCGGGTGGCAATACGTGCAGCCCGCGATGCTTTCGGGTTTGACCGGGTGTACATGCTGCCCTGCGATCAGCTCGGCCACCATCACGCCTTCGTGGCTGGCCTTATGGGCAAGCCAAGGCGCCCCGGCGATGTCGCCAATCGCGTAGAGCCCGTCGACCCCGGTGCGGCAATATTCATCGGTCACAACATGGGTGCGGTCGACCTTGACGCCCAGCTCTTCAAGGCCCAGCCCCTCGACATTGCCGACGATGCCAACGGCGGAAATCACCGTGTCAAAATCGTGGGTTTCCACCTTGCCGCCCACTTCGATATGGGCAGTCACCTTGCCCTTGGCGCGGTCCAGTTTCTTGACCATGGCTTTCTCCATGATCTTCATACCCTGCTTGACGAATTGCTTCTTGGCGAAGGCGCTGATGTCGGCGTCTTCCACGGGCAGTACGCGGTCCATCACCTCGACGACGGTCGTGTCGGCCCCCAACGTGTTGTAGAAGCTGGCGAATTCGATCCCGATCGCACCCGATCCAATCACCAGCAGCTTTTTCGGCATCCGCGACGGCACCAGCGCGTGGCGATACGTCCAGACCAGATCGCCATCGGCCTCAAGCCCGGGCAGCTCGCGCGCTCGGGCGCCGGTTGCCAGGATGATGTTCTTGCCCGTCAGCTCTTCGCTGCCCTTGTCCGTCTTGACGGTGATCTTGCCCTTGCCGGCCAGCGTCGCGGTGCCCATCACCACCTCGACCTTGTTCTTTTTCAGCAGGTGTTTCACCCCGCCTTCCATTTGCTTGGCCACCCCGCGCGAACGTTTGACCACGGCATCCAGATCATAGCCGATCTTGTCGGCGCTCAGCCCGAAATCCTTGGCGCGCTCCATCAGGTGGAACACCTCGGACGACCGCAGAAGCGCCTTGGTCGGAATGCAGCCCCAGTTCAGGCAGATGCCGCCAAGGTTCTCGCGTTCGACCACGGCGACCGAAAGGCCCAGCTGGGCGCCCCGGATGGCCGCGACATAGCCCCCCGGCCCCGCGCCGATCACGACAAGATCAAAGGATTTGGAAGCCATTCTTTGCCCCTCCGGCAATGCATCGAAAAACTAGTTTACCGTTAAACTATATTCCAGCGTGCTTCAATGCCCGCTTGCGCCCTGTCAGGGCGCCCGCGCGATCGCCCGCGCCAGCACCTCCCCGATGGCACGCGCACCCCGGCGCGAAGGATGCACCCGGTCGACAAACCACAGCCCCGGGTCGGCCGGATCCATCGCCACGCCCGCATCGACATAGATCATGTTCGAGTCTTTTGCCGCCATGTTCGCCAGCCGCGCGTTCAGCCGGTCGATCGACACTTCGCAACCGGAAAACGCGTTCGGTAGGGCGTTGCCGTCATAATAGCCCAGAACCGCGATGCGCGTGCCTGCCTTGGCAATCGGACCAAGCAAGGCCGGTATATCACCACGCCGACCGTCGTCCGAGATCATGCCGTCAAGCGTGGCATCGCAGCGATTGCAGCCACATTCCCACAAAAGATCATTTGCGCCACCGTTGAAGATGACCCAATCCCAGGTGCCAGGCCGATACTGCTGGCGAATGTCATACTGGCGGGCCGGATCAGGAGACAGAGAATTGCTGATTCGCGCGCCTGACACGGCGCGATTTTCAACCCGCTGGCCCAGCCGACTGGCCACCACATCGGGGACCGAACCGCCCAGCGGTTTGTGAAAGGCAAGCACGCTGTCGCCAATGGCAAGGATACGCGGCTCTGCGCCCGGGGCGCCAGAGCACCCCGTCAACAGCCATAGCGAAAGAAGTGATACAAGCAACCGCATGACCCGGAACCTAGCGCCGGGCCATGCGCGTGCCAGTGTTAACCTGCCGCCTGCAATTCGCGCACGGTTTCGCCGTAGCCGCCAGCGGCAACATATTCGGCCTCGGGTGCGGTGGGCCGGCGCGACAGCGCCTCGTTGCGATAGGGAAAGCGGCCGAACTGACGGATCACCTGACGATGTGCGCGCGCATGCAACAGGTTCGACGCGCCACCCTCGGGCATGCGTTCGACCATGAGGCGCACGCAACGGTCCTGATCGCAGAGGTTTTCGGAATGCATCAGCGGCAGGTAAAAGAACTGGCGCGCCGGTTCGTCGATCTTCATGTCCCAATTCTTGGAGATTGCCGATTTCGCCGCCGCCAGCGCGATCCGGTCACTGGCGAAGGATTTACCATCGCCCCGGAACATGTTGCGCGGGAACTGATCGGTCAGAATGACATAGGCCAAAACACCGCTGGGATAGGTCAGCCACAGAGAATATTTCCCCTCCATCGCGCCTTCCCACATCGCGCCGAACCGGTCGCGAATGGTATTGTCGAGGTCCTCATCCTGCTTGTACCAGCCCTCGGGGCCGATCTCGTCCAACCAGAACGCTAGAATATCTTCCGGGCCACTCATGACATCCTCTTGTCGTTGTTACGCGTTACACCTGTGAATTAACGCGCGTTTTGCAAAACTGTTACAGTAACAAATTGCAACAGCACGGTTACAGATGCAGCGGGGTCACGCCTGTTCCCCGTCCTCTCGGGCGGCTTCAATGGCAACCTCTTGTGCGTATTCCACCGCCACGGCCGTAGCCGCAGGCGACATCGCGGCATAGCTGCCGGTTTCTTCGACCGGAACGGCAGGGCGCTGCGTTGTGCGATAGGCAGCATAGGCAGCCAGCAGGAACAGCAGCACCACCAGCAGCACGAAGAAGCCCGGCGCGCCAAACACCTCATCCCCCATCAGCCAGCCGGTGACGACGGGCCCAGCCACGGCACCAAGACCGTTGATGAACACCAGCCCGCCCGAAGCCGAGGCCATATCTTCGGGTTCAAGAAAATCGTTGGTGTGGGCAATCAGCAGCGAATACAGCGGGTTGGTCGTACCGCCGATCAGAAAGGCCGCCGTCAGCAGCAGCGCGAAATTGCCGCCAAGCAGCATCCCCAGGACCGAAGCCGCGCCGCCCAGACCGGCGACCAGCAGGATCAGAAGGCGCCGGTCCATCCGGTCCGACAGCCAGCCCAGCGGATATTGCAGCAGCAGCGCACCGACGTAGAAGGTGCCGACGAAGGTGGAAATCTGCGCCAGCGACAGCCCGGCGGCGGCGCCATAAACGGCGCCCATGCCGAATTGCGCGGCATAGACGCCGCCCAGCAGGAACATGCCGACGCAGCCCAGCGGCGAGACCTCCATGATCTTGCGCAAGGTCATCGGCTTGGTCGACTCGAACGCGGGTGTGGGCGAGATCGACAAAAGAATGGGCGCGAATGATATGGAAACAAGCATCGAGGCAATGACGAAGGTCTCAAACCCCGACGGGTCCGCCACGATCACCAGCGCCTGCGATACGACGACGCCCAGCATCATCACGATCATGTAAAGCGACAGCGCCTTGCCGCGGTTTTCGTTGTCTGCGGCGTTGTTCAGCCAGCTTTCGGCCGTGACATACACGCCGGAAAAGCAGAACCCGATCACCACGCGGCCCAGAATCCAGACCACCGGTTCGGTCAGCAGCGGGTACAGGATCATCACGGCCGAAATGAACGAGGCCAGCGCAGCAAAGACACGCACGTGCCCGACCCGGCGGATCATGTCCGGCGCCATGCGAGAGCCGCCGAGGAAACCAAGGAAATAGGCCGACATCACGAACGACATTTCAAGGGTCGAAAAGCCCTCGATATTGCCGCGCACCCCCAGCAACGTGCCTTGCAGCCCGTTGCCGACCATCAGCAGGCCAAGGCCAAGCAGAAGCGCCCAGGCGCTGGAGAGAACTTGTAACATCATGCCTCCTTTCGGGGGGCGTTTAAGGGGGTGGTATCGGAGGGGCGGCGGCAGGGTCGTGCCTGTCTACGACGCAAACCTGTCGGATTTGTGTATAGGCCTCACTCGCCCGGGATCAGAAGCGACGAATCGCCGTAAGAGAAGAAGCGGTATCGTTCGGCCACCGCATGGGCATAGATCGCGTTCATCCGGTCATGCCCGATCAGTGCCGAGACCAGCATCAGCAGCGTGGACTTCGGCAGGTGGAAATTGGTCATCAGCGCATCGGTCGCGTGGAAGGTGAAACCGGGGTAGATAAAAATCTCGGTCTCGCCCGTCCACGGCGCAATCTCTCCCCCGCGTGCGGCGGTTTCGATCAGGCGCAGCGCGGTGGTGCCGACGGGGATCACGCGGCCGCCCTCTCGCCTGGTCTGCGTGATCTCCTGCGCGGCGGTTTCACCCACCTCGCCCCATTCGGCGTGCATCTTGTGCGTTGTCACGTCATCGACCTTGACCGGCAGGAAGGTGCCCGCTCCCACATGCAGCGTGACATGGCTGAAGGCGACACCTCGCGCGGCCAGCGCCGCCAGCAATTCATCGTCGAAATGCAGCGACGCCGTGGGTGCCGCCACCGCGCCCGGATTGCGGGCAAAGACGGTCTGGTAATCGGTGCGGTCACGTTCGTCCGCCGGGCGACGCTGCGCGATATAGGGCGGCAACGGCATCTGCCCGGCTTTGGCCAGTGCCGCATCGAAATCCTCGCCCACCAGGTTGAAGCGCAGCAGCCCCTGCCCGTCTTGCACGCCTGTCAGTGTGGCCGACAACCCGCCAGTGAATTCGACGGTTTCGCCGACGCGCAGTTTTTTCAACGGCTTCAAAAGTGCGGCCCATGTGCCATCGGCGCGCGGCTCCAGCAAGGTTACCTCGATCCTGGCCGAGGTGTCGCCCGCCTTACCGCTGCGAAATCGCTGCCCTGACAAGCGTGCCGGAATCACCCGCGTATCGTTCAACACCAGCCGATCGCCGGGGCGCAGAATATCCGGCAGGTCGCTGACCCGACGATCTGACAGCGCCGGCCCTTGCGCCAGCAACAGGCGCGCCGAGGTGCGCGGCACCGCAGGGCGGGTCGCGATCAGGTCTTCGGGAAGGTCGAAATCGAAATCGGTCAGTTTCATGGCGCCGCGCTATAGGCGCTTCGCACCGCTTTGACCACAGCGGAAACGCGCGCGCCTAGCGCCCCTGCCATTCCGGGCTTGTCGGGTCCCTCTCGGGCCGCGTCGGGGCCCGCTCGCTGACCACTCCGGGCTCGCCCTGGCGAAAGATTTCGCGGAACACACCGGGCGTCAGAGCCGAGAGCGGATTGACGCCGACCTTGGGGTCGCTGGCAGCGCCTTGCAGGGTATAGTTGATGCCGATCAGCCCCTCGCCCTTGCGAGTCATGAAGGCACCGATGCTGTTGAGCAGATAAACCGGAGAGATCACGCCGCGCATGTTCAGACGCGCATCGGCCACATCATATGTGCCATCCATCGAAATCCCCATCGACGGCCCAACCGCCGATGACGACGTGAGCCGCAGCTGAGAGGGACTGAGCAAGAATTTCGCGTCTACCTCGGTAAACTGGATTCCCGCGCCCGACATTTCGTCAAACAGCCCCACAAGGCTGATCGCGTTCAACAACGCGGCTATGGCTGGCGCATCCTTGACCCGCGTGTCGGTCACCCGCAGCGTCCCGTCGAACTGGCCCTCGGCGCTGGCAGGCAGCAAGGTCAGGTCGAACGCGCCTCCGCGCCCTTGCTGCAATATCCCGGCCGAGCGGAAAACGCCCCCCGCATCGTCGGACAGCACCCGCACCGCCGTGCGCCCGTTTTGAGGTACGATCCGTCCGGTCACCGGCGTCTGCCCGTTGACCCGTCCGCTAAAGGTGCCGTCCATCCCTCCGGTGGTGGTGAAGGCGCCCGCGAAAGCCGTCAACGCGATCGTGTCAGTCACCTGCAGGCGGTCGAGCGTGACCGACACTGGACTGGAGGCCCCGCCGCCGGACCCGCCCCCGCTGCTCGTGCCGCTACTGCCGAAATCGGTGCGCCGCATGTCGACGGTGCCGCCCAGAATTGTGATCGACGGGGGCGCATCCCCGCGCCCGACCATATCAACGGGGGCATCCAGCCATCCCCCGATGCGCACACGCGAAAACCGCGCGCGCTCCAGCCCACCATCTTCACGGATGGTCACGGTGCCATCGGCGGAAAGCCCCGCGCCTTCGAGGCGCAAACTGTCAACGCGCTGCTGCTCGCCCAGCGTGGCCGCCAGCGCAAGCGTGCCCTCGGTGCCAGCGGGTTTGGCCCATCCGACCTGCGGCAGCCGCAGCGACACGCCGCGCAAGTCAGAGTTCAGGGTCAGCTTGGGCGGCACACCCGGTGCCAGATCGACCCGGAACTGCCCTTCGCCCGTGCCGCCCACGGTTCCGGCAGGCAGACCGATGTTGAAGTTTTCAACCGTGTCCTGCGACAGCGCGATGGTGCCTTGTAGCGTGCTGGCTTTGCTCACGCCCTTGCCCAGCGGCTGGCTCCACCGCACGGTTGCTGCCACGCCGCCGATCTGGCCCGGGCCCGACACCTCTATCCCGTCCTGATTGCCACTGATCCGAAGCGCCTGCGCCGTAATACGTTGGCCCGGCACCAGAACCGTACTGTCGGCACCCTCGATCGCGCCATCGAAATGAAACTCGATCTCGTCGTAATCGACCTTTTTCTTCAGCGGCAAAGAGAGGGTCCCGGCAAGGCTCACCTGCCCTTCGGCCAAGGCAACCGGCAAGGGTGTCTGTTTCAGCACTTCGATCGGCGGGCGGTTCAGCAGCGACATCACCGATGTCACCGCACCCTTGGCCTGAAGTCTCAAGATCCCCGGGGCTGCCTGTTTGATACCTGTATCGGGCACGATGAAAGACGACCCGACAATCTCGACCGGCCCGCCTTCGTCTGGCGTGACAGTGCCACCGCTGGCCGTCACCACAAAGCGCCGCCCGATCAGCGTGGCCTGCCCGGCGGCATTCTGGATCGGGGGCATGGTGCGCATGAACTGGGTGGTGACACCCTCGAAATCGAAATCCACCGCCATGTCGGGCGCCTGCCCCGGCTCCAGACGCAGCGCGACGTTGATGTCGCGCAGCTGACCGCCCGACAGGTTGCGCTGCACCCAGTCGCGCGGTTTTGGCGCGGCGCGGTCGGGCCATGCCGCCACCAGCTGTTCGGGCGTCAGATCGGGGACCTGAGCATCCATCGCGATGCGCCAGCCCTCGGGCCCGCCCGCCACCCGGCCCGAGGCGCGCACCAGCGCATCACCCTGATGAATCACCGCCTGCCCAAGCGTCAGGCGAAACGGGCTCAACTCCAGCTTCAGGTCCACATCCGTCTGATCGACCACCAAGGGCGTCTCATAGACCCCACGCGGATTCAGCCGCATGTCCGAAAAAGTGAACTGCCCCACGAGATCGCGCAGTTGCCCCTGTTCGACCCCGCCCAGATAGGCGCGGCCCTCGGCCCGCAGGCTGCCCCAGGAACTGTCGATGGCAAATTCGTTGAATTCCAGCGTCTGGCGGTCGGGCGCATAGGTAAAATAACTGCGCGCACCTTCGAACCGGATCGGCCGGGTTCCGGCGGTGGGCTGAATCGCCCCGGCGCCGATCTGCAACGTGGCCGACAGCGGCCCCAGCTGGCCCGCGTTGTCCACCCCACCGCGCAAAGCACCCGAAATCGGCGCGCGCAGGACGCCTAGCCAGTTCAGCGCCGGGCCCTGCGCCGCAATGTCGGGCGCCGGGATGTCCTGAACCGAAATGCCGAAACTGGCACGGGTTTCGCCGATGCGGCTGGAATAATTCGCCTCGACCAGCCCGGCGGTGGCCTCGCCCCCCAGCAAAGAAAAACTGGCCGCTGCGCGCACCTGATCGCCGTCGCGGTCCAGCCGGATTTGGCCGCCATCCAGCGTCCACGCCCGCCCGATGCGCAAGTCTTCGAACCGCAGCGTCAGCCCTTCCAGATCGACTGCCGTCAGCGCCGTCAGCTGCGGCAGCGACAGCGCCTGATCCCAGCTTTCGATCAGAGCCGGAATACTGGCCGCGCTGCGGATCGGGGCCGTGCCATTGCCGAACACCAGCTCGATCTTGCCGGTGGCATCGCGGCGTAGCACCGCAACGGCGCCCGCGACATAGATGCGTTTGGGTTGAATCTTGCCACGCAGCAGCGGGCGCATGGCCAGACTGGCCTCGGCGTTGGCCAGTTGCAGAATGCGTTGCCCTTCCGGCCCTGTCAGCGACATGCCTTGCAGCCGCACCCGCGGACGCCAGCCCTTGCGCAACACGAATTCGATGTCATCGAACGCCAGATCAGCGCCGTTCAGCCCTTCCTCGACGCGCGTCTCGATCCGCTCGGCCACCCAGCCGGGCACCGCGATCGACTGCCCGATCAGTGCATAGACCCCAACCGCCGCCATCACGCACAGGCCCAGAGTAAAGCCGATCAGCGTTTGCAGCGCATGCCCCGCCCGACGCCGTCGCCGTCCCGGCGGGCGCACCTTTGGTGGTGTCTGCGGCTGATCGGCCACTGGCTTGCCCTGCTCCTGCTTCACGGTTTGCCCGACTTTATTATTGCCCGCGACGGCCTATTATGAAACTCGCAATCCATCACGAATTGGAGCCAAATGATGCCCGAGGTCAACGACATAGCCCCCGATTTCACCCTGCCCCGCGATGGCGGCGGCGAGGTTTCGCTTGCCAGCCTGCGGGGCGCGCCGGTTGTGCTGTTTTTCTACCCCAAGGATGACACACCGGGCTGCACCAAGGAATCGATCGGCTTTTCCGCCGATATCGGCGCATTTCAGGACGCGGGCGCGCAGGTGTTCGGCATCTCCAAGGACAGCGTGGCCAAGCACGACAAGTTCGTCGCCAAGCACGACCTGAAAACCGGAATGCTGTCGGATGAAAACGGCACCACCTGCGAAGATTACGGCGTCTGGAAGGAAAAGAAGATGTACGGCAAGACCTTCATGGGAATCGAGCGGTCGACCTTTCTGATCGACGCCGAGGGCCGCATTGCCAAGATCTGGCCCAAGGTGAAGGTCGACGGCCATGTGGCCGAGGTATTGGACGCGGTGCGCGCGCTTTGAGCGAAGGGCAGACGCTGACTCAACGCGCGGTCGAGGTTCTGAGCACCGCCGATGGCCGCGCCAAGACGGAATTGTCCCGCGCGCATGCGGCGGCTTGGCTTGCCTCGCGCAAGCCCGGGGCCACGCCGATGGCGGTGGGGCGCGGCGATCCTCCCTTGCACCCGGCCCGGCCCGCACGCCCCAAACTGCTGTTGCCCCGCGAGGTGCCGCGCCGCCGTCCGGGCAGCCCGGCGGGCCGCATCGCCCTGCTACACGCGGTGGCGCATATCGAATTGAACGCCGTCGATCTGCACTGGGACATCATCGCACGCTTCGGCCATGTGCCGATGCCGATGGGGTTCTACGACGATTGGGTGCGCGCCGCCGATGACGAAAGCCGCCATTTTCAGCTGATGTGCGCCTGTCTTGACGGCATGGGCAGCCATTACGGCGCCCTGCCCGCCCACGCCGGGATGTGGCGTGCCGCCGAAGACACGCGTAACGATCTGCCGGGCCGGCTGGCGGTGGTGCCCATGGTGCTGGAGGCGCGCGGGCTGGACGTGACCCCGGGCATGATCGAGATTTTCCGCAAGGCCGACGCCACCGAGGCCGTCGCCGCGCTGGAAACCATCTATGCCGAAGAAGTCGCCCATGTGGCCTATGGCTCGAAGTGGTTTCACTTTCTCTGCGGGCGCGAAAACCGCGACCCGAAAGATGCGTTTCACGACCTTGTTCAACGCTATTTCCACGGCGCGCTGAAGCCGCCATTTAACGACGAAAAACGCGCCGAGGCCGGGATTCCCCCCGATTTCTACTGGCCTTTGGCAGACGCACATCAGTGATGCGCGCAACACACATCCCCGTAACCCCCTGATTCCATCGGCGGATTTCTGCCTATAAAGGCCGGAATCGCCGCTTCGGCGCCGATGGAATGGCCTCTGGGTTGCCCGAAACAACCCAAGCCAGTAATCACGCGGGGGGAGCGTGGCCGACAGGGCTGCTCCCATGGGTGGGACGGTTGAAGGAAAACCACGTGCGGACACGTCTGGCGATCAAGACACATGCCATCATGGAACGCTGGTTTCCCGAGCGGCGCGTGTTCCTGAAATCCGAAAATGACACGCGGTTCATCCGCTTGAAATCGGAAACCCAGTTTCTTGCCTTCATGGGCGTTTCGGTTGTGGTTGCCTGGGGTATCGTCGCCACCGCCATTGTTCTGATGGACAGCATCGGCGCCAGCAACTTCCGCGATCAGGCCCGCCGCGACCAGCTGATGTTTCAGGATCGCCTGAATGCGCTGTCAGCCGAGCGGGACGAACGCGCGGTCGAGGCGATGGTGGCGCAAGAGCGGTTCAACACCGCCTTGGCGCAGATTTCCTCGATGCAGTCGGAACTGCTGGCCTCGGAAACCCGCCGGCTGGAACTGGAAACCGGGATCGACGTGATCCAAACAACGCTGCGGTCGACCATGAAGGCGCGCGACACCGCCCGCCGCAAGGTGGCCGACCTCGAGGCGCAGACAACGGAAACCGCGCAGATCGCCATGGCCGCAGCGCCGGCCCCGCTGAACCTGATGTCCGAAGCGCTGGCAGAGACCGCGCAGGAACGCGACAACATGCTGGCCGATGCGGAAAACGCGCTGCAGGAACGCGACGAGATCGAACGCGAGCTGAAGCTGCTGCGCGAAAGCAACGACGATATCTTCCGCCAGCTTGAAGCCGCCGTTGCGGTGTCGGTCGAGCCGCTGGATGCGATGTTCAAAAGCGCGGGCCTTTCGCCCGACCGGCTGATCGCGCAGGTGCGGCGCGGCTATTCCGGCCAGGGTGGCCCGCTGACCGCCATCAGCTTTTCGACCCGGGGCGAAGAACCATCGCCCGACCAGACCCGCGCCAACCGCGTTCTGGGCCGGATGGACACGTTGAACATGTACCGCATCGCCGCCGAGAAAGTGCCCTTTGCCAGCCCGATCCGCGATGCCGTGCGCTATACCAGCGGCTTTGGCTATCGCCGAGACCCTAAAACCGGCGGGCGCCGGATGCATAACGGATCGGATTTCGCCGGTTCGATGGGGACCAACATCTATGCCACTGCCGATGGCGTTGTCAGCCATGCCGGATGGTTGTCTGGATTTGGCAAGCTGGTGAAAATCAAGCATGATTTTGGCATCGAAACCTACTATGCCCATAACTCTCGGATCCTCGTGAAAGAGGGTCAAAGGATCTCGCGCGGGGATCACATTGCTGATATGGGTAACACAGGCCGGGTCACCGGCACCCATCTCCACTATGAAGTGCGCGTTGATGGCACTCCCGTTAACCCCATGACCTACATCAAGGCTGCGAACAATGTTTTCAAAAAGCAAGATCAACGAGCCCGGAAATAAGAGCTCTGACGACCAGAGCTCGACTTCGGGATCGGCTCCGGCAACCAGCACGCCGACTCCGTCGGATTACCGCGCCAGCGCACCCAAGCCCAAGCCGCCCGCATCGACCCTGTCGGCAGACCTGAACATCACCGGCAACATCAAGACCAGCGGTGACATTCAGGTGGAAGGCACGGTTGAAGGCGACATTCGTGCCCACCTGCTTACCGTTGGGGAATCGGCCACCATCAAGGGCGAAGTCACCGCCGACGACGTGGTGGTGAACGGCCGCATCATCGGCCGCGTGCGCGGTCTGAAGGTGCGCCTGACGTCGACCGCACGTGTCGAAGGCGACATCATCCACAAGACCATCGCCATCGAAAGCGGCGCGCATTTCGAAGGCTCCGTCCAGCGTCAGGACGACCCGCTGAACCCGGGCGCCCGCAACGCGAAACCCGGCCAGGGCAACCCGGCCGCCGCCACACCGCAGGCCACCGCGACGGCCAAGTCCTGATTTCAGGACAGTCCTTGCAGACATGACAAAGGCGCCTTCCATCGAAGGCGCCTTTTTTTGTTGCCATACTGTTGACGTCTGGAACGCCTTAACCACGCCGTATTCCTGCGAGAAAGGATTGGCGGATATTTTGGTTGTTCGGGCGCTCCCATGACGATTTTTGGCATTGGCGTATTTATTGCGGGCTGGATTTACTCGGTCGGGGCCTTCGGGTTCTTTTTGGGTGTCAGTCTGGGCTGGATCCCCGCTTTGATCATCGCCCACATTGCCGATTTCCTGTTTATCCTAGTGCTTATGCAGATCATGACGCTTGTCGCAGTTCGCCGCGAGATGGCGGGCCGCCATCCGGCGCATTCACCGCGTGTCATCGGCCGATCGCTACAACGTGCCAATATCTACGAAGGCCCCTCCGCCGTTTCGCGACTGGTCACGTCCATCCTTTACGCGGTCGCCGCACCGTTCCGGTTGATTGCCCGGGTATTGCGACGCATCAAGGATGTGGGACTTGCCGTTTTCGAGGTCATAAACCGATATGCGCTGCACGCGGCGGCTTTTGTCATCATCGGAGGCATCGCGGCAATGGTGTTCGAGCGGGAAATCGACGGTACGTGCACCCAGTTGCAACTGGCTCAGACGCGCAGCGCCGCGTCGGAAATCTGGCTTCGGGATCAGGGGATCAGCCCGGACGACGTTCGCACCAGTGGGAACCACGATCTGTGGGCGCGCTATGCGTTGTTGAACGATGACGACTGGGCATGGAACAAGGCGCTGGAATATCGCAAGGATACTTGGAGTATTCCGATGCTGGAGGCCGAGATCGTCTGGCCACAGGTCTGCGTCTTTCGCGCGCTGGAGTCGCGCACCTGAAACGGACCGGCCGGAGGTCATCCGGCCAGCCCTGTCAAATCATTCGGTGACCTGCACCTTGGCCATCGCATCGGGCTGGCCGATCACCGCACCGTTCGGGCCTTCGCCGCGCTTGATCGCATCGACCACGTCCATACCTTCGGTCACTTTCCCGACAACGGTATACTGACCGTTCAGGAAATGGCCTTCGTCGAACATGATGAAGAACTGCGAATTCGCGCTGTTCGGGTCGGACGAGCGCGCCATCCCGACAACACCGCGATCGAACGGCATGTCGGAAAATTCGGCGGGCACGTTCGGGCGTTCGGATTTGCCCATGCCGGCGCGGCGCATGTCGCCACCGGTGCGGCCGAACTGCACATCGCCTGTCTGTGCCATGAAACCGTCGATCACGCGGTGGAACACCACGCCGTCATAAGCCCCTTCCGCCGCCAGCGCGGTGATCTGCGCAACGTGCTGAGGGGCGACATCCTCGAACAGGTCGATGGTGATCTGGCCGCTGGCCTCGCCTTCCACATCTATGGTCAGGCCAGTTGCCAGCGCCGGGCCCGCGCCCAGCACCAGCGCCGCCATGGCGGCTGTCAGATCAAGACGCATCGGCCGCCACCTTGACGCTGACCATGCGGTCGGGGTTCGCGGGCGGCTCGCCCCGGGTGATCGCGTCGACATGCTCCATCCCTGAAATCACACGGCCATAGACAGTGTACTGGCCGTTCAGGAAATGGTTGTCCTTGAAGTTGATGAAAAACTGCGAATTCGCGCTGTCGGGGTTCTGCGAGCGCGCGGCGCCCAGCGTGCCGCGATCGTGCGGCAGCTTGGAAAATTCAGCCGGCAGGTTCGGCAGATCAGAGCCACCGGTGCCCGCCATGCGGATGTTGAACCCGTCTTCCATGTCGCCGTGCTGCACATCGCCCGTCTGCGCCATGAAGCCGTCGATCACGCGGTGAAAGCAGACGTTGTCATAGGCGCCCGACCGCGCCAGTTCCTTCATGCGCTCGGCGTGTTTGGGGGCCACGTCGGGCAGAAGCTCGATCACGACGGTGCCGTCCTTCAATTCCAGCAGGATGGTGTTTTCGGGGTCTTTGATCTCGGCCATCGGGCTCTCCTGTCACTAGGTGTTGGGCCGATACCTAAGCCGGGGGCCGCCGAATGCCAAGTGATCCATTGACCTCTGGCGAAAATGTGGGACAAACCGCCGGTAACAGTTGGTTCAAAGGAAAGCGGCATGGCCTGGAATACGCTCGACGATATGGAACTGAACGGCAAGCGCGTGCTGGTCCGCGTCGATATAAACGTTCCGCTCGACAATGGCCGCGTCACCGATGACACCCGTATCCAGCGCATCGTGCCCACCCTGCGCGACATCATGGCCGCGGGCGGGCGCCCGGTGATCCTGGCCCATTTCGGCCGCCCCAAGGGCCAGCATGTGCCCGAGATGTCGCTGGGCCAGTTGGCCGAACCGCTGGCCGCCGCAACGGGCAAGCCGGTTCTGTTCTGTGCCGATTGCCGCGGCCATGCCGCCGAAGCCGCGATCGAGGCGCAGGACGACAACCAGATCGTGCTGCTGGAAAACACCCGTTTTTATCCCGGCGAGGAAAAGAACGATCCCGAATTAGCGGCCGAATTCGCCAAGTTGGGCGATATCTATTGCAATGATGCCTTCTCGGCAGCCCACCGCGCCCATGCCTCGACCGAAGGCGTGGCACGGTTGCTGCCGTCCTGCGCGGGGCGACTGATGCAGGCCGAGCTGCGCGCTCTGGAATCCGCGCTTGGCACGCCCGAACGCCCTGTAGCCGCCGTGGTCGGTGGCGCCAAGGTTTCGACCAAACTGGACCTGCTGGGCAACCTGGTCAGCAAGGTCGACATGCTGGTGATCGGCGGCGGCATGGCCAACACCTTCCTGGCAGCCAATGGTATCGACGTTGGCAAATCGCTGTGTGAACACGACATGGCCGACACCGCGCGCGAGATTGCCGCCAAGGCCGCTGAGGCGGGCTGCGAGATCCTGCTGCCGCGTGACGTGGTCGTGGCGCGCGAGTTCAAGGCCGGGGCCAAGAACCGCACCTGCGGGGTCGAGGACGTAGAGGCGGACGAGATGATTCTGGATGCCGGCCCCGAGACTGTCGCCCATGTAGCGATGGCGCTGGAGCGCGCGAAAACGCTGATCTGGAACGGCCCGCTGGGTGCTTTCGAGATCGCCCCGTTTGATGCCGCAACCAACGCCGCCGCGCAACAGGCGGCAGAGCTGACGCGCGCAGGCACGCTCATCAGCGTGGCGGGCGGAGGCGATACGGTCGCCGCGCTGAACCACGCGGGCGCGGGCGAGGATTTCACCTATATCTCGACCGCGGGCGGCGCCTTTCTGGAATGGATGGAGGGCAAGGAATTGCCCGGCGTCGCGGCCCTGACCCGGCCCGCCTGATCGTCTGATCCCGGTCAACAAACCGCCGCGCCGCGTGCGATTTGTTCCGCGCCGCGTGATGTTGGCGCAAACAGGCTGCCTGCCCGTTGAAAGCGCGTGCGCCCTGCCCTAAACCCTGACGAAACGAGTAAAACGCCGCCGGATCCCGCCAAGGACCGGGGCCCTTAGAACAGCGGATTTTTCTTATGTCGAACAGCCAGCAACGTGACCAGATGACCTCGGGCAAGGGCTTTGTCGCCGCTCTGGACCAAAGCGGCGGCTCGACGCCCAAGGCGCTGAGCCTCTACGGCGTCGAGGAAAGCGCCTATGGGTCCGAGGCCGAGATGTTCGACCTGATCCACGCCATGCGCGCCCGCATCGCCAGCGCCCCCGCCTTTACCGGCGAAAAGGTCCTGGGCGCGATCCTGTTCGAGATGACGATGGACCGCCAGGTGAACGGCAAACCCACGGCCACCTACCTGTGGGAAGATCGCGGCGTTGTGCCGTTCCTGAAGATCGACAAGGGCCTGGCCGACGAAGCCGATGGCGTGAAGATGATGAAACCGATGCCCGATCTGGACGCGCTGCTGGAACGCGCGGTGAAGGCCGGGATTTTCGGCACCAAGATGCGCTCGGTCATCGACGCCGCCTCGCCCAGCGGGATCCGCGCCGTGGTCGATCAACAGTTCGACATCGGCAATCAGGTTCTGAGCCACGGGCTGGTGCCGATCATCGAACCCGAGGTGACGATTTCCATCGCCGACAAGGCCGAGGCCGAAGACATCCTGCTGGCCGAGATCACCCGTCGTCTGGATGCCCTGCCCGAAGATCGTCAGGTGATGCTGAAACTGACGCTGCCGGAAAAGGCGAACCAGTATAAATCGCTGGTCGATCATCCGCGCGTGATGCGCGTCGTCGCGCTGTCGGGCGGCTACAGCCGGGAAGAGGCCAACACCCGCCTGTCGCAGAACACCGGCATCATCGCCTCCTTCTCGCGCGCGCTGACCGAGGGCCTGTCGGCCCAGCAGGACGATGCAGCCTTCAACGACACCATCGCAGGCACCATCGACAGCATCTATTCGGCCTCGGTCGCGGGCTAAGCCCAAGTCTCCGGCGCGCCCATGCTGGCGCGCCGCAGCCCCCCTGTTTGTCACAAACGTGAACGAATTGGGATTCACACAGCGAATCACCTATGCCATAGTGTTTCAAACGGTTCGAAGAGACCGAAACCAAGGCAGTTTTCCCGTGAATCGACCCAATCTTGGCGGCTTTGTTTTTTTCGCGTTGGCCTTCGCGCTGAGCGCCTATTTTACCTTTGCCGCAGTGCAGGGGAATTACGGCCTGTTCAGCCGCGTGGAAATCACCGCAGAGCGTGACGCGCTGACCCGCGATCTGGCCGCGCTGAAGGCGGAAATCGCCACGATGGAAAACCTGACCCTGCGGCTGTCGGACGGGTTTCTCGACCTCGATCTGCTGGACGAGCGCGCGCGCGAGGTGCTGGGCCTGCTGCGCGCGGATGAGATCGTGATCCGCTGATCCCTGCCTCCCCCGAACATGGTAAATATAAGTACTCGCAACCCGCGTGAAATTCGAGTATTGAATAGTTTAACGCTAAACTATTTTTTCAGGAGGGGGATACGAGGCGATGGCCACTCGGAAAACCGCTGCGAAATCAAACGTTTCGACAGACGAACTGCTAAGCTATTACCGTGACATGCTGCTGATCCGGCGATTCGAAGAAAAGGCCGGTCAGCTTTATGGCATGGGTCTGATCGGGGGCTTCTGCCACCTTTACATCGGGCAGGAGGCAGTCGTCGTTGGGCTGGAAGCAGCCGCCGAGGAAGGCGACAAGCGCATCACCTCGTACCGTGACCACGGCCACATGCTGGCCTGCGGCATGGACCCCAACGGCGTCATGGCCGAGCTGACGGGCCGCGAAGGCGGCTATTCCAAGGGCAAGGGCGGCTCGATGCACATGTTCTCGAAAGAGAAGCATTTCTACGGCGGCCACGGCATCGTGGGCGCGCAGGTCCCGCTGGGTGCGGGCCTGGCCTTTGCCGACAAGTACAAGGAAAACGGCCGCGTCACTTTCACCTACTTCGGGGATGGCGCCGCCAACCAGGGCCAGGTGTACGAGGCGTTCAACATGGCCGCCCTGTGGAAGCTGCCGGTGATCTTCGTGATCGAGAACAACCAGTACGCCATGGGCACCGCGCAGAAACGGTCGACCTCGACCGAGGAAATCCACAAGCGCGGCGAACCCTTTGGCATCCCGGGCGAGCTGGTCGACGGGATGAACGTGCTGGCCGTCAAGGACGCCGGTGACAAGGCCGTCGCCCACTGCCGCGAGGGCAAGGGCCCCTATATCCTTGAAATCAAGACCTATCGCTATCGCGGGCATTCCATGTCGGACCCGGCGAAATACCGCACCCGCGAAGAGGTGCAGAAGATGCGCGAGGAACGCGACCCCATCGAACAGGTGCGCGGCATGCTGCTGAAGGCCGAGGTGGGCGAGGACAAGCTGAAAGAGATCGACAAGGAGATCAAGGAGATCGTCAACGCCTCGGCCGACTTCTCGAAGGAAAGCCCCGAGCCCGCGCTCGAAGAACTGTGGACCGACATCTACGCCGACGAAATCCCGCAGGAGGTGAACTGAGATGGCAACCGAAATCCTGATGCCCGCCCTCTCTCCCACCATGGAAGAAGGCACGCTGGCGAAATGGCTGGTCAAGGAAGGCGATACCGTTTCCTCGGGTGACATCCTGGCCGAGATCGAGACCGACAAGGCAACGATGGAATTCGAAGCGGTGGACGAAGGCACTGTGGGCAAGATCCTTGTGGCCGAAGGCACCGAAGCCGTAAAGGTGAACACCCCCATCGCCGTTCTGCTGGATGAGGGCGAAAGCGCCGACGATATCGAAACCTCGTCCGGCGGCGACGCGACCAAGTCCGAACAGGCTCCGGAGCCTGACAAACCCGCCGCGCAGCAGCCACAGGCCGCGCCCGAGATCAAAGCTGCCGATACCTCGCCCGACTGGCCCGAAGGCACGGCGATGAAGCAGCAGACCGTGCGCGAGGCCCTGCGCGACGCCATGGCCGAGGAAATGCGCCGTGACGGCGATGTCTACCTGATGGGCGAGGAAGTCGCCGAGTATCAGGGCGCCTACAAGATCAGCCAGGGCCTGCTGGACGAATTCGGCCCCAAACGCGTGATCGACACGCCGATCACCGAACATGGCTTTACCGGGATCGCCGTTGGTGCGGCCTTTGGCGGGCTGAAGCCGATCGTCGAATTCATGACATTCAACTTTGCGATGCAGGCGATCGACCAGATCATCAACTCGGCCGCCAAGACGCTGTACATGTCGGGCGGTCAGATGGGCGCGCCAATGGTGTTCCGCGGAGCAAACGGGGCCGCCGCCCGCGTGGGCGCGCAGCACAGCCAGGATTACGCCGCCTGGTACATGCAGATCCCGGGGCTGAAAGTGGCGATGCCTTATTCGGCGTCCGACGCCAAGGGCCTGCTGAAATCGGCCATTCGCGACCCGAACCCGGTGGTGTTCCTCGAGAATGAAATCCTCTACGGCCAGTCCTTCGACGTGCCCGATCTGGACGATTACACCGTGCCCTTCGGCAAGGCCCGCATTTGGCGCGAAGGCACAGACGTGACCATCGTCAGTTTCGGCATCGGGATGCGTTATGCGCTGGAAGCGGCGGACAAGCTGGCGGATGACGGCATCGACGCCGAGGTCATCGACCTGCGCACCCTGCGCCCGATGGACACGGCCAGCATCCTGCAATCGGTGAAGAAGACCAACCGCTGTGTCACCGTCGAAGAAGGCTGGCCGCAGCCGTCTGTCGGCAGCTACATCAGCTCGGTCATCATGCAGGAGGCGTTCGATTACTTGGATGCCCCGGTGATCAACTGCACCGGCAAGGACGTTCCCATGCCCTATGCCGCCAACCTTGAGAAGCACGCGCTGGTCACCACCGAAGAGGTGATCGAAGCCGTGAAAAAAGTGACCTACAAGTAAGGAGCAAGGCCATGCCGACAGAAATCCTGATGCCCGCCCTGTCTCCGACGATGGAGGAAGGCACGCTGGCGAAATGGCTGGTCAAAGAGGGCGATACCGTGTCCTCCGGCGACCTGCTGGCCGAGATCGAGACCGACAAGGCAACGATGGAATTCGAAGCGGTCGACGAAGGCACCGTAGGCAAGATCCTCGTGGCCGAGGGCACCGAAGGGGTAAAGGTGAACACCCCCATTGCCGTTCTGCTGGAAGACGGCGAAAGCGCCGACGACATCGGCGATGCAAAGGCAGCGCCGGCCAAAAGCGCCCCGTCAGAGGCGCCAGCCGCTGACGCAGGCAAGGAGGCGGCCCCCAAAGGGGGCTCCGACGCGCCTGCCCCCGCCTCCGCACCTGCCGCGCCCAATGGCGCTGACGGCAATCGCATCTTCGCCTCGCCTCTGGCGCGTCGGATTGCAGCAGACAAGGGGCTTGATCTGGCCTCAATCACCGGTTCTGGTCCGCACGGCCGCATCGTGAAGGCCGATGTCGAAGCGGCCAAACCCGGCGCGGCAAAGCCAGCCGAAGCACCTGCCAAGGCCGAAAAGGCGTCGGCCCCGGCCCTCGCCACCGGCCCATCGGCCGATGCGGTCGCCAAGATGTACGAAGGCCGAGCCTACGAGGAAATCAAGCTGGACGGGATGCGCAAGACCATCGCCGCCCGCCTGACCGAAGCCAAGCAGTCGATCCCGCACTTCTACCTGCGTCGCGACATCAAGCTCGACGCGCTGCTGAAGTTCCGGGGCGATCTCAACAAGCAACTGGAAGGCCGGGGCGTCAAACTCTCGGTCAATGACTTCATCATCAAGGCCTGCGCGCTTGCGCTGCAATCCGTCCCCGAGGGCAATTCTGTCTGGGCCGGTGACCGCGTACTGCGGCTGAAACCTTCGGACGTGGCGGTTGCTGTCGCCATCGAAGGCGGGCTGTTCACGCCGGTGCTGAAAGATGCCGAGATGAAATCGCTCTCGGCGCTCTCGTCCGAGATGAAAGACCTCGCCACCCGCGCCCGCGACCGCAAGCTCGCGCCGCATGAATACCAGGGCGGCAGCTTTGCAATCTCGAACCTCGGAATGTTTGGCATCGACAACTTCGACGCGGTCATCAACCCGCCGCATGGCGCCATCCTCGCCGTTGGTGCCGGGGTGAAGAAGCCTGTGGTCGGAAAAGATGGCGAATTGTCAGTTGCCACCGTGATGTCGGTCACGCTTTCGGTGGATCACCGCGTGATTGACGGCGCACTGGGGGCCCAGCTGTTGCAGGCCATCGTCGACAACCTGGAAAACCCGATGGTGATGCTGGCCTGAGACGCTCGCCATACCAAACAGAAAGGGCACCCTGATCGGGGTGCCCTTTTCATTTCCACGCAGTGACGAAAAAACTCAGCCGCCGCAGCCCTGCAACAGCTGGTCCATACGCACCGAGGGTTGGTCGCACCCGGCCTCGCCCACGATCTTGGCCGGCACGCCCGCCACGGTCTTGCAGGGCGGCACCTCGGACAGCACGACCGACCCGGCGGCGATCCGGCTGCAATGGCCGATCTTGATATTGCCAAGCACCTTTGCACCCGCGCCGATCAGCACGCCATCGCCAATCTTGGGGTGGCGGTCTTCCTCTTCCTTGCCGGTCCCGCCCAGAGTCACCGAATGCAGCATCGACACGTTGTCGCCCACCACGGCGGTTTCGCCGATCACGATGGAATGCGCGTGGTCGATCATCAGCCCCTTGCCGATGCGCGCGTTGGGATGGATGTCGATGCCGAAAATCTCGGAAATCCGCATCTGGAAGAAATAGGCCAGGTCATGCTGGCCGTTCTTCCACAGCCAATGGCCGACGCGATAGGCCTGCGTCGCCTGGTAGCCCTTGAAGTACAGGATCGGCTGCAACAGCCGGTGGCAGGCCGGATCGCGCTCGAAAACGGCCACCAGGTCGGCGCGCGCGGCCTCGACCAGTTCGGGTTCTTCGGCATAGGCCTGATCCGCAATTTCGCGCAGGATCACCATCGACATCTCGTTCGAGGCCAGCTTGGCCGCAATCCGGTAAGACAGCGCCTTGTCCAGCGATTTGTGGTGCAGGATGCAGGCGTGCACCAGACCGCCCATCAACGGTTCCTTCTGCACCGCGGCCTCGGCCTCTGCGGTGATGCGGCTCCAAACAGGATCGACCTGCGCAATCTTGGTTCTGGTCTCGGCCATGGGTTCCATCCTTTGGTTGCTGTCAGAATAGGCATATGGGAGCGATTTTCCAAACGCAAACCCGTGATGGAGGCCATTCCAGGGATTAATACTTAACCGCAACCACCACCGCCATCAGCGCGCACTGCGCCAAGTTCGCTCAACACCATGATGAAACATTGGCGGTAGGGGCCATCGTCGAACGTCGGTTCGGGCGCCAGCATGTGCCGCCGCGCCGCCGACATCAGCGTGCCATTGCCCCAGCGCGGGTGCAAACGCCCGTGGCGGCGCAGGTATCGATCGGCCAGTTCGGCGCGGCGAAACATGGCGCGACACAGGCTCGGGCGGGCCTCGGGCGTGGCGGCCAGCAAGGCGCGCGCCGCATCCACTACGTCGCCGTGCAGCACGGGACGCATCTCGTCACACGTCGACCGAAGCGAATGGCCCCGGCCCATACCGCGCCGAGATCTGTGCCACAGCGATCCGGTCGCCCGCCACAAAGCCGTCAGCTGCCTGCATCGCCGCGCCATAGGTCCATCCCGGCTGGTGCACTTGCACCTCTCGCAGGATCGCTCCGCCACTGGTCGCAATGACGCGCAGCATATAGGCTTCGATTTCCTCACCCAGCGGAATCTCGGGCATCTCCCAGCTGTCCCCATCAATACGGCTCCGCCATACCCATGTCAGCGCCAGATCACCACTGTCAGACGGCGTTGCCCTCAGATGCCCGGGGGCATAAGGCCGCAAACCATTGCCGTCGAAAGCTTCAATCAGATGTTGATACGACGGATCGTCATAGGCCCGACGCGCCGCTCCAATACGATAATGGCGCGCGATGCGGCGCTGGCTGCTTGTCAGGCCAATCTGCTGCGGCGCCCCATTCAGCAGAACGAACCACGACCCGGCGGGCCATTCATCCGGCATCAGCCCGTCGCTGCCCGCCTGCCCGCGCAATCGACCGGACAGCCAATAGGTGTCGGGGGCGATCAATTCGGCGGTCGTGAACTGGAGCAGCTCCCATTTGCCTGAACTTCCATCGCCCACCGCCGCAAGGTTTGCGCCATTCAGCACTGCCTGTGCATCGCGCCCTTCCAAAGCGCCGGTTATCATCTTCACCTGCAATGGGGCGCCATTGTCCCACACACCCGGTCGCGCTCGGATCAACGGGGTTTCGGTCATCCCCACCATGGCGCGTGACGCGATGATGTCGCTCAGCGCATAACTGTCGTCGCTGCCCGAGGCATATACGGCAACGCTGCCCGGCCAGGGCTGGGCCGTGACCGCCAGATGCGGGGCATGCGGCACTTCATCGCCCGTCATCAGCGGCAAATCCATGAACAGCGGAAGCACCGGCACCGGGGCGACAAATGCGCTTTGCGCCGGGGTATCTTCAGGCATCTCAGACGGCTCGTAAACAGCGGCCTCGATCCGCACCGCATCCAGCGTCTGCACCTCGCTTTGTTCCACGCGATCAACGCGATAGGTTGCCCCGCTTAGCGCGATCACATCGCCCGCGCCCACGTCCATCCTGGACGGTGGCAGCGCAAGGCTGATGCTGTCACGCGCCAGTCGTGATTCCGCCAGCCAGCGTTCGGCCAATTGCCGCCCCTCGGACCGTGTCATCGCAAGCGACAGATCGTTCGACGATACCGCGTGAGTGGCCTCATCCGGCAACACCGCCTCTTCAGCGACCACATCATGATCGGCCCCACTTTCGATGAACCGAACCCGTACACGGCCGGTGGTTTCCGCCTCGGGCGCGCGGATCTGCTCGCGCGTCGTCTCCAGTTCGGCCGTGCGGGCCAGCTCTTCCGACAAAAGCGGGATGGGCGTGTTTCCCTTTCGCATCCGAAACGCCAGCACGCCGTCCCGCTCCACCGCGTCAAATCCATGGGCCAGCATGAGCGATTGCAACGCCGCGCGCGCCTCGCCGATGTCATCGACAACAAAGCCACGCACCACGCCGTGCAGGCCCTGCGTGTCGATCTGCGTTAGCCCCGCGCGCGCGCAAATCTCGGTCACGACCGAGGCAAGCGTCCGCGATCCCGCCCGCCCGTTGACCCAGTGACCGCGCGCCATGTTGCCGCCATCGCCCCACAGGGTCCGGTTGTTGGGAAAGGCCGGGAACGGGCGCGTGTCCCATGCCCAGACATAGGCGTGGTCAAGATCGATCATCGCGCCGCCATACAGCTCGGACACAGGGTTGTTTTCAGGCTCGGCCCAATACCCCAGCATTGCGCGCAGGTACTGGATCTGGATGAAATCGTCACGCAGCCCGTTCGAGGCGCGCGGCAGCGCGGATTCCGACGATTTCGGATCGACGAACTTGTTGGGCTGGTTGGTTCCCTTGTCGACAGCGGCACAGCCCAGCTCGGTGAACCGGATCGGCTTTGAACCGGGGACCCAATCGGTTGCCAGTGCTTGTCGCACGCCGCCGATGCGGTCGTGATGCGGTTCGGACCACCAGTTGCGGATATCCTTGTAGCGCCAGATCCAAGGCTCATCATGCGCATCGTCGGTGATCGGGGTGCGCCGCTGCGATGCGATTGCCTCTTCCGAAGCATAATACCAATCGTAGCCTTCCCCGCCCGCTACGTTCGCGCGCAGATAGTTTAGATCGTGAATGCTCTGCCAACCTGCGGCCCGGTCTGCATGATCGTTGCCATCGCGCCAATCCGACAGGGGCATGTAATTGTCGATTCCAATGAAATCGATCTCGGGGTCCGCCCAGAGCGGATCAAGGTGAAACAGCCGATCACCCGAACCATCCTGCGGTTGATAGCCGAAGTATTCCGACCAGTCAGCGGCATAGCCAAGCTTCACATCCGGCCCCAGCAGGGCGCGCACCTCTGTCGCTAGTTCGCGGAACGCTTGAACCGCGACAAAGCCCGAAGCCCCTCGAATTTGTGTCAGCCCGCGCATCTCGGAGCCGATGCAGAAAGACTCGACGCCGCCCGCCGCCGCACAAAGCGCGGCGTAATGCAGAATGAACCGCCGCACGCCCCATTCGTCAGGACCAGAGTAGGAAACAGTCCCATCACCCAAGGTAAAATCCGCCGCCGAAGCGGTTCCGAAAAAGGCCGCCACCTCGGCGTCCGCCCCACTGGTGCCATCCGGGCTACCCGCACGCCCGGGCGCCGTCGAAAGAGAAATCCGCCCGCGCCAAGGCAGCCGCGCCTGCTCGGCACCACCGTAAGGGTCGGGCAAGCCATTGCCTTCCCGCTGGTCCATAAGGATGAACGGGTAGAACATGACCTGCCGGCCTTCGGCATTCATATGGCGGATCGCCTCCACCACAGCCGCGTCGGCGGGGGTGCCACCATAGATCGGCCGGTCGTCCGCCCGGGCGATTTCCTCGGCGTTGGAGCGGGTCAGCCCAGCCACGTTCCAGGGCATGTTCTCCCCCTCGATCGCGGCGCGTTCGATCTTGGGGCGCACCAGGCAACTACCACAGCGCAGATCACTCCCGAACCACGACACCACCAGCGACACGGCCTGCGCTGCCGGCAGGTCGCTTGCCAGTTGCGCCATCGCGGTTTCAAAATCGCTGCGCCCCGAGGGCGTGTTCATGTTCGCCGCCCAGCGGCTGCCCGGCCCGTTGGTGTAATAGACCGGCGTCGTCGCAAGGCTGTATTCGCCGGTCCCGGGAATCGCGGCAACCCCGCGCACGATCTGCGCCAGGTCGCTGTCGAAATCCGGTGCGTCGGGCTGAGCCGGGCGCAGCACCTCAAAGGAAAACTGTGGCACCCGGTTGCCGAAGCGTTCCAACTGCATGTCTTCCATCACCACATAGGCCGTGCCACGATAAGCCGGCACATTCCCCGCGCCTTCAACCGCCTCCATCACCGGGTCGGGCAACTGATCGCCCGCTCCGACATAGACCCGCATGTTCAGATCACGGGGCGCCACCTCTTCGCCATCCGCCCAGACACGCCCCACCCCGCCGATCCGGCCTTCGCACAATGCCACGGCCAACGACACGCTGTAACTGTAGGTCGTCGTTTTTGGCGCTGCGGGCGCGCCTTTGCCCCCGCCCGACACTGTTGCCGTTTCCTGAAAGTCCGAGGCCCAGATCACCTGCCCGCCCACGCGCATCCGGCCATAGACCTGCGCAATCGGGGCACCATCCGCCGCCTGGGTCAGGCGAAACCGTTCGACCCGGCCAGTTTCAACTGCGGCCGAGCCCCGCCCCAAGATGCGTTCGTCAATCACCCGGCCCAGTGTCGCGCCGACTGCGCGCCCGATGGCAACGCTCGACAGTCCGGCCAGCGTGCCACCAACGGAGCCGCCAATCGCTGCCCCGGCCGCCGAAAGTAGGATGGTTGCCATGCAGATACCCCCTTATGGGAATTGGAAACAGGCCACGATACGGCGTTGCCACGGCTGGCTCAGCGGGCTCTCGATCACACCCCGGCCCGAATAGGCATGAATGAAACCCGGTGCGCCGTTGCTGTCGCACAGCAGCCCGATGTGTTTTGCTACCCCGCCATCCCGCATCCGAAACAGGATCACGTCGCCGGGCCGCGCCTCTTCACACCGTCGCTCGCGCATGTGCCGACGCGCCGCCAACCACAAACGCTCTTCCCGCTGTGGCTCGGACCAGTCCATCGAATAGGCAGGCACGGCTTCGGGCTCGGCCCCGTACAGCTCGCGCCATATGCCCCGGATCAAACCAAGGCAATCGGCCCCCGCCCCGCAACAAGCCGCCTGATGGCGGTAGGGCGTGCCGATCCAGCGGCGCGCGATGGCAACCGCCCTGTCGGCAACGGTGCTCATCTCCGGCTCCCCCCCGAGTTGACACCGGTCTTCTTGGGCACCGACATCATCCAGTCCTCGCCCGGTATGTCCGGAAAGCCCTGATAGTTGATCAGGTTGCCGAACTTCAGCTTGCAGGTCTCCAACCGCTTGTCACAGCCCGCCTCCAGCTTCACGCGCTCGGGCGCAGCAACCGCCGCGCGGATCGGCTCCCACAGCTCGATCTCGCGGGCGCCAGCAACGAAGCGATCATGCTTGATCGGCGCCCACAAACCGGCGGCTGGTCCTTCCAGAACGCTCAGCCGCCCGCGTTGAAACCAACCCGGCTCGAACCCATCCAAATCGTCCCACCGAAAGACAAGCCTGTCCGTGACAGCCTGCGCTTCGATCTCAACCGCATAGCCCGGCTGGGACAGGTCGAACCGGCACTGCGCATCGCCCAGAACAGCGGTGCACGGCCGTTGATAAGCGCGCCCGACCGGACGGTTCAGCGCCTCTGTCAATCCGCGCAACTCGGCGCGAAAGGCCCCGCCACTGCGGCGGATCTCACCGATGGTGCCGCGAAACTGCAACCATCGCACCGACACATCGGCCCAGTTCACCAGCCAGGCGCTCACTTCTGCCGCGTCGAACCGCCCGGCTTCGATGTCTTCTTCCCTAACCGCCACATCGCTCAACGCACCCAGCGCCTCGGAGTTGTCGACCGAGATCCCGGTTGTTTGCTGCAAGGCCGAGGCCGCAAGACCCGTCTCCGCCGCAAATTCCATCCCGTCAAAGCGCAGCGTGCAGTCATGATCGGTAAAGCCGAAAGTCACGCGGTCGCGGCGCACCACCGACCAGCACCGGCACAGTGTTGTCATCCCACCGGCAACATGGGCGCGAAAAGCCTCGCTCATGCCGGCCATCACACGCGCACCTCGACCACGGGCACATTCGGCACTTCGCCTGCTTGAAAGCTTGCGACGCTTGTTGCGATACGATCAGAATCGAACCGCACGGGCACGTCGAATTCAAATCCCGCCATGATCCGCGCGCCTTCTGCCGGTGGGTGAACGAACGTGACGACACCCGTCGTGGTGTCGATCTCGAAATCCACCCCTTCAGCCAGCAGGTCCTGCTCGATGCCAATCCGCACCGAACCCGCCACCGGTTTCGTGATTGGGCGCGCATAGGTGAACGCGCCCGAGCGATAGGTCTTGCACAGCGGGAACTGCGTCTCCGTTCCATCGCCTTGCCCGATCTGCTGATCTTCAAAATCGGGGGCCGCACTGGCCCGACCCGACTTGTAATCCGACCAGTCCTTCCATCTAAATCCGTACATCTGCCCGCGCCGGGCCTCGAAAAAGGCGATCAGCGTCTCGATATCGTCCAGGGATCGCAGCCCAAGCCCCGCATCATAGCGCCGCCGCGAATGGGCCCAGGGGGTGTTGCGTTCTTCGAACCCGTTGGCCAGCGTCACCACGTCGGTGCGCCGCTCCGGCCCCCCGATCGAGCCGAAACTCAGCGAAGCCGGAAATCTGACGTCGTGAAAGTTCATGGCAAACCTCTCAAGTAGCGAACTAGCGGTTGCGGTTGCCGCGACTCAGCGCCCGGCTCATCTGTGCGGCGATCTGGCCCTGGCTACGCTGAAATCCCTGCACGTCAGGCGTCTGAACATTCATCACCACCTGAACACCACCGCCGCCATTTCCGCGCACACCCAGCTTGCCATCGCGCCCCCGCGCAAGCGGCATAATCGCCTCGGGGCCGGCTTCGCCCATTAGCCCGAAACCGCCGCGCATCGGAAACGTCGTCGGACCCGATACAATGCCGCCATTGGCAAAGGGCATTACCCGCCCCTGGCTGAAACTGGCGCCATTCTCGAACGGCAGGATCCCCTGCATCAGCCCATTGACACCCTTGGCCAGCAAACCGCCGAAATGCTGCGTCACCGGGCGCATCGCGGCAGAATAGGTCGTCTGGATCATGGATTGCGCCACGGTTTCCAGCGCGTCCGACAGCTTCATCCCGTCAAAGACCACGCCATCGAACGCGCGCCGCAACCCGCGCGACAGCCCGCGCTCCAGCGTGGCCACATCCTGCCCCGTGGCCGCAAGCGACTCGCGCATGCGGCGCAGTTCGCTGTCAAATCCGGCCGTCATCTGGGCCGCTGCGCTCAGGCTGTCTTCCAGACCCTCGGCGCGTTCACTCAGATCGTCAATTCCGTCACGGTCCGACATCAGACATCTCTCCTGTATCTTCGGGCCCGGTCTCGTCGGGAAACGCTGCAAGCAGCCTCTCCAGCCCGTCCCGTCCCATCACGGGCGACCGCAATCCCTGCCCGGCCATCACGTGCAACTCGGCCGGGGTCAGGGCCCAGAATTGCGCCGGTGTCAGCCGCAGCCCGTGCAGCCCCAACCGCATCAGCACAGGCCAGTCGAAGCCGCTCACTCTGCCGCGCCGGGCACGATGAAGGCGCGTGCGATCAGCTGCGCCGCCGCCCGGGCCGCCGCAACCGGGCCGCCTTCGATCTCGGCACGCATCAATGCGGCTCGATCAATATCGCTGCCCGCGCCGCGCGCACCTGCAAGCACAAGTTCCAGAACATCGCGGCTGGAAAATCGCCCCGCCTCGAACCGTTCGACCAGCGCCACAAGCGACGGCTCTTCCAGCCGCTCTTCCAACTCGGCCAACGCGCCCAGTGTCAACTTCAGCACATGCCGTTCCCCGTCGATCACCAGTTCGGTCTCGCCCGTCCAAGGGTTTGCCATCACAGGGCCGTGAAACTCAGCGCACCCGCGCTCGACAGCGACAACTCATAGGTCGCCTCGCCATTGTGGGTGCCCGCGTATTCGATCGACGACAACTGAAACTGTCCCTCAACCACGCCGAAATCCGGGATCACCACCTGGAAATCGGGCGTATCGCCATCAAAGAACAGCTGCCGTGCACGCTCGTCGGTACTGGCATCGCGAAACACCCCAGCGCCCGAGATCGAGGCCGATTTGACACCCGCCCCCGACAGCAGCTCGCGCCATCCGCCTTGGCTGTCGAGACTTGTCACATCGACACTCTCGGCGTTGAAACTCACCCGCGTGGCCCGCAGGCCCGCAATGGTCTGGAACTGGCCGTCACCGGTCATATCCACCTTGATCAACAGATCCTTGCCGTTCTGGGCGCCCATATCCGTGTCTCCACAAATTTCATGTTCAGTTATCTTCGACCCGCGCCCGGAACCGCAGATCGATGCGCCGCATCCGTGCGGCGGTTCCAAGCCGGCGCGCGCTCGCGCGTTCGAACCACAGCCCTATCAATCGACCGCGCTCCAGCGTCAGTTCAGCGTCGCACAATCGATCGGCGATCACCGCTGCGGCCGCTTTCGCGCTGGCAAATCCGGCCACTTCGGTCACGACCGAAACGCGCAGAAAATGCAGAGCTCCGTGGCCACTCGAGTCTGAACGGTCGCGCATATCCTCTTCGCCCAGCATGACGTACAGATCGGGCATCTTGCCCGATGGCAGCGCGTCATAGATGGCGTCGCCCACGATCGCGGTCAGCGCCGGGTCGCTGCTCAGGTGCTGATACACCGCAGCCTGTAGCGCGGCTCCGATGGCATAGCTCACGACACCACCTCCTCTTGCGCAAAACAGGTCAGGAACCGGCCATCCGAACCGCAATCTGCCACAGCAAGGATGGGGAAAATCCGCTCGCCCTCGCGAAACCGCTGGTGCGGCATGGGTCGCGACGCCGAGCCATGCGGCGTCGCCCTCACCACAATGCGGTAGGCCACCGCTGAAACCGGCACACCCACTTCGGCACGCTCGCGCCCAGTGCGAGGCTGGACATCCGCCCAAATATCTCCCAGCGGCACCCAGACCTCTTCATAGCCGCCGCCGCCATCCGCCAGGCGCTGACGCATCTCAAGCGTCAGGCGTCGGTTGAGACGCGGCGCGCTCACTGACCATACCCCGGTGTCAACCGGATCGGACGATACCGCTGCACGAGAGAGGTCACGCCGAACGGCATACACCCTTCGCCCAATGCGGTTTCATGCCGGTATTCATAGTAGTGCGACGCCAAAAGCAGAACTGCCTGCCCCAGATCGGCGGGAAGCGCCTCCCAGTTGGCTGCAAAGCCGGCCCTAAAGCGGATCCGCACCCGACCGCTGGGCGGCACCATTGGCAAGGCCGCCCCAAGAGGGCGCAGGCGCGGCCGCTGACTGTCGGGTTCGATCCGGAACTGTGCGACCGGAATATCGGTCTCGTAATCCTGTGCGTTGACCAGCGTTACCTGGACCAGATCGGTCACCGGCGCCACAGGCATCACCTGTCCCGATCGGTCACGCCAGCCAGCCAGTGTCCAGCAGAACTGTCGGATAACAAGAATCTTACTTGTCCGCGCCTCGATCGCCGCAATGGCAGCGCGCAGGAAGCCCTTCAGAACCGGGTCCTGGAGGCCGTCTTCGCCAAATCCCGTTCCAAGCCGCAAGTGCGACTTGAAGGCATCCACCGGCAGGGCCTGATCGGGTACGGTGGTTTCTTCGATCAACATCATGAATTCACTCCGCAACCTCGGAACCCTCCGGCTCGGGGATAGACTCCCGATGGCGGACGCGTGCGTCTCCACATTGCTCGGACGGAGGGGAGCAGCTAGACAACATGGAGGGGTTTGTTCACGCGCCCGCCGCGAAGCCGGTTGCCCGGCCCCACATCCGACGTCACCGGTCAGGAAACGCCGAATTTCAGCAGCTTGATCGCGGCGAAATCGGAAATATCGCCGCCAACACGCTTGGTTGCATAGAACAGCACATGGGGCTTGGCGCTGAAGGGATCGCGCAGAACCCGAAGGTCGGGCCGTTCGGCAATGGTATAGCCGGCACCGAAATCGCCAAAGGCCACGGCAAAGCTGTCGCTGGCAATATCGGGCATGTCCTCGGCGACCACCACCGGGTAGCCAAGCAGGCGCGCCGGTTCGGCAGCGGCCAGCCCGTCGCTCCACAGGAAGCGCCCGTCGGCGTCCTTCAGCTTGCGCACGGCGCCCGCGGTTTTCGAGTTCATCACGAAACTCGCCCCGGCCCGGTACCGCGCGCCAAGCGCGTAGACCAGGTCGATCACCGCATCGCCGCCGCCGATATCGCCATCGGCCCCGGTCGCGACATAGCCGATGTTGCCCCAGCTCCACGTGTCGTTGTCCACCGTGGTGTGGTCCAGTATGCCGCGCGGCTTGTCGATGCCGTCGCCGTTGATGAAGGCATCCGCCTCGGCACGGGCAAACTTGTCGGCGATCCGCTCTGCCAGCCAGCCTTCGACATCGAAGGCGCTGTCGTCCAGCAACCGCTGCGAAGCCTTGGGCAGTGCGCTCAGCTCATGCAGCTGAATAGATATCCGGTCAATCTGCGGCGTAGCGGTTTCAGTGGTCGCTGCCGTCTCGGTCGCCCAACCAGCGCCGATGTCGGCCTGATCGACAAGCACATCAAAGGTCGTTGCCTCGACGTTCACGACAGCCGCAACCGACCGCAGCGACCCGGTAGAGTACAGCACCGATTTCACGCGGTCCGAGGTCTGGGGGTCGACAAGGTAACCGCCATCGCTGTTGACGACGGTCGACAGCGATTTGTGCTCGATCTCAAGGCCGCGCAGGGCATCGTCGTCACCGTTGCGCAGGTAGGCATTGAACGCCTTGCGATGCGGTGCCCCAAGATCCGCCGACGCAGCCAGCTGCGGCCGGGCGGCAAGTTGTGATTTACGATCCAGCATTGTCAGTCGCTCTTCCGTCTGTTGAAGTTTCGATTTAACTCCGTCCTGAAATTCTTTGAAATCGCGCAGGAAATCACTCATCGCGACTTTCACCTCCTGAACCGGGCTTGCTGCATCGCCGTTCCAGGCCTTCGTCTCGCTCTTGCTCATAAGACCAATCCTTCAATTAAGTTTCGCGTGGCTCACAGCCGCACCAGTTCCTGGCGCGCGCGTTCCAGCGCCTCGGCCAGTTCGCGCAGATCCGCCCAGGCGCCCGGGTCATCCGCCTTGCCTGACACCCGTGCACTGGCCAGCATCGGAAAAGTGACGAGCGAGACCTCCCACAGGTCCAGCTCGATCAGCACCCGGTGGCCCTTGTCGTCTTTCGTGGCTCGCACGGTACGATACCCGATCGACAATCCATCAATGGCCCCGGCGCCAATCAGCGCCACAGCCTCGCGGCCACACTGCGTACTGTCCAGTATCCGCCCTTTGACCCAGAGGCCCCGCGCATCCGAGCGCACTTCGTCCCAGACACCGATCGGCTGGGCCGGGTCGTGCTGCCACAGCATTTTCAGCTTCCGCCCGGTCTCGGCCAGCCGTTCGATGGCGCCGTCATAGGCCCCTTTGCGGACGATATCTCCGGATTGGTCGGGTTCATCGAACAGGCTGGCATAGCCCTCGATGACCGCGGCATCATCCACGCGCAAGGCTGTGCCAAAGCGTGCGAACTTGTGTTCCAGCCCACCTTCGATTTCCATGCTGAACTCCTGAGGTTTCAAATTTTCGCTTCATGGGGCCGCGACAAGGATCGACTCGAAGGCCTGCGCCAGGATCACGGCGACCACGCCGTAAACCGTCAGCCACAGACGCCGCTCCAAGCGCTCCATCATCTCTTCCAGCCGGTCCAACCGCTTATTCAGGTTCTCGTGGTGCGCTTGATAAACCTTCTCATGCGCCACCATCCGCAGACCCGGCTCGCATTCGAACGATTTGTATTTGGGCCATTCTTCACGCATCCCGCCCGCCTTCCGGCAGCGCCGGCAACCCAAGCAAAGCGCGCTTTTCGGCATCCGTCAGGAATTCCGCGTTTGATACCCGCGCCCATTGCGCATCGCGTTCGGCTGCCAGCGCTGGCACCTGATCCAGATCGGGCTTCAGTTCCATAACCTCACCCGTGAAACACGACAGCCACGCCGAAAGGGCAGATGCAACCCGCGTCGCCAGCGGCAGAACCGTCAGTCGGAAAAAGGCGCGGTTTGCCTCCTGATAATTCGCATAGGTGGCATCGCCTTGAATCCCCAGCAGCATCGGCGGCACGCCAAAGGCCAGCGCGATTTCCCGCGCGGCGGCTTCCTTGGTTTTCTGGAACTCCATATCGCTGGGCGAAAATCCCATCGGCTTCCAATCAAGCCCGCCCTCCAGAACCATCGGCCGTCCGGCATTCCGCGCGCCCTGGAAATTGGCCTCGATTTCCGCAGACAGACGCTGAAACTGGTCATCGGCCATGGTGCCCTGCCCATCCGCGCCGTGGTACACCAGCGCTCCACTCGGCCGCGCCGCGTTGTCCAGCAGCGCCTTCGACCAGCGCGAGGCGCTGTTGTGCACATCCACTGCCATTGCAGCGGCCTGCAAGGGCGACAGCCCGTAGTGGTCGTCCTGCGGGTGGAAGCTGCGGATATGGCACACCGGAGAAGCCGCGCAGGTTGCGTCGAACCGGTGCTTGCGCCCGCTTACAGCATATTCATACCCCATCGGCCAACCATCAGCTCCGGGAATGACACGCATCCGGTCGGACCGCAGCACATGAAGCTCCAGAGGCAACTCCGCATCTTCTCCGACCGCCTCGATATAAGCGTTTCCGGTCAGCAGCAGCTGACCGAACAGCGCCTCCAACAATTCGGCCCGTCCCTGTGCAAGGTTCGGGCGTTTGATCAGGTTCAGCACCGGATGGCTGTCATACCGCCGGCTGGCATCCTGCAACACCAGCGGAAGCGCCGCCGCTGCTTCGGCAATCAACTTGACCGAGCGAAATCCGATCGGATTACCGGAAAACCCCGTCTTGGTCAGTGTCACCGTATCGCGCGGGCTCCACGCCACACGACCGGCACTGTGGTAGGCCACAACCGCTCCTGTCGCGCTCGCCTTTTGCTCCGGGGTCTCCCCTTGTGTTCTGAGGCGAAGGAAGTCCAATACCATGATTGTTGCTCCTGATCTGCGCTGGGCACCGGCCGGCCCGGATGGCCGGGTCGATGCGTTGGAAAAATCAATGACAGCAAAGTGCTAACGGCCACAAAAGCGACCGTACGGTGGTCAGCGAAGGGCGCGTTACAACATGCGCAGACTGGGCCGCCTATAATGGCGCGCAGGTGCGATCATCAGCTCGTGCAACGCCCAGACCAACGCATCCACCCGGTCGGGAGAGCCTTCTCCCTCGTACCCGCGCGGCGTCATCCGGCTCATCTGCTCTTCCAAATCCAGCAGGCCCTCGGCATGGCGCACCCGCCCCTGCTGATACAACGCCGCCACCGGCTCGGCGCGCGCGATCTTGCCACGTGCCGCATGGACGGCCTTGTAGGGCACGAACGGATCAACCTGCCGGATCACCTCTTCGACAAGCTGCCCCCCCTGATTAACCTCGGCGATCAACCGTTCGGCGCCGTATTGATCCATCGCCGCAATTGCGGCACAGGCCCAGCCCACCGGCCCGACACCCCGGATCGTGCAATCGGCCAGCACATAGGCGCGCCAATCCTGCGGGGGCCCCTGTGTCTGTGCGCCCGCAACGATGATCCCGCAGGCGTCGGATTTGTCATTGCTGCTAACTGCCGGGTCCAGCGCCACGATCACACGATCCATCGCCGGGATCGTCCTGATCCGGGCCTGCTCGATCATGTCATGCGTCCACAGCGCGCCTTCGGTATCCACCAGCATGACACCGTCCAATTCCTGCCGACCAAGCCGGGTGCCCGAATACATCCGCCGCACTTCTTCCAGGAAACTCTTGGCCAGATTGGCGCGGTTGGCTTCGGTCGGGGCCTGGCTGGTCACCGTTGTCTCCATCGACAAGACCATTTTCAGCACCTCAACGTTGCGCGGTGTCGTCGTCACACAGGCTTGGGGAAAATCTCCCAGACGCAGCGCGAATTGCAGCATGTCCCACGTCTCGCGACCGCGCCGCCACTTGGCCAACTCGTCCAGCCAGGCGGCATCGAACTGCGGCCCCCGCAGCCGCTCGGGATCGCTTGCAGAAAACGCCTGCGCCTCTGCCCCATTTGGCCAGATCAACTTGCGTTCGGTGATCTTCCATTCCGGGCGTCGGTCGGGCGGCGAACAGGTCATGATCCCGCTGTCGCCGAGGATCATGACATCGCGCACCTGGTCATAGGTCTCGCCAACCAGCGCCACACGCCGCGCCACCCCGGGTTCCAGCGGGCACGACCCTTCAACCTTGCCGCGTACCCATTCCGCCCCGGCCCGTGTCT
Organism: Arenibacterium halophilum; assembly: GCF_005938225.1. Lineage (GTDB taxonomy): Bacteria > Pseudomonadota > Alphaproteobacteria > Rhodobacterales > Rhodobacteraceae > Arenibacterium > Arenibacterium halophilum. The sequence goes on from NZ_VCPC01000001.1 coordinate 153,252, forward strand.
TGCCGGCACCCCTGCCTCCCATCACCACCCATGTGCGCCAATCCCCCTCTGGGGGCAACTGATGCGGCATCGCCCAGAAATCGAAAAGAAAAGGGAGAGCGCAAAGCTCTCCCTCGGTCAGATCATTCAGAAATTTCGTCCGCGTCCGAGCTTTCGCGAAGGCGATCAAGCCGGCTCCCGATCTCAGATCGGGCGTTCGCAAGGTCGAGCGCATACCCCCCTTTCGCGATACCGGCCTGGCTTCTGTATTGTTCGACAAGGCTCGCCTCTACTTTCTGGCAGGTACGGATCAGCCCCTCGACTGCAGCGATCTGCTTGCTAGCGGTTCCAACTTCTGTTTCGTCTCCGGCCTGCAAATTCTGGCACAGTGCCTCTGCCTGCTGGCGCACACGGCGCACCGAATCCTGTAGGGATCGCAAAAGCTCTGCGGTCCGGGACATCTGCTCGCCCGGTGTGATCATCGTCTTGTCGGTCATCGTGTCCTCTCGCGTTGGGTCGGCCCACCGCTCGAGAGAAAAGCAAACAGCCGCAGGCGAACCGGCGGCTGTCAGACTTTTTCTAGCATAGGAAATATATACGCTGGACCGTACGCAATGTCAAGGCATTTCACCTGAACCGTACGAGCTAAGCGTTCGTTATCATTAAGGTTTTGTAAACCATGATGATCAGCGAGCGGATCAGTTATTGGCCCGCTGCGCCTCGATTTCTCGCCATTTTGCGACGTTGCGATTATGCTCTTCCAAGGTGGTGGCAAAGGCATGGCCGCCTGAACCATCCGCCACGAAGAATACATATTCCGTCTCGGCCGGGGCTACTGCAGCCTGCAGGCTTGCCAGCCCCGGGTTCGCGATCGGGGTCGGCGGAAGCCCTTCGATCACATAGGTATTCCAGGGCGTTACCCTGCGCAGCTCGCTCTGACGCAGCCCGCGCCCCAGAACGCCCCGCCCCTTGGTCAGCCCGTAGATCACGGTCGGATCGGTCTGCAGTCGCATCCCGGCATTCAGGCGGTTGACGAAGACGCTTGCCACTTCACCGCGCTCTTCCGGAACGCCGGTTTCCTTCTCGATAATCGAGGCCAAAATCAGCATCTCGTCCGGCCCGCTCAGCGGCAGATCGGGTTCGCGCGCGGCCCAGACTGTTGCAATCCGTTCTGCTTGTCGCTCAGCCATCACATCCAGAATGGCCTGCCGGTCACCGCCTACGGTCACCTCGTAGCTGTCTGGCGCCAATGTGCCCTCGCCCGGAACCGCCGCAACCTCGCCCTCCAGCAGGTCCATCGCTTTCAGTGCCTCGACCACCTGCCAGCTGGTCACGCCCTCGGCCAGCGCGATGCGATAGCGCGTATCAGATTCACCCCGTTTGGCACTGAACTCGGCCGGCGCCTCATCTAACAGCGGGTCGAATTCTGCGGTAATTTCGAATTGGTTCGTCGCCGGGTCCAACTCGCGCACCTGGGTCTGCACCCGGGTCACGCCCACGCGATACACGATCTCGGTGCCGCAGGTGCTCGCGCCACCACGGGTGATCTGGTCAACGATCTGCTCCATCGAGGCGTTGGATTCGACAAGAAAGCTTCCCGCCTTCAGCGATTGCGCCTTGTCGGTATAATCGGCGCCAATCCGGAAAATCGCGGCATTGGTCACCGCGTTCTGCCCTGCCAGATCGCGGCTGACCCGCGCCATGTTAGAACCGCGCTCCACCCGAAGGCAGATCGGCTCTTCCAACGGGCCCTGCGCCACATACTGGCTCTTGCCCCACAGGATGATGCCCCCGACAAGGAACAACACGACCACAAGGATCGTCAGCATGTTAGAGGCAAGGCTTCGCCACATTAGTCGATCTTTCCGAAAATCACGCTGGCATTGGTGCCGCCGAAACCAAAGGAATTCGACAGCGCATATTTGATCGCGCGCTCACGCTTGGCGTTCGGCGCCAGATCCACCTTGGTTTCAACCGCCGGATTGTCGAGGTTGATCGTCGGCGGCGCCACCTGATCGCGGATCGCAAGGATCGAGAAGATCGCCTCGATCGCCCCGGCCGCACCGAGCAGGTGGCCGGTCGCCGATTTCGTAGATGACATGGTGACCTTGCTCGCCGCGTCACCCATCATGCGCTCAACTGCGCCCAATTCGATGGTGTCAGCCATGGTGCTGGTGCCGTGCGCGTTGATATAGTCGATGTCCTTCGGCTCCAGCCCCGCCCGCTTCAGCGCCGCGCGCATCGACCGTTCCGCTCCGTCACCGTCTTCAGAGGGCGCAGTGATGTGATAGGCATCGCCAGACAAGCCATATCCCACGACTTCTGCGTAAATCTTGGCGCCGCGCGCCTTGGCGTGTTCGTACTCCTCCAGCACGACACATCCCGCGCCTTCGCCCATCACGAACCCGTCGCGGTCGGCGTCATAGGGGCGGCTGGCCTTTTTCGGATCGTCGGCGCGCTTGGTGCTCAGCGCCTTGCAGGCGTTGAACCCGGCAATCCCGATCCGGCAGATCGCGGCCTCGGCGCCACCGGCGACCATCACGTCCGCATCGCCAAAGGCAATCAGCCGGCTGGCATCCCCGATCGCATGGGCGCCAGTCGAACAGGCTGTCACCACCGAATGGTTCGGCCCCTTGAAGCCGTACTTGATGCTCACCTGACCCGAGATCAGGTTGATCAGCGCGCCGGGCACAAAGAACGGGCTGACGCGACGCGGGCCCTTTTCTTCCATCATCACCGCCGTGTTGGCGATGGAATTCAGCCCCCCGATGCCCGAGCCGATCAGAACCCCGGTGCGCTCTTGTCCATCCTTATCCGTCGGCAACCAGCCCGAATCCTCAACCGCCTGCTGTGCGGCCGCGATCCCGAACATGATGAAGGTGTCGACCTTCCGCTGCTCCTTGGGCTCCATATATTTGTCGGCGTTGAACGTCCCATCCGAGCCATCGCCACGCGGCACTTCGCAGGCATAGGTCGTGGTCAACCCTTCCGTGTCGAATTGCGTGATCGGCCCAGCGCCCGACTGCCCGTCCAGAATCCGGGACCAGCTTTCCTCTACGCCGTCCGCCAGCGGCGTCACCAGCCCCAGTCCGGTTACAACAACTCTGCGCATGTGCTGCCCTCTTGCCCGTTGCGTCGGCCCGTTTCGGCCCACGGTTGCCAATTGCGAAACGCTCTTACCCCGCACAGGGCGGCGGGGGCAAGTCCTGACGGCTTCCGCCGCTCGTAACACGCTGCCTAGACATGGCCTGCCGGACCATCGCGACGCATCAGCGCGACCTGCTGCTGTCGCCCGTCATGGGTGATCTCGATCTGCCGCAACTCGCGATAACCCAGATGTTCCGCGATATGCCGTCCCACCGGATTGTCGACTGAAATCCGCGCGACCAGCTTGTTCGGGATCACCCGGTCGAACCAGTCGTGCGCAGCCTGCGCCGCATCCAGCGCCACGCCGCTGCCGCGCGCTTCGGGCACCATAAGCCAGCCGACTTCCGGAAACGTGTCGAATTCCTCGTCCACCGGCGTGCTGCCGTAAAGGAACCCAAGATGGCCGATCATCTCTCGCTGGCGCTGGTCCATGACGGCCCAATGGCCGAACCCGGCCATCTGCCAGTGCCCCGCATTGCGCAGAAACGTCTCCCACGCGCGACGTCTGTCGCGCGGCGCGCCGGAAATCGTGCGTAACGCATGGGGCATGGCCCAGATTTCCGCGTATCTGCCGAAATCCTCGGGGCGCATTGCCCGCAAGGTCACCCGCGACGTGTTGATGTTTGGGATGGATCGGATCATTTGGCGCCCGTCCTGTCGATGTCTGCTCTCGCCCCATCTGTGACAGGTTGCGCGCGCCCGGCGCAAGCCCCTTCCAAGCCGCACAAACGAAAACGGCGCCGCCCCGCCGGGGCCGCGCCGTTTCCGTAACTCTACCGACCTGAAATCAGGAGGCTTCGTTGATGAATTTCACTGCATCGCCAAAGGTTTGGATGGTCTCGGCGGCGTCATCCGGAATCTCGATCCCGAACTCTTCTTCGAACGCCATAACCAGCTCGACGGTGTCGAGGCTGTCAGCACCCAGATCGTCGATGAACGATGCGTTCTCGGTCACCTTGTCTTCTTCAACACCAAGATGTTCAACAACGATCTTCTTAACGCGGTCTGCGACGTCGCTCATGTCCGTTCCTCATTCTCTTGCGGGCCCTTGGCCCATTTTGCCCTGGCTCGCTGCCGGGTGGCTTGGTTTCGCCCCACAGCGGGACGGCTCTTCCCCGGCGAACCGGGACAGGCAGGAGCGGACATTTGCCCCCCTGCCGGAATCTGCGCCGCTATAGCATAGACCACGCTAATGGCAAACGCTTTCACAATATATGGTACGACCCTCTGATCTTCCTCTTTCAGACCCGGCACTAGCGCAATTGAGCCACTGGGCCCGTACGTCCTGATCGCCCCCTTCGGAATGCTTACCCACAGCCCGCGAGCGATGCAACACATGCCTGTGATCGGCATGCATTGGGCACACTAAAGCATGGCCATGCCACCATTCACATGCAGCGTCGCCCCGGTGACATAGGCCGCCTCGGGACTCGCCAGATACAGAACAGCAGCGGCGATCTCTCCGGGTTCGCCCATGCGCCCGGCAGGCACCTGCCCCAGAATCCCCGACTTCTGATCGTCAGTCAGCTTATCGGTCATCGCTGTGGTGATAAAACCGGGCGCCACCGTGTTCACCGTGATTCCACGGCTCGCAACCTCGTAGGCCAGCGATTTGCCCATGCCCACCATGCCGGCTTTGGCCGCGGCATAGTTGCCCTGCCCCGGATTGCCCGTCGCGCCGACCACGGACGAGATATTGACGATCCGACCCCACCGCGCCTTCATCATGCCGCGCAATACGCCTTTGCACAGCCGGAACGTCGAGGTCAGGTTCACATCCAGCACGCTTTGCCATTCATCGTCCGACATCCGCATGAACAGGTTGTCACGGGTGATCCCGGCGTTGTTGACCAGAATATCGACCGCGCCCATCGCCTCGGCCGCCTGCTTGGGAAGCGCGGTGACGGCCTCGGCGTCGGACAGGTTGCACGGCAGCACATGCGCGCGCTCGCCCAATTCGGCCGCAAGGGCCTCCAGCGGCTCGACCCGGGTGCCGGACAGTGCCACCGTCGCCCCGGCGCCATGCAGCGCCTTGGCGATCTCGCCACCGATACCCCCGGATGCGCCGGTAATCAGCGCGCATTTACCTGTCAGATCGAACATGTCTGTTCCTTTCGCTCTTGCGCAGGTCAGGCCAGCGCGGCTTTTACATCGTCGGGGGTGCCCACGGGTTTGCAGGCGATGTCGCGATTGATGCGTCGCACCATACCCGACAGCGCCTTGCCCGCGCCCACCTCGTACATTTCGGTCACGCCGGCGGCCGCCATGGCCTCGACGCTTTCGCGCCAGCGCACGGCGCCGGTGACCTGTTGCACCAGCAAATCGCGAATCTGTTCCGGATCGGTGACCGGCGCGGCCAGAACGTTTGCAACCAAAGGCACCACCGGAGCATTGATTTCCACCTCCGCCAGCGCGGCGGCCATCACATCCGCCGCAGGCGCCATCAGCGCGCAATGGAACGGCGCGCTGACCGGCAGCAGCACGGCCCGCTTGGCGCCACGGGTCTTGGCAATCTCGACCGCGCGTTCCACGGCGGCCTTGTGGCCCGACACAACCACCTGCGCCGGGTCATTGTCGTTTGCCGCCTCGCACACCTGATCGCCGGCCGCCTCTGCCGCAACCTCGCGCGCGGTGGCCAGATCAAGCCCCAGCAGCGCCGCCATGGCGCCAAGTCCCACGGGCACCGCTTCCTGCATCGCACGCCCGCGCGTCCGCAGCAGACGCGCCGCATCGGCCACGCTCAGGCTGCCTGCGGCCGCCAGCGCCGAATATTCGCCCAGCGAATGCCCCGCCACAAAGGCGGCATCACTAACCTTGAATCCTTCGGCCTCCAAAGCGCGCAATGCCGCGATCGAGGTCGCCATAAGCGCCGGCTGCGCGTTCTGGGTCAGCGTCAGCACATCGGCCTCGCCGTCCCAGATCAGTTCGCTCAACTTCTCGCCCAAGGCTTCGTCAACTTCGTCGAACACGGCCCGCGCCACCGGATAGGCCTCGGCCAGCGCCTGCCCCATACCGATCGTTTGCGCTCCCTGTCCGGGAAAAATCAACGCCTTGCTCATGGTGCTCTCCTCGCAGAATTGCGAAGGGCATAGCCCGGCCCAAAGGCGCTGGCAACGCCCCTGCCTGCGAATTGAGGCAAAAACAGCTTCCCCGTCAGGCCCGCTCGGTCAGCCTGACCAGACCGCCCAACTGGATGCGCAGCGCCCGGCGCACGTCGGCATCTTCGACTGCCAACCGCATCAACATGCTGCCATCGCGGTCGAACAGTGCCACCACCTGCGCCCCGAAATCGACACTGCCCAGGCTGTCATAGCTGCGTCGAAGGATTGTACGCGGCTCGCCTTTATCGTCTTTTTGCAAAACCCGCACTTCATGCCGGATCGGATCGAAATAGGCATCGGGCTGATTGTCCTGATGGTTTCGCATCAACAGCGCCAACCCGCAGAAGAAGAAAAATACCGATACGCCCAGCTTGAACATGGCCAGATCAGGATCAGAGAGGCTGCCGGGAACAACCCACATTCCGGCAGAGCACAGCAACAAGACGGTTCCCGTGACCCGGAATATCACGACCCGAACTGGCCAGTTGGGCATGAAACGCACCATCACCGGTGCACTGTCTCCAAATCCCGCGACCGCGTCGTCCTTGCCCTGCTGCATCTGTCAGTTCCTCCACACACCATCAATTTCAATAATTTCAACACCGGCCCCGAAATTCCGGCCGGGCTGGTGCGCCAACCTGCTAGAGTCAGAAAGCGTCAAATTTTTGGCAATCGGCGCGGACTCCGGCAATCACGACCGGGCTTGCCTTACCGCTCAAACCCTGTATATGGGCGGCTCCCTGCATATCTACCGAACCGCGCAGACTCTCGTGGCCGGGCCGCAGGGCAAGATGGCCCAGCCTATGAAATGCGCCTTGACATAAACAGGAGTATACATGCCCCTCTACGAGCATGTCATGATTGCGCGTCAGGATCTGTCCAACACGCAAGCCGAAGGCCTTATCGAACATTTTGGCACCGTTCTCACCGACAATGGCGGCAGCCTCGTCGATCACGAGTACTGGGGCGTCAAGACGATGGCCTACAAGATCAACAAGAACCGCAAGGGCCACTATGCCTACCTGCGCTCGGACGCTCCGGCTTCGGCAGTTCAGGAAATGGAACGCCTGATGCGCCTGCACGACGACGTGATGCGCGTTCTGACCATCAAGGTCGACGCCCACGAAGAAGGCCCGTCGGTTCAGATGCAGAAGCGCGACGAACGCGACAACCGTCGCGAACGCCGCTGATCTTGGCTTGAAGAAAGGACACTAAACCATGGCCGCAAAACCGTTTTTCCGCCGCCGCAAGGTCTGCCCCTTCTCGGGCGAGAATGCTCCGGCGATCGACTATAAAGACACCCGCCTGCTGCAGCGCTACATCAGCGAACGCGGCAAGATCGTGCCGTCGCGCATCACCGCCGTTTCCGCCAAGAAGCAGCGGGAGCTGGCCCGCGCCATCAAGCGCGCCCGCTTCCTCGCGCTGCTGCCCTACGCCGTCAAGTAAGGAGAGTTCCGATGCAAGTCATTCTTCTCGAACGCGTGGCCAAGCTTGGCCAGATGGGCGATGTCGTCGACGTCAAACCCGGCTACGCCCGCAACTACCTGCTGCTGCAAGGCAAGGCGCTGACCGCGTCGCAGGCCAACATCGACAGCTTCGAAGCGCAGAAAGCCCAGCTGGAAGCCCGCAACCTCGAAACCCGCAAGGAAGCCGAGGACATGGGCAACCGTCTCGACGGTCAGCAGTTCGTCGTGATTCGTCAGGCCTCTGACGGCGGCTCGCTCTACGGCTCGGTCACCACCCGTGACGCAGCCGAGGCAGCCTCCGAGGCCGGCTTCTCGCTCGACCGCAAGCAGGTTGTGATCGAACAGCCGATCAAGGAACTGGGTCTGCACACGGTCAACGTGACGCTGCACCCCGAAGTCGACGTTACGATCACTCTGAACGTCGCCCGTTCGCCCGAAGAGGCCGAACTGCAGGCGTCGGGCAAGTCGATCCAGGAACTGGCCGCCGAAGAAGAAGCAGCTGCCGAATTCGAGATCTCCGAACTGTTCGACGATATCGGTGGCGCAGCAGCCGACGACTTTGGCGACGATGCCCCCGCGGCACAGCCCGAAGCCGAAGAAGAGCCCAAGGAATAACATTCGGTCAAAGCGCCGATGTTTTGGAAACCGCGCAGTTCGCTGCGCGGTTTTTGCGTTTAGGCCACGGCCAGCCGCGCAAATCGGCATGGTTTCGCCAGAGCCGCGCGAAAACTGGCGGTTCTTCGCCTCGCGAAAGATGCGGGGTTGTCTCATCCTCTCACATGGGTAGCTTGCGCAGGATCCAATTTTTCCGGGTTTCCCATGCTGAACATACGCCGCTTTCTAGGCTTGGCGCTCTGTGCGCTTGCTCTTTCCGCCTGTGCCATGCCCTCGGCCAATGCCCGGGCGCCGTTCGATCCGCCCCTGCACCCCAACGAAACGCCAGAACTACGGCAGTTGATCAACACCTACGCCGATGAATACGAGGTGCCGCGCACCTTGGTGCATCGCCTGGCAATCCGCGAAAGCACGCACCGTCCGGGCGCCATCAACCGCCCCTATTACGGCTTGCTGCAAATTTTGCCCGCCACCGCCCGCTCGATGGGCTTTCGCGGTCAACCCAACGATCTGCTCGACCCGGAAACCAACCTGAAATACGCGGTCAAATATCTGCGCGGCGCCTGGCTGCTGGCGGACGGTTCGCAGGACGCTGCCGTCGGGCTCTATGCGCGGGGCTACTACTACGAAGCCAAACGTCGCGGGATGCTGCAGGAAACCGGGCTGGCCCAATAGGGCCGCCGCCTCAGTTGCGAATGCTTCTGCGTTTCAGTATCAACTGATTGTTTTTATTGCATATTTCATAGATACGCCTATATACACCCCCATAGCCAGGCTGCTTGGGACGTATCGCATGACACCCCTATCCATTGCCGCGATCGCCATTGCGATGTCGCTTGATTCCTTCGTGGTCGCGCTTGCCAGCAATGCGCGCCCGGGCCCCCGGCCCAGCCTGACGCGCGCGTTGAAAACCGGTGCTGTGTTTGGCGCGGTCGAGGCCGCGACGCCGGTGATCGGCTGGGCGATCGGGACCACGGCCAGCCAGTTCATCGTTTCTGTCGACCATTGGATTGCCTTTGCACTTCTGGCCGCCGTCGGGGTGCGCATGATGATGCCAGCCACGCGCGATGCAACACCTGCGCCGACAACTGTCATGGCTCTGCTGTTCGCTGCCGTTGCAACCTCGATCGACGCGATGGCCGTGGGCGTCTCGCTCGCCTTTGCCGAGGTCAATATCCTTGTCGTCGCGCTTGCCACCGGGTTCACGACGATGGCCATGGCCGCGACCGGGCATCTGGCAGGCCGTATGGTTGGCTTTCGGGCGGGTCGTGTTGCCGAAATCGCCGGAGGTATCGCGCTTGTCGGGATTGGCGCCCTGATCCTCATGGAACATCTGGCAGCCTGATCCAGGCTCCCTGTCCAAACCGGACACACCAAGACAAGAAAAAACCCCGGGCATATGGCCCGGGGTTCTTTATGTCAGCCTGTCAAAGACGGATCATTCGTCTTCCAGGGCTTCGACTTCTTTCTGAAGCTCGTCTTTCGAAACGTCCTTGTTCGTGACTTCGGCCAGTTCGAACACGTAATCGACAACCTTGTCTTCGAACAGCGGCGCGCGCAGCTGCTGCTGCATTTGCGGATTGTTCTGTACGAATTCAAAGAACTGACGTTCTTGTCCCGGGTATTGGCGCGCCTGGTTCATGATCGCCTGGGTCATCTCGGCGTCAGAAACCTGAACCTCTGCCTTCTGGCCAAGGTGGGCCAGCAGCAGGCCCAGACGCACGCGGCGTTCGGCCAGCTTGTTGTGCTCGTCGCTGGGGGTGATTTCCGGGTGATCGTGGCCCTGCACGTCGGGGTTTTCCTCGTGCCACAGCTGATGCGCAATCTGGCCGGCTTCGGCTTCGACAAGGCTCGGCGGCAAGTCAAAGCTGACCAGCGCGTCCAGCTCGTCCAGCAGCTTGCGCTTCATCACGGCGCGGGCCGCGCCGGTGTATTCCGCTTCCAGACGCTCGCCAATCTGGGTTTTCAGAGCGGCAAGATCTTCGGCGCCGAATTTCTTGGCCAGCTCGTCGTCGATCTCGGCCGCTTTGGGTGCCTTCACCTCTTTTACGGTGCAATCGAACACCGCTTCCTTGCCAGCCAGATGGGCGGCTTGGTAATCCTCGGGGAAGGACACGGTCACGGCCTTTTCTTCGCCGGCCTTCACGCCAACCAGCTGCTCTTCGAAACCGGGGATAAAGCTGTTGGAGCCCAGTACCAGCGGGTAATCCTCGGCCGAGCCACCTTCAAAGGCTTCACCGTCAACCTTGCCGACGAAATCCATCACGACTTGGTCGCCATCTTTCGCCTTGGTGCCTTTCTTGCGCGGCTCGAAGTTCTGCGCGTTTTCGGCCAGATTGCCCAGCGCCTCGTCGATCTCCGCGTCGCCTGCTTTGACGACCAGCTTTTCCAGCTTGACGGTGCTCAGGTCCACATCCGGGATCTCGGGCAGCGCTTCATACGACATCTCGACGTTGACGTCGTCGCCTTCTTTCCAGTCTTCGTTGGTCATCTTGACTTCCGGCTGCATCGCCGGACGGTCACCGCTGTCCTCGAAGTGCTGGTTCATCGCACCATCGATGGTTTCCTGCATCGCCTCACCAAGAAGACGCTGGCCGAACTGTTTTTTCAGCAGCGGCATCGGCACCTTACCCTTGCGAAAGCCCTTCATCTCGATTTCGGGCTGAGCCTCGACGAGCTTCTCGTTGACCTTCGCGTCAAGCTCGGCGGCCGTGACGGTGATCGCGTATCCGCGCTTCAGACCGTCGTTCAAGGTCTCGGTGACTTGCATGTCCATCCTCACATAAACTGACAGGCCGCCCCTTGGCAGCCTGATGAAATTTGCGTCTTACTAGTTGCGGCGCACAAGGGGATCAAGCGGGAATCGCCCAAGGCCAACAGATCGTCGATCACCAGCGACGCAACGGCAAACGCCGGTGCAGACAGTCCGCACCGGCACCGCTCACGTCAGGCCACAGGTTCAGATGTTTTCGTACATCCACACGGTTTCGTTCATGTCATTCAAAAGCTGGATCGCGGTTTTCATCATCGCATCCATCTCTTCGACAGTGGGGTTGGGCGACTTCAGCACGGCTTCGATATTGCCGCGCATGACATCCCATTGTGCCTCTACCAGCTTCAGCATCTCGGCGATTTCCCAACTGGGTGCTTCGATGACGTCATCACCGATGTTGCCGTATTGCAGATTGTAGAGCGCAGTATCGAACAGATTCATCGTCTTCGACGCACGCGACAGATCGACGTCAGGCGAAAGGCCACTTTTGACCAGACACACCTCGGCCGTCATTTTCATTATTAGCATCCGCTGTCGCCCGGCGACATCAATCGCCCGCTTGAGTTCGGGTACGCCACCGGCGTTGGAATCCGCCACCATTTCCTGTACCGCGGCGTTCATACGGCTCAGCAAATCTGGTGCCATTTCGCGCAGCGGGCCAAGTTCTTCATCTTCGCCCCGGATCAATGCCTGTGCGGCGCCCCGAAATTGTGGCCATATCTGTTCAACCCTGCCCAGCGCCTGAAGCACCGTACCGCTGCGTTCATAGCGGAGCCCCAATTCATCGTCGCCTTGGCGCAGCGCACCAAGAACGTGATCGAATTCGGAAATCGCGGCCTGCGCCGCAGCGGCAGATACGTCGCGGTGAACCCCGTATGTTGCCATGCAACCGAACATCAGAATTTGCTGAGACAGCATTCGCTGCTTACCCGCAAGGTTGATCTTTCGCTGCTGGACTTCGGCCGGGCTCATACCCTCGGCGGCGAAGGTTGTACCTGGCAGGGGCAGCAGGCTTAGCCCAAGCACAAAAGCGATAACAAGACGGATAAGAAACATGCGACGACTCTCCTGAAACGGGCGTTTCCGAATGTCTTGCCGTCAAAGCGTAAAAGAGAGGTTGAAGCCGACAACCGAGCGCCGCCAGTTTCAATCAAATCCGGTCAATGGTGCGGGTGAAGGGACTTGAACCCCCAAGCCTTGCGGCGCCAGAACCTAAATCTGGTGCGTCTACCAATTCCGCCACACCCGCACATGCCCCGGCGCGATGCGCCCCAGCAGGGCACCTCTTAGCAAAGGTTGTTTCGGGATGCGAGAGCAAAACAGCGCCGCCGTCAGGCGGTGTAAAGTTCTGCAAATGCAGCGCGAACCGTGTCCGTGATCGCCTCGAGCCGGCGCTCGATGTGCTTGGCCATCTCTTGCCGCGCGGCTTCGGGGTCGCGGGCCTTGATCGCGTCCAGGATGCGGCGGTGCGGGTCGGTCGTCACCGTGTCGGCGCCGGAGTGTTCGCACAGCGATTTCAGGTCGATCAGGCGGACATAGTGAATGCGGGCGTTCATGTTCTCCAGCATCCGCACCATTTCGGCATTCCCCGCCAGCCGGGTCAGGCGGACGTGGAATTCCTCGTCCAAGCGGGTCAGCTCGACCGGCGAGGTGCCCGGAATATACTCGGGGCGCGAGGTTTCAAGGAACTGCTCCAGCTCGGCGATCTGGGCCGGGTCGGCGCGCAGGGCGGCCAGCCGGGCGGCTTCGCACTCGATGGCGGCGCGCGCCTCGTAAAGCTCCATGATGTGGCCGGGCACCAGCGGGCGACAGAAGAACCCCTGCCCCGCGCGTGAGGTCAGAAAGCCCTCGGCCACAAGCCGGTTCAGGGCCTCGCGCAGCGGCGTTCGGCTGGTATCAAGCCGCTTGGACAGCTCGCTCTCGTTCAAGCGCGAATCGGGTTTGAATTCATAATTTGCGGCCATTTCTTTCAGCCGCAGATACGTCCGCTCGACCGTTCCGGTATTTTTGCTCATGTTCCCAATGCCTTCCGCCCCACGACCGCGCACATGGCCAGTCTGCACAGTTTTCGCGAGATAACAATTGAATTGTACTACGCTCTGTGTATTGATCTGTATACAGCTTGGAATTCAGGAGAGCGCAGGCGTATGACGATGATGAACGGGGCACAGGTGATCCTGAGAATGCTGGAACTGCATGGGGTCGATCATGTCTTTGGCCTGCCCGGCGAAACGACGATCGGCTGGTACAAGGAATGGCAGAAATCGTCGCCCATCGAATTCGTGCTGACCCGGGATGAACGCACGGCCGCCTTTGCTGCGGAATCCTATGCCAAGATCACCGGCAAGCCCGCCGTTCTGGAAGCACCCAGCCCCGGCGTGACCCATTGCACCCCCGGTATCACCGAGGCGTTCCTGTCGTCGGTGCCGATCATCTATTTCAGCTCGGACATTCCGGTGAACCAGGACAAGAAGCACGGGCTGACCGGGGTGGACCAGACCAAGCTGTACGAAAGCATCTGCAAGGAATCCTTTCACCTGACCAACGTGCGCGACATTCCGCACCTGATGCGGCGCGCCTTCCGGGTGGCGACCTCGGGGCGGCCGGCGCCGGTGCACATCCGCGTGCCGATCAACATTTTCCACGACGAGGAAGAGATTACCGATCTCTACGCCGACAGCGATTACAGCGAATACCCCGCGCATCGTCCAGTGGCCGACCACGCCAAGATCCGCAAGGCGATCGACGTGCTGCTTGCGGCGGAAAAACCGGTTATCGTCTGCGGCCAGGGCGCGCTGATCTCGCGCGCGACGCAGGCCATTCTGGATCTGGCTGAGCTGCTGCAAATTCCCGTCGCCACCACCACCCCCGGCAAGGGCGCGATCCCGGAAACGCACCCGCTGTCGCTGCGGGTGGTCGGGGCGCGCGGCGGGATGGAGTATTCCAACGCCTATGTGGGCAGCGCCGATACCGTGTTCTTCGTCGGGTCGAACACCGATTCCAGTTCGACCAACCACTGGAAACTTTACGGCGATCCGGCCACGACGACCTTCCTGCATCTGGACATCGCCGAGGCGCATATCGGCAACAACTACCCGCTGGCCGTCGGCATGGTGGGCGATGCCCGCGCCAGCCTGACCTACATGGCCGAGCTGATCCGCGCCGAGCACCCCGAGTTGGACCGCCCCACGCTGGACCTGACCGAGATGAAGCGCACGGCGCTGGATGCGGTGTTCAACTCCAACATCCCGATGCCCGAAGGCACCGTTTCGCCGGTCAAGCTGACGCAGGCTCTCGATAAACTGCTGCCGCCCAATGCCATCGTCACGGCGGAACCGGGCGTTGCCGCGATCTACCCCTCGGCGCTGTTGTCGGTGCGCGAGGCCGGGCGGCGCTATATCACCAACTATTCGATGGGCGCGCTGGGCTATTCGGTGCCCGCCGGGATCGGCGCGGCCTATGCGGGCGACGGGCCGGTGATTTCCTTCACCGGCGACGGCTCGCTGGCCTTTGTGCTGGGCGATTTCGAAACCATCAAGCGCAGCGGCAAGAACGTCACCGTGATCCTGACGCGCAACGACAATTACGGCTGGATCCGGGGCGAGGCGATCCTGCTGGACGATGTCGACGCGCCCTGGACCACCGATTTCGGCGCGGTCGATTACGTCAAGGTCGCGGAAGGGTTCGGCTTTGCCACAGCGCGCATCACCTCGGCCGACCAGATCGAGGCGACGCTGGCCGAGGCCATCGCCAACCCCGGCGCCAATTTCATCGAGATGATGGTGCCTTCGCAGGACAAGATCATCCCCTTCGTTCCGCCCTGGATCGAAGCCGCGAAAGAGAAAAAGCTGCCGTATTTCTACTGACTGCGGACGGCTCCGGCGGGCCTTCGGGGCCGCCATCCAACCACCAACCAGACCACAACAGGAAGGACACCATGACACTCAAGCGTTTGACAGGGGCCATCGCGGCCTCGCTCATGCTGGCGGCGCCGGCGCTGGCGCAGGATTATCCCAGCAAGGACATCATGCACATCATGCCCTGGAGCGCGGGCGGCGGCACCGACACCGTGATGCGCACCTTCATGAACCATGCCGAAAAGTCGCTGGGCGTGGGCATCAACACCCAGAACGTCACCGGCGCGCAAAGCGGCGTGGGCACGCTGCGCCTGATGAAATCGCGCCCCGATGGCTATACCATCGGTTCGCTGACCTGGGACAGCGTGATCACCGTGCCTTATTACAAGCTGGTGCCGGGCTATGACACCGCCGAGTTGGCCTATCTGGGTTCGGTCACCGTGCACCCCACCGCGCTGGTTGTGCGTGCCGATGCGCCCTGGGCCTCGCTGGAAGAGTTCGTCGCCGCCGCCAAGGCCGAGCCGGGCACGCTGAAAATCTCGAACGTGGGCACCGGCGGCGTGTGGCACCTGCCCGCGCTGGATTTCGCCTCGCAGGCCGAGATCGACGTGCAGCACGTTCCCTACCCCAAGGGTTCGGGCCCGCAGCGCGAGGCGCTTCTGTCGGGTGAAACCGACGCCGCCTCGACCAGCATCTCGGCCGCCTATGCAGCCGTCGAGGCCGGTCAGGCCCGGGTTCTGGGTGTGATGGCCGACGAACGCGACCCCAGCTTCCCCGACGTCCCGACCTTCAAGGAAGCGGGCTATGACGTGGTCTGGGGCGGCTTCCGCCTGATCGCCACCCAGGCCGCCGTCAGCGAAGAGCACAAGGCCGCGCTGGAAACAGGTTTCGCCGCCGTCTTCGACGACCCCGAGTTCCAGAAAGTGGCCGAGGAAACCGGAATGGGCGCCGTCTGGATGAACCGCGAGCAGACCGCCGCCTATATCGAAGCCTCGCAAGCCAAGGCGTTTCAGCTGATGGACGCGCTGGTCGAACAAGGGCTGCTGGACAAGTAAACCGTCCGCTTACACTAGGTGATGGCCGGCATCAGACCGGCCCACCCACCGGGCCGGCGCGCGCCGCCGGCCCTGCCGCAACAGGGAAACACTGAATGCCACGCCTCTTGAACGGTCAGGTTCTTTTCGCCCTTGGCCTTGCCGCCATGAACACGATCTACGCCGGGCAGGTCGCTGCGATGGACCGCCCCTTTGCCACGGGCGAACCCGGCCCAGCCTTCCTGCCGATGATCTTGTGCGGGTTTGTCTATATCGCCGCCGCGTGGATCGTGATTGCCGAATTCCGCGCCGCCCCCGCCGTGCGCAGCACGCGCGACGCCTCTGACACCATTCCCGCGCTGCATGTGATCGGGCCTCTGGTCGCCATCGGGCTGACCGCGCTGTTCATCATCACGTTTTTCTACGCGGGCTACGCAGTGGCTGCCGCGCTTTACACATTCCTGATCGCACTGTTCTTCAACTACGAAACCACCGGCGCGCCGGTCCGCTCGGCGCTGATCGCGCTGGCAACCTCGGTCGGGGTCACGCTGTTCGGCTGGCTGTTCTTCGTCAAGCTGTTCGATCTGTATCTGCCGGTCTGGGGAGCCTGAGATGATTTCGGAAATCGCACAGGGCTTTGCCGCCCTCGCCCACCCGATGACCTTCCTGCACCTGGTCGGCGGCTTCATGCTGGGCCTCGTGTTCGGGGCCATCCCGGGCCTGACCGCCACGCTGGCCATCGCGCTGCTGCTGCCCTTCACCTTCGGCATGGATGTGTCGGACGCGCTGGTCATGGTGGCCGGCATCTACATGGCCGGCATCTACGCCGGGTCCATCACGGGCATCACGCTGAATATCCCCGGCGCGCCCTCGGGCGCCATCACCACCATCGACGGCCACGCCCTGATGAAACGCGGCGAAGGCACGCAGGCCTTGGGGATGAGCGCACTTGCCTCGGCCCTTGGCGGTCTGATCGGTGCCGTGGTGCTGATTGCGCTGGCGCAACCGGTCAGCGCCATTGCCCTGATGTTCCAGACCCCCGACAAGTTCTCGCTTGTACTGCTGGCCGTGGTCACTGTGACCATCGTCGCTTCTGGCCCGCTGATCAAGGCGATGATGGCCATGGCGCTTGGCCTGATGATATCGACCGTGGGGATCGACCCGATGGTGCCCGTGGGGCGGTTCGATTTCGGCAGCTACCACCTGATCGAAGGCATCGGGCTGCTGCCCGCCGTGATCGGCCTGTTCGCCGTGTGCGAGATGATCGCCCAATCCGCCGCACCATCAAGCCTGCAAAAGGCCGAGGCAGTGGCCAAGGTGGTGCGCCCGCGCCGCCGCGATTTCCTGCCCACCCGCGCCCATATCCGCGAAGTCGGGCTGATCGCCACTGTCAAAAGCGCGCTGATCGGCGTGGTCATCGGCATGTTGCCGGGCGGCGGCGCCTCAATGGCATCCTTCATCGCCTATGCCGAAGCCAAGCGCAGCGCCCGAGCGCCCGAAAAATTCGGCAACGGCTCCTATGAAGGGCTGGCCGCCTCGGAATCCGCCAACAACGCCATGTGCGGCGGCGCGGTGATCCCGCTGCTGACCATGGGCATCCCCGGAGACGCTGTCACCGCGATCATCTTCGGCGTGCTGCTGATCCACGGGCTGGTGCCCGGACCCGCGCTGCTGTCGGACAACCTTGTCGTGATCGCGCCGATGTTCGCGGCGCTCTTCGTGGCCTCGATCTTCGTGTTCCTGTCGGTTCTGGCCTTCGGTCCCGTCTACCTGCGCCTGTCGCAGATCAACCGTGGAGTGCTCTACGGCTTCATCGCGATGATCTCGATGGTTGGTGTCTATGCCTCGTCGTTTTCGTTCTTCCAGATGTGGATGGCGCTGGCGATTGGTGCGGTGGCCTTCCTGCTGCGCAGCTTCGGCTACCCGGTGGTGCCTGCGCTTATGGGCGTGATCCTAGGCCCCTATTTCGAGGAGTTCCTGCGCCGCTCGCTCATCGTCTCCGAAGGCGACCCGACGATCTTCCTGCGCAGCCCCGCCAGCGTGGTGCTGCTGGCACTGACCGCGCTTTTCATCTGGCTGCTCAGGGTCCGCCCGGCCCTGCGCGCCGCCAAAAGCTGACATTCTCAAAAAAAGGCGAAGGCTGCTGGTGCGTTCGCCGCACTGGCAGCCGCCCACGAACCTGCGCATAGTGGCCAAAAGTCAGGAGCCACCATGACCCGCCCATACTACGCCCCAACCGGCGGCCACCCCGATCAGACACAGCTGTTGACCGACCGCGCCGTCTTCACCGAAAGCTACGCCGTCCTGCCCAAGGGCACGATGCGCGACATCACCACCAGTTTCCTGCCCGGATGGGACAAGACCCGCCTCTGGGTGATCGCCCGCCCGATGACCGGCTTCGCCGAAACCTTCTCGCAATACATCATGGAGGTCGCACCGGGCGGCGGCTCCGACACCCCCGAAAGCGACCCGCAGGCCCAGGCCGCGCTGTTCGTCGTCGAAGGCACGGCCATGCTGACGGTGGGCGGCCAAACACATCAGCTTGCCCCTGGCGGGTTTGCCTATCTCCCCCCTGCCTCCAAATGGACCTTGCACAACACGGGCCAGGATACGCTGCGCTTTCACTGGATCCGCAAAGCCTGGCAACCCGCCCCGGGCCTTGATGTGCCCGATGTGCTGATCGCCAGCGATGCCGACACGCCCCCCACCCCGATGCCAGGAACCGAGGGCCGCTGGGCCACCACCCGCTTTGTCGATCCCTCCGACCTGCGCCACGACATGCATGTGACCATCGTGACGCTGGAACCGGGCGCGGTGATCCCCTTCATGGAAACCCATGTGATGGAACACGGGCTTTACGTTCTGGAAGGCAAGGCCGTCTACCGCCTGAATCGTGACTGGGTCGAAGTCGAAGCCGGCGATTTCATGTGGCTGCGTGCCTTCTGCCCCCAGGCCTGCTATGCCGGAGGCCCCGGTCGCTTCCGCTACCTGCTCTACAAGGACGTGAACCGGCATATGCCCCTCACACCGCTCGCGTGCGGCTGATGAAGAACGCGCTGACGCGCGTGCCTCCGGCGGGGATATTTATGGGCCCAAAGAAGCAGGGAACTTCTCTTCCTTCTTTGGGCATCAAATATCCCGGGGGAGTCCGCGCAGCGGGCGGGGGCAGAGCCCCCATCTCCGGTATCGGCTCAGCGCCCGATCACGATATCCGCGCGCAACCCGCCCAGACGCGTGCTCTGCCCTAGGCGCAGGACACCTCCGTGGGCACGAGCCACGTCATTCACGATGGCAAGGCCCAGTCCCACACCACCACCGGCGTTTTGGTTTCGCGCGGGATCCAGCCGCGAAAACGGTTTCATCGCCTCTCCGCGACGATCTGCCGGGATACCGGGTCCATCGTCCTCGACGCGGATGCGCAGGGATTTTTCCGTGAGGACAACAGACACTTCGGCCTTGGTGCCATAGCGGGTCGCATTGCCCAGCAGGTTGTCAATCGCGCGCCGTATTGCCACCGGTCGCAGCGCAATGCGTCCGTGACCCGTGGTCTCGACCAGGCTGACTTGGCTGCCTGCGCGCACCGCATCGTCCACCGCCAGGCGCACAAGCGCGATCGGGTCGCAGGATTCCGGCTCTCCCTCACCGGCGCCGCGCGAAAATTCAAGAAACGCGTCGACCAGTCGCTGCATGTCATCAACGTCGCGCATCAGCGGTTCGGCATCCTCGCTGTCGATCAGGGACAAACCCAACTTCATGCGCGTGAGCGGCGTGCGCAGATCGTGGCTGACTCCCGAGAGCATCATGGTGCGTTGCTCAATCTGCCGTTCGATCCGCGCCCGCATATCCAGAAACGCGCCCCCCGCGGCCCGCACCTCAATCGCGCCCGACGGCGCATAGGGCACCACCCGTCCACGGCCGAAGGCCTGCGCCGCGGCAGCAAGCCGCGTGATCGGGCGCAGCTGGTTGCGCAGGTAGAGGAATGAGATCAGCGTCATCAGCAAGCCGAAGAAGACCATCGTCACGATCAACTGATGCGGCGCCGCCGCCGTGACCCGCCGCCGGTTAAAGCTAATGTGCGCCGGGCCTTCGTCCGTCTCGACGAAGACGTGTACGATGCGGTTGTCAGGCAAGTCGACAGCCACAACCTCGGGCAATCGCCCATGCAACGTGTCGCGCACGACCCGACCGGAATAGTCAAAAAATCCGATGCTGTCCGAAACCGGAAGCTTTTCAGCGGGAATGAATTCCAATGTCATCTGGAACCCGGTGAGCAGGCTCATGAGATCGCTGCGCGTGGTATCCGTTTCCGGCTCGGCCGCGATTTCAGTCAGGATGACGTCAATCGCACGCACGGTATTCAACGTCATCTGCGTGGTCACATCCTCCAGATGCTGCTGGATGAATGCAACAGACACCACAAGTTGCACCACCACCACCGGCAGCACGAGGATAAGTGCGGCCCGGCCAAAAAGACCGCGCGGCATATATGTTTTGAGCCATTTGAACGACATGGCCAGACCCTAGTGCGTTGCGCATCCTTTAGAAAGCGGGATCCGTCGGCGCGCCTCCTGCCTGAGCTTGCCCGCAAAACGCCCTCGGGCTATCCCTGTGCGACACATTCTGAAAGGCCCGTCCGATGCTTGCGCCCGATGATTTCGACCCGCCGGTTCTCGTCCCCGAGGAGATCGCGCCGGGCCTGCGCCGGATCGTGGCGCCCAATCCCTCTCCGATGACCTATCGCGGCACCAACACCTATCTGCTGGGAACTACCGACATTGCCGTCATCGATCCGGGCCCTTTGGACACGGCCCATCTGGATGCGATTTGCGCAGCCATCGGCCCAAGCCAGCGGCTGAGCCACATCATCGTCACGCACAGCCATCTGGATCACTCCCCTCTTGCCCGCCCTTTGGCCAACCGCACAGGGGCCCCTGTTCTCGCCTTCGGCGACGCAACAGCAGGCCGCAGCACGGTGATGGCACAATTGGCGGACGCGGGAATGGTGTCAGGGGGCGAAGGGATCGACCATGATTTCGCCCCGGATCAGAGGATTGAAGATGGCGAGGTGATCTCCGCCGAAGGCTGGTCGCTGCGCGTCATCCATACGCCGGGGCACCTTGGCAACCATGTCGCCCTGGGTTGGGGCAACCGATGCTTTACCGCTGATCATGTCATGGGCTGGGCCACGTCGATCGTATCGCCCCCCGACGGCGATCTGACCGATTTCATGGCGTCGTGCCAGCGTCTGCGTACGCACGACTGGGAAGTTTTCTATCCCGGACATGGCGCCCCGGTCACCGACCCACGCGCACGGCTCGACTGGCTGATCTCACACCGCCTGTCGCGCGAAGCGTCGATCCTTGATCAACTTGGCTCGGGTCCAGCCACGGCCGAGGCCCTTGCTCGCGCGATCTACACCGAAACGCCAGCCGCCCTTTTGCCCGCGGCCACACGGAACGTTCTGGCGCATCTTGTTGATCTGAAATTGAAAAACCGTGCAAGCCCGATCGGCTCCCTATCCGAAACCGCCCGCTTTCAACTCATGCCCGATACCTAAGAATTTTTTCCAGCTTTTTCGCGGTATCGCTCTGGACGCCAGAAAAAACCATTGCTATATCGCCTCCACCGTTCCGGCGTAGCTCAGCGGTAGAGCAGTTGACTGTTAATCAATTGGTCGTAGGTTCGATCCCTACCGCCGGAGCCAATATCCTAATAAGCTACTGAAAACCAAAGGGTTCACCGATCCAGAATCGGAGCCCGACGACGGGGTGCACAATCTGGTGCACACGGCGGTGCACACACCCGTGCACAGGAGCATCTCGATGCCCCGGAATCGCAGCCTCCCCCTTCACCTCGAACATCGTCCCGCGGGCTACGCCTGGCGCCGCCGCGTGCCCCGCAGTCTCGGTGCCCCAACCCCCTCCAAACCCCTTGAGAGGGAATTTTTCTGTTTCTCGCTCCGAACGCATGTCCTGCGCGATGCGAAGATCCTGAGCGCGCGCCTGACGGCCCTCAGTGACAAGGTCTTCGCCGCAGCTGCGGAGAAGACGATGACAATCGCGCCCGAGATGACGAATAGCTTGCTGACCGGCCTGGCCCGGTTCGAGATCGAGGCCTTCGAACGGTCCCGCGCCCTTGCCGGGTCGCGAAGCCCAGAGGTTGCGGCTCTCGATCTCGAACGCGAGGCCGCACTTCAGGATACGCTGCGCAGGGCCATCTACCTCGGAGATCGCGAGGTGGCGCGCGCGCCCCTCCGAAACGTTGCAGCGCTTCTGGGACTGGCGCTTGATGAGGCTGATCAGGATTGGACGGCACTGGCCTACGAAGCGACCAGGGTCTTGCTCGATGTCAGTGCAGAGAGAGCACGACGTCAGCAAGGCATCTTCGATCAGCCGACCGTATACTTCCGCCGCGCCGTCGACACCAACATTCGGGCATACATTTCCCCGAGTTCAGTTACCCCGCTTCCCCCGGTCTCCGTCACGCCGGCAAACCTCGCATCGGACGTGGCCCGGACGCCGGTGCAAGCAGCGGAAACGCCAGCCTCACGGCCTGACACCTCCAGGGCCACCCACGTCGCCACGTCGCCGTCGGTTGCTGTTCGTGAAAAAGCCTCCGGTTCGACGCCGCCCCTTTCGCATACTGTCGGCGCGATCGATCCGGACACGACCATATATGAAGGCGTCGCAATTCCGGTTGTTCGTCCGTTCGGACTGAAAGCCCCGAAGGGCCTGAGCGATGCCCAGGCTCAAGAGAACCGCATCTCCATGCGTCCACCCAACATCCACGTCGCGGTTCACAAGCTCCCTGAAGCTTCCCAGCGCGCGCTTGCCAAGGCGCGTGGAATCACGTTGCCGGAAGCCATCAACCTGTTCTTTGACCTCAAGGACCTCGGATATCAGAACGATTTTGCAAGACCGCAGAAACGAGATGGACTGGCCGGAGAAAAGTTCAAAAAAGAGAACGTCAGCAGGCTTCGGCTTGCGAGCGATTACTGGCCGGAAGAGCTCGGATCCGGTCCGGTCGACGAAATCGATCCGGAATCCGTGAACGATGCCCTCGAAAGGCTCTGGCGTCTCCCGACGCACCACGGAAAATTCGCCCCGTTCCTTGCCACGGACGGGTATAAGGATCTGATCGAACGATGTGATTCCAAAGCGGCCGAACTGGAGGCCGAGTTGAAACGGATGAAGTCTGCCGGTGCCACCGACGAGGAAATCGATCGAAAGCGGCAGGAGGATCAAATCCCCCGCCTGAAGGTCGACACCTACCTCAAGCACGCTCGCGTGCTCGGAGCCGTGGGGAAAATGCTCATGGACATGCAGTTGATCGATGTGAATCCGTTCGCCCTGTGCGTCTGGACGAACAAGGAGGTGAAGAAACTCCGTAGCCGCGAGAACATCAAAGCTCGGGTCGCCTGGGACGACAGACTGCATGATCTGTTCCGCTCGCCCATCTTCCAGGACGAACTGGAAGATGTCGGTGAGCCGCTCTTCTGGGCGCCGCTGATTGCGGTGCACAACGGGCTGCGGCAGGAAGAAGTTCTTCAACTCGGCCCGGACGACTTCGGCTATGAGGACGGCCATCTCTACATGAACGTCACGAATTCCGAGGTCAATTCCATCAAGACCGAAGCCAGCCAGAGACAGGTTCCAGTCCACCAAAACCTGATCGATCTTGGGATCGAGAAACTCATTGCCTTGCGAAAGTCCGAGGGCAGGATACGCCTGTTCCCGAAATTGACCCGTGGCAAATGGAAGGGGACTCTCACCGAGAATTTCTCGAAGAAATTCAATTACTACCGCCGAGACAACGAGGTCTACCGGCCCGGCCTGGATTTCCACGCCTTCCGGACCACGGTGAACAACTACCTGCTGAGCGACAATCTGGCCGATTCCATCCGTCGTCGGCTCATGGGGCACGCGCCGCTCGACGAAGGGGAAAAATCCTATGCTCAGAGCCTCAGAATGAAGCCACTCTTCCAGAGACTGGCCTCAGTTGAAGTCGACATTTCCATCATTCGCAGGCCATTCGAACAGGACCGCGCTATCGTCAACGCGAAGGCGAAGGAGCGCGGTCTGAGGGTCGTGGGGCAATAACTGTCAAGGTGATGCCCCGGCTCTTTGACCGGGGCATCGGCCATCAGTTCGGGAAGCGCGCCGCAAGCTCTGTCACCCGAGCACCGTGCCAGCGGAACGCTCCCGGACAGACGCCATGCGGGATATCGGACCCGATGAGCAGGTTGGACACTGCACGCAACGCATGCCCGGCGCCAACCGGATCGACACTGTCTCCGTCCAACGCCTTCTGGAGTTCCTTCGCGAGGTAGAGCCCGCTCTCACCAGCGACATCGCGCAATAGTTGGCTGAAGCTGCTGCCATGTTCGCACAGGAACTGCTTGGCATCCGCTGCTGCACACATGACGCCGCCATTCGTTGTCATATTCATGACAAGTCTCCTGACCAGGGTCGGTCATTGGACCGAGCTGAAACCTGCTGCCGTCAAGCACCGCCGGCTGTCACCGGCGGTGTCGGAGGCCTTTCAGGCCATTTCCTCCATGTCAGCTTCGATGCCGGACGCGCAAAGCACCTCCCGCATTTGGTCGGTCAGGAGGCAGATTTCCTCTACGACCGGATCGCAGGGATCAATCGCAGCGAAATATCCCATGTAGGGTTGCCCAGGGTCGTCGACTTGCTCCAGAGACAAGAGTTCCATGATCTGGAGGAGCATGATGCGGGCACGGGGCGTGACGGTCTGATCTTCTGTGAGCCTTTCGAGGCACCGGTCGACCAGACGGGCACTGTCGTAGCCGCC
Source organism: Arenibacterium halophilum (assembly GCF_005938225.1). Lineage (GTDB taxonomy): Bacteria > Pseudomonadota > Alphaproteobacteria > Rhodobacterales > Rhodobacteraceae > Arenibacterium > Arenibacterium halophilum. The sequence goes on from NZ_VCPC01000001.1 coordinate 178,038, forward strand.
CAGAAGCCGAGCTGCATGCCACAGAGCTTCGTAGTGCTCCGAGACAAAGGAGAGGATGGCATTCATGGGGTGGGTCACCCTGTCCTTGCGGACGAACGCAGAGGTTGTGTGGATCATCGTGATGGGCTCCGGGTTGTTTCCGCGTCATGCGCGGGTCAAGAATTCCGGTCCGGATCCCATGTTTGCGTCGGATCGCCTGTAGACGATCATCGTCTGTGCCATCTCGTGGTGCCGCGCACCGTATGACCCAACTTTCTTGCCATCCTTCCCGGGCTGCCTCTCAAGGCGGTTGCCCTTCGTCTCTCGTCAGATGGAGACGGAGGGAAACCGCCCTCCCAGCCCGATAAGCTCGGCCACCGGTTCCGCCACGATTTCTCCTCAATAAATCGCACCTTCCCACACCGGATCATTTCCGCCGCAAGATCGATGAACCGATTTGCTGACGACACGAAGAATGGAAGGAGACCATCGTGTCGAAACGAACCATTATGGGGATAGTCCAGAGCATCTTGTCCCGTTCCCAGCAGTCGGCCGAAGGAACGTCCGGGATCACGAAAGCGACAAAGGTCCGCTTGCCCACAGGCGAGGCCCCGCAAAAATGGAACTCGCCCTCCCCGCTACCACACGCCGAGCCCGCGGCTATTGCCTACCCGGTCGAGAGCCTTAGCGAAGGGCTCGGGAAGGTCGTGCGCGCCGTCGCAGCAACGACCCAAGCCCCGGAAGCCATTGCCGCTCAGTCGGTGCTGGCAGCTGTATCCTTGACCTACGCAAGCCGCGCCAGCGTGCAGACCCTGGGGTCATCTGCGAATGCGGCATGCTTTTTCGTCCTCGTCGCGCTCTCCGGCGAACGCAAGAGCGCGACGGACAGGTTGACGATGGGCGGCGTGAACCGAACGGTGCTGGAACTGCGGCAGGAACACGAAGAACTGGTCAAAGAGCATGAGGACGCGCTGCGGAACCTCGAACGCGGTGACCCCGCGCCGTCGCGACCGGAATTTCCGAACTTCCTGGTCACGGAACCGACCATCGAGGGGGCGTTCAAGGCCATCTCGTCGAGGGCTGGCTTCCTGGGCTGGTTCTCGGATGAAGCTTCGACGTTCTTCGGCGGCCACTCGATGTCGAAGGAAAAACAGGCGCTGACGTGCGGAACTCTGTCACAGCTGTGGGATGGCTCGTTTTTCGTTCGTCCCCGCGCCAGCCAAGACGGCGACGGATACGTTCCGCCGACCCCGACAACGCTCAACCTGATGTTCCAACCAAACCTCATCCGGGACAGCTTCGGCAACGAGTTCATGCTCGGTCAGGGGATCCTGGCGCGCATGCTTCCGGCCTGGCCGGAGAGCAATATGGGTAAGCGTCGATATCGACCGATTGCGCCGTCTGACGACGCGATCGTTAGGGTGTTCCAGGATGACACTGCGCGCGCTCTTCGCGACACCCTGGCCGATCCGACCGTGAAGGCCCTGAGACTGTCCGATGGCGCTTTCCGTCAATGCGTGGCCTTCCACGACGATGTCGAAGGTGAACTCGGCCGCGGGAAGTGGGCCGCGGATATCAGCAGCTTTGCCGCAAAGGCCCCGGAACATGCTTGCCGGATCGCCGCCCTGATGACGCTCTACGAGGACCCGGATGCAACGCTCGTGTCGGAAGGCACCATGCCGGGCGCATGCGAGATCGTTCGCTACCATCTCCAGCAGTTCAAATACCTGTGTGTTTCTGGCACGAATGAAGAAGCCGTCGCGCACGCTCAGAAGCTGCTGGATTGGCTCCGGAGCAACTTTGCGCCGGGTAGCGGCTTTGCGACTGACGTCGTCTTGCAGAAAGGACCTGTGCGCACCCGGACCCGCAAGGCGATGGATATGGCTCTTGGCATCCTTGTTCAACACGAGTGGATCGCAAAACTGCCTGAGGGAACCGTGGTCGATGGAAAGGCTCGTCGTCGGGCCTATCAACTAAATCCGAGCGCGTGACCCATAGCGCCCCGGTCACCGACCTTCATCGGTGGCTGGGGCAGCATGTTGAACCGGAACTCGAAGTTTCCGCGGCGGCTGACAGCTGTTGAAGGAAAGTCCGGAAATTGTTGAGGACGGTCTGGTGCCACCCCATGCGGGTGGAAAGAACCCGTTCTACACGATGCCATAATAGTGCAGCGATTACGGTTACTTACGGAACGCTGCGGCGGTGAGCCTCGTCTCTCTACAACTTTAGCTCCGCTGAGTAAGACCGTCGAGCTGCGATGAATACCGAATGGTCACGTGCGGCCCGCACGCCCTGGGCGTGATCGTAGCTCGCCATTGTCGTTGTGGCGCTTTTGTGGTCGAGAAGCGCTGGTGCGATGTAGCCGCCGCTTTGGAGCTCTTCAGATGCCTCGGTCGCCACGTTGTCCCGCACCCGATGCACACTGACGCGAACCCCGAGGTGGCGCTCAGTCAGGTTCCCGGTCAGAACCCCTATCTGTTTAGAGGAAATTGCCGAGCCGATATCGAGAAGGCTCGGAAACATCATGGTTCCATCATCGAAGAACGGGCGATAGGTCCGCTGGTATCCGTCGATTGCGTTCCAAAGATCGGAATTCTCGATCACGCGGTCGTATCCGCCGCGGCCCTTCTTGTGTTCCCGCAGTTTCAACGCGGACCCGGGCAGACGGATCCTGATGTGCGGATGGTCGAGCAGGATGACGGTCTGGCCGATGTCGAAATGGGACATGGCACGGGCGCGCTGGGGCACAGCAGCGGCCAACATCAGCAGAAGGCCATTCCGGTAATCGCGAGCTTGGTGCAGGCCCCTCGGCCCTCTCGCCCGGGCACCTTCGATGAGGTCACATCCCAGGTCATAGATCGTAGATGCGCCGACCAGCTGAGCGCGGGTCTTCGTCGGCGAACCCGCGCGTTTCGCGCGCGCGCGATGCAGGGAGGTGACGTGGTCGCAGGCGGTGCTGGTGAATCCGGGCGTGTAGCTGGCACGATACCCCGCCATGATGCGAACCAGGTAGTCAGTAATGCTCCGGGCTGAAACGCCGTCTTCCTCCAAGTCACCAGCGTATTGCCAGAAGGTCGTCCCTGTGGGCTCAACAGAATGCCCGAGGCTTTCACACCACCTCGTCCAGCGCAGCAGGCTGATAGACACGGCCTCGAGATAGCTCAGGCTCCATACGTTTTTTGTCCCGCCCAAATCGGTGCCCATCTTCAAGAGCAACCCTTTATGGTGTTCGTCCGGAAGCCGGCTGATCAATCTGCGGACGCGTTCCGCTTGCGGCAATACGCTATTCTTTGGCTCGCAACGGTGAGAGCGGATAAGTCGAGCGATCAATGCGGCAAAGGGCATCCCCCAGAGAACCGGAGCCGCCGCTTGAATATAGAACAGTTGGCCGACGGCCACGTGCGGTCCACGCGTCTCGGAGTTATCCGCCAGGTATCCTTGCAACTCCTCGCGCACGGGAGGTTCACAAAGTGAACGCTCCCTTCCGCGCCAATGGGAAAAATTTTCCAGCGCCATGACGACCGGCGCAAGGTCGAGGTCTGGCCGATCGAGGCTCAGCTCGGCGTGAATCTCTCGGGACACGGATACGAACCGCTTTGATCCTATGGGTGCCATGGGCATCTCCTTCGTTCCCGGCAGCGTCATGACCGTGTGCCGCGAATTTTCCGCTTCGTGAGGTGCTTCTGCCAACGCTCCAGCGCGAGGGTTTCATCGATTTCGGCATAGAATTCGAGCGTGGTCTCGAGGGTCTTGTGCCCGAGAAGCCGCTGAACATCTGGCAGCCGATTGGGATCTTCCCTGAGCCAGAGCCAGCCAAGAAAGTGCCGATATAAATGCGGATTCATCCGGATTCCGACAACCCGTTTCGTGTGCCGCATCAGTCGCTCCGGAAGACCACTGTAGGCTTGTCCTGGCGCGCCTGTGATTGCTTGAAACGGGAACAGATAGGGGTTCCGGTCATCGCCCTCGCGAAGGACGCGGCAACGGACCTTGTCGATGTAGAGCCGCAGTCGCCGCGACTCATTTCCACCGAGCGGTATCGGCAGGTCAGGATCACTCCCGTCGCGCATCTTGACTTCGATATTGGGCACCGTGATCGTCGCAAGACCTTCACGCCAGGAGATCCACGACAGCTTTATGCCGGTGGCGTTGGCTTTGCGGGGCGCACGTGCGAGCAGGATGTCACTCGCCACGACGCACATCATGTCGCGAGCCATTTCGACATCGAGGCAATCGAGGCGCTTCATGCCAGGGTGTTGTCTCACGGACCGATCCAAGCGAGCATTGACTTCGTCCGTGAGGATTTCCCCCAGGTCGAGGAGCCGTTGCTCTTTCTCCCCAACGATCTTACGGAGCTTAGCCTTGTTCCGTTCCGCTATCCCTTTCGAACCCGTGGAGTAGTCGCTGATCAGCGACGCGATATCATCGATCTCCGTGTCTGGTCTACCGACGTAGTCCCGAGCCATCTTCTTGATGGCCTTGCCCATCGTTGACGCGTAGCTGCTTGGGAATTCCTTGGAGCTGTTGGCGGCCGTGACGGCTTCCAGAACAGCTTCGACGACAGTAGGATCGCTATACTCCTCGACGCTTTCGATGAGATATCCCGTGGACGCGAACAGTGCTTTCGCTCCCGCGACCAAGATGCCACGACGGTTGGCAAGCGTTGCCTCAGACCAGGTTTCATCTTCGACCAGGAAGCCCGCCGACTTCCGCTCCGCCTCCGTTTTCTTCTTTCCGCCCTTCCTCGGCTTCAGAAGCGCGAGCTTGCCAGTGACCTTCTTTTCCGCATCTTCACGATCCAGGTGCGCCACGAAGTCTGCATGGGACAGGCCTTCCCGCGATTCCATGCCCATCACCCAACGAGTGAAAGGGCCGTCGAATTCGCGCAAAAAACCTTCCAGCGTTGATACAGGAACATCATACTTGTCGCGCTGATCGCCGAAGGGATGATCCACACAATGAAAGCCATATTCGGCAAAAGCCGGTTCCAATGCGAGACGGCAGCACAATCCCGCTATCCGCTTGACGTGCTTACGGCACACCGCTTCGGTTTTCGCGGTATCATCGCAGCGATAGTGAAAATACTGAAGCAGCACATGGGTGTCGACCTGACTCGGCAGAAGGCGTTCCCGGTCGAGGAAAAAGAAGAACGCTCCGGCGTTCAGCTTGAGATCTTCGGGCAGTGTCGAACTCTGGATGGCCTCGTAGATGTCCCGATGGAGCCCGCTGACATCGCGGATGCTTTGCTTGCGGTTTCCACCACATGCGAGATCGATAGCCGTCATGAAGTCGGACTTGTAGCTGTGGAAGCTTCTTGGTGCCAATCCCAAGGTGGCAGCGGACCAGCCGGCGAAAAGCTCCACCGCGCGTCGGCGGTCGACTTCCTCGGTTTCCGGGACCCATTCCGCTGCCCTTAGCACAGTATTGACACGAGATCGCAGCCGCCGATTACGGCTGTCGACGTCGCGGTCTCCGGTTGCGATGCCCAGGCGCGTAATGAGCTGTGCATACGTCGTTCTTGGCTCCGTATCCGGCAGTTCGACGTTCATTGCCCGACCGAGGGCATCCAAGATTTTCCGGCCTGGTCGATGCCCTGGTCGGTTCAGAATGGTGGCGACCGCCTTCGGATAGAGGCCTGCCTCCATCGACAGCGCCCGCATTGAAAGCCCGGTGATCTCCAGGTGTTCCCGAATTTTGTCCTGCAACGACATATTGGTCTTCCCCTACAGAATGGCTGGCGCTACTCGAGATCGAGATCCGCCCTCCGAACGGGGCGGATACGATGCTCGAAAAGCGCCAGCCAATCAGCATGGATCAACCAGGACTTTCCCACCTTCGTCGCTTCAAGACGCACATGACCACGCTCGGTCTTGCAGCCGTCAACGATCCAATCTCGGATCGTCCTGGGGTGCCGACGCAGCTTCTCTGCCACCTCTGCAACGGTATGATAATGTTCGTTTGGCATCGTCTCGCTCCTTCTGACCGGAAAGGAACTACGCCCCAGGCCACGCCACAAAAGCGAATGACGGAAAAATCGAAGAAGACGCGACGTCGAAGCCGGATTCGGCGCTCCAAGGCTGCTAATCCTGCGAAAGGCTGTGAGGAATTCTCAGGATTAGCAGGCGCGCCAAGTGGTTTGATCAACGATCATCGCGCCTGAACAACAGTGAACCGGCGATATTCGGTATCGCCGCAACCTGTAGCTACTGCCCGGACCCATCAGAGGGGACAGTTTCAAGGGCCGCAAGGTCTGCCAGGAACTCAGAAACCGGCTCGGTCCCGGAGAGCCACAGGAAATCTCTGGCGCGTGTGGCGGCGACGTAGAGCAGATGGCGTTCAGTCGCCATGACCTCGTCGAGTTGCGCCTCATCCAGAGCAGCAAGCAGACGCGCATTGTCCGGGAGAACATCATGGTTCAACCCAGCGACCGCAACGGCCCTGAACTCGGCACCCTTTGCATCATGCATCAGCATGACTTGGGCCTTCAGGTCTTCGAACTGTCTCACCTGAACCGTCGAGCGGACCAGGACGGCAATTTCGTCCGCCTCGACACCACGGCGCCGAAGGTCATCGATCCATTGTCCAAGATCATCGTGTTCCCGATGAGGATCATCGAAGATCCGTATAGCCGGTGCTGGGCCGTCGAAGACCGAGGTCACACCCAGGCGGCTTTCTTCGCTGCCATCGGCTTCCACGAGCGTTTCAGGCAGCAAGGTGTCGCTGCGCCTCCGGATCTGATGAGACGTCCTGTAGTTCACCTTCAGGCTGCGCGAACGTCCACGTATGTCAATGCCGGCCGCGGCCCATGGAAATGGAGCACGGAAAATCCTCTGGCCGATGTCTCCGGCGAAGAAGAGACCGTTGGGACTCGCACCGAGAGCGTCGGCCAGCAAAAGAAGCTCCGGCACCGAAATGTCCTGTGCTTCGTCGACGACAACATGTGTCCATGGGAAATGGCCATGGCCGCGCAAGTCATGCGCACTCGATGCCTCTGTGGTAAGTCCTTCCACCTCAAGCCGCGACCTCGTGGCGTCAAAGACAGCCCATAGGGCCTCCCGCCGCGACGCCGCCATGCGCTGCTTCCGACCGAGCCGCGGCAGATCGCGATACGTCTCGGCATCCCGAACGTTCCACGCATCGATGATCAGGGACCATTCGTCGAAAAGGAACTCCGGATCGACAGTGAGCGACGCTCCTGCCGCAGCCTCTTCCAGGAATCGTCGCAGGGTCATTTCGTCGACGACGTCGACTCCGCCGAACCGCTCGGCATGTAGCCGGTGGATCACGGACCCCAAGCTTTCGACAGTGATCCTTTCCATGGCCGAAGGCAGTGCGACCAGCGGCAACTTTTGACGAAGCAGGTCGGCCAGACGTCGGTTGAAAGTGGTCAGCAGGACGTGAGCGGACGGATCGGCGGCGAGGCGGACGGCACGGTGAAGAGCGACCACGGTCTTGCCGGTGCCGGCAGAGCCGATTACCCGGGCCGGCCCATTGAAGTCGCGATCCACGTATTCCCGCTGTGCCGGATGGAGGAAAACGGTCCATTTTTCCCAAGGAGCATCCAGTGCCGCACGGAGTTCTTCGACGTCTTCCACAACGCGGAACCGCCGCAGCGCATCCGGGTGAGACCACGGATCCTGTCCGGTCGCGAAAGCGATGGAGGGTGTCGGCCGTTCCCCGGTCGCAGCGGCGAGGATGGCGTCGGCAGCCTCGGACGGCAGATAGCCTGCAATATCCAGAACGGTTTCGTCTGTGGCCTCCCGAACGGTGCCGATCCAGTCCTCCGGCACGCCCCACGACAGGAGCGTTTCGTCGGTTTCGGACTCGAACAGCCGTGGTAGGAGAACGGCCTCTTCGACGAAGCGGTGGACGACAACATCCTCGACTGTTTCGCGCGCTTCGACGATCTGGATAGCGCCGGTCTTCGGGTGTGCCTCGATCCGCCGGGTCTCGGCCCAACGATAGGCGTCATCATGGTGGCCAACCCATGCCAGCAGCGTATCGCCGTCGGTCTTGTGGATGACCATCCGGATGTCCCGCGTGACGCGCGCGGTCCAGAAGTTCGGATCCTTGGCACGGTCGACACGGTGCATCTGGAAGCCGGGCAGGCTCGGGTCCATCTGGAAGTCGAAAGCGGACTGTTTGACGGCTTTCTGTTCCTGCGGCGTCAGCTTGGCCAGTGCGTCGTAGAAGGTGTCGGCTATGCGGTGGGTCATGCTTCCATTCCGCCCTGTCTCCGAATGATCAACTTGGCCCGCTCCGTGGCAAGATGACGCCACCGTGTTTCGCGCTCTGGAAAAAAGGGATTCCGCGTCTCCGGAACCATCCTTTCATAGAGTTCCGCCATTTCGAAGGCGGCGATTTCGAACACCATATTCATTCGATGATCTTGAACGAACCTTGACGAGAGCTCGGACATGACGGTTCCGGCGGCCTTTCGCGCGCGTTTAGTGAGAGGCCGTCCTTCAAAGTTCCTCCGAAGGCCATTAAGATGGTCCTCCAGCTGGCGATCCGAAAAAAAGTGCTCGCCAGGGCCGAAATCGCTCAAAGCCCGGGCGTATTCGACCTCCTCCACCCATTCACGAGGTGGATTGGCACGCGGTCTTTCAATCGAACTACCGCCCATGTAATTTCCAGGCCGCTTCGGCAACCGTTACACCCCCAAAACCTTCATGACCTCGTCCCCGAGGTGGTTGATCACCTTCACAGCCACCCTGCCCGACTTCGGCCGCGCAAACGGCCGCGAGACCGTCCGTTTCAGGCTCTCCCAGGCCTCCTCGTCGATCTCCCCCTTCAGCGTGGTCTTCATCTGCTTGTAGGGGATCTCCGCCCCCGGGAAATACGCGTGACGGACGAAGAAGGACGCCTCGTTGTAGTCGGTGTCGATGAACCAGCAGGCGATGTCGTCGGGCTCGGAGGACACGACTTCCCCGGTCGCGGGCTTGAAGATGTCAACGCCCAGCAGCTCGATCCGGATCTTGTCGCCGTCGTCCTTCACCTGGATGTCCGGCTCGCCGAAGACGACGAACAGGTTCCCGCCGCCGGCGCGCAGGTCGTCGGCCATGTGCAGGTCCGGGTTCATCCGCGCCTGGAGGATCGGCAGGCGGCCCAGCTTGCGGGTCTCGGCCGTGTGGGCGTCGTAGTTGAAGGCGCAGGTGATCAGGATGTCGAAGCCCATGTCGACAGCCTCGCGCGCGGCGGCGATCAGGTCGGCGCGTTGCAGGGTGCCATATTCGGGGCCGAGGAAGATGCCGGCCTTTCGTTCCGTGTCACCTTCCATGTAGAGCCCGACGGCGGCCAGCCATTCGCCCCCCGTCGCCTGGAGGGAGGTGAAGGTGATCCGGTCCTCCTTGTCGGACTGCTGGACTCCGGCCTTGGCGAGGTTGTCGAGGATGGCCGTGCGGTAGTTCTCGGCCTCCATCTCGCGCCCGCTGCGTTTGCCCTGGGCGGCGTCATGCTCCTCGATCAGCTCTCCGTGTTCGTTCACTGCCTGCGTGCGGTGCGGCGAGAGGCTTTCGACCGTGAAGGGGCCGGCAACGCGGACGCGCTTCTTGTCCTCGAAGGGCTTGTCGTAGAGGTATTCGAAATCGGCCTTGGCGGCGATGGACTTATCGATCTCTGTCTGGCGCGCGATGCGGGCCTGCCAGAAAGACTTGATGGCTTCCTTGGCGGCAGCGGGCCATCCCTCCGGCGCGTCGCGGGGGATTTCCCATTCCATGAAGCCGTTCGCCGGGGCCAATTCTCCGCTTGGCAGGTCAACCTCGCCAGAGGCGGTGAAGTCGATTTTCTTATCCTTCCGGCCGCCGGTTTCGACGGTGAAGGGCGTGGCGTGGCCTGTGAGCGCGGCGTTAAGGGCCGCGCGGGCCTCCTCGACGGCCGGTTGCAGGGTGTCCCAGATCGTGTCGATCTCGGTGTTGTTGGCGATGGACTTGAGCGTGATGTGGGGAACGCGGTCGTAGACGAAGCCGTGGCGGATGTCGCCATAGGTCGCGGCCGTGGCGGGGGCGGAGCGGGTGACCTCGGCCTCTTTCCTCTGCCCCTCGGGGCTGTCGGCGAGCAGATACCAGGGGTAGCGCGCGCCCATGATCCGGGCCCGGGCGAGCGCGAGGGCCACGCGGGATGTGTCGATGGTGATCCAGCGTCGGCCCCATTGCTCGGCCACGTAAGCGGTTGTGCCGGAGCCGCAGGTGGGATCGAGCACGAGGTCGCCGGGGTCGGTGGTCATGAGGAGGCAGCGTTCAACAACCAAAGTCTGGGTTTGGACGACGTAGACCTTGTCCTCAGAGAAGCCTGAGGACACAGTATCCACCCAGTTCGCATCGAAGTGCGTGAATGGAGAATCTTCGAAATACATCTTACGTTCAAGGGTCCTGCCAGACGCCCAGAAACGTTCGGATTTGCCCACTCGCGTCATTCCCACCGGGTGGGTGGACCATCCCCTCTTGCCAGAAGGGAGAAACCGATTTCCTTGATGCAGAACCTCGAAACGAGAACTCTCTGATCCGGTCGCGCTATAGGCCGCACGGTGGCGAAACACTTTGGCAACTGATTTGTCGATTTTGTCGCGCCTGATCGGCGCGTAGACTCCTGCTTCGTCTTCCGCAAAGACGGTCTGCCCTGGGAATGCTTCGCTTCTCTCGGCCTCTTTGAAGAGCCTGCGAAATTTGACGCGCTCTCTTTCCTTTGCAAACCATACGATTGAGTCTTGGGTTTCCGGTAAGAATGCGGCTGTCTGAAATCCACCGCGCTTGAACCTGATGACGCTGACAAAATTCTCCTCCCCAAACACCTCATCCATCAGCGCCCGCACCCGGTGGACGTTCTCGTCCCCGATCTGAACGAAGCACGACCCGCTCTCGGTCAGCAGCTCCCGCGCCACCACCAGCCGGTCGCGCAGGTATTGCAGGTAGGAATGGATGCCGTCGCGCCAGGTATCCCGAAACGCCTTCACCTGCTCGGGCTCGCGGGTGAGATGCTCCAGCTTGCCGTCCTTCACATCGCGCGAGGTGGTGGACCACTGGAAGTTGGAGTTGAACTTGATGCCATAGGGCGGGTCGATATAGATCGCCTGGACCTGGCCCTTCAGCCCCTCGCGCTCGGCCAGGGATGCCATGACCTGAAGCCCGTCGCCCAGGATCATCCGGTTCGACCACTTGCGGTGGTGGCGGTAGAACTCGATCTCCGCCTCGCGGTCCTCGTCGCTCAGCCCGAAATGGTCGAAGAGGTCGACGCCCCCGCCCTCTCCGTTCCGTTTGCCGCCGGCGCGCAGGTCCTCGATGATCGCCTTGGGGTGCACCTGCTCCTGAAGGTAGATCGGCGGCGCGTCGGCGGTGACGGCAGCCTGGTCGATGTCCTTGCCGCGCCAGATCAGCTGCGGATCGAGGTCCGGGTTCCGCAGGTCATAGGCCGCCTTGATCGGCCGCGCGTCGTCGGGGTCCATCATGGGGGCAAGCTCGGGCGTGGGAATGTTCACACGCTCGTCTTCGTGGGTGATGGGGTCGATCTGGGTCTTGTCGGTCATTGCTCTGCCTCGGTGCCAGCGAACGCCGCACGGACGGTATCGCGGTAGGTCTTGTAGGTGTCGATCAGCCAGGACTGGATCATGGGCCAGTCGGTTTCGTTCAGGTAGCCCTTGTCGATCTGGGAGACGAAGAAGCGGCCGTTCTCGGACGGCACCAGCGGTTGTCCCAGGCCCGCCTCGAGCGCGGTCCGGTGGTCGGCGAGAACGGAATGGATCATGTCGGCGTCGGCACCGGAGGTGCCGCGGATGAACGCCCCGGTGCTTTTCTGGGCGACAAAGAGCGAAACGACAAGCTTGGGCTCTGCGACCAGCGTGATCCAAGCATTTGAAGCGCGCCCGGGGTGCATGCCCTCGGCCACGAGATCGGGGTAGGCTTCGGCCATGCCGAGCCAGAATTTTTCCTTGGCGTCAAACCCGGAATCCGAGACGGCTGCGGCCTTTTTCTTCAGCGCCCTGCCCCAGTCATCCGGCTTTTCCACCACTTCGAATATGGGCGCGAAAGGGCTGTCGCCGATCCTGACAACGCGTGCCTTGACCGCGATGAAGGAAAAGCCATCGGCCGTGTGCTGGTTGAGCCAGCGGATGGCGGACAGGTGCGGCTCTCGAAACGAAGGAGCGATCCAGATCACCGTCTGCGCTTCCAGACCGGCCAGATAGGTCATGATCTGACCAAGGTGGGTGTGGTCGGTCATCTCCAGCTGGTTCTCGATCAGAACAACCGTATCATCCAGCGGGTTGCGGGCCAGGATGTCCGCCGAGAAGCTTTCAACCGCGACTTCGGTTCCGGTGAGTTCCAAGGGAATGCCGATGGCATCCGACAGGTGGTCGATGTTGTTCGCCAACCAAGGGGTGAACTGGTGGGCTTCATGCTTCCAGGCTTCACGCAAGGGAAGGTCCAGAAGGCGCCCGAACTGGACGTCCGTCATGCCGGCACCGTCCCGAGCATCTTCTCGATCGCCTCGTCCAGTGCAGGCCCAAAGTCGTTGATATCCCTCAATTCCGCGAACCCCCACTTGCCATAGGTGCTGAGCCGATTCACCGCCGGGATCCATTTTGCCCGCATGGTTTCGGCCTTCAGCATGGCATCGGGCCCCCGGTATCCCTTGACCTCGATGATCAGGGTCGTCGGCTCCGGCGCATCGAGCCGGATCAGGAAATCAGGCCGGTAGACCCGGGACTCGCCCTCCATCAGATAGGGCACATCGAGGCCGAGGTTGTGGTTCTTGGCATAGGACAGCACCGCCGGATGGTCCTCGATCCGGGCGGCCAGCTTGTCCTCCCAGTCGCTGTCGGTGATGATCCAGTTCAGGTGCGACTTGTCGGAGCGCGGCTGGTAGCGCGTGGCCTTGGTCGTGTTGAAGTTGACGCCCAGGGTCGACCCGGTCGGATTGTAGGGATCGAGGACGGCGCGCAGGACGCTGTCGCCGCCGGGCTTGTCGATCAGGGCGCCGAAGATCAGGTCGCAGACCTCATCGGCGATCTCGCGGTAGAGAAGCTGGGCCGGAACGGTGCCCCCGGTGCAGTGCAGGTGGCCCTCAGAGAGCCACTGGTTGACGATCCGCTTCGCCGCGGGGATCAGGTGCATGCGCGGCTTCTGGTGGGCATCGCGGAGCTTCTCGAACACCATATGCTTGGCGACGTGGTAGGCGATCGTGGATTGCCGGGTGGTGCGTAGGTATTCGAGTGTGAGCTTCTCGCTCTCGCCGACGATGCCCTGCATGGTGACCTCCGCGGCCGAGGTTTTTTCGGTCGTCAGAACGTAGCGCTCCATGCCTGAGAAATCGACGTCGAGCCGGTCCGACGGAAGGTCTGCGACATAGCCGATAACCCGCGGGAAGGTGATCTCGAGGTGATCGCGGTCAGGTGAGACGGCCCGAACATTGACCACGTCGCGCGGTTGTTGCGGCGGCGCGATCCTTGGTTGAGCCGAGAAGTTCAGACCGTCGATCCCCATGATGTCCGCGTATTCCGTGCGGAACAGCCCTGTCTCTGGATCCGCGTCGTAAGACAGACGCCGGAGGGCCCGACCGATCACCTGCTCGCAGATCAGCTGGGTGCCGAAGGCACGAAGGCCCAGGATATGGGTCACGTTGTTCGCGTCCCAGCCCTCGGTCAGCATCGAGACGGAGACGACGCAACGGACCTGCTCTCCCAGGCGCCCCTTCTTCCCTACGGTGTTCATCACCTCGCGCAGGATGTCGGCATCGGTGAGGTCCTGGTTCCCACCCCGCTCAGCCTGCTCCCGGCGGAAGGCCTCGATTTCTTCGGCATGGGCGTCCCGGAACGACTTGTCGACATCACCGCCGGCTTCGAGCGTGGCGCTGTCAATGAGAACCGTCCGGGGGCGAGGCAGGCGGTCTCCATCGGTCGAGAAATTGGAGAAGAGCTCGCACTTGCCCTTCACGGTTTCGATGACGCCGTTCGCATCCTCCCGCTCGTAGCCGGCCATGTAATCGCGCAGCAACTCCGAGTTCGTCGTGTTGTTGCACACGACGATGAAGACCGGGGGAATGTCGACACCCTCAGCCTCCCACAGCTTGTAGGTCTTCTCGTAGTGACCGTAGAGCGCGTCGATGGCCGTCTTCAGGGGGATCGGCAGACTCTGGGGATCCGGCTTGGCACCCCTGGTCTTCTTCGGCATCTTCTTCCCGATGGCATCCCAGAGCTTCCGGTAGAGAGGCTCGGGCTGACCCGGGAGATTGTCGGCGACAGGGACGCGAGGCAGCTTCACGATACCGCACTCGATGGCATCCATGAGAGAAAAGTCAGAGATCACCCATGGGAACAGGGTGCCTTCGATCCAGCCTGAACCGGAGAGAAAGAACGGTGTCGCGGAGAGGTCATAAACGGTATGGACGCCCAGCTTTTTCTTGGCGGCCTCGATACCAGAGATCCAGAGGCGCGCAGCTTCGGCGTTTTCGTCAGCCTCTTTTTTCTCGTCGCCCGTCAACTTGGCGACGATGCCGCCAGGTCGCTCGCGATAGCAGTGGTGGGCTTCATCATTGATCACGTTGATGCGTCCAAGCCCCATGAGCTCCGGCATGACCCGTTGCAGCATCTGGCCTTCTGTCTCCTCAGTGGAAATCTCTTCGCCATGGCCCTTGAGTGCCGATCGAGTGCCCTTTGCCAGCTGAACGCGCTCTCGCTTCTTGAACGCATGGTAGTTCGTCAGGACGATCTTGGCCCGTTGCATGTCCTGCATGAGATCGCCGGGGACCAAGTTGAGGCGCTGGTAATAGCTCTCCGCATCATTCGGCAACAACACGCGAAGGCGGTCACGGATCGTAATTCCAGGGGTGACGATCAGAAATCCGCGGGAATAGGTCTTCGAATTGGGTGACCGAACGGCATTCAGCGTCTGCCATGCGATCAACATGGCCATCACTGTCGTTTTCCCTGCACCTGTCGCAAGCTTCATAGCGACACGGAAAAGGTCCGGGTTCGCCTCCGCGTTCGCCGTTTCCAGACGCTTGCGAACCCGCTTACCGCGCTCGCCCATTTTCGGCGCGACCTCAGTCATCCAGATTGCCGTCTCGACGGCTTCGAGCTGACAGAAGAAAGGCCGGATGGCCTGGGTCTCGTCCCGCTGGATCGCACGCCAATGTTGGAGGAGCCGCTGCGTCACCGGTGTCACCTGCCAGTCGTTCGGGTTCGGCAGAGCCCGCCATGCATCGACCTGAGAGCGCATTTCGTTGACGAATTCGGTCACATTGTAGGCGACATCCTGTCCCTCAAGTCCCGCAGAGCTGAGTTCCATTTCACCCTGATGGCCGCCTTTGACGCTCTTGGGCTTGGGCATCGCGGAAATAAGTTCTGACTTCCGTCTGCGCGAGACTACCGTGTCGGTCGGCCTGCCATCGGCGTCCAATTCCCAGTGCTGCTCCGGAACAAAATATGGCGAGTTAAGAATTGGCCGCTCAAAAAATGACATGGTCGTCTCGATTATTTTCTGCTCACGGATACTTAACCAAAGGATGTTCCCCATGGCAATCAGTGAGGAAGATGGCTGAGGGCTTCATTCACTACGCGCAAGACATCAGTCAGGGCACATCTGCCAGGTGCTCGTCTCGGACGCACGTCCAGAGGAGGCTGGCATCGACTGCTCGGCCATCACCACCGCTCCCCGTCGTCGACTATCGGATCGGGAAGCAACTGCTATTCCCGACGTTGGTTGAAATCGGAACGCGGGGCGCTTGTCCTGTGCACCACTTGACCCGGTGCACCGGTTACGGCACATTCGCAGGCACACCGCCGGAACCGGTCCGGAATCGCTGAAAAATTTCCTTTGTTTTCAACGTAGTTTACTGGAAGGCACCAGCCCCTACCGCCGGAGCCATAAATCTCTTATTGAGATAAACTGTAGTGTGGCCTCGCAATCGCGAGGAAATCGTCGTGCTCGGCGGCTTCTACAAAAACTTCACAACATTCGGGTTGCGACGAAAGTGAAGGTCCGCGCCAATATCCTTATCGCCCTGTTTCGGATGTCAGCGGCGGGCAGATCAGAGCCTCGCATCTGCCGCGGAAGCTGCATTCAAGTCGCTGCGCTTCAGTTTCGCCTCAAGAAAGCTTCGCACCTTGTCCTGAACCGGAGAGAGGTTCTTTTCACGTCGCTTGAGCAGGTACATTGGAATTGACAGGTCCAGGTTTGGAGTACGCACCCGGCGCAACGACCCGCTTTGCAGTTCTTTCTGAATCGAGGACGCAAACAGAAACGCCAACCCACAATCGGCCAGCACCGCAGACTTGATGCCCTCGGGGTGCCCGATCTCCAGAGCGACGCTTCGGTGAACGATGCCGAAAGGCCTGAGCACGCTTTCGATCACCCCGTTCTTGGAGCTGCCCAGCTCATTGGTCACGAAGGGAAGGTTGGCGATCTCGTCAATACCCGCAGCGTCACCGACCAGCGTCGAGCCTTGCGCCGCGACCAGAACCAACTCCTCGTCCCAAAGCTTGGACACCTCCAACCCGTCGACGTTCTGCCCCGGGTCCAGACCGGTCACCGCAACATCGCTTACCCCTGCCTTCAGCGCAGCCACGCAATCGACGGCCGTATCGACCTGTACTTGAATGCTGATGCCGGGGTTTTCCCTGCGAAACGACGCAAACACGTGGGGCAACGTATAACCGCCTACCGTCAGAGAAGCTCCGACGACAACCCTGCCCCGCAGCGCGGTCGGCCCCTCGGACAGTTCGCGCTCGAATTCGCGTGTTCGCACGATCAGGTCGCGCGCCCATTTATAGGCCAGCTTGCCGTTGTCCGTCAGCACGATGTTGCGCCCCTGCTTGGTCAGCAAGTCCACCCCAAGCTTTTCCTGGATCGACTTCATGTGAGAGGTGACAGCCGGTTGCGCGATCCCCAGCTTGTCCGCCGCACGCGAGATGCTCCCAAGGTCGGCCACAACGCAAAAGACGTTCAGTTTGTGGAGCGTCAGCTGCGACCCGATAACCCGGTTGGAGAACATGGCGTGACCTATGCGGATGGTTATGCATTAGCTGGGAAATATATATTAGTGCGCCTGTATCCACGCGTCCATAGTTGACATCAAACGCGGCACACGAGGGGAGCGGTGCCGGCGAGGGGGTTCGCCCCGGTCGCCTGCTCGGGCGCCCGGCCGTTTTCCCGGCGCGGAGAGGAGCCAGCGCTATGCCTTACGTGAAAAACCTGTGGTACGCGGCCGGGTGGAGTGCGGACCTGGAACCGAACGCACTGTTATCGCGCAGGATCGTCGGCGAAGGGCTTGTGTTCTTCAGGCAGCGAAACGGTACAGCCGTAGCCTTGGAAAACAGATGTGCGCATCGCTTTGCGCCGTTGGACATGGGGTGCGTCGTCGACGCGGGGCTCCGCTGCGGCTATCACGGGCTTATCTTCGGACCCGACGGCACATGCGTTCACAATCCCCAAGGACCGGTGCCGAGGTCAGCGCGGGTCCGCAGCTTTCCGGTTGCCGAACAGAACGGCCTGATCTGGGTCTGGATGGGCGACCCTGACAGGGCAGACCGAACTCCCCTGCCCGACTACAGCTTTCTTGACGCGGCGAAACCGACTGCGCGCATCACCGGATACATGCACACCCGCAGCAATTACGAAATCATGTACGACAACATCATGGACCTGAGCCATATCGACTTTCTGCACACCACCACACTGGGAAGCGGATCGATTGCCAAGGTAACACCAAGGGTTCACGCCGGTGACGGGGACGAGATCGTCATCCGGTGGCGCAGCGACGGCCAGAAAGCTGCCCCTGTCTATGACCCCTACCTGCCCGAACCCGGAGGACGGGTTGACCAGACACTCGAGGTCAGGTGGCGCGCGCCTGGTCTCATGCTGCTCGTCAATAGTTTGCAACCGGAAGGCCACGGCGAAGACGCGCAACTGGTCAGCACCAATGTCCATCTTGTGACCCCGGAGACCGAAACCACCACGCACTATTTTTACGGCGGAATCAGGAATTTCAACGAAGACGACGCCAAGATGAATGCACAACGCGCCAAGGCGATCGAGGCAGCCTTTCGGGACGAAGACAAACCGATGGTCGAAGCGGTTCAGGCAAATATGGGCCATGAAACCGATATTCTGGCGTTGAAACCGGTCCTGCTGCCAAGCGACGCAGGTGCTGTACAGGCAAGGCGCACGATCAGGCGGCTATTGGCACAGGAAAGCGCGGCCTTGGCCTAGCGCCATGAACATTCCAAACCACGACACATTGCACAGCGGAGCCTTGAGTGATGACAACCGACAAGATGCCTGTTCTGGAATACACCCGCATCTACGCCGATGCCGATGGTAACTCACACTTTGCAAAAGACAGCTTTCTGTTGACCGAGCGCATCGAAGGCGCCGGGGTGCTGGATACCGCGACAAGCGCGCTTCCGATCAAGCGCGTCTGGTTTCGCCGGGTTTCCGAGAATGACGCGATGGGCACGCCTCACTGCGCACCGCGTCGTCAATTCGTAATGCACCTGTCAGGGGCCGTCGAAATCGAGGTCAGCGATGGCACAAAGCAGGTTTTCGGCCCTAACGAGATTGTTCTGGCCGAAGACACGCACGGCGAAGGCCATATCACACGCGGCGTCGGAGAGCTTCCACGTGTGATGGTGGTGCTCGAAATCGCAGAGTGACCACATCGCCCCAAACACGCGGTACAGACCCACAGGAGAATGTGACCTTGGAAGACCTTGTCGATAGCCATTTCCATATCTGGGATTTGAACAAGAACTATTATCCCTGGCTTACCGATAAAATTTCACAGAACGTTGCGAAGGTGACCGGGGACTACCGGTCGATCCGGCAGGACTACCTTATCGACCATTTTCGCGCGGATATCGGCAGTCTGAACGTGGTTGCCGCTGTTCATGTGCAGGCCGACGCGGATCCCAAGGACAGTGTAAACGAAACCGCGTGGTTGCAGTCGGTGGCCGACAGCACCGGAAACGGGATGCCGCAGGGCATAGTGGCGCGCGGCGATCTCAGCGCGCCTGACGCCGCCGAGATCATCATGGCGCACTGTCAATATGCGAACATGCGGGGAATGCGGGTTGAAATGCACCCCGGTCTGAATGCAGCCCCGGATTACGATCCGCTGAAAGACGAAACCTGGCTTCGCAATTTTGCGCTCCTCAGGGAACACGGTCTTGTCTTCGAAGTCCGTGCCGCCTCTCCGGAGCAGACAGACGGGTTGATCCGCCTCATGCGCGAGCACCCGGACACGACATTCATCTTTCCGCACCTCGGCCTGTCGATCTGGCGGGACGAAGACAGCGTTGCGGCATGGAAACGCAACCTGCAGGTCTATCGCGAGCTTGGAAACGTGTATGTCAAACTGTCGGGCTACGGTCTGTTCGGGCTTGGATGGACGATCGAAGAGGTCCGGCCCTACGTCCTGGAGTGCATCGACACCATGGGGCCGGACAGGCTTGTGTGCGGATCGAACTATCCGGTGGATTCAATGGCGGCCTCTTACCACCGCATCTGGGAAACGCATTCGGCGCTACTGGATGATGCCGGGTGCGACAGTGCTGAACGTCGATTGATCCTGCGGGACAACGCCATGAACGTTTACCGCCTGTAAGTGACTGCCCGCACGATATTTTTTCGCCGCCCCTGTCTCGATGCGGCGGTTCGAACGCACGCCGTCGCGCTTAGGAAGGCGCGCGATCCAAACGCATCGTGTCATTGCGATGGGCGCCATTGCGCAACCGCTCCACACACGCATAACGTGCAATACGCCAAAATCGTCTGACAATTTTGTATTGAACGAATCGCACCCATGGCCGATCATGGCGTGGATCAAGACCAGGGAGGACAGATCACGTGAACCACAAAGCAATCTTGGGGGTTATAATCAGCTTGGCCATTTCAGTTCCGCTCGCCGCGCATGCGCAGGACGAGCCCCCCTCGCGCCTGCCACTGGTGCCGGTTGATACCGACGACCCAATTCTGCGTCCGATGTTCCAGGGAATGATCGATCGTGGCGGAAAGCCGGCCAATATGCACAGGACAGTTGGAAACGCTCCGGCCATCTTCAAAGAATATGTCGATCTGGCCTATGCCATCCGGCGGGACGCGATCACGCCGCGCCTCGACCGCGAAGTGATGATCATGCGCGCGGCCCAACTGGCCAATGGCGAGTACGAGTTCCTCGCCCACAAGGCTATGGCGCTTGGCTGCGGGCTGACGGAAGAGCAGGCAAATGCAATGGAGAACTGGCAGGACAGCGATCTGTTCGACGAACGCCATCGCGCGATCCTTGCCTATGCCGATGGGCTTGCCAGCCCGGACAGCGTCGACGACGAAACCTTCAATGCGCTTGCAAAGCACTACAACCCGCAGGAAATCGTCGAACTGACCATGACGGCGAATTTCTATACCGCCGCGGCCCGGCTGACCAACGCGCTGAAAGTTCGGCCTGACGCCGACATCGAAAAGCTGTCCAAGCTGCAATCCTGCAGTGGCTGATGGTTGCCCTGCCCGCGTTTTGCCGTTCGGCGGCATAAGCCATTGCGGGACGTGGTGCTGACCCCACCTTTGCCCTTCTGGTGTCGCCAGAGGGGCAAAGGCGCAAGCGCTTGATTTCTGCGGATCAGATCATCCGCGCCACCGTCTTGGGTCTGATGGCGCCAGACAAGGCTGACGCGATCCTGCCCACAGGCGTCAGTCCCGTCAGGGCGCTGGTTAGCGTGACGCAGCCTTGGCGCCCTCTGCGTTGGCAAGGATCGCGCGCAGGGCCTGCTTCTGGATCTTGCCGTTGTTGTTGCGCGGCAAAGGCGTGTCCAGAAAGTTGTAGGTTTCCGGGACCTTGTAATCCGACAATCGCGCGGCGCAGTAAGCCTTCATGTCGGCACTGTCTCCGGCAACCCCTTCGCGGGTCTGGACGAACACATGCACCCGCTCTCCAAGTACCGGATCGGGATGGCCGACAACCGCACATTCCTGCACGGCGGGGTGATGGCTTAGAATTTCCTCGACCTCGGCGCAGTAGATCTTAAAACCACCCCGATTGATCATGTCCTTCTTGCGATCGAGAATGCGAAGAAAGCCACCTGCGTCCATCGTGCCTATGTCGCCCGAACGCCAGTATCCATCGACGAATTCCTTCGCATTCGCCTCGGGGTTGTCGAAATACCCGGGCACGACCATCGGCCCCGAAATCAACAGCTCTCCCGGCTCGCCAACATCGACATCCCTGCCATCGTCACTGACCAGCCTCACCTTGGCGCAAGGGACCAGCTTCCCCACGCTGTCCATGTTGTCCCGCCAATCGCTGATCGGCATGATTGTCGTAGGAGAGGTTGTCTCTGTCGATCCGTAGGCGTTGACAAGCACCAGTTGCGGAAGCTTTGCTCCTAGTGCCTCGATCGTGGCCGTCGGCATCGGCGCGCCGCCGAAGCAGCCGATCCGCCAGGCCGACAGATCAACATTGTTCAGGTCCGAATGCAGCGCGATCAGGGTATAGATCGTGGGAACCAAGATCGAGAATGTCATCCTTTCTCTCGATGCAAGCTCCAGAAAGGCCCGGCGCTCGAAAGACTCGCGCATGATGATCGCGCTTCCGCCAACCGACAGGATGGAAAACATCACGCCCACCAGCCCTGTAACATGGGACATGGGAACCGCGATCAGGGCGCGATCTTCATTCGTCAGGCAAAGCGTTTGCGCAAAGGCCATCGCAGAGTGCACGATTCCCAGATGCGTCAGGATCGCGCCTTTCGGCCGCCCCGTCGTGCCAGAGGTATACAGGATGACAGCGGCATCTTCTTCGTCCGCCGGCACCGGATCGACGGGTTCATCTGGCAGCAGCAGGCTTGCGAAGGACGGCGATATGCGCCCTTCGATCGAATAGGCGTGGCGAAGTGCCGGGGTGCTCGCGCTCTCGGGCAGGATCTCCGACAGCGCGTCTTCGTAGATCAAAATCCCGGCGCCGCAATCATTCAGGATGAATTCAAGTTCCTGTTTCTGAAGCCGCGTGCTGACCGGTACGGAAATGGCTCCGATCCGGATACAGGCCAGCACGATTGCCATATATTCCCACCGGTTCTTCAGGAAAATAGCGACCCGGTCGCCGACACCGATGCCCTGCGCCCTCAGTCCGGCGGCGATGGCCGAAACCTCGACATCCAGTTCCCGGTAGCTCAGGCGCCGTTCGTCGATAAGTGCCGGGCCATCCGCGACGGCGTTGACGACAGTCTCGAACATGGCGGATACGGTCGACGGACGATCCGCGTAACACGCCATGCTGCGCCCATCGAAATGGGTCTCGGTCCGCAGTTGCGGAACGTTGTCGCTATGCTGGTTCATTCGTCACTCCACCTCAGGCCTTGGGCATTCCCTGTCCGATCATCCGACGTAGCGGAGCCGCCTGCAAGAGCCAGACGAACGCCGAAGCCTCATTTGACATGGCCAATTTCCAACGGCGTATCCACCAGCTTTTCTGCGCCGCCGGGACGTACCACCATGAAGTCGCCAAGCATGACGCCAACGTCGACCTTCCATTCTGAATCGTGCAGGTCAATGTTGTTCCCCAGCGTCATGCCCTCTTCCAGCTCAAGTTCGCGCAGCCCATCGCCATTGCCGGGGTTGTTGCCGTATCCGCTTTCGTAGACCACGCTGAATTCGGGCGATGCCGTTCCCTTGGAGTTGAAGCCAAGTTCGACCCAATCGACGTTTGCTTTCTTCGCCGGTGCCCGGATCATTTCAACCGCTTCGCCAAAGGTGCGGCCCGGCACCAGCGCCTCCTGGCTGGCGTGAAGACATTCAACCGCCACGTCCCACAGTCGTTTCAAGCCATCGGGCACGGTTTTGCCAAGGTACACGGTGTACTCGGTATGCACGCGGTAGCCGCCGTATTGCGTATGGAATTCGGAAATCACAAGATCGCCATCCTGCAAGGGGCGCATGGTTGGAACCGCCGGATGTTCGAACCCGTGAAGCAGATGCCAAAGTTCGTCCTCCGGGTGGTCGACCGGCCCTGCCGCGAACAGGTTGAACATGATCGGTTCCGCGCCATTGGCGATCTGGGTATGAAGCATGTCGGCAAACACCTTGGCGTCGGGCGTGCCGGGCTGACAGGATTCCAGCATTGCATCAACCGCCTTGCGGGCAACCTTGCCCGCCTTCCGCATCATGTCGATTTCTTCCTCGCTCTTGGTGAACCGCATTTCTGACAGAAGCGAGGTCGCGTCGACGAATTCGACATCGGGCAGAACCTTTTCCAGCCCCAGAATATCGTGATGCAGGAAAGTTGTCTGGGTCTGAAGGAAGGATGAGAACCCGACCAGTCCGATCCGGGACTTGCTCAGCCCCCGTCGAGTCACTTCGTCCGCAATCCCCGGCGCGCCGCTCTTGTTGCGGAAATCCTGAACCCATTCCTGCGTTGATTGGAGCAAGCTTACCGGGCGGTTCATGTGCGCGACGTTGCTCCAGACCACCGGTTCGCCGACCAGAGGAAACAGGGCATCGGCACCGAACGCGGTTCCAACCTGCAACAGGTACCGCAGGTTGCCCATGCCGTTACCGGTGGAAATGTCATTCCCCATCAGGATCAGCGCGTCCAGCTTGGCGTGCAGCATCTTCTTGCGAAGCTTGTCCCACCGGCGGTTACGCTCTGTCAGCGAGATTTGCGGGATATGCTGCAACAGCTCTCTGGTCGCGTGGAAAACTTCGGGCAGCGGGCGTTTCGTTGGCGGAAAATCGGGTTGCATCAGTGTCTTGCTCCTAAAGTGTTCCGGTTGCAGCCGAGCGGTCCGATGCCTGTCATGGCATGGGATCAACGGCAGATTTCAGTTGAGTTCCCCTGCGGCCAGACCATCGTTCAGACGGCTGGCATCTCGCAGGGTGTTGAGATGTCGGCGTCCTGTTCGCGCTGCCTCAACCCAGCAATCGCACGAGGAACAGGGACAGGCCCGGCCAGTAGGTCACGATCATCAGCGCGATGATGTTGGTGATGAAGAAGGGAACAAGCCCCCGGTAGATGTCCTTCAGCGGCATGTCGAACATGGCTTGTGCGATAAAGATGTTGACCCCGAATGGCGGCGTGAACAGTCCGATCTGGATGTTGACCGCCATGATGATGCCGAAATGGATCAGATCGACTCCCATGCTGATTGCGATCGGCGCAAGAAGTGGCGTCAGGACAAGGATCGCCGAAGTCGGGTCGATCAGCGCGCCCACGATCAACAGAAAGCAGTTGATGATCAGCAGGCCAAGCCAGGGTTCGACATCCAGTGCGTTGAACGCATTCACCAGCGCCGCAGGAATACCGCTGACCGTCAGGATCCACGAATATACCCCGGCCGCGGCGACGATGATGACAACCTGCGCCGTCAGGTATACCGAATCTGCGGCGATATCCCAGACATCGGCCCAGGTCATGGATTTGTAGACGAAGACGGTGACCACCACGGCGTAGACGCAGGCCACGCCACCCGATTCCGTTGGGGAAAAGATGCCGGTATAGATCCCGCCAAGGATGATGACAGGCATCAACAGCGCCCAGACGCCATCGCGGCTGGCGCGGAAGAACTCTTGCCAATGGAACGGCTGCGTGTTGCCGACACCCTCACGCGCGGCAACGATGTAGATGCAGATCGCCATCAGCAGCGCCAGAAGAAGCCCCGGCAGGAAACCGGCAAGGAACAGCAACGACACAGCCTGCTCTGCCGACGCTCCGTAAAGGATCATCACGATGGACGGCGGAATGAGAGAGGCGATCCCCCCGGAGGTGACAACAAGGCCCGCCGAGGTCGCTCCGCTGTACCCATTGGCAAGCAGCGGTTTGTACATCAGCCGCCCGATCGCGGCGACCGTCGCCGGACCGGACCCGGAAATGGCACCGAATACGGTACATGCGCCGACGGTGGTCAGACCAAGACTGCCACGCACGCCGCCGATGAGGGACATGACCCAGGCGATGATGCGGTTGGAGATACCGCCCCGCGCCATGAGCTCGCCTCCGAACATGAAAAAGGGCACCGCCATAAGCGCGAAGCTGTTGATGCTGCCCAGCATCTGCTGATGGAGCAACGTCAGCGGGATGTTCATGTAAAGAACAAGGCTGGCAATGGACGCCACCAGCAGGACGAGGAAAATGGGAAAGCCGAAGACAGCAAGGCCTATCGGCAGCAAGGTAAGTGTCCATGCCATGTCAGTAACCAGCCTCTTTCTTGGCTTCGCTTTCAGAGCTCGATGCCGGTGGCATCGAAGCGGCCGCGTCGTCGTGCGGCGAGAGGGCTTGCCGCACCTTGGCGACAAGTTGGTAGACCCCGGCCAGTGCCATCAGACCGAACCCGACCAGCAGTGCGGCATTGGGAATGGCCAGTGGCAGCCCTTCGACCGCAGTGCGCTGATCGTTGCGCACCAGCATCTCGGTCGCCTGCCACGATTGCGGCACCACGATCAACGCAACCGCAAGCAGGCAGGCCGCGCTGCACGCAAGAACGACGGACCGAGACCGACGTGGGAAGACCGAGGCAACAAGATCAATGCTGAGGTGTTTGTCATCCAGCGTGATAAGCGCTGCGCCGATGAACGCCGACCAAAGCATGATATAGGTGATGATTGTCTCGGCCCAGAATATCGGCGCCTGAAGGATATACCTCGCAATCACATTCGAGAAATTGATCGCGACGCTGACAATCATCAGCGTCCCCAGGAAAAGCCGTATCCAGGATCGGCCACGCTGCACGAGCGAGCGTGGCCGGGTCTTGGTAGTTTCGGACACGTCAGACATGCGTCACCCGCGACAAGACGATCTTCACCCGCATTACCCTTGAGGCTGATGCGTCTGAGCGGTGTTCTTCAGCAAGTCGTACATATCCTGAAGCGCGGGGTCGTTGCCGTAGACATCGTTGACGATCCCCGCGACCGACGACATGAATTCCGCCTGCTCGGCCTCGTTCAGACGGTGGACCTCACCTCCGGCATCCGTCCACTTCTGCTCTGCGCCGGTGCCGAGTTCTTCCGCCAGAGGCGCGACGGACTGCGACGCGACCTTGCCGCATTCCATGACCACGGCCTTCAGATCATCGGGCAGCGAGTCATAGAATTTCGTACTCATGAAGTGGACGTTGGCGAACATGGTTTCGTTGGTCAGCGTCACGTGCTTTGCGACGGTCTGAAACTTGAAGGCATGGGCCAGCACGATGTTGGTGTGTACACCATCGATCTGGCCGCGCTGAAGGGCCGGAACGATATCGCTCCAATCCACCTGAACGCCTGCGGCACCGATGGTGTTGGCCGTTCTCTGTTCGATCTCTGTTGCCAGAATACGCAGTTTGAGCCCCTTGAAATCTTCAATGGTCTCGACCGGGTCGACAGTCTGGAACGACGAAGGACCGTAGGCCCAAATGCCCACGCCCATCACGCCCTTGTCCCGTCCGGCTGACAGGTAGGGCTCCATGAAGGCCGGATCCCAATAGGTGTCGTTTGCGTGTTTATAGCTGGTGAACAGGCCCGGCGCGTCAATGACCCCATAGCTGGGCTCGACTGATTTCATGTGCTGCCCGGCCATGCTGGCGGCTTCGATGGTCCCAAGCTGAAGGCCCTGGATCTGCGCACCAATACCGCCCAGCTGTGTACCGGGGAAATGTTGCACCTCGATGCGGTTCTGCGACTCAGCCTGCACACATTCGGTATAGTCCGCGATATACTTGCTCGAGGGATCCTCGGCCCCACCCGCGCCTGCAAACTTCATCGTGAAATCTGCTGCCGAAGCGCCTGCTGTCGTCGCGACCCCCGCGGCAATCGCGATAACGGCGCGCCCCGTGATCTTGCCAAATTCTTTCATGTCTTCCTCCCATATCATGCCCGGGTCCCGGGCGTATTTCCTGCAAATCCGCCGAAGTATCGGAACGGTTCTGCAACGTCGCGATCACAGCAAGGTTTTGGCCCCGTTGCGAATGATTGGCCCCGCACCCGGGGCGCTGCCGGTCAGGTCCGATCCCTGGCCGAGAACGCGCCGGCAATAGCGATGAATTGTTCTCTGGGTATCACCGTCCGCCTCCCCACCGGCCCGGATAACGCTCATGTCGGCACACATCGCTCAAAGGTTTGAACCGTGCCGCTGAAAGGGAGTATGGGCTGTGGAATACCGTTCAACAAATAGATATTTCCAAGCCAACGTATAACCAGAAATGATACTTTGGCCCTGACGTAGTATCGCAATTTCTGCGCAATGAACCTGGTCTCTGGTCGATAGAAACACCCAGAACACGAGTCGGCTGGCGCCAGCCGAACGCGCACCGCCGGAGCCTGTCATATTATCTAAAGGTGCAATCCGCACGACACCCCGACCGATGCCGTGCGTCGTTTCAGGGACGCCAGCGCGTCAACCTTCCGTTGCCAGATTCCAGTAAGAGCCTTCCTTGCGCCCGATGTGGGCCCGCAGGATGGACTGCGCGAGCGGCTCGTCTTCGGCGGCGACAGCCGAACAGATCTCCTGATGCTCGCGATAGGACTTGGCCATGTGATCCGGATGCCGCCCCAACCGGTTGCGAAGCGCCGCCATCTTTTGTGCGATGGTCTGATAGGCATCTTTCATGAACCGGTTGTCCGAGCAGTCGACGATGATCTCGTGAAACTCGGAATCGAGCTTCAGGTACCGCGGAACGTCATCCGCCTCTCGCGCCAAAGTCATCTGGGCCACACAGTCGGCCAGCCGCTTTGCCAGCCGATCTGCCCCCGTCTGCAAGGCAAAGGTCAGCGCGCCGGATTCCAGGCAAAGCCGCGCATCGCACAGTTTGGCCAGTTCTGCGGGCTCCAGCGAAAAGACGAATGTGCCGCGCTGTGCCTCGACGGTCAGAAGCCCTTCCATTTCCAGCCGATTGATCGCTTCTCGCACGGGCGTGCGGCTCACCTGCAGATCTTCGGCAATCCGGGCCTCGGACAGATGGCTGCCAAGGTCCATGTCACCAGAGATAACCCAGTCCCTGAGTGTCTGGGCGACGATCTCCGTCAGCGATTTCGGACGTGTAAGAGCTTTCATCGCAGACCCTTTGAACCTCCAAGTTCAGTAGCAAGACGCCAATGCATAGACAATCATTGACACACTGGCATACAGTATGCCAGCTTCCTGATTGAATTTCACCAACCGCTTGGGGAGGAGCGTTGATGGAACGGGCCGAAGCCCTGCTTGTCGCGGTGAACCGCCTGCTGGTTGCCCTTGTACTGGCTGGCGTGTTCACAATCGTCTTCATGAACGTGGTCGGCCGCTATGGCTTTGGCCATTCCTTCGCCTGGGTCGAAGAGGCCGCGCGCCACCTCATGATTCTCGGGGCGTTTGCGGGCGCCGGGCTGGCCTTGCGGGAAGGACGCCTGGTGGCGATCACGACCTTGCAGGATATCTGCCCCTCCGCGATGGCGCGGCTGATCCGCTGGCTGGCCGTGCTGATCATGTTCGTGTTCATGGGGGTGATGCTCTGGCTTGGGGTGGAATTCGTGCAATTCGGCTGGAACAAGGAAACCATGTCCACCGGCATGCCGCGCGGCGTCGCCTATCTATCGATTCCGATCGGCTGCGCGCTGTTCCTGCTGCATCTGGTCCTGTTCGCGGCCCGCTTCGTACGCGAGGAATTTGAAGTTCTGGGCGATGCAGATACCGGACCAGACACAAGGCCGGCCTCCTGACCATGGCTAAAACCCTTATCATTCTGTTCTTCGCGGCCCTTCTGCTGGGCGTACCCGTTGCCTTCACCATGGGCGTGGCGGGGATGGCCGCGATCTTCATCGAAGGCGGCCTGAATCCATTGGTCGCGACACAGCGCATGTTCGCCGGGATCGACAGCTTCCCGCTGATGGCGGTGCCTTTCTTCATCCTGGCATCGGAACTGATGACAGCCTGCGGGCTGACCCGCTCGCTTCTGCGGTTCGCAAACGCGCTGGTCGGCCATCTGCGCGGGGGCCTGGGCCATGTGAACGTTCTTGTCTCGATGTTGTTTGCGGGGATCAGCGGCTCGGCGCTGGCCGATGCAGCGGGGCCGTCTGCCATTGTCATGCGCATGATGCGCGAGGCCGGGTATGACCGGCATTATGCCGGGGCTCTTTCGGCCGCCACCGCAACGATCGGCCCGATCATTCCGCCCTCGATCCTTGCCGTGATCTTTGCGATTTCGACAAACGGTGTGACCGTTGCGGGCCTGTTTCTTGCCGGTCTCGTACCCGGCCTTCTGCTGGGCATCGCGCTTGCCTTCGCAAATCACGTGATCTCGATGAAGCACGGCTATCGCGGCCGAGAGACCCGCGCGGATATGTCCGAGCTTCTTGGCGCGGGCCTTGCCGCCCTTCCCGCGCTGGTGATGCCCGCCATCATCCTTGGAGGCATCATCTTCGGCGTGTTCACCCCGACCGAAGCCGGAGCCGTGGCCTCGGCCTATGCCCTGCTGCTTGGGTTCGTGCTGCGCGCCTTTTCACTGCGCGGGCTGTACGTGGCCTTCGTGCGCGCGGCTGTCATCACCTCTTCGGTTTTCCTGATCATCGCGATGGCATCCATTTTCGCGTGGCTGCTGACATACCTGCAGATCCCGCAGGAGCTGGCGCGGCTGGTCACCTCCATCACCGACACCCGGCTGGGCATCCTGTTCATTCTTGCGGCCTTTGCGCTGATCTGCGGCTTCTTCATCGACACCCTGCCCGCGCTGATCATTCTGACTCCGGTTCTGGGCCCGATTGCATACGGCGCGGGTATCGATCCGCTCCAGTTCGGCATGATGCTGGTGCTCAACCTGACCATCGGCATGGTCACGCCGCCGGTCGGCCCGGTTCTTTTCGTCATTGCCAGCGTGGGGCAGCTCAAGCTCGATGCCCTGTTCCGCGCCGTTCTGCCGCTTCTGGCCGCAGAACTGGTCGTGCTGCTTCTGGTCATACTCGTGCCCGGTATCAGCACCTTCGTCCCGACCTTTTTCGGGTTCTCAAACTGACATCCAAGGGAGGATAAAGTGAAGACACTAGCAAAACTCATGACGGCCACCGCCACCGTGGCCCTTGCCGTTGCCGGTCAGGCAGCGGTTGCCAAAGACCTCAAGTATGCGCATTTCCAATCGGCAGACCTCAGTTCTCCGAAGCACGCCGCCGCGCTCGCCTTCGAAAGCTGTGTTGAAGGAAAGACCGGCGGATCGATCGACGTTCAGATCTTCCCGGCGGGTCAGCTGGCGGGCGACAACGAAGTCATGGAAGGCCTGCAACTGGGCACCATCCAGATGGCGGTGGTGCATGACGGTCCGATTTCGGCGATGTACAAACCCTTCTCGGTGCTCGCCCTGCCCTACCTGTTCGACGATCAGGCGATGGCATGGTCGGTGATGGACGGCGCGTTTGGCGATGAACTGGCCGCCGACATGCTGGAGCAGACGGGCATCCGCATGTTCGGCGCCGCCGACAACGGCGTGCGCAATTTCACCAACAACGTGCGCCCGATTGCCGAACCCGCTGACATGGAAGGTCTGAAGATGCGCGTCATGACCGCGCCGGTCTGGGTCACCCTGGTGGAAAGCCTTGGTGCATCCGCAACACCGGTTCCGTGGCCGGAACTGCCCGGTGCCTTGCAGCAAGGCGTGGTTGATGGTCAGGAAAACGGCGTTACGAACATCGTCAACGCGTCGCTCTACCAGAACCAGAAATATGTCTCGCTCGATGGTCACGTGTTCTCGTGGCACGCCTATTTGATGAGCGAAGACTTCTTTCAGGGCCTGACGGACCCCGAGAAGGTCGCAGTGCAACAGTGCAGCGAGATCGCCAAGACGATCCACCGGGGCATGACTGCAGCGCAGGACGCGAACGCGACAACGATCCTCGAGGAAAAAGGCATGACGGTCGTGCCGGTCAGCCCTGAACAGAAAGCGATGTTCCGCGAAAAGGCCCAGCCTGCCGTGAAAAGCTTTGTCGTCGAGGAAATCGGAGAAGACTGGCCCAACAAGCTGGACGCCGCCGTTCAGGCATATCGCGACAGCTTCTGACAGGATGGGACCACATCGTGACCACTGACACCGTCGCCATACTGGAACCGGGCTATTCCGCCTATGACGTCGAGGCAGATGTCCTTCGAGAGTCCGGCGCCAGCCTTGTGGCTGTCGGGGCTCAGGACGATGCGGTCGCCGCGCTAACCGGGCTGAACCCGGTCGCGATCCTTGTCCGGGAACGGACCATCGGGCAGGCCGAACTTGCGGCCTGCCCTCGCCTGAAGGCCGTGGTTCGCTACGGCGTGGGCACGGATAACATCGATCTTGCTGCAGCAAGGGCCCGCCGTGTGCATGTGGCCAATGTGCCCGACTACGGGGCCGAACACGAAGTCAGCGATCATGCGCTGGCCCTCTACCTGTCGCTTCAGCGCCGCATCCCGGCGCGGGATGCGGAGGTTCGCGCCGGTATCTGGGGTGTGGGACAGGCCGCACCCATCCCCTCGCGGGAGAATGCCGTGCTTGGCCTTGTCGGCGGCGGGCGGATCGGTTTGGCGACTGCACGCAAGTTCCGCGCGCTCGGCTTTGCCCGTGTGCTGGTCCATGACCCGTTTCTGGATGCCGATACCGCACGCAGCGCGAATGTCGAACCTGTTGAAATGGATGAGCTCTGTGCCCAGAGCGATGTCATCAGCCTGCACGCGCCGCTGACCGATCAGACACGCCACATCCTGAATGCGGAACGACTGGCCCGGATGTGCACCGACGCGATTGTCATCAACGTGGCGCGCGGAGGGCTTGTGGATGAAACCGCCCTTGCCGCCGCGCTGGTCGAGGGCCGTATTTTCGGCGCCGGCATCGACGTGTTCGAAACCGAGCCTGTCGCGCGGGATAACCCGCTGCTGACTGCCCCCAACACCCTGCTGACGGACCATACCGCCTGGTACTCGGAACGCTCTGTCGCGCAGCTTCAGAAGAAAGCGGCCCAAGAGGTCGCCCGTGTCTTGTCGGGCGAACCGCCCGTCAACTGGATGAATCCCTGGTAGCGACCGACCCATTCTCCCGCTGCCCCGCCATATCGAAAGAAAGGACTACGCAATGACACTTCAGGACCTGATCGAAGGCTTCCGTGGAACCGCAATCGCCTCTGTCGCGGATGCGGTGGACAAGGTCGCCGGGCGGCCCGGCTTCCTCAATCATGAAATCCGCCCGCGTATCAACGAAACGAAGATCGTGGGCCCGGCCGTTACCGTCCTTGAAGGACCGACAGACGAGGCCGTGCCGCCGCAGCACGCGCTGGACATGATCGACGCCTCCGACCCCGGATCGGTGATCGTGATCTCGACCAACGGCAGCGTCGATGTGGCTGTCTGGGGCGGGCTGATGACCGCTGGCGCGGTGGCGAACAAACACGAGGCCGCGGTTCTGGACGCTGGTGTCCGGGACATCGTCGAAATCCGCCGCGACTATGATTTTCCGGTCTATTCCCGCACGGTCTGCCCCGGCACCACCGTCGGACATGCCAAGACCCTCGCCGCCAATGTCGAGGTCGACATGGGAGGGGTCATCGTCCATCCCGGCGACCTGATCGTTGGTGATATCGACGGCGTTGTCTGCGTGCCGATTGCCCATGCGGAAGAGGTGCTGAAGATGGCGCAGGAGATCGATGATCGCGAAGCCGAACAGGCAAAACTCATCATCGAAAGCGGGTCGCTGAAGGAAGGCCTTGCCAAGTATGGCCGCATCTGACCGGGGCATAAGATGACAGCGAAACTCGTTTGCCTTGGAGAGCCGATGCTGGAATTCAACCAGCAACCTGACGGGCGCTATCTGCCCGGTCACGGCGGCGACACCTCCAACTGCGCCATTGCCGCCGCACGGCAGGGCGCCAAGGTGGAGTATGTCACCCATCTTGGCGCCGACGCCTTCGGCGACAGCTTCATGGACCTCTGGGCGCGCGAGGGGATCGACACCTCGGGTGTGCGTCAGGTGGCGACGGCCCCAACCGGTGTCTATTTCGTCACGCATACCGACGCGGGCCACCAGTTCAGCTATTTTCGCGAAGGCTCGGCCAGCAGCCGGATGGGGCCCGAAGATCTGCCCCGCGAGGCGCTGGAGACGGCCGATATCCTGCATGTCTCGGGGATCAGCCAGGCCATTTCCACCTCTGCCGCCGACGCGGTGTTCGCGGCCATCGACATGGTGAAATCTGCGGGGGGACGGGTGTCCTATGATACAAACCTCCGCCTGAAGCTCTGGCCGATCAACCGGGCGCGGGCCGTGATCCACGCAGCCATGGCGCGCTGCGACATTGCCCTGCCCGGCCTCGAAGATGCCACCTTGCTGACCGGAGAAGACGATCCGGACCGGATCGCAGATTTCTACCTGGCGCTTGGCGCCAAGATTGTGGCCCTGACACTTGGGGCCGAAGGTACGCTGGTTGCCACACCCGACGACCGACAACGGATCACCGGACGCCGTGTCGAAGCGGTGGACGCCACCGCCGCCGGAGACACCTTCGACGGCGCCTTTCTGGCCAGGCTGATCGAAGGGGATACCCCCTTTGAGGCCGCCCGCTATGCCAACGCCGCAGCGGCCTTGTCAACTCAGGGCTACGGGGCCGTTGCCCCCATGCCCTACCGCGCCGACGTCGAAGCGTTCCTGCAGAAAGATCCGCGATGAAGCACGCAGTCATCATCGGCGGAACGCGCGGGATTGGCGCAGGCATTGCCGTTACGCTTCTGAATGCGGGCTGGCAAGTCACGGCCACGGGTGTCGCCAGCGACGAAGTGCGCAGCTTTGCAACCACGCAACCCGAGATTGCAACCGCGGTTCTGGACGTCACCGACAACGCTCAGGTGACAGAGTTCTTCAGCCAGATCGACACGCTGCAAGGGCTGGTGAACTGCGCGGGCATCCTTCAGCGTGGTCAGGAATACGACATCGCGACATTTGAGAAGGTCATCGACATCAATCTGACCGGCACGATGCGCACCTGCCTCGCGGCGCACCCGCTGCTTGCGGCTGAAGGCGGAGCTATCGTCAACACGGCCTCCATGCTCAGTTTCTTTGGCGGGCCGCTGGTGCCGGCCTATTCCGCCTCCAAGGGCGGCGTGGCGCAACTGACCAAGGCGCTATCGGGGAAATGGGCGGATGACGGGATCCGGGTGAACGCCGTCGCACCCGGCTGGATCGCCACCGAAATGACCGAGGCGCTTCGCAATGATCCCGTGCGAAATGATCCCATCGTCGGGCGCACGCCCCTGCGCAGGTGGGGCCAGCCCTCGGAAGTGGGCGCTTTGGTCGCGTGGCTGTTGTCCGAACACGCCTCCTTCGTGACAGGAAGCGTCTACCCCGTGGATGGCGGCTATGCCGCAATGTGAAGAAAGAACCTGACATGCCTCTTGAGACTGAAGATACCGACGCCCGCACCCCCTACCAGTTGCCTTTTCCGAAGGACGCGCAGGATGAAATCGTGATCCCGAGCGCCATTCCGACGGACGAACGTGTCTGGGTCCCGCAGGCTGAAAACGTGGCCTTTCGCCCCCTGTGCCTGAACCGCAGCCAGGGCTACTGGATGAACCTTCTCCGGGTCCGGAAATCGGGCGTTCTGTCGCGCCACCGGCACCCACAGGCCGTGCATGGCTACGTCATCAAGGGGAAATGGCACTATCTTGAGCATGATTGGGTGGCCGAGGAAGGCGGTTATGTCTTTGAAGCCCCCGGAGAGACCCACACCCTAGTCGTGCCCGACGACGTCGAGGAAATGATCACGATGTTCCAGGTCAACGGGGTGATGCTCTATGTCGATCCCTGGGGCAAAACACAGGGTTACGAGGATGTTTTCACCAAGATCGAAATGTGCCGCGCACATTACGAAAAGGTGGGCCTGGGGGCCGATTACGTAGATCAGTTCATCAGGTAGCCGCCCCCGCAACAGATCAGGCAGCACGCAAGGCTGAGGGCGCAAAGCACCGGGCACACCGATCCGAAGACGAGCACCGCTTCAGTTTTCTCGTCGCACCTGCGCCAGTGAAAAGCCCGCAATACCGATTGCGGTTTCTGCAAGGGCAGTGTTGCGGAGTAACCGTGGAAACCGCACATACATCATCACCGCCAAACGGATGATCCCGGGGCTGGTTTTGAAGGACCTGAAAAGAGAACTTGTGGCGGAACAAGGCTAGCCAGCGCCCTGTCCTGCCACATGCAACGGTCTTCTGAAAAAGCCATTCGGCAGGTCCAGACGCATGCGGATGCGAACGTGCCTTCGCGCGGCCGGGTGCCGTCCTGCACCGCTAGGGCGGGTGCAGGACGGCGCGGGCGTCACTTCATCTCGATCTTGGAATAGATCTCGTCGCGCAGCAGCTGGGCATATGCCTCGGGCGTGTCGACCCCTTCGACCAGACCTTCCCAGCGGGCGTAGGCGGCCAGATACTTATCGACCAGACCCTGCGCATCTTCGACACCCGCGGCATTGGCTGTTTCAACCGCACCGGCCACCTGCGCCTGCACCGCCTCGTCGATCACGGCTTGCAGATCGGCGCTGGCCTCGGTCACGTTGAAGGTGACGCCATCGCGTTCCAGCGCGCTGACATCGGACCCCTGCGTGCCGAACAGCGCCCCCGCCACGGCCATCGGCGCGGCGTCCAGCAGAACCTTGCGCTGCTCCGGGCTCAGGTCATCGAACTTGTCACGGCGGAAGGCAAAGGCCGCCGCCGAGGGGATCGTGCCCGCCGAAACCATGGTGACGTTATGCACCAGCTCGCCAAGCGCGTATTCGTCCAGCCAGGCAATCGGCGCAAAGACGCAATCCACCTGCCCGCGCTGCACCACCTCGTAGACCTCGGAGGACGGCACGTTGGTCGGCGTCGCGCCCATCGCGTTCACGATGGCGATGGTGTGCCCGGCTGCACGGATGCGCAGGCCCTTCACGTCTTCGGCGGTTTCGACCGGGTTGGAGCACAGCAGCCGGTAAGGCGTCAGCGACCACGACCCCAGATCGACGAAGTTCATCTTCTCGCCTTCGGCCTCGCACTGGGGGCAGTCGAGTTTCGACACTTCGATGATCGCGCCGATCGCGGCGGGCACGTTCGACATGGTCGCACCAAGGTTCACGAAGACATTGGTGACCGGCAATTCCGCCGGGTAATAGACCGCCGGGATATAGGTCAGATCGACGATCCCGTCGGCCAGACCCGACAGCGTGGTGCGGGCCGACACGACAGCGCCATCGGTCAGCGAGGATACGTCGAATTCGCCGCTTTCGTTCAGCGCGTCTACATAGGGGTGGAAGCCTGCGATGTTCAGCTGGGTGGTGTCCGAGACATAGGTCCCGAACAGGATCGATTCCTGCGCGGTGGCGGCGGTTCCGACAAGCCCGGTGGCCAGAACTGCGGCGGTCAACTGCCGCAGGGTAGGTGTAATCGTCATTCCAAAGTCCTCACTGTTTGCGTGTGTTGCGCCCTGCCTCCTCGCAGGGGGGTGGATCTGTCATCCAATCATCATGGACGGCAGGAAAAGGATGATGGCGGGGATGAAGATCAGCAGCGCCATGACGACGATCTCGACCAGCAGGAACCAGCTGACCCCGCGAAAGATGGTGCCCAGCTTGATGCTGTCGCCCGACACCCGGTTCATGACGAACACGTTCATGCCCAGCGGCGGCGTCAGCAGTCCGATTTCCAGCATTTTCACAAGGATGACGCCGGCCCAGATTTCGTTGATACCAAGCTCGCGGAAGATCGGGATCAGGATCGGCAGGGTCAGCAGCATGATCCCGATGGTGTCAAGGAAGGCGCCCATCACCAGATAGATCAGACAACAGATCAGGATCACCGCGACATGGTTGGTGGTGACATCCTGCAAAGCGCCCGACAGGAAGCGCGGCACGCCCGACAGCGCAAGGAACTGGGCCAGCAGCGTCGCGCCGATCCCGATCAGCAGCAGCGTGGCGGTGGTCACAACCGTTTCATTGGCGCATTGCATCAACCCGCGCCGGTCCAGCGTGCGTTGGGAAAAGGCCAACAGCGCGGTGGCGACGGCCCCGATGGCACCTGCCTCGGTCGCGGTGGCGATGCCGCCATAGATCACGCCCACCACCATCGCGGCAATCAGCCCGACCGGCCAGATGCGGCGCAGGCTGATCGCCTTGTCGCGCAGGGTCACGCCCGACAGATCGACCTTGGGCGCTAGCTCGGGGCGCAGGTGGCAGCGCACCCCGATCATCACCGCATAGGCCACCGTGGTCAGCAACCCGGGCAACAGCCCCGCCACCAGCATCTTGCCAACCGAGACCTGCGCGAACAGCGCATAAAGCACCATCAGGATCGACGGCGGAATCAGCGCGCCCACCGTGCCCACGGCGGCGGCACAACCGGCGGCCAGCCCCTTGTCATATCCCGCGCGCACCATTTCCGGCACGGCGATCCGCCCCATCGCGGCCGTGGTCGCCAGCGACGATCCGCAGATCGCGGCAAACCCGGCCCCGGCGAAACTGGTGGCAATCGCCAGCCCCCCGGGCAGTCGCCCGAACCACAGCCGCATCGAGGCGTAAAGATCGCGCGTCAGACCCGAATGCGAGGCAATCGCGCTCATCAACACGAACATCGGCACCGCCGACAGTGTCCAATGCGCGGTGAAATCGAACGGAACGGATCGCAGCATCCCGAAGGCCGGGCCAAAGCCGCGCAGGTACAGGATTCCCCCGGCGCCGACCGCGATCAGCGCGATCCCGATCGGCACGCGCAGCGCCAGCAGCCCGGTCAGGATGGCAAGGGCAAACAGGCCGGTTTCAACGCTCATGCCGCGCCCTCCGGCAGCGGGCGATAGGGGCTGGGCAAGCGGCGACGGCTGATGATCTGCACCGCCAGCACCAGTACCATCGCGCCACAGCCAAGTGCCGCCAGCCAGCGCGCGGGCCACACCGGCAACCCAAACCAGCCGGTTTCCACGATCTGCCCGAACCCGGTCTGGCGGATCGCCATGCTGACCAGTGCCCAGCACAGGATGCCCGTCACCGCCGCCGAAAACACATCGACCAGCAGTTGCAGCACCACTGTCACCCGGTCGGGAAGCACAGTCACCAGCATGTCGACGCTGACATGTTCGCCCAGCTTCTGCGCCATCGACCACGGCAGGAAGGCGACCAGCACCATATAGTAATACATCACGATCTCGACCGTGCCGGGCAGCGTAACGTTGAACAGGCTGCGCAGCAGCGCCGAGGCGCTGACATGCAGGCACATCACGATCACGGTGATCGCGGCGATCCAGGCGGTCACGGCCACGATCCGCTCGGCCAACGCCGAAAGGGCACGGATCGGGGCGGCTATCGGTTTGCTGTCGTTTTGCATCCGGTCTGTCCTCTCAAACGCGCCGGTTACGATGCTGTCGGCGCCAGCCGGCTCTTGGCCTCGGCGCGCAGCAGATGTTTCTGAACCTTGCCCGAGGCGGTGCGCGGCAGCGCTTCGACCGCGAAAACGAACTCAGGCCATTTCTGCGGCGCCAGCCCCGCCTGCGACAGGAAGGCGCCCAGCGTTGCCGGATCGGGCACGCCCTGGCCTTCGGCCGCCACGATAAAGGCCGCAACACCTTCGCCCAGCCGGGCATGGGGCGCAGCCACCACGGCCAGATCGGCAATCGCCGGATGCAGGCCAAGCGCATCCTCGATTTCCTTGGCCGACAGGTTTTCACCGCCGCGAATGATCAGATCCTTCTTGCGCCCGGTGACCGTTATGGTGCCATCGGCACTGAGCCGCCCCAGATCGCCGGTGTGGAAAAAGCCATCGGCATCAATCGCCTTGTCGGTTTCCCCGCGCGAGGTATAGCCCAGAAACATCGACGGCCCACGCGCCAGGATCTCGCCCTCGGCCCCGGGGCCCAGCGGCAGGCCCTCATCGTCGATCACCCGCACGTCGAAGCGATAGACCCGGCCATCGGTGGCGGCGGCCTGTTCAGCATCGTCCAGACAGCCCTGCGTGACCATCGGCACCTCCGAGGCGCCAAACACCCGCGTCGCGGTGCCATTGGCGAACCAGTCATTCGCACGGCGGATCAGGTCGGGCGGAATCTCGGCCCCACCACAGGCGAAAATCTGAAGCGCGGGCAGATGCGTGCCCGCCGCCTGCGCGGCCTTCAGCGTTTCGGTCAGGAACGGCGTCGCCCCGATCATGTAGGCCGCGCCGTGGTGCTCCATCAGCCGCACGCCCTCGTCTGCCTTCCAGCGTTCCATCAGGATCGCGCGCGTGCCCAGAAGGAACGGCCCCTCCAGCCCATGCATGAACCCTGTGACATGGGTCACGGGCGTTGGCACCACGGTGGCCGTGCCTTCGCCCGCCAGCCCCCAGGCCTCGAAGGAATAGGCGATCGAGGCCAGCGCCTGCGCATGGCCGTAAATCACCCCCTTGGGCAACCCGGTGGTGCCCGAGGTGTAGATCAGCATCTTGGGCGCATCGGGCGCCACATCGGGCAAGGGCGTGGTCAGCCCCCGGCCCCGCGCGATCAGCGCCTGCACCCCGTCGCCCGCGCCGCGCACCGCGATCACATGGGCCAACTCGGGCAGCTCGGCACGCAACCCGGCATACATCGCGGCGTAATCCACATCGCGAAAGCTGTCGGGGATAAAGGCGATGCGGGTGCGCGCGTCTTTCAAGATCACGCGCAGCTCGGCCTGCCGGTAGATCGGGATCACCGGATTCACCACCAGCCCGGCAAAGGCGCAGGCCAGGTTGATGACCACGCACTCCAGCCAGTTCGGCAGCTGGAACGACAGCGTGTCGCCGGGGGCAAGGCCCATGTCGAGCAGCGCGCGGGCCAGCGCCTCGCCCTGTTCGACCGCCTGGGCATAGGTCAACGCGCCGGTCTCGCCCTGCACGGCGATGCGGTCGGGCGTGGCCGCCGCGCGGGCGCGGGCGGTGCTGGCCAGCGTGGCGCGCTGCCATGCGCCCGAGGTGAAATAGCCCTCGGCCTGCCCCTCTGACAGACGCAGCTGCCAGTTTCCGGCCTGCGTATAGTGGCTGTCGGCCATGGTGACTCCCCTCCCCTGTTCTGCGCCCTATTGCCCGGTGAACACCGGCTTGCGCTTGTCACGAAAGGCCGCGACGGCCTCGGCGTGGTCGGCGGTTTCGTTGGTCAGAACCTCATAGCCGAACCCGGCGTCGGCATGGGCGTGCACCACCTGTTTCAACGCAAGGTTGGTCACGATCTTGGTATAGCGAATGGCCTGCGTCGCGCCCGCCGCCAGTCGGCGCGCCAGACCGTAGACCGCATCGTCCAGCGCCTCGGGCGCAACGGCGCGGGTCAGCAGACCCATGGCCGCCGCCTCGGTGGCCGGAATCGGATCGCCCGTCAGCAGATATTCGCGCGCCCGCATATAGCCGATCATCTGCGGCCAGAGCATCGCGCCCCCGTCGCCCGCCACCAGCCCAACGGCGACATGCGGATCACCGATCTTGGCGGTATCGGCGGCAATCGCCACATCGCAGCACAGCGCAAGCGACGCGCCCAGCCCCATCGCATGCCCGTTGACCCGCGCAATCAGCGGCTTCTCCAGATCAAGCTGCGAAAACAGGATCCGCTTGGCTTCGATGGTGGTGCGCTTGAAGACGGCGGGATTGTCCACCGCTTCCTGCATCCAGTTGATGTCGCCCCCGGCGGAAAAGCACCGCCCCGCGCCGGTCAGCACCACGATATCGCTGTCGGGGTCTTCGTTGGCATCGGTGAACACGCGCGACATTTCGGCGTGCAACCGCCCGTTCATCGCGTTCAGCGTATCGGGCAGGTTCATCGTGATCGTCAGGATGCGCCCCTCGCGGGCAAAGCTCAGCGCCTGATAGTCATCGAACAGCGGCATGGAAATCTCCGGGTTATTGGGTCACGAAATGGGGAATGTCGCGCAGCGTGGCGCGGTGGAACGGCTCGCCTCCGAACCGGCCCTGCAACACCTTCAGCGCGCGGAACCCCCGGCCAATCGGCATTTCCTCGGACATACCGATGCCGCCGTGCAGCTGGATCGCGTCGCGTCCGATGGCCATGGCACGGTCGAGGATGCCCGTCCGTGCCATAAGAAGATCGGCGTCGGGGCCATCGCTGTCCAGTACATGGCAGGCCATATCCAGCAAGGACCGGGATTCTTCGAGCGCGATCATCATGTCGGCCATGCGGTGCTGGATCACCTGAAAGCGCCCGATGGGCTGGCCGAACTGCTCGCGTACCCGCACATAGGCCAGCGTGTCGTCAAACAGCGCGGTGGAGGTGCCGACCGCCTGCGCGCAGATGGCCTGTAGCCCCTGCCGCCAGCCCGCGCGGATCGCATGTTGCGCGGCTTCTCCGGTGGCGATCACCGTCGCGGGCGCGTCGGCCAGCACCAGACGCAAACCGCCCTGCCCGTCCATCATCGGCTGCGCCATGGCGGCGAAATCGGCCTCTGACACCTCGGCCAGAACCAGCGTATCGCCGTCACGTGCCGAGATCAGAACGGCCTCCGCAGCCCCTGCACCGGGGGTCAGTGCCTTTTCACCGCTCGCCCGGCCGTTGCTGATGCGCATCGTGGGGTTTACCCCCACCGGGTCGCCCGCTTCGGCAAAGGCCGCCGCAACGATCCGCGCGCCACCGGCCAGATCGCTCAGGCGCTCCGGATCCGCCACGCCAAGCGCCGCGCCGGGAATCGCCATCGCATCTATCAAAGGTTCCGTGCGGCGGGTCCGCCCTGCGGCCTCCAGCACCAGCGCCATTTCGCGCGGGCCGCCGCCCAATCCGCCCTGTGCCTCGGTGAATCCGATGCCAAGCGCGCCCAGCTCGGCCAGCGCCTGCCAGCGATCCGCCAACGCCGTGTCACGGGCGCTGGTGTCCATGAAACGGGCCAGCGTGTCGCGCAGGATGCCCTGTTCTTCGGTCAGTGTGAATGTCATCGTCATGCCCCTAGCGCAGCCCCAGCGTGTGTTTCGCCACGATGCCGCGCTGAATCTCGTTCGAGCCGCCCCAGATCGTCGTCGCCTTTTGCAACAGCATGTCGCGCGCGATACCCGAAAGGGGGGTCTCGTCGGTTTCCGGCTCGGCAATGTCGAACGCCGCGCCCTCTAGCCCCAGCAGATCAAAGGCGTATTCGCCCACCCGCTGCTGCAACTCGGTCCCGCGGATTTTCAGCATCGACGCCTCGACCCCCGGGGCGTGCTGGTCGCTG
Source organism: Arenibacterium halophilum (assembly GCF_005938225.1). Lineage (GTDB taxonomy): Bacteria > Pseudomonadota > Alphaproteobacteria > Rhodobacterales > Rhodobacteraceae > Arenibacterium > Arenibacterium halophilum. Next base: position 220,103 of record NZ_VCPC01000001.1, read on the forward strand.
GTTTGCACCAGCCGCAGCGTCAGCCATTCCAGCGCCTTCAGATCCACATGAAACTGCGCCATCTGCGCCTTGTGGCCCGGATCGTCCTGAAGCCCGCGTTCCTCGGCCAGCGCCTGCGCGCGTTCCAGGTGCCGCCGGGTTTTCCCGGTATCGGCCGAAATCATCCGCTCGTGTCCCAGCAGGAACTTGGCATAGGTCCAGCCCGCGTTTTCCTGCCCCACTAGGTTTTCCACCGGCACCTTCACATCCGAGAAAAACACCGCGTTCACATGGTGATGCCCTTCGATGGTGGTGATCGGCTGCACCTCGATCCCCGGGGTCTTCATGTCGATCAGCAGAAAGCTGATGCCAGCCTGCGGCCGCACATCGGTATCGGTGCGCACGAGGCAGAAGATCCAGTCGGCGAAATGCGCGTGGCTCGTCCAGATTTTCGAGCCGTTGACCACGTAATGATCGCCCTGCCGCACCGCCCGGGTGCGCAGGCTGGCCAGGTCCGACCCGGCCCCGGGTTCCGAATAGCCCTGACAAAATCGCACCTTGTTAGAAACGATATCAGGCAGAAACCGGGCTTTCTGGTCGTCATTGCCATAGGTAAATATCACCGGGCCGACATAGTTCACGCAATAGGGCAGAACCCAGGGCGCGCCATGATAAGCGTATTCATCATTGAAGATGAAGGTCTGCGCCGCGTCCCATCCGGCGCCGCCGTATTCCTTGGGCCAGAAGCCCGCGTACCAGCCCTTTTCGGCCAGCGCATCGTGCCAATCCTCGTGATCCTGCTTTTGCAGGGCCAGCCCCCGGCGCACCTTGTCCCGGGTCACGGGTGACAGCTTTTCGCGCAGGAATGTGCGAACCTCGTCGCGAAAGGCAACCTGTTCCGGGGTCCAGAGTGATGACATAAGGTCTCCTTCACCGCGCAGGGGCGCGCGGCGTTTCGGTTCTGCTTCAGGGAAATCGGTGCCGCCGGAATGCCCGGCGGGACCAAGGGTCTAGCCGGGGTCGCGTGCCGCCACGATGCGCAGCGCGATGTCGCCTTGGGCGCGGGCCACTTCCTCGCGGGTCATGCGCCCTCCGGGAGAATACCAGCGCCGGATCCAGCTGGCGATGCCGCCCATGGCAAAGACCGCCGAATGCACGTCGGGGCAGTCAAATTCGCCGCGCTTGTTGCCCTCGACCACGATCCGCGTCAGCATCCGGGTCAGGTTGCCCTGATATTCCAGCACGACCTTTCGGGTCGCCTCGTCCTGGAACTTTTCCTCGCGGTCGAAGATGTTCACACTTTTCTGGTTGTCGATCACCGCCAGCACCACGCCTTCTATGGCGGCGCGCAACTGGGTGGTCGGCGTATCATATTCCGCCACCGCGCGTTCGGCGGCTTGCATCGACGGCGTCAGGGAAATCAGGCAGATCTCGGCCAGGATCTCGGATTTGTTCTTGAAGTAGGAATAGACGAAGGGCTTGGTCACGCCCAGCTCTTGCGACATCATCTCGATCGTCGTCTGCGCGTATCCGTGCCGGTCGAACAGCGTCATCGCCACGTTTAGGATGCGCTGACGTTTGTACTCGGCAACTTCGTCCTTGATGTCCATTGCACCCCTCCCCTGCCCGGCCGTCCCGGTGCGCCTGACGTCAAAGGGATGACTGGAACCCGCCCCAAAGGCAAGGCGGAACCGCCCGCTCTCCCTGACCGGATCGCGCAGGCCATCGGGTGCCAGGGCATCAATCGTTTTGCTGTTGCCCATCGGTCTCCTCTCCGGTGCGCGATTAGCCCCGCCGCATCGCAACTGCCGCCTCCTCTGCGCCAGAAACTGCTTAGGTTCTGAATATACCCACCATTAGATATTTCTTTACGATAGTCAACACAACTTAACTCCAATATGTTTGACCGAAATTTTCCTTTATTTTTCAAAGCAAAAATCTTCATCAACGTCGCGAGGCCGGCGAGGGAAGATGTTCGTAGGTGTAGAGGTGTGCGCGCGAGATCCTCCCACCGGCGGTGCGCCGGTACTGTCTTTACCGGGTTTCGTGCCGGGCGACATGCTCGCCTGAAAAGTTCTCGATTTGAGGTTATCCTGTTCTCCCACTGAGGAGACAGACGATGAAGAGACCCCGGTTCAGCGAAGCGCCGATAATTGGTATTCTGAAGAAGCATCAGGCGGGCATGAGCGCGCCGGATCTGTTCCGCAAGCACGGGATCAGCGGCGCGACTTTCTAAAACTGGCGGCGCAAGTATGGCGGCATATCTTCGACGAAGTCAGAATCAATGCCCTCAAGCGGGACTGGAAGCAAATCTCTGAACTGAAGCGGTCGGTCCGGCTCCGCTACCAGGAGAAGCTGAACGTCCGCGAGTTCGAGCCGAAGAGCCAGTAGCAGCTCGATAACCATGTCGTTGCGATGCCGGCGGAAACCATCATTAGGTGGTCAACATCAACGATCCCGACGCGCTTAAGGCTGTCATCGAGGAAACGGAGATTTCCGAAGCCTCCAAGGCCGACCGCATCACCAGCTCCACCCGCCGGGCAATCACCGAGAAGATGGATGAAGACCCGACGTTCTGCAAACAGTTCTCCCAGCTGATCGCAGAGACCATCCGCGCCTATCGCGAGAAGCGGCTGTCCGAGCGCGAATACCTGAACAGCGTCGTGGATCTCGCAAGCAAGGTGGCCCGCAAGCATCGGGGTCGGGATGTTCCGGAGAACATTAGGGGCAATGAATCAGTGACCGGCATCCAGGCGGCAGCGATCGCTCGACAGATCATCGACATCATCAAATCGCACCTGATCGTGGGCATCTGGTCGAATGTATCGACCCAGCGTTTTCTGCTCAGTTTAAGCCGATAATCTGAATGCCTCGGCAGGCGTGCGCATGGTAAGGGCCCGATGCGGGCGGCGGTGGTTGTAAAAGCTGATCCAGTCGCCGATGACGCGGTTGGCGTGCTGGATGCTCTCGAAGCGATAACGGTGTGTGCATTATTCTTTGAGGGTGCGGATGACCTTTTCGACCATGCCATTCTGCTGCGGGCAGTGTGGACTTATGAACTCCTGTTTCAGACCATAACTGCGGACCAAAGCCGTGAAGTGTCTGCTTGTAAAAACCAGGCCGTTGTCCGAGCGAAGGAGGAATTCATTCCGCACGCGGCCAAGGGTCCCGAACCTGCTGATCAAAGCATGTTCCAAAGCTGCACTGGCAGTAGTCGCTTTGCCGGATCTGGAGATATGCCAGCCCAGAAGCTCTCGCGTGTGGCAATCGATAACCAAGGCCAGTGATGCCCAACCGTCTGTGCCTGTCCAGACGCGAGCCAAGTCCGTTGACCAGCGCTCATTCGGCGCGGTGGCGACCGAGGGCACCGCCTCGATCCGCGGCCGCATGCCGATGGCGCGTTTGCGGACCTGCCAGCCCTTGAGCTGAAAGACCCGCTGCACCGTATTCTTGTTGAACCCGAGCAACCACGCAACGGTGCGATAGCCGAACGAAGGATTTTCCTCGATCATCGCCTCGATCGGGACCGCAAACCGGTCATCGACTTTGGGCGCTGCTTTGGTCGGCTTGCAATAGACCGTGCGCCGCGGCACGCCAAACCAGGTGCAAAGCTTGGTCAGCGGCACGCGGAGGCCATCGGCCAGAAGGCCCTCATGGAGCGTCCGGATCAATTGCCGTCCTCCCGCTCCATGAGAGCCGCCAGCTTTTTTTCGGGCACGCAGTTCCAGCATCGCCTCGCCATAAGCTTCCTGCAGACTCTTGATCTGCTTTTCGTATTGCTCGCGAATATCGAGCGGGTTGGCGCGTAGGGAATCCTCCATGCCCCGCTTCGCGTCCTCGACCCAGTTATCGATCTCGGAAGGTGTCAGGCAAACGACCGGCTCGCCTCGGCCACCGTCGTCTTGCCCTGAATGATCTCGATCACCAAGGCGGTCTTACGCTTCGCCGTCTAACGTTTGATGCTGTCGTCCATCCTCATACTCATTGCCACGTTCTCCTTTGTAGCACGAGCAGATTTTCACTGGGTCAATACAACTCTGCGCAATGTTCCTAGAAAGTCCGAGGCAGTCCGAGGCAAAGTGGGGGACTCATCGGGGGATGGGTTACCCCAAAAGATAAATTATAAAATATAAATCAAATACTTAAAAAAAATTAGTGGCGGAGACGAAGGGATTCGAACCCTCGATACCGTTTCCGGTATACTCCCTTAGCAGGGGAGCGCCTTCGACCACTCGGCCACGTCTCCGCCGCCGGGTATAGCGGCGCAGGTACGGGGAGTACAAGGCGAAATTTCGGTCTGCGGAAACTTCTCGGTCGCTTTGCCCAGACAGCTCGCACCGGTATGAAAAACCCCTGCGGCAGTGCCGCAGGGGTCTGGCCCGCCGGGCGGGACATGGCGGGGGCTCCATGGCGCGCAGTCACGCCAGCACACGGTTGCCCGGGCGTTTCAGTCGCTGATCGCGCCTTCGTCGTCGCGGCGGGCGTGCATCCCCGCTTTCACGCGGGCGCCGACGATCAATGGCAGCACAAAGCCGATGATGGCGATGGCCCAGAGCGTCAGCGCCAGCGGGCTGTCGACGAGCGTCCACCAGTTGCCATTGTCGATGGTCACCGCGCGGCGCAGGTTGTTCTCCATCGCATTGCCCAGCAGCGTGCCAAGGATGATCGGCACCAGAGGCACGTCGAACTTGCGCAGCAGCCAGCCCATCACACCGAACCCGATCATCACCAGCAGATCGAAGGTTGACCCGGAAATGCCGTAGATCCCGACGAAGGATACCATCGCCACGATCGGCATCAGGATGCGCGAGGGGATCATCAGCACCCGCGTGAACAGGCCCACCATCGGAATGTTCATCGCCAGCAGCATGAAGTTGGCGATGAACAGAGCCGCGATCAGGCCCCAGACCACGTCGGGGTTCTGCGTGAACAAAAGCGGCCCGGGCGTGATGTTCAGCGCCAGCAGCACCGCCAACAGCACCGCCGTGGTGCCCGATCCGGGCACACCCAGCGCCAGCATCGGCACCAGCGCGCCCCCGGCGGCGGCGTTGTTGCCCGCCTCGGGTGCAGCCACGCCGCGCGGATCGCCGGTGCCGAACGTGCCCTTCTTGTCGACCAGGCGCTTTTCCATCGAATAGGAGATGAACGACCCGAGCGAGGCCCCTGCCCCTGGCAGAACGCCTGCGATAAAGCCCAGAAACGACGTGCGCAGCATCGTGGGCGTACAGGCCTTCAGCATCGACATCGGCGGATAAAGCTTGCCGATCACCATCTTCTTGCCGTCTGCCTCGGCACCGCCATGCCGGGTTTCAAGGAATATAAACACCTCGGACAGGGCAAAAAGGCCAACGATGGCTACAAGGAAATCCAGCCCGTCGTACAGGTGCACCTCGCCAAAGGTGAACCGCGGCACGCCGGTCTGGGTGTCGACACCGATGGTGGCAAGCCCAAGGCCCAGCGCGGCGGCAAAGGCCGATTTCGCCTGGTTGGTCGACGACACGCCGCCCAGTGTCATGAAGGCCAGCGCGAAGAGCGCGAAATATTCCGCCGGACCGAACAGCAACGCGATTTTCACCAGCTGCGGAGCCAGCAGGATCAGCCCCCATGTGGCGAAGAACGCGCCAACGAAAGAGGCCACACCCGAGAGAGACAGCGCCTCACCTGCCATGCCCTTTTTCGCCATCGGATGCCCGTCAAGCACCGTCATCATGGCCGGTTCATCGCCGGGAATGCCCAGCAGGATCGACGAGATGCGCCCGCCGTACATCGCCCCGTAATAGACCGAAGTCAGCAGGATCAGCGAAGGCGTCGCGCCAAGGCCCAGCGTAAAGGCCAGCGGGATCAGGATTGCCACGCCGTTCGACGGGCCAAGCCCCGGCAGCGCGCCCATGATGGTGCCCAGAAAGCAGCCGAGCAGCGCCAGCAGCAGGTTCTGCCATGTGATCGCGATGGCAAAGCCGTCGCCAAGATTTGCAAGCGTTTCCATTGCGCGCTCCTCAGAACCCGAAGGGGCCGCGCGCCAGCGACAGGCCCAGCACGAGGTGGAAAATGACGTAGATGCCGACCGAGGTGCCGATGCCGGTCAGCACCGCCTCGAGCAGCGACGAGCCAAGGCGCCAGGCCAGATAGGCGGCGGCAAAGGCGGTGGCGATGACAAAGCCCGCAACCGGCAGCATCTCGGCGTAAAGGATAAGAACGACCACGGCGGCGGCGATTTCGACCAGACGCGCAAGGCTGGGCCAGGCCGGTTCGGCATCGGGCCGCAGCGCGATCACAAGGCTCGAGATGCCAAGGATGGCGGCGATGATCAGGGGGAAGGCTTTGGGCCCGACGGCATCCGACAGAAAGCTTTCCTCGATCGCGAGCGCGGCGAAGACATAGCCAATTGAGATGAGGATACCGACGACACCGAAGATGCGATCGCTCATGGCGGATCCTTTCTTGGGGTCATACAGGAAAAGGCCGGGCACCGCGGGAAGGATGCGGCGCCCGGCAGGCGATCCGTGAGTGGATTACTTGATGATGCCGATTTCTTTGGAGATCGACTGGATCCGCGCGACCGAGTCGGCCACGAAGGACTGGAATTCAGCGCCTTGCAGATCAAGCGGGGCCAGACCGTTGGCGGCCATCACCTGCTTCCATTCGTCCGAGGCGTAGAGATCGCCGATTTTGGACACCCAGGCGTTATAGGCATCGTCCGACATGCCGCCCGGGGCGTAGAACCCGCGCCAGTTCGCGCCGATGGCCTCGACGCCCTGTTCCTTGGCCGTCGGGAATTCGGCGAATTCGCCGCCCAGACGTTCGGGCGCCAGCACTGCAATCACCTTGATGTCGCCACTGTCGACAAAGCCCTTGGCCTCGGAAATATCGCCGGTGAAGGCCTGAACCGATCCGGCCAGCAGCTGTGTCACCGCCTCGCCGCCGCCGTCGAAGGCGATGTATTTCACCTTGCGCACATCCTCGATGCCATAGGCGTCGGCGGCGATCAGAACCTTCAGGTGGTCCCAGCCGCCCACGGCCGATCCGCCCGCCACAGACACAGAACCCGGGTCCGATTTGATCTGGTCCAGCAGCTCGGGCAACGTGTTCACGTCACTGTCGGCGGCCACGGCAATCACGCCGTAATCCGCGCCAACCGAGGCGACCCAGCGCACCTGGTCCATCGTGTTGCCGGGGTATGCGCCCTGCGCCAGACGTGTCGCGGTGGCCGAGGATGCGGCGACGATCAGGTTGTCGGCGTCGTTGCGCTTATTCACCACTTCAGCAAAGGCCACGCCACCGCCGCCACCGGCCAGGTTGACCACCTGCATGGTCTGGTCGATCAGGCCCTGATCCTGCAGCGATTTCCCGACCTGACGGCAGGTGAAATCCCAACCGCCGCCGGGGTTGGCGGGGGCGATGCATTCGGGGTTTTCCTGCGCCGTGGCCGCAAGGGCAGACAGCGACAGGGCGACGGCGGCAAGCGCGCCGCGGGTTGCGGACAGGTTCATGTGTTCCTCCTCAGGTCCTCTGCGGCGCGCCCTCACGCGCCGAAACCGGCCCCGCGCGGGATGGCTTTGTGCCCTTTCCCTGCGAGTTCAGGATGTGTAACCGTTGTTGCTGTCATGAACCTGTCACGGCTCCGGGTTTCGGCGACAGGTTGGCAGGAGCAGACAACATGCGCATCTTGATGGTCGAGGATACGGTCGATCTGGCCGAAGGCGTGATCGCGCATCTTGCCCGTTCGGGTGTCGTCTGCGATCTGGCAGCAACGCTTGAAGATGCCCGCGATTTCCGGGCGGTGCAACGCTATGATGCCGTGGTGCTGGATATCAACCTGCCCGACGGATCCGGCCTTGCCCTGCTGCGCGACATGCGCGCCGGGGCCGACCGCACGCCGGTCCTGATGCTCACCGCCCTGTCGAGCATCGATGATCGGGTCAGCGCGCTGGACCTTGGCGCCGACGACTACCTAGGCAAGCCCTTTGATCAGCGCGAGCTTGAGGCGCGGTTGCGCGCGCTGGTACGGCGCGAGGCCGAACGGAAAGAGGCCCATATCACCATCGGCGCGCTGGTGTATGCGCCCAAGGATCGCAGCGCCCAACTGAACGGACGCCAGCTCGATCTGACCCGCCGCGAGGCGGCCCTGCTCGACATGCTGATCCGTCACCGGGGGCATTACCTGTCAAAGACACGGCTTTATGACTCGCTTTACGGGTTTGAAGATGCCGACGTGGGCGTGAACGCCATCGAGCTGTACATCGCCCGCCTGCGCAAGAAATTCGCCGGATCGGGCGTGGCGATCCAGACCCAGCGCAGTGTCGGCTATCGGATCGATCTGGATGAGTAACCTGCGCCCTGCCCGCAGCCTCGCCTCGCGCGTGGTGCTGACGGTGCTAGCGATCCTGCTGTTCGGCGGCGTGTTGGTGGCAGGATCGACGTGGTGGAACGGGCAACAGGCCGCGCGGCAGTCCTATGACCGTATCCTGGTCGGCGCGGCCAGCGACATCGCTGAATCCATCCGGATTCGCGACGGCGCGCCACTGGTCAATCTGCCGGTCTCGGCCTTCGAACTGCTGGCGCAGGCTCCCGACGACCGCATCTATTACGCCGTGACCGGGCCGGATGGGCAGCGCGTGACAGGTCTGGATGACGCCCCGCTGATCGACACACCCACCCGCGGCGCAGACCCGGTGCGCTTTTTCGATGCCGCGCTGAATGGTGAACCGGCGCGGTTCGTGCAGGTCACCCGCCGCTTTGTGGAACGTGACTTTTCCGGCCCCGTGCATGTGACCGTGGGCCAGACGCTGCGTGCGCGGACCGCGATGACCCGGGCGCTGGTGCTGGATGCGCTGCTGCCGATGGCGCTGGCCGGGGCGGCGCTCATGGTCTTTGCCTTTCTGGTGATCCGCTCGGCCCTGCGGCCCTTGGGCGACCTGGTCGAGGATCTGTCGCGCCGCGATCCCCATGACCTGACCGCAATGCCAACCGACCGGCTGCCGTCGGAACTGCGCGTGATGCTGGGGGCGATGAACCGCTTCATGGGGCGGCTGGATGGGCAGGTCCATGCGATGCGCAATCTGATTTCGGACACCGCCCACCAGCTGCGTACCCCCGTTGCCGCCATCCGTGTCCATGCCGAATCCGCAGTATCCGAGCCCGAGCCCGAGCCGCGCCAGCGCGCGCTGGACAGGCTGCTCCTGCGGACCCGCTCTCTGGGCACGCTGCTCGATCAACTTCTGAGCCGCGCCATGGTGATCCACCGCACCGACAGCGCCCCGCGCGCGCCCATCGACTTGCGCGAAGTGGCGCTGGACTTGATGGATCGCGACGACCACATGGCGATTGCCCCGGGCGCCGACCTGCGGCTGGTGATCGGAGAAGACCCGGTGATCGTGCGCGGCGATGCCTTTTCGCTTGGCGAAGCGGCGCGCAACCTGCTGGGCAATGCGCTGCGCCACGGGCAGCAACCCGTCAGCATCGGCGTCACCCGCACAGGACCCGAGGCCGCGTTGTGGATCGAAGACGCTGGCCAAGGCCCGGACGCAAGCGTGATCGCCCGCCTTGGCGACCGGTTCAACCGCAGCGCCGCCTCGGGCGAACAGGGCAGCGGGATCGGGCTGTCGATTGTCACCTCGGTGGCCACAGCCTTTGACGGCCGGGTGGACATGCGCGCCACCGACGCCGGATTCCGCGCCAGCCTGATCTTCCCGGCCGAGGAGACCTGATGCCCCGCTTTCTGCTGCCCCTGCTCTGCCTGCTGGCCCTTTCGCCGCTGACGGCCCCTGCACAAGAGGCCACAACCCGCTTTGGCGATGGTGCCACGTCTTTCCTGATGCGATCCACCACCGATATCGGGATCATCCGCCCCGTGATGGACCGCTTTGCCGCGCTGAACCCCGAGCTGACGATCACCTATGAACAATGGGGATCGAACGATCTGTTCGATCTCAGCCGGGACGATTGCCAGTCTGGCGCGCGCCCGGCCGATGCCGTCCTGTCTTCGGCGGTGCAGCACATGGTCTGGCTGGTGAATGCCGCCTGCGGCGCGCCCTATCGCTCGGCCGTCACGGCGGCGCTGCCCGACAACCGGCGCTGGCGCGACGAACTTTGGGGCGTAACGACCGAACCCGCGGTGATCGCCTATAACCGGCGCCTGCTGGCGGGGGCCGATGTGCCGCGCAACCGGTTCGCCTTTCTGGACGCCATGCGCGCTCGGCCCGAGTTTTTCCGCAAGCGTATCGCCACATATGACATCGCCGAGTCCGGGCTGGGATATCTGTTTGCCTATGCCGACAGTCTCGAGGCGACGACTTTCGGCGCGCTGCTCGAGGGGTTCGCACGGGTGGAGTCCGTTGCCACATGCTGTTCGGCCGAAATCATACAGGGCGTGTCCGAGGGGCGATATCTGATTGCCTACAATGTGCTTGGCTCTTACGTGGCCAACGCCAACCTGCCTGATGTGGGCATGATCCTGCCCGAGGATTACACGCTGATCCTGTCGCGCGGTTACATGATCCCAAAGGGCGCAGCTCAGGCGGGGGTGGCGGGGCGGCTGGTGGATTTCCTGCTGAGCGACGAAGCGCAAGCCATGCTGCAGCGCGCCGGGCTGGTCACGCAAATGGACCCGGCGGAAACCGGGCTGGCGGTCAGTGCGCGCCGCTATGTGCCGCTGTCGCCCACCTTGCTGGTGGCGCGCGATGCCAACCGCCGCCGCCTGCTGCTGCGGTTCTGGTCCGACACGTTCATGCAGGCGGAACTGCCATGACTGCGGGGCCATACCGGAAACTCAGGAAAAGGCATCCATGACACACTCGATCACCGATCAGATCACTGCCGCGCTTGGGCGCGAGGACACCGCGAATGTTCAGATCGCAGAGACTGGAGAGGGGCAACTGCGATCGTGCTTTCAAGTGGCCGATCTTGCCGTGTCTTCGGTCCGCGCAGCGGCGCTAGAACTGGCCGCTCTGACCGGGGCGCGCCAGGTCGCGCTCGACCGGCGCTTGGCGCAGCTGTGGTTTGACATGACATTGCGCCCCAAGGGGTGGGACCTGCCGTCGGCCTGGGATGCGGTCGCCGGCGATTATCCCACCTCGGATGGCTGGATCCGGCTGCACACCAATGCCCCGCACCACCGCGCGGCGGCGATGTCGGTACTGGGCGCCGCACCGGACCGCGCGCAGGTTGCCGAGGCCGTCGCGGACTGGGAGGCCGACAATTTGGAAACCGCCATTGTCGGCGCGGGTGGTGTGGCGGCGGCCATGCGCGGGCTGTCGGATTGGGCAAGTCACCCGCAGGGGCAGGCCGTGGCGGCGCAACCGCTGATCCGCTGGACGCACACGGGCGACGGGCCGAAACCGGATCGCCAAGGGCTGGAAGCATGCCGCGTGCTGGATTTGACTCGCGTTCTGGCCGGGCCGATTGCCACGCGGTTTCTTGCCGGATTCGGCGCAGATGTGCTGCGCATCGACCCGCCCACATGGGACGAACCCGGCGTGGTGCCCGAGGTGACGATTGGCAAACGCCGCGCCGGGCTGGACCTGCGCCGCGCAGAGGACCGTCAGGTATTCGAGGCGTTGCTGGCCAAGGCAGACGTCCTGGTGCACGGCTATCGCCCCGGCGCGCTGGACGGGTTGGGCTATGACGCCGGAACTCGCCAGCGCCTGCGCCCCGGCCTGATCGACGTCTGCCTGAACGCCTATGGCTGGGACGGGCCCTGGGCCGGGCGGCGCGGGTTTGACAGCCTGGTGCAGATGAGTTCGGGCATCGCGGCCGAAGGGATGAAACGCGCCCGAGCGGACCGCCCGGCCCCCCTACCCGTTCAGGCGCTGGACCATGCCACCGGCTATCTGATCGCAGCGGCCGTGCTGCGGGCCTTGCGCCTGCGGGCGCGAAGCGGTGCTGGCTGGTCGGCGCACCTGTCGTTGGCCAGAACCGCCACGCTGCTGACGTCGGCAGGCGCAGGTGATTTCACCGGCGGCGACCTGCGCGAACGTGGCGAAGATCTGGCCCCCGATGTCGAGCAGACCGCATGGGGCCCTGCGCGGCGGCTGCGCTTCCCCGTCACGCTGGAGGGCAAAGGGCCCGACTGGCGCGTCCCGGCGGGCCACCTGCGCGTGGACCCTGCGCAATGGGCGCAACTACCCTAGCGTTGCAGCGCCTCGCGCAGGGATGTCGGGGGCTGTGTCACGTTGCGCAAATCCAGCGAGGCCACAAGATCCAGCAGGTGGCTTTTCATCAGCTGCTCGGCCAGCGCCCCGTCGCGCGCGGCAAAGGCATCCAGCAAAGCGTGATGCGCCTGCGTTTCGCACAGCGCGGCGCGGCGGCGCCAGTACAGCGCTATGATCAGGGACGACCGCGAGATCAATTCCGAGATGATGCCCTCGATGGTCGACTGGTCCGCAATGCGGGCCAGTTCAACGTGGAACTGCCCCGACAGGAACAGCGCCCGCCCGTTTTCGCCCGAATCCAGCGCCTCGTGTTCCTGCGCGATATTGGCGCGCAGCATGTCGAGCGCCGCAGGCGTCATCCGCTCGGCCGCAGAACGGGCGGTGCGCGGCTCCAGCAAGGACCGTGCCTCGAACACCTCGCGCGCCTCGCGCACCGAAGGTTGAGCGACAAAGGCGCCGCGATTGCGCTTCAACTCGACCAGATGGCGGTGCGACAGCGCCAGCAAGGCCGCGCGCACGATGGTGCGGCTGATGCCATAGGCCTCGCCCAATTCATCCTCGCCCAGCTTGGTGCCCGGCGGCAGGCGATGTTCATGCACGGCGCGCTCAAGATCGGCGGCCACCGTCTCGGTCGTCCACTGTTTGGAATCGGTCATCGTCATCGTCACGGCCTTCCGAATTGCAGCCTGTCCCTCGTTGTCGCGATTCGCGGAGGAATGAACAAGTGCGACCCGACGTATGAGGTTGTCGGCATAATTGTATACAAACTTGTGACCATTTATGCGCACATCAATGTGACAAGCGCACAATCTTTGCGCAGATCGTGTTTCCGCTCCTGTCTGGCACAGAATTCTCTGCCGGTTCGCCGCGGGCTGCTCTCATGCTGACCAGGAGACGCAGATTGGGGGCACGATGCGCACAGGATACGATCTGGAACTGGTTCACCTGACCAAACGCTATGGCGACACGGTTGCCGTGCGCGATCTGAACCACGTCTTTTCCCCGGGCAGCTACGTGTGTTTCCTGGGGCCGTCGGGCTGTGGCAAATCCTCGACCCTGCGTATGATCGCGGGGCACGAAGAGATCAGCGAAGGCTCGATCCTGCTGGACGGGCAGGATGTATCGCGCCTGCCCCCGGCCCAGCGCGGCACCGCGATGATGTTCCAGAACTACGCGCTGTTTCCGCACCTGTCGGTGCGCGACAACGTTGCCTTTTCACTGCGCATGAAGGGCGTCGACAAAGACACGCGGCACAAGCGCGCGAACGAGCTGTTGGATCTGGTCGACATGACGCATTTGGCCGATCGCCTGCCCGCGCAGCTGTCGGGCGGGCAGCAACAGCGGGTCGCACTGGCGCGCGCGCTGGTGACGGAACCCAAGGTGCTGCTGCTGGATGAACCGCTGTCGGCACTGGACCCGTTCCTGCGGATCCGGATGCGCAGCGAGCTGAAGAAGCTGCAACGCGAGCTGGGCATCACCTTTATCCACGTCACACACGGGCAGGACGAGGCGCTGGCGCTGGCCGACGAGATCGTCGTGATGAACAACGCGGTGATCGAACAGGCGGGCCCCGCGCGCGAGGTCTGGGCGCAGCCCGACACCGAATTTGTCGCGCGCTTTATTGGCGGGCACAACGTGATCGCCCTGCCCGGCGGCAAGGCCACGATCCGCTCGGACGCGGTAACCATTGCGCCCGAAGGGCTGCCCGCGACGGTGATCGCCGTGGAATACCAGGGCGCCTCGGTCGCGGTCAGCACCCGCACCGAGACCGGCGACGACGTACTGGCCTTGCTGCCGGAAGAGCAGTTCTTTGCCGCGCCCAACACCCCCGGCGAATCCGTGCGATTGGCATGGGACGAACGCCGATTGCACCACCTTCGGGCCTGATGGGCCGGAACGACGACGACACCAACAAACCCAACAAACCCAACAAACCCAACAAACCCAACAAAAGACTTCCAACCAGAGAGGATCAAGACATGGCCAAACCCAAGGTAGGATATTCCCGCCGGTCCCTGCTGAAAGCCGGCGGCGCGGCGATTGCCGCCTCGGCCTTCCCCGCCCCGATGCTGTGGGCGCAGGACACCAAGAACATCGTGCTGCGCCAGTTCGGCACCGGCGTGTCGAACCTGAACGACGTGGCGAACAAGGTGAAGGAAGACCTGGGATTCACACTGGAAATGACGGCGCTGGATTCCGACAGCGTGACCCAGCGCGCCGCGACCCAGCCCGACAGCTTTGACATCGCCGACATCGAATACTGGATCTGCAAGAAGGTCTGGCCGACGGGCAACCTGCAGGCGATGGATGTCAGCAAGATCAAGAACTACGACAAGATCGTCGGCATCTTCAAATCCGGCAAGCTGACCGAAGACAGCGTGATCGCACAGGGCACCGCGCCGCACACCGTGGGCTTCGTGCCGGAACAGGGCGCCAAGACCTTCGCGGACGAGCAGACCAACTGGATGACGCTGATCCCGACGATCTACAACGCCGATACGCTGGGCATCCGCCCCGACCTGATCGGCCGCCCCATCGACACATGGGCCGAGCTGCTGAACCCCGAGTTCAAGGGCAAGGCGTCGATCCTGGATATTTCCTCGATCGGGATCATGGACATGGCGATGGTCTGCGAGGCCATGGGCGAGATCCAGTACGGCGACAAGGGCAACATGACTCGCGAGGAGATCGACAAGACCTTCGCGATCTTCACCGAGGCCAAGCAGGCAGGCCAGTTCCGCGCCTTCTGGAAAACCTTCGACGAGTCGGTAAACCTGATGGCGTCGGGCGAAGTGGTGATCCAGTCGATGTGGTCGCCCGCGATCACCGCCGTGAAGTCGCGCGGCATCGACTGTGTCTACCAGCCGCTGAAAGAGGGCTACCGGTCATGGGGCGGAGGCATCGGGCTGTCGAATTCGCTGTCGGGCATGGAGCTGGATGCGGCCTATGAGTACATCAACTGGTATCTCTCGGGCTGGGTCGGCGGCTACCTGATGCGCCAGGGCTATTACTCGGCCGTTCCGGAAACCTCGAAAGAATTCATGAGCGAGAACGAGTGGGGCTATTGGTTCGAGGGCAAGGAAGCCACCGATGTCATCACCTCGCCCACCGGCGACAAGCTGGCAGAGGCCGGAGCCGTGCGCGACGGCGGGTCCTTCGAGGAACGCATGGGCTCTGTCGCCTGCTGGAACGCCGTGATGGACGAGAACCAGTACATGGTCCGCAAGTGGAACGAATTCATCGCATCGTAAACGTGGAGCCGGCGCGCTGACGCGCGCCGGTCCGCGAAATGGGTTTCGGCGCGCTGACGCGCGCCGACCGGCCGGGAGGCCTTCAGCCCCCCGGACCCCCCGAGAGTATTTTTGCCAAAGAGAAGCGGGACGCGCGTGGAGGACAGATGGCGGCACATTTCCTGAAAAACCGGCATATGCTGGGATGGGTGCAGGCCACACCGCTGACGCTGGTGCTGCTGGCGTTCCTGATTGCGCCGATCGTGATGATCGTGATCGTCAGCTTCTGGGGTGCGACGGAGTTTTCGATTTACCCGGCATTCCAATTCGACAATTACGAATTCCTGTTTTCGTCGCCCGTCACCTATCGGGTGTTCGGAAATACGTTGAAATACGCGCTTATCACCTGGGCGCTGACCTTGGTGATCGGGTTCACGGTGGCCTATTACCTGGCCTTCCACATCCGCAGTCAAACGATGCAGATCGCACTGTTCCTGCTCTGCACCATCCCGTTCTGGACCTCGAACATCATCCGGATGATTTCGTGGATACCGTTTCTGGGGCGTAACGGGATCGCCAACCAGACGCTGATCTCCTGGGGCGTGATAGACGAACCTCTGGAATGGCTGCTCTATTCCGATTTCTCGGTGATCCTTGCCTTTGTGCACCTCTACACACTGTTCATGGTGGTTCCGATCTTCAACACG
This sequence comes from Arenibacterium halophilum, assembly GCF_005938225.1. Lineage (GTDB taxonomy): Bacteria > Pseudomonadota > Alphaproteobacteria > Rhodobacterales > Rhodobacteraceae > Arenibacterium > Arenibacterium halophilum. Next base: position 236,168 of record NZ_VCPC01000001.1, read on the forward strand.
ATGATGCGGATCGACCGATCGCTGCTGGAAGCGGCGCGGGACAATGGCGCCAACGGGCTGCAGACTCTGATGCATGTGATCATCCCGCTGACCAAGCCCGGCATCATGATCGGCACCATATTCGTGGTCACGCTGGTGATGGGCGATTTCATCACCGTGCGGTTCATGTCGGGCTCACAGCGCGCCAACGTGGGGCGGCTGATTTCCAACGACATCGGGCTGCTGCAATACCCCTCGGCCGCGGCAACCGCCGTGGTGCTTCTGGGCACCGTGCTGATCGTGATCGCGATCCTGCTGCGCTTCGTCAACATCCGCAAGGAGCTTTGAGATGGACCGCCGTCCGCGCAGTTTCTATGTTCTTTCAGCGGTTTTCGTCCTGTTTGTGCTGTTCCTTTACGGGCCGATCCTGACCATCGGCATCCTGAGTTTTCAGGGACCACAGGGCGGGCTGACCTTTCCTATGAACGGGGTTTCGCTGCACTGGTTCCGCGACCTGTTCCAGGAACAGGCGGTGGGCGATATCTGGGGCGCATTCCGGCGCAGCCTTGTGCTGGGTCTGCTGGTCATGGTGACCACCGTTGTTGTCTCGGTCATGGCGGGGCTGGCGTTTCGCAAACGTTTTGCGGGCTCGGGGCTGCTGTTTTATGCCGCCATCACCTCGCTTGTGATCCCGTCGATCCTGATTTCGCTGGGCGTCGGGCTGATCTTCAACCAGCTGGGGCTGAAGATTCACTGGGCAACCTCGGGCTTTGGCAGCCAGCTGACCTGGACCCTGCCGTTTGGGCTGCTGATCATGTTCGCCGTCTTCAACCGCTTCGACAAAAGCTATGAGGAAGCGGCGCGCGATCAGGGGGCAACCGCGTGGCAGACGTTGCGCCATGTGGTGCTGCCGATCATCGCGCCTTCGCTTATCGGGGTGGCGCTGTTCGGGTTTACCCTCAGCTATGACGAATTTGCGCGCACCCTACTGACGGCCGGCAGCTACAACACGTTACCGCTGGAAATTTTCGGGATGACGACGAATGTGACGACCCCGGTGATCTATGCCTTGGGGACGCTGACCACGGCGTTTTCCTTCGTCATCATCGCGGTGTTTCTTGTGAGCGTCTGGGTGATCGGGCGGCGGCGGGCGCGCCATGGGTCGGACGCAGGCAAGGCCGCATGAAGATTGCCTATATCAACCCGAATGCCACGCAATCGATGACCGATGGCATCGTCACCATGGCGCAAGAGGCGCTGTACGGGGCCGAGATCGTCGGGGTGACCAATACGGATGGCCCGCCCGCGATTGAGGGCCCCGAAGACGGCGCTGCCGCCGTGCCCGGTGTGCTGGTCCGCGCCCGCGCTGCGCGCGCCGAGGGTGCGGATGCGATCGTGATTGCCTGTTTCGACGATACCGGGCTGACCGAGGCACAGGCCGCTTTGGATTGCCCGGTTCTGGGGATCGGACAGGCGGCCTATGCCATGGCGATGCTTCTTGGTCGGCGGTTTTCGGTTGTCACCTCCTTGCCCGTGTCGATCCCGGTGATCGAGGAAAACATCGCCGCGCTTGGGTTTGCGGGGATTTGCGCCTCGGTCCGGGCCAGTGGGTTGCCGGTGCTGACCATCGACGAAGGCGCGCCCGAAACGCTTGATCGTATCGCAGAGGAGATTGAGGCCGCCCGCGTGCAAGATCAGGCCGGCTGCGTCATTCTGGGCTGTGCGGGCATGTCGCCGCTACGTGCGGAGTTGGCCGCCCGTGCGGGTCTGCCGTTGATCGACGGGGTAGCGGCTTCGGCCCAACTGGCGCGGGCGGCGGTGGCCTGCGCGGGGTGACCGCCCCGGCAAAGGGGCGGCCTGCTTGCCCTAGATCGCGTCCAACGCGCGTTTCTGCGCTTCCGTAAACGTCAGCGCAGCGGCCTCCACGTTGTCGTGCAGGTGCACCCGGCGCGAGGTGCCGGGGATCACCAGCATGTTCGGGCTGCGTTGCAGCAGCCACGCCAACGCCACCTTCTGCGGGCTGCTGCCCATGTCACGCGCCACCGTGTCCAGCGTTGCGGATTGCAGCGGTCTGAAGCCGCCCAGCGGGAAGTAAGGCACATAGGCGATCCCGTCTTCTGCCAGCCCGTCAATCAGCGCGTCGTCGTCCCGATACGCAAGGTTGTAGTGGTTCTGGACGCAAACCACAGGCGCGATATCGCGGGCGATGCGCAGTTGATCCGCCGTGACGGTGCTGACGCCGATATGGCCGATCAGCCCTTCATCCTGTAGCTTGCGCATCAGGCGCATCGGCGTTGCGACATCGTCCTCGGGGCCGCCCAGGCGCAGGTTCACGATGTCCATACGGTCCAGACCGAGGCGGGTCAGGTTGTCTTCGACCGATTGGCGCAGAAAACTAGCGTCACGTTGCAGGTTCCAGCCGCCCGCATTGTCGCGCCAGGCGCCGACTTTGGTGACCAGCACCAGGCCATCCCGATAGGGGTGTAGCGCCTCGCGTATGATTTCGTTGGTGACATGGGGCCCGTAGTAATCGCTGGTGTCGATATGATCGACGCCCAGCGCGATGGCCTCGCGCAGGACGGCAAGCGCCTCTTCCCGATCTTTCGGTGGGCCCATCACGTGCGGACCGGCCAGTTGCATGGCGCCATAGCCCAAGCGGTTCACGCTCAGGTCAGTTCCGGGAAAGGTAAAGCGGCCAGCGGCGGCGGCGGGAATTGTCATGCGGCGTCTCCTTGTTTGACAGGCCACAGATGGCCTCCGCCAGATTGTTTGAAAACACCCCTCAATCCGAATAAGCTGATCGGCATGACGAACAATCTTGACGATCTTGGCGTGTTTCTTGCGGTGGTGCGCGCGCGGGGCTTTCGCAGCGCCGCCCGCACGCTTGGTCTGTCTCCGGCAACGATCAGTGACACCATTGCCCGACTTGAATCGCGGCTTGACACCCGGTTGCTGACCCGCACCACCCGCAGCGTCGCGCCCACCGAAGCGGGCCACGAATTGGCCGAACGGATCGCGCCGCTTCTGGCCGACGCGGCTGACGCGATGGATTCGGTGCGCAGCCGGTCCGGCACGCTGCAAGGGCGACTGACGCTGAATGTACCCGGGGCGGTGATGGTCGATATCCTGCCGCCGCTGATCGAAGGCTTCATGGCGCGCCATCCCGGCGTGACGGTCGAAATCATGGTAGACGACCGATTGGTCGATACCGTGGCCGCGCAATGCGATGCCGGGGTGCGCTATGGCGAAGCACTGGCGCAGGACATGATCGCCCTGCCCCTGGGGCCACGGCGCCAGCAGGCCGCGCTGGCCGCCGCCCCGGCCTATCTGGAACGCGCCGGAATCCCGGCCCACCCCCGCGACCTGTTGCACCACGATTGCCTGCGCGCGCGGTTCACCAGCGGCGCGCTTGTCCCGTGGGAGTTCGAGCGCAACGGCGAAACGCTCTCGCTGGACGTTCGGGCGCGGCTGACCGTGGGCACCAATGGCTCGGCCGCGCTGATCGGGCACGCGATTTCCGGGATGGGGCTGTGCATGGCCTTTCGCAACTGGCTGCAGCCACACTTCGACAGCGGCGCGCTGGTTCCCGTGCTGCAAGACTGGTGGCCCGGTTTTGAAGGCCCGTTCCTGTACTTCCACGGACGCCGTCCGCCTGCCCCGCTGCGCGCCTTTGTGGACTACCTGCGCGCCGCCCGGGCCTGACCGGCCCTAGCTGTTGGCCAGCCGGCTTTCCAGCAGTTCGCCATGTTCCTTCAGCATCGGATAGGCGATCATCGCGAAGGATGTGTTCAGCATCTTCAGCGCGCGCAGCAGATCGATGTGGATGGCGCTGGTTTCAATCGATTCCGTCAGACCCTGCCGCAGGCGGGTCAGGTGATTGCGCTCCAGCCGTTCTTCGATCTCGCGGATCTTTTCCTTCTGCCCAACCAACTCGCGCGCGGCGCCGATATCTTCCGACATCAGCACGATGATACCATGCTGCACGTTGCGAAGGACAGTATCGTGAAAATCGCTCAGCTCGCGCCAGCCGTCTTCGGAAAAATGCGTCTTTTCCGCATTCTTGCGCCGGGCAAGGCTGACCATCTTGCGCGCGATGCTGTCGGCCCCCGCCTCAAGGTTCACGGCCACCCCCGCCAGATCGAAAGCACGGGTGCCGGTATCTTCGTTCGGGTCCGTGCTGCGGATGCCCGACAGGTAGACGCGCAGATCCAGCGACATGCGCGACACCTCGCGCTGTTCCACGCGCAGCCTTTCGGCGGCGGGTTCGTCGAAGGTGTCGAACAGGGGCATTGCCTCGCGCAGCATCGCCTCGATCCGGTTCGCCATCTCGACCAGTTCGCGTTGTGCGCATGCAAATGCCAGTGCCGGGCGGTTCTTGACCGTCGGATCCAGCGCCGAGCGTGTGATGTCCGCGCCCAAACCGGCCGTGGCCGGCAGGAACAGCCCGGCCAGTCGCGCACAGGGCACCAGCACGACCAACCCGACCAGCAGCAGAAGACCGTTGAACCCAAGATGCACGTTCAGCGCCTGTTGCTGCGCCGAGCCGCCGGGGATCAACGCGGTAGCATCCAGCCAGTAAAGCGAGATTACAGCCGCACAAGCCCCGCCGCCCCGCAGCAGCAGGTTGCCAAGGATCACGCGGCGCACGTCGACATCCGATTGCAGCGTCAGGAAGAAGGCGATGAAGGCGCCGCCAAGATTCGCGCCCAGCACCATCGCAAAGGCCGCCTGCAACGGCAGCACCCCCTGCGCGGCCAGCGTGGCGAACAGCAGCACGGCGGCAACGCTGGAATGCACCAGCCATGCAAAGACTGCCGCCAACAGAAAGGCCGTCAGCGGATCGCCCGACAGGTAGGCCAAAGTGGCGCGCGCGGTATCGCTTTGCGTGAGGGGAAAGCTGGTATCGCGGATCAGGTCCAGCGACATGAAGATCAGCGCCAGCCCGATCAGGATTCGCCCCACCTGCCGCAGGCTGCGGCGCGAACTGCGCAGGAAAATCAGCACACCCGCCAGCAACAGCAGCGGCATCAAAACCGAGATCGGCGAGGTCAGCACCTGCACCACGATGGCCGACCCCAGATCGGCCCCAAGGATGATCGCCAGCCCGGCCGCCACGCTGATCGCACCCGACGACATGAACCCCGCCAGCAGCATCGCCACTGCGGTCGAGCTTTGCAGCAGAATCGACGCGCCCGCCCCGGTGGCGGCAGCGGCAAGGCGGTTGCTGGTCGACCGGCGCAGCCATTGGCGCAAGTGGCCTCCGAACGCACGCTCGAATCCGGTGCGCACAAGGCGCACCGACCAGATCAGGAATGCCGCCGCGGCGGCAAGATTGAGAACAACCAGAACGGGAGAGTTTTCCATAGCGCGCCGTTCTAGAACGAAAACGGGCCGTCTGCAGGATCCAGCGGAACCGCGCTGATAATTCCGTCGGCCCCCGTGTCGATTACAGCACAGCCAGTCGGCCCGAGGTAGAACCCCGTGACGGCATCCGCCCGGCGATCCAGCGCGAACCCGCTGCAGGTCGAAGGTGCGGTAAAGACGCGATGGCGGCCCAGCCGTCCGTGATGGACCCCATGCACATGGCCCGCAATCAGGGTGATGTCGGCGCGTGCATCGGCCAGAGTGGCATTCAGCGCCGCGGTATTTTCCAACCCGATAGCATCCATGAACCGGATGCCCGTGCGGATCGGCGGGTGGTGCAGCATCACAAGCACGGGGCCGGTCGCATCCGCCACAGCATCGCGCAGCATGGCGAGGCTGTCGTCGTGCAGGCGTCCGCCGCCCTGCCCTTCGACCAGCGTATCCAGCCCGATCACGCGGGTGTCGCCCACCTGTGCGATCCAGTCGATTTGGCCGGAGCCGGGCACATGGTCGAGGTCGGCAAACGCAGCGCGCATCGGCGCGCGTGCATCGTGGTTGCCCGGCACGACGAACATCGGCAGGCCAAGGCGGTCGAGCTGCGCCCGGGCAAAGCCATAGCTACCGGCGCTGCCATCGTCGCTGATATCGCCCGAGACCAGCAGCGCATCCAGCGGGTCCAGCGCGGCGCGCATCGCGATCAGCCGGTCGATGGCGGCCTCCAACAGCGCGCGCGTGTCCAGCACGCCAGAGGCGTGTGCGCCTTCGGCCACCACATGCAGGTCGGTCAGTTGCAGAAATCGTGCCATGTCATTTGATCCCCGCGCGCAGGAAGGCCTGCACGAACTGGCGCTGGAACACGAGGAAGGCGATCAGAAGGGGCGCCACCGTCATCATCGTGGCCGCGGAAATCACGCTGATGTCCACGCCGTTTTCAGGCGCGCCAAAGATCGACAGCCCCACGGTCAGCGGCCGGGTATCGGGCGAATTCGTCACGATCAGCGGCCACAGGAAATTGTTCCAATGAGTCGAGACCGACACCAGCGCATAGGCCAGGTACGTCGGCCGGGCCAGCGGAACGTAGACGCGCCAAAGAATCCCGAACCAGCCGCAGCCTTCGACGCGCGCGGCCTCGTGCAGCTCAATCGGGACGCCCTTGAACGCCTGCCGCATCAGGAAGATCCCGAAAGCGGAGGCCATATAGGGCATCCCCACCCCAAGGATGGAATCAAACAGCCCCAGCCGCGAGACCATGGCGTAATTCTCGACAATCAGTACTTCGGGCAGGATGAACAGCTGCATCAGAACAAGAATGAACAGCACGTCGCGCCCCGGAAAGCGCACTTGGGCAAAGGCAAAGCCCGCCAGCGTCGTCACCACGAATTGCCCGATCAGGATCACCGTGACCAGTACGAAGGTGTTCAGGAAGTACCGCAACCACGGCGCGCCCTCCCAGGCGGTGCGGAAGTTGTCCAGCGTCCAAGGCGAGGTCAGGTTGAAGTTGACCGCATCCGACGTGCTGTGAAACGCCGCCCAGAAGGCGAAGACCAGCGGCGAAATCCAGATCACCGCCAGCAGCAGCGCGCCGAGCGCCTCGAAATGCCGGGAAAGCCTGCTCATTGGTAATGGGTCCGCTTGTCGAGGATGGTGAATTTCACGGCCGCGACCACGCCCAGCACCACAAGCACAAGGATCGTCATCGCCGCCGCATGGGGCGCATCGAAGAAGGCAAAGGCCATCTCCCAGATGTAATAGAGGATCAGCTTGGACGCATCGTTCGGCCCGCCCTTGGTCAGGATGAACAGGTGGTCGATCAGCTTGACCGAGTTGATGAGCGCATTCACCGCGATGAACAGCGTCGTCGGCATCAGCAGCGGCAACACGATCCGGCGCGTATAGGTCCAGCGGCTGGCGCCTTCGATGTCGGCGGCTTCTTTCAAATCCTCGGGGATCGTCTGCAGCGCGGCGAGGTAGAAGATCATGAAGAACCCGGCCTCTTTCCAGATCGTCACGATGATCACGGCCCACAGCGCCGTTTCGGGCTGGCCCAGCCAGTTGACGCTGGGCAGGCCGAACAGCCCGCCGATCTGGTCCAGCACGCCAAGCCCGGGCGTATAGAAGAACAGCCACAGGTTCGCGGCGGCGATCATCGGCAGCACGGTCGGCGTGAAATAGGCGGTGCGGATGAACCCGCGCGCGGGCAGTTTCGAATTCGCCCAAAGCGCCATGCCCAGCGCGATGGCGATGGAAATCGGAATGGTCGCGCCCGCATAGATCAGGTTGTTGGTGACCACTTTCCAGAACACCGGGTCGGCAAACAGGTCGCTATAATTTTCGCCGCCGACAAATTCGCTGGGCCGTCGCCGGGTGCCCCGGCTGAACAGGCTGGACCAGAGCGTGGCCAGCGAGGGGTAGAACGCGAAGGTCGCCAGCAGGATCGCGGCGGGCGACAGCAGGATCCAGCCATAAATCGCCTGTCTGCGGCGTTCGTTGCTGACGTGATCGGCCATGGCTGTGCCCCTCGCGGAATGGCAAACGGGCGCCCCTGTCATCGGGGCGCCCGCCTGGGTGGTTACTGGTAGTCCTTGAGCAGGCGCACGGCGGCGGCCTGCGCCTCGGCCAGCGCATCTGCGGGCGATTTCGCCCCGGTCAGCGCCGCCTGGATCGCGTTGTTCAGACCTTCGCGCACACGGGCGGTTTCAAAGGTCGAAAACTCGGCCACCGCGCTTTCCAGCTGGTTGCGCGCGACCAGCGCCGGCGGGAACTCCTTGGTGTAGGTCGACAGCGCCTCGGTGTCGTAGGACGCGGGCGACACGCCCATGTAGCCGGTGCCGATGGACCATGCCGCCGCCTGTTCGGGCGCGGTCATGAATTCGATCAGCTTCAGCGCGGCGGCCTGCTCTTCCGGCGAGGTGTCCTTGAACACATAGAAGTTGCCGCCCCCGGTGGGCGAGCCCTTGCGCACGTTCGCGGGCAGCTCGGCCACACCGAAATCAAAGCTGGCGGCGTTCTTGACGGCGGTCAGGTTGCCGGTCGAATGCCACATCATCGCGGTCTGGCCTTCCAGGAAGGCCTGGCGCAGCGTGCCCCATTCCACGGTGCCCTCGGGCATGATGCCCTCGTCCGTGCTGAGCGATTTCCAGAATTCCAGCGTCTCAACCACGGCGGGATCGTCGAAATAGGTGGTCAGACCGTCATTCGACATCAGTTCCTTGCCGTTCTGGATCGCCAGCGCCTGGAACATCCAGTAGGGATAGCCGGTCGAGGGGATCATCAGGCCATAGGTGCCGTCCTTGGTTAGCGCCTTGCCCATGCTGACCATTTCGTCCCAGGTTGCCGGGGGCGCCTCGGGGTCCAGACCGGCGGCCTTGAACATATCCTTGTTATAATAGGCCACGATGGTCGAGCGCTGGAACGGGATGCCCCATGTCTTGCCCTCGACCTGCCCGTTCGCCATCAGCGCCGGGTAAAAGCTGTCGAGCCAGGCTTGATCCACACCTTCGATATCGTCGAAGGCCACGATCATGTCCTGTTCGATCAGGTCATAGGCGTCGATCGAGAACATGACGGCCAGCTGCGCCGGTTCGCCCGAGGCCAGCGCCGACAGCGCGCGCACGCGGGTGTCGTCGTAGTTGCCGGAATAGACGGCGTTCACCTTGATGTCGGGGTTCGCCGCCTCGAAATCGGCGACGATGCCGTCGACCACCTCGGTCAGCGCACCGCCTACGGCGATGGGGTAGTACATGGTCAGTTCGGTTTCGGCCGCAGCCGGTGCCGCCAGGGCAAGGGCCGAGGCCGTTGCGAGGCTGAGTGTCTTGAAAGCGTTCATCTGAGTTCTCCCTGAAACTACGCGTTCATCCGTCGGTGAAGGCCGGTTGCCCGGCCGGGTCGGCAAGCCGCTGGCCTGCCGCGTCGAAAAAGTGCAAATCCTTGTCCGAAAACGCGATTTCCATCTTCTCGCCTGCCGGAATATGCCGAAGCCCCGGCAGGCTGACGGTCAGGCCACTAGCGGCCGGATGTGACAGCCCGATGAAGGTTTCCGAGCCGAGGAATTCGCAATCCGCCACAGTGCATGACAGCCGCCCCTGCCCCGGTTCGGCAACTGTGACATTCTCGGCCCGCAGGCCGACACGTGCGGCGCCACCAACCCCCGGCAGCGCCGCGCCGTCGATCAGCGCCATCGGTGGCGCTCCGACGAATTCAGCGACAAAGGTGTTGGCGGGGCGATAGTATAACTCTTCCGGCGGGCCGGCCTGCTGGATATGACCGTCTTTCATCAGCACGACCATGTCGGCCATACTCATCGCTTCGGTCTGGTCGTGGGTGACGTAAACCACTGTAATGCCGAGGTCGGTCTGCAACTTCTTGATGTCCTTGCGCACCGAGGCGCGCAGCTTGGCATCCAGATTAGACAGCGGTTCATCCATCAGGCACAGCGGCTGGTTCGCCACGATCGCCCGGGCCAGCGCGACCCGCTGGCGTTGCCCGCCCGACAGCTCTCCGGGTTTGCGATCTTCATAGCCCAGAAGCCCGGTGATCTCTAACGCGCGGTGCAGCTTTTCGCGCCGCTCGGCGGCCGCGACCCGGCGCACCTTCAGCCCGAACACCACGTTTTCGGCCACGTTCAGATGCGGAAACAGCGCATAAGACTGGAACACCATCGACAGATTGCGATCAGATGGCGCGGCATTGGTCACGTCACGCCCGTCAATCGCGATAGTGCCTTCGTCGGGCAATTCCAGCCCCGACAACAGGCGCAGCGTCGTAGACTTGCCGCAGCCCGATGGCCCCAGCAGCGCCACGAACGACCCGCGCGGAATCGACAGAGAAATGTTTTCGACCCCCAGCTGGCCGTTCCACCGCTTCGCCACGTTGTCAACATGCACAAATGGATTGGTCGCGCTCATTCCGCCCCCTCCGCAAAAATGATCCTGTCGCCCAGATCGTCGATCACCGGGGCGAACCCCACCGGAGCTGTGTCACAGATCGTCTGGTCCACATCCCCGATCAGCGCCCCCGCCGCCGGGGCCATGCGCCCGAATTTGCTGTGGTCGATCACAAGGATCGAGCGCTGCGCATTCGCCCTCATCTTCTCGGATGCGCGCACCTCGGATTGGTGAAATTCAAGCAAACGGCCATCGTCCGCCACGCCTGCGGTGCCGAACACGGCAAATTCGGCCCGGTAGCGCGAGAAGAACGACACCACCTCCTCGCCCACGAAATCGCGGTCGGGCAGCCGCAGCTCTCCCCCCGGCAGGATGATCCGGTTCGAGACCTCATCGCTCAGCGCCATCGCAGCGCTGAGGTTGTTGGTGATCACGGTCAGTTCCCTGCGGTCTGTCAGGGCTTGCGCCACACTCAGCACCGTCGAGCCGATGGACAGGAACAGCGTCGCCCCATCGGGGATTTGCGCTGCCGCTACTGCGGCGATCGCGCGCTTCCCGGCAAGGTTGGACCCGGCGCGCTGATCGAACGGAGTATTCAGCCGGTCTTCGGCCAGTTCGATCCGCCCATGCCTGCGGCGAAGCATATTGTCTTCGCACAACAGGTCGATGTCGCGGCGGATCGTCTGGGTCGACACGCCCAGCATCTCGGCCAGCGCGTTGACGCTGGCGCCGCCCCGCTCTTGTACGACCTGCAGGATAAGGTCGCGCCGTTTGATCCGTTTCGAAGCCATCGATTCCCTGTCGTTTTGTTGGAACTATACGGAGCAATTGTAACAAAACAACGAAATCATACACATGTCGCCTACAAATTTAGCACAAGACACGCTTCACCCCATGAAACCCCTGCCGCGCAGGAAAAAATGTTGATTTGTCGTTTTTGCTTTTCTTTCCCCGCGTGCCCGCTACCATCGCCCCGACCGCGCCGCTTCCGTGGCGTTGCCCTGCTTGCACTGAAGGATCCCGCCCGCGACATGACCGACGTTGTCAGCATCTTTGACCGCTATCAGGCGGTGCGGCCCCGGCTGCCGCAGGCCCGGTTCGAACGTGCAACCACCAGGATCGATTCGCTTCTGGACATTGCCGATACGGTCGATGCCTTCGTCTTCGATGCTTTCGGTGTGTTGAACGTAGGCGAAACGCCGATCCCCGGCGCCGCGCGGCGGCTGGATCAACTGCGCGATGCCGGGCGTGCCATCCGCATCCTGTCGAACGCCGCCAGCTACGACCACGACCGCGCGGCCGAGAAATTCCGCAAGCTGGGGATGCGGGTTGCGCACGACGAGATCATAACCAGCCGCGACGCCGCCTTGCTCAGCCTCGACGACCGGCTGTGGGGCTGTGTCGCCGCCCCGTCTGATGCCCTGACGGACATCGACTCCAACACCCTGCGACTGGACCAGACCCCAGAGAGCTACGACCGGGCCGAGGGCATTCTGTTCCTGTCGAGCGAAGATTGGGACGACACCCGCCAGGGCCTGCTGGCCGCCAGCCTTGCCGCGGCCCCGCGCCCCGTGGTCATCGCCAATGCCGATATCGCCGCGCCGCGCGACCACGGGTTTTCGCTGGAGCCCGGACATTACGGCCATTTACTGGCCGATCGGGGCCTTTCCGACATTCGCTTTTTCGGCAAGCCCTTCCCCGAAGTCTTCGCGCTTGCCGAACAGTCGCTGCCCGGCATCCCGCCGGACCGGATCGCCATGTGCGGCGACACGCTGCACACCGACATCCTTGGCGCTGCCGCGCGCGGCTGGCGCACCGTGTTCGTGGAACAGGACGGGATGTTCAGCGGCGTTGACACGGGGCCCTATCGCAGCGCCTCGGAGGTGATGCCAACATGGCGGCTGTCGCGCATCTAAGCGCGGGTTCTAGGGCTTTCTCAGATAGTCGGCCGAAACGTATCCCGTCACGCCCGGGTCCTTCGCCAGCGACACTTCGCACCACAGTTGCCCCATCTCGGTCACGCATGTCCGCCGGACAACCTCGGTTCCGTCGGGTAGCCCCAGCTTGACCTTGTAGCCAAGGCTTGGACCATAGCGCAGTTTCAGCAGGTCGCCTTGGCCGACACCCGTCACCACTGCACGCTCGCCCATCACCCCGGCGCATCCCGCCAGCAGTATCGTCCCTGACACCACGATTGCCGCCCACCGCATCTGCCTGCTCCTTGCTCGCCAGTTTTGCCCCCTGAATGACAAACCCCGGCCCAACCGGCAAGAGCCGCGTGACCCCACCTGCTGGCGCATCGCACGCGGCCCGACGCGCCCTCAAACCATTGCGGCGGTATAGGCATCCAGCGCGGCGTCGATGTTGCGCTGGCGGTTGGTCAGGATCGAGCTTCCGGCGTGAACATAGGATGTTCCCGACAACAGCCTGTCGACGGGCACATCCTGCGCCAGACCTGACAGCAGGTGCTGAAACGGAACGGCTCCCTCCCGATAATTTGCCCGCACGAAATAGCCGTGGACAATGGCAGCCAGCAGTTTCGCCTGCCGCGCCTCTTCCCTGGCGATCCCCGGTTCGCGGAACAGATCGCGATAGAGCGCGCGGCCGGCTGAAGTCGCCACGGTCTTGTTCCGGATCTGACCGAGGTAGCGGGCGTAACTTTCGATATTCGTCGCCAGCGGCATCGGCTGGTTCCAGGCAGGCGCGTCAGCCCCGATCCAGAAGGCGATGTTGGACGGCAGCGGGAACAGGCCGATTTCTCCATTGGAATGACGGAACTGCGGATCAACGCTGCCCGGTCCAAGCCCGGCCTCGGCGAAGATGATGACCCAGAGGTCGCGCAGGGTGAGCGGCGAAAGATCGGGGTAAATCTGCCTTTGGTTGGCGGCGGTTTGCGCCAGAAGCGCATGAAAGCGATCGCGGTTTGCCAGCAGGAACCCCACCTTGTCGCGGCCCCGCCAGTCCAGCCCGTCATGCCACGGCGCCAAGCTGTGGACCGCAGCCCGCGCCGGCGCGCCCGACATCAGGCTGTTGATGGTTGCGTCAAGCGTCTGCTCGCTGAGCGTCGCGCCGGGTTTGTCCAGCGACAGCCGCAGCACGGCGGGTCGATTGTCGGCCAGCTTGTTGATGTACTTGTCGACGGTGCGGTCTGTCACCACGTCAAAAAAGTTGTGCTTGTCGCCGATCAGGTCCAGATCCGCCGTGACAAAGATATTGCCAATGCCCGAGGTGCGCGCGCGCAGGAAATTCACCGCCCCGCCCCTCCGCTTGTCGGCGGCGGACATCACTTCGTAGTCGCGGGCTTGCAGCGCGGCCGACTCCTCGTCGGCCAAGGGCGGTTCGAACGTGCCCCCGATGATCCAATCGGACGTGCCGGAGGTGGCAGTGATGGTCAGATCGACGGCCCGGGCGAGCAATTTGGACGCCAGACGGCGGCGCAACTCGTCCGAGCGGAGCGGCCGGATGCTGACCGGCACCAGATTGATGCCCACGTCCGGTCGGGATGGCGACCCGATGCGGTATCGCGCAGGAGGCGACTGAAATATGCCGCCCCCGCCTTCGATATCGGGCACCGGTCGTGTCCACGCACCGGCAACGGCAGCAGGCCAATCTTCTTTCGTGCAACTGGCCGTGCCCGGGCGCCAGATCACAGCAGTCGCCAGCCGCAGCTGAGAGGCGCCGTCTTCGCTGAACAGGATCGCGAATTCTTCGCCGAACCTGTCACTGAGCCCGGCCACGATGTCCCCAACCATCAATGGCGACACATCGGTCAGGCACCAGATATCCTGGTTGAGATCGGCCATCGCGGTAACGGCATCTTCAACGCGAACCGGCCCTGCCCCGCTGTCCGTCAGCCAGTGCATGTTCCAGAACCCGATATCGATGTCCTGATCCGTGCCCTGATACAGATCGCGGACGCGCGCGGCGTCTCCCTCTGCGCTGCTGGTGCGGCCCAGCGCGCCAAACACGCCGGTCAGCGTGTCCGAGCCTTCGATCTGCGCCAGAACCTCGGCCGCGCTTTCCGAGTCCGTGTCGCCCCGCCTTGTCCGCGCCTCAAGATCCAGCGCGATGGCGGAAATCTTGATGCCCTCGTTTCCAACCTCGACGGCGCGCCCGTCGGACAGGCGTTGCGCGGCTTCGGGGTAATTGCGACGCAGCGCCTCGCCTTCCTGCCGTGCGTGATGCAGGGCAACCAGCCGACCGTTGCGGTTGAACACACAGGCCCCGGACGACCCGAAATCGGTATCGGCGGCGTACAGGATGTTCAGCGCGTTAACGGCCAGAAGCTCGGTATCGTCCAAGGACACCTCTTTCAGGCGGCCCTTGGGATGGTGGATGACAAAGGTCGGTTCGTATTGGTTGATCATGAAGGATCCGCGCTCCATGCGGATTTTCCCGAATTGTTCCGAAGCTTTGTCCGAGATCCAGACGAACGAGTAATCCAGCCCTCCGCCCCCGACGGGGCTGGTCACGAACAGCCGTGTCGGCGCCAGATCAAAGCGCACGGTCGGCGGCTCCGGCGTGCCGACATTGGCAAACAGCTTGTCACTGGGCCACTCGTAATCGAATTCGGCCGTCGCGACGCCCGCGACCTCGGCGCTGTTCAGCACATGGTGATTGGTCAGCAAAAGGTTCGGCGCCACCAGAAAGCCCGTTCCGGTCCAGCCGCTGTCGGCCCGGACCTGACGGAAGTTGGTCTGCCCCGGTGGCACCACGATCCGGGCCACCGACCGGCGATAGCGCGCAAGCAGTTCCAGTAGACTGGCGGGCACGGTGTTCCAATCGCCCACCTGCGCCTCTAGCTGGACACCACGCAACGCCTTCTCGCGGGTGGCTGTCCAGCCTTCGAGCATTTTCCGTGTGTCGGTAACGCCGGCATTGGCAGAAACATCGGAAAACGAACGGGTGTCCCGCCAATCCGAGATGAAGGGCACCGTGTCGGATGCGGCCCGTCCCGGCGGCGGGGGCGTGATATGGTCGCGCATGGCTATACTCCGCATCTGGGGGTGGCTGATCGGCGCCCTGGGCTCAACCGGTCCAGTCGGCGTTGCTGCCGCGGGTGTCGATGTGGACGAAGCCGCTGTTGCCATACGCGCCAATGCCACCCGCAAATCCGCTGCGCGACTGCCGCACGGCGATTGCGGCGCTGTGCCATTCATCCACCGTGCCTCTGTCGCAGCGCCAGTCGATTGCGTTGAACTGCATATGCAGGCTTCCCGATGCCCCACCGACGCAGCTGTTGTAAGAGGCATTGCGGTAACACGACAGTATCCGCACAGGCGCGCCAAGTCGGGCCCGGATTTCATCCAGCATCAGCGCGGATTGTGCAATCTTCGGCCAGAGGCTTTGCGGCGGCAGGGCGTTGCGCCCGTCACAGCTCCGCCCCGGTGCATTGCTGTTGCCAAGAAACAGAAACTCGATGGCCTTGAAATGCATCAGGCCCAGATCGGCGATGAAGGTTTCGAATGCGCCTACATCGAACCCATCGCTTTCGACCCCGGCAAAGATCGGACGCAGGGCGCTGGTGTCCGCCTCGACATTCAGCCCCATGCCAGAAATATCGAACCCCGGTCCCGGATCGACATGGGCGAATTCCGAAATGTCATTGGCGTCGCCTGCCCCGCGCGAGAGGCTTTCGGCCAGCAGGCGCGCGAACTCGGGCTGGGCAACCAAACTGTCGCTTTCGCTATCCTGTGGCAGCGCATGGCCTCCGACCCACTCCGCCTGCGGCCCGTCGGACAATCCCGACTGTTGCGCGTGGGCCCAACCCGACTGCGGGGCCTCAGCCGACCTCGCCTGCCCTGCGTGCGTCCAATCCGCCTGACGCGGCGCGACACGGCCGGTCTGACGCGGCATGGCAAGCCCGACCCGGTCCGATTGCGGCGCTTCGGCCCAGCCAAGATATTCGGGAACCGTCCGGTGCGCCTCGCTCGCCGCCAGTTCGATGGCATCGCCGATATCGCTGCTGCCACTTTCAAAAACAAAGCTTTCGGTGCCGGCGGTCAGATAATCGGAAATGCCATGCGCCAGTGCTCGGGCGATCCGGTCACGATAGGGTTCGCCCATCAGTCGCTGTTCTTCATCGGCACGATCGAGGAAGCTGACTTCGTGCAGCACAGCGGCCGTTTCCGCCGCGTGTCGCCCCCCGTTGATCACCCCGAAGGCGCCCGTCTTGAGACCGTTGGGATCGCCCTTGTTCCGGTCGCGCAAGCCAAGGGCGGCCACCATCGCCGCCTGAACCGTCCGACACAGCTGTTCCGACCGCGCCGCGTGATCGGGATGCACGAAGGTTTCCGTTCCCTGCGCCGTGTGCCCGGCCGATGCGTTGAAGTGGATCGACACGAACACCGCCGCCTTGCGGTTGCGGGCGGCCTTGGCCCGATCGCTCAAAGACAGGTTTATGTCGGTGTCGCGAGTCAGATGGACCCGATGCCCCTGTCCTTCCAATACGGCTTTGGCGCGCCCGGCAATGTCCAGAGTCAGCGTCTTTTCCAACGTTCCCTGAGGGCCGATGGCGTTGTTCCAGCTTGAACCGCCAAGTTTTGTTGGCGGCGGTGCGCCGCCGTGGCCCGGATCCAGCACGATCACCTGGCCCGTCGCGGCAGCAACAAACTCGCCCTCGCTCACACCGGGTGACAGTCGGGTCATCGGAATCGCGGCTGCATCCATCGGGGTCTCGGCGATTTCGACGCTGCCAGCCGAAACCAGATCGGTTATGGCGTTCCGGAATTCCTCGGCCGCCCGGCCATAACCCGCGTTTCTGGGATGCAACTCGTCGAACCAGCTGTTCTTGCCCTGATCCACCTTGCCGCGCAGGTTGACGAACCCGTAGTTCGAAAATTCCGCTTCAAGTCCAAGCAGTTCATTGGTGAACAGGTCCAGCAGGTGTTCGACGATTGACCGCCCCACGTCCAACGGAATGCCCGCCGCACCAAGCGGCTTGCCGATCCAGCGGCCATCGGACTCGGGAAAGGGCACATCATAAGCATGGCCCAGAACCCGCACCGCCGGGAACCTGTCTTTCACCTCTTTCAAGATACTGCGGTAAGCACGGACGGCCTTGCCCAACTCGGCATTGACGACCGGCATATTCAACAACTCTTTGGCCGTCTTGCCCTGAGCATAGGGCAGCAGAAAGGTTCCGAACCGACCGCCGCCCAGAATGTCGTTGCCGCCACCCGACAGCAGCATCAGGCTGGCCGAGGTCTGCTGCAAGGCGCTTAGGTATTCGCGGCGGTTGGCCATGTCTTCCAGCAGATCGCCTGCGCCGCTTAGGGAAAAGATTGCCTTGTCGGCATCGCGGCTCAGCTGGTCGATGGTGTCGTCCAGAAGCATTGGATACTGGAACCAGCTGTCGCCTTCCTCGACAATGCGCAGCCCCTTGAAACCCACGGCCGTCTTGGCCTGATAGGCCACCCACCGCCCGGCCCGCGCGATCTTGTTCGCCCAGTTCAGCGCCGCATCGCTTTCAACAGCGATTTCGCTGAGTTCGCGTTTCACCTCGGGGCGCAGCTGGATCGCGGCATCGAACGGATTGTCACCGTGTTCAGCCGGTTCGTACAGGTCTTTCAGCAGATCGTTCAGGGCCTGTTCATCACCCTGCGCGACGGCGGAATCAATCCGCCTTTGAATATCGGCCTCTAACGTCATGGCAATCTCGCTGTAAAATGAACCGCGCAAAAGCTGCGGCTGCAAAAGTTAATATTCTTAATGACACCCATCGTAACAAGAATTTCGCGATTCGCGAATTCAGAAGTTTACAATACCGAATTGACAGGACCCCAAGACCAGCGCAAAAGGGTCGAATACGACAGAAAATCAAACAGCTGCGAGAAGTTAACTCTCATGGTTTCCCCCATAGCAGCCTGTCAAGAACCGCACCAACACACGCGCGCCCAGCGATGCTGCGACAGGTGCCCCGATCCTTGAACTTGCGCGCAGAGTAACGCGCCAGACCGATCCAACGCCGTCTGCTATCGCGCGAAAGATCCCGCAAGAATGAAGATCGCAGAATCATAAATAATGAATAAAAACAGAATTTTAAAACATAACCCCAACCTCTCCCGGCTCGCCACCCACTCTGACCATCTATCGCGCCAGCAGCTTTGGGGGGAAAGAAAGTATTCTTTTCGCGTAAAAAGTGTGATATGCACCGCCACAGTACACTAAATATTTTTGTTCAAAATTCGGAGGCGGATTGCAATGTCTGGCTTTAGAATATTTGTTATTCTGTTAACTATTGCGTTGACTGGCGGCCTTTTAATTTATTCGCCCGACGCGGCGCAGGCTCAGTGCAACCCAAAACTCACCCGCTGCTGACAAGGTAATTTAAGACGCCTTCGGGATTGGCCACGCCTGGTATGGCGTGGACATAAAGGAATGCGCCCATGCCATTTCAAAACACGGACCCTTTCATAATTGCGTATGTAATTGGGTTATTGATACTGATTCTATACGCCCGTGAACGGCTTGATATTCCGTCGACGGGCTCAGCGATTTCGCAAGAGGCTGACACCGGAAAGGCCAGTGGCTTTTCGAGTGACACGTTCATCAGCAGCCTGCCGCCGTCCTCGATCAGGGTTGGGCGTTATTTCTGGTTTGCCGTCGCGCTTTATGTGGCCGGGCTTGCCATCATATACACGGTGCTGTCTGCGGCGATCGTGGCCGGGCTGAAAGGCGTGCTCCCTGTCGAAGTCGGCGTGAACCTTGATGCGCTCGACACGGCAATCTTCACCCCAGAACTGGTCCCAAGACCCGAGCTTACGTTCGCACAAGAGGTTCTTGCCTGGCTGGATCGGCCGTCGCGCTTTACACAGTACCCATGGCAACCGGTGCTGCTGGCGCTTGGCATGGTCGGGCTGCTGCCCAGCATCATGTTCGTTCGTGCAGCCGAGGTTCGCGTGCGAAAACTGTCCCTGCTTGTCGCGGGCATTCCTCGTCAGGTCATCAAGCTTTGGGAGCAGTTGAAGGCCGACCCGGTTCCCACCGAACATGCCTTTGACGATGAGACGCACGAGACACTTCAGAACGCGCGGCAATATTACGCTGACCTGACAGGCGACAGCGACTCTGGCACCCGCCGCTTTATCGAACAGCTCGAAAAGATTTTCTGCTTCAAGGCATGGATGGACGCAAAGACATGGCCGCATCCGAAAGTCCGCGCGCTGATTTCGCGGCGCGCGCCAACCAATCTTGAGAGCGAGGTTACCCTGACCACCGAAGAGGTGAGCGATCTTGTCAGCCTGAGCAAGGTCGCGCAGGAGGCAAGGCCAAGCCCGGCGCTTGGCCTGCGTGTTGCCCAAGCCGCCAATGAAGGGCTGGCAGAAGCCCCGCGCCCCTATGGCGCGCAGCAGGCGGCTGACCTTGGTGTGCGAGACATCGCGGCAGCGAAACAGATCATTGGCCAGCGATGGGCGGCGCTGCAACGGCGCGTGGCCGGCGACCCGAATACGGGATCTGTCGGTCAATATGAACTGTGCTGCCTGATGATCGCGCTTTACGCTGAACGCTCGGGCAATGTTGGCAGTATCCGCAACGACGATGGCGTGATCAACACGCTCCGCACTTGGGTCGACCGCGCCCGCGACAACATCGACGATCAAAGCAGCTTTACCGCGATGAACTTTGCGGTGTTCGTCTCCATTGTCGCCAGCATGATCGGCTTTGGACTCTACCTGCTTCTTGGCCTGACCGACTACGTGATCTGGAGCAAGAAGGACGCCGGCATTTTCGCGCTGAGAATGGCAACCACCCTGACGGCCGCGCTGGTTCCGGTTTACGTCTTCCGCGTGGTCTATGACGAAGAACAGCGGTGGAAACGCTGGGTGAATTTCTTTCGGCCGCCCATCTTCCAGTACCAGCTGTATCTTGTCGTGGCCTTCGCTTTCTGTTTCCTGTGCCAGGCACTGTTTCATTACCTTGCACCGATTATCGGAGGCACACAGGACACGCTGGCCTTTTCCGATTTGCTACAGGCCCAGAACCTCAAGACCTTCGCGGCGGCTGCCCTGCCCGGCACGATCCTCGCGCTGTTCCTGCGGCTGGCCTATGATCAGGAGCTGCGCCACATGCGGCCCTTTATATTCTGGTCGATGGTTCTGATCGTCATCCACGCCGTGTTCCAGTTCGGCGCCCTGATGTTCGATCCCGACTATGCCTCGCTGACAATGACGGATGCAGAGCTTCTAAGCCGCAATATCGAAACGACACAGCGGCAGCAGGCCCTGGCTCTGGTTCTGGTCAGCATTACGCTTCTTGTTCTGATGAATGTCATGGTTTCGTGGTCAATTGCGCAATGGAAACGCAAATGCGCTTTAGCATCCCCGTCCTCTGCCTGATCCTGATCGGCACCTTCACACAAGGCGGCGCGGCCGATCCCATTCGCGTGGGCATCCGGCACGATGCCAAACCCTTTGTTTATCGCGAGGCGGGTGAACCGAAGGGGTTCCTGTTCGATCTGTGCAAGGCGGTGCTGGACACTTCGGGGCTGGGTTACACGCTGGTCGATGTCAACGCAGCCAACCGGCTGTCGTGGCTGGGCGACGAAGACAGGATCGACCTTCTGTGCGACCCGGTGACCGTGACCCTGGATCGGGCCGCCCGGTTTCAATTCTCGCCCATTGTCTTCGTATCGGGCGGGTCGTTTCTGTACTTCGATGACAAGGAACAGAACGATGCGATCTACCTGGCAGGGCTTGCCCGGATCGAACAGGCTGCGGCGGGCGGAACGCTGACAGATTTCAACGGCCGCCGGCTGGTGCCTGCCAAGAATGGCATCGTATCCTATGAAAATGGTGATCCCCCGGGCGCCGACGCGCATCAGACCAAGGTCGCGTCCTGCCACGGGATCGAGGCTTCCGGCCGGATCGGCACCATCCGCATCGGCGTACTGGATGGCAGCACCGCACCCGAAATCATCAACAACGCGCTGCAATCGGGGCGAAGCGTGATCCCCAGAAGCGGCTGGGATACGGTTTGCTACAAGGTGTTCGAAACGCACCAGACGGGGATTGCCGCGCTCTGCAGCCGCGAGCCGGATTCAAGTGGCGTGCCTCTCAGCTACTACTTTGGTGATCGCGACATCATCCTCAGCTATCTCGACACGCTTCGCACCGATGGCGCAGTCGATTGCGGCCCCGTTGCGGTGTCAGACAGGTTCTTTTCAGTGGAACCCTATGCGATGGTCTATTCTGACCGTATTGCACCGGCCGAGATCAAGATATTGCAGAAGGCCCTGCTGGAAACCTTCAGTGCGGTCCGCGAAACCACCACGCCCACCGGCACGCCGTGGCGCACCACGCTGCCGTTCGAGCTGTTTGCACGCTATTTCCCAGGCAAGGATCCATCGCCCTCGCTGATCACCCTGTTCAAGAGCATGATCGTGCCCGAGCGTTAGACCGCGCCCTGAGTGGCCTATCCCCCCTGCGCGGCCTGCGTCCTTGCATCCTCTGCCCAAAGCGGGCGCATCGCATCGCGCACCGCCAGAAAACGCCGGTATCGCGCATCAAAATGCGCCTGCATTGCCGGATCAGGGGTCAGGCGGGTTTTTGTGCGCGCCATCGCGGCGGCAGCGGTTTCAAGATCATCATAAAAACCGGCAGCCACAGATGCCCCCATGGCAGCACCCAGCGCGCCGGTTTCCTGCGAGTCTGCCACCCGCACCGGCAGGCCCAATCCGTCCGCGAACATTTGCGGCCACACCGGGCTGCGCGTCCCCCCACCAGAGAGCGTGGCCGACCGCAGTTTGACCCCGGCTGAGTGGAGCACCTCGACATGGCGTCGGTGTTCGAACATCACGCCTTCAAGGATGGCGCGCAGAACATGGCCCTCGCCGTGCCAGCCCCCCAGCCCGTAAAGACCTGCACGAAACTCCGAGCCAAGGCGCGAGCCATACAGGAACGGCAGATAGATCGGATCGTCGCGCGCCGGGGTGATCCTGGCGATCTGCGCCGCGCACTGGCCAAAGGGGTCATCGTGATGCGCACCGCGTTCCACCAACTCGCGGATGTACCATTCCAGGTTGGCGGCGGATGTGGCGCTGGATTCGATGTTCATAAAACGGTCATCGCCATAGCGGGCCACCATGAACACCTCTTGCGAGGTGATCGGCGCGGTCGAGACGACCTGGTTGATGCTCCACGTGCCCACGATCAGAGAGGCCTCTCCCGGTGTCGCCACACCAGAGCCCAGCGCACTGGCGATCACGTCGAAAAAACCCGCGATGACAGGTGTTCCGGGTGCAAGACCGGTGGCAAGAGCCGCATCGCGGGTGACATGCCCGGCAACCTCGGTTGGCCCGACCAATCGCGGCAGCATTCCCGCCGCATCTTCAAGCCCGTAAAGCGACAGCAGCCGGTCGTCGTAAACACCATCCGGCATCCGCACCAATCCGCAGCCGGACATGTCCGACACGTCGCTGGTGCGCGCGCCAGTCAGCCGGAAGGTGATGACATCCTTGCATAACATCACGGTCGCCGCGCGGCTGTACACCTCGGGCGCATGGCGTTTCAGCCAGGCCAGCAACATCGGCGTCTGCGACGGCCACGGCTTTTGCAGACACAGGTCGAACAAGGCATCGCCCGCCTGATCCGCCAACGTCCTGGCCATCTCCGAGGCACGCGTATCAAGCGACTGAATGCCGATCACGGACGCGCCCGCGTCATCGACAAGATACAGCCCGTTGCCATGCCCCGCGCAGCCCACGGCGGCGATCTCTTCGGGGGCGATACCAGCGTCGGTGATGCAGGCGCGGATCACCTCGCCGGCATTGGCCCACAGTTCGTCGATATCGCGTTCGACCCGCCCCGGCGCCGGGCTGACCGAGCTACCATCGAGCGCCCGGGCCGCCAGTTGCCGCCCCTCGGCGTCGAACAGCACCGCCTTGATAACGGTATTTCCCGCGTCCAGCCCCAGCAGGTAGCGCGCACCGTCAGCCATTGCGGTAAATCTCCCACGCGGTATCGCCATCCGCGCCGTCATGCACCAGCGCCATCAGCGCCGCGACCACCGCGCGCGGGTTGTCGTGCTGATAGATGTTGCGACCATAGACCATCCCCCTTGCGCCCTGCGCCATCAACCGGGCCGACCGCGACAGCACCTCCTTCAGGTCGGCCTTGCCTCCGCCTCGTACCAGAACCGGCACGCGCGCCGCTTCGATCACGCGGTGGAAATCATCGGGATCGTCTGTCGGATCGGCCTTGATGATATCGGCCCCCATCTCCGAGGCAAGCCGCACCAGCGTCACGATCTTCTCGGCGTTTCCGTCCACCTGATAACCGCCGCGCACGTCGTTGGGCAGCATCACCAGCGGCTCGATCATCAGCGGCATCCCGTAGCGGTGGCAGGCAGCACGCACCCGGGCGATGTTATTCACGCACTGGCGGAACAATTCGGGTTCGTCGGGCAGCATGAACAGGTTCACCACCACGCAGGCGGCATCCATTTCCAGCGCGCCGATGATCGGCTCGTCCGCGTTCTGCAACTCTGACCACATCACCCGGTGCCGGGTATCGTTATAGGGGTTGCCCATGTCGATCCGCATGACCAGCGCCGGTTTGGTTTTTTCCGGCCGCGCTTGCAGCAGGTCGGCCTGGCCATAGGTCATCTGGATCGCATCGGGCGCCGCCGTAATCAGCGTGTCGACCACACTGGCCATGTCTTCCAGGCCGTTCAGAAAGCCTGGCTCGTTACAGACCCCGTGATCGATGGCGACGTCAAGACAGCCTCCATTGGTGAACATCCGGTTCATGCGGGCTTTGGGGCTTATGCGCATTCTGTGCGGCTCCTGTTTTTGTTTCGGGTATCCAGGTGTTGGGGTGAAACCCCGTGAAACTCGGACAATTCGGCGGTCACGGCGTTGCATTCGCGGCGGGTTCTGTCGTCGGACCAGCCAAGTTCGGCAGCGGCGATGGCCGCGATACCCTGCAACAGCGCGCGGTCGATCCGGCCGGTGATGGCAAGCGGGGTACGGCGCAATACGATGTCTGCCAGATGCACGACCCGCTCGGTTCGGATCAGCCAGACAATCTCGGCTTCGGTCATCGCCAGATCACGGGCCAGCGGCGCATCCGTTTTAGCCACGGCGCAATGGGTCATCACCTGTTCGGCGCGCGATCCGTAAAGATCAACCAGATGTTCAGCGCGGTCCGTCGAAATGCCAAACCGGTCTTGCAGCGACCGGGCGAGTTCCGCCTGCCCTGGAAATCCTGCTCCGCCCCCAATGGGTACTGTGCCGGTGTCCAGCCGCCGCCGTTCCCCGATCTCGGCGAGAACAAGATCGCTGGCCTGCGCCGCGAAGGCACGGAATGTCGTCCACTTGCCCCCGATCATGCAAAATTGCGGGACCGGCCCGTCAACACGCAGAACGTCATGATCGCGGCTGATGCGGCCGGTAAAATCGGCGTCACTGGCGGGCAGCGGCCGGATGCCGCTGTAGCTGAACACGATCTGCCCCGGGTCGACCGGGATCGCGGGGAACAGACGCCGCAACGAGTCGAGGATATAGTCCCGCTCTTCCGGCTCACACCGGGTGCGCGTTACCTTGCTGACGCGAATGTCGGTCGATCCGGCAAGCACCTTGCCAAGGTAGGGGAACACGATACAGACCCGCCCGTCGACGTTTTCAAAGAACATCATGTGCCCGCCCAACGCACGGGCCAGAGCCGGATTATCAAGGATCAGGTGTGAGCCCTTGGTGCCTGTGACCAAGGGAGGCGCGTTTTCCCCCGGGAAAAGGGAGCGGCGCACCTCGTCCAGCCACGCCCCGGCGGCATTCACCACCACCTTAGGCGACACCGGCAAGCACGTATCGCTTTCGTGATCCAGCAGGACAAAGCTGCCGCCCTTTTGCGTCAATTCGGCATAGTTCAGCGCCACAGACCCGGAGCCGGCGCGTTCGGCATCCTGCAGCAATTCAATCCCCAACCGCTCGGGATAGGAAATCCACGCATCGTGATAGGTGGCCGAGCAGGTCAGCCCCGGAAACAGATCGGGCCAGAGTTGCCGCGTGCGGCGAGCGCTGTTGAAACGGTGGCGCGGCAGCCTGCGGCCTTTGCGCGACACAAAATCGTACAGCGACAACCCCAGCTTGATGGGCAACGCGCCCCGGCGTGTCGGCCGCCCGGTACGCCCCAGAAAGCCTGCCGCCGCGTTCCACATTCCGGAAACCAGCGGCACGATGGGCACGGTTGTTGGCAGCGGGCGCACCAGATGCGGCGCATTGCGCAATAGCGCGTCCCGTTCTGACAAAGACTCGCGCACCAGCGCGAATTCACCGTTCTCAAGATAGCGCAACCCGCCGTGGATCATCCGCGATGGGGCGGCGCTGCACCCTGAACAGAAGTCGTTCTTTTCCACGAGCAGAACCCGCAGCCCCTGCAACGAGAGATCGCGATAGACGCCCAAGCCGTTGATGCCTCCGCCGATCACCACGGCGTCAAAGGCGGCATCGGCACGGATATGATCTAGGGCCTGGCCTCTTTGCATCGGCATGACGGTCTCCTGCGCCGGACGGGGCGTTCCGGCGTTTCTTCGGGCGGGTGGCGGGTAACGTTGCTCCGGTCAGGCGGCCATCGCCGAAAGACGCCGGTCCGCCGCTGCGGTGATGGTGTCCACCTCTGCGGGCGCAAGCCTGATGCGACCGGCGGCGGCATTCTCGCGCGCCTGGTCAGCCGTCCGCGCACCACACAGCGAAAAGGTGATCCCCGGCTGCTGCAGCGTCCAGGCGACAACAACCTGAGCACGGGTTGCTCCATGGGCCTCGGCGATCGGGTCGATTTCACGCATCAACGTCTCGACCTGTTGCAGGTTCTCGCGCGAAAACAGGGGGTTATCCTTGCGCAGGTCGTCACCCTCGAACCTGCGGTCAGGGCCCATCTTGCCACTCAGCAGGCCAAGCGCCAGCGACGAGTAGCTCAGAACCGACACACCCTTTTTCCGACACAGCGGCAGATGCGTCTGTTCGATGCCGCGCTTGACCATCGAATATTCCTCTTGCACGGCGTCCAGCTGGCCCGTGTCCAGGTAGGCGCGGATGTCCTGTGCCGAGGTGTTGCTGGCCCCGACCGAGCGGATCTTGCCGTCGCGCTTCAGGGTTTCCAGCGCCGCCATCGTTTCATCAACGGGCGTCGTCGGATCCTGCCAATGGGTGATATAGTGGTCGATATAGTCGGTGCGCAGGCGGCGCAGGCTTTGCTCCACCTCGTGAATGATCGACTCGCGCCCCAGATAGCGATGCACCGGCCCGCTTTCGTAGTCGAAGAAATGGTTGCCTTTCTGCGTGTCCCAGACCAGCCCGCATTTGGTGGCCAGCACGACCTTGTCGCGGCGGCATGCGATGGCGCGGCCAACGATCTCTTCGGCCAGACCCTGACCATAGGCGGGCGCGGTGTCGATCAGCGTGATGCCCTCGTCGAGCGCAGTGTGGATCGCCGAGATCGAGGCGGCTTCGTCGGTACCGCCCCACATCCAGCCCCCGATGGCCCATGTTCCCAGCCCCACAGCCGAGGCCTTGATCCCCGAGGCCCCGATGGGGCGGCACAGCATTTCATGCGACATTCTTCGATCCTTTCAAATTTCCAAGCAGAGCAGTTACCGTTTCCTCATCCGACACGAGCGTATGCAGGAAACCACCGTTCAGCACCGCTTGCAGCGGTCGCGCCTTCTGCGGGCCAGAGGCCACGCCGATCACCACCCGGCACGAGCCGAGCTCGGCCGGGTTTACCGCCACAAGGCGCCTGTTCAGTTCATAGTCGGCCACCGTCCCGTCACGGCCAACGAGATGCGCCAGGAACTCGGCCTCGACCCCCATACGCACAAGCATCTCGCGGTCGGATTTCGGCACCGGGTTCAAGTCGTAGTAACTTGACCCGCTGGGCGCGACCGAACCGACGCCGGTCAGCGCAACGGTCGCCCCGCGCGCAAGATCAAGAATGTCGCGCACCTGCGCCATATCCTTGAGCATGTCGCATTGTTGCCGGTTCTCGGCGAACAGCGGCGCGTGCAACAGCATCGCGCGGCCCGACAGCCGCTCGGCCAAAAGCGATACCAGCCGGTTCACATCGGTATAGAACTTTCCTTGCACCCCGCCGGTCAGCGGCACCACGGTTACGTCCATCGGCCTCTCGGCGACAAGGTTCTCGACCACCGCGCTGACCGCGCGGCCGCCGGAAATGGCGATCACATCGCCGTCGCGCAGGTTTTCCAGAAGCAGCCCGGCGGCGGCCCGCCCGACCTGGTTCAGCGTTGTTTCTGCATTGCCCAGCACCGAAGGTGTCACCACGGCAGCACGCAACGCCCCAGCTCCGCACAGGTCGGCTTCAAGCTCGGCCAGCCGGGGAAAGGGTGTATCTATGCTGATCTTGACCATGCCCAGTTTGCGCCCCTGCGCAATCAGCCGATTCACCTTGGAATGCGACATGTTCAGCTTGTCTGCGATCTCGGACTGTTTCATCCCTTCGATGAAGTGCAGCGTCAGCACCGTCTGGATCAGGCGCGAAAGTTCGAAATCTGTGGTTGGATCCTGCATCGCCTGCCCTACCCGCGCCGCTTGTTCAGGAACAGATCGATGGTGACCGCCGCCAGAAGGATCGAGCCGCGAATGATGTCCTGCCAGTAGACAGAGACATCCAGCAGCGCGAGCGAGCTTGACACCAGCGAAAGCAGCGCCGCGCCAAGGATCGCGCCAAAGATCGTACCTGTCCCGCCGTTCAGGCTGGCCCCGCCGATCACCGCCGCGGCAATCACGTTCAGCTCCATCCCGATGCCGAAGGTGGGCTGCGCCGAACCGAAGCGCGCCATATAGATCACGCCAGCCACGCCGCAGAGCGTTGAACACAGGGTCGTGGTGGCAAAGATCACCCGCTTTGTGCGGATCCCGGAATAGGCCGCGGCGCGTTCGTTGCTGCCGGTATAGAACACCTTGCGAAACATCGTCGTGCGGCGCAGCAGGATATCGAAGATCACAACGATCACGATAAACGTCAGGATCACCACTGGCACCGGCCCAAGCGAGCCCTGCCCAATGAACTTGAATTCCGGTGGCAGGGTATAGAGCCCAAGCGGCCGGCCCCCCGTCCCAAGCAGGCAGATCCCCCGTGCAATCACCATGACCGCAAGCGACACGATGAAATGGTGCAGCCCAATCTTGGTAACGAAAAAGCCCATGAAGGCCCCCACGGCTGTGCAGCAGCCGATGGCGATCGCCGAGGCGATCCAGGGATCGAAACCAGCCAGAAACAACCAGCCGCCAATCACCATGGCCAGCGCCGTCACCGACCCGACCGACAGATCGATACCGCCCGAGATCAGCAGGATCGTCATCCCCACCACGACGATGCCCTCGACCGCGAATGCCATGATGACCGTGCGGATGTTCACCCAGGTAAGGAAATAGGGCGAGGCGAAAGACATCACCACCACAAGCAGAAGGATGATCGCGATCAGCCCGGTTTCGCGCATCTTCAGCAGGCCCTTGGCGACACCCGGCCCTTTGGGCTGTCGCGTTCCGTCGATGCCGATTGCTTGATCCGTACCGCTTTGCATCACTGTGCCGCTCCCTCAAATGCCACGCCGGAGGCTAGGCTCATGATGGCCTCCTCGGTCATCTCGTTGCCCGTGACTTCCCCGCCAACGCGCCCTTCCCGGATCACCAGGATCCGGTCACACAGCCCAATCAACTCGGGCAGTTCCGAGGAAATCACCACGATGCCCACGCCGCTTTGCGCCAGATCGCGCAGGATGCGGTGGATCTCGGCCTTGGCGCCCACGTCCACGCCCCGGGTCGGTTCATCCAGAAAGATCAGCGCCGGATCGACAGACAGCATTTTCGCAATCGCCACCTTCTGCTGATTGCCGCCCGACAGGGATGACACCGGATCGCTGAGGCGCCCGTATTTCAGTCCCAGCCGCTGGCCCAACTCGCGCGCGCGGGCGTGTTCCTTGCGCGCGTCGATCCTGCCACCGCGCCGCGCGATGCGCGACAGATCGAGCGCCGAGATATTCTCGGCAATCGACATATCGAGGAACAAGCCCGACCCTTTTCTGTCTTCCGAAAGGTACACCATTCCCGCGTCGATACTTTCGCCATAATCCCTTAATTTTAGTGGCTTGCCGTTCAGCCAGACCTCTCCGGTGATGTCCCCTTCGATCCGGCAGATGCCCTTGGCGATCTCGCTGCGCCCGGCCCCGATCAGACCGGCGATGCCCAGAACCTCTCGGCGTTTCAGGTGGAACGACACATCGCGAAAGCGCGTCGCCTCGCTGAGATTGCGCACGTCCAGCACGACATCGGAGCCCGGAGCGTCGGCCTTGTCGGGATACAGGTCGTCGATGACCCGCCCCACCATCGCTTTCACCACATCCTGCGGCTCGATTTCGGAAACCTGCATGGTCGAGATATGGCGGCCATCCCGGAACACGGTCACCCGGTCACAATTGTCGAAGATCTCGGCCATCCTGTGCGAGATATAGATGATCGCGATGCCTCGGTCCGCGAGGCGCCGCATGATCCCAAACAGGATCTGGGCTTCCTTGTCAGTCAGCGCCGCCGTCGGTTCATCAAGGATCAGCACCTTGCAGTCCAGCGTCAGCGCCTTGGCAATCTCGACCAGCTGCTGGTTCGAAATCGACAGGTCTCCGGCCCGCTGTCGCGGATCGATATCGGCAAGCTGGCCCAGCACTTCGGCCGCCCGCGCCTCTAGTGCCGCATAGTCGACGAACAGCCTGCGGCTCATGTTCATCTGTGCCATCAGGATGTTTTCTGCCACCGAAACATCCGGGCACAGCGCGATTTCCTGATGCACCAGCCCGATCCCAAGCTTTTGTGCCTCGGTCGGTGACCCAATGGTCACCTCGCGCCCTTCCCACGAGATGGTGCCGCGGTCGGGCGCCAGAATGCCGTCGATCACGTTCATCAGGGTCGATTTCCCGGCGCCGTTCTCGCCCGCAAGGGCGTGGATTTCGCCCCGCCGCATGGTCAGATCCACGCCGCGCAGCGCCTGCACCGAGCCAAAGGACTTGTGGATCCCGGACAGTTTCAGAACGACATCAGTCATTGCGATCACCCTAATCGGCGGACAGTGGCAGCAGACGGCAGGGCTGTGCTGCCGCCTGCTGAACCCGGTCTTACCGGTCCTTCATGTACGCGTTCAGATCAAAGCTGTCGGCGTTCTCTTGGGTGATCACGGCAAACCCATTGTCCATGAACGGGATCTGGAACGGGTTGTAGCCCGAGGTCTTGTAGTCGTTGAACGGCTCGAAGATGTCGGGATGCGCCGCCAGATGCAGGGCGACAAACCCCATGAACCCCTGGATACCCTGGTTCGGGTTCAGCGCCATGTGCACGTTGCCGGCGCGGATGTGTTCCAGCATCGTGGGCGTGATATCGGCATGCATCACCAGCACGTCGGCCCCCGCTTCCTGAATGGCGGCCACCGCGCCTTCGGCCGATCCCGCCTCGGGGATCCACACGGCGTCAAGTTCTGGGTTGGCCTGTACGATGGACGACATGGCGCGATAGGCTGCGGTGCTGTCCTGATTGGTGGCCTGCCGCCCCACCAGCTCCCAGCCCGGATAGTTGGCTTCCATATACGACACCAGCGAGGTCACGCGCAGATCGTGGTTCGACTGCCCGGGATTTTCGAGCACGGCATATTCACCCGTCTCGCCACGCTGCTTGACGATCTCTTCGGCGGCAAACTTGGCCTCGGCGTGGTTGTCCGACGTGATATAGGCGGTGCGCTTGGACAGCGGAGAATCCGCAGCAAAGGTGACAACGTCAATTCCCTGATCGATCGCCTGATTTATGGGCTCGATGAACGGATCGGACTGCATCGGATGCAACAGCACGCCTGCCGGCTGACGCACCACATCCTGCTCGAAGGACGCGATCTGTTTCGAGATGTCGTAATCCGGCGTTCCCGAGAAAACCGTTTCGCAGCCAAAGGCGGCGGCGGCCTGCTGGAACGCCTCGTAGACCGGCACCCAATAGGGGTGTGCCGAGACCATCACGTTCATGATATAGGTATCACCGGGCTCGCACATGATCGGGCTGCGGCCCTCTTCCGCAGCAAGGGGCGATGCACTCAGGACAGCCGCCACCGTTCCGGCCAAGGCCGGTGATTTGAAATTCGTTGCCATTTTATTCCTCCCTATGCACCCGGCGCGATCCGGGGCTCACATGAAGTCGAAATTTATTTCAATCGCCGACATTCATTGCAGGGACGCTACGAATCCCGACCGCCCCCGTCAACGACACCCGAAATTTTCCTCGGGAACTGAAATTTATTTCATATGCCTTGCGGAATTCGGAGCCCCCCTCGAAGATTGCCAAGGTGGCGAATGCAGGGTGTACAGGTATGTTGGGCATGCAGCTGACCCCACTGGCAGTGGCTTCGTCCAGCCGGCTTCTCGACGCCCCGTTGACATTGCGGCTGTTCCGCACAAGCATGGCAAAATCTGTCACCACCAAACACTAAGATCCGTTTATCGGATCTAGAAGGGCCCGCCAGATGTCTTATGCAAAGGCTGCCGACCTGCTGCGGGTCGCCGAAATGGCCATGTCGCGGTATGACGGCATCTCGCTTTCGGATCTGACAGCGGAATTCGGCTGCGATCACCGCACTGCCCAGCGCATGATGCGATCTTTCGAAACTGTTTTTACCCAGGTCGACATCGTTGAGGATGCCGACCGGCGACGCCGCTGGCGGATGCCCCGGCTGGATCATCGCTGGCTGCAGGCGCAGGGGGTGCGTGACAGTGAACTTGTGGCGCTGGACATGGCGATCAAGCGGGCCGAGCGTGACAGCGCCCCGGACGAGGCGCAGCGCCTTAACGTGCTGCGCGATCGTTTGCTGGCAGCGATGCCTTCCAGCCACGCCCGCCGTACCGAAGCCGACGCCGAAGCGCTGCTGGAAGCGCAAGGATTTGCCTCGCGGCCCGGGCCCCATCTGCCGCCCGATCTGACCACGCTGGGCGTCCTGACCGAAGCGCTGCGCGCGCCGTGGACCGTGGCGCTGACCTATCTGGGGGCAGATGGCACCCCCACCGAGCGTGTGCTGGAGCCCTATGGGATGCTGTTGGGCATCCGCCGCTATCTTGTGGCGCGGCCCGTCGATGGCGATGGGCAGATGCGGCGGTTTCGGCTGGACCGTATCCGCGGTGCGCGAATCACCGGCACCAGCTTTACCCGGCTGGCCGATTTCGATCTGGCCCGATTTTCGGCCAAAGCCTTCGGCTCTTATCACGCGGAATCGGAGTTCGGCCCGGTTGTCTGGCGGTTCACGCCTGAAACTGCGGATGTTGCACGGCAATTCGTGTTCCATCCCGATCAGATGGTGACCGACGAGCCCGATGGCGCACTGACCGTCCGGTTTTCCGCCTCGGGCCACGTCGAGATGGCATGGTATCTGTATCAATGGGGCGATCAGGTCGAGGTGATCGCCCCGGATGCCCTGCGCGCTATGGTTGCCGCGCATCGTCGAACCGATTTCCCGGCGCTTCCATGACAGGTTTTGCCACCCATTTGCGCCATGTCTGACAGCAGACCTTTTCACTTTCCAATACCCCGGGGCCTGCCATGAGTTTTCGTTTCATCCACAGTTCAGACCTGCATATCGGGCGCAGGTTCGCCAACATCCCCGAAGCCGCTGACGGCAACATCCGGGGGCGTCTGATGGAGGCCCGTCATGGCGCGCTGTCGCGTCTGGCCCAAGCCGCGCGCGATCATGGCGCGGCGCATGTGCTGCTGGCCGGGGATACCTTCGATACCGCCACGCCCTCGCCCGGCGTGATCCGCCATGCGCTTGCGACGATGGGCGAAGACCCGGCGATCACATGGTGGATCCTGCCCGGCAATCACGACAACCTGCGCGACGCCGAACCGTTGTGGGACACGATCCGCGCCGATGCGCCCGCGAACATTCGCGCGGTAACTATCGCCGCCCCGCTGAAGATGGACGAAACCGCGGTGCTGCTGCCCTGCCCCGTTGCCTTTCGCGCTTCGGCGAGTGACCCGACCGAGCCGCTTGCAACACTGCCCAGCGGTGACGGCCAGTTGCGGATTGCATTGGCGCACGGGGGCGTGACCGATTTCACCGAAAGCGGCGCCGCCATCGCCCCCGACCGGGATCGCAGCGCCCGGCTCGACTATCTTGCACTGGGCGACTGGCACGGGCGCCGGGCAATCTCTGACCGCGTGCACTATAGCGGCACCCCAGAACAGGACCGGTTCAAACATGGCGCCCGGGGCGTCTGCCTTGCCGTCGCCATTGACGCGCCCGGCGCCACGCCCCGCATCGAAGAGGTGGAAACCGGGCAGTTCCACTGGGACACCCGCGCGGTGCCGCTGACCTCGGGCCAGGACGCGGCAGAGGCCCTTGCCGCCGTTCTGCCGGGCGCGGCACGGCGCGACATTCTGCTACGGATCGAGGCCAGCGGCTGGGCCGGGTTGCCCGCCCGCGCTGCGCTGCAAGAGGCGGCCGCCCGGGCAGCCCCTGATTTTGCACATTTCGAACTGCTCACCGCGCAGCTTGGCACGCTGTACGACACCACCGATCTGGATGACATCGACACGGGCGGCGCCCTGCGCATTGCCGCCGAAACCTTGCTGAACGACGCAGAATCCGACGACCTTTCGCAGGATGACAGGCAGGTGGCGGGCGATGCGCTGGCCCGGCTGTATGCCTATGTGCGGGGAGGGATGGAATGAAAATCCGGTCGATCACTCTGACCAATGTCCGCCGTTTCACCGACAGCGCCCGGATCTCTGGTATTTCCGATGGCCTGAACCTGCTGTGCGAACCGAACGAGCACGGTAAATCCACTTTGTTCGATGCCATTCAGGCGCTGTTCTTCATCCCGCACGGGTCGCGCAAGAAGGAAGTCACGTCTCTGCAACCCCATGCCGGTGGCGCCCCCGAAGTGTCAATGGAGGTCGATACGCCCGATGGGCTGTTTCGTCTCAGCAAACGCTGGCTGAAGAAGCCGGCGGCGACAGTGCACCGGGGAACGGGGCTTGTGGCGCAATCGGATGCCGCCGAAGCCTGGATCGCCGATCTGCTGGGGCGCGACTCGGGCGGGCCTTCGGGGCTGATCTGGGTGCGTCAGGGCCTGACCGGATTGCTTGAGGCGACCGAAGCCGAGCGCAAGCTGAGCCTTGACGCGCGGCGCGACCTGATGTCGTCGGTCGGTCACGAAGTCGAGGCGATGACGGGCGGGCGCCGGATGGATGCCGCGCTGCGCCAATGCCGCGAGGAACTGGCCGCGCTGGCCACCGGCACCGGGCGGCCCAAGGTTGGCGGCCCGTGGAAAACCGCTCAGGACGAGGTCGAGCGGCTGGAAGCCGAGCGCGAGACCCTGGCCGCCACGGCGCGCGATCTGCAAGAGGCGCTGACAGCCCGCGCGCGCGCCCGGCGAGAGCTGGCCGAATGGGAAGACCCCGACGCCGTAGCAAGCCGCCAAACCGCACTGGAAGCGGCCCGCTCTGCCCATGCGGCAGCGCAGCGCCATGCGGAAACGATCGACTCGCAGGCCCGCACCGTTGATCTGGCGCGGCTAAAAGCACAGGCTGCACAGGCCCGTCTTGCCGAACTTAACGCGGCCCGGGACGAACAGACAGCAGCTCGGCAGGAATTGAGCGCGGCTGACACCAAAGCCCGGACCGCCTTGCACGCCCGAACCGAGGCGCAAGCCGCCCGCGACACGGCGCAGGCCCGGCTGGACCAGGCAGAGGCCAACGCCGCCAAAGCCGAAGCCCTGCGCAATGCCGCCCAGCAGGCGCAGGCCGCGCGGGATGGGGCCGACCGTCGTACGGACCTGACACACCGCATTGTCCAGGCCGAAGAGGCACGCCGCGCCATGGAAACCGCAGCGGCAGGACGCATCGGCCCCGACGCGGCAAGCCTGCGCCGGATCGACACCCTGGCCGGGGCCCTTGCCACGGCACGCGCGGCCCGCGATGCGACGGTGACGCAGGTTGTCGCCCATTATACACCGGGGCGCGAAGGCACGATTCGGGCCGGGGGCGCGGCGCTGCCAGATGGCCACCCTGTGCCTCTGCCCCGCGTCATGCGGCTGGACCTTGACGGTATTGGTCAGCTTGAGGTGTGCCCGGGCGATACCGTACATGACGATAGCAGCGTCGATGCTGCCGACCGCGCATTGCGCGCCGCGCTGACAGACGCAGGCGTTGCCGATGTCGACGGCGCGCGCACAGCCGCTGCGACCCGCGCCAAGGCCGAACAGGCCCACGATCAGGCCAAGGCCGTTCTGAACAGCCTCGCGCCCGACGGGATCGAAGTGCTGCGCAGCACGCTCGCCCGCATTCCGGTGTTGGATTCGCAGGACGAAGCGCCTGATCCAGCCGCCGCTGAAACCGCGTTGGCAAAGGCACGCACCCTGCGCGATACCGCCCGCGCCGCCCGGGACAGCGCGGCCGAGCGCCTCGCCGACGCCCGCGACATGGCCACCCGAGCCGAAGCCGCACGGGATGCTCTGGCAGACAGGCTGCGCCGCGCCGACGAAACGCTGGCTGCCTTTGGCTCGGCCACGCTCGACAGCCTGGCAATCGAGACTGCACAAAGCGCCGCCGCATTGGCCGAGGCAGAAACCGCCCACGCCACGCTGACCCGCGATGCCCCCGATCTTGCCAGCACAGGGGCCGCCCTGACTCGGGCAGAGTCGGTCCAGCAAAGGGCCCAGGATGAAATCGCCGGTTTGCGCCCGCTTCTAGCCCGGCTTGACGAACGTATCACCCGGTCATTCGGCGACGCCGTCGAAGAACGGCTTGCCGAGACCGAACAGGAGCTTGCCGCCGCCCGGGCTGCCCTGTCGCGCGTCCTGCACGAGGTGGCCGTTTTGCAGCGCCTGGAGCAGGCATTGGACGCCGCCCGCAGCCAGGCGCGCGATCGCTATTTCGCCCCGATCGTGCAAGAGCTGAAACCACTGCTGCGCCTGCTCTGGCCCGAGGCCGACCTAACCTGGGGCGAAGAATCGCTGCTGCCCGAAGTGCTGATCCGCGAGGGGCGCGAAGAACCGATCGACATCCTGTCTGGCGGTACGCAGGAACAGGTGGCCCTGTTGGTTCGGCTGGCCTTTGCCCGGATGCTGGCCCGCTCCGGGCGCGCCGCGCCGGTGATCCTGGACGACGCGCTGGTTTTCTCTGACGACGATCGGATCGAACGCATGTTCGACGCGCTGCACCGTCAGGCGGGCGATCTGCAGATCATCGTGCTCAGTTGCCGCCAGCGCGCCTTCCGCAGCCTTGGCGGCACTGCGCTACGGCTGTTGCATATGGCGCCCGAAACCACAGGGTGATCGGCCCATCGGGCCTTAGCTTGCAAGGCGCGGCTGTTCGACGATGCCAACTTTGCCGGCGGACGCGGCCTCTTGAAAGATCGCCTCGGCCGGCATGGTCACGGTAAACACAGTTCCTGCGCCCAAGGTGCTTCTGGCCGCTATGGCACCGCCGTGGGCCACGGCCAGACGTTCGCAAATGGCAAGCCCAAGCCCGGTGCCACCCGCCGCCCGGTGATCTGCGGATTCGACTTGCTGGAACGCTTCGAAAATCACCTCGATCTTGTCTTCCGGGATGCCGATCCCGTTGTCGGCCACCTCGATCACATAGCCGCTGCCCTGCCGTTTGCCGCGCAGGGTGATCTGGCTGCCCTTCGAGAATTTCATCGCGTTACCGACAAGGTTGATCAGAATTTGCAGGATGCGCCCGCGATCGGCAAAGGCTTCGATCTGATCGCACTCGACCACAAGCGCGGCGTTCTTCTGGGCGCTCATCACCTGAAACTGGTCGCGCACATCCTCCAGCAGATCATGCAGGGAAAATTCCTTCTTCTGCAGCTTGGCATCGCCCAGTTCCATGCTGGTGTAGTCCAGTATCTCGTTGATCAGGCTCAGAAGATGGTTGGCCGATGTCGTGATTTTGCGCCCGTATTTGTCGGCCTGCTCTGCCACGGTCCGGCCCTTCGGCGCGGCCGGATCGATTGTGCTGTTCGGCTCGGGGCTTTGCGCCTCCTTCAGATGGGACAGCATCCCGGCATACCCCAGAACGATGGTAAGGGGTGTCCGCAACTCGTGGCTGAGCACGCTCAGGAATTCGGATTTGGCGCGGCTTGCGGCTTCGGCGGCATTGCGCGCGGCGGTCAGCTCGGCGATGTTTTCAAGCCGGGCGCGCCCTTCGATCATATAGCTCAGCAGCCCGCCCAACACGATCAGCAGCGCGATCCCCGCAATTGCCAAAGCCAGAACGCGAAGCGCCTCGGGGTTCACATAGTTCCCGGCAATTTCAAGCGGTTCGACATGAAAGGCGGTCATGCCGATGAAATGCAGGCTGACGATGGCCGCCGTCAGGATTCCGGCCATGTGGAACTCGCTGTACTTGTGGCTTCGCGCGCCACTGCAGACGGCCGCGGCACACAACACCACGGCACACACGATCGACACGATCAGGTAGGTTTTATCCCAGATCACCAAGCCCTGCACGCGATAGGCGATCATGCCCGCATAATGCATCCCCGCCAGCGTCAGCCCAAGAATCGCGCCGCCGATGGCACTCGCGAACCTGAACCGGAAGATGGCGGTAAACAGGAAGCCGAAAGTACAACCCAGGATTGCAATCACGAGCGAGGCAAATGTCAGGCCAAGATCGAAGTTGACGGGAACCCCCGGGCGAAAGCCAAGCATGGCGACGAAATGCGTACACCAGATCGAAACCCCCGCCGTGGCGGCCGTAAGACAGTACCACACCTGAGCCTGCGGCATCGGTCGGCTGCGCGCGGTTCTGAAAATGCGGGAGGTTGCCCAGCTCCCGAAGGCGCAAAGCGCGGCGGCAAGCAAAACAAGACTTATGTCGTGCTGAACGACGATACACGACAAGACAGAGATCATTGGGGAGGGCCTTAAATATTCAATTCTGAAACAGGTTAATTGTTTCGAAAAGTGGCGGTGGTTTGACCCAAAGCCGTCATGTTTGAGAAGTACGTAGATATATAAGCAAAGCCCCGCGCCAGTGCAGACCAGCCCGCCCCGCAAAGCCGGCGAGCCGTACAAACCAAAGTCCGCAGTATGGAAAACTGGCGCACCCGAGAGGATTCGAACCTCTGGCCTCTGCCTTCGGAGGGCAGCGCTCTATCCAGCTGAGCTACGGGTGCGTTGCGGCGTGGATTAGACCATCGCGCAGCGACCCGCAACATGCGATTGCGCGGGAGGCTGCTTTTTCGAATTGCGCGTCAGGCGAAAAGCTCGTGCGCCAGTTCCAGCGCCGAGACAAGGCGATCGACCTCTTCGGTGGTGTTGTAGAGGCCGAAAGACGCGCGGCAGGTGGCCGAGACGCCGAGGTGATCCATCAGCGGCCCGGCACAGTGGTGCCCTGCCCTGACGGCCACGCCCTTCTTGTCAAGAATGGTCGAGATGTCATGGGCATGGGCCGCGCCATCAAGCGTGAAGGAAAAGATCGCGCCCTTGTCGGGTGTCGTGCCCTGCACCTGAAGCCAGTTCAGCCCGGCCAGCTTTTCGACCGTGTAATCGCGCAGCATTGCCTCATGCGCGGCGACGTTCTCCATCCCCAGGTCCATCAGGAATTCCAGCGCCACGCCCAGCCCGATGGTCTGGACGATGCCGGGGGTTCCGGCCTCGAACTTCATCGGCGGATCGGCATAGGTCACGGCATCCTTGCTGACCTCGCGGATCATGTCGCCGCCGCCCATGAAGGGGCGCATCTCGGCCAGACGTTCCTTGCGCACATGGATCGCCCCCGACCCGGACGGTCCGTAGAGCTTGTGCCCCGTGATCGCATAGAAATCGCAGCCAATGTCCTCCACGTCCACTGGCAGATGCACCGCGCCCTGACTGCCATCGACCAGCACCGGCACACCACGCTCGCGCGCGCCGTGGCAGATGGCTTTCACGTCTACCAGCGTGCCCAGCACGTTCGACATATGGGTGACGGCAATCAGCTTGGTCCGGGGCGTGATGGCATCCAGCACCGCCTGCGGATCAAGCGCTCCGGTTGCATCCACATCGACCCACTTAAGAACCACACCCTGCCGTTCGCGCAGGAAATGCCAGGGCACGATGTTGGCATGATGCTCCATCACCGACAGGATGATTTCATCGCCCGGTTCAAACCGCGGCATGGCCCAGCCATAGGCGACCATGTTGATGCCCTCAGTCGTGCCCGAATTCAGCACGATCTCGTTTTCATCGGCGGCGTTCAGGAAGCGCG
Organism: Arenibacterium halophilum; assembly: GCF_005938225.1. Lineage (GTDB taxonomy): Bacteria > Pseudomonadota > Alphaproteobacteria > Rhodobacterales > Rhodobacteraceae > Arenibacterium > Arenibacterium halophilum. The sequence goes on from NZ_VCPC01000001.1 coordinate 275,624, forward strand.
CAACGGTGCCGCGCACGGCTTCGTATTTCTCGGTCGCGAGGTTCGACAGGAAATGCAGGCCCCGGTGCACGTTGGCATATTCCATCGCATAGGCTTGGGTGATCGCGTCGATCACCACCTGCGGCTTCTGCGCCGAGGCGCCGTTGTCGAGATAGGTCAGCGGCTGGCCGTTCACCTCGCGCGCGAGGATCGGAAACTGCGCCCGGATCTGGTTGACGTCATACATAGCCCGAGGCTCCTCCCAGCGGCAGGCCGATCAGCGCAAGGATCACCGACAGGCCGATCACCACGCCAAGGCTGGCCGCGATCAGCACGCCCACCGCGCGCCCCAGCGAATTCAGCCGGTGCGCCTGATTGATAAAATGCACCATGACATAGATGCCGATGATGGTGGCGGCCAGAACCGCCAGCGTGGCCAGAACCGGCACAAGAAAGCTGAGCACCAGCACGACAAGCTGGATCGCCACCCGCAGGGCCTGCAACCAGACCACCAGCACAAGGATATCCTCGATCGCGCCGCTGCCGCCCATGGCGCGGCCGATGAACAGCAGCCCGTACACCGTCAGTGCCAGCGCAACTGCGGCAAGAACAAAAAAGCGCAAGGGCGACGTGAATAACTCTGCCATTGCGACACCCTCGGGCATCGGTGGCGCCATCAGGACCGAAAATCCGAAAATCGCAGATTGCAGCACCGCCATCAGGATCAGCGCCGTCCAAAGCACCTGGCGCGACAGACCAAGGCCCATCAACGCCTGCGCCGCCTCGGCCGGGGCCGTCACGGTGCGCCGTGCCATGGCTAAAGGGTCAAACAGCATCATAGTCTCCGCGTTCGGCCCGCCACAGGCAACGCCCCCAGAACCATAGGAAAACGACCAGCCAGATCAGGCCGACCAATTGCAACGCCGGTCCGGAGCCGATGAAACCGGCGACCAACCCATGCAGCAGCAACAGCGGGGTCGAGGCCAGCAGCGCCCAGAAAAGGGCAAGCCGCGCGCCATACCAGCTGCCCTTGCCGCCCAGCAAACGCGCGATCAGATGGGTCAGTGCCGCCAGCGCGTATAGCCCCAGCGGCGCCATGAAGACCCAGCCGAGCAAGGCCCCGCCCATCAGCATGTTCAGTTCCTGCCCGGTGAAATGCGCCTCCCGCGCAAGGCGGGGCATCTGCGCGACGAACATCAGCGCGCAGAAGCCCATCAGCAGCGCCAGCGCGCGATCCTCGCGCTGACCGGCGGCCAGCAGGCGATCCATCACGCGACCGGGGCCGCGATAGGTGGCGGTGATGTCGGCGGTGACCGGCATCAGCGTCGGCGGGCCAGCCAGTTGTTCAGCCGCTCCAGCAGATGCTCGGCCAGGTCGCGGTTCTCGATCTCGTCCAGCGCCTCGCCCAGAAAGGCCAGCGTCAGCAGATCGGTCGCCGGGCCTTCGGGCACCCCGCGCGAGCGCAGGTAGAACAGCGCATCCTCGTCAATCGCGCCGCTGGTCGAGCCATGCGAACAGGCCACGTCATCGGCGTAGATTTCCAGCTCGGGCTTGGCCAGGAACTGGCTGTCGCCATCCAGCAGCAGCGACTGGCTGATCTGGTAACCATCGGTCTTTTGCGCGCCCGCCTTGACCAAGATCTTGCCCTGGAACACGCCGGTCGCGCCGTTGTTCAGCACCTTCTTGAACACCTGCCGGCTTTCGCAATTCACCGCGTCATGGGTGACGAAGACCGTGTCGTCATGGTGGAAATCGCCATCGCCCACACAGGCACCAGCGACATGGGCCACCGCGTCATCTCCGGTCAGCTCGACCACGCATTCGTTGCGCGTCAGCACGCCGTTCATGGTCAGCGTGAAGGCCTTGAAGACCGACTCGGCACCAAGACGGGCAAAGATATGCGTCACCGCGCGGCGTTCATGGTCGCGCCCCTGCGAGCGGACCATGTGCAACCGGCCGGTATCGGCGATGTCGACCTCGGTACACTTGTTGAACCGCGCCGCGGCGGGGCCACTTTCCAGGATCGTCGCTTCGGCCCCGGCGTCGACCTTGATCACATTGTGCAGGATCGCATCCGAGGACTCGGACTGGTGCATGTAGACCAGGTTGATCGGCCGCGAGGGCCGCCCGGTGACATGGATCAGCACGCCATCCTCGGCGAAGGCCGTGTTCAGCGCCGCAAAGGGACGGGCGACAGGCACCTGCCCGCGCGCTTCAAGAGTGCCGTACAAGTCCTTGGCCCAATGGATATCTCTGGCGCCAACCTCGGCCAGCCGTTCGATGCTGACACCTTCCAGCGCCAGATCGTCGGATTGCGCGGCGTCGAACACGCCGTCGACGAAAACGATGCGCAGCCGATCGATGCCATCGTACATCGGCGCCTCGTCGCTGTGGAACAGCCCAGCCTTCGGCGGCTCGACCTGCGCCAGCGTATCGGGGCGGGTGAATTTCCAGTATTCGTCGCGCCGCTGCGGCAGGCCCATCGCCTGCACACGCGCCAGCGCATCCTGCCGTGCGGGGGCTGCCCAGCCGCCTTCGGGCATGCGCAGCCCCTCAAGCCGGGCGTCGGTCTCCGACAGTCTTCGATCGGGCACCGCCATTACGCTACCTCGTTCAGGATGTCGGCATAGCCGTTCTTCTCGACCTCCAGGGCAAGCTCGGGCCCGCCGGTCTTGATAATCTGCCCATTGGCCATGATGTGTACGACATCAGGTTGGATATGGTCCAGAAGCCGTTGATAATGCGTGATAACAAGAAAACCGCGCCCTTCGGACCGCAACGCGTTCACGCCATCCGACACCAGCTTCATCGCGTCGACGTCCAGCCCCGAGTCCGTTTCATCCAGAATGCACATGCGCGGCTCCAGCATGGCCATCTGAAGGATCTCGTTGCGCTTCTTCTCGCCGCCCGAAAAGCCGACGTTGACCGGACGCTTCAACATCTCGGCGTCGATCTTCAGATCCTTGGCGCGCGCGCGCACCTCTTTCAGGAAGTCGGCGGCGCTCATCTCGTCCTGCCCGCGCGCCTTGCGCTGCGCGTTCACGGCGGTGCGCAGAAAGGTCATGTTGCCGACGCCCGGAATTTCGACCGGATACTGAAAGGCCAGGAACAGACCGGCGGCGGCACGTTCTTCCGGCTCCAGTTCCAGCAGGTCGGTGCCTTCCAAAGTCGCGCTGCCCTCGGTCACCTCGTAACCATCGCGCCCGGACAGAACGTAGGACAGCGTCGATTTGCCCGACCCGTTCGGCCCCATGATCGCATGGACCTTCCCGGCCTCCACCGACAGGTTGACACCCTTGAGGATCTGCTTGTCCTCTTCTTCAAGTTTTACATGCAGGTTCTTGATTTCCAGCATTTTCTTTCCTTCCTACGGGCCGCTCAGCCCAGCACGACGGCGGTGCCCGAGGCGCTCACCATCAGCATGTTGTTGATGACTTCATAATCCAGATCGACCCCGACCACGGCGGTCGCGCCAAGGTCGGCGGCGCGCTCTTCCAGCTCGGTCAGTGCAACCTTGCGCGCACGGCCCAGTTCTTTCTCATAAGCACCTGACCGGCCACCTATGATGTCGGTGATCCCGGCAAACAGATCGCGGAACACGTTGGCGCCCAGAATGGCCTCGCCCGTGACGATGCCCTTGTAGGCGGCAATCTGATAGCCTTCGACCGACGGCGTGGTCGTAATGATCATCCCAAGTCTCCCATCAAGCGCCCAAATGTCTCCGTGAGACATTTGTCAAAAATCTCGGCGAGATTTTTACTACCCCACGGACCCTTCCAGTGAAATCGCCACCAGCTGTTGCGCTTCCATGGCGAATTCCATCGGCAGGGCCTGCAGCACGTCCTTGCAGAACCCGTTCACCACCAGAGCCACGGCCTCTTCCTCGTCCATCCCGCGCGAACGGCAATAGAACAGCTGGTCGTCGTCCACCTTCGATGTCGTCGCTTCGTGTTCAACCCGGGCCGAGTTGTTCTTGACCTCGATGTAGGGCACCGTATGCGCCCCGCATTTGTCGCCGATCAGCAGGCTGTCGCATTGCGTGTAGTTGCGCGCGTGCTTCGCCTTGGGGTGCATCGACACCAACCCGCGATAGGTGTTCTGCGCGTGGCCCGCACTGATCCCTTTCGACACGATCCGGCTCTTGGTGTTCTTGCCAAGGTGGATCATTTTGGTGCCGGTATCGGCCTGCTGGTAGTTATTGGCGATCGCGATCGAGTAGAATTCGCCCTGGCTGTCGTCGCCGCGCAAAATGCAGCTGGGGTATTTCCACGTCACCGCGCTTCCGGTTTCCACCTGCGTCCACATCACCTTGGCCCGGTCGCCCCGGCAGTCGGCGCGCTTGGTGACAAAGTTGTAAATGCCGCCCTTGCCGTTCTCGTCGCCCGGATACCAGTTCTGCACCGTGGAATATTTCACCTCGGCATCTTCCTCGACGATGATTTCCACAACCGCTGCATGCAGTTGTGCGATGTCGCGTGCCGGTGCCGTGCAGCCTTCAAGGTAGGACACATAGCTGCCCTTGTCCGCGATGATCAGCGTGCGTTCGAACTGGCCGGTATTCTCGGCGTTGATGCGGAAATAGGTCGACAGCTCCATCGGGCAGCGCACGCCGGGCGGTACATAGACGAACGAACCATCCGAGAAGACCGCGCTGTTCAGCGTTGCATAGAAGTTGTCGCTCACCGGCACGACCGAGCCAAGGTATTTCTTCACCAGCTCGGGATGCTCGCGGATCGCTTCGGAGATTGAACAGAAGATCACCCCGGCCTTTTTCAACTCGGCCTGAAAGGTCGTCCCGACCGACACGGAATCAAACACCGCATCCACGGCCACCTTGCGGCCCTCGGCGGGCGCATCCTCGGCACCCTCGACGCCCGCAAGGATCATCTGTTCCTTCAGCGGAATACCCAGCTTCTCGTAGGTCGCCAGCAGCTTCGGGTCCACCTCGTCCAGTGACTTCGGCTTGACCTCCATGCTCTTGGGGCGGGCATAATAGTACTGATCCTGAAAGTCGATCTCGGGGTAGTCGACCATCGCCCAGGTCGGTTCTTCCTTGGTCAGCCAGCGCTCATAAGCCTGCAGCCGCCATTCCGTCATCCACTGGGGTTCTTCGTTCTTTTCGGAAATCAGGCGCACGATATCCGGGGTCAGCCCTTTCGGGGCGTATTCCATCTCGATATCGGTGTTCCAGCCGTGCTTGTAGGCGCCACCGACCTCGCGCACCGCGTCGACCGTATCCTGATCGACACCTTCCTTCACCTGGGTCTGGTCCAAAGCGGCCATTGTCATTCTCCTGCCATCACGCGGCGCGCGCGCGATACTTGCTTTCCTGTTTCAGCCAGGCATCCACGAACCGCTGCACGTCCTCTTCCCGGGTCTCCAACCCAAGCGACACGCGGATCGCCGATGCGGCAACCGTCTCATCATATCCCATCGCGCCCAGCACACGGCTGGCGCGGACCTTACCGCTGGAACAGGCCGATCCGGCGCTGATCGCGAACCCCGCCAAATCCATCTGCATGACTTGCGTCTCGCCTTTCCACCCGGGCACCGCGAAGCACGATGTATTGGGCAAACGGCGAGAATCCTTCCCGACAAAAATAATCGACTTGGCGCTGGCCTCAAGCCCGTTTTCTAGAATATTTCTAAGTTTCTCGATCTCGCCCCAGCGACCATCGGCCAGATCCCGCGCTGCAGCTTCGGCCGCGGCGCCAAAACCCGCAATCCCGATCACGTTCTCGGTGCCCGCCCGGCGCCCCATCTCCTGCCCGCCACCTTTCAGCTGCGCCACCAGATCGGTCCCCCTGCGGATCACCAGCGCGCCAATGCCCTTGGGCCCACCCAGCTTGTGCGCGGAAACCAGCGCCATCTCGGCTCCGCTCCAGTTGAAGGCAAAAGGCAGTTTGCCAAAGCCTTGCGTCGCGTCCGTAACGGCAAGACCTGCAGGCAACTCCTGCACCACACCGGTTTCGGAATTCGCCAGTTGCAGGGCTGTCGCCGCCGGCTCGAAAACCTCGACTACGCCATCAGCCCGCACCGACAGGGTGCCAGAGCCCCAGGCCGCCACCGCATCATGCTCCACCGCCGCCGAGGCCAGCCCCCGCCCCGCGCAGGCCAGCGCCGCCGCCTCGGTCGCGCCCGAGGTAAAGATCACGTCTGCCCCATCCGCACCAAGCGCCGCCGCCACCTGCGCGCGCGCGCGTTCGACCAGCGCCTTGGCGGCGCGGCCCTCGGCATGAACGCTCGACGGATTGCCCGCCACATCCATCGCGGCAACCATCGCCGCCCGCGCCTCGGGGCGCAGCGGGGTCGTGGCGTTATGATCCAGATAGACCCTGTTCACGGCTTCTTTTCGGTCCAAATACTCAAATCCCGACGTCCGCCCAATGCGACACGCCTGCGTCTATTCGTCGACGACCGCGAACAGCCCCGGTACCGCCGGACAGGGCACCAGCCCATTGCCGATGACGTCCGCCAGACTGGTCTGGTGCAGGAACACGTAGACATGCGCGCTTAGCCCCTGCCACAGCCGATTTGTCAGCGATTGCGCCCGGCTGCCCGAAGACCCGCCCGACGCGCCGGCGCCCTTCTGCATTGCATCGACGGTTTCATCAACCGCCGAAAGCACATCGACCACGCGAATGTCTGCGGCAGGTCTGGCCAGGCGATAACCGCCCCCCGGTCCGCGCACCGATTCGACCAGACCGCCCCGGCGCAGCTTGACGAACAGCTGCTCAAGATACGGCAGCGAAATCTTTTGCCGTTGCGCAATATCGCCCAGCGTCACCATCGTGCCCTCGGGTTGCAGCGCAATATCCGCCAGCGCCACCATCGCATACCGCCCTTTGGTCGAAAGTTTCATTCCGGCCTCCCATCTTCTGCAATGCCTGCCCGACCCCGGGCGGTTCCACGGCCAAACCCGGCCATAACACGCCCGAAAGCACCGAAAACATTGACCTTCAACGCAACAGTGCGTATGTGCGCACAGCCGGTCGCACCAACCGCGGCCAACCGATTAGAACCGTTCTAAGGACCGCGGGCGCTTGCGTCAAGAATGCCCGCCGGACCCCGCCGACAAAAAAGACGAGACAGGATCAACTGCCCATGCCCGAGGTCATCTTTCCCGGACCCGAAGGTCGCCTGGAAGGCCGCTATCACCCGCAAAAAGAAAAAGACGCCCCCATCGCCATCGTGCTGCACCCGCATCCGCAGTTCGGCGGCACGATGAACAACAAGGTCGTCTATAACCTGCACTACGCCTTCTACAACATGGGGTTCACCGTGTTGCGGTTCAATTTCCGTGGCGTCGGGCGCAGCCAGGGCGAATACGATCAGGGCATCGGCGAGTTGTCGGATGCCGCTTCGGCGCTGGATTACCTGCAATCGATGAACAACAACTCGAAACATTGCTGGGTCGCGGGGTTTTCCTTTGGCGCCTGGATCGGGATGCAGCTGCTGATGCGCCGCCCCGAGATCACGGGCTTCATCAGCGTCTCGCCCCCCGCCAACATGTACGATTTCTCGTTCCTGGCGCCCTGCCCTTCGTCCGGGCTGATCATCAACGGCAGCTCGGACCGCGTCGCGCCGCCCGCCGATACCACCTCGCTGGTCGGCAAGCTGCACGAACAGAAGGGCATCACGATCACCCATCAGGAAGTGCCCGGCGCTGACCATTTCTTTCAGGATCAGCACATGGACACCCTCATCGGCAGCGTCTCGGACTATGTGAAACGCCGTCTGACAGAGAACACCCGCTGATATGAGCACACTTCAGATCATGGCCTCGAAACTGGCCGACGACGTGATGGAGGCCATGCGCGAAACCGGCAACGACCGCCTGTTCATGGAGGTGTCCGCCGTGATCGGGGCTTCGTCGCAGACATTGGAAGAGGCGTTTCTGACCGAGGTGCGCGTGCGTCAGGCGGAAATCACCGGCCGCCGGTTTCTGGAAAAGAAACTGGCCGAGGCGCGATCAGCCCAGGTTGCCGCCGACAAGGCGAGCAACGAGGCAGATCACAAGGCGCCGGAATGAGCGACCGGATCGACGCGCAGGTGGATTTCCTGCGCGAAGCCGACCGGCTGAAGTCGATCCTGCGCGCCTCGCGGCTGATCGACAACTCGCGGCATGAAAATTCCGCCGAGCATTCGTGGCATGTGATGCTGTATGCCGCCGTGCTGGGTGAACACGCCGGGCCTGACGTGCGGATTGATCGTGTTCTTCGGATGCTGCTGATCCACGACATCGTGGAAATCGACGCGGGCGATGCGCCCATTCACGGCCATGTCGATCACGAGGCAATGGCCGCGAAAGAAGCGGCTGCCGCCACGCGTCTGTTCGGCCTGCTTCCGGCCGATCAAGGGGCCGACTATCTGGCGCTGTGGCAGGAATTCGAAGCGGCCGAAAGCGTGGATGCGCAGTTTGCCAAAGCGATCGACCGTTTCCAGACCCCGGTTGCCAACCTGGCATCGGGCGGCGGCACATGGACCGATTACAACGTGACGATGGACCAGATGGAAACCCGCGTGGGCTCTCCGGTCAAGCGGGGCGCGCCCGGCCTCTGGGCCTGGATGCGCCCGCGCCTTGTGGCGTGGTTCGCGCGCGCCTAGGCCCGCGCGCGCCGGGCCCGCAGCGCCCCGAAGGCGCCAAAGCCCGCCAGCATCAGCCAGCCACCTGCCGGCAGCGGCACCTGCGACACGGGCGGCGTGAATTGCAGAGGCTGCACATGCACCTGCGCCTGCGCGGTCACCGTATCGGCAAACAGCGAGCCTTCGATATCGGCGTTGAAATAGACGTGCGAGTCACCAGCCAGCACCTGACCCCAGATCGACCGGTACAGGTTCACCGTGTCGAAGCCGGTGAAATTCCAGATCACATTCGACGACACCGCCTTGTTGCCGCGGAAGTTGCTGTTCAGGTTGAATGTGCCCGTGCCGGTCACGTTGATCACGATGCTTTCCGCGCCGTTCAGCAGCAGATCGATATCGCGGTTCTGCAGGTCGGCCGCCACGATATCGTAATAGGTGGTGCCGCCGCTTGCCGCCGCGCCAAAGGTGATCAGGTTGCCGTCGCTGTTCTTGACGGCCATCGCGGTGGCGTCCACGCCAGCCAGTTGCGCGGCGAAATCGTCAAGGATCGCGGCGTAGTTTTCGGGCATCACGGCGGGCGTTGTATAGCTGCCCGCTTCGACCAGACCGGGCGTTCCGTTCATACTTGCGGTGGCGCCATTGTGCAGATGTACCTTGGTGCCAGAGGTCGCATTGCCCACGATCAGATCGTCGAAATCGGACCCAACGATATTGTCGATATTGTCCATGTTCACGTCGACCTTGTTGCCGGTCATTCCGCCGCCAATCAGAGCCCGGCCATGAACATGCAGGCTGTTGGCCTGAACGTCGCCCTTGGTGATCAGGTTGAACTGCTGAAGCAGGTCGACGGCATCAAGCGAAGCCGCCTGCGCGGCAGAAAACGGCGCTGCGACAATCGCGGCAGCCAGAAAAACGGATTTGAACATGGTAACCCCCGGAAACATCCCGCCGCGCTGCGGCATTTGCCGCGCCGGCGCGCCGAGCCATACCTGACAAAAGAATACAGGTTAACAAAAACCTTTGCTGACAGCATGTAACCCTACGGCACCGGGAACAGTTGGCACTGCGACCCCGGCACTGTTGCGCCCGTCGCGACAATTCGACCGGGAAATTCGCGGTATACGAGTGTATACAACCTTTCGCACCTGCAAGATGTGCGCTAGAGACAGCCCAGACGACTCAACCGCAACAAAGGGACCGCGCCCATGACCAAGATCAAGGTGGAAAACCCCATCGTCGAAATGGACGGCGATGAAATGACCCGGATTATCTGGGATTTCATCAAGAAGAAACTGATTACGCCGTATCTGGATCTCGACCTGCTGTACTACGACCTCGGGATCGAGGCGCGTGACGAGACCAACGACCAGATCACCATCGATTCCGCCGAAAAGACGAAGGAAGTCGGGGTTGCGGTGAAATGCGCCACGATCACGCCGGACGAGGCGCGCGTCGAGGAATTCGGCCTGAAAAAGATGTGGCGTTCGCCCAACGGGACGATCCGCAACATTCTGGGCGGCGTGGTGTTCCGCCAGCCGATCATCTGCAACAACGTGCCGCGCCTTGTGCCGGGCTGGACCAAGCCTATCGTCATCGGCCGCCACGCCTTTGGCGATCAGTACCGCGCCACCGACATGAAATTCCCCGGTGCGGGCACGCTGTCGATGAAATTCGTCGGCGAAGACGGCACCGTGATCGAGGAAGAAGTGTTCAAGGCCCCGACCTCGGGCGTCTACATGGGCATGTACAACCTTGACGACTCGATCAAGGATTTCGCCCGCGCGTCGATGAACTATGCGCTGAACCTGGGCTGGCCGCTGTACCTGTCGACCAAGAACACCATCCTCAAGCAGTATGATGGACAGTTCATGATCCTGTTCCAGCAGGTGTTCGACGAGGAATTCGCCGACAAGTTCAAGGCCAAGGGCATCACCTACGAACACCGCCTGATCGACGACATGGTCGCCTGCGCGATGAAGTGGAACGGCGGCTTTGTCTGGGCGTGCAAGAACTACGACGGCGACGTGCAGTCCGATACCGTTGCGCAGGGCTTTGGCTCGCTGGGTCTGATGACCTCGCAGCTGATGACCCCCGATGGCAAGATCGTCGAGGCCGAGGCCGCGCACGGCACCGTGACGCGGCACTATCGCCAGCACCAGAAGGGCGAGGAAACCTCGACCAACTCGATCGCGTCGATCTATGCGTGGACCGGTGGCCTGAAGCACCGCGCCAAGCTCGACAACAACGACGCGCTGATGAACTTCGCCACCACGCTGGAGCGTGTCGTGGTGGAAACGGTCGAGTCGGGCTCGATGACCAAAGACCTCGCGCTGCTGGTCGGCCCCGAGCAGAAGTGGCTCACCACCATGGGCTTCCTCGAAAAGGTCGACGAAAACCTGAACAAGGCGCTGGCGGGCTAAACGCTCCCAGCTCCGACCAACGGAAAAACCCGGCACTTTCGGCGCCGGGTTTTTTCATGTCCGTGGTGTCGAGGTGCAAACCTTAGAATCGTTCATCCGGTGCATCGACCAGAGATTGCAGCATGTCGGCGGCCGAGCGCAGGGATTCGGCAATCGCCATCAACACATCCGGCCCCGTGTCCGGACGCAGCAGCCGATTGCTGGAACTTAACATTTGCTGCACATTCCCCAACGTATGCGCAAAGTCCATTGCCGCGGCCGATACATTGGCCAGGTTATCCGAACCATCTGGTGTCATGTCAGCACTCCCCAATACCTAACGCCAGGTGCACCCATCACCTTGACGTAAGATTAACGCGACACTCCCGGCGCCTCAATAGTTAAGTGTTTTCAAATACATGCGCCAAAAACAAAGCTGTATCTGGCATGTATATTCAGGCTGCATGTACCCAACAAAAGAAAAACGCCCGAGCCTAACAGACCCGAGCGTAGCACAGACGCCGGCAGCGCCCTGTGTCATTTCATGCATTAGACGAAGGTAAAGGTAATCTCGGCCTCGGTCAGTGTTACCCCGTTCAAAGTGACCGACGCATCGCCGAACCCGACCAGCGTATCGCCATCGACCACGTCGACCGTCACATCTCCTGCGGCATTGCCTCGCAGGTCGACCCACAGCTTGTCGCGCGTGGCATCGAAATCGGAGATGACGTCATCGCCGGACCTGTCATAGACAAACCGGAAGGTATCGCGCCCGCCGCCGCCGATCAGCGTATCGTCGCCAAGCCCGCCAATCAGAACATCATTGCCCGCCTGCCCCAGCAGCCTGTCCGCCCCGCTGCCGCCACCCAGCACATCGCGCCCGGCGCCACCGCGGATCACGTCGTCTCCGGCGCCTCCGCCGATCCCGTCGGCTCCACCGCCGCCGACCAGAGTATCGTTGCCGGCCTGTCCACGGATCGAATCCGCACCCGTACCGCCGAAAATGGTATCGTCGCCATCGCCACCAACTAGCCGATCGTCGCCGCGCCCGCCCTTAATTGTGTCATTCCCCGCCAGCCCCAGAATCCGATCATTGCCGCCAAGCCCGGCCAGATCGTCATCGCCCGCCGTCCCGATGAAACGGCCGCCATCGCCAGTCACCTCGAAGAACTGAATTTGCAGCGGATCGTCGGCGCGATCATCGGTGTAGGCCAGCGCGATGCGGCCGTCCGGCAACTCGGTCAGCGACGGCTGGAACTGATCACCCGTTTGATCGACACTGAGGCTGTGGCTGTCCACCATCCGGCCATCGGCATCAAGCAGCAACAGGTCCAGCCCGACTCCGCCACCGCTGTCGTCCGGAGTGGTCACCGCCAGCGCAAGCCCTCCACCCGACAGGGCGATCATCTCGATCTGCACCTTTGGGCTAAGGTAGCTCAGCGTCTGCGACAGCGGCACGGTTTCGAATTCGATCTGCGCGTCGTCCGTCACGACCGATACCGCGACTGCCGAGCCGCCAGGCGTTTTCTCGACATAGGCAACGGCAAATCCGCCACCCGCCAGCGCCGCCAGTTGCACCTGCTTCGGTGTTTTCGAGGCGTTGCCCTCGATCCCGTCGATATAGAAAATCAGGCCATCGTAGACGCCGGGAATGTCGTCGGGCGCGGTAAAGCGAGAACTGAGCATGGTGATCTGAACGTGATCGCCTTCCTCGCCGCTGCCCACCTGCGGCGCGATCACATCGGCGCGCACGATATTTCCGTTGCTCAGCTGGATCATGTCTGACGCCGGGGCCGACATCTGCACCAAAGGCGCCCCTGCTCCGTCATATATGTAGGTGTAATAGCCTTCCTCGGTCTCGTTCTCGAGCAGAACGGCGATCCGACCGCTGGCCAGACCGACCATTTCCATAAGGACATCGTCGGTCGCGAGTGGGACCGTGTCCTGATGCACATCAATAAGGAAGTTGTTGAAGGGCGTGCCGCTGGAATCGAAGTAGCGAATATAGGTGTCAACGTCCGCAGGGTGATCGCCAAACGTCTGATAGCTGCTCCAGCCAATTGCAAAGCTGCCCGCGCTCAGGGCTACGGCCTCGGGGTTGGCCTGCAGGCCGGTGCTCGCGCCGTTGATCTGCAGGATGTCGCCGACCGGGATGCCATTGGCATCCAGCACCCGTGCAAAAACCCCACCGTCCACATCGTCGAACGAGTCGGTCGGGGTGCCCAACACCTCTGTCCAGACGATCAGAAGGTTGCCGTTGCTCAAAGTGATCAGATCAGGGGAATTGGCGGTACCGCCAAAGCCCGCGGATTCCACAACCACCTCTTGGCCAAGCGCATTCAGTTTCATTTTCCTGCCTCATGTGACGCGTTTTCGTGTCTTGCCGCATATCAGACCCACGCGTTGCGCCTGCGTCAATCACGGCACCGCGCGCCGCCGCACAAGACGGCCCAAGGTTACATATTCCCCACACTCATGAGGCGAGCACTTTACCGAAAAGCCGCGACAGGATAGGGCCAACAGATACCACCTGCTGCGGATGCCCCGATGCCTTACCATTACCTGTATCTTGTCCTGGCGGTTGCGGCCGAAACCATTGGCACCAGCGCATTGCAGGCCAGCCAGCAGTTCACGCGGTTCTGGCCCTCGGTCATCACCGTGGTGGCCTATGCGGTGGCCTTCTACCTGCTGGGCCTGACGCTGCGCTACATGCCGGTCGGGGTGCTATACGCCATCTGGTCGGGCGTGGGCATCGTGCTGATCGCGGCCATCGGCTGGATCGTGTTCCGCCAGCCGCTCGATCTGCCCGCCGTGCTCGGGATCGGGCTGATCGTTGCCGGAATCGTGGTGATCCAGCTGTTTTCGCGCACAGCAACGCACTAAGGCACCTATTAACTCTGGCCTTCTGCACTGCGGCGCGCTATGCGCCCGGCAACCTCCCGATAAAGGCTGACGTTATGGACCTTCGCAATATCGCGATCATCGCACACGTAGACCACGGCAAGACGACGCTGGTCGACGAGCTTCTCAAACAATCCGGGACATACCGGGAAAATCAAGCCACCACCGAGCGGGCGATGGACAGCAATGACCTCGAACGCGAACGGGGCATCACCATTCTTGCCAAGGCGACCTCGGTCGAATGGAAAGGCACGCGGATCAACATCGTCGACACCCCCGGCCACGCCGATTTCGGGGGCGAGGTCGAACGCATCCTGTCGATGGTCGATGGCGTGGTGTTGCTGGTGGATGCCGCCGAAGGTCCGATGCCGCAAACCAAGTTCGTGACCTCCAAGGCATTGGCCCTCGGCCTGCGCCCCATCGTGGTGCTGAACAAGGTCGACAAGCCCGACGCCGAGCCGGATCGCGCGCTGGACGAATGTTTCGACCTTTTCGCCAACCTGGGCGCCGATGACGACCAGCTGGACTTCCCGTCGATGTATGCGTCGGGCCGCTCGGGCTGGGCCGATATGGAACTGGACGGTCCGCGCAAGGATCTCTCGGCGCTGTTCGACCTGATCGTGAAACACGTCCCCGCCCCCGCGCAGATCGCACAGCGCGACGAACCCTTCCGCATGCTGGCCACCACGCTGGGCGCCGACCCCTTCATCGGGCGCATCCTGACCGGCCGCGTCGAAAGCGGGACGCTGCGCACCGGCGAATCCGTCAAGGCGCTGTCGCGTGACGGCAAGCAGATCGAAAACTTCCGGGTCACCAAGATCCTCGCCTTCCGCGGTCTGTCCCAACAGCCCATCGACGTGGCCGAAGCCGGTGATATCGTGAGCCTTGCAGGCATGGCCAAGGCCACCGTGGCCGATACCATCGCCGCGACAGATGTCAGCGAGCCGATCCAGGCCAAGCCGATCGACCCTCCCACCATCACCGTGACCTTTGGAATCAACGACAGCCCGCTTGCCGGCCGCGATGGCAAAAAGGTGCAATCGCGCGTGATCCGCGACCGCCTGCTGAAAGAGGCCGAAACCAACGTCGCCATCCGCGTCACCGACACCCCCGGCGGCGAAGCCTTCGAGGTTGCGGGCCGTGGCGAACTCCAGATGGGCGTCCTGATCGAGAACATGCGCCGCGAAGGGTTCGAGCTGTCGATCTCGCGCCCGCAGGTGCTCTTCCGCGAAGACGAAAACGGCAAGACGCTGGAACCGGTCGAGGAAGTCACCATCGACGTGGATGACGAATACTCCGGCGCGGTCATCGAAAAGATCACCGGCGCCCGCAAGGGCGAACTGGCGGAAATGAAACCGGCAGGCACCGGCAAGACCCGGATCATCGCCCATGTGCCCTCGCGCGGGCTGATCGGCTACCAGGGTGAATTCCTGACCGACACGCGCGGCACCGGCGTCCTGAACCGTGTGTTCCATGGCTGGACCCCGCACAAGGGCCCGATCCCGGGCCGCCGCGCAGGTGTGCTGATCTCGATGGAAAACGGCACCTCGGTGGCCTATGCGCTTTGGAACCTGGAAGAGCGTGGCAAGATGTTCATCGGCGCCCAGGCCGATGTCTACACCGGCATGATCATTGGCGAACACAGCCGCGACAACGATCTCGAGGTGAACCCGCTCAAGGGCAAGAAGCTGACCAACGTCCGCGCCTCGGGCACCGATGATGCCGTGCGCCTGACCACGCCGGTCACGATGAGCCTGGAAGAGGCGATCGCCTATATCGACAACGACGAGCTGGTCGAAGTCACGCCGAACGCGATCCGCCTGCGCAAGCGCCACCTCGACCCGCACGAGCGCAAGCGCCACGCGCGCGCGGCCTCCTGACAAAAACGGCCGGTACCTATCACAGGCGCCGGCCACCCTCCCCAATTCTTTGGGGTCAAATATCCTGGGGGTGAATTGGCCAGCGGCCAAGAGGGGGCAAAGCCCCCTTTTTTACACCTCCAGTCTGAAAACCAGCCTATTCGCTGGTTTCAACCACCAGCAATTCCCGCTCTGACGCGCCGCGCGCATGGCTCAGCGCCTCCTGGTACTCGAGCGAGTTGTAGCAATCTACCGCCGCCTCGACGCTGGGAAAGCGCGCCACCACGTTGCGCGGGCGCTCCTTGCCTTCCAGTTGCACGAACCGCGCGCCGCGCGCGATAAAGCTGCCGCCGTGCTTGGCAATCGCGGGGCCGGCCAGCTTGGCATACTTCCCGTACGCCTCTTCGTCGGTCACGGTCACATGGGCAATCCAGAGTGCGGGCATCGGTCTATCCTTCCAAAACGGTTTCTGCGGCCTTGATCGCGGCCTCGGCGTTGGCGGCATCCGCGCCCCCGCCCTGCGCCATGTCGGGGCGGCCACCGCCGCCCTTTCCGCCCAGCTCGGCCACGGCCGCGCGCACCAGATCCACGGCCGAGACGCGCCCGGTCAGATCGCCGGTCACGCCTGCGGCCACGGCTGCCTTGCCGCCGGTGTCGGCAATCAGCAGCACGACGCCCGATTCAAGGCGCGACTTGTGTTCGTCGATCAGCGCGGGCAGATCCTTGCCCGACACGCCCGAGAGCACCTGCGCCAGAAACGGCACGCCGTTTACCTCACGCGCGGCAGCCTCTTCACCGGCCTTCCCAGCCCCGCCCGACATCGCCAGATCACGGCGCAGCTGCGCCACTTCATTTGCCAGTGCCTTGCGTTCATCCAGCAGCGCGCGCACCCGCGCGGGCACGTCCGAAGGCTGTGCCTTCAGCGCGGCCGCCACGTCGCCCAGGCGCTGGTCCTGATCGCGCAGATGGGCCAGCGCCGCCTGCCCGGTCAGCGCCTCTATCCGGCGCACGCCCGCGCTCGACGCGCTGTCGCCCAGCAGAACAAAGGCGCCAATGTCGCCGGTGCGCGCCACATGGGTGCCGCCGCACAGTTCGATCGAATAGGTCTGCTTGTTGGCGCCCTTGCCCGTGGGCGCCTGCCCCATGCTGACCACGCGCACCTCGTCGCCGTATTTCTCGCCAAACAGGGCCTGTGCGCCCATGGCGCGGGCATCGTCGGGCGTCATGATCCGTGTATCCACCGCACTGTTCTGGCGAATGAACTGGTTCACCTCGCCTTCTACCCGCGACAGTTCGTCCGCCGCCAGCGCCTTGCCGTGGCTGAAATCGAACCGCAGCCGGTCGGGCGCGTTCAGCGACCCGCGTTGCGCCACGTGGTCGCCAAGCGCACCGCGCAGCGCCTCGTGCAGCAGGTGCGTGGCCGAGTGGTTGGCGCGGATCATCGAGCGGCGGGTGTGATCCACCTCGAGCGTGGCCGCCTGCCCTTGTGAAACAGTGCCTTCGGTCACTTCGGCGATATGCACAAAGACACCGGCGGTTTTCTTGGTGTCGCTCACACGGGCCAAGCCGGTCTCGGTGCGGATCAAGCCGGTGTCGCCCACCTGCCCGCCGCTTTCGGCATAGAACGGAGTCTGGTTCAGCGCGATCTGCACGCTGGTGCCTTCGCCCGCCTGTTCGGCCTGCGCGCCGTCCACGATCAGCGCGGCGATCTGCCCCTCGGCGGTTTCCGTGTCGTAGCCCAGGAAATCGGTCGCGCCATGCGCATCGGCCACGTCATACCAGACAGCCGCATCCGCCGCCTCGCCCGTGCCCGACCAAGCCGCGCGCGCCTTGGCCTTCTGCTCGGCCATGGCAGCATCGAACCCGTCGGTATCAACCGCCCGGCCCTTTTCGCGCAGCGCATCCTGCGTCAGGTCCAGCGGGAAACCATAGGTGTCGTACAGCTTGAACGCCGCCGCGCCGGGCAGTTCCGCGCCTTCGGGCAGGTCGGCCAACTCGTCATCCAGCAGCTTCAGCCCGCGGTCCAGCGTCTGCTTGAACCGGGTTTCTTCCAGCTTCAGCGTCTCTTCGATCAGCGCCTGCGCCCGGCCCAGCTCCGGATAGGCGGCGCCCATCTGGCGCACCAGCGCGGGCACAAGGCGGTGCATCAACGGATCCTTGGCGCCCAGCAGGTGCGCATGGCGCATCGCACGGCGCATGATCCGGCGCAGCACATATCCGCGCCCGTCGTTCGACGGCATCACCCCATCGGCCAGCAGGAACGAAGTCGACCGCAGGTGGTCGGCAATCACGCGGTGGTGCGTCTTGCCCGGCCCGTCGGGGTCGGTGCTGGTGGCATCGGCGCTGGCCTCGATCAGGCTGCGCATCAGGTCGGTGGCATAGTTGTCGTTGGTGCCCTGCAACAGCGCGGCGACGCGCTCGATTCCCATGCCAGTGTCGATCGACTGCGCCTCGAGGTCGCGGCGCGAGCCGTCCTCGAACTGCTCGAACTGCATGAAAACAAGGTTCCAGATCTCGATGAACCGGTCACCGTCTTCCTCGGGGCTACCCGGAGGGCCACCCCAGAATTTCTCGCCGTGATCATAGAAGATTTCGGTGCAGGGGCCGCAGGGGCCAGTCGGCCCCATCTGCCAGAAATTGTCGCTGCCGCCGTCGGGCTTGTCCCCGATGCGGATGATGCGGTCATCCGTCAGGCCGGCGACCTTTTTCCAGATTTCGGCAGCCTCGTCATCGGATTTGTAGACGGTGACCAGCAGCTTGTCCTTGGGGATGCCCAGTTCCCTGGTCACCATTTCCCAGGCAAAGGGAATGGCGTCGGACTTGAAATAATCGCCAAAGCTGAAGTTGCCCAGCATCTCGAAAAACGTGTGGTGGCGCGCGGTATAGCCGACGTTGTCCAGATCGTTGTGCTTGCCGCCCGCGCGCACGCATTTCTGCGCGGTGGTGGCGCGGGAATAATCGCGGGTTTCGACCCCGGTGAACAGGTTCTTGAACTGCACCATGCCCGAGTTCGCAAACATCAGCGTCGGGTCGTTGCGCGGCACCAGCGGGCTGCTGTCGACAACCTCGTGCCCGTTGCGGGCGAAATAGCTCAGGAAGGTGGAACGGATATCGTTCAATGTGCGCATGCGGTCGGCCCCAAAACTTGGTTTCGACCGGGTTTATCCGGCAGATTGCCAACTGTCCATAAGCGCAAGGGGGCGGATTGCGCTCCGCCCCCTCCTGGTTCCGGATTACGCTTCCAGAACGTCGTCGTCGCTGTCTTCGCTGCCCGGAGGCATGTCGAATTCCAACCCGTGCGAGGCGCGGATCTTGTCCTCGATCTCAAGCGCGATCTTGGGGTTTTCCTTGAGGAAGGTCTTGGCATTGGCGCGGCCCTGCCCGATGCGTTCGTCACCATAGCTGAACCAGGCGCCCGATTTCGCCACAACCCCGGCGTTCACGCCCAGATCGAGCAGTTCGCCCATCTTGGAGATGCCTTCGCCATACATGATGTCGAATTCGACCTGCTTGAACGGCGGCGCCACCTTGTTCTTGACGACCTTCACGCGGGTCGCGTTGCCGACAACCTCGTCCCGGTCGGTGACCGAGCCGATGCGGCGGATGTCCAGACGCACGGACGAATAGAATTTCAGCGCGTTGCCGCCCGTCGTGGTTTCGGGGCTGCCGAACATCACGCCGATCTTCATGCGGATCTGGTTGATGAAGATCACCATGCAGTTCGAACGGCTGATCGAGCCGGTCAGCTTGCGCATCGCCTGGCTCATCAGGCGGGCCTGCACGCCGACGCTGCTGTCGCCCATGTCGCCTTCAAGTTCCGATTTCGGCGTCAGCGCGGCGACCGAGTCGACGATGACCATGTTCACCGCCCCGGAACGCACCAGCGTATCGGTGATCTCAAGCGCCTGTTCGCCGGTATCGGGCTGCGAAATCAGCAGTTCGTCGATATCGACACCCAGCTTGCGGGCATATTGCGGGTCCAGCGCATGTTCGGCATCGACAAAGGCGCAGATACCGCCCTTTTTCTGCTGTTCGGCCACGCAATGCAGCGTCAGCGTCGTCTTGCCCGAACTTTCCGGGCCATAGATTTCAACGATCCGCCCCATCGGCAAACCACCGATCCCCAAAGCGATATCCAACCCCAGCGAGCCGGTCGAACTGGCCTCGATTTCCTGGATCGCGCCCTCGGCGCCCAGCTTCATGATCGAGCCCTTGCCAAACTGCCGCTCGATCTGCGCAAGCGCGCTGTCCAGCGCCTTCTGCTTGTCCGCGCTCTTCTTGTCCATTGTCAAAAGGTCCGCCATTGTCCTGATCCCTATCTTATTGTCACACCCGGTCCCGGGCGGCAATCGCTGCTTTGTTCACCTCTTGTTCCATATGAGACCAAACGGAGAACATTTCAATAAAATTCTTGCGTCGCCACTTTTGACAAGGAAGGTTAATTAGTGGTTTACATTTCAGGGCAAAGTTAAAGACCGGGGGCCGGAATGCTGGTTTTCTACAAGGACCGTCTGGTCATTCTGTCGATGCCGAAAACCGGGACAACGGCGCTGCAATCGGCGCTTGGGGCGCGGGCCGACCTGGTTATCACCGGCCCGCCCGAGTTGAAACACGCGCCCCTTTATCGGTATGATCGGTTCTTTCGCCCGATTTACGAAAAGGTCTGCGACACCACGCTGGAAACGCTGGCCGTTGTGCGCGAACCGGTCAGCTGGCTGGGCAGCTGGTACCGCTATCGCCAGCGACCGTTCCTTGAGGGCAAGCCGAATTCCACTGCGAATGTGAACTTTGACGAATTCGTCGAGGCCTATTGTCGCGGCGCGCGGCCTGCGTTTGCCAATGTCGGTAGCCAAGCGCGGTTCGTCGCGCCCCGCCCCGACGGCGCGCCAATCACGCATCTGTTCCGCTACGAGGCGCCCGAGAGGCTGTTCGATTTCCTCGAGCACCGCATCGGGCTGCGGCCCGAGCCGCAGCGCGAAAACGTCTCGCCCGCGACGGCTTTGGAGTTGTCGGACAAGATGCGGGACAAGCTGCGACGCAAATGCGCCGAGGATTTCGAACTGTATGACAGCATCCCCTGAGCCTTACGCCAGTTGCTGATGCACCGTGTCGGTCAGCTGGCTGAGCGAGAAGGGTTTCGGCAGGAACACCGAATTCGGCACCGGATGGCCATAGTCGGCAAAGGCATCCTCGGCGTAGCCCGATACGAATACCACCCTCACGTCTGGCCGCGTTTCCAAAGCTTTACGCACCCAGGTTGGGCCATCCATGCCCGGCATCACCACGTCGGTCACGAAAATATCAACCTTCAGGTCGGGGTCGTCCAGCGTGTGCAGCGCATCCTCGGCCGATTCAGCCTCGAGCACGGTGTAGCCGCGTAAGCGTAGCGCGCGCGAGGCAAATGCGCGCACGGGCGCTTCGTCCTCGACCAGCAGCACGACACCGTCGCCTCGCCCCGCCGGTTTGGCTTTTACGGGCGGCGGCTCGGCCTCCGCACCTTGGGTCACCGCATCATAGGCCGGCAGATACAGCGTAAAAGTCGTGCCGTCCCCCAGCCTCGAATCGACAAAGATGAAGCCGCCCGATTGCTTGACGATGCCATAGGCGGTGGACAGTCCCAGCCCGGTGCCTTCGCCGGTGCGTTTCGTTGTATAGAACGGTTCGAATATCTTGCTGAGCTTGTCAGGCGCGATGCCGGTGCCATTGTCGCTAACCCGGACTGTCACGTATTCCCCCGGCGGCACAGTGGCGCGGTCACGTACCAGAGGCTCGCGCTGTACCAGAATTTCGGTATCAATGCGAATGTCGCCACCCTGCGGCATCGCATCGCGTGCGTTGACAACAAGGTTCAGCAACACCTGTTCCAGCTGCCGCTTGTCGGCCCGGATCGCGCGTAACACCGGGTCATGGCTCAGGGTCAGCGTCACCTTTTCGCCCACCAGCCTGTTCAGCAGATGGGTCAGGTCCGACAGGGTTTCGCGCAGGTCCAGTACCTCGGGCATCAGGGTCTGCTTGCGGGAAAATGCCAGAAGCTGCGTCACCAGCGCGGCGGCGCGGTTCGCGTTCTGATTGATCTGCACCAGATCCCCATAATCCTGGTCGCCTTGATCGTGGCGCAGCAACAATAAGTCGCAATGCCCTGAAATCGCGGTCAAAAGGTTGTTGAAATCGTGGGCCACGCCACCCGCAAGCTGACCGATCGCCTGCATCTTCTGGCTTTGCACGAATTGCGCTTCAAGCGTCTTGAGTTCGGTCGCGTCGGTGAGAACCGCGATCAGCAAATCCTCGCCCTTTTCCTTGATCGCGTTCATCGTCACCTGAACGAAGGTCTCCGCATCCTTGCGCGCGACTCGCAGGAATTCGGACTTCTGTGTGCCGCCGCTGGCAATCGTATCGCGCAGCCAGTCCGAAATCGGTCGGCCCAGCCCCTGCATCACATCGCCAACCATCGCGCCCTCGTTCAAAGAGCCTCCGAGCAGTTGAAGCGCCTGATCATTCGCGGTCAGGATCCGGCCGTCAGGGGCGATCTTCAACAGTGGAACAGGCAATCCGGCAAACCCGGTGTCCGGCGTGTCGGTCGCGGCCCGGGCCGGTAGCAGAACCAGATTGCGTTGATCGCCATCGCCGGGAAGCTCTGCCACCGCCACAGGAAGCTTGCCCGCCACGGTCTTGATGACATTTATATCGCCCGAAACCGGCGATTTTCCTGCGAACAGGCTGTCGATCTGGCTGACACGCCCCCCGGCAAGCGCGCGGGCCGCTTCGTTGGCAAACACGATCTGCCCGGATGCGTCGACCGTCAGCACCGGAACCGGCAGGTCTGTCGCAGCCAACCGGCGCGCACCCACGCTCCCGGTGGTCGGCATGCGCTCTACCCGCCACAGCAATCCCTCGGGTCCGGCCCGCATCACCGACAGCCGCATGAGCCCATCGCTCCCGGAAATATCTTCGACTGCGGAGCCGTTTTCCTCTGCCCGCAGTTGAAGCCGCTCAAGCAGGCCCGCCGGGTCGGCAAGGGTCGAACGCAAATAGTCCGGCAACGAATTGGTGGTACCATCAAGCCCAAGCGCGCGGCCAGCCGCATTGACGTGGTGAAGATATCCGGCACGATCGGTCAGGAACATCGGCGCCGGATCATGGGCTATACTCGCCACGATGGTCTGCCGCCCCCACCGAGCGCTGAACCTTGCAGACAGCCAAACGAGCATCATGCCCGCCAGAACAGTGATCAAGGTTCCGGCAATGGCAATCAGGATCACACGTAAAAGCGGTATGTCTGCCGATGGCGCGAGCGCCAGACAGCCCAATGCGACGACGGCAACAATCCCGACCCGCACCGCAACCGGCAGATCGGGCAGGACACGACGCAGGGAATGAGCGTCGGGCATGTTCAATATCTGGCCCCCCTCGGAATCGCCGACAAACTGTCGCTGTCAGATATTAACCTATGGTTAACATCAGTTGCGCCACAAAGAGAGAGCGTTGGGGATCAGGCCCGACACAGATGCGCGGTGTAAAAGCCATCGGTGCCCTGCGTCACCGGCCAATGCGCCTGATCCACCATTAACCAGCCTGAGGATTCTGACAAAACAGACTGAACAAGAAGCGAATTTTCTTCGGCGAGAACGGAACAGGTTGCATAGGCGACCGTTCCGCCTTCGGTCGTGAAATTCATAGCCTGACGCAGAATATCGGCCTGTGTGGCGCGCAGGCGATCCAGGGCTGCGGCATCCAGCCGCCATTTGCCCTCGGGCGCGCGGCGCCACGAGCCGCTGCCCGAACAGGGCACGTCGCACAGAACCAGATCGAAAGGCGCCGCCGCCGCCAGCTTGTCGGTGGCGATAACCGATACATGGGCCCCGGCACGCTCTGCTCGCGGCTGCAGATCGTTCAGCCGCTGCGGCGCGATATCATGGGCGAACACCTGCGCCTCGGGGCAGCGCGCCGCAATAGCCAATGTCTTACCGCCGCCTCCGGCGCACAGGTCCAGCACGCGCATCCCGGCGCGCAGGTTCAGCCTGTCGACCACGGCTTGCGAAGCTGCGTCCTGCAATTCAACCAACCCGTCG
Organism: Arenibacterium halophilum; assembly: GCF_005938225.1. Taxonomy (GTDB): domain Bacteria; phylum Pseudomonadota; class Alphaproteobacteria; order Rhodobacterales; family Rhodobacteraceae; genus Arenibacterium; species Arenibacterium halophilum. The sequence continues at coordinate 299,417 of NZ_VCPC01000001.1, forward strand.
GTATAAGCAGGCGCATTGCGCAGGGCACGCGCACCTTCGACCACCTCAAGTGCAGTGGGTGATGCCGGATGAGAAACCGCCGTTATCCCGCTGTGTTTCAAAGACTCAATCGCCCAATCCACATCTGCCTTGATCAGATTGACTCGCAAATGCACCCCCGCGCGATGGCGCAGGGCTGCTGCCGTCTGCGCGGCATCATCCCCAAGTCGTGGCCACAGCCAATCGGGCATGTCCAGTGCCTCGGCACCCTCGGCCGGAGGACGACCCAAGGCCAGTTCTTCGGGGGTCAACGGTGCAGGTGCATGGCCCTGCCCTGAAAACAGCGACTCGGGCGCCTCGTCGTCTTGCCGAAGTGCACCCAGCATGAGGGCGCGGCCGGTTTCGCCACCGCCCAGCGCCGCACAAGACCGCCAGCGCCGCAAAACGCCGAACACATGATCGCGCACCGCCGCCCGGTCCTTGGACCCGGCAAACCGACTGCGACGCGCCCAGCCGGTCAGCACCTGCTCGGCCGCCGCGCCTCCGGCGATCGCGTCGAGACACTCGATCGCGGCCTGTATCCGGGCGCCCGGCGTCATCCTCAGCCGATCCGGTAGTTCGGGCTCTCGCGGGTGATCTGCACGTCGTGGACGTGGCTTTCCTTCAGCCCTGCGCCGGTGATCTTCACGAACTGGCAGTTGCTGCGCATCTGCTCGACCGTGGCGCAGCCGGTATAACCCATCGCCGCACGCAAGCCGCCGACCAGCTGATGAATCACGGTGCCGGCCGAACCTTTGTAGGGCACCTGCCCCTCGATCCCTTCGGGCACCAGTTTATCGCTGGCGGCATCCTTCTGGAAATACCGGTCGGCCGAACCGCGCGCCATGGCGCCAATGCTGCCCATCCCACGATACGCTTTGAAGCTGCGGCCCTGGTAAAGGATCACCTCGCCCGGGCTTTCATCGGTGCCGGCGATCATCGAACCGACCATGGCGCAGGATGCACCCGCCGCAATGGCCTTGGCGAAATCGCCGGAAAACTTGATGCCACCGTCCGCGATGACCGGCACGTCACCCGCCGCCGCCGCGCAATCCATGATCGCGGTCAGCTGGGGCACGCCCACGCCCGCCACCATCCGCGTGGTGCAGATCGAGCCCGGTCCGATCCCGACCTTGATCGCATCGGCGCCCGCGTCGATCAGCGCGCGGGTTGCCTCGGCCGTGGCAACGTTGCCCGCGATCACCTGCACCTCGTTCGACAGCTTCTTGGCGCGGGATACCGCCTCGATCACGCCGGCGGAATGGCCATGCGCGGTATCGATCACCACGATATCCACGCCGCTGTCGATCAGCGCCTCGGTGCGTTCAAACCCGGCATCGCCGACGCTGGTGGCGGCCGCCACGCGCAGACGGCCCAGCAAATCCTTGCAGGCCGTCGGGTTCAGCACTGATTTTTCCGTATCCTTCAACGTCAGCAAGCCCGTCAGCTTGCCGTTCTTGTCGGTCACCAGCAGCTTTTCGATCCGGCGCGATTTCATCAGGCTGATCGCCTCGTCCCGGTCGGCGGGTTCGGTCAGGATCGCCAGATCTTTCGAGGTCATCATCACGCGGACGGGGGTTTCGTCCGATGTGGCAAAGCGCATGTCGCGGTTGGTGACGATGCCGACAACCCGGCCCTGTTCGTCAACCACCGGGAAGCCAGTGAAATTATAGCGTTCGATCAGCGCCTTGGCGTCGGCCAGCGTCTGATCGGGGCGCAGCGTCACGGGGTTGTAGACGATGCCCGATTCAAAGCGTTTCACCCGGCGCACCTCGCGCGCCTGCGCCTCGACATCCAGGTTCTTGTGGATCACGCCGATGCCACCGGCCTGCGCCATGGTGATCGCCATGCGGCTTTCGGTCACCGTGTCCATCGCGCTGGACAGAAGGGGGATGTTCATGGAAATCGCGCGCGTCACGCGGGTGCGGGTGTCAGCCGTGCTGGGCAGCACCGAACTGGCTGCCGGCACCAGCAAAACATCATCAAAGGTAAGCGCCTCACGAATCTGCATCATCATTCCCCATGCAAAGCCCCGTTTGACGGCCACCCTATGGCACGGATTGTCGGGGTGTGAAAGGGGCAACACTATATGTATTGCGCGGGCTGCAAGGCAGCCATTCCCAGGCCCAGAATCCTGCGCAAATGACGCGAGCGGGCATGAATATGCCGCGCACCGGCTTTCGCGCGTCGAAACCGGCGCTATGGTGCGCAAAAACGAAGGCCGCACTGTAAGATGACTGCTGACGCTCTTGTTGTATTCATGCCCTCGGGCAAACGCGGTCGGTTCCCTGTGGGCACCCCTGTTCTATCGGCAGCGCGCCAGTTGGGCGTTGATCTGGATTCCGTCTGCGGCGGGCGCGGCATCTGCTCGCGCTGTCAGATCACCCCCGGGGCCGGATCGTTCCCCAAGCACGGAATTACCGTCGCCGAGGATGCGCTGTCTGAGTGGAACGCGGTCGAGGAGCGGTATCGCAGCAAGCGGGGGCTGAAAGACGGCCGCCGCCTTGGGTGTCAGGCGCAAATTCAGGGCGACGTGGTCATTGATGTGCCGCCTGAAAGCCAGGTCCACCGCCAGGTGGTGCGCAAGCGGGCCGAAACACGCCAGATCACGATGAACCCGGCGGTCAAGCTGTTCTATGTCGATGTGCGCGAGCCCGACATGCACGACCCCTCGGGCGATCTGCAACGCCTGCGCGATGCGCTGCGCGACCAGTGGGAACTGCCCGAGGTGCAAATCGACCTGCCGATCCTGCAAAAGCTGCAACCGGCCCTGCGCAAGGGCGACTGGAAAGTCACCTGCGCGATACATCTGGGCACCAACGCGCTTTGGCCTCGCATCATCGAGGTCTGGCCCGGCTTCCATGACAAACCGATTTTCGGCCTTGCTGTCGACCTTGGCTCGACCACTATCGCTGCGCATCTGTGCGATCTGCAATCGGGCGACGTAGTGGCCTCGTCCGGCATCATGAACCCGCAGATCCGCTTTGGCGAAGACCTGATGAGCCGGGTCAGCTATTCGATGATGAACGCCAACGGCGCGGCCGAAATGACAGCCGCCGTGCGCGAGGGCATGAACACGCTATTCGCCCAGATCGTGGAAGAGGTGGGCGCCACGACGGATCAGATCGTCGATGCGGTATTCGTCTGCAACCCCGTGATGCACCACCTGTTTCTGGGGATCGACCCGTTCGAGCTGGGACAGGCGCCCTTTGCCTTGGCGACATCAAGCGCGGTGAACCTGACGGCGGCCGAGCTGGACCTTGGCCTGCATCCGTCGGCGCGGGTCTACCTGCTGCCCTGTATCGCGGGGCACGTCGGCGCCGATGCCGCCGCCGTGGCGCTTTCGGAAGCGCCCGATAAATCCGAAGACCTGATGCTGGTCGTCGACGTCGGCACCAATGCCGAGATCCTGCTGGGCAACCGCGAGCGGGTGCTGGCCTGCTCCTCGCCCACCGGACCGGCGTTTGAAGGCGCGCAAATCTCGGCCGGACAACGCGCTGCACCCGGCGCGATCGAACGGGTGGAAATCGACCCCGCAACGAAAGAGCCTCGGTTTCAGGTCATCGGCTGCGATTTGTGGTCAGACGACCCGGGCTTTGCCAAGGCGACCGAACGCTCGGGCATCACCGGTATCTGCGGCTCTGGCATCATCGAGGCGATTGCCGAGATGCGGTTGGCCGGGCTGGTCGATGCCTCGGGGCTGATCGGCAGCGCCGTGCAAACGGGCACGCCGCGCTGTTTTGCGGATGGGCGCACGCATTCCTACATGCTGCACGATGGTTCGGCCACTGGCGGGCCGGTCATCGCGGTGACGAACCCCGATATCCGCGCGATCCAGATGGCCAAGGCCGCGCTCTATTCCGGCGCGCGGCTGCTGATGGACAAGCTGGGCGTCGACAAGGTAGATCGCGTGGTGCTGGCCGGGGCCTTTGGCGCCCATATCTCGCCCCGTCACGCGATGGTGCTGGGCATGATCCCGGATGCGCCGCTGGATCGTGTCACCTCGGCCGGGAATGCCGCCGGAACCGGCGCCCGCATCGCCCTGCTGAACACCGCCGCGCGCGAGTTGATCGAACAGACGGTACGCGCGATCGACAAGATCGAAACCGCGATCGAGCCACGGTTCCAGGAGCATTTCGTTAACGCCTCGGCGATTCCGAACGCGGTCGAGCCTTTTCCAGTGTTGAACAGCATCGTCACCCTGCCCGATGTTAGCTTCAACCAGGGCGGCGATGGCGAAGGCGGCGGGCGGCGGCGGCGCAGGCGCGGCTGACCGCGGACCTGTCGGCCCGCCGTTCCAGATTCGATTTGGCCGCACACCCGGCGTGAGCAGCTTTACCCCGTTTTAAGGCATTGGCGTCTAAGCCTCCTCTGTCGAACGGAGTGAGAGCATGACGGCAACAGACGCGCCCCGCGATGGGGCCGTATCCTTGGGCATATTTCGGGTAGGCGCGCTTGTGGTGGCGGTACCATCACTGCGCATCCGCGAAGTGGTCATGCGGCCCGGTTGCTTCAGCCCCCTGCCCGCGGGCAGCCCCTACACCATCGGCGTCATGATCCTGCGTGACGATACTGTTCCGGTGATCGACCTGCACCAGATGCTTGAGGGCGCCCCAACCCCAAGGGGCGAAAGCGACATCATTGTCGTGCTCCGTTGCGGAGGAAGGCTTCTCGGCCTGCTTGCCACCGAAATCCGGGGTTTGCTTTCGGTCAATGCCAGCGACCGACGTTCAATCCAGCTCCCCAACGGCACGGAACGCGATGTCATTCGGCATGACGGTGAAATCATCAGCATTCTTTCGGTCGAGGACCTGTTTGCACAGGGTTTGGATACCGCACAAGAAACGATGCACTCTGCCGATGCCATCGCCGCCCCGGACGAGGTGTCCTATCTTCTGTGTGGCATTGCCGGGCACAACTTTGCCGTCGAAACCCTGTTGATCGACGCCACTCTGCCCCGCAGCGAATTGAAAGATAGCCCGCTTGTCGTTGGCATGTGTGATGGTGTGATCACCCATCATGGGCACGATATTCCCGTTCTTGATACCCTGCAGGCGCTTGGGCTTGGGGCAAATGCGGCACGTCCGACCGAGTCGGGTTCGATCGTTGTGCGCATGGAGGGAAGCGGCCTTGTCGGGCTTGAAGTGGATCGGTTTCACGACATTTGCCGTCTGCGCGAAAGCGATTTCCAGCCCCGCCCCCAAATCACGACCACACGGCCCGATCTGGTCCCGCGTGCCTATGTGACACCAGACGGCGACTGGTTTCAGGTCGTGGAGTCCAGCGCGGTTCAGAAAGACGATGGGTTTCACCAATTTGCCAGGGCAACCGCCTCTGACCGAAACCAGACCAGCCCAGAGGACGAGGCACGCGGCCCTGAAGAGACATATCTTGTTTTCAATGCCGGCGGGCGATTCGCCTGTGACATCCGCAAGGTATTCGAGATTATTCGCCTGCCGAACGCACAGATCGCCATACCTGCGCGTGGAGACGGCTATTCTGGCACGATCACGCACCGCCGCCAGGTTGTTCCTCTGCTGTGTCTGGCGCAGGTTTTCGGGCAACGCGGCACCTATCGCGAAGATTAAAGCGGCATACTTCTGATCGACAGGGCCGGACAATTGTTCGGCTTCAAGGTGGACTCGCTGATCGAAGTCGCACGCGGCCGGGTCGTCAAGAACAAGAGCACGACGGGCCTGCAAATCATGCAGAACAGCAAGACCGGCGATCTGACGTCGCTGGTGAATTTTGACACGATCCTCCAACGGGTCGAGCCGCCGGTTACTACGGACACTACTCGCGACGAAGAAACCTCTTTGCCCAATGATAGTGCGCCAAATCCCGGCCCTCTGGATCCCGAAAATAAATCCGCGCCCGCCGAGCGGTCCAAATCAGATCATGAGACAGCGGCGATGTCCAAGTTCCCGCAGCAAGACAATGAAGCCGTTGATCGGATTCCGCATCCCGGTTGACCCGCCGTTAAATCTTATCTGCCAAACCGCCATTCACTGTTCAGGCCCGACTGGGGAAATCACCACATGACATTCAATTTATCCGAAGATGATCTTGGCGCTATCGCCGCTGCGGCTGGCTTGGGCGGCGTCACCCTGCGTATCGAATCTGACACAGGCAAGATCACGGAAGCCTGTGACCCCAAGAAACGGCTACCGATCACCATCTCGAAAGTGAAAGGTACGGCCTTTCAAGACCTGTTCGCGGCACAACAGGTCGCACAAGCATCGCTGGCCAGCGCAGGGCAAGTTCAGACAGCGCTTGATGCCCCTTTGTCCGGCAAGACTGACCTTGCACTTGTGGGAACGTTGATTCCGGCCAAGAACGGCGCTTCGGTCCTGTTCTTCGGTGATGTGCAACCTCGCCCCGCACAGGGACGGGCGGCAGATGCTCTGGAATTTTACATCGACAGAGATGGCAATATCGTCAGCGCCAGTCGCGCCCTGCTCGATCTGATGCACGCGACCGCCGACGATCTTTCCGGTCAGGGCTTTGATGCCACGGCAGATGTCGGAGAAGGACTTTCCTATCCCGACTGGGATGCCATCGCAAAGGGTGGAAAATGGTCGGGCGACATCGGTCTCCGCGGGCACAATGGCGAAGCCCGCACCTGGTTGCGCGGTACGATTACGGCATTGCCCGAAGACGCCACCGACCTCTGTGGTTTTGTTTTCAATGGCGCCAATATCAGCGATCTGCAGAACGCAAATCGCTCGCTTGGCGACATCATTGACGCCCTCAACCAAACCTCTGCGCGAATCGAGTTCACGCCCGAGGGAGATGTGCTGGATGCGAACCAGATCTTCCTCGATCTCATGGGTTACGAACTTTCTGAAATCGTCGGTCAGAACCACGCGATGTTCTGTCGCTCGGACGAAGTTGGCAGCCCGGCGTATCGGCAGCACTGGAAAGATCTGGCGAATGGCAAAAGTCGCACCGATTTCTACGTGCTGCAGCGCAAGGACGGAACCCTGGTTCGCCTCCGGGCGAGCTACAATGCGGTTCATGACGCCGCTGGCAAGGTTCAGAAAATCGTCAAGATTGGAATGGACACAACGAATGTCTGGCTGTCCGGCCGCGACATGAAAAGCCGCGTGGATGCAATCGAAAACATTCTTTGCATCTTCGAGTTTGACATCGAAGGCAGAATGCTCCGCGCGAATGACCGATTTTGCAAACTCACGGGAAGAAATAGCTCGGACATCGAAGGCAAGCGCCTAGAGGAATTATGCCCACCAGATACCAACCGCTCGAGCGCATTTAAAGGCATGTGGAAGACATTCCGCGCGGGACAAGGGCTGGGCGGCGAGCTGCGCATGATGAATGTGGACGGTGACGTCCTTTACCTTCACGTGGAGTATAGCGTCATTCTCGATTACGACGGCAATCCGGCGCGCGTGGTTGCCTATTCCCGAGATATCACAGAAGCAAAGGCTCTCTCTGCCGATTATGAAAGTAAGATCAAGGCGATCAGCCGTGCGCAGGCAATGATCGAATTCGACCTCGAAGGTCAGATTTTGACCGCGAACACGAATTTCCTCGAAGCTATGGGATACCGCTCGGAAGAGGCCATCGCAGGCAAGCACCACAGCATGTTCTGCGACAAGGAAACGGTCGAAAGCCCTGATTATGCCAAGCAGTGGGAAAAATTGAAATCCGGCCAGTATGTCGAAGGTGAATTCCGTCGCATTCGTGCCGATGGCAGCGAAATCTGGCTTCGTGCAACCTACAGCCCGGTCCTGGATTCCGACGGTTCTCCGAAGAAAGTCGTAAAATATGCTGTCGACGTCACAGCCGAAACCATTCGCGCGGCTGATTTCGAAAGCAAGGTCGGAGCGATAAACAAGTCATTGGCAATGATCGAATACGATCTGGATGGCAACGTTGTGGATACCAACGATAAATTTCTGCGCCTGACCGGATATTCCCGCCGCGAGATGATCGGCCAGAATCATGCCCATTTCTGCCCGAGCGACGAAGTGCAGACACAAGAATACCGCAACTTGTGGTCCGATCTTCGTAACGGTCAGTACTGGCTTGGTCGCGCAACCCGGGTTGGGAAATTCGGCAATGAAATATTCGTGAACACGACCTGCGCACCGATTTTCGACAAGTCCGGCCTTCCACGCGGCGTGATCGAATACGCCTTTGATATCACCACGCAGGTTCGGCTTGAGAATGAAATAAAGAGCAAGGCAGGCGAGATGGGTGGCATCGTCTCGGAGCTTGGTGATTCCATATCCCAAATCACAGGGTCGACCGCCGAAACGATCGAGATGGCGCAAGCATCTCGCAGCAACGCAGATGTCGGGTTTGACGCGCTCAACAATGCTATCGCCTCGATTGACCTTATCCAAAAGTCTTCGGACGAAATATCAGATATCGTGCGCGTAATCGGCGAAATTGCAAACCAGACCAACCTTCTTGCCTTCAACGCGGCGATCGAGGCCGCAAGGGCCGGGGAACATGGTATCGGGTTTTCGGTCGTGGCAGACGAGGTGCGCAAGCTGGCCGAACGCAGTTCTGGAGCCGCGCAGGAAATCGGCAAGCTGATAGGCCAATCTGTTGAGCGGGTGAACCTTGGCACCGAACGATCGCAGGCTGCCAAACTCGCCTTTGAAGAAATCGTATCCAGCGTTGCCCAGACCACCAGTTCGATTCAGAAAATATCAAGCTCTGCCAATGTTCAGCAGAAAGTCTCTGAACGGGTGGTTCAATTGATCGGCGAACTGGTCGAAACCGCCGGAACCCGCTCGTGAGCGCGAGCGAAAGATGTTCGGGCCATCAGCAGGGCATATCGATCCACGCTCCAACGTTGGTGGTTGCTTCTCGCAGCCACCAAACGGCGGCCTGCCCAGCGATCGTACTTGGTTTTGAACAGCAAGCCCCGGGTGTTCGATATATCCATCCTTCACTGCGCCAGACCTGCATCGCCGTTTAAGATGCAGCTTGGCCTGTTGGCAGACGAAATCGCTCACGCCGGGCCCCGCCACAACTCGGGAGCCATCAAAGCCAGATTCTCGGTTGCACAAGGTCGGTGCGCAGGCTAGAGACATCGCTGTTGCGGGTATGGTGTAGTGGTAGCGCGCCGGCTTCCCAAGCCTGAAGTGCGGGTTCGATTCCCGCTACCCGCTCCAAATCCTTGGATATGTCTGTGATTTAGTCGCCCCAAGGCTGCCAAGTGGCGCACGTCTGGTTTGACGTGCGCGAATTATCCGACTGCTCAGGAAAGCGTTTATCGAGCTGGTATCGCGCCAAGGCCCGACTACCGGTATCTATGGACAGCCCGCACCAGACGATCACATTCGAAGAATTCTCCACACACCCCACGTCATGTTTTGTCACCCCTGCTCTGTAGCACTGTCTGCGTCACAAGGGGAAATCGAAGATGACCAAAGGGGAACTGCGACGCGCGCTTTTTGAACTGCTAATTGTATCCAGCGTCGGCGGCGGGCTTGCCTTGGCCTGTCTCGAAACAGGCGCATTTTGGGCGCTGCTGGTGGTATGTCCGGTCACTTTGGCCTGTATTTGGCTGATAAGCGGAAAAGTTGCGCGCTGGAATACTCAGGTTCTTCGCGCGCCGCCCCGCAAGGAAACCTGCCAATGTGGCGACTAGACCCTCATGGTCATGCGTGTTCGTATGGTAACAAGTGAAATGTTAACGGCGCGGGACAGTGTCCCGCGCCATCACGTTTTGGGGCATCCGGCACCTATGCCGACACCCGGTTGCTCAGACCGTCAGCACATCGTTGAATTGGGTCTTCAGCTCTCGTTTCAATACTTTACCGGTTGCTCCGACGGGCAACGCATCAACGAACACGACCTTGTCGGGCACCTGCCATTTCGCGATCTTGCCATCGTACCATGCCAGCAATTCTTCTTCGCTGGGGCTTTCGCCTTCTGCTTTCACAGCCACCAGAAGCGGGCGCTCGTCCCATTTCGGATGCGCTACGCCGATCACCGCCGCATTGGCCAGTTTCGGATGCGACACGGCAATGTTTTCCAGCTCGACCGAGGAAATCCATTCGCCACCCGATTTGATGATATCCTTCGAGCGGTCCTTGATCGTCAGATAGCCGTCCGGGTCGAGCGTTGCCACGTCGCCGGTGGCGAACCATCCATCAGCCAGCAATCCATCATCGTCCTGACGGAAATAGCTGTCGAGCACCCAGTGCCCGCGCACCAGAAGATCACCCTGCGCCTTGCCATCCTCGGGCATATCCTTGCCGTTGTCGTCGACGATCTTCAGCTGAACGCCAAAAGGCGGACGGCCCTGATTTTCACGGATCTTGCGCTGCTGTTCCAACGGCAGCTTGGCATGTTTCGCCAGCGGGTGATTGGCCGAGCCCAGCGGGCTCATCTCGCTCATCCCCCAGGCGTGCACCGTGTCGACGCCATAGGTATCGCGGAAGGTGTCGATCATCGACGGCGGACAGGCCGAGCCGCCAATGACAGTGCGGGTCAGCGACTCGAGTTTCGAGCCCGATTTCTTGGCCGCGCCCAGCAGGCCCAGCCAGATTGTGGGCACACCCATCGCCAGCGTCACCCCGTAGGTGTCGATCAGGCGCACAAGGCTATCGCCGTCCAGCCCCGGCCCCGGCATCACCAGACGCGCGCCTGACATCGCCGCGGCGTAGGGCGAACCCCAGGCGTTGACGTGGAACATCGGCACCACCGGAAGCACCACATCGCGCGCGGAATAGCCAATCACGTCGATCGTGTTCGAGGCAAAGCTGTGCAGCACAGTCGAGCGGTGCGAATACAGAACCCCCTTGGGATTCCCCGTGGTCCCGCTGGTGTAACAGAGGCTTGAGGCAGTGTTCTCGTCAAAGCTCGGCCATTCGAACTCCGGGTCACCCTCGGCGATAAGCTCGTCATAGAACTTGAGGCCGGGAACCTTGGAGGCGGCCTCTTCGTCGCGCGGGCCCATCAGCACGAAGTGTTCGACAGTCGGCAGCTTGTCTTTCAGACCGGAGGCAATCGGCAGGAAGGTGGCATCGAGGAACAGCACCTTATCCTCGGCATGGTTGATGATATAAACCAGCTGCTCGGGGAACAGCCGCGGGTTGATCGTGTGGCAGACCAGCCCGGCGCCCGACACACCATAGTAAATCTCAAGGTGGCGTCGGTTGTTCCAGGCAATCGTGGCACAGCGCGCCTGCGGGTCGAGCCCCAGTTTCGTCAGCGCCGACCCAAGGCGGCGCGCGTTTTCGGCCACCTGCCCCCAGGAGGTGGTTTCGACCCCACCCGTGGTCTCGACCGACCAGATCTCGGTATCGGCGTGGTATTTCCCCGCATGTTCGATCAGCGACGAAATTAGCAGCGGTTCGGTCATCATCCGGCCCAGCATGGCACGTTCCTTTCATGGGCGGCCGAAGCGTTGCCGGCCGCGGATGGCAATGGCGCTGAAGCTGGGATTGATCCGCGCGGGTCGCGCGATGGTCGCCCCCTTCTCCTCCTGCCGGATAAATTGGCAATGATTCAGGCCATTTGCAACACAAGCCACGCGCCCGTGACGCAACGGAGCGGGTCGGCCCTATCGGTGCCCCAGAACATAATTGATCAGCGCCGCTGTCGAACCGTCGCGGGCGTCGGCGGATGCGGTTCCATCAACCATTGGCTGGAGCGATGTGGCCAGTTCCTTGCCGAGTTCCACGCCCCATTGGTCAAAGGAGTTGATGCCCAGCAAAACCCCTTCGACAAACACCCGATGTTCGTAAAGTGCAACAATACGGCCCAAAACATACGGCGTAAGCTGTGGATAGATCAAAGTTGTAGAAGGCCGGTTGCCCGGAAACACGCGATGTGCAGCCTGCCGTTCCAACTCGGCCCCGCTGAAACGGTCGGCCACCTTGGCGCGCGCCTCGTCCAGCGAGCGGCCACGCATCAGCGCCTCGGACTGCGCCAGGCAATTGGCAACCAGAAGCCGGTGATGATGGGCAAGCCCGGTTTCGTGCCCCTTGGCGGCCACCATGAATTCACATGGCACCACGGCGGTGCCTTGATGGATCAGCTGATAAAAGGCGTGTTGTCCGTTGGTGCCCGGCTCTCCCCAGACAATCGGGCCGCTGGGATATGGCAGCGGCGTGCCATCCATTGCCACCGACTTGCCGTTGCTTTCCATTTCCAGCTGCTGGAAATAGGCGGGCAACCGGCCCAGCCGCTGGTCATAAGGCAGCACCGCGCGGGTGCGATAGCCACAAACCTGATGATGCCACAGCCCCACCAACGCCAACAGAACCGGCATGTTCTGCGCCCAATCCGCTTCGCGGAAATGGGCATCCATGGCCTGTCCGCCGCACAGGAATTTGTCGAAATCGTCGGGACCGATGGCGATCATCAGCGACAGCCCGATCGGCCCCCACATGGAATAGCGCCCACCGACCCAATCTTCGAACCCAAAGACATGATCGGGCGAAATCCCGAACTCGGCCGTCTTGTCGCCCGCTGTCGACAGGGCCGCGAATTGCATCCCGGCATCGCCGCCGCCCCGCGTCAGCCAGTCGCGCGCGGTGTGCGCGTTGGTCATCGTCTCTATGGTGGTAAAGGTTTTCGAGGCCACTATGACCAGTGTTGTCGCCGGATCCAGCCCGGCAAGCGTGTCGGTGATATCCGCGCCATCCACGTTAGAAACGAAATGGCAGCGCGGCCCGTCGTGATAGGGCGTCAGCGCGCGCACAGCCATCGCGGGCCCAAGGTCGGACCCGCCGATGCCGATGTTCACCACATCCGTGATTGCGCCCCCTGCCCCGGCGATGGCGCCGCCGCGCACCCCGTCGGCAAAGGCGCGCATCCGCGCCAGTGTGTCGCGGACACCGGGCACGACATCCTGCCCGTCAACCATCACCTTGCCGCCATCAAGATTGCGCAGAGCCGTATGCAGCACCGCGCGCCCCTCGGTCGTGTTGATCGGCTCGCCCGAAAACATCGCATCGCGCCGCGCGGCCAGATCGGCCTTGTCGCACAAAGCCAGCAGCGCATCCCGCACGGCGCTGTCGATCATCGTCTTGGAATAGTCCAGCCGCATGTCGCCGGTTGAGACGCTGAAATCCTGCGCCCGGGTCGGGTTGTCCGCAAACAGTTCGGTCATACGGCGGCTGCCCTGCGCGGCGCGCAGGGACGTCAGCTGGTCAAGATCAAGCATAAATCATTCGGCCCAATGTACGGTCATATCACTTAAAACGGCGCGGATGGGCGCCTGTTCCACCGGCAATGTCGTGGCGCGTTCCAAAGCCTCGCGCTTTGCCGCGCCAAAAATCACAAGGTGCTTTGACAATGCCCCATCAAGCACGGGCGCTGACAGCGAAATCCGCACTTCGGGCTGACCCTCGGGCCGCAGAATGGCCACCGGCCCCGTTTTGCCCGCCAATGCCACATCAAGCCCGGGCGCGCCGGGAAAGAGGGACGCGGTATGCATGTCGTCGCCCATGCCCAGCAGCAGGATCGACAGTGGCAGTTCTCGCGCCAGCTCGGCGGTAATTTCGGTCAGCGCATCCTCTGGGTTGGCGCCATCGCGATACAGCGGCACGAGCCGCGCCCCTGCGGCACGGTCGGCCAGCAACCGGTCGCGGATCAGCCGCGCGTTAGAGCGTTCGTGCGTTTCCGGCACCCAGCGTTCATCTGTCGGCAGCACATGCACGCGCCGCCAATCCAGATCGACCCCGCTGAGTGCGTCGAACACCGGCCCCGGCGTCGTGCCCCCAGGCACCGCCAGCGAGGCATGATCGTGGTTGAACAGGCAGTTTTCCAGCTCTGACGCCAGAACGTTGGCCAGGTCAATGGCCAGCATCTCGCGGTCGGCATAGGTTTCGATCTTCACGGGGTGATCCCCCTCCAATTGCGATTGTCACGCTGGATCAGCATCTCGGCATCGGTCGGCCCGGCGCTGCCCGAGTCATAGGGCTTGGGCACGTCGTTGCGCGCCTCCCACCCCGCGATAATCGGGTCGGTCCAGGCCCAGGCGGCCTCCACCTCGTCTCCTCGCATGAACAGCGTCTGGTTGCCCCGGATCACGTCCATGATCAACCGCTCGTAAGCGTCGGGAAAGTCGGCCTCTTCCGGGCCAAGCGCATCGGAAAACGTCATGTCCAGTGGCACGTCGATCAGACGCATCCCGCCCGGTCCCGGTTCCTTGATTGTCACCTGAAGCGTGATGCCCTCGTTCGGCTGCAACCGGATCGTCAACAGGTTGGCATGACGTCCCGCCTCTTCGCCAAAGATCGAATGCGGCGTGTCCTTGAACAGCACGTTGATGACAGACGACCGTGCCTTGAGCCGTTTTCCGGTACGCAGGTAAAACGGCGTCCCGGCCCAGCGCCAGTTGGAAATGTGGGTTTTCAGCGCAATATAGCTTTCGGTGCGGGTGCGCGGATTTCCCACCGCCTCGCGATAACTGGGGTGTTCGCCATCCTGCGCGCCGTATTGGCCGCGCACGATATGGTGCGGCAGAACCGGATCCAGCGCGCGGATCACCTTCAGCTTTTCGTCGCGCACCGCGTCCGGGTCGAATTTCGCGGGCGGCTCCATCGCGATCAGGCACAGAAGCTGCATCAGGTGGTTCTGCATCATGTCCCGCATGGCACCCGACTTGTCGTAGTATTCGCCGCGCCCGCCCACGCCGACGGTTTCGGCCACGGTGATCTGGATGTGATCGACGTATTGCGAATTCCACAGCGGTTCGAACAGCATGTTGCCGAAGCGAACAGCCATCAGGTTCTGAACGGTCTCTTTACCCAGGTAATGATCGATGCGGTAAATCTGGCTTTCATCGAAATGCGTCGCCAGCGTGCGATTAAGCGCCCGCGCACTGGCCAGATCATGGCCGAACGGCTTTTCCACCACGATGCGCGACTCTTCCGTTGCCATGCCGTGTTCGTGGATCCGCTGCGCCAGATCGCCAAAAAGCGCCGGCGCGACCGAAAAATAGAAGGCCCGCACCACGCCATCGCGCATCAGGCTTGCCAGCTGTTCCCAGCCATCGGTGCCGCGCGCGTCGATGGTGACGTATTCGAGACGGTTCAGGAAATCGTCCAGCGTGCCATCCTCGCACCGCCGCCCACCGGAAAACTCGCGGATCGCCTGCGCCGCGAAGGCGCGGTATTCCGCGCTGTCATGTTCGCTGCGCGCCGCACCGATAATACGCGCATCCACTGGCATCTGGCCCGAGCAATAGCGGCGGAACAGGCCCGGCAGGATCTTGCGCTGCGCCAGATCGCCGGTGCCCCCAAAGATCACAAGGTCGAACGGATCGACTGGAATGACGCGTGAAACCATTTCCCTGTCCTTTCGATCGCCGGCGCCTTGGGCACGGCAGACTCGTTTGGCGCATGTTAGCGCAAACAACACACCGTGGTCCAGCGGCGTGCTCCGCTGGCATCACTTATCCGTCAGAGGTGGCACCACGGGTTTCGTTTTGTAAAAGCCATAGGCTAGATCCAACCAGCACGCCACCGTCGGGACGCCAAGATGAAAGATAATGCCGCCAGCGCCGCCAATTCGGGCAAGTTCGCTGACCCGCGCCGCACTGCCGATGGGTCTGAGCGCGCCCGCGTCGCGCTGAGCCGCCCGGAAACGCTGTGGTTCAACACCGGAACGCTGTGCAATATCACATGCGCAAACTGCTATATCGACAGCAGCCCGACCAACGATGCGCTGGTTTACCTGAGCGCCGCAGATGTTTCCGACTACCTTGCCCAGATCGTCGAACGGGGCTGGCCGGTGCGCGAAATCGGCTTTACCGGCGGCGAGCCATTCATGAACCCCGAAATGATCGACATGGCGCGCCTTGCGCTGGACGCCGGGTTCGAGGTGTTGATCCTGACCAACGCAATGCAGCCGATGATGCGCCCCAAGGTCCGCGCCGGGCTGGCCGCGCTGAACCGCGATTTTGGCGCGCGGCTAACGCTGCGAATCTCGCTCGATCACTTCGACGCGGCGGAACATGATCGCGAACGGGGCACTGGCAGCTTTGCCCGCACGCTCGACGGGATGAAATGGCTTCGCGATGCGGGGCTGCGCATGGCCGTAGCCGGGCGGGCGCAGTGGACAGGCAGCGACAGCGAGGGCCGCGACGGCTATGCCGCGCTCTTCGCGCGCTACGACTTCGACATCGACGCGCACGACCCGGCCACCTGCGTGTTGTTCCCCGAGATGGACGAAACCGTCGAGGTGCCCGAAATCACCACCGCTTGCTGGGACATCCTGAAAAAGTCGCCCGACAGCGTGATGTGCGCCTCCTCCCGCATGGTCGTGAAACGCCGCGGCGCCGATGCGCCCAGCGTCGTGGCCTGCACCCTGCTGCCCTACGACGCGCAGTTCGACCTTGGCCCAACCCTGGCCCAGGCCGAATCTGACGTGGCTCTGAACCACCCCCATTGCGCCAAGTTCTGCGTGCTGGGCGGAGCCAGTTGCTCGGCCTGACATACAGTCCGCCGCAGGCCACAGGGCGAGCACGCCTGCCCGCCCCTTCTTTGAGGCTCAAATATCCCGGGGGAGCCCGCACAGCGGGCGGGGGCAGAGCCCCCTCACTCAAATCAAACGCACCCTAGTGCAGCGTGAATTCGCCCACCATGTTGCGCCATTCGCCCGGGCCGATCAGCTTGCGATGCGTAAACCGCACCGAATGCAACGGCCCTTCAATCTCGCGCTGCCAGAATTCGATGAACTCGAACAACCGCTTGTGATCCGGCGCCAGATCATAATCCTGCCAGACGTAGCTGTTCAGCACGCGCTGAAAATCCGGCATTCGATAGAAGATTTCCGCCGTTGTAAGCCCATAGCCCTTGAGCATCAGCTCGGTCTCGGATCTGTCCATGCGCGACCTCGAAATTTGCCTGTATAAACCCATCTTGAATCGCAATTCTTAAAAATCAACAAAAACAGCATGTTATCAATCAACCCCCGCGGCTGCCAAACGCGCTGGCCAGCCCCTATTGCACCTTATGTACGGGTTCTGATAAGGTGCCTCCACTATATATAGAGCATGCACAAAAGACAGGCAGCCGACGTGAGCGATACGCCAGAACCCCCTGAAAACATGGACGAAACACCACCGGAGCGCCCAAGCTATTCGGGCCCCAGCGTGTCGATCGAACATGAGATGCGCACGTCCTACCTTGATTACGCGATGTCGGTCATCGTCAGCCGCGCGATCCCCGATCTGCGCGACGGGCTGAAGCCGGTGCACCGCCGTATTCTCTATGCCATGCACGAGGTCGGCAACTCGCACGACAAACCCTACCGCAAATCGGCGCGGCCCGTGGGCGACGTCATGGGTAAGTACCACCCCCACGGCGACAGCGCGATCTATGATGCGCTGGTGCGGATGGCGCAGGATTTTTCGATGTCCCTGCCGCTGCTCGACGGCCAGGGCAACTTTGGCTCGATGGACGGCGATAACGCCGCCGCGATGCGCTATACCGAAGTGCGGATGGACAAGCCTTCGGCCTTCATGCTGGCCGATATCGACAAGGAAACCGTCGATTTCCAGGACAACTACGACGGCAAAGACCGCGAGCCGACCGTCCTGCCCGCGCGCTTCCCGAACATGCTGGTCAACGGCGCGGGCGGTATTGCCGTCGGCATGGCCACAAACATCCCGCCCCACAACCTGGGCGAAGTGGTGGATGCCTGCCTGGCCCTGATCGAAGACCCGGACCTGACCAGCGAACAGCTGATCGACTATGTCCCGGGGCCCGATTTCCCGACCGGCGGCATCATGCTGGGCCGCTCGGGCGCGCGAAAGGCCTACCTTGAGGGGCGCGGCAGCGTCATCATCCGCGCCAAGACCCGGATCGAGGAAATCCGCAAGGACCGCTGGGCCATCGTCATCGACGAGATCCCCTATCAGGTGAACAAGGCCGCAATGATCGAAAAGATCGCCGAGCAGGTGCGCGACAAGCGCATCGAAGGCGTGGCCCACGTTCAGGACGAATCCGACCGCAACGGCGTGCGCGTGGTGGTGGAATTGAAACGCGACGCCACCGCCGAGGTGGTGCTGAACCAGCTTTACCGCTTCTCGCCGATGCAAACCTCATTCGGATGCAACATGCTGGCGCTGAACGGCGGACGCCCCGAAACGCTGACCCTGCGCCGTTTCCTGACGTCGTTCATCGACTTCCGCGAAGACGTGGTCGCGCGCCGCACCGCCTATGACCTGCGCAAGGCCCGCGAACGCAGCCACATCCTTTGCGGTCTGGCCGTGGCGGTCAGCAACGTCGACGAAGTGGTTGCCACCATCCGCGCCTCGGCCGACGCCGCCGAGGCCCGCGAGAAACTGATGACGCGCCGCTGGCCCGCCTCGGATATCGCCGGCTACATCCGCCTGATCGACGATCCGACCCATACGATGAACGACGACGGGACCTATAACCTGTCGGAGGCACAGGCCCGCGCGATCCTGGAACTGCGCCTGCAACGCCTGACCCAGCTGGGCGTCAAGGAAGTGACGGACGAACTGGAAGAGTTGGCCGGCAAGATCAAGGAATACCTTGAAATCCTGGGCAGCCGCGACCGGATCATGGGCATCATCGGGGACGAGCTGCGCGAGGTGAAAGACCTGTTTGCCGTGCCGCGCCGCACCGAAATCGTCGACTGGTCCGGCGACATGGAAGACGAAGACCTGATCGAGCGCGCCGACATGGTCGTGACGGTCACGTCGGGCGGCTATATCAAACGCACCCCGCTGGCCGACTTCCGCGCCCAGAAGCGCGGCGGCAAGGGGCTGTCGGGTGGCGGGTTGAAAGAAGACGACGTGGTCACCACGCTCTTCGTCGCCAACACCCATACGCAGCTTTTGTTCTTCACGACCGAAGGCATGGTCTACAAGCTGAAGACATGGCGCCTGCCCCAAGGCGGACGCACGTCGAAAGGCAAGGCCATCATCAACATCCTGCCGATCCCGCAGGGCGTCTCGGTCGCCGCGATCATGCCGGTGGACCGCGACGAAGATGAATGGGACGACCTCCAGATCGTCTTTGCCACGTCGAAGGGATCCGTCCGCCGCAATCGGCTGTCGGATTTCACCAACGTCATGCGCAACGGCAAGATCGCGATGAAATTCGAAGGCGAAGACGAAAACACCCGGCTGATCAATGCTCGGATCTGTTCCGAGGATGACGACGTGATGCTGGTCACCAACTCGGGCCGCGCGATCCGCTTCCCGGTGCCGGATGTGCGCGTGTTCAATTCGCGCAATTCGACCGGCGTGCGCGGCGTGAAGCTGAGCAATGGCGACGAAGTCGTGTCGATGTCGGTGATCCGCCATTTCGATGCCACCTCGGACGAACGGGCCTCTTACCTCAAGATGCGCCGCCTGATGGCCGGCGTGACCGAAGAAGACGGAGTGGACGAGGAAGAAGGCAACGCCGACAGCCTGCTGCCGGCCGAGCGCTACGCAGAGATGTCGGCCGCCGAGAACCTGATCCTGACCATCACCTCCAAGGGCCTGGGCAAGCTGTCGTCAAGCCACGACTACCCGATCCGCGGACGCGGCGGCATGGGCGTGACAGCATGGGAAAAATCCATGCGCGGCGGTGACATCGTGGCGTCGTTCCCGGTGGAACTGGACAACCAGATCATGCTTGCCACCTCGCGCGGACAGTCGATCCGGGTGCCGGTCGATGGCATCTCGTTCCGCTCGCGCAGCGCCGGCGGCGTCAAGGTGTTCAACACCGCCAAAGGGGAAGAAGTTGTCAGCGTCGCCTGGATCGCCGATCAGGGCGATGACGATGACACGCCCGAAGCCGAAGCCGATAGCCCGGAAAACTAATTCCTTCAGAACGGTTGGGATTGAACGCGGCGCCTTCGGGCGCCGTTTTCATGCGTACTTTAAGGGTTGTGTAACGGCTTTCAGGTCAAACTGCGCTGCACAGCAACCAAGGAGGCGCTGGTGAACCTGTATTCCTGCCAAATCTCGATACGCGACGATGCCAAGGCGCTTGCCTTTGCCAAGGCCGTCGACGAATGGATGAGCTTTCTTGCCACGAAAGGCGTGATCCGGAACTGGCGCTTGCTGCGGCGCAAACTGAACCTTGCCGCCGATTGCTTTCGCGATTTCCTGCTCGAAATCGAAGTCGAAAACCTCAGCCAATTGGATGAAGCCTTTCGCCTGACCGGTCAGCAGGACGAAGACATCGCAACCCTGCATCACAACGTCCACATGCTGATCTCCGAGGCTGATTTCGCCCTCTACCGCCCTTTCCCCGATCCCGAGCGCGCCGAGCGTATGGCGTTGCTGTAAGCAACTTAAGCCCAATTTCTTTTCGGCACAAAAACTCACATGCCTGCCATCAGACTCAAGCGATGTGTCTTGGAAAAAGCGAGGCGCAATTGAGTATTATTGCCGAAAGGAAGCATAGAGCAGCATGTTCAGCTACAGTCAGGAACTGGTCGGCCTGATCTCTTAGAGCGCCGGGGAGGACGTTACGTCGTGCCCATATAACCACGTGTAACGCGGCGCGAGCCAGCGGCCTGCGACTGTCAGCCCGAGTTGTCCGATCTCGCGCATTGGACTGCGTGCGTGGAAACGCCACGCGTTTGCACCGGCAGCTGCGACCACGCGCCTGACCCGCTCGATCCGGCGTGCCTGGTAGGCGGCAAATCCACCGTCATTTGTCAGGCAGTCAGCCAGCACCCAAGCGTCTTCGATGGCCATGCAAGCGCCCTGTGCCATATAGGGCAGCGTTGGATGTGCGGCATCGCCCAGCAAAGCAATCGCGCCCTTGTGCCATTGGCTGGCCACCGGATGCAGGTAGAGCGCCCAGATATGCGCAGTTTCGATGCGTTGAAACAGTTGCCCCACCGGCCCGCCGAAATCCGCAAAGGTGGCGCGCACTTCGGCTGCATCAATCGTGTCGCGCCAGCTGTCGCGCTCCCAGTCGCGGCGCTCTTGAAAGGCGACGATGTTGGTGACCTTGCCGTCGCGCAGCGGATAGGTCACAGCGTGTCGGCCCGGCGCCATCGTCAGGGTGGCCCGTTCCGGCGCGCCGGGCTGCCCCGGCACCAGCGCCCGGTAGGCCACCTGCCCCGAGAATTCTGCGATTGTGTCCCCCGCGACAGCGGCTCGCCCCGGCCCGCGCATCCCGTCTGCCGCAATGAGCAAAGGCGTTTCCATCTCGCGCCCCGAGGCAAGGTGGATGCAGGCGGCACCACCAACAGTACTGACCGCCACCGCCGTCTGGCCAAGCTCGATATTCACCCCTGCGGCCTGCGCTGCACGGGCCAGCGTTTTTATCAGATCCGCCCGGTGAAAGTACCATGTCGGCCCGGCAGCAGGCGGTGGCAGGCGCATCACAAGCCGACCGGCACGATAGTCGCGAAGGTCTACACCCTGAGAACAAACAGCTGGCGGTGGGTCATCGAACACTCCAAGCGCACGCAGGACGACCATGCCGTTCTGCGCGATCTGGATTCCAGCGCCGACCTCGGTCAACGCCTCAGCCTGTTCCAGCACCCGTACCCGCGCGCCGCGCCGGGCCAAAGCCAGCGCCGCGGTCAGCCCGCCAATTCCCGCGCCCAGCACGGTGATCTCTTGCCCTGTCAGCGCCATACAGCCCCCTTGAAACGCAAAACGCCGGAGCGTGGGCCCCGGCGCCTGTAAGCTGTTGCGACCCTTCGGTCAGTCGTCGCGGTGCACTTTTTCGCGGCGCTCGTGACGTTCCTGCGCCTCGAGGCTCATTGTTGCGATCGGCCGTGCATCCAGCCGCTTGAGCGAGATCGGCTCGCCCGTGACTTCGCAGTACCCGTATTCGCCTTCGTCAATGCGTCGCAGCGCCGCGTCGATCTTGGTAACCAGCTTGCGCTGGCGGTCGCGCGTCCGCAGTTCAAGCGCGCGATCGGTTTCTTCGCTGGCACGGTCCGCAACATCGGGAATGTTGCGCGTGCCATCCTGAAGACCCTCGATCGTATCGCGGCTTCCTGCAAGTAATTCTTGTTTCCAGTTCAGAAGCTTGCGCCGGAAATATTCAACCTGACGTTCGTTCATGAACGGTTCGTCTTCGGCCGGTTGATAGTCATCCGGCAAGAAGGATTCCTGCTTCATTTTTGCCCCCTCAGACTGGCCAAGACCGTTGGACATAATTTTCCCCTGGTATCTGGCACCCCACTGCCGCAGCGTTTATCCGAGGCACCCGAGAATGTCACTACACAATAGTGCCACGCTCTGTTTTAAAGATGTGAACAGCCTCGGGGCTGTTTCCGGCGCAGAAACAAAGGATTGGCGAGGCATGAAATTTCAGGGCACCAAAGATTACGTAGCGACCGAAGACCTGACGATCGCGGTCAATGCCGCCGTCGCGCTGGAGCGGCCGCTGCTGGTCAAGGGCGAACCAGGCACCGGCAAGACCGAGCTGGCGCGGCAGGTCGCGGATGCCCTTGGGATGCGGATGATCGAGTGGAACATCAAATCCACCACCCGCGCGCAACAGGGCCTGTATGAGTACGATGCGGTCAGCCGCCTGCGTGACAGCCAGCTGGGCGAGGAAAAAGTTCACGATGTGTCCAACTACATCCGTCGCGGAAAGCTGTGGGAAGCATTCGCCTCGGACGAGCGCGTGGTGTTGCTGATCGACGAGATCGACAAGGCCGATATCGAGTTTCCGAACGACCTTTTGCAGGAACTCGACAAGATGGAGTTCCACGTCTACGAGACCGGCGAAACCGTCGCCGCCGTGAACCGCCCCGTGGTCATCATCACGTCGAACAACGAAAAAGAGCTGCCCGATGCCTTCCTGCGGCGCTGTTTCTTCCACTACATCCGCTTCCCCGACGAAGCCACGATGCGCAAGATCGTCGAAGTGCACCACCCCGGGATCAAGGAATCGCTGCTGACCACAGCGCTGACGCAATTCTATGAACTTCGCGAAACTTCGGGGCTGAAGAAAAAACCATCGACCTCGGAAGTGCTGGATTGGCTCAAGCTCCTGCTGGCCGAAGATCTGACGGCGGAAGACCTGAAGCGCGACGGGGCCAATGCCCTGCCCAAACTGCACGGCGCCCTGCTGAAGAACGAACAGGATGTTCATCTGTTCGAACGGCTCGCCTTCATGGCGCGCGCCCAGAACCGCTGAGTTACCACCATGAGCAAGATCGCCACCACCGTCCGCCCTCTGCGCGAAAGCGACCGTGCCGACTGGCAGGAGATGTGGGCGGGTTACCTCGAATTTTATGAATCCTCTGTCACGCCCGAGGTCTATGACAGCACCTTTGCCCGGCTGTTGGGTGACGATCCGCGTGATTTCAACGCGATGATCGCAGAACAGGACGGGCGTGCCGTGGGGTTGGTGCATTACCTGTTCCACCGCCACGCCTGGAAGATCGAAGAGGTGTGTTACCTGCAGGATCTCTATGCCCGCCCCGAAGCGCGTGGCACCGGTGCGGGGCGCGCGCTGATTCAGGCGGTGTATGACGTGGCCGATGCCAAGGGCGCGCCCTCTGTCTACTGGATGACGCAAGAGTTCAACGCCGTGGGCCGTCAGCTGTATGACCGGATCGGCGTGCTGACGCCGTTCATCAAATACGCGCGGCCATGAAGATGTGGGCGCTGCTGTGCGCTGTTCTGATGCTGGCCGCCTGCGAAAGCGACACCAGCCCGGATCAGCCCACACGCGCCCAGATCGGCGAGTCGAGCCTGCCGCCGATGAAGACCTTCGGCGTCAGCTATGTCCGCCCGCCGGTCTATAGCAACGTCAACATCGCGCAGGATTTCCTTGACCTGCATTTCCAACTGGAAAGCGGGCGCGAGTTGCCGAATTTCACGCGGTTCGAGGGGCCGATCACCCTGCGCGTGGCCGGGCAAGCGCCCGCCTCACTGAAAACCGATCTGACCGCGCTTCTGGCGCGCCTGAATCGCGAAGCCGGGATTTCGATTTCGGAAATCTCGCGCGGCGAGGCCAATATCACGGTCGAAGCGGTCAACCGGTCCGAGATCAAGCGCGCCCTGCCCCAGGCCGCCTGTTTCGTGGTGCCCAACGTCAGCTCTCTGGCGGAATTCATGCGCAACCGGCGCGCACCGCAAACCAACTGGTCGATGCTGCGCGAACGCTATCGCATGGCGGTGTTCCTGCCCAATGACACCGCCCCGCAAGAGGTGCGCGACTGCCT
The DNA here is from genome assembly GCF_005938225.1 of Arenibacterium halophilum. Lineage (GTDB taxonomy): Bacteria > Pseudomonadota > Alphaproteobacteria > Rhodobacterales > Rhodobacteraceae > Arenibacterium > Arenibacterium halophilum. The sequence goes on from NZ_VCPC01000001.1 coordinate 323,546, forward strand.
GCACGAGGAACTGGCGCAGGCATTGGGGCCGCTGAACGACATGTATCGACTGGCCGACTCCGTCTTCAACGACGACAACGTGCACACGATCCTGACCGGCTACGACATGCTGATCCTGCGCGCGACCTATGCCCCCGAGCTGCATTCGGGCATGTCGCGTACCGAGGTGGCCAGTCGCCTGCCCGGCATTCTGACCCGGATGAACCCACGTGGTGACAGCGAACCGAGCCACGCCATTTCCGCCACGCCCCGCAACTGGATTGCCGATGTGCAAACCGCACTTGGCCCCGGCGTCACGCTGACAACCCGCCGCGCGGCGGCGGCACGGGCGGCACGCACGGCATCAGAGCTGGGCTGGCAGGATCATCGCCGCGCCTTCAGCCACTACATGCTGGGCCGGATGATTCAGGCGACCGACCCGGTGCTGGCACAGCAGCATTACTCAAACGCCATGTCCTATCTGGAACGCACGCCCGGCACCGAGTTGCATCGCGCGTTCATCGCCACGCAAACAGCGGCGTTTTCCGTCGCGCGTGGACGCGGCGACGAGGCGCTGGCCCGGATCGAGCCGCATCTCGACATCGCCCGCCGCGCCGAAAACGCCGCCCTTCTGGCGACGCTGATGCTGCTTCAGGCCGAAGCGCTGGACCTGCTGGGGCGGGACGAAGAGGCGCAGGCGGTTCGGCTGGACAGTCTGGGATGGGCGCGATACGGCTTTGGCTCGGACGGCGCGGTGCGCGCCAAGATGAAGGAAATCGCAGCCCTTGCGCCCAAGGCGCGCCGCGGCTGATCCGAAAGGAACACGACAAGATGCTGGTGATTGGCGGGGCGCTCATTGGGGCCGTACTGGGCGCGTGGAGCGCGCGGCGCAACGGGGGCAAGACAGTCGATATGTTGCAATATGCAGCAGGTGGCGCGATCGGGCTTGCCCTTCTGGGCACCATTGCAACCATCGTGATCCACCGCATGATGCTCTGACTGCTGGCACAGACGGGCACGACGGTCTAGGCTGGACCTGCCCGCAACTATTGGAGCGCCCATGTTTCTTCCGTTTTTCGAAAACCTCCGAAAGGCCGGTGTTCCGGTCAGCCTGCGCGAATTCCTGAGCTTTCTCGAAGGCATGAAAGGCGGTCTGGCGACCTATGATGTCGAGGCGTTCTATTACCTCGCGCGGGTGACGATGGTGAAAGACGAACGCAACCTGGACAAGTTCGATCAGGCCTTTGCCGCGAGCTTTAAAGGGTTGGAAGATATCTCGTTCGATCAGGTGCTCGAGGCCGTCGACCTGCCCGAGGACTGGCTGCGCAAGATGAGCGAAAAGCACCTGACCGACGCCGAAAAGGCCGAGATCGAGGCGCTGGGCGGGTTCGAAAAGCTGATGGAGACGCTGCGCGAGCGGCTGCGCGAACAGCAAAAGCGCCATCAGGGCGGCAACAAGTGGATCGGCACCGGGGGTACCTCGCCTTTTGGCGCCTACGGCTACAACCCCGAAGGCGTGCGCATCGGCCAGAAAGAAGGCCGCCACGGGCGCGCGGTCAAGGTCTGGGACAAGCGCGAGTTCAAGAACCTGGACGACACGGTGGAACTGGGTACGCGCAACATCAAGGTCGCGCTGAAACGCCTGCGCCGCTGGGCACGCGAAGGCGCGGCGGACGAGCTGGACCTTGACGGGACGATCCGCTCGACCGCGGAAAACGGATATCTCGACGTGAAGACCCGCCCCGAGCGGCGCAATGCTGTGAAAGTGCTGCTGTTTCTGGATGTGGGCGGGTCGATGGATCCGCATGTGAAGGTGGTGGAAGAGCTGTTTTCGGCCGCGCGCAGCGAATTCAAGCATATGGAACACTTCTACTTCCACAATTGCCTGTATGAAGGTGTGTGGCGCGACAATCGCCGTCGCTGGGATGCCCAGACCCCGACGCACGAGGTGTTGCGCACCTATGGGCCTGACTACAAGGCGATCTTTGTCGGCGACGCCTCGATGAGTCCCTATGAAATTGCCTATCCCGGCGGGGCGAATGAACACTGGAATGCGGAATCCGGGCAGACATGGTTGAAACGTGCCCGCGACCAGTGGAGCTCGACCTTGTGGATCAACCCCATCCCCGAAAAATACTGGAGCTATACCCAGTCCATCCAGATGGTGCAGGATATTTTCGAGAACCAGATGGTTCCCATGACATTGGCAGGGCTGGAAAAAGGAATGCGCGAACTGACGCGCTAATCACCCGGCCGCAGCCGGCGACGGGTGCCTGAGACATAAGAGAAATTTAATCCGGCGGGAGTCATTCCGCGCCGGATTTCTGTTCTGCGCTGGACTGGCCCTTCAGGGCCGACAGCAGCTCTGCAATCCGATCATCGCTGTCGGATCTGTCCGTCGTGTTGACCCTGAAAGCAAGCTTCAGGTTCTGCGCTATTTCATCACGTGGCATGGCACACCTGCTTCGTTTTCTTTTGCTCAGCCCCTGTTGGTACAGGAATAATGGCTGGGACACCGAATGGGTTCCGCGATTTTGTCAGTTTTTCACACGACGGTTAACATGTGATAAATTCGTAACATGCGTTTCAGCAAGTTACAAACCGTTCACCAGACTGTCGGTCCTTAAGCCGGGGCCTTGCCGGGCAGGCTGTTCACCGCCATATCTGGGGCATGTTGCGCTTTAGTCCAATTCTACTGGCCGTTCTTTACGCGGTGATCATGTACCGGTTTTCGGTCTGGCGCACCAATCGCGAGTTGAACAGCAAATCCACCCGACTGGTCGATCCGCGCCTGAATCGCCTGACAGACCGCATGGCGGCGAGCCTCGAAGTCGATCAAGTGCCGGTGCACATCTATGAAATCGATCCGGTGAACGGGTTGGCGGCGCCCGATGGGCGTATCTTCATCACGCGCGGCTTCTATCGCAAGTTTCAGGCAGGCGAGATCACTGCCGAAGAGATGGGTTCTGTCATCGCGCACGAGTTGGGGCATGTGGCGTTGGGACATTCGCGGCGGCGGATGATCGACTTTTCCGGTCAGAATGCCATTCGCACCGCACTGATGATGGTGATCGGGCGGTTTGTGCCCTTTATCGGGCCGTGGATTGCGGGGATGCTGACATCGCTTCTGGCGGCGCGTCTGTCACGGCAGGATGAATACGAAGCCGATGAATATGCCGCCGCGCTGCTGACCAAGGCCGGGATCGGGATCGCGCCACAGAAATCCATGTTCCGCAAGCTCGCCGCGATGAGCGAAGGCCACGGAAGCGCCCCCGCATGGCTTCTAAGCCACCCCAAGACGGAAGAGCGCATCGCCGCTTTGGAACGGTTGGAACGCAACTGGGGTCTCTACCCGCCGTCGTGATCCGCCAACGCGCGGCCCAGCCGGGGCAAGCGCGCTTTTTTCAGCAAGGCCCGCATCTGCCAGTCTTCGCCCGACAAGCGGCGCGCGGTGTCCAGCACGGATTGCGCGACGGGCACGACCCGGTCAGGGTTCGCCTGCCACGCCTGAAAAAGGAAGGTGTCTGGATCAACGCGCGCCACCCCTTCTTCGGCCAGTAGGTTGCGCGGGAAATCCTTGGCGTTCATCGTCATGATCGCATCGGCCGAGACATCGACAGCAACCGCCAGCACGTGAATGTCGGCGGCGTCGGGCAGGTACAGCCGCGATTCCAGACCTGGTGCAGCCGGGCGCAGCGCCTTGGGCCAAGCCGCGCGCAGCAGCGCGATTTCCGCCTCGCCCTGCGCGGCGCCCTCTGGCCCCAGTCGCGCGGCGGCGCGGCGCCATTCTTCCAGTATCCTCTCGGACCAGAGCGGGGTGAACACGCCCGCGCGGGCCACCCCCAGCACCAGTTCGCGCATCACCGTGGGGAACAGGACGCAGGTGTCGATGACGATCTTCACAGCCGGTAGAACACTGCCTTGAGGTAACCGCTTTCGGCCAGTTGCGGCAGTTGCGGATGGTCCGGGCCGGCAAAGCCGGTGTGGATCATCCGCGCCGTGCGCCCCGCCCGCCCGATGCCGCGCGCGCTGGCCTCGCGGAAGGCGGCCAGATCGGCGGCGTGGGAACAGGAACACAAGCCCAGATAACCGCCCGGCGCCACCAGCTGCGCGGCCAACCTCGCCACCCGTTCATAGGCGCGCAGCCCCGCCTGTAACGCGGGCTTGTTGGGCGCAAAGGCGGGCGGGTCGCAGACGACCACATCAAATTGCGCGCCTTCACCGGCCAGCGCCGTCATCACCTCGAACGCATCGCCTTGGCGCGTGGCAAATCGGTCGGCCATGCCACCGGCCTGCGCGCCGCGCATCGCCAGATCAAGCGCCGGGGCCGAGCCATCGACCGACAGCGCCGACACCGCCCCACCCGCAAGCATGGCCAGCGCAAAGCCGCCAACGTGGGAAAATACGTCCAGCACCCGCGCGCCGCCTGCCAGCCGTGCGGCAAAGGCGTGGTTGGGCCGCTGGTCATAGAACAGCCCCGTCTTCTGGCCGCCGGTCACGTCAGCCATATAGGTCGCGCCGTTCATCACAACCGGCACCGGCGCATAGGGCGCCTGCCCGCGCAACATGGATGAAACATCGTCCAAACCTTCCAGCCCGCGCGCCCGGCCTGAGGCGTTTTTCAAGATCGTGGCACAGCCCGTCACCTGCGCCAGCGCCTCGGCCAGCGGCTCGATATGCAGCTCGGCCCAGGCGGCGTTGGGTTGCACCACGCAGGTGTCGCCGAAGCGGTCGATCACCACGCCGGGCAGGCCATCGGCCTCGGCATGGATCAGGCGATAGAAAGGCGCATCGTAGATCCGCGCGCGCATGTCCTGGGCCGCCGCGATCCGGGCAATAAACCACGCCACGTCGATCTGCGCATTCGGATCGGTATCCAGCATCCGGCAGATGATCTTTGACTGCGGGTTGACGGTGACCAGCCCCAGCGGCGCGCGCTCGCCATCTTCCAGCAAGGCCAGCGAGCCCGGCAGCAGCGCGCGGGTGCGCCTGTCGGTCACCAGATCGCTATCATAGACCCAAGGAAAACCCCGGCGCAGCCCACGGGCATTGGCCTTGGGCTTCAGCCGGACGGTCGGGCGGTCGAACACTTGGGCGGGATGGGGCGCAGAGCTTGTCATGGCGCCCTCATATCCGCAGGCCGCGCCCGGCGAAAGCCCTAGCTGCGGGGCCGCGACCGCCAGCCGCCACGCCGCCGGGGCGCGGTGATCGCGGTTTGCCCGTCGCGCAGGATCGCCGTCATCGGGTGGTCGGGGGCATTGGCGCCGTAACTGTCCACCAGCCGGCGCAGCGAGGCCGCGGTTTCGGTGCCCTCGCCCAGCGACAGCGCCCAGTCCAGAAAGATCGACCGGCACTCGGCCTCGGTGATGCCCTCGATGTTGTATGCCTCGCGGATCAGCCCCTTCGGGTCGTCCGGGTTGCCCGTCCTGCTCATTCCTGCTCGTCCTCCCCCAGCGCGGTCGCGATGCGCCGCGCGGTATCCCTGTAGGCGTCCTCCAGCCGGGCGGCCAGGTCGTCAACCGTTTCGGCCCCCGTGGCGCGACACAGGAAATCGGCCGCGCCCTGCCCCGGCTCGCCCATATCGCGCGCACTGCCCGCCAGCAGCGCAACTGCCGCATGCACCGACCAATACAGCGCCGCCGCTTCTGCCATGGCGACAGATGCCTCAGGCGACAGCCAGCCGGTTTCCACGGCACCCTGCAGGCCCCCGGGCACATCCGGCACCGCAAGCCCCGCCGTCAAAGCGCCAGCCTGCGCGATCAATTCAATGTCCTGCAAGCGCCCGGCACCGGTTTTCACATCCCAGACGCTGGCAGGCGCGCGGGCCTCGGCAATGCGGGCGCGCATCTCGGAGACTTCTTGCAGCACCTTGTCGCGGTCCTGTGGCTGGCGCAGCAGCTTCTGGCGGAAGGCTTCGATATCATCCCGCAACCCTGCGTCATGCGCCGCGATCACCCGCGCACGCGTCAGCGCAAGATGTTCCCACACCCAGGCCTGAGTTTCCTGGTAGTCGCGGAAGCTGGCCCAGCTGGTGGCGACCGGCCCCTGATTGCCCGAGGGCCGCAGCCGCATGTCAACCTCGTACAGCCGCCCCTCGGCCATGGGCGCGGTCAGCGCGGTTATCATCGCCTGCGTCAGCCGCGCGTAATAGGTACGCGCGGGCAAAGGCCTGCGCCCTTCAGAATTTTCGACGCCATCGGGATCGTAAATCACGATCAGATCCAGATCCGAAGCCGCGTTCAGCCGCCCCAGCCCAAGCGAGCCCATACCCAGAACCGCCGCCCCCCGCCCCGGAGGCGTGCCGTGTTTCGCGGCAAAATGATCGGTTACAACGGGGAACAGCGCGGTGATGACCGCATCGGCGATATCGGCATATTGCGTCCCGGCCTCGTAGCCGTCGATCAATCCGCGCAGGTGGTGCACCCCGACGCGAAACCGCCATTCCCGCGCCCAGCGGCGCGCGGTGTCCAGCCGCGCCTCATAGTCGGGCTCCAATTCCAGCCGCGCGGTCAGATCGGCGGCCAGCGTCGCCTTGGCCGGCCAGTCGGTAAAGAAATCGCCCCCGATCACCGCATCGAACACCCCCGCATTGCGCGACAAATACCCCGCCAGCGCGGGCGAGGTGCCGACAATGTCAATCAGCAGGTCGATCAGCTGGGGATTGGCCTCGAACAGCGCAAACAGCTGCACCCCGGCGGGCAACCCCGCCATGAACCCATCCAGCGCCACCAGAGCCTCTTCCGGCCGGGCAGTACGCGCCAGCCGGGCCAGCATTTCGGGGCGAAGGCGTTCAAATATCTGCTGCGCCCGCTGCGAGCGCAGCGCCGGATAGCGGGGCCAGCGGCGGCAGATCGAGGTATCGAATTCTGGCGTCGCGGTCGGCGTGACAGGGCTGACATCGGGGGCAAAGAAGCCCTCGGTCAGCTCATGCACCTCGTTCAGGCGGCGCAGCAGATCGGCGCGAAGGTCCGCCTCGTCCATGCCAGTCAGGCAGGCGACGCGGGTGAATTCCTCGGGGTTCGTGGGCAGCTTGTGGGTCTGGGCGTCATGCACCATCTGGATGCGATGCTCGATTTCGCGATGGGCGCGGTAATGATCGGCCAGCCTGTCCGACACGTCTTCCGTCACCCAACCCGCCACCGTCAACGCGCGCAGCCCCGGCACCGTGCCGCGCAGACGCAGCGATTCATCGCGCCCTCCGGCGATCAACTGGCGGGTCTGGGTGAAGAATTCGATCTCGCGGATACCGCCGCGCCCCAGTTTCATGTCGTGGCCCGAGAGCGTCAGCGCGCCCCCGGTGCCCTTGTTCTCGCGGATGCGCAGGCGCATGTCATGGGCGTCCTGAATGGCGGCGAAATCCAGATGCCGCCGCCAGATGAAAGGCCGCAGCGCGGTGATGAACCGCGCACCAGCCTCGGTGTCACCCGCGCAGGGGTGTGCCTTGATATAGGCGGCACGTTCCCACGTGCGGCCAAGGCTTTCGTAATAGGTTTCCGCCGCCGCCATCGACATGCAGACAGGTGTGACCGACGGATCAGGCCGCAGCCGCAGGTCGGTGCGGAACACATAGCCCTCGGCGGTGCGATCCGACAGCCGCGCGCACATGTTGCGGGTCGCCCGCACAAGGCTTTGCCGCGCTTCGTGATAATCGTCAGGGTCGTAACGACTCTCGTCAAACAGGCAGATCAGGTCGATGTCGGAAGAATAATTGAGCTCGCCCGCGCCCATCTTGCCCATGGCAAGCACGAACAGCCCGGCGGCGCTGGCCACGTCATCCTCGCCCTGCCCCGGCAGCTTGCCACGACGGATCAGCGCCGCGATTTCAGCCTGCAATGCGGCGTCACAAGCCAGCGCCGCAAAATCACTAAGCGTGCCGGTAACCGTTTCCAACCGCCAGACCCCAGCCAGATCTGCCAGAGCGGTCATCAGGGCAATCCGCGCCTTGGCCCGCCGCAGAACGCTGTTCAATGCGTCCGGCGATGCTTCTCGGATCGCTTCATACTCCGCAACCACTGCCGCTTCTGGATCGTCCAGTGCGCCCTCCAGCCAAGCGGCGTGCCCCCGGATCAACCCGTTCAGAAACGGGCTGCTGGCCGCGGCGCCAACGATAACCTCGCGCAGCTCGGGCGGCATATCGGGAAGCGCGGCGGCGGCCTCTGCGCCCAAGTCGGGCGCCATGGGCCGGGGGCTGCGGGTGATGCGATCGGAAAATCTCATATGCTCAGGCATACACGGCGCGCGGGCGTGTTCAAGCGCAAGGCGTGTCCTGGCTGAAGACATTGCGCCACGTCCCCGCCTCGCAGCGCCAGAGCGACGAGACGTACATCTGCTCGTCCTCCTCTGCCCCGTCCCGACGATAGCGCGCGTGATAGCTGATCATCGCAAGCCCGTTGCCATAGTCGCGCCAGACCACCTGCGACAGCTCAAACGCCGCAATACTTGGCCCATCCGCCAATTGCGCCACATGCTCGGCGCGCGTGGCCTGCCCCGAGGGGTAGACCCCAAGAAAATCCTCGGCCAGCGCTGCACGGTCGGCGGCGGCATCGCCATAGCACAGGGCCTGCCACACCGCCGTTTCCAGCGCCAGCAAGCCCGCGCGCGTCACGCTTGGGTTGTCCCTTGTCACCATCCCGCCAACCCTGCATGTTCCGCCGACAATCGCAAGACCGGCACAGGAAAGAGACGACCCGACATGAGCAAGAGCCTGAAACGCGTGCGCGCCGCGCTGGACGCTGCCGGAGAACCCACCGAGATTCGCGAAACGGCGCTGGCCCGCACGGCGCCCGATGCCGCGCAGGCGGTGGGCTGCGAGGTCGATCAAATCGCAAAATCGATCATCTTTCGCGGCGAAACGAGCGGCGAAGCGATCCTGTTCCTGACTGCGGGCGGCAACCGGGTCAACGCCGAAAAGGCCGCCACTGTCGCAGGCGAACCGCTGGGCAAGGCCGATGCCGCACTGGTGCGCGCGCAAACCGGGTTCGCCATCGGCGGAGTATCTCCTCTGGGCCACCTGAATCCGATCCGTGCCTTTGTCGACCCGCGCCTGTTGGAATTTGACTACGTCTGGGCCGCCGCAGGCACACCGCATCACGTCTTTTCCATCGCGCCTGGTCGAATGGTGACGCTGACGGGTGGCCAAACGGCCGATTTCACCGACTGAACCTTTGGAAAATCCATTTTTATTCAGATACTTGCCCCAGCATCACTGCACCGATGTAAAAAACATTCACATCACCCCTTGCAAAGCCGCTTTGCCATCCCGATCTATCGTAATGTGAAAGACATTCACATTCGACAGTTCCAAACGGAGAGAGCGACAATGACAATGACGAGCGATACCTACCCAGCTGCCTACAGGCCGGGCTGGTTCAGCAGAGCCGAATCCTGGCTTGACGAAAAAGGCAAAGGCGCCTGGATCGCCGCAATGGTCCTGGGCTTCATCTTCTTCTGGCCCGTCGGCCTTGCCCTTCTGTTCTACATGATCTGGAGCAAACGCATGTTCAAATCCTCCTGCAGCCGCAGCGCACGCCGCCGCCACTTCCACAGCGTACACTCGCGCACCGGCAATTCGGCATTCGACGCCTACAAGGAAGACACGCTGCGCCGGCTGGAAGAAGAGCAAAGCGAATTCGAGGCCTTCCTCGAACGCCTGCGCGAAGCCAAGGACAAGGCCGAATTCGACCAGTTCATCGACGACCGTGCCAAGCGCGCGAGCCGCAGCGATGACGAAAGCGACGCTGCCTGAGGCCATATAAAACCGCAGGGCCCCCGCCACACCGGGGGCCGTTGCAATTTTTACATGGAAAGCCACATTCAAGATGATGAACCTGCCAGACCCCGACAGACAGCCCCAATTCTATGATGGCGTCGCGATCAAGCGCCTGATCGCCTGGATAGCCGATACCATCCTCATCCTGCTGATCAGCTGTGTCGTGGTGCTGTTCACCGCCTTCGTCGGCCTGCTGATCTGGCCGATCCTCTACCTGACAATCGGCTTCGCCTACCGCGTAATCACGCTTGCAAATGGCTCGGCCACACTGGGGATGCGCCTTGCCGGGATCGAGCTGCGCACCGCGCGCGGCGACAGGTTCGACCCGGGGCACGCCGTGATGCACACGCTACTTTACACCATGGCCTGCGCGATTCCGATCCTCCAGGTGATCTCGATCGTCATGATGGCAACCTCGCAACGCGGCCAGGGCTTGGGCGACATGCTGCTGGGCACCTCTGCCCTGAACCGCCGCATGGTCCGCGCAGCGTGACACCAGGCTGAGACGTCCCGAAATCGCGCTGACGCGCGATGCCTCCGGCGGGGATATTTTTAGCCCAAAGAAGCAGGGTGTCCCGCTCCATTCTTTGGGCTTCAAATATCCCGGGGGAGTCCGGCGCAGCCGGGCGGGGGCAGAGCCCCCTTGCGCCATAGCAATGAACCCAGCGGTCGGAGCGAAGAATTAACCCTGAATTCAGGTTGCTGGTGCAAGCAACACTTCTCTACTTGGCGCGGCCCGCCTGCGTTGTTATCTTTTTGTTAAACGAGTTCGAGACAATTCAAGTTTTCCATGCGCCACACGCTTCCCATCGCGCCGCAGTTTTATGTTACGGCCCCCCAGCCCTGCCCGTACCTAGACGGCCGGATGGAGCGGAAGCTGTTTACCGCGCTGCAGGGGGAAAACGCCGATCGACTAAACAACTCGCTGTCGCAACAGGGGTTTCGGCGGTCGCAGAACGTTCTGTACCGTCCCTCCTGCGCGGAATGCTCTGCCTGCCTGTCCGCGCGCATTGACGTCCGGCGTATGACGCTCTCGCGCAGTCAGCGCAAAATCCTGCGCCGGAACGAGCACCTGACGCGCAAGACGACATCGCCCTGGGCCACTGAAGAACAGTTTACCCTGTTCCGGCGCTATTTGGATGAACGCCACGCCGACGGTGGCATGGCCGATATGGATGTCTTTGAGTTCGCCGCGATGATCGAGGAAACGCCGATCCGCAGCCGGGTGATCGAATACACCGACGAACTACGCGAGCTACAGGCTGTCAGCCTGACCGACGTCTTGGACGACGGGCTAAGCATGGTCTATTCGTTTTACACTCCCGACCGACCACGCGCCGGGTTGGGCACTTTCATGATCCTGGATCATGTGCGGCTGGCGCAGGAACTTGACCTCCCTTACGTCTATTTGGGCTACTGGGTGCCCGGCAGCCAGAAGATGGGCTACAAGGCGAATTTTTCGGGTCTCGAGATTTACCTGGGCGGCGAATGGCAGCCCATGAACGACCCCGAAGCCTACAGCCACGAAACCCACCCGCTATCGACCGATCCGATTGCCGAGCAGGTCGCAAACATCCAGCTTCCCGACCGTCATCCGACCGGCCAGCGCGGCTGACTCCGGCCCCTGTTTCGGGCGATTTCCATCTCAAATCCCTTGATGTCAACGCCGGGTGTCTCCACCCGGCACCAACTGTCGCGTCAGTTTCCGCCCAGCAGCGCCGGGACAATGGTCACGATGCCCGGGAAGAACCACAGGATGCCAAGCCCCACCACCTGAATGATCACAAAGGGGAAGACGCCGCGGTAGATATGGCCGGTCGTCACCTCTTTCGGGGCCACGCCACGCAGGTAGAACAGCGCGAATCCGAAAGGCGGCGTCAGGAACGAGGTTTGCAGGTTAACTGCGATCATGATCGTCACCCATTTCGGGTCAAAGCTGCCGCCATAGATCACCGGCCCCACGATGGGGATCACGATGTAGATGATTTCCAAGAAATCCAGCACGAAACCCAGCAGGAACAGCACCAGCATCACGATCAGGAAGACTTTGAACTCGTTGTCAAAGCTCATCAGGAATTGCTGGATGTAATGTTCTCCGCCGAACGAGATCACCACGAGGTTCAGAAGCTGCGATCCTATCAGGATGGTGAACACCATCGACGTCACCTTGGCCGTTTCCCGCACCACCGGCGGCAGCACCGCCGTGCGATACAGAACCCAGCAGGCATAGAGCAGGCCGAAGAAGGCGAACATATAGGCAGCATAGGCGAACAGGAAGGCGACCCAGGATTCGAACGGCACCTCGGCCTGGTTGATGCGCAGGTCGAAATTCATGCCCAGAAGGATCATCACGATGATCGCGAAGGTCGCGTTGATGATGATCTTGCCGGAGCCGCCCTCGTCACGCAGCTTGCGATAGGCCGCCAGCATGATCGCCCCCGCGGCCCCCAGCGCAGCGGCCGGGGTTGGGTTGGTGATGCCACCCAAGATCGAGCCCAGAACTGCAATGATCAGCACCAGCGGCGGGAACACCACGCGGATCAGATCGTTCTGCGCCAACCGGGCTGCAGCCTCGCGGCAGGACCACAGCGTGATCGCCAGCGGGATCAGCAGGATCAGCACGGTGACGCCGGCGCTGGTGTCAGGCTGGATCAGCAGCAGATCGGCCAGAATCATCAGCGCGACCCCAACGCCGCCAATCATCAGCGGGCGCGGATCTAGCGAAGGTGCGATCCCACGCGCCGTGGTCAGCACCAGCCCCAGCAAAAGCGCGATGATGGCGACTCCGGTCCCGATGGGCGCGGCCCAAGGCAACGGAACAGGCTCGTCCGTGCCGCCGGCTTCCGCAGCAGCCGCGACATTCGCCGCCGTTTCCCCTGCGATGCGGACGGATTCATCCCAGCGCGCCTGCCCGTGCAATTCGATCATCGCGGCCTGGCATTGCTCGGACACATTGGTACGCAGGATCGACACGGTATCGCCCGTGGACTGAGCGGTGGTGTGCAGCACCTGGTCGCCGACGATTTCCATGTATCCCAGCGCGATAGTCCCGAAAATTGCCACGGCCGGCACGATCAGGAACCATGTCAGCGCCTCGGAGCGGGTGATCACCTCGCCCGAACCATGGCCCACGTCAACGGCGGGTGCCCGCGACGGGTTGAACAGCGCGTAGCCAAAGGCATAGGCAGCATAGAGAACGGCCAGCAGGATGCCCGGAAGCATCGCGGCCTGAAACAGCGTGCCGACCGACACCACCGCAGGGCGTCCCAGATAGGTCAGCGCGTCGGTACAGCCGGCAGCCTGCGCGCGGGTTTCCTGCGCCGTCGAATACAGATCGCCCGCCAGTGTCCCCAGCAGAACGATCACGATCGAGGGCGGAATGATCTGGCCCAACGTGCCAGAGGCCGCGATGACCCCGGTCGAGATTTCCGGGGAATAGCCGTTGCGCAGCATCGTGGGCAGCGACAGCAGGCCCATGGTGACAACCGTAGCCCCGACGATGCCCGTGGATGCCGCAAGGAACGCGCCCACAACAACAACCGACACGGCCAGACCACCCGGCAGCGGGCCAAACACCCGCGCCATGGTGGTCAGCAGATCCTCGGCGATCTTGGACCGCTCCAGCACGATGCCCATCATCACGAACATCAGCACGGCCAGCAGCGTTTCGATGCTTTGCCCTGCAAAAACCCGTTCATTCATGCGGTTCACGATGAACGACAGGTTGCGGTTGACCGCCATTTCCCAACCGCCGGGGAACACGGATTCCGCCACGCGCGGCAAATCGGGGTATCGGAATACGCTGATCGCGTCGCGATGCACCCCCTGCGCCAGCAAGGCGTTGTATGCCTCGGACCCAGTGTCGATCGCCTGATGGATCAACAGCCCCGCGCTGTCGAGCGCGGCAATGATACCGAAGGAAATAACCCCGGCGCCCGCGATGGCAAAGGCCACCGGAAAGCCGGACAGAATTCCGCCGAAGAGGCAGAAGAGAACGATAATCAGACCGATCTCGACGCCATCAAGTCCCAGAAACATGCGCCCTGCCCCCTGTTAGTGCGTGCCTTCATAGGCTTCTTCGCCCGCGCCCAGCGTGTCACGGTCGATATGTTTGTTTTCGCTTTCCTCGCCTTCGCGGAACTCCAGAAGCGAGCGATAGAAGAACGCCACGGCCTGCAGCAGAACCAATGCGGTAAAGGCCAGCATCAGGATCTTGAACAGGAAGTAGGCGTTGAACCCGTTGGGCGAGAAACCGATAGTTTCAACGCTCCATTTCATGATCTTCGACTTGCGCAGCAGCAGGTCCAGCTTGTCGCTGGCCGATACCTTGGGTGTCACAAGGCTGCGCCACAGGAAAAACCACGCATATAGCCATGTCAGGATGGCGGCAGGCAGCATGAAGAAGATCGACCCGAACATGTCGATGATCTTCTTGGTACGGAATTTCACGACGGAATACACAAGGTCCACGCGCACGTGGCCGCCCTGCACAAAGGTGTAGGTCACGCAGAGCGCGACGATCATGGCATTGTACAGCTTCAGCTCTTCGCTGAACCAACCAACAGACTGTTCAAAACCAAGTCCCAGCGGCGAAATCGACAAGGTGCCAAGCCGGAAGATGGATTGCAGGAACACGATCATCACCTGCTGCAGCACCATCAGCAGCCCGACCCATGCGGCCAGACGTCCGACGCCATTGGCAAAGCCTTCGAGCCCGCGCGTCACACCCCACATGAACCCGGGCCGGATCAGCCCGATCACGGTGATGACAAGGAACAGGTCCAGCGCCACGAAGAACAGCTCGACCGACGCGCCGTAGTAGATGAAGCGCACCAGCGATTCACCGTTCGACCAATCCAGCCAGAGGCTTGGATGCGACAGCGCGTAGAAGAAGTTGTAGAACCCCAGGCCGATGTTCGTCACCAGCCAGACCAATGCGTCACCCATCGCCTTTGCCCCTAAGCCAAAAAAGCCGTGCGCGGATGTCGCGCACGGCCGGTTTGTTTCGGAATTGCCCGCTTACATCGCCGCCAGAACGCGGTTGCGCTGCTGAGCGTAGTAGCTGTCGGACACCGACAACCAGCCCGAGGTCGAGCGCAGCGAGGCCTGGGCCGACTCGTGGATCTTCTTGAACAGATCGTCCGAGGTATAGCCGTTCAGCAGTTCGATCGAAGCCGCGCCGAAGGCATCCCACACGTCTTCCGAGAATTCCTTGACCTGCGCACCGCCCGATTTCAGACGCTCCAGCGCGGGGCCGTTGTTCGCGATGAACTGCGCATAGTTGGCCTGATGCGCGTCGGCGCAGGCGATTTCGTAAATCTTCTGCTGCGACGGGGTCAGGCTGTTGAACACTTCCAGGTTCATGCCAACCGACAGTGCGGCGCCCGGCTCGTGGAAACCGGCGGGATAGTAGAAGTCACAGACTTCCTGCAGGCCCAGCTTTTCGTCCGACCAGGGGCCGATCCACTCGGTGCCGTCCAGTGCGCCGGTCGACAGCGCCTGATAGATTTCGCCGCCCGGCAGAACCTGAACCGAAGCGCCCAGCTTCGACAGCGCTTCGCCGCCCAGGCCCGGCATACGGAACTTGAGGCCCTTGAAGTCGTCGGCCGAGGTGATTTCCTTGCGGTACCAGCCGCCACCCTGCGCGCCGGTCTGACCCGCGATGTAGGACCGCACGCCGAACACTTCGCCCAGCTCCTGGTGCAGTGCCATGCCATCCTGGCCGTAGTACCAGGTCATGATCTCGGGCACGGTCATGCCGAAGGGAACAGCGGTGAAATAGGCCCATGCGGGGTGCTGGCCGACCCAGTAATAGTCGGCGCCGTGGTACATGTCGGCCTGGCCCGAAACGGTGGCGTCAAAGCTTTCGAACGCGCCAACCAGTTCGCCTGCGGCCTTGGGTTCAACCGTCAGCTGACCGTCGGTTGCCTCGGTGATCGAATTCGCAACGCGCTCGACCGAATCCCACACGCCAGCCAGACCACGCGGCCAGGTGGTGACCATGGTCAGGGTCCGTTTGCCCTGAGCATAGGCCGGTGCAGCCAGTGCAGTGGTCGCCGCAGCGCCGCCACCCAGTGCCGTTGTCTTCAAAAATGAACGACGGTCCATGTTGTACTCCTCCCAACGGTTTGCCGATCCGCCTGTTCCCGGCGGCCGGAATTTGAGTGCCGTCACACTACCCTTTGGGCCACCGTTGTGAATACCTTTTCAGCCGGGTTTCCGCACGGGAATCGGGCATTTGGATAGAAAAGTTAATCAGTTGCGATGGGACAGCGAAGCAAATGTTACTGAATTGTTGCGACACTATTTCAGAACCCAAACAGCCCTGATTCAACGCCGAATCAGAGGCGTGTGATTCGAGCCGGTCAGGAGCCGAATCGGTCAGCCGGAAACCCAGTGGCGGTGAAGCGATCCCAGATGCGCGCGGCACAATCCGGCGCGTCGGGCGACAGGCAGTTGTCGCGGAAGTACCACGCCAGATACTGGGCATAGCCACCGCGCCTTTCGGTCGCCCGAGCCAAGGCCCGAGTAAATGCGGGTGCGTCGGTCACGGTTTCGGCGATGTGGTGAAAGTCGGACGCGCCAAACAGGACTGCGGGGGTGCGGTGCAGGTAACCCTCCAGCGCCACGGTGGAATTGATCGACACGGTCGCGCAGGCGGCTGACAGGATATCGTGCACATTTGCGTTGGTTATCAACAGGTCGGGATGGCTCTGCGCCAGATCGTCAAGCTGTGCCAGATCGTCCGGCGTACTAGCATTCGGGTGCGGCTTGACCACGACGCGCCGCCCCCCGGCCCCGGCCAGCACCGCGCGCAGCATCGCGAAGTCGTCGAAATCAGTCGCGCCCGAGTCGATGGGATAGCGGCCTTGGAAGAACACTGCGATCACACCCGGCTCGACCAGCTCCACCTGTTCAGGCTGAGGATAGCGCGACTTGCGCGGCAGGACGTATTGTTGCCGCAACCTTTGGAACAGGTCGCGCGCCGGGCGATACCGGACCGCGCTTTCATCATAGACCAACCCGGCGATGCCTGACCGATACCGCGTGCCGCGCGGGTCCAGATGCCAGTAGCCCCGAAAATAAGCCAGACCTGCGTTCAGTACGTTGTCAGCCACCACGCTGCGGTCGTCAATGATGTGCAGATTGCCATCGTCAAAGCGGCCGTCGCAAACCGCATGGGTCCCTACACGAATATTGCCGTCGCGCTGGCGCCGTTCGACCGTGATGCCGTGCGCCTGCGCCAAATCCTCTATCACACCGTACAGCCGCAGGAACGGCACCGAAAAATCGCGCGACAGATGCGCGGCTTTCAGATGCAGGATGATGCGGGGCTTTGACATGGCTTGCTGTTCTGGACCGTTACGACAGCAAGACCAGCTTTGCCCGGCCCGGTCAAACGCGTGAGGCGCGAATCCCTGGTGACGAAACCCTATGAATCGGCCCGATGTATTTTCGAAATCCACCTTAAACAGCCGCCCTGCGCAACAATATGTCGCAAAAAATCGCCCTAGAGACAGATTTGCGAAACTTTTGCCGGTTGACCTCGGGAAATCAGGCTCCTAATCTTCGCCCACACGCAAGGAGACCCCGGACCATGAATACTCTGGTCGTAATTGTAGGAACCACGCGCATGGGCCGGTAACGGTAGACCATAATCTGACCCATGCGCCTCCGACACCCTCGGGGGCTTTTTTTATGTCGAAAGACCGGCGATGCCGTTGAACGGAGCAAGGAAGATGACAAAGGAAATGACCGGCGCGAAGATGGTTGTTCAGGCCCTGAAAGATCAGGGTGTGGATACGATTTTCGGCTATCCCGGCGGGGCGGCATTGCCCATTTATGATGAAATCTTTCAGCAGAACGATATCCGGCACGTCCTGGTCCGCCATGAACAGGGCGCGGTGCACGCCGCCGAAGGCTATGCGCGCTCGACCGGCAAGGTGGGTGTGGTTCTGGTGACATCCGGCCCCGGCGCGACCAACACGGTGACCGGCCTGACCGACGCGCTGCTCGACTCGATCCCGATCCTGGTGCTGTCGGCGCAGGTGCCGACCTTCCTCATCGGCTCGGACGCGTTCCAGGAGGCCGATACCGTCGGCATCACCCGCCCCTGCACGAAACACAACTGGCTGGTGAAGGACACCGACCGCCTGCCCGCCGTCCTACACGAGGCGTTCCACGTCGCACGCTCGGGCCGGCCCGGTCCGGTGCTGGTTGATATCCCGAAGGACGTTCAATTCGCCTCGGGCACCTATACGCCGCCGAAGCCCTCGACCTCGCATTATCAGCCGCGCCAGAAAGGCAGCATGGAGGAGATCACCGAGCTGGTCGCCGCCATCGAAAAGGCCAAGCGGCCGGTTTTCTATACCGGCGGCGGCGTCATCAACTCGGGCCCGGCGGCGAGCCAACTGCTGCGTGAACTGGTGGACGCGACCGGCTTTCCCGTCACTTCGACGCTGATGGGGCTGGGTGCCTATCCGGCCAGCGGCAAGAACTGGTTGGGGATGCTGGGGATGCATGGCCTGTACGAGGCCAACATGGCGACCCACGGCTGTGATCTGCTGATCAACATCGGCGCGCGGTTCGACGACCGGATCACCGGCCGCATCGACGCCTTCAGCCCGAAATCGACCAAGGCGCATATCGACATCGACCCCTCGTCGATCAACAAGGTCATCAAGACCGACATCCCGATCGTGGGCGACGTGGGACACGTTCTGGAAGACATCCTGAAGGTGTGGAAATCGCGCGGCCGCAAGACCGACGCCGAGGCGCTGGTCAAATGGAACCGTCAGATCGACGAATGGCGCAAGATCGAGTGCCTGCGCTACACGCCGTCGACCACCTCGATCAAGCCGCAGTATGCGCTGCAACGGCTTGAGGCGCTGACCAAGGACCGCAAGGATCGCTTCATCACCACCGAGGTGGGCCAGCATCAGATGTGGGCCGCGCAATTCCTGAATTTCGAGGATCCGAACCACTGGATGACCTCGGGCGGGCTGGGCACCATGGGCTATGGCTTCCCGGCGTCCATCGGCGTGCAGATGGCCCACCGCGAGGCGCTGGTGATCAACGTCGCGGGCGAAGCCAGCTGGCTGATGAACATGCAGGAAATGGGCACGGCGGTGCAATACAACCTGCCGGTGAAACAGTTCATCCTGAACAACGAACGCCTTGGCATGGTGCGTCAGTGGCAGCAGCTGCTGCACGGCGAGCGGTATTCACAATCCTGGTCCGAGGCGCTGCCCGATTTCGTCAAGCTGGCCGAAGCCTTTGGCGCCAAGGGTATCCTGTGCAAGGACCCGGCCGATCTGGACGATGCGATCATGGAGATGCTGAACTACGACGGGCCGGTGATCTTCGACTGCCTGGTGGAAAAGCACGAAAACTGCTTCCCCATGATCCCCTCGGGCAAGGCGCATAACGAAATGCTGCTGGGCGACGCCGAAACCAAGGGCGCGATCGACGCCAAGGGTTCGGTGCTGGTCTGATGCGGTGGCGGGCGGCCCTGGCCGCGGCCCTTGTGGTACTGGCGCCCTTGGGTGCCGGGGCGCAGGAATTTGGCGGGCTGGACATCGGCCAGCCCATCGCCAACACCCAGCGCCTTGGCCTGCCGCTGGGCAGCCAGTACGTCGGCGGCTACCGGGCCCAGAAGTGGGCGCGGCCAAACGGGGTCGAGCTGTCGATCACCGCCGTGCCCGCCGGGCCGATCGTTTACATGGAATCCTTTCCCACTGCCTATCACCAGCCGGTGCAGGGCGAAGGGCTTCGGTTTCGCGTGACGACACAGGCCGCCGCGCTCGACATGCTGGGCGGCCCGGGGTTCTATTTCACCGGGCGCGGCCAGTTCGCCACCACCAACGGTCAGGACGTGTGGTTTCATTCCTACGCGTTGACCGACCGGCCCAACGTGATCGTCACCTTTGCATTCACCGCCCCGGTGTCGGCGCGGCGGCTGAACGATCAGGGGCAGTTGCTGCAAAACCCCGACGCCGTGCTGGATAGCATGATCGTCGCCGATTACGCCTATCAGCTGAAGATCTGGGGCGGCGAAGGCGTTGCCCGCCCCGGCTACAACACGATCAACCTGAATTACCAATAAACGGATCCTGCCATGAATGCCCTGCAACTCAAGAAAGGCGCCACCAGCCATTCGGCCTATAACCTGCGGCCCAGCTTTTCCGAGGTCGAGGAGCGCCACACGCTGGCGGTGCTGGTCGAAAACGAACCCGGAGTTCTGGCCCGCGTCATCGGGCTGTTTTCCGGTCGCGGTTACAACATCGAGAGCCTCACCGTGGCCGAGGTGGACCACACCGGGCACCTCAGCCGCATCACCATCGTGACCAAGGGCACGCCGCAGGTCATCGAGCAGATCAAGGCGCAGCTGGGCCGCATCGTGGTGGTGCATGACGTGCACGACCTGACGGTCGAAGGTGCCTCGGTCGAGCGCGAACTGGCGATGTTCAAGGTGATCGGCGACGGCGACAAGCGGGTCGAGGCGCTGCGCCTGGCCGACATCTTCCGCGCCAACGTGGTCGACAGCACGCTGAACAGCTTCATTTTTGAGATCACCGGCGCGCCGGAAAAGATCGACGCCTTCGCCGACCTCATGCGCCCGCTGGGTCTGGCGGAAGTGGCCCGCACAGGCGTTGCGGCCCTGTCACGCGGCGACTGAGACTCGCCCTCCACATAGGTCCCCCGCGCGGGCGCTCTTGTCTTTCACAGCGCCCGCGTTAACATTCTGATGCACACCAGAGCCAAATCTGGTGCGGAATGACGCCAGAACGGCCAAAAATCAGGACAGCCGATGCAGTAATCGGCCGGGTGCTCGCGCCTGGCCCCAGTAGACGAGTACGCGAATGATCGAGCCTGCGCGCTCTCCGGACGAGCTTCGCGCCATGTTTGGCGCCAATCTGCGCCTGTTGGCAGATGCCTACCCCTCTGTTTCTGAATTGACCCGACGGCTGGGGATCAACCGCACGCAGTTCAACCGATATCTGTCTGGCGAAAGCTTTCCCCGACCCGATGTGCTGGACCGGATTTGCCGGTTTTTTGATGTGGATGCGCGTATTCTGCTAGAGCCGGTGGATGCCCTGCCCCGACATGACGCGATCCTGCATGGCGCTTTTCTTGACCCGTTTCTTGGCCCCGCAGTCGCCCATGTGCCCGAAACGGTTTTTCCCAGCGGGTTCTTTCGCTTTTCGCGGCATAGTTTTCTGGACAGCACCGCCTTTGTTATTGGTCTGGTACACGTGTTTCGCGACCGGGGCACCGCCTATGTTCGTGGATTCGAGCCGCGCGACGGCATGGCGCGACAGGGGATGAGCACGGATCTTCATACCCGGGAATATCGCGGCTATGTCTCGCGCCATGACGACGGGGTCCTGATGGTGATTTCGCGGCGCAACGCAATGACCTGTTCGGTGAACTTTCTGGCGCGGGCCACGTCGTTCGAGAACAATCATTGGGTAGGCTATTGCACACGCACGGTCCGCGAAGCGACGGACAGCACCCGCGCCACGCGCATGGTATTCGAGCACCTGGGCCGTGACACCGGCGCGATCCTTGCGGCCGCCCGAAGCCGGGGCATCCACACCGCAGAGGCGCTGCAGCCACTGCATCGCCGATTGTTGAAGGTGCAATCCCCGTTCAGGTAAGAAAGTGTCGCGGGAGACGGAGGGGGCTCTGCCCCCCTCCGCTGCGCGGAGTCCCCCGGGATATTTATGCCCCAAAGAAGCAGGGGATTCCCCTGCCCCGGTGTTCGCGCACGTCAGGCGAAGATGAAATCGCTGGCCGTAAGCGTGGCCCCGGCCTGACCGACCAGAACGATAGACCCGCCATCATGGTCGATAATTGCATCGCCTCCGCTGGTCGAGATGTCGAGCGAGGCGAATTTTCCGCTGTGATCCTCGATCCGAATCTTGTCGACGTTGTCGCGGTAATCCAGCACACGGTCGGTGCCGGAATTGGCGCCGAAGACGAAGACATCGGCCTTGGCCTGGCCCCGCAGAGTGTCATTGCCCGCCCCGCCTTCCAGCGTGTCGCGCCCGCCGCCACCCAGCAGCTTGTCGCGTCCGAGACCGCCGAACAGCTTGTCATTGCCGCCGCCGCCGTTCAGCGTGTCATTGCCGGCGAGGCCGTCCATCCTGTCGGCGCCGCCGCGCCCGAGGATGACGTTGGCATAGGCGTTGCCTTCGAGTGTGTCGCCCTTGTTCGAACCCGTCAGGTTTTCGGTGGACGAAATCGCGAACCAGCCGACCGCGTCAGCCTCGGGCGCTGCGGCGGTGGCACCGACATTTTGCCATCCCGAGAAATCAAGCGAGACCGTTACGCCGACCGTGAAGTTCGCAAAGCTGACGGTATCGACGCCGTCGTTGCCGCGAATCTGGGCAGCGTAGTGACCGAGGTCTGCCTCGGACAGTGTTACGGCATCATTGCCACTGCCCAAAAGGATTTGTCCGCCAAGGCCCGAGCCCAGATTGACGGTATCATTGCCGCTGGACGTCCGGAGCGAGCCAACCCAGCCGGCGCCCGTTGTCACCGTGTCGTTGCCATCGCCTGTCCTGATTGCTTCCGCCCCACCGGCCCCGATTGTCACCGTGTCGTTTCCGCCGTCGGTCGAAACAAGAGCCACGAAGCCGGTCGAGGTTGTGACCGTGTCATGGCGATCCCAAGTCTGCACCGCTCCGGCACCACCCGCCCCGATCGAGATCACATCGCCATTGCCCGTTCCCGCGCCACCGGTTCCGATGGATTGAACGTAGGCGTTCCCGGTCGTCAGGAAGTTGCGCGTGGCGTAAAGGTTGACTGCAAAGGTGGAGCCGGATTGTTCGTTGCCCAGCGCGACACGGTGCTCGTCGCCGTCCCAGCCGTACATATAGCGCACGCGCGTGGACATCAGTTCGACATCGGAATTGTAGCCGAGTTCCAGGAAGTCGATACGGCGATCTTCTCCCGCGTCGAGATCCCTGATTGTTGTCGTATGCTCGTCACCTGCCAAGCGCAACGTTTTGATACGCCAATTGCTCCCGGTAATATTCGCGGTCGCATCGAGCGTATCGGGGCTGGACGCGTAAACGCTGTAGAACTCCATCCCCGTCCGGCCGGTTCCGAACCAGCTAACGCTTCCCTGCCCCGGCAGCCTTGCAACGTCGGTGACACCGTCGAATGTCACGTTAAGATTGAAATCTGTCATTCAATTCCCTCCATAATACGTGATGGCTCTATCGAGGCGTAAAATGGAAAGTCTAATAGAAATACGTCGCCCCAGAGTCCCCGGAACAAATGTTACGCGGCTGACCGATTCAGGCAACCGTCATAGGGCAACATCTTGGTACGTTCCGATTGGAAATCGGCCAGCCAAATGTACATGGCACGGAATTGCCGCGCGCAAACATTTGCCAAAGCTCTATCCGTGCTTTAACACGACACGGCAGACACCCCGTCGCGCAGGAAGGACTACCCGCCCTGCGCTTCAGCCCGCGACTTGCCCGATACATCCAGCGCCAGCGTGGCGGCCATGAAACCGTCCAGATCGCCGTCGAGCACGCCCTTGGTGTCCGAGGTTTCGTGGTTGGTGCGCAGGTCTTTCACCATCTGGTAGGGCTGGAGCACATAGCTGCGGATCTGATTGCCCCAGCCGGCGTCGCCCTTGTTTTCATGGGCTTCGTTGATGGCCGCGTTGCGGCGGTCAAGCTCCATTTGGTAGAGCCGCGATTTCAGCGCCTTCATGGCGATGTCGCGGTTCTGGTGCTGCGATTTTTCCGAGCTGGTCACCACGATACCCGTGGGGTGGTGGGTGATCCGCACGGCCGAGTCGGTGGTGTTGACGTGCTGACCGCCCGCGCCGGACGACCGGTAAGTGTCGATGCGGATGTCGGCGGGGTTCACCTCGATCTCGATGTTGTCGTCGACCACCGGATACACCCAGACCGAGCTGAACGAGGTATGCCGCTTGGCCGCGCTGTCATAGGGCGAAATCCGCACCAGACGGTGCACGCCCGATTCCGATTTCAGCCAGCCATAGGCGTTATGCCCGGAAATCTTGTAGGTGGCGGATTTGATCCCCGCCTCTTCGCCCGCGCTTTCCGATTGCAGCTCGACCTTATAGCCCTTTTTCTCGGCCCAGCGCACGTACATCCGCGCCAGCATCGAGGCCCAGTCGCAGCTTTCGGTGCCGCCCGCGCCTGCGTTGATTTCAAGGAAGGTGTCGTTGCCATCGGCCTCACCGTCCAGCAACGCCTCGAGCTCTTTCTGGGCGGCGCGCTCGGCCAGTGTTTTCAAGGCGGCTTCGGCCTCTTTCACGACCTCGGTGTCATCCTCCATCTCGCCCAGTTCGATCAGGTCGAGATTGTCGGTCAGATCCTGCTTGATCCCGTCATAGGTGTCCATCGCATCGACCAGCATCTGCCGGTCGCGCATCAGTTTTTGCGCGGCGTCCGGGTTATCCCACAGGTTCGGGTCTTCGACGCGGGCGTTGAATTCCTCCAGCCGGTGCGGCGCAGTCTCGCGATCCATCCGCTGCGCCAGAAGGGCCAGCGATTTCTCGATTTCGGCAACGGTGTTCTGCGTCTCGGCGCGCATGGGAATCCTGATCGTACTGATGGTTAGAAGCGGGTGATAGACCACGCCGCCCTGACGGGCAAGCGTCGGGCAAGCGTCTAGTAGAGCCCGCCCGAGCTGACGGTGCCGAAATCGGCCTTTGGCCCCACGGTGACAGTGTTGCCGCCCGAGGTGGTAACCTGGCGCCCGCTCTCTCCGACCTCTTCGAACAGGGGAAGGTTCGACCCCATCGCAAAGCCGCCATCATAGGCAAGGCCAAAGATCGGCTCCCATCCGTCGCGGAAGTATTCGGCCACCACGTAAGGGCCCGAAGCACTGTCGGGCAGGCGCGAGCCGGTGTAGCGGTCGATCTTGATGAAATGGCCTCCCGGGGGCACCTCGAACGGGCCGCCGCCGAATTGCTTGACCGCTTCTGACATGAACGACTGGAACACGGGCCCGCACATGGACGAGCCATAGGCACGACGGCCCAGCGGGCGCGGACGGTCAAACCCGATGTAGCAGCCCGCCACGATGTTC
Source organism: Arenibacterium halophilum (assembly GCF_005938225.1). Taxonomy (GTDB): domain Bacteria; phylum Pseudomonadota; class Alphaproteobacteria; order Rhodobacterales; family Rhodobacteraceae; genus Arenibacterium; species Arenibacterium halophilum. The sequence continues at coordinate 348,378 of NZ_VCPC01000001.1, forward strand.
GAAGAGAAGCCGATGAACCACACGTCGCGCGCATCATTCGTGGTGCCGGTCTTGCCCGCGATGGGCACCGGCAGGTTGATGGCGCCGGCAGCAGTGCCGCGGTCCACAACGCCTTTCATCATCGAAGTCAGCTGATAGGCGGTGATGGCATCCATCACCCGGCTGCGGTTGCTTTCGATCCGGGGCGCGGCGCCGGGGCGCACGTCAGGAGAGCTGCAATCCACGCAGGTGCGGCGGTCATGACGATAGATGGTGCGGCCATAGCGATCCTGAATGCGGTCCACCAGTGTGGGCATCACCCGCTCGCCACCATTGGCGAACATCGCATAGGCCGCCACCATCTTGTACAGCGTCGTTTCCTCGGACCCCAGCGAGTTGGCAAGATATGGGCCCATGTTGTCATAGACGCCAAAACGTTCGGCGTAGCCGGCGACAACCTCCATCCCGATTTCCTGCGCAAGGCGGATCGTCATCAGGTTGCGCGACTGTTCGATCCCGGTGCGCAGCGGCGTGGGGCCGTAATATTTGTTCGACGAATTGCGCGGCCGCCACAGGCCCTGCGGCGTGTTGATTTCAATCGGGGCATCCACGACGATGGTGGCCGGGCTATATCCGGAATCGAGCGCGGCGGCATAGACGAAGGGCTTGAAGGACGAACCCGGCTGACGCTGGGCCTGGGTGGCGCGGTTGAACACCGAATCCTGGTAGGAAAATCCGCCCTGCATCGCAATCACCCGGCCGGTGTTCACGTCCATCGCCATGAACCCGCCCTGCACTTCCGAGGGCTGGCGCAGCGTCCAGCGAATGAAGGACCCGTCGCTGTCGGATGTCATGCGGCGCACCAGCACCACCTCGCCCACCTCCAGCAAATCACCGGCAACGCTGGCCTTCTTACCAAGCGAGCCATCGGCATTGCGCTTGCGGGCCCACTGCACGTCTTTCGCCGGGATCCAATGGCCGTCTTCGTCTTCCTGCACGTTTTCAATACCGATGCGGGCGTCGTTGCTGCCCACTTCCAGCACCACGGCAGGATACCAGATTCCGTTCAGCGTGATATCGCGCGGCACCGAGACCTCGGCCAGCGCGGCGCGCCAACTGGCTTCATCGCCCAGCTTGTCGGCGGCGATGGTTTCCCCGGTGCCGCGCCAGACGCCTGCACTCCGGTCGTAGTCTTCCAGCTGTTCCTGAAGCGCGTGTTCGGCCACCACCTGCATGTCTTCGTCAATCGTGGCACGGACGGTGAAACCGCCGGTAAAGAATTCACCCTCGCCAAAATCCTCGCTCAGCTGGCGACGGATTTCATCGGTGAAGTAATTGCGCGGCGGAATGGCGGTGCGGAAGCTTTCGAAATCGCCGTTCTGAACACTGCGCAACGGCAGCTTGACTTCGCTTTCATAGGTGGCTTCGTCGATATATCCATTTTCAAGCATCTCGCGCAGCACGTAGTTCCGGCGCTGGGTCACACGCTCTTTTGCCTGAACCGGGTGATAGCGCCCTGGCGCTTGCGGCATCGAGGCAAGCATCGCCGCCTCGTGCGGAGCAAGTTCGCTCAGGGTTTTGTTGAAATAGGTCTGCGCGGCGGCAGCCACGCCGTAAGAGTTCTGACCCAGAAAGATCTCGTTCATGTAGAGTTCGAGGATCTGTTCCTTGCTCAGAGTGCCTTCGATCCGCGTGGCAAGGATGATCTCCTTTATCTTGCGCTCGGCCTGACGGTCGCCCGACAGCAGGAAGTTCTTCATCACCTGCTGTGTGATGGTCGAGGCGCCGCGCACGTTTTCCCCCTTCGAGCGTATGGCCTCGTAGGCGGCGGCGGCAATGCCGCGCAGATCATAGCCGTGGTGAGTGTAGAAATTCTTGTCCTCGGCCGAGATAAAGGCGTGTTTCACCAGATCGGGGATTTCCTCGGCCGGAACGAACAGGCGGCGTTCCTGTGCGAATTCGTCGATCATCTGACCTTCGCCAGAATAGATTCGGCTGATCGTCGGCGGCTTGTACTGGGCAAGGGATTCGTGGCTGGGCAAATCCTGCCCATACATCCAGAACACGCCACCCACCGTCAGGGCCACCATGAAAAGCCCCATGGTGATGACGGTGAACACTGCACCAAATATCGAAAGGATGAACCTGATCACGTAACTGCCCTTACTCGCCCGACGCCTGCAATATAGGCCCTTGCCACGTGGCGGTCAAAACACGAAGCGGCCAGCCTTGGCGCAATAATGCCGGTTCTAACGTCGCACCAGAGGCTTTCGCGCCCGGTCGTCGCGGCGCCAGTTGTCCAGCCCGGCCCGTATGGCCTGCGCCATCCGCAGACGCCAGTCCGGATCACGCAGGTTTGTCAGATCGCGCGGCGACGACATGAACCCGATTTCGATCAGGATCGACGGAATATCGGCGGCCTTCAGAACCGAGAAACTGGCCCGCCGAAGCGGTCGGCGGTTCATCGGCCCGCCGCTGGCGGCGATCGCGTCAACCACGGATCGCGCCAGTGCCTCCGTCCGGGGCTGGGTTTCCTGCCGCGCCAGATCCAGCAGGATATCGGTCACCTGATCGTCGGCGTTGCTCAGATCCACGCCTGACAGCAGGTCTTCGCGGTCGTGACGTTCAGCCAGTTTGGCACTGGCGGCGTCCGATGCCTCGCGCGAGAGGACATGCACCGTCGCGCCATGCGCCTGCCCCTCGGCCAGACTGTCGGCATGCAGCGAAATGAACACATCGGCGCCGTTCTGGTGGGCCATGCTGACCCGCCGTTCCAGCGAAACGAAATGGTCGTCGTCGCGCGTCAGCACCACTTGAAACCCGCCAGAGCGCAGCAAAACCTCGCGCAACTCGCGGGCGAAGCGCAGCATCAGGTCTTTTTCTTCCAAATCCTCCACTTCGGCGCCCGGGTCTATGCCGCCGTGCCCCGGGTCAAGCACCACGACAAGCGGTGCATCAGGGTCGCGGTCGCGCGCGGGGGCCACCTGCTGCGGCGCAGGCAGATCCCACTGGGGATCGTGTGGCGCCCCAGCACTGGCGGCGAATTCCTGCGCCGAGACCGGGCGAAGTGCCACGGTCAGTCGCGCGGCGGCACTTTCGGGATCAATCGCCATGACGGCGGTTGACACCTGCATCGGCGCAGCCAGTTCAGCCACCATGCGCGACCATCCCGGCACATAGGCCCCGTATTGCACCGAGCTTACCCGGTCGGTTTGAACTAGGTCCGCCGCCGTCAGGCCAGTCCAGTCAACCTCGCGGAAATCCATGACCAAACGGCGCGGTTCGTCCAACGTGAAAATGCGAAAGGGCACGCCGATTTGCAGGCCAAGGTCGATCTGCACGCCCCCGTCGGCCGCCTCGGTGATCTGGCTGGCAGCGGGATCGATCCGCGCCAGCGCACTGAACCCCTGCGCCGCAACGGGCAAAGCCAGCAGCACCCAGGCCACCAGCCCCCACATCGCCCTGCCCGCGTTCATCCTGCCTGCCATGAGAGGTATCCTAGCCGTCAAAACCGCTCGGGGAAATGCGCGTGCATATAGCGCGTCAGTCGGTCCAGCCCCTCGGCGATATCCGCGCTTGAACCGGCGTAGGAAAACCGCAGCGTGCTGTTGCCGCGCGCAGGGTCGAAATCCAGCCCCGGAGTGACCGCGACCCCGGCCTCGTCCAGAATATCGGCGGCCAGCGCCCGGCTGTCATCGGTCAACTCTGACACATCGGCGTAGACGTAAAACGCCCCGTCCGGCGGCGCGATCCGGTCGAAGCCGGCTTTGGGCAAGCCATCCAGCAGCAGCGCGCGGTTCTGCGCGTAAACGGCCAGGTTGCCCTGCAATTCGTCGCCGCATTCCAGCGCGTGCAGCGCGGCGACCTGGCTGGCGTGGGGGGCGCAGATGAACATGTTCTGCGCGATGCGTTCCAGAACACGCACATGATCCTCTGGGACGACCATCCAGCCAACCCGCCAGCCGGTCATGGAGAAATACTTGGAAAACGAGTTGATGACGTAAACATCATCGCTGATTTCCACGGCGCTCACGGCCTTCTTGTCATACTCGATGCCATGATAGATTTCGTCCGAGATGAAACTGGCGCCGTGGGTCTCGCTCGCCTCGATCAGCGCCGTCAGGTCGGTCCGGTTCAGCATCGTTCCCGCCGGATTGGACGGAGAGGCCACCATAAGCCCACGCAGGCTGCGCCCGATCAGATCGGCAGGCACAGGTTGATAGCGGTTCTCGGGCGCGGTCGGAATGTCGACCGGCTCCAACCCCAGTGCACGCAGGATCTGCCGGTATGACGGGTATCCCGGCGCGCCGATGCCAACCCGGTCGCCGGTATCGAACAGCGAGGTAAAGGCAAGGATGAACCCCGCCGAAGACCCCGAGGTGACGACCACGCGGTTCGGGTTCAGATCGACATTGTACCATTCGCCATACAGCCGCGCGATGCGCTGGCGCAGCGCGGGCAGGCCCAGCGCGACGGTATAGCCCATCGCCCCCTCATCCAGCGCCCCGGCCAACGCCTGCCGTGCGCCTGCGGGCGCTCCGGTCGAGGGCTGCCCGATTTCCATGTGGACAATATGGCGCCCGGCCTCTTCGGCGCGGCGGGCAGACTCCAGCACATCCATCACAATGAAGGGATCGACCTGGGACCGGGTTGAGTTTCGCATAAGCTTCTCCCATTGTGCGCCGAACGCGTTTGACCGCATGTCGGCCCGGCGGTCAATGGCCCCGCGATGACACCGCGTCAGATCTGACACCCAGTTGATGAAGGACCGATATGACCCGCCTTGCCCTGCCCGCGCTGGCCCTTGCCGCCACGATGTTTTCGACCACCTCGGCCTTGGCCTTTGACCCGGCCGACATGAGCGACAGCGAAAGCGCGGCCTTCGGCGAGGCGGTACGCGCCTACCTGCTGGAGAACCCCGAGGTGCTGGTCGAGGCGTTTCAACTGCTGGAACAGCGCAACGCCGATCAGCAGGCCGGCGCCGACAAGCAGCTGGTTGCGATGTATTCCGACGAAATCTTTGACGATGGCGTCAGCTGGGTCGGCGGCAACCCCGATGGCGACGTGACCTTGGTGGAATTCATGGATTACCGCTGTGGCTATTGCCGCCGCGCGGTGCCCGAGGTGGATAGCCTTCTGTCAACTGATGGCAATATCCGCCTGATCATCAAAGAATTTCCGATCCTGGGCGAGGCATCTGTGATTTCCTCGCGCTTCGCGATTGCCACACAGATGGTGGCCGGAGATGAAGCTTACAAACAGGTGCATGATGCGCTGATCGACTATAGCGGCGACATGGGTGACGTGGCGCTGCGCCGACTGGCCGAGGGGCTGGGGCTCGACGCCGATCCGATCCTCGAAAAAATGGGCAGCGAAGAGGTGTCGCGCGTGATTTCCGACAATCGCGAACTGGCCCGCAGCCTTCAGATCAACGGCACGCCCACCTTCGTTCTGGGCGACGAGCTGCTGCGCGGCTACCTTCCGGCGGCCGAAATGGCGAAGATCGTCGAAGATCAGCGCGGCTGAGGCGCTTTAGCAGCGCCCCCTAGCCTACTGTTGAGAAACGGAATTACTCGGCGGCTTCGGCCGCCGCTTTCGTTTCCAGCTCGATCTGCTCGGCCTTCTGCTCAACCTGCTCGACGATGTGGTCAATCATCTGGTCATTGCTCATCTTGTGGCTTTGCCGCCCCGCCAGATAGACCATGCCGGACCCGGCCCCGCCGCCGGTAAAGCCGACATCGGTCATCAATGCCTCGCCCGGGCCATTCACCACACAGCCGATGATCGACAGGCTCATCGGGGTCTTGATGTGTTCCAACCGCTTTTCCAACGCCTCGACCGTTTTGATCACATCGAACCCCTGCCGCGCACAGGAGGGGCAGGAAATGATGTTGACGCCGCGATGACGCAGGCCCAGCGATTTCAGAATATCGTAACCAACCTTCACTTCTTCCACCGGATCGGCAGACAGGCTGACGCGGATCGTGTCGCCGATCCCCATCCACAGCAGGTTGCCAAGGCCGATGGCGGATTTGATGGTGCCCGACATCAGCCCACCCGCCTCGGTGATGCCAAGGTGGATCGGCGCGTCCGTCGCCTCGGCCAGCTGTTGATAGGCGGCGGCCGACATGAACACGTCGGACGCTTTTACGCTGATCTTGAAGTTGTGAAAATCGTTGTCCTGCAGGATGCGGATATGTTCCAGCCCGGAGTCCACCATCGCATCGGGGCAAGGTTCGCCATATTTTTCAAGTAGATGCTTTTCAAGGCTGCCTGCGTTCACGCCGATGCGAATAGAACAGTTGTGATCGCGCGCGGCCTGGATCACCTCGCGCACGCGCTCGGGCGACCCGATGTTGCCCGGGTTGATCCGCAGGCAGGCGGCGCCCGCCTCGGCGGCCTCGATCCCGCGTTTATAGTGGAAGTGAATGTCGGCCACGATGGGCACCGGGCTTTCGGCCACGATCTCGCGCAGCGCGCGCGACGACTCTTGGTCGGGCACGGAGACCCGCACGATATCGGCTCCCGCCTCGGCCGCGGCCTGCACCTGCGCAACGGTTGCCGCCACATCGGTCGTCAACGTGTTGGTCATGGTTTGAACCGAAATCGGCGCATCGCCCCCCACTGGCACCGACCCAACCATGATCTGCCGGGACTTGCGGCGGTAGATGTTCCGCCAGGGGCGGACATGGTTCAACGACATGGTGCGGCCTTTCGGGATGCTCCGGACGCCGTTTTGCGCCCCGTTTCGCGCCCTAGATAAGACGGCAAAGCCCTATGGGCAAGGCGGCGTCGTCAGTCAGCGATGGGCTGCGACACAAGCCCGCGCGCCTCGGCATAACGCACAAGGCCTTCATCTTCGCCAATCTCGACCGGCAGATAGGTTTCCTGCAAACTGGCCACCGACAGCGGCAGGTTCGAGGTGATCGCCCCGGTCTGGCCCACGGGGCCATAGAACCGATCATTCATCGAAAAATAGATCGCGCCGCTTTCGCCGGTACGCAGCGTCGGCGGTTCTTCCGTCAGCGGCGCCTGCCAGGTTTCCCCCGGTTGCATGGTCTTTTCAAAAATCACCGTGCCGTCGGACGACCGGATGCGCACCCAAGACGTACGCACGGCCACCACCTGCAAAGCGGCCGAAGGCGTCTCGACCACCTGCGGCATGGCCGGTGAGGCGCCAGCGGTCACCGTATCTGGTTGGCCAAGACCCAGCGCCTGCGCGATTGCATTGTCGATATCGCTGTTGGTGCTGCGCGGATCGCTGACCGGTTGCTCGGGCGCGGCAAAGCTACCGACATTGCGCGGATCCAACGTGGAAATCGGAGCATCCCGTGCAACCAGAACCGGAACGTCCAGTGCCTGCGGCCGATATAGACGGTCAAGGGCATCGGCATTCGGCGCGGTTGGCGCGCCTGCGGTTTCTTCTCGCGCGGCGCGGGCAGACGGAGCACGGGTGCGGGCTTCCGCCAGCGGGTCCAGATCCGACAGGACAACGGGTGCCTGTTCGACCGGTGCGAATTGCACCTGTTGCACCTCTTTTAGAACGGCCCATCCGCCATAGCCGATACCGGCGATCAGCGCGACCAGAACAAGGGTCGAGCCGACGGCGCGCAACTCGATCTGGCTGAAGATACTGTCGGTGTTGGGAGCAAAGGCTCCGTGCGGCGTGGCAAAAGGATCGCGCGCGCCTTTGATCTTGGCGGTCGGATCGTCGCGCCCGGATTTCTTGACCACCGATGCCTCGGCCGACATGCCGTGGGCCACGGCAAAGCCGCTTTCTTCACAGAAGGCGGTAAAGGCGTGATCGGGGTCCATCCCAAGGTAGCGGGCGTAAGAGCGAACGTAACCGGCGATAAACCCGGGCGTGTCAAAGGCCGATGGGTCAGAATTTTCAATGGCGGCAATGTAAGACGCTTTGATTCGAAGCTCGCGCTGCACATCCAGAAGCGATTTGCCCATGGTGGCGCGTTCGCCGCGCATGGTATCGCCAAGACGCAGTTCGAAATCATCGAAGCCTTTGGGCTTCAACAATTTTTCGTCAATACCAGCCTTGCGCGGGGATCTGCGCCCAATCATGCCTGCTGCCCCATTCCGCCTGCATCTTGCCAATCCAATCGTATTGGAACCGTCCCACCGATTCGTCTACGCTTTTCATTAAGAAGACGTTAGCACAGCCTTGGCGCCTTGCACAGAATTGCCGGTATCACCCGGCCAATTCAGCGCGATTCAGCGCACAGTGCGACCAGAGTTTATCCATTGCACGGATCAGGGCATCCATTTCCTTGGGTCCGTGCACCGGCGAAGGCGTAAAGCGCAACCGCTCGGTTCCGCGCGGGACCGTGGGGAAATTGATCGGCTGAACATAGATGCCGTGGTCTTCCAGCAGCATGTCGCTGAGAATCTTGGTGTGGACCGGATTGCCCACGATCACGGGCACGATATGGCTGCCATGGTCGATGATCGGCAGGCCCATCGCCTTCAGGCGCGTCTTCAGGATTTTCGCGCCGGTCTGGTGCTTTTCACGCAGGTCGGTCGCGCGTTTCAGATAGGCCACCGAAGCCGCCGCACCAGCCGCCACAGCCGGCGGCAGAGAGGTAGTAAAGATGAAACCCGGCGCATAGGACCGGATCGCGTCGCACATGCGGGCGCTGGCAGCGATATAGCCGCCCATCACGCCATAGGCCTTGGCCAGCGTGCCATTGATGATGTCCAGACGGTGCATCAGGCGGTCGCGTTCCGCCACCCCTGCCCCGCGCGGGCCGTACATGCCCACAGCGTGGACCTCGTCGATATAGGTCAACGCGCCGAATTCATCCGCCAGATCACAGATCGCCTCGATCGGGCCGAAATCGCCATCCATCGAATAGACCGATTCAAAGGCGATCAGCTTCGGCGCCTTCGGGTCGTCGGCTTCCAGCAACTCGCGCAGGTGGGCGACGTCATTGTGGCGGAAGATACGCTTGGCCCCGCCGTTGCGGCGCACGCCTTCGATCATCGAGGCATGGTTCAGCGCGTCCGAATAGATAATGAGCCCCGGGAACAGCTTGGGCAGGGTCGAGAGCGTGGCATCATTGGCAATATATGCGCTGGTGAACAGCAGCGCCGCCTCTTTCCCGTGCAGATCGGCCAGTTCGGCCTCGAGCCGCTTGTGATAGACGGTTGTGCCCGAAATGTTGCGCGTGCCGCCCGACCCGGCGCCGGCGGCATCCACGGCTTCTTTCATGGCGTCCAGAACAACCGGGTTCTGCCCCATGCCAAGATAGTCGTTGCCGCACCAGACGGTTATGTCACGCTCGGACCCGTCCGGCCGGGTCCAGACGGCGTGCGGAAACATGCCATTGCGACGTTCGATATCGATAAAGGTACGATAGCGGCCTTCTTCATGTAGGCGCCCGATCGCATCATCGAGTTTCGCGTCGTAATTCATTGGATGTCTCCAGTCTTTCGCAGCCTTGTCACGGGACATGCCCAAGGCCCGTATTCACAGTTTAGAACGGATACAACTCACGTCCCCGTGGATCAACCTCTTACAGGGGGGCGACATGTCGCATCCTTGATTCAGATCAAACCTATCTTTTGCTTGCGGGTCAGGAATTCCAGACTGGCGGCATACAGCCAGAGGTTGCATGATCTTCTTCGTGGCAGGTCGCGTTTTCCGCTGCCATGTGTGACCCTTGTTAACCAATTTCGTTTTAAACATTAGCACCAAGGGCTTACCCCCGCCATTCGTTAACGGCGGCCGTGCAATTTCACGGGTCCGGTGGCGCCAGATGGCCCACCGGACGGACTATTGGATTGAAAAAACCGGCACTTTCGACGGTGGCACTTCGCTATAACGCAACCCGGAACCAAATACCCGGTTTTCAACTAAAATCGAAACCAGCCTGCCATACTGGACACTTTGCGCGCGGCTGCTACGGTCTGGCGCGAAAAACACGCGAATTCCAGAGGTGAGGCCCCCATGTCCCTTCAAGACGTTCTTGACCAGATCGACAGCGATCTGCCCGCAGCAACCGACCGTCTGCTTGACCTGTTGCGCATCCCTTCGATCTCGACCGACCCGGCCTACAAGGCCGACTGCGACCGCGCGGCGGACTGGCTCGTGGCCGATCTGAACGCGCTGGGGATCGACACGCAGAAACGCGTCACGCCCGGGCATCCGATGGTGGTGGGCCACCTGGATGGCGACGGGCCGCACCTGCTGTTTTACGGACACTATGATGTGCAACCGGTCGATCCGCTGAACCTCTGGGCGCGTGACCCGTTCGACCCGGCCATCGAGGACACCGACAAGGGCCGCGTGATCCGGGGCCGGGGCGCCGCCGACGACAAGGGCCAGCTGATGACCTTTATCGAGGCGTGTCGCGCGTGGAAGGCGGTGAACGGCGCCCTGCCCTGCAAGCTGACGTTCTTCCTTGAAGGCGAAGAGGAAAGCGGCTCGCCCTCGCTGGTGCCGTTCATGAAAGAAAACGCCGACGAGCTGCGCGCCGACATCGCGCTGATCTGCGACACCGGGCTGTTCGAATCGCGCGTGCCCGCGATTACCACCATGCTGCGCGGGTTGCTGGGCGAAGAGCTGACGATCACCGGCCCCTCGCGTGATCTGCATTCGGGCATGTACGGCGGCCCCGCGATCAACCCGATCCGCGTGCTTTCAGGCATCATCGCGGCGTTGCATGACGACACCGGCCGCATCACGGTGCCGGGGTTCTACGACGGCGTGCCCGAACTGCCCGACGCACTGCGCCAGCAATGGCAGGGGCTGGCATTCGATCATGCCGGGTTCCTTGGCGATGTTGGGTTGGACACCCCGGCCGGCGAACAGGATCGCACCCCGCTTGAGATGATCTGGTCCCGCCCCACCTGCGAGGTGAACGGCATCTGGGGCGGCTATACCGGCGATGGGTTCAAAACCGTCCTGCCTTCGGAAGCCCACGCCAAGATCAGCTTCCGCCTTGTCGGCACACAGGATCCGCACGCGATCCGCGAAAGCTTCCGCAAGATGGTGACAGACATGCTGCCGCCGGATTGCAGCGTCGAATTCCATGCACATGGCGCCTCCCAGGCGGGCGCCTTCGACATTTCCGACCCGGCGTTTGAAAAGGCGCGCCAGGCGCTGTCGGACGAATGGCCCGATCCGGCTGCCTATATCGGCTGTGGCGGCTCGATCCCGATTGCCGGGCATTTCCAGAACATTCTGGACACCACACCGATGCTGATCGGCTTTGGCAAGGACGACGATCAGATCCATTCGCCGAATGAAAAATACGATATGGAAAGCTTTCACAAAGGCATCCGCAGCTGGGCGCGCGTGCTGGACGCGCTGACGAAGGGCTAGGCGATGGCGCAGACGCTACCGGGCCTGACTGATGCGCAGGTGCAGGTGAACGGGCAGACGATGTCGTGCTCGCACGGCGGCAGCGGCCCGGCGCTGCTGCTGCTGCACGGGTTTCCGCAAACGCGCGCCATGTGGCATGGGATCGTCCCCGCGCTGACGGGTGAATTCACCGTGGTGGCGGCCGATCTGCGCGGCTATGGCGATAGCTCGAAGCCCGAAGGCGTCGCGCAGTACACGTTCCGCGAGATGGCCGCCGATCAGGTCGCGCTGATGCGCGAATTGGGGCATGACACCTTCCACATTGTCGGCCACGACCGGGGCGCGCGGACTGCGCATCGCTTGGCGCTGGACTGCCCCGATGCGGTGGCCAGCCTGACGTTGATGGATATCATCCCCACCCTGCACCTGCTGGAAACGCTGACGCCGAAACTCGCGCGCGCCTATTACCACTGGTTCTTCCTGTCGCAGCCCGCCCCCCTGCCCGAAGCCATCATCGCCCACGATCCGGACCACTACTTTGAATCGCTGCTGGCCGGGCTGGATCCGGCCGGGCTGGACGCGTTCGAACCCGAGGCGCTGTTTGCCTATCGGCAGGCATGGCGCTGGCCCGACACGATTGCCGCCATGTGCAATGATTATCGCGCCGCGATCGAGACGGACATGCTGCACGATGGAATCGACCGGGGCCGCCGCGTCGATTGCCCCGCGCTGGTGCTGTTCGGGAGCGATGGCGTGATGGCGCGGCATTATGATGTTGGCGCCACATGGGCTGACCGGCTGACTGACATGCGGGCGATCCCGATGCCCGGCGGCCATTTCTTCCCCGAGATTTTTGCCGCCGAGACTGCCAGTGCCCTGCTTGGGTTTCTGCGCGGGCTTCAGACCAGCCCGTAAAAGCGTTCGGGTAATATATACTGCGTGCCAGGGTCCGAGCGGTCGAATTCGTAAAATCCGGTGTCGCCCCGCGCCTTCCAGCTGCGATGCATCCGCTTGCGCAGCGGCCCCATCTCGAATCCGTCCTGCATTTGCAAGTTGGCAAACGCCTCGAACACGGCGCGGTCTTCTCCGCGCGCCTCGGCAAACCAATGTCGCCCGATGGACGCCTCGCGCACGCCCGCGCCAGTCGCCTCGGTCACCGCGTTGCGGCTGTCCATCACGTTGGCGTAATTGGCAAAATCGCAGAACTTCAGGTGCAACAGATACATCGCATCCGGCGTGTGCAGCTTGTCATACTGTGTAAAATGGCCGCCCCGCGCGATCTTGGTTCCGGCCGAAATCACACAAGGCTTGGAATAATGCGGCGCCGGTCGCACGTGACGGCGCGGGCCAAGGATCGGATTGTGCGCCGGATCGCCAATATCCTCCGGTTCACAGTCGATCCGATGAATCACCTCGAGCCCCAGAGGCGTGAGCACCCGGTTGGTGGGCATCCCGGCGAGGTAGCCGCGCAGGTCCGTGCCCTCTGACGGGTCCAGCACGACAAGCTCATCAACATCGCCGACGATCACATGGTCGTAGTAGCAGCGAAGCCCCATCACGAAGTTGTTCAACATGCGCCAACGCTTCATGTCGAAGTTCTTGTGTGCGTCACCGGGAATGCCGATCACATTGCATCCATCGGCCAGTCGCGCGACATCAGCGCCGAAGCCGTGGTTGACCACATAGCAGTTTTCGCGCCCAAGCAGCCCGCCGTAGTACTTCAGCCAAGCCGACAGAAAAAACGCATCGTCACGCACCATCGTCAGCGCCGCCACAGTCTGCATCTACACCCCCGAAGCCGCTTTCGTTTTGCCGGATATCTACGCAGTATGAGGCGGCAAGAAAACTGGCCCCACGCTAAAAGCGCCCGCGCGTTGCCACCAGACCATAAAGGCCCGCCCGTTATGACCCCGATTCCCGAAGACTTCGTCAACACCGGCATCGCCTCGGTAGGACCCGTGGCGCCCGTGCGGCGGTTTCAAGTGTTGGGCGAACGGTCCTCGGGCACGAATTTCGTGAAACGGCTGCTTGGGCGGAACACGGCACTGGAACCGACCGAAGCGCTGGGCTGGAAACACACTTGCGCCGCCCCGCCGGCGGTTCCGCGCGATCTGGCCGTGATCTGCGTGGTGCGCGCACCCGAGCCGTGGGCGCTGTCGATGTACGATAAACCCTGGCACACGACACCGGATATGCAGCGCCTGGCCTTTGCAGAATTCATCCGCCACCCTTGGGAAACCATCGTAGATCGGTCGCGCTACTTCGACCTGCCAGAAACAAGCCTTGGGCAGCCTCTTCACGCCGACCGGGATCCCGTAAACGGGGCTCCTCACCCTAATCTTTTCGCGTTACGGCGCGCCAAGCTGAACGGTTTGCTGGGTTTCCTGAACCACAACTGCACCTGTATCCTTTTGCGCCTCGAGATCGCACAAGCTGATCCGGAACGGGCGCTGAACATGATCCGGCAACGGCTTGAGCTACCATCGCGAAAGGCCACTTTCCGTCCTGTTGTCAAACGATTGGGCGCCAGATTTAAAGCATCGGTTGAACTACGACCTGCGCGGCCCGACGCACTGTCGGAGGGGGACCGTAGTTTTATGTGGTCACAGCTCGACACCGCCACGGAGGCGGCGCTGGGATATTCGGCGCGATAGCGCCACTTTCACATAAAGGGGGAAAGTGGCGCGGTTGACGGGGCTCGAACCCGCGACCCCCGGCGTGACAGGCCGGTACTCTAACCAACTGAGCTACAACCGCGCGTGAGCTGCGGAATAGGCCATGCACCGGGGGGCGTCAAGCGACTTTTTGGAAGAAAATGCAAAGTTCTTTCCGAATAGGTTCAGGGCCTGGTCTGGCACGTGAATTCGACATCCGAAACCGAATGTTAGGAAACCCCGCCTATCCAGATGCCGGACCATCGGAACGGACAGATGCAACGCCTTGTCGAGTGTATTACCCAAGAACATCATACCGGGATCCTTTTAACCGCCATCGCGGTGTGCGTCGTCGGATCCGGCCTGACGGTCAGGCTGCTGCTGCGGCGCTGGTCACAGCGCCCGATACTGAAAGCCGTTCAGATTGCGATCATCGCGTCGACCTGCGCCACCACCATATGGGCGACGCACTTCATCGCGATGATCGCCTACGATCCCGGTGTACCGCATGCCTATGGCGTGGTTCTGACCGGCATCAGCCTTTTGGTCGCGATCTTTGGTGTTGTCTTGTCCTACCTTGTCGGCATCGCGCAAAAACTGCCGTTCCGCCACTACATGGCCGGCGCGATCCTTGGTCTGACAATCGTCGCAATGCATCAGGTTGGCGTCGATGCGATGATACTGCAGGGGCATGTCGATTTTGCGCCCCGATATATCATTGCGATGGTTGCCTCGGCGTCTTTTCTGGCGACCGCGTTCAATGCGGGAATCCTCCGAATCCCGTTGCGCCTGCGCTGGGCGGGGGGAACCGCCATGCTGACGACGACGATCCTGCTGGCCCATTTGACAGGCATGGCCGCGATCCGGATCCGGCTGGACCCAAGGGTCGCAGTTCCGGATCAGGTTCTGCCGGACAGCGTTCTCGCCGCCTTGGTACTTGCGGTGGTCGCGCTATTCTACGGAATGGGAATAGCCTTTTTTCTGCTCGAGACCATTTTGACAAATGACACCCGGCGCCAGCTGATGACGGCGTCGCTGCGCGACAACCTTACGGGTTTGCCAAACCGGCTCAGCCTGTCACGCCATATCGACCGCTGCGCGCGCGACCTTGGCGCCGGGCGGATACAAGCCGTTGCCATTCTGACGTTGGATTTGGACAAGTTCAAAGAAATCAATGACGTACATGGGCATGTCGCCGGTGACGAAGTGCTGTGCACCCTGGCAGGTCGGTTTCGCCGCGCTCTGTCAGACCGCGAGTTCATTGCGCGTACCGGTGGAGATGAGTTTGTTGCTGTCAAAACAGACTTTGCCCGCGTGGAAGAGGTGCGCGCCTTCGCGGTACGACTGCGCGCGCAAGTGCCGGAGCCATTGTATTTCCAAAGTGCCAGCCTGCGCCTTGGCGCCAGTGTCGGCTTTGCCTGCTATCCCGAAGACAGCAGCGACCTGACGAAGATCATGCACTTCTCGGATCTTGCGATGTACCGGGCCAAAACTGACCCATACGTCAAGATTCGCCACTTCGAACACGACATGCACCGCGAGAACCGCGCACGAATCTCTTTGGTGCGTGATCTGCGGATGGCGATCGAACGCAATCAGCTAGACTTGGTCTATCAATCGCAAAACGACGTCCGCTCGCAAGCGCCCGTGGGGTTCGAGGTGCTCTTGCGGTGGAATCACCCCGAACGAGGTAATATTCCTCCATCCGAATTCATCCCAATTGCCGAAGAAACGGGGCTGATCCGCGAAATCGGTCTATGGGTCCTCCGAAAGGCATGCACCGAGGCCGTGACGTGGCACCGGCCTGTGCGTATCGCGGTGAACGTCGCTCCGCAGCAACTGGTGCAGCCGTCATTCGTTGAAACCGTGGCTGATATCCTGCTGGAAACCGGTCTGACCCCGGATCGGCTGGAACTTGAAATAACCGAGGCCAGTATCATCGACGACCAGCGCAACACACTCGACGTGATGCACAGGCTCAAAGCGATGGGCGTACGCATTGCCATGGATGATTTCGGAACCGGCTACTCCTCTATGGCGACGCTGCAAACCTTCCCCTTCGACAAGATCAAGATCGACCGTAGCTTCATAGATGGCGTCGATGGAGATCCAACGCGCGCCGCAATCGTACGCTCGACCCTGATCCTGGGCCAAGCGCTGGATATTCCCGTTCTTGCAGAGGGTGTCGAGAAGCGCGAAGAGCTTGAATTTCTTTTGCGCGAACACTGCACCGAAGTGCAGGGCTTCCTCTTCGGCGCGCCACTCACCTACGAAGAGATGCGAAAAATCGTCGATGCCCCCCTGCACCGCGCAGCCGGGCTTGGCTAACGCTTCACCGTGTCGAGCTACAAATGTTCTCGGAGGATAACGACACGGGCAGCCCGCTCGCTTCGTGCGCGTCAATCAAGACATAGAGCTGAGGGGTGGTGGGTGATGAGAGACTCGAACTCCCGACATCTTCGGTGTAAACGAAGCGCTCTACCAACTGAGCTAATCACCCGGATACGCGCGGTTTAGCCAAGGTCACGGACCATTGCAAGCGGCCAATCGCATGTCATACGCGCCGCACCGATTGATGTCTTTAGCCGCACCGTCCGATTATGTCAGCTCTTGGAAACCGGATGGATCAAGGCGGTAGACAACACCGTGATCCGCCGGAAACGTACCGAACTCGACAAGGTCCCTACCGAAATAGACGCAGGCCAACAAGCGCAGGGTCACCCCGTGCGTCACGATCACCGCCGGGCCACTCAGCCTCTCGAGGAAAGCTTCGACACGCTTCGCAACGTCCCCGGGTGTCTCTCCACCGGGCAAGTGCCAATATACGGCCAGTCCCGCCAGATCCAGGTCACGGTTCACCGCCGCAATTTCCGCGCGCGAGCGTCCGGCCCAGTCGCCCATAGCGATCTCGCGCAGGCTGGGTTCAAGATAAAACTCCGACGACCGGCCCTTGACGATCTGCGCTGTTGCAACTGCGCGCGGCTGCGGCGAACAAAACCATTGATACCCGGACAGATCCAACTGCTGAAGAATGGCGCGTTGATCGCCAGCCTGACGGCGTCCAAGCGGCGTAAGACTGCTGTCAAAGCCACCCTGAAAGCGGCCTTCGCGATTCCATTCGGTTTCGCCGTGCCGCAGACCTAAGATAGTAGGAAACTGAGCCATCTTGCCTGCATCGACCAGATTGCGCCGAACGGTAAGAATGGTGGGTGATAAGAGATTTGAACTCCTGACATCTTCGATGTGAACGAAGCGCTCTACCACTGAGCTAATCACCCAACGCCGCGCGTCTTAGCCGGTGCCGGAGTGATCCGCAAGTCCCGGACTTGAAAGTTTTTATCTTCGAGCGCGAATTCATGCCAAAGAAAAGCGCCCCCGGCGTGGAGTGGCTCGTTCCGGGATCTGGGACACGAGCGCCGAGAATCTGGCTGTTTCTCGGCGGTCAACCGTTTCTCCCCTCCAATAGTGCGACACAGTTGATGCGGGCAAGAAACCTTTTCGTTTTTTTCGGGCAAAACCAATGTTCTAGTGACCTACCCCTGCCGGTCCCTCGTTCGTAACGAGTGTCTGCGGGTTTGATTTTGATAATCATGGGTTCCGGTTTGGGCAAGCGCGCCTGGCGCGGAACCCTCAAATTGCTCAAGCGCTCGGCGCGCTTGCAGTAGCGTCTGGTTTCCGAGCGACGAATGCGGCCTGACAGCCTTTCAAGCATATCGCCACAGCGCCAGCTTTCGCCGGGCATCGTCCAAAGTGTCAAAGCTCTCATCGTTCAATAGCGCGTCGCGCAGGCTGCCGTTGAACGACTCGATCAAAGCGTTCTGCTGCGGTTTCCCAGGGTCGATGTAATGCCACGGCACATCTTTCTGGTCGGCCCATCTCAGGATGGCCCGGCTTGTGAACTCCGTCCCGTTATCACTGACGAAGCAACCCGGCTATCCGTAGACCCGCACCAGCGCATCCAGTGCGCGGGCGACACGAGCTTCCGAGATACTGGTGTCAGCCATAAGGCACAGGTTTTCGCGGCAGCAATCGTCGATCACCGCCAGGGCGACCCATTTTGCGCCTTTGGTTCAAGAACAATGGCGAGCGAACTTGCGTGAAGCACCGAAGCTGTCCGACAGATGGTCCAGCAACCAGCGCGCATTTGGGCGCGCCGCCTCCGGCATCGGTGTGCGTGTGCCGCGGGCCCGCTTGCGGCCACGTCGTCCCTTCACCGATAGCCCTTCCTCCCGGTAAAGCCGATACAGCTTCTTGCAGTTCATGATTATGCCCTTGCGTTCGATCAGGACGCCGATCCGACGATAGCCGAACCGACGCCGCTTGCCTGCAATCTCCTGCAATTTCTTGCGGATCTCGGGGCAATCCGGCGGGCGCGCGCCGGACCGTCTAGGGATCGACACTAGACCTGTCGCGAATTTGTGCCGCTACAGGTGCTCGTTTAAGCCACTTTTCGTTCGAAGGCGACCGGTCTCTTCCAGCCCAGTGCTGAGTGACGCCGGCGCGGATTGCAGAAGCCGTTGATGTATTCGAAGATTGCCTTCTCAGCCTGCCGCCGTGTTTCCCATGACCGTCGCCAGATCGGCTCAGCCTTGATGGTCTTGAAGAACGTCTCGACAGTCGCGTTGTCATAGCAGTTTCCCTTGCCGCTCATCGAGACCTGGAAGCCATGCTGGCGCAGGATTTTCTGATAGTCGTGCGAACAGTATTGGCTGCCGCGATCCGTGGGGTGAATGCACTCTTTGGGGGGAGTTCTGAATGCAATTGCCGTGCTCAACGCCCGGATCGACAGATCGCGTTTCATGCGATTGCTGACGGCCCAGCCGATCACGCGGCGGGACTGTAGATCGAGGAGCGAGCCATTGTCCGCCATTGGTCCGAGGGCAATGGCGAGCGCCAGATATACCCCCCTCGCGGGTCCAGAAGTAGCTGATGTCGCCCGCCCATTTCCGGTTCGGCCCGGCCGCATTGAAGTCGCGATCCAGCAGGTTCGGAGCGATGTTGAACGTATGATCACTGTCTGTGCGTCGTTGGGGAAATGATCCCCCGGATCATTTCCTGACCCTCCTCCACCTTGAACTTGCGCGTTCTTAAAACAGTAATCCCGTTTTCGCGCACCCACTGCCCGGCAGGCGATTGCCAAGCAATCTGCCGAGAGGATCGACCGACGCGCCGGTGCGCGACATCGACACCGACCTCCTTCAATTCTTCGGTCATTCGGGGCCTGCCGTAGCTGCCCAGGCTCAAGCGCGACTGTTCCTTGGTATGCGCCAGCACAACCATATCCGTGCGCTGCCTGTGGCTGGCAGGCCGGCTGCGGAAAGACAGCAATCCGCGCGTGCTGACGTTCATGACCTGAAAAAGCCGGTCGATCGGGAAGGCGCCGCGCTGTTCTTCCCCTCTCGGGATCATGCTGCGCATGACCCTGCCGGGCAGCGGATGAACCTGAACCTCATGGCTTTTGGCTCGCGAAGAACTGGGTGGCTTTTCTTAGGATGTCCCTCTCCTCCTTGAGGAAGCGGTTCTCGCGCAGACGCCGTTCGTTCTTCTGCGCAAGATCGCGATCCTCGGGCGATACCACATCTGTGTCACGGTGCGCGTTTGCCCACTTGTTCAAGGTCGAAAGCCCAACGCCCAGATCGTCAGCAACTTGTCGCCGTGTCAGCCCGCTGGTCAGAGCAATTCGCACCGCCTCTTTGCGAAATTCATCCGTTCTTCCTGTGCCCATAGCTCGTCTTCTTTGCTGCACACGATGCGATCAAAAGAGCGGCACCTAACCGCGACAGGTCTAGGTCTGCCAAAACGGCAGAGTATGCTTGAGAAAGGCTCATATGCTGGAACGTCTTGACCATTCGATCTCCGATCTTTCGGTTTTGATGTGCCAAGAAGGCCTTCAGGACCGACTAAGATGTTGGCCGTTTTGCCCGGCAACGAAATCCCAAAACGACTTTTCTGCTCACTGTTGCATCGGGACAAACGTCCCGTAGCTCTTGTGGGTGACCCTGAAAAATATGATCGAAAAACCAAACGGCTACCGAGGATCTCCTCGGTAGCCGTTGCAGTTGCGTCCCAGATTCCGAAATGAGCCAGGTGTTCAGACCGGGAGCGTTTTCAGCTAGATCAGCAAGATCAATGCGCGGTCGGGCTCCCTGCCAAACCAGCCTTCTCTGCTGCCGCCGCTGCAATCGCAGCCTCTTCGGCGGCCTCGTCCCATTCAATAGGCTCGGGTTGCCGTACCAAGGCGTGCTTCAACACTTCGGATACATGCTTGACGGGAACAATATCGAGCCCGGCTTTTACGTTATCCGGAATATCAGGAAGATCCTTCGCATTTTCTTCCGGAATCAGCACCGTCTTGATGCCCCCGCGCAGCGCCGCCAGCAGCTTTTCCTTCAGCCCACCGATGGCGCTTGCGTTGCCGCGCAGCGTCACCTCACCCGTCATCGCGATATCCTTGCGGACCGGTATCTGCGTCAGGACCGACACGATTCCAGTCACCATCGCCAAGCCGGCCGAAGGGCCGTCTTTCGGGGTGGCACCATCGGGCACGTGAACGTGAATATCCCAGTGATCGAAGCGCGGCGGCTTGATCCCAAGGCTCGGACTGATCGAGCGCACGTAGCTCGACGCTGCGTCGATCGACTCCTTCATCACGTCCCCAAGCTTACCGGTGGTTTTCATCCGGCCCTTGCCCGGCAGGCGCAAGGCTTCGATGCTCAGCAATTCGCCTCCAACGCTCGTATACGCCAGCCCCGTCACCACACCAACCTGGTCTTCCTGTTCGGCCAGGCCAAAGCGGTACTTCGGCACACCAAGGAATTCGTCAAGGTTTTCGGGAGTCACCGTGACCGACTCTGCCTCGCCCTTGATAATCCGCGTCAGTGACTTGCGCGCAACCTTGGCGATTTCGCGTTCGAGGTTCCGCACACCCGCTTCGCGCGTGTAGGTGCGAATAATCTCGGTCAGCGCGTCATCCGTCAGTTCGAACTCCTTGCCTTTCAGTGCATGGTTCTTCACCTGCTTGGAAATCAGGTGCTGCTTCGCGATCTCGCGCTTTTCATCCTCGGTGTAGCCCGCCAGCGGAATGATCTCCATCCGGTCCAGCAGCGGCCCCGGCATGTTGTAGCTGTTCGATGTCGTCAGGAACATCACATTGCTCAGGTCGTATTCGACCTCGAGGTAGTGATCGACAAAGCTGCCGTTCTGTTCCGGATCCAGCACCTCGAGCATCGCGCTGGCCGGATCGCCCCGGAAATCCTGGCCCATCTTGTCGATTTCATCCAGCAGGATCAACGGGTTGGTGGTTTTCGCCTTTTTCAGCGCTTGGATGATCTTGCCCGGCATCGACCCGATATAAGTCCGACGGTGGCCGCGGATTTCCGATTCGTCACGCACACCGCCCAGGCTGATGCGGATGAATTCACGCCCGGTTGCCTTTGCCACGGATTTGCCAAGCGATGTCTTGCCAACGCCCGGAGGGCCGACAAGGCACATGATCGGGCCTTTCATCTTCTTGCTGCGCTGCTGCACGGCCAGATATTCGACGATCCGTTCCTTCACCTTTTCAAGGCCGTAGTGGTCGTTATCCAGAATGTCCTGGGCGCGGCCAAGGTCTTTCTTGACGCGCGATTTGACCCCCCACGGGATCGACAGCATCCAGTCAAGGTAGTTACGTACAACCGTGGCCTCGGCGCTCATCGGCGACATGTTCTTGAGCTTCTTCAGCTCGGCGTCGGCCTTCTCGCGCGCCTCTTTCGACAGCTTGGTTTCCTGGATTTTCTGTTCCAGCTCAGCAACTTCGTTGCTGCCATCCTCGCCATCGCCCAGCTCGCGCTGGATCGCCTTCATCTGTTCGTTCAGGTAATATTCGCGCTGCGTCTTCTCCATCTGGGATTTGACGCGCGTCTTGATCTTCTTCTCGACCTGCAGAACGCTCAACTCGCCCTGCATCAGGCCATAGACCTTCTCGAGCCGGTCGCTGACCGACAGGGTTTCCAGCAGCTCCTGCTTTTGCTCAACCTCGATCCCGAGATGGCCGGCAACCAGATCGGCCAGACGCGCCGGTTCGGTGGATTCGCCGACGGCGGCCAGAGCCTCCTCGGGGATGTTCTTGCGAACTTTCGCGTAGCGTTCGAATTCGTCACCGACCGCGCGCAACAGCGCCTCGGTCGTGGTCACGTCTCCGGGAATTTCGGTCAGGTACTCGGCCCGGGCTTCAAAGAATTCATCATTCTCCAAATACTCGGTAATCCGCACCCGCGCTTGCCCTTCGACCAGCACTTTCACAGTGCCATCGGGAAGTTTCAGCAATTGCAGCACGTTGGCCAGCACACCGGCGTCATAGATGCCATCGGCCTCGGGATCATCCTCGCTCGGGTCAATCTGGCTCGACAGCAGGATTTGCTTGTCGTCCGCCATCACCTCTTCCAAGGCGCGCACCGATTTCTCTCGTCCGACGAAAAGCGGCACGATCATGTGCGGGAATACCACGATGTCACGCAGCGGCAGCACCGGATAGGACGCGTTAAGAGGCTCTTTCATGCTCTTTCCTTATTCTTGGCAAGGCGGCGAGGTCCCTAAGTCAGGCAACCATAGCCGTCTCCTGTTTACGGATAGATAACCTGTGGCCCCGCCCTGCTCATTTCAAGCCATTATTGTGGTCACCATGACGTGTCGTGGGGCGATGTGCAACGGGGCACACTGTCGCCCGGGGTGCTCCTGCAAAGGAAAGTAACGCTAAGTCTAGGAAAGCGGCGGGTCGCCCGCTCAGACCGGTTCGATATCACCCAGCGCACGGTCGGCGTGGAACTGATTTTCCCAGTCGCAAAAAGTGCCCGCCGCAATCGCCTCCCGCATTCCAGCCATCAGATCCTGATAGTACTGCAGGTTGTGCCAGGTCAGCAGCATCCCCGAAATCATCTCTTGCGCACGAAACACATGGTGCAGATAGGCGCGCGAATAGCCCCGGCAGGCCGGGCAGGAACAGCCTTCGTCCAAGGGGCGCGGATCATCCGCATGGCGCGCGTTCTTGATGTTCACCACGCCACGGCGCGTAAACACCTGCCCCGTGCGCCCCGAGCGCGACGGCAAAACGCAATCCATCATGTCGATCCCGCGTTTGACGGCGCCGACGATATCATCGGGCTTACCCACGCCCATCAGATATCGCGGCTTGTCGACAGGCAGCATATCGGGCGCGAAATCAAGCACATCGAACATGATCTCCTGTCCCTCACCCACGGCCAGCCCACCGACGGCGTAGCCATCGAAACCAATCTCTTGCAGTGCCTCAGCACTTTCCGCGCGCAAATCCCGCGTCACGCCACCCTGCTGAATCCCGAATAATGCATGGCCCGGTCGGTCGCCAAAAGCATCGCGCGACCGCTGCGCCCAGCGCATCGACAGGCGCATACTCTCGGCCACGGCCTTTTCTTCGGCTGGCAAAGCGGGACATTCATCGAAACACATCACGATGTCGCTTCCCAGCAGGCGCTGAATTTCCATCGACCGTTCCGGTGTCAGCATGTGCCGCGAACCGTCGATGTGGCTTTTGAAGGCTACGCCTTCCTCGGTCAGCTTGCGCAGGCCCGCCAGGCTCATCACCTGGAAGCCGCCGGAATCCGTCAGGATCGGCTTGGACCAGTTCATGAATTCATGAAGACCGCCCAACCGGTCGACCCGTTCCGCGCCGGGGCGCAGCATCAGGTGATAGGTGTTGCCCAGCAGGATGTCGGCGCCCGTGGCCGCCACGCTTTCGGGCAGCATCGCCTTGACGGTCGCGGCGGTGCCCACAGGCATGAAGGCCGGCGTGCGGATCGTGCCACGCAGCGTGGTGATCGCGCCGGTGCGCGCCTTGCCGTCGGTGGCCGAGAGGGAAAAAGAAAATCCGGTCATGCGCGCGCTATAAACCCGCGCGGGCCCGCCCGCAACGGTGACCCGGGCGCTTGATAAACCTGGCTGAACCGCTCAAATACAAACTGTTGTTTATTCCTTTGAGGCAAGCGCATGAGCGAACAGGACATCATCGACCTTTTGACCGGCAACCTCGCCTATATTCTGGGCGCGATCCTTTTGGTGGTGATCGTCGTCAAGGGCGTGCGGATTGTGCCGCAATCCGAAAAATACGTCGTCGAACGGTTTGGCCGCCTGCATTCGGTGCTTGGCCCGGGGATCAACTTTACCGTGCCGTTTCTGGATGTTGTGGCGCATCGCATCTCGATCCTCGAACGCCAGCTGCCTACCGCCAGTCAAGATGCAATCACCCGCGACAACGTGTTGGTGCAGGTCGATACATCCGTTTTCTACCGCATCATCGAGCCGGAAAAGACCGTGTACCGAATCCGCGACGTGGATGCGGCGATTGCCACGACGGTGGCCGGGATCGTGCGCGCGGAAATCGGCAAGATGGACTTGGACGACGTTCAATCAAACCGCGACCAGTTGATCAGTACGATCAAAACCAGCGTGGAAGATGCTGTCGACAACTGGGGCATCGAGGTCACGCGGGCCGAAATCCTTGACGTGAACCTGGATCAGGCCACCCGTGATGCGATGCTGCAGCAGCTGAATGCCGAACGCGAACGTCGCGCGCAGGTGACTCGCGCCGAAGGGCAAAAACGCGCGGTCGAGTTGCAGGCCGATGCCGAACTTTACGCCGCCGAGCAGGTTGCCAAGGCCCGCCGCATTCAAGCCGATGCCGAAGCTTATGCCACGGGCGTCGTTGCTGCCGCGATCAAGGAAAACGGGCTGGAAGCGGCACAGTATCAGGTTGCGCTGAAACAGGTCGAGGCGCTGAACAAGCTGGGCGCCGGTGACGGCCAGCAAACGATCATCCTGCCTGCCAATGCGCTTGAGGCCTTTGGCGATGCCTTCAAGATGCTGAAAGGGGGCCGGGGATGATCTGGACGATCTGGTGGGCCTGGCTTTGTGTCGCGATCGTGTTGGGCATCGTCGAGGTCATGGTTCCTGGGTTCATCTTTCTGGGTTTCGCGATCGGCGCGCTGGCGGTCAGCATGTTGATCCTGAACATCGGATTGGCGCTGTCGCTCCCCCTGATGGTGCTTCTCTTCTCGGCCCTGTCTCTGGTCGCATGGCTGGTGCTGCGGCGCATCTTTGCGCGGCCACATGGCGTGAAATACTTCGACCGCGATATCAACGACTGACCTAATTTCCCGCGAGCAGCGTCAGAACCGAATTGCCGACCTGAGCAGTGTTCTGAACGCCGCTAAGGGTAAGGTAGCGGTTGCGCAGCTGATCCATCAAATCGGGGTCAGTAAAATCGGCAAGATCATCGGTGCCGAAGTAGTTCTGCGCGCGCACCTTCATGTCATTCAACTGCCGGTCGATATCCAGCGCGCCAAAACTGGGCGGCAGGCCAAAGATCGTTTCAAACACCGCGCGCAGCGGTTTCGACGCCAGAACCCCGTACCATTGGGCATCGGTGCTTAGCGCGTTTTTCACCGTATCGTTCAATTCGCGTTCCAGTGACATGGCAACCCGCATCGATGCATCGCTTTGTCCGATCTGGATTTCGAATTGCCGGTCCAGATAATTCTGCACGATGCCTTCGGCGAACCCGGCAGGGTATACCCGGCCTTCGGTTTCGGGCTTCATGATGAAGGCATCGGCGAATGCGTGATAGCGCTGATCCTGCTCAAGATTGAGGTACGACAACGGGTTGTCACGATCCGAGTTCAGGATTTTGGCCGCAAATTGAGCGCCGTCTGCCCGCGACGGCAGATCAAAGAAGGCAAATGTATCCAGCATCAGGCCGATATCGGAAAACAGCTCTGACGGCGAGCCGATCACCGTCGCGCGAGCGTTCACTGTTTCAACCAGTTTTTCCAACCGACTGGTGTAAGGCGCGTTCACGGCCTCTGCCTCGGCCCTGGCGTGAAATCCAAACGCCTCTGCCAAGGCCAGATAGCGGGTATCGTCCTGCGTGTTGGCGACTGAAGCTGCATCGCCCAGGTCAGACTCGAGCACCTCGCGGAGGAAGTCCGGGCGGTAGATATCATTTTCCAGCCCGAAAATGTCCAGCGTGGCCTCCAGCAGCTCTGGTTCGGCGAAAAGGTCATCCGCCGTCTTTATACTACCCGCCACCCCGTCAAATTTGGCGGCAAATCCGTAAATCGTGTCTTTCTGCGCCAGTTTCTCGGCAAAACCGAAGGCTTCAGCCATCTCGGCATAGCGTGGATCGGACAAGCGGTTGGCAAAGGATGCCGGGTCTGTCACGTCAGAGTTCAAAACCTGTTTCAAAAAGAACGTATTGCTCCGGTCCCCCTCCAGCCCGAATTGCGACAATGCCGCTGTCAGCAAGGCCGGGCGACGCAGCAGATCATCGGCGGTTTTCAGACCGGCCAGTTCTTCCATCACCTCGCTCGCCGAACTCAGCCCTTCCAGCTGCGGCGCCTCGCCCGCGAAATTGAACGCCTTGGCAAAGGCCAGGTAACGGTTATCGGCCAGTTTGTTGGCCAGCGAGCCGCTGTCGGACAGGTCGGAATCAAGGATTTTCTTGATGAAGGCGCGGTTGTTGATGTCCTCGTCCAGACCGAAAGCCCCCAGTGCCACGCGCAGCAGCGCGCGATCTTCCATCAGCTGTTCCGAGCTTTGCACAACCTTCAGCTTGTCCATGAAATGCTGAGTATCGCGGGTGACCTGAGGCGATTGCGCATACAGCGCCTGCTGCTGCCCACGGGTGCGCTGCAAGAAGCCATATCCGGCAAGACCGGTTCCGATCACCGTGGGAGTAAACATATCCTGACCTTTCCGCACCTGTGCACAAAGCCGCCCGCGATGGTGGTAGCGGCCAACCGTTAACAAGTGGTTGTTCAGACAATTCTACCAATCGCCGCGCACCACACGGCCTTTACGTGCGCGGGTGGAAATCTTATATAAATCCTCGGATAACAGACCGAGGCCCCGATGACCCAGACGCCCGAAGCCCTTGAAGGCGCGCCGCTGATTGCGCCCTCGTCGACCGATCACCCCCTGTACGATCAAGTGGTCGAGGCGTGCCGTACGGTGTACGACCCGGAGATCCCGGTTAACATCTACGAGCTTGGACTGATCTATACCATTGATATAAATCAGGAAAACGAGGTTCGGATCATCATGTCGCTGACCGCACCCGGATGCCCTGTTGCCGGAGAGATGCCCGGCTGGCTGGCCGATGCCATCGAACCGATCCCCGGTGTCAAACAGGTGGATGTGCAACTGACGTGGGAGCCGCCCTGGGGCATGGAAATGATGAGCGACGAGGCCCGGCTCGAGCTGGGTTTCATGTAGGCGCGCTGCCGCGCACTTGAGACGGCACCGCAAAGCCCCTAGGTTGATGGGGTAAGGATAGAGGTGTTTACATGTTCGGTATTCCCGGCAAACAGGCCGTCACCCTGACCCCGGCGGCGGCCACACAGATTTCCCGCCTGATGCAACGCGCGGGCCATTCCGGCCTGCGGATCGGCGTGAAGAAGGGCGGCTGTGCGGGCATGGAATACACCATGGATTACGTTTCGGACACGGACCCGAACGACGAAGTCGTGGAACAGGATGGCGCCCGGGTGATGATCGCCCCAATGGCGCAGATGTTCCTGTTCGGCACCGAAATCGACTATCAGACCAGCCTGTTGGAATCCGGGTTCAAGTTCAACAACCCGAACGTGGCCGAGGCGTGTGGCTGCGGCGAGTCGATCAAGTTCAATGACATGACCCTGCCAACCGGCAACTGACGCGCATGGCGATATCCGACAGCGATATCGCCTTTGCGCTTGAGTTGTTCGAAGGTCTTGGCCCGCTGACCACCCGCCGCATGTTCGGCGGCATGTGCCTGTATCGGGACGGCACCGTGTTCGCGTTGATGCGCAGCGATGGAGAGTTGCTGTTGAAGGCCGTCGGCAGCTTTCGTGACGAGGTGAGCGCGCAGGGCTGGGACCGCTGGGTGCATACCCGCGCCAATGGCGCATCCACCGCGATGCCCTATTGGGTCATCCCCCCTGCCCTGTTGGACGATCCCGATGAAGCCTGCGCGCACGCGCGCCGGGCCTTGGCCGAGCTTTAAGCCTGCGGGACGATCCCTTGGCATTCCGCATCCGCCAGATTGTTTCGCCCCGGCGGCGATGCTACCACAGGCGCTGAACCGAACAAAAACGGAGAGTGGCGGGTGCGACGGAAACTGGCGGCAGGCAACTGGAAGATGAACGGCCTCTCGGGCGATCTGGGCGTTCTGGCGGATCTGGCCGCAGCCCATGGCGAAGGTGATGTCGATATTCTGATCTGTCCGCCGCACACGTTGGTCAACCGCGCGGCCCAGACAGTGGCCGACGGTAAGATCCGCATCGGGGGGCAGGATTGCCACGCCGCCGAGACCGGCGCGCACACCGGCGATGTCAGCGCCGCCATGCTGGTAGATGCCGGGGCAAAATGGGTGATCGTCGGCCATTCCGAGCGGCGCACCGATCACGACGAAAGCGACAGCGATGTGCGCAACAAGGCGCGGGCCGCCATTGACGCCGGGCTGGGCGTGATCGTCTGTGTCGGAGAGTCACTGGCCCAGCGCGAAGCAGCCAATACGCTGGATATCATCGGCGGCCAGCTGTCCGGGTCGATCCCCGATCTGGTGACCGGGCAGAATCTTGTGGTGGCCTATGAGCCGATCTGGGCCATCGGCACCGGCAAGGTGCCCACCACGGACGAAATCGGCGAGGTGCATGATTTCATCCGCGCCCGCCTGGAGCGCCGCTTTGGCGCGGGCGTCGCGCGGTCGGTTCGGCTGCTGTATGGCGGATCGGTGAAGGCCGGGAACGCCGCCGACATATTCGCCGTCTCGAACGTGGATGGCGCGTTGGTGGGTGGCGCCAGCCTGACGGCGGCCGATTTCTCGCCCATCGTCACGGCGCTGGAACAGGCAGCAAAAGCCTAGCTTGTGACACGACGCAAGTGGCGGGCCGCCTTCAGCTTGGCGTCCGTGGCCAGCGTTTTCAGCTTGCGTTCAGAGAGAGCAGGAATAGCGCGGTAGATCGCTTCGACCGCGTTTTCCACCGCAAAGGCCAGCAAGCCCAGTGCGACCGCTCCAAGAAGGAGGCGGCCGAACGGGGCGGCGCGCAGGGTGCCCAGTGCCTCGCCCAGGCCCTTGGCTTGCTGCGGATCGGTGTTCAATGCGGCAAAGACGATCGACACGCCAATGATCGCGATCACCACGCCTTCGGCAATACAGCCGAATTTCATCACGGGGCTCAGCTTCAGCGACATGGGAGTGAGGCGGATCTGTTTCTTGTACTTCTCGGCCACGCCCTTCCAGACGTAATACACACCCGCCCCGATGGTGGCGACACCGACCCCCGCGACCAGCCAGACGCCATAGGGCATAGCAAGGATCTGCGCGGTCACGCTTTCGGTGCCGCTGCCACCTTCGCCGCTATCCTTGCCGCGCAGGGCGACAGTGGCAACCGACACCCCGATCCCGGCATGGATCACCCCTGTCACCACCAACCCGGCGCGTGACAGCAGACCCTTCGCATCATTGCCGTAGCGTTCCAAATCCATCCAGGCGTCGATCAACCGCCAGATCGTGTAGGCAAACAGCCCCAGTGCAATCCCCCACAGCAGCGGCACACCCCAGCCTTCGCCCAGCAGCTCGGCCAGCGCATCGGTGGTGCCTTCGGCTTCGTCGCCATCAATCGCGGCGCCCAGCGCCAGCCCCCCGACCGCCGTGTAAACGGCTGCCCGCGCGAAATAGCCCGCGCGCATGACGGGAATGACCCAGTCCGGTGCCTGATCTGACATGAAAGCGCCCTCCCTGTGGATACAGGAAGGACGCGCGATGTGCCGGATTGGTTCCCGAAGGGCCAGCTTTAGTTGGTGATGATCTCAGGCCCCATCAGCGAAATCGGCAACCATGTCGACAGGAACGGCACATAGGTGATCAGGATCAGGAAGACGAAAAGCACCATCAGGAAGGGCAGCGCCGCCCGGACCACGCCCATCATCGACAGCCCCGCCACGCCCGAAGTGACGAACAGGTTCAGCCCCACCGGCGGCGTGATCATCCCGATTTCCATGTTCACCACCATGATGATGCCCAGATGGATCGGGTCGATCCCCAGCTGGATCGCAATTGGGAACACCAGCGGTGCGACGATCACGATCAGCCCCGAAGGTTCCATGAACTGCCCGCCGATCAGCAGGATCACGTTCACCACGATCAGGAACATCACCGGGCCAAAGCCCGCGCTCAGCATGGCGCTGGCGATCTGCTGGGGGATCTGTTCATCGGTCAGAACATGCTTCAGGATCAGCGCGTTTGCGATAATGAACATCAGCATGATGGTCAGCTTGCCCGCCTCCAGCAGCGTATCGCGGGTGTCGCGGTGGAAGAAGGCGGTGACGATGGCATAGGGCTTGTCGAGCAGCGTCAACGGGCGCGAGGGCGCGCCGTCAACAGCCGCCGCCGACAGGCTTTGCGCCGCGCGCGCCTTCAGCGGGCCCATGTCGCGATAGACGAACAGCGCCACGATGGCCGCATATACGGACGCCACGGCGGCTGCCTCGGTCGGGGTGAAGATCGCGCCCGTCACGCCCGGAATGCCGTAGATCCCGACCATGATGATGACGATCAGCATCAGCCCCCAGAACGCCTCGCGGAAGCTGGCGCCGATCTCGCCCCAGCCCTGCCATTCGCCCTTGGGCATGTCGCGGACGATGGCCATGATATAGATCGTCACCATCAGCATGACACCTGCCAGCAGGCCCGGAATGACGCCCGCCAGGAACATCCGCCCGACCGAGACATCCGTGGCGCTGGCATAGACCACCATCACGATGGACGGCGGGATCAGGATGCCCAGCGTGCCCGCGTTGCAGATCACCCCGGCGGCGAATTCCTTGGTATACCCGGCCTGCTTCATTGCCGCGATCACGATTGTGCCGATGGCCACCACGGTGGCCGGAGACGACCCCGACAGCGCGGCAAAGATCATGCAGGCAAAGACGCCCGCAATTGCCAGCCCGCCGCGCAGGTGCCCGACACAGGCGATGGAAAAGCGGATGATCCGTTTCGCCACGCCGCCTGTGCTCATGAAGGACGAGGCAAGGATGAAGAAGGGAATGGCCAGCAGCGTATAGTGCCCCGCCATCGCCTGATAGAGCGACTGTGCGATGGACGCGAGCGATGTGTCCGAGAACGCCAGCAGGAAGATGATCGAGGACATGCCTAGCGATACCGCGATCGGAACCCCGATCAGCAGGAAGGCCATGACCATTGAAAACAGAAGGACGACATCCATAGCAGGTTACACTCCGGTCTTCTGGGCGGCATCGGCCACCGCATCTTCGGCTTCGTGGCTGACGATCAGGCTGGTCTGACGCCCGCCGATGACGGCGATCAGCGCCTGCACCACACGCAGCACGATCAGCGCGGTGGAAAACGGCAGGATGACATAGGGGATCACGCGCGGCAGCTTGTCATAGGCTTCGCCATAGTTGATGGCGCCCTCCAGCCAGCGAAAGATGCCCAACATCGGCACCTGGTCTGTGACGTAAAAGGCGCGGTCGCGCACCCCGGTGGTAAAGCCGGTTGGAAGCCAGCGGCCCTCGGTCGGTTGCAGCGCAGCAAAGGGGGCCCAGTAATCCCACGCGCCTTTCAGCAGCAGCAGCGCATAAGCCACGCAGACAAGCCCGGCGATGATCGCGAAAACGCGCTGCTTGCGTGAGTCGAACAGGTTGATCAGCGCGTCCACCCCAAGGTGCGATGTCACTTTGAACCCGTATGAAATGCCAAGCAGAACCAGCCAGGCAAACAGGATCAGCGTGACTTCAAGCCCCCAGATCAAGGATTCGTTGAACACATAGCGCAGCACGACGTTGACGAAGGTGATCAAGGTCATGAGCCCGAGGATCACGGCAATCGCCGTTTCCTCGATCGAATGAACGAAACGGCCGAAGGCGGTCTTCGGCCGGTAGTGCGACGGTCCTGACATGCTGTCCCCCCGAGGATTCTGTTGGGCGTAGTGCGCCCTGTCCGGCCCCTCCGGCCGGCAAACCGGCCCGCCCCGATCACAGGGCGGGCCGACGATACGCGCTTACATCGATGCGTTGATTTCCTGGGCTGCGGCGATGTTGTCGGCGCCCACGTCTGCCTCAAACTCGGCCCAGACCGGCTTCATCGCATCGACCCATGCCTGACGCTGCTCGGCGGTCAGCTCGCGGATTTCGCCGCCCGCGTCCAGAATCGCCTGACGTGCCTCCATGTCGACCTGACCAACAGCGGCGTTGCGCTCGTTGCTGACCTCGCTCAGGATGGTCAGCAGCTGATCGCGCGTTTCGGCGTCAAGGCTGTCCAGCCAGTCGACCGACGTCACAACCAGATAGTCCAGCACACCGTGGTTGGTTTCGGTGCTGCCATCCTGCACCTCGAAAAACTTCTGGCCGTAGATGTTCGACCAGGTGTTTTCCTGTCCATCCACAACACCTGTCTGCAGCGCACCGTAGACTTCCGAGAAGGCCATCGGCTGCGGCGAGGCATCCAGCGCCTTCATCTGCGCGACCAGCACATCGCTGGGCTGCACGCGGAATTTCAGACCAGCCGCATCGCCGGGCTCGACCAGCGGCTTGTTGGCCGAAAACTGCTTCATCCCGTTGTGCCAGAACTCCAGCCCCATCAGGCCCCGGCGCGCCATCGATTCCTTCATCGCCTGCCCGGTTTCCGAGTTTTGGAACGCGTCCACAGCTTCGATGCTCTTGAACATGAAGGGCAGATCGAAAATGCGGAATTGCTTGGTGAAGGCTTCGAATTTCGACAGCGAGGGCGCAGCCATCTGCACGTCGCCCTGCAGCATCGCTTCCAGCACCTGGTCGTCGTTGTAGAGCGTCGAGTTCGGATAGACCTCCATGCAGGCCTTGCCGTTCATCTCTTCGTTCACCCGCTCCTGCAGAAGCGAGGCCGCCAGACCCTTGGGGTGACGGTCGGTGTTGGTGACATGGCTGAACTTGATCACCATCTCGCCATCGTCACACTGGGCAAAGCCCGCAGTGGCAGATAGCGACAGTGCCATGGCCGTGGCGGCAACGGTTACGATTTTCATCGGATACTCCTCCCGAGTTCATGTCCGCAGGGCCCGCAGGCCCCTCCGCACCGTGATTCGATGCGTCAAACGGCAGTGAACCGCCCCAGCGGGCCTCGCTCAACGGCGCTGTGGCGCGGTGGAAAAAATTTCAATTTTTTTAATATATAACAAATAGATAGTCGATATTTTGAACGTGAATTCCGAACACTTCAATGATCAAAGTGCGGATATCCGCACATCGCCCGGCGCACATTGTGCGGAAATCCGCACACGCAACGCACACCCTCACCTGCGGAAGTCTTCGGCCCGAATGCCATAACGCGCCAGTTTGTCGTAAAACGTCTTGCGCGGCAGCTTCAGCACCCGGGCCGTTTCAGTCGCGTTGCCGTTCTGCCGCCCCAACGCCGCCACCAACAGCGCCCGTTCAACACGGGCCAACTGCTCGACCAGACCCATCTCGGCGGCCTCACTTACCTCGCCCGGCATGCCCAGAACGAACCGCATTGCCGCGCTCATCAGCGAACGGGTATTGCCCGGCCAGCTTTGTGCCATAAGCGCCGCCAGATGCTCGGGTGAGATATCGGGCGCAACCAACCCCGACTGTTCCGCCGCCTGGGCGACATATCGACGGAACAGCACCGGAATATCCTCGGGTCGTTCCGCCAGCGACGGGACGCGCACCTGGCTGACTTCAAGCCGGTAATACAGTTCGGAATTCAGGCTGGACGGATCCAGTGAAACGGTGCTTCCCGCCATCAGCCGGACATCGCCATTGCCGGTTTCCAAGGCCTCGATCAACGCGATCTGCGTGTCTGCCGGCAGGCGGGCAACCTCGTCAAGGAACAGCGTCCCGCCCGAGGCGGCTTCCATCGCCTGCGTCAGTGCGGCCCGGTCCAGCCCGTCGGCGGCCCGCTTTTCAAACGGCCGTTGTGCGCGCGGCGAACACAGGTGGATGACTTCGGCGATTTTGGAGATGCCGCTGCCGGGCGCGCCGGTCACCAACACCTCGGTGTCGGCGCGGGCGACACGCCGGGCCTGATCGCGCAGGGCGTGTGACGCCTCCGAGATGCCAAAGATCAGCCGTGCCGCCGGGTCGCCCGATTGCGCGCGCGCCATCTCGGCCCGTGCGTCCAGCACCCGGTGACGCGCCACCAGCGCGCGTTCCAGCACGGCCACCAGGTCACCCGGCGCACAGGGCTTTTCAAGGAAATCGAAAGCCCCCCGCTCCATCGCGGCCACGGCCATGGGGATGTCGCCCTCACCGGTCAGCAGCACCACCGGAAGATCGGGGTCCACCTTGTGGGCGTAATCCAGCAGGTGGAACCCGTCGCGCCCCGGCATGCGCATGTCCGACAGGATGACACCGGGAAAGCTGCGTTGGATGTGATCCTTTGCCACAACGAACGACCCCGCCGGAATCGCCGTCAGATCGGCCAACTCCAGCGATTGCGCCAGCGCCTCACGCACCGTTGCATCGTCATCCACCAACAGTACCGTATTGCGCATCATGCCGCCGCCTCGGCGCTGTCGTCCCATCGGTCAAGCGTCACCGTGAACACCGCGCCATCGTCCAGATTTTCACCCCGTATATCGCCGCCAAAGCTCTGCACAAGGCCATAGGAAATCGACAGCCCCAGACCCATGCCCTCGGAACTGCCGACCGCCTTGGTGGTATAAAACGGCTCAAACAGCTTTTCCGGCGCGGCGATGCCCGGGCCGTGGTCGCGCACCTTCAGGCGCACCCTGTCACCGCCGTCATCCAGCGTGATCGCGATGCGCCGCCGGTCCCCTCGGGCCATGGCATCGGCGGCGTTGGTGATCAGGTTCACCACCACCTGCCCCAGCCGCACCTCTCCGCCGCGCACATAAACCGGCAGCGGCGGCGCATCCCATTCAAGCGTTACCGCGTCGCTGCGCAGCCGCGCTTCTGTCATTTCTATGGCGCTGGCCACAACCTGCACCAGATCGACCCGGCTGACCGGTTCGGATTCATTGCGGGCAAAGGCGCGCAGGTTGCGGATGATGCGCGCCATCCGCGCCGCCATCATCGAAATCCGCCCAAGGTTTTCGGCCACCACATCGGTGCGCCCGCGGTCCAGAAACTGGCTGCCATTGTCGGCAAAGGACCGGATCGCCATCAGCGGCTGGTTCAACTCGTGGCTGATGCCCGCGCTCATCTGGCCCAGCGCGCTCAGTTTGCCCGCCTGCACCAGATCGGCCTGCGCTTGTTTCAGCGCCGCTTCGGCCTCTTGCCGCACAATCACCTCTTCACGCAAATGGCGGTTGGCCTCGGACAGCTCTGCCGTCCGCTCGCTGACCCGCGCTTCAAGCACCGCATTGGCCCGCGCCAGGTTGCGCCGCCGCTCGCCTGCAAGATACAGCAACGCTCCGAAGGCAAGGCAGATGCCCCCGACAGCAAAGGCCTGCAACCACGCCATCCGCCGCACCGGCGCCACATCCACCAGAACCTCTCCGCCCAGACCGAGCACCGGTAGATCGCGCGACAGGTGCAGCGCGCGTTCGGGCAGATACGGCCCCCACCCCAGATGCCAGACCTCTTGCCCGCCGATCAGGCTGACATCGAATGCACTGTCGCCGCCGGACGGCCGGCTGATCCCCACCTGCCCCGGCGCCCGCCGCCAGAACAGGAGTTCTGACCGGTTCGAAATGAACACCTCTCCCGCGCTGTCAGTGAAAAACACCGCCGGCGTATCGCCGCGCCAGCCGCGCTCGATCAGTTCGACATCGGCAACAAAGACCAGCACGCCGCTGACACCGCCGGTGTATTCAAAGGTTGGCGCGGCATAGAAATAGGCGCGATCCGTATCGGTGCCGTAAGGGCCGATCCCGGTGCCCAGCGCGCCATTCATCGCGCGCCGGAAGTACGGCGTGCCGGCGATTGATCGGGTTTCGCCCTCTGTGGCCCCCGCCATCACGCGGCCCGATGTATCGGCAAACAGAACATCGCGCGCGCCCGATTTGTCGGCAACGCGGCGCAGCACGCGGTTGGCCGCCTCGATCCGGCCCGGGGTTGTCAGGTGTTGCAGCGCCGGGTGATCGGCCGTCATCACCGCGATTTCCTGAT
This sequence comes from Arenibacterium halophilum, assembly GCF_005938225.1. Classification (GTDB taxonomy): domain Bacteria; phylum Pseudomonadota; class Alphaproteobacteria; order Rhodobacterales; family Rhodobacteraceae; genus Arenibacterium; species Arenibacterium halophilum. The sequence goes on from NZ_VCPC01000001.1 coordinate 384,468, forward strand.
AGATCTGCAACTGCGAACTCAGCCGGTCGCTTGCCAGGGCCAGATCGGCCTCGGCCCGGCGAGCGAGCTGTTCCAGCGCCTGACGGTAGCCATTGTGCCATACGCCTGCCATCAGCACCCCCACCCCGAGCAGGAAGGCGGCGACAATCCGGTTGGGCCGCCGGAGTCGCGAGGGTTTCAGGGGAACACCGATCATGCCGTCAAACTAGCGCCCGCACCACCTGTACGGCAAGGCGCCTCAGGCGATCTGATCCAGTGGCAGCATGGTTGTGGATTTGATTTCCTCCATCGACAGCAACGCGGTGACATTATGCACCCGCACCTCGGAAATCAGCGCCTGATAGAAAGCGTCATAGGCGCGCGCATTCTTGACCCGCACCTTGAGGATATAGTCGATGTCACCGGCAAGGCGGTGCGCCTCCTGCACTTCGGGGCGGCCGCGCAGCGCCTTTAGGAAATCTGCCTGCCACTCGGCCTCGTGTTCGCTGGTGCGGATCAGCACAAAGAAACAGGCCTCGAATCCCAGCGCCTCGGCATCAAGCTGCACGGTCTGGTGGCCGATCACGCCCGCCTCGCGCAGCTTGCGGATTCGGTTCCACACCGGGGTCTTGGAACTGCCCACAGCCTTGGCAATATCGTCCAGCGACTGGCTGGCATCGCGCTGTAGCTCGGCCAGGATTTTCCTGTCCACCTCGTCAATTCGCACCGACATTCCGCATTGCCCCTTCGATTTGGTCCGATTGTTCTGTGCAGCACGCCAGATGGAACATATGTCCTTATTTGCCGCAGCTGGTGGCGTCAGATTGGGAATATTTCCTATATTAAGGGGCAAGTCAAACCCATGCAGACCAAGGATCACGGGCCGCCAGATGCAACATTTTCCAATCTTCCTGTCCTTGTCCGACCGTTCGGTTGTGCTGTCGGGTGGTGGCGCGGCGGCGCTGGCGAAACTGAGGCTGCTACTGAAGACGCCCGCCCAGATCCACGTTTATGCCCCCGACCCTGCGCCCGAGATTATTGATTGGGCCGCTCAAGGCCGGCTACACCTGCACCGCCGGGCGCTGGCCCCGGGTGACGTGACTGGCGCGGCGCTGTTCTATGCCGCCGACGAAGACGCGGCAGAGGATGAACGCACCGCCGCCATCGCCCGGGCCGAGGGCGCGCTGGTCAACGTGGTCGACAACCTTGAGCACAGCGAATTCATCACCCCCGCCATCGTGGACCGCGACCCCGTGACCGTTGCCATCGGCACCGAGGGCGCCGCCCCCGTGCTGGCCCGTGCCATCAAGGCCGAGCTGGAGGCGAAGCTGCCCGCAACGCTGGGCCCGCTGGCGCGTCTGGGCAAGGCATTTCGCAAGGCCGCCGAGGCACTGCCGCTGGGCCGCGCGCGCCGCGATTTCTGGGCCGATTACTATTTCCGCGCCGGTCCGCGTGCGATGGCCGATGGCGGCGAAGCCGGCGTTGCACCCGCGCTGGACGATCTGCTGGCCGACCACCTGTCGCGCAAATCGCGCGCGGGGCATGTGGCCTTTGTCGGTGCGGGCCCCGGCGACCCCGAGCTGCTGACGCTGAAGGCGCGCCGCGCGCTCGATACCGCCGACGTGGTTCTGTACGACCGGCTGGTGACGCCCGGCATCCTTGAACTGGCCCGCCGCGAGGCGCTGATGATCGACGTGGGCAAGGAAGGCTTTGGCGCCTCGACCCCCCAGGAACGCATCAACGACCTGCTGGTGGAACATGGCGCGAGCGGCGCGCAGGTGGTGCGGCTGAAATCGGGCGATGCCACGGTGTTCGGCCGTCTGGACGAGGAAATCGACGCGCTGGATGGCGCGGGCATCGGCTGGCACATCGTGCCCGGCATCACCTCGGCCTCGGCCGCCGTGGCCTCGATCGGGCAAAGCCTGACGCGGCGCGGACGCAATACATCGGTCCGCCTGCTGACCGGGCATGACATGCAGGGCTTTGCCGATCACGACTGGGCCACGCTGGCCCGCCCCGGAGAGGTGGCCGCGATCTACATGGGCAAGAAATCGGCCCGCTTCATCCAGGGCCGCCTGCTGATGCATGGGGCCGACCGCGCCACGCCAGTGACGGTGGTCGAAAACGCCTCGCGCCCCGATCAGCGCATTGTCTCCAGCACGCTGGCCACACTGCCGGCCGACCTGGCCGCCGCCGATCTGACCGGCCCCGCGCTGACCTTTTACGGACTGGCCCCTCGCGCCGCCAGCCATCACCTGTCTGACTTGCACAAGGAACTTGCCTGATGCCCCGCGCCTTCACCCCCAAGGTCGTCACCGCCAACCACCTGCTGGAAGGCGACGTGATCTATCAGACCGCCGACAACCAATGGTCGCGCTACCTGAGCGAGGCCGAAGTTCTGCGCGAGGAAGATCCCGCGAAGCAGCGCCTGTCCTTTGCGGAACAGCAGGCGGGCGAAATCGTCGGCGCCTATCTGGCCGATGTGAAGGTCGGCCCCGAAGGACCCAAACCCGTGCACTTTCGCGAAGATTTCCGCATGACCGGCCCGTCGAACTACAACCACGGCAAACAGGCCGATCTTGAAAAAGCCTCCTGAAGGCGCAGCCAGACACCAATCGCCCCACCGGGGGCCGAGGACTAGCAGATGTACCAATACAACGACTTCGACACCGAATTCCTGGCCCAGCGCAACGCCCAGTTCCGCGCGCAGGTCGAGCGCCGCATCGACGGCTCGCTGACCGAGGATGAATTCAAGCCGCTGCGCCTGATGAACGGTGTCTACCTTCAGCTGCACGCCTACATGCTGCGCGTGGCGATCCCCTATGGCACGCTGAATTCGGCGCAGATGCGCCAGCTCGCCCTTCTGGCCGAAAAGTGGGACAAGGGCTATGGCCACTTCACCACGCGCCAGAACATTCAGTACAACTGGCCGAAGCTGCGCGACATTCCCGACATGCTGGACGCGCTGGGAGAGGTTGGCCTGCACGCCATCCAGACCAGCGGCAACACCATCCGCAACGTGACCTCGGACCATTTCGCAGGCGCCACGGCGGACGAGGTCGAAGACCCCCGCCCGCTGGCCGAGCTGCTGCGCCAATGGTCCACTGACCACCCCGAATTCCAGTTTCTGGGCCGCAAGTTCAAGATTGCCGTGATTGCCTCGGAACAGGACCGCGCCGTGATCCGCGCCCATGACATCGGCCTGCGCATCCTGCGCCGGGATGGCGACACCGGCGTTCAGGTGATCGTGGGCGGTGGCCTTGGCCGCACGCCGATGATCGGCAAGGTCATTGCCGAGTTCCTGCCCAAGGCCGACCTGCTGCCCTATCTCGAGGCGATCCTGTCGGTCTACAACCGCATCGGGCGACGCGACAACAAGTACAAGGCCCGCATCAAGATCACCGTGCATGAAAACGGCATCGACACGATCCGCGAAGAGGTCGAGAAGGAATTCATCGAACGGCGCAAGGCGTTTTCCGGCGTCGACCAGAAAATTCTGGCCCAGATCGAGACGATGTTCGCCGCCCCCGCCTTCCGCCGCGCGCCGGTCGAGCCCTTTGACGCCGCCTATGCCAGCGACCCGCTGTTCCGGTCCTGGGCCGATACCAACCTGACCGCCCACAAGGCGCCGGGCTATGCCATCGTGTCGATCAGCCTCAAGGCGCACGGCAAGACGCCGGGCGATGCCACGGCTGACCAGATGCGCGTGATGGCGGACCTTGCCGCAGAGTTCGGCCACGACGAGCTGCGCATCAGCCACGAACAGAACGTGATCCTGCCGCATGTGCACAAATCCGACCTGCCCGCGCTCTACGCACGGCTGCGCGCCAACGGGCTTGGCACCGCGAATATCGGGTTGATTTCCGATATCATCGCCTGCCCCGGCATGGATTACTGCGCGCTGGCCACGGCCCGTTCGATCCCGATCGCGCAGGACATCGCGACCCGCTTTGACGAGTTGAAGCTGGAGCATGACATCGGCGAGCTGAAGCTGAAGATCTCGGGCTGCATCAACGCCTGCGGCCATCACCACGTGGGCCATATCGGCATCCTCGGGCTGGACCGCGCGGGCGTGGAAAACTACCAGATCACGCTGGGCGGCGATGCCACCGAAACGGCGGCCATCGGCGAACGGGCGGGCCCCGGGTTTTCGGCGGACGACATCGTTCCGGCCATCGAACGGCTGGTGCTGGGGTATCTCGATCTGCGCGCCAGCCCAGAAGAAACCTTTCTTCAGTCATATCGACGCCTGGGTGCCGCGCCATTCAAGGCGGCGCTGTATCCCGAGGCCAGAGCCAATGCCGCTTGACCGGAAACCAGATATGCCCCCCCTTCAAGAGGCCGTACAGGCGGCCGATGACGCGGCGCTGCGCCAGCGCGTCGCCACGCTGAACGACCGGTGGCGCCACCACAGCGCCACCGACGTGATGCGCGCCGCGCTTAGGGATACCGGCAAGATCGCGCTGGTGTCGAGCTTTGGCGCCGAATCCGTCGTGCTGCTGCACATGGCCGCCGTGATCGAGCGCAACGTGCCGGTGCTGTTCATCGACACGGAAATGCTGTTCACTGAAACGCTGGTCTATCAGACCGAGGTAAGCGAACGGCTGGGCCTGACCAACCTGCGGGTGATCCGCGCCGCCGACATCGCGGCCGAGGATCCCGACAACACGTTGCACCTGCGCGACACCGACGCCTGCTGCGACCTGCGCAAGACCCGGCCGCTGAACGCCGCGCTGGCGGAATTCGACGGCTGGATCACCGGGCGCAAGCGGTTCCAGTCGGGCACCCGCGCCGCGCTGGACTTCTTCGAGGTCGAGGACGGCACAGGCCGGATCAAGGTCAACCCGCTGGCGCATTGGGCGCCCGAGGACGTGCGCAGCTATATGGAAGAAAACCGCCTGCCCCGGCATCCGCTGGTGGCCAAGGGTTATCCCAGCATCGGCTGCGCGCCTTGCACATCGCCCGTCAAACCGGGCGAGGATCCGCGCGCCGGACGCTGGCGCGATCAGAACAAGGACGAATGTGGCATCCACTTCGTAAACGGCAAGATGGTACGCCTGGGGGCAGGACAATGACAGTTATCGTAATCGACACCGGCTTTACATCCGACGACTTCACCGGCAGCTACGGCACGCCCGAAGACACCGGCGCAACCGCGCTTGATCTGGCATCCGACACCGATCCGGGCACGCTGGCCGACCGGCTGGACGGCGTGAGCATGATTCGCGTGCAATTCCCAAGTTCCGCCGACGGGCGCGGATTTTCCATTGCCCGCCGCCTGCGGCTGATGGGCTATGGCGGGCGCCTGCGCGCCGCCGGTCACGTTCTGGCCGACCAATACGCGATGGCGCGCCGGTCCGGGTTCGACGAGGTCGAAATCGACGACACGCTGGCCGCGCGCCAGCCCGAAGACCAGTGGCTGGCCCGCGCAAAATGGGAACAGGGCGACTATCAGGCGCGGCTGCGCGGCTGATCGCCCCCTTTCAATCCAACCCTTCCCGCTTTATTGGCAAGAGGCCGGCGCCTGCGCCGGATCGATTCATGACAAAAATGACATCTGCGACCGAGACCGTGACCGAAGCGACCCCCGTCAAAGCCCCCGCCACCCCGGCCCTGCCCGATGCGCAGACCGTCACCTCGGTCAAGCATTGGACGGACCGGCTGTTTTCCTTCCGCGTGACGCGGCCGCAATCGCTGCGGTTCCGGTCGGGCGAATTCGTGATGATCGGCCTGATGGGCGACCCGGATCCGAAGACCGGCAAGCAAAAACCGCTGCTGCGCGCCTATTCCATCGCCTCGCCCGCCTGGGACGAGGAGTTGGAGTTCTACTCGATCAAGGTGCAGGACGGCCCTCTGACATCAAAGCTTCAGCACATCCAGCCCGGCGACCAGATCATCCTGCGCCCTAAACCCGTCGGCACACTGGTGCATGACGCGCTGTTGCCGGGCAAGCGGCTGTGGTTCTTTTCGACCGGGACGGGGTTCGCGCCCTTCGCCTCGCTGCTGCGCGAGCCTGAGACCTACGAGAAATACGATCAAGTCATCATCACCCACACCTGCCGCGACGTGGCCGAACTGGATTATGGCCGCGAGCTGGTGGACAGCCTGAAAGACGACCCGCTGATCGGCGAGATGGTCGGTGAAAAGGTGAAATACTACCCCACCACCACCCGTCAGGGCAGCCCGCGCATGGGCCGCATCACCACGAAACTGCAGGACGGAAGCGTGTTCGCCGACCTCGGCATCGACCCGATCGCGCCCGAAACTGACCGCGCGATGGTCTGCGGCAGTTTGGATTTCAACAAGGACATGAAGGACGTTCTGGAATCCTTTGGCCTGCGCGAAGGCGCCAATTCCGACCCCAAGGAATACGTGGTCGAGAAGGCCTTCGTCGGCTAGGTAGGGCCCGGCCTTGCGTGCCCAGTGCCCGGCCCGCCACATGCCGGGCCTTTCCTTTCGCTTTGAAAACGGCCGCCTTGATCGGGCGGCCGTTTCGCGTTTATCCCCTTGGAGCGACGCGATTTAAACAGGACTTTCACAGCCATGACATTGCAACCCGGAACCGAGGGCGACGACATCCTGAACGGCACGCCCGGCAATGACACGATCCACGGATTTGGCGGCAATGACGTCCTGTATGGCAACGACGGCAACGATCTGATCACCGGCGACCTGGGCAACGATGTGCTGCATTCGGGCAATGGCGACGACGACCTGTCGGGCGGTCCGGGGCGCGATACGCTGATCTTCACCGGAACCGGCACGAATGTGGCCGATGGCAACGGCGGCGACGACCTGCTGCGGGTCGACCTATCGGATCGTGGGCCAGAGGCCGCCATTCGCGTTACTAAATACAACTCGGGCCGGTTTGATGTCAGCCTGACCGACAGTTCCTTCTCGGTCGCGTCCTACAACATGGAACGCTTCCACATCATCGGCGGCGCGGGCGAGGACTGGATCGGCGGCGGTGACGGCAATGACATTCTTGTCGGCAACGGCGGTGACGACGGGCTTGGCGGCGGGCTGGGCAATGACGTGATGAAAGGCGGCGCGGGGAACGACTCCATCGAGGACCTGACAGGAGAGGACCGCATCCTGGGCGGAGGCGGAAACGACACGCTTGGCATCGGTCACGAGACGACTTCGACCAATTCGAGCGATTACGTTGATGGTGGCAAGGGGTTCGACACACTCAGGTTGCAATTCACCGGTGACACCGACTCCGAATTCACATTGCAGTCGGGCGGAAAATCCACCTTTGACACCGGGATGGCGGTGCGGCGCGTCGAAACCTTTGATGTGACCTCGGGCGCGGGCGACGACGATTTCACGCTGATCGCCAAGGCCACCGGCTTTTACCGCTGGAACGCGGGCGACGGCGTCGACCATATCACGCTCGACCTGTCACAGATGCGCGGCAATGCCGCCTATCGCGATACCAACGGCGGCGGCTATGGCAGCTGGGAGGTTGCCGGCAAAACGGCCGTTCTTCAAATGAACGACGTCGAACACCTGACGATCATCGGCAACGACCTGGCCAACGACTTCGTGGGTGGCCGCGGGCGCGATGTGCTCAGCGGCGGTAAGGGCCGAGACTCCCTCGTCGGAGAAGGCAACCGCGACCGGCTGCTGGGCGAGGCCGGGAACGACCAGTTGTTCGGCGGCAAGGGTGCCGACATCCTGCGCGGCGGCACGGGCGACGACTATCTTGAGGGCGGCAATGGCTCCGACCGGTTTGTCTTTGCCATGGGCGACGGCACCGACCGTATCGCCGATTTCATCGCTGGCAGCGACCTGATGGTGTTCTCCGGGACGGGCCTGACATTCGACGATCTGGATATTCGCCAGCGATCCGGCTTTGTCCGCGTGGCTCTGGGTGACGACGGTGCCGACAACCAGATCGTGATCCGCGTACTGGGTGCGACCATCGACCAGATCGACGACAGCGCCAATTTCCTATTTTAACGCAATAAACCGGCGTTTCCGGGGCTCTCGCCCCCTGATTGCACCTTGAACCGGCAGGGCGTGCAGCTTACGTTGCCGCTCCAGATATTGACTGACAAAGGAACGATTCCATAGCCCGCAGACCTCATAACGCGCCGCCCACCCGTGACACCGGCCCGCGCGTCAACGACAAAATTCGCGCCCCTGAAATCCGCCTGATCGGCGCCGACGGTGAAAACGTCGGTGTGGTATCGCCCTCGCGCGCGATGCAACTGGCCGAAGAGGCCGGACTGGACCTGGTCGAGATTTCGCCGAACGCGACTCCGCCGGTTTGCAAGATCATGGATTTCGGAAAATTCAAGTACGAGACCCAGAAACGCGAAGCCGAAGCGCGCAAGAAGCAGAAGATCATCGAGATCAAAGAGGTCAAGTTCCGGCCGAACACGGATACGCACGACTATGACGTCAAGATGCGCAACGTGGTCAAGTTCCTGGAAAACGGCGACAAGGTGAAGGTAACGCTCCGGTTCCGTGGCCGCGAAATGGCGCACCAGAATCTGGGCCGCGAGCTGCTGGAACGTGTGGCGGAAGACACCAAGGAAATCGGCCGGGTGGAAAATTTCCCCAAGATGGAAGGCCGCCAGATGGTGATGCTGATCGGCCCGCTGCCGAACAAGTAAACCGCCCGGTTTGCCGAAGATGTCGAAAGCGCCCTGCCGCAACAGGGCGCTTTTTTGTTGCCTTACTGCGCGGCCTTGACGGCGCGCTTGGTCATCACGCCCACCAGATGCGCGCGGTATTCCTTGGTGCCGTGCAGGTCGCCGATCATGCCGTCGGCGGGCACGCTCAACCCGTCGATGGCATCGGCGCTGAAATTGGCCGACAACTTCTCCTCGGCTTCGGTCCAGCGGAACACGCCCTCTTCCGAGGCGCCGGTGACCGCCACCCGCACTCCGTCGGCAAAGCGCGCGACAAACACGCCGACCATGGCGAAATGCGACGCGGGCTGTTCGAACTTCTGATAGTTCGACGCCTGCGGGATCGGGAATTTCACCCCGGTCACGATCTCGCCTTCGTCCAGGGCGGTGGTGAACATGCCTAGGAAAAAGTCATCGGCCGCGATCTCGCGCGCGTTGGTCACGATGGTTGCGCCGCTGCCCAGTGCCGCCGCGGGGTAACAGGCCGATGGGTCGTTGTTGGCAATGCTGCCGCCAATGGTGCCCCGGTTGCGCACCGCCGGATCGCCTATGCGCGCGGCCAGCGCCGCCAGCCCCGGATAGGCGCCCGCGCCTTCGGCCACCGCGCCGTGGGTTGTGCCGCCGCCAATCACCAGGACGTCGCCCTCTTGCGAGATGCCTTTCATCTCGGCGATGCCCGCAAGGCTGACCAGCTTGCTGGGCGCGGCCAGGCGCTGTTTCAGCGTCGGGATCAGGGTTTGCCCGCCGCCCAGCGCCTGCGCGTCTTCCTCGGCCAGCGCGGCCACCGCATCGGCCACCGTTGTCGGTTTCACGAATTCGAAATTGTACATCGTCTTGCTCCTTCGGTCTCCGGGCACGTGGGCCCGGGTGCCATATGGTGTCATCGCGCGGCGGCAAGGCTCTGCCCCACCGCCGCGCCGTTATCCGTTCAACCGTTCATCGCCGCCCAGACCCGCGCGGGCGACAGGGGCATGTCGATATGGGTGACCGATTTGCCGCCCGACTGCAACGCGTCGATCACCGCGTTGACGACCGACGGCGGAGAGCCGATGGCCCCGGCCTCGCCACAGCCCTTCACGCCCAGCGGGTTGTGGGTGCAGGGTGTTTTGGCGGAATGGTCCACCTCGAACATCGGCACGTCGGCGGCACGTGGCATCGCATAATCCATGTAGGTCGCGCTCAGCAGCTGGCCGTCTTCGTCGTACGCGCAGTTTTCCAGCAGCGCCTGCCCGATGCCCTGGGCCAATCCGCCGTGCACCTGCCCCGAGACGATCATCGGGTTAATGATATTGCCGAAATCATCCGCCGCCATCATCCGCTCGATGCTGACCTTGCCGGTCTCGGGGTCCACCTCGACCTCGCAGGCATAGGCGCCGGCGGGATAGGTGAAGTTGGCCGGATCGTAGAACGCGGTTTCCTCGAGCCCCGGTTCGATGTCTTCCAGCGGGTAGTTGTGCGGCACATAGGCGGCCAGGCAGACATCGCCCCAGGCGACCGATTTGTCGGTGCCTGCAACGCTGAAGGCGCCATCCTTCAGTTCAATATCGGCCTCGGAGGCCTCCATCAGGTGGGCGGCGATCTTCTTGGTCTTGTTGATGATCTTTTCCGCCGCGCGCACCATGGCCGACCCGCCCACCGCGATGGAGCGCGAGCCATAGGTGCCCATGCCCATCGGCGTGTTGGCGGTGTCGCCATGCACGATTTCCACCATCGATTCGTCGATGCCGATCATCTCGGCAATCACCTGCGGGAACGAGGTTTCGTGCCCCTGCCCATGGCTGTGGCTGCCCGTCATCACGACCAGCCCGCCCGTGGCATTGACCCGCACGGTGGCCGATTCATACAGGCCCGCGCGCGCGCCCAGCTGCCCGACAAGGTTCGACGGCGCGATGCCGCAGGCCTCGATATAGCAGTTGATGCCCAGCCCGCGCAGCTTGCCGCGCGCCTCGCTTTCCTTGCGGCGGGCGGCGAAGCCCGCGATGTCGGCAATCTCTTCCAGCTTGTCCATCGTGGCGTTGTAGTCGCCGGTGTCGTATTCCACTGCGACGGGCGTCGCATAGGGGAATTCGGTAATGAAGTTCTGCCGCCGCAGCGCAATCGGATCCACGCCCAGCTCGCGCGCGGCTTTGTCGATCACGCGCTCCAGCTGATACGTCGCCTCGGGCCGCCCGGCGCCGCGATAGGCATCGACCGGCACGGTGTTGGTGAACACCGCCTTGACGTTCACGTAGATCAGCGGCGTCTTGTAATTGCCCGCCATCAGCGTGCCGTGCAGCCATGTGGGCACCGAGGGCGCAAAGGTCGACAGGTAGGCGCCCATGTTGGCATAGGTTTCAGTGCGGATCGCGGTAAAGTTGTTGTCGGCGTCCAGCGCCAGTTCGATCTTTGTCACATGATCGCGGCCATGGGCGTCGGAGATGAACGCCTCGGACCGCGAGCAGGTCCATTTCACGGGCCGATTGATCGCCTTGGCGGCAAAGGTGCAGAACGCCTCTTCCGCGTAGTGGAAGATTTTGGTGCCAAACCCGCCGCCCACATCCGGCGCGACCACGCGCAGCTTGTGTTCGGGGATGCCCAGCACGAAGGCGCCCATCAGCAAGCGGATCACATGGGGGTTCTGGCTGGTGGTGTAAAGCGTGCTGTGATCGGTGCCGCGTTCATAGTCGCCCACCGCCACGCGGGGCTCCATCGGGTTGGCGACAAGGCGGTTGTTCTTCAGCTCCAGCGTGGTGACATGGGCCGCCTCGTCAATGGCCTTGGCCACGGCATCACGGTTGTCTTCGACAAAACCCCAGTCATAGCAGAGGTTGCTGGTCAGATCGTCATGCACCTTGGTGGCGCCTTCGGCCAGCGCGGCCTTCATATCGATTACAGCCGGCAGTTCCTCGATGTCGAGCGCGATCGCTTCGGCGGCGTCGCGCGCCTGCCCGAGGCTCTCGGCCACCACGGCGGCAATCGGGTCGCCGACATGGCGCACTTTGCCTTGCGCCAGGATCGGGTGGCCCGGTTCCTGCATCACCTCGCCGTGGCGGTCGGTGACCTGCCAGCCGCAGGGCAGACCGCCCACGCCTTCGAAATCGGCCCCGGTGAAGATGCGCACGACGCCCGGCATCTCGCTGGCAGATTTGGTGTCGATGCTGGTGATCCTGCCATGCGCCACATCAGAGCGCAGGAAATACACATAGGCCTGCCCGCGCAGGTTGATATCGTCGGTGTAACGCCCCTCTCCGGTCAGAAAGCGGACGTCTTCGCGGCGCTTGGTGCTGGCGCCAATTCCATGATCCTTCGGCATTCTGGTAATCCTCCCGTCAGGCGGCTGACCGGGCGCGGCCTCCTCTGCCGGCGCCGGTGCCGCAGATGTCCCTGTTATTCGGCGGCGATGGCGCCCGTGTCCTGCCCCGAGGCGGCAAGGATGGCCTTCACGATGTTATGATACCCGGTGCAGCGGCAGATGTTGCCCTGCAGGTATTCGCGGATTTCGGCCTCGGAGGGTTTGGGGTTGTCCTTAAGCAGGGCCGCCGCGCTCATCACCATACCGGGTGTGCAGAAGCCGCATTGCAGGCCGTGGTGATCCTGAAACGCCTGCTGGATGGTGTTCAGGGTGCCATCGGGGGCGGCCTGGCCTTCGATGGTCGACACCTCGGCGCCGTCGGCCTCGAGCGCGAACATGGTGCAGGATTTCACGGCATTGCCGTTCACATGAACCACGCAGGCGCCGCATTGGCTGGTGTCGCATCCGACATGGGTGCCGGTCAGGCCCAGCTGCTCGCGCAGGAACGACACCAGAAGGGTGCGCCCCTCGACCGTGCCGCTCATTGGCTTGCCGTTCACGTTTATGGTTACCTGCGTCATCAGTTCCTCCCCTCAAGGATTGCCTAGTCGGAAGGAGTTAATCATGGCGCCGCGGATTTGAGAACCGGAAATTCCGAGGTTTGATTGGTGAGGGTAGCGGGGGGCTCTGCCCCCATCCGCTGCGCGGATTCCCCCGGGATACTTGGACCCCAAAGAATATGTGTGAGGTGGATCACAGACGCGGGGGCGCATGGGGCGGCAAAAGGAGGTGCGAGAGTGAAACCCCGGGAGCCTGCCATGCCGTTTACCACCACCGTTCGCCTGCTTGGGCTGATTTGCGTATCTTACTGTGTTGCCGCAAGTCTGCTGGTGCTGGCGGTCAGCTAGGTTTGGGTTTGCGGCGGCGCGGTTGCGGGCGGGTCGGGATCTCCTTGAGCAGACCGCCGACACCCATGGCCGCAAAATCGCTATCGGTGATGTCAACGCCGCAGGCCACGCGCGCGAGCACCCAATCGGCACCGTTCAGCGCAGGAGAGCGCGCGCAGCCCGGCAGGCCGATCACCGGGCGCGGCCCGATCCGGCCGAGGAACAGCAGGTTACCGGGATCCACCGGCAGCCCGAAGCGCGTCACCGTGCCACCGGCAGAAATGACAGCCGTGGGCGCCACATCGTTGATGTCGGAGGTGGCAGACCCTGTCAGTATCAGCGCGATATCGCCTTTGAGCCTGCCCAGCGCTTCGGCCAGATCGGGTACGCGATGCGGCACATGCTGCACGTCGTCCAGAGTCAGGCCAAGCGCCTCGACCCGGGTGCGGGTGGCGGCGATGCCCTTGTCGCTGTCGGGGCCGTTGGGGATTTCGGTGACCACAAGCCCGGCCGTACGGTGAACCGGCGGCAGCAGGCGGATTGCGCCTTTGGCGGCCTCTTCGGCCCCGGCCACGTCGATTTCCGACACGGCGTAAGAGATGATCTTGATCGTGGCGACCAACTGGCCCGGGCCGACCTGCTGCCAATGGGGAACGGTGGCGACGGTGATCATCGGGTGCACCGAGTTGAAGGCGGTGATGGCCCCGGAGTTCAGCGTGATGACGCCCGGGCCGGTGGCGATCAGGTTCACGCGACCTGTGAAAGCGGTGCTGTGGCGCAGGCCGGCGGCTTCGGGATCAGGGACCAGGGCCCTTGCAAGGCGCGCGGCGGCCGTGTCTTCGGGGACGTCGCCTAAGTCGAGGCGTGCCACGATGATCTCGGCAAGATCGGCGGCGATGAGGCGGGCGATGTCAGCCTTGTCCAGTACCCGCCCCTTGCGCAGGCGAGTCTCGCCCAGCGTGAGGGAGTGGGCCAGGACCGCGCCCAGCGCATCGGCCGGCGCAACGGGGCCGAATTTCATTCCGTGCCCTTTCGCAAAACCTCTGTCATCTGGCCAAGGATCGAAACAGCGATTTCCGCAGGGCTGGCTGCGCCGATGTTCAGCCCGACAGGGCCGTGGATGCGGGCAATATCGGCAGGTGCGATGCCTTCGGCTTCGAGCCGCTCGATCCGTTTGGCGTGGGTTCGGGTGGAACCGAGCGCGCCGATATAGAAGACATTCGCGCGCAGGGCGGCCAGCAGCGCCGGATCGTCCAGCTTTGGATCGTGGGTCAGCAGGACCACGGCGCAGCGCGAGTCGAGACCGACGGTGGCGACCGCATCGTCGGGCCAGTCGTGCAGCAGGCGGGTTTCGGGGAATCGCGCCGGTGTGGCAAACGCCTCGCGCGGGTCAATCACCACGGCATCGTAGCCCAGGATGCGCGCCATCGGCACCAGCGCCTGCGCGATGTGTACGGCGCCGACGACGACCAGCCGCAGGGGCGGGTTGTGGATGCTGAAGAAGGTGGCGCCGTCGTCTTCGAACCCGGAGCGGTCGGCGCGAAACCTGTCGGGGAAATCCCCGGCCTCGGCGGTTCGTGTGGTCCAAGCGGTGGTATCCACCACCTGCGCGATGGGGTGACGCTGCGCACGGGCGGTGCAGATGCGGTCGAGTTCGTCCACTGGCAAACCGGTACCGATCGGCTGAACCATGACTCGGATCGTTCCGCCGCAGGCGAGGCCAACGGCAAAAGCGTCATCGTCGCTGACACCGAAGGTAAGAATGGTCGAGCGGCCGCTGTCGATGGCGTCCAGCGCCTCGGCCACCACGGCGCCTTCGACGCAGCCACCCGAGACCGAGCCCGCCATGTCGCCGTCGCCCGCCACCGCAAGCATGGCGCCGACCCGGCGTGGGGCGCTGCCCCAGGTTTCGACCACCGTTGCCAGCGCCGCGCCGCGCCCGGCGCGATGCCAGGCCAGCGCGGTTTCGGGAATTGTATCGTGCAGATCCATCGGGGCCTCTTGGCTTGTCGCGGCCGCCTGCGGGGGCGCGGCGGGAATTTACAAAGAATCGGTGCAGCGGCGCGCGGGCGCAACCCCCTGCGCGCATTGGGGCGGGATATTCCTGCCCGGGCGGTGTGCAACGGGGGCTCTGCCCCCGCCCCTTGCGGGGCTCCCCCGGGATATTTGGGCCCCGAAGAATTTGGGATTCACACAAAAAACCGGCGCCGCGGGTGAGGCGGCGCCGGGTTGTTAGCTATCACGCGGTCAGGTCAGTTCAGCAGTTGCGTGATCTGGCGCACGGAAACGCGGCGGTTTTGGCGTTCGGCCCGGTCGGTCGGGACCTTGAGGTCGGCCTCGCCATAGCCCTGAACCACCATATTTTCCGGCGGAACGTCAAAGTATTCCGTCAGCGCCAGCGCCACGGTTTCGGCCCGGCGGTCGGACAGGGCGAGGTTCAGGCCCGCGGTGCCCACGGCGTCAGTGTGGCCTTCGATCAGGAAGACGTTGCCCGGGTTGTCCTGAATGGCCGAGGCCATCGCGCGGCCCAGACCGGCCAGTTCTTGTGCCTGCTCGGGACGGATCACCGCCGAGCCGGTTTCAAAGGTCACGTTGTCGAGGTCGATTTCCGGCACAAGGTGGCGCACCGCGTCGATGTTGCGGATCTGGGCCAGCGAGAAGCGGCGATCGATGTCGTTCTGTTGCGTGGCTTGCAGGGCAAGGCGCAGGTCCTCGGCATTGGTGCTGCCGTTGTAGTCATAGCTTTGGCCGCGATAGGTGGGCAGCTGGCTGACCTGCACGGCCTCGACCGCGCGGGTGTCGTCGAACAGGGTCACTTCCTGCCCGTTGGCCAGAACGCGGGTGCGGCGCAGAACGCGGCCATCGGCGGCGCGCACTGTCACCACCTGGCTGCCGTCAGAGTAGTTCACATAGCTGCGGGTCGAGCCGTCGTTGAACTGCTCGGTGCGCACTTCGCTGCCCGGACGACGCAGCAGGATGTCATCGTCCTTGATGACGCGCAGGCCATTGTCGCCCTGGACCACCACGCGGTCGCCCGAGTTGGTGATCACGCGGTCGTTGTTTTTCAGCAGCTGGTTCACCGCCAGCGCGCCAAGACCAAGGATCGCAACCTTCTGAGCGGTCGAGAGGCCATCGTCGTCTTCGGCTACGGGGGCAACCTGGTTGGCGCGGGTTGCGAATTCCTGGCTGGAAGAACGCACGTCGCCTTCGTTGATGGTCTGGGTGGTCACCTCGCCTTCGCCGGTGCCCGCGGCAGCGGCAGCTTGCGCGTCCGCTTCGAGCTGCTGAGAGGCCGCGGCCTGGGCATCGCTGTTCATCTCCGGCGCGGCATCGACGTCTTCCATGCGTTCGGCGCGACGCTGTTCACGGCGCTCTTCGCGACGCTCGGCTTGGCGCTCTTCGCGACGTTCGGCGCGGCGTTCTTCGGCAGTCAGCCCCTCCTCGGTGGTGGCGGCGGCGGGCGCTTGGGTCGTGACATCGGTCTCGGGTGCAGGGTTTTGCACCTGTTCCTGTGTTGCCTGCTGTTCGGTCACAGGTTCGTTGCCGTTGTTCTGCGCTGCGGGCGCGGTGGCATCGGCCTGCTGGGCGGGTTGCTCGTTCTGTTGCGCCTGCTCTGCGCGCTCAGCTTGGCGTTCTGCCTGACGTTCCGCTTGACGCTCGGCCTGACGTTCCGCCTTGCGCTCGGCCTGACGGTCCGCCTTGCGCTCGGCTTGACGTTCAGCTTTGGCTTCAGCCTTTGCGTCCGCTTCTGCGTTCGCCTCAGCCTGAGCTTCTTGTTCAACCCGCAGCTGCTGTTCCAGCCGTTCGGCGGCAGGGTCTGCGTCGCCTTGGGCGAAGGCAACGTGGGGCATCGCCAGCGACATGGCCAGCACGATTGAAGTCGTTGATTTCAAGACCGATTTCATACCGTATCCTTTCTTTCTTTGCGCAGGTGCGCCAAAGGGCGCCTGTGCGCGCCGTTCCGATGACAACGCCATCTGGCCCGGAAAGGTTTCACAAAACGCTTAAGGCTTGGGCGGATCGCCGCCTATCCCGCTTGCAATTGCGCCAGCAGACGAGGCTTTTCGCCGCTGTCGCCAGGGGTGGACACCACCCGCGCCAGATCTTCGAGCGAGGCGATAGAGTGGCCCGCGCGAAAGCTGTCGACATGTGGCAGCATGGCGGCGATGCCCTGTGCACGGGCGGCAAATCCAT
Source organism: Arenibacterium halophilum (assembly GCF_005938225.1). GTDB lineage: Bacteria > Pseudomonadota > Alphaproteobacteria > Rhodobacterales > Rhodobacteraceae > Arenibacterium > Arenibacterium halophilum. Next base: position 401,441 of record NZ_VCPC01000001.1, read on the forward strand.
CCCAGCGCAGAAGCGGGTTCAGCCAGATCAGCCGCCGCGACGACAGCGCAAGACGCCGCGTTTCATCGGCCAGCGCCTTTGGATCGCCCCGGTCCAACCCGTCTGTGATCAGCAACACGATGGCACCCTGCCCCAGCACCCGGCGCGACCAGTCGCGGTTGAACGTATGCAGGCAATCGCCAATGCGCGTGCCGCCTTCCCAATCCTGCGCTTCGGCCCCGGCAGCCGCCAGCGCCGCATCCACATCGCGCGTTGCAAGATGGCGGGTGATGTTTGTGAGGCGCGTGCCGAAGGTAAAGCCATGCACCTGTGCCCAGCCCTGCCCCTGCCGGTTCGTGACCGCGTGAAGGAAATGCAGCACAAGCCGCGAATACTGGCTCATCGAACCGGAGATGTCGCAAAGCACCACAAGGTTGGGCCAGCGGGTGCGCGGTGTCGCCCTGGCGATACGGTGGATGTTGCCGCCGCGCCGCATCGCCTGCGCCAGCGTGCGGCGCACATCGACACGCGGGCCGTTCGCCACGCCCATCATCCGGCGCGAAGGCAGCGGATCGACCGGCAGCGCAAGGCGTTCCAGCATGCGCTTGGCGGCGGCGACCTCCTCGGTGCTCATCTGTTCGAAATCCAGCGTGCGCAGCCGTTCCTGCGCCGACATGGTCAGCGAGGCGTCTATGTCCAGCGTGATCTCTTCGCCTGCGCTGTCCTGCGGCGCGGGCGGCTCGGGGCCTTGGCCGTCCAGCAGCGCCTCGGCGGCGCGTTTTTCGGCGGCCTTGGCATGGCGGTCCTCTTGCACGCCGCGAATGGCGGGCAGCATCATCGCCATCATGTGTTCAAGGTACCGCGGGTCGCGCCAGTACAGGCGGAACACCTGCCCGAAGACCGCGCGGTGTTCGGGGCGCGACACGAAACAGGCCTGAAGCGTCCAGTAGAAATCGGCCCGGTCGGTGAAGCCCACCGCCTGCACCGCGCGGATCGCATCGATCACCCGGCCCGGCCCGATGGGCAGGCCCGCACGGCGCAGGGCGCGGGCGAAATGGGTGATGTTCCCGGCCAGGCGCGGATTTTCCGGCAGGTCAAGCTCGGCGTAATCGGCCATGCCCTTATGCCGGCGCCAGCGTGGCGCGCGCCTCGTCCAGCAGGCGTTTCGCCTCGGACCCCTGCAGTTTCTGAATGTCGTCCTGATATTTCAGAACCGCGCCCAGCGTGTCGGCGATCACCTCGGGCGAGAGGGTCAGCACATCCAGCGCCAGCAGGCATTTCGCCCAGTCGATAGTTTCGGCGATGCCGGGTTTCTTGAACAGATCCTCGGTGCGCAGCCGCTGGACAAAGGCGACCACCTCGCGGCTCAGCGCCTCTGCGGCCTCGGGGGCGCGGGCGTGCAGGATCTTTAGCTCGCGGTCGAAATCGGGGTAATCAACCCAGTGATACAGGCAGCGCCGTTTCAGCGCGTCATGCACCTCGCGCGTGCGGTTCGAGGTAAGGATGACAATGGGCGGTTCGGGCGCGCGGATCGGGCCAAGCTCGGGGATGGTGACCTGGAACTCGGATAGCGCCTCCAACAGGAAGGCCTCGAACGGGGCATCGGTGCGGTCGAGTTCATCAATCAGCAACACCGGAGCGCCGTTTTCGTCTGGACGCATGGCCTGCAACAGGGGGCGCTCGATCAGGAACTCGCGGCTGAACACTTCGGTCTGTAGGGCGGCGCGGTCGGCGCCGCCTGCGGCCTCGGCGGTGCGGATCGCGACCATTTGCGCGGGGAAGTTCCACTCATACACGGCCGAGGAGGCATCAAGCCCTTCGTAGCATTGCAATCGGATCAGCCGCCGCCCCAGCGAAGCCGCCATTGCCTTGGCGATCTCGGTCTTGCCGACACCCGCTTCGCCCTCAAGGAACAGTGGCCGGCCCAACCGCAGCGACAGGAACACAACAGTTGCCAAGGGCCGGGCGCAGACATAGCCCTGTCCGCCCAGCAAGGTCTGAACCGCGTCGATGCTTTGAGGTGTTGTCATGCCATGCTGCCTCCCGTCCGCAATCAGCACATGAGAGCGGCGCCGCGTCAACCGCACGCCCCTGCGACCCCGGGAAATATTGACGGACTCGCCCCGGAGTGGCATGAAACGTCAATAAAATTCGTGCCATACAGACCGGAACGGCAAGGCGCGACAGCGGGCGGCACCATGAGCGACAGTGTTGGAACAGGCGAAACGGGCGCCGGTGGGCTTCGGATCACCGCCGTCACCTGCGTCAAGAACGAAGGCCCGTTCCTGTTGGAATGGATCGCCTTCAACCGCCTGATTGGTGTGACGGATTTCCTTTTTTATTCAAACGATTGCGATGATGGGACCGATGCGCTGCTGGATGCCTTGGCGGCGCGCGGCATGGTCGTGCACCTGCCCAACCCGGCCGAGGGGCGCAATTACCAGATGGAGGCGCTGAAAGACGCGCGCCACCAGCCCGTTGTGGCAAATGCCGATTGGGTCTGGATCGCCGATGTCGATGAATTCCTGAACATCCATGTGGGCGACCACACCATCCCCGCGCTGATCGCCGCCTGCGGCGACCCGCGGGCGATTTCGCTGAATTTCCAGTTCTTTGCCAATGATGGCGTGGGCGACTATGTCGACGCGCCGGTGATCGCGCAGTTTCAGCGCTCGCACAATCCCGACATCTGGTGCGGCGATGTCGCGATTGAGGTCAAGTCGCTGGTGCGGCGCGATTTTCCGCTGCACTACTACGGCGCGCACCGCCCGTTTTTCAAAAAGACCCTTGCTGCCGACAAACGCCCGACGTGGACGGACGGATCGGGGCGCGAGGTGCCGCACAAGTTTCTGGTGGCCGCCAATACCCGCCGCATCCGGCGTTTTCCGGCGCAGGGCGCGCGGGCTCACGCCACGCTGAACCACTATGCGCTGCGCAGTCTCGACAGCTATCTGGTCAAGAACGACCGGGGCGATGTGAACCGCGAGAACCGCGCGTTTGACGATACATATTGGCGCGAACGCAACGATCCGGCGTTCGAGGACACGTCGATCCAACGCTATCTGCCCGCGCTGACACAGGCCTTGGAGGCATTGAAATCCGATCCCGAAATTCGCGCGTTGCATGATGATTGCGTCGCCCGCCACCGCGCCCGGCGCGATGCGCTGCTGGAACAGGACAGTTATCGCGCCATGCGCGAGGCCCTCGCCCGCGCCTCGACCCTGCCCCCGGCGGAAGAGGCCCTGATCGCCGAACTTGGGCTGGCGCCATGACGCTGCTTGTCGTCAATCTGGGCCTGCCGAAATCCGGCACGACGACGCTGGCCAAGGCGCTGCGCATGTCGGGGCTGTGCGTGGCCGACCACCGGATGCGCGGGCGCAACACCGACGACCCGGCGCTGAAAGGCGCCTTTGTCGGTGAATTGCTGTATCGCGGCTATTTCGAAACCGGCGACCCCGGGCAATACCTGCCGCAGGTGCAGGCGATTTCGGAAATGAGCATGTTGCGGGGTGACGAGTCGCTTTGGCCGCAAACCGATATGGCACTGGTCCGCGCGATCCGTCGACACCACCCGGGCGTGAAATTCCTTGCGTCGCGCCGCGATGCCTTTGCCATGTCGCAATCCATGCTGGCGTGGACGAACCTTGGAACCGACCGCCTGCCCGCCAGCGCCGTTCCCGGCCTGCCTGCGGGCTATGGTGAGACCAGCAAACAGCGCGAAACCTGGATCGACGGGCATTACGACAGCCTGCGGATGCATTTCCAGAACGACCGGACTTTTCAGGAATTCTGGATTGAAGACCCGGAAACCCCCGCCCTTCTGGCCGAGTTTCTTGGCCGCAAAATGCCGTGGTGGGGCCATCTGAACGGCAACCCGCTGAGAGAGCCTGTCTGATGCGGATATACCTGCACATCGGGCCCGATCTGGCGGCCACCACGCGGCTGCAACAGGTGCTGGAGGCAAAGCGCGGGCAGTTGGCGCAGCAAGGCATCCTGTATCCGCGCAGCCCCGGCGGCGCCAACCACACCCGGCTGTTCATGGCAAGTTCGGACCCGGATCGCGTGGATTCGCTGCGCTTCAACCGTGGGCTGGCCGCGCCCGAGGCGCAATCTGCGCTCTACCGCGAGACGATCTCGGACCTTACGCGAGAGGTGGTGGAATCCGGGGCCAAGGTACTGATCCTGTCGGCCGCTCAACTTGGCACCGGGCTGTGCCATCGGGCCGAGCTGGAGCGGCTCCGCGATCTGCTGGGCCATTTTTCGCAGGACATCACCATTGTCTCGCATGTGGATGACCCGGCCCGCGCCTTTGCCCGCCACTATGCCGCGCAGGTCTTCGAAGGCCGCGCCGCCCTGCCCGACCGCGAGCTGGAACTGGCCCGCGCCCCCGACTGGTGGCAGGCCTGCCTCGAAGCCGGCCCTGCGCCCGCCCCCGGCAAAGGTGTCTTCCCCGAGGTGCAAGGCGCGCCCTTCTGGCTGGATTATCACGCGCTGGTCGCGTTCTGGGAGGATGTGTTCGGACCCGGCACCATGCGGCTGCGCGCCTGTCCGCCCGATCTGTTCAGCGGATCTGACGCGCCCGAGGAACTGCGCGCCGCCTTCGACATTGCCGAGCCTATCGGCAAGGCCGATCCGGTTACCGCGCCCGATCAGCCCGCCGCCGCTTGGATCACCCGCGCGCGGCGATTGAACCACCTGCTGATGCAGATGCTGGCCTCTGGCAGATACGTGGTGCCGCGCCAGCTGTGGCGCGGGTTCATGACCGACATGCAGGTGGACGGCGCGCCGCTGGAGCCGGGCATGTTTTCCCCGCTCTCGGCCCGCTTTGCTGAACCGATGGCGCGGCTTACACTGAACCACCCCGGTCTGGCGACCCTGCACGCGCCCGAACCGGCCCCCCTGGCCGAGGCCGACCCCACGCGCGGCTTCCGAGCCACGCAATACCTTCTGGCCTTCAAGTACCGCATTGACCGCGCCACCATAGCCGCACGCCGTGCCCAGCGGGCCAAGCAGGCCAAGCCCGAGCCAAGGCCCAAGGGCCCCAGCCCTGAGGCGCGCGCCATCATGCCCCCGGCGGCCATCGACAAGTACAATTTCCTCACCACCTCGCCCTTCCGCCCGCATGACCGGATCGGACAGGTCAACGAACGCGACCCCGGCGCGCCCTACGACACTGCCCCGCCGCGTACCCTGCCCGAGGGGTCCAGCGGCCGCGTGATCGTCGGCTGCATGAAGAACGAAGCGCCCTATATCGTGGAGTGGGTCGCCTATCACCGCGCCATCGGGATCGAAAACTTCCTGATCTACACCAACGACTGCTCCGACGGCACGTCCGAAATTCTGGAGCGGCTGCAAGAGCTTGGCGTGCTTCAGCACCGGAGCAACGACGCGTGGAAAGGCAATTCGCCCCAGCAGCACGCGTTGAACAAGGCACTGAAGGAACCAGTGATCCGCACTGCCGAATGGATCATCCATATCGACGTGGACGAATTCATCAACGTGCGCTGCGGCAATGGCACGCTGGACGATTTTCTGGCGCGCGTGCCGGATGCCACCAATGTCGCGATGACGTGGCGGCTGTTCGGGCATAACGGCGTAACCGATCTGGCCGACGACTTCGTGATCGACCAGTTCGACACCTGCGCCCCGAAATTCTGCCCCAAGCCGCATACGGCATGGGGGTTCAAGACGATGCTGCGCAACAACGGCGCCTATGCGAAACTCAGCTGCCACCGCCCGAACAAGCTCGACCCCGCGTTTCGCGAGCAGGTGCGCTGGGTCAACGGCTCGGGGCAGGACATGACAAAGGAAGCCGCCGAAAACGGCTGGCGCAATTCGACCAAGACGATCGGCTATGACCTGATCCAGCTGAACCACTATGCCTTGCGCTCGGCCGAGAGTTTCCTAGTGAAACGCCAGCGCGGACGGGCGCTGCATGTGGATCGCTCGATCGGATTGAACTATTGGATCCGGATGGACTGGGGCGATGTGCGCGATGTTACGATCAAGCGCAATGTGCCGCGTCTTCGGGCCGAGTATGACCGGCTGATGCAGGACGATACGCTGCGCGACCTGCACGAAACCGGGCTGGCGTGGCACCGCGCCAAGGCGGCCGAGTTGCACGGGATGCCGGAATTCGAAGACTTGTACCAGCAGGCGCTGAAGGTGAAACTGAACGAAACCGAGCGGGTGGCCTATGCGCTGGCGCTTGACATGGAAAGCTGATCCGCGCGGATTGGTGGCAGGGGTGACGACGTGAACATTACGGCAATCCTGACGGTTCGGAACGAAGCGGCCTTTCTGCTGGAATGGGTGGCCCATCATCTGGCGGCCGGGGTCAAACACATCGTCGTCTATTCAAACGATTGTCAGGATGGCACCGATGCCATGCTGGACCGGATGCAGATGATGGGCTGGTTGACCCATGTGCGCAACGACGGCCCCTATGACCAGGCCGGCATCCAGTTCACCGCGCTGAAACACGCCACCACACTGGACGTGGTGACACAGGCCGACTGGTTGCTGCCGCTGGATGTGGACGAATTCGTGAACGTGCATGTGGGCGACAACACGCTGCCCGCGCTGATCGCCGCCCTGCCCGAGGCGACGGCGATCACCCTGACATGGCGGCTGTTCGGCAATGCCGATGTGGTCGATTACCGCGACCGGCGCGTCACGCATACCTTCACCCGCTGCGCCCCGGTGCACATGCACTGGCCCTGGCGCGCGGCGATGTTCAAGACGCTTTACCGCAACGATGGGACCTATTCGAAACTGGGCGTGCACCGCCCGCGCGGGCATGACAAATCGCGGCTGGATCAGGCGCGCTGGTTCGATGGCGAAGGCCGCGAGTTGGACCAGCAGTTCAAGGTGCGGCGCATTTTTTCGAACTATGGCCGCTCGAACTACAAGCTCGCGCAGCTGAATCACTATCCATTGGGCGCGATGCAAAGTTTCGTGCTGAAATCCGACCGGGGGCGCGCGGTGCATTCCGACGATATGCTGGGCGCCGATTACTGGGTTGAACGCAACTTCAATACCGAGAATGACACATCGGTCAACGCGCTCGATCATGCCTCGGAGCCAGTCCGTCAGGCGCTTTTGGCCGATCCGGTGCTGGGCCCGCTGCACAAGGCGGCGGTGGATTGGAGACACGAGCGATTCACCCACCTGATGCAACGCGAACCGATGCGGGCGCTCTTCGCCAGGTTGTTGATGGCACCCGCCTCTCGCCCTATCAGTGTGCGCGCCGCCCGGGGGCTGACGCGTTACGCCATGATGGCTCAACAATCCCCAAGCGAAGCGGCGGAATAACCCCCCCTCTGGAAACAGTCCCAGCAAGCTCTGGCAATGGGATGCGTCCGGCACTAGATTTCCGCCCGTATCAGGAGTGGGGCGATGCAGGATCTAACCGACAAGGTCGATGTGCCTTTGACAGGGCTGGATATGGCCCAATGGAAGGACCGACTGACCGGGCTTGCCCAAGAGCTGGGCGAATTCCGCAGCCTTGGCCCGCGCCACTTTTCCACGCTGATCCGCCGGAGCGACACGCTGCTGGTCACCTTTGAGACGGTTCAGGGCATCCGCGCGCTGTCGGAAACCGCTACGCCTTTCGGGTTTGAAATGGTGTCGTCGCACGGCTGGTCGCATCTGTGCCTGATCTCCAATGGCGACACATGGTTCCGCGCGGCGCAAGTGTATGACTATTTCGACGAGCTGATCGACGACGGGCTGTTTGACGCCTTCGAGCAGGTCGTTTTCTATGGCGCGGGTCCCTGCGGCTATGCGGCGGCCGCCTACTCTGTCGCGGCCCCGGGGGCGACGGTTGTAGCGGTGCAGCCTCAGGCCACGCTGGATCCGGATATGGCAGGCTGGGATCCCCGGTTCTCCGAATTGCGCCGACTATGCTTCACCGACCGTTACGGCTATGCGCCCGATATGCTGGATGCCGCCGAACGCGCCTTCATCCTGTATGACCCGCGGCAGGAATTCGATGCGATGCACGCCGCGCTTTACGCCCGCCCCAATGTCACGCGCCTGCGCATGCCGCACATGGGCGCGGCGCTGCAAACCCAGCTTATCGAGATGGATATCCTGTATCCGATCCTGGACCTTGCCGGTCAGGACCGCCTGACATCTGCCAGTTTCTACCGCCTCTACCGCGCGCGGCGCGACAACCCCTCCTATCTGCGCTCGCTCATGGGATGGCTTGATGGCGAAGATCGCGCCTATCTGAACATGATGCTGTGTTCCAATGTCAGCGCGCGGCTGAACGCGCCGAAATTCCGCCGCAGGCTGGATGCACTAAGGCGCGAATTGGGCATGGAAGAACCGCGCGCCTCGGCCGGATAACGCTGGCCTGATCAGCGGCGCTATGCTAGCGCAGCCACCATGAGCCAGAGCCTGACGATCCGCCGCCCCGACGATTGGCACCTGCACCTGCGCGATGGCGCAATGCTGCGTGCCGTCCTGCCCGAAACCGCCCGCGATTTCGCCCGCGCGATCGTCATGCCCAACCTCGTCCCGCCCGTGGTGACTGGCGCGCAGGCCTCCGCCTATCGCGACCGCATTCTGGCCGCCCTGCCCGACGGCATGGCTTTCGAACCGCTGATGACGCTGTATCTGACCGAGGACACCGACCCCGAGGATGTGGCCGCCGCCCATGCCAGCGGTCTGGTCAAGGCGGTGAAGCTTTACCCGGCCGGGGCCACCACGAATTCCGCCAGCGGCGTGACGAACTTTGACAACGTGCGCGGCGTGCTGGAGCGGATGGCTGAAATCGGGCTGCCAATGTGCGTGCACGGCGAAGTCACCGACCCCGAGATCGACATTTTCGACCGCGAAGCCGTGTTCATCGACCGCGTGCTGGATCCGATCCGCCGCGCGACACCGGGCCTGCGCGTGGTGATGGAACATATCACCACCTCGAATGCGGTGGACTATGCCCGCGCCCAAGGCGACGACCTTGGCGCGACGATCACCACGCATCACCTTGTAATCAACCGCAACCACATCCTCGCCGGAGGGATTCGGCCGCATTATTACTGCCTGCCCGTGGCCAAGCGCGAATCGCACCGTCTGGCGCTGCGGGCGGCGGCCACCAGCGGCGAAGCCCGGTTTTTTCTGGGCACCGACAGCGCCCCTCATACCGACGCGAACAAGCTGCTGCCCTGTGGCTGTGCGGGCTGCTTTACCGCGACGAACACGATGTCAATCCTCGCCCATGTTTTCGAAGAAGAAAGCGCGCTGGACCGGCTCGAATCCTTCACCTCCCTGAACGGCCCGGCCTTCTATCGCCTTGATCCGAATGAGGAAACAATCACCCTGACACGGGAAGATCGTCCTATAGCGTTCCCGGACCACATCGACACGGGTGACGGAAAAGTAACAGTTTTCGATCCCGGATTCCCGCTTTCGTGGAAAACGTCCCACAGGGCTTGATCGCGATTTGGTGATCGGTACAACCAGTCTCTGTCAGGTCATCTGACCGGCACCAGCGGGTCGCGTATTCGCCAGATTTTAACCTAGGGCTGGCACCTCGCCTCGCGGGTCGCCCCGCGTATGGATGGCCCAGACGGGGGCAAAGCACAGGACGGAATTATGACAACAATTAATCTTACAGGCGTGCGGGTCAGTTTCCAGGACTTCGTCACCGTAGATGCACGCCAAGGTCTCGCGCAGATCATTGTCGGGTCGGAGAACGACACTTTCTCTTACTCAATCGTCGGCTACGACGACGGTGTTCCGGTTGCCGAAATTTCGGACACGGTTGTGCAGGCCGTGTTTGACGGCGTGTCGGATTATTATGCGCCCGAGAACATGGTAGCCTATATGGTCGAGGTGAACTGGGGCGCCAACAACATCTCAACCGTTCTGGGCGTGCGCTGGGAAACCGGTCCGAACACCGACACGGAATACTATTTCGTCCTGGATGGTGCCGATTTCCCGACGATCGACACAGCGTCAGATTGGGATGACTTTGATCTTCTGATCAACAGCATCAGCGCACCGACCGGACCATACGCTCCGGGCCAGCAGATCGCCTGGACCGACTTCAACAGCGCGACCACAACCGAAGACGACGAATTCTACGGCACGCCCGAGCGCGACATTTTCGCAGGCGGGATCGGCGATGACTACTTCATCAGTTCGGCGGGCAATGATGTGTACCGCGGGCAGGCCGGGATCGACCAGGTGACCTTTCTCGGCGACCCGACCGGCGTCTATGCCAACCTCAACACCGGCCGCGCCACCGATGGCTGGGGCAACCGGGACAAATTGTTCAGCATCGAGATGCTGCGCGGGTCCATGCACGACGATCGTTTTGTCGGGTCGGATGGCAACGATATAATGCGCGGGCTCGCTGGCAACGACTTTATGAATGCCGGGAACGGCCGCCAGGACACCGTGCGCTATGATCGTGACACCCGCTTTGGCGGCAACGACGGCGTAACCGTTCGACTGGATCGGGAATTCGCAATTGATGGCTTCGGCGACCGTGACATCCTGAAGGGCTTTGAAAATGCCATGGGGTCCGATTTCAATGATCGGATCTATGGCGACAACGGCAACAACCGGTTGATCGGCCTCGACGGCGCGGACAAGTTGTTTGGTCTGAACGGCCGAGACACGCTTGAAGGCGGCGCAGGGCGTGATGTTCTGGACGGCGGCAACGGCGACGATCTGCTGATCGGCGGCGCACAAGCCGACAAATTTGTTTTCTCGGGCAGGTTCGGAAATGACACAATCGCCGACTTCCAGATCAGCGGAAAAGCCGAGAAGATCGATCTGTCGGGCGTGATCCGCATCAAATCGTTCCGCGATCTAAAAAACAATCACCTGTCCGAGGTGGATGGCGACGCGGTGATTTCCGACAACAACGGCAATACCATCACGCTTGATGGCGTTGCCATGGACGACCTGCGCGTCAACGACTTCCTGTTCTAAGTTCCTGCTCGCACTTGGGACAGTGGCCAGGGGTACGGACCCGGCCTGCCCCCGCCCCGATCTGCCAATCGGGGCGGGATTTCTATTAAAGGAGGCCCGATCTGCCAAACGAGGCGGTTTTTCTATTAGGGGGCCCGATCTGCCAATTTCGGTAGGCTTTCCTTTTCGGGCCCGCTGCCTTATGCCACCCCGCAATCCGCCCCCAGAACAGGACAGTTCCCCGATGATTCCCTCCTCCTTCCCCGACGCCAAGGAAATCTCGCGACTGTCGGCCCGGATGCTGCTGGAGATCGGAGCGGTGCATCTGAACGCGGACGAACCGTTCACGCTGGCCTCGGGGCTGCCCAGCCCGACCTATATCGACTGCCGCAAGCTGATCTCTTACCCGCGTATCCGCTCGACCCTGATGGATTTCCTGGCGGTCACCGTGATGCGTAACGCCGGGTTCGAGGCGTTTGACAACATCGCCGGTGGGGAAACCGCGGGCATCCCCTTTGCCGCTCTTATGGCCGAACGCATGGCTCTGCCCATGACCTATGTCCGTAAGAAGCCGAAGGGCTATGGCCGCAACGCGCGAATCGAAGGCGTGATGGGCGAAGGCGACAGGGTTCTGCTGGTCGAGGATCTGACGACCGATGGCGGCAGCAAGCTGAGCTTTGTCGACGCCATCCGCGACACCGGCGCCACCTGCGCACATACGGCCGTGATCTTTTACTACGGCATTTTTCCCGAGACGATCAAAACGCTGGGTGATCATGGCGTTGCACTGCACCATCTGTGTACGTGGTGGGACGTGCTCGAAGAAGCCCGCGAGAGCGGTGCCTTCAGCGCCGACACCCTGTCGGAAGTGGAAAGCTTCCTGCGCGCGCCGCGTGCATGGCAAGAGGCACGTCAGCCTGGCTGACCTTGTCCCAAATGGCGGAATGTGGCCGGTCAACACCTCACATTACGCCACATATCGGCATACAAGAGGGCAAATCGCCCATATGTTGCGCCGCAACTGTTAAGTAAGATTAATCCACAGCTTATACAGTTTGCCTGACACCGGTGGTTTTTGGTAGGTATTCCGAACCAAAGACGAGATCGCGCAGACGCGACAGCGCAGAGGGTCGAGATGAACGAGATCACCAGTTTCGACGGGAAAACGGCTGACATTCAGTCGCCCGAGACCATGCCCCATTCGGTGGAGGCCGAACAGCAGCTGCTGGGCGCGGTGCTGACGAACAACGATGTCTACGACCGTATTGCCTCGATCATCGGGCCGCAGCATTTCTATGATCCGGTGCACGCGCGCATCTTTGAAATCGCCGCAGCGCGGATTGCCAAGAATGCGCTCGCCTCGCCCGTAACGCTGAAAGCGTTCATGGAGGACGACGCCGGCCTGAAGGAATTGGGCGGGCCGGCCTACCTTGCACGACTCGCGGCCAACGCCATCAGTGCTTTCGCGGTGCGCGACTACGCCCAGATGGTCTATGACCTTGCGATCCGGCGCGAGCTGATCGGGCTGGGGCGCGAGATCTCGGAGAAAGCCGCCCGGGTCGAAGTGTCGTCGGAGCCCCGCGAGCAGATCGTCGAAGCCGAACAGATGCTTTACAAGCTGTCGGAACAGGGTCGCGCCGAAAGCGGGTTCCAGAGTTTCCTGAGCGCCGTGACCGAGGCGGTGAACGTCGCCAACGCGGCCTATCAGCGCGAAGGCGGGCTGGCGGGCATCTCTACCGGGCTGATCGACATGGACAAGAAGCTGGGCGGGCTGCACCCGTCTGACCTTTTGATCCTCGCCGGGCGTCCGTCGATGGGGAAAACCTCGCTCGCGACGAACATCGCCTTCAACGTCGCCAAGGCGTACAAACGCGGGATGCGCCCGGACGGCACCGAGGGCACCATCGAAGGCGGGGTTGTCGGTTTCTATTCGCTGGAGATGAGCGCCGAGCAGCTGGCCGCGCGGATCCTCTCGGAAGCGTCCGAGGTGCCATCCGAACAGATTCGCCGCGGCGACATGACCGAGGCCGAATTCCGCCGTTTCGTGGATGCCGCCAAGGCACTGGAAGCCTGCCCGCTGTATATCGACGACACCCCTGCCCTGCCGATTTCGCAACTGGCCGCCCGCGCACGGCGGCTGAAGCGGACGCACGGCCTTGACGTTTTGATCATCGACTATCTTCAGCTGGTGCGCCCCGCCTCGGCCAAGGACAGCCGCGTGAACGAGGTGTCCGAGATCACGCAGGGCATGAAGGCCATCGCCAAGGAGCTGGATATTCCGGTGATCGCCCTGTCGCAGCTGTCGCGCCAGGTGGAATCGCGCGAGGATAAACGGCCCCAGCTGTCGGACCTGCGGGAATCGGGTTCGATCGAGCAGGACGCCGACGTGGTTATGTTCGTGTTCCGCGAGGAATATTACAAGGAACGCGAAAAGCCCGGCGATCACGACCTCGACAAGATGGCCGCCTGGCAGGACGAGATGGAGCGCCTGCACGGCAAGGCCGAGGTTGTCATCGGCAAGCAGCGTCACGGGCCCATCGGCACCGTCGAACTGAGTTTCGAGGGCCGGTTCACCCGCTTTGGCAACCTGATCAAGCCCTGGCAGCAATCGGGCGAGCAGGAATTCTAGGCACCGCGGGCCGAATTGGCGCTGTTTACGGATTCGTGAATGGACAGGCGCCCGCCAGCCGGGCGCTATGGTCGCATGTGGTTGCGGTCTGCCCTATTCACCCTTGCGTTTGCTCTGCCTCTGTCGGTACGTGCCGACCCGGTCGAGGTGGATGTCGAGCTGTTTCTGGCGGTTGATGTCTCTCGGTCGATGTCTCCTCAGGAACTCGAGATCCAGCGCAGGGGCTATGCCGCCGCGCTCTCGGATCCCGAAGTAATAGATGTGATTGCCGGCGGCATGATCGGGCGCATCGCGCTAACCTACGTGGAATGGGCCGGTGACAGCAGCCAGACGGTGATCGTGCCATGGACGTTGATCGACAGCCCCGAGGCTGGGCAAGCGGTGGCAGAGCGGCTGACCGCATGGTTCAGCAACGGAATGCGGCGTACTTCGATTGCCGGGGTCCTTGACTATGCGGCCGATGCCTTTGAAACGAACAGCTACACCGGGTTGCGCCGGGTGATCGACGTATCGGGCGACGGGCCGAACAATCAGGGCCGCCCGGTGCTGGACGCGCGCGCCGATGTTCAGGCGCGCGGGATTACCATCAATGGCCTGCCCCTGATGACGCAGGATGCGTTCTCGCTGCGCTGGGGCATTCCGGATCTGGATGCCTATTACCTGAACTGCGTGATCGGCGGACCCGGCGCTTTTGTTCTGCCGGTGCTAAGCTGGGACCAGTTCGCGGATAGTGTCAAACGCAAGCTGATCCTTGAAATCGCCGCACGCCCTGCCCCCGCCCCGCCCGAGCGCATAATGAAGGCGCAGGGCTACGATTGCCTGATCGGCGAAAAGAAGTGGGAATCGAACCAGTTCGATTTCAACTCGCCCTAAGTCCAGTGACAGCGGCAAGGCTTCGCACGCGGTGGCATTCCCCCTTGACGCGCGCGGCCCCCGTGTCAAGAACGGCGCATGAGCAGTGGACATCTGACAATCGACCTGGGCGCGCTGGCCGCCAACTGGCGCGCGCTTGATGCGCGCACCGGCTGTGAAACCGCCGCCGTGGTCAAGGCCGACGGCTATGGGCTGGGCGCCGCCCGTGTGGCCCGCGCACTGGCCGATGCCGGGGCGCGGCGGTTTTTCGTGGCCGTGGCCGAAGAAGGCGCCGCTGTGCGGGCCGCGCTTGGCCCCGGTGTGATGATCGGCGTGTTTTCCGGCCATATGGACGGCGACAGTGATCTGATCCGTGACAACGACCTGACCCCGATGCTGAATTCGGTCGACCAGATGTTGCGCCATGTCGAGGCGCTGCCCGACCGCCGGTTCGGCATTCAGCTGGATTCCGGCATGAACCGTCTGGGGATGGAGCCTGCCGAATGGGCCGCCCTCCGCGATGTGGCGCTGCGGCAGAAGCCGGTGCTGATCATGTCGCATTTGGCCTGCGCGGATGAACCCGAGCACGAGATGAACGCCCAGCAATTGCAAAGTTTCATTGAGATGACGGCCGATCTGAATGTGCCGCGCTCGCTGTCGGCGACGGGCGGCATCTTGCTGGGCAAGAAGTATCATTTCGATCTGACCCGTCCGGGCATCGGATTGTACGGCGGGTTGCCGTTTGACCGCGCGGCCAAGGTGGCGCGGCTGGACGTGCCGGTGATACAGGTGCGCGATGCCGAGGTGGGTGAAACCGCCGGGTACGGCAACACCTGGACGGCCACGCGCCCTTCACGGCTGGCGACGGTGGCGGCAGGCTATGCCGATGGCATCCTGCGCGCGATGGGGCCGAAGGTTTCTTTGTATCATGGCGACAAGCCCTGCCCCGTGGCAGGCCGCATCTCGATGGATCTGATTATCGTCGATGTGACCGACCTGGAACAGGATCCGCCCTATCTGACCTTGCTGGGACCGCATCAGGGTGTCGACGATCTGGCCGATGCCGCCGGGACCATCGGCTATGAAATCCTGACCAGCCTTGGCGCCCGTTACAGCCGGAGCTATCGCGCATGAACGCAATCCTCGCCTTTCCCGCGCTGATCGGCGCCATGGTCCTGCGCTTTGCCGCCTCGGTCGGGCGCGTCGTGATCTTTGGCGCGCGCACGGCCAGCCACGTCGTGCGCCCACCGATCTATCCGCGCGAACTGGCCGTGGCGCTTTTGAACATCGGCTGGCTGTCGCTGCCGGTGGTGGGGCTGACCGCCATTTTCACCGGGGGCGCCCTGGCGCTGCAAATCTATTCCGGTGGCGCGCGCTTCAACGCCGAGGCCGTGGTGCCCCAGATCGTCGCCATCGGCATGGTGCGCGAACTTGGCCCCGTGCTGGTCGGCTTGATGATCGCGGCCCGCGTCACCTCCAGCATCGCGGCGGAAATCGCTACGATGAAGGTGACCGAACAGATCGACGCGCTGGTGACGCTGTCGACCAACCCGATGAAATACCTTGTCGTGCCGCGCGTTCTGGCCGCGCTGATCACCGTGCCGCTTCTGGTGGGGATCGGCGACATCATTGGCATCGCGGGCGGCTATACCGTGGCGGTGCAGAACCTTGGCTTCAACGCCTCGGCCTATCTGACCAACACGATCCAGTTCCTCGAGTTGCGCGACATCGTGTCGAGCCTTGCCAAAGGGGCCGCCTTTGGCGTGATCGCGGCGTTGATGGGGTGCTATTACGGGATGCAGTCCGACCGGGGGGCGCAGGGCGTGGGCCGGGCCACCAAGAACAGCGTCGAGGCCGCGGCCGTGCTGATCCTGGCCGCCAACTTCATTCTGACCGGGGTGTTCTTTTCGATATGATCCAGTTCAGAGACGTCCATAAATCCTTTGGCTCCAACCATGTTCTGCGCGGGCTTGACCTGACGATCGAGCGCGGCACCTCGATGGTGATCATTGGCGGCTCGGGCACCGGGAAGTCGGTGGCGCTGAAATGCGTGCTGGGGCTGATCCGGCCCGATTCCGGGTCGATCACCGTGGATGGGCAGGATGCCTATACCGGTGACCGCGACGCCTTTCTGGCGCGCTTCGGGATGCTGTTCCAGGGCGGCGCGCTGTTTGATTCGCTGCCGGTCTGGCAGAACGTCGCCTTTCGCCACATGCGCGGGTCGCTGAAGAAACCGGCGGAAGAGGCGCGCGCGCTGGCCATCGACAAGCTGCGCCGCGTCGGGCTGAAGGCGCATGTGGCCGACCTGCTGCCGGCCGAGCTGTCGGGCGGGATGCAGAAACGCGTGGGCCTGGCGCGCGCCATCGCCGCCGATCCCGAAATCATATTCTTTGACGAACCAACCACCGGGCTGGACCCGATCATGTCGGGCGTCATCAACGACCTGATCCGCGAAATCGTGGTTGAAATGGGCGCAACCGCCATGACGATCACCCACGACATGTCCAGCGTGCGCGCCATTGCCGACAACATCGCCATGCTGCACGAAGGCCAGATCAAATGGACCGGCCCGGTGTCGCAGATGGATGACTCGGGCGATCCCTACCTGGAACAGTTCATCACCGGCAGCGCCACCGGCCCGATCGAGGCGGTGCGCTAGGCGATGGCCCTGCGCCTGGCCAACCTGATGTTGCTGGTGCTGTATCCGGTGGCCTGGTTCGCCCCGCTTCTGCGCGCCGGGATCGACCTGCCGCTGTTCGGGCTAAGCGAAATTTCGGTGATTTCCGGGCTGCAAAGCCTGTGGGACAGCGACGTGGTTCTGGCGCTGATCGTGACCTTCCTGGCGATCTTTGCGCCCTACCTGAAAACCATCGGGCTGGCCTTGATCCACTTTGGCATGTTGCGCCGCCGCCTGCTGCCCGCGCTTGACCTGCTGGGCAAGCTGGCGATGGCCGACATGTTCCTGATCGCGCTTTATGTCGTGATCGCCAAGGGCATCGGACTGGCCCGGATCGAGATTGCCTGGGGCATCTACCTGTTCACCGCCTGCGTCATCAGCTCGATCCTGATTGCGCATTTCACCGCCAAACGTCAGCGCGCCGGGGGGGCATAATGGCCAAATCCACCACCTTCGTCTGCACCGCCTGCGGGGCCAGTTCATCGAAATGGTCGGGCCGCTGCGAGGCCTGCGGCGAATGGAACACCATCATCGAGGAAAAGCCGCTGTCGGTCGGCCCCGCGTCGAAATCGCTGGGCGGCAAGCGGGGCCGGACCATCCCGCTGAGCGATCTGTCGACGCGCGAAACCCCGCCCCCGCGCACCTGCTCTGGCATTGACGAGCTCGACCGCGTGTTGGGCGGCGGGCTGGTCGATGCCTCGGCCATCCTTGTGGGCGGTGACCCGGGCATCGGGAAATCCACGCTGCTGTTGCAGGGCGCGGCCAAGTTCGCGATGGCCGGGCTGAAAACCATCTATATCTCGGGCGAGGAAGCCTCGGCCCAGGTGCGGATGCGTGCTCAGCGGCTGGGGCTGGCCGAAGCGCCGGTGCGGCTGGCCACGGAAACCAGCCTGCGCGACATCCTGACCACGCTCGAGGCGGAAAAGCCTGACCTCGTAGTGATCGATTCGATCCAGACGATGTGGGCCGACAATGTCGACAGCGCGCCCGGCTCCGTGTCGCAGGTGCGCGCCGCCGCGCATGAGCTGACGACATTCGCCAAGCGGCACGGGACATCCGTCATTCTGGTCGGCCACGTCACCAAGGAAGGCCAGATCGCCGGCCCCCGCGTCGTCGAACACATGGTCGATACCGTGCTGTATTTCGAAGGCGAACGCGGCCACCAGTTCCGCATCCTGCGCGCGGTGAAGAACCGCTTTGGCCCGGCGGATGAAATCGGCGTGTTCGAAATGACCGGCCGCGGGCTCTCGGAAGTCACCAACCCCTCGGCCCTGTTCCTGTCGGAACGCGGCACACCCAGCCCAGGATCGGTCGTTTTCGCCGGAATCGAAGGCACCCGCCCCGTGCTGGTCGAGCTTCAGGCGCTGGTCGCCCCCTCGCCCCATTCGCAGCCGCGTCGCGCGGTGGTGGGCTGGGACGGCAGCCGCCTTGCGATGATCCTCGCCGTTCTCGAAGCGCGCTGCGGCATCCCCTTTGCCGGGTTGGATGTATACCTGAACGTGGCGGGCGGCATGAAGATTTCCGAACCCGCCGCCGATCTGGCCGTCGCCGCCGCCCTGCTCAGCGCGCGGGAAGATGCCGCACTGCCCGCCGAAACCGTTGTTTTCGGGGAAATCAGCCTGTCCGGCGCCCTGCGCCCCGCCCCCCAGACGGAAAACAGGTTGAAAGAGGCGCAAAAACTTGGTTTTACCGCCGCCATCGCCCCCGCGGGTGGCAAATCCGGCACAGATGCCGGGATGAAGATCACCCGGGCCACAGATCTGACAGGTTTTGTTGGCGAAGTATTCGGGGCGGGATAATGTCCGCCGCAACTGGCAAGCACGAGGGCTAAAGGCTTCATGGAAGGTTTCACCATCATCGACGGGGTCGTGGCTCTGGTCATCGTTCTGTCCGCGCTTCTGGCCTATTCGCGCGGTTTCGTCCGCGAGGCGATGGCCATCGTCGGCTGGATTGCCGCCGCCGTTCTGGCATTCCTCTTCGCGCCGCAGGTCGAGCCGCTGATCAAGGAACTGCCGATGATCGGCGAATTCATCGCCGACAGCTGCGAATTGTCGGTTATCGGCGCCTTTGCCGCCGTCTTTGCGGTGGCGCTGATCGTCGTGTCGTTCTTCACGCCGCTGTTCTCGTCGATCGTGCGCCGCTCAGCACTTGGCGGAATCGATCAGGGCTTTGGCTTCCTGTTCGGCGTGGCCCGCGGCATCCTGCTGGTTGCGATTGCCTTCTTCGTCTACCAGAACGTCATGACATCGCAGAACTTTCCGCTGGTCGATTCCAGCCGCTCGGCGCAGGTCTTTTCGCGCATGACGACCCAGATCGAAGAGCGCAACCCCGAGCAGGCGCTGGGCTGGATCACCGGCCAGTACGAAGCGCTGGTCGGCAAGTGCAGCGCGCCCGCACAGCAGTAAAACAAAGGCGCAGCTGCCTGGCTGCGCCGCGTTTCTGCGCCTGTCGCGTTCAAACCTGCGTCACATTGTGATCCTTTCGTGACACTGGCGCCATCAGCCATTATGTCAGGCCCTGACCTGCAAACGGATTCGGAGCTGCCGCTTTGTCCAACCCCGTCATGCCCCCCGCGCATCCCTTCGACGACGACAAGCTGAAGGAGGAATGCGGGATTTTCGGCGTTGTGGGCGTGTCTGACGCCGCCAATTTCGTCGCACTGGGCCTGCACGCCCTGCAACACCGCGGACAAGAGGCCGGAGGCATCGTCACACATGACGCTGAGGCCGGGTTCAATTCGGCCCGCCGCTTCGGATATGTGCGCGACAACTTCACCTCGCAATCGGTGATGGAAACCCTGCCCGGGCCGCTGGCCATCGGGCATGTGCGCTATTCCACCGCCGGGTCGAAAGGCCAGACCGCGATCCGCGATGTCCAGCCGTTCTTCGGCGAATTTTCCATGGGCGGCGCGGCGATTGCCCACAACGGCAACATCACCAACGCCAACGCCCTGCGCCGCGAGTTGATCGAGCGCGGGTCGATCTTTCAGTCCTCATCGGACAGCGAATGCATCATCCACCTGATGGCGCGCTCGATGGGCCGCTCGATTCCCGACCGCATGGAAGAGGCGCTGCGCAAGGTCGAAGGCGCATTTTCCGTCGTCGCCATGACCCGCACGAAACTGATCGGCGTGCGCGACCCGCTGGGCGTGCGCCCGCTGGTTCTGGGCAAACTGGGCGACGGCTGGGTGCTCAGCTCGGAAACCTGCGCGCTCGACATCATCGGCGCAGAATTCATACGCGAAATCGAAGCTGGCGAAATGGTCGTGATCAACGACGAAGGCGTGCAATCGCACTTCCCCTTCCGCCGGGCCAAATCGCGCTTCTGCATCTTCGAACACGTCTATTTCTCGCGCCCGGATTCGATCCTCGGGGGGCGGTCCGTATACGAGAGCCGTCGCCAGATCGGCGTGGAACTGGCCAAGGAAGCCCCCGTCGATGCCGACCTCGTCTGCCCGGTGCCCGACAGCGGCACGCCGGCGGCCATCGGTTTCAGCCAGGAAAGCGGCATTCCCTTCGCGCTCGGCATCACCCGCAACCAATACATGGGCCGCACCTTCATCGAGCCGACCGAGCAGATCCGCAACATGGGCGTAAGGCTCAAGCTGAACGTGAACCGTGGACTCATCCGCGGCAAACGGGTGATCCTGGTCGACGATTCCGTGGTGCGCGGCACCACGTCCCGCAAGATCAAGGAAATGATTCTTGATGCTGGCGCGGCCGAGGTGCACTTCCGCATCGCCAGCCCGCCCACCGCCTGGCCCTGCTTCTACGGCGTCGACACGCCGCAGCGCGAAAAACTCCTCGCCGCCACGATGAGCGAAGAGGAAATGCGCGCCCACCTCGAGGTCGACAGCCTGAAATTCATCTCGCTCGACGGTCTCTACCGCGCCGTGGGTCAGGCGAATGGCCGCGACGCCGACTCGCCGCAATACTGCGATGCCTGCTTCAGCGGCGACTACCCCGTGCGCCCGGTCGACATGCTGGAACAGGGCTTTGAGATGAAGGCCGCCGAGTAAACACGCAGCCCTCCATCTTTGGGGCCAAATATCCCGGGGGAGTCCGCAAAGCGGACGGGGGCAGAGCCCCCTTTTTCCGTATCGGCGCCTCCGGCAGCCTGGGCACCTCCGTCTTCCCGCCCAAGCCTCCGCGCAAACCGTAGTAAACCCCGGCAGTTCACCCCCCGCGACACCGGGCCGCGCTTTGGCCTCGGCGGAAATCCGGCATCTGTCCCTAAGGCATCCGGCAATCCTCTGCCGCCCGCCCCCGTCCGGGTCCGCGCCCCCTTTCATCCGTCGCCCTGCCGTGTCATCGCCCCGGTCCACTGCCGCCGGAGCGCGGTACCACGACCCGAGGAATCATGTCCGACACCCCCGAAGCCACCGCGCGCAAAGCCACGGAAAAGAACGCGCTCGACCTGAACGCGCTTGCCTTGCTGGGCACCATCACAGCCCCGGGCGGCCGCGCCGCGCTGATCCGAACGCCACGCGGCGACATCCACCGCGTCACCACGGGCGACCGCGTCGCTGGCGCGCGCGTCACCGCCATAACCGATGGACGGGTCCACCTTGTGCAGAACGGTATTGCGCGGGTCTACGAAATGCCACGCGGCTAGGCACCGCGCGCCCAAGGCTTGACGCCGCCGCGAAACGCGCCCAAACCGCCCTCATGACACAGATCGCTCTTATCACCGGCGCTTCGCGTGGCTTGGGCGCCGCCCTGGCCGAAGCGCTGGCCCCGACCCACCACATCGTCGCCGTCGCCCGCACCACCGGCGCGCTCGAAGACCTGGACGACCGGATCAAGTCGCTGGGCGGCTCGGCCACGCTGGCCCCGATGGACATCACCAATGCCGATGCCATGGCCACGCTGTGCCGCGGCATCCACGACCGCTGGGGCAGTGTCGCACTCTGGGCCCATGCGGCGGTCCACGCGCCCACGCTTGCGCCCGCCGTCTTCACCGATGCCAAGGATTGGGACCGTTCGATGGCGACGAACTGTACCGCGCTTTCGGTGCTGATCCCATTTGTCGCGCCCCTGCTGGGCACAGAAGGCCAGGCGCTGTTCTTCGACGACCCCCGCGCGGGCGAGAAATTCTTTGGCGTCTACGGCGCCAGCAAGGCTGCGCAGATGGCGCTGGTGCGCAGCTGGCAGGCTGAGACGGCGAAAACCGGCCCCCGCGTTCATGTCGAAACCCCGGCTCCCATGCCCACGGCCACCCGCGCCCGGTTCTTCCCCGGAGAAGACCGCAGCGCACTGGCCCAGCCCACAGCCCAGGCCGCACGTATCCTGACTGACATCGGAGTGACCGCCCCGGCGTGATGCAGCAACGCCCGCAGCGCAAGGAATAGGGCCGTAGCGGCTTGCCCCCCGCCTGCCCCTCGCCTATCACAAAGGGCAAAACGGGGCAGGCACATGCGTATTCTTATCACCAACGACGACGGTATCAACGCCCCCGGGCTGAAGGTGCTCGAGGCGATCGCGCAAGACCTTGCTGGCCCCGATGGCGAAGTCTGGACAGTCGCACCCGCCTTCGAGCAATCGGGCGTGGCCCATTGCATCAGCTACACCCACCCCACGCTGATCGCAGAAATGGGCCCGCGCCGTTTCGCCGCCGAAGGCTCGCCCGCTGATTGCGTGCTGGCCGGGCTGCATGACGTGATGGTCGACACGCCCCCCGATATCGTGCTCTCGGGCGTGAACCGCGGCAACAACTCAGCCGAAAACGCGCTCTATTCCGGCACCCTTGGCGGCGCCATCGAAGGCGCGTTGCAGGGGCTGCCCGCCTTTGCGCTCTCGCAATACCTCGGGCCGCGCAACTTCCCGTCGGAGAATCCGTTCGAGGCCGCAGCCGAACATGGCGCCGAGGTGATCCGCCGCATCCTGCAAAACGCCCCCGACCAGGGCGAGGATTACCGGCTGTTCTACAACATCAACTTTCCACCCGTCCCTGCCCCCGAGGTCGCGGGCATTCGCGTTGCGACCCAGGGCTTCCGGCGCGACACCTGCTTCTCGGTCGAGGCGCACAGCTCGCCCTCGGGCAAACGGTTCCTCTGGGTCAAAGGCGGCAACCAGCAGGTCCGCACCGCGCCCGGCACCGATGCCCGCGCCAACCTCGATGGCTACATCTCGGTTACGCCGATGCGCGCCGACCTGACCGCCCACGATGCGCTGGACGCGCTGAAGGCCATCGAATGACGGATCCCCACGCATGACCGGGCCCAGCTCCGGCGGGCCGGACGCCGAAACCAAGATGCAGTTCCTCTATGCCCTGCGCTCACGCGGGGTGACCGACAAGCGTGTGCTGAACGCGATGGAAACCATCGACCGGGGCCGCTTCATTACCGGCATCTTCGCGGATCGCGCGTATGAGGACATGCCTCTGCCAATCCCCTGCGGCCAGACCATCTCGCAACCCTCCGTGGTCGGCCTGATGACACAGGCGCTCCAGATCACCGCCCGCGACAAGGTGCTCGAAGTCGGCACCGGCTCGGGCTATCAGGCGGCGATCCTCGCGCGGCTGGCGCGCCGGGTCTACACGGTCGACCGCCACGCGCGTCTGGTGCGCGACGCCAACGCCGTGTTCCAGGCGCTGGGGCTTGTCAATATCACCGCCATGACAGCCGATGGATCGCATGGTCTGGCCGAGCAGGCCCCCTTTGATCGCATCCTTGTCACCGCCGCCGCCGAAGACCCGCCCGGCCCGCTCTTGGCTCAGCTCAAGATCGGGGGTATCATGGTGGTGCCTGTCGGCCAGTCGGATGCGGTTCAGACCCTGATCCGGGTCCGGCGGGGCGAGAACGGTTTTGACTACGATGAATTGCGCCCGGTCCGCTTCGTGCCCCTGCTCGAAGGTCTTGGCAAGGACGGGTCTTGAATTGAATGAAGGACGGCGCCACTTTCCGACCGAACAGGAAAGGGCAGATGAGGAACAGAGCATGACCACATATTCCCTCCGCACCCTCGCCCGGTTCGGGCTGGCCGCTTCGGCGCTGGCCTTGCTCGCGGCCTGCGACGAACCGCTCGATCTGGATATGCGCGGCAAGCTGGGCGCCTTTTCAACCTCGCCCGCCGCGCAAACCGCCACCGGCGAACGCCCCAAACCGGATGCGCGCGGCGTCATCACCTATCCCAATTATCAGGTCGCCGTGGCCCGCCGCGGCGATACGGTCGCCAGCGTCGCAGCCCGCACCGGTCTGAACCCGCAAGAGCTCGCGCGCTACAACGGGCTGGAAAACGGCCAGCCCCTGCGCGAAGGCGAAGTCGTGGCGCTGCCAACCCGCATCGCCGCCGCCCCGGGCGCCGGCAATGTCGACATCACCGCCATCGCATCGGGTGCCATCGACGCTTCCCCCGACACCACCCCGACTCCGTCGTCGGTGCAAACGACGGCCCTGCCACCGGCGGCCAGCACGCCAAAACCGGCGGCAGCCGTCGCCGGCGCCGAGCCGGTCAAACACCGCGTGGTCCGGGGCGAAACCGCTTATACCGTCGCCCGCCTGTACAACGTGCCGGTAAAATCTCTGGGCGAATGGAACGGTCTTGGCCCCGATTTCGCGATCCGCGAAGGACAACATCTGCTGATCCCCGTTGCGGGCTCTGCCGCACCCAAACCGCTGCCCGCCGCCGTCACCGCCGCCGTGACCGAACCGGGTGCAGGCAGCCCCACGCCCACCCCGCCAAGCGCGACGAAACCGCTGCCGGAACAGAAAGTTGCCGCAGCAGCACCCGAGCTGCCCAAGGTTTCCGTCGGACAGCCGTCGAAACCAGCCGCCAGTACCGCCCCCATGGGCTATCCCGTGCAGGGCAAGATCATCCGCGCCTTCTCCAAAGGCAAGAACGACGGGATCGACATTGCCGCCGAGCCGGGCACCCCGGTCAAGGCCGCCGCCGATGGCAGCGTCGCGGCGATCACGGCCAGCGCCGACAAGGTGCCGATCGTCGTGGTGCGCCACCCCGACAACCTGCTCACGGTCTACGCCAATATCGACGGCATTCAGGTCAAGAAAGGCGATACTGTCAAACGCGGCCAAAGCCTCGCCAAGCTGCGCGATGGCGACAACGCCTACGTTCACTTCGAAGTCCGCAACGGCTTCGACAGCGTGAATCCCGCGCCCTACCTCGACTGAATATAAACAGGGGCGCAGCCTGCACCACCGCGCCCCTGTTTCACTATTCCAGATACACTCCGGGGGAGTCCGCAGCGCGGACGGGGGCAGCGCCCCCTACCCGATCCGCACGCCCTGACGGCCTGCCAGATCGACAAAGAACTGCCACGCCACCCGGCCCGAACGCGCGCCCCGCGTCGCCTGCCATTCGATCGCCTCTGCGTACAGCGTATCGGCGTCCACCGTCACGCCATAGGCCGTGCAATAGCGTTCGATCATTGCCAGGAATTCCGCCTGATCGCAGGGGTGGAATCCCAGCCACAGCCCGAAACGATCCGATAGCGAGACCTTCTCTTCCACCGCTTCCGAGGGGTTGATCGCGCTTGACCGTTCGTTCTCGATCATGTCGCGCGGCATCAGGTGGCGCCGGTTCGACGTGGCATAGAGCACCACATTGGCTGGACGCCCCTCGATCCCGCCATCCAGAACGGCCTTCAGCGATTTGTAATGCTGGTCGTCGTGGCTGAACGACAGGTCATCGCAGAACAGCACGAACCGATAGGGCGCCGCGCGCAGATGGGCCAGCAGCCGCCCGACCGAGGGCAAATCCTCGCGTTGCAGCTCGATCAGCTTCAGCTCGGGGTGATCCGCATTCACTTCGGCATGGATCGCCTTGACAAGGCTGGATTTTCCCATGCCCCGCGCGCCCCACAACAGGGCGTTGTTCGCGGCGAACCCCTTGGCGAAGCGCTGTGTATTGTCCAGCAGCGTATCGCGCGAGCGGTCAATCCCCACCAGCAGCTCCAGACCGATCCGATTGACAACCGGCACCGGCTCCAGCCGGTCGGGCGCGACGTGCCAGACAAAGGCCGGAGCAGCGGCGAAATCGGGCGCAGGCAGCGGCGGCGGCGCCATCCGCTCCAATGCCTCGGCAATCCGGCCCAGATCGGCCGGATCAAGGTCCATCATGTCTTTGCTCATGGCTTGCCCTCTTCACCCGACTCGTCGGCCAACGGATCGTCAAGCTCGGCCTCCATCTCGTCGTCGTAATAGCCCTCGGCGCGCAGCTGTGCCTCGCGCTTGCGCTCGACTCGTCGGACAAGGAAGATGGAAATCTCGTAAAGACCGTAGACCACGACAAACAGGATGACCTGGGTGATGACATCAGGCGGCGTCACCAGCGCGGCCAGCACCAGAATGGCAACAACCGCGTATTTCCGCACGCCGCCAAGGCCATCCGCGCTGACTAGCCCCGCCTTGCCCATCAGCGTCAGAAGCACCGGCAACTGGAAACACAGGCCAAAAGCGACGATGAACTTGATCGTCAGGCTCAGATATTCCTGTGCCGAGCCCTGAAACGCGATGCCGGCCACGGCATTGCCATCGGTTTCACCGGTCAGAACGCTGCCCGCCTGCTGGAAGCCAAGAAAGAAGTCGAACGCCAGCGGCGTGACCACGTAGAACGCGAAACTCGCCCCCAGGAAGAACATGAAGGGCGAGGCCACGAGGAAGGGCAGAAACGCCCCCTTCTCGGATTTATACAGCCCCGGCGCCACGAACCGCCACATCTGGTAGCTGATATAGGGAAACGACAGCACCAGCCCGCCCAGAAGCGAGATGGAAATCGCGACGAAAAAGCCCTCTTGCAGCTTGATCAGGATCAGCCCGCAATCAGAGTGGCCCCGCACCGCCATAGCGCTGCACAGCGGGTGTGTCAGGAAATCGAATATCGGGTTCCAGACGGTAAAACAGATCACCATCCCGACGATGAACGCCAGCACCGAATGGATCAGCCGTGTGCGCAGTTCGGCCAGATGTTCGATCAGCGGCGCGGCGCTGTCGTCGATACTGTCATCCGCCATGTGACTCATGTCTTGCTCTCTGTCCCCTTGGCCAGCTCGGCCTCGGCTGCTTCGGCCTTGGCCAGCGCCTCGGCGGCTTCTTTCGCCTTGCGTTCGGCCGCCGCGCGGGCGGTCGAGGCCTGGATCTTCTTCGCGCTGTCGGCGCGTTCCTTGGCCAGCTTTTCGGTCTCGCTGCCCTCGGCAAAGCGCGCCGGGTTCAGATCGCGCGTCAGATCGCGCGCGGCATCCTTCACCCCGTCCATTGCCGACGACATCGGATTCGTGGCCGTTTTCAGCCCCTTGGCCACATCGCGCATTCCGGTTTCATCGGCGGCATCGTTCATCGCGCGGCTGAATTCGCGCGCCATACCCTTGGCCTTGCCCACGAACCGCCCGACGTTGCGGAACAACACCGGCAGGTCCTTTGGCCCGACCACGATCAGCGCGACGATCCCGATGACCAGCAGCTCGGTCCATCCCAGATCGAACATCTGTGGTTACGCCTTGTCCTTCTCGCCTTCCGGCGTGATGTCGCGTGCGGTTTCGCCGTTGTCCTCTTCCAGCTCTTTCGAGCCGTCGGTCACGCCCTTCTTGAAGGCGGTGATTCCCTTGCCGACTTCGCCCATGAGCGAGCTGATCTTGCCCCGGCCAAACAGAACCAGAACCACGACGGCAATCAGCAGAAGGCCCGGCAGGCCGATATTGTTGAGCATTGTCTTCTCCTTGTCAGTCTCTTCTGGCCCGATGCGTATCGGGCAATATCCTGACCTCGGTTCTAGCCGTGCCCGGACACCGGCAAAAGCGGCAAACCGGCGTAGCAAGCACCGGGACGGGTCCAGAATCGCCATCGGCTTTACAGTCGCCATCACTCCTGACATGATTTTGGCAGCATTTGACGAGGCGACACAGCAATGACCCGAAAATCCGAGCGTCTGCTTGATCTGCATCGGCGCCTGGCCGGAGGGCAGACCCTGCGCGCCGAAGATTTGGCACAGGCGACCGGGGCCTCACTACGCACCATCTACCGCGATATGGAGCATCTGCAGCGCGCGGGCCTGCCCGTTCAAGGACAGCCCGGCTCCGGCTACCGGCTGGCGCCCGAAATTGCGCTGCCGCCGCTGTCACTCAGCGAGGAGGAACTGGGCGCACTGAACCTGGGCATTGCGATCGTGGCCGAAACCGACGACCCCGAGTTGCGCGCCGCCGCCTTGTCGCTTGCCGAGAAGATTGATGCCGTCATGCCGGAGCATGGCAACCAGCCGGGCGAAGCTTGGGCCACGGCCCATGCCGCGCCTCGTGCCACGCGGGGCTTTTCCCACATCCCGGCCCTGCGCCGGGCGATCCGCGCACGTCAGAAGCTGTTGATTCAAACGCAGGACAGCGCCCCGCGCCGGGTGCGTCCACTGCGACTGGAACATTGGGCGCGCCTCTGGGTGCTGACCGCATGGTGCGAAGCCACAGAGGCCTTTGCGCAGTTCCGCACCGACAGCCTGACCCGCGCCGAGCCGCTGCCGGAATTGTTCGTGGACGAGCCGGGCAAGCGGCTGTCAGACTTTGGCGCTGGTTCCTAACCGGTTGCCGGAAAGACGAAACATCGATCCCGACGCACTGTCAGCCACATCACCGTCCCGGGCTTGGGCAGGAAAACCGACGGCACTGTCGCCTTGAGGATCGCGCCTTCGAAATCCATCCGGAATTCGACTAGCGATTCATGCCCCATGAAGCGTGCGCGCACCACTTCGCCGCGCGCGGCCACGCCATCGGTTGGCGTGGGCAAAGGCCCGCTGCCGCCCCTGTCGAAATCGATGCGCACATGCTGAGGCCGGAAAGCGATATCGACCGGCATCCCATCGGCAATACCGGGCGCCAGAAACCGGCCAAAGGGCGTATCCGCCAGCGCGCCATGAACTTTGGCCCGCAAGATATTGGCATCGCTGAAAAACAACACCGCATCCAGATCGACGGGACGGGTGTAC
Organism: Arenibacterium halophilum; assembly: GCF_005938225.1. Lineage (GTDB taxonomy): Bacteria > Pseudomonadota > Alphaproteobacteria > Rhodobacterales > Rhodobacteraceae > Arenibacterium > Arenibacterium halophilum. The sequence goes on from NZ_VCPC01000001.1 coordinate 430,428, forward strand.
ACATTGTAAGGCGCGCCGCTTTGCACAATCCGACCATTGCGCATCAGCGCGATTTCATCAGCCATGCGCATCGCCTCTTCGGGTTCATGCGTCACCAGCAGTACCCCGGCGCCCTCTTCTTTCAGCAGGGCCAGCGTTTCATCGCGAATGCCATCGCGGAGCCGGTTGTCGAGCCCGGAAAACGGCTCGTCCATCAGCATCACACCGGGACGTGGTGCGATGGCACGGGCCAACGCCACGCGCTGTTGTTCGCCGCCTGACAATTGGTGCGGAAAACTGTCGATGTGGCGCAGCAGATCGACCCGCTCCAGCAGGGACCGCACCCGATCTCGTTTCTCGTCGCGCGGTCCTTTTAATCCAAAGGCCACGTTGTCGGCCACGCTCAGATGCGGAAACAGGGCAAAATCCTGAAACATCAAACCGATGCCGCGCTTTTCGGGCGGCACCAGCCCCGCATCCCCGGCGACCTGCCGCCCGTTGACACGAATTTCCCCACCGTCCAGCGGCTCGACCCCGGCGATCATTCTCAGGGTCGTGGATTTGCCACAGCCAGAGGGGCCAAGAAGGCAGGTGACCTGCCCCGGCTTGATCGCCAAAGACACGTCATTCACGACCGCCTTGCCATCGAACCGGCGCAGCAGGTTGCGGATTTCCAAACGGTTTTGCAGGGGTTCCAGAACGCGGGCCTTTCTGCTTGCACGATCCGCCTGATCGGGCGGTCTGGGCAATATCAACAGGACCGGCGCGAAGCAAGCGCCGGTCCGGCGGTTATGGCTGCAAAGTGAACTCTGCCCGCGCCCGCACCTGCCCGTTCACCTGAATTTCAACCGCGTGCGCCCCGGGTGTCAGGCGAAAGGTCGTCGCATCGCCCTTCATCCTGTGGCCCTTTGTCAGAACCAATGGCGTGCCAGGCATGATCGTGCCGGTTTTCAGCTTAAATACCTTACGGCGCGGTGCCCCACCGTCACGGGCAAACCAAACGATGTAATCCACCAAGACAGGCGTTTTCCGTGCGGCGGTCAGGCTGCATTCCAACGCCAGAACGTCACCAATCCGCACCCTTGGCGGAACAGTCACCGTACAGTTTAACGCCACATCCGCAGCATAGCCCAGCATTGCCATCGCCTCTGGATGCCCGGCTTTCACCAGCCCGCGCAGGGCATGGTTGACCATCCAGCGCAATTCTCTCGCGTCTTGCCGACCTTCGTTCCGCCAGCGCGCCAGCCGCTCCAACACAAGGTCAGGGTGAGTTTTTGCAATGTCATTCAGATGGTTGGCGACCGATCTTGTGACAAACCGCGCATCGTCTCCATGCATCGTGTCAAGCAGCGGCAGCGTGGCCTCGGGCGACAGCCCAACCCCTGCGCCCCAAGGCAACCGAGGTCGCGAGCCTTCGCTGACCAGCCGCCGCACGTGATAGTTGGGATGATCCGCCCACCTGGCAAAGCGCGCCAATACAAGGTCAGGATAGCGCGCCAGAAACGGGCGCACCGCATATTCCATGCTGAATCGCTGGGTGATGTCCTCGATCAGATCCAGCGCCAGATCAGGATGACCGTCCAGCCCTGCCAGAACCACGTATTCGCCCAGACTGGCAAAGATGAACCGACCGAAATCATCGTCTTTTAGCGTCGGGTCCAGCGGTGGCGGCAAGGCTGCACGCAGAAGCGGCGCGGCGCGCGGCAAGTCAACGCCGATCTGCTCGGCCAGACAGACCGCGATCCAGTCGATACGCTGTTTCAGCTCGCGCGAGGGAAATCCCGCCAGCACCTGCGCGGTGAACTCCGGGGCATCAAAGTTGGGATCGGCCGCAAAAAGCCCGGCCAGATAACCGACCGTATCCGCATTAAACAACTGATCCTTCAGCGAATACCCCGAGGCCACGGTTACACCGTCAGGTTGGTCGCGCCACCGTCAAGCAGCAGGTTCTGCCCCACGATGAAACCGGCGTGCTGTGAACACAGGAAGGCGCAGGCGGCGCCGAATTCGCTGGCCGTGCCATAGCGCCGCGCCGGAATCGTGGCTTCGCGGCGGGTGCGCGCCTCGTCCCGGGTGATATCCTGCGCTTTGCCCGCGCCGGTATCCAAAGCGATGGCGCGGTCGGTGTCGTGGATGCCGGGCAGCAGGTTGTTGATGCACACGCCATGCTGCGCCACCTGCCGCGCGGTGCCCGCAACATAGCCCGTCAACCCGGTCCGTGCCGCGTTCGACAGGCCAAGAACGGCGATGGGCGCGCGCACCGACTGGCTGGTGATGTTGACCACCCGGCCCCAGCCCCGGTCGATCATGCCGGGCAACAGCGCCTTCATCAGCGCAATCGGCGCCAGCATGTTCGCGTCCAGCGCCTTGATGAAATCGTCGCGATCCCAGTCGCTCCACATGCCCGGAGGTGGTCCGCCCGCGTTGGTCACAAGGATGTCGACGTGACCAGCGGCCTCAAGCACGGCGGCCTGGCCCTCGGTTGTGGTGATATCGCAGGCGACGGTTTCAACCGATACGCCATACGCCTTCCGGATCGCTTCGGCAGATTGTTCCAGCGCCTCGGCCCCGCGCGCGTTCATCACCAGATCGCAACCGGCCTCTGCCAGCGCCTGCGCACAGCCCAGTCCCAAACCTTTGCTGCTGGCACAGACCAGCGCCCGTTTTCCTTTAATTCCCAAATCCATATGATGCGCTCCTTCTTTCATCCGTCCCCGGTTACGCCAAACAAGTCGGCATATCACCGGCTATTTGACCCAACCGCGCCACAATTCTACGGTAACCCGTATTTCACACTGTCCCGTTAGCATGCGATCCACCACCATGAACGATGCCATCGCCCTCTCTGAAACACCTTTCCCGGCCCAGAACATCCTTATCCACCGGGCCGAGGATTTTTGCGTCGTCGAAGGCGTGAACGAAGGTGACACGCTGTCGATCCTGGGCGAGCTTGAGGCCGACGATACCTATGCCCTGTCCGGGGGGGCCACTGCGCAGCGCCTTGCCTTGCTGACACATGGCGACGGAACGCTGGAAATCGCCAGTGGCAGCGCCGTTGGCCGAACCGGGGCCCCCCTGCATCTGGATTGCGCTCTGGTTCTGATGTCGGCGGACGGTCAGACGCATGACGCGATCGTGCTGGTGGAAACCGATTCCGATCAGACCGTGGCTGCCGTTTACCTTCTGCCGCTGGAGCCGCTGCGCGTCGGCGCACCCTATCGGCTGGTCAAGGCCGAACGCGCCGCCGTACGTCAGACCTTTGCCCAGATCGCCTGTGTGTCTTTCTCGCGCGGGACGAACATCACCCTGGCGACCGGTGCCCAGGTCCCGATTGAAAAGCTGCGGATCGGCGACCGCGTACTGACGCGCGACAACGGCCCCCAAGCGGTGCGCTGGATCGGGCAGACCACGGTGCGCGCAGCCGGCGAATTCGCCCCCATCGTGATTGCGCCCGGCACATTGAACAACCTGAACGAACTGGTGGTCAGCCCGCATCACCGCCTGTTCGTGTATCAGCGCAGCGATCAACTGGGCGTTGGCCGGGCCGAGTTGCTTGTCAAGGCGCGCCACCTTGTCAACGGCACCACGGTGCGGGTGCGGTCGGGCGGGTACATCGACTATTTCCAGATCCTGTTCGACAGCCATCACATCATCTACGCCGAAGGCATTGCCGCCGAATCCATGCTGGTGGAACCGCGCACGCGCCCGGCTCTGCCACCTGAGTTGCTGGACCGGCTACCCGGACTTCTGCCCAACCATGGCAGCCGCGACGCACATGGCACCGACGTTCAGAAGGCGTTGCTGGACCGCCCCGATGCCATCGACCTGCTGCGCCGCGCCTCGATGCAGTAGTTAATAGAAAAACTCCTCGCGCACGATCTTGCCATCGGCCACGTGGTAAACTGCCACTTCCTTCATTTCGAAAGCGTTTCCAGTGGCCTTTTCACGCCCCTGCGCCTCGAAGATAACGGCAAACCGGTCATCGCCATGCGGAAATGGATCGCTGACCGTTCCATCGGTCATCTCCATGTTCTGATCCCACCAGTCATGCTTGGCCTTGATCCCATCCAGCCCCGCGCATTCACGGCCCGAGCCCGTATCGCGCGCCTCAACCGAGATCGCGTGATCGGCATAAAGCTTATCCAGGTTCTCGGCAGTCCGGTTTTCGCGGCAACCGGCAACCAGTTCTGCGGCAATCTCTTCCAGTTTCATCATTTTCCTCCAAAATGTTCACGTATTGTTCCCACCCTGCCATAGCCCGTCGATTCGGGCCAGCGCCTTTCGCACGCGCTTGCGCCGCGCCATGGCTTGTCCTATTGCGATGCCATGCTTGACGCCGCTTCCAACCGCTCCGAATTGCCCGCCGAAATCGCCCGGCGGCGCACCTTTGCCATCATCTCGCACCCGGATGCGGGCAAGACGACGCTGACCGAAAAATTCCTGCTGTACGGTGGCGCGATCCAGATGGCGGGCCAGGTCCGTGCCAAGGGCGAAGCGCGGCGCACGCGGTCGGACTTCATGCAGATGGAAAAAGACCGGGGCATTTCCGTCTCGGCCTCGGCCATGTCGTTCGACTATGCCAACTATCGGTTCAATCTTGTCGACACGCCCGGCCACAGCGATTTCTCCGAAGACACCTACCGCACCCTAACGGCGGTGGATGCGGCGATCATGGTGATCGACGGTGCCAAGGGCGTCGAAAGCCAGACCCAGAAACTGTTCGAAGTGTGTCGCCTGCGCGACCTGCCGATCTTGACCTTTTGCAACAAAATGGATCGGGAAAGCCGGGATGTCTTCGAGATCATTGACGAAATACAGGAAAACCTGGCCATCGACGTGACTCCGGCCAGCTGGCCCATCGGCATGGGCCGCGATTTCCTTGGCTGTTATGACATCCTGCGCGACCGGCTGGAGCTGATGGATCGCGCCGACCGCAACAAGGTGGCGCAAAGCATTGAAATCAAAGGGCTGGACGATCCCAAGCTGGCCGAGCACGTTCCTGCCGCGCAGCTTGAGAAACTGCGCGAAGAGCTTGAGATGGCGCGCGAACTGCTGCCCCCGCTTGATGCCAAATCCATGGCCGAGGGTTCGCTGACGCCGATCTGGTTCGGTTCGGCGATCAATTCCTTCGGTGTGAAGGAACTGATGGAAGGCATCGCGAACTATGGCCCCGAGCCGCAGATTCAATCCGCCACCCCGCGCGAGATTTTACCCGAGGAAACAAAGGTTTCCGGCTTTGTCTTCAAAGTGCAGGCCAATATGGACCCCAAGCACCGCGACCGGGTGGCCTTTGTGCGCATGGCCTCGGGGCACTTCCGTCGCGGCATGAAGCTGACGCATGTGCGGTCAAAGAAGCCGATGACGATCTCGAACCCGGTGATGTTTCTGGCGTCTGACCGGGAACTGGCGGAAGAGGCCTGGGCCGGTGATATCATCGGCATTCCGAACCACGGCCAGTTGCGCATCGGCGACACGCTGACCGAGGGCGAAGACCTGCGGGTTACGGGCATCCCTTCTTTCGCGCCTGAACTGTTGCAGGGCGTGCGCGCGGGCGATCCTATGAAGGCCAAGCACCTGGAAAAGGCGCTGATGCAATTCGCCGAGGAAGGCGCGGCCAAGGTGTTCAAACCCTCGATCGGCTCGGGCTTTGTGGTCGGCGTGGTCGGCCAGTTGCAATTCGAGGTTCTGGCCAGCCGGATCGAGCTGGAATACGGCCTGCCGGTGCGCTTTGAGGCGTCGCAGTTCACCTCGGCCCGCTGGGTTGGTGGCGAGCGCGCAGCGGTTGAGGCCTTTGCCAATGCCAACAAGCAGCACATCGCTCACGATCATGATGGCGACATCGTATACCTGACGCGCCTGCAATGGGATATCGACCGGGTCGAACGGGACTATCCCAAGGTCAAGCTGACCGCGACCAAGGAAATGATGGTCTGAGCCAACGAAAAAGCCCCCGGCAGCACCGGGGGCTTTTCCTGTTCGCGCTGATCGGAAGGATCAAGCAGCTTTCTTCTTGCGACGACGCAGCGCGGCAAAGCTGCCCAGACCGGCGATCAGCGCCCAGCCGGCGGCCGGAAGCGGAACCTGGCCCGGGTTGATAACGCTGCCGGAGATGGTGAATTGGCCGTTCATCGCCGGGTTCAGAACAGACCATTCTGCTGTCGGGTTCGCAATGGGCGTCCAGGTAAACTGGTATGTACCGGCTGTCAGCCCAGAGAATACCGCACCTTGCCAATGATCAACGCCGCCGCCGCAGGTGTTCGGCGTGGAAACCAATGCACCCCCGCTTGAAAGGCACCCGTTCGGCGCATAGAAGTTGGTTGTCCCGTCAATAAGCCCATTCGGCTTGTTGACCCCCTGATAGCCCGCATAACCTTGCCACGTTGTCCCGCCAAGACCAGCCGCCAGCGTGAAAGCAACGGTTTGGTTGTACGTTACGTCGACCCCGGTCAGGTTCATCGACCCTTCCAGGTGGTGCGTTGATGTACCATGATTATACGTTCCAAGCCAGACAGCGACTGCGCCAGGCCCCGAGTTCGCATAACCGATCGACGTCGCGTGGGCCGAAGCGCCGGTGCCGATCACTGCTGCAATCGCCGCAACCGCAGCCGTCTTCAAAAGTTTCAGTTTCATAACCTTCTCTCACACTAAAGTTGTTTTCAAATCTCACACGCTGCGGAAAGCAAGCACCGCAAGCACCATAAATTTACCATAAAGTTAACAAAATTTGAAGAAAATTGTTTTTCGATTTTCCGTGGAAACGGTCAACAACCGCACTAATTCGGGTGAAAATCTTGCCACTGTCCACGTAACAGAGACAACCGACCGCTCCGTACCTGACACGCGTCTACGCAGCGATGAAACGGACCACCAAATGTGGCAGCTTCATGGCGGACACGTCCAACCATAATGGCTTGACCCCGCCACGGCCCGCGTCATGATGGAATGACGGTAACGCGCGCGGGGCCACCTTCATGACAACCTGGGGCATCGTCGCCACCATCCGCGCGGATCACACGACCATCCTGAATTTCGCGGCCCACCACCTCGAACTGGGTGCGCACCGTCTTTACCTCTATCTGGACGAGCCCAACCCCACGGCCGAAGCGGCGCTGAAGGCGCATCCCAAGGTCCGCCTGCGGGTTTGCGATGCGGGATATTGGAAACGGCAAAATGGCAGCCGGCCTGCCAAACATCAGGTGCGCCAAACCCTGAACGCAACACATGCCTATGCCCGCCCTGCCGAGGTGGACTGGCTGGCGCATATTGATGTGGACGAATTCCTCTGGCCCGAAACCGGCGTCGCCGAGGCGCTGACCGCCCTTCCCGCGCAGGCCTTCACCGCGCGCGTGCGCCCGGCCGAAGCATTGGCTCCGGACACGCCCGATTTCTATGCTCCAGCCACCGCCTTCAAGGCAATGCATATCGACCGCACCGCGCGCGATCGCAGCACTGCACGGCTGTACCCCGACTATGCCGCCCATATCGACGATGGCTTCCTAAGCCACGTTGCCGGCAAGATTTTCCTTCGGACCGGCATGGGCGACATAGAGTTCCGGATCCACAACGCCCGTAAGGGCGAGTTGCAGAACCCCGGCGCTGTGGATTTGACCACTGTGTCGCTGTTGCATTGCCACGCAAACGATTGGGAAGATTTCCGCAGCCGGTTCGACTATCGCCACAGCCATGGCGCCTATCGCGCCGAGCTTGGGCGCAAAGGGCCAAGCGGCCTGACGCTGCACGAGGTGTTTGCCGCGCTGCTGGACAGCGAAGGCGAAGACGGGCTTCGCCGGTTTCACGACAGCCTGTGCACCGCCACCCCTTCCCATTGCGCCGCGCTACAGGCCGAGGGGCTACTTCGCATTCACGATCTGCAACTAGAGCAAAAGCGCGCGCGGCAATTTCCGCAACATTGACTGCCAAGCGCAGGTATTTGTTGCCCATTTCGCAACAAATATCCAACGTCGTCTGCTAGCGCGGGCGTTACGGACATGAAATTTGACCCTTTGCGCTTATTTTGCTATGGGCAGCGTCACATGCGGGCCGCGCAGGCCCCGGCGGGCCATCCGGGCCCGATTTATCAGACGCGCGGGCCGGAACAGTGTCCGCGAATTGCGGATACACATGACCAAGTTTTCTGACCTGAACCTGAATCCCAAAGTATTGAAGGCCGTTGAAGAGGCCGGATACGAAACCCCCACTCCGATCCAGGCTGGCGCCATTCCGCCCGCTTTGGAAGGCCGCGACGTCCTGGGAATCGCCCAGACCGGCACCGGCAAAACCGCAAGTTTCACACTGCCGATGATCACCGCGCTGGCCCGTGGCCGCGCCCGCGCCCGGATGCCGCGCAGCCTTGTGCTGTGCCCCACCCGCGAATTGGCCGCACAGGTGGCCGAGAATTTCGATACCTACGCGAAACACGTCAAACTGACCAAGGCGCTGCTGATCGGCGGCGTGTCCTTTGGCGAACAGGACCGGCTGATCGACAAGGGCGTCGACGTGTTGATCGCAACCCCCGGCCGCCTGCTGGACCATTTCGAGCGCGGCAAGCTGATTCTGTCGGACGTGAAGATCATGGTTGTGGACGAAGCCGACCGGATGCTGGACATGGGGTTCATCCCCGATATCGAGCGGATTTTCGGACTGACGCCCTTTACCCGTCAAACGTTGTTCTTCAGTGCCACCATGGCGCCCGAGATCGAGCGCATCACCAATACCTTCCTTTCCGCGCCTGAACGGATCGAGGTTGCCCGCCAGGCCACCACGAGCGAGACGATCACCCAGGGCGTGGTGCTGTTCAAAGGCAGCCGGAAAGACCGTGAAGCCAGCGAGAAGCGCGCAGTGCTGCGCGCACTGATCGACGGCGAAGGTGATAAACTGACCAACGGCATCATCTTCTGCAACCGCAAGACGGATGTGGATATCGTCGCGAAATCGCTGAAAAAATACGGCTATGACGCGGCACCGATCCACGGCGATCTTGACCAGTCGCAGCGCACCCGCACGCTGGACGGGTTCCGTAACGGCGCGTTGAAAATCCTTGTCGCGTCGGACGTCGCTGCGCGCGGGCTGGATGTCCCCAGCGTCAGCCATGTGTTCAACTTCGATGTGCCCAGCCACGCCGAAGATTATGTGCACCGGATCGGCCGCACCGGCCGCGCGGGTCGCGAGGGGACAGCGATGATGATCTGCGTTCCGCGCGACGAAAAGAACCTCGCCGATGTCGAGCATCTGGTTCAGCGGGAAATTCCGCGTCTCGAAAATCCGCTGAAATCCAGCGCACCGACCGAAGAGGCCGACACTGCTTCGAAGGACGAGCCGCGCAAATCCTCGCGCAGCCGGTCGTCGTCTTCGCGCCGCAGCGCCGCACGGGACGAGGTTGCCGACGAAACGCCCCGGGCAGAAGCCGCAAAGGCAGAGCCTGCCAAGTCCGAGCCTGCCAAGAAAGACAACCCGTCGCGCTCGGACGATCGTGGTCGGTCGCGCAAATCGTCTGACCGGCGGGATCAGGATGTTGTCGGGCTGGGCGATCATATGCCCAGCTTCATCGCGCTCAGCTTTGCCGAGCGGCGCGCCGGATAACACCCTCAAGCAGTAACGCACAAAGACCGGCGCGCTTTGGCGCGCCGGTCTTTTCTTTTGATCGCACCATATGCCCAGGGCGAAACCGCAGAGGCCGTCGTCCTGTGGGCGCGCTGTGCCCGCAGGACGACGGCCTCTGCCTTTGCACCCGCGCGTCCCGGGTCTCAACGGGACGCGCTTGGCTCAGCTTAGGCGGCTGACGACAACGGTCACCTCTGGCTTCTTGCCGATCTCATCCTGCGCTGTCTTGCGCACAATCCGGCGCAGCGCCTCTTCAATGGCCGCATCATCGCGCAATGTCTTGCGGTTGGCGCGATTCAGGAATTGACTCAGGTCTTCTTCCAGCACCTCGACCAGCGCCGCACGCGAACGCCCGGTTTCCGGCAACCCCATGATTTCGCACCAGGGATCGCCAAGCAGCTCGTCCTCGTCATCCAGGATCAAGGTGACGATCACATGGCCGTTCAGTGCCATCCGGATCCTGTCGCGCACGACACCATCCAGCGCGCCAATCTGCACTGCACCATCAAGGTAGGTCCGCCCGGTTTCGATGTACTCGGCGACGCGGGGTTCGTTGCCTGTCAGATCCATCATCATGCCGTTCACAACCAGCGCCGATTGCAGCCCCGCAGCTTCGGCCAGCTTGGCATGTTCGCGCAGGTGGCGGTGTTCGCCGTGCATCGGGATCAGCATCTGAGGTTTCACGATGGCGTGCAAGCGTTCCAGATCGGGGCGGTTCGCATGACCCGAGACGTGATACAGCCCCGAGCTGTCGTCCACCACATCCACGCCCTTTTCCGAGAACGCATTGATGATGCGGATCACACCACGTTCATTACCCGGGATCGTTTTCGAGGAGAACAGGAACAGATCGCCTTCTTTCACCTCGAGCCCCTGATATTTGCCGCGCGCCAACTGGGCGCTTGCGGCCCGGCGCTCGCCCTGGCTGCCCGTCACCAGCAACATCAGGTTTTCACGCGGGATATCCTTGGCGGCATCGGTGCTGACCACCTTGGGGAAGTCCGTCAGCACGCCGGTTTCGATGGCCGCCTCGACCATCCGGCGCATCGCGCGCCCCAGCAGAACGATTGACCGCCCTGCCCGCTCGCCCGCTTCGGCCAGCGTCTTGACACGCGCCACGTTGCTGGCAAAGGTCGTCGCAACCACCATGCCGCTCGCCTGCGAGACCAGTTTTTCGATCTCGGGGCCCACAGTCGCCTCGGACCGGCCCGGCATCGGGGAAAACACGTTGGTGCTGTCGCAGATCATTGCCTTGACGCCACCGGCCGACACCTCTGCCCAAAGCTCGGGGTCAAAGGGTTCACCCACGATCGGCGTCTGGTCCAGCTTGAAATCGCCGGTGTGGATCACGCGGCCCGCCGGGCTGTCGATCACCAGCGCGCCACTTTCGGGGATCGAATGTGACATCGGCAGGAAACCAACGCTGAACGGCCCCGCCTGCACCTGCTCGGGCCAGGCAGAGGCAGTGCGCACGGCATCTTCGGGATGGCCGTATTCTTCCATCTTGCGGCGGGCGATATTGGCCGTGAAGGCGCGCGCATAGACGGGTGCGCCAAGCGCCTCGTAGCACATCGCCACCGCGCCAACGTGGTCTTCATGGGCGTGGGTGACAAAAATCGCATCCAGCCGGTCGGCCCGCTCTTTCAGCCAGGTCATGTCCGGCAGGATCAGATCAACCCCCGGCGTGCCGTCCATATCCGGGAAGGTCACGCCAAGATCGACAAGGATGAACCGCTCCTTGTCCGGCTCACCATAGCCGTAGACGTAGGCATTCATCCCAATTTCACCCGCCCCACCAAGGGGCAGGTAGATCAGTCGCTTACTGCTCATATATCACTCGTTATCCTTGTTGTATTTGTGAATCACGGTCAGCCCGTGCATTGTCAGATCGTCTTCGAAGTCATCGAAAAGCTCTTCGCTTTGCTGGAACAACGGCGCCAGCCCGCCTGTGGCAACGATGCGCATGTCGCGATCGCGTTCGGCCTGGATGCGCGTGCAGATTTCCCGCACCAAGCCGATATATCCCCAGAAAATGCCTGATTGCATACAGGCCACCGTGTTCGTGCCCACCACGTTCTGTGGCTTGGAAATGTCGACGTGTGGCAGCGCGGCGGCTGCCATGTGAAGCGCCTCCAGGCTCAGGTTCACCCCCGGCGCAATCACCCCGCCCACATAGGCGCCGTCATGGTCCACCACGTCAAACGTGGTCGCCGTGCCGAAATCCACCACGATCAGGTTGCCGCCGTGCCGATCATAGGCGCCAGCCGTGTTCACCAGCCGGTCGGGCCCGACGATGGTCCCGGTATCAACGCGCGGCGCGTGGGGCAACAGGCATTCGGGTTTGCCCACCACCAGCGGGCGGCAGTTGAAGAACCGGTCGGCGAAGACCCGCAGGTTGAAGACGACACGCGGCACGGTCGAGGAAATGATGACATCGGTGATGTCAGCCTCGATCCCGTAGTGTTTGATCAGAGTGGTGTACCACGTGAAATAGGCATCCGCCGTGCGGGCATGGTGGGTCGAGGTGCGCAGAGTGCACAGGAAGGTCGTCCCGTCCCAGATCGAGAAAACCGTATTGGTGTTGCCGCAATCAATCGCAAGAAGCATGGGACGTTCCCTTAGAAATAGACATCTGCCGCAGGAATCCGAACCGGACCACTGGATGTGACAAGCACCAGATTGCCATCGCTGTCCACCGTGTCAAACCGGCCTTCGGTTTCGGTTGTGCCGGTTCGTGCCACGATGGTCTCGCCCAACCGTGCGGCATGGGCCAGCCAGGCCTGTCGGATGGTGTCGAATCCGTATGTGGTGAATTGCGTCTCGCGCTTTGCGTAATGGGCGGCCAGATGGGTCAGGAACATCTCGGGGTCAAGGGAAACGCCGGTTTCGCCCAGCACCGACACCGGGCGCAGCGCACGGGATTCGACCTCGGTGGGTTCGGGCGCGGTGGCCAGGTTCGCGCCGATCCCTATGGCCAGGACGGTGCCCCCCTGCCCCGCGCCGCCCAGCGTTTCCAGCAGGATGCCCGCGAATTTGCCGCCGTTCAGCAGCACGTCGTTGGGCCATTTCAGGGACAGTTTGGCGCTGTCGCCCAGCACCTCGGCACAGGCATCGAACAAGGCCAGCGCCGACACGAAAGACCGCAGGGCGATCCGCTGGGGCGGTTCGTCCAGCCGCAAAACCAGCGTGCAGGCCAAGTTCCCCGGAGGCATGTGCCATGCCCGCCCCCGCCGACCGCGCGCGGCGGTTTGCTGGCGCGCCAGTATCCATTCCGGAGCGGAAAGGCCCGGCGCGATGCGCCCGGCCTCGTTCAGGGTTGAATCCACGGTGTCGAGGATGCGCCGCCCGTATCCGTCGGGCCAGTCGCTCATCGCGCTGGCCCTGCCCGTTCAGACCGGTCTGGGTTAGTTGACAAGCGTCGCCGCCGCTGCGGCAGCAGCCCCCTCGACCCCGAACATGTTGATCACGCCCAGCAGCATCACCGCCGCCGAAGCCATCAGGAAACCCCAGAGCACGGGCGAGCCATTCGCCTCGATCTCGTGGCCTTCCTCGCCGAAGTACATGTAGTAGACGATGCGCAGGTAGTAGAACGCCCCGATCACCGACGCGACCACACCGGCCACGGCCAGCCAGCCCAGCCCGGCCTCATACGCCGCGCGCAGCACGTAGAACTTGCCGAAGAAACCCAGCATCGGCGGCACGCCCGCAAGGCTGAACATCAGGATCAGCATGGCCAACGCACGGCCCGGTTGACGGCGCGCGTATTGGTTCAGCGCGCGAATGTCCGTAACGGGGGCGCCATCGCGTTCCATCGTCAGGATAAAGGCGAAGGTGCCGACATTCATCGTGGCGTAGATCGCCATGTAGATCAGCATCGCCTGTACGCCCAGTTCCGTTCCGGCGGCCAGCCCCATCAGGGCGAACCCCATGTGCGCGATCGAGGAATAGGCCATCAGGCGCTTGATGTCGGTTTGGCCGATCGCGGCCACGGCCCCCAGGAACATAGAGGCCACGGCGATCAACGCGATCACCTGGCTCCAGTCGCTGACGGCGGCGCCAAAGGCGTCGTGCATCAGCCGGGCGAACAGGCCCATCGCGGCAACCTTGGGCGCGGTGGCAAAGAAGGCGGTGACCGGCGTGGGCGAGCCTTCGTAAACGTCCGGGGTCCACATGTGGAACGGGACGGCCGACACCTTGAAGGCCAGACCCGAGATCAGGAAGATCAGGCCGAAGAGCAGGCCAAGCGACACCTCGCCATGAACGGCGGTCTGGATGATGCCCGAGAACAGCGTGGTGCCCGAGTAGCCATAGACCAGCGACGCGCCATAAAGCAGCAGACCCGACGACAGCGCGCCAAGGACAAAGTATTTCAGCCCGGCCTCGGTCGATTTCAGACTGTCGCGGCGCAGCGAGGCGACGACGTAAAGCGCCAGCGATTGCAGCTCGAGCCCCATGTAAAGCGACATCAGGTCGCCCGCACTGACCATCATCATCATGCCCACAGCAGCAAGCGCAACCAGCAGCGGATATTCGAACCGCAGGATGCCCCGGCGCTGCATGTACTCCTGGCTCATCACCAGAACCGATGCCGCCGACAGCAGGATCGCGACCTTGGCGAACCGCGCAAAGCTATCGTCGATGAACATGCCGTTGAAGGCCACCGTGGTGGCCGTGCCACGCGTCCCGATCCAGACCGCAAGGCCCAGCATCAGGATCCCCGTGGCCCAGACGATGGCCGGCGCGGTCTTGTCCTTGCCGGTATACACCGCGCCCACAAGCGCCAGCATCGCAAAGGCAGCCAGCACGATCTCTGGCAGGATGACGTTCAGATCGGCCTGGATCATGCTCCGGCTCCCTTAGTTCGATGCGTGCTGAGTCGCGGCTTCGCCCGCGCTGACAGCCGCCTGATAGTGATCGACCAATGCCGCCGTCGACGGCCCGATGATATCGGTGATAAGCGCGGGATAGACCCCCAGCAGCAGCGTCATGACAACCAGCGGCGCAAAGATCGCGCGTTCCCGCGTGGTCATGTCCTGAATGGTTTTCAGGCTGCCCTTGATCAGATCGCCAAACACCACCCGGCGATAGAGCCACAGCGCATAGCCCGCACTGAAGATCACGCCGGTCGTCGCCACGGCGGCCACCCAGGTGTTGGTCTGGAAGGTGCCCATCAGCGTCAGGAATTCCCCGATGAACCCCGAGGTCCCCGGCAGGCCCACGTTCGCCATGGTGAACAGCATGAAGACAAGCGCATAGGCCGGCATCCGCACCACAAGACCGCCATAGGCGTCGATGTCGCGGGTGTGCATCCGATCATAGATCACGCCAACGCAAAGGAACAGCGCGGCCGAGATGAACCCGTGGCTGAGCATCTGGAAGATCGCGCCGTCGATCCCCTGCTGGTTGCCCGCGAAGATGCCCATGGTCACGAAGCCCATGTGCGCGACGGACGAATAGGCGATCAGCTTCTTCATGTCTTCCTGCACCAGCGCCACCAGCGAGGTATAGACGATGGCAATCGCGCTCATCCACAGCACCAGCGGCGTCAGGATCTCGGACCCGATGGGGAACATCGGGATCGAGAAACGCAGGAATCCATAGCCCCCCATCTTCAGCAGGATCGCGGCCAGAACGACCGATCCGGCGGTGGGCGCCTGAACGTGCGCATCGGGCAGCCAGGTGTGCACCGGCCACATCGGCATCTTCACCGCGAAGCTGGCAAAGAAGGCTAGGAACAGCAGTGTCTGCAAGCCGCCAAACACCTGAATGCCCAGCAGGCTGAAGCTGGCGCTGCTGAATTCATGGGTCAGCAGAACCTCGATATCGGTGGTGCCAGCATCGGCATACATGGCGACCATCGCAACCAGCATGAGCACCGAGCCGAGGAAGGTATAGAGGAAGAACTTGAAGCTGGCGTAGATGCGGTTTGCCCCACCCCAGATGCCGATGATCAGGAACATCGGGATCAGCCCTGCCTCGAAGAACAGGTAGAACAGCACCAGGTCCAGCGCCATGAACACGCCCAGCATCAGCGTTTCCAGCAGCAGGAAGGCGATCATGTATTCCTTGACGCGGGTCTTCACCTCCCAGCTGGCGAGGATCGTCAGCGGCATGATGAAGGTGGTCAGCATTACGAACAGCACGCTGATGCCGTCGACTCCCATCTTGTATTTCAAACCGCCCAGCCAGTTCGCCTCTTCCACGAACTGGAACCCGGTGTCGTCGGGGTTGAAGCCCGCGTAGATGCCGATGGACACAAGGAAGGTGATCGCAGTGGCAAACAGCGCGACCCACTTGGCGTTGCGCTGCGCGGCCTCGTCCTCTCCGCGCAGGAACACGGCAAGGATCAGCGCGGCCAGCGCCGGGATGAAGGTGACGATGGAAAGAAGGTTGTCCATCAGTTGCTTCCTCCGATCGACATCCAGGTGACAAGGGCGGCAATGCCCAGCACCATCCAGAAGGCGTAGGTAAAGATGTATCCCGACTGGGCGCGCCCTGCGAGACGGGTGAAGAACGGCACGATGCCCATGGCCACGCCATTCAGGAAGCCGTCAATGATGCTGCCATCGCCGCGTTTCCAGAACAGCCGCCCGATTCCAAGCGCGGGGCGCACGAAGACGACGTTATAGAGTTCGTCAAAGTACCACTTGTTCTTGAGGAACAGGTACAGGGGCTGCTGCTGCTCGGCCAGACGACGCGGAAGCGACGGGTTCACAAGGTAGAACCAGACGGCAAGCCCAAGCCCCAGCAACATCGCGATGAAGGGCGAGACCTTGACCCAGACCGGCGCGGCGTGTGCGTCGTCCAGTACGTGGTTGTCGGGGGCAAAGTACAACGCGCCGTCGCCCGGGTTTCCGCCAAAGGCTGCGTGATGTTCGCCACCATGTGTGGCGTCTTCGCCATGCCCGGCGTCGCCCCCGTGTTCGGCTTGTTCACCGTCGGCGGCAGCGGTTTCGCCGTGGGCGACCTGCTCGGTCTCGGCGCCCGCCAGCGGGATGCCGTAGAACTGCGCGACCCGGTCGGTGTGGCCGAAGAAGGCGTTGTACCAGATCATCCCGGCGAAGATCGCCCCAAGGCTGAGAACACCCAGCGGGATCAGCATGACCATCGGGCTTTCATGCGCGTGTTCATGCGTGTGCTTGTCGCCGCGCGGGGTGCCATAGAAGGTCAGGAAGATCAGGCGCCACGAATAGAAGGATGTCATCGCCGCCGCGATCACCAGCAGCCAGAACCCGTAGGACGACCCGCCAGCCCAGGCGCTTTCGATGATCGCATCCTTCGACAGGAAGCCGGCAAAGCCGATATGCGTCAGCGGAATCCCGACCCCGGTGATGGCCAGCGTGCCGATCATCATCGCCCAGAAGGTATAGGGGATTTTCTTGCGCAGCCCGCCATAGTTCATCATGTCCTGTTCGTGGTGCATCGCATGGATGACCGAGCCCGCGCCAAGGAACAGCATCGCCTTGAAGAAGGCGTGGGTGAACAGGTGGAACATCGCCGCCGAATACATGCCCACACCGGCGGCCACGAACATGTAGCCCAGCTGCGAACAGGTCGAATAGGCAATGACGCGCTTGATGTCGGTCTGCACCAGGCCCACGGTCGCCGCGAAGAAGGCCGTCGTGGCGCCCAGCACGGTGATGAAGGCGGTGGCCTCGGGTGCAAATTCCATAATCGGCGACATGCGGCACACAAGGAACACGCCCGCCGTCACCATGGTTGCCGCGTGGATCAGCGCCGACACCGGAGTCGGTCCTTCCATCGCATCGGGCAGCCAGGTGTGCAGCAGCAATTGGGCCGATTTGCCCATCGCGCCGATGAACAGCAGGAAGGCCACAAGGTTCGCCGCGTTCCATTCCGCCCAGAGGAAGCTGACCTGCGTTTCCGCAAGGGTCGATGCCTCGGAGAAGATCGTGTTGAAATCAATCGAATCCGTCAGGAAGAACAGGCAGAAGATGCCCAGAGCGAACCCGAAATCGCCGACCCGGTTGACCACGAAGGCCTTGATCGCCGCCGCGTTGGCCGAGGGTTTGCGATAGTAGAATCCGATCAGCAGGTACGAGGCCACGCCCACGCCTTCCCAGCCAAAGAACATCTGGACCAGGTTGTCCGATGTCACCAGCGCCAGCATGGCAAAGGTGAAGAACGACAGGTAGGCGAAGAACCGCGGCTTGTAGCTTTCGCCGTCCTTCCACTGCGGATCGTGGGCCATGTAGCCGAAGGAATACAGGTGCACGAGGCTGGACACCGTGGTGATCACGATCAGCATGATCGCGGTCAGGCGGTCCATGCGGATTGCCCATTCGGTGGCCAGGCTGCCGCTTTCGATGAAGCGCAGGACGGTGATGTGTTCCGTCACGCCTTCAAAGCTGAAGAAGGCGATCCAGGACAGCAGCGCCGACAGGAACAGCAGCCCGGTCGCCACCCATTGCGCTGCGGTTTCGCCGATCACCTTCCAGCCGAAGCCGCACAGAAGCGCGCCGACGAGGGGGGCAAAGAGAATGATGGTTTCCATGATGTCCTAGCCCTTCATCACGTTGGCGTCTTCAACGGCGATGGTGCCGCGGTTGCGGAAGAAACAGACAAGGATCGCCAGCCCGATCGCGGCCTCGGCGGCGGCGACCGTCAGCACGAATAGGGTGAACACCTGCCCCACCATGTCGCCCAGATAGGACGAGAAGGCGACAAGGTTGATGTTCACCGCCAGCAGCATCAGTTCGATGCTCATCAGCAGGATGATGATATTCTTGCGGTTCAGGAACAGCCCGAAGATGCCGATGACGAACAATGTCGCCGCTACGGTAAGGTAATGTTCAAGTCCGATCATGTCGTCCCTCGGTTTTTCCGTGCCGGAGCGTGTCCGGGTGCGTATTGCCTTGTCCCGGGTCTTGGTGCCCGGATGTCGCGTCTTAGATCACCGCCAGCGGCGGATCGTGGTCTGTCATGGCAGGGCCCTGTCCGACCGGTTTCCCGGTCACAGCCCCTGCCCCGGTTTCACATCGCGCAGTTCCATCGCCTTGGCCGGATCGCGCATCATCTGGGCAACCACGTCCTGGCGTTTCACATCCTGGCGGTGGCGCAGCGTCAGCACGATGGCGCCGATCATCGCAACCAGCAGGATCAGCCCGGCCAGTTGGAACAGCAGGAAATACTGATCGTACAGGATCATCCCCAGCGCTTCGGTGTTGTGTCGATCCACCGGCATCACCTGCGTGCGCAGACCTTCGGCAGCTTCGTTCGCTTCCCATGCACCAAAGGCCATGACGAATTGCATCAGGATAACCAGCCCGATCAGCAGCGCCAGCGGCATGTAGCGCGCCATCTCGGCCTTCAGCTCGGCGAAATCCACATCGAGCATCATCACGACGAACAGGAACAGCACCGCGACCGCGCCGACATAGACGATGACCAGCAGCATCGCCACGAATTCGGCGCCCAACAGCACGAACAGCCCGGCCGAGGACAGGAACGCAAGGATCAGCCACAGCACCGAATGCACCGGCTGGCGGCTGACCACCGTAAAGAACCCGCCCGCGATGGCGCTGAGCGCAAAGAGGTAAAAGCTGAATACGGTCATGTCTCCGGGTCCTCTTTTTCACCCATGGCGTCCTGCGCGAGTTCAAGCGCGCGTGTCATTGCGGGAATGCCTGCGAACATCGACATCTGGCCGATGGTCTCGACGATTTCCTGTTTTTTCGCCCCCGCCTCGATGGCGTGGCGCACGGTCTGGCGCACCGCCGTATCGGCCTGAGCGCCCTGCATCGTCAACCCGGCAAGTGTCAGAAGAAGACGTGTTTTTGCGTCCAACCCGTCCTTGTTGACGGTATTGCCGAACCACATCTCCATCACGTCCTTGGGCATCGTCGGCCACAGGGCCTCGAACCCCTTGGGCGAGAAGCTTTCAAGCGCAGGGTTGAGGGCTTTCGCCATCTCGTGCGCCTGCGCCATCATGGCCTCGAACGGGTTGCGCGTGTCGTTCATCGGTAGGGCGCATCCATTTCCAGGTTGCGCGCGATCTCGGCTTCCCAGCGCTCGCCGTTCTCAAGCAGCTTGGCCTTGTCATAGAACAGCTCTTCGCGGGTTTCGGTGGCGAATTCGAAATTCGGCCCCTCGACGATGGCATCCACCGGGCAGGCCTCCTGGCAGAATCCGCAGTAGATGCATTTGGTCATGTCGATGTCGTACCGCGTGGTGCGGCGGCTGCCATCCTCGCGCGGTTCGGCGTCGATGGTGATGGCCTGCGCCGGGCAGATCGCCTCGCACAGCTTGCACGCAATACAGCGTTCTTCGCCATTCGGGTAACGGCGCAGCGCGTGTTCGCCACGGAACCGGGGCGACAGCGGCCCCTTTTCATGCGGATAGTTCACCGTCGCCTTGGGTTTGAACATGTACTTCAGCCCAAGCATGAAGCCCTTGGCGAAATCCTGAAGCAGGAAGTACTTGGCGGCGCGGGTATAGTCGATCTGAGTCATGTCAGCCCCCTGTGCTCCAGCGTGCGAAAGCACCCCAGAACCAGTCGAATTTTGCGGCGAAGGATACAAAGACCACCCAGACAAGGCTGAAGGGCAGGAACACTTTCCACCCCAGCCGCATCAGCTGGTCGTAACGGTAGCGCGGGGTGATCGCCTTGATCATCGCGAACATGAAGAACACCACCAGCATCTTGGCGATCATCCACAGGATGCCATCGGGCAGCCCCGGAATGGGCGAGAGCCAGCCGCCAAGGAACAGCAGCGACACCAGCGCGCACATCAGCACCACGGCCACCAGTTCGCCGATCATGAACAGCAGGAACGGGGTCGAGGAATATTCCACCTGGTAGCCCGCCACCAGTTCCGATTCCGCCTCGGGCAGGTCGAAGGGGGGGCGGTTGGTTTCGGCCAGCGCCGAGATGAAGAACAGGAAGACCATCGGGAAATGCGGCAGCCAGTACCAGCTGAACAGCCCGAAATCGCCGCGCTGCGCGTTGACGATATCGCCAAAGTTCATCGACCCGGTCGAGATGATGACGCCGATGATGATCAGGCCCAGCGAGACCTCGTAGGAAATCATCTGCGCGGCTGACCGCAGCGAGCCGAGGAACGGGTATTTCGAGTTCGACGCCCAGCCGCCCATGATGACGCCGTAGACCTCAAGCGATGAAATCGCCATGACATAGAGGATCGCGACGTTGATGTCGGAGATCACCCAGCCGTCGTTGAACGGAATCACCGCCCAGGCGATCAGCGCCATGACCAGCGACACCATCGGCGCCAGCAGGAACACCGCCTTGTCGGCCCCGGCGGGGAAGACGACTTCCTTGACCACGTATTTCAGCAGGTCGGCAAAGCTTTGCAGCAGGCCGAACACCCCCACCACGTTGGGGCCCCGGCGCAGCTGCACCGCCGCCCAGATCTTGCGGTCGGCATACATCAGGAATGCCAGCGCCACCATCAGCGGCAGAACCAGCAGCAGGATCTGACCCAAAGTCAGAAGCGCAATGCCGAGGTATGTGGTGGTAAAGAAGTCAGCCATAAGTCCTCACACCGTGGGTATCCCGTTTTCCGCGCAGCTGGCGACGACGACTTCGGCGTCAAGCGTTTCCAGCCCGCGGGGCAGCGATGGCGAGATGGTGTAAACAGCATCCGCCACCCACACGCCACCCTTTTCATCAACATTCGTGCGCAGATGACGCGCAAATCCGAAACCCCGGATCAGCGCGTATTGCGCGGCGGCACATTCCGCATAATCCCGCAGCTGGTTGGGCTGCGAAACATTGGTCATCGTCACGTCAAAGCGCACAAGGTCATCGGCCAGCAGACTGGTTTCGATGCCCTGGTAGCCGGGCACGGGCACAGCGGCCTCGGGCGCATTCGCCGTGCCACAGGCCGCAAGGGCCAGCGCCGATATGACGGCGATCCGGCTCATTCGGCGGCGATCTTCTCGGCCCGGCGGGCCTTGGCATTGGCCGACAGCTCCGCCATCAGCGCGCTGGCGCGGGCGATGGGGTTGGTCAGGTAGAAATCGCTGATCGCGGGCACGAAACTTGCCTCGCCCAGCGAGCCGGGTTCAACCGCGACCCATTCGTTTTCCGGCACCTCGTCGATATCGGCCAGGTGCGGCACCTCGGCGACCAGCTTCTGACGCAGCTGCGCCAGGCTGTCGAAGGGCAAGGCGCTGCCCAGCTCGCCCGACAGCGCGCGCAGGATGGCCCAGTTTTCCTTGGCCTCACCCGGCGCGAACCCGGCGCGCAGCGCCAGCTGCGGGCGGCCTTCGGTGTTCACGAACAGGCCCGATTCCTCGGTATAGGCGGCGCCGGGCAGGATGATGTCGGCCCGATGCGCGCCCCGGTCGCCATGGCTGCCCTGATAGATCACAAAGGCGCCCTCGGCGATTTCCACCTCGTCCGCGCCAAGGTTATAGATCACCTCGGCCTCGGACACGGCATCCATCCCGCGATCGTTCACCGCGCCCACGTCCATCGCGCCGACGCGGCTGGCGGCGGTGTGCAGGATCAGCAGTTTCGCCTGACGGGCGGTGGCGATTTCCATCGCGGCACCCAGAACGGCGGCGCCATCGGCCTCGCGCAGGGCGCCCTGCCCGACGATCACGATGCCGCGCTCATCCTCGCCCACGGGCTCCGACTTGGCGGTTTTCACATGCTCGGCCAGTGCGGCGCGGTCATTGCCGAAATGGTGATAGTCATAGCTGAGGTCGGGCGCTTCGCCCACCACGCCAACCGTCGCCCCGCGCAGCCAAGCCTTGCGGATACGCGCGTTCAGCACCGGCGATTCAATCGCCGGGTTGGTGCCGATCAGCAGAATGCCATTGGCATCGTCCAGATCTTCGATCGACGCTGTCCCGGCATAGCCCGAACGGTTGCCTGCCGGCAGCTTGGCGCCATCGGTGCGGCATTCGACAACGCCGCCCTGCCCCTCGATCAGCTGTTTCAGCGCGAACGCGGCCTCGACCGGGGCCAGATCGCCCACGATCCCGGCGACTGTCTTGCCCTTCATCGCGGCGGCGGCGGCGGTCAGCGCCTCGCCCCAGCCCGCTTTGCGCAGCTTGCCGTTTTCGCGGATATAGGGCGTGTCCAGACGCTGACGGCGAAGACCGTCCCAAACAAAGCGCGTCTTGTCGGAAATCCATTCCTCGTTCACACCGTCATGGTTGCGCGGCAGAATCCGCATCACTTCGCGGCCCTTGGTATCGACCCGGATGTTCGAGCCAAGCGCATCCATCACGTCGATGGTTTCGGTCTTGGTCAGTTCCCACGGGCGGGCGGTAAAGGCATAGGGCTTCGACACCAGAGCGCCCACGGGGCACAGGTCGATGATGTTGCCCTGCATGTTCGAATCCAGCGTTTCGCCCAGATAGCTGGTGATCTCGGCATCTTCACCGCGACCGGTCTGGCCCATCTGGGTGATCCCGGCGACTTCGGTGGTGAAGCGCACGCAACGGGTGCAGGAAATGCAGCGCGTCATGTGGGTTTCGACAAGCGGGCCAAGGTTCAGGTCTTCGCTGGCGCGCTTTGCCTCGCGGAAGCGGCTGAAATCGACGCCATAGGCCATCGCCTGATCCTGAAGGTCACACTCGCCGCCCTGATCGCAGATCGGGCAGTCCAGCGGGTGGTTGATCAGCAAGAATTCCATCACGCCCTCGCGGGCCTTCTTGACCATCGGGCTGTTGGTCTTCACCACCGGGGGCTGGCCTTCGGGGCCGGGGCGCAGATCGCGCACCTGCATGGCGCAGCTGGCCGCCGGTTTCGGCGGGCCACCAACGACCTCGACAAGGCACATCCGGCAGTTGCCCGCAATCGACAGCCGTTCGTGATAGCAGAACCGCGGAACCTCGACGCCGGCCTGTTCACAGGCCTGGATAAGCGTCATTGCCCCGTCCACTTCGAGCTCGTTTCCGTCGATGATGATCTTTTTGAGATCGGACATATCTATCTGGCCCTCAGTAGCGCACCGATCGCGCTGTTCTTCGCAATTTCCGCATGCCCGAAGGCGCAGAAGGTTTCCGGGGCGTCAAGACGCACACCGTTCTGTTTCAGGAATGCCTCGCCCTTGGCGCGCATTCTGGCCTTTTCGCCATCGGATTCGACATAGGCCCGTATTTCATCGTCGCTGTAACCAAGGTCATTCGCCCGCGCCTTGAGCGCGCGCAACTGGCCGATTGCCTTCAGCAGCCGCGCGCTGATCCCGTCGCACTGGTCGCGCACCTCGTCGGCGATGGCGATGGAAAACAGCGAATTCTCGATTTCGGGCACATCGCGCAGCGACGGTTTCGACAGCACAGGAGAGGCGGCCGACAGCCCGAGGATCAAGGCCGCAGCCACCGCAGGTTTTGCAATATGTGTCATCATACTCTTCCCTTTCATGGAAAGCGCATGGGCACCACGTTCCGCACCGCTATTCAATAACAGCGGCCTTCTGGCAGGGATATGCGGCAAATCCCGGCTCATGGATTGCATTCACCCTGAAAGATCAGCGTGTCCTTGACCACCTGCAACGCCTGCGGAGGTGTTTCGGGACCAACAACCCAGTCGATCCGCGAGGTGCCGAAATTGGCGATGCAATAGCGCGTGCCTTCATAGCCGCCCGCCTCGCGCGCGGCGTCCAGAGATTGCGACACGCGGTCCACCTCGACCGTAAAGCGCGACAGATCGTCGTCGATCTTGTTGGATTTCGCCTTGAAATACAGACCATCAAACGTCACGCGGTCGTCCTTCGAAGTGCAGCCTGCAAGCGCCAGCGCCAGTACACCCGTGGCAAGTGCCAGTTTCATAACATGCATCGCCCTACCCCCTTTGCCTGACAATTGACGACAGCGGCGTGCCCGAGGCCGTTTCGCCCCGCAGCACCGCGCAGGCATCCAGGCCGCCCCAGCTGCCACCGTATTTCGCGGCCAGCGAGCGCCGTTTGACATCGCTTTCCAGCTCGGCCGCGCCGCGCACCTGGATTTCGGTCTCAAGCCCCGATTTCACGCGAATGCGGCTCATGGTTTCGGCCAGTTGCTGGTCATAGGTGAAGGCGACGCAACGGCCCACCAACTCGCGCGCGACGGCGCGTTCGGCGTAATGCTGGGGCCCGGGCATCCGCACCAGAGCAAGCGCGCGCGGATCGGTCAGCTGCGCCTCATTCGCGCAACCGGCAAGCCCTGCCAGCACCACAATGGCCGTAAGAACGCCGCGCCCCATCATCGCTTACTCCGCCGCAACCGCGCTGACGCGGCCGGTGCGTTTGTGTTTGATCCGGTCTTCGATTTCGTTGCGGAAATGGCGGATCAGGCCCTGGATCGGCCAGGCGGCCGCATCGCCAAGGGCACAGATGGTGTGGCCTTCGACCTGCTTCGTTACATCCAGCAGCATGTCGATTTCCTCGACCTCGGCATCGCCGGTCACAAGACGGTCCATCACCCGCATCATCCAGCCGGTGCCTTCGCGGCAGGGCGTGCACTGGCCGCAGCTTTCATGCTTGAAGAACTTTGACAGCCGCCAGACCGCTTTGATCACGTCGGTGTTCTGGTCCATCACGATCATGCAGCCGGTGCCGAAGGACGATTTGTTTTCGCGCATCCAGTCGAAATCCATGATCGCGTCTTCCAGCGCGTCTTTCGGCAGGATGGGGCAAGAGGCTCCGCCCGGGATGATCGCCTTGAGGTTGTCCCAGCCGCCGCGCACCCCGCCGCCGTGCTTTTCGATCAGCTCGCGCACGGGCAGCGACATCTGTTCCTCGAATACGCAGGGGTTGTTGACGTGGCCGGTCAGCGCGAACAGCTTGGTACCCACGTTGTTGGGGCGGCCAAAGGACGAAAACCATTCCGGCCCCCGGCGCAGGATGGTGGGCGCCACGGCGATGGATTCAACGTTGTTCACCGTGGTCGGGCAGCCGTACAGCCCTGCGCCTGCCGGGAACGGCGGCTTCATCCGGGGCATGCCCTTCTTGCCTTCGAGGCTTTCCAGCAGCGCGGTTTCCTCGCCGCAGATATAGGCGCCCGCGCCGTGATGCAGGTACAGGTCGAAATCCCAGCCGGACTTGGCGGCGTTCCGGCCCAGCAGACCGGCGTCGTAACACTCGTCGATCGCGGCTTGCAGCGCCTCTTTCTCGCGGATGTATTCGCCCCGGATATAGATATAAGCCGCATGTGCACCCATCGCGAAAGACGCGATCAGGCAGCCCTCGATCAGCGTGTGCGGATCGTGGCGCATGATTTCACGGTCCTTGCAGGTCGCCGGTTCGGATTCGTCGGCGTTGACCACAAGGTAATGCGGACGCCCATCGCTGCCCTTGGGCATGAACGACCATTTCAGACCGGTGGGAAAGCCCGCGCCGCCGCGCCCGCGCAGCCCGCTGTCCTTCATCTGCTGGATGATCCAGTCGCGGCCCTTTTCGATGATGCCGGCGGTTCCATCCCAATGGCCACGCGATTGCGCGCCCTTCAGGGTACGGTCGTGCATCCCGTAGAGATTGGTAAAGATACGGTCCTGGTCTTTCAGCATCTGCCTAACCCTTGTCGTCGTGCTGGCGTTTGCGCCAGAGAATGAATGTTTGCAACAGCGCAAAGCCAAAGCCTGCCAGTGCCGCCAGATCAAACAGCGCCCGCGTGCGGTTCGACCACCCGAAGTAGGCTCCCGCCGCATTGGCCCCGATCCACAGAACTCCGATGCCCGCGATCAGCAACGCCGTGCGCTGGCCAGCGCGTTTCTGTGGCGTCGGGCCCGTCATGCGCGCAAATCCTTCGCCTGTGCGACCCAGTTGTCGCGGCTGGCGCGGCCACGGAAGCCTTTCAGATTGTCATCCACCCATGCCAGTTCCGCATCCGAGAACGCGGCGATCTGGTCGTAGTGATAGATGCCAAGATCGTTCAGCATGGTTTCAACCTTGGGGCCGATGCCCTTGATTTTCTTCAGATCGTCAGCACCACTGTCGCGGGGCACCGTCAATCCCGTTGGTGCGCCTGCAAGGGCCGCGTCTTCCGCCGCGCTCTCATAACGCCATGTGCCTTTGCGTGACGCCAGTTCGGCCTGCCCGGCCAGGGGTGTCGATGGCTGAACCATCGATCGCGTCGGTTCTGACGGGGCCTGCGGAGCGGGCTTGGGGTCGGATTTTGGCTCGGCTTGAGGCTCGGCTGGCGCGCTGGCCGGAAGCGGGGCCGGCGTTGTCGCCACCGTTGCCTTGGGGCTGACCGGTTTCGCCTTGGAGTCCTTGTCGCTGCACCAGCTGGTCACCAGAACAAAGCCGACACCGGTGAATACGATCACCGCAGCCACCAGCGCGGGGAAGAACGCGATGTCCGTGAACAGACGCGCCAAAAGGAAAACGGCCGCGCCTGCAAGCCCGCCGTAATACCAGCATCGCTTCTGGCATTCGCCCTGTTCGTTGGTCTGCGTCATCGAATTCCCCTAGTCCCTGCGTCCGTGCCCTATTCGTCGTACATCCCGTCTTTCTTTGCCCGCTTGGAAAATTCCGTCTCGCCGCCTTCGGACAGGTGGCGCGCCTGATCGACCCAGTTATCACGGCTGACGCGGCCCTTGAAGCCAACAAGGTTCTGATCGGCCCAGGCGACCTCTTGCGGGGTCCATGCGGCGATCTGGTCGAAATGGTAGAAGCCCATCGAATGCAACATGCCTTCGAGCTTTGGCCCGACGCCCTTGATCAGTTTCAGATCGTCCGGGCCCCCGTCGCGGGCTGCGTCCAGAGTTGCGGGCTTTTCGCCGGCCTCGGCCGCTTCAGCCTGCGGCGTTCCGCCCGAAGCGGGCTTTGGGCGCGCCTTTTCCTGTTCCTGCGCTTCCTGTTCGGTCACGCCGGTCTTGTCGGCGGGCTTGCCCTTGGACGGACGCGGTTCATCGGCCGGTTTCGCCTTCGTCTCGGTGTTTTCATCGGCTTTCTGCCAGGGCGTCAGCAGCGGCACCTCGGTCCCGTCGATGCGCTTGACCGTATCGCCAATGTCGGTCGCCAGCTGCACGCTGGCGTTATACTGTGTGCGGCCGCTGTCGTATTCGGTCAGGCTGGTCAGGCCGGACAGCGGTTCCGACGCATAGCGCCCGTTCTGAGGGCCCGGAACCGGCACCTTGCCAGCGGCCAGTTCGTCGATGATTTCGCCCAATCGCTTGGCGGTCAGGTCTTCATAGTAGTCCTTGCCGATCTGGGCCATGGGCGCGTTCGCGCAGGAGCCGAGGCATTCAACCTCTTCCCACGAGAATTTACCATCTTCGCTCAGCTGGTGCGGCTTCTCGGCGATCTTTTCCTTGCAGACCGACACCAGATCCTCGGCGCCGCAGATCATGCAGGAGGTGGTGCCACAAATCTGGATGTTCGCCACCGACCCAACCGGTTGCAGCTGAAACATGAAGTAGAACGAGGCCACTTCCAGCGCGCGAATACGCGCCATGCCCAGCATGTCGGCCACGCCTTCGATGGCGGCGCGGGTCAGCCAGCCTTCCTGTTCCTGTGCGCGCCAGAGCAGCGGAATGATCGCGCTGGCCTGACGGCCTTCGGGATATTTCGTCATCTGCGCTTCGGCCCAGGCAAGGTTGTCGGGCGTGAAGGCAAAGCTGTCGGGCTGGACGGGGTGCAAACGGCGGAGCATCTAGATTACATTCCTGTGCGGGTCGCCGGCGGCGGAGCCTCCGGCGAGAGTAGTTTGACCGAAAAGAAGCCGGGCACGCATCAGCGGTCGACCTCGCCGAACACGATGTCCATCGTGCCGATGATCGCGGCCACGTCGGCCAGCTGGTGACCGCCTGCGACATGGTCCATCGCCTGCAGGTGCAGGTAGCCCGGCGCGCGCAGCTTGGCGCGGTAGGGTTTGTTGGTGCCATCGGCCACAAGGTAGACGCCGAATTCGCCCTTGGGAGCCTCGACGGCGGCATAGACTTCGCCGGCGGGCACGTGGAACCCTTCGGTGTAGAGCTTGAAGTGGTGGATCAGGCTTTCCATCGAGGTTTTCATGTCACCACGAGACGGCGGGGTGATCTTGCCCCGGGCCAGAACATCGCCCTGCCCTTCGGGCGCGCGGAGTTTTTCAATACATTGCAGGATGATATGCGTCGACTGGCGCATTTCCTCCATCCGGCAGAGGTAGCGATCGTAGCAGTCGCCGTTCTTGCCGACGGGCACCTGGAATTCGAATTCGTCGTAGCATTCATAGGGCTGCGCGCGCCGCAGATCCCATGCCAGGCCCGATCCGCGCACCATCACGCCCGAGAAACCGTAAAGCTGGATGTCTTCCTCGCTCACCACGCCGATATCGACGTTGCGCTGCTTGAAGATGCGGTTTTCTGTCAGCAGCTCGTCGATGTCATCCAGCCGGTTCGGGAACCGTTTGGCCCAGGCCTCGATATCGTCGAGCAGACCGGCGGGCAGATCCTGATGCACGCCACCGGGGCGGAAATAGGCTGCGTGCAAACGTGCGCCGCAGGCCCGTTCGTAGAAGATCATCAGGTCTTCGCGTTCCTCGAAGCCCCAGAGCGGCGGGGTCAGCGCGCCCACGTCCATCGCCTGCGTGGTGACGTTCAGCAGGTGGTTCAGCACGCGGCCGATTTCGGAGTAAAGCACCCGGATCAGCGAGGCGCGGCGCGGCACCTGCACACCGGTCAGCTTTTCGATGGCCAGGCACCAGGCATGTTCCTGGTTCATCGGGGCCACATAATCGAGCCGGTCGAAATAGGGCAGGTTCTGCAGGTAGGTCCGCGATTCCATCAGCTTTTCGGTGCCACGGTGCAGCAGGCCGATATGCGGGTCGCAGCGTTCGACGATTTCGCCGTCAAGTTCCAGCACAAGCCGCAGAACCCCGTGCGCCGCAGGGTGTTGCGGGCCGAAGTTGATGTTGAAGTTGCGGATCTTCTGTTCGCCCGTCAGGGCGTCTTCGAAACCTTTGGAGCCGTCCATCACTTTGCCCCTTCTTTCTTTTCGTCACCCGGGAGGATGTATTCGGCACCCTCCCACGGGCTCATGAAATCGAACTGGCGGTATTCCTGCACCAGCGAGACGGGTTCGTAGACGACGCGCTTCTGCGCCTCGTCATAGCGGACCTCGGTATAGCCGGTGGTCGGGAAATCCTTGCGCAGCGGGAAGCCGCGGAAGCCGTAGTCGGTCAGGATGCGGCGCAGGTCGGGGTGGCCCGAGAACAGGATGCCGAACATGTCGTAGACTTCGCGCTCGAACCAGTTGGCCGAGGGGTGGATGGCGACGATCGAGGGCACCATGTCTTCTTCGCGGACCGAGGCGCGCAGGCGGATGCGCTGGTTCTGGTACATCGACAGCAGGTGATAGACCACGTCGAACCGTTTCACCCGCTCGGGGTAATCCACCGCCGTGATATCGACCAGCGAGGAGAAGCGGCAGGCGCTGTCGGCCTTCAGGAACTCGATGAAGCCGGGAATGTTGCCCGGCGTCACGTCGATGTTCAACTCGCCGTGGGTGACATCCCATGCCAGCACGCAATCAGGCCGCTTGGCTTCAATATGGGCGCCCAGTTCGTTCAGCGCATCGCTCATCTTACAATCGTCCCCGTGCGGCGAATCTTGCGTTGCAGTTGCAGCAGGCCATACAGCAGCGCCTCGGCCGTGGGCGGGCAGCCCGGCACATAGATGTCGACCGGAACGATCCGGTCACAGCCACGCACCACCGAGTAGGAGTAGTGGTAGTAGCCGCCGCCGTTGGCGCAGGACCCCATCGAGATCACATAGCGCGGTTCCGGCATCTGGTCGTAGACCTTGCGCAGCGCCGGGGCCATCTTGTTGGTCAGCGTGCCGGCCACGATCATCACGTCGGACTGGCGCGGAGAGGCGCGCGGCGCGATGCCGAAGCGTTCGGCGTCGTAGCGCGGCATCGAGGTGTGCATCATCTCGACCGCGCAGCAGGCAAGGCCGAAGGTCATCCAGTGCAGCGAGCCGGTGCGTGCCCAGTTGATAAGGTCTTCGGACGAGGTGAGCAGGAAGCCCTTGTCCTGCAACTCGGCGTTCAGCGCGCTGGTCGCCACCTCGCGGTCGGCCCCGGCGGCATAGGGCGCCAGCGACGACGGGCCCGATTTCACGCGGTCGGCCTGCTGGCCGCTGCCCTGCACGTCGGTCACCAGCGGTGTTTCATTGGTCACTGCCATTCCAGTGCCCCTTTCTTCCATTCATAGGCGAATCCGATGGTCAGGACGCCAAGGAAAACCATCATCGACCAGAAGCCTGCCATGCTGATGTCCTTGAAGGCCACGGCCCAAGGGAACAGGAAGGCGATTTCAAGATCGAAGATGATGAACAGGATCGACACCAGGTAGAACCGGACATCGAATTTCATGCGCGCATCGTCAAAAGCGTTGAAGCCGCATTCGTAGGCGCTGACCTTTTCGGGATCGGGGTTGCGCACCGCGATCACGACCGCCGCAAGGATCAGGACCAGCCCGAACCCGATTGCGACTGCCAAAAACACCAGAATGGGAAGATATTCCCGCAACATCTCTTCCACGAGTGGCTCCTTTTGCTGCGCCGAGCCGTGGCCCGGGCCGTCAAGTGGCGTGTTGACCCTGCCCCTCTCTAGCCCCGCCGGTCAGGAGGGTCAACGGCCCGAACCGCATTGGTTGCATGCGATTTGACGCACCGGGGCATTGGGTTTCACAAGTCTTCATAAATCGTTAACGACTGACCGCTTGTGGGCGCAAGAGGTGTCGCAAGAGGCCCCGCCCCTGCCACGCCACAAAAATACTGCAGCGCGGCATACTTTATCGGTGCGCCGCCCCGCCGTCACAAAAAATCGAAATCCGCATGGGTCAACTGACCCGGGGTGATACCTTTCAACACGATTTCGGTGCCGCCTTCCAAAGTCACCAGCGCGCCATTCGCTCCGAACGAGTCGATCTGCGTGTTCGCAAAGCTGCTTCCGGTGACGCGAATGTGGTCGATCCCGTCCTGAAACCCAATGATACGGTCTCGTCCTTCGTCGGCCAGCCCGTCAAAGACAAAGGTATCAGCGCCGCCGTTGCCCTTCAGTATGTCGTTATGTGCGCCACCGATCAGCGTGTCGCGTCCGCGACCGCCAACCAGCAGATCGCGC
The DNA here is from genome assembly GCF_005938225.1 of Arenibacterium halophilum. Lineage (GTDB taxonomy): Bacteria > Pseudomonadota > Alphaproteobacteria > Rhodobacterales > Rhodobacteraceae > Arenibacterium > Arenibacterium halophilum. The sequence continues at coordinate 462,035 of NZ_VCPC01000001.1, forward strand.
CCGTTCCCGCCATCGAGCTTGTCATTGCCATTGCCGCCGAAGATCGAGTCGTTTCCGTTCAGGCCAAAGATGCGGTCGCGCCCGCCGAAACCCTCGAGCAGGTTCAGGCCGTTGGTATCGCGCAGGGTTTCGGCGGCATCGGTGCCGACGACTCCGGTGTCAAAGCCCTGGCTCATCACTTGCCATTGCGTGCCGCCAAGGTGATGCGATTGCCAGGTGACAACCACATCGCCGCTGGCATTCCCCGCGATCCCCGCATTCCACTGAGCCGCCGATGTCGAGCTGTTGATGATGAATTCATCGCCCACCATGCTGCCGTTGGCGGCGAACCGCTGGCCGACGATAGCCTCTCCGCTGCCGTCCTGATCGAAACTTTGCCAGGCCACCAGGAAGCCGCCATCGGCAAGGCCGATCACCTCGGGCGTCCACTGCTGGCTGTAGGTGGTGGTGTTGACCTGAAATTCGCCGCCCAGCTTTGTGCCGCCATCGTCGAACCGCTGAGCGAAGACGCCCCAGGACGACCCGTCGGCGTTCAGGCTGCCCCACCATGTCACGACGAAGCCGCCGTCCTTCAACGCCGCGACCTTGGGCGCGAACTGGTCGCCCGTGGTCAGGGTGTTCACCGTCACCGCCGCCCCCACCGGCGCGCCGGTCTTGGTAAACACCTGCATCTTCACATCGGCCTTGTTGGTCAGATCGCCGCTGTATTCCTGCCAGACCTGCACAAATTGCCCGGTGCCCAGCCCCGCGACATCCTGCGCGGCCTGCTCAAAGCTTACGCCCTGATCCAGAGATTTTTCCCCTCCGGCAAAGCTGCCATCCTGTTTGACGATGCGCCCGTGGGTCTTGAACCCCTCGCCGGCGACGAATTCGGTCCATGTAACCAGCAGGTTGCCGTTGTTCAGCGTGGTGCCGGCAATCGCGCCGCCGATGATTTCCCCCGCGCCGCTGATGGTGGCGGCCGGGCTGCGCAGGCTGCCGTCATCGTTGAACAGGGCAACTCTGGCCACCCCGCCGTCGCTGCCGCTTTCCATCCAGAACACCGCATAGCCCCCGCCTTTCAGCGGCTCGGCCCCGGAACTGACGGCAAAGCCGCTGGCGGCATCGGTGAGCTCGGCCACGGAGCCCGGGGCGCTGCCATCCGCAGGGAGCCGCCGCTGAAACAGGTCGCCGGTGTTCGGGTCCAGCCACGTCACGACCGTATCGCCGTTTTTCAACACCACCGGCGCTGTGAATACGTCTTCCTGAAAGTTGCGCGACACCACGACGCCGCTGTTGGTTTCGCCGCCGCTGGTCTTAAGCCCTGCCCCCATCGAAATTCCGCCCTGTGCAATACATCAAAAACGGCGGCATCCTAGCCGCCGTTCATTTGATCTGCCAAGACATTTCAAGCGGTGATCCAGGGCGCCTTTTCGCGGGCAAAGAAGGCGGCGACCCCGGCGCGGGCCTCTTCGGTTTCCCATTGTTCGGCCAGGGCGCGGATGGTGTCGTCGATCACCGCGTCGTCGATCACCGGCCCCAGCCGCCGCGCCAGCCGTTTCGAGGCCGCGACCGCCGTGGGCGCGCAAGACAGGTAAGGCACCACCTCGGCTTCGACCGCCTGCTCCAGCGCATCGTGGGCAACCACCTGCGACAGCAGGCCCAGCAGCATTGCCTCGGCCCCGTCGAAGAGGCGCGCCGACATGAAGACGCGCCGTGCCATCGCCTCGCCCATGCGGGCCAGACAATAGGGGCTGATGGTGGCCGGGATCAGCCCCAGCCGCGTTTCGGTAAAGCCGAATTTCGCGCCCTCAGCGGCAATCGCCACGTCGCAGACGCTGATCAGCCCCATGCCGCCGCCAAAGGCATTGCCCTGCACCGCCCCGATCAGCGGCTGCGGCAGCGTGTTCAGCGCAAACAGCATCTCGGCTAGCTTGCGCGCCTCGCGAAAGCGGGTGTCGCGGTCGGCCTCCATCTGGGCCTGCATCCAGCGCAGGTCGCCCCCGGCGCAGAAACTCTTGCCCTCGGCATCCAGCACGACGACGCGGATGGCGCTGTCGACGGCGATCTGGCCGGCCACCTCGGTCAGTTCGGCGATCATCTGCGCCGACATGGCGTTGTGCTTTTCGGCGCGGGCCAGGGTCAGCCGGGCCACGCCGCGCGCGTCGGTTGTCAGCCGGATCGTCTCGAACATATGAATTTCCTTGTTGTCGTGTTATTCGGCGCGCATCGAACGGGCCATTTCGGCGGCTTCGCGGATCACGGCCAGGTCAAGCCCGGTGTCGTATCCAAGACGCTCCAAGTGCTCGGCCACGGCTTCGGTTGCGACATTGCCCGCCGCGCCGGGCGCATAGGGGCACCCGCCCAGCCCCCCGGCGGCGGCGTCGAAAACACGCACCCCCAGCGACAGCGCCGCGTCGATATTGGCAATCGCCTTGCCGCCGGTGTCGTGGAAATGCCCTGCAAGACGGCCCACTGGCACCACGTCGCGTACCGCCAGCAGCATCCGCGCCACCTTGTCGGGCGAGGCCCGGCCCAGCGTGTCGCCGAGCGAGATTTCATAGCAGCCCATCGCGAACAGACGGTCGGCCACGGCGGCGACCTGCGCAGGCGCCACATCGCCATCATAGGGGCAATCTGTGACGCAGCTGATGTAGCCACGCACTGGCAGATCGATATGGCGCGCGGCCTCCAGCATCGGAGCAAAGCGTTCCAGCGATTCCTCGATCGAGGCATTGATGTTGGCGCGGCTGAACCCCTCGCTCGCCGAGGCAAAAACCGCGATTTCGTCCGCCTTGGCCGCCAGCGCATCGTCATAGCCGCGCATGTTGGGCGTGAGCGCGGCATAGCGCACGCCCTCGGCCCGCTGGATGCCGTCCAGCACCTCGGCGCTGCCGGCCATCTGGGGCACCCACTTCGGGCTGACGAAGCTGGCGCATTCGATGCGCGAAAACCCCGCCCGGCTGAGGCAATCGACCAGCGCGATCTTTTCCGCCACCGGAATATTGCGCTTTTCATTCTGAAGCCCGTCGCGCGGACCCACCTCGAAAATCTCTGCCCGTCCCGCCATGCGCTTTCTCCCTGATACGGTTGGCTTCAGTCTTTCGCCTTCGCCGCGCAAAGGCAACGGGGATCGTTTACGCCTCTGCTTCTTCCAGACGCACCAACGCAGCCCCGGCTTCGACCTGCGTGCCCTCGGACGCCAGAACCTCGGCCACCACACCATCGCGTTCGGCCAGCAGGGAATGTTCCATCTTCATCGCCTCCAGCACGGCCAGCCGGTCGCCTTCGGACACGGCTTGCCCCACGGTTGCAAAGACCGCCTTCACCAGCCCCGGCATCGGCGCCATGATCAGGTTACCATCGCCCGATTTGCCGCCATCCCGCGCCAGCGGGTCGATCACCTCGAACCGCAGGCCATAGCCGTCGAACACGGTGACCGTGCCGGCCGAGACCGCCAGCGGCGGCAGCGCACGCCCACCAATGCGCCACGCGCCATCGCGCCAGTGGGCATCGACCGTGTCGTCACCGATGCTCCACTGGTGATGGTCGGGCGCGAGGATCCGCAGCCGGGCTGTCACAGCCTCTTCGCCAAATTCCAGCGCGACCGAGCGATCGAGCGGCGCCCAAAGCACCAACCCCTGCGCCCAGTCTGGTGCGCCCGTCAGCCTCAGCGCGGCCATCGCGGCGGCGGCCACATGGCGCGGTTCGGCCTTCGGCGGCACCACCAGAGCGTCGATGTCGCGCGCGATCAGCCCGGTATCCACGTCGCCCTTGGCAAAGCCGTCATGAGTTGCCAGCGCGCCAAGGAAAGCAAGGTTGGTCACCGTGCCGCCCACCTCGGTCTGTTCCAGTGCGCGAGCCAGACGGCGCAGCGCCACTTCGCGCGTGGGGCCATGCACGATGACCTTGGCGATCATCGGATCGTACCAGGGGCTGATCGTGTCTCCGGCCCGAACGCCAGTGTCAGACCGCGCATCACCCGGAAATTGCAGATGGGTCAGCGTGCCGGTCGCAGGCAGAAAGCCCTTTGGCACGTCTTCGGCATACAGCCGCGCCTCGAACGCTTGACCGCTGATCGTCAGATCGCCTTGCGCCATGGGCAGCGGTTCACCGGCGGCCACGCGCAGCTGCCATTCCACCAGATCGACGCCGGTGATCGCCTCGGTCACCGGGTGTTCGACCTGAAGGCGGGTGTTCATCTCCATGAACCAGAACTGGTCGGGGTTCAGCCCGCCCGAGCCGTCGACAATGAATTCAATCGTCCCTGCCCCGCTGTACCCGATCGCCTCGGCCGCGCGCACGGCGGCGGCGCCCATGGCGGCGCGCATTTCAGGCGTCATGCCCGGCGCGGGGGCTTCCTCGATCACCTTCTGGTGGCGGCGCTGCAAGGAACAGTCGCGTTCGAACAGATGCACCGCGTTTTTGCCGTCGCCGAACACCTGCACTTCGATATGGCGGGGTTTGGTGACGTATTTTTCCACCAGCACATCGGCGTTGCCAAAGGCGGTTTTCGCCTCGCTGCGGGCGCTGGCAAGGGCATCGGCGAATGCGGCCGGTGTTTCGACAAGGCGCATCCCCTTGCCGCCACCACCCGCAACCGCTTTGATCAGCACGGGATAGCCGATGCCATCGGCCTGTTCCGCCAGGAACGCATCGTCCTGATTGGCGCCGTGATAGCCCGGCACCACGGGCACGCCCGCCTCTTCCATCAGCGCCTTGGCGGCATCCTTCAGCCCCATCGCGCGGATGGCCTTGGCCGAGGGGCCGATGAACACCAGACCGGCGGCTTCGACCGCCTCGACGAAGGCCGGGTTTTCCGACAGGAAGCCATAGCCGGGGTGGATGGCCTGCGCGCCGGCGTCCTTGGCAGCGGCGATGATCGCATCGCCCTTCAGGTAGCTGTCGGCCGGGGCCGGGCCGCCGATATGCACAGCATCATCCGCCATCTGGACGTGCATCGCGCCCGCATCGGCATCGGAATAAACGGCTACGCAGCGCAGGCCCATCGCCTGTGCGGTGCGGATCACGCGGCAGGCGATTTCGCCACGGTTGGCAATCAGGATCGTATCAAACATGGGTATGTCCTTCGCGGCGCGGGGCGCAAGGGGCCAGCCGCGCGTGAAATTCTGATGTATGAAAGGCCCGGGCCATCACATCCGGAACACGCCAAAGCGTGTCGGCGCGATGGGCGCGTTCAACGAGGCCGAGAGCGACAGCGCAAGGATGTCGCGTGTCTTGCGCGGGTCGATCACGCCATCGTCCCACAACCGGGCCGAGGCATAGAGCGGGTGGGATTGTTCCGCGAACATATCCAGCGTCGGCTGCTTGAAGGCGGCCTCTTCCTCGGCCGACCAGCTGCCGCCCTGCCGTTCGATCCCGTCGCGTTTGACGGTCGCCAGCACGCCCGCCGCCTGTTCGCCCCCCATGACCGAAATGCGGCTGTTGGGCCATGTCCACAGGAAACGGGGAGAATAGGCGCGTCCGCACATGCCGTAGTTGCCCGCGCCATAGGATCCGCCGACCAGCAGCGTGATTTTCGGCACCTTCGTCGTGGCGACCGCCGTCACCAGCTTGGCCCCGTGGCGCGCGATGCCTTCGGCCTCGTACTTGCGGCCCACCATGAAGCCGGTGATGTTTTGCAGAAACACCAGCGGGATGTTGCGCTGGCTGCACAGTTCCACGAAATGCGCGCCCTTCTGCGCGGATTCGGAAAACAGCACGCCGTTGTTGGCGATGATCCCCACCGGGCAGCCGCGCACATGGGCAAAGCCACAGACGAGCGTTTCGCCGAACCGCGCCTTGAATTCGTCAAACCGGCTGCCGTCGACGACGCGGGCGATGACCTCGCGGATGTCATAGGGGGTTTTCAGGTCGGGCGGCACCACGCCCAGGATCTCGTCGGGGTCATAGGCGGGTTCCTCGTCCGCCTGCCACTGCACCGTTGCGGGCCGGGTGCGGTTCAGACCCGCCACCGCGCGCCGCGCCAGGGCCAGCGCGTGGGTGTCGTCCTCGGCCAGGTAATCGGCCACGCCCGACAGGCGCGTGTGCACATCGCCGCCACCCAGATCTTCGGCGGAGACCACCTCTCCGATGGCGGCCTTCACCAGCGGCGGACCGGCCAGGAAGATGGTGCCCTGTTCCTTGACGATGATTGTTACGTCCGACATCGCGGGCACATAGGCACCCCCGGCGGTGCAGGACCCCATCACCACGGCAATCTGCGGGATGCCCATGGCCGACATATTCGCCTGGTTGTAGAAGATGCGCCCGAAATGGTCGCGGTCAGGGAACACCTCGTCCTGGTTGGGCAGGTTCGCGCCGCCCGAATCGACAAGGTAGACGCAGGGCAGATGGTTCTGCATCGCGATTTCCTGCGCGCGCAGGTGCTTCTTCACCGTGACCGGGTAGTAGGTGCCGCCCTTCACGGTGGCGTCGTTGCAGACGACCATCACCTCTTGCCCATGGACGCGGCCAATGCCCGCGATGACCCCGGCACCGGGCGCGGCGCCATCGTACATGCCATGCGCCGCCGTGGCGCCGATTTCCAGAAAGGGCGAGCCGGGATCAAGCAGGTTCGCAACCCTTTCGCGCGGCAGCATCTTCCCCCGCGACAGGTGACGGTCGCGGGCGCGCTCTCCACCACCGGCAGCCGCGGCCTGCGCCGCTTCGCGGATTTCGGACAGCGCGGCCAGATGCGCGTCGATGTTCGATTTGAAGGCATCCGAAGATGGCAGAGCCTTGGATTGCAGTTTCATTGCAGCTGATCCCTTTCCGCCGCGGCGCGGCGTTTCAGTTCCTTGCGGACGACCTTGCCGGTGACGGTCATCGGCAGCTCGTCCAGAAAGTCGATTTCGCGGGGGTAGGAATAGATCGCCAGCCGGGCGCGCACCCAGTCCTGCAACTCGGGCCCCGTGGCCGTCGCGCCCGGTTTCAGCACCACATAGGCCTTGACGATTTCCGTCCGCAGGTCGTCGGGTTTGCCGACCACGCCCACAGTTGCGACGGCGGGATGCGTCAGCAGGCAGTCCTCGATCTCCGAGGGGCCGATGCGATACCCGGCCGAGGTGATCACGTCATCCTCGCGCCCGACAAAGCGCAGGTAGTCGCCTTCGTGTTGTCCCCGGTCGCCGGTGAGCATCCAGTCGCCCCGGTATTTCTGCGCGGTTTCCTCGGGCCGGTTCCAATAGCCCAGCATCATCGACCCCGACCCGCGCCGTACGGCGATGTCGCCCTCGTCGGTGGTGGGTTGGCCGGACTCGCCTATCACCGCCACGGTGTGCCCGATCACCGGCTTTCCGATGCAACCGGGCTGCGCCGGAAAGCGCCGCGCGCAAGAGGAAACGACCATGTTGCATTCCGTCTGGCCGTAGAATTCGTTGATTTCCAGCCCAAAAGCCTTCCGCCCCCAGGCCAGCATCTCGGCGCCCAGCGGCTCGCCGCCCGAGGCGATCGAGCGCAGGCCCGGAATCGCCATGTCTGCGGCCTTCAGCATCCGCAGCGCGGTGGGCGGAAAGAACACGTTGCGCACAGCGCCCCGGCGGATGATCTCGGCCGCGCCTTCGGGGGTGAAGCGCGCCATGCGGGCGGCGACCACAGGGATACCAAGGCACAGCCCCGGCATCAGCACGTCGAACAGCCCGCCGATCCACGCCCAATCGGCCGGGGTCCACAGGCAGTCACCATCCTCGCCCAGCACGTCATGGCTGGCGACCACGCCGGGCAGATGCCCCGACAGCACACGGTGCCCATGCAGCGCACCCTTGGGCGTGCCGGTCGTGCCCGAGGTATAGATCAGCACCGCCGGATCCTCGGGTCCGGTGGCGAAAAATTCCAGCGGGCCGGTCGGGTCGTTGCCGCCGTCTACCATCCAGGCGCGCGCCAGATCGCCCAGCAGATCGGCGCCTTCAGGGTCGGTCAGCACCAATTCGCACCCCGCGTCGCGGACGCGCGAAGCCAGGGCGTCGTGCTTGAACAGCTTGAACAACGGGACGGAAATCGCGCCGATCTTCCAGATCGCCAGATGCGCCGCCGCGCACCACATCCCCTGCCCCAGCAGAACGCCGACCCGGTCACCCGGGCCGACCGCAGCCAGCAGCCGGGTCGCAACCCGGTCGACCATGCGGTTCAGTTCGCCAAACGTCACATCGCGCCGGTCCGGCCCGGTCAGATCGATGATCGCCGTGCGGCTGGAGAGCTGATCAAGGCACTGCTCGGCCATGTTCAGCCGATCGGGGAAATCCCAGCTGCCATCCGGCGCCAGAAACGGCAGGCCCGTGGTCATCCCATGTGCCCCGATGTGGCCCGGCGGCTCACGCCATGGCCCCCATCAGCTCGCGGCCCACAAGCATCCGGCGGATTTCGCTGGTGCCGGCGCCGATCTCCATCAGCTTGGCATCGCGGAAAATCCGCGCGACGGGCGCGTCGTTCAGGAAGCCCGCGCCGCCCATCGCCTGCACCGCCTGATGCGCCTGCACCATCGCCTGTTCGCTGGCGTACAGGCAGCAGGCCGCCGCATCCTGACGCGTCACATCGCCCCGGTCGCAGGCCTTGGCGACCTCGTAAACATAGGCGCGGGCGGAATTCATCGCCGTGTACATGTCGGCGATCTTGCCCTGCATCAGCTGGAAATTCCCGATCGGCTGGCCGAATTGCTTGCGGCTGGCCATATAGGGCATCACCTCGTCCAGACAGGCGGCCATGATGCCAAGCCCGATGCCAGCCAGCACGACACGTTCGTAATCCAGTCCCGACATCAGCACGCGCACGCCCTTGCCTTCTTCGCCAAGGACATTTTCAAACGGCACTTCGACATCTTCAAAGATCAGCTCGGCCGTGTTCGACCCGCGCATCCCCAGCTTGTCGAAATGCGGCGACGTCGAGAAGCCTTTCATCGACTTCTCGATCAGAAAGGCGGTGATGCCTTTTGATCCGGCCTCGGGGTCTGTCTTGGCATAAACCACCAGCGTGTCGGCATCGGGGCCATTGGTGATCCAGTACTTGTTGCCGTTCAGGCGGAAATGATCGTTGCGCTTTTCGGCTCGCAGCTTCATCGAGACCACATCGCTGCCTGCGCCTGCCTCGCTCATCGCCAGCGCGCCAACGTGTTCGCCCGACACCAGCCCCGGCAGGTATTTCGCGCGCTGCGCGTCGGTGCCGTTCAGCTTGATCTGGTTCACACAAAGGTTGGAATGCGCCCCGTAGGACAGCGAGACACTGGCCGAGGCGCGCGCCACTTCCTCTACCGCGACGACATGGGCAAGGTAACTCATTCCCGCGCCGCCGTATTCCTCGGGGACGGTCACGCCCAGAATGCCAAGGTCGCCCATTTCGCGCCACAGCTCGGGCGGGAAGGCGTTGCTGGAATCGATTTGCGCCGCCATCGGCTTCAGCCGCTCCTGCGCCCAGCGGTGCACCATGTCGCGCAGGCTATTCACATCCTCGCCCAGATCGAATTGCATCACGGCATTGAACATGGCGACCGGCCTCCTCTCCGGATTTATTGAACACTTGTTCATTTACTGCGTACGACAGGTATCGCCGCATTGTCAAGTTTGCATCATGGCACGGAACAAGCCCCGCGTCGCCCGCGTTGAGGTGCCAACCGAAATACCCATGAGGAGAGTGAGATGACCAAGGATCTGAAAGCCGAATTCTGGAGCCGGATTTCCAAGGTGCAGGCCGGGATGCTGGCCACGAAAGACAGCCGCCCGGTGCCGATGTCGCCCTATGCCGACCGCGACGAAAACGCGATCTGGTTCATCACCGCGCAGGGCACCGACCTTGAAAAGGCCGCGCAGGGCAGCGAGGTGGCGAACCTTTGCGTGTCCGATCCGTCGGCCAATATCTATGCCAACGTGAACGGCGCCGTGCGGTTGGTCGACAACCCCGAAAAGCTGGACGAACTGTGGAACGTGGTTGCGGGCGCTTGGTTCGAAGACGGCCGCGATGACAAGGATGTGCGGCTGGTGCGGATGACACCTTCGGATGCCGAGGTTTGGGCCACGGATGGCGCTGCCGGGTTCTTGTATGAGATCACCAAGGCGCATATGACCGATGAAAAGCCCGACATGGGCGAACACGGACGGATCACATTCTGATGCATCGCAAAGCACTTGCGACACTGGGCAGCGCGGCCATTTCGGCCGCCTGCCTGTTCACGTCTGCCTCGGCCGAGCAGGTGGGCGAAGTCGGGGTCGACTGGGTTGGCAACGACATCATTATCGAAGCGGTGCAGGACCCGAAGGTGAAGGGCGTGACCTGCCATATCGCCTATTTCGAACGCGGGCTGATTGACCGGCTGTCCAAGGGCAACTGGTTCGAGGATCCCTCGAACGCCTCGATCGCATGCCGCCAGACCGGGCCGATCACCATAGGTGACATCGACCGGGGCGAGGATGGCGAAGACGTGTTCCGCACCTCGCGCTCGATCATCCTGAAATCGTTGCGGGTCAAGCGTATTTTCGACGAGACGAACCAGACGTTGATTTATCTGGCACACGCCGCCGAACTGACGGACGGGTCGGCCAAGCTGTCGATTTCCACGGTGCCGCTGTACGGGTCGGACTAGGCGAACCCGTTGCCATAGGCGCGCCGCACCTCGCCCTCGATGATACGGGCGATCAGGGCGCAGTCGTCCAGGCTGAAGGTCAGCGGCACGCGCATGTCCAGCAGGCCCGCCAGAACGGCGTCGGTCTGCGGCATGGCGGGCGCATCGACGTAACGCCACGAGTCATAGCGCGAGGTGAAACCCGCCGGTTCCGCCGCGCCGAACCACTTCAGCTCGACCCCCCGCGCCGCGCATCCCGCGACCACCTCGCGGACCGTGTCCGCAGCCCAGCCATCCAGCCGGAACTGAAAGGATGAGCCCACGAAGGTCTCGGCGGCAGGCCGTGCGATCAGCGTCAGCCCGGGCACGTCCGCCAACCCCTGTTCCAGCACGCTGTACCGCGCCGCCCAGCGGTCCACCCTCTCGGCTAGGGTGCGCAACTGCGGGCGCAGGATCGCGGCGCGCAGGTTGTCCATCCGCCCCGAGATGTTGGGGGTTTCGTATTTCACAGTCTCGAAGGCCTCAGGCGGGGGCGCGGCGATGTGGCGGTCGTACAGCATGTAGGACCCCGACAGCATCACCGCCCGCGCCGCCAGGTCTGCGTCGTCGGTCGTGAAAAACCCGCCCTCGCCCGAGTTCATATGCTTGTAGGTCTGGCTGGAATAGGCCGCCGCCAGCCCGTGCCGCCCCGAGGGCGTGCCGTTCCACGCGGCGCCCATCGTGTGCGCGCAATCTTCGATCACCGTGATCCTCCGCGCATCGCACAGCGCCATCAGCGCCTCCATGTCGCAGATATGCCCGCGCATGTGGCTGAGCAGCAGAATGTTGCCCTGCCCGGCCTTGGCGGCCAGATCCTCCATATCGATGGTCAGATCGGGCGTCGTGCCCACGAACACCGGCACCGCGCCCAGCGCGGCGATGGATCCGGGCACCGGAGCAAGCGTAAAGGCATTGGTCAGCACCCGGTCGCCCGGCTGTACCCCCGCCGCGCGCAGGGCCGTGGCAATGGCATAGCCGCCCGAGGCGACCGCGATGCAGTACCGCGCGCCGGTGAAGGCGGCGAATTCCTGTTCCAGCAGCGCGGTTTCCGCGATCTCTCCGTCGGCGGTGTTATAGCGGTGCAGCCGCCCGCCCTGCATCACCGCGACGGCGGCGGCGATGGCCTCTTCGGGGATCGGGTCCTGCTGGGTGAAATTGCCAGTGAAGATCTCTTGCATGGCCTGTTGTGAGCCTGCCCGGCGGCGCGGTCAAGCCCGCCCGATCAGCCGCTCGACCGTTTCCGGAAGCTCGTCAAAGCTGCCGATCAGCGCCTCTGGGTGCAAGGCGGCCATATCCTCGCCCGAAGGGCCGAATGTCACCAGAACGCTGGGCACGCCGGCGGCGCGCGCGGTGTTGCGGTCGGTATCCGAGTCGCCCACCAGCAGGCACTGCGCCGGATCGCCGCCCGCGCGCCGCGCCGCCTCGCGCAGGGGTTCCGGGTCGGGCTTGCGCACCTTCAGCGTATCGGCCCCGACCAGCGAGGCAAAGTGATCGCGCACGCCCATGCGCGCCAACAGCATTTCCGCCAGCGCCTCGGGCTTGTTGGTGCAGATACCCACGCCATAGCCTGCCGTTTTCAGCGCCTCGACTGCCTCCAGCGCACCGGGATACATCACCGTGTGCACGTCGATGGCCCCGGAATAGGCATCCAGCAGCATCGGATAATACACATCCACCGTCGCCGCATCGAACAGCGCGACCTTGGTCAGCCCGTGGGTCAACATGCTGCGCCCGCCGCGCAGCGCGACCCCGGCATCCAGCCCCGGATCCAGCAGATCGCCCAGCCCCATGTGGCGAAAGCAGTGGTTCGCCGCCGCGATCAGATCGCCGGAGGTATCGGCCAGGGTTCCGTCAAGATCGAAGATCACCGTGCGCATATGGGCCTGCCCTTGTTGTTGTGGCATGTTTTCGCCCGATGCTGTTGCAGGATGCAACCATCTTTGATCGCCAGCCAGCTTGCGCATATGCCGCCAGCCTATAAAACGGCCCGAACGAGCAAAAGAAACGAGAGCAGTATGACCATCGCGCTAGTCATCCTTGCGGCCGGCAAAGGCACACGGATGAATTCGGACCTGCCCAAGGTGCTTCACCCCATCGCCCACGCGCCGATGTTGGCCCATGCGCTGCGTGCGGGGGCCGCGCTGGAGCCTGCGCGCACCGTGGTGGTGGCCGGGCATGGCGCCGATCAGTTGCAGGCCGCCCTGGCCGAGATCGACGAGATGGCCGAGGTCGCGCTGCAAAGCGAGCAGCTGGGCACCGCCCATGCCGTCGACATGGCGCGCGAGACGCTGGCCGGGTTCGAGGGCGACATCGTGGTTCTGTATGGCGACACGCCCTTCGTGCGGCCCGAAACGCTGGAACGGATGATCGCCGCGCGGCAAAGCCACGACATGGTGGTGCTGGGGTTCGACACCGCCGACACCACCGCGCGCTACGGCCGCTTGGTCATGGAGGGCGCGCGCCTGCAACGGATCGTGGAATACAAGGACGCAAGCGAGGACGAACGCGCGCTGACGCTGTGCAACTCGGGCCTGCTGGCCTGTGACGCGACGGTTCTATTCGATCTGATCGCCGAGGTCGGCAACGAAAACGCCTCGGGCGAGTATTACCTGACGGATGTGGTCGAACTGGCCAATGCGCGCGGGCTGTCGGTGACGGCGATTGCCTGCGACGAATCCGAGACGCTGGGCGTGAACTCGCGCGCCGATCTGGCCGCCGCCTCGGCGGTGTTTCAGGCCAACGCCCGCGCCGAGGCGCTGGACAATGGCGTGACGATGGCCGCGCCCGAGACTGTGTATTTCGCCTTTGATACGGTGATCGGGCGCGATTGCACGATTGAACCCAACGTGGTCTTCGGCCCGGATGTGACGGTCGAAAGCGGCGCGACGATCCGTGCCTTCACCCACCTCGAAGGCTGCCATGTCAGCCGAGGGGCAACCGTGGGCCCCTTTGCCCGGCTGCGTCCGGGGGCCGAACTTTCGGAAAACGCCCATGTCGGCAACTTCGTCGAGATCAAGAATGCGATCATCGGCGAAGGCGCGAAAATCAACCACCTGTCCTATATCGGCGATGCCGATTTGGGTGCGCGCACCAACGTGGGTGCGGGCACAATCACCTGCAACTATGACGGCGTGATGAAGCATCGCACCACCATCGGCACGGATGTGTTTATCGGGTCCGACACGATGCTGGTTGCCCCCGTCACCGTTGGCGATGGCGCCATGACAGCCACCGGCACCGTTGTCACCCGTGACGTGGAACCGGGCGCCATGGCCGTGGCCCGCGCGCGGCAGGAAAACAAGCCGGGCTTTGCCACGCGGCTGTTCGATAAGCTACGCGCCGCCAAGGCGCGCAAGAGCGAGGGTTAACCCATGTGCGGAATCGTCGGCGTTCTGGGCCACCACGAAGCGGCCCCTATCCTTGTCGAGGCGCTGAAGCGCCTAGAATATCGCGGTTATGACAGCGCGGGCATTGCCACGGTCGATGCCGGGCGGCTGGACCGGCGCCGCGCCGTGGGCAAGCTGGTGAACCTGTCGGACCACCTTGTGCATGACCCGCTGTCGGGGAAATCGGGCATCGGCCACACCCGCTGGGCCACACACGGCGCGCCCAGCGTCACCAATGCCCACCCCCACCGCGCCGGGCGCGTGGCCGTCGTGCATAACGGTATCATCGAGAATTTCCGCGAGCTGCGCGCCCAATTGGCCGAGGCGGGCGTGTCGTTCAGCACCCAGACCGATACGGAAACCGTGGCGCTGCTGTGCGAAAGCTTCCTGAATGACGGGATGGCGCCGGTGGATGCCGTCTTTGCCACGCTCGAGCGGTTGAAGGGCGCCTATGCACTGGCCTTCCTGTTCGAGGGCCAGGACGACCTGATCGTGGCGGCGCGCAAGGGATCTCCGCTGGCGATCGGCCATGGCGAGGGCGAGATGTACATCGGCTCGGACGCCATTGCGCTGGCCCCGCTGACCGACCGCATCACCTATCTGGAAGAAGGCGACCGCGCCATCGTTACCCGTGCGGGCGCCGAGATTCGCGACGAACAGGGCAACCCGGTGACGCGCGAAACCCGCCGCATCCGCATCGATTCCACCCGCATGGACAAGGGCGGACACAAGCATTTCATGGCCAAGGAAATCGCCGAACAGCCCGCCGTGATCGCGCAGGCGCTGGCGCATTACTTGGGCGAAGGCGGCGACACCATCACCCTGCCCGGCGCGGGCGTCGATTTTTCAGCCGTGAACCGGCTGACAATGGTGGCCTGCGGCACCGCATATTACGCCTGTCTCACCGCGAAATACTGGTTCGAGCAGGTCGCCCGCCTGCCCGTCGAAGTCGATATCGCCTCGGAATTCCGCTATCGCGAACCGCCCATCAGCGAGGGCACGCTGGCGCTGTTCGTCAGCCAGTCGGGCGAAACCGCCGACACGCTGGCTGCGCTGCGCTATTGCAAGGGCAAGGCCGACAGCATCGTGTCGGTGGTCAACGTCGCCGAAAGCTCGATCGCGCGCGAAAGCGATCTGGCGCTGCCGATCCTTGCCGGGGTCGAGGTGGGCGTGGCCTCCACCAAGGCGTTCACCTGCCAGCTGAGCGTGTTGCTGATGCTGGCCCTGCGCGCCGCGCACGACCGGGGTTTGCTGGAGGACGATGCACTGGCCGACCAGATCTCGGCCCTGCGCAGCCTGCCCGCCCTGCTGAACGCCGCGCTGGATCAGGAAGACACGATCCGCCGTGCCGCCCAGAACCTGAGCGAGGCACGCGACGTGCTGTTCCTTGGCCGCGGCCAGATGTATCCGATGGCGCTGGAAGGCGCGCTGAAACTGAAGGAAATCAGCTACATCCACGCCGAAGCTTATGCGTCCGGAGAGCTGAAGCACGGCCCCATCGCCCTGATCGACCAGAACATGCCGGTGGTGGTTCTGGCGCCGCGCGACGCGCTGTTCGACAAGACCGTATCGAACATGCAAGAGGTGCTGGCGCGCAAGGGCAAGGTGGTACTGATCTCCGATCAGGCCGGGCTGGACGAGGCGTCGGACGGGCTGTGGCAATCGGTGGCAATGCCCGCCTGCCCCGATCTGCTGGCCCCGATCATCTATGCCGTGCCGGCGCAATTGCTGGCGTATCACGCCGCCGTGGCCAAGGGCACGGATGCCGACCAGCCGCGCAACCTGGCGAAATCGGTGACGGTAGAATAAACGGTGGAATAAGCCGCTAGTCGCGCAGATACAGCACGTCGCCATGACGTGGCACGCGGAAGTATTTGTGCGACACCAGCCTGAACCCGTGGGCGCGCATGTGAGAATCGATCTCGGTGAACTGCGCGCCACCGGCATACAGCGGAATACGGCTGACTTCGCATTTGCACAGCCGGAACGTATCGAGCCCCTCGCCCAGCCCTTTCAGTACTTCCAACTCGTGGCCCTGCACATCGACCACCAGCATCGCCTGAACCGCCGCGGCCACGTCAACGCCGTGCCGGGCCAGGATTTCATCCAGACTGCGCGTCGGCAATTGCAGCACATCGCCGCTTTCGCCTGCGTCGGGGAACCGCGCGTGCAGCGCCTCGGTCGCGCGGTGCACCGAAGACGAGGCGCCGTCGCCCTTGAAGCGGTGAAAGCTTAGCGTTTCGCCCGCATTGGAGGACACCAGAGCATTCTCGGTCAAGTGCCGCGCGGTGGTCTTGCGGGCCGCAAGCGTCTCGCTCAGCTTGACATAGGTATCGGGGTCGGCCTCGACCCACAGCACGGTGTCCGCGCCACAGCTTTCGTAGAACCCGGCGTCCTCGCCCCAATGCGCGCCCACATGCACAACCAGATCGACCGGCGCGCGACGGCGCATCACCAACTCGTACCCCGAGGCGCGAAAGTACTTGCGCCATGACGCCGGCACGCTGCGCCGCAGTGCGCGTTCGATCGGTTTCAGTGCCTGCATTCGCTTGCTCCCATGCCCCCATCACTGCATAGCAGGCAGCATGGACCACGAAAAGCCATGCGCACGGGGAACGGAGCCGAAATGACAATGGATACAGCCGAGTACATCGACGCCCTCGCCGCGCGCGCCACCCCGGGACGGGCCGAGCAAAGCGCCGCCTATCACAAGGCCCCGCGCCGCTATCTTGGCGTGGCGAACCCCGAAATCAACGATCTGGTGCGCGACTGGCGCGCCGGGCTGGATGTGCCGGGCCGCGTGGCGCTGGCCGACGCGCTGTGGCGCACCGACATTCACGAAGCGCGCATCGCCGCCGCCAAGCTGCTCGCGCAGGCCCGCATCCGCCCCGACGAGGATGTCTGGACGCTGATCCGCGGCTGGGTGCCCGAATTCGACGCCTGGGCCATCGCCGATCACGCCTGCGACGCGGGCCAGCGCCGCCTGCTGGCGGACCCGTCGCGGCTGGACACGGTCGAGCAATGGACCACCGCGCCCGACAAATGGATCCGCCGCGCCGCGCTTGTGATGACCCTGCCTTGGGCCAAGATGAACACCCCCGGCGCCGACGATCTGGCCCGGCGCGAGCGTATCCTTGGCTGGGCGGCCAGCTATGTGCCCGATCGCGACTGGTTCATCCAGAAGGCCATCTCATGGTGGCTGCGCGATCTGTCCAAACGCGATGCCCCCCGCGTGCGCGCCTTCCTCGATGCCCACGGCGAGGCGATGAAACCCTTTGCCCGCAAGGACGCCGCCCGTCTGCTGCCCTAGCTGACGGATGCCCCCTTGCCGCGCGCCCGCCGCGTCTTTACCTATGCAATCATGGATACGCCGCTGATCGACCCATTCGCCCGCGCGATCACCTACCTTCGGGTTTCGGTGACAGACCGCTGTGATTTCCGCTGTGTCTACTGCATGTCCGAGAACATGACCTTCCTGCCGAAGAAGGAACTTCTGACGCTGGAAGAGCTTGACCGCATGTGCACGGCATTCGTCGGCATGGGCGTGAAAAAGCTGCGCATCACCGGCGGCGAGCCGCTTGTGCGCAAGGGCATCATGACCTTCTTCAACTCGATGTCGCGGCATCTGGACAGCGGCGCGCTGTCGGAGCTGACGCTGACGACGAATGGCTCGCAGCTGGAGCGTTTTGCCGACGATCTCTACGCCGCCGGGGTGCGGCGGGTGAACGTCTCGCTCGACACGCTGGACGAGGCGAAATTCGCCGATATCACCCGCTGGGGGCGCCTGCCGCAGGTGCTGCGCGGGATCGACGCGGCCCAACGCGCCGGGCTGCGGGTGAAGATCAACGCCGTCGCCCTGAAAGGCTTCAACGAACCCGAGCTGGCCACGATCACCCGCTGGTGCGCCGAACGTGACATGGACCTGACATGGATCGAGGTCATGCCGATGGGCGATATCGGCAACGAAGACCGGCTGGATCAATACTGGTCGCTGCGCGATGTGCGGGCAACCTATGCCGAACATTACACCGTCACCGACCTGGCCGAGCGCACGGGCGGCCCGGCGCGCTATGTGCGGCTGGAAGAAACCGGGCAGAAGATTGGGTTCATCACGCCTCTCAGCCACAATTTCTGCGAAAGCTGCAACCGCGTGCGGCTGACCTGCACGGGCGAGTTGTACATGTGCCTGGGCCAGGAAGACATGGCTGACTTGCGCGCGCCGCTGCGCGCCCATCCCGATGATGACGCCCCCCTGCGTGCCGCGATCCGCGATGCAATTTCGCACAAGCCCAAAGGCCACGATTTCGACTATTCGCGCCAGCGCCTTGATGGCCAGATGTCGCGCCACATGAGCCACACGGGCGGCTGATGCCCCGCACCGATGCCCGCGCGCCCGGCCTGTTCCGGGTCTATTGCCGTGCGACGGCAATGCTGGCACCGCTGGCCTATCGCTCGGTCGCGCGCAAGCTGCGCGCCCATGACGTGCCCGAGGCACGGATCGCCGAACGGATGGGCCATGCTACAGAACCCGCACCCGGGGGCCCGCTGATCTGGTTCCACGCCGCCAGCGTTGGCGAAAGCCTGTCGGTGCTGACACTGATTGCGCGCATGGGCGACCGCCTTCCGCAGGCGCAATTCCTGATAACCTCGGGCACCGCCACCTCGGCCCAGTTGATCGCGCGCCGGATGCCCCCGCGCACCCGCCACCAGTTCGCGCCGCTGGATGCCCCCGGCCCGGTCGGGCGGTTTCTGTCGCACTGGCGCCCGCGCGCGGCGGTGTTTGTCGAAAGCGAGCTGTGGCCGCTGATGCTGGCCCGCACCCGCGACAGCGGCGCGCGGCTGGCGCTGGTCAACGCACGCCTGTCGATGAAATCGGTGGATGGCTGGCGGCGATTTCCAGATACGGCGCGGTTTGTCCTGGGCTGCTTCTCGCTGATGCTGACCCAGAACGACAGGGCGCGACGCGATCTGCTGGCGATGGGGGCCGACCCGGACCGCGTGCATACGGGCGGCAACCTGAAATCCACGTCCGATCCGTTGCCGGTGGACGAGGAAACCTTGGCCGCGATGCAGACCGCCCTGGGCGACCGCCCTCTCTGGATCGCCGCATCGACCCACCCCGGCGAAGAAGAGCAGGTGGTGGCCGCCCACGCCCGCGTGCTCGAGCGACACCCCGACGCCTGCCTGATCCTTGCGCCCCGCCACCCCGAGCGCAGCGCCGAGGTTACAGCGCTGATCGAGCGCGCCGGGATGTCAAATGCGCGCCGCAGTGCGGGCGAGTTGCCGGATGACACGTCGCAAGTCTACCTCGCAGATACGCTGGGCGAGTTGGGCACATGGTACGCGCTGGCACCAATCGTGTTTCTTGGCGGTTCCTTGCGCGAAATCGGCGGCCACAACCCCTTTGAACCCGCCAGCGCGGGTGCCGCGATCCTGACAGGGCCGCATGTGACGAATTTTGCCGAGACCTTCGCGCCGCTGATTGCCACGGGCGGTGCCGTGGAAGTGGCCGATGCCGACGATCTGGCCGCGGCCGTGCTGCGCTGGCTTGGCAACCCCGCCCCCCTTGCCACAGCACGCACGGCCGCGCGCGACTTCGCCATCAGGCGACAAGAGGCGCTTTCAGACATCGTGGATCGCCTGTGCACCGCGCTGGAGCTTGGCTGATGCCCGAGGTCTTCGTCACCAATTTCAACCGCAACTTCACCGGCGTCTCTGCCACGGCGGCCAATGTGGTGCGCCAGCAGGCCAACCGCTACGATCTGGCGCTGGTAGGCCAGCCCCTGCCCGGCTGCCCGGAGCCGATTTCAGTTGGTCAGGCTCGGCGCTTTTCAGCAACACCGCCACCGGGCAAACCCTTCGCGATCTGGCATGTTCGCCGCAACACCGAAATGCGGGCAGGAATCTGGGCGCGCGACGTGCTGCGCCTGCCGATCCGGCTGGTGTTCACCTCGGCCGCGCAACGGCGGCACTCGGCCTTCCCGCGCTGGCTGATCTCGCGCATGGACGCGGTGATTGCCACAACGGAAGAGGCCGCGCGCTTTGTCCCGAACGTCCAGGCGGTGGTGCCCCATGGCGTGGATACCGACCTGTTCACCCCCGCGCCCAACCGCGCCGCCGCCTGGGCCGCGCTAGGATATGGAGGCACGCTTGGCATTGCCACCATCGGGCGCGTGCGCCCCGAAAAAGGCACCGACCGCTTTGTCGACGCGATGATCCGCCTGCTACCGGATCTGCCCGGCGCCACCGCGCTGGTGATCGGTCGCGCCGCGCGAGAGCATCAGAAATTCGACCTTGACCTGAAAGACCGGGTCCAGCGCGCCGGCCTGATCGACCGCATCCGCTTTGTCGGGGAAATCCCCGCCGAGCGCCTGCCAGAGGTGGTGCGCGCCCTCTCTCTTGTGGTGCAACTGCCCCGCTACGAAGGCTATGGCATGACCCCGCTGGAAGGCATGGCCAGCGGCGTGCCCTTCGTGGCCTCCGATACCGGATACTACCGCGCCTTCTCGGACCAGGGCCGCTGCGGCACCGTTGTGCTCCTCGCCGACCCCACGGCCGCCGCAGCAGCCGCCGCCCGGGCGCTGCTGTCTGACTCCGCCACCTTCAACAGCGCCGCCACTGCCGCCCGCGACATCGCGCGCACCACCTTC
This sequence comes from Arenibacterium halophilum, assembly GCF_005938225.1. Taxonomy (GTDB): domain Bacteria; phylum Pseudomonadota; class Alphaproteobacteria; order Rhodobacterales; family Rhodobacteraceae; genus Arenibacterium; species Arenibacterium halophilum. Next base: position 482,638 of record NZ_VCPC01000001.1, read on the forward strand.
AGCGCGCGCGCCGAAGCTGACGGAATCGGCGCGGTCTACGACAGGTTGTGGTCCGCCGCCTGACCGAAGCCATGGAAAAATGTCGCGCTGCGCGCGATGCCTCCGGCGGGGATATTTTTCGCCCAAAGAAGCGAGGGAGTCTCGCTCTTTCATTATTCCGAAAATACTCCGGGGGAGTCCCGCAGGGACGGGGGCCGAGCCCCCGACCTCCTTTAACGTTTATGCAGCCGGCATCCGCTGTTCGACGATCTCGGCCCACCAGGAACAGCCTGCGGGAATGGCGTTGTCGTCGAAGTTGTATTCGGGGTGGTGCACCATTGCCGTATCGCCGTTGCCGACAAGGATATAAGCGCCGGGGCGCTCTTCCAGCATGAAGGCGAAATCCTCGCCGCCCATGACCAAGGGCGCCTCGTCGCAGCTGCCCGACACGCTGGCGGCCACCTTGGCCGCGAATTCGGTTTCAGCCTCGGTGTTTACCATCACGGGGTAGCCGCGGATATAGCGGATGTCGGCGGTGCCGCCGAAGGTGGTGGCGATGCCGTTGCAGATTTCACCGATGCGCTGTTCGGCCAGCGCGCGCATCTCGGCGCTCATGGTGCGCACGGTGCCCTTGATCTGCACCTTCTGCGGGATCACGTTGAAGGCCTTTGAGGACGTTTCAAACGACGTCACCGACACCACGACCTGATCCACCGGATCGGCGTTGCGGCTGGCGATGGTTTGCAGCGCCAGCACCGCCTGCGACGCCAGCACCGTGGTATCAACCGTTTCATGCGGTTTCGCCGCATGGCCTCCGCGCCCTTCAAAGGTGATGTCGAACTGGTCGGTCGCCGCAAAGAAGGCGCCCGGACGGATGGCAAAGCTGCCGACCGGCATGCCCGGCCAGTTGTGCATCCCGTAAACTTCCTGGATGCCCCAGCGCTCCATCATGCCGTCTTCGCACATCTCGCGGCCGCCGCCGCCGCCTTCTTCTGCGGGCTGAAAGATCACCACCACGGTACCGTCGAAATTCCGCGTCTCGGCCAGGTATTTCGCCGCGCCCAGCAGCATCGCGGTGTGCCCGTCGTGGCCGCAGGCGTGCATCGCGTTCGGCGTTTTCGAGGCATAGTCCAGCCCCGTCGCTTCGTTGATCGGCAGCGCGTCCATGTCGGCCCGCAGCCCGATCACCTTGCCCGAGCCATTGGCCTTGCCCTTGATCACCCCCACCACGCCGGTGCGCCCGATGCCTGTCACCACTTCGTCACAGCCGAATTCGCCCAGCTTTTCGGCCACCAGCGCGCTGGTGCGGTGCGTCTCGAACAGGATTTCGGGGTTCTGGTGAATGTCGCGTCGCCATTCGGTGATTTCTGCCTGCAACTCGGCAAATCGGTTCTTTACGGGCATGATGTGATCCTTTGTCCTGACCCGTGCAGACGCGCCAATTGGCGACTCGGTCTGCCGGGATATCGGGGCGTTGATAGCGCGGATCAGGCGCCAGTGCACGAGATGCCTGCATAACGGGCAGCCTGCCCGCCTTGACAGGCCCAAAACTTGGGCGCACAAGGCCCGCACACATATACCCGCAACCGGGCGTTCAGTGGGCGCCAAACCGACGAGGAGTGCCGATATGGCCGCAGAGTCGCAAACAATCTCCCTTACCCTTCCCGATGGCAGCGCGCGTCAGTACGACGCCGGTATCACCCCCGGTGACGTTGCCGCCGATATTTCCAAATCCCTGGCGAAAAAGGCCATTTCGGCCACCGTCGATGGCAAACACTGGGATCTGCAATGGCCGATCCAGTCCGATGCCGCCATTGCCATCCATACCATGCAGGACGAGGCGCAGGCGAACGAGCTGGTGCGCCATGACCTGGCCCATATCATGGCCCGCGCCGTGCAGGAGATCTGGCCCGACACCAAGGTCACCATCGGCCCTGTGATCGACAACGGCTGGTATTATGATTTCGACCGCGCCGAGCCCTTCACCCCCGAAGATCTGGGCGCCATAGAAAAGAAGATGAAAGAGATCATCAACGCCCGTGATGCCGTGCGGACCGAGGTCTGGGATCGCGCGCGCGCCGTGAAGCACTATGCCGACAACAACGAGCTCTACAAGGTCGAGCTGATCGACGCGATTCCCGGCGATGAACCGTTGCGCATGTACTGGCATGGCGAGTGGCAGGATCTGTGCCGTGGTCCGCATTTGCAGAACACCGGGCAGGTGCCCGGCGATTCCTTCAAGCTGATGTCGATCGCGGGCGCCTATTGGCGCGGCGACAGCAGCCGCCAGATGCTGCAACGCATCTATGGCGTGGCCTTCACCAACAAGGAAAAGCTGAAGGCCCACCTGCACATGCTGGAAGAAGCCGCCAAGCGCGACCACCGCAAGCTGGGCCGCGAGATGGACCTGTTCCACATGCAGGAGGAGGCCCCCGGCCAGGTGTTCTGGCACCCGAACGGCTGGACGGTCTACACCCAGCTTCAGGATTACATGCGCCGCAAGCAGCGCGCCGGCGGCTATCGCGAAATCAACACGCCGCAGGTGGTGGACCGCAAGCTGTGGGAGGCCAGCGGCCACTGGGACAAATACCAGCACCACATGTTCCTGGTCGAGGTCGACGAATCCCGCGATGGCGAAAACGACGACGCCAGCAAGGCCAAGAACCGCGACCAAACCCGGATCAACGCCCTGAAGCCAATGAACTGCCCCTGCCATGTGCAGGTGTTCAACCAGGGCCTGAAATCCTATCGCGATCTGCCGCTGCGGCTGGCCGAATTCGGATCCTGCGCGCGGTTCGAACCCTCGGGCGCGCTGCATGGCATCATGCGGGTGCGCGGTTTCACGCAGGACGATGCGCATATCTTCTGCACCGAGGATCAGATTCAGGCCGAATGCGCCCGTTTCATCGACTTCCTGGCCGACATCTACCGCGAGCTGGGCTTCCCCGACTTTGAAATCCGCTTTGCCACGCGCCCCGAAAAGCGTGTCGGGTCGGAAGAAAGTTGGGACTATGTCGAGGGCGCGCTGGAAAACGCGATCAAGGCTGTGGGGCGCGACTATGTGCTGGAGCCGGGCGATGGCGCCTTCTATGGGCCCAAGCTCGATTTCTACCTGACCGATGCGATTGGCCGGGTCTGGCAGTGCGGCACCTTCCAGGTGGACCCGAACCTGCCCGAGCGGCTGAACGCCAGCTATATCGCCCCCAACGGCGAGAAAACCCGCCCCTTCATGCTGCACCGTGCCACGCTGGGCAGCTTTGAACGCTTCATCGGCATCCTGATCGAGGAACACGCCGGCAAGCTTCCATTCTGGCTTGCACCGCGTCAGGTGGTTGTCGCCTCGATCACCTCCGAGGCCGAGGAGTACGCCGACGAGGTTGTCGCCCAACTGACCGCTGCGGGCATCCGGGCCGAGGCCGATACGCGCAACGAAAAGATCAACTACAAGGTGCGCGAGCATTCGGTGGGCAAGGTTCCGGTGATCCTGGCCGTTGGCGCGCGCGAAGTGGAAGAGCGCACCGTCTCGGTGCGGCGCCTGGGTGAGAAACAGACCAGCGTTCAGGCGCTGGCGGATGTTACAGCCGCGCTGAAACGCGAAGCGACACCGCCGGATCTGCTGTAACAAACTGGCCTTCGGGCGTGCGTGAAAAGCGCACGCCCGAAACAAATTGAAACATTTCCGCGTTTTATGGCCCGAAACACGGGGCGCAGGCGCTAGGCTGCGTCACGGCACCTGACGCGCGCGTGACTCACAGGCTCGTGACCTGCACCCGGGCCGCGTCGCCTGTAGGATCGGGATGCACCTACCAAAACGGACACGAAGGAGGACGACATGAACACCAATGCCAAGCTGATCGCCGTTGCGGGGGCCGTTGCCGCCGCGCTGGCCGCACAGACCACGCCCGCCGCCGCGCAAGCCAAGGAAAAATGCTATGGCGTGTCGCAAGCCGGTCAGAACGACTGTGCTGCCGGGCCGGGCACGACCTGCGCGGGCACCTCGACCGTGGATTATCAGGGCAACGCCTGGACGCTGGTTGATGTCGGCACCTGCGCCGAAATCGACTTGCCCGCCATGGCCGACGGGACCGAGCGCAAGGGGTCGCTTTCCGCGCTGGAACGCGATCTGCCCGCGTAAGTGAACGGGCGGGGCCGTAACGCCCCGCCGACTTTGCCTTGCTGATGCACGGGGGCTGCCATGCGTGACACGACGCAACCCGACAACCATCTGCCGAATGCCCCCGGCGTGGGGTTCAAGGCCGGGCATTTCGATGATCTGATCGCCACGCCCGGCCCCGTACAATGGGTCGAAATCCACGCCGAGAATTACATGGGCGACGGTGGTCGCCCCTTGGCCCAGCTGCGCGCCCTGCGCAACGTGATGCCCGTTTCCCTGCACGGCGTTGGCTTGTCGATCGGTGGCGAAAGCCCGCTGGATGGCGCCCATCTGGCGCGACTGCGGCACCTGTGCGACTGGTTGAACCCGGCCAGCTTTTCCGAACATCTGGCCTGGTCCACACACGACACAGCCTTCCTGAATGATCTGCTGCCCCTGCCCTATACACCTGCCACGTTGGCCCGCGTGGCCGATCATATCGACCAGGTGCAGCAGGCGCTGGGCCGCCAGATGCTGTTGGAAAACCCGTCAAGCTATCTGGCGTTCGACGCTTCGATACTCAGCGAAACCGAATTTCTGGCCGAACTTGTCCACCGCGCGGGCTGCGGCCTGCTGCTGGACGTGAACAACGTGTTCGTGTCGGCCACCAATCTTGGGTTTTCACCGCAGGATTACATCGCCGCCTTCCCGCTGCACCACGTCGGTGAAATTCACATTGGCGGCCATGACGCGCAAGCCGATGAACACGGCGCGCCGCTGCTGATCGACAGCCACGCCGCTCCGGTGGCCGATCCGGTCTGGGCGCTGCTGGACGACGTGTTGGCCCGCACCGGCCCGCGCCCCGTGTTGGTCGAATGGGACACCGACGTGCCCGACTGGCCCGTGCTGGCGCAGGACGCCACGCGCGCGGACAGGGCGCTAGAGGCGCTGGCGTCATGAGCGCACAGGCCGATTTTGCCGGTGGCCTGCTGAACCCCGATCATCCGGCGCCCAAAGGGCTGAGCGATGGCAAGGGCCGTGCGGCCGGACGGCGCTATGACGTGTACCGCAACAACGTGACCACCTCGCTGGCCGAGGCTCTGGCGACCGGCTTTCCTGCCGTCACTCGCCTGATCGGAGAAGAAAACATGAAGGGCCTCGCGCGGATGCACCTGCGCGCCAGCCCGCCGGTCTCGCCCGTGCTGGCGCAGTATGGTGAAGGCTTCCCCAAGTTTCTTGCCTCGGTCGACGCGCTGTCACCCTACCCCTATCTGCCCGATGTTGCACGGCTGGAACTGGCGCTGCGCCGCGCCTACCACGCCGCCGACGCCAGCCCCATCGCGCCAGAGCTGTTGGCCAGCCTGCCAACCGAGCAGCTTGTCGCCGCGCAAATTGGTCTGGCTCCGGCCATCGGGATCCTTCGATCGGCGTATCCGATCCACGATATCTGGACCTATACGCTTCAAGGCGGCCCCAAGCCGGGCGCTGGCCCGCAGGATGTGCTGGTTTTACGCCGCGGGTACGACCCGCTGCCCGTGGAACTGCCCGCCGGGGGCTTTTCCTTTGTGACGACCCTACTGACTGGCCAAAGCTTTGGCGTGGCCTGCGACATGGCCGAGGCCGCGCACCCCGGCTTTGAACCGACCGACACGCTGACGCTGCTGCTGACGCATGACGCCATCACTCACATCCACGGACCCGACCGATGACCGCCCTGATCAACATGTACCTGCGCTTTGTCCACGCCCTGGACTACCGCATCGCCCCCATCCTGATGCCGACGCTCGCGCGGTTCCTGTTTGCCGCTGTTCTGGGCCTTTATTACTGGAATTCAGCGCTGACGAAGATCGGCCCAGACGGCGCGGGGCTGTTCAAACCCAGTTTCAACGCCTTTGCCCAGATGTTTCCCAAAGCTGCCGAGGCCGTCAGCTATGACGTCACGCAGGCCACGCCATTTCAACAGGCGGTGGTTCTGGCCGGAACATGGGCCGAAATCCTGCTGCCCGTTGCCATCGTGATCGGGCTGTTTACCCGCTTTGCCGCCGCCGGAATGATCGGCTTCGTCGTGGTGCAATCGCTGACCGACCTGATCGGCCATGGTGCGCTGAACGATCCCAAGGTGTTGGGCGCATGGTTCGACATGGCGTCCGACGGTGTGATTCTGGATCAGCGTGCGCTGTGGATCGTGTTGCTGCTGGTGCTGGTGTTCCGCGGCGCGGGGCCAATTTCGGCCGACCGGCTGCTGATGCGTCGGTTCAACATCTACTGACGCCTAGAAATGCGCCCGGGCTTCGTCCGGGCGACCGGCCCCCAGGGCCAGCAACCCACCCAGCCCCGCGAAGGCCAGCGGGAACATCGTGAAGACGTTGAAGCCAAAGCCGTAGTACATCAATCCGGCCGATGCCAGCATCAGGAGCCCGCCCCACAAGGCACGCGACGGTGCCATGGCCCCACCCGCAATCGCCAGCAGCGGCGCCACCACAGAGGCCAGGCGCACCCTGTCGATATGATCCACCTGTGCGGCCAACCCGTCGATTTCGCCGAACTGGTTGATGGCCACAGTGTAGCCATATCCGAAAAAGCCCACGATCATTCCGACAATGCCGGCGATCACGCCCAATACCAACGCCGCGTTTCTCATGCAGTCCTCGTGTTCGACGGCATTCACATAGGCATCAACTCAGCCCACGCCAAGAGCAGCGCGCACCTCATCGCTCCAGCCCAGGTGCATCTGGTCGCCGTTGACGATCAGGGGGCGTTTCATCACGGTAGGGTGTGACGCGATCAGCGTGGCCACATCCGCGGCACGATCTTCCTCTGACAGATTGCGCCAAGTGGTTGACCTTTTGTTCACGAGTTCGTGACCGAAATCGGCGATCGCCCTGCCCACCACTTCGGCCGGTACACCCTTGTCGCGCACATCGACAAAAGATGCTTCCGGCAAGGATTTCAGTGCCTTGCGGCAGGTATCGCAGGATTTCAACCCGTAAACTAGCATTCGCGCCCCCAAGCTTAGGCCTAATGGTTAACAATGAAATTGATGCAAAGCACACCCTTTTTCTTGATTTTTTCTTTCCCCATGCAATTCTAGGCGGAGCGTTGCGCCGAATATTGAAACGGGTCACGCTATTAAGGATCCTGCGCCAGTTTGTGTCAGGACGTTGACATAAGGAGACACGGAACATGCCAAATGGCACCGTGAAATGGTTTAATACGACAAAGGGTTACGGGTTCATTGCGCCCGAAGAAGGCGGCAAGGATGTGTTCGTGCACATCTCGGCCGTTGAGCGGTCTGGTTTGACCGGACTCGCTGACAACCAGAAGGTAGAGTACGAGCTGCAAGATGGGCGGGACGGTCGTCAAATGGCGGCCGATCTCAAGCTTAAATAACCGCACCGTCGCACCCGGTCCCGCAGCCGGGTCGCTATGGGAACAAAGAGCCTCTTGCCGGGAACTGCCTGAGGTTGGGCAGACTCATCCCATATTCACACAGTTTCACCTTGCCCCACCCGATGACGGCCGCCGTCATCGGGTTTCTTGCATCCGGCAGCCGCTGGCGCCTTGCGCAAATGCCCATTTCAAGAGGCATTCGCTTAATTTTCAAGCGCGCGTTAATTATTCACCGTATAATAAATTGAGGCTTATGTAACGCGCGCGCATTCAATTCCTCAATTTCCCAACATTCCCTGAAATTCGCGCCACTCGCGTTTAGACATTCCGCTATTTTCTTCGTCGACCGCTTCGCCTTTCAGCATTCGCTGCAGACAAGTAACCATTTGCGCGCTCATCGTAACGGCGCCCAAACGGCAGTCTTCGAACGCGCGATAGGCAAAGGGCACCCAATCGGCAACGATTTTGCACAGCGCCTCGGCGTAGACACGGATTTCGTACTGCGCGTGGGCATCTGCCCGCAGCCGCAGGAAATGGAACAGGTTGTGCAGATCAACCTTCCAGTACCACTGGGTATAGATATTCGCGGGCAGGTTCATCCGGGCCAGTTCGCGCGCAAGGCCAAGCCCCGACTCGTCGATCATCTCTTGATAGTGGTCGTAGGCGCGGGTCGAATCCGCCTTCAGCAGCTCAAGCACTCGGGCCGCAGCCTCTCCTTCCAGCGTGTCGCCGCGCCCCTGATTGTTTACAACCGACTGCGCAGCCACGTTTTCAGGTGCCGGGATATAGAATTCGCGATCCAGAATCGAATAGCGCGCGGAATATTCGTTTACGTTGGCGGTGCGGTGGCGAATCCACTGACGCGCCACGAAGACAGGCAGCTTCACGTGCAGTTTCAACTCGCACATCTCGAAGGGCGTCGAATGCCAGTGCCGCATCAGATAGCGGATCAGCCCCTCGTCGTTCTGCACGCTTTTTGTGCCCTTGCCATAGCTGACGCGCGCCGCCTGGCAGATCGCCGCATCGTCGCCCATGTAGTCAATGACCCGAACAAAGCCATGGTCCAGCACCGGCACCGCCGAATAAAGATGCTTTTCCGCCCCCGGAGCGACCACGCGCAGCGTTTGGGATGGAGTGGAACGCAACGCGTCGATTTCTGCCTGTTGGTCGGGTGTCAGCGACATGCGGCATAGCCTTCTGTGGGAATCTGATCAGATCGAAACCATATATTGAGGCAGTCGCGCTGTGAACCCCCATATCGTGGTCACACTCTTGCCACGCGGTTCAACTTCAACGTGCTTTGACGTTGACTTTTAGCACCCTAACAGGGACTTTATCGGGAAAAGACCTGATTTAAAACAAGGTTGAGGCAGATGAAGCGGTTTTGGCTAGGACTTGCGGCAACGGCCGCTTTGTCGGCGTGCAGTGGCGGCAACCCGTTCACCACGGACACAGACACGGAAGTACCCGAAAGCGGGATTCCCGAGGCGATTGCCGGCGACCTGTCAGGAATCTCTTACGATCCGGTGGCACAAACCTTGACGGTACGCGGTATCTCTCTGGATGAGACCCCGTTCGAGGCCACCTATCGCCGCCGCCCCGGTATGGATCGTGGCGGGTACGAGGCCTACACCGCGCAGGACAGTTCGCTTGATCGCCATACAACCGCCTATGTCCGCGATATCAACGGCACCCGCGCCGCCGTCGTGGTAACCGGCGGGCAGTTCGAACATTACTTTGGCGGCGCCGTTTATGGCCGCAATGGCGCCTTCGATCCGCCGCCGGTGCAGCCGACACAGAACAACGGGCTGGTCAGCTATGCCGGCAACTACATCGGCCTGTTGAACGGCCCCGGAGATGGCGGCGATCTGTTGCCCGTGTCGCCCGGCACGCCCGGATCGGTCTTGCCGGTGGAAGCCGGCGAAGTGACAGGCCGCGTGCTGATCAACGCCGATTTCACCGACAATGTCGTCAATGGCGTGGTCTTCGAACGGTCCTACGTGGATGCGCCCGGGCTTGTTATGAACGACCTGGCCCTGAAGCCTACAAGTATCGACCCCGAGCTTGGTACCTTCAGCGGCGAGGTCACGATCAACCTGCAGAACCGGGGGACCTATGGCGGTATCTTCGGTGGCGCAGACAGCGATGCCGTGGCTGGTGGGCTGTTCGCATCGGATCACATCGACAACGTCCAGAACGAAGAAGAATTCGGCATATTCGTGCTGCCCCGCTGTGGCACGCCGGGCCAAGATGCTTTGTGTAACCAGCCGAACCCGTAAGCGGCTGGCCGGCGCGGCCCTTGCGCTGGCGCTGGCCGCCTCTCCTGCTGCGCGCGCCCAGGACGATCTGGCGCTGACCCTGCCACAGGCGCGGGCGCTGGCCGTTCATGCGCTGAATACGGGCGATGCGCCACTTGCGCTGCGCCTCACGGGCGGGCTTTTGCAGGCCAATTCTGACGACATGACCGCGCATTATCTGCGCGCCGCCGCCTATGCCCGCATGAACCGCCCCCACGAGGGGCGGCGGTCTGCCGCGCGGGCCTACAGACACGCCAAGACCCGCGAGGACAAGCTGCGCAGTTCGCAACTGGCCGCGCAACTGGCCTATGCCGAAGATCGGCCATCGCTTGCCCAGATCTGGCTGCGGCGCAGCGCGATCCATACGGCGACGCAGCACGAACAGGATTTGCTGGCGCGCGATTATCGCATCCTGCGCCAGCGCAATCCCTGGAGCTTTTCGCTGCGCGGCGAAATACGGCCCTCGAACAACGTCAACAACGGCGCGGACTCCGCGCGGAATATTATCGATGGAATACCCGATTTCGGGTTTCTCCCGGCTGCCGCACAGGCGCTTTCAGGCAAAATTGGCACCGTGGACGCTGTGGCCGGGTATCGCCTGCGCCAGTCCGACACCAGCCAGACCACGCTGTCGGGACGGCTGTATATCCAGCGTGTCAGCCTGTCGTCAGCCTCGCAGGCGCGCGTACCGCAACTGACGAATTCCGATTTCGGGTCCACCTATGCCGAGGCATCGTTGGAACACCGTTTCAAGGCCGGCGGCGGCGCGGCCGGCGTGCAGTTCAGCCTTGGCGAAAGCTGGTACGGCGGTGACCGTAATTTCCGGCTGGCCCGCTTGGGCGGAGACCGGTTCTGGCGGGTGGGCGAAAGCAGCCAGCTTATCGTCAACGGGTTCGCCGAAACCCGCTTTGCGGCGCGCACCCTGACGAACGATGGGACCAGCTTTGGAATGGGGGCGACGTACCGTCACAAACTGGGTACGGGGGATACGCTGTCCCTGTCGCTGCAACTTCGCGACACAGAGGCGACCGCCCCGAACGGCACGTTTCAAACGGCCTCGCTGCGCGCGGGGTATGATTTCGGACGTGCTTTCGGGCCGATGCGGATCAGCACCGCGCTGCAGGTCGGGCAGACAGAATATGACGCTTACCGGGCCAGCCTGTTCATTCCTGCCACTGCGCGATCGGACACTTCCGTGACCGGCGATGTCACGCTGTTTTTCGAAGACTACGACTATGCAGGGTTCGCCCCCACGGTACGCATCAGCGCAGGGCGCAGGAGTTCGAATTTCTCGATGTTCTCCTCCAGCGAATTTTCCGTCTCGCTTGGCATCCGTTCGAAGTTCTGAAAGCGGCGCCTCGCGGATTGGACCCGGGCGCGCATCACGCTAGTGTCAGCGCAAACACAGGAGAACGACACATGCCGCTGACATATCTGCACACTATGGTCCGGGTGAAGGACCTTGAGAAATCCATGGCTTTTTACGAGCTGCTGGGCCTGCGCGAAACCCGACGCCACGAAAGCGAGGAAGGCCGGTTCACGCTGGTGTTCATGGCGCCCGAGGATCAGCCGGAATGCCCCGTCGAGCTGACCTATAACTGGGATGGTGACGATGCGCTGCCGGATGACAGCCGCCATTTCGGGCATCTCGCATATGGCGTGGATAATATCTACGACACCTGCCAGTTCCTGATGGACAACGGCGTGACGATCAACCGCCCCCCGCGCGACGGGCGCATGGCCTTTGTGCGTTCGCCCGACAATGTTTCGGTCGAGTTGCTGCAGAACGGTGACTCGCTGCCCAAAGCCGAGCCCTGGGCCTCGATGGGCAATACCGGACACTGGTGATGCGTTTGGCGGCCGCGCTACTGTGTGCGCTGCTGGCAGGACCAGCGGCGGCGCAGTGCCGGCTGGCCCTTGCACTGGCCTTGGATGTGTCATCCTCGGTCGATGCGACCGAAGATGCGCTGCAAAGGCGCGGCCTTGCCGCCGCGCTGATCTCGCCCGAAGTCGAGGCCGCAATCTTTGCCAGCGATCAGCCCGTGGCGCTTGCGGCTTATGAATGGAGCGGACGCTACAATCAGGAAATGCTGCTGGACTGGCGCCTGATCGAAACACGCGCCGATCTGCTCGATGTCGCCGCGATCCTTGGTCGTTCCAGCCGCAGCCACACCGAATTCCCAACTGCCATGGGATATGCGCTAGGATTTGGCGCCGGACTGCTGGAGCGCGCCCCGCCCTGCCTGTTCAAAACGCTCGATATGGCCGGAGACGGCGAAAACAATGAAGGTTTCCGCCCAGAGCAGGCCTATGCCGAATTTCCCTTCGCCGATGTTACCGTGAATGGGCTTGTGGTGAATGCCGGCGATTTCGAGGCCGAAGTTACCCTGATCGAATTCTACCGCTCCGAGGTACTGCACGGGCCCGGTGCTTTTCTGGAAATCGCGCAGGGATTTCAGGATTACGAACGCGCGATGCGGCGCAAGCTGGAACGCGAATTGCAGCCGCGCGCCGTTGGTGCCCTGCCCCTCTCGCATGGCGATACGCCTCGCCAAGCCTGGCTGAACGCAGCACGTAGTTACCCGGGTTAGGGCGATGACGCTGAAGCTCGCGCATGGCCGTTGAATGCAGAGGCCCCTGCCCAGCCTCGACCCGTGTTCAGTAGATATAGCGTATCTGATCCGTCCAATAGCGTTCGACCCGGCGCAGGGCGCGGGTGATATCATCGATCCCTTCAACGCCAATCACACCGCGATCCACCAGCCCTTCTGCGTGGCGCTGGAACAGCCCCGTCACGATATCGCGAATCTCGCGCCCGCGTGAGGTCAGCCGGACGCGCACCGAACGCCTGTCGATTTCACAGCGCTGGTGGTGCATGTAGCCCATTTCGACGAGTTTCTTGAGGTTATAGCTGACGTTGCTGCCCTGATAGTAGCCACGGCTTTTCAGTTCGCCTGCCGTCACCTCGTTGTCGCCGATATTGAACAGCAACAGCGCCTGCACCGCGTTGATTTCCAACACGCCGACCCGTTCGAATTCGTCCTTGATCACGTCCAGCAACAGCCGGTGCAACCGTTCGACAAGGGCCAGCGCCTCAAGATAGCTCGACATGAACCCCTTGGGGGGTGCCGGGCTTGTCTGCATTTCCATACTCATCCGTTTCTCCGTCACGAAATGCTCGGACGCAGCTTTGACCGGAAAAGCCGAAAAATCGGTTAAGTCAATTTATGTCTGTTTCTGAAATGTCCGGGAAACGGCGTTTATCAGCGCCGCATGGTGATCGGGTGCGGCACTTCGCCCTGTCACCCATTGGTAGAGATCCTGATCGTTCTCATCCAGCAGCGCCTCGTAACCATCAAGGTCATCGGCGCTCATCCCGGCAAGGTTTTCCTGAGCAAAAGCGCTTAAAATCAGGTCCATTTCGCGAATGCCACGCCGCATCGACCGCATGTGCAACCGCTTCAGCCGGATATCGCGCGGCTCGGGCGTCATTCAGCAGCCTCTTGCGCCTGAACCAGGGTGCGAAGCCGCTTTTCCAGCCGGGCAGCCCGTTCGCTGGTGGCCCGCATGGCGGCGCGAATCTCGCGCAGTTCGGCCAGAATCCCCGCGATATCGCCCGAGTCGTCGCCCTCGGCCGGGGCCGGCGTGCCTTCGCCTTCGCCCGTCAGCAGCCAGATGATCGAGACATTCAGCAGCCCCGCCATCATCGACAGCTTGTTGGCACGCGGCTCGGAAAGATCGTCTTCCCACCCGGTCAACGTGGTGGTTTTCACGCCCAGCCGACGCGCCATTTGCGCCTGTGTCATACCGGCAGCTTCGCGGGCCCCTGCCAGACGGTCGCCGAATGTTGCTGTGTCGGGCCCGTACCAGTCTGTCGAGTTGTCCGTCATCTGTCGTTCTCCATAATCCGTTGCGACTTGATCGCTGTTGGCCGCCACCCTATGACAGACGCGCCTGACATTCAAACCGAGGCCAAAATGAGTTTCCTTTCCGACACGCTGGCACGTGTCAAACCCTCGCCCACCATTGCCGTCACCACCATGGCTGCCGAACTGAAGGCCGCCGGCCGCGATGTGATCGGCCTAGGCGCGGGCGAGCCCGATTTTGACACCCCCGAGAACATCAAGCAGGCGGGCATCGCCGCGATCAACGCGGGCAAGACGAAATATACCGCCCCCGATGGCATCCCCGAGCTGAAGCAGGCGATCTGCGACAAATTCGCGCGTGAGAACGGGCTGACCTATACGCCGAAGCAGATCAGCGTCGGGTCGGGTGGCAAGCAGAACCTGTACAACGCGCTGGTCGCGACGTTGAACCCGGGCGACGAGGTGATCATCCCCGCGCCCTATTGGGTCAGCTATCCCGACATGGTGCTGCTGGCAGGCGGCACGCCGGTGGCGATCGAGGCGACGCTTGAAAACAGCTTCAAGATCACCGCCGAACAGCTTGAGGCCGCGATCACGCCCAAAACCAAGTGGTTCATTTTCAACTCGCCGTCGAACCCGACGGGCGCGGGGTACTCGCGCGATCAACTGAAGGCGCTGACCGATGTGTTGATGCGCCATCCGCACGTCTGGGTGATGACCGACGATATGTATGAACACCTGGCCTACGACGGGTTCGAATTCTGCACGCCCGCGCAGGTGGAACCGGGGCTGTATGACCGCACGCTGACCTGCAACGGCGTGTCCAAGGCCTATGCCATGACCGGCTGGCGCATCGGCTATGCCGCCGGGCCCGAAAAGGTGATCGCGGCGATGCGCAAGGTGCAATCGCAGTCCACCTCGAACCCCTGCACCATCAGCCAGTGGGCCGCGGTCGAGGCGCTGAACGGCACGCAGGAGTTTCTGGCGCCCAATAACGCCACCTTCAAGCGCCGCCGCGATCTGGTGGTGAAAGCGCTGAACGCGATCGACGGCATCACCTGCCCGGTGCCCGAAGGCGCGTTCTATGTCTACCCCTCGATTGCCGGGCTGATCGGCAAGACGACGGCCAAGGGCGTGAAGATCGAGAATGACGAGGTCTTCGCCACCGCGCTGCTGGAAGATACCGGCGTCGCCGTGGTGTTCGGCGCGGCGTTCGGGCTCTCTCCCAACTTCCGCGTCAGCTATGCCACGTCGGATGAAAACCTGACCGAAGCCTGCAAGCGCATCACCGAATTCTGCGCGGCGCTGGCGTAACGCGAGCGACACCACATGAAAAAGGCCCGCGCCGAACCCCGGCTGCGGGCCTTTTTGCCAGCGGACCAGCTTTATCAGCCGCGCTTATTCCGCCTGGCTGCCACAAGGGCGCCAACGCCGCCCAGAAGCAAAAGGCCAGACGCCGGCAAGGGCACCTGCGCCGACAGATTGCGCACCTCATAGGTATAGTCTTGATCGTCGGAGATTGCCCGTGCGGCAGCTAGGGTCGAATCCTGAAAAATCCAGATGCTGTCAGGACTGCTGGTCAGCCCAGCAATCGATTTCACACGCGTCAAGACCGTCAAGGAGTAACCACTCAACGTACGTTGTGGCCCGGAAAAGCTCAGCAGTTCATCGAGACTGAACAATTGATTGTTGTCATTGTCCTGGTAGGTCAATGAAAAATTGTCGATCGATGCGACCTGCGAGGTGGCCGTGAGCTCATAGACCGTTGCCGCCGACGCCGTTGATGCCGCGAATAGCCCCGCAGCCAATACACAAAGTCCAAGTTTCATTCTTCCCCCTTAAATGTTTGGTATTATCGTTCAAAAGGTGAAGGGATATGCATCGCCTGTCAAGGAAACCGCGATGCGCCTTCAGCAGTGTCGGTACGGCCAGATGGCTCTTGCTGCGCCTCTGGTCTCGTGCGGAAAGGGCTGGTACGTCTTGGCCGTGCGCCAAACCCACTGCGCCGGGCAAAAGCGAGGTTCCATGTCAGCAGACCTTCCCGAGTATTACTTTCGCGTCCGTGAAAACGGCGCCGTTGTGTTTCGCATCGACACGGAAAACCGCCAGCGCCGGATCGAGATGGACCAGATCGCCGTGATCAACATCCGCAACGGCGAGGTGAAGCCGCATGGCGACCGGGCGCTTACCGCCGCCGACACGGCCGAGATCGAGGCCTGGATGGAGGCGCGCCACGCCACGCTGGCCGCGCGCGATATCGACGATATCTTTCGCGCCATCGACCACATGAACCTGACGACGCAATGGGCGCAGTCCCGCGCCAGCGACGACCAGCTTGAGGCGGTGACCGATACGCTGCTGATGGCGATGCACGATCTGCGCACGGTGCTGGTGCGCAAGAAAGCGGACCGTCTGACGGGGCGCGACTAGGCCGCCACCGCGACCGGGCGGACCACGTTGCGCCGCCAGAAGCGCAGCATCAAGAAGACGCCCGCGCAGGCCAGCCCCGCGACCAGCCCCAGCCAGACGCCCACTCCGCCCCATCCCAGCACGAAACCCAGCACGTAACAGGCCGGAATCCCGATGGCCCAATAGGCGACGACGGCGACGAACATCGGCACGGTGGTGTCCTGCACCCCGCGCAGCAAACCCAGCGCCACCGCCTGCGCGCCATCGACCAGTTGAAACAACGCGGCCAGCGCCAGAAGCGTGGTGCCGATGGCAAGGATCGCGCCGCGCTGCGGGTCGTCGCCATCCATAAAGACGGAAATCAGCGGCTCGGGCACGGTGATGAAGGCGACGCTGGTCAGCGCGGCAAAGGCCAGCGACAACAGCGACACCATCGCCGCCCCGCGCGCCAGATGCGCCCGGTCGCCCCGCCCCAACGCATTGCCCGCGCGGATGGTGGCCACGTTGCCCAGCCCCATGTGAATCATGAACGTCCCGCTGGCGATGGTGATGACGATGCCATGCGCGGCCAGCGGCACGGTACCCAGCCAGCCCATCATGATCGCAGACATGGCGAACAGGCTGATCTCGGCCACGGTGGTCAGCCCGATTGGCACGCCAAGGCGGAACACCCGCGCCATCATCTCGGGCTCGGGGCGCCAGAGGCGGCGGAACAGGTCGTGTTCGGGCAGCACCCGCAGCACATAAATCACCACCGCCACCAGCGCGACCGTCTGGGTGCAGACCGAGGCAATGGCCGCACCCTGCAAGCCAAGCTCGGGCGCGCCCCAATTGCCGAAGATCAGCGCGTAGTTTGCCAGCGCGTTGGTGATCGCGGCCAGCACCGTGATCCACAGCACCACCTGCGTGCGCTCCTGCGCGGCGAGGTAGGATTTCAGCACCATCACCAGCAGCGCCGGGATCAGCCCCAGCCCGGCCACACGCAGGTAGCGCGCCGCGTCATCCGCCACGCTTTCGACCTGCCCCAGCAGGCCAAGGATCGGCGCAGACCACCACATCAGCGGCATGATGATCAGCGCGTACAGCACGCTCAGCCACAGCCCCATGCGCGTGCTGCGCCGCACCGCGCGGTCGTCGCCCAGCGCCAGACCATGCGCCACCAGCGGCATCACCGCCATGGCAAAGCCCGAGCCGAGCATGAAAAACACGAAGAAATAGCTGTGCGCCAGCGTGATCCCCGCCAGCGCGTCCACCCCGTACCAGCCCAGCATCACGGTGTCCGTCAGCCCAATCGCAAACTGCGCCAGATGCCCGCCAATCAGCGGCAGCCCCAGCACAAGGATCGCCCTTGCGTGGCCCGTATGCGTCATCAAACTGCTCATTTTCCGAGCAGTAGGAGGAAGCCTGCCTCCGGGCAAGAGGCTTTGACCGGCGCTGGGCTGAATGGCGCGCGCAGGTGGTTGTGCGGAAATACAAGGCTCGTAGCGGCAAAGTTAACGCAACGCACAACGGTTAATCAAAACTGGCAAAACCGCCGCCCCCGGGGTTAGGGTGGCCCTATCATTCAGGAGGAGACCCGCATCATGCGTCCGACCGCAACCGCTCTTGCCCTGGGGCTTGGGCTGACCGCCGCTGCCCAACCCACGCTTGCCGAAAACCGGATCGACCGTATCCGCCCCGATGCGCCTGCGTTGGCCCATTACGGCGCATGGCCCATCGGCGTGCGCACGATGCAGTTCACCCATGCCGACCAGATCGACATTCTGAACACCACCGCCGACAGCGAACCGCGCTATGACCGCGAGCTGACGGTCGAGGTCTGGTATCCGGCGGCCGAGGGCACCGAGCAAGGCGGCACATATACCGCTTTCTTGCGGGACGGCGTGCAAGAAGTCACCTTGCACGGCCGCGCCGCACGCGATGCGGAACCGACCACGGGCGAAACCTTCCCGCTGATCGTGATCAGCCACGGCTATCCGGGCAACCGGTTCCTGATGTCGCACCTGGGCGAGAACCTCGCCTCGAAGGGCTATGTCACCGTGTCGGTCGATCACCGCGACAGCACCTATTCGGATCAGGGCGCGTTTGGGTCGACCCTGCTGAACCGCCCGCTGGACCAGCGCTTCGTGATCGACCAGATGGCCGCGCTGGACGGCCCGCTGGGCGCGATTGTCGACGCCGACACCACCGGCGTCATCGGCTATTCGATGGGCGGCTACGGCGCGCTGATCTTTGGCGGCGCGGGTGTCACGCTGGCCAGCACCGGATACGCCTGGGGCACGCCCAACGGGCTGCTGGAGCGTCACCTTGCCGGTTCGGACACCCTGGCCGAGCTGGTGGACGACCGGGTCAAGGCGATCATCTCGATCGGGCCCTGGGGCATGAACACCGGTTTCTGGGATGCCGAAGGGCTGGCTGGCTTTGAAAAGCCACTGATGCTGATGGCAGGCAGCGTGGATGACGTGTCGAAATATGATGCGATCCGGGGCATTTTCGCGGGCACCAAGAACACGCGCCGCCACCTGCTGACGTTCAACGGAGCGAACCACAACGCCGCCGCGCCGATGCCCGCGCCCGAGGAAAGCTGGGCGCCCTCGCCCTCGCTGGATTTCACGCCCTTCGAACATTACGCCGATGCGGTCTGGGACACCAACCGCATGAACAACATCGCACAGCATTTCGCCACCGCCTTCATGGGGCTGCACCTGAAGGGCGAAACCGCAATGTCCGACTATCTTGACCTGATCGAAAACGCCGAGGATGGCGTCGTCGCCCAGGATGACGCGGGCAAGGAAACCGCCGAGCATACGCAATGGTCGGGCTTCCCTGCGCGAAGCGCCAAGGGTCTGCGGTTCGAAACACTCGACAAAGGCCAGTAACCCATGCGCGAGGAAACGGTGCGCCTGAACGGCCAGCCATTTCACCTGCGCCGCTGGGGGGATGACAGCCTGCCCGTGCTGCTGATGCTGCACGGGTTTCCCGAATACGGCGGCGCCTGGGGTGATCTGGCCACGCGACTGGCGCACCGGTTTCACTGTGTCGCGCCGGATCAGCGCGGCTATGGCCAAAGCTGGGCGCCCGAGGACGTGGAAAACTATGGCGCGGCACAGCTGACCGGCGACATGGCGGCGCTGATCGACCACCTTGGCCGCGGCCCGGTGCATGTGATGGGCCACGACTGGGGCGCAGCGGTGGCCTATGGTCTGGCGATGTTCCGCCCCGATCTGGTGCAGCGACTGATCATTGCCAACGGCGTGCATCCGGTGCCGTTCCAGCGGGCCTTGGCCAAGGGCGGCGCGCAATGCGAAGCCTCGCAATACATCCGCTTCCTGCGGCGGCCCGACTCGCACGACATCCTGGCCGAGAACGACTTTGACAAGATGATGGCGCTGTTTTCGGCCAAGATGGATCTGTCATGGCTGGCAGGCGATCTGGCCCGCACCTACAAGGACGAATGGGCGCGCGGCGGGCGGCTGAAGACCATGATCCACTGGTATCGTGCCTCGCCGTTGATTGTGGGCGAACCGGGCGTGGTGCTGGACGATCTGCCGCCCCTGCCGCTGGACAAGTTGCATGTGCGCTGTCCGCACCTGCTGATCTGGGGCGACGGCGATACCGCGTTGTTGCCGGAAACCACCGAGGGGCTGGAGGAATTCGCCGCCGACCTGACCCGCGTCGACATTCCCGGCGCCGATCACTGGCTGATCCACCAGCAGCCCGACGCGGTGGCCCGCGCCGTGCTGGACTGGCTGCCCGATCGCTGACCAGCCCCCTGCCCCGGTGACCTTTGTGTAACCCTGCAGCCCGCCACGCTCTTCCCCCCGCTGGCGGGCTCTGCCATACTGGCCTCCAATCAACAAACAGAGCAGCGGCATGAACGATCTCCTCAGCACGGCGCCTTCGAAAGAATATGATGCGTCCTCGATCCAGGTGCTCGAGGATATGGAGCACGTCCGCCTGCGCCCCGGCATGTATATCGGTGGCAAGGACGATCGCGCCCTGCACCATATGGTGGCCGAGATCATCGACAACTCGATGGACGAAGCCGTCGCCGGACACGCAACGTGGATCGAGGTTGAACTGCACGAAAACGGCCATGTCTCGGTGCGCGACAACGGGCGCGGCATTCCGATCGGGATGCACCCCAAGGACCCGACGAAATCGGCGCTGGAAATCATCTTCTGCACCCTGAACGCGGGCGGCAAATTCTCGGGCGACAGTTATGAAACCTCGGGCGGGTTGCACGGTGTCGGCTCTTCGGTGGTGAACGCCCTGTCTGACCACCTGCGCGTCGAGGTGGCCCAGAACCGCGAACTCTATGCGATGGAGTTTTCGCGCGGTGTCCCCCAGACCAAGCTGGAAAAGATCGGCGCGGCCCCCAACCGGCGCGGCACTTCCGTCACCTTCCACCCCGACCCCGAAATTTTCGGATCGCTGCAACTGAAACCGCACCGCCTGTTCAAGATGGCGCGGTCCAAGGCCTACCTGTTCTCGGGGGTGGAAATCCGCTGGAAATCCGCGATCCCCGATGGCGACACGCCGTTGGAGGCGAAATTCCACTTCCCCGGCGGGTTGGCGGATTACCTGTCGGAAACGCTGGGCCAGGCGTCTACCTATGCCGACTCTCCTTTCGCCGGGACCGTGTCGTTCGAGAAATTCAATGCGCCAGGCAAGGTGGAATGGGCAATCAACTGGACCCCTTCGCGCGACGGGTTCATCCAGTCCTACTGCAACACCGTCCCCACACCCGAGGGCGGCACGCACGAGGCCGGGTTCTGGGCCGCCATCCTGAAAGGCATCAAGGCCTATGGCGAATTGGTCAGCAACAAGAAGGCCGCCACCATCACGCGCGAGGATCTGACCACTGGCGCGGGCGCGCTGGTGTCGTGTTTCATCCGCGAACCGGAATTCGTGGGCCAGACCAAGGACCGCCTTGCCACGACCGAGGCGCAGCGCATGGTCGAAAACTCGGTCCGCGACCATTTCGACAACTGGCTGGCGGCGGATACGAAATCGGCCGGCGCGATCCTCGACTTCCTCGTGCTGCGGGCCGAAGAACGGCTGCGCCGCCGGCAGGAAAAAGAAACCGCGCGCAAGTCGGCGACAAAAAAGCTGCGCCTGCCGGGCAAGCTGGTGGATTGTTCCGCCACCAATCGCGACGGGACCGAGCTGTTCATCGTCGAGGGCGACTCGGCCGGCGGCTCGGCCAAGATGGCGCGCGACCGCAAGACCCAGGCGCTGCTGCCCCTGCGCGGCAAAATCCTGAACGTGCTGGGCGCCGCCAGTTCGAAACTCGGCTCGAACGCCGAGATTTCGGATCTGACGCAGGCGCTGGGCGTTGGGCTGGGCAGCAAGTTCAATATCGACGATCTCCGCTATGACAAGATCATCATCATGACCGACGCAGATGTGGATGGCGCGCATATCGCGTCGCTGCTGATGACGTTCTTCTTTACCCAGATGCGCCCGATGATCGACGCGGGCCACCTGTACCTCGCCTGCCCCCCCCTGTTTCGCCTGACCCAAGGCGCGCGCCGCGTCTATTGCGTGGACGAGGCAGAGCGTGACCGCTGGATGGAAAAGGGCTTGGGCGGCAAGGGCAAGATCGACGTGAGCCGGTTCAAGGGCCTGGGCGAGATGGACGCGAAGGACCTGAAGGAAACCACGATGGATCCCAAATCGCGCAAGCTGATCCGGGTGACGATCGACGAGGATGAACCCGGCGAAACCGGCGACCTGGTGGAGCGGCTGATGGGCAAGAAACCCGAACTGCGGTTCCAGTACATTCAGGAAAACGCCCGCTTCGTGGAAGAGCTGGACGTGTAACGAAAAACGCGGGGCACCAGACCCCGCGTTCTCTATTCAGGTGCTGTCAGGTTACAGCCGGTGTTCCCACTCGGCCACTTCCTTTTCAGCCACGTCGCGGGCCTTGCCGTAACGCTCCTGCACTAGGCCGACCAGCTGCTCGCGGTTGCCCTTGGCTTGCTGAAGTTCGTCGTCGGTCAGCTTGCCCCACTGCTCGCGGGCGCTGCCTTTGACTTGTTCCCATTTGCCTTCGATCTGGTCCCAGTTCATTGGTCCACTCCATTCATGTTGCGTCAGCCAATCAACGCGCCAATGCCGCCCGAGTTCCTGATGCGCACATCGGCTCGGGTTTCCATACAGGCAACAATCCGCTGTAGCGGCCGCCCACAGCGCCAATCCGGAATTTGTGCCGGGGCGCCGCCTCCAAGTTCAACACGGCCAACAATGTGTTGAAATCATGGCAATTTAGTGACGAGACTTGTTAAGCAGCCCGGCGAAACGACCAAGAAGTGGCAGAAATTACTAAAGTATTCATCGCCCCGCCCTATACTTCATGGCGTGTTTGAAAGTTTGTTCAGGTTCTTCTATGTCACGGTCCGTGTTCACAGCCCTCTGCGTTCTGTCTCTTGTGGCCACACCTGTTCATGCCGAGCCGCAGCGCTGGGCGTTGTCCGATCCCTGGAACATCAGCTTCTACCCGGCAACACAGGGTTGCCTCGCCTACGCAACCTTCGACGGAACGGGAATCTTCATCGGTTTCGATACGCTTGAGGACGTCCCTGCGCTTGATATTACCCTGCTCGACAGCCGCTGGCAGTCTATCGAAAGCGGCAGCAGTTACCCGGTCTCGCTGACCTTCGGCAACAATGCGCCCTGGGTGCTGGAGATGACCGGTGTCCACATGGATGGTGCGCCGGGTCTGCACATCCTGATCGACGCGACCATGGACAGGTCCGCCACGTTCATCGAAGAATTTCAAAGCGAAATGAAGATGCGATGGAGCTATGCGGACACCACGTTGGGCGAATTCACCCTGCAAGGATCGCGACAGGCGTTTCAGCAGGTCGTCGCCTGCCAAACCGCCCATGCCGAGACGATTGCCGCGCCGTCCAGCGGCCTGCCCGCCAACGCCGAAACCGTCAGCACCTCTGTTTCCGCCGGGACCGACTGACGCACACAGCATAATTGGCGGCTGACAGCGCGCGGACCTGCCGCTAGGGTCGCCACATGACACCTGCGCAGCTGCAAGACATACTGGATCAGAACTTTGCCGAATGGGTGCGCGCGCTTGACATGCGCGTCATCTCGGCCAACCCAGACCTAACAGTCGTCGACATGCAGAACGGCCCCGCACTGCGCCGGGTCGGCGGCATTGTCTCGGGCCAAGCCCTGGCCGCGCTGGCAGACACCGCCATGGTCCTTGCCGCGATCGCCAACGCGGGTGAAATGCGCCTGTTCGCCACCACCGATCTGCACACCCAATTCCTGCGCCCCGGCGTAGCCCCGGTGATCCGCTGCAATGCGCGCATCATCCGTGCGGGCAAGGCGCTGGTCTTTGTGCGGGCCGATATGACAGACGGCGAAGACGGCAAACCTGTCGCCACCGCGATGGCCAGCTTTTACGCCACCTGACCGCGCGTGCCGCGCGGTGCCTCCGGCGGGGATATTTGTCCCCCAAAGAAAACAAGACACACTATTCCTCTTTGGGGGGTAAATATCCCGGGGGAGTCGCCCGGCACGGGCGGCGGGGGCAGCGCCCCCGATTTGCCGCCATTTCTGCGCTGTTCACCGCGCTGACCCCGGGATAACGTCGCGCCATGATCTTACGCTTGCTTGTCATATTGCTGCCCGTTCTGCTGCTTGCCTGCGGGCGCCCCCTGACCGAATCCGAACAGGCCTTTGCCCGGTCAATGCTGGGTGACGAACTGGCGGCGCAACGGGTGCGGCTGGTCGATGGCGCACCCGTGGCCGCCGTAACCTTCCGACGCAAGGCCCGTCCGCGCGTCACCTGCCGCGAACGCATCCTGCCCCCTGCGACAGAGGCGATTGTCACGGCGAAACCCGCCGCCGTGACGCTGTTCAACACGGTGTTCTTCGACAAGGCATGGTATGCCGACAACTACATGAACACCTACCCCGAACGCATCAGCCTGAGTGCGGCGATGTTGCTGGCGCACGAGTTGACCCATGTCTGGCAATGGCAGAACCGTTCCAAGACCGGGTACAGCCCGCTGCGCGCCGCCGCCGAGCACGGCGCGAGTGACGATCCCTACCTGTTCGAACTGGACGCGAAGCCCGATTTCCTGAGCTACGCCTATGAACAGCAGGGCGCGATTGTCGAGGAATACGTCTGCTGTCGCGCGCTTGATCCGGGCGCTGCCCGCACCCGGCGGCTGCACGATATGCTGAAAGCCGCCTTTCCGGTGTCGGACCTGCCGCGAGATGGCAAGCGGGAAAGCGGCGTGTACCTGCCTTGGGACAAAGCCGAGATCAAGAATATCTGCGCGTGAGGCGAAAGGGCGGCCGATGGGCATCTATGCATTCACCATGTTGCTGGCCGGGGTCGGCATTCCGCTGATGGCGGCCCTGAACGCCGCGCTGGGGCGGCACATGGCCTCGCCCGCCGCCGCGGCGGCCGTGCTCTTCGCATCGGCCATGGTGATCGGGTTGGTCGCGGTGGCGATCACCGGCCCCGGTGCTCTCATCCGGGTGGCAACGGCTCCCCGACATCTGTTGCTGGGCGGGGCACTGGTGGCGTTCTACGTGCTGTCAGTGACTTATATCGCGCCGCATTTCGGAGTCGGCAACGCGGTGTTCTGCGTGCTGATCGGCCAGTTGATCAGTGCCGCCGCCATCGACCATTTCGGCCTGTTCGGCGCGCCGGTCACGCCGGTTTCGGCCATGCGCGGGCTGGGGCTGGCGCTGATGGGCGCAGGCACCTGGGTTACGCTGCGGGGCTGAACGGCCCGTCGCGCAGCTGACCCTCGGCCAGGTGAATCACCCGGTCCATCCGCGCGGCCAGCGCCGGGTTATGCGTGGCGACCAGCGCCGCCATCCCGTTTTCGCGCACCAGCCGCATCAGCGCCTCGAACACCTGATCCGACGTCGCGGGGTCAAGGTTGCCCGTGGGCTCATCCGCCAGCAGAACGCCCGGCGCATTGGCCATGGCGCGGCAGAAGGCCACCCGCTGCTGTTCGCCCCCCGACAGCGCCGCCGGGCGGTGACCTGCCCTGTGATCCACCCCCACCATCTTCAGAAGGGTCAGCGCGCGCGCCTCTGCTTCGGACCCGCGTACGCCATTGGCCCGTTGCGGCAGCACCACGTTTTCCACGGCCGAGAATTCGGGCAGCAGGTGGTGAAACTGATAGATGAAGCCAATGTCCTGCCGCCGCATCGCGGTGCGGGCGGCATCGCCTGCCGCGCTCATGTCGGTGCCGCCGACGACCACGCGGCCCGCATCGGCGGTATCCAGCAGCCCGGCGATATGCAGCAGCGTGGATTTCCCGGCGCCCGAGGGGGCGACCAGCGCCACCGCCTCGCCCTTTCGCAGGGTCAGCGAGGCGCCTTGCAGCACGCGCACCTCAGCCGGGGTGCCACGGTTGTAGCTTTTGCAGATACCGTCCAGCAGCAGCGCGGGATCACTCATAACGCAGCGCCTCGACCGGGTTCATCCGCGCCGCGCGGCGGGCGGGGAAATAGGTGACAAAAAACGACAGCCCCAGCGACAGGGCCACGGCGCTGAGCACATCGTTCAGGTGCAATTCCGCCGGGAGCGCATAGATCCCCCGGATCGACGGGTCCCAGACGCCGCCGCCCATCGCCCAGTTCACGAAGGAAAAAATCGGGTCGATATAGAGCGCGAACAGGCAGCCGAGGATGACCCCGGCCAGCGTGCCGATGGCCCCCGTGGCGGCCCCGCAGATGAAGAATACGCGCAGCACCGTGCCCTCGGTCAGGCCGATGGTGCGCAGGATGCCGATGTCGCGGCCCTTGTTCTTGACCAGCATGATCAGGCCCGAAACGATGTTCATCGCGGCGATCAACACGAGGATCGACAGGATGATGAACATCACGTTGTCCTCGACTTCGAGCGCGCGCAGGAAGCCGCCCGCCTGATCGCGCCATGTCCAGATCAGCGCCGTGTCACCGGCGGCGCGCAGGATCGGCAGCGCCATCGATTCCACCGCTTCGGGGTCGGTGACCATCACCTCGATCTCATCCGCAACACCTTCGCGGTTCAGGTAAGGCTGTGCCTGATCCAGCGGCATGTAGATCCGGGTACGATCGATGTCGTAGCGCCCGGCGGTGAAGACATAGACCACCTCGTAGCTGCTGACGCGCGGGCTGGTGCCCATCGCTGTCTGCACCCCGTTGGGCGAGGTCAGCTTGATCCGGTCGCCGGGGGTGGCGTTCAGCTGGCGTGCAAGGCCCGAGCCAATGGCGATGCCTTCGGAAAAGCGCGCGACGTCTCCGGCGCTTTCCTCGGCCTGGGCGATGCCCGGCAGGCTAGCAAGGTCTTCGGGAGTGATGCCGATGATCTCCGCGCCGGAACTGCCCTGCCGCAGGCTGGCAAGCACCTGACCACGCACCAAAGGCGCCGCGCGGGTCACGCCCGGAACGGCGGCGATACGGGCAACCATCTCATCGTAGTCCGGGATCGTTCGATTCAGGTTGCCCAAGGGGTCAACCTCGCCCGCGCTGTAAACCGTGACATGGGCGTTGGCGCCGAGGATCGTGCCGACGAATTCGGCGCGAAAGCCCGAGCGTACGGCAAGCGTCGCGATCAGGGCGAAGACGGCCAGGGTGATGCCGATCAGGCTGATCCAAGTCATGACGCTGACGCCGCCTTCGGCGCGGCGGGCGCGCAGATAACGCCAGGCGATCATCCATTCGAAACCCGCAAAGGGGCGTGTGCGCGCGCTCACATGGTCCTCCGAACCCCGGCGGGCCGTGGGCCGCGCCGCATATCAGCGTCAGGCTTAAAGCGCGTGCAGCGCCTCGGCCCTGTTCTGGATATCGGCGGTATCACCGTCCGTCACCACGGCGTCAAGGCCGCCGGACTGGTCGAAGTACAAAACTGCGCCTTCGGGGATGGTGTCGAGCGTATCGGGTTCATGCATCACGGCGGCGCCGTGCGGGCTGGTGACACCCCCGAGAGGCCCGTCGATCTGCGGCAAGGCCAGCGCCAGCGTCGCGGCACCGACCGCGACAGCGGCAAGCGAAGACAGGACAGCAAGACGGCGAAGGCGAGGCATTTCGATACTCCCAAGTGTGTTGGCATCTGTGGCCTCAACACTTGGGAGGTCGAAAAAGTTCCGCTTGTCAGTCGCTTGACGGTTTCGTTTTACAGAATGGCGGCAGCGGCGAGATGCGGCGCGTAGATTTCCGCCACCTTTTGAACCGCGGCTTCGGGGCTCAGTTCCTCGCTTTCGCCGGTGCGGCGGCTGGTCAGCTCGACCACGCCGTTTTTCAGCCCGCGCGGCCCCACTGTGATGCGCCACGGCAAGCCGATCAGATCCATCGTGGCGAATTTGCCCCCGGCCCGTTCGTTGGTGTCATCGTACAGCGGCTCCAGCCCTGCGGCGACCAGCGCGGCATAGATGCGGTTGCATTCGGCATCTGCGGCCTCGTCGCCCTGTCGCAGGTTCACGATGCCACAGTGGAAGGGAGTCACGCCTTCGGGCCAGATGATGCCCTTGTCGTCATGGCTGGCTTCGATGATCGCGCCCAGAAGGCGCGACACGCCGATGCCGTGGCTGCCCATGTGCACCGGCACCTTGCCGCCATCGGCGGTTTGAACAGCCGCATTCAGCGGGTCGGAATACTTGGTGCCGAAATAGAAAATCTGCCCCACCTCGATACCGCGCGATGATTTGCGGCGATCTTCGGGGATGGCGTCGAACAGGCTCTCGTCGTGGGTTTCGTCCGTGCGGGCATAGGGGGTTGTCCATTCCTCGCAGATCGAACGAAGCTGCGCCGCATCGTCGTAATCCACCGCGCGGTCGCCCAGCGTCAGGTCGGTGATTGCCGCATCATAAAACACTTCGGATTCGCCGGTATCGGCCAGAACCAGGAACTCGTGCGTATCCTCGCCGCCGATGGGGCCGGAATCGGCGCGCATCGGGATCGCCTTCAGCCCCATGCGTTCATAGGTGCGCAGGTAGCTGACCATGTGGCGGTCGTAGGCGCGCATTGCCGCCTCGTAATCCACGTCGAAGTTATAACCGTCCTTCATCAGGAATTCGCGGCCCCGCATCACGCCAAAGCGCGGGCGGATTTCATCGCGGAACTTCCACTGGATGTGATAGAGCGTCAGCGGCAGATCCTTGTAGCTGCTGACATGGCTGCGGAAGATGTCTGTAATCAGCTCTTCGTTGGTGGGGCCGTACAGCATGTCGCGGCCCTGACGGTCGGTGATGCGCAGCATTTCCTCGCCATAAGCGTCATAGCGGCCGGATTCGCGCCACAGGTCGGCCGATTGCAGCGTCGGCATCAGCAGCGGGATATGGCCCGCGCGCTGCTGTTCCTGATGCACGATGGCCTCGACATTGCGCAGCACCTTGTAGCCCAGCGGCAACCACGAATAGATCCCGGCCTGCGCCTGCTTGATCATGCCCGCACGCAACATCAGGCGGTGGCTGACGATCTGCGCCTCGGCGGGGTTTTCTTTCAGGACGGGCAGGAAATAGCGGCTCAGGCGCATGATGGCTCCGGGACAGATGGTGTTGCCATTCCTCTATGGCTTTGCCCCTGCCAAAACAAGCCCGCGCGCCCTGCGCGCCCGGCTTTTCCCGTGTCTTTTCGCATGGCCCGCCCCTTGAAACCACGCGGCGCATGGGCGATGTCACGGGGAACATCTGAAAGGGTCATCATGTCGCTGCCGGTTCGCGATCAACTGCGCTATTGGGGGATCGCCGCCATCGTCTTTGCGGTGGTGCTGTGGTTCCTTGGCAATGTGCTGATGCCGTTCATCATCGGTGCTGCCATCGCCTATTTCATCGACCCGGTCGCCGACCGGCTGGAACGCGCGGGGTTCAGCCGCGTGGGTGCCACGGCGATCATCACCATCGCCGCCGTGCTGATCTTCGTGCTTATGATGCTGCTGGTGGTGCCGACGCTGATTTCCCAGACCGCCGGGCTGATCGAGACGCTGCCCAAGCTGACCAACAACCTGCAAACCTTCCTGGGCGAACATTTCCCGTCGCTGCTGGACGCGGATTCGACCATGCGCAAGACGCTGGCGTCGATTGGCGAAGCGATCAAGAGCCGGGGCCCGCAGGTGGTGGAAACCCTGCTGGGTTCGGCCCTGTCGATCATCAACATCGTGATCCTGCTGGTGGTGGTGCCGGTGGTGTCGGTCTACCTGCTGCTCGACTGGGACAACATGATCGCCCGGATCGACGAGTTGCTGCCGCGCGAACATGCGCCCACCATCCGCCTGCTGGCCTCCGACATAGATCGCACTCTGGCGTCCTTCATTCGCGGCATGGGCACTGTCAGCCTGATCCTTGGCACCTATTACGCGGTGGCGCTGATGATCGTGGGGCTGCAATTCGGGCTGGTCGTGGGGTTCATCGCGGGGCTGGTCACCTTCATCCCCTATCTTGGCGCGCTGATCGGCGGGGCGCTGGCCATCGGGCTGGCACTGTTCCAGTTCTGGGGCGATTGGGTGTCGATCGGTATCGTCGGCGCGATATTCGTGATCGGCCAGGTGGTCGAGGGCAATATCCTGACGCCCAAGCTGGTCGGCAGTTCGGTCGGGCTGCATCCGGTCTGGCTGCTGCTGGCACTGTCTGTTTTTGGCGCGCTGTTCGGGTTCGTCGGGATGCTGGTCGCCGTGCCCGTCGCTGCAGCGCTTGGCGTGATCGCGCGTTTCGCCGTCAGCCAGTACATGAACAGCCGGTTGTACTCGGGCGAACCCGAGCCTGCCCCCGACCATCATTTCACCCCGAAAGACAGCTGACATGGCCCGACAGCTCAGCTTTGACCTCCCCGCGCTGACCGTGCTGGGGCGGGCGGATTTCTACGTCGCCCCCTCGAACGCGCTGGCGGTGGCAATGATCGAATCGACCGAAACATGGCCCGCGCCACAGCTGACGGTCTGTGGCCCCGAGGGCGCGGGCAAGACGCATCTGGCCAACGTCTGGGCCAATATGACCGGTGCGGTTATCGTGCCCTCGCGCGATCTGCCGGGGCGCGATATTCCAACCTTGGCCGAGGCCCCGGTTGCGGTCGAAGACGTGCCCGAAATCGCCTCGAACGCCGCCGCGATGGATGCGCTGTTTCACCTGTTCAACCTGATGCGTGCCAATGGCTGCCCCTTGCTGATGACGGGGCGCGGCGACCCGTCGCAATGGGGCTTGGCCCTTCCAGATATCCAAAGCCGGGTTCAGGCCGCCGCCCATGTGGCGCTGGACCTGCCCGACGACACGTTGCTGGCCGCAGTGCTGGGCAAGCTGTTCGCCGACCGGCAGATCACGCCGAAACCCGATGTGATTCCCTATCTGGTGCGCCAGATGGAGCGGTCTTTCGCGGCGGCGCAAAGCATCGTGGCGGGGATGGACAAGATGGCGCTGGACGAAGGGCGCACCGTGTCGCGCCAGATCGCCGCGCGGATGATTGCCATCGCGGCGGGTTCGTCGGAAACTATTTAAATCTCCGTCACCGAACGGTTACATTCGGTCAGGATAAGGCCGCCATGACAAACGCTGATTTCTTGCAATCCGACATTCCCCCCGCCGTCGCGCTGGAGGATTTCGATCCCAACGGCCCTCAACGATTCTACAACCGCGAGCTCAGCTGGCTGGGCTTCAACTGGCGCGTGCTGGAAGAGGCGGAGAACCTCCGTGTGCCGCTGCTGGAGCGGCTCCGGTTCGTGTCGATCTCGGCCAACAACCTTGACGAGTTCTTTACCGTGCGTGTCGCCGGCCTGCGCGAACTGGCCCATGCGGGCAACATGACTCCGGCCGCCGATGGGCTGACGCCATCGCAGCAACTGGTGCTGATCAGCGAAAACGCCCGCCGCCTGATGCAATCGCAACAGCGCGTTCTTGTCAGCCTGAAGGCTGAAATGGAAGAGGCCGGGATTTCCCTGCTCTCGCGCGATGATCTGACCGAGGCCGACCGTACCCACCTGGCGGATGTGTTCCTGCAACAGGTGTTCCCGGTGCTGTCCCCTCTGGCCATCGACCCGGCACACCCGTTCCCGTTCATTCCCAACACCGGCTATTGCCTTGCGGTTCAGCTGGAACGCAGCCGCGACAAACGCAGCCTGCAGGCATTGTTGCCGATCCCCGCACAGATCAACCGGTTTGTTCCCCTGCCCGCCCCCGAGGGCACCGCGCGCTTTCTGCCGCTGGAAGATCTGCTGTTGCTGGAAATCGGCAATCTCTTCCCCGGTTACGTGCTGAAATCGCATTTTGAATTCCGCGTGCTGCGCGACAGCGATCTGGAAGTCGAAGAAGAAGCCGAAGACCTCGTTCGCGAATTCGAAGTTGCGCTGAAACGCCGCCGTCGCGGCGAGGTGGTGCGCCTGACCCACTCTGCCGGTGCGCCACAAAAACTGCTTGCCACGGTCATGAACGCGCTGCACGTCGACGGCTCCGAGGTGATCGAGGTCGACGGCATGATCGGCGTTGCCGATCTGGGCGAGCTGGTGCTCGACTCGCGCCCCGATCTGCTCTGGCCCAGCTTCACGCCCCGCGTGCCCGAACGCGTGCAGGATCACGACGGCGATATGTTCGCCGCGATCCGCCAGAAAGACATGCTGCTGCATCACCCCTATGAAACCTTCGACATGGTGGTGCGCTTCCTGCAACAGGCCGCGCGCGACCCCGACGTGGTGGCGATCAAGCAGACGCTGTACCGCACGTCGAAGAATTCGCCCATCGTCGAGGCCCTGTGCGAGGCCGCCGAAGACGGCAAATCCGTCACCGCTCTGGTCGAGCTCAAGGCCCGCTTTGACGAAGCCGCCAACATCCGCCAGTCGCGGCGTCTGGAACGGTCGGGCGCGCATGTGGTGTACGGGTTCATGGACCTCAAGACCCATGCCAAGATTTCCACCGTGGTGCGCCGCGAGGGCGACAGCCTCGTGACCTATACGCATTACGGCACCGGCAACTATCACCCGATCACCGCGCGCATCTACACCGACCTCAGCTTTTTTACTTGCGACAAGGCCCTGGGCCGCGACGCCACCAAGGTGTTCAACTACCTTTCGGGCTATGCCCAGCCCGAAAGCCTTGAAAACCTTGCGATTTCACCGATCACCCTGAAGCCGCGCCTGATCGAGCTGATCGATGCCGAAATCGCCCATGCCAAGGCCGGGAAACCTGCGGCGATCTGGGCCAAGATGAACTCGCTCATCGACTCCGAGGTGATCGACGCGCTCTATCGCGCCAGCCAGGGCGGCGTGAAGATCGACCTGGTGATCCGCGGCATCTGCGGTGTGCGCCCCGGTATCAAGGGCCTGTCCGACAACATTCGCGTCAAATCCATCGTCGGCCGCTTTCTGGAACATTCCCGCATCGTCTG
Organism: Arenibacterium halophilum; assembly: GCF_005938225.1. Taxonomy (GTDB): domain Bacteria; phylum Pseudomonadota; class Alphaproteobacteria; order Rhodobacterales; family Rhodobacteraceae; genus Arenibacterium; species Arenibacterium halophilum. The sequence continues at coordinate 515,010 of NZ_VCPC01000001.1, forward strand.
CTTCGGCAATGGCCATGGCCTGCCGTCAAAACGCGCGCGGGTTTTCATCTCGTCCGCCGACTGGATGGGCCGCAACCTGAACCGCCGTGTCGAAACGCTCGTGGAAATCGAGAACGCAACGGTCAAGGCCCAGATCGTCAGCCAGGTGATGGCCGCCAATCTTGCGGATGTTGCGCAAAGCTGGGTGATGGCCCCCGACGGCAGCTTCACGCGTCCGCCCGCGCCTGAAGGCGGGTTTGCCTTCAACTGCCACCGTTTTTTCATGGAAAACCCGTCGCTTTCGGGGCGCGGCTCGGCCGGGGCCTCGGACGTCCCACAGCTGACCCACGCCGACGACTGAACGGGCGCGGAAACCGGCTCAATGCAACCGGCCCGGTTTATGCGGTTGACCGGGCCCGCGCCCTGCCCCAAGTTGACCCCGCCAACAGGCGGCTGACCGGAACCAACGCGCGGAAGACATGAATTTGCAGTCTGAACCTGCTCAAGGTGAATGGGGCCCCTTCGGCCGCCCATTGTTCAACGATCCCAGCGCGCGCGCCCTGTCGCGCGTCGGCGTGATCGACGTCGGCTCGAACTCGGTCCGTCTGGTGGTGTTCGATGGCGCCGCCCGCTCGCCTGCCTATTTTTACAACGAAAAAATCATGTGCGGCCTCGGTGCAGGCCTTTCGGAAACAGGCCGCCTGAACCCCGAAGGCCGCCGCCGCGCCCTGTCCGCCATGCGGCGCTTCCAGCGCATTGCCGAGGGGATGGACCTGCCCCCGCTGACCGCGGTCGCCACCGCCGCCGTGCGCGATGCCGAAGATGGCCCCGAATTCCGCGATGATATCCAGCGCGAAACCGGCCTGCGGCTCTGGGTGATCGACGGCGAGGAAGAGGCGCGGCTGTCTGCGCAGGGCGTGCTGCTGGGCTGGCCCGGATCCTACGGTCTGGTCTGCGACATTGGCGGCTCGTCCATGGAACTGGCCGAAATCGCCGAGGGCCGCGTGGGCAAGCGCACCACCTCGCAGCTCGGGCCGCTGAAACTGGCTGGCATGTCCGGCGGCGCCCGCGCCCGCAAGGATTACATCAAGTCGGTGATGGCCGATCTGTCCGATCGCATGGGCCCGCAGCACAACCGCCTGTTCCTGGTCGGCGGCAGCTGGCGCGCCATTGCCAAAATCGACATGCACCGCAGGGGCTATCCGCTGAAAGTGCTGCACGAATACCGCATGTCGCCGTCCGCCGTTCAGGCCACCGTGCGCCACATCGCCGAATCCGACCCGGACGCGCTGCGCAATGCCTGTGGCGTGTCGTCGGCCCGGATGGCGCTGGTGCCCATCGCCTCCGAAGTGCTGTCGCGGCTGGTGCGTACTTTCAAACCCAAGGACATCGCGATCTCCAGCTATGGCATCCGCGAGGGGCTGCTGTACGAACAGATGCCCCAACGCCTGCGCGACCGCGATCCGCTGATCGAAGCCTGCCGCTTTGCCGAGGCGAAAGACGCGCGCCTGCCCGGATTTGGCCGCACCCTGTTCGATTTCGTGACACCGCTGTTCCGCGCCGCGCCGCCGGCCCGCCAGCGCCTGATCAAGGCCGCTTCGCTGCTGCACGATGTCAGCTGGCGCGCCCACCCCGACTACCGCGCCGAAGTCTGTTTCGACAACGCGACCCGCGCCAATCTGGGCGGCCTCAAGCACTCCGAACGCGTCTTCCTTGGTCTCGCGCTGCTGCACCGCTATTCAAACAAGCGCGATGGCACCGCCTTCGACAACCTCTACACGCTGCTCGACGACCGCTCGCAACATCAGGCCGAAGTTCTGGGCAAGGCCATGCGCCTTGGCGCGATGCTGCTGATGCAGAAAGAGGGCCCCGGTGCCGCGCTGATCTGGCAACCCAAGAAACGGAAACTGACGCTGACCATGCCCAAAGCGACGCAGGATCTGTTCGGTGAAGTGGCCGAGGCGCGCTTCCTTTCGCTTGCGACGACGCTTAACGCCGAAACCAGCGTCAAGATCACCTGAAACCCCGCTTCATTATTCCATAAATACTCCGGGGGAGTCCGCGCAGCGGGCGGGGGCGGAGCCCCCTTCCGTCGGCGAACTCAGATGTCTGTCGCACCGGCTGGCGGCTCATCGTCGTCCACGTCCGGCTGCGGCTCATAGGGCGGCGCATCGGCCTTGCGGCGGATGATGACATCGCCATTGGGCAGAACGTCGGGCAGCTCATAGCGGCTCCAGTCGCCGACCTTGCTCATCAGATCGCCCAGGGCCGGGCCCATCTGCTGGAAAAAGCTCCGCATCTGAGGACCGTATTCGCCCGCCAGATCGCGCAGGTCGCGCAGCGCGGGCGACATTTCATCGCGCAGCCCTTCGAAGAACAGCTCCATCCCCTGCTCCATCAGCGATCGGCCTTCGGCGGGTGGTTCTTCGGCGCGCAGCGGCGCGGCCAGCATGGCGATCGACAGGGCAAGGGCGACAAGCTGTTTCATGCCCCTGAATATAGGCCACCCGACGCCCCGCGTTAAGGGTCAGATCTCAATATCCAGCGTGATCGGAAAATGGTCCGACGCCAGCAGAAGGGCCTCGCGCAACACCCCATCGCGGTAAATCCGTGCGTCGTCAAAGGGATGCCAGATGCGCCAGTGCGGTTGACGTTCCATCAGATCGGGTGACACCATCACGTAGTCCAGCAGTGCCGACAGAAACCGCCCCTGCCCCGGCTGAGTGAAACGCGCGGTGGCCGGCATCGCGCCCAGCCGCTGTTGCAGCGCCATGCGCGCATGCGGGTCATGCAGATCGTCACCCAGCACGATCTCGACCGAGGATCGCCCGAACAGGTGTTCGTATTCGTCCAGCCCCGGGCCGTCGTTCAAGTCGCCCATCACCACCAGCGGCTGCGCCTCGGACAAAACCGCCTCGATCCGGGCACGCAGCCAGATCGCCTGGGCCAGCTGTTTGCGCCGGTTGGCGATTGACACACGCATGATCTGGTCGTGCCCGCGTGCCCCATGCGGGGCCTTGGATTTCAGATGCGCGCCGATCATCCGAAACCGAAACCCGGATGAGGTTTCAACCGCAAGCTCAAGTGGTGGCTTGGAAAACTGCACCCTGTCGCGGGTGGCATCCACGTCAAGGTCGATCTCGAACGCCCCGTCGAAGCGGGGCGCGCCGGTGCTTTGCGGATCGTGACGCGCGCTGAGCCTATCGGGGTCGTAAAGCAGCGCGATTTCCTGCTGGGTGTCGTTGGAAAACCCCATGACCGCCACCCGCTGGCGCAGCCCGAAATTCGCGGCGAACCCTTCCAGCGCGGCGACCGTATGTTGATGCCGCCCTGTATTCGGCGCTTCGATCACCATCACCGCGTCAGCGTCCAACGCGCGGAACACCGTGCCCAGTGCCTCGGCCTGCTGGGTGCGGGTCACATCGTGGCGGCCCGACCATCCGCCATCCATCATCAGCCGGTTTTCCTCGTCGAACAGGTTCGCGAACCATTCGACGTTATAGGTTGCCAGCCGCATCAGGCGGCGGCCGAATTGATGTCGTCCCAGGCCTGGTTGATGTCGCGCAGGCGCTTTTCGGCCAGTTTCACCGCCTCTTCCGGAACCCCACGGGCCATCATCCGGTCGGGGTGGGTTTCGCGAACCAGTTGCCGCCAGGCGGCGCGGATCTGGTCACGCGGGGTGTCGGGGGACACACCCAGCACCGAATAGGGATCGGGCCGGGAATCGGGCACGAACCGACAGCGCAGCCCGGCGAATTCTGCCGGCGACAGACCGAAAATCTCGGCCACGTCCGCCAGGAACTGATCTTCGGCGGGATGGTAATGCCCGTCGGCGATGGCAATGTGAAACAACCCCTCCATCAGGTCCGACAGCACGCGCCGGTCACCTTCGAACATGCGGCTGACAGAGGCGGCATAGTCGCGATAGCCCGCCACGTCGGTGCGGGCCATGTTAAACACCCGCGCGGCGTTGGCTTCGTCCTCGCGCGCGATCAGAAAGACCTCGCGAAAAGCGGTCACCTCGTCGCGGGTCACGGTGCCGTCGGCTTTGGCCATCTTGGCGCCCAGCGCGATCACGGCGATGGTAAAGGCCACGCTGCGTTCGGGGGGCGTGCGCAGACGGTCAAAGACCTGCGCAAGGCTTTCGCCATTCGCCAGCGCGGACAGCGCCTCGGTTATCCGGGTCCAGATCGACATGGGATCACGTTAGCCTGCCGCCGCGCCGCTGTCAGGTGCGGTGTGCGGCCGCAGCGCGCCCGATCACAGCCACACCGCCAGCGCCCAGAGCCCGGCCAGAACGGTGGGATAGAAGGTCGCGGCAAAGCCGAAGGCGCGCAGCGGCGGTGCCACATGGTAGCCAACCCAGAAGGCCAGCCGCGCCACGACGAACCCGCCGCCAAGGTACAGGGCAAGAACCCCGCCCAGCGTCATCGCGACAAAAGGCCAGATCAGCGCCGCTAGCAGCGCCTGTTCGACCGTGTTCACCAGCACGCGCCCGTCGATCCACGCCGGAGACCCCTGCATGGCCCCGGCCCCGTCGATCAGCGCCTGGTCGAAAAACCGGCGCTGCGCGATGCGTCCGATCATGGCGGCCAGCACAAGGCCCGGCATCGCAAGCGCACCGGGCAGCGTCAGCTGTGGCGGCAGATAGGCATAGCCCGCCGACTGCACGCCCCAGACAAGCGCGACGGCCCAAAGGGCCCCCGCCGCCATTCCCGCACCGATCGTGCCCCGCTTGCCCAAGTCTTGCCTCTTGCCGGTTTACCCCCGCGCCTCGCGGATCAGACGCAGGATGTCCTCGGCCGCCTTGGGGATGTTGGTTCCGGGGCCGAATATCGCCTTTACCCCGTGCTTGTACAGGTAATCGTAGTCCTGCTGCGGGATGACGCCACCGCAGATCACGATGATGTCTTCCGCATCGGCGGCTTTCAGCGCCTCGACCAGCTGCGGCGCCAATGTTTTATGACCTGCCGCCTGGCTCGAGATGCCGATCACATGCACGTCATTGTCCACCGCATCCTGCGCCGCTTCCTCGGGGGTCTGGAACAGCGGGCCCACGTCCACGTCGAACCCGATGTCGGCAAAGGCGGTCGCGATCACCTTGGCGCCCCTGTCGTGGCCGTCCTGCCCCATCTTTACCACCAGCATCCGCGGGCGGCGGCCTTCGTCCTCGGCGAAGTCCTCGACCGATTTCTGAATGGCGGCAAAGCCTTCGTCGCCTTCGTAGGCCGCGCCATAAACACCGGCCAGCGTCTTCACCTCGGCCCGGTGGCGGCCGAACACCTTTTCCATCGCCATGCTGATCTCTCCTACGCTGGCGCGTGCGCGCGCCGCTTCGACCGCTGCTTCCAGCAGGTTGCCGCCTTCGCCCGCGCGGCGGGTCAATTCGTCAAGCGCCGCCTGACAGGCGGATTCGTCCCGGCTGGCGCGGATTTTTTCCAGCCGTGCGATCTGGCTGTCGCGCACCTTGACGTTGTCGACATCCAGAATGTCGATCGGGTCTTCCTTGTCCTTGCGGTACTTGTTGACGCCGACGATCACCTCGTCGCCCCGGTCGATCATCGCCTGACGCCGCGCGGCGGTTTCCTCGATCCGCAGCTTCGGCATGCCGCTGGCGACCGCCTTGGTCATGCCGCCCATTTCCTCGACTTCCTGAATCAGCGCCCACGCCTTGTCGGCCAATTCCTTGGTCAGGGATTCGACGTAGTAGGACCCGGCCAGCGGATCGACCACGTTGGTGACGCCGGTTTCCTCTTGCAAGATCAGCTGTGTGTTGCGCGCGATGCGGGCGCTGAAATCGGTCGGCAGAGCAATCGCCTCGTCCAGCGCGTTGGTGTGCAGCGACTGGGTGCCGCCCAGAACCGCGCTCATCGCCTCGTAAGCCGTGCGGATCACGTTGTTATAGGGGTCCTGTTCCTGCAACGACACGCCCGAGGTCTGGCAATGGGTGCGCAGCATTTTCGACCGTTCGTTCTTGGCGCCCACCTCGTCCATGATGCGATACCACAGCAGGCGCGCGGCGCGCAGCTTGGCAGCCTCCATGAAGAAATTCATCCCGATGCAGAAGAAGAAAGACAGCCGACCGGCGAATTTGTCGACATCCATGCCCGCGCTCATCGCGGCCTTCACGTATTCCTTGCCGTCCGCCAGCGTATAGGCCAGCTCCTGCACAAGGTTCGCGCCGGCCTCTTGCATGTGGTAGCCGGAAATCGAGATGCTGTTGAACTTGGGCATCTCGTTGCTGGTGTATTCGATGATGTCCGCGATGATCCGCATCGAGTGTTCGGGCGGATAGATATAGGTGTTGCGGACCATGAATTCCTTCAGAATATCGTTCTGAATGGTCCCTGAAAGCACCGATTTGTCGTGGCCCTGTTCCTCACCAGTGACGATGAAGCTCGCCAGCACCGGGATCACCGCGCCGTTCATCGTCATCGAGACGGAAACCGTATCCAGCGGGATGCCGTCGAAGAGGATCTTCATGTCCTCGACGCTGTCGATGGCAACGCCCGCCTTGCCCACATCGCCCGTCACGCGGGGGTGGTCGCTGTCATAGCCGCGGTGCGTCGCCAGATCGAAAGCGACCGAGACACCCTGCTGACCGGCGGCCAGGTTGCGGCGGTAAAAGGCGTTGGATTCCTCGGCCGTCGAAAAGCCCGCGTATTGGCGGATCGTCCAGGGCCGCCCGGCGTACATCGTGGCCTTCACGCCGCGCGTGAACGGGGCCTCGCCCGGCAGGCTGCCAAGGTGGTCGGCGCGCTCCAGATCCTCGGCCGTGTACAGCGGCTGGACGTCAATACCTTCCAGCGTGTTCCACGTCAGGCTATCCAGCGGACGGCCGCGCAGTTCGGCTTCGGCGCGCTTGGTCCATTCGTCTCGCTTGCTTGTCATCTCCGTGTCCTTTCGTCAGGTCGCAGGGGCGGCCAGAGGGGGGCTGGCCGGAATGTTCAGGTGAAGGCATGTGAAAGGCCGCGTCAGTACATCGCGGCCAAAAATGTGCCACATGGGCTTTTCGGCTGTCGCATTCTGCCTGTCCGGGCTTATATTCGACCGGACAGGAGAGATGATGAAATACGGCTTGGCCCTTGTTCTTGCGTTGTTTATCCCGCTTGGCGCCATGGCGCAGGCGGCAGAGCCGTCGTTGGACGACCTGATTGTTGGCGCCGACGAAACCACCCGGCTAGAGGATTTCCTGTGGAAATCGCGCCCCGTGATCGTCTTTGCCGACAGTGCCGAGGATCCGCGGTTCATCGAACAGATGGACCGGCTGGCCGAAGCGCCTGCCATGCTGGCCGAACGCGAAGTGGTGGTTCTGACGGATACCGACCCGGGCACGCAATCGGAACTGCGCCGCAAGCTGCGCCCGCGTGGCTTCATGCTGGTGCTGATCGGCAAGGATGGCGCGATCGAGCTGCGCAAGCCCCTGCCCTGGACGGTGCGCGAGCTGACGCGGTCCATCGACAAGATGCCGATCCGGCAGCGCGAAATCCAGATGCGGCACGGCACCTTGAACGAATAGCCGCAACCGCCTATATTTGCGGTGTAATCCTGTTTCCGAGAGGCTGACATGGAAAAAGACCCGAACATTCCGTTCACTCCGATCCCGCTGACCGGCCGGACGGGTCCGCGCCCGGGCTATTGACCCGCGCGATCACCTGATCCGCCGCCGACGCGCCGCCGTCGGAAAAGGCCCGGATCAGCTCCAGCGCATACTGCCCCAGAACAAAGGCCTGGCGCCGCATCTGGGCATAATCCTCGTACATCGCAATCCGCCGTTCCTGCGCCAGCTTGCCGCGAAAGTAGCTGCCGCGCATATCCTCTGCCATGATCGACAGCGCCTTGATCTGCCCATAGTAGGCGACGATGGCATCTATCGTCTGGCGCGGCAGCACCTCGATCTTTTCCACCAGCGCATCGAAAACGTGATCGTGCCGTTCGTGCGGGATGAAAGGCACGAAAGTCGGGTCGGCCTTCATCTTTTCGACCGTCGCGCGCATGTAGCCGTCTGACTGGCCCTCGTCCCAGATCGCACGCAGGGCGTTGCCGATTTCAGCATAAAGTGCCTTGTGGTAATCGCGCAGCTTTTCCGCCCGATCGCGCGAGCGGCCGATCTCGGTGAACATGGCCGTTGTCAGCCAGCCCATCGCGATGACCAGCCCGGCAATCAGCGCCTGCCCCAGCCGATCCTCGATCCCGATGATCTGAGCCAGCAAAAGCAGCGGCACGCCCAGCAGGATGGTGATCGGCAGCGCGATCCGGAACAGGAACTGCAACAGGATCCGGCGCGAGGTCGCAGCCTCGCTCCCGGCGAACAGGGCCGCCGCCAGCGCGATCAGAAGCAGCGTTAGACCGCCGCTCCAGATCCATATGGGCTGGTCCGCGGGGATCATGGAATCATTCGAATTCCATGATCACGTCGTCCACCGCAAGGCTGTCGCCCGCCGCGGCGTTGACCTTGGACACGATGCCCTTCTTTTCGGCGCGCAGGATGTTTTCCATCTTCATCGCCTCAACGGTGCACAGCGCCTGGCCTTCCTGCACCTCGTCGCCCACGGCCACATCGACCTTCACGATCAACCCGGGCATCGGGCACAGCAGCAGCTTGGAGGTATCCGCAGGCACCTTTTCCGGCATCAGGTCGGCCAGTTCGGCCTGACGCGGGGTGCGGACGTGCACCTTCAGGTCGGCGCCCCGGCTGCGGATGCGGAAGCCACCGCTGACCTTGCCGACCTTCAGCACCAGCGGCGAACCATCCACCGTCATCTGCGCCAGGCTGCGCCCCGGTGTCCAGTCGCCTTCGACCCGCAGCGCGGGGCCGTCGGCAAAGCGGATCGTCGCGCCCTTCGGGTCGGCATCCACCACCACGTCGAACCGTTCGCCCTGAAGCGTCACGGCCCAGTCGGTACCCACCTTGCGTTCGTGGTTGTCCATCCGGCCCGACACGCGGGTGCGGCGGATTTCGCCCACCCGGTGCATCGCCGCACAGGCGGCCGCGATACGGCGCAGATCGTCGCCCGGCAGGGTCACGCCCTCAAAACCCTCGGGGTATTCCTCGGCGATGAACGCGGTTGTCATGTCGCCCGAGACGAATTTCGGGTGGTCCATCACCGCCGAGAGGAACGGCAGGTTATGCCCGATGCCTTCCACCTCAAAGCTGTCCAGCGCCACGCGCATCGCTTCGATCGCCTCGGCGCGGGTCGGGGCCCATGTACACAGCTTGGCGATCATCGGATCGTAGTACATGCTGATCTCGCCGCCTTCATAGACGCCGGTATCGTTGCGCACTGCGTTGACACCGCTGGGTGCATCGCCCTGCCATTTCCCCTGCTCCAGCAGCGGACCGGCAGCCACCTCGGCGGGCGGGTTGTAGCGCGTCAGCCGCCCGATCGACGGCAGGAAGCCGCGATACGGGTCTTCGGCATACAGCCGGTTCTCGATGGCCCAGCCGGTCAGCTTGATATCGTCCTGCGTGATTGTCAGCGCCTCGCCCTTGGCCACGCGGATCATCTGTTCGACAAGGTCTATACCGGTGATCAACTCGGTCACCGGGTGTTCCACCTGAAGCCGGGTGTTCATTTCAAGGAAATAGAAATTGCGGCTTCCGTCGACGATGAATTCCACGGTGCCCGCGCTGGCATAACCCACGGCCTTGGCCAAAGCCACGGCCTGCTCGCCCATCGCCTTGCGCGTCGCTTCATCCAGGAAGGGGCTGGGCGCCTCTTCCACCACCTTCTGGTTGCGGCGCTGGATCGAACATTCGCGTTCACCCAGATAGATGCCGTTTCCGTGGCTGTCGCAAAGCACCTGGATCTCGATATGGCGCGGCTGGGTCACGAATTTCTCGATGAAGATCCGATCATCGCCAAAGGAATTCGCGGCCTCGTTCTTCGAGCTCTGGAACCCTTCACGCGCCTCTTCGTCGTTCCAGGCGATGCGCATCCCCTTGCCCCCGCCCCCGGCGCTGGCCTTGATCATCACCGGATAGCCGATCTCGTTCGAGATTTTGACTGCCTCGTCGGCATCTTCGATCAGGCCCATGTAGCCCGGCACCGTCGAAACGCCCGCCTCTTGCGCGATCTTCTTGCTGGTAATCTTGTCGCCCATCGCCTCGATCGCCTTGACCGGTGGGCCGACAAAAGCCACGCCCTCGGCGTCCAGCGCCTCGGCGAACTTCGCGTTTTCCGACAGGAAGCCATATCCCGGGTGCACCGCCTCGGCGCCCGAGGCGCGGATCGCCTCCATCACCTTGTCGATCACGATATAGGATTGGTTGGCGGGCGGCGGCCCGATGTGGATCGCCTCGTCCGCCATCTGGACATGCAGCGCCTGCCGGTCGGCATCGGAATAGATCGCGACCGTCTGAATACCCATCTTGCGCGCCGTCTTGATCACGCGGCAGGCAATTTCGCCACGGTTGGCGATCAGGATTTTCTTGAACATCTTACGTCCTTCGGTTCAGGGGGCTTCGGTTCATTTGGAAAGGTACGAAACGCAAAACGCCACGCACCGGCGCGCGGCCGGGCGTGGCGTTCGAACGTGTCGTGCGGACCGCGCAGTAGCGGTCCGTGAATGTCAGATCAGCACTTGCTGGGGTATTGCTGGCAATACAGCATGTTTGCCGCTGCACCCGCTGCCGTGCCGACGATCGGATTGGTGTCGGTAAGGGTTGCCACCCCAAGACCGGCTGCACCGCCGTACAGCGCGCGTTCGGTCGGGTCGTCGCCACAGGCTGCAAGTCCGCCCAGCAGGGCCAGAACGATTGCGCCGCGTTTTGCGAAATGGGAATACTGCATGGGTTTTGTCCTGTTCGTTTTTGTTTGCTCGATAAATCAACCCATGACCCATTCCCCGGGTTCCGCAAGCTTTCGTGATTATCGCATGTAGTTTGAGCGAATTCCCGCCGCACAGGCCGCGCGGAACATAGAAAAATGCCGGGCAGGCACGAGATGGGTAAGCGCGACTGCCCGGCAAGGGAAGGGGTACGGAATATGTAATCTGCATCGGACGCCTGCATGATGGCACCCTTTGCACAGTCGACACTGCGCGCTTCTCGGGCCTGCGCCAAGCACGCCGAAAACGGCACCGGATTTTGGGCCAAAACCCGCCGAAAGCTGCGCCGCGCACGCAATTTCATGCCGAAGCCGCCCATCATTCGCCCTCGAACACCTCGGGGAAAGCCGCGCGGGCCGCCGACACGTCAATTTGCAGCAGCGCGTCATAGCTGGTCGGATCGAAAGGGTCTTCTGCCGGAATGACCTCGCGGCCGAACAGCCAACTCAGGCGGCCCGCGTCCAGGTTACCCCGCTCGAACGGCTCTTCGCCGAACTGTTCCCACAGGGCCGTCATGAAGGCGGCGTCGATCCGTTTGTCCAGCGACTTGCGGTCGCGGAAACGTTCGCGCCGTTCCAGCGGAGTGACGCCCCGTGGATTGGCACGCCGAATGGTGAACTGAAAGTCGGTGCCGGGGTAGCGGCCCGGAAATCCGCGATGTTTCAGCATGGGGCGACATCTTTGGCAAAAGGGTGTGAGGGCATCAGAATTCTTCCCAGATGCAGGCGCCATCGCGCGGCGTGTAAGCTTCAAAGAACTGGGTCGCCTCGGCATCGCTTACGCCAAAGTCCACCGGTCGATCCGAAAGCGAAATCACCACCCGTGCAGCAGCAAGATTGTGGTGCAGGATATAGGGCAAGGCGAGCGCGGTGCAGAGGTGATCCATGTCTTCGGCCGCAACCGCCGGATCCATCCGCCCCCCACCCTGCGCAATGTCGGGCGCCACGAACCGGAACCGGACCCAAAGCGCCCCGGGCGCTTCGTCCAGCAACACTTCGGTCAGGGTGACGGGTTGGCCCGACGGCACCTCGACAGGGGTGGCACGGACATGGGATGCACAGAAAATCGGCAATGCAGCGACGATCAGCGGAATAAATCCGCAGCCCCGGCCTTTCCCTTGCGAAAAAGCTCCTCCTGCCGGGGCCGCAGGCGCAGCGTTCGTCACGCGCGCTAACCAAAATCTTCGACGCTTCATCATGGAGCGATTTCTTCCGCCGTGTCAAACGTTGCCGGACTCGTGATCTCGATCAGCTCCATATCGTCGGAATGTCGGACCTCGCGATGGCGGATTCCGGGGGGTTGAAGAACGCAGGAACCCGCCCGCAAAACGTGCTCTCCCTCGCCTTCATATTCGAAAACCACCCAACCCTTAGTGACATAGACCATCTGAAACACCAGATCATGCGAGTGCCATCTGCCCGGGCTTTCCATGCCCGGAACCGCCCGGATCACATGCGCGCCAAAGTCGCCCTTGGTCGCCTCACTGATGCCAAGCTGGCGATATTCGAAGAACGGGCGCAGCCCCTGCCCTTTGAATTCACCCGCATCTGCATGGCTGATGACAAAGGACTGATTCGCCCAAAGCCGACTCATTGACGCACCCCACCCTCTGGTTTTGCGAAATCGTTTGGTCTGACAGTCATGGCCCCTGCCTTTCGCAATTTGTGGCACAGGCGCCCCGCGACCGTGGGGCAGCCCGGATTACAGCGGAATGTTGTCGTGCTTCTTCCACGGGTTTGTCAGCTTCTTGTTGCGCAGCGACGCAAAGGCCCGCGCAACGCGGCGACGTGTGGAATGGGGCATGATCACCTCGTCGATGAAGCCCTTTTCGGCCGCGACAAAAGGGTTCGCGAACCGGTCTTCATAGTCGCGCGTATGGGCCGCGATCTTCTCGGCGTCGCCCAGATCGGCGCGGTGGATGATCTCGGTCGCGCCCTTGGCGCCCATCACGGCAATTTCAGCCGTGGGCCAGGCATAGTTGAAATCACCCCGGATGTGTTTCGACGCCATCACGTCATAGGCGCCGCCATAGGCCTTGCGGGTGATCACCGTCACCTTCGGCACCGTCGCCTCGCCATAGGCGAACAGCAGCTTGGCACCATGCTTGATGACGCCGCCGTATTCCTGCCCGGTGCCGGGCAGGAAGCCGGGCACGTCGACAAAGGTCAGGATCGGGATTTCAAAACAGTCGCAGAACCGCACGAAGCGCGCAGCCTTGCGTGAACTGTCGATGTCCAGACAGCCCGCCAGCACCATCGGCTGGTTCGCCACCACGCCCACGGTCTGACCTTCCAGACGGATGAACCCGGTGATGATGTTCTTGGCGAAATCCTCCTGGATCTCATAGAAATCGCCTTCGTCCGCCGTTTTGACGATCAGTTCCTTCATGTCATAGGGCGAATTGGCATTTTCCGGGATCAGCGTATCAAGGCTGGCCTCGACCCGGTCGGGTTCGTCGAAGAACGGCCGAACCGGGGGCTTTTCGCGATTGTTGAGAGGCAGGAAATCCACCAGCCGCCGCACCTCGGCCAGCGCCTCGACATCGTTCTCGAACGCCCCGTCGGCCACGCTGGATTTCTTGGTGTGGGTCGAGGCCCCGCCAAGCTCCTCGGCCGTCACCACCTCGTTCGTCACAGTTTTCACCACGTCGGGTCCGGTCACGAACATGTAGGAGGTATCGCGCACCATGAAGATGAAATCGGTCATCGCGGGCGAATAGACCGCGCCACCGGCACAGGGGCCCATGATGACACTGATCTGGGGCACCACGCCGCTGGCCATGATGTTGCGTTGAAACACCTCGGCATAGCCCGCAAGGCTGGCCACGCCTTCCTGAATGCGCGCGCCGCCGGAATCGTTGATCCCGATCACCGGCGCACCGTTCTGCATCGCCATATCCATGATCTTGCAGATCTTCTGGGCGTGGGTCTCCGACAGCGACCCGCCGAAGACGGTGAAATCCTGACTGAAAACATAGACCATGCGGCCGTTGATCGTGCCCCAGCCGGTAACCACGCCATCGCCTGCCGGGCGCTGCTTTTCCATCCCGAAGTCGGTGCAGCGATGGGCCACGAACATATCGAACTCTTCAAAGCTGCCTTCATCCAGTAGCAACTCGATCCGCTCGCGCGCCGTCAGCTTGCCCCGCTTGTGCTGCGCGTCGATCCGCGCCTGCCCGCCGCCAAGCCGCGCTTCGGCACGACGGGTTTCCAGCTCTGTCAGGATGTCTTTCATCGGTGCGCTACCCTTTTCTGGCAATTCGCGCGCACCCTAGCCGCAGTGCCGACAAGGCCAAAGCGGAATCTGGCAAATTTGCAAATATGATGATTTGCGAAAATCAATATTTGCAAATCAGCAAATTGCTGCATGCGCGCAATAGTTCGCCATACCGCCAGTTCAGGGGAATGATTTCAAAACGAACATCGGCTAAGAATAACAAAACGGACGGAGGCAGCCATGACGACCGACGAAATTATCGAAGCCATGCAGTTTTCGCTGGTGTCAGACCGCGTGATGTTCACGACCACCGGCCGCTATACACTGACATATCAATACGAGGGTTACGCCGAGCCGGTGGATTACCCGTCGAGTTCCACCTTCACTGGCTGGACGCCCCTTTCGACGGCCGAGCGCGCGGCATTCGAGGCGCAGCTGGCGCACATCGAAACCTTTCTGAACGTCGATTTCGTCGAAGTCACCGGCAGCAGCGACCCCGACATCAACGTCGGCAAGGTTACGATCCCTGGCAACACCATCGGCTATGGCGGGCTGTCCGTGCGCTACACTTACGGGTCAGGCGGCCAACCCGACACCATAACCTCGGTCGATTCCTTCGTGGTCTACGACAACACGCTCGACATTTCCGCCGACTCGCGCGTGTCGCTTATCCTGCATGAACTTGGCCATGCGCTGGGAATGAAACACCCGTTCAGCGCCCCCGCCCTGCCCACCGATCAGGACACCAACAAATACACGCTGATGTCCTACACCGTGAACCCCGACACCGGCACCGATGCCGATGCGATGATGATCTACGATATTCTCGCGCTGCAGGATCTGTGGGGCGCGGCTGACTACAACGAGGGCAACACCACATACTCTGGCGGCCGCGCTGATACGATCGACGTGATCTGGGACAGCGGCGGCAAAGACACCATCGACGCCTCGGGCCAGTCATCCGGCGTGCGGATCGACCTGAACGAGGGTGCCTTTTCCAACCTTTCGGGGCGCGATGACATGGCCATCGCCTATGGAACGGTTATCGAAAACGCCACCGGAGGCAGCGGCGACGACGTCATTACCGGCAACGCCTTTATCAACAAGCTGCGCGGCAACAACGGCAACGATTCCATCGACGGCGGTGGCCGCAAAGACAGCATCTGGGGCGGTGTCGGAAAGGATGTTCTGTCGGGCGGCGCCGCCGACGATCGTCTCTGGGGCGGCAGCGGACGCGACAGGCTGCGGGGCGATAACGGCGATGATCTGCTGCGCGGTGGCGGCGCACGTGACCGCATAGAAGGTGGACGCGGCGACGACATGATGTATGGGAATGCAGGCAATGACGTGTTCATCTATCGCAGCGGCCACGGCGCCGACGTGATCGCCGACTTTTCTGCCGGGAGCGATGCGGTCCGGTTCTTCCGGTTGGGCGACACCGCCAGCGTTCTGTCCGCAGCCAGTGACGTGAATGGCGACGTGTTGTTTGATTTCGGCGGCGGCAACAGCCTGACGGTTCAGGGCGTGACGCTTGCCCAGATCACCGACGATATCCTGGCATGACGGTGTCAGCCGCACGGCCACAGATAACGTAGCGACAAATTTTCGGGCATATGTGCTTGTGCAATGGACATTTCACAGAGCAAGCTTTAACCCCGATACATGCAAACGACACGTATTTCCCGTTTTCTCGACAGATCCACACCGCCGCATGTTTCGACGCTGATCCTGGCAACGGGGCTGGCGGCGCTTGGCATGAACATCTTTCTGCCCAGCCTGCCGCGGATGACCGAGTATTTTCAGACCGATTATCGGGTGATGCAGCTTTCGGTTGCGCTTTATCTTGGGATGAACGGGCTGCTGAACGTCATCATCGGCCCGATCTCGGACAGTATGGGCCGCCGCCCCGTGATTCTATGGGGCATCGCGCTGTTCCTTCTGGCCACGCTTGCCTGCATCTACGCCCCCACGGCCGAGCTGTTCCTTCTGGCCCGAATGGCTCAGGCGGTCATTGCCGTTACGATGGTTCTCAGCCGCGCCGCCATCCGCGATGTCTATTCGCAGGACGAAGCCGCCAGCCGCATTGGCTATGTGACGATGGGCATGGCCGTGGTGCCGATGTTTGGCCCCGCGATCGGCGGCGTGCTTGACGCCCTCCTTGGCTGGCAATCGAATTTCTGGCTCTTGCTGATCCTTGGTGCCGTGATGCTCTGGATCACATGGCGGGACTTCGGCGAAACCGCCACCAAAAGCGGAAAGACACTGGTTCAGCAATTCCGCGACTACCCCGAGCTGTTCCTGTCGCCAAGGTTCTGGGGCTACACGATGGCCTGCGCGCTCACGTCGGGCTGCTTTTTCGCCTATCTCGGCGGCGCACCCTATGTGGGGACCGAAGTGTACGGCCTGTCGTCCGGGGTCTTCGGCCTGTTCTTCGGCAGCCCCGCCGTCGGGTATTTTGTCGGAAATTTCCTGACCGGGCGCTATGCCGTTCGATACGGGGTGAACCGCATGGTCCTTTGGGGCAGCCTGACCATCACGGCCGCACTCTGCGTGTCTCTGGCGCTCACCCTCGCCGGGCATGACACGGCCGTCGTGTTCTTCGGCTTCATGTGCTTCGTGGGGCTGGGCAACGGGCTGTGCATTCCAAATGCGACCGCCGGCGCACTGAGCGTGCGCCCCCACCTTGCAGGCAGCGCCGCCGGCCTCAGCGCGGCCATCATGCTGGGCGGCGGCGCCGCGATGAGTGCCATTGCCGGGATGCTTCTGAAACCCGGCGTTGGCGCGGCACCGCTGATCGCCACGATGCTGGTTACGGCCGCATTGGGCATTGTCGCCATCACGGTGGTGATCCTGCGCGAGCGGCAATTGCGGCTTTAGAACCCGCTTGCCCGGGTAAGTTTGCAAATCTATGCTTCGCCAAAAGCAAAGTCGCAAACCCGGGAGAGTCCATGCCCGCACAGAAACTCTACGCTGGCGCGAAGCTGCGCGAAATCCGATCGCGCATCGGGCTGACGCAGAAGGATTTTGCGACCAAGCTGGGCGTGTCGCTGCCCTACCTGAACCAGATGGAAAACAACAACCGCCCCGTCAGCACCACCGTGGTGCTGGCCCTGGCGCGGGAATTCGGCCTTGATGTGACCGAACTGACAACCGGCGACAGCGAACGCCTTGTCAGTGACATGCGCGAAGCGCTGGCCGACCCGCTTTTTACCGAAACCTCGCCCCCACTGGCCGACCTGCGGCTGGCCGCCTCGAACGCACCGGCCCTGTCACATGCCTTTCTTGAATTGCACCGCGCCTATCGCCAGACCCACGAACGGCTTGCCTCGCTGGACGAAGCGCTGGGCCGCGAAGGCGCCCGCACCCGCGCCAGCCCCTGGGAGGAAGTGCGCGATTTCTTCCACTACTGCGACAACTACATCGACGCGGTGGACCGCGCGGCAGAACATTTCGCCAAGGGCGCATCAGAGGGCCGCAGCATCCGCGATCTGGCAATCGAGCGCCTCGCCCGGCATGGCGTCACTGTCTCCATCGCAGAAATCGACGCGCTGCGCCGGTTCGATCCGCACGCCCGTGTCCTGACACTCTCGGCGCGGGCCGCGCCGCAGACACAGCTGTTTCAGATGCTGCTGCAACTGGCCCTGGTCGGACAGGACACGCTGATCGAAGCCACGCTCGACCTTGCCCGCTTTCGCAGCGACGAGGCCCGCGCCATCGCGAAGATTGGTCTTGCGAATTACTTCGCAGGCGCGGCCCTGATGCCCTACGCCGCCTTCCTTGCCGCCGCGCAAAGCTGCCGCCACGATCTCGAAATCCTCGCCGCCCGTTTCGAGGCGTCGATCGAACAGGTCTGCCACCGCCTGTCGACCCTGCAACGCCCAGGCGCCAAGGGCATTCCATTCTTCTTCGTGCGGGTCGATCAGGCCGGCACCATCACCAAACGCCATAGCGCCACCCGGCTGCAATTTGCCCGCTTCGGCGGCGCCTGCCCGCTCTGGAACGTGCATCGCGCGTTCGAGACCCCGGGTCGCTTCCTGCGCCAACTGGCGGAAACGCCGGACGGAGTGCGCTACATCAGCCTCGCGCGCGATGTCTCGAAACCGGGCGGCAGCTATGGGGCGCCCGTCCGTCGCTTTGCCGTTGCACTCGGGTGCGAAGTGCGCCACGCGCCCTCGCTTGTCTATGCCGACACACTCGACATCACTAAGGCCACGGCCTTCGAGCCCATCGGCATTTCCTGTCGCATCTGTGACCGCCGCAAATGCCACCAGCGATCGGTTCCGCCGCTTGAACGGCGGCTGACCATCGACACCGACGAACGCGGCGTCCTGCCCTACGAGGTGCTCTGACCCAGCCCCAACGTGGCTCGATCGCGCTGACGCGCGATGCCTCCGGCGGGGATATTTGGACCCCAAAGAAGCAGGGAGTCTTCCCGCTTCACCATCGTGAAAATACTCCGGGGGAGTCCCGCAGGGACGGGGGCAGCGCCCCCTGGCCCGCTATCGTTTCGCGCGACGCCACCCTGCGGCGCGCGCCTCAGCTTCCGAGCAGAACCAGCGCTCCCCCTTGTGCGGCGAAATTCGAGTCTTGGAATAGTGGTCCTGCCGCGGCACGTGATAGATCCGCTCACCTTTGGACGAGATATTGCCCTTGATCGAACAGCTATGTTGCGACGACTGCGCCGGAACTTTCACGACCTTGCGTTGCGCGGTGCGGAACTCGGCGGGGCGCATCGTCTCGGCCCCATGAATGCCGACACCGGATACCACCGCGCGCTTTTCGTCCAGATCGTAATCCATCGAGTATTTGCGGTAGGCAAAGGCAAGCCCCTGCTGCACCATCTCGCGCCCGGCATCTGCGCCATTGACCTGACAACGCGCAACAACACGTTGATATCGGTCAACTGTGACCGCATGGCAGTCAGCGGTTCGCCCGTGATACAGACGGGCTGTCTCATCCGTCGTCCACTGACCGCAGGGCCAGTCCGAGGAATCCGCGCGGCGACAGGTCTGATCGCGCTCGGGCGCATCAATGCCGAACAGCCGCACGCGCACGCCGCCGACATCCCAGGTATCGGCGTCGATCACCCTGATACGGCCCGCGGGGTCCGCGCTTGCGACCGAGCCGGCCAGGACCGCAAGAACAAGCCATGAACAAATTCTTAACATGCCTCCGGGTAAACGGAGAACATGGCTATTTCAAGGAGCGTTTCTCTAGCGTTGCTCGGTTTCCCAATCAGGGTGAATCCACGGTGCATCGTTAACCGGCGCCAGTGGGGCACGGCCCAACAGGTGATCCGACATCTTTTCGCCCACCAGAATCGACGGCCCATTCAGGTTGCCATTCGTGATGCGCGGAAAGATCGAACTGTCGGCCACGCTCAGACCCTCGACCCCGATCACCCTGCCCTGCGGGTCGACCACGGCGTTCGGGTCGTCCGCGCGCCCCATCCGGCAGGTGCCGCAGGGGTGATAGGCGCTCTCGGCGTGTTCGGCGACAAATGCATCCAGATCGGCATCGCCTTGCAGATCGGCGCCGGGCTGGATTTCGTGGCGCACATAGGGTTTGAACGCCTCTTGCGCGAAAATCTCGCGGGTCAGCCGGATGCAGGCGCGGAAATCGATCCAGTCCTGCTCGGTCGACATATAATTGAACCGGATCACCGGATCGTCACCCGGATCGGCGCTGCGCAGGGTCACCGCACCCCGGCTGGGTGACCGCATCGGCCCGACATGGGCCTGGAACCCATGCCCCTCGGCCGCCGCCTGCCCGTCATAACGCACCGCCATCGGCAGGAAATGATACTGGATATCGGGGTATTGCACCCCGGCCCGGCTGCGGATGAAGGCCGCGCTTTCGAACTGGTTCGACGCGCCAAGCCCCGTCTTGGTGAACAGCCACTGCGCCCCGATCAGCGCCTTCGAGAACACGTTCCAATGTTTATACAGCGTGATCGGCTGGCTGGCCGCCATCTGAAGGTAGATCTCCAGATGGTCCTGAAGGTTGGCCCCAACGCCCGGTCGGTCGGCGACCACCTCGATCCCATGTTCGGCCAGATGCGCGCCCGCCCCGATCCCAGACAGCATCAACAGCTTGGGTGAATTCAGCGAAGAGGCCGCAAGCACCACCTGCCGCCGCGCCCGCACGACCTGCCCGCCTTTCAGCGCAACGCCCGTGGCCCGGCCGTCTTCGATCACCACCCGTTCGACCAGCCCGCGCACCAAATCACAATTGTCGCGCTTCAGCGCCGGGCGCAGGTAGGCATTGGCCGCCGACCAGCGCCGCCCCTGCCAGACGGTCTGCTCCATCGGGCCAAAGCCTTCCTGCTTTTCGCCGTTGTAGTCGCCGGTCAGATCGTACCCCGCCTGCCGCCCGGCCTCGACAAACGCACCGAACAGCGGGTTCTCGCGCGGGCCGCGTGTCACATGCAGCGGGCCATCCTTGCCGCGCCACTCCGTGTCGCCGCCGTGGCCGCCGCTGTGCCAGTTTTCCATCCGCTTGAAATAGGGCAGCACATCGGCATAGCCCCAGCCATCGGCGCCGCTGTCGCGCCAATGTTCATAGTCCATCGCGTGGCCGCGCACATAGACCATCCCGTTGATCGAGGAGGACCCCCCGATCACCTTGCCGCGCGGACAAGCCAGACGGCGGTTGTTCAGATTGGGCTCGGGTTCCGACCGATAGCCCCAATCATAACGCGCCATGTTCATCGGATAGCTCAGCGCCGCCGGCATCTGGATGAACGGCCCCGCATCGGTGCCGCCATGTTCGATCACCAGAACCGAGGCGCCCGCCTCACTCAGCCGATAGGCCATGGCGCATCCGGCGCTTCCGGCGCCGACAATCACAAAATCCGCTTCCATCATCCGGCCTCCGGGTGCCGCAGGGGGCTGTAGTCGATCATCACTTGCCGGGCGTAGGCCGGCCGGTCGCACAGCCGGTCGTAATAGGCGCGCACGCGCGGCAGCGCGGCACGTGGGATGTCGATGTCGTAGTAACGATACAACAGGTGGCCGATCACGATGTCGGCCAGACTGAATATTCCGGTGACAAAGTCGCGGCCCTCCAGCTGATCCTCGAGCACGCCCAGCGCCTTTTCGAACCCCGCAATCGCACGGGCCAGCGCGGAGTCGTCCCGGTCGGCCGCCGCCGTGCGCACCCGCGCCCAGAAGATCGGGCCGGTGAAGGCGGTGGCGACGCTTTGCTTGCCCCATTCCGCCCACATGTCCACGCCCGCGCGCCGCGCCGGATCGGCGGGCCAGAACGCCCCGCCATCGCCGTACATCGCCGCAAGATAGCGCAGGATGGCGCAGCTTTCCCAGATCACCACCTCGCCGTCACGCAGCACGGGGACCAGCCCGTGCGGGCTCATCGCGCGGAATTCGGGCGTGTCGGTGCCGCCATGGACATGGCCGTAATCCAGCCGCTCATGCTCCAGCCCCAGCTCGGCAATGCCCCACATCACCGCCTGCACATTCGACGAGGTGGCGCGCCCGTACACCGTGATCATGCGCGCGCCCCGGCCCGTTCTGCGTCGCCTCGCGGCGCACAGCATGACAGCGCGCGGTAGCGCACCTTTTGGTTGCGCTGCGCCATCAGAACGGTGCCTCGGTGTCGCCCATGCGAACGTAGACCGATTTGACCTGGCTATAGTGTTCGATCGCGGCCGAGGAATTCTCGCGCCCCACGCCCGATTGCTTGACCCCGCCAAAAGGCGCTTCTACCGGCGCGTCGTTGTAAGAGTTGATGAAACAGGTGCCGGCCTCAAACCCTGCCGCCACGCGGTGGGCGCGGGCCAGATCGCGGGTATAAACGCCCGCAGCCAGCCCGAATTCGGTGGCATTGGCGCGGGTCATCACCTCTTCCTCGGTATCGAAATCCAGCACCGCCATCACGGGGCCAAAAATCTCTTCCTGCGCGATCACCATATCGTCGGTCACATCGGCAAAGACGGTCGGTTCAACCCAGAACCCCTCTTGCCCGACCTGATTGCCGCCGGTGACAAGCCGTGCGCCTTCGTCCTGGCCCTTGGCAATATAGCCCAGCACGATGTCCATCTGGCGCTGGCTGACCATGGGGCCAAAGCTGGTGTCGGGGTCCATCGGGTCGCCCATGCGGGCGCCCTTCAGCCGTTCGGTCAGGCGGGTCAGGAACGCCTCTTTGATGCCCTTCTGCACGAAAACACGGGTGCCGTTGGAACAGACCTGTCCCGAGGAATAGAAATTGCCAAGGATCGCGCCCGATACGGCGTTGTCCACATCGGCGTCGTCAAAGATCACCAGCGGGGATTTCCCGCCCAGCTCCATCGTTACATGCTTCATGCCGGCGGCGGCGGCGGCATAGACCTTGCGGCCCGTGGGAACTGACCCGGTCAGCGATACCTTGTCGACATCCGCATGGCCGACCAACGCGGCGCCTACATCGCCCAGTCCCTGCACCACGTTGTAAACGCCCTTGGGCAATCCGGCCTCGACCAGGATTTCCGCAACCTTCAGCGCGCACAGCGGGGTCGTCTCGGACGGTTTGAAGATCATCGTGTTGCCGCAGGCCAGCGCGGGCGCGCCCTTCCAGCAGGCGATCTGGGTCGGGTAGTTCCACGCGCCGATCCCGACACACACGCCCAGCGGCTCGCGCCGGGTATAGACCCAATCCTCGCCCAGTTGGATGTGCTGGCCGGTCAGCGTGGCGGCCATGCCGCCGAAGTATTCCAGCGCATCGGCGCCGCTGGTGGCGTCGGCCACGCTGGTTTCCTGATAGGGCTTGCCCGTATCCCAGGTTTCCAGCACCGAAAGGTCGTGATTGCGGTCGCGGATCATATCGGCGGCGCGGCGCAGGATGCGGCCCCGTTCCGTCCCGCTCATCGCAGCCCATGCGGCCTGTGCCGCTTGGGCCGAAGCCACAGCGCGCTCGACGATCGCGGGCGTGGCGGAATGCACTCGCGCGATCACCGCGCCGGTCGCCGGATAGATCACGTCGATGGGGGTGCCGCCGGTGTCCTCGACGTACTCGCCGTCGATGAAATGGCTCGCTTGGGGCTGTGTCTGCATGGTCGTCCTCGGATGGGTTGGCCGCGCCGGAACACCCCGGCGCGGTCTGGTCTTGTCAGGTCAGGTGGTTGGCGTGGCCACGCCGTCGTTCAGGGGGGCCAGTTGGTCGCGTCGGGTGATCACATAGATCACGCAGGCCACGTAGATCGCGATCACCACGGTGCCGACCCACTGGATTTGCAGCCACTGGCTCTGGAACAGCAGCGTCAGCACGAACAGCCCTACCGCATTGCCCAGCACATACATCGGGCCGCCGAGGCGTTCCGCCGACAGGTTCAGGTTGTCGGTATAAAGCCGGATCAGCGAGTCGAACGAGTTGATGACGAAGATGATGCCGACAATGGTCATCGCCCAGTTCGCCATGCCCGCCGTCGGGATCGCATTCAGGTGATAGTAGTACAGAACCGAGAACCACACCGCGAGCGGGATCGACGGGAACACCAGCAACGCCGCCAGCAGCTGCCAGGTCTTCAGCCCCCCGACAAAGCGCGAGGTGAATTGCCCGATCATGATCGACCAGGCGAACCACCAGAACAGGTAGAATTCGTGGTATTCGGTCAGCGGCAGGATGAATTTGTGCAGGTTGCCGAAATAGCCGCCGATGTTGCCTGCGACGCCGAAAAACTCGCCCAGCCCCATGCCCGCGTTCAGCCACATGCCCGCGATCAGCGCAAGGAACAGCGCGGTGGACCCGACCGACAGCACCTTGACGTAGCGGATGTCAGTTGAGGAAAACGCCGCCGCAAGGATCACGAGGAAGCAGATCAGGTAGAACACCGGCAGGATGGTTTCGCCGTCGCCCACCTCGGCGATGTAATAGGGCATGTAGATCAGGAACAGCGCCCCGGTGAAGGCGCAGGTGGTGATGATGACGATGGTGTTTGCCAGCTTCACCAGCGGCTTTTCAAAGAACTTCACCCGCGGCTCGATGGCACAGAAGTAAAAGGCCGTGAGGAAGTAGAAGGCCCAGATCAGAAAGCCCCAGAACCCGAATTCCAGCGCCAGCGGGTTGGTAAATCCATAGGCGGGTTCAGCTGCGGTGTCGGCGTAAAGCGGATAGTCAAACGCCAGCGGAAACATGATCAGCCCCACGTCCAGGCCGGATGTGAAAAGGATCGCGATGAAGGTGAACAGCGGCACCGGGTCAGGCCCGATCAGGCGCAGGTTCCACCATTTGATCGTACAGAAGATCACCAGCGCAAAGGCCAGCAGGATCCCGAAAGATATGATTGCGGTCATTGTTGCGTCGTCCCTGTTGTTGCCGGGTCATTCGTGTGATCCGGTCGCGGATGCCGTTTGTGTATCCGGGCCGGCGCGGCATCCCGCATCACCGGCCCGACCTTGAAATGGGCCTATTCGCCGCGCGGGAAGCGTTTGCTTTCCTCCAGCACGTTCAGATCCATGTGGTTGCGCATGTAGCGTTCGGATGCCTTTTGCAGCGGTTGGTAATCCCATGGGTAATACCCGCCCTGACGCAGCGCCTCGTAAACCACCCAGCGTCGCGCCTGACTGGCGCGCACATCGGCGTCGAACCGGTCCAGATCCCAGCGCGCATCGGCCATGTCGCGGAACTGCGCCAGCGTGTCGGCATGGGCCGGATCATCGGCAAGGTTGGTCAGCTCGTGCGGGTCGCCCGCCACGTCGAACAGCTGTTCGGGATCCAGTGCGCAGCGGGTGTATTTCCACCGCCCCTGCCGCAGGCAGACCATCGGCGCATAGGACGCTTCGGCGGCGTATTCCACCGCAACGGGCGCCGTGCGCTCGGCCCCGTTGGCCAGCGCGGTCAGGTCTTCGCCATCGGTCCAGGGCGCGATCTCGGCCACGTCCACGCCCGCCAGCGCGGCCAGCGTCGGGTTCAGGTCCAGCGTGGAGACCGGCGTGTCCACCAGCCCCGGTTGCAGCCCCGGCGCGGCGATCATCAGCGGCACCCGCGCGGATCCCTCAAAGAAGGACATCTTGAACCACAGCCCGCGTTCGCCCAGCATGTCGCCATGGTCGGACACGAAGGCGATGATCGCCTCTTGCCGGGTGTCTTCCAGCACCTGAAGGATTTCGCCGATCTTGTCGTCAAGATAGCTGATATTGGCGAAATAAGCCTGGCGCGAGCGGGCGATGTCATCGTCGGTGATGTTGAAATCGCGCCAGTTGTTGGCATCGAAAATCCGCTTCGAATGCGGATCCTGCGCGTCATAGGGGATGGCCGGGACCGTCGGCGCCAGGTGGTCGCACCCCTCGTACAGGTCCCAGTACTTGCGCCGCGCGACATAGGGGTCGTGCGGGTGGGTAAAGCTGACCGTCAGGCACCAGGGCCGGTCGTCATTGCCGCGCGACAGGTCGTACAGCTTGGCCGTGGCGTTATAGGCGACTTCGTCATCGTATTCCATCTGGTTGGAAATCTCGGCCACGCCCGCGCCCGTGACCGAGCCCATGTTGTGATACCACCAGTCGATGCGTTCCCCCGGTTTGCGGTAGTCCGGGGTCCAGCCGAAATCGGCGGGATAAATGTCGGTCGTAAGCCGCTCCTCGAACCCGTGCAGCTGATCGGGGCCGACAAAATGCATCTTGCCCGAGAGGCAGGTGTAATAGCCCGCGCGCCGCAGATGGTGGGCGTAGGTCGGGATGTCGCTGCGGAATTCGGCGGCGTTGTCGTAGACCCCGGTGCGCGACGGCAACTGCCCCGACATGAAGGCCGCACGTCCCGGCGCGCAGAGCGGGCTGCCGGTATAGGCGTTGGCAAAGCGGGTCGAGCGCGCCGCCAGCTTCTTCAGGTTGGGCGCGTGCAACCAATCCGCAGGGCCGTCGGGGAACAGCGTGCCGTTCAGCTGGTCGACCATAAGGATCAGGATGTTGGGTTTGCTCATACGCCGTCTCCGGTCAGTTTGGCCAGCACGTCCAGAGCGTGGACGGTGGCGCGTTCGGGTGTTTCGGGGTCGCTGAGCGCGGCGCGGATATACAGCCCGTCGATCAGCGCAACCATGGTATCGGCCACCGCCTCGGGCGCGCGGCATATCGGACGCAACGCATGGGTCAGGTTCGAGCGCATCCGCCGCTGATAGATCCGCCACAGGCGCAGCGCCTCGGGGTTGGTCTGGGCCAGCACGTAAAACGTCATCCAGGCGGTGGTGGATTCGGGTGTGAAGCAAGAGGGCGCAAAACACGCGCGCACGATGGCCGCCGCCCGGCCCTCGGGGTGCGCCATCACCAGCCCGGCGCGCGCCTCGGCACCGAAATCACCAAGAATGCGGCGCATTGCAGCCAGGAAAATCTGCTCTTTCCCGCCAAAGTAGTGATGCGCCAGCGCGCTGGACATACCGGCCCGGCGCGCGATCTGGCTGACCGTCACATCCAGAGATCCGACCGCGCCGATTTCGGCGATCGTCGCCTTCACCAGCGCCTCTCGGCGAATGGGTTCCATTCCGACCTTGGGCATGCCCTCTCCTTTCGGGAATTGCTCCCTAGGCTAGAAAGGGGTTATTGACTCGTCAATCAATAAAATCCGATACGCGCCCGGCGCACGTTAGTCGCCTCGCCTGAATTCCAGGAAATTGCCGTCCGGCAGGTAGATCAGCGTCATCTTCTGCGCGTCCAGCACCTCGACCTTATAGCACTGTTCCTCGCCGGTCTCGGCGTCGGTTGCGCTTAGGTAAAGCCCGGCGTTGGCGTTCTGTCCGCAGGTCTGGCCGATGGCCAGGTATTCGGTCTGCCCCGGTCGACCGCCAAAGGTGCTGGTGCGTTCGGACCCAACGACATCGAACCGCGCATTGGCATCGTCGTGGGCGAACCACGTGCCCTGCATCCGGTTCAGGATGATATCTGCCTCGGTCGGCTCACGCCCGGAAAGACCCGTCAGCACCATATGGGCGCCCAACCCCGAGACCTCGGTCAACCGCCCCCGTACGGTCACCGATGCCCCGGGGGCCTTTTCATGCAGCCGCTTGAACAGGAAACCCGGCGTGCCCGCCCCTGCCACGACTAGAAACTTGGTGCCGCCCGCATGAAAGCTGCAAATGGCCTGCGAGTCTTCCACCGGTTGAGAGCACCCCTGAATCCGCGCATCCCCATGATAGCTTTCGCCAGCCACCTCGGGCCGGGTTTCGGCCTGATGCATCATCTCTGACAAAGCCACACGATGGCTGCCCGCGCTGGCGCCGGTGTCGATCTGGCGAAACATCGCGCTTTGGAACCCGCGCGCGGCGCATTCGTCGCTGCCCGGGATCACAAACGCCTTCTCCATCGTGCAAAAGCGAAAATCTTCGGCCGCGAATTCCCAGCCCTTCGATTCGGACAGCAGGTAATAATACCGATGCGTCAGATCACCCTCGATGGTTTCGGCGCATTGCGTGGGCGCAAGGTTCCACCAGCCCTGCGAGACCAGCTTGCCGTCCGCCTCGTATCCGACGGCGACGCTTTGATTTGCTTTGGTATCGTTGCACACCTGCAGCCCGGCCCGCGCCGGTCCCGGCGCCTGAAGGGCAAGCAGCATCAATGCCGACACGTAAGCTGTCGCCTTCATTGCGTTCTCCCGACCCCCGAGGCCCCTTACACTCTATCGGCAAACCCCGCTGCGGGACAATCGCCAGTTCACAGTTTGGTGGCATTCACCACCGGGGTCACCGGACGCCGCTTCAGCCGCGCCTCACGCCATGTGATAAAGCTGACCGACCCCATGATCAGCGCCCCGCCCGCCATGACCCAGGCATCCAGCGGCTCGCCAAACACGATAAGGCCAAGGATCGCAGCCCAGACCAATTGCAGGAAGGTCACCGGCTGTGTCACCGACACCGGCGCCACGGCAAAGGCCAGCGACATCGCGTAATGCCCCACGGTGGCAAAAGCCGCAACCCCGGCCAGAACTGCAAATTCCCAAAGCGTGGGCTGCACCCAATGCGTCACGGCAAACGGTGCCAGAGCTACGGTAACAAAGACAGACAGCATGCCAACCACCAGCGCAGGATTCGATTTGTCGACGGTGATCTTGGCCAACAGGTACGACCCGCCGAACACCAGCGCCGCCAGCATCATCGCCCAATGGCCGGCGCTGATCTCGCGCAGTCCGGGGCGCAGGATGATCGCCGCCCCGATCAGCGCCAGCACGATCGCAGCGATCCGCCGGAACGCCAGTTTCTCGCCCAGGAAAAACGCCGCGCCGATGGTGACATAGATCGGCGACAGAAAGTTGATCGCGGTTACATCCGCCAGCGCAATCCGCGCCATCGCATAGAACCACAGCGCCACACCCGCCGCATGCAGCACCCCGCGGGTGACGAACTGCGCCCACAGGCGCGGCGCAATCGGCTCGGCAAACATGCGCGGCACCAGCGGCAACAGGAACACCAGCCCGAACAGATAGCGCAAAAACGCGGATTCAACCGCCGGGATCCGGGGGCCAAGATATTTGACCAGCGCATTGACGGCGACGAAACAGAAGCCCGCGAAGAGCATCCAGAGCACGCCCGCGACCGGGCGTTGAGGGGCGGATTGATCCATACCACAGGTTCAACACCCTTCCCGCAAGCATGGCAACCCTTCACATCGCAATCAGTTTCGCGGCGATGGCCCACATGGTCACCCCGATCAGCGCATCCAGTATCGCCCAGGCCCGAGGCCGTGCGAACAAAGGCGCCAAAAGCCGCGCGCCATAGCCCAATGCAAAGAAGAACGCGAAACTGGCGCAGATCGCCCCAAGTCCGAACAGCAGGCGCGCCTCGTACTGTGCCGAAACCGTCCCCAGCAGGACCACCGTATCCAGATAGACATGCGGATTGAGCCAGGTGAAGGCCAGCACTGTCGCCAGCGTGGCCCCGAGCCCGCGCCCGCCCGTCGCGACGCCGTCCACGGTCAGCGCGGCACCCCCGCGCCATGCACTGCGCAGGCTCAACGCCCCATACACCAGCAAAAACGCCGCCCCACCAAAGCGCATGACTCCTTCCAACCAAGGGGCTAACCGCGCCAGAGTGCCAAATCCCGCCACCCCGGCTGCGATCAGAAGCGCGTCGGACACGGCACAGGTCAGACAGACGGCAAACACGTGCTGCCGCGCCAGCCCCTGCCGCAACACAAATGCGTTTTGCGCTCCGATCGCGAGGATCAGACTGAAGCCAAGGGCAAACCCCGCGATGATCGCGGTTGTCGGGTCATTTTGCATGGTCGAATGCTCCGTGGACAGGGTGACAGTTTGACTACGCCGGGCCAACGAGTGTAATCCAGTTAATTCCACGCACCATAATTAAGTTCTACTAATGTCATTCGACCCCGATCACCTTGCCGCCCTCTCCGCCATCCTTCGACATGGCAGTTTCGAGGCCGCAGCCGCGGAATTGCTCGTGACGCCCTCGGCTGTCTCGCAACGCATCCGCACGCTCGAGGAACGGGTTGGCGCGTCCCTGATCCGCCGCGGCCAGCCCTGCACTGCGACCCCCACCGGGGCCCGGCTCGCCAAACACGCCGAGGATATCACCCTGCTCGAGGCGCAGCTGGCTCGCGATCTGTCGCTGGACTCGCGGCCCTACCCGGCACAGGTGCGCCTTGCGGTGAATGCCGACAGCCTTGCCACGTGGTTCGTGACCGCGCTGGCGAACCTGCCCGATCTGCTGGTCGATCTGGTGATCGACGACCAGGACCACAGCGCCGACTGGCTCCGTGACGGCACCGTCAGCGCCGCCGTCACCGCGACGGGCCGCCCCGTACAGGGCTGCGACGCCATTCCGCTGGGCACGCTGCGCTATGCCGCCACCGCCAGCCCGGCCTATCTGGCGCGCTGGTTTCCCGGCGGCCTGTCGCCTGAGAACCTGTCCCGCGCGCCCTGCCTTGTTTTCAGCGCCAAGGACAGGCTGCAACACCGCTGGATGGAAACGAACGTGCCCGCGTCGCGCCGCATGTCTCCCCCGTGCCACGTGCTGCCGTCGACCCACGCCTTCGTCGATGCGGCGCTGGCGGGCGTCGGCTGGGGCATGAACCCCTGGACGCTGGTGAGCGATCACATCCGCGCCGGACGGCTTGCAGAACTGCGCCCCGGCGCGCTACTGGATGTGCCACTGTCCTGGCAGGTCAGCCGCATCATGGCCCCCGCTTTGACACCGCTGACCCAGGCCGTCCGCCAGGCCGCTACCGCCGGGCTGCATCAGCCCCTTAAACCGCGCAAGGAGTAACCCGATGTTCGCCAAAGATGCCCTCTCCTACGCGGCCATCCCGCTGCCAGACCGCTTCGAGCATACCGACGACCAGATGCGTGCCCGGGCTCAAGCCTTCCATGACCACATGCGCCGCCGCCATACCGTGCGCGATTTCAGTGCCCGGCCCGTTCCGCGCGAGGTGATCGAAACCTGCATCCGCACCGCCGGCACAGCGCCTTCGGGCGCCAACCATCAGCCCTGGCACTTTGCGGCCATCGCCAGCCCGGCACTGAAACAGCAAATCCGCGACGAAGCCGAAGAAGAAGAACGCCGGTTCTACGCCGGCGGCGCCGGTGACGAATGGATCAAGGCGTTGGAGCCCATCGGCACCACGGCAGACAAGCCCCACCTGACAATCGCTCCCTGGCTGATCGTTGTCTTCGCCCAACGCTGGGGCGAATTCGACGACGGCACCCGGTATAAGAACTACTACGTGCCCGAAAGCGTGAATATCGCGACGGGGTTCCTGCTGGCCGCCCTGCACGACGCCGGGCTCGTCACGCTGACCCACACCCCCAACCCGATGAAATTCCTGACACCGGCGCTGAATCGCCCGGCCTCTGAAAAACCCACGATGATCATTGCGGTCGGTCATCCGGCGGAAAACGCCACCGTCCCGGAGGTCGCGAAGATGAAAAAGCCGCTGGAGCAGATTTCCAGCTTCTTCGACTAGGAGCGGTGTCTGGACACAAAAAACCGCGCTGACGCGCGGTGCCTCCGGCGGGGATATTTTGGGCCCAAAGAAGCAGGTCTTCCAACCCGCCCTTTCATTATTCAAGAAATACTCCAGGGGAGTCCCAAAGGGACGGGGGCAGAGCCCCCATCCGACCTCTCCCGAGTGTCGCTCAGAGCTGGGCCATGACCTCGTCTGAGGCTTCAAAGTTGGTCGTCACACGCTGAACGTCGTCATCGTCTTCCAGCGCATCCACCAGCTTCATCAGCTTCTGCATGTTCTCAAGGTCCAGTTCGGTCGTCGTGCTGGGGCGCCACGCCAGTTTGGTGGACTGGCTCTCGCCCAGTTCGGCCTCGAGCGCGGCAGAGACATCGTTCAGGTCGGTGTCGGCGCACCAGATGGTGTGGCCGTCTTCGGTGCTCTCGACATCCTCGGCGCCGGCTTCGATGGCCGCCATCATCACCGTATCGGCATCGCCCGCGTCGGGGCCATAGGTGATTTCGCCCTTGCGCTCGAACATGAAGCCGACCGAGCCAGTCTCGCCCAGGTTGCCGCCGTTCTTGGTGAAAGTCGAGCGCACGTTCGACGCGGTGCGGTTGCGGTTGTCGGTCATCGCCTCGACGATCACCGCCACGCCGTTCGGGCCATAGCCCTCGTAGCGGATTTCCTCGTAGTCGTCGCCCTCGCCTGCCTGCGACTTCTTGATCGCGCGGTCGATCACGTCCTTGGGGACCGAGTTCGACTTGGCCTCTTTCACCGCAA
The DNA here is from genome assembly GCF_005938225.1 of Arenibacterium halophilum. Lineage (GTDB taxonomy): Bacteria > Pseudomonadota > Alphaproteobacteria > Rhodobacterales > Rhodobacteraceae > Arenibacterium > Arenibacterium halophilum. The sequence continues at coordinate 546,689 of NZ_VCPC01000001.1, forward strand.
GGCGAAGGCGCGGGTTCTTGTCGGGATCGGGGTCGCCCATCTTGGCCGCGACGGTGATTTCCTTCGACAGCTTGGAAAAGAGTTTCGACCGCGCGGCGTCCTGCCGCCCCTTGCGGTGCTGGATGTTTGCCCATTTGGAATGGCCGGCCATGAGGCGCCTCCGATCTTCGGTGGTAAGGTTTGCGCCTCTATATGGCAGGCAGGTATGCCGCCGCAAGCCCGCGCCCATCTCCTTGGCAACGGCGCTGTCCGCGCTAGGCTAAGGCAAGACGGCAACGACCCCCGGATCCCATAATGACCACTGACCAGATCATCCTGTTCACCCTGTTTGGCGCGGTCTTCGCGATGCTGCTCTGGGGCAAGATCCGATACGACCTTGTGGCGTTCGGCGCGCTGATGGCCGGCGTGGTGCTGGGTGTCGTGCCCGTGGATCAGGCCTTCACCGGCTTTGGCCATCCCGCCACCCTTGTCGTGGCGCTGGTGCTGATCGTTTCGGCCGGGCTGGTGCATTCGGGCGCGATCTACCTGATCACCCGCACGATGGTCGACAGCAGCCGCGCGCTGGGGCGGCATGTGCTGCTGATGGGCGGGGTCGGCGCGGTTCTGTCGGCCTTCATGAACAACGTGGCGGCGCTTGCCTTGCTGATGCCCGTCGACATCCAAACCGCGCGCAAGGCCGAGCGCGCGCCGGGGCTGTCGCTGATGCCGCTGAGTTTTGCCACCATCCTGGGTGGCATGGTCACGCTGATCGGCACGCCGCCCAACATCATTATCGCCTCGATCCGCGAGCAATCACTGGGCGCGCCTTTTGCCATGTTCGATTTCGCCCCGGTAGGCGGCGTCGCCGCGCTGGCCGGGCTGGCGTTTATCGCGGTGATCGGCTGGAGGCTGATCCCGGACCGGGGCAGCGCCCACACCGGCGCGGCGGGGCTTCAGCCCTATATCGCCGAGTTGACGGTGCCGGAAGAGAGCGACCAGATCGGCCGCCGTCTGGGGGAACTGGACGAGACAGCCGAAAAGACAGATGTGGCGATCCTTGGCCTGATCCGGGGCGGCCAGAGGCGGTATGGCCGGTCGGCCAATGAAACCCTGCGCGCGGGCGATGTTCTGGTGCTGGAAGCCGAACCCGAGGCGCTGGACGAATTCCGCTCGGCGCTGGGGCTCGATTTCTCCGACAAGGAGCGACAGGACAAGCTGACCGCCGATGGCGAGGGGCTGGAAGTGGTCGAGATGGTGGTGCCCGAAGGCGCGCGCATCGCCGGGCGCTCGGCCACGTCGGTCGGGCTGTCGTGGCGGCGCAGCGCGATCCTGATGGGCCTGTCGCGGCAGGGTCGCCGGATCACGACCGAAGTGCGCCAGACCGAGATTCGCCCCGGCGACATCCTGCTGGTGCTCTGCCCCAAGGGGCGCGGCGCGGATGTGACGGAATGGCTCGGCGGTCTGCCTTTGGCCCAGCGCGGGTTGTCGGTGACGGCGAATGAAAAGCTCTGGCCCGCCATCGCGATCTTCGGTGCTGCGGTCACAGCGGCCAGTTTCGGGTTGATCTACCTGCCTGTGGCGCTGGGTCTGGTGGTGGTGGCCTATGTGCTGACGCGGATCGTGCCGTTGAACGAGCTGTACGAGCATGTGGAATGGCCGGTGATCGTGCTGCTGGGGTCGATGATCCCGCTGGGCGGCGCGCTGGAAACATCGGGCGGGACCGAGCTGATCGCGGGCGCGCTGATCGCGCTGACCGGCGACATGGCGCCATGGGTGATCCTGACGGTGCTGATGGTGGTGACGATGACGCTGTCGGATGTGCTGAACAACACGGCGACCACGATTGTCGCGGCTCCGGTCGGCATCCAGATGGCCCAGACGCTGAATGTCTCGCCCGACCCGTTCCTGATGGCGGTGGCGGTGGCGGCATCTTCGGCGTTTCTGACGCCGATCGGGCACAAGAACAACACACTGATCCTTGGTCCCGGCGGCTATCGGTTCTCCGACTACTGGCGCATCGGCCTGCCGCTCGAGGTGCTGATCGTGGCGGTGTCGATCCCCACCATCCTGATCGTCTGGCCGCTCTGACGGCGGGGGGGGGGCGCTGCCCCCGTCCCTGCGGGACTCCCCCGGAGTATTTGCACAAAGAGAAGGACTGTGTCTGGATGGTGCGGGGAGGTATCGGTGATGGCAGATGCAGATGCGGTGATTGTGGGCGCGGGGCTGGCCGGGCTGGTGGCGGCGATGGAACTGGCCGACCGGGGCAAGCGCGTGGTGCTGCTGGACCAGGAGCCGGAACAATCGCTGGGCGGACAGGCCTTCTGGTCGCTGGGCGGATTGTTCATGATCGACACGCCCGAGCAGCGCCGCATGGGCATTCGCGACAGCGCCGCGTTGGCGCTGGCCGATTGGATGGGCTCGGCCCAGTTCGACCGGCCCGAGGATCATTGGCCCCGCCGCTGGGCCGAGGCCTATGTGGAATTTGCCGCGGGCGAGATGCGCGGCTGGCTGCGTGGGATGGGGCTGCGCTGGTTCCCCGTGGTGGGCTGGGCCGAGCGTGGCGGCGGCTATGCCGACGGGCATGGAAACTCTGTGCCCCGTTTTCACCTGACATGGGGCACCGGGCCCGGCGTGATTGCACCCTTCGTGGCGCGGGTGCGTGAACACGCCAAGGCCGGGCGCATCACCCTGTCTTTCCGGCATCGGGTGGACAGAATCCTGACGCGGGCGGGCGCGGCCATCGGCGTGGCAGGCGCGCGGCTTGCACCCGATGACATGGCGCGCGGTGCGCCCAGCAATCGCGAGGTGGTGGGCGATTTTGAGGTTTACGCCGCCTCGGTCATCATTACTTCGGGCGGGATCGGCGGCAATTTCGATCTGGTGCGCAAGGCCTGGCCCAGGGATCGGCTGGGCCCTGCGCCGCGCCGCATGGTGGCCGGTGTGCCCGCCCATGTGGACGGGCGGATGATCGCAATATCCGAAGCGGCGGGCGGGCACGTCATCAACGGCGACCGGATGTGGCATTACACGGAGGGGCTGCAAAACTGGGATCCGATCTGGCCGAACCATGGCATCCGCATCCTGCCGGGGCCGTCGTCGTTGTGGCTGGATGCGAACGGGCGGCGCCTTCCCGCGCCTTGCCTGCCCGGCTTCGACACGCTGGGCACTCTGCGCGAGATCCTCTCGACCGGGCATGACTACAGCTGGTTTGTCCTCAGCCAGAAGGTGATCGAGAAGGAATTCGCACTGTCGGGTTCGGAACAGAACCCCGATCTGACCTCGGCCAAATGGCGCGAAGTGATCCGCGCGCGGCTTTTGTCGGGCAAGGGTGCCCCTGCCCCGGTCGAGGCATTCAAGGCCAAGGGCGCCGATTTCGTCGTGGCCAAAACCATCGAGGATCTGGTCGCGGACATGAACCGGCTGGCAGGTGGCAACCGGCTGGACGCCAGTACCATCCGCGCCATGGTCGAGGCGCGCGACGCGCAGACCGACAACCCCTTTACCAAGGACGCGCAGATCATGGCGATCCTGGCGGCGCGCAACTATCGCGGTGACAGGCTGATCCGCACGGCGAAGCCGCACCGGTTCCTTGACCCGGCCAACGGGCCGCTGATCGCGGTGCGGCTGAATATCCTGACCCGCAAGACGCTGGGCGGGCTGCAAACAGATCTGAATGGCCAGATGATCGGGGCCAATGGCGCACCCGTGCCAGGGCTGTTCGCCGCGGGCGAAGTCGCGGGCTTTGGTGGCGGCGGTTATCACGGCTACAATGCGCTCGAAGGCACCTTCCTTGGCGGCTGCCTGTTCGGTGGGCACCGGATTGGGCAGTCTGACGCCGTGGCATGACCCGACCCGTCTTTGGGGCCAAATATCCCGGGGGAGTCCCGCAGGGACGGGGGCAGAGCCCCCTTAAAGCGGCCAGATCAGCGGGATCACCGCCGAGGCAAGCACCGACATCGACAGGTTCAGCGGGATGCCGATACGCAGAAAATCGGCAAAGCGGTAGCCGCCGGGGCCGTAGACCAACGTATTGGTCTGATAACCGATGGGCGTGGCAAAGGCGCAGGAGGCCGCGATCATCACCGCCACCACCAGCGGGCGCGGATCCAGCCCCAGAGCGGTCGCCAAGCCAATCGCCAGCGGTGTCATGATGACGGCAACGGCGTTGTTCGACACGATCTCGGTCAGGGTGGTCGTCATCAGGAACACCACGAACACCACCAGCGCCGGAGGCAGGGCCTGCAACCCCGGCGCCACGCTGTCCACCACCAGCGAAATCGCGCCCGTATGCTGCAGCCCGGCGCCCACCCCCAGCATCCCGAAGATCAGTGCCAACAGGCGGCCATCGACAAAGGAAAACGCCTCGTCCGCGTCGATGCAGCCGGTGGTCAGCACCACGGCCACGGCCAGCACGGCCAACAACAGGATCGGGGCCACGTTCAACGCCGCAAGCAGCACGATGCCCAGCAGCGCGGCGATGGCAATGGGCGCATGGCCGCGCCGGAAGGCACGGGCCGAGGGCTGGGTCACGTCGACCATTTCCATCTCGGTCGCCAAACGGCGAATGTCGCCCGGCGCGCCTTCCAGCAGCAACGTATCGCCCACGCGCACCACCAGATCGTCCAGCTGGCGGCCGATGTTCTGGTTTCGTCGATGCACGGCCAGAACGTAGACCCCATAGCGCCGCCGCAGCCGCAGCCCGCCCAGCGCCTTGCCCACCATGCGGCAGCCCGGCGTGATCAGCACCTCGACAGTCGAAGTCTCGACGGCCGAGACCTGATCGACGCGCTTCAGCTCCTTGGTGGCCTGAAGGCTGAGAAGCTCGGTCATCTGGGTGCGCAGGATCACCCGGTCGCCGACCTGAAGCTCGACCCCCTGCAGGTTGCGCCGCAACGAGATATCACCGCGCACCACGTCGATCAGCCGCACGCCTTCGCGCTTGAACAGTTGCACGCCAGTCACCTCGCGGCCGATCAGGTTGGAGTCGGGCGGGATCACCGCCTCGGTGAAGAACTTCATCTTCGACCGGTCCGACAGCAGATTGGCCATGCTGTCGCGATCGGGCAGCAGGCGCGGCGCGAAGATTGCCATGTAGATCAGGCCCCAGGCACAGACCACCAGCCCGATGGGCATGATTTCCAGAATGCCAAATGGTTCCAGCCCCTGCGTGCGCGCCACGCCATCCACCAGCAGGTTGGTCGAGGTGCCGATCAGCGTCAGCGAACCGCCCATGATCGCCGCGTAGCTAAGCGGAATCAGCAACTTGGATGCCTTGACGCCCAGCGTCTGCGACAGCTGCACGAACACCGGGATCATCACCACCACCACCGGCGTATTGTTCATCACGGCCGAGCCGGCCATGACCATGCCGATCACCGACACCACCGCCACTTTGGGATGCGTCTTGGCATAGCGTTCGGCGGCGCGGGTCAGAACGTCCAGCGCGCCGGTACGCACCAGCGCGCCCATCACGATGAACATCGCCGCAATGGTCCAGGGTGCCGGGTTCGACAGCACCGCAAGCCCGTCGTCATAGGGCAACACGCCCGTGATCAGCATCAACGCCACACCAGCGATGGCGACCACCTCTGTCGGAAAGGTTTCCTTCAGGAACAGGGCAAACATGGACAAAACAATACACAGCGCGAGGATCGCACCGGCGGTGTCCGAAAGGGGAATAAGCTGCATCGACGTCTTTTCTTGCCGGGGCCATTGGCCCGAAATCAGTTGCAGCGCAGTTTCTTATATTGTCGCGCCGGGGGCAACAGGACGATTGCGCCGCGGCTGTACAAGCGCCACACCTGCCAGCACAAGCCCAAGCGCCGCCCAGATATAGGGCGAATAGCTTTCGCCAAGCATCACCATCGCCCAGAGCACGCCAAACCCCGTGACCAGATAGCTGACTTGCACCGCAAACACCGGCCCGGCCCGGCCCACCAGCCAGACGTAGCTGGAATAGACCACGACATGGATCAGCGAGGATGCGATCAACGCCCATTCCGGCGCGCCATAGGGGCCAAGCGGTGAAATGAACTGCCCCGAGCCAAGCGCCAGCGGCAGCGCGATCACAGCCCCGATCAGCGAAGCGCCAAACAGCACCCGCACCGCGTCCAGCCCGGCGGTGCCCCAGCGGGCCACGAAATTGCCCTCGAAGGCGTAGAAACAAGGCGCGACCAACGCCAGCGGAATCCAGATCAGCATGTCACGATCCGGCAGGCTGGCCTCTGGCACGACCAGCAGCAGCACGCCCGCCAACCCGGCCAGCAACCCCAGCAGGCGGCGCGGCGAAAACCGTTCTGTGCCCATCAGCAGAGACATCGGAAAGGCAATCATCGGGATCAGCGACAGCAGGATCGACATCACCCCCGAGGGCAGATGCCGAATTGCCTGATAGGACGTTGAATTCGGGATCACCGTGCCAATCAAAGCAATGATGGCACAAAGCACCAGCGCATCACGGCGCATCGGCAGACCCTTGCCCCGCACCAGGGACACCACCGCGAGGATCGCTGCGCCGATCGCCAGCTGCCAGAAGATCAGCCCGAAATGGCCGTGCCCGGTGCTGACCGCGATCTTGCTGAGCGGTTGCGTCATGCCCCAGCCCGCGCCCACCACGATCAGGATCGCGGTAAAGAACAGCCCTTCGCGGGGTGTCATCTCGGGGCGCGGGGCGGGACGCGAGGCAACGCTCACGGCGCGGCCTGCGCAAGCCGCCCGCCCTGCCGGATCATCGCGATCCGCTTGGCCTTGCCGGTCTGGTCGTCGGTTTCGACGTAGACGCCCGACAGCGTCGCCTCGCCCAGTGCCGGTGTGAAGCGGCCTTTGGGCATTCCGGTGATGAACCGGCGCATCGGCTCGGCCTTGTCCATTCCGATGACCGAATCGTAATCGCCGCACATGCCTGCATCGCTCAGAAAGGCTGTGCCGCCCGGCAGGATCTGCGCATCGGCCGTGGGCACATGGGTATGCGTGCCCACCACCAGGCTGGCGCGCCCGTCGCAGAAATGGCCCGCGGCCATCTTCTCGCTGGTGGCTTCGCAATGCACATCGACCAGAACCGCCGCCGCCTGCCCGCCCAGCGGATAGGATTTCAGCACCCCGTCCAGCGCGGAAAACGGATCGTCAAAGGCGCGTTTCATGAACACCTGCCCCAGCACCTGCGCCACCAGAACCTTGCGCCCGTTGCGCGCGGTGAACAGCCGATGCCCCCGCCCCGGCGCGCCCTTGGCATAGTTCACGGGGCGGATGATGCGCGGTTCCTGTTCGATGAATTGAAGCATGTCGCGCTGGTCGAAGGCGTGGTCGCCCAGCGTCAGGCAATCGGCGCCCGCGTCCAGCAGGCCCTTGGCGTGATCGCCGCTTAGCCCCATGCCATTGCTGGCGTTTTCCCCGTTCACCACGACGAAATCCAGCTTCCACTCGTCGCGCAGACGGGGCAGGTTTTCGGCCACCGCACGGCGCCCGGCCCGGCCCATGACATCGCCCAGAAACAGAATTTTCATCGCGCGCTCCGATCCGGCCCCGAAACCCGGGGCGACCGCAACGCTATAGGCGGGTGCCCCCCGCAGGGCAAGCCCGGGGCATCAGCGCAAGTCGATCACGCCGGCCTCTGTGACGATCATGTCAAGCGGCTGGTCGGTGGGTTCCAGCGGCAGGGCATCGGCCTGCTGTGCGGCATAGGCGAATCCGATCGCAAGCGTGGCGCGACGTGCGCGCAGCATTTCCAGCGTGCGGTCATAGAATCCACCGCCATAGCCCAGCCGATTGCCCGCGCTATCAAAGGCCACCAGCGGCACGATCAGTATCTCCGGCTCGAAAAACTCGCACACCTTTGGGATTTGCGCGCCGAACGGCCCCGGCACCAGATCCATCTCCGGCTCCCATCGGGCGAATGTCAGCGGCTGGCCGGCGGCCTCAATCACCGGAATGCCTACGGGGCCATGGGCGGCGGCCTCGGTCATCGCCGGGGTCGGGTCGATTTCCGTGCGGATCGGCATGAAGCCCGACACAGGCACGCCGCGATACCCCGCCAGAACCGACGAGAGCACACCGGCGCAGGCCACCCCGGCCCCGCCCAGCGCGCGATGCGCGATGGCGCGGCGGGCGAAGGCGGCCGTGCGCGCGGCGGATTTCTCGGCGGTCAGGTCGGTCACAGCAGATACAGCGCGGCAAAGCCGAGGAAGGCAAAAAAGCCGACCACGTCCGTGACCGTGGTGACGAACGCGCCCGAGGCCAGCGCCGGGTCGACCCCGAACTTGTCCAGAAGCACCGGAATCACCGTGCCCGCCAGCCCTGCCACCACAAGGTTGATGACCATGGCCGCCCCGATCACCAGCGCCAACCCGAAGGAATTGAACCAGATCAACCCGATGATCCCCATCGCGACGGCAAAGAACACGCCGTTGGCAAGCCCCACCAGCACCTCGCGCCGGATCACCCGCCACACGTTCGAGCCCGTAAGGTCGCGCGTGGCGATGGCGCGCACCGCCACCGTCAGCGATTGCGTGCCCGCGTTGCCGCCCATCGAGGCGACGATGGGCATCAGCACCGCCAGCGCCACGAATTGCGCGATCACCACGTCGAACTGCGAAATCACCATCGAGGCCAGGATCGCGGTCACAAGGTTCACCGCCAGCCAGGGGAAACGGCCCTTGACCGTGTCGACCACCCGGTCGGCAAGCGAGCTTTCGCCCACACCGGCAAGGCGCAGGATGTCTTCCTCGTGTTCCTCGTCCAGCACGATCATCGCGTCGTCGATGGTGATCTGACCGACCAGACGGCCTTCGTCATCGACCACGGCGGCGGAAATCAGGTGGTACTGGTTGAAGGCATAGGCCACGTCTTCCTCGTCCTGGTCCACGGGGATGGTGCGGAACATGTCCTCGGTCAGGTCGGCCAGCAGAACGTCGCGCCGCGCGGCCATCAGCCGGCCCAGCGTCACGTTGCCGATGGGGTGCAGGCGCGGATCGACAAGGATGATGTGATAGAACTGGTCGGGCAGGTTTTCCGACCCGCGCAGGTGGTCGATGGCCTGCCCCACGTTCCAGTGCTCGGGCGCCATCACCACCTCGCGCTGCATCAGGCGCCCGGCGGATCCCTCGGGGTATGACAACGCCTGCTGCACTGCCAGACGGTCGGATTCGTCCAGCGCGTTGAGGATGGCATCCTGCTGGTCTTCCTCGAGGTCCTCGACAAGGTCGACCACGTCATCGCTGTCAAGTTCGCGCACGGCCTCGGCCAGAACCTGCGGCGACAGGATGCCAAGCACCTCTTCGCGCACGGATTCTTCGAGTTCCGAGAGGATCTCGCCGTCGAATTCGCGGTCGTACAGCCGGATCAGCCGCGCCCGGTCGTAGGAATTGATCTGTTCCAGAAGGTCGGCGATGTCGGCCGCGTGCAGCGGCTCCATCAGCTCGGTCAGCTTGTCGCGGTCGTCGATGTCGACCGCGTAGAGAATCGCGGCAACCGCCTTGCGATTCAGGGCATAGGCGTCGTCTTCGCCGTCATCCTCGGGGGTTGCATCCACGATCTGTTCGTCTATTTCGGCCATGGCCTGCCCCCGTTTGCGATTGGCGGCAACCTAATTGAAACTGCTGGGGGAAAACAATGACAATGGCGTAATTTACGCGCCGCCCGGCCCGGTTTATCCTGCCCCTGCCACTTGGATCACCGGAGCCGCAAGATGCCAGACACCACCCTGATCGCCGGGCGCATCCTGTCGTTCGACGCCATGCCCGAAGCGGCTGCGCCCACCGCCAGCGCGCGGGTGGACGAGGCACTGGCCCTGTCGGACGGGCGCATCGTGGCGCGGGGCACGCGGGCCGAGATGCTGGCGCAATTTCCGGGCGCGCCGCTGGACGATCAGGGCAATCGCATCGTGATGGCGGGCTTTGTCGATGCCCATGTGCATTACCCGCAGACGGCGATCATCGCGAGCTGGGGCAAGCGGCTGATCGACTGGTTGAACAGCTATACCTTCCCGGAGGAGATGCGCTTTGCCGATCCCGCCTATGCGGGCGAGGTCGCCGCGCGTTACCTGGATCTGACGGCGGCAAATGGCACCACGACCGTGTGTTCCTATGGCACGATTCACCCTGCCAGCGTCGATGCCTTCTTTGCCGAGGCGCAAAAGCGCAATCAGCGGGTGGTGGCCGGCAAGACCTGCATGGACCGCGACACCGCGCCCGAGGGGCTGCGCGACACGGCGCAATCAGCCTATGACGACAGCCGCGCGCTGATCGACCGCTGGCAGGGCGTGGGGCGGCTGGGCTATGCGATCACGCCGCGATTCTCGCCGACCTCGACGCCCGAACAGCTCGAGGCGCTGGGGGCGCTGTGGGCCCAGCATCCCACGTGCCTGATGCAGACCCACCTGAGCGAACAGACCGACGAGATCGACTGGGTGATGGGGCTGTACCCCGAGGCGCGCGATTATCTGGATACCTACGAGGCGCACGGGCTGCTGGGCGCACGTGGGGTTTACGGCCACGCGATCCACCTGGAACCGCGCGAGCGGGACCGGCTGGCCGAGGTGGGCGCGGCGCTGGTGCATTGCCCGACCTCGAACACCTTCATCGGCTCGGGGCTGTTCGACATGGGCGGACTGCTGGCGGCGGGGCACCGGATCGGGCTGGCGACGGACACCGGGGGCGGGTCGTCGTTTTCGATGCTGCGCACCATGGCGGCGGCCTATGAGGTGGGACAGCTGCGGGGGCGCGCGCTGCACGCGGCGGAATTGCTTTGGCTGGCGACGGCCGGGTCTGCACAGGCGCTGCACCTTGGCGCGTGCATCGGCACTGCTGCCCCGGGGATGGAGGCCGACCTGATCGCGCTGGATCCGGGTGCGACGCCCGCGCTGGCGCAGAGGACCGCCCGCGCCGAGGATATCTGGGACGAGCTGTTCGCGCTGATCATGCTGGGCGACGACCGCGCCATCGCCCGCGTCTGGATCGCGGGGCAACCGCTGAATTGAGCCACGGCCCCGATGGGGCCTTGGCACGTGAATCTGGCGCCTGCCGCTGGCAGGCGCGGTGCCTCCGGCGGGGATATTTGGACCCCAAAGACGTCAGCAGGTGGTGGCGCCGAAGACGAGCACCCAGATATCGCCCGGGGCGCGGGCCAGACCATATTCGCGAATGCCGGGCCGTAGCATGTTGGTGCGATGCGGAGGAGAATTGGCCCAGGCCTGCATGACCTCAGTTTGTGACGTCTGCCCTTTGGCGATATTTTCCGCGATCAGGCACCAAGGGTAACCGGCCGCGGTTGCGCGGTCACCGGGGCCTGCGCCTTCGGGGGAGCGGTGGTTGAAATAACCGCGATCCGCCATGTCGTTGGCGTGAGCCTGTGCCGCACGGTCGAGCGTTTCGTTGTGCATCAGCCCGGGCAGGCCCTGTTCGGCCCGCAGGATATTCAGCTGTTGGGCCTGAACCGTGCTGGCCCAGAAGACCAGCAAGAGAGAAAGCAGGCGCATCATTCCGCCAAACCTCGCGCCAATGCGCGTTGGCGGTGGAGCACGGGGCCGATGTCGAGCGTGGCGATCTGCCCCGAGGCCACAATGCGGCGGCCTTCGACGAAGAGGTCGCGCACCTGGCGCGGCCCGGCGAGGACCAGCGCGGCGCTGTCCCAGCTGCCGGCGCTTTCAACGCCCGAAACATCCCAGATCGCAATGTCGGCGCGGAACCCCGGCGCGATCCGGCCGCAATCGTCGCGGCCAAGCACCTCGGCCCCGCTCCGGGTGGCAATTTCAAGCGCTTCGCGCGCGCTCATGGCATCTGCGCCGCGGCTGACCCGCTGCAGCAGCATGGCCTGCCGCGTCTCGTCGATCAGGCTGGCGCGATCATTGCTGGCCGATCCGTCGACCCCGAGCCCGACGCGGACGCCCGCATCGCGGAAGGCGCGGACCGGCGCGATGCCCGATCCGAGGCGGCAGTTGGAACAGGGACAATGGGCCACGCCGGTACGCGAGGTGGCGAACAGCGCGGTTTCTGCCGTGTCCAGTTTCACGCAATGGGCGTGCCAGACATCGGGGCCTGTCCAGCCCAGATCTTCGGCGTATTGGCCGGGCCGGCAGCCGAAGGTTTCCATCGAATAGGCCACGTCTTCGTCGTTTTCGGCAAGGTGCGTGTGCAGCATCACGCCCTTGTCCCGGGCCAGAAGTGCAGTGTCGCGCATCAGCTCGCGGCTGACCGAGAAGGGCGAACAGGGCGCGAGGCCGACGCGGACCATTGCACCGGGGTTCGCATCGTGGAAGGCATCGACCACGCGGATGCTGTCGCGCAGAATGTCGGCCTCGGCCTCGACCAGCGCATCGGGCGGCAGGCCACCCGCGCTTTCGCCAATGCTCATCGCGCCGCGCGTGGGATGAAAGCGCAACCCGATTTCGGATGCGGCGGCGATGGTGTCGTCCAGCCGCGCGCCGTTGGGATAAAGGTACAGGTGGTCCGACGTGAGCGAGCACCCCGACAGCGCCAATTCAGCAAGCCCCGTCAGCGCCGAGACGTGCATATGCTCGGGCGTGAAGCGCGACCAGATCGGGTAGAGCCGCCGCAGCCAGCCGAACAGCAGCGCATCCTGCGCGCCGGGCACCGCGCGGGTCAGCGATTGAAACAGGTGGTGGTGCGTGTTCACCAGACCGGGGGTGACGACGCAGCCCGCGGCATCCAGCACCTCGCCGGTTGTGGTCAGCCCCTGCCCCACCCTGGCAACAACGCCATCGCGCATCAGGATATCGGCGCCGGTCAGCTCGGCGCGGGTGTCATCCATTGTCAGGATGGTATCGGCATTTCGGATCAGGGTTTCAGGCATGGTGGTCCTTTGTGCGAAACCCGCTTCAGACCGTCACGGACAGGGGATGGAAAACGGAGAAGAACCACCTGCCCGGGCCAGACTAGGACCAAGTTCTGCACGGAACAAGCCTCGCGTCACGTCACCCCGGAGAGCAGCGCCAGCGCGGCGGCGTGCAGATCGGGCGTGGCGGCGGCGATGGCGCGTCCCCCCTGCGCGGCGGAACCGCCGGTCCAGTCGGTGACAATGCCGCCGGCGGCTTCGATCACGGCGATGGGGGCCTGAATGTCATAGGCGTTCAACCCGGCCTCGATCACCAGATCGATCTGCCCGGCGGCCAGGAGCGCATAGGCATAGCAATCCATGCCATAGCGGGTCAGCCGGACCTGACCGGACACCGCGCGGAAGGCGTCGCCTTCGGCCTCGGTGCCGACTTCCGGGAACGTGGTGAACAGGATCGCATCCGACAGCGCCCTGGTCGCGCGTACGCCCAACGGACGCGGCCCAAGCGGGCCAGTCATCTGCGCCACGTCAGCCCCGCCGACAAACCGTTCCCCGGTATAGGGCTGGTCGATCACCCCAAGGACCGGGCCTGCGCCCGCGTCAAGCGCGATCAACACGCCCCATGTGGGTGTTCCGGAAATGAAGCCGCGCGTGCCGTCGATCGGGTCCAGCACCCATGTGCGCCCGCTTCTGCCCGTGGTCCGTGCGAATTCTTCGCCAAGGATGCCGTCGTCGGGGCGGTATTGCGTAAGAATGGCACGCATCGCCTGTTCAGCGGCCCGGTCGGCCACAGTCACGGGGTCGAACCCCTCAGCCTCTTTGTTCTCGGCCCGCAGACCCGACTGGCGGAAATGCGGCAGAATGGCATTGCGGGCCGCATCGGCCAGCAAGTGCGCCACGTCGAGATCGGTCAAATCGGCATGTGTCATGCTGTCTGGTGCCACTGGCACCGGACAAGATCAAGTCCGCTCAGGCCACATCGCTGAGGACACGGGCCAGTTCGAACAGCCGTCGACGCTGGTTTTCCGGAATCGCATAGTACGACCGCACCAGATCAAGGGCTTCCTTGTCTCCAAGGATATCGGCAGGGATGGCCGAACTTTCGGCTTCATCCTTTTCACCGTTCAGACCTTCGAAGAAGAAGGCCACCGGCACGTCCAGCGCATCCGCGATGTCCCAGAGGCGTGACGCGCTGACGCGGTTCGCGCCAGTTTCGTATTTTTGAATCTGCTGGAACTTGATTCCAACTTTTTCGGCCAGTTGCTGCTGGGTCATCCCAATCAGCCAGCGACGGTGCCGCACGCGTTTTCCAACGTGCGCATCAACCGGATGGGTCATGCCTTACTCCTTAATCCACCGCCCGATACTGAATCGGCCCTTCGGGATCCGGCACACCACCCTTCCATGCACGCGGCGTGGAACAGACATATCGTCAACAGAGCAACCCCCCTCGCTGCACCCGTCGGAATACTACGTTCTTTCGCTTACATTTCAAGGTTGTTAACGTTTGCCGGAGTTTCACCTTTCCCTGGGGCCAATCAGAACCGTTCAGTTACCATTTACAAACAGTCGCCCGAACCGCCCCGAAACACACATAATGGACCGGCTCTTGCGTTACACAGCACGTGTATGACACAGCAAATATGTCAAGTCTGCCACATTTCACCACCGAAAGAACGCCATGAAGGCCCTGCGGATCACCGAGAAGAGCGGAAAAGCTGTTTTCTGTCAGATAGATACACCATCCCCAACCGCCACTCAGATACAGGTTGAAATCAAGGCCTGCGGGCTCAACTTTGCGGACCTTTTGATCCAGAATGGAACCTATCAGGACATTCCGGCCGCACCGTTTACAATGGGCATGGAAATCGCCGGGGTTGTGTCGGCCACGGGCGAGTCGGTCCAAGGGTTGAAATGTGGCGATCGTGTGGCGGTCTACGCCGGTCAGGGCGGGTTCGCCGAGCACGGCGTTTTCGAGGCCGACCGGGCGGTCAGGCTGCCCGACTCGATGAGCTTCGAGCAGGCGGCCGCATTTCAGATTGCTTATGGTACAAGCCACATGGCGCTGTCCCATCGCGCCCGCCTTCTGCCGGGGGAAACGTTGCTGGTGACGGGCGCAGCCGGGGGCGTCGGTCTGACGGCGGTCGAAATCGGCAAGCTGATGGGCGCGACGGTCATCGCGCAGGCACGCGGGGCCGACAAGCTGGCCGTGGCCGAACGCGCGGGGGCCGATCATCTGGTCGAGGCGGGCGAGGATCTGCGCGAACGCGTGCTGGCGCTTGGCGGTGCCGACGTGGTCTATGACGCGGTGGGCGGCGATGCCTTCCGCGCCGCTTTCCGCGCCTGCCGCCCCGAGGGCCGGCTGATCTCGATCGGGTTTGCCAGCGGAGACGTGCCGCAGATTCCGGCCAATCACCTGATGGTCAAGAATCTGACTGCCATCGGATTTTACATCGGCGGCTACCAGAACTTCCGCCCCGAAGTGGTGCACGACAGCTTTGCCACCCTGTTTGACTGGTTCGAACAGGGCAAGCTGCACCCGCACATCAGCCACACCCTGCCGCTGGATCGCGTGTTCGAGGGTTTCGATCTGCTGCGCGAGCGTCGCTCGACCGGGAAAGTCGTCATCACGATGGACAACTAGACCCTAGACCACCTTCAGACGTGATTTTGCGTGGGCCTCGTCAAACGCCTCGCGCAACAGGCGCGACAAGGTCTGGAACACCTCGCCCGAGGTATCACCGCCGTAATAGTTGATATAGTGCACCGGCAACTCGGGCAGCTGGCCATCGTGTTTCACCACTTCCAGATGCGGCGGCAAGGTGCCCTCCAGCAGCGCCTGAACGCCCAGATCAGCGGCGACCGTCGCCTCGAGCGTGCGGTCGGAATCGGTGTCCACCGACATATTCCATTCGACACCGGCCCCATCCAACGCGCGCAGCACCAAAGGCCGGAAGATGCAATGCCGCCCCAGCGCCAGATCCAGCGGGCGTTTGCGCCACGCCGACCCGCCCAGCGCGCCCACATAGTGCAGCGCCTTCGTCGCCAGACACTCCGAGCCCGGCTGGCGGTCCGCCTCGGTCGTCAGGATCAAGTCAACTTCGCCCCGGGCAAATTTCTGTTTCAACGCCGTCGTGTTCAAGGTCAGCAGATGCACCTTGAAGCGCGGATAGGCGGCGTTGAACTGCTGCAACACGCGCGGCACCGCAGGGTAGACGATGTCATGGGGCACGCCCAGCACCACTTCGCCCTCGAAGGCCTGATCCGTCAGCCGCCCGATCACCTCGTCATTGAGCGCCACCATGCGCCGGGCATAGGCCAGCAATTGTTCGCCGGCCGCCGTCAGCGCCACCCCCCGGCCCGAGCGATCCAGAAGATCGACGCCCAAAAGCTCTTCCAGTCGCTTCAACTGCATCGACACCGCCGATTGGGTCAGATGCAGGAACCCGGCGGCCCGTGTGACCCCACCGCTGTCGGCCACCGCGACGAAAGACCGGAGTGTCGTGACATCGAGATTTCGCATCATCACAATCCTTGATGAATAACTTCATTAACATTCGTTTTTAAAATACAGCACAGGATGCCATATACATCAAGCAAATTGATCGCACCCAGACGAACCATCACGTTTCAGAAAAAGGACAAACCCGATGACCGATATTGCCCGCCACATCTCTTGTGCCGGTGCCCCGCTGCGCCGCCGCCACTCGCTTTTCTCCACGCTTGCCCATGTCTACGGGGTCTGGCGCCAGCGCCAGGTGCTGAAAACGCTCGACGCCGAACGGCTGTCCGACCTTGGACTGACCCGCGACCAGGCCCAGACCGAGGCCCGCCGCCCGCTGTGGGATGCCCCCCGGACCTGGCGCACCTGACATGCCCAAACTGACCGTCTGACGCCCTGCCATTTTGGCGGGGCGTTTTTCGTTCAAAAACACTGTTTTGTCCTCCGGAAATACTTGAAAATGCATGCCGCGTTGCCGATATTCAGCAACGTATGCCGTGGGCACGTGTCCCGGCGCCTCAACTGTCTTGGATGGAGACCTTTATGGCTGATTTTCAAACGACCCGCACGGCAGGCCGGACAGCCGGCGCCCGCACGGTCGAAATTGACGAGGGCCTTCGCGCCCACATGAACAAAGTCTACGGCACGATGTCGGTCGGCATGCTGATCACATTCGCCGTGGCCTGGGCCGTGGGCACCAGCCCCGCACTTCTGGCAGTGTTCCGTGACCCGGCCACGCTGCAACCCAATATTCTTGGCTGGATCATCATGTTCGCGCCGCTGGGCATGGTCTTCCTGTTCTCGGGCATGCTGAACCGTATCTCGGCCGCCGGCGCGCAGCTGTTCTTCTATGCCTTCGCCGCCGTCATGGGCCTGTCGCTCAGCTGGATCTTCGTGGCCTTCACCGGCTATTCGATCGCGCAGGTGTTCCTGATCACCTCGATCGCCTTCGCGGGCCTGTCGCTCTGGGGCTACACCACCAAGAAAGACATCTCGGGCTGGGGCAGCTTCCTGATCATGGGCGTGATCGGCCTGATCGTCGCGTCGATCATCAACCTGATCTGGCCGATGCCGGGCCTGGCCTTCGCGATCTCGATCCTGGGTGTGCTGATCTTTGCCGGCCTTACCGCCTATGACACGCAGAACATCAAAAGCACCTACCTGGCCCACGCCCACAGCGGCGACACCGAATGGCTAGGCAAGGCGGCAATTATGGGCGCGTTGAACCTGTACCTCGACTTCATCAACATGTTCATGTTCCTGCTGCAACTGCTGGGCAACCGCGAATAATCCACGCCTCTCGCGTGAACGACCAAGGCCACCGGGTTCCGGTGGCCTTTTTCTTTGGGGGTATTCGTATTGTGCGGTGGTCGGCTGTGCGGACGAAACTGCCAATCAGCGCACCAGATATATTCGTCTCAGGTAGAAAAGAATACCGCCGATCCCCATAGTCGCAAAACCGGTACATAGTCCTACCACCAGACGATGAAAAATTGGTGGCATGTAATGGTCAGCGCCCGGCGCTGCGAGCGGAACTGTCGAAAAGTAGCCGGAGTCGATTGAATAGAGGTGTAGCGCGATGAGCACTGTGAACGCTCCCCAAACAAGAGAGAGCCATTGCAGCATCAGGAGAAGATAAGCGCAAAGCGGTTTCATAGGCTCATTATGACTCCTCAGCGCGCAACTTCCTTACCCGTTGGCCGTGGCGTGCATAAGACAAGATTTGGCTTTAAACGGTCATCTGACAATTGCTATCAGAAGCTCGTGCTCTGGAGCACGCCAAATCGGACTGTGGGGGCTTAGCTGAACACGTCTTCAAGATTTTTACTCCGTTCGCCGCGCATGATCATGTCAAGCTGCGCTAGAGACAACGGAGAGGCAGCGGCGGCATCTTTCATATTGGTAAACGGCAACCATCCCTTGAGCGTCCTCATCCATGCAAACTCGCTTGGAATGCATTCTGCCGGAATCAGATGATCAGAGTCGTATACCTGACTTAAAATGTGATAGAACTCGTCGAAGTCATCGCCCCAGATGCCCAAGTCTGCCACAACCTGTGAATTCGAGCTAAGTTGCTCCATCTGTTCGCTTGAGACGCCAAATTGTCTCGACGCCTCAATCATTTTAGAGGGTATGTCTTGTTCGCTCATCACGAAATTCATGTTGTTGTGAACTCAGAAAACAGTCCTTTTCGGTCAGATCAATCTTGGCCCAAGGGCTCCTAAGTATTTAGCGTTGTAGAAGATATGTCAACACGAAGTCCAACCCGACCTCTACCGCGCTTTGCCCGGACAGTCCACCTACAGGAACTGATTGACCAACGGGAACGCAGTCACATCCTCTTATTTTGATTTATACCCTCTAGGCTCCAACCAGGTTAGCAGGAACACCATGATCCAAGACTTCGCCAGCGGGGTGTATCTTGCCAACGGAGCAGAGGTCTCCGTTGCAGGCTTCCACTATCCAACCCGGATGGTGGTGATCGCCCTGCCCTGCGGCGGCACGCTCTTGTGGTCTCCCGTCACCTACAGCACGACACTGGCAAACGCGGTCAAGACGATCGGGCCGGTGCGCCACATCGTGGCCCCCAACAGCTTTCATCACCTGTTCATGGCCGATTGGGCCGCCGCCTTCCCCGACGCACACTGCCACGGTGCGCCCGGCCTTGCAGAAAAGCGCCCCGATCTGCCGCTTGGCGATCCACTCGGACCGAAACCGCCCGCCGCTTGGTACGGCGTGATCGACCATCTTATAGTCGAAACCCGTCTCACCACGGAAATCATCGCCTACCATAAACCGTCACGCACAGTGATCCTGACCGATCTGGTGCAGAATTTCCCACGCGATTGGGTCCGGGGCTGGCGCCGATGGGTGGCCAGGGCCGACCTGCTGACAGCCCCCCGCCCCACCGTGCCGCGTAAATTCCGCCTTGCCATCCGCGACCGCGCGGCGCTACGGCACGGCGTCGACGATTTGCTGTCCAAAGGCGCCGACCGGGTCGTGATGGCCCATGGCGCCCCCATTAAAACGCAGGGTGCAGACGCACTGCGCCACGCCTTCGTCTGGCTCAAGCCCTAGTCGACAGGCTGCTCTTGCCCGATCCCTGTAAAGCCCACGCCGCTTTCCTTTTCGCAGGCAGCCAGGGCACCAAGCGCCAGGACCACAATCACGATTTTCCCAACCATACGGTTTGCTCCACATCACGCCCCTGCGCGGCAGCCTGACCAACACGCGCGTCCCGGGCAACCCGCCCCGCGCCCCTGGATGCCCCATTGCGGCAAGGCTGCAACGCAAAAAGGCCGCGCCCCAATGGACACGACCCGAAAGCACCGGCAAGTCAGCCCGGAAAGGCTTACTTGATCTTGCCTTCTTTATATTCGACGTGCTTGCGCGCGACGGGATCGTACTTACGCACCGACATCTTCTCGGTCATCGTGCGCGCGTTTTTCTTTGTCACGTAGAAATGGCCTGTTCCCGCGGTCGAGTTCAGGCGGATCTTGATGGTGGTTGGCTTGGCCATTGTCACTCTCCTGCGTCCGGGCAGCAGCGCCCGGTAAAACCCTTCGAAGCCCGCCTTTTACCGATGCCGCCCCGCGTGTCAACCTCGTCCCGCGCTTTTACCCCGCGAATCCCGCATCCGGAACGTTCAGGCGGCGCATTTCCCCCGCCCTTCTTTCATTATTCCACAAATACTCACGTTCCACCGCCCGCGCAGCAGGGCCACGCAGGCGTGGAAAACACCTTCAGTCCGACAACACCTTCCCCGGGTTCATGATGTTGTCCGGGTCCAGCGCCGCCTTGATCGCGGCCATGTAGCGCGTCGCCGGGCCCAGCTCGCGGGTCAGATAAGGCCGCTTGCCCTGCCCGATTCCATGCTCGCCTGTGCAGGTGCCCTCCATCGAAATCGCCAGATCGTTCAGCCAGCCGACGAAATCGTCCGCCTTGGCAACCTCCTCGGCGTTCTCCATGTCGATCAACAGCAGCGCATGAAAATTTCCGTCGCCCACATGGCCGACGACCGGCGCGATCAGCCCCATCTCTTCGGCCTTGGCCTGCGCCTGCCCGACGCAATCCGCCAGCCGCGAGATCGGCACGCAGACATCCGTGGAAATACCCCGTGCCCCCGGGCGCAGCGCAAGGCAGGCCCAGTACATGTCATGCCGCGCCTGCCACAGGCGGTTGCGTTCCTCGGTGCTCGAGGTCGCGGCGATGTCGGTCCCGCCGAATTCCTCGGCGATGTCGGCGAAGGTGTCCGACTGCTCGGTCACCCCGGCCTCCGACCCGTGGAATTCCAGCAGCAGCAGCGGCGTTTCCGGCAAGGTCAGCTTGGAATAGGTGTTCGCCGCGCGCACCGACATGGCATCCAGCAGCTCGATCCGCGCTACGGGAATCCCGAACTGAATCGTTGCCATCACCGCGCGACAGGCGGCTTCGACAGTCGGGAAGGAACAGCGGGCCGAGCGGATCGCCTCGGGGATCCCCTGAAGCCGCAGCGTCAGCTCGGTGATGATTCCCAGCGTGCCTTCCGACCCGACCAGAAGCCGCGTCATGTCATACCCGGCCGAGGATTTGCGCGCCCGCTGCGCGGTGCGGATCACCGTGCCGTCGGCCATCACGGCCTCCAGCGCGATCACATTGTCCTTCATCGTGCCATAGCGCACCGCGTTGGTGCCGCTGGCCCGCGTCGCCGCCATGCCGCCAAGCGAGGCATTGGCACCCGGGTCGATGGGAAAGAACAGCCCCTGATCGCGCAGATGCGTGTTCAACTGCTCGCGCGTCACGCCGGGCTGGATCACACAGTCCAAATCTTCGGAGTGCACGTCGATGATGGTGTTCATCTCGGTCAGGTCGATACAGACACCGCCCGCAGGCGCGTTCACATGCCCCTCAAGCGAGGTGCCCGTGCCATAGGCGATCACCGGCACGGCAAGGTCAGCGCAGACGCGCACGATCTGCGAGACCTCGTCGGTCGAGCGCGCCATGATGACCGCATCCGGCGCCTGGGTCTTGATCCAGGTGGTGGTGTGGCCATGCTGCTCGCGGATCGCCTGCCCGGTCTGGCAGCGCGCACCGAAGGCCTCGGTCAGACGCTCCAGCGCCACGCGGATTCCGGTCTCATTACGTGGCAAATCAATCGCCTGCACCATGGCTTGCTCCTTTGTGATCGTCGCGCCCTATTCGCCCAGCGCGATGCCTTCGCGGCGGGGGTCGGCGCCGCCCTGCAAAGTCTCGCCAATGGCGATGCCATGCAAGCCCGAATTCAACCCCTGCACCGAGACCTCGAACCCCATCGCCTCCAGCGGCTCTTGCAGCTTGGCGGCGTCGGTGCCCTCTTCCAGATCGAAGGTGCCGAAGCGGTTCAGCCCGTGGCCCATCGACACCGCCTGCTGCACGTTCATGCCCCAGTCGGCCCACGCGATGACAGCCTGCGCCACATAGCCGATGATCCGGCTGCCACCCGGGCTGCCGATCACCAGCACCGGCTTGCCGCCCTGCATCACGATGGTCGGCGCCATCGACGACCTTGGCCGCTTGCCCGGCTCGACCCGGTTGGCAATCGGCACCCCATCCGCATGGGTGCGGAAGGAAAAATCGGTCAGTTCGTTGTTCAGCAGGAACCCTCGCACCATCAGCCGAGAGCCGAACCCGTTTTCGATGGTCGTGGTCATCGACAGCGCATTGCCCGCCGAATCGACGATCGAGATATGCGAGGTCGAGGGAAACTCGATCGAGTCATCATCCGCCCAGGCGTGATCGAATCCGGGATTGCCGGGCGCCACATCGCCCAACGCGGCATCCGTGTCGAGCAGCTTGGCGCGCTCCTCCAGATACGCTGCATCGACCAGCCCCTTCACCGGCACCGGCACGAAATCACTGTCGGCCATGTAGCGACCCCGGTCCGCAAAGGCGAGCCGCGAGGCATCGCCGATCAACCGCCACGCCTCGGGGCTGTCGGGGCCAAGCGCGGCCATGTCATGCCCGGATACCAGCCCAAGGATCTGGCCCACCGTCAACGCGCCCGAGGACGGCGGGCCCATGCCGCAGACCTCGTAGGCGCGGTAAGGCACGCAGACCGCCGGGCGCTCGCGCACCTCATAGAGTGCCATATCGATCTCGGCCAGCACCCCGGGATTGCCCTCGGCCTCTTGCACAACGCGGGCAATCGTCTTGCCGATGGCACCGGTATAGAATTCTGCCGCCCCGCCTTCGGCCAGCGCCGCAAGGGTGCGTGCGTAGGGGCGGTTTTTCTTCACATCCCCTGCCGCCAGTGGCGTACCGCCGGGCAAGAAATAATTCGCCGTATCCCGATAGCGCCCAAGGCGGTCGGCATCTGCCGCAATCTGCTCGGCCAGACGCGGCGACACGGTGAATCCGTCTTCGGCCAGCGCGATGGCGCGGTCGAACAGCGGCGCCCAGTCCAGCCTGCCCCAGCGGCGGTGCGCGGCCTCCATCAGCGCGGGCGTGCCCGGCGTGCCCACCGAGCGCCCGCCCACCACGGCATCGAAGAATTTTAGCGGCTCGCCCGCCTCGTCCTGAAACAGCGTGGGTCGCGCGGCCAGAGGCGCGGTTTCGCGCCCGTCCAGAGTGGTCAGTTCGCCTGTTTCCGCGTCGTACCAGACAAGGAAGGCCCCGCCGCCCAGCCCCGAAGATTGCGGCTCGACCAGCCCCAGAACCGCCTGCACGGCGACCATCGCATCCGCCGCGCTGCCGCCCTGGCGCAGCACATCGGCCCCCGCTTCGACCGCCAGCGGATTGGCGGCGGCGACCATCCAGTTCTGCGCCTCAACCGGCTGGCCCAGCCCCTTGGCCGACAGTGCCGCCGCCAGCGCGGGCGATACGCCCTCGACCTCGGCGCGAGAGGTGGCCACCTCGGGCTGTACGGCATCGGCGGCCTGCTGCGCCGCCAGCGGCAACGCGCCGCCAAGCAGGGCAATCACCCCGGCAGTAAGGAACATCTTGCGCATGGTAACCCTCCGGGCGCGTCGCAAAGATGGGGCCACCGGGGCACACGCGCCGCGCGCCACGGGGCCGGTCAGTTCCGCAGGGCGCGCGCCGTCACAGCATCGACGGCACCACCTGATCGGGCGGACGGTGCCCGTCGGCGAAGGTCTTGATGTTGATGATCACCTTCTCGCCCATCTCGACCCGGCCTTCGCGCGTGGCCGAGCCCATATGCGGCAGCAGCACCACGTTTTCCAGCTCGCGCAGGCGCGGGTTGAAAGCCGCGCCATGTTCGAACACATCCAGCCCGGCGCCCGCAATCTCGCCCGCGCGCAGCATCCGTGTCAGCGCGTTTTCGTCGATCACCTCGCCGCGCGAGGTGTTCACGATCACGGCGGTGTCCTTCATCAGCTTCAGCCGCCGCGCGTTCATCAGATGGAACGTCGATGGCGTCGAGGGGCAGTTGATCGACAAAACGTCCATCCGCGCCACCATCTGGTCAAGGCTTTCCCAATAGGTCGCCTCCAGCGATTCCTCGATCTCGGGGCGCAGGCGCTTGCGGTTGTGGTAATGCACCTGCATCCCGAAGGCCGCCGCGCGCCGCGCCACCGCCTGACCGATCCGGCCCATGCCAAGAATGCCCAACCGGCGCCCGCCGACCCGACCGCCCAGAAACGAGGTCGGCGCCCAGCCCTGCCAGTCGCCGCGCTGCATCACGGCCAGCCCTTCGGGAATGCGCCGTGTCACCGCCAGAATCAGCGCCATCGTCATATCGGCGGTATCGTCGGTCAGCACGCCCGGCGTGTTCGACACCAGAACCCCGCGCTGCCGCGCCGTTGCCACGTCGATATGATCGACCCCTGCCCCGTAATTCGCGATCAGCTTCAGCCGGTCGCCGCCCTGCGCAATCAGCGCCGCGTCGATCTGGTCAGTCACCGTGGGCACCAGCACATCGGCGCTTTTCATGGCCTCGGTCAGCTCTTCCCGGGTCATCGGCGTATCGTCGTCGCGCAGGCGCACGTCGAACAATTCGCTCAGCCGGGTTTCTACCTGCTCGGGCAACCGTCGCGTTACGACAACACTCATCCGTTCTCTTGGCACGCCTGCTCTCCCATGGCTTTTCAATTCTGCGCCTCTTGTGGCATCAAAGCGCAGGATCAGGCGGGGCACAAGAACCCCGCGCGGGAAAAAGCCGTGATCCCCAAAAACATAAGCAGTCGGGCAGGCAAGCGTGTCGAACATCGTCAAGGGAACGGGCCGCATGGCGGCCTTGATCGTGGGGCTGAGTCTGGCAGCCGGAGCCTTCGCCGCAGAGGAAAAACGCGGCCCCGTCACCAACCTGCCCCTGCCGCGCTATGTCTCGCTCAAGGCGACCGAGGGCAACGTGCGGCGCGGCCCCTCGCTGACCCATCGCATCGACTGGGTGTTCAAGCGCCGCGACATGCCGTTGGAGATCACCGCCGAATACGGCCACTGGCGCCGGGTGCAGGACCGCGACGGCGCGGGCGGTTGGGTGCATTACGCGCTTTTGTCAGGCGTGCGCACCGTGCTGATCGAACAGGACATGACCCCGGTGCACCTGCGCCCCGATCCGAACGCGCCGGTGACCGCGGCGTTTGAGCTGGGCGTGGTGGCGCGGCTGGGTGAGTGCACCGTCGCATGGTGCCGAATTTCGGCGGGCGGCTATCGCGGTTGGGCGGAAAAGCGGGTGCTCTGGGGTGTCGCGCCGGACGAGCTGCGCGAATAGTCCGGGCTTGATCGTGACGGCGCACGGGCCATAATCTGGCCTCAGCCCTTTGTCACGACAGGTTTTTTGATGCGTCTTTTGTCACTGCTGCTGGTCTGCCTTGCGCTGGCCTCTACCCTGCCCCTCGCCGCCCAGACCGCCGACCAGCCCGATGGCACCATCACGGTGGAAGACAGCGCAACGCAGGACGCCGCCATCGCCGTGCGTATCCGCGATATTCTGGGCGAGCTGGACGGCTATCGCAATGTCACGGTCACCGTGTCCTCGGGCATCGTCACGCTGCGCGGCACCACCATCGACAGCGCGGCGGCCACCCGCCTGAACGAAATCGCGCGCCGCGTGCAGGGCGTTGTCGCCATCCGCAACGAGGTGGTCGAAAGCACCGATGTGGTTGAACGGCTGAACCCCGCGATGCAGCGGTTCCGGGCACGGTTCTTCCAGTTCATCGCCTTCCTGCCGCTGATTTCGGTCGGGATGGTGGCCTTTGCAGTGGTCACCTATGTTGGCTTCTGGATCGCGCGGCGGCGTCAGCCGTGGGACAGGATTGCGCCCAACGCCTTCATCGCCGACATCTACCGCCAGATACTGCGCATCGCCTTCGTGGTCGCCGGTCTGGTCATCGCGCTGGATATCCTTGGGGCCACCGCACTGCTGTCGACCATCCTTGGCGCGGCCGGGATCGTCGGCCTGGCCATCGGTTTTGCCGTTCGCGACACCGTGGAAAACTTCATCGCCTCGGTGCTGTTGTCGATGCGCCAGCCGTTTCGCCCCAATGACACGGTGGAAATCGACGGAGAAGAGGGCAAGGTCATCCGCCTGACGTCGCGCGCGACGATCCTGCTGAGTTTCGATGGCAACCATATCCGCATCCCGAATGCGACCGTGTTCAAAAGCAAGATCACCAATTTCACCCGCAACAACGAACGCCGCATTCTGGTCGATATGGGGGTGGCCTATGACACTGATCTGACCCGCGCGCAGGCGATCATGCTGGAGACCGTACGCGCCCTGCCCTTCACGCTGGAGGCACCCGCACCTTCGGTCTGGATCGAATCGCTGGGCGACAGCAGCGTGACGCTCCGGGTGGCGGGCTGGATCGACCAGCACGATACATCCTATCTTCTGGCCCGGTCCGAGGCGTCGCGCCTGTGTCTGGCCGCGCTGGATGCCGCGGGCGTCACGATGCCCGAGCCGACGTTCCGAATCCTCGGCCCCGATACGCCCGCCCCCGCCCCGGCGCGCGCGCCTACCAAAGCGCCCGACATGGAAGCGCAGCAAACCGACGCCCACGCCGAGGCGCAGTTGGAAAAGATCGTCAACGACGAACGCCGCGCCCTTGGTGATCAGGACCTGTTGAACCGCGACGCCCCCGTTGAGTGACGCCCCGCAAGAGCCCGACGGAAAGGACAAGATTTTTTGCGGATTTGGTCTTGCACCCCCCGCGCTGTCGGCTTAATTAGCCGCTCACGTTGGGGTGTAGCCAAGCGGTAAGGCAGCGGTTTTTGGTACCGTGTACCGTAGGTTCGAATCCTACCACCCCAGCCATGTTTTCCCACCAGAACAAAAAAGCCCAAGAATATAGGGTCGCAAGGATGCGGTCCGGAAATGCTGTGTCACAGAAATCTGAGACTGTGCCACCAGCTGTATCACAGGATGCGCCACATCCTGCGGAACCGCGCTCCATCGACCGCCCTCCGGCAGGCCCCTGCAACGCGGCAAAGATGCTATCGAAGACCCGCCGGCCCCGGCGTTCGCCAGGGCCCTATCTTCTTCTCAGAGGGTCGACCTACTACTTCAGAAAAAGATTACGTAGCGTCAACAATCAGAAAAAATGCACGGGAAAATTTCTGTGCCTCTCCCTTCGGACGAATTTTCGGACCGAGGCGATGTGCCGGGCGGCGCATCTCCTCTCAGTCCTACAACGCGAAGAGAGAAAAATAATGACAAACACCTCCGCAACCGCCGTCACCGCAGAGCAGATCAAGGTCATCCTGTCCGACATCCTGCGCGCTGAACTCAACCGCATCATCGACGCGCAGAACACAGGTGAGCCCATCGACGACGATGAGCTCGATCTCCAGATCCAGAGCCTGACGGACCAAGGTGACGATATGCGTCACCACGCCCGTAAGAACGACTTTCGACTTGTGGACCAGATCGCGCGGGATGCCGCTGCCCGCCTTGGCATCACTCTGCCCGAAGATCTCCCGTCGAGCCTGGGACGCCGGGTGACTGATTTGGCCCGTGACATTCTCGATCTCGAAGTGAAGGCCCTCGACGGATACGACGCGGTCACGGAAGCAGCAGACTCCGTCGCGCGTTTCTCGTCACTGCCTGTCGACGACTTCGTCCGAACGAAGCCTGTTTCCCTGAATGCAGCCTGGGCCAAGACGCTCGAGCTCTATCCGACCCGCGACATGAAAGGAAACATCGACGCGATCGCAAAAATTGCGATCGCTTTCTTTGGAGATATTCCAGTCGCGACGATCACGACGGATCGACAGACGGAGTTCTTCAAATGGATGTCTCGACTGCCGAAGAGCCACGGAAAAGGGCACGGCAAGAACCGGTTCTGCCCAGACGCTCCCAAGGACCCAAGCAAAGCGCTGATCACCAAGGATGACGAGATTGAGGCAGCCGATGAGGCGGACTACGTCGCGACTGAAGCGCTTCGGGACAGGGACGATTTGTCCGATTTGGAGAAACGGGCCCTCTTGTCGGAACAGCTCGTGCCTCGGCTGACAAACAGCACGCTGAAGCGCAACCGAGACGGCCTGAGCCGCTTGATGAAAGGAGCCCGAGCACTCGGGTGCACGGACCTGCCAGAGGTGATTTCTTATCGCGATGTCGAACGCATCGTGAAGGCGCTGGGCGAGGAGAAACAAGATCCGCTCTACCTGCGGGTTGTCCAGTCGAAGATCCGCATGCCTTGGACCGAAGAGCGACTGAGCCAGTTGCTGACCTCTCCGATCTACGCCGGCTGCTTTTCCGCAAATCGCCGCTGGAGACCCGGTAACGTGATCATCCGCGACGCATTCTATTGGGTGCCTCTCATCGTCATGATGATCGGCAGCCGGATCAAGGAGATACTCTTGTTGAAGCGGCGCAACATCATCTGGCGCAACGGCGAATACTGCTTCATCTTGGGTCAGGGCGCTGATCAGCCTGGAAAAACGGACGACGCATACCGCGTTGTCCCCATTCCCCAGATCCTTCTCGATCTCGGTTTTATTGAATGGTGGAAGGGTCTCGACGATGCGCATGGCCCCCTTCTCTTCCCGGAAGCCGCCAATCGTTCGGCGGTGGGAAATGTGACTGAGCCGTTCAGCAAGGCCTATTACATCATCCTGAACCACCTGGATCTTGGTGACGTCGACGAAGACTTCTATGCGCTTCGCAAGACATTCCATTCCCTCTTGCGAGCCGCAGATGTTGCCGACGGACAGCGCCAGGCGATCGCCGGTCACCGGACGGGGTCGATCATGAATATTCACTACACAGCGCATCGGACGAAGGAGCTGAAGGAGGCCGTAGACAAAGCCGAATTCGCACTCGAGATCGGATTTTCTGAGGAACACGGCTTCCCTGTCATTCTGTCGTGCGGCCTGAGCAAAGGTGCACCGCTTTCCGTTGATGTCATTCTGGCCGCTGACGGAACGGCCTCCGAAGTTGTAGTCAACGAGGACGGCAAGGAACCCCGCAAGTTTCTTACGATTGATGTCGCCACCGGGCAGAAGATCGAACCTATCGAGCTCTGCTCGTTGGCGTCCGCGTTCAAAGAACTCACGGACAAGAGGACGATGCGTTTCCCCAAGCATCCGCTGAAGCGCCAAGCGGTTGAGCACTTCCGCGCCCTCGGTTGAAAAGAAAGACAGAAAAACACATATGACGGCAGGCTCTGTAGAGCCTGCCGCTCCTGTTTCAGCCACGGAGACATGCTTCACTTCATGACCTTAGGCATTACGCAGGCCAGTCTGAAGCGTAGCTGTAGGCAAGTTTCAATAGACCCTGCTGCGCAGCGGTCAGCTCTCGGCCTCCCTGACCTGCCACGGGATTTTTCCTCCACCGTCGATTAGAGTCCGGCCCAACTTGAGGACGGACAATGAAACGAACGAGATTCACGGACGAGCAGATCATCGGCATCCTGGCCTAACACGAGGCAGGCGCGAAGTGCGCGGACCTGTGCCGCAAGCACGGCATGTCGGAAGGGACCTTCTATAACTGGAAGGCGAAGTTCGGCGGCATGACGGTGCCGGAGGCAAAGCGGCTGAAAACGCTCGAAGACGAGAACGCCAAGCTGAAGAAGCTGCTGGCCGAGCAGATGCTCGATCTCGCCGCCATGAAGGAACTGGTTTCAAAAAAGTGGTAACGCCTGCCTTGAAGCGCGAGGCGGTCGCGCATCTGAAGGCCCAGTTCGGGCTCTCGGAACGGCGGGCGTGCCGGATTGCCGGGGCGGATCGCAAGATGGTCCGCTACCAGACGCAGCGTTCGCCGGACACGGTGCTGCGCGGGCGGATGCGGGAGCTGGCCAACGAACGCCGCCGGTTCGGCTATCGGCGGCTCTTCGTGCTGCTGCGGCGCGAGGGTGAGCCTTCAGGCATCAACCGGATCTATCGGCTCTACCGCGAGGGAGGGTTGACGGTGCGCAAACGCAAAGCACGCCGCAAGGCTGTCGGGACGCGAGCCCCGATCCTGGTCGAGGCGCGGCCCAATGCGCGATGGTCGCTGGATTTCGTTCACGACCAGTTCGCCAACGGTCAGCGTTTCCGGGTGCTCAACGTGGTCGACGATGTCACCCGGGAGTGCCTCGCGGCGATCCCGGACACCTCGATCTCGGGGCGCCGTGTGGCTCGTGAACTGACTGCCCTGATCGAGCGCCGCGGAAAGCCGGGGATGATCGTCTCTGACAACGGCACCGAACTGACCAGTAACGCGATCTTAACCTTCGCTACCGCGCACCGGATCGAGTGGCACTACATCGCGCCGGGCAAGCCGATGCAGAACGGCTTCGTGGAGAGCTTCAACGGGCGGATGCGGGACGAGCTGCTCAACGAGACCATGTCCGCAACCTGGCCCACGCGCGGATCGTGATCGCCGCCTGGGCTGCCGACTACAATACCAAACGCCCGCACTCTGCCTTGGACTACGAGACACCGGCTGACTACGCGCGCGCCCTGACCAGCGCAATCGCCCGCCCCGCTGCGCGAGATGATAGCTCCGCGCGTCGGGCGATTGCTCAACCTGCGCCGAACGGCGTAAACACCAACCGGGCTCCGGTCACGGCTGGATGAAAGTTCAGTGGCAGGTCAGTCTACCCACGATCGCGAGTTGAAAGTTAAACCGCGCCGTGTTTGCCGGAGACTGATTGTCGTTGGTTACGCGGCTATGTCTTCAGTTTCCAGAACTGCGTAGAATTTGGCTTCCCCGTTGAAATATCGCATGCAATCGGCACCCTCCTGTGTGACAAGGTATCCTACAAGGGACCTTCGCACAGGATGCGACGCGTTGCAGAGTAGCCGGACGTCAGCTGAATAGGTCGCATGATTTCAGCGAACTCGGCCTGTCACGATGTTTCTGCCCCCTTGAGCCAGCCTTTCACAAGTCGGGCGCTGTCAGGTCCAGCTCTGTGCGGGACGAAGGTCCGTTCCAGGGTCTCGTAAACCATGTCGAGTGCATATCCATCGAATATGGAAAAGGTGATCTCGTTGTATTCCGCAATGTCAGGCTTCCTTGAATGACCGGCGGCAGCCAGCAGCTTGGAAAGCCACATCCTCTCAAACGTCGGCGCATCCGAAACCAGATGCTTCCCTGCGACCAGTGTGATGAGTGCGTCCGCAACTTCTTTTGCGGGCGCCGCGGCGGAGAGCGTTTCGAGCGGAATCCTGTGAACCGCGGCGCTGGCGATCGACCAATGGTCCATGCTCCATCCCGCGTCGGGCCGGATAAGAGAGGCCCAGGAATGGAGTTCACCTCTTTCAATCCATGAGATGCCGACCTCTACCGGCCAGCTGCCCTCGGACAGGCTCGAAGCCTCGAAGTCGATTACGACGAGGCGTTCGAGGCGGCTCATTGTCTTCTTGTCGCAATTCATTTGGGCAACCTCATGTCCTGGATCGCTGTGACAGACTGGAGTTGCCTGGCTTCTTGTGGGGAGAGATTATCTCACTTCCTTGCCTTCCGCGCGAATGAGTTAGGGCTCTGGTAGCCGAGCAAGGAATGTGGCCTGATGGGGGAGAGGTGCACGTGGATGTATCTGGCGACAACGTTTTCCGCCGGCTGGCGGGATTGCCATGCGACCGGCCAGATCAGCTCCGATTTGATGGTGTTGAAGAACACTTCCACCATCGAGTTTTCGTAGCAGGTCCGACACCCGCAGATTGACTGCCGCGGACTACTTACTCTTGCCGCCTCCAGCTTCTTCGTCCTCTTCGTCTTCCAGTGGTTTACGCCAGTTGCCTGGCACCGGGTAACCCTGAACGATCTGCTCCATAGTCCAATGCCTCTGTCACTTGCCCATTGATCATCAAGCGTAACCTGACAGCTTGAGTATACCATTTCGGCGTCAGTCGAGCCACATCGACATTAGAACCTTGGGAATTCCCGCTCTTGGCGGCCGCCTTTCAGGGTTGACCCGGGGCTTTCAGATAGAATCGTTCAATTCTGCAAATCTGTCGACCGAAAAATCACATAGCCCTATAGGGCTATGTGATTAAAATAGGATATCTTCTTGGAAATGGCATTTCTGGATCTTTATCGTCAAAATCAAGAAGAAATTACTATATTATTGTTTATCTTCTGATGCTTACATGATATTTCAGCGTCGATATATTTTAGTAGAATTTGTGCCTACGCATTGCCTCATTCGCCTACGAGAACGATTCCCATCAACTGAAGGGGCGAAGAAATGTTCGACGCAGACGGCAAATACAGCGATCCTGCTCGCACGATCGACAAGCGAGGGTTGCAGAAGAAGGTTAACCGTCAGACGTCCGGCAAAGCCTGCGGGATCGTGGACACGGAGAGTGAACTCGAGTCGATCATCCTGATCGCGGCAGATCTCGATCCACGGGTGCGCGGCGTCTTTCCGCAGCCATGCACGTTCGATCTCAATACCGGCGAAGCCTACCCTTCGAAACAGGCTCTCATGGATGCTTTGCACGGAACGCGCTACAGGCCTTGGTGCTATACACCGGATTTCTTGCTGCAACTTGTCGACGGTTCGAAGGTCTTTATCGAAGGCAAGCATACCCGGTTCCTCGAAGGGCATCCGACTTTCAGTGCGGTTCCTATCGCGATGGCCGACTACGGTCACCGGCAGGCCCTCTGCGATCTCGCGCCGTGTCAGGCCGCGCGTCGGCGCCAGACTCACCGCTTCCAGCCGAAACTCCGGCGTCGGCCTGTTTCCGTTTCCCGTAGAACACCTCACGGTTCCTCAGTTGGTGCTTTCCACTTTTTCGAGGCAAGTCCAGGTTCTGCATGCAGTGATCACGATGGGCATCGCGGATTATGATAGGCATCGCAGGCAGTTGGATGTGGGCCGTATTTTGGCGCACGGGATTGAAAGAGAGGGAGCAGGCCGCTCAGGCTACCAGACTTATTGCTTCGATGAGCAGGACCAATGTGGGCGACGAGCCGAAATCCGCTTTGGGGAGAGATTTTGGGGCATATATCCTTGTTGTCAGGTGCAGCAGAAGCCTCTTGACGATTTTCACCCCCAAGAGGGTCAATCCAATAGGCATGAACAAGAGATCCCCTATGCGCTTTTTCTACGCTCTCGCAGCCGGACTGAACGACAAACATGAACTGCGCTTTCTGCCGACCGCCGCAGAAAGCAATGCGTTCATTCACAAGGTAATGAAGACCTACGGCGGGCAGCGACTGATGGCGCGCGTGACCGATACGGTTTCCCGTAAGCTGCTCTCATCTCCGCTCAGCGAACTCTACCGCAGGGCCGATCTCGATCCGTCGCGCGGGAGCGGCCTTGTCTGACCTTGGTGCCACCCGGCGCGGTCACTTCGGGCAGCCGGTCATCACCTCAACCTCACCCCATCAAGGAGCCACAGCAATGACAAAGCGCATCTATCTTACCGTGGGGCCCACGAACGAGGGCCTTTCCAATGACATCCTCCAGCGCGCAGGATATAGCAGTGACTACGCCCACGGCCCTCGCGGTTTTCGCAGCGCCATTCAGGACGCGAAGCTGCATCTGGACGCAGTGCGCCTAAACTACGGCAACATGTCCCGGCCCATCGCTACCCTCACCGTCGAGGACGAAGACACAATCTTCGCAACCCTCGATGACGAGTTCGAAATCTCCTTCGCCCTTGATCGCCTGGAGGACGAGAGCGCCGCCGACCTCTTGGCCGAATATCTACCGGTGAGCTGATCCCGTCGCAGCCACTCCGACCCAGAGTCGCGACCCATGCCGCCATACTTTGAGCGCCATTTGTAGGACGTGCCATCACTGATGCCATGCTTCCGGCAGGGCTCCTTGGCGCCTATCTCGGCCTGGTGCTCCTTCTGGATGCAAATGATCTGCTCTTCGCTAAAACGGCTTTTCCGCATCGTCTGTTTCCTCGTTTTGAGAACAGGCTAACTTCAAACTGCGGACTTTTCAGGGGAGCAGGTCAGAGCTGGGAGCGGTCATCTCAAAGGTCCGCTGAGGGCCGTAAGCGGCCGCGCACAATTGAGCTGACGGCGACCTGATCAGAATTGCCGCCAGGCGCGCTGATAATTCGGGCCGCGAGAGGTTGGCTGTGCCGTTCTTTCGGGCGCAGTTATTTGGATCGGTAGGGGAGCGGGAAGATCTGGCCCCAAGACGATTGCCTCTCCTTGGCTCAATGACGGGATAAATGCAGCGGCGGACCTGTCCAGATCACCGCAGGCTCGCTCAATGGTCTCGCGGTCGCGCTCATTCGTAAGTCGATGGACGAACATCGTCCCGAGCTGACTCAGCACGTCCTGCGGAACGTCGCGGGGGCGCTGTGTGGCGAGAACAGTCGTCAGCCCATACTTCCGGCCTTCCTTGGCAATCAGGCCAAATGCGTCGAGCGATACGCTGTTGAACTCATCCCCGACAGAACGACCCATGAACTGATGCGCCTCATCGAGGAAGCAGATGACGGGCTGGGTCCGGAAGCGGTCGCCACGGGCGAGGCCGAGAAGATACTCACCGATGGTGTTCAGAAGCAGTTCGCGCGCGTTGTGGTTAAAGCTGACATTCTTGAAGGAGATCAGGCATATCTGTTGCTGCGTGTCTTTCAGGAAGCCGTCGAGGAGAGTGCAAATGTCTTCGCCCTCGTCCCCGAACAGGCATCGCAGTTCTGCGGACGCCAGCATTCCACGCATCCGCACGATCAAAGTGTTGCAGTATCCCAAAGTGGAGTCATTCGGCCCGCCGAATTTTGACCGGTCGTTGCGATCATCCGGCCAGATGCACTCATTCGCGATCTGATCGGTCAACCGATGGATATCGAAGTTGCAGTCTTGGCTCGCGATTTCTGTGGCATAGTGATCTGTAGCCTTATTGAATTCAGCGATCTTCTGTCCGGTCTTGCGAATTGTGCCCGCCTGTTCGACCCAGACGGTCCCAAATGATTGGTCGAAATATTGCCTTCCTTGAACGATGTCCTGTGCTTGTATTTGCTGGTCGGTCGCTAACGCGCGTGCCACCCTCAAGCTCCTAATCGCCTCGCGCATGGTCGGTCCTTGGCTTTGACCGGTGGGGCGCAGGAGCGCGAAGAGTGACAACTCGGTCATCCGTTCAGAAGGAAACCTGACCAGCGTCTGACCATCTTCGGCCCGCGTGAAGACATACTCGACTGCGCCAGGCAGTTTGCCCGAGAACTCGCCTGTCGGATCAAATACGATGGCCTTTCCGCCGAGACGAGCGACTTCGGAAACGAGCTTTGCGAGCGTCCAGCTTTTCCCGCCGCCGGTTGCACCGAAGATGCCGCAGTGGCGGCCGAACAGCTTTTCCGGCGGTAACGCGATTTCGGCGTCGTCGATGCCAGATATTCGACCGAGGGAAACGGCGATCGGCTGTGCGCCATCTTGCACATCGACGCCATCGAAGAGAGCAGCTTGGATCGAGCTTGACAGTGCTGGGCCATTCGACTCGAAAACACCGTCCCCGACCCTCGGTGATACCAGCACGCCTCTAACGACAGTCTGCGTCGTTTTGCGTATCGTTGCGAGCAGTTGAACCCTGCCAACCGGCTCCACGCTGGGCTCACGTTCGATCTGTCTTTCAAGGGCGGGTCGGTTGCGGTCGGGAATATGAACCTCGACGATGCGTCCGAGTATAGCTGCCTGGTCGCAGTCGATGAAGACGAAGTCGCCCACCGTCCCACGCGCGATGCCACGCCGACCGGTCGCGGCGAGGGCTTGTGGCAGGTTCAGTTCGATCCCGGAAGCGCTAACCTTGGTCACGGTGCCAAGGCGCTTTTCCCCGTCGATTAGCGCCGACCGGTCATCCATCGCCATCGTCCTGCCCCCGGATGCGTTCAAGTCGAGCCTCCAGCCGCTGCCGGTCGGTCTCCCCCATAAATTCCGGCAAAGCGACGGCCAGATCGCTGAACCGGCCGTTCAGGACCGTGATCCGGCTGTCGCCCTCCTTCACCAAGCTTAGGATGCGTTGCTGGTATGTGTGCAAGTTTTCGTTGGTGTGAGAAATTGCATGCTCTTGGGTGTCGATGAGGCTCACGTCGAGTTCATCGACTGGCACGAAACATGGATCGCAAAGCACGAGGCGGATCGAGAGGTTCGACTCAAGCGCAGACCAGACCGGTGCGCTGATGTGATCGTCGGCAAAACCGAAACCGCTGACGATCAATGTCGTGTCTGGTTCTCGCAGTGCCGCCTGCCAAGCGGCGAACATGTCGAGGTAGGGCGGCGCAAACGCCTCCTGATACTTCGAGGAGCGCGGGTAGATCAGCACTGGTTCGTGGTTCTCGTCGTGGCCGAGACGGCGGATGACCACACCATCAGACTTGCGACGCCTCCAATCCATCGACCCGTGTAGCTTATAGAGGTGAAAAACCCCATCAACATAGTCTGCGCGCGTGCTGCCGGCGGATCGCCGCACGATGTCCTGCTGAAAGTGATCGCGATTGAACCGCTGGACCGCGGAGTGGGAGAAGCCGTCGATAAGGGCCAGATTCCGGGTGACGGCCGCTTCCTCGATGCAGCGGTCGTAGTTAGTAGTGAAAAGCTTCACCCGCGCCTTGTCTGCGCTTCGGCGGGCGAGGCGGCGCAGGAACTCTTTGTGGGAAATGAGGTCCGTCTTCTCCGAGACGAAGTCGACGCGATCCAAGATCGCCTGTTCTGCATTTTGGACGAAGGATGGCAGGTCGACTTGCATGTTGCCAGTTGCATCCTGACCAGCGGCTGCCCTGCGGGCAGCTTGCAACTCGACCGTCATCTTGCACAGACTGAGAAGCGACTCGATGTCCTTCTTGTCGGTCGCCCCCCAGACATTGGCGACAACCTGGTCAAAATTCGTCTCCCCAACTTTCTGTCGGACATCGTCCCAGAGGTCACCCATCCCTGGGGCCTGCTTTCCGTCCGCGTTTTTTGCGGCAAAAGATGCGCCCGAACCAAGCAGAGCCATCAGGTTGGTTGCATTCAGGGCCGACAGCAGTCGTTCTTCGACCTGTCCTATTGCTCCCCTACGAGTCTTTCCGTCTTCCTCACAATCATCCCAAGCCAACCACGTCCCATCGGACTGAAATAAGCGTAGGTTACTTGCAGACGGGGGCTTATTGGTCCAGTAATTCAAACGCACCTTGCTCCTGCAAAAAACTGTGTTCCAACGTAGGTCCGCGCTTTTGCGCGGACGCCTCAATACTTTGCCCGGGAAACAGCGGTCGTGGTCCCATGGTGCATTGATGATTACCTATTTTCAAGGTGAATGCCCGCCGTTGCCTGCGGCTGGGGCCCACAGTTCATGGCTTATGTGAGATAGCGATGGGCCGATGACGCAGGGCGGTCCAAATGGCGGCCAAAGGCCGGGAGCGGTCCCGGTCCGCGCGGAAACGATGTTTGCTCGGGTTCGAACGAACGTCGGGGGGGGGTGGCGAGCCGCACGCGACTTGTAGACATGAGATTCCACGACGGCCACTCCGGCGAAATTGTAGCATGTGCGGCTTAGAGTAAGCGCGGCGACAACTGCGCGGCAGCGACGATACATGAGCATTTACGCCGCAAGTTGTTTTCTGTGGTGTAATGCTTGATCCCTCGGCCGGAATGCACGTCCGTGATAGCTTCTGGTAATGAATAATAGTCTTTCCCTTGAACCCCACAGAGTCGATACGATCGATACCGGGCGACGATTTATGAACCCGTATGCGAGGTGACATGACACCTGACCAGATCCAGGCGTTCATCTATGGGCTCACTCGACTGACGCGTGAAACTGGCATTGAGCTTGATATCGAGACGGGGGTCTCGCTCCGGCCCCGGACATCCGGCAACTACGCGGCCGAGGACACGCCACTCGGATACCGCATCGGCGTTCTCGATGCAGATGACGACCGAGGCGCCGTGCCCAAACATTTTTTGCGGTCACTCAAGTCTGATGACGAACGGTTCCGCGAGGCTTTCGAACGCTCCCGGGGACGCATCGATCCCGACTTCGTTCTGATCGACGACCTGGAAGGGCTGCGCGATGTAGGTTCCCCGCGCGCCGGGAATATCCCTGGGCCCTCGGAGGTGGTCGCAGAGTTCTCGTCAGACGCACAAGACCATCTGCGGACGGAGACTGAGGTTAGGATCGAGGT
The DNA here is from genome assembly GCF_005938225.1 of Arenibacterium halophilum. Lineage (GTDB taxonomy): Bacteria > Pseudomonadota > Alphaproteobacteria > Rhodobacterales > Rhodobacteraceae > Arenibacterium > Arenibacterium halophilum. The sequence continues at coordinate 584,424 of NZ_VCPC01000001.1, forward strand.
CCATTTGAGTGACGAGCACTATGCGATTGCGAAGCAGCTCGTTGCAGACGGATATGCAGGGAGCGTTAACGGCGTGCTGAGAGATGCGCTTGATCTTGTAATTTTGACCGAAAAGCGGCGTCGGTGGCCCTCCGACAAAGAAGACTGACACGAATTTTCTTGCCCCGTAGTCGGTGCCAACTGAACTGCGCCGGTTCGTTATGTCTCGCCACCATCGACATCGATACCGGAGCTTTGGCGTCACCGAACTCGTCGGCTATTCGTCGCTTGGCTCCAGAAACGTTGTGCTGGAAGAGGGTCACATTCCTTATCCGCCTCGTAAGCCGACCCTAACGACCGACATTTTGGCCAACACCCTTTCGGACCCATCTCCCGCCAAAGGAGAGATGCCATGACATTCGAATTGTATCGGGCCAAGGTCGTTCCCGCCAAAGCCGCTGGACTGTCCACCGAAGAGCTCAGACTCTATCTCGGCGTCGGCCGCAACACTGTAAGAGACATCGCAGGACGCTTCGGACTGGAAAAGATGCACGACATCTACCCGGAGCACATCTTATGGCGCCAGTTGTTCGGCGTCCTTCCTGCGGACGACCTCGCAAGCAATCTGTTGCGGGAGAGCTTGGCAGACATCCATTGGGTTCGCTGCATCACCGGCGTGCCGAACTCGACGATAAGAGACAACCTTCGGACAGGGCGATGGCAATACGACCGTGGCGTCCAACTCGGCAAAGCTAACTCTGAGCACGCACCTCGCATGCGCCGCTGGCTGCCCGCGCTAATCCGGACCCGTGTCCTTGGCACCCCTACCCCAAACTTCGAGATCGTGGAACCAGTGCCGGTGTCAGCACCTGGCTCAAATCCACGATGCGAGCCTGCCTCTTCAGCCGACGCAGGTGACGTTTTCGCGACTCTATTTGCTTCCGAAGCCGCTCGTCCCTCCAACGCCGAAAATAACAACAGTCAGTAGGTTTTCGGAACTGGCAAACCCACCGGTTTTTATTATCCGCCTCCCGATAACGCCAGATCGTCCCGGTAACACCGAAAGATAGAAAGTCAAACCAATGCTCACATCAGAGCCGTCGATGCACGACATCATAGACTACGGTCTGGGTCACGAGGACCCTACGGTCCGCCAATACGCCAGCCATCTCGAGCGTATGTTGAGAAAGCGTGGTTACAAGGATCACCACCTACGAGCCCTCGCGGGCGCCCTGGGAGAATATCTCGACCTCGCCCCCAAATACTCGAAGCAAAATGCCCGCCTGAATGCCCGTGTTGCAGCATGGGGCATTTTGCCATCGACATATCGGCAGTATCAGGCCGACGGCAGGCGGATGATTGAGTTCTACCATGGCGACTTGCAGGCTCGGCAGGCACGCCGCGAAAGGAAGGACGTATTCGCCCGCCTCAAGGCCGTCCTGCCGGATCTCATTGAAGCAAATTTCATCCGGGAGGATCAGACTCGTGGCTACCCCAAGCTATGCGATCTCGCCCGTTTACGCGGCTGGGACATCACTGATCTCACGCGGGACCGTGTCATCCAGCTTCGTGAAGAGTGTTCGACCTCAGACGAATGGACACAAGTCAAGCGGGGAGCCGGCTTCATCGATTTACTTCGGCAGTTTCCCACATGCCGCGCGATGCTCCCGCACAATGAGATCGGATCCCTGACAGGCGTTTTCCGAAACGAAGAGGCTATTCCCGAATTTCTCTTCGAGGAGGTAAATAATTGGGTGACCAATGCGACCGTCGAGTATGACGACACCGCTCTTACAGAAGAGGCTAGGGAGGCCACGGCAAAACGCCATTCGTCCGGCAACACCGGGATCTATAGAGCTGCCTTGAGAACCTATGTTAGGACCGCCGGTGAATACCGCGACCTGAAGATGTCCAACGGACTTACTCCGCTGTTCGAATTGGACGTCATCGAGAAAGTTCTGGTGACCCTCTGCGAGAGATCAAAGAACTCCAACGGCCTGGAGCCGAGAAGCCTCTACGAATATGCGTCGGCGCTAAAGCTGACCGTCAAGCGTCGTGGCTTGACCGAGGAGGCGGAGAAACTCGCCAAGCTAATATCTCGCCTGCCGGTCCTGATCGAAGGAGCCAAGGCAAGCGAGCAGATGTCTCCCAAAACGAAAGCATGGTGCAGAAACCTCATCCAAAATGAGGTCAAGACCGAAATATTCGAGACCCAGCACCTCCAGTATGCCGCCAAAGCACAGGCAGCACTTGAAATGGCCGCGCTCGAAAAAATTGATCTTGGAGCGTTTGTGAAAGATCCGGCATCTTTGGCTCTGTCAACCGAGGAGGTTCGCATCGCGAAGCGCCTCCTTCGGCAAGCCCGTATGTTCGGAACCTGCGCGGCCTTCGCAGCAATTGCGATTGACGTCGCTCCATTTCGGAAATCCAACATCCTGCGCGATCTGAACATGGACGGTCATCCGCAAACTTTCTTCGATCATCGATCTGACCCGGTGAATCCCCATTTCGTCATTCACATCCCAAACGAGCTCCTCAAAAACGGCAAAGCCATGACCGCTCGCGGGCAGCACATGCCACCCTTCCCGATTTCGGAAGCTCATCACCGTCGCGACGCTTTCAATATACTTTCATTCTACCTGGCGTGCATACGACCATTGTTCGGCGGATCGACCGAGTCTTCTCTCCTGTTTCCCGCCATTGAAGTGGTCGGAGAGGAATTGGTTTTCCAGACGTTTGATAGTTGGCTCGCGGAGTGTTCGGATGAAATCGGCCTTCCCCTCACCAGCCATAACTTCCGGCATGGGTTGTGCTCCATCGAGATCAATGAGGATCCGAGTTGTTTCCCGCAACTCGAGACAATCACCGGAGATACCGAGCGTGTTCTGCGGAGAAACTACACATTCATAGATGCCGAGAAGCGTGCTCTTGATTTCCAAGAAACGCGTTATCGCCGTAGGGCCAACCGTTCCCAGTGGTCGAGAGAAATTCGGGGTGCCTCGGAATGAATGTTCACAGCATCCTGGCAAAGCCAGTCTGGAAAGCTCTGGCGATGCGTCCCGGTTTCGCAACTGTTGGCGAGGCTTCAATTCTCGCGACGGACGGGTTCTTTGACTATCTACTGGAACACGGTCTCAGCGCCCCGTCAGCCGGCGACGTAGTCATGTGGCTGAAGGGCGATGGCAGAGCAGATGTTCAGCTTACCCTCGATTTGCTCGAGGACACCTTTTCACTCTTTGACCCATCGTTCTTGCGACAGATTGCGGATGCGCGCCAGCAACTGGCTAAGAAGTCTCCCGGGGCAAACCAGTCCCCGGTGCTCGCCCTGCCCAAGAACACCGTCATGCTTCCGTCCTACGAAATACTAAGTTGGGATCCGATTGCCCGACCACCGAAACGACCGCCGATCCTCCGTCATGTTTCGATTCAACCCGACGAGTTGCCTCTGGATTATCAGGAAACCATTCGCCGTGCGGCTCGTGGGCTTCCAGGAAGAGGGGCCGAGGTCAAGGTCCCGGCCCGGAGTATGGTGCTGCGCATGCGCGAAAAGCTATGCCAGTGTATGTGGTCGATCCGGAACAATGACTTCCAGCCTGTCCTTTCGCCCATTGGCATCGATAGATACGTGAAGGACCTTATCTCGCGGTGCTCTCTGAAACCACATGGACTTCGCTGGTCATCCATCCGGGCATCGGTGGACGGATTATACCTTTTCGCACGTTATCACGGCGAAGAAGAAAGGATACTCTCGCACCTGCGTTGCTACATCAGAGAATTCGAGGCCCGTGAGCGCGCACAGCGGGCCCTGAAGTTCTTTAAGCTGGCAAGGACCGGGAACACGACCGACCGCATTCTTGACCAGGCTGAACGGCTTCTTATCGGCGTAGATGCGGAACTAAGCCCTGGCAAGCGGCACCAAATGCGGAACGCCGCTGCCATTCTGGCTATTTACGCCAACGCCCCGCTCCGGAATGCGTCCGCTCAGCTTGCCTTCGGCACTACTCTGTTCTGGGAGAACAACCACTGGGTCATCAGGACAAAGATCCAGAAAACACATACTTCTCGACCCGAACTTCTGGTTCTTCCGCTTCACCCCGAATGCGGACGGTTCATCGATGCAGTTCTTCTCCAAGATTCGACGCCAGTCCTCCTGCCACGCTTGAGAGAACAGGCCATACAGGAAAGACGGCAACTGTTCTGCCTCGTTGATGAGAGGCCCGCCGCTGCGAGCTACATCCCCAGGGTTTTCAAGGCGCTCACTGGCAATAGTTTTACGACGCTGCGCGTCATGCATTACTCAGACGCCATACGCCACCACGGCCCAGTGGGTATCGAGCTGGCAAAACATGCTGCTCATCACTCACCTACGACGTCGGGCACCGATATCGTCAAGATTCACTACATCGCGGAAGAAGTTGCCCAGCTTGACGCCGAAGCGATGAGGGCGCGGCGGGACCGCCGAGTGAATAGTATGCGCGAGCGCTACCGAGCCGACTTCAACTGGAATAGCCAACCGTAACACACGGGCGACGGTGATTGGATGTTCAGACAGGTTACCCGTGTTGTAGGGTTTCTGTCTTTTTTTCTTTCTTTTCCTCCTCGGCGGGTTTTTCTTCTTTATTTTTGGTCGGCTGCGGGACCGGATAACCCTGCACAATCATCATTTCTGAATACTCCCGGAGACAATTGACAACAGGGAACGGGCGCTTCCTTGCGATCTTGGCAAGATCATTTGACCGGTTGCTTCGTCAGTTCAGAACAAGCTGCCTGAAAACACTCTTCAAATCTTTCCCTAAAATTGATTGGGAACGTCCGTGCTACGGCCAGCCAGCCCCCTGGCTGACCCAAGTCAGAGTTGAACCATGCATCATCTCCGCCGCGGATCGCGACCGTAGCTGCAAGCGCCTTGATGGTATCTTCACTGATCAAGCTCAAATCGAGGTCAGTGATCTCGCGCCCATAGGTGGTCACCTCGATCATCCTCCTCTCGGCATCGTATTCAATCACACCAAGGCGAACGCCCTCCTGCACCCAGCCTATCGGCAACCAGCCAGAAAGACGTGCTCGAAACGCCTCTTGCCAGCCCGGTTTCATCCAGCGTGTATCCAACCAAAACGTTTCTTCCGCCACCACAGTCACTCCCATTTTGGGAGCGTCGAGTAACTCACGTATGAGAGCCTGTCCAGCGGAAAGATGCAGCAGTGGCGGGCACATTACACTCAAAACAATATCGAGACGTCATCGCAGCCTTGGTAAGCGCTCGAAAGTCTGCCGGCCTCTCTCAAGCGGCGCTTGCGGAGCAATTGGGCAGGCCACCGTCTTTCGTGGCAAAAGTCGAGTTGGCTGAACGAAGGCTGGACGTCGTCGAATTTTATTACTGGGCTCGCGCTGTCTCAGACGACCCGACAGAATTGATCTGCAACGTGCTTGGCTTGCTGCCAGACAGCATGCCTCACTGAAAACCTGGCACCCTCGCGGCAACAGGCGAACAGATCTGAACGTTATGAATTCGCACGCCGCGCGCGCCTGATATCGGCCGGCGGGCTCGAGCTGGTCGGTTTGCTGTCCGGCACCCGGGCTACGGACTGGAAAAAATGTTCATGCTTGACCTCCGAGGATCACATTACCGTGAGGTTTCTCGCAGGTTTTCTGCGTCCTGCGTCAGACGCATTGCGACCCAAGTAAGGCGACGTGCGACCTTCGTCAGAAATTTTGCGACCTGAGCAAAGTAATTTGCGACAAACTACAGGCTCAATGCGACCAACCCCCTCTCAAGCTAATGAAATAAAAGATAAATTCGCCCCCCTGAATCAAGAGAATCCCAGAATCAATAGAATCTCCGGAGGGTGCTTTGATTGGGTTTTGGCGATAGCATTACGGACACGCCTCGGATTTTGCTCCGCGCGCAAACGGCCAATATGCTCTGTATGACAGGGATCGAACACAGCACCAACACCGGCCGCAGGCAAGGCGAGGTCACCGGAAAAGCCTTGGGACCAAGGCAGTCTCCACCGTCGACGAAGCGAACTGGTCGAGGCAATTTCCATGTCTGAAGTAATGGACTGCGGCAAGCTCTTCGACGAACTGTCTGGTGCCGACCCGAGGAAAGAACTCACCCGGGCAGCCTCACCATTTGCTTTGGCTACGGCTCTAACCCTCCTCGCCAAGATCGACGAGACGCCGCTGTCGATGCTCCGATACTCCGGAACTTCCTTGTCGAACCGGCTAACCGTCGATGAGATACCTGAGGGAGCACAAAAGATCTTTGGGAGCAACCGTTCACGATACCTGGCTTTCCGGAGACGAATTCTGGATCTTCAATTACTGGCAACCAGAACCCGCGTCGACGCGGACGCAATTCACGCGCTTCAACGACTGGCGCGTCTTGAAATCCGGAGTTCCGCGGCAAACCCCTTCTACGAGTTGCGGCGCGTGCTCGCAGACCAAGTTGAGCCTGCGGAACTGACCCGAGAACTGGCAATTGAGCTCGAGAAGCCCCTGACCGGCTTGAACAGAGGCTCTTACCGTGCGGCCCTCGGCGTGCTCGACCGCCTCCAGAGCTCTGAATTAGCTCGAGCGACTGGGCTCCTGCCCCGCGATCTCATCGGCCCCCTGCCGCGGCCTTCGGATCACACCACGCACGCTCCCCTTCCGCCGAAGCTCGAACGACTGCATGCCATTTCCGGACCCAAAGTCAAAAGTGCACTCCCGGCAGTCTATCGTGCCTCAGTGTTGTTGCATCTGGTAGATATCCATGCTGATCCAACTCTGGACGAACTGCTCTCTGAGCGGGCCGTCGAACAGCTGATCGACCTCGACCCCTCGATCTTGGGCATGGAGAAGCCTAAAAAAAAGGCCTTCCACATTTACGTCCTGAACCTCAAGAAAGCGATTTCGTCCGATCCATCACGTCGAAACACGGCCTTCGATGCGGTTTCAATACCTTGGTCGAAGATCCGAGCCGAGTTAGCAGATCGTGGGATGGAAAAACCGGCATCGAGAACGCTCGCCGTCTCAAGTCAAGCTCGCAAAGAAGGACTGAAGCCGTCGGACTTGACGCCGCAGTGGTTCACCGAAACTGAGAGGCGACTGACAAAATCCGAGCGGTCACGGTTCCGGTCAGGCGCGTTCGCAATAGATGCCCTGTTCGAAATCCAAGACTTTCCCGCCAAGTTGCTGCCGAAAGAACCCAGCGGTCTTCAACGGCTCAGGCAGCGCAAAGGAGAAGTGAGAGAAACGCCCGTGGCTAACCATCTCGCTGCGGCGTGGGCCTCTTTCAAAAACGCCCTCCTTAGCGAGGGGTTTTCTGGCTCGGATCTCGACAGGATAGCCGTGTTGGAAAATTTGGCGGTCTATAACAAGAAGGCCCCTGATGACATTGACCGAGCTTTCATAACGTCGCGATTGGCTTGGGCAAAGAAATCCCGTAAGGCAGCAATTCGCGAGGCGGGGATGGTGATGGAAAGAGCCGCCGTCCTGCCGCAACTTTCCGATTACCTCACTTCATATAACAACACGCTCCATGCGTCCGACCCTCAGGGCACTGTCCAGCTACCTACAAAAATATTGGCCGATTTGAGAGATCTGGCCGGTCGAATCGGCTACAGTGAGAGCACGCGTCGTGCGCTTACCGTCGCGTGTAACACCCTGCACCGCCTACATATGGAAAATGGAGGCAGCCCGGCAGAGACCCTCGGTCAGGTCTTCGATTACGATTTGGAATTATTCTCGGACGCAAGTCTCTCTAAGAACCAACAGGCTCGCTACCGGCAATCTTTTGGAGCGGCCAAGGACTACGTTTCACTGAAATGGACGCCGACGTGGATCTCGCTCTACGCCAGCGTTCGTGACGCCGGGACCCCTTCGGCCAGCAACCCGATACCTGCGATGTTGAAATACGCGAACGGCCTCGAGCCATCTGATCTGACGCCGGAGTGGCTTCAAGAAGTCGAACGACAATTGCGTCGGCCAAACGACCTCTCACGGTATGGCAGAGCAGACCTGGCGAAAACGCTGCTGGCGAACGTCGGACGATTCGAAGTTCTTCGGCAGAAGGGCGTGTTCAGAAACGTAGCGATCCTTCCTGCGGTGCTGCTGCCCACCGAGCCACCTGCCCGCCTTGGAGATAGCAGCTATTGAGCCTTGGAAGATGGTATCTTCTTGGCTGACATCTGGCACCGCCGCTCGCGGTGGACTATCGACACGGCAGCCACCTTGCGGACAAACAGCGAACCCCTGGCCATTTGCACGATGCGTCATCATCCGTCCTCATACCCTTCTGTCGCCTCAAAGCCGACAAGTCCGCGGGTAAGGTATATTCGTGACCTAAGTGACTTGCTATGTTTTCGGTATCCAACTTCGCATCGTCGAGGGTTCGCAACCAGTTCTGGGCAGTGCCCCTTGCCTTCAGATTTGGATGAGTGGCCCGGTCCGTCTCGGCGAGAATCCGGCGTCGTTGGATATTGAAACATGATCGGGAATGATCGCAATCGCAATGGCCGACAAACTGTTCAAACTCACTCTCGACCTGCGTGATGTCTGCGTGTGGCTGAGCAGCCGGCATGTAGATACGCTGTTCGGTATCTGCGTGGATCGAAACTACAGCTCTGAACCGGGCGTGATCTCGCATGTCGTCGCCGGTTGTGAAGATCAGAATACACGCCGCATGCTTCGCGAAGAAGCGACCCAGGCGCTCCAAGCGCTGGGATACACCGTGGCACCGGCGGGCGGCGATGTCTATGACACGGGCCCGGCGTCCCGGGAAGGGATGTCAGCGCACCAGAAACTCCGCAGCATCCGTCGCGTCTACGATGCGATCAACGGCAAATACTCTTCGGCACATGACTATAGCCGTCCACGCCCGACGGATGAGGAAATTGCGTCGATGCCAGTCGATGACGCTTTTTAGTTCGACGCTAAAGACCGAAAACGCTCTCCGTGATTGGCAAACCATGTTTTTGAAAGAGTTGACGGCTACGACCTCGTGATGAACACCGTCGATTCGATCCCGAAATCGACTTGAGCATCGACGAGGGTTTCGTCCGATAGAGCATGCAACATGGCGTGGCGGAGTTGGTTAGATCGATCCAGGCCGGATTGGATGGTCCGCGGCTATCTCCCGCGTGCCATTCAAATGCCATCGCTCGGGCCAATAACTTCGATGGCTTCCTCGCTCGCCCTCCTCCACCAAGCAGGCAAGTTTGGCCGGAAGCTCCCGGTTCGAGCGTTATATTTTTCGACAGGTAGGGCATTTTAGGGTTTTGACGCTGGCTTCCGCCCGACCTTGGGGCCAAGAAGCCAGGGCGCAACGCGCCAAAGGTAGACAATGAATGCCATAGTCCAGAGGGCGGTGGCAAAGTCGATGCCGTCGAACCTACCAACCTCAGCGCCTTGGCCAGCCACACGCGCCAAAGTGGCGGCACAGATCAGGGCGAATGCGCCCGTGAGCCAAGGTCCGGCAACCAGGGGACGACCGGTATGCCCCATTGTGGCCCGCATCATGACCGCCAGTGTCATCCCCGCGACGGCGCCGATGCCAAGCACGTGGGCACTGGCGGCCGGCCCCAAGAGGCCTGCCGCTCCGGCTCCGATGGACGCAAAACCCAGCGGCACCATCAGGTATGCGACATGGAGCATCAGAAGAAGCGGCGACCGCCAGGTGGCCAGTCCCCGCCAGCGCAGCAGCCGCATCAGGTGCAGCAAAGCTGCGGCGCCGCCGAAAAGAACGCTCGCCGCATGAAATGGCGCGATAGCCCAACTGGCAAGTGCGGCGGCACCGATCAGGATGCAGACACCGTCGAAACGGTTGAACGCAACCGGCATCCGCTCCGACTTGCGTTGGGCAAGCCAGTTCCGCGTGAAGCTTGGCACGATGCGCCCCCCGATCAGCATGATAAGGAAGATCAGCAGGGCGATCCCCAGCCGACGTCCGATGTCGGACACACCCTGGGTCAACGCCTCAATGTGAAACAGTATATTCGCCCCCCACAGCAGAGACACCGGGACGAGCACCTTGAGGTTCTTCCAGTTTCGACCGGCGACGATTTCCCGTGCGATCATCGCCGCGACGGCCAGCAGGAACATCTGGTCGATGATGGCAGCCCCGACCGGACCGACCGGTAACAGCCCCGCGACACCGGCCCGTCCCGCCAGCCACAGTGCCAATAGCACCGCCAATGGCCAGCCGCGTGTCGGCATCCGCCCGGTCCAGTTGGGCACGGCTGTGAACAGAAACCCGGCAACCACGGCGGCACCATATCCGAAGATCATTTCGTGGATGTGCCAGTCAGTCGGTGCGAGGTGGCCGATGATACTGACATCTCCGCGCCAGATCAGCCACCACATCGGGATCACCGCGACGGCAAAGAGACCCGCAAAAAGAAAGAAAGGACGAAAGCCATAGCTGAAGAGTGCCGGGCCTTCATAGATTTCGCGCGTTTTCATTGATCTTACCCTTTCAAAGCAATCGGGCGGCACCACTGGCACCGCCCGGATCGGTCATCAGACGCGGGACGCTGCGTCATTCGACCTGAGCGATTAGATCAGCCATGCGGCCTTTCGCCTTGCCCTTCTGCTTCACGGCCTCGGCCGCTTCGAGATTGACCGCGTCGCCCACTTGGATCAGCGCAACCATCCCCATGGCATAGTGCGGTGTGCACTTGATGCCGTAGATGCCTTCGGCCTCGACGGTTAGGTCGAATTCCTCATTGAACTTGGTCTTGAATCCCTCGACCCCGTCGGGAAGCATACCGTCGATATCCTCGACGTTGTGGCCCTTATCGGTCGGAATGAACTTCACCACGTCGCCGGGCTGCGCCTTAACGAAGGCAGGCTCAAAGACCATGGCACCTGCCTCGCCTTTATTCAGCATGTGGACCTCGAAGGTCTCGGCACTGGCGGCACCGGCGGCAAGGGCAAGCGCAGCGGTCATCATCAGTTTCGTAAGCATCGGAACATCCTTTCGTATCTTGTCCGGTTGCATTCTCTGGCCGCGTTATGCGTTAAGGTGAGCAACCGAACGTTGCTCTGAAACAAACTCCGGACCCAAATATTGCCCAAACTCGACGAAAGCCTTCTGAGCGACCTGCCACCCTTCTCCCTTCTTGAGAGATCCCAGATTCGCGAGGTCCTCGACCACGCGGTGTCACGTCGCTACGAGGAAGGCACTGCGATCTTTCGTGAAGGACACGACGCCGACCGGTTCTATATGCTGCTCGACGGCTATCTGCGCGTGGTTCGGACAACGCCCGGTGGTGACCAGATCATCGTTCTGCATATTTCGCCCGGTCAGTTGTTCGGGATAGCCCCGGCCTTGCAGCGCGACACCTACCCGGCAACATCCATCGCTGCTGCCGAGTCGATTGCCCTCTCGTGGCCCGTCAGCCTCTGGTCAGACTTCACCACGAACTACCCTGGCTTCGCGACCGAGAGTTACAAGACTCTCGGCCAGCGTTTGGGCCAGATTCAGGATACGCTGACCGAAATGGCTACGCAGGCCGTGGAGAAACGCGTGGCCTGCGCTCTTTTGCGACTTGTGAACCAAACAGGGCGGAAGACAGAGGGAGGAATCGAAATCGCCTTTCCCGTCACTCGGCACGACATATCAGAGATGACCGGCACTACCCTGCACACGGTCAGCCGGTTGCTTTCCGCTTGGCAGAAGGACGGTATTGTGCAGTCGACGCGCAAACACATCGTGGTCACAGCTCCACACCGTCTTGTTCTTTTAAGCGGCATCGAAGGATAACCATCGCTTGAGGACACCGCTCCGAGCATCGCAGGGCGGGATGATCTTAGCGGGTCGCTCTCTTGGTCAATTGTCTGAGCTCAGTTTCCCGTCGCCATCAGCCTGGTCATCGATGCGCGCTGATAACTCTGCCCGAAAAGCGTCTTCGTCCAGGTCATATTCGAGACACGCATCTGTAATCGCGTGAAAGGGCGCAATCGGACAGCCAGGACACAACATCCTGCGATCAAAAAACACCGATGCAACCTCAGGCCAGGCCGCAAACAACTCTGACAAGGGCAGATTGGGGTCATCGAAGTCAGGCTTGCTCATGGCGGGTCCTTTCATACCCGCATGTTGCGCTCACCTTTCGTCCCGTTCTTTGCGATTTCGCAACAAGTGGCGATATCGCAGCCAATAGACATCCGGTATCCGCAACAATTTGTCGGGACCGCGACATGTCAGAAATACTCACCAAATCGCGGGCCAGGAACGTGTTCTACGGGGGATCCATCTTCTTCGTCGTCGTGTTCGTGGCCCTGACGGCGCAGAGCCACCGTCACATCGTGGACAAGGCCACGGCCGGAATGCCCCTCACCGAAGAGGTTCGGCTGGGCAAGCACGTCTGGGAACGCAACTCCTGCATCAACTGCCACACGCTGCACGGCGAGGGCGCCTACTTCGCGCCCGAGGTCGGCAACGTGATGACGAGGTGGGGCGCGCAGGACGACCCCGAACTCGCATACGAAATGCTGGACGGATGGATGCAGGCGCAGCCTTCGGGCATCGAGGGCCGCCGCCAGATGCCGCATTTCGAGATCACCGAGGAGGAGATGCGCGCGCTCGCCGAATTCCTCCGGTGGGCCGATCAGACCGACACCCAGAACTGGCCGCCGAACGACGCCGGCTGATCGAGGGACAGGAGAAAAATCATGAAATACCAATCGCAAAAGGTGGCCTACGCCTACTTCCTCGTGGCCATGGCCCTCTTCGGCATTCAGGTGCTGGGCGGGCTTCTCGCTGGCTGGATCTACGTGTCCCCGAACACGCTGAGTGAAATTCTGCCGTTCAACGTCATCCGCATGATCCATACCAACGCGCTGATCGTCTGGCTGCTGCTCGGCTTCTTCGGCGCGGCCTATTACCTCGTCCCCGAGGAAAGCGAGCGCGAGATCTTCTCGGTCAAGCTCGCCTACATCCAGCTGGCGATCCTCGTGGTCGGCACGCTCGGCGCCGTCGGCTCTTACCTTGTCGGCATCCACGGCGGGCGCGAGTTCCTCGAACAGCCGCTCTGGGTCAAGTTCGGCATCCTCGTCGCCGCCGTGATCTTCCTCGTCAACGTCTCGCTGACCTTCCTCGCAGGGCGCAAGACAGCGATCACCAACATCCTGATGATGGGCCTCTGGCTGCTCTGCCTGCTCTGGGTCTTCGCCTTCATCAACCCCGACAACCTGTCGCTCGACAAGATGTATTGGTGGATGGTCGTGCACCTCTGGGTCGAGGCGACCTGGGAGCTCGTCATGGCCGCGATCCTCGGCTTCCTGATGCTGAAACTCACGGGCGTCGATCGCGAGGTGATCGAGAAATGGCTCTACGTCATCGTCGCCACGGCGCTCTTCTCGGGCATCCTCGGAACCGGTCACCACTTCTACTGGATCGGAACGCCGGGCTACTGGCAGTGGATCGGATCGATCTTCTCGACCTTCGAGGTGGTCCCCTTCTTCGCCATGATGTCCTTCGCCTTCGTGATGGTCTGGAAGGGCCGCAAGAACCACCCGAACAAGGCCGCGCTTCTGTGGTCGCTCGGGTCCTCCACCGTGGCCTTCTTCGGCGCGGGTGTCTGGGGCTTCCTGCACACGCTGCACGGTGTGAACTTCTACACCCACGGCACGCAGATCACCGCCGCCCACGGGCACCTGGCCTTCTACGGCGCCTACGTGGCCCTCAACCTCGCGATGTTCAGCTATGCGATGCCGCTGCTGCGGAACCGCGCGCCCTACAACCAGGTGCTCAACATGGCGAGCTTCTGGCTGATGACCGGCGGGATGGCCTTCATGACCTTCACGCTGACCTTCGCGGGCACGATCCAGACGCACATGCAGCGGATCGTGGGCGACTACTACATGGACGTCCAGGACCAGCTTGGCCTCTTCTACCTGATGCGCTTCGGCTCGGGTGTGGCGGTGGTCCTCGGTGCGCTCCTCTTCATCTACTCCATGCTCGTGGTGCGCCGCGAGGTGGTCAAACCCGGCCCCGCCATCAAGGACGCGGCCGTTCCGGGAGAGTGATCCGATGAAAGACCTGCATAACTCCGACCTGCCGTTCTACCAGCCCGTCGCCGATGAATGCGCGGTGTTCGAGACGGCCCATGCCAACGCTCTGCCCCTTCTTCTGAAGGGGCCGACCGGCTGCGGCAAGACGCGCTTCGTGGAACACATGGCCGCGCGTCTGGACCTGCCGCTGCACACCGTGGCCTGCCATGACGACCTCAGCGCCGCCGACCTGATCGGCCGCTACCTGTTGAAAGGGGGTGAAACCGTCTGGGTCGACGGGCCCCTGACCCGGGCGGTGCGCGAAGGCGGCATCTGCTACCTCGACGAGGTGGTGGAGGCCCGCAAGGACGTCACCGTCGTCCTGCACCCGCTGACCGATGACCGCCGTCGGCTGGTCATCGACAAGACGGGCGAGGAACTGGTGGCGCCCGACAGCTTCATGCTCGTCGCCAGCTACAACCCCGGCTACCAGAACATCCTGAAAAAGCTGAAGCCCTCGACCCGGCAGCGCTTCGTCTCCGTCGGGTTCGACTTCCCGACACCGGAGGTCGAGGTGCCCGTGGTGATCCGCGAAAGCGGGCTGGACGAGGACAGGACCAAGGCCTTGGTCCGGCTGGCGGGCGGTATCCGCAACCTCTCGGGCATGGACCTTGAGGAAGGGGTATCCACCCGCCTGCTGATCTACGCCGCCACGATGATTGCCAAGGGGATGCCCGTCGACCGGGCCCTTCAGGCCGCGATCATCGAACCGCTCAGCGATGAGCCGGACGTTCAACAGGCCCTGCGCGATATCGCCAGCGCCGTATTCGGGTGATGCCATGATCCACGTTCTCGACCTCATGGAGCCGGAGGAAACTGTCGGTAACCTCTGGCACGACATGGCGACGCGCAAGGCCGCAAAGGATGCCGAGCGCGCCGTCACATTCGACGCCATGCGCCCCAGCCTTGCCGCACTCTTCCGGGCACTCGGTGGCCCGGCGGGGGTCGAGATCGTGGCATCGCCCCTCGCCTCCTCCGACCACCGGCCCGGCCTGTTCCGCCGGGTCGGCACCCCGCGCGAGATGGTGCATGTGGCGGACTTCGACGGTGACCGGCTGCGGTTGCCGCCGGTGATGGACTGCTTTTCCACACGGGAGCTGAACCGCGCCGCCTATCTCTGGCTTGCCTCTATTGCAGCCTTTGCCACGGTGCCCGCGCGACTGGCCGACCCCTACCGCAACGACCTCGCCCAGGTTGCGGCCAACGAAGCTGCCATGGACCGCGCCTTCCGCGCCTGCCCCGGCCTTCAGGCGGACTACCGCGCCCTCTGCCTCGAAACCTGCGCCTTACGCAAACGCGGCGCCCTGCCCCGGCACGAAGCCTCGGTCGAGCTGATGATCCTCGATCAGATCGGCTGTCAGCGCGGCGGGATCGAGGAAATCGACACCCCCGCCCCGCGCGGCTACCGCAGTTATGCCCCGGTGCCGATCTGGCTGCGGTTCCTGCCGCGGACCACCGGCAAGGGCGCGGCGGACACAGCCGAGGAACCCGACCAGAACCCCGCCTTTGCCGTGCCCAGCCGGAAAGAGGCGAAGCGCGAAGACCGCGATCAGGCCGACCGCAACGACGGCTTCATCATCCACCGGTTCGAAACGATCATGTCCTGGGCCGAAAGCCTGAACATCAACCGCATGGTCGATGACGACGATCAGGACAACGCCGCAAAGGCGGCAGAGGATCAGGACCACCTGACATTCTCGGAGAACATGAAGCGCGCCGCGACCCGTCTGCGTCTGTCGCTGGACCTGTCGCCGCAGGACGCCGATCACGAGATGCTGGCAGGCAAGTTCACCTACCCGGAATGGAACCGCCGCACCGGCGATTACATGCCCGGCCATACCCGCGTGCTGGAGGCGCCCGCGAAGCCGCGCGCCGAATACGCCCCCGACCCGCGCCTCGTCGCCCGGGTCAAACGCCAGTTCGCCCCGCTGCATCCGCGCCGCGTCGTCCTGCCCCGTCAGATCGACGGTGAGGATCTCGACCTCGACGCGCTTGTCACTTCGCGCACCGACATCGCCTCCGGGCAGGAAGGGTCCGACCGGGTCTGGCAGGCTGGACGTCCCATGGCCCGCGACCTGAGCGTCGCGATCCTGATGGACTGCTCCCGCTCGACCGAGGCCGCAATCGGCGACACCTCGGTCATCGAGGTCGCCCGCGAAGCCCTGTCCTCGCTGGCCGAAGGGATCGACACCGCCGGCGATCGGCTTGGCATCTGGGGCTTTTCCTCGCTTCGCCGCGACCGTGTCTTCCTGCACCGGGCCAAGACCTTCGAGGAACCGATGTCCGGCGACGTCACCGCCCGCATCGGCGGTCTGACCCCCGGCCATTACACCAGGCTCGGCGCCGCGATCCGCCATGTCTCGGCCCAGCTCGCCGAAGAAGGTGCGACCCGCCGCCTGCTGCTGGTGCTGACCGACGGCAAACCCAACGACCTCGACCACTACGAGGGTCAGCACGGGATCGAGGACAGCCGCATGGCCGTCCGCGAGGCACGCGCCCTCGGACAGGCGGTGCATGGCGTCATCGTCGATCAGGACGGCCAGGACTGGTTCGCCCGCATCTTCGGACGCGCCGGCTTCACCCTGCTGCCGCATCCCGAACGCCTGCCCCGCGCCCTGCCCGAGATCTATCAAACCCTGACCATGGAGAGCTGAGATGAAACGCATCCTCGCCATCGCCCCGTATCTTGCCCTGACCCTGCCCACCACCGCGCTGGCGGAAGCATTCGAAAGGCCCATTCCACAGCCCCAGACCCACGTCGCCGAGTTCTGGTTCCTTGTCGGCTCGGTCGCGCTCGTCCTGTCGTTGGTCGCCGTGCAGATGCTGGTGAGCCGGAGATGAGACCCTCACCGAAGCTCTTCGCCGCGCTCTACCCCTTCGGGGCCGGGGCCATGGGGGTGAACCTCTTCTTCGCCTCGCTCATCGGGTCATGGATGGGCTTGCCCGTGCTGACGCCCTGGCAATCCGTAGCCGGGGGGCTGGTCATCGGCCTGCCCGCGACCTACGCCTTTGCCTGTCACATCGTGCGACTGATTGAGAAAGCCGAAAGCTGATGACCGGATGGACGGAATACACGCTCGCACTGGCGATCTTCGTCGCCAGCCATTTTCTGCCGCGCATCGGCGGCCTGCGCGACAGGCTGATCGGCACGGTCGGGCGGCGCGTGTATTTCTCAGCCTACGGGCTGCTGTCCTTCGCTCTGCTCGTCTGGGTCATCGTCGCGGCGGGCCGGGCGCCCTATGTCGAACTCTGGCCACAGGTGCCCTGGACGAGGTGGGTGCCCAATATCGCGATGCCCGTTGCCATGGTGCTGGTTGCCTGCGGCTTCGGTCTGCGGAACCCTTTCACGCTTGGCGGCAAGCGAAACGCCATCGCCAATCCCAACGGGCCGGGTTTCGCAGCCATTACCCGGCACCCGCTGTTCCTCGCCCTGGCGATTTGGGCCGGGGCGCATCTCGTGCCGAACGGAGACCTCGCCCATGTGATCCTCTTCGGCAGCTTCAGCCTAATGGCGCTTGCCGCCATTCCCGCCTTCGACGCGAAAGCCCGCCGTTCACTCAGTGCCGAAGCCACGGCATTCTTCAAGGCCACAGCAACATTCTCTCTACGCCCCCTGACCGACCGAGCATGGCTCCGCGACAACGAACGCCCGCTGACAATCCGGGCCACCATCGGCCTGCTGATCTGGGTCGCCGCCCTTCACCTGCACGGATCCTTGATCGGCGCATCGCCCTTTCCGTTCTGAGCTTGATCCTGCGCAAAGTTCACGTCTCGGAAAAGGCACATACGGGGCGTATGAAACAGATCGACCGCCTCAGATCCCTCGGCCTCTTCGACGCCCGGGTGCCCCGCTACACCTCATATCCAACCGCCCCGGTCTTCTCGCCCGAGGTCGGCGCCGCTCACCAGGTCAAAGCGCTCGCCGCGCTGAACCCGGACGAGCCCGTCTCAGTCTACCTCCACATACCCTTCTGCGAGCGGCTGTGCTGGTTCTGCGCCTGCCGGACGCAGGGCACGAAGACACTTTCCCCAGTCGAAAGCTACATCGGCACGCTGGAACAGGAACTTGCGTTGCTGAAAGATACCCTGCCCGCCGGGCTGCGGATGGGCCGCATGCACTGGGGCGGCGGCACGCCGACGATCCTGCCTCCCGCTCTCATCCGCCGGCTGGCACAGGCCGTTCGCGCCGTCATCCCCCCGACCGAGGACCACGAGTTCTCGGTCGAGATCGATCCCACGATGGTCGATCCCGACAAGATCGCAGCGCTGGCCCAAGAGGGCATGAACCGCGCCAGCATCGGCATCCAGGATTTCGACCCGAAGGTCCAGCAATCCATCGGCCGCATCCAGCCCTTCGACGTGACACGGGCCTGTGTCGAAGACCTGCGCGCAGCGGGGGTTCACTCGCTGAATGCAGACCTCGTCTACGGGCTGCCCCATCAGGACCTCACCCGGCTGGACGACACGATCACGAAGGTGCTCGAGCTGGCGCCGGATCGGTTAGCCATTTTCGGGTATGCCCACGTTCCGTGGGTTTCGAAACGCCAGCAGCTGATCGACGGTGACGCCCTGCCGAAGGAGGTTGAGCGATACGAACTTTCGACCCTCGCCGCACAGCGGTTCATGGACGCGGGCTTCGAAGCGATCGGAATTGACCACTTCGCCCGGCCGAGTGACTCGCTCGCCGAAGCAGCACGTTCCGGCCACCTACGGCGCAACTTTCAGGGCTATACCGACGACATCTACCCGACGCTGATCGGCCTCGGAGCCTCCTCTATCTCGCGTCTGCCCTCGGGCTACGTCCAGAACGCGCCGGCCACCGCCGCTTACACCCAGCGCATCGAGAGCGGGACGTTGGCAGGGGCGCGCGGTCACGTAATGACAGAGGACGACTTGCTCAGGGCCCGCGTCATCGAGATGCTGATGTGCGATTTCCGCCTCAACCGACGTGCACTTCGTCAGATGTTCGGCGACAAGTCAAACATCGTCGATCCGCTGATCGCGCAGGTGGCAACCCGGTTTCGCGACTACGTAGAGCTTTCGGAAAACTATCTCGACATTTCCCACGAAGGCAGGCCTCTCACACGCATCATCGCAAGTTCGTTCGACGCGCATGATCCAGATGTTATGAAATACAGTCAGGCGTCATGAAAGTATGTAACATCAGCGTCGGCAACACGCGGTAGTTGCGATCGCGGTCACGACCACTTCGATCTTATTGCCTCAGCAAGAATTGCACTAATAAATCTGCGCTCCGAGTAGTCATACAGTGGTTTGAAAAATTGTAATCGACATAGTTTGCGACCGGCACCGCCATTCGTCGGAATAGATCATCTGAAGCAAGAGATACAGAAAGTTTTTCGCCGGCCGGAAAACGACGCGACCTACTGAGGTCTCGCAACGAACTGGAATCCAACTGAAATGAAAATCACCCTCCACGAACTTAACGCCCAGTAAGTTGTTCACGAACTTGAGCTGGCCGATGGCAAGGCACGTCACACGACCACCTACACCTGAAACGGTTTGGGTGGCAAAGAAGCGATACGCTCCAGCCATAAGCCATATCCAAAAGGCCGGGACAGGTTGATATGATGATCCGCGTCACTATGCAAAGCGTGAAGTTCGTATGGCCGAGTTTACCCACTAAATTGTGCGAAACATCCTGCACTCTGGGAAATTTTCGTATGACTGGCCTGGTGAAGGGAAACAAAGAGCTCAAGTTACCGGTCCATTTGAATATGCATCGAAAAAATCAAAGCAATTTTCAGCGTGGGCGTGAGTCAGTTTTCTTTCCGCAGTCGTTCAACCATTTCAACGAAGCCACGCGCCTCTGCATGCTGAAGCGGTGTTACGCCATCACGATCGGCCAACGAACGGTCGGCACCGGCGGACAAAAGCGCGTCAAGCACCGCTTGATGGCTCGATCCGCCATCCCCCAGCACCACGGCTTCCATGACGGCCGTCCAGTGGAGATTATTGATGTGATCGAGTGGCGCACCATAAGCGATTAGGCGCCGCACCACTTCAGCATGGCCGAGATGCGCCGCCGCGATGAGTGCCGTGCCCAGATAGGGACTGGTCACGAGTCCAGGATCATTGCCTGCCTCGATGGCGAGCGACACAAGTTCAGGATCGTCTGCCACCGCCGCAATCGTCACAACATCGTAGGCTTGGTGCTCAAGCGCGTTCATGTCGGCACCAGCCAGAGCCAGAGCACGAAGTGCTTCGTCCTCGGAGGCGAATGCAGCCACATGAATTGGCGTCCGGCCTTTTTTGTCGCGGACATCCACGTCAGCCCCCTCCGCGACCAATTGCTTGATCCCAGCGACATCACCCTCATGGGCAGCCCTCAGAAGCCCCTCATAGGCCGCGATTTCGCGAGCGGAAGGGGCTGTTTGCGCCCAGCCATGGCTGGCCAGACCAATGAGAAGAGCGATAAGATAGCTGGTGCGCAAAGGCTTACCTTTCTTGACGGGTTAGTAAAAGGAAGGTCCGCGCCTGAAATGCGGACCCAGTTTGCTTTACTCGGCACCGATCACGTCGAGGCCGACAAGGGCACACTCTGCATCAATCGCGCCGGAGGGTGCGCCGCCGACACCGATACCACCCACGAGAGCACCGCCGATCCGGATCGGCATACCGCCTGCCTGTATGACGAGACGCGCGTCCATATCTCGCAGCCCGTTGTTCTGCATATTCCCCGCAATGAACTCCGCAAGACCAGCAGTATCCCGTCCAAGACCGGCAGAAGTGAAAGCCTTGCCGGTCGCGCTCGACGCGGTATGAGGTCCGGAATTATCCGCTTTCAGAAGAACCTTCGTGCTACCATCGCGTGCTACTATCGCGACACTGACATCGTGGCCTTGGGCAGAACATGCTTCCAAGGCAGCATTCGCGGCTTCACTCGCCAAGTCGAGTGGCAGATAGGGGCTGGTGGGAAGGTCTTGCGCCATCGCCGCAGGAGCGGTGAGAGCGGCGAGAAAAGCGATTGTTCTAAGCATGTCAGTCCTCCTTCTGTAGTGACAAGAAGACAATTAACTCATCCCGAGAGCCCACATCATTCGTATACCGACCCGACATCTTCGTAGAACTACGGAGCGCTCCCTGCCTCGATCCAGAGGCGCGTCATTTCTGCTGCCGAGGTAGTGCCAAGCTTGGCCCCAATGGCAGCACGGTGGCTTTCTACCGTTCGGGGCGAAAGCTTGAGCGATCCAGCAATATCACGGGTTGTGAAGCCGCGCGCAACGAATGACAGCACCTCCCGCTCGCGTGGCGTCAGACAAGCCATCAGTGCCATCGTTTCTCGGCGCTCGGCATCGGCCTCGGCGGCCCGACCGAGTGTAGCTAACCCTTTTTGTATGGCATCGATGAGATCCTGCTCATCGATGGGTTTGGATAGAAAATCGATGGCGCCATTGCGGAATGCTTTGCGACAAGCTTCCATGTCGCCATGCCCCGAGATAACGACAGTCGGCCATGACACACCGCTGGCGGTCAGTTGTTCTTGGAGTTTCAACCCAGAGATCGCCGGCATTCTGATATCAAGGATCAGGCAGCCCGGGACAAGCTTTGGGAGAACTGACAGGAAATCTTGAGGACCGGAGAAAGCTCTCACATTAACTCCCACAGTTGAAAGGAGCAGTGAAAGAGCGTCTCGAACGGCAACATCATCGTCAACGAGATAGACAGGCGGGTTCATTCAGATGTTTCCCGAGAAATACTGGCCAGCGGCAGACTAACTCTGAAACAAGCACCTTCGCTGGCATCCAATATTGTCAGATCACCGCCGGCACGCTCGACCAGACGATGGCTCAGCGCAAGGCCGAGCCCAGTTCCATTCTCTCTGGTCGTCACAAAAGGCGTGAATAACTGATCTCGCACACTTGGCTCAACGCCTGGCCCATTGTCGCTCACATCGATCACCGCTGTTTGGCCAGCCAGCAATGCTTCAACCATCACCGCCCGCGATCCGACCTTCTCGGCAACTGCATCCAAAGCATTCCTGATCAGGTTGAACAACACCTGCTCGAGTTCTACACGAACGCCCTGGATAACTAATGGCGTTGGTGGCATCCTAAGACTGACCCGTGCACCAAGCTCCTTGGCCTGACCCGCGAGCAATGTCTCCGCCACCCAGATACATTCTCTCACATCGATCAGTTCGGCGTTGCGCGCCTGCGGTCGCGTCCAAGTCCGCAGCCGCTCAAGGATAGCTGACGCGCGTCGTGTCTGCCCGATAACATCCTCGAGGACTCCGGTTACCCGATCGAAGTCGCCACGCGCGGCCAGGTGCCTGGCAGCCTGCGTCTGAGCAAGGATCGCGGTCAGGGGCTGCGTCAATTCATGGGCCATGCCGCTTGCCATCTCGCCAAGCGCATTCACCCGAGACGCATGGCTGAGCCGGGTCTCGAGACCACTCAACTCAGCCCGTGCTTCGGCGATTCGCACCTTGGCACGTTGCCGCCCGCTCGCACGAAGCAAAATCGCGGCCAACGAAATTGTCGCCAAGACGAGAGCCACCCTACCCGGTGGAAGTAAGTCGAAAGCGGTCACGCGGATAGCGGTCTTCAGCTCAAGCGGCTGTGTGCTACTGGAAAGAGCACGTGTGAACTGCGGCGGTCGCAAGCGCCATCTATCAACGACCAGAGGGGTTCCATCAGGAAGAGCCAGCCACCGTATGGTTTTAGCACGCATCCAGTAGTCAGAATCTCCATGCAGCAAAGCTGAAGCGTCGATTGCGAGAGCAAGCCCGTAGCGCGCCGACTCAGAATTTGGGCTGCGTTTTACAATCAGATAAGCTGCGTCGTTTGAAGGATGTCGAACCAAGACCGGAGAGCCAGTCAAGCGCACGCCAGCTGTCCGAACCTGCTCCCGCAATTCGGCACCTTGGACGCCAATTTCCATCATTACGTCTTCGCTGTCGAGCGGAATTAGAGCGATACCGATAATCCTCGGGTAGAAGCGCATGATCGCACCAGACACCTCACGAAAGAGGTCGGGAAGTTGCTCTCCTCCCGCCACTGCGATGGCCGAAAGTGCTGTCAGATGGGCATCGTGCTGGTTAACACGTTGCGATGCTACTAAATGGAGTCGTTCGCTCTCCTTTTTGAGCTCTCCCATTCGCGAGTTGTGCTCGAAGCTGGCGAGAATCCCAAGCGCCATTGCACACACAAACGCCCAAGAAACCGTCCTGGCGAAGGGTTTACGAAGGTATTCTCGTGTTGATCGCGTCGCTTCTGACAAGTGCCCAGTTCCGGAGCGAGAGATACTCATGGTGCATCCAAAGGTAGAAGTCAGCATAGACTCCCTACTCGAATTTGAAATCCGTATGACTACACACAATATCCAGAACCCGCAAAGCTCACTTTGGTTGAAAACGTGTCGCGCTTTGCTACACCTTCCTTACGACGCTTCTGGCCAGCGCAGCGATCAGGTCCGTTCGCGTCACGATGCCCGTGATTGCGCCGTGTTCGATAACCGGCACTGCGTCGACATCACCATCAGCCATCATTGGGAGCAGAGCACTGATCGGCGTATTGGTCGTGGCACGAGGTCCGGCGACGCTCATAATCTCCTTAGCCTGGACAGGTCGTTCTCTCCGCCGATCCATCAACCGCCTAAATGCCGGCACGAACCGTCGATCCAGACGCAGCGCGTCCTCCCGCGCTTTCCCTATCAAGTGGATCTGAAAGATGACGCCCAAAAACTTGCCGCTCGGGTCAATCACCGGAAGTGAGGTGAACTTGTGACGTCGAAACAGATCCGCGACTTCCACAAGTTCCGTGTCAGGAGCGACCGTAACAAGGTCCGTGGACATAATCTGGGCTGCGGTAAGCGGTCCGGTCTCGTGAGTAGCCGCCTGGATCTCGGCAGCACCGATCAAACGGGCCAGATCCTCGACCCCCAGGTTAAATGACTGTCTGTATCGTTCGAGAATAGAACTCAGTTCACTCTCTGTAAGGCCGAGGCGTTCAATCGGAGAGGCGTCTTCCGTGCCGTGCGGACCCGGATCTTCAAATTGCCGGAAGGGATAACGTCGGCCGGTCAGATGTGCAAAGCACATCGCGACAGCGACCAGAGCCGCTGTGCCCAAGCCGATCGGCATAATCGCGAACCAAAAGCCGAGGCTCTGGATAGCGTCCGGAGAGAGTGCCGCGGTCATCGCCACGGCACCGGCCGGTGGATGCAAGGCGCGGCACATCATGGTGACACTGATTGCCAAACCGACGCTCGCAACCACCCGTGTCAGGGGATCCGAGACAAGCAGACACACTGCAACAGCAACCAGTGCTGCGACGGTATTGCCGATGACGGCTGACCAGGGCTGAGCAAGAGGCGAGTTCGGAACAGCAAAGAGAAGGACCGACGTCGCTCCGAAAGGGGCGACGAGGTAACGGCCCCACTCCAAATCGATAGACGGCGACAGTAGCAACAGCCCTGTCAGCCCCAGACCGACGACCGCGCCGAGACCGGCACGCAAAGCTTCACTGGTATGAACGTGTCCTACCGCAGGTCCAAAAGATCTGAAAATTTGCAAACAAGACCCCTATTTATTTTGCGCGCAAATTTTCAGCACATCGCCCAGAGTTCAAGCACATGTTCGAGCAATGCCGGTTTATCGTTCCCGCACCAGCCGGAATCCCAAGTGATCCGGTGGAAGCCCAACGGCACACCCACCGACGCTGGCGTCCCTAATAAAGTCAATGACCGCCGCCTGATGACGCCCGCCGGCAATGCGCACGCCGCAATAGGGGTCGCGGGCGGTGATCACACCATCGGCACCCACCTCGCCATTCTCCATGCATCCGTCCGTCCATTCCCAGACATTGCCGCCCATATCCGCCAGACCGAGGCTGTTTTCACCAAAGCCGCCGCGCGGTCTCAGGGCCGGGCTGGAACTGCCACGCAGGAATACGCCGCGCTGGTATTGCGACAGCATGCGCTCTCCCGGATCGAGGTCGCCTTCGTCCGGGGCAGCATCGCCCCGCCGCTCGGCGGCGGCTCGCTGCCATTCCAGCGCGGTCGGAAGACGCCAGACCTGACCTGTCTGTTCGGACAGCCATGCGGCATAGGCCGTCGCATCGATCCAGTTGACGTTCGTCTGGGCCAACCCGCCAGCCCCGGTTTCGACGTCCACACAGGCCCCGTCTGCAACGCAGGCCGAATATTCCCGTTGCGAGACCTGATACTTCATGATGTCGAACGCACCGACCGGAAGGCTTTGCACACCGGGCGTCGCAGCCTTGCCATCCCGGCTGAAATTGCCAAGCGGCCGATAGGCCACTGCGCCCGCGGGCACCCGCACGATATCACCTTGCAGGTCGGCCGCGCGCAAAGCCTGCGCAGCATCCCTGTCGCGTGCCTGATCCCCAAGCCACGCCCCTGCCCCGAGACCGCAGACCAGCGTCAGACCCGCCAGCCCGATCATCACTCTCATCCTGTCCATATCGGGACCTCATGATCAAAAGAGGGGCGCCCGGATTGTCCGGCCGCCCCAGTCAGTTTTCGCCTTGGAACAGCCGCGCCTTATGGCAGCGCGGTCTTGCCTTCGTAGGCGGCGTTATACTCGACAGGTGCCTGAACCTGCTCCATCAGGTCGTTGTTCCAGTTGCCCTCGACCACCACGTGGGCCGTCGCGCCGAGGTTCACAGCCTCGATCAGGTTATGGTTCACGTAGGCGTAGACGCCCGGCTGGAGGAACTCATAGAGAGCCGCGCCGGCGGATCCGCCCGCAATGAACCACGTTTCGAGGTCACGCTGCGGCGTGTTGTTGAACTTGCCGCGTTCCCAGACGAGGTCGCCGTGGCCACCGATCAGGTGAGGCCGGGTGTCCCGGTTGGCCTGGCTGTGCACGAACAGGACCTTTTCACCCTGTGCCGCGTGCAGCGCGTTGTCGCCGGTCAGCGATCCGACCTTGCCGTTGAAGACCACATGGCTCGGGATCAGCCCGTTCATCACTTCGAGCGTGTCGGGATAGCTTTCGGCCACGTCCTCGAACCGTTTGTAGTCGCCATTTTCGTCCTTCGGGATGTAGAAGTCGTTTTCTCCGATATAGAACACGCGGTCGTAGCGGACCGGATCGCCCTTGTGGTCGGTCAGACCGCCGCGCGGCAGGACCATGATGCAGCCGGACATGCCGCTGACGACGTGCCATGGGATCATCGGGCCACCCGGGGCGCAGTGATAGACAAACGTCCCCGGACGCGTTGCCTTGAACCGCAACGTGGTCTTTTCACCGGGGTTGACCAGCGTCAGGGACCCGCCCCCAAGCGCACCGGTCGCCGAGTGAAAATCGATGTTGTGCTGCATCATGTTCTCAGGCGAGTTGAACAGTGTCAGTTCGACATAGTCGCCTTCGTGGACAACCATCATGGGGCCGGGAACCGACCCGTTGAAGGTCATGGCCTGAAGGTAGGCACCGTCATCGACCTCGATCTCCTTCTCTACGATCTGCATCTCGAATTCGACGATGCGCGGTTCGGCCGGGGCCTCCTGCTCATGCTCGTGGACCATCGGAGGACGCACGAGCTTGCGCTTAATGCGCTTCAGGCTCGACAAATCCGCGGGGGGGGCCATCGACGTGTCCATGATCTCTTCGGCCTTGGCGGCCTTGGCGAGAACGGGCAGCGCGGCAATACCGGCGGCGCCCATCAGTGCGGCTCTTCTCGTCAGCATTTTCAATCTCCTTTCAGGTATGAATGCTGTTTGAGTGGAAGCTACCGGCCCTGTTGTTTTCGAACGTTGCGGAAACACAAACTTCAGGACCGAATGCCAGCCGAGCCGACGATTTTCGCCCCGAGCGGCCGAAGCAGGTCGCGTTCCGATGGCGACATGAGAACGGCCGCAGTCGATGCGGCATCCGCAATCGCCGCACTGTCATGACATATCGAGGCTGGCCCGGAAGTGAGCTGCGCGTCACGTCTGGGATCGAAGATGTGTCCGATACCCGCGGCGGGATCGACCAAGGTGCCCGAAACATCCGAAGTGGCGATTGCGTGGTCTTTCAAGGTGACGGTCCGGCCGCCGGGGATCGATACACGCCATCCCTGCCCCTGCCCGTCCCCAAGGGCCCGGATTTCTCCTGCGTTTACCAAGATGTGCCGGAGACCGGCACTCTTCAGAAGAGAGGCAAGGCGATCCGTGGCATAGCCCTGTGCGATCCCGTTCAGGGTCAGAGCCATACCGCCCCTTTGAAACCTGATAGCCTGCGGGGATAGCGACACATGTTGGAATCCGACCCGGCGACGCGCGTGCTGCACTTCGTCCGCCCCGACACGGCGTCCTTCGCCAAACGCTCGAGCATGAAGGTCGAACAGCGGCTGGACCGTTGGATCGAAGGCGCCTTCCGTCGCCGTGAAGACAGCCCGGGCCTCCGACAAGAGATGTAGCATGGCGGGATCGGGGTTACGCAGGATCTGATCCCGGTTCAGCTGAGCCAGGGCGCTGTCAGTCCGGTAAAGCGAAAATAGGCTCTCGATACGCGAAAGCTCCAATTCAAGGTCTTCGAACAGCGGAGCCGCCTCGGCCTGCGAAATGCCGCAAAGGGCGATCTCGGCGCGCGCACCAAGGGCTTGCCCCCGCCAGTAGGCGACCTCTCTGCCCGCAGCGGATGCACGGCCAGACGCAAGGGTCGCGGCCGACATGGCAATGAAACGACGTCTGGAAAACCGGGTCATTGCATCAACTCCCCGTGGGCGGCATGCCCGCTCATCCCGATTTCCGCGGGACGCACGTAACTTTCCGGCACATCGCCCCATTGGACGATGCGTCCACCCCTGTCCGCTACGAAGGCGGTCGCATCCTCACGGCGGCTGAACGGTAGCGCTTCCGGCACCCCCATTCCGCCAAGCTGATCGCTCTCGATGACGAGAAAGGAGGTTTCGGCAGCCTGCCAGTTGGCGATGCCCGGCACGCTCCAGCTTTCCGCGTGGCTCATGTCGGAGACGAAGACCGCAGTTACCTCCATTTCGCGCTCCGGGTCATGCATATAGGCGACGGCATCGGACACTTGGCTGAACCAGAGCGGCTCTGCCCGGCCTTTCAGGTGGACCTGCGCCTTGGGACCAGGATGGTCCGCGACGAACATCTGGCAGTAATGGCCGAGCGCATCGTCCGTCATCTCGACGGGGACAACGACGCTCGCCACATCTTCCTTGCAGCCGGTCAGGGCCAGAGACACGGCAAGGGCGAACACGACTTTCTTCATGGGACAATCCTTTTGGTGCGGGCGGAGCCGATGGCGATGGTTGCCACCAGCCAAAGCCCGAGGGCGGCCAGCGCGGCCACCGGCGGGAACGGAAGGGTTTGCGAAAGGCCGTCGATCCCTGCGACGGGCGCGGCGTCGATCATGGCAAGGTTATAGAGGCGAAACGCATCGGCGGGATTCGCGATGACAAGCCACGGGAACACGTGGGTGGCGAAGATGCCCTCACCCGCCGCCATGATGGCACCCAGAAGCGCAACGTCATAAAGGACGACCAGCAGCAGCCAGACACCCACAGCGGCCGCGGCGGCCCGCGCTGTTCGCCCGGTCAGCGCGGACAGCATCAGCCCGATCCCGACGAAGATCGCCCCCAGCCCGCCCGCCGATAGCATCAACCGAAGCCACGCCAACACGCCGTCCCCGCTGATCTCGGCCAGGAAACCGATGATACATCCGACTGTGCCGAAGGCGATCAGGATGGCCACGCAGACCGCAACCGTCTGGGCCAGAAACTTCCCGACGAACACCTCCCACCGACGGACCGGCGTGGCAAAGGTCAGGGCAAGGGACCCTCGCTCGACCTCTCCGGAAATCGAGTCATAGGACATGAGCAAGGCGATCAGCGGGATCAGGTAGACCGAAAGGGTCGCAAGGCTGACCGCCGTCAGGGTCAGCACATCGACCTTCAGGTCACTTCCCTGCCCGGCACCAAAGAGCGCCAGCGCCAAAGCGAACAAGCCAAGCACTGCGGTTGCCAGAATGACCCAGAGGTTACGGCGCGCCTGCCGCAACTCCTGCCCGAAAACGGTGCCGATGCGCGTGCTCATATCTGGTCCTCCGTCGGGCCCATTCGGGAAAAATGCCTGTAGATATCAGTGAGACCCGGCGGACAAATCTCGATGTCCCGCAGCCTGTCTTGGTGCTGCCCCAGGCGCGCGAGAAGGTCCACCTTCGCTCCCTGCGCGCAATCGAGGTCCAGACGGCATCCGTTGATCCGCCGCCCGCCGAATTCTCCATGAAGATCGTCTGCCGCCCCCGGCTTGGCCGATATGCGGATCGTGGTCGGCAAACCTGCCTCCTGGGCCAACTCTGCCAGGGTGCCCTCTGCCTTCAGCCGTCCGCGGGCGAGAATCGCAATGCGGTCCGTCTTGTCCTGCACTTCCTCCAGCCCGTGCGACGAGAGCAGCACGGCAGATCCCCGGGCAGCCGCATCGGCGATCACCTCGTAGAACTCGTGCCGCGACACCGGATCGAGACCGCTGGTCGGTTCGTCGAGCAGAAGAAGCCTCGGGGCGCCGATGAGGGCCTGCGCCAGCCCAAGACGCTGGCGCATCCCCTTGGAATAGGCCCCGACCGCCCGATCAGCGGCATCCAGAAGGCCGACACGCGCCAAAAGGTCCGAAACCTCGGCTTTCGGTGTTCCCCGCAGGCCTGAAAAATAGCTCAGCACCTCGCGGCCCGACAGGTTCCTCTGGAACGAGACGACCTCGGGGAGGTAGTTCACGGCCTCCCTGGCCGCGTTGGACCCCGGCGCGTGGCCAGCAACGGCAACGGTGCCGGAGCTTGGACGCAGAAACCCGAGGACCGTCTTGAACAACGTAGACTTGCCGGCACCGTTATGGCCGAGCAACGCCAACCGCTCGCCGGGCTGAACGGACAGCGAAACATCGTCGAGAACCTTCTGTCCACCGAAAGACAGACATAGAGCATTGATGGCGAGAATTGCAGTCATGATGGTTCTCCTTGCGGCAGTCCGGTTCCGGTCGGCGACGTCAGCGGATGGGTATCGGTCACGCCACCGGGCAATAGCCCAGGGAACCTTGACTGCGACCAGCGGATGAGCTGCATGGCCGGTGCCCCCATCAGCAGCCGTGCCGCCGGCTGCGACCAGACAAGCCGGTCGATACTGTCATTGGGCCGATAAGGACTGTCGGCGATGCCATCGCCGTTCACGTCAAAGGCGACGTGATCGGACCAGTAGTTGCCGATGCCGTCGGCCGACCATTCCATCCACGTGGTGCCGACGTATTTCACCTGGGTTCTGTTACCGATGAAGGCATTTCGGGCCAGCACGTTGCCTTGGCTGCCTGCGGTAAAGTGGACACCGATCCCACATCCTTCGAAGCGGTTGCCCTCGAACCGGTTATGGTTTGAATTGTAGATGAACAGGCATTTTTCGCCGCCATTGCGCACTTCGTTCCGACGCATTTCGGCGCGGTTGGCGAAGTTCATGAAAAAGCCGTGGTTGGCATCTCCGTCCGACAGGTTCCGTTCGACGATCAGCCGCGTCGAATACATGAAGGCGAAGCCCATGTCGTTGCCACGGCTGATATTGTCAGTGACCTCGATCCGGTTGGCATACATAGAATGGAACGCGAACCGCAGATCGCTGAAACGGTTGCGCCGGTAGACCGCGTCATTTGACGTCGTGATGAACACGCCGTCCCGGCCTTTCGAGATCTGGTTGTCTTCGACCGTGAGCCCCGGTGCGTTCCAGACGTAAATGCCCGGTCCGCGTTCCGCGACACGGAGGTCGTTGCGGCCGTCGATCCGGTTGTTTCTGATGGTGACATCACGGGCACCATGAACGTCGATCCCGATCAGGTTCCCGTTCAACGTCACTCCGTCGATGATGGTGCCCTTGGCCGCCTTCGTCAGGCGAATGCCGCTGTCGAGATCGCTGAGCCGGGCACCCGCGCCCGAAATTGTAAGCGCGGTGATCGTCACGCCGCCGGTATCGACCGTGACGACGGAGCCCTCGCCCGGACCTTCGATCCGGGCAAGAGGTCCCGTGAGCGTAACAGGTGTCTTGATAATCACCGGCCCGGCATAGGTGCCTTCCCCAAGCACCAATGTATCGCCGGGCCGGACGGTCGCGAGGGCCCGCACCAGCGCCCCCGGTCCCGGCCGCACCTCGACCGTCTCCGCAAGGGACGCAAGCGGAGCGAGGCAAAGGGCCAGCACGAAAACCAGAGAGCGCATGATCCGGTCCCCTCCCCTTACGCGACCGGTTTCACGAGCATGCGGCCGCGCATCTCCATGTGGAGCGCGTGACAGAACCACTGGCAGTAATACCAGTGCACGCCCGGACGATCGGCGGTGAAGGTCACCGACGCCGTGGCCTGCGGACCAACCTCGAAGGCGATACCGTGGTTGCCCAGGGTGAAGCCATGGGTCAGGTCGTCGACCTCGTCCATGTTGGTGATGTAGACCGTCACCTCGTCGCCCTGTGTCACCTCGAACTGATCGAGGCTGAAGGCCGGCGCGACCGAGTGCATGTAGACCCGCACCTTGTTGCCGTCCCGGATCACATCGGCTCCGTATTCCAGTTCCACGCCGTCCTTCTCGGCCTGAAGCCGCGCCTCTTCCCACAGGCTGTCACCGCGATCATAGATCGACACGGGGTTCACCTTGTCGGCGCGCACGAGGATACAGTCATGCGGCTCGGCAAAGGTCGGGCCGTCGTGGACAAGCGCCATCTTCTCGCCCGAGATGTCGATCACCTGGTCGTTCTCGGGTTTCAGCGGGCCAACGTTCAGGAACCGGTCTTTCGAGAACTTGTTCAGCGAGATCAGGAACTGCCCATCCGCCTCAAGCGTCTCGCCCATCGTGGTGTGGTTGTGGCCCGGCTGGTAATGCACATCGATCTTCTCGATGATCGGGTCCACGTCTTCGCCGTTGAAGGCCTTGATGGCGTCCTCGATGTTCCACTTCACCATTTGGCTGTCGAGGAAGAGCGTAGTGAAAGCATTGCCCTTGCCATCATAGGCGGTGTGAAGCGGGCCGAGGCCCAGCTGCGGCTCTGCGACCACGGCCGAGCGCGGTTCTGCCCCGCCGAAGACCTCGGGCAGCTTGGTCACGTCGATCACGGTCACCGTGGGCGACAGCTTGCCATTTATACACAGGTGGCGTTTGTCCGGAGCCATGTTGCAGCCATGCGGGCTGTTCGACACAGGGATATACTGGGTGTATTTCCCGGCTTCACGACCGTCGATGACCTTCACACCGTTGTATTCGGTGTAATCCCCGGCCGCGATGCCGGCCTCGATCGCCTTGATGTCGAAGATGACGACCCAGTCCTGCTCGTTCGCGGTCATGTCCGCCAGCGTGACCCCGTTCTCGGAGTTGTAACAGGTCGAGAAGGCATAGAGCCCGTCATAATCCGCATCGCAGTTGTCGAGGTTGCCGTTGACGATCACTTGCCAGGCGATCTCCATCGTGTCGCCGTCGATGGCGGTGAAGATCGAGACGTATTTCTCGGGCTCATCCAGCACGATGCCGTCGTTCGGCAGCGGGATGCGGTGTTCGCCGTTGGCGAAAACGTAGCCGGTGCGCGGGTATTTTTGCGGCCGCAGACCGTGGATGTCCGACGTGTTCGGAATCTCGATGATCTTGTCGGTTTTCATGATGTCGCAGCGGATGCGCGCGACGCGGGTATTCGCTTTGTCGTTGGCGAACAGGTAGCGCCCGTCATAGGTGCCTTCGGTAAAGGACATGTGCGGGTGGTGCAGGTCGCCGTTGTCGTAGGTCACGCGCCCCCGCTTGGCGAGAAACTCTTTCGTCTCCGGCAGAAGCCCCTCGGTCAGGATCTTCAGGCTTTCGTTGGTAGAGCCCCAGCCGGTCGCCGAGCAGCGGTTGAACACCGGGATACGCATAAGTTCACGCATGGAGGGCACGCCGATGATGCGCACCTCGCCCGACTGGCCCGAGGACCAGAAGCCGTAGTAGCTGTCCAGCTCGCCCGGTGCGACCTCAATCGAGGCCGTCGCGGCCGCCGCCTTGCGGGTCGACGCAAGCAGGCCCAGCCCGCTGCTCCCGGCGACCGTCGCGAGCGCGGCGACGCCAGCCGTCCCCTTGAAAAGTCCCCTGCGGGACACACCCTTGGTTTCTTCGCTCATTGTCTTTCCTCCTTCATTTGGCATTGGAAAGTTGGTTGGGATGACCGAGGTTCGGTCGTTCGGCATGGGCCGCGAGCGCTGCCGCCGATGCCGCGTCCTTGGCGCGCCGTTTGTCGGTCTTGATGACGACAGGACAGCGCGCGTGATCCTGGTAGAGCACCTGACAATTCAGACAGGAGATGCACTCGTTCGGGTTGATCTCGCCCGTCGGGTGGATGGCATCGACCGGGCAGTCCGTCGCGCAGAGCTGGCACGGGTTGCCGCATTCCTTGTAGCGTTTAAGCCAGCGGAACATGTGCAGTCGTGCGGGGATGGCGAGGCCACCGCCGAGGGGGCAGACGTAGCGGCAATAGAACCGCTCGATGAACAGCCCCGGCAGCAGGAAGGCGAATGCGATCAAGACGTAAGGCAGAGGCCGCGCGAATTTCAGGATGATCGCAGTCTTGAACGGCTCAACTTCGGCGAACCGCTCGGCCAGTTCGAGCGAATAGAGCGACAGGCCGAAGAGTCCGAGAAAGATGATGTATTTGACCGCCCAGAGCCGCTCGTGCAGGCCCCAAAGCAACGTCACCTGCGGCACCCGGAACCGGCGCGCGATCTTGTTCGACAGTTCCTGAAGCGCGCCGAACGGGCACAGCCAGCCACAGTAGGCCCCACGCCCCCAGAACAGCAGGGCTGCCGCCACGGCGAACCAAAGGATGAAGATCAGCGGGTCCATCAGGAAGGTGTTCCACTGGAAGTCACTGAAAAGAGCGTTCACCACCGCGAGAATGTTCACGACCGAGAGCTGCGCATTGGCGATCCAGCCGACAAAGACGAGCGTGAACACGAGGTAGGCGTTGCGCAGGATCGCGAAGGTTCGCGCGTTCCGGGTCGCGAAGGCCTGGAAAAAGAAGATGCCCGACAGGAGCGCCAGCGCGATGGCAAGAACGATCACCTGTAGCCGCTTGGTGTCCCATATCCGTTGCCAGAGCGCGTCGCGGGCGTCCGTGTCGGCCGCTACCGGTTCCGCCTGTGCGACGGGTTTAGAAGGAACCTCGCGCACATATGGGGACGGCAACTCGTAGCCCAGGTCATAGGTCAGGAAGACCTTCTCGATCGGACCGACGGCACGGCTGACGAGGAACTGTAGCCGGAAGGGCCTGGCCGGATCGAACCCAGACGCTGCGGGGACGATGAACAAGTCCATCTCTCCGAACTCCGGGGCGCCCTCGGCCGCGATCTGTCCGATGCGCTGATGCCCGCGATCGCGAAACCGATAGGACATCTCACCCTGGATCAGCTGGAAACGGTCGAAAATGCCGCCGCGCACGTAGCCCGAGCCCTTGAAGGACCATTCCCCGGCCCCGAAAACGGCGATGGCGTGGTCACCCGGTTCCAACCGTGCGGCCAGATTGCCCCAGCCCGCCTCGCCCAGCAGCGAGCGCCCAATGGCGGGATGGCTAACCAGCGCTGTCCGGACATCGACATAAGCCTCATCGGGTGCCGCTGTTTCCGCGTTTTTCTCCGTCCGCTGATCACCGAGCGCGGCGAAATCCGCATTGATTGTTCCGACATCCAGCATGAGGCGGCGAATGGCACCATTGCCGGCCAGCGTTTCCCAGTCAGTCACTTGACCGGCATCGGGGGCGATCTCTTTTCTCGGACCTGATGCGGACGGGGCCGCGAAACCGTCCAGCCCCAACGCGCGGGCAGCCTTCACGCCGGCCCTCAGGATCGAGTCGTCGATCACCATGATGGTGACCGTGGCCCCCGAGACGATTTCCAGGTCATCCGTATCCCTCGGACCCGCCACAGACCGCAGATCGAACCCGGTATAGTGGTCGATGACCGCCCGGATCTCGCTCTCGGGGATACCGACCAGAACGATCGGCTCCGAATGCTTGATCAGCTTCGCACCGGTCAGATGTGCCTCGGGCGAGAGGCCCACGAGTATGTGGATCGGTTTGCCGGAATACCCGGTCGTGGGCACGAAATCAGAGGTCAGGAACACCCAACCGATCGTGTCGCTCCCCTTCAGCGTCGGCACGAGCCCGTCGTCGCGTGGAACACCGAAGGCCTCGGCTCCAGGCACGAGCTCCTGGGGCTCTACAGCCTCAAGGAATTGATCCACCATAGGCGCCGCGAAGGCCTGAACAGCAATGCTCATCAGGACGGCCACCGCCCAAGCAATCTGGCGTATCGCGCTTCGCATCTTCTCGCCGCCTCACATCAGCCCAAACTTCTTTAGGCGTTGCTTAAAGGCAGGGCCGGGTGCGGAGTTTGCGATAGAGCAACGTTCTCGGCGAATTACGGGTGCGGTGAAACGAAAAGCGGGGCCTTGGGCCCCGCTCTCTCTTTATGTCTTTCTTTTGCACGCGGTTCAGGCGGCTGTGGTCTGGTCCGTCTCCGGCTCCTGCTTGATACCGCGACGGAAGGCGGTCAATCCCTGTCCCACCTCGCCCATGATCGAGGAAATCTTGCCGCGCCCGAACAGCACGATCACTACGACGAGGATGATCGCCAGACCCGGCAATCCGATATTGTTCAGCATAACGTCATGTCCTTTATTGCAATTACACCGGCACGTCGGCCGCGCCTAACTTCGCACGAAAGGCGAAGAACGCTGGTAGACATGCGCTTCCCTGCGGCTGCTGTCTTTGCGCTTCAGCAAACTCGCGAGGCTTCAGTCGCCGATCTGCCGTTCCATAAGAAAACTCTGGATCTCCTCCGCCGGTGAAAGACCGGGCTGCGTCTCGCCCTGAAGTTCCTTTGGCACGGTCCAGCCCGGTTCGACGCCGGTCATGTCCGGGAGCTCGTGCGCGATGCCCTTGTGACAATCGATGCAGGTTCGCTGACCGGACAGCAGGTATTCGGTGTGGATCTCCGCCGCGCGCGGAGATTGGCGGCTGAAGTCCATCGCCACTTCTGAATGGCAGTTCCGGCATTCAAGGCTGTCGTTGGCCTTCAGCCGCGACCATTCACGCTTCGCCATGACCAATCGGTGTTCCAGGAACTTCTGGCGGGTATCGATGGTCCCGAAGATCTTGCCCCAGACCTCTTTCGACGCCTGCATCTTGCGGGCGATCTTGTCGGTCCATTCGTGCGGCACGTGGCAGTCGGGACACCCTGCCCTTACCCCGGACCGATTAGAGAAATGGACGGTGTGCGACAGCTCTTCGAAGACGTTATCCCGCATCTCGTGGCAGGAGACGCAAAAGTCCTCGGTGTTGGTGTATTCGAGCGCAGTGTTGAAACCGCCCCAGAAGATCACCCCGCCAACGAACCCTCCCAGGGTCAAGAACCCGAGCCCAAGCGTCCCCGCGGGGGTCCACAAGACATTCCAGAACCAGCGGAAAGGGGCAAGTATCCAGCGCATGTCACTCACTCCCAGCGCCTGACGCGCCCATTTCAGACATGTCTGTGAAGGTATTGCCAATCAGTGCCGACGTATCGGCCTGTGGCACATGGCACTGAGTGCAGAAATACCGACGGGGGGACACGTCGGCGAGCATCTGAGCGTCGCGCGTCATATAATGCGTGATCGAGATCATCGGGGCACCGGACCCGAGTGAATGTTCGCGTTTGTGGCAGGACATGCAGCGGTTCGCATTGACCGACAGCTGGTAACCCTCGATCGAATGCGGGATCACCGGCGGCTGTTCTGGATAAGCCCGCATCTGGCGCACGTCGTCGGTCACATAGCGTTCCAACGGGGCGGCTGGCACAGGCTCCATCGGGTTAGGGGACGGTCCGGAAAGCTCCGGCACGTTCTGAGCAAGAACGAAGGTCGCCGTAAGGCAGGCGCCGAGGATAGTGGGAAGGCGAAGATGTCTCATCAGACCTTCTCCACGCGCACAGCGCATTTCTTGAAGTCCGTCTGTTTCGATATCGGGTCAGTCGCATCCAGCGTCACCTTGTTGATCAGCTGGCTGGCGTCGAACCACGGCACGAAGATCACGCCAGGCGGCATCCGGTTTCGACCGCGTGTTTCGACCCGACTGCGTATCTCCCCCCGGCGTGAGATCACCCGCACCTCCATCCCTTGGTTCAGCCCGCGTTCCCTGGCGTCGATCGCGTTCATGAAGACCTTGGCCCCCGGAAACGCCTTGTAGAGCTCGGGCACGCGCATCGTCATCGACCCGGAATGCCAGTGTTCCAGCACCCGGCCCGTCACCAGCCACATGTTGAACTCGTCGTCCGGACTTTCCGCCGGCGGCTCGTAGGGGACCGCGATGATGACGGCCCGGCCGTCGGGCTTTCCATAGAATTCCCACCCGCTGCCTGGCTTCACATACGGATCATAGCCTTCCTTGAAGCGCCACTTGGTCTCCTCTCCATCAACGACCGGCCAGCGCAGCCCGCGCACCTCGTCGCTTTGGTAGGTGTCGTAGGGCGCCAGATCATGGCCGTGACCGCGCCCGAAGGCGGCGTATTCCTCGAACAGACCCTTCTGGAGGTAGAAACCGAAATCCTTCGCCTCCTGGTTTTCGTAATCGTCGCGCACCTCATCCAGGGGGAAGGCATCGACCTGACCATTGGCAAAGCAGACATCGTAGAGCGTTTTCCCCCGGTATTCAGGATGCGCATCGAGGATTTCGGCCGGCCAGATCTCGTCTGTCGTGAAGCGTTTCGAGAACTCGACCAGTTGCCAGAGGTCCGACCGCGCCTCACCCGGCGCATCGACCAACTGGTGCCAGGCATGTGTCCGGCGTTCAGCATTGCCGTAGACGCCTTCCTTCTCAACCCACATGGCGGCGGGCAGGATGATATCGGCGGCCATGGCGGTAACTGTCGGATAGGCGTCGGAGACCACGATCATATTGTCGGGGTTCCGGTAGCCCTGGTAGGTCTCGTTCTGCGAGTTGGGTGCCGCTTGCAGGTTGTTGTTCACCTGCACCCAGTAGAAGTTCAGCACGCCGTCCTTCAGCATCCGGTCCTGAAGCACCGCATGGAACCCCGGCTTGGTGTTCAGCAAGCCGTGTGGCAGCTTCCAAAGCTCCTCCGCGTGGTGGACATGCTCCGGGTTGGTCACCACCATGTCCGCAGGCAGACGGTGCGCGAAGGTCCCAACCTCTCGCGCCGTGCCACAGGCCGAAGGCTGACCGGTCAGCGAAAACGGTGAATTGCCCGGCTCGGAGATCTTCCCGGTCAGAAGGTGGATATTGTAGACCATCTGGTTCGCCCAGACACCGCGGACATGCTGGTTGAAGCCCATGGTCCAGAGCGACATGACCTTGGTGTTCGGGTCGGCATAAAGCTCTGCCAGTTCCTCGAGAAACCCCGGTTCGACCCCCGACAGTTCGCTGACGTAGTCGAGCGTATAAGTCGATACGTGCTCCTTGAACGCTTCGAAATCCGAGGGTTCCATAAGCCCTGCATTGGCCGCACCCGTCGCAGCCTGCTGACGCGGGTCCTCGTCGCGCAGGCCGTAGCCGATATCCGTCTGCCCTTTCATGAAGGTCGTGTGCTTGCCGACGAACTCCTCGTTCACGCGGCCGGTCTGGATGATGTGGTTGGCAATGTAGTTCAGGATCGCCAGATCGGTGCCAGGCTTGAAAACCATGGGGATGTCGGCAAGGTCCATGGACCTATGCGTGAAGGTCGACAGAACCGCACATTTCACACCGGGCGTGCCCAGCCGACGATCGGCCAGGCGGGTCCAAAGTATCGGGTGCATCTCGGCCATGTTGGAGCCCCAGAGCACGAAGGCATCCGCATGTTCGAAATCGTCGTAGCAGCCCATGGGCTCGTCGATGCCGAAGGTCCGCATGAAAGCAACGGCAGCAGAGGCCATGCAATGCCGCGCGTTCGGATCAAGGTTGTTCGACCGGAACCCCGCCCGCATCAGCTTGGTCGCGGCGTAGCCTTCCAGCACGGTCCATTGACCGGAGCCGAACATACCGATGCTCTCCGGCCCCTTCTCCTTGAGCTGCTTCTTGACCCGCTCGGCCATCACGTCGAAAGCCTCGTCCCATGTAACCGGCTCGAATTCGCCGTTCTTGTCGAATTCACCGTTTGTCTTGCGCATGAGCGGCGTCGTCAGGCGGTCCTCGCCATACATTATCTTGGAGAGAAAATAGCCCTTCACGCAGTTGAGGCCGCGGTTGACCTCGTGCTGCATGTCCCCGTGCGTGGCGACGACCTTGCCCTCCTTCACGCCGACCATCACGCCACAGCCGGTGCCGCAGAACCGGCAAGGCGCCTTGGACCACTTGATCTTCAGGGCTTCGACACCGCCCGGAACCGGCTGCGCAAGCGCATCGTGTGGAATCCCTGCGGCGGATGCGGCGAGCGCAGCAGCCTGTGCCTTCAGAAGCTGACGTCGGTTCAGGTCGAGTGGCATATTGGCTCCTCCGTTTCGTCGGGTTCTTCTGCGTGTTCGAAAACCATGTTCGCCACGAGCACGCCGGGCATGAGATTGATCTCGGTCAGTCGGTCCCCCAGTTGACCAGTGCTGCCACCCTCGATCGTGATGATCAGCCGGGTCGCATCGCCACCGTGAATTTCCACCCCTTTCAGGCTCATGAGACCTTCTGCGACGGCATCGCGATGCGTGTTCCTGACGCTCACAACTGCGGACGAGACGTGCCA
Organism: Arenibacterium halophilum; assembly: GCF_005938225.1. Taxonomy (GTDB): domain Bacteria; phylum Pseudomonadota; class Alphaproteobacteria; order Rhodobacterales; family Rhodobacteraceae; genus Arenibacterium; species Arenibacterium halophilum. The sequence continues at coordinate 624,114 of NZ_VCPC01000001.1, forward strand.
GCGCTCAGGCATCGGCGGGCTCCTTTCTCACGGCATGAATGGCATCTGCCGGGCACGGTGCGACGCAAGCGCCGCAGCCCGTGCAGGCCGACTGGTTAAGGACCGGCAGGAAAGGCCCACCGATCCGCGGTTGCATGGAAATGGCCTCCTCCGGACAGGCGTCCCGGCATGACATGCAGGTGATACCGGCCTGCACAAGGCAATCGTTCGAAATCACGAACGTGTGGGACATGCTCAGATCAACCGCAAAGACCGGCTCCTCGCAAACCTCCGCGCAGGTGCCGCAGAAGGTGCATTCACCCCGATCCGGAAAAAGGACCACACAGTCATCGGCAAGGCCGAGAACCCCCTCCGGGCAAGCCCAAACACAATCCCCGCAGCGCGTGCATTCACCAAGCGACGCCACGGTCACACCTGGCGGCCTCGGCCTGAAATCAGCCGGTCGAGGAGACCCTTTCAGAAGTTGGCGGCGGGATATGCTGGCTTGGGCTGGCATTCAGGATCAATGCCCGAGGGGACCCGGTGGACCGGCGATGATCTGATACATCCACACAAGGAAGCCATAACCGCCGACAACGCCCACGGCTACAATCGGCCATATGCCAAATGCGAGCACGAAGAACCTGAATAATTCTTGCCGCCTGTTAAGGATTTGAGGGCCATCTGGCGGATTGTTGCTGCTATCTATCATTATGCCCCTGCGATACTCGCCGCGATGCGAAAGCCGGATCGTTCCGGCCGATGCACGGTCTTGGAACTGTTGAAGCAAGCGCTCCATGAATCAGCATCTTGGATGCATATTGGCAGCTCTGCATGGCATCACGCAACCGTGAGGCGATGGAAAACTCAAAATGAGCGGAAACCATCTGGATGGTCTCTCACGCTCAACGATCAGGAAAGAAGAGAGCTGAGCACCATAAATCGGCCATAGCTTTACGAGCCTCAGTCAATGAAAAGTTGCTCGATCTGCCGGGCGAGAAGCCGCTGATGGCGGCGTTGACTTACTGGGCGCGGAGTCTACGCTGGGTGTCATGGTCAAGCATGAGAATCATTTTCGGTTTCAGCTTCTGAACCGCCCGGTCCCCCGGGCGGTCCGCGCATAGTCGCGTCCACGACCAACCGGGGCATCTCAAACAAATGCAACTTGAGATCGAGGGCTTTAGCGCCCCGGGAGAAATGGCATGTTCAACGCCCCCATACCCAAGCCGAGCCACTATGAGACTTTTCGCCAACGTGTGCGTCGTGCCACGAGCCGTCGGGGGTATTTCCTGACAACCAAAGACAGAAGTGGGATTCAGACCTTGCTTGACACACAGGGGACGCGCTTCGCCGCAAACCCACCGATGCTCCAGGGCTTTCTGCGACACAAGCTCAGGATTTCGGCGCATGTCAACGAGCCTGTCCCATCGGATCTGGCCATTTCAGGTCGACTGGTATCCTACATGATCAGCGGAGAAGGTGCCCGTAGCGGCGTCCTAAGTCTGGACCCACTCCCGCACCCGGGCAACATTCTCGTCACATCTCTGTTGGGAGCTACGCTTATCGGCATGCGGACCCTCCAAAAGGTCCCCCTGCTTCGGGAAGACGGCCAGATCGACACAGTGGTCGTGCTCGACGTCAGTCCAAACGCGACCTGATCCAGATAGTATTAGAAGAACCAATTTTCAGACTCCGCACATCTCTGTCGCGGCGAAGGAGAAACCAATGAACAAACCTCTGAGAACGAAGACTGCAACATCTCGCAGACCCAAAGTCGTCCTTGATGAGAAGACACTGAGCCGGCTCGAGGCCATGGCTGAAGCCGCTTATTCCCGCAATCCGATGATTGCGGACCTACTGCTGGACGAGCTGGGTCGAGCTCGCATCGTTCCAACACGGAAGGTGCCGAATGATGTCGTCGCAATTGGCCGAAACGTCACGTATCGCGACGAAACAACCGGCGAAGAGAAAACGGTTACGCCCGTATATCCCGAAGACGCCGACATCTCGGTTGGAAAGATATCCGTGATGACCCCCATTGGAGTCGCTCTCATTGGCCTCGCCCAAGGTGCCAAGTTCGCCTGGCAGACCCGCTCGGGCGAGGTCCGGGAACTGTCAATTTTGAACGTGGCGGATGTTGCCTGTGCAGCACCGAATGAGGGCTGAGATGCGACATCAGGCGAGAGGGCTGAACGACGCGCATGTCGCGCCCGGAGGGAGGTTCCAGCGGCATTAGGCACGCTGACACTCCTTCCGGGTCGGAAGTCGCGTGTGACTGCACGCCCTACCAAGAACGGAACGACAAGAGTGTCATAATGCGCTTCATACCAAACACCTGCCCCGCCTGTAAGGAATCCGTGCCGCGTGCCGCCGCCACGCGTTGCCCGAGTTGCCACCACCCTCTACGAGTTCCCAGCACCAGAACCGGGCATCTCTGTGTGAGATGCGGAGAGACTACTGTTCAACCGGCGACTTCTGCTGTCTGTCTTTCTTGCCGCAAGCAGCGTCCATCCCGGTTGGCAAAGGAGTTGGTGCAATGATCTGGTCCATCGCGCGCAGATTCACATGGCCACTTGGCATCATGACCAGCGGTGTGCTCATCGGGATCTATCGTCATGAAGTAGAACCATACCTCGGTTTCCGCGTTGAAACCGCCGGTTCACTACTGACCTATATCGGCGTAGCGTGGTTCGGCAGTCGTATTTTCGGCTTTGCCATGGATCACGGACGCTCACAAAATCGCCCCTACCCAAAACTACTCAAAGACTTGATGGCGTTTCTTTTCTTCTTTGCCGCTCTCTTCGCATCAGCTGCATCCATGCTGGAACAAGGATTAGTCGGCGCACTTGCTGGATCAAGCCTTATACTGGCCGTGCTCGGGTTCGCTGTCAGGAACGTCGTGGCAGACACCTTGTCAGGGGTCGCACTTGGCATCGAAGGCCCATACAGGATCGGCGATTGGGTGGACATCGATGAAGCTGCTCGCGGACGAGTCATCGAGATAGGATGGCGAACGACCAGGTTGCTTACTCTTGATTCAACCTACGTCATCCTACCTAACAGTCAGATCGCTCGGCGGCGTATTACGAACTACTCGGCACCCAAGCCGCAATACCGAGCACATGTCTTGGTCAAGCTGTCGCGGGTGGTTTCCGTAGAAATAGCGAAGGGCCTGCTGCTGGAAGCCACCGCTTCAGCGAAGCTCATTAAGTCAGAGCCTGCACCCGACGTGAAGGTAGTGGAACTTGGGCCGGTTACGACGACGTATGCGCTGCGGTTCTGGCTGACGAAATTTGAGACTGATGCCGACAGTCGCGACGAAGTTCTTTCTTATGTGGACAAGGTCTTGAGGCGAGCAAGAGTGCCGGCTCCATCGATGAATGTCGAGTTAGCTGGTTCATCGGAGGATTTTGAAAGCGGTGTCGCGCTTACGACAGAGCTGACCAAACTATTCAAGGTCAACCAAAACCAGAAAGCGCGATCAGAAGCATCGCATGGCGAAACACCAAAGCTATGCACTCGTCGACCTCAGATGGCAGCTGGAGACTTCGATTAGGGTTATTGTTCGAGTAACCCCGCTCGAACCCAAAAATGTCGCGGATTGACCGACGGACATACCTATCAGCGTTGCTCCCGCCATAGAGTGGATCGGAACCTCACCAACTGAACTTATAAGGCCGACAGCCAGGAGGCCGTTGCAAACACGCAAGCCATCCAAACTATATCTGACTTGCCTACCAATGGTTGCCAAATTTCCAGGTGCAGGATTGTCGGCGCAACGCGCGACCAACAGCTTTCGACGTAGCAATTGAATCAGCTGGCAAGGATATGTGATGCGCCCAGTATCGGCAAAAGCCAGAAACTGCCTGATATTAAACTGGTCGGTTACTGTGAGCCAGACGTCCTCTTCTCGACGAGAAGTATCAACGTTCTGCGATCTTATGGAATTCGTAACGTGTATCGGAAGTGTCATTTGCGTCCCCGCTCGGGGCGCAAAACCCCGGTTTCTCAGTGGAGGTTCTTGAGAAATCCCCGGGTGGTCGTTCAGATCAGAACAACACAGACCGCCCGGGGTTACGGGCGGTTCAGAAGCAGAAACCGAAAAATGATCTCAAACTTGATCATGACAGACATGCTTCAACCTGAAAGTCGGGTTGTCAACAAAGTTCACTGTTCGCCCCTGGACGGCACGACTGGAAAGGTGCTTCTCGACAACACCGTTCCATCCGTTGAAACGACGATGCGGAATGCCCGGTCACCTCGGTAGAACGTCATCCTGGAACGTCCCTCGTCTGTGCCGACACCGGTCTCGCAACGGCTGGTGATCATTCCATCACGCATCTCGGCCCGCACCGCCTCTAACGACACCCCAAAAGCATGCGCCAAAAGCTGCGCATCAACCACATATCCTTCCGCGGACAACGACACTTCACTCATTTCAGCCTCGCTTGCACCACACTCCGGCTCAGAGAGGATCCGCCTGTGCGCTTTCGCCTCGGCCTGCGCCAACAAATTGGTATTTACAATACCTATTAAAGCACATACTCCGTTAAGGCAAAGGCAAACAAGGATGCATTTGGATGGCACATGCACAGACATCCCCTGTCCCATCGATGCGACCAGCCATGACGGCCCGACTTCAAGCCGAAACTGGACTGGACGAAGCGGTCTTGCACGAACTTGTTCACGCGTTCTACGCGAAGGTCAGATCCGACGCCCAACTGGGTCCCATCTTCGAAAGTCGCATTGTCGATTGGGAACCACACCTCGACCGAATGACAGCGTTCTGGTCATCAGTAGCCCTGATGACGGGGCGCTACCATGGCGCGCCGGTTCCCAAGCATATCGGGCTCCCAGTCCGCTGGAGCCACTTTGAACGCTGGCTCAGCCTTTTCCGCGAAACCGCAGTAGAAGTCTGTCCACCCGCCGGGGCCGCGCACGTCATAGAACGGGCCGAGCGGATAGCACGATCTCTGAATATGGCCATCCAAGATGCCGATCGTGATGGCGTGCCCAGCCTTTCGCGAGCTGACAATGGTTGAAACCGCAAGAATTTCGATAGAGCGTGTTTACGATACCCCAGTAGACAACTCATGTGCACGTCTATTGGTCGATGGCATATGGCCACGAGGTGTTTCGAAGGACGAACTCTCGATCGATGCCTGGATCAAGAATGTAGCCCCGAGCGCAAACCTAAGGAAGTGGTTCGACCACGACCGGGAAAAGTGGGGCGAATTTCGAAATCGCTACCTCCATGAACTCGCAGATAACCGAGACGCAGTAGGCGAGTGCCTGGACTGGTGTCGAAAAGGTCCGGTCATTCTGCTCTACGCTGCAAAAGACCGCGATCACAATCAGGCTGTGGTTCTTCGGGAATATCTCACGCAACGGCTAAAAAGCACTGACGTGTGACAAGACCGCAGTCGAGCGCATTGCCCGATCGCTTTGCGCCAGGGCGCAGGAAAGGAGCACCAGTATGACAATTCTCTACCTGCTCATCCCGTTGACGATGGTGATGGGAGCCGTCGGTTTACTGACTTTCTTCTGGACGCTGAACAACGGGCAATACGACGACCCACAGGGCGATGCACAGCGAATACTTCAAAGCGAAGACCGCCCTCTTCTGCCGACGGCACGCCCGGACGAGGAGAAACTATAGGATGCTGCAACGCCTCACAATCGCGGAAAGACAGTTGGCGCTTGCCATTTCGATTGCGATCATTTTAGCAGGTTTGCTGATGGCGGCCGCCGGTAGCGGCGACCCAATGGGACCGCACGGTGCCATCGTAATGTTCGCGGGCGCGATCGTATTTCTTGCTGTTCTTCGTGTAATACAGGACCCTGAACCGCTCGAGAATAGAGCCGAAAATTACTACGACGACCCGACGCGCGTGGGTCTGCTAATATCGCTTGGTTGGGCGGTCATCGGGATGGGCATGGGAGTCTGGGTCGCAGCGCAGTTGGCCTGGCCTGACCTTCGCTTCGATGCAGCATGGTCAAGCTTCGGGCGTATCAGGCCGGTGCACACGTCTGGTGTAATCTTCGGCTTCGGTGGCAACGCTTTGATCGCGACATCGTTTCACGTCATGCAACGCACCAGTCGCGCAAGACTTGCTGGCCATGTCGCTCCTTGGTTCGTTCTTCTCGGCTTCAACCTTTTTTGCGTGATAGCAGCTTCAGGCTACCTCATGGGCGTCACTCAATCCAAGGAATACGCCGAGCCCGAATGGTATGCGGACCTTTGGCTCGTCGTGGTCTGGGTCATCTACTTCGTGCTTTATATCAGGACCCTCGCGCGACGGAATGAGCCGCACATCTACGTCGCCAACTGGTATTATCTGGCTTTCATACTCGTTGTGGCAGTCTTGCATATCGTCAACAACCTTGCTGTGCCTGCCAGTTTCGCCGGCGCCAAGAGCTATTCCGCCTTTGCAGGTGTCCAGGATGCGATGACTCAATGGTGGTATGGTCACAACGCCGTGGCCTTCTTCCTGACAGCCGGCTTTCTGGGAATGCTCTACTACTTTTTGCCAAAACGGGCTGAGCGGCCGATCTATTCCTACCGGCTATCGATCCTCTCATTCTGGGGCATCACTTTCTTCTATATCTGGGCAGGGTCGCATCATCTGCACTACACCGCTCTTCCACAGTGGGTGCAGACCCTTGGCATGACCTTCTCGGTCATGCTGCTCGTGCCCAGCTGGGCCAGCGCAGGAAATGCACTGATGACGCTCAATGGGGCTTGGCACAAGGTGCGAGACGACGCCACGCTGCGCTTTATGATGGTCGCTGCGGTGTTCTACGGCCTGTCGACGTTCGAAGGCTCGTTCATGGCCGTCCGTGCAGTCAACTCCCTGTCGCACTACACCGACTGGACAGTCGGCCATGTTCACGCTGGTGCAATGGGTTGGGTCGCGCTAATCACTTTCGGTTCAATTTACGCAGTTGTGCCGACCCTCTGGCAGCGCGAAACCATGTATTCTTGGAAATTGGTTGAATGGCACTTCTGGCTCGCATTGGCAGGAACGGTCATCTACGTCTTCGCGATGTGGAACAGTGGCATAACCCAGGGGCTGATGTGGCGCACCTACACTGAAAGCGGGACGCTTACCTACTCCTTCACAGACACGTTGGTTGCTATGCATCCCTACTATGTTGCCCGTGCTGCTGGTGGTGCTCTGTTTCTGGCTGGCGCAATCCTCGCGGCGATCAATGTCTACCTGACAATCCGTAATGTCCCGCAAAAGCGAACTGAAGGAGACTACCCAACGCCATCGGAAGCTACGGAACCGGCCGTGCCGGTCGCAGAGTAATCGAATGTTTCGAAAAATCCTTTCTCCTTTCGCCCGAATGTTCGAATTCCAAGCTCGAACCCACTACCGCGCCGAACGGCACTCGATGGCGTTGACGATCGGTATCATTCTTGCGGCTGGCGTCGGAGGGTTTGTTGAAATTGCGCCGTTGTTCACGATCGACGAAACTGTCGAAGCAGCACCGGACATGCGGCTATATACGCCTCTCGAACAGGCTGGGCGCGACATATACATCCGAGAAGGGTGCTATGCTTGCCACAGTCAAATGATCCGAACGCTCCAGGACGAGGTGGATCGATACGGCCCGTATTCCCTGGCTGTTGAGTCACAGTATGACCATCCCATGCTCTGGGGCTCCAAACGCACCGGCCCAGATCTGGCCCGCGTCGGTGAGAAATTTTCGGACGAATGGCAAGTCCAGCATCTTATCAATCCGCGCGCGGTCGTGCCGGAATCTGTCATGCCGCAATACGCTTTCCTTCTCGAGAACGAGCTCGATGTGGAAAGCCTTCCTGCTCGACTGCATGCTCTACGCAGAGTCGGCGTGCCATACACCGAGGATCAAATAGACAACGCGGCAATTGATGCACGCGGCCAAGCCCGTCCCGAAACAGAGGCAGCCGACGGGGTTTTCCAGCGTTTCGGTGATGACACCAACGTGCGGTTCTTTGACGGCCGCCGTGATCGCGTTACCGAGATGGATGCGCTCGTCGCGTATTTGCAGATCCTTGGCGGCCTGACTGATTTGCCCTCGCAAACCCGATCTCTGGAAGGAGATTGACACAATGGATATCACCCACGACCTGACAAGTGTCATCGCCAAGTCCTTCGGATTATTCTATCTACTCACCCTCTCGATCGGCATCGCAGCTTACGCATTCTGGCCTTCTCTTGGCAAACGCTTCGAGAGAGCCGCCAACAGTATCCTTGACGATGAGGACGGACCATGTCGGTGAAAGAACGCGATCCGTTGACCGGCCACCAGACTACGGGACACGAGTGGAACGGGATAACCGAACTCAATACACGCGTGCCGCGTGCGATCTGGTTCTTCATCATTGTGACCCATGTATGGGCGTTGTTCTACTGGGTCCTAATGCCCGCCTGGCCGACGGTAAACACCTACACCAAAGGTCTTCTGGGCGTGGACCAACGGCAACAGGTCGAAGCGCGAGTCACCGCAGCAGATGCCAAGCGCTCCTCCTGGTCTGATCCCATAACTTCGTTGACGCTGGACGAGGTCAGGTCCGACCCCACCTTGATGGCTCATGTCCAACGAACCGCCCCTGCCCTATTCGGTGACAACTGTGCAGCGTGCCACGGTGCGCAGGCTCAGGGCGGTCCCGGCTACCCCTCTCTCGTGGATCAAGCCTGGCTCTGGGGAGCGGACGATGAGACGGTTCTGGAAACCCTCCGGGTTGGCATCAATGCGCCACACCCTGAATCTCGTTTTTCACAGATGATGGCATTTGGGCGAGATGGCCTTTTAGACCGTGAACAGATCCGCATTGCCGCCGACTACGTGCAATCTCTGTCGCGACCAGCTGAAGAAATCAATGCTGACCGGCTCACTGCTGGTGCCACGCTCTTCGCCGAAAATTGCGCCAGCTGTCACGGCGAAGATGGCACAGGGTCTCAGGACCTCGGGGCACCCGATCTGACAGACGAGCACTGGATCTACGGCGGAGATGAAAATTCGATTTATGATACGATTTTCCATGGCCGCCAAGGCTGGATGCCGGCTTGGGAAGAGCGCCTGAGCGAAACGGAGCGGCGCATACTGACCATCTACCTTGGTCAACTGAAGGAGACGCACCATGGCGACTGACAGGACACGAATGTGGCTCACACTCGGTGCACTGACGATCATTTCGGTCTTCGTCCTTGCCAACACCCATCTTGTGAAGGTTTCACTGGCGTCGCAGCCCGCATGCATTGCCGTTGAGACAGAAGGTGCCGCGACGTATCGCGCGGCGAAACCGTCATGCTGAGCGACAAGCTTGCCCCTCCTCCGCCTGACAATCCACACGATGCGGGAATGATCCCTAAAGTCGTTCCACCTTTGCCACGCCAGAGCAGTCATGCCCGCAATCTGCCTTGGCGCACTGCTTTTTCATGGATCAGTTCCGGGTGGCGCGACCTGTGGTCCAATCCAACCCCCAGTCTCGCATATGGTTTCGGAGTGTTCCTTTTATCAGCGCTTGTGGTCTGGTGCCTTTTCCGGCTGGACTTCGACTACGCGCTGCTTCCTGCTCTGTCTGGTTTCATGGTGCTCGGACCACTCATCGCCAGCGGCCTATACGAAAAGAGCCGAAGGTTGGAGGTAGGCGACACCACAAGGTTCGCTGGGATGCTCCTTGTCCGACCACGGTCGGCTCGTGCTGGCTTCATGATGGGAGTTTTGCTACTCGGGCTCTTCCTACTTTGGATGCGCGCAGCCGTTTTGATCTATGCGCTGTTCTTCGGCATGGTCGCTTTCCCCGGCATAATGGAAATCCTACCAATGCTGTTTCTCACTCCGACCGGATGGAGCCTGCTGATGGTGGGGTGTATCGTCGGAGCACTCTTTGCAGCTTTCGCTTTCGCCATTAGTGCCTTCGCTTTTCCCATGCTCTTGACCGAACGAACAGATGCTATGTCTGCACTTGGCATCAGCATGGCTATGGTCTGGAATAATTTGTCTGTGATGCTGGCATGGGGCGCGATCGTGGTCGTGTTGTTCGCCGCGTCCATTCTCACATTTGGGCTTGCTCTGATCATCATCTTCCCACTCCTTGGACATGCTACCTGGCACAGCTATCGTGAGATACGAGGTCGCGAAGAAGTGGACCATGATGATGATCGAATGTTCGTGCGACCGGCGTGAGTGCTCAACCTGCTTTTTTGGAGCCCTTCGCCTAATAAGCATCAGCCGTAGTTCCCAGGCAACGTCTCGGAGATCTTACGGCGCGGTAGCCTTGCACTAACTTTCACACGAACGGCATGAATTTTTGAACCTGTCGGAATTTATTGCGTTCAATTTTTGACAGCTCGCAAGGCATTACGAAGCGCCTTCCGCTCCTCGAATTCACCAGTCACATCTCGCATTATAGCGGCGATCATTTTTATTTGCCCGCCGTTATCGAAAATCGGCATAATCGAGAACTGAACCGATATCTGAACGCCGTCCTTACGGGTCGCGGGAACCGACAGAAGGTCGCCGGCACCATAACGTGTCCGACCTGTCTTCATTGTTTGCTCATAGCCTTCCCAGTGACGGGCACGAAGCCTTTCCGGCGTAATAATGTCGAGTGACTGACCAATTGCCTCCGACGCTGCGAAGTCGAAGATCCGCTCAGCACCCTCGTTCCAGAAGCGAATGATACCATCCCTGTCGGAAACGACGAGTGCGTCCGGCATTCCATCAATGAGAGCGCTTGCCAATGCCTGCTTCTCTTCACTCACGCTCGAACTCCCTTCCTGCCTCAGTTATGATCGCGTCGAGAGGTATGTCATGTGGTTGGGGGAAAATTGTGGAGACACGGGCCGAGGAGAACCCAACGCCAATACTCAATGGCTTAGGCAGTGTGGCACCGAGGGTCCGGTCGAAATATCCCCCGCCGTATCCCAAACGATAACCTTCAGCGTCCCAGCCAACCAAGGGTGCGATGACGATCTGAGGGTGCAGCTCAGGTTCGGAGGCTGATGGAACCGGTATGTTCCAGCGCCCTCTCGTCATGCGCGTTGTCGGACACCATTCCCTGAAGACGAGCGGCCCGGCCTTCCGGACAACGACAGGCAAAGCAATCTGCCAGCCCTGCCCATGCAGATCATGCATGAGCAAGCGCAGGTCCGGCTCGTCTTTAATCGGCCAAAATAGGCTTACGATTTTGACGGTTGCCGTAGAGCGCTGTTCTGCAAGCAGCTCGGTAAGATGAGTAGTGAGGGCTTTCGCTACGTATTGCTTGTTCTGTGAGCGCATTGCCTTTCGCTCATTCAAAAGGCGCTTACGCTCGGCTACACGCCATCTGGCCACATCTCGCGCCTGTTGCGGGTCCACAGCCAAGGGATCGAAGTAGTCCGGAGCGACTTCTCCTGCCAAGCATGGGGGAGAAGAGAAACCGCCGACACACTTGAAGCCTTCAAAGTCATCAGTCATCGTGATTTCCTTAAAAATCCAAATGCCACACGGCACAGATGGTCGCATTCAACTCATCTGATACATATAGTAGCGTGGATGACTCGAATAGACACCTAAAATACCAATTCATGGATGTAGGATGCGTTTGACCTCTTTCACCGATTATGGGCTGCGCATGCTGATGCGGATGGGCAGCGCTCCGGAGCGCGCGTTCTCCACCGCTGAGCTCGCTCAGGAGTTCCAACTCTCGCGCAACCATCTGACCAAGATCATGCAAAAGCTCGCGGGTGCCGGGTTGGTCCAGACACGACGTGGCGGCGGCGGAGGAGCAAGGCTTGCCCGACCACCAGAGGAGATCCGATTGGGTGACATCGTCCGGCTACTGGAAGAAGGCCAGGCTCTGGTCGAGTGTTTTGAGCCTTCGGGTGGCGATTGCACAATAGATGGAGGGTGCCGCTTGAAGTCACGGCTCCGGGTGGCGGAAATGGGCTTTATCGACAACCTGAACCGGTCAACACTCGCGGATATCACCCTCACTCCGATTGAGTGACATTGACGATGGCCATTGACCCACCAAGGCCGAAGCAATAAGTCCGCTTCACGGGGTGATGGCGTCATCCCGTTTCCCATTCAGACCGTCCTGGACGCCCGGACCTGTTCGCGCATCGTTGCCGATGCAGAGGAGGTTTTTCATGGCTTTTTTAGATGCTGTTTCCACACGCGAAATCGATATGGATAAGCGCCTCGGTATGCTCGCGATGTGCCTTGCTATGGTGTTCCTGCCAATCGGGGATGCGATCTCAAAATCACTGACAGCCTATGCCGCCCCCTTCGAGGTGACCGTATGGCGAACGGTCGCCCAAGCGGCATTCTTCTTGCCAGGAGCCGTGTTACTTCGCCGTCATTTTCGTGGTTCGATCCTATCGCTCGGATCGCTGTTGTCCGCGTGCCTGATCTTGACAGTGACACTATCTTTGATCACCGCCTTTGCATCGATGCCGATCGCGACGGCCATCGCCATCTTTTTCGTAGAGCCATTGCTGCTCACGCTACTTGCAGGTCCTTTTCTGGGAGAGGTTCCCGGATGGCGTCGCTATGCCGCTGTAGGCGTTGGCCTCATCGGCGCTCTTGTGGTGATACGGCCGAATTTCGCCACCTTCGGCCCGGTCGTTCTACTGCCGCTACTGGCAGCGCTCGCCTATGCCATGAACATGATCGTCATGCGAAAATCCACGCGAACAAGATCCGCGCTAAGCTTTCAGTTTGGTGCTTCGATGATCGCAGGAGGTCTTTCGCTGCTTGCGGTCTTGCTGGCGCAGGGGCTCGATATTGACACAACAGGCCTCGCCACCCTTCCTGAATGGGGGCCGTGGGCATTGGCTTCTGCGGGTGCGCTTGCTCTTGTGACCTTCATGATGATCACCTTCGCATTCAGCAAAGTCGAGGCGAGCCTTCTCGCGCCGTTCCAGTATCTTGAGATCGTAGGGGCAACTGCGGTTGGCTACCTGTTCTTCAATGAAGTCCCTGATGGAATGACCCTATTCGGAACGGCGATCATTCTCACATCGGGAGCATACGTGTTCTATCGCGAACGTGTTCGCGGCGTAGACGGCGCGGCCACCCGCCCAAGTGAGCGTTAAGGCAACACACCGGTTCCATCGCTACCGCGACGCATAGCAGTGGCGATGGTTTCCAGATGGTCGCGCATCGATCTTTCGGCAGAATCCGGATCGCGATCAAAGATGTTCTGCACCACCTGAGAATGCTGCTCGCTGTGTAACCCAACAAACTCACCAACACCAAGCCGCCTATAGGTCTGGTCCCATTCTCTCTGCCAGGCGGCTCTCCGGCGAGCGTCAGCAAGGTGGTCGAGAAGCCCGACGAGTATTGGGTTTGCAGCGACTTCGGCGACACCGTGATGAAACCTGGCATCCGCCGCCTCAGCAACTGAGCGAGTCGCCACGGCACGCCCCGCGTCCACCAGCTTTTCCAGATAGCGGGCATCTGCCCGGGTAGCACAGCGCGCGGCCTCCGCAGCGATGGCAGGCTCAATCATCAGCCTCGCCTTCATCAGCTGCTCGGGCGAGACGGCATGGAGAAGCACCGTTTCCCGCACCGGATGTCCCAGAGGAGCTCGCCCGCGAAAGGTGCCCTTGCCGACCTTACGCCAGACCTCGCCTTCTGTTTCCAGCCGAGCCAGCGCGAACCTAACCGTTTGTCGGCTACTTCCAAGCATAGAGGCAAGGGCTCGTTCAGTGGGAAGCTGGTCGCCCGGGTGCGGCGCGGCTGTTTCTATCAGTTCGCGCATCCGGGTCAGCGCCGCGTCTTTAGTCCACCGTGTCATGATATCCCCACAGACCAATTTGCAGACCAAAACACAAATAGGCAACACCCGTCTCGTGATTCTCGTTCTCGGAAACTACCCCATGCTCACAACTCTGGTCCTAATCATCGCTGGCCTGGCAGCCGGGGCTTTGAACGCCGTTGCCGGCGGGGGCACATTTCTCTCTTTTCCAGCCTTGGTGTGGGCAGGCATTCCTCCCATCATGGCTAACGCGACGGCGACACTGGCAGCGCTGCCTGGTTACATTAGCAGCGCCTGGGCCTTCAGAGATGATATTCATGCCAGCGACAGCCTTCCCTTGCTCATGGTCATTGCCATCGCATCCCTTGGCGGCGGCTTGGGCGCAGCCCTTCTGCTTGCTACACCCGGAACCGTTTTCGAGGGGATTGTTCCTTGGCTACTGGCTTTCGCAACTGTGATCTTTGCCCTTGGCCCTCGTATCACGGCCTCCATGCGAAGGCGTGGTCGCGCCAAGACAGGTCTTGGCGCTGCGACGATTGTTCTGCTTCTCGTCGCAACATACGGTGGCTACTTCAACGGAGGCGTCGGGATATTGTTACTCGCTGCGATGGGGCTGATCGGGCTTACCAACTTGAACGAAATGAACGGCCTCAAGAACCTGGTGTCCTCAATTCTCTCGCTCGTCTCGGTCATCGTCTACATCGGCGCGGGTTTGATCGCGTGGCAGCACGCGCTTGTTTTGGGCCTCGCTTGTGCATCCGGCGGTTACCTCGGTGCAACTATGTCACGGCGAATAAGAAATCCTACTCTACTCAGAGCTTTCATCACCGTGGTCGGAATTACGATGACCATTGTTTTCTTTTTACAATAGGTTGGAGCTTACGAGTATGGCTGAGGGCGAAAGCAGCACCGCGTCTTGATCACCTTGGTTTCGAAGATCGGTGAACGGAATTCGCAGAAGATACTTCGCTCACTGGTCAGCCGATACACTGTGCCCCATAAAGCCCCCCGTCGGCTGAGAACCTTGGCCAGACGGATGTCGATATCCTTCGGTTCGAGAACGGCAAAATTGTCGAGACTTGTGACCTCCGCGAAAGCTTGCCAGGAACGGCAGCACCAATATCTGACGATAGGGCATGGCAAACGTGCCCACCAAAGCCCGCGACCTTAATCGGGCGCGAACCACGATCCTACGGCTTTGACCCAATGGCCCCATTCACCGTTGCGCGCGAGGTCGCGAGGCTTGTCCGAACCACGCAGGCCGCCCGTGATATGCACCACGATAACAGCTACGGTGGCTCATCGGCACGGCCGGTCTGGTTGCGACGATCAAAGGGGCCACGTGGAGGGACACTGGATGAAACACTATGTCGCTTCCGGCGTCGGGCACTTGACACCATATACTTGTGTTTGCTATTATTTATATTATTATCAATAAGTTAGCGTAGAATCCTACCACCCCAGCCATGACTTCCAAAAAATCCGGCCCTGTTAATGGGGGAGCCGTTGATCAAGCGGCCAGCCTCCCGTGTGCACGCAGTCGTGGTTCACAAAGTGGTTCACACAGGCGCAAATCACGCGCATCGAGCCCGGGCCGTCGATGGGGTCTTCATCTCGTTCGCCGAAACGAAATTTCTATTTTCGCCGACGTTGGCCAAAGTCTCTGCGTGACGTGCGGGCACCTGAATTTTGCTCGATCTGGCTCCGAAAAGATATCCTCGCCGAAGCGGTAAGGCGATCAGCTGATATCCTCGCTGCAATAGAGGCAGGAGAGAAGCACATGCTTTCGGAGCTGGCAGACGCCCCGATCAACAAATTGCGCACCAAAGTCTTGGTCCGCGACCAGGTGCGCCTGGGTGTCGCCGGGATGCTGGCCCGACAAGAAGCCTGCTTCGATGAAGAGGAGAGCATCGGCTATCTGCGCGACTTGGAGAGAAAACAGAACAGTGTCAAAGTCGCGCTGCCACGCCGTAGCCGGACCCTTGCAGCGGAACTCGGTGCCAGCACAGCCCCCGTTGCAAGTGTTCAGCTGGAGGATCTTAAGCATCCCGTTGTCGCAAGAGAATTGCTGGCACATGCGCGCGTCGTGATCGCGGCTTGGGCCGCAGACTAGAACATCGAGCGTCCACATTCGGCCTTGGATTATCAAACCCCGGCTGACTACGCGCAGGCGCTGAACACCGCAATCGCCTGCCTTGCTGCGCGAGATGAAAGCTCCGCGCGTCGGGCGATTACTCAACTTGCGCCGATCGGCGTAAACGCCAACCGGGCTCAAGTCGTAGCCGGATGACAGTTAAGTGGCAGGTCAGAAATCACCTCGCATCAACTCAGCGACCGCTGACTTTTGCATCGATGTGAGCGCGGCTGGAACATGAGCCGCTTCCGTTCGTTGGGCTGACGACACTTTAAAGGAACGCTCCATGAAAACGTCATTCACTGTGAACGGCACGCCGTGCTCGCTCGATCTGGACCCGCGCGTGACTCTGCTCGATGCGCTCCGCGACCATCTGGACCTTACGGGCAGCAAGAAAGGGTGCGACCACGGTCAGTGCGGAGCCTGCACGGTGCTTGTTGACGGACGCAGGATCAACGCCTGCCTGAGCCTTGCGGTCATGCACGACGGCGATCAGATCACGACAGTCGAGGGCTTGTCTGAAAACGGGCGCTCTCCTTTGCAATCTGCCTTCGTGCGGCACGACGGGATGCAATGCGGCTATTGCACGCCGGGGCAACTCTGTTCGGCGACTGCCGTCATGAGCGAGATCGCCGACGGCTGGCCCAGCCATGTCAGCGACACGCTCGCCGGTCCATACGCGATGACCCGGGAAGAGCTGGCCGAACGGATGAGCGGTAATATCTGCCGCTGCTCCTGCTACCCGGGGATCAATGCGGCGATCCTTGAAATCGCCGAGGAAGATGTCGGTTATGCGGAGGCCGCGGAATGAGACCTTTCGACTATCAGCGCCCCGAGACCCTCTCGGGCGCGCATGTCGCCGCCCGTGACGGCGCAACCTTCATCGCGGGCGGCACCAACCTGATCGACCTCATGAAGCTCGAGGTGATGGCGCCCGACACACTCGTCGATATCTCGCGGCTGGGCCTTGACCAGATCAACACGCACGAAGAGGGGCTGCATGTCGGTGCCACAGTGACCAACTCCGACCTCGCCGCCGACATGCGCGTGCGGCAGGCCTATCCTGTTCTCGCGCGTGCCCTGCTTGCGGGTGCCTCCGGGCAGCTTCGGAACAAGGCGACGACGGGCGGCAACCTGCTTCAGCGCACGCGCTGCCCCTATTTCTACGACACCGACACCCCCTGCAACAAACGCTCTCCGGGCTCCGGCTGCGCCGCTCTGGGCGGAGAGATGCGGAACCATGCCGTTCTGGGCACATCTGACCATTGCGTGGCCCTACACCCGTCAGACATGGCCGTGGCGCTGCGCGCGCTTGATGCCAAGGTCGAGGTCGAAGACTCAGATGGCACCCGTCGCGCAATCGCCTTAGACGAGTTCTACCGCCTGCCCGGCGACCGCCCGGATCAAGAGACGACGCTGAACGCAGGCGACCTGATCACGGGTGCGATCCTCCCCGCGCCTTTCGGCGGCAGGCAGACCTATCGCAAGGTCCGGGACCGCGCGTCCTATGCCTTTGCACTGGTGTCCGTCGCCGCGATGGTGCGCATGGATAACGGCCGTATTTCAAACGTCGCCCTTGCGTTTGGTGGGGTCGGCACAAGGCCTTGGCGAGACCGGGATGTCGAAAACCTGCTGATCGGGGAAGCCCCGTCGCAAAAGCTGTTCGACACCGCCGGAGACATCCTGATGAAGGATGCTGTTCTGTATGACGGGCTGGAATTCAAGGACACGCTTGTGCGCCGCCTGCTGACCGCGACCCTGACGGAGTTGACCCAATGACTTTTGATCTGAAGATCGACGAACCGCATCCCGACCACCGCGCCGACGGCCTTGCCCAAGGTGTTCTGGGGCATGAGAGCGACCGCCCCGACGGATGGCTCAAGGTCGCCGGGGCCGCCACCTATGCGGCCGAGGAACAGGCGGACGACATGCTGCACGGGTTCCTTGTCCGCGCCCCGAAGATTGGCGCGGTGACATGCCCGAACCTCGACGCGGTGCGCGCCATGGACGGTGTGCGCAGTGTATTGCGGGACCCGCGCATGATCCGCAATGCCGCTCAGGGCACCGCGAATGAAGCGCCGGTTCAAGGCGTCGACCGCGCGGCCTATGTCGGGCAGCCGGTCGCGCTTGTTGTGGCCGCCACCTTTGAGCAGGCCCGACATGCAGCGCAGGCGCTTGTCGTGTCCGTCGAAGAAGACGACGTGCCCGTCCTGCCCGATACGGTCACCCCGGAGGAGCCCGAGGACCAGAACACCCGGATCGGCGATCTGGATCGCGCCATGTCCGAGGCAGCCTTCAAGGTCGATGCGATCTACACCACGCCGTCGATGGTGTCGGCCGCGATGGAGCCGCATGCCGCCACCGCCCATTGGGACGGCGAGACGCTGACGCTGCGCGGGTCACTGCAGATGCTGAAATTCAACCGCAATGAGCTGGCTGACAGTGTCGGGCTCGACCCGAAGCACGTTCGCGTGCTGGCGCCTTATGTTGGCGGCGGTTTTGGATCCAAGCTGGGCATTTCCGCCGATTGCGTCGCGGCGGCGCTGGCCGCGATGGAGCTTGGGCAGCCCGTGCGGGTCGTTCAGCACCGCCGCCACGTGTTCGAGGTCAACACGCGCCGCTCGGAGACCCGCCAGCACATCCGCCTGGCCGCCGACGCCGAAGGCCGCCTGACCGGGCTGGGCCACGAGGCGCTGGTCTCGAACCTCCCCGAAGAGGAGTTCGCGGAGCCCGTGATTCAGGGAAGCCACTTTGCCTATGCCGCATCAAACCGACATCTTGGCATGAAAGTCGCGCGGATTCACCGGCCCGCAGCCGGGTCGGTCCGCGCACCGGGCGAGTCTGTCGGCGTCACCGCGTTCGAAGTTGCGATGGATGAACTGGCGCTGTCCGCAGAAGTCGATCCTGTCGAACTGCGTCTGCGCAATATTCCCGAAACTGACCCGGAGAGCGGCAAACCCTTTTCATCCCACAGGCTGGAAGCGGCCCTACGCCAGGGCGCCGACGCCTTCGGCTGGTCGCGCCGCCATGCCGCCCCGCGGCAGCAGCGTGAGGGCGAATGGTGGATCGGCACCGGCATGGCCGCCGCATTCCGCGTGAATATGGTGATCGAAGCCGAAGCGCGCATAACCCTGACGCACGATGGTGCGACCATCCGTTCAGACATGACGGACATCGGCACCGGCAGCTACGCGATATTCGGCCAGATCGCCGCCGAATTGCTGGGCCTGCCCCTAAGCCAGATTGATGTGCAACTGGGGGATACGCGTTTCCCACCGGGGTCCGGGTCGGGCGGGTCGTTCGGCGCGGCCTCGACCGGGACAGCGGTCTGGCTCGCGGGCATGGAAATCCGGCAGCAGATCGCCGACAGGCTCGGCTGCGCCGAAGCGGAGCTGACCTTGAAGGACGGCGTTGCAACCGTCGCCAACCAGCGCACCACTTTGCATGACCTTCTGTCGGACGAGACCATCGAAGGCCACGGCCATGTCAAACCTGGGGACGCCTTTGAAAAGGTTCGTCAGGCCACGTTCGGTGCGCATTTTGCCGAAGTCGCCGTCAGCGACGTGACCGGCGAGGTGCGCGTCCGCCGAATGCTGGGCAGCTTTGCCGCAGGCCGGATCCTGAACCCGCGTACCGCCCGGTCTCAGTGCCACGGCGGCATGACATGGGGCATCGGCATGGCCCTGACCGAAGAGCTGACGCACGACCGCCGCGATGGCCATGCGGTGAACCGCGACCTTGCGGGCTATCATTTGCCGGTCAACGCCGACGTTCCTCCTCTCGACGTTCATTTCGTCGAAGAACTTGACGACTGGGCCGGGCCCATGCAGGCCAAGGGCATTGGGGAACTGGGCATCTGCGGCGCGGGCGCGTCTATCCTGAACGCAATCTACAACGCCTGTGGCGCGCGTGTCCGAGATATGCCCGCGACGCCGGACCGGGTACTGGCAGCCATGCCATTGTAGCAAAGAGGTATGCGGACGTGGGTGAAATGCCAAACGGTCAGACACACGCCTTGAGCGATGTCCTCGACGCCCTGGAGGCGTCGCTGGACGGTGATACCGTGACGGTCGAGCATGTCGTGGACAAGCTCGGCCGCGCCTCCTTCGCATCGGTGATGCTGATCTTTTCCCTGATCTCGACATCGCCAGCCAGTGCCATCCCCGGCGTGACTGCGGTTGTCGCGATGCTGGTTCTGCTTCTGATCGTCCAAATGATGGTGGGGCGTGAAACCGTGTGGCTGCCCGATTTCGTCGCATCGAAGCGATTGGATGCCAGGACAGTCGAAAACGGCGTCAACTGGCTGCGAAAGCCGGTCGCCTGGGTCGAACGCTTCATACGTCCCAGGTTGACGTTCCTGTTCCACCGGCCGTGGCTGTGGCTGCCTATGATCCTGATTGCCGCGCTGACACTGTTCATGCCGTTCATGGAAATCGTGCCCACGTCCGGGTCGGTTGCCTCGGCCGTCATCGCCTTGTTCGCGGCAGCCCTTCTGACCCGCGATGGCGTGCTCGCCTGCCTGTCGTTCTGCCTGCTTCTGGTGGTTCCCGTGACGTTGTATTACATTTGACACCTCTGGCGGCATCGAACCGTCTTGCTGTGGAACAGGACTGACTGTTCGGAACATACCAATACGTGATGGCGTCTGCCGTGGGCGACCGTTTCACACGCCTCACGGGGCGAGGTGATCGCCCGGGCTACAGCTAACCATTGAACATCAAAGTCCCGGTGCATTCCGGCATGCGGCACCATGCAATAGCTGCCGACGCATTTGCCCGGGAACATTTTCCGATAATCGCAACGCCACATTCTGCCGAAAATCGCAGCGGAAAGTTGCCTTCAGCAGACTGCCGCGTTTGGAACGGTGCACGACCGTCGCCGTTGATAGTAAAGCGCAGAAAGGACTCCGGGATATGACAACAGGAGATCTCGCTGCCTATCGGCCGACGCTTGCGAAATAGCGGCTCAGTGTTGTGATCTCTTTATCAGTCAATTCCCGCGCTGCCGCGGCCATAAGCGCATCATGGCTGAGGACACCGTTCCGCCAGAGCGTGAGCTGAGACACAAGATAGGCTTCGTTCTGTCCAAACAGGCGGGGACCCTTGCCGGTCTCCTGCCCACCGTGGCAGGCAAGGCAGGCAGGCACGTCGCGGGTACCCTGCGCCGCCAGCGCCGCGCCAAGCCCCTCCTCCGGCACCAGACCCGGCACCGGTGCTGCTGGCTTGGATGAGAAGTAAGCTGCCAGTTCCGCAAAGCTGTTCTCTGGCACGTGCGTTGCCGCCTGCGCCATGATCCCGCTTGGCCGCTTTCCGGTCAGGTAGGCGTCAAGCTGCGCTTCGAGGTAGTCGGCGGGCTGAATGTCCAGCCGAGGCACCGGGCCACCGATGTCTCCGTGGCAGCTTTGGCAATAAGCCGTCCCGGTCAGGGTCGGCGACGGCACATCCGGCGCCGTGCCGCCCTTGATCGCAACAAGGAAGGCAACGACGGCCCAGACCTCGTCTTCCCGCTTTTCGACGGGCCAGGCCGGCATGCCTGTCATCTTCGCCCCGTTCTGGATGATCCAGTGCAACTCGTTCGCCTCCCAATGCGCGACGGCTTCTGTGATCGGCGGCGGGGCGGGCAGCATCGAACGTGCGGTGGCGCTGCGCGGTTCGCCCGGCGCGCCGTGGCACATCGCGCAGGCGGTTGCGTAGTGACCTGCGCCAAGTGAGACAAGGTCGGGATCGCTCAGCGGAGGCACCTCGTCATCCGCAGGGGCGCGCAGGCTGACGGAATTGCGAAAGGTGGTATGCAGCACCCAGGTAACGCCGGGCAAATGGCCCACCTGAGCAGACACGTTGAACAGACCGAAACCCACGACGGCCGCAGCCCCCCCAAGGCCAAGCCCGGCGAGAAGCGCCAGAGTTGTCAAACCTCTCATGCCTGCCGCCTTTCCTGCAACGCCTGCCCGGTCAGCCACAGGCCCGCGATCAGGTAAATCGGCGTTCCGATGGCCAGCATCAGCATGCCCCCGATTTGCTGTCCCGACAGGTCCGACGCGGTGCCACAGATATCGGCATAGATGTCGCGCGGCGCCAGAACCAACAGCGCCCCCAGCAATGTCATGTGCATCGAGGTCAGCAACAGCCCTCCCGCCCCGGCAAGCGGCTGGTCGCGCCGCAGACAGCTGGCCCAGACCATCAGGCCGACAGCAAGGAAACTTGCCTGCTCTGCCGCGAAACCGAGGTTTTGCAACCGCCCGAGCGCATGGGCGGCGGGCAAATGCCAGCCCCACACCACGACGAATTCTGCAAGCGCTGCGGCCAGTGGCGGCACCGCTGCCCGATCGGCGATGTTCGGCAACGCCAGAACGATCAGCGGCGCGGCCAGGGCCACCAGCACCATATGGCGCACCATGTGAGCGGCAAAAGCTGGCACGAGCCGATCCAGAGGGGCCAGCCAGATCATGGCCAGAAGCGCCAACGCGGGAAAAAGGTACACCGGCTTCACTGGCATCCCCCGATCAGAACGAGCGGAAGGGAAACGAACACCACCCCGATCAGCGAAATGATCGACAGAAGAAACGCCGCATGGCCCAGGAAATGGTGCCGGTCCTCAGCCCGCCCGCCTCGGTTCACATAGTCGCGGGTCTGCGATACGTTCCACTGCCACCAGGCCGCCCACCCGACCCACCCGATGCCACCAAGCGAAAGGGCGCTGAACACCAGCAGCCCGATCCGAACTGCGTCGATGTCCCAACCCTTCGCACAGGTGACCGCAACCAGCCCATAACAAGCAACGAAGTGCGCCGCCCAGATCAGGGGGGCGAGCGTGATCTTGAACAGGCTCGCCTGTTCCTCGGCGAATTCGCGTTCGTCCTCGTCCCGGCGTGGCTGATGCTCGTCCGTCATAGCGCCCCCGGTGCCAGGCCCAGAACCGCGCAGGTCACCAGAGCCGAGATCGTGACGAAATGCCAGAAGAGCGAGACGTTCCAGATGTCCGCATCATAGCGCGGGGTCAGCTTGCCGAAGAGCGATCCGGCCAGACAATACAGCTGCATGATTACCCCGGCCCCGGAATGGACCGCGATCCAGATCGCCAGCGCCCACAGGATAGCCGGATAGACATGCGCCGTCGGCTCCAGATCAATCACCGCGCAAACCAGCGCCGCCGTGCCACTTGCCGCCATCAGCGGCGCGACACCAAGGCAGGCCCGCGCCAGGGCCACCCGCTCGTGCCGGTTGAGCCAGCGCGCCCCGACCATCAGCCCCCAGTTCAGCGCAAAGGCAACTGCCGCCAAGGCGACAAGGCCCGGCACCGCATGGGCCGCGCCATCGGGCGGAAAATCGGGCGACGCCGTCCAGTAGAAAAAGAATCCGAACACCAAAGACGCAAAAGCCGTCGCATCCCCCAGCATGGTGATCCACATGGCCCACCACCCGACAGAGGCAGGACCCGCCGCATAGGTCGGCAGGCGCAGGCCAAGCCCCGCATCCTTGCTGTCTGCCTCGGGCACCTGCGCCGTGGCGGTCCACAGCCACCAGATGATGCAGCAGATCGCCAGCACGCCGCTGATGATCGCGGGGGGATACCAGTGAAACGTCGGAAAGATGAATGCCCCGCCCGTGAAGGCCGCAGCCCATAGGGTGATCCATGTTGGCCCGGTCACCCGCTGAACCTGCACGGGTGCTGCGTCGATGACCGAGGTCACCAGCGTCTCGCGTTTGCCCTCTTCAGCGTCGGGCAGATAGTAGCGCCCTGCGTCCAGCCGCGCCAGCATGTCGGGCTGGTCCCACAGCGGATAGCGCGTTGACACATGCGGGATCGAGCGCACGCCCCAGGCTTCTTCGGGCACGTCATGGGTCCATTCCAGCGTGCCGCCGCCCCAAGGGTTGCGCAGTATCTGCGCCTGCCGGTGCTTGGGCCGGATCAAATCCCAGACGAAGGTGGCGAAGCCCGCGGCAATGACAAAGGCCCCGACGGTCGAGATCAGGTTGAGCCAATCCCACCCAAGCCCACTTGGATAGGTATAGACCCGGCGCGGCATCCCCCAAAGCCCGGTCAGATGCATCGGCAGGAAGCACAGGTTGAAGCCGCTGAAGGTCAGCCAGAAGGCCCATTTTCCCAGCCGCTCCGACAGCAGCTTTTTCTGGATGAACGGGAAAAAATAGTAGACCCCGGCGATCACCGGAAAGACCATGCCACCGAACAGCGTGTAATGAAGATGTGCCACGATGAAATAGGTATCATGCGCCTGAAAATCGAAGGGCGCGAGCGCCAGCATCACGCCGGTCAGCCCACCTATCGTAAAGATCGCCAGCGCGCCCGAAATCCAAAGCATCGGCAGAGTCATCTTCACCCGGCCCGCCATCAGCGTGGCGAGAAAGGCGAAGATCTGGATGCCCGTCGGGATCACCACCGCCTCGGACGCAGCCGAAAAGAAGCCAAGCGAGATCGAGGGCAATCCCGTCGTGAACATGTGGTGAACCCACAGGCCGAAGCTCAGGAACCCCGTGCCCACGGCTGACAGAACGATCCACGAATATCCAAAGATCGGACGACGGGCGACCGTCGGGATCACCATCGCGGCAATCGCAATGGACGGCAGGAAGATGATGTAGACCTCTGGATGGCCAAAGATCCAGAACAGATGCTGCCATAGCATCGGGTCACCGCCCCGCGTCGGATCGAAGAACGGCCAGTCGAACGAGCGTTCGAGCTCGAACAGGAAATCCCCCGCGATCAGCGGCGGAAAGGCGAACAGGATCATCCCACCGACAACCAGAACGTACCAGGCGTAAAGCGGCATGATGTTCACCCGCATCCCAGGCGGGCGGCATTTAAGCGTACCGACGATCAGTTCGACCGCCGCCGCGATAGAGGCAACCTCGATGAACGACAGGCCCAGTAGCCAGATGTCTGACCCCGGTCCTTCGTCCTTTGTCGCCAGTGGCGGGTACATGAACCATCCCGCACGCGGCGCGACGTCGAAAAAGATCGAGCCGATGACAAAGACGCCCCCGATCAGGAAACACCAGTAGCCAAAGGCCGACAGCCTCGGAAATGGCATGTCCCGCGCGCCCAGCATCCCCGGCAGCAAAAGGATCGACACCGCCTCGAACATCGGGACGGCGAAGAGGAACATCATCGCCGATCCGTGCATGGTAAACAGCTGGTTGAACCGGTCGGCCGAGACCAGATCGTTTTCCGGCACCGCCAGTTGCAACCGGATGATCAGCGCCATCACACCGGCGAGCAACATGAAGACCAGCGCGGTCAGGCAATACCACTTGCCGACCTCGCTGTTGTTTACGGCCGTGACGTAGCGCCATCCCTTCGGCGTCTCCCATGCGGCCCGCAACCGGCGCGCCTGGGCCTGCTGCACCTCCTGAGGCACCGGCACGGCCAGCATTTCCTCGGTTGGCGGATACGGCCCCCCGGGCTGCGGCAGACCAGTGGAGGGTGTCATTTCAACCCCTCCAGATATGTCGCCAGATCGGAAAGCTGTTCTGGTTCCAGATCATAACTCGGCATCTTTACCTCGGGTTTGAGAAGGTCCGTGTGGCTGATCCAGTCGGATAGGTCGTCCAGCGTGACCTTTATCCGCCCGGCCCCCAGCGTCTGGCGACTGCCGACATGGGTCAGGTCGGGACCGACTTGACCGACGGCATCGGTGCCGCGCACCGCATGGCATGCGCCGCAGCCTTCAGTGAGGAATATTTTCGCACCGCGTTCTGCCGCCTCGGACACGGGTTCCACAGCATCGGCGGCCTCATTTGCAAGCCATTGGTCGAATGCGCCCTCTTCCATGACAACTGCCGCAAAGGCCATCCACGCATGGCTGGCCCCGCAAAATTCGGCGCATTGCCCGCGATATGTTCCAACCTTTTCAGGCGCGAGGCTGATCATCGTCTCGCGGCCTGGAAACATATCCATCTTGCCGCCAAGCGCCGGTATCCAGAACGAATGGATCACCTTGTCCGACGTCAGGTGGATTTCGGTTCTCTGCCCGACAGGCAAGCGGATTTCATTGGCCGTAACAACCGGCGCATCCGCGCCCTCGGGCCAATATTCCACACGCCACCACCACTGCTCGCCCGTCACCCGGATCACCAGCCCGTCGCCCGGGCGGCGTAGGTCGGGCAGAATGCTCAGGCCCCAAACCAGCAGTGCGGTCAGCACGACAACCGGAAGAACGATACCGCCACCGATCAGGATGTTGCGGGCGTGGCGCTGATCGAATGCGCCAGGTCTGACCTTAGAGGTGTAATAGAAAGCGCCATTCACCAGCAGCCAAAGCACGACGGCCCCGGCCAGCATCACCCAGAACAGCGTGGAAATTGAAATCGCGTCTTGTCCGGCGGGATTCAGCGATGACTGTTCCCCCCCGCACCCGGCCACAGCCAAAATCGGGACGCACAACCTCAGAATTCGTCCGCACCGACGGCGGCAGGCGAGTGGATCGCCCTCAATCACGACCATAGCACGAGAACGTGAACAGCGCGGAAAGGTTCCCTGTCGGCTCAACGCGCACCGCCGGGGCGAAGCAAGAACACTCGGGTCAGTCGATGCCGCGGCAGGAACCTCCTTCGCAGCACAAGCGTTTCCAGCATAGGAGGAGTGCAGATGTCATTTCGGAAACGTTACCTCACCCGCCCCATCCACAAGTGGGCCAAAGGGGTTCTTCCCACCTTGTCCGCCACCGAAGCAGAGGCGATCAACTCCGGCGACGTCCACTTCGAAGCCGAACTGTTTTCAGGCAAACCCGACTGGGCCATGCTGCGCAACATGAAAGCGCCGCAGCTGAACGACGAGGAAACCGCGTTCATCGAAGGGCCCTGCCGCGCATTCTGTGACATGGTCGACCCTTGGGAGATAGATCACCACACCGGCGACCTCCCGGCAGAGGCTTGGGATTTCCTGCGCGAGAACGGGTTTTTCGGCATGATCATTCCGAAACAGCACGGCGGGCTCGGATTCTCGGCCTATGCCCATTCCGAAGTCGTCCGTTACATCGCCAGCCATTCTGTCGTTGCTGCCGTAACGGTCATGGTTCCCAATTCTCTTGGCCCGGGCGAATTGATCCTTCAGTTCGGCACCGACGACCAAAAGGCGGCATGGCTGCCGCGACTGGCCAGCGGCGAGGAGCTGCCCGCTTTTGGCCTGACCAGCGAAGATGCCGGGTCTGACGCATCGGCGATGACCGATGACGGCGTAATCTGCACTGGCCAGTGGAATGGCGAAGAGGTGTTGGGCATTCGCCTGAATTGGGCCAAACGTTATATCACGCTGTCGCCCGTCTGTACGGTTCTTGGTCTGGCGTTCAAGCTGCGCGACCCCGACGGATTGATGGGGGAGACGGAAGATATCGGGATCACCTGCGCCCTGGTTCCGACGGATCTGCCCGGGGTCGAAATCGGGCGGCGGCACCTGCCCTCGGGCACCATGTTCCAGAACGGCCCGACAACCGGCAAGGATGTGTTCATTCCTCTCGACCATATCATCGGCGGCCCGGAGTATGCCGGCCGGGGCTGGATGATGCTGATGAGCGCCCTTGCCGCCGGGCGCGGTATCTCGCTGCCCTCGCTCTCGGCCGCAGCAACGGCGATGGCGGCCCATACAACCGGTGCCTATTCCCGTATCCGCACGCAGTTTAGTCTGCCCATCGGCCTGTTTGGCGGAGTGCAAGAGCCGATGGCCCGCATCGCCTCCAGCGCCTATGTCATCGACGCCGGTCGGCGGCTGACGACCGCCGCGCTGGACGAAGGGCACAAGTTGGCCGTGATCTCGGCCATCATGAAATACCACGCGACCGACAGGATGCGCGACGCGATCAACGACGCGATGGATGTGCATTCGGGGAAGGCCGTGATCGACGGGCCGCTGAACTACCTGCAACCGATCTACCGGACCATCCCGATTGGCATCACCGTCGAAGGCGCCAACATTGTGACCCGCAACCTGATCATTTTCGGTCAGGGCGCCATCCGCGCCCACCCTCACCTTCTGAAAGAGATGCAGGCCCTTCAGGAACCCGACGAAGACGCATCGCTCGACGCGTTTGATACGCATTTCTGGGCCCATGTGAACCATTCCGTTCGCACGACCTTCCGTGCCGGGTGGTCGGCCTGGACGGGGCGTGGCAATGCGCCCTCGGATGCCGGCAAGGTCGCGCCGATCTATCGGCGCCTGTCGCGCTGGTCCGCGGCATTTGCCCTGACCGCTGACATGGCATTCCTGACCTTGGGCGGCGCGTTGAAGCGGAAAGAAATGATCTCGGCCCGGCTTGGCGATGCATTGTCGGAAATGTATCTGATCGCAGCCGCCCTGAAACGCTGGGAAGATGAAGGCCGTCACGAGGCAGATCTGCCGCTTGTGCACCACGCCGCCGACACAGGGTTTGCCCGCATTGGCAGGGCGCTGGACGAAACCATCGCCAACATGCCCGCAAAATGGGTCGGCTGGGTCTTGCGCCCGATCCTGCGGCCGGGTGCGCATACGCGCGGGCCATCTGACAAGGTCACCGAAGCCGTGGCCAAACTGGTCTATGAACCAAATGCATCGCGGGATCGCCTTGTATGGGGCGCACATCCGCCCAAGCCAGACAGCGGCCTCGGCCTGCTCGACACGGCCTTCAAGCTTGTACTCGAGGCCGAGCCGATTACGAAACGGCTGCGCTCTGCCCGCAAGTCGCCACGCGAAGGACTCGACGCAGGTATTCTGACCGATGCCGAATTCGAACAGTTGAAGCGGGCCGAAGACGCGGTTCAAAAAGTTGTCGCCGTGGACGAATATGCGCCCGAAGAACTGGCACAGCTTTTCCCCGACATGAACCGCCGGTCCACCTGGCCGGAGGCCGCAGAATGAGCCGCCCTGTCTACCTTGTTGATGGCGCCCGCACGCCATTCCTTAAGGCACGTGGCAAGCCCGGCCCGTTCACCCCCGTCGATCTTGCGGTACAGGCCGGACGCCCCCTCTTGATGCGCCAGCCCTTTCCGGCAACGGCCTTCGACCTTGTCATCCTTGGCTGTGTGAACGTTATTCAGGACGAAATGAACCCGGCCCGCGTCGCTGCGCTGCGCCTTGGCATGGGCGAACAGCAGGTTGCCTTTACCGTTCAGATCAACTGCGGCTCGGGGATGCAGAGCATCGATACGGCCTTTCGCTATATCCGCGATGGCAGTCACGAGATGATCCTTGCGGGCGGCACCGAGGCGCTGAGCCATGCGCCGCTGGTCTACAGCCGGGACGCCACCGAATGGTTCGGCCGGATGGCGCAGGCGAAAGGGCCTTTGGACAAGGCGAAAGCGATCGCCGAGATCCGACCGGATTTCTTCTCCCCGATCATAGGGCTGGAGCGTGGGCTGACCGACCCGATCACGTCCTTGAACATGGGACAGACGGCGGAAGTGCTGGCGCATCGTTTCAATATCGACCGCGTGACAGCCGACACCTATGCGGTCGAAAGCCACAAACGCCTTGCCGCCGCGCAGGCTGAGGGCCGCCTGACAGGCGAAGTGCTGCCTGTCTTCGACCGCGACGGTGAAGCGCATGAACACGACGATGGCTTGCGCCCCGACTCTTCGGTCGGCACGCTGGCCAAACTCGACCCGGCGTTCGAGAAGCCCTACGGCAAGGTCACGCCGGGCAACTCCAGCCAGATCACCGACGGCGCATCATGGGTGATCCTTGCATCGGAAACCGCGGTCGAAGCCCACGGGCTGGACCCGATTGCCCGGATCGTCGACAGCCAATGGGCCGCGCTTGACCCGGGCATCATGGGGCTGGGTCCTGTTCTGGCGTCAACGCCGTTGGCCCAGCGCCATGGCCTGACCTGTGAAGACATCGACCTGTGGGAGATCAACGAAGCGTTTGCAGCACAGGTGCTCGCCTGCCTCGCCGCGTGGAAGGACGACGGTTTCTGCCGCGAGGTGCTTGGCTATGACAGCGCCTTCGGCCGCATCGACCGAGGTCGCCTGAACATCGACGGCGGAGCGATCAGCCTTGGTCATCCGGTCGGGACCAGCGGCAACCGTATCGTTCTGCATCTGGCAAATGCCCTGAAACAGCGCGGCGCCACGCGCGGTATTGCAACGGAATGCATCGGCGGCGGACAAGGCGGCGCCATGCTGCTGGAGGCCGCATGACCGACGTTCTTGATGAAATCACCCCGGATGAAAGCACCAAAGCTCCGAAAGCGCCCGGGGCGCTGAACTGGCGACGGGAGGAGCAGAACGGTACGCTGACCCTCTGGCTCGACTGCGCCGACACCGGAACGAACGTCATTTCGGAAGCTGTGCTGCGGGAACTGGACACTCTTCTGGACGACGGCAAGCAGGCCCGCCCTGACGTTCTGGTGATCCGCTCGGCCAAGCCCGGCGGATTCGGCGCAGGCGCGGATATCGACGGCTTTGAAAACCTCCGGGGTAAAGACGCCAAGGCCATGCTGCACCAGGGGCACGCCGTGTTGGACAAACTGGCCGCCCTGCCCTTTCCCACCGTCGCTGTCGTGCACGGCACAACGCTTGGCGGTGCTTTCGAACTGGCGCTTGCCTGCGACCACCGGATCGGCGTGGACGGCGTCAAGCTGGGTTTTCCTGAAATCCAGCTGGGCCTGCATCCCGGCCTTGGCGGGACAGTCCGGCTGACCAACCTGATCGACCCGGTGGAAGCGATGCAGTTGATGTTGACCGGTCGCAGCGCCTATGACCGCAGGGCCAAGTCGCTTGGCATCATCGACGCGCTCGTGCCCGAGCGGCACGTTGCTGCGGCCATAGCGGCAGCCGCCTCAGGCAAAATGGACCACGATGGCAGCTTGCGCGCCTCGGCCCTGCGCACACGCGCTGCGCGCAGTCTGGCGGCAACCCGGATGCGATCGGAAAGCGAGAAAAAGGCGCCGCGCAGACACTTCCCTGCCCCCTTCGCCTTGATCGACCTATGGGAAGATCATGGTGGCGACGCGGACGACATGCAGACAGCCGAAATCGAGTCCTTTACCACGCTGCTGGACAGCACCACGGCGCAAAATCTGATCCGGGTGTTCTTCTTGCGGCAGCGGTTGAAGGCCGCCGGCAAACGCGAGGACGGCATCAGCCATGTCCACGTCATCGGCGCGGGTGCCATGGGCGGCGAGATCGCGGCCTGGGCTGCCATGCAGGGCAAGCGGGTGACGATCGAGGATGTCGACCTGACCCCCTTGGGCAAAACAATCCGCCGTGCCACCCGGATATATGAGCGCAAGCATCTGAGCGGGATCAAGTCGCGCGACGCGCTGGACAGGTTGATCCCCGACCCGGACCGCCTGGGCCGCGCGCGGGCCGACCTGATCATCGAAGCCGGACCGGAGAAGACCGCCGTCAAGGAGGCGATCTATGCCGAACTCACCAACACGATGAAGCCCGACGCGATCCTGGCGACCAACACGTCGAGCCTCTCGCTCGCCGCGCTTGTCGATGCGGCACCTGACCCGGCGCGCTTTGCGGGGCTGCATTTCTTCAACCCGGTCAGCAGCATGCCCCTGGTCGAGGTTGTGTCGCACGATCTGGCCTCACAGGATACATTGGACAGGCTGGCCGCGTTCACGACAGGCATCGACCGTCTGCCCGCGCGGGTCACCGACGGCCCGGGCTTTCTCGTCAACCGCGTCCTCGCGCCCTACATGATGGAAGCGATCCTGATGCTGGATGAGGGCCACGACAAGGTCGCCATAGATCGGGCCGCGCTGGCGTTCGGGATGCCCATGGGTCCTGTCACGCTGGCGGATCAGGTCGGGCTCGATATCTGCCTCGAGGTCGGGCGATCGCTGCGGAAGGGCCTTGATACGCCGGTGGCCGAGACGCCGGACTGGCTCCGCGAGAAGGTTGAAAATGGCGAGACCGGAAAGAAAGCTGGCAAGGGACTTTACGATTACGACAGCGAAGACCCGCCCAAAGAGCCTGCGGATGACCCGGACCACCAGGTGATCGACCGCCTGATCCTTCCCATGTGCAACGCAGCGGTCGAGGTGCTGCGCAAGGGCGTTGCGCCCGATGCGGATACAATCGACGCGGCGATGATATTCGGCACAGGCTGGGCGCCCTTCCGCGGTGGCCCGCTGCAATATGCGAAAGTGCGCCGCGACGTGCCCGATGTCCTCCGGCGGCTCGCCGAGAAACACGGCCCGCGCTTTGAACCGGACCCGGGATGGAACGACCTTGGCTGACCCGCAGACAGCCGACGCCATCGCCGCCGAGATCATCAATCTTACAGGGGGTGACATCCGGCTTGCCCTGCCGCTTGGCCTGGGCAAGCCTGTCACGCTCGTCAATGCGCTTACCCGCGCTGTCGCGAACCGCCCCGACACGCGGCTGTCGATACTGACGGCCCTGACTCTCGAGCGGCCAGACATGGCCGAAGATATGACCCGACGGTTTCTGGAACCCGCAGCAGACAGGCTGTTTGGCCGCTACCCTGCTCTGGACTACGCAACGATGATGCGTGAGGACAGGCTTCCCAAGAACATCGAAGTTTCCGAATTCTTTCTGCTGGCTGGGCGGTGGATCGGCGTGCCCGCAATGCAGCGGCGCTATATCGCGTCGAACTACACACATGCCTATAACGTACTTGCCGCGTGGCAACCGAACGTGATGATGCAGCTTCTGGCGCCGTTCGGTGACGATTACAGCCTGTCCTGCAACACCGACATCTCTGCCGATCTGCTGCGCGCCCGGCGCGAGGGGCGGCAGACCTTTCTGCTCGTGGGTGAAACCAACGCGAACCTGCCGGCAATGTCCGGCCCCGAGGCGCACGTGCCCCGCGACGAGGTCGACCTCTGCCTCGACCCGGGCTCGAACTTCGAGCTTTTCTCGGTCGTGAAACGCCCGATCGGCCTGACGGAACACGCGATTGGCCTGAATGTCGCCAGTACGGTTCCTGATGGCGGTACGCTCCAGATCGGTATCGGTGCCATTGGCGATGCGGTCGCCAACGCGCTGCTGTTGCGACAATCCGGCGAATTCCCGAAAATCCATGCAGCCAATCCGTTCGCCCAAACAGGCTTTGACGCAGACCGGCCGTTTGACGAAGGCCTTTACGGCGTTACGGAAATGCTGGTTGATGGCCTGCTTCACCTGTTCGAACAAGGCGTCATCAGGCGCGAGGTGGACGGCGCCGCGATCCATGCCGGGTTCTTCGTCGATTGCCGTGACTTCTACGACCGCCTGCGCGCGCTGCCCAAGGCACAACGCGACAAAATCCGCATGATGCCCGTCAGCTTCACCAACCAGCTCTATGGCGATGAGCGTGCAAAACGTGCCGCCCGAACCAACGCCCGCTTCGTCAATGCGGCCATGAAAGTCACGCTTCTGGGCGGCGCCGTCAGCGACATCACCTCCTCTGCGCAGGAGGTCAGCGGGATCGGCGGTCAGTTCAATTTTATCGAACAGGCCTTTGCGCTCGACGGTGCCCGATCCATCCTGACGCTGCCCGCGACCCGCACCAGCAAGGGCAAAACGGTGTCCAACATTGTGTGGGACCATCCCCATGAAAGCGTGCCGCGCGCCTATCGCGACATCATTGTCACCGAATACGGGATCGCCGATTTGCGCGGACAACGCGACGAAGATGCAATCGCCCGGATGCTCGCCATCACCGACAGCCGATTTCAGGATGACCTGCTCGACCGGGCGAAATCCGCCGGCAAGATCGCTGCCGAGTATCGACTGCCGGACAGTGCAAGGCGAAACATGCCTGATACCATCAGGCAATGGTTAAGCCCGTTCGATCTGCCGGAGTTTCCCTTCGGCACTGACTTTGACGCAACAGAACGCCGCTTGCTTCCGGCGCTTGGCGTGTTGTCCGATGCCAAGGGCAACAGCTTTGATATGGCCAAGCTAATCTTCGTTGGCATGACGTCAGACAAGCCTGATGGTCTGCTCGCACGGCTGGGACTGGACAACCCAAAAGGGATGAAGGAACGCGCGATGTCCTATGCCCTGACAGGTGC
This sequence comes from Arenibacterium halophilum, assembly GCF_005938225.1. Taxonomy (GTDB): domain Bacteria; phylum Pseudomonadota; class Alphaproteobacteria; order Rhodobacterales; family Rhodobacteraceae; genus Arenibacterium; species Arenibacterium halophilum. The sequence goes on from NZ_VCPC01000001.1 coordinate 657,927, forward strand.
AGCGCGCCAACTCTATCGTGGACGTGGTGACGCGCGCTGATCCTACGCTCTGGCAGGGCACTCTGCTGAAAGTCGCCAAAGGAAAAAGCGCGAGACGTGGACGCTAGTCGTATCGATTGCGGCAGCCCGATCGGCAGGTGCCACGCGTTGCTTGGTAAGCGCCACACCATGACCAGCTTCCGGTGATAACGTAGATCAAATGTTCCCTCTTCGGCACATCGGCCGAGCGTCAGGCCAAGAACAGCCCGAAGGCGTAATTCCTCTCTACGCGCGTCGTCTCGCACCAGCAGTAAAACGCGGCGTTCCAGCAGCGTCTATGTGGTCGACCAATAGACACTTTTCGTCTGCTGGTACGCGCGCATCCCCTGAAGCCCCTTTTCGCGGCCAACACCCGAAAGTTTGAAGCCCCCGAAAGGCGCGGCGATGGACAGTTGCTTGTAGGTGTTGATCCAGACCGTTCCCGCCTCGATTGCACGCGCAACCCGCCAGGCGCGGCGATAGTCTTGCGTCCAGATACCGGCGGCAAGTCCGTATGCACTGTCATTCGCCGCGGCGATCAGACTGGTCTCGTCTTCAAATGTCATGAAACAAAGCACCGGCCCAAAGATTTCTTCCTGCGCGATAGTAGCGGAATTATCGAGCCCGCCGATAATGGTCGGTTGGTAATAGGCGCCCTCCGCAAAGGCGTCGCCTTCGGGGCGCTGTCCCCCGAAAAGAACCTTCCCGCCAGCCTCAAGACCAGCGGCCACGAAGGCCTCGACGCGGTCGCGATGCGCGAAGGACGACAACGGACCGATCACGCTGTCCGGGTCGGACGGCGGACCAAGCGTCATCGCCCCGGCGGCGGCGATCAGAAGGGCGCGGAACCGATCCGCCACCGACGCCTGAACGAACAACCTCGATCCGGCTACGCAAGACTGTCCGGTGCCTCCGAAGATCCCGTTTGCAACGGCCTTGGCCGCAGCTTCAAGGTCTGCATCGGCAAAAACAATATGCGGTGATTTGCCCCCCAATTCGAGGATCAATGGAACCAGCCGGTCCGCAGCCCCGCGCGCAATGCTTTGCCCGGTGGCGGTGCCGCCTGTAAAACTGATAAGCCCTATGCCCGGGTCCTCGACAAGGGCCACCGCAGTTTCACGCCCCCCGGCAATGACCGAGAGCAGCCCTTGCGGAAGCCCGGCTTCGACCACGCATTGCCCAAGCGCCAACGTTACGAAGGAGGTTGTTTCTGCCGCCTTCAAAACCACGGCATTGCCCGCCGCCAGCGCGGGGGCGATCTTTTGCGCGCCCATTGTCAGGGGCGAATTCCACGGCGTCAGCGCCGCGACCACGCCAACCGGCTCATGGACCTGCATGGTGAAATAATCGCCCCGCGCTGGAGGCATGGCCTCTTCGCTGCATTCGCAAACGGCTGCGTAATATCGAAAGATGCCGGCGGCCGAGATGGCCTGAGCGTGGCTCTCTTTGCGGGTCTTACCGTTTTCTGACATCTGGAGAGTGGCAAGGTGGTCGGCCTGACGCTCGATCTCGTCGGCGGCCCGGGACAACACGCGCGCGCGCTCATGCGGGGGAAAAGCCGACCATCCGGTTTCTATCAATGCCTCCCGGCCTGCCGCGATGGCTGCGGAAACCTGCGCCGGGCTCGAGGTTCCGACCCGCCCGAGCAAAGCGCCGGTTGCCGGATTGAAAACATCAAGCGGCGGGCCATCCCCTGCCACGGGGCGTCCCGCGATCAAAAGGTCCTGTGTCTGATCTACCGGTGGAATTCCGGCCTCTTTTGCGAGAAGCGACATGGTCGTTTCCTTCCGATGTTCCGAATTCAGGTTCCCAGGTAGGCTGCCCGGACCTCCGGGCTTGCCAGCAGCTCGCGCCCGGTGCCGGTCAGGACAACATTCCCGGTTTCAAGCACAACACCGGTCGCGGCAATCGACAATGCCATCTGGGCGTTTTGTTCGACCAGCAGAACCGTCATGGAGGTATCCCGGCTGATCTCTTCGATGATCTTCGCCAGTTCTGCCACGATGATGGGCGCGATGCCAAGCGAGGGTTCGTCCAGCAGCAGCACGCGCGGCTGCGCCATCAACGCCCTTCCGATGGCGCACATCTGCTGTTCCCCGCCCGAGAGCGACCCCGCCATCTGGCGGCGCCGTTCCTTCAGGCGCGGGAAATAGCCGTAAACCCTGTCGAGCATGTCATCCCGCGCGGCGGCGTCCTTGACGGTATAGGCGCCCATCATCAGGTTTTCCTCGACCGACAGCCGACCGAAAAGTCGGCGGCCTTCGGGCGACAGGGCAACACCGTGGCGCAGTGGATCGCCGGGACGAGGTTTCATTACCTCTTCGCCCACGCGTATCTCGCCTTCCACCGGCTTCAGCAGGCCGCAGATGGATTTCAGCACCGTGCTCTTGCCGGCGCCATTCGACCCGACAAGCGCGGCAATCTGGCCTTCGGGCACATCGAAACTTACCCCATGCAAGGCGCGCACCGGCCCGTAGTTCACGACAAGATTTCGGACGGAAAGGTCACTTCGCATGATCTGCTCCAAGATAGGCTTCGATCACCTTCGGATCATCGCGCACCGCTTCCGGCGCGCCTTCGGCGATTTTTTCGCCATGATCGAGAACGACGATATGATCGCAGATCCGCATGATCAGCCGCATGTGATGTTCGACGATCAACACCGACAGGCCAAACCGGGTACGGATCTCTTTCAGCATGGTCGCGAAACGGTCCACCTCGTCCGGGTTCAAACCCGCCGCAGGTTCATCAAGCAACAGCAGACCCGGCCGCGTGGCCAGACCGATCGCCACGCCAAGCCGTTTCTGATGCCCATAGGCCAGCGTGCCGGCCTCCCGGTGCGCGTGCTCGGTCAGGTCGAGCGCCTCCATGACCTCGTCGACAGTCTGCCGCGCCTTGCGTTCCGCATCCCGCGCCGCCGCGCCGCCAAAGACCATAGCCCCCAGCCCAAGCGGATGGCGCAGAAGCGCCCCGCGCAGGATGTTCTCGCGCACCGTTGCTGCCGGGAAGGTCGTCGCGGCCTGAAAGGTCCGCGCCAGCCCATGCTCTACCACCTTGTGCGGCGACAGCCCGCCAATGTCCTGCCCCCGAAACCGGATGGTCCCGGATGTTGCGGGCAACGTGCCGGTGATTAGGTTGAAGCAGGTCGTCTTGCCTGCCCCGTTCGGCCCGATCAGCCCTGTTATGGCCCCTTCGGACGCGCCGAAACTCACATCCGACAGGGCTGTCAAACCGCCGAACCGCTTAGTCAGGCCGCTGATTTCAAGAAGCGCGTTCATCCGCGGCCTCCTTTCCGCGACAGTTGCCGGGGCAAACCTGCCAGCCCACGCGGCAGGAACCGCAAGACGGCGATGAGCACGACGCCGTAGATGACGTGCTGGTACTCTACCGCACCCCGCAAAAATTCCGGCAGCGGTGTAAGAAAAAGAGCCCCGACCAGAGGCCCCCAGAGCGCCAACCGCCCCCCCGTCACCAACATGATCACGTAAGAGACCGACAGCTGGAACCCGAAGGTTTCCGGCGAGATGAAGCCGACGTAATGCGCCAGGAAGGCACCCGAGAAACCGGCAATGGCGCTGCCGATGGTGAACGCGATAGTCTGCGTCTTCGCCGTAGGAATGCCCGAGGATTCCGCCAACGCCAGGTTCTCCTCGACCGCGGCAAAGCGCCGGCCCAGCTGCCCGCGCCGGATCAGCACCAGCAGCCCCATGACCAGCGCCAGACAGAACAGGGCGAAGGGATAGACCGACTGGTAGTTCGACAGGGTGACGCCGAAGAGCGATATTTTGGGAATGCCCGCGATGCCGCTCGACCCGCCCGAAAATTCGGGAATATCCAGCATGATCAGGCGAAAAAGTTCATTCAGCGCAAAGGTGATCAGCACGAAATACACCCCCCGCAAACGCAGCAGGGGCGCGCCGATGATAAATGCCACGGCACCGGCCACCAACGCCCCCGCTGGCAGCCCCAGCAGCACCGGCACGTCGAGCCGCGTGACCAGCAAGACCGAGGTATAGGCTCCGATCCCGGCAAAGGCCGCATGGGCCAGTGACAGCTGCCCGACCCAGGCGATGACGGCCAGCCCGCCGGTTGCCATGGCCGAGATGCACACCATGATCGCAATGTGGAAATGAAAGACGCTGCCCGTGAACCACGGGATCAGCGCGGCCAGCACGATGCCCGCAATCCAGACGACGGTCATCGGTTGAAAGGCGGGCGCGGAGGACGTTGCCGACATGCTCATGCCTCGGCCCTCCCCAGAAGTCCCGCGGGACGCACCAACAGCACCACGATCACCAGCGCGAATGTCACGATGTCGGCGGCAGAGGCGCTGACGAATGACGACGTAAAGCTTTCGATCAAGCCCAGCAGGATCGCGGCCAGCGCCGCACCGGGGATGGAGCCCAATCCGCCGAGGATCACCACGATGAAGGCCTTGAGCAGCGGGGTCGCCCCGATGAAGGGCGATACACCAAAAAGTGGCGCCATCAGCCCGCCCGCAACAGCGGCCAGCGCCACGCCAAGACCCAGACCAAGCGGGTACATGATTTCGAGCCGGACACCGAAAACGGCGGCAACCTCCTGATCCTGGACGATGGCGCGCAGCGCACGGCCATGCCGGGTGTGCATCAGGAAAATGTAGAAGATCAGCAGGATCACGATGCCAACGCCAAGCGCCAGCGCGCGCGACTTCGGCACGATCAGCGCGCCCCATTTGAACACGCCGGAAACCAGGGCCGGAAAGGCCTGCGGATCGGGACCGAAGAGGATCAGTGCGCCGTGCTGAAGGATCATCGCCAATCCAAGCGAGGCGATCATGCCCGACAGCTCGTCATTGCGAAATGGCCTGAAGACCACGCGCTCCACCAGCGCACCCAGAAGGATTGCCACCGCAATCGTCAGGGCCAACGTCACCGGAAAGGGCAAGCCCAGCCAGGTGACGCCGATCAGGGCACAGAAAGCCCCGACCATATAGAATTCGCCATGGGCGAAGTTGACGATACGCATCACGCCGAAGGCCAGCGTGAATCCGATTGCCATCAAGAGGTAAAGTGTTCCCAGGATCACGCCGTTGATCAGCGACTGGGCGATGAGAAAGCTCACGGAAGCCGGTCCTTTCGCAGAAAAATGCCGCGCGCCGTGCAGGAACAACGCGCGGCCGGGCGATGCTTATTCGCAACCAGCAGAGGTGCAGCGCGCGACGATTTCTTCCTGGCCGCCCGTCACGCGGGCAATGTAGAAGGGGCTGTCCAGCTGATGCGCGATCCCGTAACGATCCTCTCCCGTCCAGTTCATCGTGCCGAGGATGCCTCCATAGTCGGAGATACCTTCAAGTGCGGCCTTCACCGCCTCGGTGTCCTCGACCGTCCCCGCGTCCTGCATCGCCTGGAACAGCATCTTGGTGCCGTCGTAGAAGAAGGGCGAAAAGCCGTTCATCGGCTCGTTGTAGGTCGCGACATACCGATCTTCGTAGGCCTTGGCGCTTTCCACGCCGGGGTCGAAGGCAGAGTGCACGAACATGCCTTCGGTCGCAGCCTCGCCAGCCACGTTGACGATTTCCTGCGTGGCAGGGCCACCTGTCCGAAGGATCACGCCCTCGAAGCCAAGGTCACGCGCCTGCTGCACGATCTGCCCCGCCGTCACCGGCGAGTTGCCGTCCAGTTCGATCGCGTCGACGCCCTGGGCAATGATCCGGGTCAGCAACGGAATGAAATCCACGCGGTCACGTTCGAAGAACTCGGTCGCGGCCAAGGTCGCGCCGGCCTTTTCATAGGCCCCGGCAAGATCCTTTGCGATGGCTTCGCCGGTCTCGTCCTTGGGGAAAAGCGCACCGACGGTCTTCACCCCTTGCGTCTTCACGATCCAGTCGATCTGCGGCTGCGCCACCTCGGCCGTGGTCGGGTTGGGGCGGAAGGTATAGGGTTTGTCAGCCGTCAGGGCCTGCGCCGTGAAACCCAGCGTCATGGTGATGACGCCGTTTTCTTCGGTGATCGGCTGAATGGCAAGGATCGGGGCCGAACCGACAGTGCCGATGATGTATTTCACCTTGTCTTCGAAAACGAGGCGGTTTGCGGCGGTCACCGCCTCGTTGGCCTTGTAACTGTCATCGTAGGCGATGACCTCGACCATGTACTTTGTGCCGCCCACATCGAGGCCGCCAGTCTCGTTCACGTCTTCCGCCGCCATCTCGGCGGCGCGCTTCATGCCGTTGCCCCAGCTTGCGCCAGCGCCGGACATGGTGACAAGCGCACCGATCTTCAGCGTTTCCTGCGCCATGGCGCCGCCCGAGATCAGCGCAAAGACCGAGGCCGCCGCGAGAATGCTGTTCCGTTTCATTTTGGTTCTCCTCCCATGAATGGCTAAGTGCGCTCCGCCGCGATGCCCTGCACCGCCGGAGCCGATGCCTCGATCGTGTCGAGGATCGGGATGAGGCTGCGGGCGAACTGCCCGTAGTTCTCGCTCATTGGAAAATGGCCGAGCCGCTCCATCACCACGGCGCGACAGCCGGGAATGGCATCGGCAGTGGCTTGCATGTCTTCGGGCCGGCACGAGAAATCGTATTCCCCTGCCATCAGCCACAGTGGACACCGCGTCGTGTCGATCCGCGCGATCGTGTCCCGCAGGTCTCCGTCGACCCGGTAGAACCAAAGGTCTCCCTTGAAGACACCGGGGCCGCCCTGCATGTAGTGCCAGAGGGTTTCGTGACGGTCGGCTTCTGCCCACCCGGTGCAATCAGGCCCGAAATAAGCGCGGCGCAGACCTCGCCCCCGTGAATATCGGGCCGGTGCAGCCAGTCGGTATCGTACCATGGCTCTTGCCAGGCAGCGCCCTGTGCCCCGATCAGCCCCCGGAATGTGTCGGGATGATCCGCCGCCAGTTGCAGCACGATCCGGCCGCCGATCGAGCAGCCCAGAACCACCGGGCGATCCAGTTCCAGCGCGGCGCAGAGATCAAGGATCATCCCGACGTATTCTGCCGTGCTCAGCCGATATTCCTCGTGCTGCCACCCGTCCGGTGGGCTGGATTTACCATGCCACGGCATGTCGAACGCAATCACCCGGAACCGCGAGGTCACGGCCTCGTCCAGCATCAGGCCACGGTACTGCCGCCCATCCGCGCCGGCCGTGTGCAGGCACAGCAACGGAATCCCCTGCCCGGCCTCTTCAACGTAGACACGATGGGCCCGCCCGTTGAGATCAAGACGCAAATAACGCCCGGTCATCGGATCGAAACGCGCAGTCATGCCGCCGCCCTCGGCAGTGCCAATATATCCTTAATCAGTTGCAAGTGCCGCATGAGCGGGCCGAAATCGCCCTCGATCCGCATTCGTCCACGGCGCACCATGCCGAAGATATCGAACGCATCCGGGGCTGGAACGGCCTTCCAGTGGTCCTCCCAAGCCGCGGGATCAGCTCTTAGCGCGATATCCCAGCCGGCCATCGGTCCGTCAGCCGAAACAACCGTGACCATCTGTTCCGCAACAACAAGCCGGACACGATCGGAACCTGCATCCAGCAACAAGACCGCGCTTGCAGCCTTACTCCTCACGATCAAATCAGATCGACGAAGATAAAGATCCGGCAGCGCCGCAAATATGCTTTCGACGTGTTCGGTCATTTTGCCACCCGCTTTGTGTTGCTTAAAACAGAACATTTGGTCTATTTCATAAATAGCCAATACGTAAGGATGCAAGATGAAAATGAAAAATACGGGCAAACCGTTGAGCACAAACCGCTCTGACCCCCGCGCCACCGACGCCAGATCAGAACAAAAAGTCCATAAATACGGAGGTTCGGCACATGAGTGACCTACCGAGCACCGCCCTGCTGTCGGCTGCCGACGCCACACCAATCGGATCCGGGCTGGACCGTCCGGAATCGGTTCACGTCACGGGCGACGGCGGCCTGGTCGTGTCACACCGAGGACGTGGAATCAGCCGCGTCACGCCGGACGGCCGGATCAGTACACATGGCCCCAACCCGGCGATGGCCAACGGCACCGAGCTGACTCCGAATGGCATTGCCCCGCAACCGGATGGCAGCACCCTGATCGCGAATATCGGTGAAGGCGGCGGGATTTGGCGACTGACAGCTGACGAGCGACTCGAGCCGGTTCTGATGGAAGCCGAGGGCATACCGCTTGCCGCCGCCAATTTTGTCATGACGGACGAACAGGGCAGGATCTGGATCACGGTCAGCACCATCAAGCAGCCGCGTTACCAAGCCTATTCAGACAAGGTCGCGGACGGGCTTGTCGTGCTGGTAGAGAATGGCAGAGCGAGGATTCTGGCAGACGATATCTGCTTTGCCAACGAATGCCGCCTGACACCCGATGGTGCAGGCCTTGTTGTATCGGAAACGTTCTCCCGCCGGATCACACGGTTCGATTTCGGCACCGAAGGTCTGACGAACCGCCGAACACTGGCCCAATTCGGTCGCGGCGATTTCCCCGACGGGATCCGGTTCGACAGCGCGGGCAACCTCTGGGTCACCTGTATTGTCTCGAACCGGCTGTGGCGTGTTGCTCCCGACGGCACGGCGCGCCTGATACTGGAAGACTGCGACCACGCGCTTGTCGACCGGGTGGAAACCGCGCTGAGCGAAGGCCGGATGGGGCGCGAGCACTTTTACGACACCGGCGAAAGCCGCCTGGGAAATATCGCATCAATCGCCTTTTCCAAGGACGAGAGCCGTGCCTACCTTGGCTCACTCTGCGGCACCTCCATTCTGTCCATTCCCATTCCCAAAGGAGACCAGGCGTAATGAATGCGCACACTGTCCGCCCCAAGACCCCGACACTCGGCTTTGCCGGGCTGGGAGTCATGGGAGAACCGATTTGCCGGAACATCCTGACCAAGTCGGGCCTGCCCATGCGGGTCTTCGATCTGTCCGACACCCCTGTTACGCGGCTATGCGCGCAGGGCGCCATTGCCGCTGACAGCGTGTCCGCGATGGTGGCAGACGTCGATATTCTCTTTCTTTCGTTGCCAGGAGGGAAACAGGTCGAGGCTGTGGTCAGGCACGACATTCTGCCCGCCGTGCGCCAAGGCCAGATCATCGTCGACATGTCGACCTCTCCGGTCGGGCTGACGCGCGATCTTGCCGAGGAACTGGTGGCCAAGGGTGCCCGTTTGTGCGACGCCCCCGTTGCCCGGACCCGCCAAGCCGCCGAGGATGGCACCCTGTCTATCATGGTTGGCGGGGCGGAAGATGATTTTGCCCTACTGCGCCCTCTACTTGCCTATGCGGCAACCGACATCACCCATTGCGGGCCCGTTGGTTGCGGTCAGGTGGTCAAAATCCTCAACAACATGGTCTTGTTTGAAACTGTCGTCGCACTGTCCGAAGCCCTGAACCTTGGCCGCGCTGCCGGCGTCGATCCCGGGCTTCTGTTCGACACGCTCTCGAAGGGTTCTGCCGACAGCTTCGCCCTGCGAAACCACGGCATGAAGGCAATGTTGCCCGATAATTTCCCGACTGGCGCCTTTCCGACCGACTACGCCCTGAAAGACATGAGCTATGCGCTTGAACTGGCCAGGCTCACCGGGTTTCGGGCCCAGGGCGCGGAACTTGCACGCGACAGGATGGAAAAGGCGCGCGAGGCCGGGCTGGGCGATGCCTACTTCCCTGCCCTTGTCCGTTTGATGGATCGGACATGACAGGCAGGTGGGATGTTCTGGTTGCAGGCGGCGGCAACGCCGCCCTGTGCGCAGCCATCGCGGCGCGGCGCGCGGGGCGCAGCGTTCTGGTTCTGGAAAAAGCCCCCAAGTTCTATCGCGGCGGCAACACCCGGCACACGCGCAACATGCGCTGCGCCCATGACACGGCGACAGGCACGCTGACCGGGCCTTATACCGGCGATGAATTCATGCGGGACTTGCTCCGCGTGACTTCAGGCAACACCGACGAAACGCTGGCCCGCATGATGATCGAACGGTCCTACGACATGCTGGAGTGGATCCAGCAACAGGGCGTGCGGTTCCAACCCTCACTTGGCGGGACCCTGAGCCTTGGCCGGACGAACTCTTTCTTCCTGGGCGGTGGCCGGTCGATGCTGAACGCGCTTTACCGCACGGCCCAACGACTGGGCGTCGAAGTCCGCTACGAGCACGAGGTGACCGAGGTCGAGATTGATGGCCGCAGCTTCCGCGCGGCGACGGTGACCACCCCTGAAGGCAAGACCCGGATCGAGGCGCGCAGCCTGATCGCAGCAAGCGGCGGCTTTCAAGCGGATATCGACTGGCTGAAACAGGGCTGGGGCGAGAGGGCAGACAACTTCCTGATCCGTGGAACGCCCCACAATCGCGGCAGCCTGACGCGCGCCCTGATCGACAACGGCGTCCAGCAGATCGGGGATGCCACACAGTGCCATGCGGTGGCCATCGACGCCCGCGCCCCGAAATACGACGGCGGCATCATCACGCGGCTTGATTGCGTGGTCTTCGGCATCGTCGTCAACAAGAACGCCGCGCGTTTCTATGACGAAGGAGAAGACATCTGGCCCAAACGCTACGCCATCTGGGGGCGTCTCGTTGCCGAACAGCCTGACCAGATTGCCTACATCGTCTTCGACGCGCCCAACCTGGAGAAATTCATGCCCTCCCTCTACCCGCCGGTGCAGGCGGACAGCATTGCCGAACTGGCAGGCAAACTCTCGCTCGACCCGCACCAGCTGACCGAAACCATCCATGATTTCAACGCAGCCGTCGTCGGAGGACGCCCCTTCGATCACACGGAACCCGATGGAAACCGGACCGAGGGCCTTGGGATCGACAAGACGAACTGGGCGAAGCGGATCGAGACCGCGCCATTCTACGCCTACCCCGTGCGGCCAGGCATCACTTTTACCTACCTTGGCACTCGTGTGAATGATCGCGCCCGCATGGTCATGAAGGACGGTACACCGGCCGAGAACATGTTCGCCGCAGGCGAGATCATGGCCGGTAACGTGCTGGGCCAAGGCTATGCCGCCGGGATCGGCATGACGATCGGCGCCGTCTTCGGTCGCCTCGCCGGAGAGGAGGCCGCCGCTTATGTCGCATAGCACCCCGGCGTTGATCGAAGCCGACCGTCTGATGACGGTGTGCAATTCCTGCCGGTATTGCGAAGGGCTTTGCGCTGTCTTTCCGGCGATGGAACTGAAGCGTTCGTTCACCGACGGTGATCTGAACCACCTTGCCAACCTCTGCCACAATTGCGGGGCCTGCTATCACGATTGCCAGTTCACGCCGCCGCATGAATTCGCGGTCAACGTGCCGGGCACGCTGGCGCAGGTGCGGGCGGAAAGTTACGCGCAATACGCCTGGCCCAAAGCTGCAAGGCCCTTGTTTGCACGGCATGGCACGGCGCTTGCGCTCGGCCTGATGGTAACCACCGCGCTTTTCATCGCAGGCTTCGTCGCTGCCAGTGATCCGGGTGCACTATGGTCCGCCCATCAGGACGACGCCCGCTTTTATGCCCTGATGCCCCACAATGCGATGATCGCCGTCTTCGGTGCGGCCTTCGCCTGGATGATCCTTGCCATCACCATGGGCGCCAGAGCGTTCTGGCGGGATACCGGCGCGTCACAGACCGGCAGCAGGGATCACGCTCAGGCCGCGCACGACGCTGCCCGCCTGACGTATCTCGACGGTGGCGGAATGGGGTGCTTCAACGATGACGACAGGCCCGACGACCGTCGGCGGATGTGGCACCACTTCACCTTCTACGGCTTCCTGCTCTGCTTCGCCGCGACCTCGCTGGCCACAATCTATCACTACCTCCTGGGGTGGCACGCGCCTTATTCCTGGCACAGCGGCCCGGCCTTGCTGGGCATTGCCGGCGGGATCGGGTTGGTCATCGGCCCCATCGGGCTTCTCTCTGCGAAACGGGGCCGCATGCCTGAATTGGGCGCGACAGGGTTCCGCGGCATGGAAGTCGGCTTTCTCCTTATCCTGCTCCTGACGGGAGCCACCGGTTTGGCGTTGCGGCTTTTGGGCGAAACGACCCTGCTTGGCGGTCTGCTTGCCTTGCACCTTGGCGCGGTGCTGACATTCTTCCTGACCATGCCCTACGGCAAGTTCGTGCACGGCCTCTACCGTTACCTTGCCCTGGCCCGTCACGCCCGCGACCTGCGGCACCACAAGACAGCCAAGTAGATCGTTGCATTGCACCAGCCAGATGCCAATTATGACACCGACCCCACACAGAGGACGATCGCGTGAGTAAGCTGGACACGGACCAAGAGGAAAAGCCCGCCCGAGGGGTCGCCGCAGTCGACCGCGCCCTGGCGATCCTGACGGCGATCGAACAATCCACCCTGCCCCGGAACCTGAGCGAAATCGCCCGCGCCACCGGCCTTTACAAAAGCACGATCCTTCGCATCCTCGAGTCGCTGCTTGACGCCGGGTACATCATGCGCGTCGAGGACTCGAAGTATGCTCTTGGTCCGTCGATCATGAACCTCGGGCTGGCCTACGAACGCTCGAACCCCTTGCGGCACATCGTGATGCCCGTGATGGAACGGTTGGTCGATACGGGCACCGAAAGCCCCTCGTTCCACATCCGGCAAACGTCGGATGAAAGACTGTGCCTGTTCAGGATGGACTCCCGGCATTCAACACTCGACCGGGTTCACGCAGGCGACCGCCTGCCCATCCGGCGCGGTGCGGCCGGCAAGGTCCTTCTCGCCTTCCACCCGGACGAGCCGGACACACCGGAGCTGAAGCAGATCCGAGAGGAGTGCTTTGCGATTTCTCTTGGCGAACGGGACAAGTTTTGCGCCGGTATTGCGGCGCCCGTGTTCTCGAGCGGTGACAATCTGATGGGAGCCTTATCGCTATCGGGCCCGAAGGAACGGTTTGGACCGGAGGACGTCGCGAAAATGAAGCCACCGCTTCTGGCTGCGGCGCGCGAGATATCCGATGCTCTTGGCGGGATCTATGCGCTGCAATCCGACCGGCGCAGCGATAGCCGATCCGGTTAAGCCGCTCTGCGCCCTGCGCCCAAAACCAAGAACGGCATCAAAGTGATGATATCCGCCGCTGGTCTGGAGTTTGACATGGTTCGCGCAATTTTGAGAAAACGAGCGGCTTCATACCTAAATCGGCCGATGGATTCACCGTGTGTTTCCGCCGGGATTGAGGATGGCATGAACAGTTGGGCCCCTCCGCCACACAAGACCACGGCCTGACGATCATATCGCGGACGCGAAGGTCCGATAAAGGAGCTTATCGAAAGCTTGGAAACAGCCTGCAAAGTCCTTGATGGCAAAAGTTCCAGGCAGAGACAGAACCGCTCGAAACTGGCTGCACCGCCACGTCCTCTGTCTGAGGCAGACTAGTCCTGTTTGCCATCTTCGGATTGGCGATGCGGTTCGACCGGCCCGTGTCGAGGCCGGCCGTTTCGCTTTTACGCGACGCTCGGTCTGTTGCGGCGGGACAGGAAGATTGTGACCTCGATCGCGGCCAGCACGATCAGGGTCAGACCGACCAGCGGAAAGAAGACCCCGACTACCACGGCCATCACCAGCAAGGTGCGCGGAATGCGCCAGTCGGCAGGGATTTGCGGCACACCGATGCCGCCGACCGGGCGACGTTTCCACCACATCATGCCGCCCGCGACGGCCATGGCGATCATCCCCACGCAGGCGCCCAGAAGCACCAGCTGGTTCGCCAGCCCCCAGGCCTGCCCCATGTGGATCGACACGCCCCATTCAGCCGCCCAGCCCAGCGCACCCAGATCGGCCAGCATCGCGTCGTACAGCACCTCGCCAGTATATTGATCGAGGTGGATCACCCGCTCTTGCGTGATGTCGTCGGGGTAGACCGAGGCGGTGAACACGCCGGTTTCACCCGAAGGCACGTTCAGCGCGTAGCCGGGCGCGATGCCCAAGCCCTCGACCGTGGCCACAACCTGATCGATCCCGGCCGGCACACCTGCAGGTGCGGCGGATTCCGGCATCGGCAGCTTTTCCATGATCCAAGGGCTGCGATCCAGCACATCGCCAGTGGGCACCGTCGATTTGGGATAAGCCGACCAATAGCCATCGGGCATTCCCAGCCCCATCGCATAGGCGCTGTCATAAAAATAGCCGCCCCAGACTTTCGACCACGGCAGGCCCGTCATTACCAGAAACACTATGAAGGCCGCCGTATAAATGCCGGTAACGGCGTGCAGATCGCGCCACCACGGGCGGCCTTTGCTGGCCTTGATGGTGGTGGTGCCCACAGCTTTGCCACGTGGCCACCACAGGTAGATACCGGTGGCCGTCAGCAGCACCATCCAGCCTGCGACCGCCTCGATCACGCGATTGCCGAACCAGCCGATGTATTCCAGCGAATGCAGCTTGCGCACAACATACATGGCCGGGCTGCCCGACGCTCCACCATCCCAGAGCGTGCCCAGCACGGCGCCGGTATAGGGGTTCACGAAAACCGAATTCTTCAGCCCGTCGGCGCCTTTGATCTTGACCTCGGCGGCGCGGTCGGGGCCAGGCGCAGGGTGATAGGCTTTTAGCTCGCCGGGATGCGCCTCCAGCGCATTGGCGGTGAGAGTCGACGCCGGAAGTGCTGCCGTTTCGACGGGGGCGACGATCCGCAGGTCGCGATATGCGACGTTGTTGATTTCATCCTTGAACAGATAGATGCCGCCAGTGACAGCGATGATGATGACGAAGGGCAGGATCAGCAGCCCCGCGATGAAGTGCCAGCGCCAGACGGCGCGGTAGAGCGCGGAGGATGCCGCGCGGGTCGATGTGTCAGACATGTCAGATGGTCCGTTTTCATAGCCAAAGAACACCGGCGCGCCTGTCGTCGCCGGCGAGATCGTCGGAAGGGATGCAGGAGCACCCCCGGAAAAACGCAAGAGAGGCGTCAGGCTATGGTGGGCGGGGCGCGGGGCGACCGCGCGTGATCGCGCGCCTGTGCGCGGCGATGCAGATCATCAGCTTGCTGCCAGCCGGAAGATGGCAGGAACCGGCGCACAACCGAAGCCGGGCCGGGCACCGAAACCTCGGGCAGGAGGTGGCAATAGGGGCAGCGATGGTCGTGCTGCATGTGATCCATGTGGCCACACAGATCGTGTTCGGTGAACCCAAGCGCCGCAATCCGCGCCGCGGCCCTGTCGGATTGACCGGGTGCCATCAAAGCGGCCGAGGTCACGCTGCCAAGGGCGAGCGCCACAAGGCAGAACAGGCACAACAGAAAGTGACGCACAGCCCCGAACATGCCCGGCAGATAAACCATCGCCAGACACTCACGCCAGCGTGTTTTCCGGGTCGCGTCGCGAAACGGGCATGCGCGCCATATATTCCGCACGCGCGCCCCCGTCCTGCCCCTTTCGTCTGTATGGCCCGGCGCGCAGAGGGGTACGGCAATTACCCGGCAGGAATGACCCCGGCGCGGGCCGTGTCGGCCAGCCAGTCGCGCAATACCAAAGCCAGCCGAGTGGCGCGCGGGTGTGCCAGCAGCTGAAAGCTGTGCGGCGAAGGCATCGTTTCCGGCACCAGCTGTATCAGCCCCCACTCCTGCATCAGCGAGCCGATCAGCCCGGTCCAGCCCAGCACGGCCCCGACCCCGTCGCGCGCCAGTTGCAAGGCAATCATGTGGTTGTTGACCACCATGCCCCGGCTGCGAGGCGCACCCAGCCCCACATGATCCAGCCATTGTGCCCAGCCCGTCCAGTCGGTGCCTTCGGCCATCACATGGATCAACGGCACATCGCGCAGGTCGCGCGCTTCGGCCAGCCCGTGTTCCCGCGCGAAGGCAGCGGTGCCCACGGCAATGATGTCGCCGCGAAACAGCGGCACGCTTGCGCCGTCACCCGCCTCGACCTCGCCATAGCGAATCGACAGATCGGCCCGCCCCGCCGCCTGCCCGGTGTCCGACACGATCTGCGACACGCTGATATCGGGGCGCTGCTTCCAGAAGGCGGTGATCTGCGGCGTCAGCCAATAGGCGCTGACCGAACTTGTCGCCTGAATCACAACATCCTCGGCATCTGATGGCAGGCGCAGATCGCGCACCGCGTCGGAAATGCCTTCAAACCCGCGTTGCAGCGCAAGGAACAGGTAGGCACCGCTTTCCGTCAGCTCGACCCCGCGATGCTGGCGGCGGAACAGTTCGGTTGCCAGATCGGTTTCCAGCTTGCGGATCTGGTGGCTTATTGCAGCCGGGGTCACGTTCAGTTCGGCCGCGGCGCGCTTGAAGCTTAGATTTCGGGCAGCCGCCTCGAAACACGACAGCGCCGTAAGCGATGGAAGATCGTAGGGGCGCTGCATTTCGTCGCTTTCAGACAAGGGAATGGCGCAAACCGCCATAGATGAATCACGCTAACTCAAGTTGAGAATTTTTGCCATTGAGAGCGGTGAAATTTGTGCGCATCGACGCAGTTGACGCAAACTATTTTCACGAGGCCAGCCATGTCCGCCGATCTTTCTGCCCGCCTTGCCGCCCAGACGCCCGGCTATTCGCTGGAGCGCGATTTCTATGTCGATCCCGACATCTATGCGCAGGACCTTGAAACGATCTTTTACCGCGAATGGCTGTTTGCGATTCCCGCCTGTCAGCTGACCCGAACCGGCGCCTATGAGCGCGTGCAGATCGGCGCCTACAACGTGGTGCTGGTCAAGGGCGCCGATGGCGAAATTCGCGCGTTCCACAATTCCTGCCGCCATCGCGGGTCGGTGCTGTGCAAGAACCGCGCAGGCACGGTGGCGAAACTGACCTGCCCCTACCACCAGTGGACCTATGATCTTGACGGCAAACTGATCTGGGCGCGTGACATGGGCCCCGATTTCGACCCGTCGAAATTCAACCTGCGCCCCGTACACCTGCGCGAGCTGGCCGGTCTGATCTACATCTGCCTGGCTGACACGCCGCCCGATTTCGACGCTTTTGCCGCCATGGCCCGCCCCTACCTGGAGGTGCACGACCTGAGCCGCGCGAAAGTCGCCTACAGCTCGTCCATCATCGAAAAGGGCAACTGGAAACTGGTCTGGGAAAACAACCGCGAATGTTACCACTGCGCGGGCACCCACCCGGCGCTGTGCCGGTCCTTTCCGCTGGATCCGGCGGTGGCGGGCGTGTCGGCCGATGGTTCAACCCCGCCGCAGCTGCAATCGCATTTCGACCGCTGCGAAGCCGCCGGCGCGCCGGCCCGGTTCCAGATGGGTGGATTCGCCGGACAGTACCGGCTGGCCCGGATGCCGCTGCAGGAAAAAGCGCTGAGTTACACGATGGACCTTCAGCCCGCCTCGCGCCGACCGCTGGGCCGCGTCGGCCTGCCCGATGCCGGAACGCTGCTGAAATTCCACTACCCCAGCACCTGGAATCACTTCCTGCCCGATATCTCGCTGACCTTCCGCGTTACCCCCATCGGGCCGCAGGAAACCGAAGTGAC
Source organism: Arenibacterium halophilum (assembly GCF_005938225.1). Lineage (GTDB taxonomy): Bacteria > Pseudomonadota > Alphaproteobacteria > Rhodobacterales > Rhodobacteraceae > Arenibacterium > Arenibacterium halophilum. The sequence continues at coordinate 675,323 of NZ_VCPC01000001.1, forward strand.
AACCACCTGGCTGGTCGACAAGGACGCGGTGGAAGGCGTGGATTACGACCTGCAACGCCTGACCGAAGTGTGGATCGCCACCAATGACGAAGACCGCGAGATCGTCGAAGGCAACCAGCAGGGCATCAATTCGCCCGCCTATGTACCCGGCCCCTACAGCCCGATCATGGAAGACGGCGTGGTGCAATTCGTCGACTGGTACATCCAGACGATGCAGCGCGGGCTGGCTCCGCGTGCTACCCTGGCGGCGGAGTAGACGCGATGACGGCGATGACCCCCACCCTGGCCTTTTGGAATGACGACGAACCGCTGGAATGCGTCTCGCGCCTGCCCGAGGCACCCAACACGGTGACGTTTACCTTTCAGGCGCCGTCGGGCGCGCTGTTCCGGTTCAAGCCGGGGCAGTTCGTGACGCTGGAACTGCCCGTGCCCGGCGGCCCGCTGCATCGGACCTACACGATTTCATCCTCGCCCTCGCGCCCCACATCGCTGACCATCACTGTCAAAGCTCAGGGCAATTCGGTGGGTACGCGCTGGATGCTGGACAATCTGCGCCCCGGTGTCCGGCTGAAAGCCATCGGCCCGGGCGGTACGTTTTCGCATGTGAACCACCCGTCAAAGAAATACCTGTTCATCTCGGCCGGGTCGGGCATCACGCCGATGGTGTCGATGACGACCTATATGTACGACGCGGGGCGCGAACCGGACATCGTGTTCATCAACTGCGCCCGCCGCCCCTCGGAAATCATCTTTCGTCAACGGGTCGAGATGATGGCCTCGCGCATCACCGGCATCGACGTGGCCTGGGTGGTGGAAGAGTCTGACCCCTATATCCCGTGGACGGGTTATCGAGGCCAGATGAACCAGCTTTTGCTGGGGCTTGCCGCACCGGATTATCTGGAGCGCGAGGTGTTCTGCTGTGGACCCGAGCCGTTCATGACCGCCGTACGCGAGGCTCTGGCCGGGCTCGGCTTCGACATGGACCGCTATCATCAGGAAAGCTTTCACGCTCCGGTCGGGACAACCGATGAATTCCCCGATCCCGTTACGCTCGACGAAGAGGCCCGCGCACAGGTGGAATTCACCATTTCGGGCAAAACCATCGACTGTGCGGAAACCGAAACGCTGCTGGGCGCGGCGCGCTCTGCTGGATTGGTCATTCCATCCGGCTGCACCTTTGGCGTCTGCGGCACCTGCAAGGTGAAAAAGACCGAGGGCGAGGTGCATATGGTCCACAACGGCGGCATCACCGACGAAGACATCGCCGACGGCTACATCCTCGCCTGCTGTTCGAACCCCATCGGCAAGGTCGCGATCGACGCCTGATGCCACCTGCCCTGCCCGCCCCCACGCCGGGGCGGACGGGGCACAATCCGATAGTCGGGCTGTGTAACCTACTTCACCGACTCACCGGGACGGGCCATGTTAACCGGATCAAAGGTTAACAAATTTCCCGGAGCGCCCCGATGGCCAGCAAGATGCCTGCCGCAAAAGCCAAGAAATTGCAGGAGATGTTGAACAAGCTGGTGAAACCCAGCCCCCCGCTCGAGGTGGACGGTCTCATCGGCCCAAAGACGAAAGAGGCGATCAAGCTGATGCAGGGCAAGGCGGGTCTGAAGAAGACCGGCGAGGTTGACAGCGAGACCGCCGCCGTGATCGCCCGGGGCCTGAAGACCAAGACGATCGAGAAGGAACAGCCCGAGTATTTCTTTCAGGTAGGCAGCAAGTGGGTTGGCATGACGAAAAAGGAATATGCTGCCTACAAGAAGGAAATGATTGCGAAAATCCGCTCGGGCCCGTTGTTGCAGATGTGCCAGAACGTGGGCGCCGCCGAGGTTGAATGGAACCATTTCGACAAGCAGAACAAGGACCAGTGGTTTGTGTCGTTCTGCATCGAAACCACGCGCGGCGTGGACCTGCCGCCAAAGTCGATGATCTCCAAGGCAATGGCCGCCTACAAGCAATGTGAATCGGCCGTGAACTCGGGCGATTTGGCCAAGTTTCACAAGCTCTACCCCAGCGCCGAGCTGCTGGCCAACAATGCCGCTGCGCAGATGAAATACTACCGCGAACAGATGATCGACGGCGGCGGCAACTGGGTCACGGGTCTGGAATTCACCAAAACCGGCGCCTTTACCTTTGTCGGCGTCTTTGCCGCGCCGGTCACGGGCGCCGCGCTTGGCACCGGGGTGATCGCCTCTGCCATGATCGGCGGCGCGGCGGTCTCGGCCACGCAGACGGCCGCTGGCGAATTGGGCAACTGGTCGGCGGGCACCGCAGGCTGGACACCCGGCGGCGCGCTGAAGAACACCGTGGTCGATGCCGGTGTGGGCGCGATCATCGGCTTCTTCGCCAAGGGCGGATCGGGCGGCAAGAACATCGTCGAGGCCGCCGCCGCGCGGATCATGCCAAAGCTCGCCAAGGAAACCGGGTTCAAGCTGCTCTCGACCGGTACGGTGAAGAAGGCGACGATGTACCTGATCACCGAAGGCGCCAAGAAAACGCTGGAAGACGCGGTGAAGGACGTGGCCGCCGCCGTGAAGGGCGACAAGACGATGACGGTGGACAAGTTCCTCGACAACCTTGCCGTCAACTTCATGAAGGGCGCGGCCATGGGCCCCTTCGGCAAGATCATCGGCGATTTTGCCAAGAAGGCATCGGCCAAGCTGGACGCCAAGGACAAGCAGAAAATCTGGGACGTGGTGCTGAAGGAACTGTCGAAACAGGCCAAGGGCGACACGATCCACATCGGCGCGATCAACGACCGCGCCAAGGATCTGGTGGAAAAGATCATCAACGATCAGGTCGCCAAGAACATCGATCAGGTGATTGCCGAGATTTACGACCGGGTCAAAGGCCCGATGTCCCCTGCGGCCTTTGAGAAAGAGCTGCGCGACAAGCTGATTTCGCCCGCGCGCGCCAAGATGATCGGGCTGATGGCGGCGCAGGAGATCAAGAAGAAAAAGCTGACCCCGGCCTGACGGGGCCAGCCACGGTTCCTATTCGGGGCGCGTCTGTTGCATAGACGGGCGCGCGCTGAAGGTCTTGAACCAATCGGCCAGCGCCGGGCGCGAGCTGCGCCAATCCAGATCGGGGAAACGGAAATCAAGGTAGCCCAGTGCGCAGGCGATGGCGATCACCCCGGCGTCGACCTCTCCGAAACCAGCGACCTCGGCGTTCATCTGGTCAAGCGAGGACTCGATCTTTTCCATCTGCCCGCGCAGCCAGTCCTCCCACCGCAGCGCCTCGGGGCGCATCGCGGTTTCGTAGCGAGCCAGCAGCGCCGCATCCAGCAGCCCATCGCCCAGCGCCTCGCGCCGCAGCACCGGCCACAGCGCATCGCCCGCCGGATAGATCGCCACCGCGCTTTGCTGCGCGGCCAGCCATTGCGTGATGACGCGGCTGTCGTACAGCGGCTGGTCGCCGTCGATCAGCGCGGTCGGCACCTTGCCGGTGGGGTTCTGCGCCACGATGGTGGCATCGCGGTTCACCGGGCTGGCGGCCGAGCCCAGGATGTCAACCTCTTGCCCGGTTTCAATCGCAACCACCATGACCTTGCGGACATAGGGCGAGGCGGGCGAGTGGTAGAGTTTCATTTCACGGTCTCCAATGTGTCGGGTGTCGGGTCGGGCGCGGTGGTGGTGATGCGCCCGGTTTCGATGCAATCCGCCAGGTATTCCCCGGCGAAATTCACATGTTCGCGCATCAGGTAATCGGCGCGGAACGGGTCGCGCCGCTTGATCGCGTCACAGATGCGGTGATGGTCGTCATGGGTGCGTTTCATGATGTCATAGTCCTGCCAGACGATCATGCGGTTCGAGGCAAAGGGAATAAGCTGGGTCTGGCGCACCAGTTCAGCGATCCAGCGATTGTCGGCGCGCAACAGGATTTCATCGTGGAACTGGACGTTCATGTTCCGATAGCGGTCGATATCGATTGGATCCAATCGCCCATGTTGCAGCGCGCTATCCCCAACCTCCAGCCAACCTTCCATCTTCTCGATCACGCCGAATTCCAACCCGGTCGAAGCAACCGAAGCCGCCGCCAGGCCCTCTAGCACCGCGCGGGCGGCATAGCCGTCGACGATATCCTTCCGGTCGAATTCGCGCACCGTGTAACCGCGATTCGCTTCGTATTGCAGAAGCCCTTCGTTTGCCAGATTCGACAGCGCCGTACGCAGCGGCGTACGGGATACGCCCAGCGCGCGGGCCAGTCTTTCCTGCTGAAGACGCTCGCCCGGATGGATCTGACCGCTCATGATATGTTCGCGCAGGATCCGCGTGCTTTCCTCGGTACTTGTATGGGCCATGGCGGGAAAATCCTTTGGCAGACGGGTGGTGGCGCACAGAATACACCGCAAACGGCACAGCGCAAGATCGTATCCAAAATATCCAATAGGTGCATTTTATGGTTTGACTTTAAGCCAAGATTGGTCAAATTGCATCCAATCTTGATATTCACACAGAGGGGGAGCTGTGTCGAAACACTACCTGATAACCGGCGGCGCACGTGGAATTGGGCTGGGCATTGCCCGGCGACTGGCCAGTGATGGTGCGCGCATTTCCATCGGCGACCTGAACGGCGACTCCGCCGCAGAGGCTGCCGCCACCCTGCCGGGCACCAACCACCGGGGCTTTGCCATGAACGTCACCGATGCGGCTTCGGTCGCGGAAGGGTATGACGTGGCCGAAGCTGCCGCGCCGCTCGACGGGGTGATTTGCAACGCCGGGATCCTGCTGCTGAAAGAGGGGGGCGAACGCACCCCGATCATCGACACCGAACTGGACGAATGGCAGCGCACCCATGACGTGAACCTGACGGGCACCTTCCTGACGGTGCGCGAATTCCTGCGCCGCCGCCGGGTCGCGCCTGTATCCAATGCGCGGATTGTCACCTTTACCTCCAGCGCCGCACAGCTGGGCGGCTACCGCAGTTCATCGTCCTATATCTCGTCCAAATCCGGCGTCATAGGGCTGACCAAGGCGGTCGCCCGGGAATGCGCGGCGGACGGGATCACCTGCAACGCGGTGGCGCCCGGCATGATCGACGCGCCGATGCTGCGCCTGTCGATGGCCCCGGGCAGCGAGGCCGCGGCCTCTGCAAATATCCCGCTGGGCCGCATCGGCACCCCCGAAGATGTGGCCGGCGCCGTCGCCTTCCTGCTGTCCCCTGATTCAAGCTACATGACCGGCGGCGTGCTGGACGTGAACGGCGGGTTCCGGATGCAATGACCCGCCCTGCCCCCCTTGCCACCCTCGACTGGCTGTCGAACCGCCTTCTTGAAATCTCGGGCCTGCTGCTGCTGGTGATGATGCTGCACGTCACTTTGGACGTGGCGCTGAAATATCTGCTGAACCAGCCCGTGCCGGGCACTTTGGAAGTGGTATCCTATTACTACATGGTCGGCACCGTGTTCCTGCCCATCGCCTTTATCGAACTCACGCGCGGCTCGGTCGCGGTGGATCTGTTCTATGGCATGATGGGGCGGCGGGCGCAGATCGCCTGCATGGCCTTCGTTCTTGCCATGTGCGTTGCGATTTATTCCGGCCTTGCCTGGATCACCTATGGCGACGCGATCAAATCCTTCACCCGGGGCGAGGTCGTGATGGGCCCTGTTACCGTTGTGGTCTGGCCCAGCCGGTTCGTCCTGCCGATCAGCTTTGCCTTGGGGGCGCTGGTGTGCCTTTACCACCTGTTCCGGATGCTGACCGACCAAAGCGCGCGCAACGCGCTGACCGACCTGCATGAAGAAGGCGGAGATATCTGATGGACCGTCTCGAGATTGGCTTTAGCGGGCTGGCCATCGTGCTTGCCCTGATCGGGCTGCGGATGCCTATCGGCCTTGTGCTGGCCGTCGTCAGCTTTGGCGGCATCTGGGCCTGTACCAACCTGACCGCCGCCTGGGGGCTGGTGCGCGCCGTGCCCTACCAGTTCATCGCAACATGGTCGTTCAGCGCGGTGCCGATGTTCCTGCTGATGGGATATATCGCCAGCCACGCGGGGCTGACCAACGGGCTGTTCCGCGCGATGCGGGTGATGTTGGCGCGGCTGCCTGGCGGGCTGGCTTGTTCGACCGTAGGCGCCTGCGCGCTGTTCGCCGCCGCGTCCGGGTCTTCGGTTGCCACCTCGGCCGCCATGTCGCGCATCGCGGTGCCAGAAATGATCCGCGCGGGATATGACAAGGCGCTGGCGACGGGCTGCGTTGCGGCTTCGGGCACGCTGGGCTCGCTGATCCCGCCGTCGATCCTGATGGTGCTGTACGGCGTGTTCACCCAGCAATCGGTGGGCCAGCTGTTCATGGCGGGCTTCCTGCCCGGCGTGCTGTCGGCCGTGATCTACATGGGCATGATCGTGGCGCGCGTGAAATTCAGCCCCTCGCTGGCCCCTGAACGCCCCGAAGCCATCGACAAGGGAGAGCTGAAGGCCGCGTTGAAGGAAATCTGGCCGCTGCCGCTGCTGATCTTCGGCGTGCTGGGCGGCATCTTCCTGGGCATCATGACCCCGACAGAGGCCGGAGCCGTGGGCGCGTTCCTTGCGCTGCTGATTGCCGCCGCCCGTGGCCGGCTGGGTGTAACGATGATGCGCGGCGCGCTGAAGGATGCCGCCGCCGGAACGTCGGTCATCTTCATCATCGCGATGGGCGCCAGCATGTTCACCAGCTTCATGGGCCTCAGCGGCGTGCCGCGCGCGGTATCGGAAACCATGCTGTCAATCGGTGACGACCCGATCACGCTGATCCTGATGATTGCCGTCATCTACATCCTGATGGGCATGTTCATCGACTCGATCGGGCTGATGCTGCTGACGCTGCCGATCCTGATGCCGCTGCTGGCGGCGGCCGATGTCAACATGATCTGGTTCGGCATCATCGTCATCAAGCTGCTGGAGATCGGGCTGATCACGCCGCCGGTGGGCTTGAATGTCTATGTCATCAATTCCGCGCTGCGCGGGCAGGTTCCGCTGCCCACCATCTTTCGTGGCGCGCTCTGGTTCATGGCGATGGACGTACTGACCATCGTGATCCTGGTCGCGTTCCCCGCGATCACACTCTGGCTGCCAAGCCTCATGAAATGAAAAATGGGAGAGGAGACCTGAAATGAAACCCAACCTTCGTACGAAACTTGCCGCTTCGGCCGCGGCGATTGCCCTGGCCTGTACTGCGGGCAGCGCATCGGCACAGCAGATGCTGTCAACCTGGCTGGAACCCAACCACATCATCACCATCGAAGGCCACCAGGGCTGGGCCGAGCTGGTGAAGGAAGCCACCAACGGCGAGATCGATTTCGAAGTCTTCGTCGGCGGCGCGCTGATCCCGGCGAAATCGACGATGCAGGGCACCGCTGACGGCCTTGCGCAGGTTGGCTTTCACACCGCCACCTATACGCCCACCGATCTGCCCGTTGCCAACGCACTGGCCGACATGGGCTTTGAAACGCCCGACGCCTATGTCATGTCCTTCGCCTTTGGCGATTTCATGATGAACGACGAAGAAGGCTATAACGACTGGCGCAAGAACGGCGTGATCTTTGGCGGCAGCTATTCCACCCCGATCTACTATTTCATCTGCCGCGAGCCGGTGAAAACGCTGGAAGACATCCAGGGCAAGCGCGTGCGGATGCCCGGTGGCGGCTGGGCCCGCTTCGGTCAGGAAATCGGCGTGGTCGGCGTGAACGTGCCCTCTTCTGAAATCTACACGGCCTTTGAACGCGGCTCGGTCGATTGTACCGCATCCGACCCCACGCACCTGACCTCGGGCGCGACGCTTCAGGAAGTTGCCAAATCGGTGACCCTGCTGAAGATGAGCCCGTTCTACGCCGGTGTGACCTATGCCTATAACCCGACCTTCTGGCAGGGCTTGAGCGAAGAGCAGCGCCGCACCCTGTTCGACCAGTCGGCGCTGGCGATGGCGCGGATGCAGATCACCTATGACAAGGCGGTCGAATCCTCGCTGGAAGAAGCCAAGGCCAACGGCATCGAAATGGTCGAGCCTGACGCCAGCCTGCAATCAGCCTATGACGACTGGGTAGCCGGTGGCGTGGGCGGCATGGCCGACATCGCGAAAGACACCCACGGCATCGACGACCCCGAAGCCCTTTATAGCCGCTTCCGCGAATATGTCGCCAAGTGGGAAGGCCTGCTGGACGGCGTCGACCGCCACGACGAAGAGGCGATCGCCGGTCTGATCCGCGAAAACCTGTTCGATCCGATCGACGTCGCAACCTACGGGATCGACTGATCCTGACGGCGGCCGCGCCGTCCCTCGCGGGGCGGCCGCACAATGGGCGGGGGCATGCCTTCCTGCCCCCGCTTTTGCAAATCGCAGCTGAAAGACCTGACAGACATGACTGGCGAGAACAGAAAAACGGCCCTTGTCACCGGCGCGGTCGGTGGGATTGGTCTGGCAACCGCGCGGCGATTGGCCGAAGACGGCTTCCACGTCGTGATGACCGATATGGACGAGGCGCGGCTGACGGCCGCGGCCAAAACCGTCGAAGGCTCGGTTCAGGTGCTGCGCGCCGATCTGGGCAACGCGGATGACCGTGCCGCGCTGATCGACGCCTGCGGCCCGCTATTCGCGCTGGTCAACAACGCGGGCATCTTCTCGGCCAAACCGGCGCTGGAGCTGACCGGCGACGATTTCCGCAAGATGTATGAAATCAACACCGTGGCGCTGTTCGAACTCTGCCGCGCCGCCGCGCTGAAGATGCGCGAAACAGGCGGCGGGCGGATCGTCAACATCTCCTCGCGCTCGTTCCTTGGCGGGCCGAACGTGGCGCATTACGCCGCCTCGAAAGGCGCGGTTGTGGCGCTGACCCGGTGCCTTTCGCTTGAGCTGGCGGGCGACAACATCCTTGTGAACTCCGTCGCCCCCGGGGTGATCGACACCGACATCCTGAAAGGCTGGGATGACGAGGAACGCGCGAAACTCGCATCTTATCAGCCAGTTGGCCGGATCGGGCAGCCCTCGGACGTGGCCAATATCGTGTCCATGCTGGCCAGCCCGCGCACCGATTACATCACCGGTCAGGTGATCGTGGTGGATGGGGGCCGCTCTGTCGGAGGTGGCAATGTCTGAGCCTGATCGCATTGACGGCGTGGCCGTTGTCACCGGGGCGGCCAATGGCATCGGCCTTGCCACCGCTCGCCTGCTGGCCGCGCGCGGCGCCCATATGGTGCTGGCCGACATGAACGAGGCGGCGCTTGCCGCCCTGCCCGACTCCGAATTCGGGAACCGTGTCGCCGCGCGCGTCGTGGGCGACATGACCGCCCCGGACACGCCTGCACGCATTGCCCGGGCCGTCGCTGACAGCGGACTGCCCTGGGCCGTGCTGGTCAACAACGCCGGGATCGCCGCCGCGCCAAGCATCATGGACACCGAGGATGACCGGCTGGACCGTTACCTTGACGTGAACGCCGCCGCCGTATTCCGCATGTGCCGCGCCGCACTGCCGGTGATGCGCGCGCAGGGCGGCGGGGCGATCATCAACATCTCGTCCGTATTCGGCCTGACCGGGGTGGGCGGCAGTTCCGTCTACGCCATGACCAAGGGCGCGGTGGCGGCGCTGACGGTGCAGCTGTCCTGCGAATTCGGGCGCGACGGCATCCGCGTGAACGGGATCGCGCCGGGGTTGATCGACACGCCCCTGACCCGCGAACGCATTGAAACCGGGGCCTATTTCCAGAAAACCATGCTGGAGGGCACGCCGCTGGCCCGCGCTGGCCGCCCCGAGGAAGTGGCAGAGGCCATCGCCTTTCTTGCCAGTCCGCGCGCCGGTTTCATCACCGGAGAGGTGCTGAAAGTCGATGGCGGCTGGCTGAACGGGCGCATCCTGCCCCCCCCGCGCGAGCCTGTGGCATGAGCGATCTGCCCGACTCCGCCGACGTGATCGTCGTCGGCACCGGCGCGGCGGGAATGTGTGCCGCGATCCGCCTGCACAAGCTGGGCCTTGCGCCGATCCTGATTGAAAAGACGGCTTTTTTCGGCGGTTCCACCGCTGTCTCTGGTGGCGCGGTCTGGATTCCCGACAATCCCCATTCCGAGGAGGTGGGCCGCCCCGACACGCGCGAGGCCGCACGCACTTATCTGGAAGGCGAGATCGGCAACCGGATGAACGGCCCTCTCGTCGATGCTTTCCTCGACACCGGCCCCGACGTGGTGCGGTTCCTGGAAGCCGAGACCGCCGTGAAATTCGCCGCCCGCGCGCTGGGACCCGATTACCATTCGGACAGGCCCGGTGCCTCGCTGGGGGGGCGGGTGATGGACCCGCTGGATTACGACGCGCGAGAGCTGGGTGCCGCCCTGCCCCGCCTGCGCCATCCCATCCCCGAGTTCACCATTCTTGGCGGCATGATGGTGGGCCGGGCCGATCTGGGCCTGCTGCCGAAAATGCACCGCTCGGGCAAGGCCTTTGCCCATGCGCTGCGCGTGGTGCTACGCCACGGGTCCGACCTGCTGCGCTTTCGCCGGGGCACGCGTTCGGTTCTTGGCAACGCGCTGGCAGCGCGGCTGGGCAAGACGGTGCATGATCTGGGCATTCCCATCTACTATGACACCGCGCTGGTCCGGCTGAAGCAGGACGATGGCCGCGTCACCGGCGTGACGGTGCGCCATGCAGGCGCCGAGCTCAGCATCGCGGCGCGGCACGGTGTTATCCTTGCCTCGGGCGGGTTCCCGCAGAATGATACGATGCGCGCGGATGTCATGGCCCATGCCAGCCGTGGCCCGCATTATTCGATGTCGCCCGAGGACAACACAGGCGACAGCCAGCGCGCCGCCACACTGCTGGGCGCAAGCCAGGGCGGAAACAACCTGCACCCGGCCTTCTGGACGCCGGTTTCGCGGCTGAAACGCGCGGATGGAACCACCGTGCCCTTCCCGCATCTGTTCCTGGATCGGGCCAAACCCGGGTTGATCGCTGTGACCGACCGCGGCGGACGGTTTGTGAATGAAAGCGCATCCTACCACGATTTCGTGGCCGGAATGCTCGAAGCGATGGAAGGAGGCGCACGCGAATTTCGTCTGATCTGCGACCACCGGTTCATCCGCCGCTACGGGCTGGGCGCCGTTCGGCCCTTCCCCGGGCGACTGAAGCCGTTCATCGACAGCGGTTATGTCATACGCGCCGCCACCATCGCCGAGCTGGCACGCAAAACGAACCTGCCGGCGCAGGCGCTGGCCGATACACTGGCGCGGTACAATGCCGATGCGGCGCGCGGCACCGACAGCGCGTTTGGCAAGGGCGGCACCGATTACAACCGTTACCTTGGCGACCCGGAAAACCAGCCCAATCCCTGCCTGCGCCCGATCGAGCAGGGGCCGTTTTATGCGTTGTCGATCTACCCCGGCGATATCGGCACCAGTATCGGGCTGGAAACCGATGCAACTGCACGGGTGCTGGGCGCCGATGGCACGCCCATCGGCAACCTGTATGCCGCCGGCAACGACATGAATTCGATCATGGCCGGGTCTTACCCCGGGCCAGGCATCACACTGGGCCCCGCGCTGACCTTTGGCTATATCGCGGCCAATGCGATTGCCGAGGCGGCAAAATCCACGCCCTAGCCCCCGTCAAAAAATCCGCCGGTCGCGGGCGATCATCGCCGCCTGCGTCCGGTTGCGCGCCTCCAGTTTGCGGCACAACGTCTTGACGTGCAGCTTGATCGTCACCTCTTGCAGGCCCAGATCGCGGGCGATTTCCTTGTTCGACTTGCCCTCGCACAGCCCGCGCAGAACCGATGTTTCCCGTTCTGTCAGATCAGGTGCCGCATCGTCGCCCTGCACCATCAGATCGTGCGGCACATACACCTCTCCGGCGGCCATGAAGCGGATCGCGCTGACCATCGACCGTGACGCCAGTGTTTTGGGCACAAAGCCCGCCGCGCCCGCCGCGATGGAGTCGGCCGCCATCGTGGCCGTGGCCGTGCCCGACAAAATCGCGACAGGGCAATCGCCCACCGCCGATTTCATCCGCGACAGTCCCGTCAGCCCGTTCATTCCAGGCATCTCGTAATCCAGCAACACCAGATCAAACCCATCCCTGGTCCGGGTTTCGACCAACGCACCGTCCAGATCCTCGGCGCAGACAACCTCGCCCACGCCCGCGCCCTGCAGGAACATCGCGATGGTTTCGCGAACCAGCCCGTGATCGTCGGCCAGAAGAATCCGCATGACTTTGCCCCGATGCGACCCGGCCCCAGACTAGACAGCAAAATCCGCACAAATCCTTAATGCGCACCGATCAGGTGCGGCCCGGCTCGCTCTGCTTGAGCTTGCCGACCAGATCGACCAGTTCCACGACCGAGCGCACCTGAAGTTTCTCGAGGATACGCGCGCGATGGTGGTCGATGGTGCGCGGGCTGATGCCCAGCGAATTGGCGATATCCTTGCTGGAGGCTTCGGCCGGGTGGGCAAGGATATGATCGACGATTTCCTTTTCGCGCGCCGTTAGCCTGCCAATCCGGGCGTGGATGTCGTTGCGCAGCCCGCGTGCGGATTGATGAGCGCGCGCAATGTCGAACGCCGCTTCGATCCGCTCGACAAGCACCGACTGGCGAAATGGCTTCTCCAGAAAATCAACCGCGCCGCCCTTCATCGCTTGTACCGATTCCGGAACACCTCCGTGGCCGGTGATAAAGATCACCGCCAGCGGCAGATCGCGGCGCGTCAACAACGCCTGAAGTTCCAGCCCGTTCATCTCGGGCATCCCGTAATCCAGAATCAGGCAGGCGGCCTGTTCGCCGTCATAGGCGTCCAGAAATTCGGCGGCCGAGGCGAAACATTCCACGTCGAACCCGCGCTGACCAAGACCCCGGGACAGGGATGTGCGTATATCCTGATCGTCATCGACAACGTACACCGGTGGTCTTTGATCATTCATCCGCAGGCCATCACCCTGTTTTTCCATGCCCAGCCTAGCAGCAAGGGCCGGGAATGGTCACACCAAAAACGGACCAACCTTGTCAATACCTGCAAAAACGCAGCGTTCCAAAACTGTCAGGATGACAAACCTGACGTTGCCACATCAATCGTAAAGACAAACCGCGCCCCACCCTCGACCACCGGTTCATGCCAAAGCCGACCGCCGTTCGAGGCAAGGATCGAGCGGCAGATCGACAACCCAAGCCCAAGCCCGCTGGCCTTCGTGGTTTCAAAATCAGTGAACAGGCTGATGTCAGGATCGACCCCGGGGCCCGTGTCGGTGACGGCAACGTGCACTTGTTCGCCTTCGACGCGCGCTGTCACGACGATGCTGCGGCTGTCCCCACCGGCCTCTGCCACCGCCTCGATCGCGTTGCGCAGAAGGTTCACCAGCACCTGCGCGATCTGGATCCGGTTGGCGTTGACCTGCGGCAGCGCGCCCAGATCGGCGCTGATCTTTACATCGGCGGCGCGCGCCTCTGCCACCACAAGACGGGTGGTCTGGGTCACCAGCTCGGGCAGATCAAAATCACTTCGAATGCCTTCGTCGCGGCGGATAAAGCTGCGCAGCGCCTTGATGATTTCGCCCGCGCGCATGGATTGTTCGGCGATTTCTTCCAGCATCACGCGCAGATCGGGATCAGCACCCGCCATTTGATCAACCGCATAAAGCGCACTGTCGGCATTCTGGGTGATCGCAGTCAGCGGCTGGTTCAACTCATGCGCAAGACCCGCCGCTACCTGCCCCATGGTGTGATCGCGCGACAGGTTCGACAGGTCCTTGTTCAACTCGGCGATCTGGTCCTCGCTCAGCTTGGCCTGGGTGATGTCATCCATCGTCAGCACAAGATGCAGCGGTTTGCCTTCCTGATTGAGGATCTGGATCGCGTTGACCGAGGCCCAGATCACCGACCCGTTGCGACGCACGCAGCGAATATCGCGCGCAATCTCGCGGGTACTGCCATCGGTATCGCGCGCCACGATCAGGGCGCGGCGGTCCTCGGGGTGGGCGACATCGGAAAACGTCATCCCCTCAAGCTCGGAGGCCGAATAGCCGGTGATGCGACAGAACTTGCGATTCACCCTCAGGAACCGTTCGCTTTCAGGATCGATCTGGGCCATCCCGCGCGACGACAGCGCAAAGGTGCGTCCGTACTCCATCTCGGTCTCGCGCCGCGCCGCGATCTGCTGCATCAGCGTCTGGTTGGCGTTTTCCAGCTCCTGATAAGTCTTGGGCAGCGGGTCGCCTGGATCCAGCTCGCCCTGAGAAATCAGGGCCGAGCGCACGGCAAAGGCGCGCACGGGCTTATAGATGAAATTGGCCAGCAACAGGCCAAATACGCCGGTCACCGCCGCCACCACCGCCGCGATCCAGATGTTCACAAGCCGGTTTTCCTTGATCACCTGCGTAAAATCGCTCTCCAGCGCATAGGCGGCAATGGTCCACGGCAGCTTGTCACTGATCGGCGGCATCACCACCGAAACATAGGTTTCGCCATCGTAGGTGAATTGCGACAGGGTTTCCCCCTCAACCTGTGCGCGTCCCCCCTGCATCAGTCCCGAAAACGCCGCCCGGGCGATGGGGTCTTCGAATTCCGCGATATTTACAAACCGCAACGTGCCATCGGCGTCTCGGGTTTTCAGAAAATCCTTGTTCGGGTGGGCGATCACATCGCCATTTTCGTGGATGATCATGGCCCGGCCCGTCGCCCCGATGCGCAGACGGGCCAGGAAATCGGAAATGTCGCTGATCTCGATATCCACGCCAACGATACCGCGAATGGCATCAGGGCCATCCAGCACGGGCGAGGCCAGCGTGATTCCGGGCTGCTGCGACGAGAAAAAGATATAGGGATCGGTCCAGATCGTGGTCAGCCTGTCGCGGGCGCGGGTGTACCACGGCCGCGTTCGCGGATCATAGGTATCGTCGGGATCCCAGCGCCGCTCGATCACGCGGTAGTTCTCGTCCCGCCAGATCAACTCGGTGGTGCGCAACTCGCCGTCGGTGCGGATGATCTTGGTCCGGAACGGCCCCGGCCCGTCCGAGCGCATGACATAGACAAAGCCGCCATCCTCGTCGCCGTGATACACGCCAGCAAATTGCGGGGCGAGCAGAAGCTGTTGAAACAGCAGCTGTTCCAGCAATTCCGGCACGTCGCTGGCAATCACCCGGTCCTGCGCCAGCCGCGCCGACAGTTCCGCCGCGCCGCGTGCGGGGCCAAGGAAACCGCGCGAATGTTCGATAGTGTTGGTGCCGACGTCGCTCAGCAATTCGCGGGCGTGATCCAGAAGCGCGCGTTCCGAGGTCAGGAAAGACGAAAACACAACCGCCAGAACCGCGATGAACTGCAGCCCGGCCAGGCCGATCGCCAGCAATGCCCCAAGCGAATTGCGCATCCTACCCCATTGTCAAACCCGGTTGACGTTCAGTCCCATATTCCATCCCCTCGGGCAACCGCGCAGGGCCCTTGGCATATAGGCAATATTACGCAGGCAATCACACGAATTCCATGTGCCCTGCGCCCATGGCACTGTGTTCATGTCGAAATTGGCGCGTGGTGATGTCCCATCAATGCGTGTTGGAGCGGCGGTTTGAGGGAGTAATTTTGCGGCGCGTGTGAGTGGAGCGCTTATAGAGTTTATAATTTTTAACCGGCGCCGGGAATCCCCACTCGGCGCCGGCCTTTTTTGCTTCATCGCTGAAAGAACCGCCCGGTCGTCCACGGAACCCATGGGTCTTTTCTGCTCACATACTCAAAATTCACCCGAATGTCTGTCGCGGATCACCCGGCGACGAGATCCGCCAGCCACGGCAGAAACGCGATGTTTGCGTCGTCCAGCGCATCGTCCTGCGGCAGCGCCTGCGACCCAAGCTTGACGATCACCACATCCCGTTCCGGACAGGCCCAGAGGTATTGGCCATGTATCCCGATCGCTGCAACGGTGCGCGACGGGCGCGGCCACATGTACCATTGATTGCGATAGCGTCCGCCGACGATGTAATCGTGGTAATTCCCCTTGGCCCAGGCGGCATCGTCTCCGCCTGTGCGCAAATCCTCGAGCCAGCGGTCTGACACAAGCCCCCCGCCCCCGGCGTTCATCAGCAACCCAAGGCGCAGCAGGTCTTCGGCCAGCGCACTCATACCACCTGCGGTGCGCGGATGGCCCGCCGCATCCACCGTGATCTCGGCATCCCCGCGCGCACCCATCGGGCGCCAGATCAACTCGGACACCAGATCGGAAAACCGCGCACCCGCAGCTGCCTCGATCACCAGCCCCAGCACATCGGAATTGGGCGATTGATAGTGAAATGCCCCGCCATGGGCCTCAGTTCCCTTGCGAATCGACACCACCATCTCGGCCAGATTTTCCGGCGCCATGTCCGGCTCTGGCGGGTTCCACAGCATGGCCCGGCGATACCGCGCATAATCTCCGGCGCGATCCAGATAGCTTTCGCTGAAATCCAGCGACACCCGCATATCCAGCAGCGCCTGCAACGGGCATTCGCCATAGGCCCCACCCCGCGCCTTTGGCAGATAATCACCCACGCACCGCGCAACATCCAACTCGCCTGCGTCCTGCAAAATGCCCGCAACCAGGCCCGCCACCGATTTCGTTACCGAAAACAGCAGATGCGGACGGTTTGGATAGGCGTGATCGGCCCACCATTCCATCACCAGCCGCCCGGCTTTGGCGACCAGCAGCGCATCGCTCTGGCTGTGGCTCAGAAAGCCGCGCAGATCACCGGAAAATCCAACGCAATCAAAATGTTCTTCGGGTATTCCACCTGCGGTCGCGCGTGACAGAGGGTCTGCACCCGCCCCGCCGATCCGTGTCGAGGGGATCATTTCGCCCGCATGGGCAAAAGCCCAACGGCTGTATGGCGACGTGCGCCAATTTGCCAGCGTCACCGCGTCGCGGTCAAATCCGTTGCGGTCACGAAAACTTTGCACGCGCGGGCCTTTCTGTCACGGGACCAGCGCGAGCCGGGCCATACCCGCTCTCGCGCTCTGAAATTCGCCCCCCAATGGGCGATCTGCCGGCAGCCTGTCAACCTTTGCCCCCGCAGGCCCCGGTTAACCCAGAATAACCGCATCCGCTCGCCCACATAGCCTCCGGGCGTCCGGGATTTCAGTGCCACAGACATTTGTCATCTTTAAGCAGAACCGGTCTTTACCAACCGGTTCCCGCTCATTCCATACAGTCAGCGCTTCAACCCGGGCAGGTTGAGCCCGTGTTCGGCGGCACAATCCAGCGCGATGTCATAGCCCGCATCGGCGTGGCGCATGACGCCTGTTGCCGGGTCGTTCCACAGCACGCGCGCCAGCCGGTTGTCGGCCTCTTCCGTGCCATCGCAGCAGATCACCATGCCCGAGTGCTGGCTGAAGCCCATGCCGACACCTCCGCCATGATGCAGCGACACCCATGTCGCCCCACCTGCCGTGTTCAGCAGCGCGTTCAGCAGCGGCCAATCCGACACGGCATCGCTGCCGTCCTTCATCGCCTCGGTTTCGCGGTTAGGGCTGGCAACGGACCCGGAATCCAGGTGATCGCGCCCGATCACCACCGGCGCCTTCAGTTCGCCATTGCGGACCATCTCGTTGAAGGCCAGCCCCGCGCGATGCCGATCACCCAGCCCGATCCAGCAGATACGCGCTGGCAAGCCCTGAAAGGCGATCCGTTCGCGCGCCATGTCAAGCCACTGATGCAGATGGGTGTTTTCCGGGAAGAGCTCTTTCATCTTCTGGTCGGTCTTGTAGATATCTTCCGGATCACCCGACAGCGCGCACCAGCGGAACGGCCCGATCCCGCGACAGAACAGCGGGCGGATATAGGCCGGCACGAAACCCGGAAAATCAAAGGCATTTTCCAGCCCTTCGTCCAGCGCGACCTGCCGGATGTTGTTGCCGTAATCCAGCGTCGGCACGCCCGCGTTCCAGAAATCGACCATTGCGGCGACATGCGTCTTCATGCTGGCGCGCGCCGCCTTCTCCACGGCTTTCGGATCACTTTCGCGCTTGGCCCGCCATTCGGCCAGGCCCCAGCCGCTGGGCAAATACCCGTTCAGCGGGTCATGGGCGCTGGTCTGATCGGTGACCATATCGGGCCGCGGGCCACCGTCTTTCATGCGCCGCACGAGTTCGGGGAAAACATCCGCCGCATTGCCCAGCAGCCCGACCGATTTCGCCTCGCCCGCCTTGGTCCAGCGGTCGATCATCTCGAGCGCCTCGTCCAGCGTTTCGGCCTTTTCATCCAGGTACTTGGTACGCAGGCGGAAATCGATGCTGTCGGGGTTGCATTCCACCGCAAGGCAGCTTGCCCCGGCAAAAACAGCGGCCAGCGGCTGCGCGCCGCCCATGCCGCCAAGGCCGCCGGTCAGGATCCATTTGCCGGTCAGGTCGCCGCCGTAATGCTGGCGCCCGGCTTCGGCAAAGGTTTCGTAAGTTCCCTGCACAATGCCTTGGGTTCCAATGTAAATCCACGAACCGGCCGTCATCTGGCCGTACATTGCAAGGCCCTTTTTGTCCAATTCGTTGAAGTGATCCCAATTGGCCCAGTGGGGCACCAGGTTGCTGTTTGCAATCAACACCCTGGGCGCATTTTCATGGGTCTTGAACACGCCCACAGGCTTCCCTGACTGCACCAGAAGCGTCTCGTCGCCCTCCAGATCGGTCAGAGAGGCCACGATCTTGTCGAAATCATCCCACGTCCGCGCGGCGCGGCCGATACCGCCGTACACCACCAATTCATGAGGGTTTTCAGCCACATCGGGGTGCAGGTTGTTCATCAGCATCCGCAGGGGCGCTTCGGTCAACCAGCTTTTGGCGGTCAGCGTGGTGCCAGTGGGCGGAAAGATATCGCGCTGGTTGTGGCGAGGGTTTGTCATCGCAACTCTCCTGAGTGAGCTATGTCTTGCAAGGTGTTCAGAATGTTCTTCAAAATCGGGCGCAGGCGATCAGCGCGTGCGTCACTCCAGCGCCACGGCGGCGTCTCATCCATGTAGGTCGACTGGGCCAGTTCCATCTGGATCGCGTGAACCCCGGACGCCGGATTACCGTATTGGCGCGTGGTATAGCCACCCTTGAAGCGTCCGTTGACCACGTGGGAATAGCCAGCGGCGTCTGCGCACAGGTTTTCCACCGCCTTTTCCACCGATGCCGCACAACTGTGACCGGAATTCGTACCGATATTGAAATCAGGCAGGGTATCAGGAAACAGAAACGGGATTTCACTGCGGATCGAGTGGCAATCGTACAAGATACAGACACCATGCGCCGCCTTGATCCGGGCGATTTCCTCTTGCATCGCGACGTGATACGGCGCGTGGTAAGCCAGACGGCGACGCTCGATCTCGTCGGCATCCGGCGCCATCCCCTCGTGATAGATGGGGCGGCCGTCAAAATCCGTCAGCGGGCACAGGCCAGTGGTGTTCTGCCCGGGATAAAGGCTTGCCCCGTCGGGGCCACGGTTCACATCGATCGCATAGCGATGGATGGGCGTGCGTACGGTGGTCACGCTATCCAGCAGACCGGCATACAGGCGATCGATGTGCCAGTCGGTATCGGCCAGCGCGCGCCCGGTATCGTTCAGCGCCTTCGCAACCTCTTCAGGCAGATCGGTGCCCGTGTGCGGCAGACCCAGCAGAATGGGGCTATCGCCTTGTGTTATCTCGATCATGCCACTGCCTCCGCCAAGGCGCCCGACGCAGCCAATTCGGCGGCTTTCGCGATATCAGGGGCCAGATACCTGTCTTCCTTCAACGTGGGCACGTCGGCACGCAGCCGCGCGATGGCCTTGGACAGCAGATCCGAGGTCTGCAACGGCGCGCGCGCCTCAATACCCTGCGCCGCGCAAATCGCCTCGACCCCCTGGATCACGGCAAGGTTGTCGATCATCCGCAGCAGGCGATAAGCCCCATGCGCCGCCATGCTGACGTGATCTTCCTGGTTGGCCGAGGTCGGGGTGCTATCGGTCACGCAGGGCATGGCGATGTGTTTGTTTTCGCTCATCAAAGCGGCAGTCGTCACTTCGGCGATCATCAGCCCCGAATTCAGCCCAGGCGCAGGTGTCAGGAAGGGGGGCAGATCGTGGCTCAGCGTCGGGTCCACCATCAATGCCACCCGACGCTGGGAGATTGCTCCGATTTCGGCCAGCGCCAAGGCGATCTGGTCGGCGGCAAAGCCCACCGGTTCGGCATGGAAATTCCCCCCCGAAACGATATCTCCGGTTTCCGTGAGGATCAGGGGGTTGTCGGTGACGGCATTGGCCTCAACTTCGAGTGTCCGGGCGGCCATTTCGATCACGTCATGCGCCGCTCCCACCACTTGCGGCTGGCATCGGATGCAATACGGGTCTTGCACGCGGGTATCGCCATCGCGGTGGCTTTCCCGAATTTCACTGCCCGCCATCAGCGCGCGCATCCGCGCCGCCACCTCGATCTGCCCGGCGTGGCCGCGCAGCGTGTGGATTTCGGCGGTCAACGGTGCGGTCGAGCCCATGATCGCATCGGTCGACAGCGCGGCCACCACGACCGAGGTCTGCACCGCACGCCGCGCGCCAAACACGCCGGCCAAGGCCAACGCCGTCGAAAACTGCGTGCCGTTGATCAGCGCCAGCCCTTCTTTCGGGCCAAGCACAACCGGCGTCAGCCCTGCCCGTTCCAACGCTTCCGCCCCGGGCATCACCTCGCCCTGATACACGGCCTCTCCCGCTCCAATCATCACCGCCGCCATATGCGCCAGCGGCGCCAGATCGCCTGACGCCCCGACCGATCCCTGATGCGGCACCACAGGCACGACACCCTTTGCCAGCATGTCCTGCAACAGGGCGCAAATCTCCCACCGGACACCCGAAGCCCCGCGCCCCAGCGACAGCAACTTCAGCACCATCATCAGCCGCACCAGCGGGGCATCCAGCGGCGAACCAACCCCGCAGCAATGCGACAGGATCAGATTTTCCTGAAGCTTTGCCGTATCTTGCGGGGCGATCTTGCGGTTGGCCAGCTTGCCAAATCCGGTGTTGATCCCATAGACCGGCACATCGCCCGCCGCCGCCTGAGCCACCCGTGCGGCAGAGGCATCAATCGCACCGCGCACCTCTGGCGCCAATGTGACGGCGGATTGCTCGCGGAAGAGTGCCTCAAGATCGGCCAGGGTGACCTGCCCCGGTGTCAGCTTCATGCCTCACCTCCAAAAATACGCTTTCTCAACGGGTTAAAGCCGATGCGGTAGGCCAGTTCGGCCGGTGTCTCGACATCCCAGATCGCCAGATCGGCGCGCAGGCCGGGGTCGATCTGCCCGCAATCCGTCATCCCCAACGCCCGCGCAGCATGGCGCGTTACGCCTGCCAGCGCCTCGGCCGGGGTCAGGCGGAACAGGGTGCAGCCCATGTTCATTGCCAGCAAAAGCGAGGTCAGCGGCGACGAGCCAGGGTTACAATCGGTCGCCAGCGCGATGGGCACGCCGTGGGTGCGAAAGGCATCGACCGGGGGCAATTGCGTTTCGCGCACGGTATAGAATGCCCCGGGCAGCAACACGGCCACCGTCCCGGCGGCGGCCATCGCCTGCGCATCGGCCTCGGTTGCGTATTCCACATGATCCGCCGAGAGCGCGCCATATTGCGCCGCCAGAGCAGCGCCACCCATATGCGACAGCTGTTCAGCGTGCAGCTTGACCGGCAGCCCCAGTTCGACCGCCACGTCGAACACGCGGGCAATCTGGGCGGTATCAAATGCGATCCCCTCGCAGAACCCGTCTACGGCATCCACCAGCCCTTCGGCATGGGCCGCACGCAGCGCCGGGATGCAGACCGTGTCAATATAGCGGTCGGCCTGCCCCGAGAATTCGCTGGGAATGGCATGGGCACCCAGAAAGCTGGTCCGCACCCGAATGCCCCGGCGCTGCGCCAATGCCCGTGCCGCGCGCAGCATGGCCAGTTCGGTATCGCGATCCAGACCATAGCCGGATTTCACCTCGATCAGCGTGGCACCGTCGGCGATCAGCGAATCCAGCCGGGCCAACGCCGCGTCAACCAGCTGGTCCTGCGTCGCATCCCGGGTCGCCGCCATGGTCGATACGATCCCGCCCCCGGCACGCGCCACCTCTTCATAGGTAGCCCCCTGAAGCCGCATCTCGAACTCGCGCGCACGATTGCCGTCGAACACGATATGCGTGTGACAGTCGATCAGACCAGGCGTGACAAGCGCGCCGCCAAGGCTCTCGCGTGGCCAATCGGCATAGTCGGGCCGCAGATCGGCCCCAACGTGCGCAATGACTCCTCCCTCAACCGCGATATGGCCCCGCTCGATCAGACCGTAGCCCTCTGGCGCTGTCATCGTCGCGATCTGCGCGTCACTCAGGACGTATCGGTCAGATGTTGCGGCTGAATGTGACATCGCGATTGACCCCAGTTATGTCTGCGTTATTAATTTTATGTATGCATATAACCGACTCGTCAAGAGGTGCCGTCATGACAATTCTCCACGCGGACTCCGCGCTGCTTCCCGAAGGCTGGGCCCGCGATGTGCGGATCGAAATCACGCCATCCGGCCATTTCGGCCAGATTGCGACCGATGCGGCTCCTGGTACGGCAATACGGGTTGCCACGCTGCTGCCCGCACCGGCCAACGTGCACTCGCATGCCTTTCAGCGCGCGATGGCCGGCCTGAGCGAGACGCGCGGCCCGCAGGGGCGCGACAGCTTCTGGACATGGCGTCAGCTGATGTTCCGCTTTCTCGACCAGCTGACCGTCGAAGATATCCGCGCCATTACCGCGATGGTTCAGATGGAGATGCTGGAAGCCGGGTACGCCGCCAGTGGCGAATTCCATTATCTGCACCACCAGCCGGGCGGCACACCCTACGATAATTTGGCGGAAACCGCCGTGGCGATCTGCGAAGCGGCGCAGATGACGGGGATCGGCCTGACCCTGCTGCCAGTGCATTACCAGTTCGGTGGCGTCGATCAGCGCCCGCTGGCGCCGGGGCAGAT
This sequence comes from Arenibacterium halophilum, assembly GCF_005938225.1. Classification (GTDB taxonomy): domain Bacteria; phylum Pseudomonadota; class Alphaproteobacteria; order Rhodobacterales; family Rhodobacteraceae; genus Arenibacterium; species Arenibacterium halophilum. The sequence continues at coordinate 698,231 of NZ_VCPC01000001.1, forward strand.
CCGCTTTGGCACAAAGCCCGATCAGTTCCTGAAATTGCTCGAGGCCAGCCAAAAGGCGGCAGCCCCCCTGCCCGCCGATACGGCCATCGGCGTGGCTCCGCACTCGCTGCGTGCCGTTGCGCCCGATACGCTGCGCGAGATAGCAAAAACAGCGCAGGGGCCGGTCCACATGCATCTGGCGGAACAGGTGCCAGAGGTAGAAGAAGTCGAAGCCGCCTACGGTGCGCGCCCGGTGACCTGGATGCTGGAAAACTGCCCGCCCGACCCGCGCTGGTGCCTGATCCACTGTACGCAGATGACACCGGAAGAAACGCAATCGCTTGCCGCCACCGGCGCTGTGGCCGGGCTCTGCCCGATCACCGAAGCCTCGCTGGGAGACGGAATTTTCGACGGCGCGCGCTGGCTTGAATCAGGGGGGCGGATCGGTGTCGGGTCGGACAGTAATATCCGCATCGCCCTGTCGGAAGAACTGCGTCAGTTGGAATATTCGCAACGCCTGCGCGACCGGGGCCGCGCCATTCTGGCAAACCCCGGTGGCAGCACCGGACGCAGGCTGTTCGATGCCGTCTGTGCCGGCGGCGCCCAGGCCGTGGCGCGTAACAGCGGACGCATTGCCACCGGCGCTTTGGCCGACTTCATTGCACTGGACGGCAGCGCGCCGGACCTCGCCGGGCGCTCAGAGGATCAGGTGTTGGACACCTGGATATTCGCCCGAGATGACCGGTTGGTCAGCGATGTCTGGTCGGCCGGGCGCCATATGGTCCAACAGGGGCGGCACAAACAGCACGAGGCGATTTCAGCCGCATTTGGCGAGACACTTGCCCGTCTGTCTTCGGCGATCTGATCCTGAGAGCGCAAAAAAGGGGGCTCTGCCCCGACCCGCTTCGCGGATTCCCCCGGGATATTTGGACCTTAAAGAAGGCAAAACCCAATCCTTCTTTAAGGCGTTAAATATCCCCGCCGAAGGCCATCGCGCGCAGCGCGATTTCAGTGACGCAGGTCAGGATTGCGCGCGAAGCCAATCGGTGACGGCCGGACGCACGGATTGATCGCCACTGTCCCGCGATGCGTCGATGACCTTGCGTAGCTCTTGCAGGTCGACCCGGCGCAGAAGGCTTTTGACCGGGCCGATGGACGCAGGGCGCATCGACAGGTTGCGGATGCCGATGGCGGCAAAGCACATCGCCTCGATCGGGCGGCCTGCGTCTTCGCCGCAGAAGCTGAGCGAGGTGCCGACCTCGTTGCAGCGATCGACGATCTGTTCGATCAGGTTCAGGAAGCTGACATTCAGCGTGTCGTAGCGGCGGCGGACCCGTTCGTTTTCGCGGTCGGCGGCAAAGAAGAACTGCTTCAGATCGTTGCCCCCGATCGACAGGAATTCGACCTCTTCAAAAAATTTGCGCGGGGCGAAGGCAAGCGAGGGCGTTTCAAGCATCGCCCCGACCTCAATCTTGGACGGCAGGATATGGCCCAGTTTTTGTTCGCGTGCGATTGTCTTGTCCAACTCGGCCCGGGCAGCGCGGAATTCGTCGAACTGCGCCACGAAAGGAAACATCACAGTCAGCGGGCGCCCATTGGCCGCCCGCAGCAGCGCCTGCAACTGCATCCGCATGACGCCGGGTTTGTCGAGCCCGACCCGGATCGCGCGCCAGCCCAGCGCGGGGTTCGGCTCGTCGTTGGGCTTCATGTAAGGCAGCACCTTGTCGGACCCGATATCGAGCGTGCGGAACACCACGCGCTTGCCATTGGCCGAATCCAGCACCTTGGAATAGAGCGCGCTAAGCTCGGACCGTTTCGGCATCTGGTTGCGCACGAGGAACTGCAACTCGGTCCGGAACAGGCCGACGCCTTCGGCGCCCGACCCCGCAAGCGACGGCAGATCGGCCATCAACCCCGCATTCATGTGCATCCCGATTGTCGTGCCACACAGCGTGGTCGCGGGTTTGTCGCGAATTGAGGCAAAGCGTTCCTGCGCCTGTGCCTGCATCGCGATCTTGTCGCGGAACGCGCTGACCACCGTGTCGTCGGGGCGCAGGTGCACGGTGCCCTGATCGCCGTCCACAAGGATATGATCGCCGTTCAGCGCCTCGGTTGCGATCCGCCCGGCGTGCACCACCAGCGGGATTGCCAGCGCACGTGCCACCACGGCCGCATGGCTGCCGACTGAACCTTCTTCCAGCACGATGCCGCGCAGGCTGCGCCCGTATTCCAACAGATCGCCCGGGCCGATGTTGCGCGCCACAAGAATCGGGTCAGCGGGCATCTCGGCGCCCGTTTCGCTGCCCTGCCCCGTCAGGATCCGCAAAAGGCGGTTCGACAGATCGTCAAGATCGGACAGGCGTTCGCGCAGATAGGCATCCTGCACCTGCCCCATGCGGGCACGCGCGATGGACTGTTCCTTTTCCACCGCCGCCTCGGCACTCAGCCCGCGGCTGATGTCTTCCTCCATCCGGCGCATCCAGCCCTTGGAGTTGGCGAACATGCGATACGCTTCGAGCACCTGAATCTGATCGGTATCGCCGTTCAGCGACAGGGCCAGCATCTTGTCGACGCCGACACGCAGTTCCTCGACGGCCTCCGTCAGCCGCTCCTGTTCACGTGCAGGATCGTCGGCGATGGGATTGGCCACAACGACACGCGGTTCGTGCAGCCACACATGCCCCTCTGCCGCGCCTTCCTGACCCGAGGTGCCGCGAAACAGCACTGCCTGCTGGTGCCGCGCCGAGAGGGCCGCGCCTTCGCCCACGAAGGCCCCCAGTTCGGTCATCTCGGCCAGAACCATGGCCACGACTTCCAGCGCATAGGTTTCGTCTTCGGAATACTGCCGGGCATCCAACGATTGCACCACCAGCACGCCCAGCTTTTCGCCCAGCCGCTGGATCGGAACGCCCAGGAACGAGGAATAGCGTTCCTCTCCGGTTTCCGGCATGTAGCGGAAGCCGCGTTCCGACGGGGCATCGGGCGTGTTGACCACGGCGCCGGTGCGTGCCACGCGGCCCACCAACCCTTCGCCAAGACGCATCCGTGTCTGGTGCACGGCTTCGGCTTTCAGCCCTTCGCTGGCACAAAGCTCAAGCGTGTCTTCATCGCGAAACAGATAGACCGAACACACCTCGGTCCCCATGCTGTCGGCGATAAGATTGGTAATCTTGTCAAGTCGGGCCTGCCCTGCGACGTCGCTGGCCATGGCATCGCGCAGCCGGCGCAACAGTTTGCGGCTTTCTGTTTCCGTTCCGTCGGCCATTCCCGTGTCAGGCGCCTCTTGCAACTTTGGGGTGTTCTCCCGACCCACGCCTATAGAACACAAACCGGGCCGGAACGAAACGGAATTCGCACCCTAAACCCACGCTGCAACCGGCAAGAGATCGAAATTCATTCGGAACCGACTGCTGTGCCAAACGTAATGTTATTGAAGCTTCAAGGAGACCAAATTCAGTGGTTCAATTTTACCGGCCGCTCGGCCCGATTATCGACGTCAATGATTTCACCGATAATCACCAGTCCAAGGCGGTGATGACGGCGCTTGACGATGGAGGCTATGCGGTCGCGTGGGAATCCGTTGACCAGGACGGCGACGGAGACGGCATCTACGCGCGCGTCCTGAACGCCGATGGTAGCTTCCGAACCGATGAATTTCAGGTCAGCGCAAGGACATATGGCGACCAGGGGTATCCCGGGATTGTGGCGCGCAATGGCGGCTTCGACATTGTCTATTACTCAGAATACGATCAGGACTTTGACGGCGCGGGCATCTATCTTGAAAGCTATTCGTCCGATGGCACAAAGACCGATACCAACTATCTGCGCCCGCCCATCGTCAGCGAAGTGGCCCCCGGCATCGCTGAGGCCGACGGGTCACTGACGTTTTTTTATAACGCACCCTATGCCGATGGCGCCCGGATCGCGCAGCGCCTGAATGCCTATGTGATCGACGATCAGTCTACACCCGTTCAGGTGACCGTCGCCTCAGATTACTCGGCCGGGAAACTCTTTGACGAATTGGATGCGGTGACGCTGAAAGACGGGTCAAAGGTTGCCATTTGGGATACGCAGGATGTCGATGGCGATGTGCAGGGCATGTTTGGCCAGAGGTTCGATGCCGAGGGCAACCGGCTGGGAAGCGAATTCCAGATCAACCGGGATGGCGACGGCGCCCAGTGGGAAGGCAGTGTTGCAGCCCTGAACGATGGCGGGTTCGTGGTGACCTATACCTCGGGCTACGATCACGACGGTTCAGCCTGGGGCATATTCATGCAACGCTACGATGCCTCGGGCGCGACCGTCGGCGGCAATCGGCAGGTCAACACGACAACCTTTGGCGACCAGATGGAATCCGACGTGGTGGCCATGCCGGATGGCGGGTACATTGTTGCCTGGGCCGACTATGGCGTGGATTATTCGATCGCGATGCAGCGGTTTGATGCCCGCGGTGTCCGGGTGGGCGACGAAACCGATGTGGTCTCGGACGCGACCGATTTCTTCCGCGACCCTTCAATCTCGGTTCAAAGCGACGGAAGCTTCGCCGTGACCTACACCGCCTCGCGTTCCAATTACGAGGTGGAAACCATCCTGTTCGAAGCCAGCTATTTCGGGTCAGCCGCGGATGACGTCATCCGCGATACCGGCCGCGCCGACTGGGTCTGGGGCCGCAAGGGGGATGACGTGATTTCCGGTTTGCGCGGAGAGGACATCCTGGCGGGCAACAAGGGCAACGACCGCCTGTTTGGCGGAGGCCAAAGCGACAAGCTCTACGGCGGTCAGGGTCGCGACGTTCTGAAGGGCGGCACCGGGCACGATGTGCTGAAGGGCGGCAACATGCGCGATATCCTTGATGGCCAGCAGGGCCGGGACAGGCTTGTTGGCGGCGACGGCAAGGACGTGTTCCAGTTTCGCGCAGGCGACGGGCGCGACCGTGTCACCGATTTCGACGTGTCGGCGGATACGTTGCGGTTCCGCGGCCTGACCGAGGATGACCTGACGATTTCCGATCGGGGCAGCGACCTGCTGATCCGCTATGAGGGCGGCAGCGTTGTCGTTCTGGACACGAACGAAGCCGACTTGGCCGCAAATTCCATCATCTATGCCTGACGGCCTTGCCTGCGGCCCTGATGGGTCGCAGGCAGCTCCGAAACGCGCAGGTTACGCCGCCTTGTCCAGATCAAAGGCGTCGTGCAGCGCCTGAACGGCCAGTTCCATATACTTGCGATCAATCAGCACCGAGATTTTGATCTCGGATGTGGTGATGACCTTGATGTTGATGGCTTCCTGCGACAGCACGCGGAACATCTTGGCGGCAACGCCCGTATGGCTGCGCATCCCGATGCCCACGACCGACACCTTGCAGACGCCGGTATCGGCCACGACTTCGGAAAAGTTCAGCACTTCCTTGCTTTTGGCCTCGGCCAGCGCCTTTTCGGCCCGCGCCACCTGATCGGTCGGGCACGAGAACGTCATGTCCGTCCGCCCCTCTTCCGAGATGTTCTGAACGATCATGTCGACGTTCACCTTGGCCTCCGACAGCGCGGTGAAAATCGCCGCCGCGATACCCGGACGGTCGGCGACCGACAGCAGGGTCAGCTTTGCCTCGTCGCGCGAATAGGCCACACCGGCCACAACCTTGGATTCCATGATATCCTCCTCGTCGCACACGAGCGTTCCCGCCTCGTCCGACTGTTCTTCGAAACTGCTGAGCACGCGCAGCTTGACCTTGTAGCGCATGGCCAGTTCAACCGAGCGGGTCTGCAACACCTTGGCGCCCAGCGAGGCCAGTTCCAGCATCTCTTCGAAAGCGATGCGATCCAGCTTGCGGGCCTTGTCGCAGATGCGCGGATCGGTGGTGTAAACCCCGTCCACGTCCGTATAGATGTCGCAGCGTTCGGCATCGAAGGCGGCGGCAAAGGCCACGGCAGTGGTGTCGCTGCCACCCCGGCCCAGCGTGGTGATCCGGCCCTCGGGGCTGACGCCCTGGAACCCGGCGACCACGGCCACCTTCATGCCTTCGGCGAACTTGTTCATGATGTTGGCCGGCGGAATATCTTCGATCCGGGCGGCCGAATGGCTCGACGTGGTTTTCACCGGAACCTGCCAGCCCTGCCAGCTGCGCGCCGGAATATCCATCTCCTGCAACGTCAGCGCCATCAGGCCCGCGGTCACGTTTTCCCCGCTGGACACAACGGCATCATATTCGCGCGCGTCATAAAAGGGCGAGGTTTCGTTGACCCAGCCGACCAGCTCGTTGGTCTTGCCCGACATGGCCGACACGATGACGATCACGTCATAGCCCTTGGCCACCTCGACCCCGACACGCTTGGCCGCGCGGCGGATCCGGTCAAGCGTCGCAACCGACGTGCCGCCGAATTTCATCACCAGAACAGGCATCGATCTTCCTTCATGCCACGAAACGCGCTCGCTTTACGCGTGACGGGACGCAAGGGCAACATGAATTGCACAGGCTGGCGCGCGTCTGGCGGCTCAGTTCGTCTTGCGGTTTGGCAGGAAGGGCAGCGGCGCGACGGGAATGCCGTCTTCCAGCAGCTTGCGCGCCTCGCCCACGGCGGCCTCGCCAAAGATCGGACGCTCGGGCGTTTCGCCCTCGTGCATGGCGCGGGCCTCGCGCGCGAAATCGCGGCCGACGTAATCGGCGTTCGCTTCGATCTTGCGGCGCAGCTCGGCCATGGCCTGTTCGGCGGGAGACGCAGGCTCCGACAGCTTGCGCGGCACAGGCGGTGCGTCGGCGCGCGAAGTGCCGACACGCGGCGTCATCACCGCCTTGTCCACATCGGTGCCACCACAGACGCCACATTCGACCATCCCCGCCTTGGCAAGGCGATCATAGGCCGAGGCCGACTGGAACCAGCTGTCAAAGGTGTGCCCCTTGGCACATTTGAGTGAGTATTGGATCATTCCGTAACCGAAACTGCGTTGACCTAAAATATGGATCCCAGCAGCATTTTCAAGCGCTACCGCAGGCGTTACCCAAGCCCGCGTGCATCGAAATCGCGGATAATTCGCGCCAATTCCGGCTCGTCCACCTTGCGCGCCGCCTTTTTCGGCGAAAACCACTTGCGCTTACGCTGATCATGTTCGGGAAAATGATCCGAGAGTGATTTGACGTGGATCGGATAGACCATCGCGACGCAGGGCAGCATCACTCCGCTACTGTCGAGTTTCGTGTAGGAATAGAGTCCAAGGCATCGGTCATAGGGCTGGCCGACCACGCCCGCCTCTTCCCACGCCTCGCGCGCGGCACAGGCGGCTGGTGTCATGCGGTCCATCGGCCAACCCTTTGGCACGATCCATCGCTTGCTTCCACGCGAGGTCACCAGCAAAACGCGCAGCTTCCCGCGCTCGCGCCGGTAACAGAGCGCCGCGAACTGGCTGCGCACGTCGCTTTTGCGGGCGGCCTTGACGATGATCGGTAGCTGTTTCAACGGACCCTGCATTGTAAAACCGGTTGTCCGGGTCATCCTCGGCCCGACGCTTGTGATGGACGATGGCACGGGACTTTCCCCGCGACAAACGTTTTTGACAGCGCGACGCCAGCCATATCGGCTTATGCCCGCGTGACTCGCATCCGGCTGGCAAGCTGTCCGACAAGCTGATCGTGCGGCACGGACGATTCGACCGCCAGGCGCCGCAGACCGAAATGCACATGCGCCATATCCTGATAATATGACGTGAACATGTAATTCGTCGTTGCCCCGGCGACAGCGCCCAGCACCGGCACGGTTTGCGCCGCCAGCTTCTGCCCCAGAACGGTGGCAAGCCGTGGCGCAACCGCCGCGATCAGCTTGTGCATCGCCCCACCCGTCAGCGTCAGGCGAAGCGAGACGAACCCAAGATCGCTGGCATTGTCATGATCCAGCGGACCAGCGGCCGCAAAGACGCGCACGCATTCGAACTGCACGCCCTCTTCTGCCGGATCGAACCCGTGTTCCGCCGCCACACCCTGAATCGTGCGCAACAGCAAGGTCGTGGTCGCCGGAAGCTCGACCAGCGCCGAGGGCAAGCCGCCAAATCCTCCGGCCGCGCCCATCGCGGTGCCGACAGCGGTGTTGACCCAGCCCGGTTGATCGGGAATGGCCCCGCGCGACCGTTGCGCCACGCCAACCGCGACGTTCAGCGCCTTTTCGGTGGCCCCGGTAAGCCCGCCCCGTACCGAGGCAGGCAAACGGTCAAGCAAGCCCTCGGCCTGCCCTCCCAGCAAGTTCAGTACCTTCATGCCCACCCCGCCTGCGCGGCGATAACGCGCGGCGATCCGGTCAAGCTCGGCCTCGGTATCGACCGGGCCGGGAAAGGTGATGTCCTGCATGGCTGCCCCCTCTGACATGAATATCATGTGGCTCCGGGGGCGGGAAAATCAATATGCGCGTCCGTCCCAGCGGGTGACATCGCCGGCCACCCCCTCCCATCCGCCGGTCGCAAGATCCTGCCCCAGCACCCGGTCGGGGTTGGTGGGAGGAGGCATGTCAACATCGTCCAGTCGGGTGAAACCAAACCGGCGGTAATAGGGTTCATCGCCCACCAGCATGACCCGTTCCCAGCCCGAGGTGCGCGCGATTTCGAGCGCATCGCGAATCAGCAGGCCGCCCAGCCCCTCGCCCTGATGGGTCGGGTGCACCGCGACAGGCCCCAGCAACAACGCAGGCTGCCCGCCCACCAACACCGGCCAGAACCGGATCGCGCCGATTACGATGCGCAGCGCATCGCGCGCCACCAGCGACAGCCCGGGCACCGGCGGTACGTCTTCACGCAGGCGGTAAGACGACAGCGCCGTGCGTCCGGGGGCGAAACACAGGTCAAGCAGCGCCTCGACCTCCCACCAATCCTCGCCTGTTTCCGGCGTGATATCGAAAACGGAACCTGTCACATGTCTGTCCTTGCCTGTGGAACTTCGCCTAGCACGGGGGTAGGTCTGGGGCAAACGCTTGGAGTGACACAAATGTTCTATCGTCCCGAGGAAGGCCACGGCCTGCCCCACAACCCATTCAACGCCATCGTGACCCCACGCCCGATCGGTTGGATTTCAACTCGCGACAGCGCAGGCAACAACAATCTGGCGCCCTATTCGTTCTTTAACGCCATCGCCTATGTGCCCGCGCAGGTGATGTTTTCCTCGACCGCGACAAAAGAAGACCGCGACGACAGCAAGGACAGCGTCTCCAACATCCGCGACAGCGGCGTGTTTTGCGTGAACATCGTCGAATATGCGATGCGCGACGTGATGAATGCCACTTCGGCGATGTTGGGCAAAGAGGTAAATGAATTCGAACACGCCGGGATCGAGATGGCGGAATGTGCCACCATCGATTGCGGGCGCGTGGCGCAGGCGCCCGCCTCGCTGGAGTGCAAACTGACACAGATCATCGAGCTGCCCGGCAAGAACAACCGGCTCGTGCTTGGAGAAGTCACCGGCATTCACATCCGCGACAATTGCCTTGTCGACGGACGATTTGACGTCACGACCTTCCAGCCGCTTACCCGCCTGGGCTATCGCGATTACGGCAAAATCGAGAGCGTGTTCGAGCTCCGCCGCCCCGACGACTGAGGAGACCATTCAGAGGCACTGTCGCTGGGGGCTCTGCCCCCCTCCGCTGCGCGGAGTCCCCCGGAGTATTTTCGGAATGATGAAGGGGAATTCCTGCGTGCTTCTTCAGGCAATAATTATCCTTGCTAGGGTGGCCTCGCGCGGCAGCGCGATCAATGTCCGCCGAGGATGCCCGTCCGCACGCCGTAGTTGACCGCCAACCCGTAGTCTGGATCGTCATCGCTGTCGACCACGAGGTGGCCGGCGCGGGTCAGCAGGCGGTGGCAATCGCGACTGAGGTGCTGCAGCACGATGCGTTTACCTGATGCCTCGTATTTGGAGGCGACCGCCTCGATTGCCTGAAGTGCCGATTGATCCACCACGCGGCTTTCGGCGAAATCGACGATCACCGTGTCCGGATCGTTCTCGGGATCGAACAGTTCGACAAACCCGTCGGAAGAGCCGAAGAACAAAGGCCCCTGCACGGTATAGACTTTCGCGCCTTCGGGTGTTGTGCGGGTGCGCGCGTGGATGCGGCGCGCGTTGTTCCAGGCATAGGCCAGCGCCGAGACAATCACGCCGACGACGACGGCGACGGCCAGGTCTTCCATCACCGTGACCACGGTGACCAGCACGATCACGAAGGCATCGGTCAGCGGCACCTTGCGCAGGATGCGGAAGGAATTCCATGCGAATGTGCCGATCACCACCATGAACATCACCCCAACCAGAGCGGCCAGCGGGATCAGCTCGATCAGCGGGGCTGCGAAAAGGATGAAGACCAACAGGAACAGCGCCGCCGCGATGCCTGCAATCCGGGTGCGGCCGCCGGATTTGACGTTGATCATCGACTGGCCGATCATGGCGCAGCCGCCCATGCCGCCGAAGAAGCCGGTGACCGTATTGGCCAGCCCCTGCGCCACGCATTCCTGGCTGGCGCCACCGCGTTTGCCGGTGATTTCCCCGACCAGGTTCAGTGTCAGCAGGCTTTCGATCAGGCCGATAGCCGCAAGGATCACCGCATAGGGCAGGATGATCTGAAGTGTTTCCCAGTTGAGCGGCACCATCGGTACGTGCCATTGTGGCAGACCACCCTGGATCGAGGCCAGATCGCCCACGCGCGGCACGTCGAGGCCAAAGCCGATCACCACGGCCGCCACGATTCCGATGCCCGCCAGAGGCGCCGGAATCACGCGCGTGATCCGGGGCATGACCCAGATGATCGCCATGGTCACCGCCACCAGTGCAAGCATAAGTGCGAGCGGCCCGCCTGAAAGCCATGTGCCCCCGCCCATGCCGTGACCCGTATTTTCCATGCTGCCGGGCACCTTGAACTGCCCAAGTTGCGCGAGGAAAATCACGATGGCCAGCCCGTTTACAAAGCCCAGCATCACCGGATGGGGCACAAGGCGGATGAACTTGCCCCATTGCATGATGCCCGCGAAAATCTGCAGCAGCCCCATCAGCACCACGGTTGCAAACAGGTATTCCACACCGTGCGTGGCAACAAGCGCCACCATCACGACGGCCAGCGCACCGGTGGCACCTGAAATCATGCCCGGTCGTCCGCCGATCAGCGCCGTGATCAGACCGACCAGAAACGCCGCGTAGAGCCCGACCAGCGGGTGCACGCCGGCAACGAAGGCAAAGGCTACTGCCTCTGGCACCAGTGCCAGCGCGACGGTCAGCCCCGACAAAAGCTCGATCCTCAGGCGTGCGGGCGTCAGCCGTTCGTCGGAGAACAGGGTAAGATCCTGACTGGCCAGGCGGCGGGCGAAAGAGGCCAGAATGGCTCGGGGCATCGGTTATCCTTTGCGGGGTCGTTCGGAGGCAGGCGACGGGGGCGGCCCTGCTTTGCGCGGCCCCTTACAAGATCGCGCCCGGAAAGGCCATGCCGCGTGGGCTCTGCGACCGGATAATGACTTGGGGCGGCCTCGGTGTCTGGCCCGTACCCGGATTGCACCTTCATTTTCCGCACGATTTTTAGGCGTTTTTCGGCTATCATCCCGCCAATTCTTGTATCGCATTTCAATCAGGAGGCACCGATGCCCCGCTACTCGATTTCCGAAGGTATGGCCAACGTACACCGTTCGATCGACGGGTTGATCGAATCCCTGTTCCTCGACGCGTCGCTGGTGTCCGGCGACGCTGTGCAGGCCACGTTTCAATTGGGCACGGCCAGCTTCACCGTCTCGGGAACGGGCCTGACCTTCGGCACCGTCTTGACGGGCGGCATCATCGACAGCGTCATCTACACCTTGCAACCGGGCTATATCGTTGAGATGACCGAGTTGACGCTGGACGCCGCCATACTCGCCGCTGCGGCACAGGCCGAAGCAGGCGATCCCGGCGCGCTCGAAACCCTGATCTACCCTCTGGACTGGACCATCATCGACAATTCGGTCCCGGCCAATGTGACATCCGGCCTGACCAATGCCGACGGCCAGCCGGTGGTCTATTCGGGCCATAACGACGTGACCCTGCGATACGGCAACGACGTGTTCGATGGCGCGGGCGGCAATGACATCTTGCGCGGAAACGCCGGGAACGACCAGCTGTGGGGGGGCGCGGGCAACGATGTGCTGTCCGGCGGCACCGGGTTCGATACGCTGTCGGGCGGGCGCGGGCGCGATGTGCTGCGCGGGGGCACCCGCGACGATGTGCTGATGGGCGATGGCGGGCGCGACCGGCTGGACGGCGGCGCGGGCAACGACACCCTGACCGGCGGCACCGGCGCCGACCGTTTCGTGTTTCGCGCCTTCGGCATCCGCGCCGAAACCGATACGATCACCGATTTCACCGCAGGGCTCGATCGCATCGTCATCACCTCGGACGGCCCTGTCGCCATGCAGGATGGCGCAGGCGGCGTGCTGATCACCTCGGGCGATCACATGATCGAACTGACCGGCATTATGCTGGCCGACCTGACGGCGGGCGACATCACGATTCTCTGACCCGGCCCGCGGCCACATCGGGGGCACCGACCGGTTGGCACCTGCCGGGACGATAGGCTAAGCCTTGGCCAACGCCGCCTGTGGGCGGCCCCCTTTCGGGCAGGAGCCAACACATGACGAAACTCGCGATCATCGGCGGATCGGGCATCTACGACATTGACGGGCTGGAAGATGCGCAGTGGATCAGCGTCGACACACCATGGGGCGCACCATCGGATCAGCTTTTGACCGGACGGCTCTCGGGGCTCGACATGGTGTTTTTGCCCCGCCATGGGCGCGGACATGTGCACAGCCCCTCAACCGTGCCCTACCGCGCCAATATCGACGCGCTGAAGCGGCTTGGGGTCACCGATGTGGTGTCTGTCTCGGCGGTGGGATCGTTCCGCGAAAAGATGGCTCCGGGCGACTTCGTGCTGGTCGATCAGTTCATCGACCGCACCGTTCACCGCGAGAGCAGCTTTTTCGGCACAGGCTGCGTTGCGCATGTCAGCCTTGCCCACCCAACCTGCGCGCGCCTGTCTGCCGCCTGCCTCGCTGCCGCACTTGACGCCGACATCACGGTCCACGATGGCGGGACTTATCTGGCGATGGAGGGGCCGCAGTTTTCGACGCTGGCCGAGTCGCGCATGTTCCGCGAAAGCTGGGGCGCGGATGTGATCGGCATGACCAACATGCCCGAGGCGAAACTCGCCCGCGAAGCCGAGCTGTGCTACGCCTCGGTCGCCATGGTCACCGATTACGACAGCTGGCACCCTGACCACGGCGAAGTCGACGTGACCCGCATCATCGAAATCCTGACCGGCAATGCCGGCAAGGCGCGGGCCATGGTCGCCCGACTGCCCGCAGCCCTGGCTGCCCGTGACGGAGAGGCGCGCCCCCCCTGCGAACACGGGTGCGACAGGGCGCTGGAGTATGCACTGCTGACCGCCCCGGACAAACGCGCGCCAGAGGTGATGGCGCGGCTGGATGCGGTCGCCGGGCGGGTCCTGTAACATATCAGGCTTGCGCGGGCCGGTGTGTTCGTGGCTGTCTGACGGAACACCACCTGAGGAGCCGCCCATGCCGTTCGATCTCTGGATCACCTTCGTTCTCGCCACGCTCGCCCTGCTGATGATTCCCGGGCCAACGGTCGTGCTGGTCCTCAGCTATGCGCTGTCCAAGGGAAGATCGGTCGCACTGGCCTCGGCTGCGGGCGTCGCGCTTGGCGATTTCATAGCGATGACGGCATCTCTTGTCGGACTTGGCGCGCTGATCCTGACATCGGCCCTGCTGTTTTCAATCCTGAAATGGGTCGGTGCGGCCTACCTCGTGTGGCTGGGCCTCCGCCTGCTGCGCTCGGCCTCGGATGCCGAAGGGATGGCGCCAAGCGCCAAACCCGACGTGACCGCAGGCTCGGTCTTTCGCCACGCCGCGCTGGTCACGGCGCTCAACCCGAAATCCATCGCCTTCTTCATCGCCTTCGTGCCGCAGTTCGTGCAACCTCAGGCTGCGCTGGCGCCTCAGTTCGCCGTGCTGATCGCGACCTTCGTTACTCTGGCCGGACTGAACGCGCTGGCCTACGCCCTTTTGGCCGACCGCCTGCGTCGCACCATCGCCCGCCCCCGCGTGATCGTATGGATCACCCGCACCGGAGGCGCGACGCTGGTGGCCATGGGCGTGCTGACCGGGCTGCTGCGCCGGCCGGGTTAAGCGCCCGACCCTTCGTGTTCCTTCAGGAACTCGCGAATAAACCGCCGCACCTCGCGCGCGGCACTGGTATCGAGCGTCTTGCACAGCTCTACGAATGCGTCCCGCTCTTCCTTGCCAAGACGCAGGATCAGCTGACTGTCCTTTTTCTTGGCCACCTTGCCATCTTTCTTGGACATCTGGTTCTCCCGATCCCGAAAATGCATATACTTTGAATATGCAGCTTCTATCTTTTGTCGATCTCTCCGGCCTAGCACCTTGACAGGCGCCTTGGCAATTCTCGCTTTCCCCCACGCGCTGGTGCATTTTCCACATCCCAATGCGCCGTGTCATCCCCGGCGGTGGATCGGCTCATCGCAGGGCGCTCCGTTGCCCCGGCTTTTCCTTGCAACCGAACCGGCAATCGGCCACACCCGGGCTGCCATAACCGCCAGACGGGGACCCGCCCATGCCAAAGCCGACAACCGTGCGCGACTATATCCGCACGATCCCGGATTTCCCGCACGAGGGGATCCTGTTCCGCGATGTCACAACGCTGTTTGCCGATCCGCGCGGCTTTCGCATGGCGATCGACCAGATGCTGCATCCCTATGCGGGCCTGAACATCGACAAGGTGGTCGGCCTGGAGGCGCGCGGTTTCATCCTTGGCGGCGCCATTGCACATCAGCTTTCGGTCGGTTTCGTCCCGATCCGCAAAAAGGGCAAACTGCCCGGAAAGACCCTCTCGCAGGATTACAAACTCGAATACGGCGAGGCCACGGTCGAAATCCATGACGACGTCATTTCCGAGGGCGAATCCATCCTGCTGGTTGACGATCTTCTCGCCACAGGCGGCACGGCCGAGGCGGGTATCAAGCTGGTCGAGAAACTGGGTGGCAATATCCTGTCCTGCGCCTTCATCGTCGATCTGCCCGACTTGGGCGGGCGCAAACGGCTTGAAGGCATGGGCATGGATGTCCACGCGCTGTGCACCTACGACGGCGCGTAACGCCGGGGTCGGCGGGCGGGCGCCTTTGCCAAAGGCAAACAGTCCCGTCCCGACGATCTAGGCCAGAACTGCCCCCGGGTTCATGATGCCAAGCGGATCCAGCGCCGCCTTGATCGCGCGCATGGCCGCCAGCCGCGCCGGATCGCCATAGCGTTCCAGATCACCCACCTTGGCGCGCCCGACCCCGTGCTCGGCGCTGAACGACCCGCCCATCTCTTGCACAAGGTCATGCACAACGCGCTTCACATCGCTGGCCACGCCCGCGTAATCCGCGCGCGTGGCGCCGCGTTGCGGGAAGATATTGTAATGCAGGTTGCCATCACCGAGATGGCCGAAACAGTTGATCCGGAAGTCTCCCAGTGCAGCCAATGCCCCCGGCGCACGGTCGATAAACTCCGCCACCTCGCCGAGTGGCAAGGCGATGTCGTTGCTCACGATCGAGCCGATTTTGCGGTTTGCCTCTGGGATATGTTCGCGCATGTTCCAGAAATCCACCGCCTGCCCCCTGGACTGCGCGATCAAACCGTCATCGGCCAGTTCATGTTCGGCCGCGGCCTCGAACAGTTCGGCCAACGCCGCCTGCGGGTCCAGCCCCCGCGCCAGACCAACGTCGATCAGCACGCTCCATTCCGGGGCCTGCGCCCAGGGCTGGCGCAGATCGGGCAGCGCCTCTGACAAAAACTCGAAGCCAGTCCGGTGCATCAGCTCAAACGCGCTGACCCCTTCGCCCAGCTGGTCACGCGCCAGCGACAGCAGCGATAGCGCCGCCGCCGGAGAGGCCACATGCAGCAGTGCCGTGCCGGTTTCCGCAGGCACAGGAACCAATTTCAGCGTCGCCGCCGTAATCACCCCCAACGTGCCCTCAGCGCCCACCAGAAGGTTGCGCAGATCATATCCGGTGTTGTCCTTGCGGAGCCGGGTCAACCCGTTCCAGATCGTCCCATCGGGCAGCACGGCCTCCAGCCCCAGGCACAGATCGCGCGCATTGCCATAGCGCAGGACGTTCACGCCACCGGCGTTGGTGCCCAGCACCCCGCCCACCCGGCACGACCCTTCCGAGGCCAGCGACAGCGGAAACAGCCGCCCGGCCTCTTCGGCTGCGGCCTGCACATCGGCCAGGATCACCCCGGCCTCGGCGATCAGCACGTTTTCCTCGGGGAAGACCGCGCGCACCTTGTTCATCCGTTCCAAAGACAAGACCAGCGGCAGCGGCCCCTCGGGCATCACCTGCCCCGACACCAGACCAGTGCCGCCCCCGTACGGAATGATCCCGATCCGCAGCTCGCCTGCCACGCGCACCACGGCGGCCACCTCATCAACGGACCGCGGCAACGCCACCAGCCCGGCCTGCCCCGGCCAACTGTCACGAGGCTCGCTCAGGTAGCGCGGTTCAACGTCGCGCAGAATGTCGTCAGGCAGCGCCGCGCGCAGCCGTTTGGTCAGATCGTCATCAAGCGAATTCAATGTCATGTGCCATGAATGCCCAATGCTCGGGCGCTGCGCAATGGCGAAGCCGTCCGGCGCCCTCCTGAGTGAGACCGCTATTCGATCAGGTAAGACGGCGATAGAATAACCACCGTCGGCCGCGACGGCAGGGTGCGCAGCGATACCACGATCTCGGAACCGCCGGGTCGCTCGATGGCAAAGTCATCGCGCATCCCGGTTACGAAATCCTCTAGCGCCGCGGTACTGAACCAATGCATTGGCAGTACCACGGACGACCGCAGCCGCTTCAGCGTGGCGATCATGTCGGCCAAGGGCAGCGTCATCCCGCCATCGACCGGCGCCATCACCACATCCAGCCGGCCCAGCGCGGCGAATTGTTCGTCGTTCGGCACATGATGCAGGTGGCCTAGATGCCCAATGCACAGCCCGCCAACCTCGAACACGAAAATCGAATTGCCGCGGTCCTCGGTCCCGCCCCAGCGCGAGCGGATGTCTGTCGAGACATTGCGCACCAGCATTTCACCAAGATCCAGATGATGGTCGATCCCCTGCCCGAACTCGCCCCAGCCTTCCAGCACATGCGGAATCGCCGGGTCGGGCGCCATCGTCCAGTGGGTTTCATGGGCGTGGTTCATCGTCACCACATCGGGCACCATCGACACTGTGCCGATGAAGCCGGTGTAATCCGTCACCGCGTTCAACCCGCCGGGGGTCTGCAGCAGGAAACTGGCATGGGTCACGTAATGCAGGCGCACGATGTCGGCAGGCACGGCATCGCTCCACGCCGCCTTATGCACATACTCCACCCCCGGCGCGGCATCGGCGATGGCAATGCAATGGCTTGGGCGGCGATCCTGCGCCGCGGCCGTCTGCGCGGCAAGCGTAATTGAAAGAAGGGCAATAAACTGGCGCAACATGCGATCAGCCTACAGGCCGCACCCGATTCGTCAGTCAAAACTTCCGTGAACAGCCGCGCACAGGCCCAATCGACCGGCCCTGTGCCTGCTGCGCAGGCGCGCAAGCCGCCTTATCAATTGACGCGCGCGTCATCTGCCGATAGGTCGAAACCGCCCGAGCGGCCTGAAAACAACGGGAAGTTTCATGCAGATCGTCCTCCACGCCGGCGCGCATCACACCGACGAAGACAGGCTGTTGAAATGCCTTCTGCGCAACTCCGACCTGTTCGCAAAGGCCGGAACGGCGGTTCCCGGGCCGGGTCGCTATCGGACGCTGCTGAAAGACGCCTTCATCGCGATGGACAAGGCGCCGCCCTCGCCCGAGGCGCGCGATATCCTGCTGGACGCGATCCTCGACGAAGACGCGGCCCAACGGCTGGTTCTGTCGAACGCGAATTTCTTCGGCTCGCCCCGGTTTGCCATCGGCGACAACACCTTCTACCCTCTGGCGGAAAAGCGGCTGGTGCAACTGTCGGAGCTGTTTCTGGATGACGATCTGGAGCTGTTCATCGCCCTGCGCAATCCGGCGATGTTCGTGCCGATGGCCTTGTCGAAAGCCGGGCAGCAGCAGCAGATCGACCTGATCAGCACCATCGATTTCGAACAGCTGCTGTGGAGCGACATGCTGAAACGCATCCGCACCACTCTGCCACAGCTGAAGATCACCGCATGGTGCGTCGAAGATACGCCGCTGACATGGGCGCAGATCATCCGTGAAATCGGTGGCCTGCCGCCAACCCAGAAAATCACCGGCGGCTTCGACATCCTGCGCACCATCATGTCGCCCGAAGGGATGCAGCGGTTCCGCGCCTATCTGGAAGACTACCCCACCATGCCCGAGGCGCAGAAGCGCGGAGTGATGATCGCCTTTCTTGGTAAATACGCCATCGAGGACGCGCTGGAGGAAGAACTCGACCTGCCGGGGTGGAGCGAGTCGCTGGTCGAGGAACTGACCGAGATTTACGAACACGACATGGACGAAATCGCCGAAATGGCCGATGTGCGGCTGATTACGGCCTGATCGCGAGCAGCCAGTGGCCCTTGGCCCCTTGCATCCCAGCATCGGCGCTTGCCATATCAAGGCATCCCACGTCCCAGCAAAGATTGCCAGAATGTCCTCTCTCCGCCTGTTGTCGTTGTTCTGCTGCCTGCTTTTGCCTGCCGGAGCCATGGCCGATGTGACGGTTTTTGCCGCCGCAAGCTTGAAAACCGCGCTGGACAACATTGTCGAGGTCAGCGGCCAGCCGGGGGTTACCGTATCCTACGCGGGCAGTTCGGCCCTTGCGCGGCAGATTGAACATGGCGCCCCGGCGCAGGTCTTTATCTCGGCCAATACGGCGTGGATGGACCATGTCGAAGACTCTGGCCTGATCGCGCCCGGCACGCGGCGCGATCTGCTGACCAATCGCCTTGCGCTGATCGCCGCCCCCGGCAGCGACGTGGCTCTTCCCATCGGCCCCGACATGGATCTGGCCGGCGTCCTGAACGGCGGGCGGCTGGCGATGGCGCTGGTCGACGCGGTGCCTGCGGGCATTTACGGCAAGGCCGCGCTGACGGCGCTGGGGCAATGGGACAGCGTGCAACCGCAGGTGGCGCAGGCCGACAACGTGCGCGCGGCGCTGCGCCTTGTGGCCCTGGGCGAAGCGCCGCTGGGCATCGTATACGCCACCGATGCCGTGGCCGAGCCGCGCGTGCGTGTGCTCGGGCTGTTCGATACGGCGTTGCACCCGGCCATCATTTACCCCGCTGCGCTGGTCAAAGGCGGCGATACGCCCGAGGCCCGCGCCTTTCTGGAGTACCTGTCAACCGACGCGGCGCGCGCGATTTTCAAGGCCAACGGGTTTTCCTTTCCCGAAGGACAGCCGTGACCGACTGGCTGTCTCCCACTGAGTGGCAGGCCGTGGCGCTGTCGCTGAAGGTGTCACTTTGGGCGACTTTGGTCTCGCTACCGCTGGGGGTGCTGGTGGCCTTTGCGCTCGCCCGGTGGGAGTTTCGTGGGCGGCAACTCCTGAACGGGCTTGTGCATCTGCCGCTGATCCTGCCGCCCGTTGTCACCGGATACCTGCTGCTGATTGTCTTTGGCCGCCAGGGACCGATTGGCGCGTGGCTGGACCAGCTGTTCGGCGTGACGTTGGCGTTTCGCTGGACGGGCGCGGTGCTGGCCGCCGCGATCATGGCCTTTCCGCTGATGGTACGGGCAATCCGGCTGGCGATCGAAGCCGTCGATCCGCGCCTTGAACAGGCGGCCGAGACGCTGGGCGCCTCGCGCGCCTGGGTTTTTGCCACGGTGACGCTGCCACTGATCCTGCCCGGGGTCATCGCCGGATCAGTTCTAGCCTTTGCCAAGGCGATGGGCGAATTCGGCGCCACCATCACCTTTGTGTCGAACATTCCGGGGCAGACGCAAACGTTGCCCTCGGCAATTTATACCTTCCTCCAGGTCCCGGGCGGAGAAGCATCTGCCCTGCGGCTGGTGCTTGTCTCGGTCGCGGTGGCAATGCTGGCGCTGTTGGCGTCGGAGTTGCTGGCGCGGCGCGCGATGCGCAGGGTCAGCGGGACATGAGCCTGTCTGTCTCCATTACCCGCCAACAAGGCGATTTCACGCTGGACGCCGCATTCGATGCGCCCGAGGGCATCACCGCGCTGCTGGGCAAATCCGGTAGCGGCAAAACCTCGATCGTCAACGCCGTGGCCGGGCTGGTGCGCCCCGACAGAGGGCGCATAACCCTGGACGGAGAGGTCCTGTTCGATAGCGCGCGCGGGATGCATGTGCCCCCGTCACGGCGGCGGCTGGGCTATGTGTTTCAGGACGGACGGCTGTTTCCGCACTTCAACGTGCGCCAGAACCTGACCTATGGCCTGCGCTTTGCCCCAAGTGGCGCCACCGGCCCAGACCTTGCCAGTGTGTGCGACATGCTGGGCTTGTCGCACCTGACAGACAGGCGCCCCGGCGCCCTCTCCGGTGGCGAAAAACAACGGGTTGCCATCGGGCGGGCGCTGTTGTCGCGTCCCCGGATGCTTCTGATGGACGAACCGCTTGCTTCGCTGGACTCGGCGCGCAAGGCCGAAATCCTGCCCTATCTCGAACGGCTGCGCGACGACACCGGGCTGCCGATCCTGTACGTCAGCCATTCGGTGCCGGAAATCGCGCGGCTGGCCACCACGGTTGTGCTGATTGATGCCGGCAAGGTCACCGGCGCTGGGCCGGCCGAGCGTATCCTGTCGGACCCTTCCGTTGTACGCCAGATCGGTCTGCGCGAAGCGGGTGCCGTCATTCCGACGCGCGTTCTAGAGCATCACGACGACGGGCTGTCAGAGCTTGTTTTCTCGGGCGGGCGGTTGCTGCTGCCCCGGATCGACAAGCCGCCCGAGACACCGGTGCGCGTGCGTATCCTGGCGCATGACGTGATCCTGTCGCTGCACGCGCCGCAGGGCATGTCCGCACTGAATACCCTGCCCGTTACCGTGCTGTCGTTGCGCGAAGGCGACGGGCCGGGGATGATCGCACAGCTGCAATGCGGGGATGACAGGTTGTTGGCCCGGATCACCCGACGGTCGGCCACGGCCATGGACCTGAGCCCCGGCAAGCCCCTGTTCGCGGTGATAAAATCCGTGGCGGTGGCCCGGGCCGATGTGGGCGCGGGCTGATCGCCAGCGGGGCGTCAGGCCATGCCCAGCGCTTCTTTGTACATCTCGAGGATCGCTTCTTCTTCGGCGATATCGTCTTTGTCGCGCTTGCGCAGCGCGATCACCTTACGCATGACCTTGGTGTCGTAGCCGCGCGCCTTGGCCTCGGCCATCACCTCTTTCTGCTGCTCGGCAATGTCCTTCTTTTCCGCTTCCAGACGCTCGACCCGCTCGATGAACTGGCGCAATTCGTCCGCCGTCACCCGATAGGTCGAATCTGTGTCCATCTCGCTCATCCGGTTCGTCTCCTGCTGCTCGCGGCTCAGGGTTTGTGCCTGCGCCTATGCCTGAACATGTCGGATAGCGCCCCGCCGCACGCCGGGCAAGCCGCGATTTGCACCGCTTGCGCGACGCGGGGCGATCCGTTACGCCGCCTCGACACCTGTAAAAGCGGAGCGGACCATGTTCGAGATCATCATCTGGATTGGTGCAGCCCTGTCGCTGCTGGGCCTTGGCGGGCTGGTGTGGTGCATCCTGCGGGTGACCCGCGCGAAGCGGGCCGGCCTGTCCGACGAAGAGTTGCGCGCGGCCGTCAGCGCGGTTTTGCCCATAAACATGGGTGCACTGTTCCTGTCGGTCATCGGGCTGATGTTGGTGGTGGTCGGCGTAATCCTGGGGTGATTACGCCGACACCCTGTCAGACCGGCATATTGTCGAACCGGTGTTCTATCGCCTCGTCCAGCAGAACCGCGTTCAGGTTTCGCAGGCGCGCCGGGACATGCGCGCCATCCCGCGAAAGCCGCTCCAGAACGCGGCTGAGCTGGGGTTGAAGTTCAAGGCGTAGTCGTAGGTTTCCGGCGATGATGCGCGCCTCTAGCTGGCGCGCAGTCAGCGACAAATCGTGTTCGGTCATGTCAGCCTCCCCTCTTGGCATGATCCAACTTGCGATTCAGAGTAGCACGACGCCTGAGTGGGATGCGCGACAAGTTGGATCACCAGCCAAATTTCGCGCAATCGCCGGTAAAACGCCAAGGAATTATGCAACCTTGGCGGGTTTATCCCCAGCATTCTGACAGGCTCGCCATTTCTGGCTAAGGCATAAAAGCGAATCAAACGCGGCACGGGCGCCCGCGGCTAATGACACCGGCTGGACAGGCTGCGGGCCACGGCGTAATCATCGCCACATGGACCCGCGTCAGATAACCCCCCGCTATAGCGTCTCGCCCCAGGTCGAGCCCACGGATATGCCCGCCATTGCAGCGGCCGGATTCACCAAGGTGATCTGCAACCGCCCCGATGCCGAGAATCCCCCCGCCCTGCAGGCCGCTGCCATGGCTGAGGCCGCACAGGCGGCCGGGCTGGAATTCGAAGTGCTGGAGCTGACGCACCAGACGATGACGCCCGACAATGTTGCCAAGCAGCGCGAGATGATCGACTCGGCGAACGGACCGGTTCTGGCCTATTGCGCGTCGGGCACGCGGTGTTCGGTCATCTGGGCGCTGGGGCAAGCAGGTGAAATGCCCGTTGACGCGATCTTGTCGACAACGGCAGCGGCGGGCTATCAGTTGGAAAACCTGCGCCCGATGCTCACTCAGCTTTCTTCTTCGTCCTGATCTGTCAGGCCGGCGAGCGACGAAATCTCCATCGTCGACATCGCCGGCATTTCGAAATCGTCGCCTGGGTTGTCGTCGGATATATCGCCGAAGGCCATTGGCAGCGGTGCGGCATCTTCGCCGTCGTCCTCTCCCAGCCCGTCTGGCAGTGACATCGGCAGATCGATATCCGAGCCACCGGCGTCATCCCAGGCTGCCGGACCATTCACCATCGACCCCGGCATTGGCATCTCGGGCATCTGGCCCATATCCGGGGGCATGTCTTCGGCCCCGGGCAGGGCCCCGGGGTTGAACCCGGCGGGCGGGCGCGCCCCCTGCCCCATGCCCGGCGTTTCATTCAGCCGAACCGCACGCACGCCGCCCGTCTGCCCCAGCCGCGCAGTGGCGATCCGATTGCCTGTGATCCCGTAGATCACGGCATGACTAAGCGAGGGGCGCGGTTCCAGCGTGACCAGCGCGCCGGGTTGAAGCCCGGCCAGATCCTGCAGCGTGCCTTTTACCGTGCCGATCACCACATCCAGTTCGGCCCGGGCCGCGCCAACGGCGGCCTCCATCATGCGCTGGCTCGTGTTTGCCTTGTCGCCTGCGGGCTTGGGCGGATCGACCTCGGGCAAGGCAATGCACATTTTGCCCTGCCGAACACCTCCGCCAAACTCCAAAGTCAGATCGAAGATGCGGAAACGCTCGGCCTCGACGGTCAGCATGACCGAGCGCACATCGGCAGAGCGCGCGCCGAATCGATAGCCGCGCAGGCAGGCCTTGTCGGCAAGGCTTTCGGCGATATCGGTCGACAGGTTCAAAATCGATTCGGCCAGCGGGGCGATCAGCGCCGCATCGGTCGAGGTATAGGCCCGTTCAGAAGGGTCGCCGGGAAAGACCGCATTCATCGTCTGTTGTTGGATCAGAGCCATCAACCCGCTGCGATCCAGCGACATCACGCCAGTGCGCCGTTCGGGACCATCCATCAGGATCAGCAGCGTATCATCGCTCAGGTGATCCGGCAGCGCATCCTGCAACACGCGGGTCTGGGTGATGCCGATCACCGATAACGCCATGGAGAACACGTCACGCCCGGCGCGCGCCGCACCAAGCCGCAGGGCACGCAGTATCGAACGCCCCCCGCCGCCCTGCGGGCCGTCCCGGCCCGCCGCAAGCTTTCTCAGCTTGGTGGTTACAACGCCCTGATCCTTCATCGCCTCCAACCGGCCCCAATCACCCGTTCATGCGATCTCCGGTCTAGGGCGGGTTGGTTACGATTGGCTTTACGCTTGCTGCAATAGTGCCTCTGTGGTGGCCCGAACCGGCAATGTGACGCGAAACACCGCGCCCGGCCTGCCCGAAAGATAGGCGATGTCACCGCCAAGCCGCTCCATGATCTCACGGCAGATGGCCAGCCCCAGCCCTGCCCCACCAGCCTTTTCCGAGCTGACCCGGGCAAATTTTTCAAACACCATCGCCTGCGCGCCCTCGGGAATGCCGCCGCCGTTGTCGTGGAACTCTACATGCAACCCGTCCGGCGCATGCTCGATCTTGATCCGCAATTCGGGATCGGCAGCATCGCAATATTTCTGGGCGTTCGCGATCAGATTGATGAATACCTGCGCCAGCCGATCGATATCGGAATTCAGCATCACCCGTTCGCCTGCAGCGTCGCGGTGCACGCGAAGCGGGTGATCGTACCCCGCCAGGGCCGAGGCGAGCGCATGATCCAGCACCTCGTCCAGCCGAGCCAGACGGCTGTTCAGATGCACTTGCCCGCTTTCCAGCACGCTGAGATCCAGCAAATCGTCCAGAAGCCGCGTCAGGCGCAGCGCTTCGTCGTGGATGATGGTCGCATAGCGGCGTTTTTCGTCTGGGTTCAGATCGGCGGTGTCGCGCAGGATTTCCGAAAAGGCCCGGATCGAGGTCATCGGCGTGCGCAATTCGTGGCTGACCTGGCTTAGGAAGCCGTCCTTTTGCAGTGAAATCTGGGTCAGCTTTTCATTCGCCTCGCGCAGTTTGCCTGCTGTGCGGGTCAGCTCGGCCGATTGCGCCTCGAGGCGGCTGGAATATTCCAGCATCTGCGCTGATTCGTCGGCCACAGCCATCAGATCCTGCACCGAGACCGCGCTGCCGCCGACGATCTGGCCGATCATCGCATGGGCCGTCGCCGCGCCGACCGAGCCGGCCAGCTTGCGTTCCAGCCGTTCAAGGAAGCGCGGCGTGGGATCTGGCAGATGCCCGTGCCCGCCCTGTAACGCCGCCTCGGCCTGAAACAGCGCGCGGGCGTCCGCCGCACCAAGGATACGCTGGGTCATCACCATCAGGTCTTCGCTTTGCGCGACCGAGCCGGTCCAGCCGCGCGGGCCCGCGGAATGGTCGAACACATTGACGAACTGCGCCCCCTGCAACCGTTCGACCGGGCCCGGGAAAGTCACCAGCGACACCGCGACAAAGGCCAGCGTGTTCAGCGACAGGCTCCACAATCCGGAATGCACGATCGGGTCCAGCCCATCGATGTTGAACAGCGCATAGGGCCGCAGCCACGACAGGCCAAAGGGGCCTTGCGACATGAGCTGCTCGCTCATCAGGCTGCCGCCGATGCCCGGCAACAGCAGCGCATAGAGCCAGACCGCAAAGCCAACGCTCAGCCCTGCCAGCGCGCCCATCCGCGTCGATCCGCGCCAGAACAGCCCGCCCAGCAGCACCGGCAGGATCTGCGCAATCCCGACAAAGGCGATCAGGCCGATGGCCGCCAGCGCGGCCCCCCCGCCCGAAAGCCGGAAATAGATCACCCCCAGCAGCATGATGCCGCCTATCGACACCCGCCGTGCAAGCAGCACGACCTGCCGCACGTCGCCCGATTGCGAGGCGCCGTCGACCCGCAGCGACAGCCAGATCGGCATCACGATATGGTTCGACACCATCGTCGAGAGCGCCATCGCCGCGACGATCACCATGGAGGTCGCCGAGGAAAACCCGCCCAGGAACGACAGCATCGCCAGCCCCTCGCGCCCTTGACTAAGAGGCAGGGACAAGACGAACAGGTCGGGGTTCGACCCGGGCGGCAACAGATCAAGCCCGACGACGGCAATGGGCACGACAAAGAGGCTCATCAGCAGCAGGTACAGTGGAAAGGCCCAGGCGGCGGTGCGCAGATGGCGTTCGTCATCGTTTTCCACGATCATCACCTGGAACATACGCGGCAGGCACACGAAAGCCGCCGCCGCGAGGAAGGTGATCATCGCCCAGCGTTCGGCATCTACCCGCCATTGCCCGATGTCCGAGGCATCGATCCGTGCCAGCGTATCCGACACGCCCCCCGCCACGCCCCAGACCACGAAGATGCCAACCGCCAGCAGCGCGACCAGCTTCACCACCGCCTCAAGCGCGATGGCAGTGACAACTCCATGGTGGCGCTCATTGGCGTCCAGGTTGCGGGTGCCGAAGAGGATGGCGAAGACCGCAAGCCCTGCGGCCACCCAGAACACGCTGGATTCCTGCCAGGGCGCTGCCAGCGGATCGGCGGCGGCGAAGATCGCGAAGGACAGGGTGATCGACTGTAATTGCAACGAGATATAGGGCGTCACCGCGATCACGGCCAGCACGGTCACGCCGATTGCCAGCGTGTTCGACTTGCCATAGCGCGACGAAATCAGGTCGGCGATCGAGGTGACACGCTGGCTGCGCCCGATGCGCACCAGCTTGCGCAACCCCCACCACCAACCCACCATCACCAGCGTCGGCCCCAGGTAGATCGTGACGAACTCCAGCCCCGAGCGCGCGGCGTAGCCAACCGCGCCATAGAACGTCCAAGCGGTGCAATAAATCGACAGCGACAGCGTGTAGATCAGGGGTGAGCGCAGCCATGTGCTGCGCCCTCGCGCCGCCGCCCTGTCCGCCGCGAAGGCGACAATGAACAGCAGCGCCACATAGCCGATGCAGACCAGCACAAGCAGGTTGAGCGAGGCCATCAGCCTGCGTCCGGCGTGTCGTCCTGCGCGCCGGCATCCAGCCAGTCGGGCGCGGCGCGGCCAAGACAGAGGGCCAGTCCAATCAACACAAGCCAGGTTCCGAAGATGTAGATCACCGCGTTCGAGGTGCGCACCGGCTCGGCGGAGGTAGTGTCGGCATCGGGCCACAGCACCGGAAGCAGGAACAGCGCCGCACCCAACACCGGCAGCACTCGCGCGGCATCCATCAGGCGACGGCGGCGATAGCTGTCACGTTCCAGAAACAGCGCCTTGCGCTGCATCGGCCCGGGTGCACCCGTGTCGTTCACCGCGAGGCCTGCGCAACCAGATCGCGCACCGCCGTCAGAACCTCGGCATTGGAAAACGGTTTCGTCATGAAGCGGCTGACCCCGGCCTTTTCCGCCATCTCGCGGTCGCGCGACTGGCCGCGCGCGGTCAGCATCAGAACCGGCAGATTGGCGAATTCGGCGATCTCGCGCAGTTCGCGCAGGATGTCCATGCCGCTTTTCCCCGGAAGCATCATGTCCAGCACCACCAGATCGGGCTGCGCGGCGCGCGCCACATCCACCGCGTCGGTGCCATCGGAATGCGTATCCACTGTCCAGCCATCGCGCACCAGCAGGAACCGCATTGCTTCAATGATATTCGGCTCATCCTCGATCAGCAGGACGTGTCGACCCATGTTTCGCCTCCTCCCCCAGAAGCGCGGCGGCCCCTCCTCAGGTAGCGCGCCGTCGTGTCATCTTTTGCAAGACTTTGGCAACCTTAGCCAATCGGTTTTGGAAAAGTCAAAATTCTTCGCGCAGGATCGAAGGCTCGCGGCGCGCACGACAGGCGGCGCGGGAACAGACCCGGCAACTGCTGCCAACCTGCTGATGGCCGTCGCCTGCGGCGTCGGAAGCGGGTAGCGGCAGGATCAGCATGACCGAGCGATACAGCGGATCTTCCTCCAGCCCGGCTTCGCCCTCGGGCCAGGCGATGGCCGTGCAGGCGAACCGTGCAGACGATCGGCCCACCTGCACCAATTCGCGATGCACGGGAACTAAAGGTCGGCTCAGCGCCGTGAACACAGGCCACAGAGGGCACGGAGCGCCAAATCGTGGCATGGCAAATCCGGCCACAGGCTTGCGGAACAGCAGGCTGCCCGATCCGTCACAAACGATGGCCCCAGCCCCGCCGGTCAACATGCCTTCGGGCAGCGTGGCAAGGCGGCGCAACAATACCGGTAATGGAACCCCGATGCGCGGCAACAACGCCGCGAGGTCAGCCCCGTGATCCGCAATGGCCGTTTCGATCCGGCGCAGCGGCAGGCGGGCGGCATCCTCGACGTATTGCGCAAGGAACCCGCGCGCGATGGCCCGCGCCGCCTGCGACGTCAGCTCGGGCGCGGCGCGGATCAGCGCCTCGGGCGTTGAGCCGCCGGTTTCCAGCGCCGCAAAATGATAGCCGCGGGCCGCCATGAACGCCTCGGCCTCTTCCCGGGGCACGCCGCGCTGGTCTTCGCCACTGTCACTGTCGTCCAGATAGCGCACCAGTTCCTTGCTGCTTTCGGCCAGGCGGCGGCTGTCCTGATTCAGGTTGCGGTGAAACCGGTCGCGCCATTCCGGTTCGATCTCGCCGGTTTCGGCCAGGATCGACGCGGTCGAGCGGATCGCCGCCGCCGTTGACAGCACCTCGTGCAGCGAGGCCGCCAGGTGCGGATCATGGGTCAGCCTGTCCGACAACGTCTCGATCGTGCGCTCCATCCCCGCAAGACGGCGCTGCGCGCGCACCAGAACCTCGGACCAACCGGGATAGCGACCCGCAAAATCCTCGACCCGGTCCACTTCGGCCAGGTTTGGACCCAGATCGGCGGCCGCCTCGCGCAGCGTGGAAATCAGCGCGGCTTCGGCGCCTTCGGTCAACAGCGCCGGTTCGACGCCCAGCGCCTGCGCAATGTTGATCAGCAGCTTGCCACCGATTCTGCGCCGGTTGTGTTCGATCAGGTTCAGGTAGGAGGCCGAAATCCCGATCTGCCGCGCCAGATCGGCCTGACGGATCCCGGCGACCGAGCGCCGATCACGAATTCGCGTGCCGGTCAGACTGTCGCGCGCCATTCCTTGCCCCCGCTTTTCCGCCGCATTTTCAATCGGTTTCTGCATCGCAACATAAGGTGATTTACACAAAACTGGTGCGGCATGTGTATTTGTTTACAAAAAAATCGTTAACGACAAGGGGTTTATTGCGAAATTTTCCAACTTTGCGGCATAGTGCGTTTGCACACCTGTGCCTGTGCCACGCTGATTGAGGAGTTTGCGTGGCGCTTTCCAAAAAACGGGAGGATTGTATGTCCAAATTTCATGTCTCACGTCGTGGCGTGCTGCGTACTGGCGCACTTGCCGGCGCGGGTCTCGCGCTGCCGACGTATCTGCGCGCCGACACGGGTTACCTGAACGCGCCGACCGGCAGCTCGGTGACGCTGGGCTTCAACGTGCCTCAGACCGGCCCCTATGCTGACGAAGGCGCGGACGAGCTGCGTGCGTTTGAACTGGCGGTCGAGCATCTGAACGGCGAAGGCGACGGCGGCATGCTGAATACCTTCAGCTCGAAGGCGCTTCAGGGCAACGGCATCCTGGGCAAGAAGGTGGAATTCGTCACCGGCGACACCCAGACCAAATCCGACGCCGCACGCGCATCGGCCAAGTCGATGATCGAAAAAGACGGCGCCATCATGATCTCGGGCGGGTCGTCCTCGGGCGTGGCCGTGGCCGTGCAGGGCCTGTGCCAGGATGCCGGCGTGATCTTTATGGCCGGTCTGACCCACTCGAACGACACCACTGGGAAAGACAAGAAAGCCAACGGCTTCCGCCACTTCTTCAACGCCTATATGTCGGCCGCCGCGCTGGCGCCGGTGCTGCAGAAGCTCTATGGCAGCGACCGTAAAGCCTATCACCTGACAGCCGACTACACCTGGGGCTGGACGCAGGAAGAATCCATTGCCGCCGCGACCGAAGCTATGGGCTGGGAAACGGTGAACAAGGTCCGCACGCCGCTGGCCGCGACCGATTTCTCGTCCTATATCGCGCCGGTTCTGAACTCGGGCGCCGACGTTCTGGTTCTGAACCACTACGGCGGGAACATGGTGAACTCGCTCACCAACGCCGTGCAGTTCGGCCTGCGCGAAAAGCAGGTCAACGGCAAGAACTTTGAAATCGTCGTTCCGCTCTACTCGCGCCTGATGGCGAAGGGTGCGGGCGAAAACGTCAAGGGCATCCTTGGTTCCACCAACTGGCACTGGTCGCTGCAGGACGAAGCCTCGCAGGCATTCGTGAAGTCCTTCGGCACCAAATACGGCTTCCCGCCGAGCCAGGCCGCCCACACCTGCTATGCGCAGACGCTGCTGTATGCGGATGCTTGCGAGCGCGCGGGAACCTTCAACCCCTGCGGTGTCGTCGAGGCGCTGGAAGGGTTCGAATTCGACGGCCTGGGCAACGGCCCGACGCTGTACCGCGCCGCCGACCACCAGTGCTTCAAGGATGTGCTGGTCGTGAAGGGCAAGGACAACCCGACCTCGGAATTCGACCTTCTGGAAGTGGTCGAAGTCACGCCCCGCGCACAGGTCGAATATGCGCCCGACCACCCGATGTTCGCCGGCGGCGAACTGGGCAGCTGCAACCCCGGCGCTTAATCAAACCTTAAAATACCCCCGGCCATCATGGGATGGCCGGGGCCTCCCCCAGCCGCCGCAGTCCTGCGCGCGGCGCTGAACGCATATTGCCAGACAACCACAAGGTGGGGACCGATGGACGCAATCATCCTGCAAATTCTGAACGGGCTCGACAAGGGATCGGCCTATGCGCTGATCGCGCTTGGCCTGACCCTGATCTTCGGCACGCTGGGTGTCGTGAACTTTGCCCATGGCGCGCTGTTCATGATCGGCGCCTTCTGCGCCGTGTCGATGCAGCGCCTGCTGAACCTCAGCTACATCACGCTGGACGAGACGCAGAAAGATTTCCTTGGCAACCCGCTCAAGGTGAAAACCCCCTACGTCGAAAGCTGGTTCGGCCCAGACATGGGGGCGGCGATTATCGACTGGTCGGTGCCATTGGCGATTCTGCTGGCGATCCCGGTGATGATTGTCGTCGGCATCGTGATGGAGCGCGGGCTGATCAAGCATTTCTACAAGCGCCCCCATGCAGACCAAATCCTGGTGACATTCGGCCTGGCGATCGTGCTTCAGGAAATCATAAAGCATTACTATGGCGCCAACCCGATCCCCACGCCTGCCCCCGATGCGTTCAAGGGCAGCTTTGATTTCGGTGTCATGCTTGGGTTCGATCCGAATGCGATCATCTACCCCTATTGGCGCATGGTCTATTTCGCCTTTGCGGTTGTTATCATCGGCGCGGTCTTTGCCTTCCTGCAATTCACCACCTTCGGGATGGTTGTGCGGGCAGGCATGGCAGACCGGGAAACCGTTGGCCTGCTGGGCATCAACATCAACCGTCGCTTCACGCTGATGTTCGCGCTGGCCGCCGCCGTGGCGGGGATGGCGGGTGTGATGTACACGCCGATCAACTCGCCCAACTATCACATGGGGATGGATTTCCTTGTGCTGTCCTTCGTGGTGGTGGTTGTCGGCGGCATGGGCAGCCTGCCCGGCGCCGTTCTGGCGGGTTTCATGCTTGGCATCCTCGAGGCCTTCGCCTCGATGAACCAGATCAAGTCGATCCTGCCAGGAATTGACCAGATCATCATCTATCTTGTCGCAATCGTCATCCTGCTGACCCGGCCCCGCGGGCTGATGGGACGCAAGGGCGTGATGGAGGAATAAGCGATGTTCGGACTTCAGAAAAAAGACACAACCCTTCTGCTGGTCGTCGCGGCGCTGGCCCTGTTCGCACCCTTCCTGCTGAACCCCTTCCCCGAAGGCAGCGCCATGGCGCAGTTCAACGCGGGCTACCCCGACCTGATGCAGCGGTTCGTGATCTTCGGCATCTTCGCCGTGGGCTTCAACATCCTGTTCGGGCTGACCGGCTACCTGTCGTTCGGGCACGCGGCCTTCCTTGGAGTCGGCTCCTACTCGGCGGTGTGGATGTTCAAGCTGCTGGGCTACAACGTGATCCCCGGCATCATCCTGAGCGTGATCGTCGCCGGGCTGTTCTCTGTCGTGATCGGATATGTCTCGTTGCGCCGCTCGGGCATCTACTTTTCAATCCTGACGCTGGCCTTCGCGCAGATGTCCTACAACATGGCCTATTCGGTGCTGGGCAACCCCACGTCGAATTTCAACCTGACCAACGGTGAAACCGGGCTTCAGGTCTACACCTCCGACCCGCAAATCCTGGCCTCGGCGGGAGCACCTGACCTGCCGCATCTGTTCGGGCTGACCATGCGGTCGAGCTATCAGCTGGAGCTGGGAAGCTGGCTGTTCACCTTCAACGCGGGCTACTACCTTTGCGCGGTGCTGCTGCTGGTGTCCTTCTACGTCGCCATCCGCATCTTCCGCTCGCCCTTCGGGCTGATGCTGCGGGCGGTCAAATCGAACCAGCAGCGGATGAACTATACCGGGTTGAACACCCGGCCCTATACTCTGGCGGCCTTTGTCATCTCGGGCATGTACGCCGGGCTGGCCGGTGGCCTGCTGTCGACGATGGACCCGCTGGCCGGTGCCGAGCGGATGCAGTGGACCGCATCGGGCGAGGTGGTTCTGATGACGATCCTTGGCGGCGCAGGCACCCTGATCGGGCCGGTTCTGGGCGCGGGTTTCATCAAGTACTTCGAAAACATCTTTTCCAAGATCAACGAAGGTGTGCTGCATGCCTGGTTCGGTTTCCTGCCCGACGGGCTGGAAAACGGGGTGATCTGGGTTGTCGAACACTTTGTCGGACCCGGCTGGCACCTGACGCTGGGCCTGCTGTTCATGCTGGTTGTCACCTTCCTGCCCGGCGGCCTTGTTGAAGGCGGCCAGAAGATCGCGGCCCTGCTGTCCCGGCGCAAGTCCAAGGATACGGACAACCGCGCCACCCAATCCACCCCCGCCGAATAAGGAGGCGAAGATATGGGCATTCTCGAAGTCAAGAACGTCAACAAGCGCTTCGGCGGGCTGCAGGCCCTGGGCGATGTGAACCTGTCGGTGGCGGAAAACACCGTGCATGCGATCATCGGGCCGAACGGCGCGGGCAAATCCACCCTGCTGAACTGCCTTGTTGGCAAGCTGATCCCCGATACCGGATCGGTGATGTTCGACGGTCAGTCGGTGCTGGGCCGCTCGCCCTATGAGATCAACCAGATGGGCATTTCCCGCGTATTCCAGACACCTGAGATCTTTGGCGATCTGACGGTGATGGAAAACATGATGATCCCCTGCTTTGCCAAGCGCGACGGCGCGTTCGAGTTGAACGCCCTGAACTCGGTCGGCAATCAGAAAGACATCATCGAGCGCGCCGAGCACATGCTGGAAGACATGAACATGGCCGACAAGCGGCACATGCACGCGGCCTCGATGTCGCGCGGCGACAAGCGGCGGCTGGAAATCGGCATGTGCCTGTCGCAGGAACCGCGCCTTCTGCTGCTGGACGAACCCACCGCCGGCATGGCGCGGGCCGACACCAACAACACCATCGACCTGCTGAAGCAGATCAAGCAGGAGCGCGACATCACCATCGCGATCATCGAACACGACATGCATGTGGTGTTCAGCCTGGCCGAGCGGATTACCGTGCTGGCGCAGGGTACACCGCTGGTGGAAGACACGCCGGACAAGATCAAGGGCCATCCCAAGGTGCGCGAAGCCTACCTTGGCGAAAGCGCGTAACGGAGCATTGCCATGAACGTCAAACCCGACTTTTCCAAGCATTCCAATCAGGCCTCGACCGCGCCCGCCTTCCTGTCGGTCTGGGACATGCACGCCTACTACGGCGAAAGCTATATCGTGCAGGGCGTGAACTTTAACGTGCACGAGGGCGAAATTCTCGCACTGCTGGGGCGCAACGGCGCGGGCAAAACCTCGACTCTGCGCGCGATTGCCCG
Organism: Arenibacterium halophilum; assembly: GCF_005938225.1. Classification (GTDB taxonomy): domain Bacteria; phylum Pseudomonadota; class Alphaproteobacteria; order Rhodobacterales; family Rhodobacteraceae; genus Arenibacterium; species Arenibacterium halophilum. The sequence goes on from NZ_VCPC01000001.1 coordinate 731,991, forward strand.
CCTCGGCGACCCCGAGCTGAAAACCGGCGAGATCTGGTTGGACCACCAGCCGCTGCACACCATGGCCAGCCACGAGGCCAGCGCCGCCGGGCTGGGGCTGGTGCCTGAAGATCGCCGCATCATCGCGGGCCTGACGGTGGAAGAGAACCTGCAACTGGCCCAGATCGCCCCGCCGATCGGCTGGTCGATCGAGCGGGTCTATGACCTGTTTCCGCGCCTTGGCGAACGCCGCAAGCAGGAAGGCGTGACGCTGTCGGGCGGCGAACAGCAGATGTTGGCCATCGCGCGGGCGCTGTGCCGCGACATCAAGGTACTGCTGCTGGACGAACCCTATGAAGGGCTGGCGCCCGTGATCGTGGACGAGATCGAAAAGACGCTGATCACCATCAAGGAACTGGGCATGACCACGATCCTGGTGGAACAGAACGCGGTGCGCGCGCTGAACCTGGCCGATCGCGCGGTGATCCTGGACACCGGCAGCGTGGTGTTCGACGGCACCGCCGCCGAGGTGCTGGAAAACGCAGAGCTGCGCGCCGAATATCTGGCGATCTGAGCCGTCCCGCTAACAGGACGCCAGCGTACTATTAACTTTAAGAAAAAAGGCAGGATTGATCCCTGCCTTTTTACGTTTTATCAACCCAGCCCGATGATATTGTCATCCGGGTGAGGGCTCTGCTTGGTTAGATGTGGAGCAATCAAATGCAGATTTCATATGGCGTACCGATCGTCGCACCGTCCGTTACCGGCCATCCGGCGGCCCTTCCGCCGGAACCAGAGGTGACCACGCCGGACAGCCGTGTCGCCCCCGTCGCCGGCGGGGCATCGGCTCAGGGCGCGCAGACGCAAACACAGTCCCAATCCGATGATCAGACTGCACCGCCCTCGGCAATGCAGCGGAAAATCATGGAAATTCTGGAGCGGCAGGCCAAGGAAATCGAAGAAGAGTAGGCGCTTTCCGCGCCTACTGTCTGATTTTCCGATCATGGTCCGACCATCGCGCGTCACGTATTGACGGCACCTCGGCGCGGCATCGCGATTGTCCTGCCCCGGTTTGCCGGCCGATTCCGCGCGCTCTGCGTCCCGATTTCCTCTTATGTTCCGCTGATCTCGCCCGAAGCTTGCCGGATTCGCCCGGAATCCTTGGCGACGAAGGGCGCTTTTCAGCGGCGGCGCCTTGTCCTATAAGCAAACACCAAACGAGGCCCGCCAAGAAAAGACGGGATATGGCGAACCGTTCGAGGAACACATGACAGAGAAGAAGCACGAGCAGGACGTGGCATTCATAAAGGCCCTGGCCGAACTGCTGCGCGAAAACGATCTGACCGAGGTGCAGGTCAAACGGGATTATGGTGAAGACGACAGCCTGAATGTGCGCGTCAGCCGCATGACGGCGCCGGCCCCCGTGGCCGCCGCACCCGTTGCTGCCGCGCCCGCCGCTGCCGCCCCTGCCCCTGCATCCGCTCCCGTCGCAGCCGCCGCCGAGGCCAGCGAAGATCCTGCCAGCCATCCTGGCGCCGTGACCTCGCCAATGGTCGGCACCGTCTATATGCAGCCCGAACCGGGTGCGCCTTCGTTCATTTCGGTCGGCGCGCAGATTGGCGAGGGCGACACGCTGCTGATCGTCGAGGCTATGAAGACGATGAACCACATCCCCGCCCCTCGCGCGGGCAAGATCAAACGTATCCTGGTCGAAGATGGCGCCGCCGTCGAATTCGGCACTCCCCTTGTCATCATCGAATAAGGGTTTGGGATGTTTGACAAAATCCTGATAGCCAATCGCGGCGAAATTGCCCTGCGCGTGGTGCGCGCCGCGCGCGAGATGGGCATCGCCACGGTTGCCGTGCATTCGACCGCCGACAGCGACGCGATGCATGTGCGCATGGCCGACGAAAGCGTCTGCATCGGCCCGCCGCCCAGCCCGCAAAGCTATCTGTCCGTACCCGCGATCATTTCCGCCTGTGAAATCACCGGTGCGCAGGCGATTCACCCGGGCTATGGCTTCCTGTCGGAAAACGCCAATTTCGTTCAAATTGTCGAAGATCACGACCTGACGTTCATCGGCCCCACCGCCGAACACATCCGCGTCATGGGCGACAAGATCACCGCCAAGGACACCATGAAAGCACTGGGCGTACCCTGCGTACCCGGCAGCGATGGCGGTGTTCCCGATCTGGCGGAGGCCAAGCGCGTCGGCGCCGAGATCGGTTATCCGGTTATCATCAAGGCCACGGCTGGCGGTGGCGGCAAGGGCATGAAGGTTGCCAAGTCCGACGCCGAAATGGAGCGTGCGTTCCAGACAGCCCGCGCCGAGGGCAAGGCGAACTTTGGCAACGATGAAGTTTATATCGAGAAATACCTGACCACGCCGCGCCACATCGAAATTCAGGTGTTCGGCGATGGCAAAGGCAAGGCCGTGCATCTGGGCGAGCGGGACTGTTCGTTGCAGCGTCGCCACCAGAAGGTCTTCGAAGAGGCACCCGGCCCGTCGATCACGCCCGAAGAACGCGCCCGGATTGGTAAGATCTGCGCCGACGCGATGGCCCAGATCAACTATATCGGCGCGGGCACGATCGAATTCCTGTACGAAAACGGCGAATTCTATTTTATCGAGATGAACACCCGCCTGCAGGTGGAACATCCGGTGACCGAAGGTATCTTTGGTGTCGATCTGGTCCGTGAACAAATCAGAGTGGCCGCCGGTTTGCCGATGTCATTCGGTCAGGACGATCTGAAGATCAACGGCCACGCCATCGAGGTGCGGATCAACGCCGAGAAGCTGCCGAATTTCTCGCCCTGCCCCGGCCGGATCACCCAGTATCACGCCCCGGGCGGGCTGGGGGTGCGGATGGATTCCGCGCTTTATGACGGCTATTCGATCCCGCCCTACTACGACAGCCTGATCGGCAAGTTGATCGTGCATGGCCGCGACCGCCCCGAGGCGCTCGCCCGGCTGAACCGGGCCCTGTCCGAACTGATCGTAGACGGGGTGGACACCACCGTTCCCTTGTTCGATGCGCTGCTGCAGGAACCCGACATCCTCTCGGGGAACTACAACATCCATTGGCTCGAACATTGGCTCGAGTCGGCGCTGGCCAAACCCTAGTCCGGGCGCCCGGCATGAGCCTGACGCCCGACCTTCTGCTACAAGGCTATGCCATGGGGATTTTTCCCATGGCCGAGCACCGCGAGGACCCCGAGATTTTCTGGGTCGACCCGAAGCGGCGCGGCGTTATCCCCCTGAAAGGGTTTCACATATCGCGATCCTTGCGCCGCAGATTGCTGCGCGGCACGTTCACGGCCACGATCAACCGCGATTTCGAAGGCGTGTTGGACGGCTGCGCCGATCGTGCGGAAACATGGATCAATGCCGAAATTCGCGACCTCTATGTGACTCTGCATCATCAGGGTCACGCCCATTCACTGGAGATCTGGGAAGGGGATGACCTGGTTGGCGGTGTCTATGGCGTTGCGCTGGGGGCGGCCTTTTTCGGCGAAAGCATGTTCTCGCGCCGTACCGATGCCTCGAAAGCGGCGCTTGCCTACCTTGTGCATCTGCTAAGACGCGACGGTTTCACCCTCTTCGACACGCAGTTCCTGACCGAGCATCTGGCCTCGCTTGGCGCGATCGAAATTTCGCGCGCCGATTACCATGCCGAGCTTGCGCGTGCGCTAGGCCGCTTTGCCCGCTTCGGAAACGGCCCGATACCCTCGGCTCAGGACGTGGTGCAGTTCAGCACCCACAGATCGTAACGGCTGTGATCCAGGGCGTTCAGCGCCGGGGAGGACGCCATCATCCAGCCTTGGAACAGGATGTCAGAACTGCCCTGGCTGCGGATCGTCAGAAAGGCATAGGCATCGCCGGTGGGGTTATTGGTCGGATAGCGGCAGTCCGCCAGCTCGACCTCGAGCCCAAGAATGGCCTGCCCACCACCCGACAGCATGGTGGTATCGACGGTATGGCCATTTACCTTGTCCAGTGCACGCACAACAGCGCCCTGCCCTGATGTCACATCGACATCCGATTGCGCGCCCGCCCCGGTGCCCAAGGCGAAGGCGAACGCAAGGATCGCCGCAGCCCGGATCACTGCTCTTCCTCTTCGCCCCCGCCAGCGACAAATTTCACCAGCAGTGAAATCAGGCTGACGGCACCCTGCGTGTCGTCGATGCTGTCGCCCGGGGCAAAATAATCCAGCGACCCGCCCGGTGCGATCTCCACGAAATTTCCGCCAAGCAGACCTTCGGACGAGATGATGATCGCGCTGTCGTCGGGGATTTGGATGTCGTTCTGCAGCTTGACCCGCGTGTCGGCCCGATATGTTTCGGGGTTCAGCTCGACGCTGGACACGGTGCCGATCTTGACCCCGGCAAGACGGACATCGGTGCCAACGTTGACGCCTTCCAGCGAACGGAACGACGCAACCAGTTCATAGCCGCCCGATCCGCCGCGGCCGAAACCGGTTGTCTGAGTCGCATAGAGCCCAAAGCCGATGGCCGCCGCCAATACGACGCCGCCGACCAGAACCTCGGTCGTGTTATGGGTGGCCATCGCCAGTCCTGCCTTTGCTTATTCCGGAGACCATGCCTCGTAATCGCGACGCTCAACCGGATTGGTACGGCGCAGCGATCCCGCCGGCGCATAGGCCATCGCGGTTCCGGTCAGGTTTTCCTGATGCGGTTTTTCCCACGCCTTATGTGCGAGCGGGCGATCGGTCGGCGGTTCGTTCCAGGTGCGGTGCAGCCAGCCGTGCCAGTCGGGATCAACCCGGCTTGCTTCCATCTCGCCGTTGAAGATCACCCAACGCTTGCTGTCATCCGCATTGCGGTAAAACACGTTGCCTTGGCTGTCTTCGCCCACGCGCTGGCCCTTGCGCCACGTAAAAAGCTGGGTGTTCAGCGTCTGACCGTTCCACCAGGTCGCCGCGCGCAGCAATGTGTTCAGGATGCCCATGAAACTCTCCGGTTGTCTGCCCCTGATATGGCGCATCGCGGCTCCAACGTCCAGTGACAAGGCGCCGCTGTGTGGCCTTAGGCGGGGGCCAGCGCGGTCACTTCGATTTCAATGCGAAAGATCGGGTCCAGCAACCCGGCTTCGATCATGGTGCCAGCGGGGGGATTGTCACCAAAGGCCTCGCGCAGGATGGGCCAGCAGGGTTCGAATTCGGCCCGATCCGGCAGGATATAGTGAACGCGCACGACATCGGCAAAGCTGGCACCCGCCTCGGCCAGCGCCTTGCCGATGATCTCGAGCGCCGAACGGCATTGCGCCGTCACATCCGCGCCATGCCCCACCGTGCCCGCCACGTGGATGAAACCACCAGCCACAACCGCCCGGCAATAGCCGATCTTGTCCTCATAGGCGCCACCCGAGTGAATTCGACGGATTGTCATGTCACGTTTCCTGTTCCTGAACGCAAAACGCGCGCCTGTCTGGCGCGCGTTCTGGTTGTTGCATCGGCATCGCCCCGGTCATCCGGCGCTGGCCGAATCCTTTTCCGCGTCCGCGTAGATCATCAGCGGCGCCGCATCCGACATCACTGCCTCTTCGTTCACGACCACCTCGGTCACACTGTCGAGGCTGGGCAGATCGAACATCGTATCCAGAAGGATGTCTTCCAGGATCGAGCGCAGACCGCGTGCGCCTGTCTTGCGCTGAATCGCCCGTTTGGCGATGGCGCGCAGCGCATCGTCGGTGAACGTCAACTCGGTATCTTCCAGATCGAACAGGCGCTGATACTGCTTCACCAGCGCGTTCTTCGGCTGGGTCAGGATGGTCACCAACGCATCTTCATCCAGATCTTCCAGCGTCGCCAGAACCGGCAGACGGCCAACGAATTCCGGGATCAGGCCGAATTTCAGCAGATCTTCGGGCTCCAATTCCTTGAAAATCTCGCCAACACCGCGCGCGTCCGGGTCTTTCACGTCGGCGCCGAAACCCATGGCGCTGCCTTTGCCGCGCTGCGCGATGATCCGGTCCAGCCCGGCGAATGCGCCGCCACAAATGAACAGAATGTTCGTGGTGTCCACCTGCAGGAATTCCTGCTGCGGATGCTTGCGCCCGCCCTGCGGCGGCACAGAGGCCACGGTGCCTTCCATCAGCTTGAGCAGCGCCTGCTGCACACCCTCGCCCGACACGTCGCGGGTGATAGAGGGGTTTTCCGACTTGCGCGTGATCTTGTCGACCTCGTCGATATAGACGATGCCGCGCTGTGCGCGTTCCACATTGTATTCGCTGGCCTGTAGCAGCTTGAGGATGATGTTTTCCACATCCTCGCCCACGTAACCGGCTTCGGTCAGCGTGGTAGCATCGGCCATGGTGAACGGCACATCCAGAATGCGCGCCAGCGTCTGCGCCAGCAGCGTCTTGCCGCAGCCCGTGGGACCGATCAGCAGAATGTTGGATTTCGCCAGTTCGATGTCATTGCCAGCTTTCTGGGCGTGGTTCAGGCGCTTGTAGTGATTGTGCACCGCCACCGACAGGACCCGTTTCGCCGTAGCTTGACCGATCACGTAATCGTCCAGCACCTCGCAGATGTCCTTGGGCGTGGGAACGCCATCGGTCGCCTTCAACCCCGAGGCCTTGGTCTCCTCGCGGATGATATCCATGCAAAGTTCGACACATTCATCACAGATGAATACCGTCGGACCGGCAATCAGCTTGCGCACCTCGTGCTGACTCTTGCCGCAGAAACTGCAGTAGAGCGTATTTTTGCTGTCGCCACCCGTGTTCGTTGCCATAGCCTACCTTTCGGCTTCGATATGTCTTCGATGTGTCGCCCTGCCCCGTGCATCGAGGCAGGATTTTCCGGTCCGACTCAGCTTAGGCCAGCCACCGGTGCTCCACAATCGCAAATTGCGCCGCGAACGCCCCTGCGGCCGCGGCGCCCAGAACTTAGCCAGCGCTGGGTTCGGCCTTTTCGCGGTTCTCCACGATCTCGTCGATGTGGCCCCAGTCCTTCGCCTCTTCCGGCGACATGAAATTGTCGCGGTCCAGCGCCTTTTCCACGGCCTTCTTGGTCTGGCCGGTGTGCTTCACGTAGATGTCGTACAGGCGATCCTTCAGCTTTTGCGTCTCGGCCGCGTGGATCATGATATCGCTCGCCTGGCCTTGGTAGCCGCCCGAGGGCTGGTGCACCATGATCCGGCTGTTGGGCAGCGAGAACCGCATCCCCGGCGTCCCGCCTGCCAGCAGGACCGACCCCATCGAGGCCGCCTGACCGATGCAAAGCGTTGAAACCTTTGGCCGAATGTACTGCATCGTGTCATAGATCGACAGGCCCGAGGTCACGACGCCACCGGGGCTGTTGATGTACAGGCTGATTTCCTTGCTGGGGTTCTCCGCCTCGAGGTGCAGCAGCTGCGCCACGACAAGATGGCTCATCCCGTCGTGAATCGGGCCGTTGATGAACACGATCCGTTCCTTAAGCAGGCGCGAAAAGATGTCGTAGGCCCGTTCGCCCCGGCTGGTCTGTTCAACCACCATGGGGACAAGCGTGTTCATATAGGTGTCAACTGGATCGTACATATGTGCGCCTGTATCTAGGTGTGCGGGATCATATCCCGAAAGAAGTTACCCGAGTCTTAGTATCGCTCCGAAGGGGCTGCAAGGGGTGCGCGGCGGTTCGGGCCACCGCAGCGTTAACCATATGTTGTGATTCATGGTGTTGCCATCGCTCGCGCATGGGTTTGAAACAATAATCTCTTGATTCCCGCATCGTTTCCAATTTGGCCAAGCCTTGGCCCGCGGGGGTCTGCGCAAAAGTCCGGGTGGTATTTCGGTCAGAGGTTTACTTCGGTGTCACATCCAGATCGGTCGCCCGCATCCGGATTTCAACCTCTGGCTTGCAATTGGTCATGCACGGCTCGGCGCGCCACAGGTGACGTTCGGCTTTCCCCCGGTCATCGCGGGCAAAACCGTGGCGGTTCGGCATTACGACATTCGGAAGCGTTTTCTCGGTCAAATGGGTATCTGGGCCAACCAGATCATTCGCAGAAAGGATATAGGCAACGAGGGCATAAACGTCGTCCGGTGCCAGTGTCTGTGCGTTGCCATAGGGCATCGAGCGGTTCACGTAATCCCATAGCGTCGGCGCATAGGGCCAGAACGATCCGACGGTTTTGACCGGATCGCGGCTGTCGAGGGTGCCATAGCCCCCAATCAGACCGGGCCAGCGGCCGACCCCTTCGGCAAAGTCCCCATGGCAACCCGCACAAAAATCGGCGAATAGCGCCTCGCCCCGCGACGCCCCGCCCTGCCCTGGCGGCAGGCCGCTGCCATCTGGTGCAACATCGACATCCCAGGCCGCGATTTCGGCGGGCGTGGCCGCGCGACCAAGGCCAAACGGTTGTGCCGCCAGCGACTGCGCGCAACCCGCGGCGACAACGGCAAGGACAACCCTACGAGACCTCGACATTTTCAACGCTTCCATCCGCGCGCATCAACCATGTCTGGATGCCATTGTTATGATAGGTCGAATTCATCCCGCGCGCGGCGTGCAGCTGGGCCTTGGTCGGCTGGACATAGCCGGTGTCGTCGATGGCGCGTGATTGCAGCAGCATCTCGGCCCCGTCCCAGGCTACATCCAGGTAGAACCGGCACAGCGCCATCGGCGCGGGTGGCGCGGCCAGCCGCGCGACCTTCCAGTTCTGCCCGCCATCCAGCGTCACATCGACCCGCGTGATCGCGCCGCGCCCCGACCAGGCCAGCCCCGAAATCACCAGTGGTCCGTCCCCATGGCGCACCGGTGCCTGCGGGCTGGGCGCGGTGATGACCGATTTGGCATCCATCGCGAAGGTAAACTGGCGGCTGATGCCATCGGCCAGCGTATCGGTGTATTTCGACGTTTCCTCGCGGCTGTGCACGGGGGTGTCGCGCACCTCGATCCGGCGCAGCCACTTGATCCAGAGGTTGCCCTCGAACCCCGGCACCACCAGCCGCACCGGATAGCCATGTTCGCGGCGCAGCGCCTCTCCGTTGGCCTTGAAGGCAACCAGCACATCGTCCAGCGCCTTCTTTATCGGGATCGAGCGCCCGTTCGACGCGGCATCGGCCCCTTCGACGTAAACCCATCGGCGCGACGTATCGTACCCGGCCTCTTCCAGCAGAAGACGCAGCGGGACGCCGGTGTATTCCATGTTGTGGATCATGCCGTGGGAATATTGCGCGCCGTTCAACTGGGCGCCCCGCCACTCCATCCCCGAATTCGCGGCGCATTCGCAAAAGGCCACGCGGGTGTCGCGGGGAAAGCGTTCCAGATCGGCGTAGGTGAACACCAGCGGCCGCGCCACATCGCCCATCACCATCAGGCGATAGTCTTCCTTGCGCAGGTCGATAGCGCCGGAATGATGCCTCTCAAACGCGCAGCCCTGCGGGGTGATCGTACCGTCCAGCGCGTGTATCGGGGTGAAACTGACCGAGCTGTAAGCGTCTGCCGTAAGCCAGTCGACCGTGCGGCGCACCACGTCGAATTCATGCGGCGTGGGCAGGCCATAGGGCGCGGCGGCCACCGGGTCGCCCAAATTGCGCGACCACGGTTGAACCTGCGTGATCAGCGTGTCATCAGCCCGCGCCCGCCCCGCAACCATGGCCGCCGCAGCGCCCGTCAGAACGGCCCGGCGCGAGGGAGGGGCCGCGTCACTCATGCCGCGCCGCCGGTCAAATCCCGCTCACCTCGACCGAGGTGTTCGGTTCAACGCGCACGGACCCCAGCTCGCGGATATGGTTTTCCACCACCTCCCAGATCGGCGGGCCCTCGGTGCCTTCGTTCACGCTCGCCCAGCCGGCCACGACATAGGAACTGCTGGCGTCGATCGGGGCGCCGGTGGCCAGCAGCGTCATGTCGGAAATCCGCGCGCCCTGCGGTTGCGATACATCAATGCGATAGCCAAGGCCCCCGGTGCGCACCATGTCGCCGCCCTGCTGGTAATAGGGATCGGGGTTGAAGATGTTGTCGGCCACATCTTCCAGTACGATTTTCAGGAATTCGCCTTTCATTTCCGTGCGATAGGCCTCGGGATAGGAAATCGCAGTGACACCGAAGATATCCTCGCGCGTGATGTCCTGACCGGGCAGAAGGCTGGGCCCCCAGCGCACCCCGGGGCTAAGCGCGATCTGCGCCTCGCGTTCCGACAGCAGCGCGTCGCAGATCACATCGTCCCACGAGCCGTTGAAGTTGCCCCGCCGATACAACAGCGAATCGGTCTGGCCGATCACCTCGGTCAGCTGCGGCCGGAAGGGCGCGCGCTGCGCCTCGATCAGGGCGGCAATGTCCGCATCGGGCGCGATCACATCGGAAAACACCGGGATCAGGCGATGGCGAAAGCCCATCATCCGCCCGTCGCGCACATCCAGATCGACGCGGCTGACGAATTTCCCGTGCGAGCCAGAGGCGACGATGATCGTGTCGCCCACCTGCACCGGTTCGGGCAGCGCGTCGTGGGTATGGCCCGACAGGATCACGTCGATGCCGGTGACGATGCCGGCCATCTTCTTGTCGACGTCCAGCCCGTTATGGCTGAGGCAGACGACCAGTTCGGCCCCCTTGGCGCGCACCTCGTCCACCATCTGCTGCATGTGTTCGTCGCGGATGCCGAACGAATATTCCGGGAACATCCAGCCCGGGTTGGCGATGGGCATATAGGGAAACGCCTGCCCGATCACCGCAACCTGCACCCCGCCGGTTTCGAAGAACTCGTAGGGCTTGAACAGCTCGGCCGGTTCGTCCCATTCGGCGTCAAAGATGTTCTGCCCCAGCGCGGCATAGGGCAGCCCCTGCACGATCTCGTGCACCCTCTCGCTGCCCAGCGTGAATTCCCAGTGAAAGGTCATCGCGTCGGGTTTCAGCGCTGACATGACATTCACCATGTCCTGCCCGGCCGTGTGGTGGCAGGTATAGGACCCCTGCCATGTATCACCGCCATCCAGCAGCAGCGCATCGGGGCGGTCGGCCCGGATGGCATTCACCACGGTGGCGATGCGATCCACCCCGCCCATGCGGCCATAGCCCTGCGCCAGCGCGGTGAAATCGTCATAGGTCAGCGCGTAATGCGCGGGCGAGCCATCGTCGATGCCATAGCGGCGGCGGAAGTCGGCGCCGGTCAGATGCGGCACGACCCCGGCATTGGCGCCAACGCCGATGTTGATTTCAGGCTCGCGGAAATAGATCGGGGTCAGCTGGGCGTGCAGATCGGTCAGGTGGATCAGCGTGACATTGCCGAAGCTGCCGCCGCCGATCAGATCGTCCTGTGTCAGCCGCTGTTGCGCCGCCAGCCGCGACCATCCGCCAAAGCCGGATCCGCCCCACAGCGCCGCCGCCGCCATCGAGGCTTGAAGAAAATCGCGCCGCGAGATCATGGCCCGGCTCCTGTACTGGAAAACCCGTGCCCCGTGGCCTGGCCGCCGGGGCACGGTTGGATCAGTTGCGCACCGAGGGCGCTTCGACCGACAGGCCGTTGCCGCGGCTGGCGACATACAGCTCCAGCGCCACGAATTCGGGGCTGCCGGGGTTGAAGGTTTCGGCGCGGGTATCGCGCACGCAGCCCTTGAACCGCGCGTGGGCGGTGTTCAGCTTGGTGTTCTTCAGCCGGTAGACCGGGAAGCCGTTGATCTGGCCTTGGCTCAGGTGGTCGGCGCGGATCATGGTGCCATAGTTGTTTTCGTGGCAATTCGCGCAGCTGAGTTCTAGCTGACCGAAACGGGTGTAATACAGATCTTTCCCCTGCTCCCAGGTGGATTGCGCGGGCCCGTCGATGGCAACGTTCACCGGCATCCCACGCGACTGCACGGAAATCAGGGATTCCATCGCAACCATCTTGCCGCCGTCGTATTTCCACGGCTCGGCACCCATGCGGGTTTCGCGGCAATCGTTGACCTGCTGCACAAGGGTGCGCACCTTGCCTGCGGCTTCGTTCCACTTGGGATAGACGGCGCGCACGCCGGCCATGCCCTCGGCCACGTCGCCATGGCACGAGGCACAGGATTTGCCCTCGGACCCGTCGACCGTGTCCCAGGCCTCGGCGGCCTGATCCACGAAGACCATCGCCGGGTTGTCGAAATCGTCCATCTGCAACATCCGGGTTTCCGGCGTGCGGAAGGTCCAGCCCGAATAGATGGTGTCGAAGGCGTCGAGATGCGCGGGCGCTTCGGTTTCGGTGACCATCTCGATCTCGCCGTTCACGACCAGCTTGGCGGGTTCGTCTGCCACCACAGAGCCCGCCGCGATCAGGGACAGCGCCCCGCCAATTGCCAGGGCCAGCGCCCCCTTGCCTTGGAACATCCCCGTTCCTCCCCTTGCTTCGGACTAGCCGATGGCGATGGTTTTCTTTTCTTCGTAGACCGACCCGTCGTCGTCATACCAGGTGAAGACGAATTCACCCGCTTCGGGCACCTTGGCCTCGAACTGGAAATAGGGGTTGGTCGAGATCGCAGGCTCCATCGCCACGTCGATCACGGTTTCCCCGTTGAAGGCGCAGGTGAAGCGGTTGATGATCGACCGCGGGATCGTGTTGCCTTCTTTGTCCTTGCGCTGACCGCTTTCCATGTTGTGGCTGATCAGCGTCTTGATGGTGATGGTTTCGCCCGCAGCCACGGTGGCGGGAACCTTCACGCGCGGTTTTACACCGGTTGCCATATCGTTTCTCCTGTCAAGAGCGGGTCGGGCGGATCAACCGCCGCAGCCGCCGATTGTCACCTTCACCAGCTGCGTCGCGCGGGCAAAGCTGCCGTCGGCCATGCGCGCCACGGCCACCACGTCCTGCGTCTTGGCCAGGCGGATGCGGGTTGCCGCGGTCTGGCTGCCGGCCAGCGGGCCAAAGCTGAACTGCGCCACGGGCGGCACCGGGTTGCCGGTGGCGAAGACCACGATTTCACTCGCGCCGGGGGCCGAAACCTCGATCGGCACGGTGTTGCCGTTCTCGGCGATCTCGGGCGCGGTCAGCGTGATGCCGGTGTCAGCCAGATCGGCCCCGCCGGTGAATTCGGCGATCAGGTCATCGGTGGCCGAGGCATTGGCCCGCAGCGGCAGCACCATCATCGCGGCGGCACCCAGGCCCAGCGCCAGCGTTTCGCGTCGTGTGAACTCCATGTCACTCTCTCCTTGCTATCGACCGGCGCGGCCCCGCGGGCCCGCCTGTCGGCATGTCAATCCTTCAGCGTCAGCAGATAGGCGACCACATCCTCGACCTGTTCGGCAGTCAGGATCGGGGTCACCTCGCCCGCGTGGGCCTTGCCGGTGAACTCGTCGCCCAGCCGGATGAAGCCTTCGGTCTTGTAGAAGGCCGGCATCATCGACTCGTCGAACATCATCTTGGCGTTGGCCACGATCCCGCGCAGCTGCGCCTCGGACCAGCGGTCGCCCACGCCATCCAGCGGCGGGCCGATTTCGCCCTGAAACGCCAGATCGGGCAGCGCCGAAACCTGATGGCAGGCAATGCAGTTGCCCGAGCCCTTGTTGATGATGTCCGGCCCGTTTTCGGGATTGCCGGGCGCACCGGTCAGCGAGACGGCCACGGCGCCATCTTCGAACACCACGTCCGACGGCGCGACCACGCCTTCGGCTTGGGCCATCGTGGCCCCCAGCAGACCACCGGCAAGTGCCAGCCACAGTCCTGCGCTCATCCTACCCTCCGTCCTAGCCGCCAGTGGCGGCCCCTTGGCGTTTCAGCTTGGGTGCAAACCTATGACAGAATGCCGCACCCGACGCAACAACAAGGCCATTGATTTGAAAGGGTTAACGCAAGCGGCCCACGTCAGTCGGTTTTGCCGTTGTCGCGTTCCTGAATCCGGCGGGCGTGATAGCGCTGAAAATCCTCGCCATTATCAAGCGCGTATCGCTTTTCATTCACCCAGGTGAACATATCCAGCGTGGTTCCCGGCCCGAAAGCGCCCGGCATCACGGCCACGGCGGCCTCGGGCGCGGTGGCATCCTCGGCCACCTCTTCGGGCAGGAACAGAATCGTCGGGGTGAACAGGATGTTCCAGCGCCGCGCCATGGCCTTTTCGCTCAGCACTTCTCCGTCGAAATCGGTCACCTCGGTGTCGCCATGCAGGTTCAGCTGCACCACAAAGAAGTTCTCGGAGATGTAGCTGTCGATCTCGGGGCGGGGGAAGACCTCTTGATGCATCTTGGTGCAGTAGATGCAGCCGCGCTGCTCAAAGAACAGCACAAGGCGTTTGCCCTCGGCACTGGCCTCGGCCAGATCTTCGCGCAGGTCCTTGAAGGTGTCGCGCATCCAAGGCGTCTTGTGCAGACCGTCATCGCCCAGTTCGGTGGCCCCCGCCGGCAGGGCCATCATCAGCGCCAGCGCGCCGGCAAGCAGATGTTTCATGGTCTCGGCTCCTCGTTCCAAAATCGTTACAGGGTTGGCTTCGGGGTTATCCTACCGCCAGAAACCCGGGAAACCAGCGGATCATCGCATCGGCGATCAGGGCAACGCCGCCGGTGGCGATCAGCACGCCGAACAGGATCAACATCGCGCCCATCGCCTTTTCCGCCCAGGCCAGCGCAGCGCGGTGGCGCTGAACCCAGCCCAGAAAGGGCCGCGCGAACAGCGCCGCCACGATGAAGGGCGCCGTCATCCCCAACCCGTAGGCCAGCAGCAGCAGCGCCCCCTGCCCCACGTCGCCCATGCCGCTGGCGATCATTAGGATCGAGGCCAGCGCCGGGCCGACGCAGGGTGTCCAGCCAAAGCCAAAAGCCAGCCCCATCAGGTAGGCCCCCGCCATGGTCGAGGCTGGCGCGCGCGAGTCGACCCGTGCCTCGCGATACAGAAGCGGCACCTTGATCACGCCAAGGAAGTGCAGCCCGAACAGGATGAGCACCGCCGCCGCGACGTAAGACAGCGGGTCCAGCAGCTGCCCGAACAGCCGCCCCAGCACGCTGGCCCCCATGCCCAGCGCCATGAACACCGTGGTCACGCCCAGCGCGAAGCAGACCGAGGACACCACCAGCCGCCGCTGTGCCCCCGGGGCGATCTGCCCGTCTCCGCGCAGCTCTGCCATCGACAGTCCGCCCATGTAGGACAGGTAGAACGGCACCATCGGCAGCACGCAGGGCGTGAAAAAGCTGAGCACCCCGGCCAGCGCCGCGCCGAGGTAGGTGATTTCGAACATCGGCCAAAGCCCCCGGCGCCGCTTGATTTCGTGGTCGGCGCACCCTACGTGCGCGGTCATGACAAGGTCAACGGGGGGTCAACGAGCCGCATGAAACGGATGTTTGCCGTGCTGGCCGCGCTGATGCTGCCGATTGCCGCCGCCGCGACCGAGCTGGTGATGGTGGAACAGCCCGGCTGTGTCTGGTGCGCGCGCTGGGATGCCGAAATCGCGCCCGCCTACCCTAAAACGGCCGAAGGCAGGTTCGCTCCGCTGCGCCGTGTCGATCTGCGCGCCATTCCCGACGATCTGACGCTTGACCGCCGCGTGCGGTTCACGCCGACCTTCCTGCTGGTGGACGACGGCCGCGAACTGGCCCGGATCGAGGGTTACCCCGGCGCTGATTTCTTCTGGCCGCTGCTGGGTGACATGCTGGCAACCCACGCCGGATACGCCGCGCCCGGCAACTAGGCCCGACTTGCCCACAGGCAATCGCGAACTGTCACACGCCGGTCCGAAAACCTTCATTCCCGTGTTACAGTATGCCGCGAGGAAGTGCGCGCACCGTGCGGCCCGACCGCCGGACAAGAAGCCAGTTTCAGGAGCCAGCACATGTCTCGCAAGGACATCATCCAGAACCCCGAATTCGGCAACAAGGCCGAAGCCTTCGAGGCGTTCGACGACATTCCGACAAACCCCAACCTGTCGCGCACCATCGGTGACGTGATCAACGCCCGCTATGGCCGCCGCGACGTGCTGCGCGGGATGCTGGCCGTGTCGGCCACGACCGCCCTGTTCGGCACGTCTGCCATGGTTGCGCCGCGCCAGGCCGCTGCCGCCGGGTCCAGCCGCTACAACTTTGAAGAGCTGACTTGGGGCAACGACGAAACCCACCACATCGCCGAAGGGTATGACGCCGACGTGCTGCTGCGCTGGGGTGATCCGATCACCGCCGACGCGCCCGAGTTCGACGTGATGAACCAGACCGCCGAGGCCCAGCTGAAGCAGTTCGGCTATAACAACGATTACGTCGGCTTTACCGCGCTGGACGACAGAGGCGACCGTGGCCTGCTGTGCGTGAACCACGAATACACCAACGAAGAGGTCATGTTCCCCGGTATCGGCCGTCAGGACAACCAGAACTTTGCCGCGATGACCAAGGAGTTGGTCGACATCGAAATGGCCGCGCATGGTGGTTCGGTTGTCGAAATCGCCAAGGGCGAGAACGGCAAATGGGCGCTGGTGCGTGACAGCCAGTACAACCGCCGCATCACCCCGCTGACCACCGAGATGGCGATTGCAGGCCCCGCCGCCGGTAGCGACCGGATGAAAACCACCGAGGATCCGACCGGCACCCGCGTCATCGGCACGCTGAACAACTGCGCCGGCGGCATGACGCCCTGGGGCACCTACCTGATGGCCGAGGAAAACTTCCACGGCTATTTCTGGACCGACGCGGTTGACGCCGAAGGCAAGCCCGACCTGTCGGCCCAGGCCGAAGCCGCGCAGATGAAACGCTATGGCGTGCCGGGTCTGTGGTACAACTGGGGCCAGCATTACGACCGTTTCAACATCGACAAGGAACCGAACGAACCCAACCGCTTCGGGTGGGTTGTCGAAGTCGATCCGCGCGACCCGTCGGCCATGCCGATCAAGCACACCGCGCTGGGCCGCTTCCGCCATGAAGGCTGCGAAACCACGGTTGCGCCTTCGGGCCAGCTGGTCGTGTATTCGGGCGACGACAACCGGTTCGATTACCTCTACAAATACGTCTCGACCGGCACCGTGTCCGACGACAACGCCGCCAATTCCGCCCTGCTGGACGACGGCACGCTGTACGTCGCACGCTTTGACGAAGATGGCACCATCACCTGGATGCCGCTGGTGCATGGCGAAGGCCCGCTGACCGCCGACAACGGCTTTGCCAGCCAGGCCGACGTTGTTATCGACACGCGCATCGCCGCCGACTTGCTGGGCGCCACTCCGATGGACCGCCCCGAAGACGTGCAGCCGCGCGGCGATGGCACCGCCTATGTGATGCTGACCAACAACACCAAGCGCACACCCGAGCAGGTCAACGCGGCCAACCCGCGCCCGGAATCGAGCTTTGGTCACATCATCGAGATCAAGGAAGACGCGGGCGACCATGCCGCCACCACCGGCACCTGGTCGATCCTGGTGAAATGCGGCGACCCGTCGCTGGCCGACGTGGGCGCCAAATGGCACCCCGAAACCTCGGCCAACGGCTGGTTCGGTTCGCCCGACAACTGCGCCATCGACGCCGACGGCCGCCTGTGGATTTCGACCGACCAAGGCAGCGGCTGGGGCAAGACCGGCAAATCCGACGGTCTCTATGCGCTGGAAACCGAAGGCGAACAGCGCGGCTTGTCGCGCCTGTTCTTCCGCTGCCCCGTTGGCGGCGAACTCTGCGGCCCCTACTTCACCGACGATAGCGAAACGTTGTTCCTTGCGGTGCAGCACCCGGGGACGGACGGCACCAAGAACTATGCCGGGTTCGAGCGGAATTCCACGTTCGAGGATCCCGCCACCCGCTGGCCCGATTTCGACCCGGCCATGCCGCCGCGCCCCTCGGTGCTGGTGGTGACGAAACAGGGCGGCGGCAAGATCGCGGTCTGATCCGCCCCTGACGTGTTGGAAACGGCCCCGCGCAGACGGGGCCGTTTTTCGTTACGGCCTACTGTCCGGCGCAGTCGGACATGGCCTGCGCCATCGCCCGGATGATCGCCGGATACATACCCGCGCCCGGTTCCTGGTTCACGCCCAGCGGGTCGATCACCGCGATGGTTACCGTGCTTCCTTCCGACGCTGCGTTCAACAGGCGGTCGGTAAACTGCGGCTCGCGGAACGCGCAGGCGACACCACGCTCTTCCATCGCATCGCGCAGGCGGGCCAGACGCGCCGGACTGGGCTGGCTGGCATCCCCCAGGCTGACCGTGCCCGAAGACTGCAACCCAAAGCGGTGTTCAAAATACTGGAACGCGTCGTGAAAGGTGACAAAGCCCAGGTTTTCTTGATCGCCAAGTTGCTGAGCGACTTCTTGTTTCAACTGGTCAAGCTTCGCACGCGCGTCCGAGGCATTGGCGCGGTAGGTATCGGCATTTTCGGGGTCCATTTCAGACAGGCTTTCGGCAATCGCCCCGATCCAGACAGCCGCGTTCTGCGGGTCAAGCCAGGCGTGCGGATCGGTTCCTTCGTGATGGTGCCCGTCTTGGCCATCGTGGTCGTGATCGTCATGCGCTTCGGTGCCATGATCGTGCTCCTCATGGTCGTGGCCCTCATGATCGTGCGCGTCGTGATCGTGGCCTTCATGCGCGTCATGATCCGCATGATCGTGGTTCTCGTGATCGCCGTGGTCGTGATCGTCGTGGTCGTGATCGTCGTGGCCGTGCTCTGCCGCCTTGATCGGGTCCCGATAGCTCAGCACCGTTGTGCCATCGACACCAAGCAGCCGAATGTGCCGCGCCTCGCCCGACAGGGCAGCGGTGGCCTTTTCCATCCACGGAGTCAGCTCTGGCCCGACCCAGACCAACAGATCAGCACCATCCAGCGCCCGCGCCTGCGACGGGCGCAGGGCAAAATTATGCGGAGACATCTCGGGCGGCACGATGGCCTGCGCCGTGTCAAGATCCCCCATCACCATCGCGACCAAAGACTGGACAGGGCCAATGTCGGTGACCACATTGGGCACCTCGGCAACGCATGGCGTGGCACCAAATGGCAGGCACAAAAGCGTCAGAGAACGCAGGAATCGCATTGCAAACCTCGGGGAATTCATTCAGGGACTCACTTGATAGGCAAAATGTTATAACATATCAATCCATGAATTCACCGCCATGAAAGGGCGCCCATGACCGATACCGGAGCAAGCCCGGGATTTCACCGGCACGATCACGCCGCCTGCATCAGCGACACGATGCGCGCGGTAGAAGCGGCCTGCGCGCAGAACCGGTGGCAGCTGACCCCGATCCGCCGTCGGGTGCTGGAAATCCTGCTGGCCGAACATCGTGCGCTGGGGGCCTATGACATCCTGGAAGTGCTCGCCTCGGAAGGTCAGCCCGCGCAGCCACCCGTGGCCTATCGGGCGCTGGATTTCCTTGTGCGCCACGGATTTGCCCACCGGATCGAGCGGCTTAATGCCTTTGCCGCCTGCACCGCCCCCGACCACGATCACGTGCCTGCGTTTCTGATCTGCCGTGACTGCAAGACAGTCGCGGAATCCACCACGGAACTGTCTCAGGGCCGTTTGGGTCAGGCCGCGCGTGACAGCGACTTTACCATCGAACGTGTGGTGGTCGAGGCCGAGGGCCTCTGCCCGCGCTGCCGCGACACTGCCGGGGCGGCCTCATGAGTGCCCAGCCAATGCTGGCCGCACGCGATCTGTCGGTCCGGCTGGACGGGCGCACGGTGTTGCAGAACGTCACGGTCAACATTGCGCCGGGCGAAATCCTGACCATCGTCGGCCCCAACGGCTCGGGCAAATCGACGTTTCTGAAGGCGCTGATTGGCGCCGTTCCCGCCGCATCGGGCCGTGTCGAACGCGCACCGGGTCTGCGCATCGGATACGTGCCACAAAAGCTGGCGATTGACGGCAACCTGCCGATCACCGTGGGGCGGTTCCTGTCACTGCCCCGCGCGGTGCCCAAGGCGCGCGCGATGGAGGTGCTGGAGCGCGCCGAAGTGCCCGAGTTGTACAGCCGCCAGATGACCGACCTGTCCGGCGGCCAGTTTCAGCGCGTGCTGCTGGCGCGTGCCCTGCTGGACCGGCCACAGGTCCTGTTGCTGGATGAGGCGACACAGGGGTTGGACCAGCCCGGGTCCGCCGCCTTCTACGCCCGGATCGAGGAGGTGCGGCAGGATACCGGCTGTGCCGTGGTGATGGTCAGCCACGATCTGCACGTCGTGATGGCCGCCTCTGACCGGGTGCTGTGCATGAACGGGCATATCTGCTGCGAAGGCACGCCCGCCGTGGTGGCGACCGCGCCGGAATACCGCGCGCTGTTCGGCACCGGCACCAAGGGCACGCTGGCACTGTACCAGCACCAGCACGACCACCATCACGGGCATGGCCACCACCATCACGACCACCCGCACGACGGGCACGACCATGCTTGACAGCTTTCTGATCCGCGCCGCCTTGGCCGGGCTTGGCGTGGCGCTGGCCGCCGCGCCTTTGGGGTGTTTCGTCGTCTGGCGCCGCATGGCCTATTTCGGAGAGGCGACAGCCCATGCCGCCATCCTTGGCGTGGCGCTGGCTTTGGGTCTGTCGTTGCCGCTGCTGCCTATGGTCCTGATTGCGGCGCTTGGAATGGCGGCGCTGACCGCCACGCTGACGGGGCGCGGCCATGCGGTTGATACGGTGCTGGGCGTGCTGGCCCATAGCGCGCTGGCGCTCGGGCTGGTCTGCGTCGCGCTGTTGGCCGATGTGCGGCTGGATCTGATGGCGTTTCTGTTCGGCGACATCCTTGCTGTCACCCGCACCGATCTGGCGGTGATCTGGGGTGGCGCGGCGTTGGTGCTGGGGCTGACGTGGTGGCGCTGGTCGGCGTTGCTGACCGTGACTTTGAACCCCGATCTGGCGCGGGCGGCGGGGCTGAATCCGAAACGGGAAGAGGCCGGGCTGATCGTCGCGCTGGCATTGGTGATCGCGGTGGCGATCAAGGTGGTCGGCGTGCTGCTGATCGGCGCGCTTCTGGTCATTCCGGCCGCCGCCGCGCGCCCCATCGTGCGCTCGCCCGAAGGCATGGCAATTGGCGCAGTGGTGGTGGGCGCGGTCTCGGCGCTTGGCGGGCTGTGGGCGGCGTGGTGGTTTGATACGCCGACCGGCCCCAGCATTGTCTGCGTCGCGGCGGCCAGCTTTCTGCTGACCACCGCTGTCGGCACGTTCCGGCGCTAGACGCTTAGCTGGTGCCACCCAGCAGCGCGGCGTTGCCTCCGGCGGCTGTGGTATCGACGCAGAGGTGGCGTTCGCCCATCACCCGCGCCACATCCGGCGCGCCCCGCACCAGCGGCAGGATCGGCCCGTCGCGTTTGGCCAGCGCCTGTTCGATCTGGCGGGCGGTGTTGGTGTCACCCCACCAGATCACGCCGCCGATGCCCTGCGCCGCCGTCAGGCTGGCCGGGTCCAGCGCCCCGTCGGGCACAATGGCCGTGCCGCCCAGCGCCAGCACCGCATCGCTTTGTTCGGCGGCGATCCCCGCCCCCGGCCCCATGCACAGCAAAGGCGCGCGCGGAACATAGCCCAGCCGGTTTGTTTCGCCTGTTGGCCCCGGCAGGATGCGCGGCTCGGGCGGGCGCGGCGTACCTTGCGGCGCGGGCAGTACCCCTTTGGCCATTCCATCCCATCCTGTTGCCGTTTCACGCACCGGCACGGCACAGAACCGGCCAAGGTAGTGCGGCCCGCCCGCCTTGGGCCCGGTGCCCGACAGCCCCTCGCCGCCAAACGGCTGGCTGCCGACAATCGCACCGATCTGGTTGCGGTTGACGTAGAGGTTGCCCGCGTGAACCTGCTCGGTCACATGCTGCACCCGGTCGTCGATCCGGGTTTGCAGCCCGAAGGTCAGCCCGTATCCGGTGGCGTTTATTTCGCCGATCACGCGGTCCAGCTCTCCCGCACGAAAACGGGCGACATGCAGCACGGGGCCGAAAATCTCGCGCTTCAGGGCGCCGATGCCCGGAACCGCAATCAGCGTGGGCGCGACAAAGATGCCGCCTTGGGGGGCCTGCAACTCTTTGATTACGCGGCCTTCGTGGCGGGCGATGTCGATGTGGTCGCGAATGCCGGCGCGGGCGGTTTCGTCGATCACCGGGCCGCAATCGGTGCTGAACAGCCACGGATCGCCCAGCGACAGCGCATCCATCGCGCCTTGCAGCATCTTCAGCAGATCCTCGGCGATGTCTTCCTGCACATAGAGGCAGCGCAGGGCCGAACACCGCTGGCCCGCCGATTGGAAGGCGGATTCGACAATCGCCTGCACCGCCTGTTCCGGCAGCGCGGTCGAATCGACGATCATCGCGTTCAACCCGCCGGTTTCCGCGATCAGCGGCGCACCCGGCGCCATGTGCTGCGCCATGGCCGACCGGATTTTCAGCGCCGTCGCGGTTGATCCGGTGAAAGCCACACCGCCCACGCGCGCATCCGACGTCAGCGCAGCACCCACCGCGCCACCACCGGGCAGCAGTTGCAGGGCCGAGGCCGGCACGCCCGCCTCATGCAGCAGCGCGACCGCGCGATGCGCGATCAGCGGCGTCTGTTCCGCCGGTTTTGCCAGGACCGCGTTGCCACAGGCCAGCGCCGCCGAGATCTGGCCGGTAAAGATCGCCAGCGGAAAGTTCCACGGGCTGATGCAGGTGAACAGACCCACAGGCTCGGCCTCGGGGCGGTTGACGGCATAGTAGCGCAGAAAATCCACGGCTTCGCGCAGTTCGGCCACACTGTCACGCAGGGATTTGCCCGCCTCGCGCGCCAGCAGGGCAAACAACTCGCCAAAGTGTTCCTCGTAGAGATCCGCAGCGCGGTTCAACACGGCGGCGCGCTCTTCGGGGCTGGCGGCCCAGGGAGTCGCTGCCCCTAGCGCCGTTGCCACATCGGCCGCGCTGGCCGGGGCGACGGTGCCGGGGGTATCCTGTGCATCGGCGGGGTTTTCGACCGGCTGCGCGGGGTCGGCCGCAACCGGACCAGCCAGCAGCGGCGCCGCCTGCCAGCTGTGGGTGTGGAACGCCTCGCGCGCCGTGTTGACGCGGGCCAGCGTGGGCGCGTGGGACAGATCGAACCCCTGCGAATTCGCGCGCTCGGGCTGAAACAGCTCGGTTCCCTTGCGCAGGGTCGGCGCATTGGCCTCCAGCGCTGCGAACGGGTCGGCGGCCACGGTTTCCGGCGGGACGGTTTCATCGACGATCTGGTTCACGAAGGAACTGTTGGCGCCGTTTTCCAGCAGCCGCCGCACCAGATAGGCCAGCAGATCGCGGTGCGCGCCAACCGGCGCGTAAATCCGGCAGCGCGTGCCGTTGCGCGTTTTCACCAGCGTATGCAGCGTCTCGCCCATGCCGTGCAGGCGCTGGAACTCATAGGCCTGGGGGTCGTCGGCCATGTGCAGGATCGCGCTGACCGTGTGGGCGTTGTGTGTGGCGAATTGCGGGTAAATCCTGTCGGTCATGCCCAGCAGGCGGCGGGCATTGGCGATGTAGGACACATCGGTCGCCGCCTTGTGCACGAAGACGGGGAAACCGTCGACGCCTTCGACCTGCGCGCGCTTGACCTCGGTGTCCCAATAGGCGCCCTTGACCAGCCGCACCATGATCCGGCGGTCATGCCGCTGGGCCATGTCATAAAGCGCGTCGATGGCAGCCCCGCAGCGCGGGCCATAGGCCTGCACCACCACGCCGAACCCGTCCCACCCCGCCAGCGCGGGTTCGGCCAACACCGTGTCGATCACCTCGAGCGAGAGCGCAAGGCGGTCCGCCTCTTCCGCGTCGATGTTCAAACCCATGCCCGCGGATTTCGCCAGCAGTGCCAGAGAGCGCAAACGCGGCACCAGATCGCGCATCACGCGGGAATGCTGGGCCACCTCGTAACGCGGATGAAGCGCCGAGAGCTTGACCGAAATGCCGGGGTTCTCGCGGATATCAGACGCGGTACAGGCCCGCGAAATAGCGGAAATGGCGCGCGAATACGACAGGTGATAGCGCGCGGCATCGGCCTCGGTGCGCGCAGCCTCGCCCAGCATGTCATAGGAATAGGTAAAGCCCTTGGCCTCCATCCCGGCGGCACGTTTCATCGCGCCTTCGATGGTTTCGCCCAGCACGAACTGGCGGCCCATCTCGCGCATGGCGCGGCCCACAGCGGTGCGGATCACCGGCTCGCCCAGCCGCTTGACGGCGCCGCGCAGGGCGCGGAACGGCGCGGGGCGGTCTTCGTCCAGCACGCGGCCCGTCAGCATCAGCGCCCAGGTCGAGGCATTGACCAGCGAACTGGCGGAATGACCCAGATGCTTGCCCCAGTCCGACGGCGCGATCTTGTCCTCGATCAGCGCGTCGATGGTTTCGGCGTCGGGCACGCGCAGCATCGCCTCGGCCAGACACATCAGCGCGATGCCCTCGTCGGTCGACAGGCCGTATTCCGCCAGAAACACCTCCATCAGCCCCGGGTCAGAGGCATTGCGGATATCGCGCACCAGCGTCGCGCCGGCCTGCACGATGGCGGCGCGATCTTCGGTCGAAAGCGCCGCGCGATCCTGCAACTCTGTCAGGATCTCGGTCTGGTCGGCGTATTTGAGCTGGTCGATGGCGTATATATCGGTCATGCGGGCCTCTCCTGGTGCATTTTCAGGGTATAGCCGCATTTCTACGGGACATTGACCTGATCTTGAGATATTCACAGGCCAATCGACTTATTATCGGCGAGATAGCGATGCAAAACGACTGGAATGATCTGGATCGCCACGACCGGGCAATCCTGTCTGTTCTGGCGAGCGACGGACGGCTGAGCGTGGCCGATCTGGCGCGCCACATCGGGCTGTCGAAATCGCCCACGCAGGCGCGGCTGAAACGGCTGGAAACCCAAGGATTCATCCGGGGCTATCGCGCGTTGATCGACCCGATCCGGCTGGGTCTGGACCTGATCGCCTTTGTCGAAGTGCGCCTGGTCGACACTCGCGAATCCGCGCTGGCCGAATTCAACGCCGCCGTCGCGCGGATCGGCGAGATTGAACAAGTCCACCTGATCGCGGGCAACTTCGATTATCTGATCAAGATTCGCGCCCGCAACATGACCGAATACCGCCGCGTCCTGGCCGAAAAAATCTCGACCCTGCCGCATCTTGCCGGTACCTCGACCTATGTGGCCATGCAGGCAGTGAAAGAAGACGGCCTGCCCGATCTGCCGGTTTGATCGCGTTATGGCGCTTGTGAGCGGCGGTTGCGGTTGCTATCCAAGCGCCACGCGGGCGTGATGGAATGGTAGACATATCGGACTTAAAATCCGAAGGGCTTTGCCCGTGTGGGTTCGAGTCCCACCGCCCGTACCACGCCTGTGTCATCGAGCCCGCCTTTTGAGCACGCGGAAGCGTCGGAAGGGGGCTCTGCCCCCGTCCCTGCGGGACTCCCCCGGGATATTTTTGTCCCAAAGAATGAAAGTATGGGCGCGGCCGGTTTCCTGACTTGACCGGTGTGGGATTTGGTCGCAGCGTGCGGCCATGTTTCCGATCCGCGACCACAATCCGTCGGGGCGCAGGCCCTATGTCACCTATGCGCTGGTGGCGGCGAACATCCTGATTTTCCTGAGCTATGCCGATCTGATCGGGAATGGGCGCGCGATCTGGCAATTCTATGCGCAATGGGCGATCATTCCGGCGCGTATCACGCAGGGGGCCGAGCTGCATACGCTGTTCAGCTCGATGTTCCTGCACGCCGGGGTCATGCACCTGGGCGGCAACATGCTGTTTTTGTGGATCTTTGGCGACAACCTGGAAGACGAGATGGGGCACCTGCCCTTTCTTGGTTTCTATCTTACCTGCGGGGTCGGGTCGGGGCTGGTGCATGTCGTGGCAGGCCCGTTGTCACCGGTGCCAACGGTGGGCGCGTCGGGTGCGATTGCCGGGGTCATGGGCGCCTATCTGCTGCTTTATCCCAAGGCGCGCGTTGACGTGTTCTTTTTCTTCATCGTCTTCTTCAAGATCATCCCGATGCGCGCTTGGGTGATGCTGGGGGCATGGTTCGCGCTTCAGGTGTTCAACAGTGTCGGGTCTGACAGCGAAGCGGGCGGCGTGGCCTATTGGGCGCATTCCGGCGGGTTCGTCATTGGGTTGCTGTTGGCGCTGCCGCTGTGGGTGCGCCGGGGCGGACCGCGGTTCTGGAGCCAGACCGAGGGCCATCCGCCGCATCCGGAAGCAGACTATACCTTCGTGAAATCCAGCATCCCGCGGGTGCCCCGCCGTTAGCCGCGGATGACCTTGGCGAAGCTGGCAAAGATCGCCTCGTTCGCGGCGACGACTTCACCGTCGCTCAGGATGTCGCCGCCCTTGGTCATCGGCTCGGCCAGACCACCGGCCTCGCGCAGGATGATGAGCCCGGCCGCGATGTCCCAGGCGTGCAGGCGGCGTTCCCAGAAACCGTCATAGCGCCCGGCCGCCACATAGGCGAGATCGAGCGAGGCCGCGCCCCAGCGGCGCACGCCGGCACAGGCGGGCAGCAGGCGGCCCAGATCCTTGAGCGTGGCTGGCAGATCGGCACGACCGCCGAAGGGCAGACCGGTGGCGAAGATGCTTTCGATCATGCGCGAACGGCCCGAAACGCGCAGGCGCTGGTCGTTCATCCAGGCGCCGGCCCCTTTTTCGGCAAAGAACATTTCATCCTTGGCGGCGTCGAACACCACACCGGCCACGATCTGGCCCTTGTGTTCCAGCGCGATCGAAATGGCCCAATGCGGCAGCCCATGCAGGAAGTTGGTGGTGCCATCCAGCGGATCGACAATCCAGCGGCGGGTCGGGTCTTCGCCCTCGGTTTCGCCGGTT
This sequence comes from Arenibacterium halophilum, assembly GCF_005938225.1. GTDB lineage: Bacteria > Pseudomonadota > Alphaproteobacteria > Rhodobacterales > Rhodobacteraceae > Arenibacterium > Arenibacterium halophilum. The sequence continues at coordinate 758,604 of NZ_VCPC01000001.1, forward strand.
TCTTCGCCCAGCCAACCATAGGTCGGGCGCGCGCCCATCAGATCTTCCTTGATGATCTCTTCGGCGGCGGTATCGGCGCGGCTGACGAAATCGCCCGCGCCTTTCATCGAAACCTGGAGGTTCTCGACCTCGCGGAAGTCCTTGACGAGCGAACGGCCCGCGCGACGCGCGGCCTTGATCATGATGTTGAGATTTGCGCTGCCAATCATTGCCCGGACTCCTGAAACGATCAGCCCCGGCCTATACGCACTGCGACCCGTCTTGCCAAGGGCCGCAACGTCGCGTCCTTTCGCGCGGCCCGACCTTGCCAAGCGCGTGAACTGCCTCCACCGTTGCGCCAAGCATATCAGGAGGAGAGCGACATGAGCGAACAGATGTACCGCGTGGCCCTGGCCAGCCGCCCGGAGGGGGCGCCCAAGCCCGAGAATTTCCGCTATGAGCCACAAGAGATGCCCGTGCCCGGGGATGGCGAGGTGCTGGTGCGCGTGCACTACATGTCTCTGGACCCGTATATGCGCGGGCGCATGGATGACGCCGAGAGCTATTCCGACCCGGTGCCTGTGGGTGGCACGATGGAAGCCGGCGGCGTGGGCGAGGTGATCGCGTCGAACAGCCCGCATTTCAAGCCGGGCGATTTCGCCTTCGGCATGTTCGGCTGGGCCACCCATGGCGTGCAGCCCGCCAAGATGCTGCGCAAGATCGATCCGGCACATGGGCCGATCACAACCGCGCTTGGCGTGCTGGGGATGCCGGGGCTGACGGGGTGGTTCGGCCTGATGGAACATGGCAAACCGAAGGCAGGCGAAACGCTGGTGGTCGCGGCGGCAACCGGGCCGGTCGGCTCGATGGTCGGGCAGATTGCCAAAGGGCTGGGTCTGCGCGTGGTCGGCGTGGCCGGCGGTGCCGACAAGTGCAGGATGGCGGTCGACACCTTTGGTTTCGATGCCTGTCTGGACCATCGGGCCTATGACACCGCTTCGGATCTGCGGAAAGCGCTTGCGGCAGAATGCCCGGATGGAATCGACATCTATTTCGAAAATGTGGGCGGCAAGGTGCTGAGCGCGGTTCTGCCGCTGATGAACCGGTTTGGCCGTATTCCGATCTGTGGCATGATCGCGTGGTACAATGCGGGCGGATTGGGCTCGGGCGCGCAGGATCCGGATGTGACCGGGCCGAAGCTATGGCGCACGATCCTGGTGAAATTCCTGTCGGTGAACGGCTTCATCATCTCGAACCACTTCGACCGGATGGGCGAGTTCCTGACAACGGTTGGCCCCAAGGTCGCCAATGGCGACGTGGCCTATGTCGAAGATATTGCCGAAGGTCTCGAGAACGCACCAAAGGCGTTCATGGCCATGCTGAAAGGCGGCAATACCGGCAAGCAGATCGTCAAGCTGATCTGAGCCAGGTCGGGGGCGCTGCCCCACACCGCCGAGAGCCGGCAGTAGACAAATCGGGGGCGCTGCCCCCGTCCCTTCGGGACTCCCCCGGGATATTTGGCCCCAAAGAAATTGACAGTCTCCCTGCTTCTTTGGGGGTCAAATATCCCCGCCGGAGGCTCGCGCGTCAGCGCGAATTTGCTGTGACGGCCAAGGCCGCTTTGGCATCTTCAAAAGAAATCGAATGCGGTTTCAGATTCTCGGCAAGCATGCGGGCGGCAATCGCCATGCCCCAATCGTTTGCCGGCGTGGGGACGCCATGCAGGCGGCCGAGCAGGCAGATTTCACCGTTCAGGTAGTCGGTTTCGACGGATCCGGTGCCCCGTTCGAAGCTTTGGGTGGTGGAGCTTCCCGGGCGCTGCGTTCCGGGGATCTCGGTGACTTTCATGACCGTCGTGCGGCGCGGGTCATTGCTCCCCATATCGCGAGCGTCGATACCAGCTGCCTCCAGCACGGTGCGGGCCTCTGCGCGCATTCTCTCGGCGATGGGTCGCGCGCCTTCCCCGATCGCAGCTTCGGCGATGTTATGAAGGTTCATCAGTAGCTTGCCGTATTTCGAGGCCATCACATCCTCAACCGCGTATCCACCGAACCCTGCCTTTTCAAGCGCTTCGGCAAGCGCATGGTCGGCAGCGTCAAGACCTTGCGGATACCGCCCGATGTCGAAGTAGCCGGGTTTGGGCGCGCCGTGGCACAGCACCTCTCCGGGGGTCAGGAATGTAGCGGGCAGCATCACCGTCACCGCATGCACGTTGGCAAAGCGGCGCAACGTCTGGCGTTCGTTGTCGACGCCATTCTGGGCGCAGAAGATCGGCTGATCCGTCACGCCCGCCGCGACCAGTTGATCCAGCGCCGCCGCGGTATGCTGGCCTTTCACCGTCATCACCACCGCGTCATCGGGGCGCCAGTCGATCTGGTCGGGGCTGGCAACGCAGGAAAAACGCGCGTGGGTGTCACCCATCGGGGTGCGCAGCGTCAGCCCGCCGTCGCGGATCGCCTGCAACTGCGCGCCGCGCGCGATACCGACAACCTCTTGCCCTGACGCGGCAAGTGCCACGGCCAGTGTTCCGCCGACGGCGCCGACGCCCATGATGATGATACGCATTGTGATGTCCTGACTGGATCGAGTGTTCTATTGAGATTGCAACTTGCGCGCCTCGGTGCGCGCCAGATCGATCAGGCGCATCACAAAGGGTTTTTCGCGATCTTCCGAGCGGATGGCAGCATATAACCGCCGCGTCACGCCCTGTTCGGTCAGCGGGCGCGTCACATAGTCCGAAGAATATTTCACCTCGCGCACCACCCAATCGGGCAGCACCGCCACGCCGCGGTTGGATGCGACCAACAGCAGGATCACCGCCGTCAATTCCACCTGCCGGATCGCGGCCGGTTCGACCTTGGCCGGGGTCAGCAACTGGCTGAACACGTCAAGGCGCGAGCGTTCCACCGGATAGGTAATCAGCGTCTGGCCGCGAAAATCTTCGGCATCGACGTGATCCTTGGCCGCAAGCGGATGCTGCGCCGAGGCCACGAAGACCGGCGCATAATCGAACAGTTCGATGAACTCGACGCCGGGCAATACTTCGGGGTCGGACGACACCACAAGATCGACCTCTTCCTTTTGCAGCGCCGGCAACGCGTCGAAGGCAAGTCCGGGCCGAATGTCGACATCGACATCGGGCCAATCCTTGCGGAAGCCTTCCAGCACGGGAAACAGCCATTCAAAACAGGCGTGGCATTCGATTGCGATGTGCATCCGCCCGGCCTTGCCGTCGCGCAGGTTGGTGAACTCGGCCAGCGTTGCCTCGACCTGCGGCAACACCTGGTCGGCCAGCCGCAACAGCCGAAACCCTGCCGCAGACAGCGTCATCGGCTTGGATTTACGCACGAACAGCTCGACCCCGGCCTGATCTTCCAAGCCCTTTATCTGATGGCTCAGCGCGCTTTGGGTGATGTTGAGCAGATCGGCGGCGCGCGCCAGCCCGCCTGCCTCGTGGATCGCCTTGATCGAACGGAGGTGCCTGAACTCGATATGCATACTGCAATGGAACTCATGTTGTTCTTGAGAATTATGAAATTGTCTCACAACGCCCTGCATGTCACAAGAGATCAAATCACAAGGATCACACCGATGCCCGCGCCTATCGTTTCTTTCGAATTCTTCCCGCCGCAAAACCTCGAGGCGTCGTTTCGCCTGTGGGATACGGTTCAGACACTCGCCCCGCTGGACCCGCGGTTTGTCTCGGTGACCTACGGCGCCGGTGGCACCACACGCGACCTGACCCGCGATGCGGTGGCGACGCTGCACAAATCCTCGGGGCTGAACGTGGCCGCACATCTGACTTGCGTGAACGCCACGCGCGAGGAAACGCTGGGCATCGCGCGCAGCTTTGCCGAGGCCGGTGTAAACGAACTGGTGGCGCTGCGTGGCGACCCGCCGAAGGGCACCGGCGCGTTCCAGCCGCATCCCGATGGGTTCGCCAATTCCGTTGAGCTGATCGCGGCGCTGAAACAGGCGGGCGAGTTCACCATCCGCGTTGGCGCCTACCCCGATACCCACCCCGATGCCGCCGACATGGCCGCCGATATCGACTGGCTGAAGGCCAAGCTGGATGCGGGCGCCGACGAGGCACTGACACAGTTCTTCTTCGAGGCCGAATCGTTCCTGCGCTTCCGTGATGCCTGTGCGAAGGCCGGTATCGACAAGCCGATCACGCCGGGCATTCTGCCGATCGAGAACTGGAAAGGCGCGTCGAAATTCGCCAAGGCCTGTGGCACCTATATCCCCGACTGGGTCGATGATGCCTTCACCACCGCAGCCCGTGACGGGCGCGAGGATCTGCTGGCCACGGCGATCTGCACCGAGCTGTGCAGCGACCTGATCGACGAAGGCGTGGACAAGCTGCATTTCTACACGCTGAACCGCCCCGAGTTGACACGCGATGTGTGCCACGCGCTGGGTGTGACGCCGAAACTGAACCTGCAGAACGTCGCGTAATTATCGCGGGCATCTTGCACTTCCCCCTCCTGCCGTTAGCGTCATGCCACGGCAGGAGACACCCGACATGACAATCGCAAAACAGCCATCCGACCTGCTGAGCCAAGCCGAGGCCCTGAAACTTTCGGGTCTGGAATTCATGCAGGGCATTCTGGAAGGGCGTCTGCCTGGCCCTCCGATCGGCCAGACGATGAATTACCGCCTGGCTGAAGTGTCCGAGGGCCGCGTGGTGTTTCGTGGCACGCCGGAATTCAGCATGACGAACCCGATGGGAACGGTACATGGCGGCTGGTACGGCACCCTTCTGGACAGCGCGATGGCCTGCGCGGTGATGACGGGCGTGCCGCGAGGTTCGGTCTATACGACGTTGGAATACAAGATAAATATCCTGCGCTCGATCCCGCTGGGGATGGAAATCGACTGTATCGGAACCGTCGATCACGTCGGCCGGTCCACCGGGATTTCTCATGGCGAAATTCGCGGGATAGAGGACGGCAAACTGTATGCCACCGGCTCGACCACCTGCATCGTCATGAAGATCAGCTAGCCCCGGCGCGTAGGCAATTTCGCCTATTTGATCCCCTCTTGACACGATTCATTGACTGGGACCCCGGAAATAGGTCAGATGGCGATTGGCTCAAGGCCCCTTGCCCCATGGCCCATGGCAATCATGCCCCTGTCTCTCCTTGGATTACCGGCCCTTATGGACAAGACCCTCAAAACCAGCCTGTTCCAGATTCCGGGCGATGCGCCCCGGGCCCTGTCGAACATGGACTGGCACGCCAACCCGCTTGGCCCGCCCGACACGTGGAGCACGGCGCTGCGGGTCGCGGTGCAGATGATGCTGGCCTCGCATTTCCCCAAGGCGCTTGTCTGGGGCCCCGAGATGATCACCCTGCACAACGATGCTTTTGCCCCGATCCTGGGCAAAAAACAATGTGCGCAGGGCCGCAGCTTTCGCGATATTTGGGCCGAAGCCTGGGATGACATCGGCGATATTGCAGCCCGCGCTCTTGGCGGCGAGGCAACCTTCATCGAGAATTTCCCGCTGACGATCAACCGCAACGGGTACGATGAATACTGCCACTTTACCTTTTGCTACAGCCCCGTTTTCGACGAAACCGGACAGGTGTCGGGATTTATCGACACGGTGATCGAGACGACGCAAACGGTTCATGCGCTGACCGCCATGCAGGCGCTGAACGACGAACTGGCGCACCGGATGCGTAACACTTTTGCCATCGTGACCGCCATTGCGCGCCAATCGGTTCTCAACGCGTCCGATACCGATTCTGCCTGGGCGGCACTTTCTGCCCGGATGGGCGCCTTGGCCGAGGCGCAAAAATCGCTGGGTACCACAAGCCACCGCGCCGCCGATATCCGCGATGTGATCCTGTCGGCGCTTAAGGTGCATATGGCGGACAATTCGGCGGTGGTTCTGGAGGGGCCATCGATCCTGCTCCCGGAACGGCAATCTATGGCCATGGCGCTGGCGATCAACGAACTGGCAACAAATGCGCTGAAGCACGGCGCGCTGGCGCAGGGCGGCGCGATCCGCATCGAATGGCGCCATAAAGGGACTGAATTCGACATGGAATGGAGCGAGACCGTTCCCCACGCCAATGGCTTGGGAAAACGGCGTGGCTTTGGTATCACCTTGCTCGACAGCATTGTGCCCGCTGATTTCGACGGCACTGGCACGCTGGACCACGCCGATGGGCTGCTCACATACCGGCTGGCGGGGCATCTGCCGGGATAGGGGCTAAACCTCTTTCATGCCTTGGTAAAATCGGTTCCACGTGGGCGAGATCAGAATCTCGTTCAGGCACACATGCGCCGGGCTTTCGGCGACGAAGCGCACCGTCCGCGCCAGATCCCCGGATTGCAGCATCCGATCCATATCCGCCTGCGACGGCGGCACCGGGCGCGATTTCAGGATATCTGTCGCGACTTCGCCGGGCATGATCACGGTGGATCGGATGCCGCGACCGCCCTCTTCCTCGTTGATGGTTTCGCTTAGCGCCAGAACCGCGCGTTTTGTCGCGTTATAAGCCGCGCCTGTCATCCGCGTGGCATAGCGCCCGGCCCAGCTGGACACCAGGATCAGACAGCCGTCGCCCCGCGCGCGCATCCCAGGCAGCAACGCATGCACCGGGTTGAACACGCCGGTCAGGTTCACGTTGACCACCTTGTCCCAACTCTCGGGCGTGATGCTGTCCAATGCGCGGTCTGGCACGTTCAACCCTGCGCTGGCGACAAGAATGTCGATCGGCGCGAACTTCTGCACCGCCGCATCAACAGCGGCCCGATCACCAGTGTCCAGCGGTGCCACATGGGCCGTGCCACCGGCATCTGCAATTCTCTCGGCCACGGTCTCCAGTGGTGCGCTCCGTCGTCCCGACAAGATCACCCGCGCCCCAGATTGCGCCAGCGCCACCGCCGATTCCGCGCCAATGCCCGTGCCTGCGCCCGTGATCCACGCTGTTTTTCCTGTAAGCTCCGTCATCTGGCTCTCCTCCCCTGACCATTCAATCAGGCTAGGCGGGACAGACCGCAGAGGCCACCGACAAATTGCGCCGGATCGGTCAATTCACAGGGCGCGAGCGGCGGATGCCCGGTGACAGACGTTCTGCGCTTTCGGGCCGCACCGTGTAGTGCAACGATTCCGTCCAGTCCGCACCCACCTCGCGCGGTTTGCGCAGCAGGAATACCTTGCCCCAGGCCCGCCACGTTCCGACCGAAGGCGCGCCCGCGTCGGTATAGAATCGCGCTTGCCAGCCCTTGGGGAACTGCAATCCGCAATCCTCAGCCCGTTCCAGCATCCAGATCAACGAGATATTGGCCAGAGGTCGCGCCAATTCGTACCCGCCCAATTGCCCGCCCACATCGCCATGCGCGCCGGAAAACCACATCTGTTCGACCCGGCCCGGCCAGTCGCGCGGGCAGCGCCACATCACCGGGGTAAACACCTCGCGCGTTTCATCCAAGGCAAGGGCGTGAAACCCGTTGCGCACGCTGGCGCCCAGCGCGTGGTTGTGAAACGCATGCCGTTCTTCGGCCGCTTTCCACAGAAACGGCAGCCGCAGCCCAAGCGCCTTGACCGTGTCCCACACGCCCACCATCTGAATCGGCACGTCAGCGTGGCAGAACCGCGCGGCAAAGGCGCGCGAATGCGGGCCGTCGGGGTTCATCTCGTAATGGCGATAGGCGGTGCGGATATTGGTTTCCGTCGCATGTTCAGCGCGCAGCAGGCCAACCCGGTCGATCACCCCGGCCAGCGAACGCACCGCATAGGCGCCGCGGGAATAGCCAAACAGGAACAGGCGGTCACCGGGGCGATAGCGCGACGCCAGATAGCCATAGGCGCGGCGGATCTGGCGGTTGATCCCCCGCCCCATCAGCACGTCGAGGCCAGAGCGCCAGCCGCGCCATTGCACCCCGCTTTCATAGTAGACCGATACGCGACCTCCCATCTGCGAACACAGCCGATAGGTCACGCCCGCGTGGGTTTCGAATCCGTGCTCCAGGCTCGACAGGGTGCCATCCAGAATGATGACATGGGTGCGCACGCCCCGGTCGGGGGTTTCCGGCGAATGCGCGCTGCGCATGGGCCGACCAAGCCAGCCCAGCACGCGTTGCGCCAGCCCCTGAAACGGCCCGCTCATGGCGCGCCCCGCCTGCGGGGCAGAACGCGTTTATTCAGCAGCGACCGGCCCATCGGCCAGCATCTCCCACATACGCAGAGGGGTAAAGGGCATGTCGACCTGCCGCACGCCCTTGTCCCATAGGGCATCCTGAACTGCGTTGGACACGGCCGCCAGCGCGCCCACGGTTCCAGCTTCGCCACAGCCTTTCATCCCCATCGGATTGGCGGTTGAAGGCACCGGTTCGGTGGTAAACCCGATCTCGGGCACATCGGCCGCGCGTGGCATCGCGTAGTCCATGAAGGTCGCCGTCAGCAACTGGCCATCCTCGTCAAAGACGACGTGTTCGCACAGCGCCTGCCCGATGCCCTGGACCACCCCACCGTGGACCTGACCTTCGGCCAGCAAGGGATTGATCATGTTTCCGAAATCGTCGACGACCGAATACCGGTCAACTCGCGTATGGCCGGTTTCAGGGTCGATCACCACCTCGGCCACGTGGGCCCCGTTCGGGTAAGAACGGGCCGGCAATGTGGCGCGCGCCTCATGCACCATCAGGTCGGCGCGGCCATCGGCGCGCGCCATGTCCACGGCCTCCATCAACGTCGGGCGCATGTTCGACCCGGGCGCGCTGAATCCGTCTTCATCAAAGGTAATCGCATCTTCCTCGACCCCCATCTTGTCGGCAAGATAGGGCGCAAACGCAGCCGCCATCGTCGACACGGCCGCCAAAGTCGCATTGCTTTGCGTCGTCACCGACCGTGACCCGCCAGTGCCGCCGCCTTTGGCGATTTTGTCGCTGTCGCCCTGCACCACCCGGATACGATCTACCGGGATGCCGGTCTGATCGCTCAGGAACTGGGCATAGACGGTTTCATGCCCCTGCCCGTTCGACTGTGTCCCGACATAAATGCTCACCATGCCATCCTCGTGGAATTCGACCTTCGCGCCTTCCGAAGGATCGCCGAGAATACTTTCAATATAGTAAGCCAACCCGCGCCCGCGCAGCAGACCGCGCTTTCCGTCCGCCTCACGGCGTGACTCGAACCCCTGCCAATCAGCTGCGTCGGCGCCCCGGTCCAGCACGCGCGCGAACTCGCCTACGTCATAGGTTTCGCCGGTGGCCGAGGTATAGGGAAAGTTGTCGGGCGCGATGAAGTTGCGCTTGCGCAGCTCGATCGGGTCCACACCCAGCTCACGCGCGGCGCGGTCCATCACCCGTTCCAGCACGTAAATCGCCTCGGGTCGGCCCGCGCCGCGATAGGCGTCGACCTGCGTGGTGTTGGTGTAATAGGCGCGGGAATTCATCCAGATGGTCTGAACATCATAGGTGCCCATCAGCACGCGGGCAAAAAGGAACGACTGGATGATCTGCCCGAAGTTCGAGTTATAGGCCCCCATGTTCGACCGCGTGTTCACCCGGTAGGCGGTGATCTTGTTTGTCTCATCAAAAGCCAGCTCGGCAATCGAAACCAGATCGCGCCCGGCATGGTCGCTCAGCATCGCTTCGGTCCGGTCCGACATCCAGCGCACGGGTTTCCCCAATGCGCGGGCAGCATGGGCCACGGCGAAATATTCTGGGTAGGGCGCGGCCTTCATGCCAAATCCGCCGCCGACATCCGGGTTGGTGATGCGCACGTCGGCCTCGTCCAGCTTCATTGCGCGAGCCAGGTGCCCCTTCATGCCCCAGACACCCTGCCCGCCAAATGCCAGGTGGATGCGGTTGCCATCCCATTCGGCAAAACAGCCCCGCGGCTCCATCGCGTTCACGATGATGCGGTTGTCGCCCACTTCCAGTTTGACGGTGCGCGCGGCGGCCTGAAACGCGGCCTCGGTCGCGTCTTCGTCTCCGATGCCGTAGTCATAGGCCATGTTATCTGGCGCCTCGGGGTGAATTGTCTCGCCGCCGGGCGCGAAATCCAGCTTGGCCGGAAGTTCGTCAATGTCCAGCTCGATCATCTCGGCGGCGTCGCGGGCCTGCTCGAGCGTGTCCGCAATCACGATGGCGACCGGCTCGCCCACATGGCGGACACGGTCGCGCGCCAAAAAGGGGCGATGCGGCGCGGCGCCTTTGGTGCCGTCGCGGTTGTCGACCGTGACGCCCCACAAGCCGCCGTCCATACCCGCCGCGTCGAGATCGGCCGCGGTCACGACAAGATGCACGCCGTCCGCGTCGCGGGCATCCTCGCAATTGAGTTCCGAAATCGTGCCATGCGCCACCGGGCTGCGCAGCACAAAGGCGAAGAGTGCGCCGGAGGGCGTGATGTCATCGACATAGCGCCCCTCGCCGGTCAGAAACCGGACATCCTCGAACCGCGTGACCGGTTGGCTTTTCCCGAATTTCTCCATCTGCGCGTCCTTCGTGTGTTGGGTCAGTCGGACACTATCCCCCAGCGTTCGGATGTCCAGAGCGGGGCAGCGTTTTCCCTCGCACAATCAGCCCCGAGTCCAGGTTCGAGGCCAGTTGGGGGCGCTGCCCCCGTCCCTTCGGGACTCCCCCGGAGTATTTCCGGAATGATGAAGAGAGACGAACCCCGTGCTTCTTTGGGGTCCAAATATCCCCGCCGGAGGCATCGCGCGTCAGCGCGATTTCAGCCGCGGTCGCGGCCGATGAGGCCGAGGTGGCGGAAGAGCCAGACCTGACCGGCGCCGATCACCAGCAGGAGCGCGCAAACGACCCAGAAGGCCATGGGTTGTGCGGCGCCGGGCACGCCGCCGACATTGATGCCGAGGAGTCCCGTCAACAGGCCCAGCGGCAGGAAGATCGCGGCGACCACCGACAGCACCAGCATCTGACGATTGCTGGCCTCGGCGCGCATGTCCATGATCTGGTCGTGCACGACTTCGGCGCGGTCGCGGATCGCGTCGAGCGATTCCGCAAGGCGGGTGACGCGTTCGGTGGCTTCGCGCACCCGTTCGCGCGCGCCGTGCATCATCCAGTCCATATCCTCGATTTCCAGCGTACTCAGCGCGTCGCGCTGGGGGAACATGTAGCGGCGCAGCATGATCGACACGCGGCGCACCTCGGCCAGTTCGGCGCGCGACGGGACGCGACCGTTATCTTCCAGTTCGGTTTCCAGATCGTCGATGCGTTCGTTCAGGTCGGCGACGATGGGTTCCGCGCGGTCGGCAAGGCGCAGGGCGATCCGGGCGATCAGCTCTCCGCTGTCTTGCGGCGCAGCGCGGCGGGTCAGCGCCTCGGCCACGTCTTCGACCGCGCGAATGCGGCGCCGCTGAACCGTCACGACCAGCCCCTGCGTCGCCCAGATGCGCAGCGACACCATGTCCTCGGGCTCGGCGCCTTCGCTGAGGTTCACGCCGCGCAGGTTCATCAGCACCCCGTCACCGTGGGTCGCGCAGCGTGGCCGGGTCTCGGGCGCGTCCAGCACCTCGGTCACCAGCGCATCCAGCCCCGACTGGTGCAGCCAGTCGGGTTCATCTGGTGCGGGCCGTTCGAGGTGCAGCCAGACGAACCCTTCGCCCTGCGACAGCTGCGCGGCTGTCTGCCCCTGCGGGTCGATTTCTTCGGCCCCGCCGGTTCCGTCACAGCGATGTGCCAGTCTGATCGCCATTCGCGCTCTCCTTGCCTGTTTGTCCGGTAATCTGGGGCAGCGGGCGGCAGATTTCCACGCCCAAATGCCGCGCCGGGTGCAAGTGCGCTTCCCCTTCCGCGCCAGCTTCGATAGACGGGGCGCGGACGTTTGCAAGGATCACCGCCATGGCACTGGAAAAAGCATTCAACGCGGCCGACGCCGAAGACCGCCTGTACCGGGCCTGGGAAGAGGCCGGATGTTTCAAGGCGGGGGCGAATGCCAAGCCCGGCGCCTCGGCCTATTCGATCATGATCCCGCCGCCGAACGTCACCGGTAGCCTGCATATGGGACACGCCTTCAACAACACGTTGCAGGACATCCTGATCCGCTGGAAGCGCATGAAGGGGTTCGACGTGCTGTGGCAGCCCGGCACCGACCATGCCGGCATCGCCACCCAGATGGTGACCGAGCGCGAGATGGCCGCCAATGGCGAACCGACCCGCGCCGAGATGGGACGCGAGGAATTCCTGAAGCGCGTCTGGGACCAGAAGGTCAAGTCGCGCGGCACGATCATTGGCCAGCTGAAGCGCCTTGGCGCCTCGGCCGACTGGTCGCGCGAGGCGTTCACCATGTCGGGCGCCCCGCAAGCCCCCGAGGGCGAAGGCGGCAATTTCCACGATGCCGTCATCAAGGTCTTCGTGGATATGTACAACAAGGGGCTGATCTATCGCGGCAAGCGGCTGGTCAACTGGGATCCCCATTTCGAAACCGCGATTTCCGATCTTGAAGTCGAGAACATCGAGGTCGCCGGCCACATGTGGCACTTCAAGTACCCGCTTGCGGGGGGCGAGACATATGAATACGTCGAGAAGGATGAAGACGGCAACGTAACCCTGCGGGAGACGCGGGACTATATCTCGATCGCCACCACCCGCCCCGAGACGATGCTGGGCGATGGCGCGGTTGCGGTTCACCCATCGGATGAACGTTACGCACCAATCGTCGGCAAGCTGTGCGAAATTCCGGTTGGTCCACAGGAATTCCGCAGGTTTATCCCCATCATCACCGATGAGTACCCGGACCCGAGTTTCGGCTCGGGCGCGGTGAAGATCACCGGCGCGCATGATTTCAACGACTATGGCGTCGCCAGCCGCAACGATATCCCGATGTATCGCCTGATGGATACCAAGGGGCGGATGCGCGACGATGGCGCACCCTATGCCGAGGCCGCCGCCCGCGCACAGGAAATTGCAAATGGCGCCGCCTTCACGGGCGCCGAGGTCGATACGCTGAACCTTGTCCCGGACGAGCTGCGCGGGCTGGATCGCTTCGAGGCCCGCAAGCAGGTGGTCGCGCAGATCACCGCCGAAGGGCTGGCCGTGATGGTGCCCGGCGAACCGGGTGAGGATGGCGAGGTGCATCCCATCCCATTGGTCGAGGCCAAGCCGATCATGCAGCCCTTCGGAGACCGGTCGAAGGTGGTGATCGAGCCGATGCTGACTGATCAGTGGTTTGTCGATACCGCGCAGATCGTCGGCCCGGCGCTGGACGCCGTGAAGAACGGCACGGTCAGGATCATGCCAGAGTCGGGCGAGCGGACCTATTACCACTGGCTGGAAAACATCGAGCCCTGGTGCATCTCGCGCCAGCTCTGGTGGGGCCACCAGATTCCGGTGTGGTATGGTTTCGACCTCGGCGTGCATCGCTTCAAGGACGACGAAGGCGATGGCGCGCTGGATGCGGTCGAGCTGGGCCGCCTGCTGAACGAAGGCGGGATGCTGCACGCGGGCGAAGTTGCCCATTGCGGTGCCACGCTCGATGATGTCACGCGCGCCTTCCTGCATGAATTGGACGACACCCCCACCCCGATCAACCATTCGCGGGTCGTCGAAGTGGCCGACCGTCAGGCGGCAATCGAGACACTGGCGGCGAGCCTTGCCGAATACAATGTGACCCAGGACCCAACCCACCTGGTTTACCCGGTCTGGCGCGACCCCGATGTGCTTGACACATGGTTCTCGTCCGGCCTGTGGCCCATCGGGACGCTGGGCTGGCCCGAGCAGACGCCGGAACTGGCGCGCTATTTCCCGACATCGACGCTGGTGACCGGGCAGGACATCCTGTTCTTCTGGGTCGCGCGGATGATGATGATGCAGTTGGCCGTGGTCGATCAGATCCCGTTTTCAACGGTTTACCTGCACGGGCTGGTGCGCGACGCCAAGGGCAAGAAGATGTCCAAGAGCCTTGGCAACGTGGTTGATCCGCTGGATATCATCGACGAATTCGGCGCCGACGCGCTGCGCTTTACCAATGCCGCGATGGCCAGCCTTGGCGGCGTGCTGAAGCTGGATACCCAGCGCATCACCGGCTACCGCAACTTTGGCACCAAGCTGTGGAACTTCGCGCGCTTCGCCGAGATGAACGGCGTGTTCGAGGCCGCGGCTGCGGGTGTTCCGGCGCCTGCGCAGACGGTGAACCGCTGGATCGTCGGCGAAACCGCGCGGGTGCGGGCCGAGGTGGACGAGGCGTTGGAAAACTTCCGCTTCGACGATGCCGCCAGCGCGCTGTATCGCTTTGTCTGGGGCAAGGTCTGCGACTGGTACGTGGAATTCTCCAAGCCGCTGTTGCAGGGCGAGGATGCCGCGGCCATGGCCGAGACCCGCGAGACGATGAAATGGGTTCTGGATCAGTGCCTTGTGCTGCTGCATCCGATCATGCCGTTCATCACGGAAGAGCTTTGGCAGACCTCGGGCCAGCGCGATGGGATGCTGATGCTGACCGACTGGCCCGCCTATGGGCCCGAGGCGATCAACGCCGAGGCCGACCGCGAGATGACATGGGTGATCGCGCTGATCGAGTCGATCCGCTCGGCCCGGATGCAGATGCATGTGCCCGCGGGGCTTCAAGTGCCGATGGTGGTGAGCGACATCGACGCCGCCGGCCAGGCCGCGTGGGACCGGAACCAGACGCTGATCATGCGGCTGGCCCGTATCGAAAGCCTGACCCCGGTCGACAGCTTCCCCAAAGGTACGATCACCATCGCCGCCGAGGGCGCGTCCTTTGGGCTGCCGCTGGCCGAGATCATCGACATCGCCGAGGAGAAGGCGCGTCTCGAGAAGAGCTTGGGCAAGCTGGCCAAGGAACTGGGCGGGCTGCGCGGGCGGCTGAACAACCCGAAATTCGCCGAATCCGCGCCTGAAGATGTTGTCGCCGAAACCCGCGCCAACCTCGCCGCGCGCGAAGAGGAAGAGGCACGGCTGAAAGAGGCGCTGGCAAGGTTGGCCGAACTAGGGTGAGGAGACCGCGCGGGTGGCGGTTTGTCACCCGCGTCCGGCCGTCATCGTAGAAGGGGGCTCTGCCTCTCGCCGCCGGGAGGCGGCAATACAGGAAGGAAGGGGGCTCTGCCCCCGCCCGCTGCGCGGCCTCCCCCGTGATATTTGAGCCCCAAAGAAGAGTTGGACGGTTCAGCTGGTCGAAAGGTTGAGGAGCTCTCTGGCCTGGGACCAGAGACGGTCCGTCACCTCCTCTGCCGGATCGGTGGCACCGAGAGCGGCGGATTGACCGGCCCAAGCCTGCATCCGGTCGAGATCGCCAGCCTGGGCCGCGTCGTTTCGCATGGCGCCGGTCAGGTTGCGCTGGATCGGATAGGGCGCGGGTTTCGGGGCCTCTGGCGTTGCGGCGGCTTCGGTATAGGCGGTGCGCAGGCTGCGCCCCAAGCGGCCCGAGAAGGCGCGGGTCGGCGCCGTGTCCTCTGGGCGCGCGCGGCCAAGAGCATCGGCCCAGGGGGTCGGCGTGCCAGCCTCGGGCGTGCGCAGAAAGCCGGTACCGATCTGCACCGCGCTGGCACCAAGCGTCAGGGCTGCCGCGATGCCACGTGCGTCCGCGATGCCACCTGTCGCGATGACCGGAACCTTCACCGCATCCACCACAGCAGGAAGCAAAGAGAAAAGGCCGATCATCTGAGCCTCGGCCCGGTCGGCGTGAAACGCGCCGCGGTGGCCCCCGGCTTCAGACCCCTGTGCCACGACCGCATCGGCGCCGGCGGCTTCGGCTTCCAGCGCCTCAGCCACGGTGGTGACGGTTGCGAACCAGCGGATGCCGTTGTCCTTTAGGCGCTTCACCGTCTCCTCGTCGTAAACCCCCATGATCGAGCTGATAACCGACGGCCCTGTATCGATTACGGCATCGACTTGCGCTGCGAAATCCTGCAACCCGACCTCGGCCGCCTTGGCGTCAACCTCGGGGCCCCATTGCCCCAGGAAGCCACGCACAGCCGCCTCGGCCTCGGGGTCGCGTTCGGGCGGGGGGTCGGGCACCCAGAGGTTCATCTGAAAGGCGCCGTTGCCGCCCGCGCGCATCTGGCGCGCCCAGTCCGAAATGGCATCGGGCGACATCAGCAGCGCCCCACAGGCGCCCATGCCGCCCGCGCGTGCAACCGCCTGCGACAGGGCAACCGGGCAAGCACCTGCCATGGGCGCCAACAGGATTGGCATCTGCAACCCGTAAGCTTCGCAGAATGTCTGAACGCGCGATGCGATGGTCATGGCGGCCCCTCCTCGATTGGCACAAGCGAACTACAGCCGTGCCGCAGGCGCAACCCGTTTCATAACACACCCCGGCCCCTACGGCGCCCCCCTACCGCGTGCAGCGCGGGCATGTCGTGTGCGCCATCAGGCGCACTCCGCTTGGTAACGGCCTATTTGAAGTTGGGCGCGCGTTTCTGCATTTGGGCGGCAATCGCCTCCATCTGGTGGGGTTTGCCGATCAGCGGCACCTGGGCACGGGATTCTTCCAGCAGCACATCGGACTGGCCCTCGGATTCGGCGGTGGCAATCAGCGCCTTGGCCGCGCGGATCGCCGAGGGGCTCTTGCCGGTGATCGTTCCTGCCAGGTCCAGCGCTGCCGACAGCGGGTCTTCGGCCAGCGAGGTCACCAGCCCCCAGCGTTCGGCCTGCTCGGCACCCACCGGCTCGGCAGTGTAGGTCAGTAGTCGCAGAACGTCCGAGCGCACCAGCGCCGGCAGCAGCGCCATGCCGCCCATATCGGGCACAAGGCCCCACTTCATCTCCATCAGCGAAACCCGCGCATCGGGCGCGGCGATGCGAATGTCGGCGCCCAGCGCCAGTTGCAGGCCGCCGCCAAAGGCCACGCCCTGGATCGCCGCAATCACCGGCATCGGCGCGCGACGCCATGTCATCGCCACCTCTTGCACCAGATTGGCGTCGTCGTGGGTGCGCTCCATCAGCCATGCTTCGGGATCGACGGTACCCATGGTTGCAAAGCTTGCCATGTCGAGCCCCGCGCAAAAGGCACGACCTTCGCCCGAAAGCACCACCACGCGCGCGTCAGAGGCCGCGACCTCTTGTCCGGCGGCGACGATGGCCTCCATCATCTCGCGGTCCAGCGCGTTCATCTTGTCGCCGCGGGTCAGCGTGACCCTGGCAATATGTTGTTCATAGGTGACTGATACACGCGCCATGTGATGCCCTCCGCTGGTGTCGGGCTTACCCTGCCCCGTGGTCAGGCGCGATGCCAGCACTACGTGACGGAACACCGCGGCCGGTATGGCCGTTTACAGGAGGTCCGGGTCGTGGCTAGATCGCGACCGCTCCCCTGCACAGAAAGGGACTTTGTTCATGTCACGCAGCCTTGCACGACAGCCACGCCGCGCGATGCGTCCGCTTTGGACACTGGCCGGGCTGCTGTCGCTGGCGCTGGGGATTCTGGGCATTTTCCTTCCCGTGCTGCCGACCACGCCGCTGGTATTGCTTGCGGCCTTCTGTTTCGGCAAAGGCTCTCCTCGGTTGCGCGCGTGGATCCTTGGGCACCGGCGCTTTGGCCCGATGATCGCCGATTGGGAAGCGACGGGCGCGATCCCGCGCCGGGTCAAGATCGCTGCCTGTCCGGTGATGGCCGCCACCTTTGCCCTGTCCTGGGCGATGGGCGTGCCCGGCCGGGTGCTGATCGCGCAGGGCCTGTTGATGGGCATCGGCGCCGCCTATGTGCTGACACGGCCTGACCGCTAAGCCCCGGTTTGCCGCTTGCCGGGACCGCGCGCTTGGGCTTATCTGCGCGGCATGACCTTTCCTCGCTACACCCCGCTTGTCGCCGCGCTGCCCTCTACCGTGCCGTTCGTCGGCCCCGAGACACAAGAACGCGAACGTGGCGCCGCCTTTGACGCGCGTCTTGGCGCGAATGAAAATACCTTTGGCCCTTCGCCCCGCGCTATTGATGCGATGCAGGCGGCGGCCGGCGATGTCTGGATGTACGGCGACGCGCAAAGCCACGACCTGCGCAAGGCTCTGGCGGCCGAGCATGGGGTGCGCCCCGAACATATTGTGGTTGGTGAAGGGATTGACGGGCTGCTCGGCTATCTGGTGCGGCTCGTCGTGGGCGAAGGCGATGCCGTCGTCACGTCCGAAGGCGCCTATCCCACGTTCAACTATCACGTTTCGGGCTTTGGCGGGGTGCTGCACAAAGTACCCTATCGCGACGATCGCGAAGACCCGGAGGCGCTGATCGAAAAGGCGCGCGAGGTTGGGGCCAAGCTGGTTTATATCGCCAATCCCGACAACCCGATGGGCAGCTGGCACAGCGGCGCCGATCTGCTGGCCGCGCTGGATCGCCTGCCCGAGGGCTGTCTGATGATCGTCGACGAGGCCTATGTCGAATGCGCGCCAGAGGGCACGGCCTTGCCGGTGCAGCCCGACGATCCGCGTGTGATCCGGATGCGGACCTTTTCCAAGGTCTACGGCATGGCGGGCGCGCGCATCGGCTATGCCTTGGCCGCACCCGATCTGATCCGCGCCTTCGACAAGGTGCGAAATCATTTCGGCATCAACCGGATTGCCCAGGCCGGGGCGCTGGCCGCGCTGGAAGATCGCGATTGGCTGGCGCATGT
The DNA here is from genome assembly GCF_005938225.1 of Arenibacterium halophilum. GTDB lineage: Bacteria > Pseudomonadota > Alphaproteobacteria > Rhodobacterales > Rhodobacteraceae > Arenibacterium > Arenibacterium halophilum. Next base: position 777,119 of record NZ_VCPC01000001.1, read on the forward strand.
GCAGGGCGAGATTGCCACCGCACGCGACCGGATCGGCCAGATCGCGCGCGACAACGGCCTGACGCCGCTGCCCTCGGCCACCAATTTCGTCGCCATTGACTGTGGCGGCGACGGGGCGCTTGCGGCGCGGGTGGTGGCCGGGCTTATCGCGCGTGGCGTGTTCGTGCGAATGCCCTTTGCCGCGCCGCAGAACCGCTGCATCCGGGTCAGCGCGGCCCCGGCCGAGACGCTGGAGTTTTTCGCCCGCGCCTTGCCCGAAGCCCTTGCAGAAGCCCGCGAAGGCTAGGCCTTACCGGCGATCACCCTTGCGGCAGCCGACAGCGCGCCGCTACCGTGAGCGATGTCATTCGCGGCCATCCCGGCCTCGATCCCGCCCAGCAGCGCCATGATCATCTGGCCGTTCACATGACCCATGTGGCCAAGACGGAAAAACGCATCGCCCGCCGGATCGCCCGCAGGCGCCATGCCCAGCCCGATGCCCAGCGTCAGGCCGATATTGTCCGACAGCCAGTTGCGCAGCCGCGTCCCATCAGGGCCCGACAGGCGCGCCGCCGTTACCGCATGGCTGCGCAATGCGGGATCGGCGATGTTCAGGTGGAAATCGCCCTCTTGCCCCCAGGCCTCGCAGGCGGCCCAGATCGCGCGGGCAAGGGTTTCATGACGAGTCCAGACAGCCTCGATCCCTTCGCCGTGGATGAGGTCAAGCGCGGCACGCAGGCCATACACATGGTGCGTGCCCGCCGTGCCGCCGAAATGCTGGTAATATTCGGCCGGCGCGCCGCGCGGCCCCCAATCCCAATAGCGGCTGACGCGGGGCATCGCATTGCGCACGGCTTCGGCGCGCGGATTAAAGAACACGAAAGACATGCCCGGCGGCACCATCAAGCCCTTCTGGCAGGCCGCAACCGTCACATCGACACCCCAGTCGTCCATTTCAAACCGGTCGCAGGCCAGCGAGGCGATGCAATCCACCATCAGCAGCGCGGGATGGGCGCAATCGTCCAGCACCCGGCGCAGGCCCGGAATGTCGTTGCGCACCGAACTGGAGGTATCGACATGCGTCGCCAGCACCGCCTTGATCCGGTGGCCGGTATCCGCGCGCAGCGCCTCGGCCACGCGGTCCAGATCGAAAGGAGAGGATTTGCCGAAATCGATGATCTGGGTTTCCGCCCCCAGCCCCTGCGCCATGTCCGCCCAGCCCATGCCGAACCGCCCCGTGGCGGGCACCAGCACCAGATCGCCCGGCGACAGCACGTTGGCCAACGCCGCCTCCCATGCACCATGACCGTTGGCCAGGTACATCGCCACCTTGTGCCGGGTGCGCGCCACGCGCTTCAGGTCGGCGACCACGGAATGGGTCACCTCGACAAGCTCGCCGCCATAGATATTGGGCGCAGCGCGGTGCATCGCCTGAAGCACCGCATCGGGAATAACCGAAGGCCCCGGAATCGCCAGATAGCTGCGCCCCTGCGCGAGAGTGGATGGATGTGTCATGAGGTGGTCCGTCGTGGAATCTGCCGCGCCACACTACGCATGAAGACCCCGGCGTCAATGCGGCGCGCCCTTGCAATTCGCCGCCGCTTGCACCACCCCTATTTGATGACCATTCGACCCGACACAGTTACGAAGGCGCGCGCCATGTTCACCGCCCTGCCCCGGAACGCCCGGCCATGAAGAAAACTCACGCCTCCTCGGGCGAGCTGATGGGCTGGCTCTGGAACAACTACCTGCGCCGCCACATTCCTTTGCTCGGGATCGCGATTGTCTTCATGCTGCTCGAAGGCTCGATGGTCGGTGCCATCAGCTACATGATGCAACCGATGTTCGATCTGGTCTTCGTGCAGGGCAATTCCTCGGCGCTGGGATGGGTCAGCGCCACCTTCTTCGTGATCTTCTGCGTGCGCGGTCTGGCGGGCATGTGCCAGAAAATCCTGTTGACCCGGATTTCACAGGAAAGCGCCGCGCATATGCGGCTGGATCTGCTGCGCCGCCTGATCCGTCAGGACACCGCCTTTCACCAGACGCATCCGCCCGGGTTCCTGATCCAGCGGGTGCAGATGGATGTGAACGCCGTCAACGATGTCTGGCGCGCGATCATTACCGGCGCGGGGCGCGATACGATTTCACTGTTCATCCTGATCGGCGTCGCGATCAGCATCGACTGGCGCTGGACCGCCGTCATGCTGATCGGGCTGCCCATGCTGATGCTGCCGATTGCCGTGCTGCAACGCTATGTGCGCAAGAAGGCCGCGCAGGCCCGCGACCTGGGCGCCGCGCTGGCAACACGGCTGGACGAGGTGTTCCACGGCATCGTTCCGATCAAGCTGAACAGCCTGGAGGAATATCAGGCCGACCGCTTTCAGGGGCTGACAAAAACCTACGTCCGTTCCGAGGTGCGCGCCTCTTTCGGAACCGCCGGGATTACGGCGATGATCGACGTGATGGCCGGGGTCGGGTTCATGGGCGTGCTGCTGTATGGCGGCGCCGAGATCATTGCAGGCGAAAAGACCGTCGGCCAGTTCATGAGCTTTTTCACCGCCATCGCGCTGGCCTTTGACCCGATGCGCCGGCTGGCGGCGGTCAGCGGCATCTGGCAAGCGGCGGCGGCCTCGCTTGAACGGCTGAAAGAGCTGATGGATGCGCCGATCCGTGTGCTGTCGCCGGAAAATCCCGTGGCCGCGCCCGAAGGTCTGCCCGCGATCGACTTTGACAAGGTGTCGCTGAACTATGGCGACTCGCCTGTACTGCGGGCGCTGACCTTCCGGGCCGAACCGGGCAAGACGACCGCGCTGGTCGGGGCCTCTGGCGCCGGGAAATCCACCGTGTTCAACCTGTTGACGCGCCTTGTTGATCCGCAGGAGGGGGCGGTGCGCGTGGGTGGAACGGAAGTCCGCAATATCGATATGGCCGAGTTGCGCGGGCTCTATTCCGTCGTCAGCCAAGAGGCGCTGCTGTTCGACGAAACCCTGCGCGAAAACATCCTGCTGGGCCGTGACGACGTGAGCGACGAGCAACTGCAGCGCGTGCTGGAGGCGAGCCATGTCGCCGATTTCCTGCCCAAGCTGGCGGATGGGCTGGATACGCTGGTGGGGCCGCGCGGTTCGGCCTTGTCCGGGGGGCAACGTCAGCGCGTGGTGATCGCCCGCGCGCTGCTGCGCAACACGCCCGTGCTGTTGCTGGACGAGGCGACAAGCGCGCTGGACGCGCAGTCCGAAAAAGTGGTGCAAAGCGCGCTGGACAGGCTGGCGGGCGGGCGCACTACTCTGGTGATCGCGCACCGGCTGTCCACGATCCGCAACGCTGACAAGATTCTTGTGATGGATCGCGGACAGGTGGTCGACGAGGGCACCCATGATGAACTGCTGGCACGCGGCGGCATCTACGCCGATCTGTATCGCCTACAGTTTCAGGACGGCAAAACCATCATCGACCCGGTCGGCACCGCCGCGCTGGCCGCGCGCTTCCCAGAGAATTCCGACCGGCCACCGTCGATCCTGCGGCGGATCGGGCGTAAACTGTTCGGCTAGCGCCTATCGGCGGTAGGCCTGCGCCAGCCGTTCAGGATCGGCCCCGGCAAGGTAGCGCGTCAACGTCCAGATATTGCGCGCGCCGCGCCGCAGCCAGCCTGCGCGCTGATAGCGTTCGGCCCCTGTATGGGCAAAGGCTGGCAGACCGGTCACACTGCGGTCCAGCGCGCGGATCAAGGCGACATCTTCCATCAGCGGCTGATCGGGAAAGCCCCCGGCGCGGTCGTAATCGGCGCGCGTCACTAGCAACCCCTGATCGCCATAGGGCAGCCCGAACAGCCCCGAACGCAGGTTAGCCCAGCCTGCCACCAGCATCGGCATCAGACCCGTCGCACGGAAGCGCAGGCGAAAATAGGCGGGTCCGGTTTCAAGGTCGAGGTAGTCGCGCACGACACGGCTCCATCCCGGTTCCAGCACCGTATCGGCATGAAGGATCAGCAGCATCTTGCCCTGCGCATCGGCGCAGCCCCGCCGCAATTGCCCCCCGCGTGAGGCCGGGCCGGATACGATCCGCGCGCCCACATCATCGGCCATCATCACGGTCGCATCGTCGGATCCACCGTCGCTGACGATCAATTCGCGGATCAGTCCGGTGGTCAGCCCTTCCATCAGGCTGTTCAAACAGGCGGGCAATGTACCCTCGGCGTTCAGGGTGGGGATCACGACGCTGATTTCTGCGCTCAAGACAACATCCTCTGTTAAACACCGGGCACATACCTATATGACGGGGCAAAAGACGCAAGGAGCACGTCATGCCAACGCGCCGTATCTGGCATCTTTCCGGCAAGGACACGCAAGATTTTCTTCAGAATCTGGTTACCAACGATCTGGCCGGGCTTGATCGCGGGCTGGTCTATGCCGCGCTGTTAACGCCGCAGGGCAAGTATATCGCCGATTTCTTTCTGGTACCGTATCGGGATGGCGTTCTGCTGGACGTGGCAGAGGAGTTGGCCGACGATCTGCTGCGGCGGCTGACCATGTACAAGCTGCGCGCCGATGTGAGCATCTCCGAAGCCGGGTTGAACTTGCAGCGCGGCACCGGACCCGCCCCCGAAGGCGCCCTGCCCGATCCACGCCATCCCGATCTGGGTTGGCGGGCATATTCCCCAGCGCCCGAATCCGACGATGGCACCGATTGGGATGCGATCCGGGTTGCGCATTGCATTCCCGAGACGGGCCGCGAATTGACGCCCGACAGCTATATCCTTGAGGTCGGGTTCGACCGGCTGCACGGTGTCGATTTCCGCAAGGGCTGCTACGTCGGACAAGAGGTGACCGCCCGCATGAAACACAAGACCGAGTTGCGCAAGGGGCTGGCCCGCGTGGCAATAGACGGCCCGGCGCAGGAAGGCGACGAGATCACCGCGCAGGGCAAACCGGTGGGCACGCTGCACACCCGCGCGGGAAATCACGCCATCGCATATCTGCGGTTTGATCGCGCCGAAGGCGACATGGACGCCGGCGACGCCAAAGTGACGCGCGCGGAGCCTGCCTAGCGCAGGCCCACCGCCGAGCCGCTTCCGCTGGTCGCAGTCGTGGTGGTGCCTTCGGTCCCGTTATCGGTAATCACCGCAAGCGTAATGACCGACAGGACAATCCCCGCCGCAACCGGCGTTGATAGTCCAGTGCCAGCCAGTGGTGAATTCGCCGGAATCGACTGCTGCGCCGACTGGTTTGGCTGCTCGCGATTCTGCTGCTGACGGTCAGGCTGGGAACAGGTCACGCGCATCATGCCGCCCCCGATATAGGTTGCCGATACCAGCGTCGCTGCCCCACAGGCCACGCGAGAGCGGGCCTCGGCCAGCGCCTGGTTGACCTGCGCCGCCACCGGAGTCGCCACAAGAGCGGCCGACGAAAGCACAGTCGCCAGCCCAATGTTCCGAATTCTGCTCAAAATGCCCATTTATCAATCTGCTCAAACTTGCCCGATAGGTGCCGGATTACACAGCGTGTGCATGATTCCTGATCCGAAGCCGGGTTTCAACGTGGTAAACAACACAATTTTGCGAAGCGGCCAGAGTTCGCCCATTCTTGTCTTCGTTGGCTTGCCAGTCTCTTTGAACCGCTGACGAATCGTGGTCTTATAAAGTCGTTTCAAGGAGACGCATTCATGACCCCGTTCATTCGTTACCCGTTGCTTGGCCTTGCGTCGCTGGCCTTGGCCGCGCCTTTGCCGACGACCGTATTGGCCCAAGGCGGCGCAGGCACAATCGTGACGTTCATCGTTCCGGCCGGGAACTTCGGCTCGAAGAACTTCACCGATGTTGTCGTGAACACACTGGGCGCAGCGAAACAATTCTGCGGCGTGCTGGATCGCGCCTATCAGACCGACTGTCTGGCGGACCGCCTGAACCAGATGGCCGAGGATATCCCGGAAGACAGCGACTATGCCGAAGTGCGGCAGGTGCTGGCCCAGGCTTCGCGCGAAATGACCGATCTGACCCGGCGCAATCGAGACCGTGCGCAGCCGCGCAAGACCGCCAGTGCAGGCGGCGATTCGACCCGCCCGCTGACGCCGGTTGCACCCGACAGGCTCGCCAGCGTGAACGCCGAGGCCACGGCCATTCTGGACCGCACCCAGACCCTGCTGCTGCGCAGCCCCGACGACGAGAGCGGCAAAAAGCTGCACTATGCCCGCATCGCCGAGGCCATCGGATCGAACAAGACGCTACTGCGGTCGACCTGATCACAACATTCTGACGACACGAAAAAGGGGCGCACCAAGTGGCACGCCCCTTTTCTATTGATTGATGACGCGACGTTACGCGCGCTCGGAATATTCCATCGTTTCGGTGTTCACGATGATGTCTTCATCCTGCCCGACGAAGGGCGGCACCATCACCTTGACCCCGTTGTCCAGGATCGCCGGCTTGAATGAATTCGCCGCAGTCTGGCCCTTCACCACCGGTTCGGTTTCCACGATCTTGCAGGTCACCTTTTGCGGCAGCGTTGCGTTCAACGCCTCTGCCTCGTGGAATTCCACGACGATGGTCATGCCATCTTGCAGGAACGGGCGGCGGTCGCCCAGGATTTCCGCAGGCAATTCAACCTGTTCATAGGTCTCGGCATCCATGAACACCAGCATCCCGTCGGTTTCGTACAGGAATTGCTGATCTTTTTGTTCAAGGCGCACGCGTTCGACCTTGTCGGCACTCCGGAAGCGTTCGTTCAGTTTCGAGCCGTTGCGCAGGTTGCGCATCTCGACCTGAGCAAATGCGCCCCCCTTGCCCGGCTTCACGTGATCGACCTTCACGGCCGACCACAGGCTGCCATTGTGTTCCAGCACGTTCCCGGGCCGGATTTCATTTCCATTGATTTTTGGCATGTACCCACACCCTTGGCGATGTTGATGAATAAGATTGCGGAGCTATATATCGCGGTGATGAGCCTGACAAGGTAACGACATAAGGTAGTGATCACTGGCAAAGCCATGCGCCACACGCATGGTAGGTATGCTTTTGTGTGGTATCCGAATCGTTTCGCTTCCGTCATAAGGGGCGGCGCGCCGAAATACACAAGAGCAAAAACAATAAGGGAAACGAGATGCAAGATTTCGTTGACGGCACAGCCTTTAACAATGAACAAGGCAACCGTGCTCGTAAACTTTTTGCGGCCGTCGTACTGGCCGCGCTGGATGATGCCATCGCAGACGACAAGAAATATGGCAACGGTCCGGAACAGATCGCCCGCTGGGCCCGCTCGCGCGATGGACGCGAGGTTCTTTCCTGCGCCGGAATCGACCCGAACGAACGTGTCGTTTCGGGCCTGATGGAATTTGTCGGCCGCGGTGTGCGGACCTCTGTCGCGCTGTCGCGTGAAGAAAGCGAGCGGCGCAATGCCGCCGAACAGGCTGAAGCCGCCTGATCAAAGCTTGGCCAGAACGGCCAATCAAAAAAGGCGCGCCCCCGGGCGCGCTTTTTTTATGCTCCGGCGCACGGGGCCCTTTCGCGGGTCTGCGGAATCGGGTCATCTGCCGCAAATTCGACCGGAGGCAGACCATGGCACGCGCCATCATGATTCAGGGCACTGGCAGCAATGTCGGCAAATCCATGCTGGTGGCCGGTCTGGCGCGCTGCTTCGCGCGGCGGGGGCTGCGCGTGCTGCCATTCAAGCCGCAGAACATGTCGAACAACGCTGCCGTCACCGTAGATGGCGGTGAGATCGGGCGCGCGCAGGCGTTGCAGGCACGCGCCGCTGGCGTGCCGCCCCACACCGACATGAACCCCGTTTTGCTGAAGCCCGAAACCGAAACCGGCGCGCAGGTGATCGTGCAGGGCCAGCGGCTGGGCCACAGCGAAGCGGGCGCCTATCAGCGTGATCGCACCTCGCTGATGCCCCGTGTTCTGGAAAGTTTTTCCCGGCTGTGCACCCGCGCCGATCTTGTGCTGATCGAAGGTGCAGGCAGCCCGGCTGAAATCAACCTGCGCCGGGGCGACATCGCCAATATGGGGTTCGCCCGCGCCGCCGGGGTACCCGTGGTGCTGGTGGGCGATATCGACAGGGGCGGCGTGATTGCGCAGGTGGTCGGCACGAAAACGGTACTTGAGGCCGAAGACGCAGCACAGATTTCCGCCTTTGCAATAAACCGCTTCCGGGGCGACGTTCGTCTGTTTGACGCGGGCCGCGACGCGATTGTCGATCGCACCGGTTGGCCCTGCCTTGGGGTGGTGCCATGGTTCACCGATGCCTGGCGGCTTCCAGCCGAGGATATGCTCGACATCGCCTCGCGCCCCGGTGGTGCTTGCAAGATCGTCGTGCCACAGCTGCCACGCATGGCGAACTTCGACGACCTGGACCCGCTGGCGTCGGAACCTGAAGTCACGGTCGAGATCATTCCGCAGGGCCGCCCTCTGCCCGCCGATGCCGATCTGGTGCTGATCCCCGGTAGCAAGACGACTCTGGGCGATCTGGCGGCGTTCCGCGCGCAAGGCTGGGATATAGACCTTGCCGCGCACGTGCGGCGCGGCGGGCATGTTCTGGGCCTGTGCGGCGGTTACCAGATGCTTGGCAAGCAGATCGACGACCCCGACGGCGTGGATGGCCGCGCGGGCAGCGCCCCGGGGTTGGGCCTGCTGGACGTGACAACCACAATGCAGCCCCGCAAGACCGTGACACTGCGCGATGCCCGCGCCCTGCCCGGCGGAGAGGTCGTGACGGGGTACGAAATCCACATGGGAGATACTCAAGGCCCCGATTGCGTACGCGCATGGCTCGATATTGGAGGAACGCCTGCGGGCGCGGCGTCAGCGGATGGCCGCGTGATGGGATGTTATATGCACGGGCTGTTCACCTCCGACAGCTTTCGCGCGAGTTTCCTGAAACGGCTGGGGCATCGGGCGCAGACGCACTACGAACAAGAGGTCGACGCCACGCTGGATGCGCTGGCCGACCATCTGGAACACCATCTGGACGTGGATCGCCTGTTCGAACTGTCGCGCGCGCCCTTGGTCTAGGGCCCTATTCCAGCGCCTGCGTGGCAAGCGCCCGCTGGATTTCGCGGCGCACCAGTTTACGCACGTTGCGTGTGATCCGTTCCCCCAAGGCACCGCGCAACTCCTGACGCACGATCTCGGCAACCAACTCGCGCAGGGCATCTTCGTCCATGACCGCGTCGTCACCCTCGTCGGGTTCTTCCACGTCGGTCTTGGTTGCGGCGCCCTCGGCCAAAAGGTCTTCGGCCTCGGCCACCGGCGCGTCAGGTGCAGCCTGTTCCACCTGATCAGGCTGTTGCGTAGTGTCCTGACCGGGCTCGCGCCACGCCATGGGCGCGTGGCCGGCGGTTTCGAACACTTCTTCGGCGCTTCCGTCAGGCTCCCACTTTTCGGCGCGCTCGGCGATCGCCGCTTCCAACGCCTTGATCTTGGCGCTCAGCGAGGCCGAGCGCATGGCAGCCGCCTGTTTCAACGGATCAGAGGCAACCGCCGCGGTTCTCGCGATTGGCTTTGATGCCTCTTGCTGCGAAACACTGTCTTCGAGAGGGGCATCCACCTCGGGCTCTGACGCCAGATCAGCGGCTTCGTGCAACGTTGCGTCGGGGCGCTTCCAAGGGGTGCGACCTTCGGCAAATTCACCGGTCGTCGGCTCCGGCATGTCGTATGTCACATTCCGCGCGCCAGACGGTTTGGCTGTGTCGCCTGGACTTTCGGGCTCTGGGTCAGCTGCAACGTCCGATGCGGAGTTGTCCTCAGCGTCATCCGAATTGGCCTCTTCTGTAACAGTGCGGCGCAACCTGCTGGCATCACGACGAAATTCGATTTCGTCCGCGAAGGATACAGATCGAAAATCGCGGCTAAGCGTCAACACGTCGCCGCTGTCCGTCGCAGAGGTTTCGGCTGTGGCGAGTGCGTCCTGCTCTGGCTGCTCTGCGTCATCCGATGGCTCGGATACCCGCAGCGACGGGGTCAGCACCAAGCGGCCAACAGGCTGCGAAGGCTTTGTTCCTGACTTGGGTTTTTCCCGCCCTTCTTCTGTCACAAGGCGGCGGATCGAAGACAGCACATCCTCGATCTCGACGTTCTTCACAGGATCCGACATTTCACTTCCACTCTTCCCACGTCGGCAGGCTAACCCCGCTCTGATGTTCCGGCAACCGGGTTAGTTGCGCCCCAGCGCCTTCAGCACACGATCCAGATCCTTGCTTTGCTTGCTGGTACCCGCAGGCGCAGTTTTGGCAAGGTTGTAATACAGCGTCGGATCGTAAAGCTGCACGGCCAGGCCAAGCTGTTCGGCGGTCAGGACCCCCTGCACCAGCAACAGCTGATACAAGGCAATCGACCGTTCCGACGCTGCCGAAATCCGTGCGGTTTCCGCATCCAGCAGATCCTGCTCGGCCGCCAGCACATCCAGCGTGGTGCGTGCGCCCAAGGTCGCCTCTTCGCGGATACCGTCAAAGGCGACGCGCGCGGCACGAATTTGCTCGGACGTGGCGGCAAGGCTGGCCTGCGCCACTTGCAGACGCACAAAGGCGTCATCCACATCCTGCCGCACATTCTTCTGCACGGTCAGCAGGTTGGCACGGCTGGCATCGCGCTGAGCCATCGCCTTTCGCACACCCGCGTTCAAGGCGCCGCCCTGATAGATGCGCTGGCTAAGCGTAAGCGAGGCCGTTGCATCCCGGCTGTAACCGCTGTTGTCCAGCCGTTCGGTCAGACCGATCTGCGCACCGGCGTTCAGCTTGGGCCCCAGCCCGGCCGAGCTTGCCCGCACCTGCAATTCATTCGATTCCACCGCGTATTGCGCCGCAATGATGTCGGGATGCTGGCGCAGGGCGACGGCCGTTGCACTGGCAACCGAAGCCGGCGGCGCCGGAAGCCGGGGCACCGGCGACAGGTTCTGCGGCGGACGCCCGACAACGGCGGTGTATTCGGCACGCGCGTTTTCCAAGGCACCACGCGCGGCCACAAGATTGGCGCGCGCCTCGGCCACGCGGGACTGTGCCAACGCCACATCGGTACGGGTCACCTCGCCCACGTCGAACCGGTCCTGCGCGGCGCGCAGTTCCTCGCCCAGCACGCGCAGGTTGTTGCCCTGAAGGCGCACGCTTTCCTGCTGCAACAGCACGTTCAGATAGGCCGCGATCGCCCGGAACAGCACCTGCTGTTCGAACCCCAGAAGCTGCTGGCGCGTTGCCAGAACGGTGGCCTTCGCCGCCTCTTGCAGCAACCGGCTTTGCCCGTTGTCAAACAGCAACCAGTCCAGTGATAGCTGCGCCGCCATCGGGTTGGAGTTGGTGCGCGAAGTCACGATCGAGTTGACGCCTGCCTTGTTATAGGTGCGCTGAACCCGGATCAAAAAGTCCAGAACCGGTCGCAACCGCGCCACCGCGATCCCGACATCTTCGTCCGCCGCACGCAGCAACGCACGGTTCTGCTCCAGCAATCCGCTGGTGTTATATGCGCTTGCAAGTGCGTCGGCGAGGTTTTCCGCCTTTGCCGACACCGCCGCTAGCCCAAGTGTACCGGCAAGCAGGATTGCCCTGCCCCCACGCCAAATTTTATTTTTCATGGCCACGCCCATGTCTGCCTCCAGCACGGCCCGGCCCGGCCTGACTGACCGTTGTATCCCGGGCGCATTACGCCTCGTCGGCTGATGCCGACGCCGTCAAAGGGCAAAAGCAGATTGCTTTTCAAACCCCGGCAACACGGGCGCGCCCGCATTGAATTCAAATCGCCACGAAATGGCGCCACCCGACTTGTACCCGATCCGGACTTCGCCAAGAGCGCCCTGCATGAACATACATGCAATCCGCCCGTCATCTTTCAACTGGTCCGTCAGCGCGTCGGGCAATTGTTCCACACCGCCCTGCACGATGATCACATCAAAGGGGCCATGTTCGGCCGCCCCTTCGGCCAGCGGGCCGGTATGGGTGATCACGTTGTCGGCGCCAGCATCCAGCAGCAATGACTGCGCTTCGCTCGCCATCGCCTCGTCTTCTTCCAGCGCGACAACCGCCTGCGCCATGCGCGACGCCACGGCCGAGGAATACCCCAGCCCGCAGCCCACATCGAGCACCAGTTCGTCGCCCTGCACGTTCAACGCATCCAGCATCTTGGCCAGGGTACGCGGCTCCAGCACGACACGATTCGGACCGATGTCCACGTTGTCGCCAGCATAAGCCGCCTCGCGGCGCGACGCGGGGACAAAGGTTTCGCGCGGAACAGTCAGCATCGCATCTATGACGGGAAACTTGGTCACATCCGAGGGTCGCACCTGCGTATCGACCATCATCAGGCGGCGTGCGGCGAAATCAGTCATGGGCAGGCTTCCATCATCTTTGCTCAAGCCGGTTTCTGGCACATCCCGCTTCAACGGGCAACGCCCCGCCGGCCGGTTTTCCGGCCAGTGCGACCAATGGCACGCAGTCCGGCACCGCGCTGCACAGGCGATGCATATCGATCCGCCGGGCTTCCCGCGTTGGACACAGGCATAAGCTTATGGATTCCAGATGCATAGGAAAATCACACGTCGCCATCGGCCTTTCCCCGATGTCGCGATTTTTATGCAACTTCTTGAGGCTCCACGCCGCTCCCCACCTTGGAGCGAACCAAGACCACGCCCCTGCGCAATGTCACTTGCACCCCGTCCTGAAAGCCGCTAAACCCCGGCTCATCCACGTTAGCCCATGTTTTCAAGGCTCTGGCGAGTTGGCGGAGTGGTGACGCAGCGGATTGCAAATCCGTGTACACCGGTTCGATTCCGGTACTCGCCTCCAAACAAAATCAATGACTTAGCCGCTTGATCCGCTGCCACGAGCCGCGAAATACGGCTTGGTTTACAGGTCGGGCTACAGTTTCATCGCTCCTGACCTCTTTTCGTGACAGTTCACCAGGCCGCAGCTAAGGTCTTAATATGGTGGACTGGACTGACGAAGAGAACGATCTGATCGTTGCGGATTACTTCGCCATGTTCCGTATGGTTATTGCTGGCACCACGCCAAATAAGTCCCAGCACAGACGCGCGCTCCTCTCGAAGCTCCAAACGATCAATGATCGAAACGAAAAGTCTATCGAGAGGAAGCACATGAACATCAGTGGCGTGCTGATGGGCGCCGGAGAAATCTGGCTACCTGGATACGCGCCCAATGCGAATTACCAGAAATCGATAGAGGACGCCGTCGCGCGATGGCTCTCTGCTAATGGAGGTATCTGGCCTCGTGCGGGCTTTGCCGAGCCCCAGCCCGCATTTTCTTCCGGAAAGATCGAGTTCGTTATCCCGCCGCACATGCGCAACGAGCCGCCGCCTCGCGGCCTGAGGAAACTGTCTGGAACAGCGGACCGATTTGACGCTGCCGGGCGCGATGAACGCAACCGGGCCCTCGGACGTCTCGGCGAAGAACGCGCCCTCGCCCATGAGCGCGCCACGCTCAGGGATGCGGGGCGTGATGATCTGGCCAGAAAAGTCATCTGGGTCAGCGAGGACATGGGCGATGGCGCGGGATACGACATTTTCAGCTTCACGCCGGACGGCACGCCACGCCTGCTGGAAGTGAAAACGACGAACGGCTGGGACCGCACGCCGTTTCACATCTCACAAAACGAACTGCGTGTCGCTGAAGAGAACCGTGACATCTGGCATCTCTTCAGGATTTACAACAACGCGCGGGGGCCGAGAGCCTTCGAGTTCCGCCCCCGCTTGATCACCATGTCACCCTGACACCGACGAGCTTCCATGCCCGGTTCGATTAGAACTTGTGGCCATCCCTTCGGGCACTGACACGGGCCGCGTTCAGTTTGTCCAGCACCTCGTCAGACACATCAGGGATAACGGCCGCGTATTTTTCGATCATGTTCGCGGGATGGCTTACGCACCAAAGCTTGCGGAGAATGAGAGAGGCCGGCTGCTGGTTTAGCGTCGCGCCAGACACCGCAGGTTCAGAGACAGAGTGTTTCGCATGAAAGCCCGTCGGCTTGTCGAAACGACTTTCAACAGCCTGCTGCGACGTCCGCAAGTCATGCGCCCCCTGAGATGGTAACCGCGTTACAAAACCTTCACTTGGCGCCCGACCCTTATTTCGCTAATTCGTGAAATATGGAAAACCGGCTTCCCGAGCAACTGGCGACCCTGGGCCATCCGCAACGGCTGGAGCTGTTCCGCCTGTTGATGCGCCGATTTCCCGACAAGGTGCCGGCTGGAGAGCTTTCGGCCGCTTTGGCGGCCAAGCCCAGCACCCTGTCGGCCTATCTTGCGGCGCTGACACGTGTCGCGCTTGTCAGCCAGCAACGGTCGGGCACGTCCCTTCTGTATTCGATCAACATGACGGTGGTGCAACAGCTGTTCAGCGACCTGCTGAATGACTGCTGCCGTGGCCGCCCCGATATTTGCGCACCTCTTTTCACAGGACCTGCCCCCATGCCCAAACGCATCTATTCCGTTCTTTTCATCTGCACGGGCAACTCGGCCCGGTCGATCTTTGCTGAAAGCCTGCTGCGCCAGATCCGCGTTGGGAGGTTCCGCGCTTACTCGGCCGGTACGCTGCCGCAGAGCACGCTCAATCCGATTGCAATGCAGGTGCTGCGCGACAAGGGGCACGACACCACGGGCCTGCGATCAAAACACATCAGCGAATTCACCGGCCCCGATGCGCCCGGTTTCGATTTCGTTTTCACGGTGTGCAATCAGGCTGCGAATGAATCGTGTCCCGCGTGGGACGGACAGCCGATCAGCGGTCACTGGGGCATGCCGGATCCGGTGAAAGTGGAAGGTACGGATGCCGAGAAGAGCCTTGCCTTTCATCAGGCGTATGGCGCGCTCAAGCGCCGCATCGAAGCCTTTACCGCCCTGCCCCTTGCCAGCCTTGATCGGATCGCGCTGCAAGCCGCAGTGGACGACATTGGCCGCAACTCATTGGAGCCGACGACATGACCACTTATGCGCTGAACGGCCTTGGCCGTATGGGGAAACTTGCGTTGAAACCGCTGCTTGACCGCGGCGCGCAGATCGCATGGATCAACGATGGCGTGGGCGATGTCGCGATGCACGCGCACCTGTTGGAATTCGACACGGTACACGGGCGCTGGGATGCGGCGTTTTCCCACGACGAAAGCAGCATCACCATCGACGGCACCAGCCTGCCCTTTATCGGAACCAAGTCGCTCGCCGATCTGCCGCTGGACGGGATCGACGTGGTGGTCGACTGCACCGGCGCCTTCAAGTCCGAGTCCAAGCTGGCCCCTTATTTTCAGGCAGGCGTGAAGAAGGTTGTCGTGTCGGCCCCGGTCAAGGACGGCGATGCCGCGAATATCGTGATGGGGGTCAACCACGACAGCTATGATCCTGTCCGGCACCGGATTGTCACGGCGGCTTCCTGCACCACGAACTGCCTGGCGCCTGTGGTGAAGGTGGTGCATGAAACCTTCGGCATTCGCCACGGGTCGATGACCACGATCCACGATGTGACCAACACGCAAACCATCGTGGACCGCCCCGCCAAGGATTTGCGCCGCGCGCGGTCGGCGCTGAACTCGCTGATCCCCACGACAACCGGCAGCGCCACGGCGATCACGCTGATCTACCCCGAGCTGAAGGGCCGCCTGAACGGCCACGCGGTGCGGGTGCCGCTGTTGAACGCCTCGCTGACCGATTGCGTGTTCGAGCTGAACCGCGAGACCACGGCGGAAGAGGTCAACGCTGCTTTCGAGGCCGCCGCGAACGGGCCGCTGAAGGGCATCCTGGGCTACGAGACCCGGCCCCTGGTATCGGCCGATTACACCAACGACCCGCGCTCCAGCATCATCGACGCGCCCTCGACCATGGTGGTGAACGGCACGCAGCTGAAGGTCTTTGCCTGGTACGACAACGAATGGGGCTATGCGCAGCGGCTGGCCGATGTGGCGCTGATGGTCGGGGCATCGCTGTGACCGCGCGGCCGCTTGGCGCCTATGTGGCCGTCACGGCGGCCTACTGGGCTTTTATGCTGACCGATGGCGCGCTGCGGATGCTGGTGCTGCTGCACTTCCACACGCTGGGGTTCAGCCCGGTGCAGCTGGCCTATCTGTTCGTGCTGTACGAGGTGGCCGGGATGGCCACGAACCTGTCGGCCGGGTGGATCGCGGCGCGCTTTGGCCTGACTTCGACACTCTATGCCGGGCTTGGGGTGCAGGTGATCGCGCTGCTGGCGCTGACACAGCTGGACCCGGAGTGGAGTGTTGCCGCCTCGGTCGCCTTCGTGATGGGGGTGCAGGGGCTGTCCGGTGTGGCGAAGGACCTGGCCAAGATGTCATCGAAATCGGCGGTCAAGCTGCTGGCACCTGCGGGCGACGGCGCGCTGTTCCGCTGGGTCGCGGTGCTGACCGGGTCGAAGAACGCGGTGAAGGGCATTGGGTTTCTTCTTGGCGCGGCGCTGCTGGCCAGCGCAGGCTTTACCGGCGCGGTGCTTGGCATGGCGGCTGTGTTGGGAATGATTCTGCTGGGCGTGGTCCTGTTCATGCCAGCGGGACTTCCGCGCGGGCGCAAGGGCGCGAAATTTTCCGAGCTGGTGTCGACATCGACCAACGTCAACTGGCTCTCGGCCGCGCGGGTGTTCCTGTTCGGCGCACGCGATGTGTGGTTCGTGGTGGGCATCCCCGTCTATTTCTACGCGGTGCTGTCTGATGGCACTGAAGCCGGGAACCGCGCCGCCTTTTTCCTGATCGGCACCTTCATGGCCGTCTGGATCATCCTTTACGGCACGGTGCAGGCCAGCGCGCCCCGCATGCTGAACGCCCGCGCCCGTCCCGAGGCCGCGCTGGTGCGCGCCGCCCGCGGCTGGGCCTGGGCGCTGTGCGTTGTGCCTGCCTTGTTGTGCACCGCGGCACTGATCTCTCCTGCGCCGACACCTGCGCTGACGGCGGTGATGGTGGCGGGGCTGCTGGTGTTCGGCGCGATATTTGCCGTGAATTCGGCGCTTCATTCCTATCTGATCCTCGCCTTCTCGAAATCCGAGAGGGTGACGATGGACGTGGGCTTTTACTACATGGCGAACGCGGCGGGGCGGTTACTGGGCACGGTTCTGTCGGGGCTGACCTATCAGATCGGCGGGCTTCCGATGGTTATGGGCACTGCGGCGTTGATGGTCGCACTGGCGGCGCTGGCGTCGGGGCGGTTGCGCGACGGCACCGGGGAACAGCCGGCATGAGCGGATTTGAACGCTATCTGACGCTGTGGGTCGGACTGGCGATGATTGCAGGCATCGCGATCGGCCAGGCCGCGCCGGCGCTGGTTCAGGCCATTGCCGCCAGCGAGGTGGCAAACGTCAACCTTGTGGTCGCGGTTTTGATCTGGGCCATGGTTTACCCGATGATGACGGCTGTCGATTTTGGCGCCATCGCAGGTGTGGCGCGACAGCCCAAGGGGCTACTGGTGACGCTGACGGTCAACTGGCTGATCAAACCCTTCACCATGGCCCTTCTTGCAGTTCTGTTCTTCGAGCACCTGTTTGCGCCCTTGATCGCACCCGAGGACGCCCAGCAATATATTGCCGGGCTGATCCTGCTGGGCGCGGCGCCCTGCACCGCAATGGTATTCGTCTGGTCGCAACTGGCGCGGGGCGATGCGACCTATACGCTGGTACAGGTCTCGGTGAACGATCTGGTAATGGTGGTGGCCTTTGCGCCCATTGTCGCCTTCCTGCTTGGGGTGACCGACCTGACAGTGCCCTGGAAAACGCTGGTGCTGGCGACCACACTGTACGTCGCACTACCGCTGGTGGCAGGGTTGATAACCCGCCGACGGCTGGGATCTCCGGTTGCGATCGACGCCTTCGCGACACGGATCAAACCCCTGTCGATGATCGGCCTGATCGCCACGGTTGCAATCCTGTTCGGGCTTCAGGGGCAAACCATCCTGACCAGCCCCGGTGTCATTGCGCTGATTGCCGTGCCGATCCTGATCCAAAGCTACGGGATTTTCGCGCTGGCCTATGGCGCTGCCTATGCCTTGCGTGTGCCGCACCGCATTGCCGCGCCTTGCGCCCTGATCGGGACCTCGAATTTCTTTGAACTTGCGGTTGCCGTGGCGATCAGCCTGTTCGGGCTGCAGTCAGGCGCCGCATTGGCAACGGTCGTCGGCGTGTTGGTCGAGGTGCCGGTCATGCTGTCGCTCGTCGCATTCGCCAACCGAACGCGCAAGCGGTTTTCTTTGCAGGCTTAGTGCGGCATCTGCCCCCGTACCAGCGGATACACAGCGCCCTGCCCTGTTGCGATGGCCTGTGCCTTGAACTCTCGAAGATCGACGCCCATCAGAACAAGCTCCTTCGACAGATCTGCATATTTGCGCGGCTCTGAAATCTGGCTGAAACCGTAAAGCTTGTGATAAACCAAGATACGGTAATCGGCGACAGCCGCCACACCGTAATCCACCGCGTTCAATTCGGCAAAATTGGCGTAAAGCCGCAGCGTCTGCCGCGCCACGGCCAGACGCACGGCACCCAGATCAGGCGCCACCGCAAAGCGCGCGCCATCCAACAGCTTCATCCCGGACCAAATCTTCGGCATCAGCACATCTGAAAATGCCGCCATCGTCGCGGATTCGTAGTTCTTGTGGTCCAACACGTGCAGCCGGATCGTGCCCACGATCCTGTCATCCATGGTGACGGTATAGATTTGCGCGTTCGGCGCGAAATCGTAGTCGTCCAGAAAGCACTGATCAGCCTTCGCCTCGATAAGCCCCTCTTCGAGGTAGCATTGATACCTGAATTTTCCCACTTCGCCCAATTCGCTGTCCGATCGGACTCTAGCGATATCGAATGTCTTGCCCAACGACTCAGTTCCTTGATGTGATACGGGGGAGGAAAAATCCGGCGCGTTTGCGGTATTCGACATAGTCACCACCGTAGCGCCCAAGTTTCAGAGCCGCCTCTTCACGTGCCGCAGAGTAGGCGTAAATGAAAAGAAGCGCAGCAGCGACCATGATCGAAGCAAGATGAAGCGTGCCCAAAGCACACCCCAGCCAGAACAGCACATAGGAGACATAGAAAGGATGGCGGACGTACTTCCACGGTCCGCTGACAATAATGCCGTCGATCCGCGTTTCTTCATCGAACGCCAGTGAAAGCTTCTTTTCGCGGCTGTGCTTCAGCGCCCAGACGAACAGCGCGAATGCAATCAGGATCAGCGCGGCGGACACAACGAAATTGTTCAGAGCGAACACAAAAGCAAACCGCATGAAGAGGTAGAGCCCAACGAGCGAGAGCGCTGAAATCAGATACATACCCAGCGGATATTTCTCGGACGAAAAATGTTGCCGTGTCGCGATCGAGATGCTTACGAAATAGCCAAAAGCCACCAGTCCGGCGACGATATTCAACGCTTCCCACATGAGTCCGGAATTCCTTCGCACTTCCATAACCCGCACGGGGGCCTTGGCCCAAAAGGCCTTGGATCAGTGCACGAAAAACGTGACGCTGCCACCCACACGGACCAAGCTCCCACCGCTTGGCTATTTCACCCAACGAGAATCATAGGCGCGGAAGATTCACTCGACAAGCAACTTAAACGCGACTCGAATCAAAAAGGCAAAAGTGTGACATTACCTTGCGGCAATGACTTAGGCAGCACCAGAGCCGCAAAGATGAGAACCGCTATCAGCCTCGCGACCGCAAGGACACACTCATAGGTTGATCTCCACCAGCCCGCGGATCGGCGGGCGGAGCGGCTTCGTGCACCGTGGCGCAGGGCAGCACGACCCGGAAAGTCGTGCCGACGCCAACTTCGCTATCATAGTCAATGCTGCCCCCCAACGCCGCCATGATTTCACGCGAGATATTCATGCCCAATCCGGTTCCGCCGAATTGCCGCTGATCCGAGGAGTCTAGCTGGGTAAAGCGACCGAAAACCTGTTCCTTGCTGCCTTCGGGAATGCCAATACCATGATCTCGCACGAAAATTTTCACCTGCGCGTTCGAAACCTCGTACCAGACATCGACATCGCCGCGATCAGGTGAGAATTTGGCCGCATTGGAAATGATGTTTCCCACAACCTGCATCAAACGCGACCTGTCGGTATTCACATAAACCGGCACGCGGCTGCCAAGCTCGACATTCAGCCGCACGTTATAGCGTTCGGCGAGCCCTTCGTGCGATGTTCCTGCATCCGACAGAAACGCGCGAATATCCACGGTCTCCTTGTCGAATTTCATCTTGCGCTCTTCGAGCTTCTGCAAATCCAGAAGATCGTCCACCAGCGTCGCAAGCCGTTCAGTATTACGACCAGCCAACCCCAGAAGCGATCTCATCTTCGGCGGCAATTCGCCGAACTTACCGGAATTGACAAGATCCAGAGAACCTTTGATCGATGTCAACGGCGTGCGCAATTCGTGGCTGACAACCGCGACAAGTTGCGATTTCAGAACCAACGCCTCTTTTGCACGCTCGTGTTCGACCTCGAGATCGGCAAGGCGTCGCAAATCCTGACGATACATGCGCAGGAAGCGCATCGAGCAATCGATCAGGAAGTACATCACAAAGACAACGGTGAAGAACTGCAACCAGATCGAAGAAGACATCGGGGGCCGATACACCCAGATGTCGCGCACGGTAATCAGCAGAAAGGCGGAGCCATAGATCGTCAGGCGGATCGCCAGCGCCACCACGATCTGATGGTTGTTGATCGCCGCATAAAGCGCCGCAGCGAACAGACAGAACAAAGCCGTGAACCGCCCGTCAACATCGTCGGCGATGCCGACCGAAACAGCATAGACGCCGATCGCAAGCGCGCTGACGATGGTGTTGGCGATGAACCCGAAAAATGCCATCCGGATCGCCCGATTGTCGCTGGGCGCGATCTTCTGAACCCTACGGGCCAGTGTCAGATCGACAAATTCGCAGCCCATGCAGACGGCGAAGAACAGCGCCGCGTGCCACGGCACAAAGAATGCTCCGGTCAAAAGCGCAACGGCAACGAACATGCTTTGTCGTTGCCAGGTTTCGAAGATTACGGCGCGAGAATAATCCCGAAGATATTTCAGCAATGGAGTTCCCGCACTTCTTCCCGAGCCTGCGCCCGTATTACCCTGCATTTCGCTCATCTGATGCGCCAGCACCGCGATCCTGCCATGACAGCGGCCCGCGACACCCACCAGACCTTTGCGGAATGCGCGGTCCCCGGGCACCTTGGCCGGCAACAGTGTTCACATGGGACCGCATAAAAGCTCCAAGTTCAACAGTTCTCTCGGGTCCGGCCGACACCTTGCACAATGCCCGGCACGGATCTCAACCACAGTTAATATACGGAATATCGGCGAATTAAGCCAAAACTATGGTGAATTGCGAGTAAGTTTACGCCACAGCTGCACTTTGCGCGCCCTTTACGCAACGAAAGCGCGCATCGTTTCGTGGCGGAAGGGGTGGGATTCGAACCCACGGATGCTCTCACATCGCCGGTTTTCAAGACCGGTGCAATCGACCACTCTGCCACCCTTCCAAAGGGCCAGACGCAACGACAGCAAGTGCCGCCGCGGCCCGTTGCGCGGGTTTAGGCGGCCGTGGGCAGGCAAGCAAGTCAAAAGCGGAAAATTCGGCGCCTGTGTCCCGTATACTTTACCATGACAGGCCCTGCTTGCTATGGTAGGGTCACGCAGAGGCAAAGCCTCGCAGGCAGTAGACCGGACAACCGGCAACAAGGCCGAACCAGGCCACGAAAACAGGCAAGGAAACGAAGATGCGCAAAGCAACACGTTTCAGCGGACGCAACGCCAGTGTGCTGGCGATCCTGCTGGGCACGGTCGCGGTAAGTGGCTGCACCGAAGGCGAAGGCCTGGGATTTCTTCAATCAAAACCGAAACTTGAAGGCGAAGCGCGGGCCGAAACGACGACCCGGCTTGTCGAACGCGATGTTGAAGCTCCCGATGTTTTTTCCGCTGCCGAGGCGGGGCTCTGGGATGGGCGACCGTCGCTCGGCGGGGTCTGGGTGGCGCACCCCGATGTGAACGACCCCGAGCGGGTCATTATCCGGAATTCTGCGAACGGCAAGTTCGTCATTGGCGCCCTGTTCCGCAAGGAACGCGAAATACCGGGCCCGCGCCTGCAGGCGTCGTCCGATGCGGCGCAGGCCCTTGGGATGCTTGCGGGATCGCCGGTGCAGCTTGAGGTGACGGCGCTGCGTCGCGAAGAAGTCGCGCCTGAACCGGCAGTAGCCGCCGCCGAACCCACCATTGACGTAGCCGAGGCACCGACACCCGCCCCCACCGTCAGCGCGCCAAGTGCCGTGCGTCAGGCCAGCCTTGACCCGATCGCCGGCGCTGCCGCCGCGATCGACGCATCAGAGCCCGCCAACACTGCGCCTGTTGCAGAAGCAGAGACCGAAATGGTGGCAGCAGTCGCCGCGCCCGAGGCCTCAGCTGAAACGGCATCAGCCCCTCGCAAGCCGTGGTTCGGCGCCAAGCTGTTCCAGAAAAAGCCCAAAGCCGTAGGCGCCCCGCTGTCGGCCCTGTCGGACACACCGGCGGCCATTCCCGCATCGGCTCCTGTCACCGAAAGCGCACTGCCTCCGGCTCAGGCCGCCTCTGCCCAACCTGCCACGTCGAAGCCCGCAGCCGCCGCTGCACCGAAAACATCATCGCTGGACAAGCCGTTCCTTCAGATCGGTATCTTCAGCGTACAGGGCAATGCGCAAAATACCGCCAATCAGATGCGATCTGCTGGCATTGTCCCGACGGTTTATGAACAATCCAGCAACGGCAAACCGTTCTGGCGCGTCGTTGTCGGACCGGCGCAAACATCCTCGGAACGCTCGGCCCTGCTGAAAAAGATCAAGGGCATCGGCTATTCCGATGCCTATGCCGTGACAAACTGACGAAAGGCCCGCCGCCGTTGAAACCGTTTCGCCGCGCCGTCGCTGCCACCTTTGCCTGTGTGCTGACCGCCCTGCCCGCCTGGGCCTTCGATACCAGTGCCCGTGCCGCCTATGTGCTGGACGTCACCACCGACACGGTGCTGATGCAGAAAGACGCGCAGGCACCTCTGCCGCCTGCGTCCATGTCGAAGCTGATGACGCTCTATGTCGCGTTCGAGGCGATCCGCGATGGCCGCCTGACGCTGGATGAACGCCTGTCGGTGTCGCAGCACGCGATGAGCTACAAGGGCTCGACCATGTTCCTGAACACGCAGGACAAGGTCCGGGTCGAGGATTTGCTGCGCGGCATCATCGTTCTGTCTGGCAACGATGCCTGCGCCGTGATCGCCGAAGCCCTCAGCCCCGATGGCACAGAGGCGGGGTTCGCCCGCTACATGACCCAGCGTGCCCAGCAGATGGGCATGAAAAATTCCACTTTCATGAACTCGAACGGCTGGCCGCAGGCGGGGCATCGCATGTCGGTCGAGGATCTGGCGATCCTTGCGCATCATCTGATCGTCGACTTCCCCGAATTCTATCCTCTGTTTGCGGAAACCGAATTTGCCTTTGACGGGCGCGCGCCCTCGAACGTGCGCAACCGCAACCCGCTGCTGACACAGGGCATCGGCGCGGACGGGCTGAAAACCGGCCATACGGAAGAAGCCGGATATGGGCTTGTCGGATCGGCCAAGCAGGGTGACCGGCGCGTCGTGTTTGTCATCTCGGGGCTGGATACCGAACGGCAGCGCGCAGAGGAGGCCGCGGCCATCGTTAACTGGTCGTTTCGCCAATTTGCCGAAAAGACGGTCGCCAAGGCCGGAGACCCGATCGCCGAGGCCCGGGTCTGGATGGGAAGCGAGCAGACGGTGAACATGGTCGCGCCCGAGGAATACCGCGTGCTGTTGCCCGCGCTGTCGGGCAGCGACGGGCTGACCGGAGAGGTTGTCTATCAGGGGCCCGTTCCCGCGCCGATCCAGCAGGGTCAGCAGTTGGGCGAGTTGGTCATCACCCGCGAAGACCTGCCCGAGGTGCGGCTGCCGCTGGTGGCCGACCGCGCGGTGGCAACAGGTGGTTTCATCATCAAGGTCCGCACCGCCGCTGAATTGCTGCTGACGCGGTTTTCCAACGGTCCGGTCGAACCGGCGGCCGACGCGTCGTGACATCGGCGCAGTCGGGCGGCCGGGGCGGGCTGTTCCTTACCTTCGAAGGTATCGATGGATCGGGCAAATCAACTCAGGCCCGCATGTTGCACGCCGCCTTGTGCGAGCGCGGGCATGACGCGATCCTGACCCGCGAACCGGGTGGCTCGCCCGGGGCCGAGGAAATACGTTCGCTGGTACTGGAAGGTGACCCCGACCGCTGGTCGGCGGAAACCGAACTGTTGCTGTTCACCGCTGCGCGCCGCGATCATCTGGAACGCACGATCCTGCCCGCGCTGTCTGCCGGGCAAATTGTGATCTGCGACCGCTTTGCCGACAGCACCCGAATGTACCAGGGCCTGTCGCGCGGCGATCTGCGCGCCAAGGTGGACCAGCTGCACAGCCTCATGATCGGCCATGAACCCGACCTGACGCTGCTGATCGACATGGACCCGGATACCGGGCTGGGCCGGGCGCTGTCGCGCAAGGGG
This sequence comes from Arenibacterium halophilum, assembly GCF_005938225.1. Classification (GTDB taxonomy): domain Bacteria; phylum Pseudomonadota; class Alphaproteobacteria; order Rhodobacterales; family Rhodobacteraceae; genus Arenibacterium; species Arenibacterium halophilum. Next base: position 801,581 of record NZ_VCPC01000001.1, read on the forward strand.
CACGAGGAACGGTTCGAGGATTTCGGCCCCGATCTGCAACGCCGGATGCGCGCCGGGTTCCTTGCGCTGGCGCGGGAATTCGCGCCCCGGTTCCGCGTGATCGACGGCGCGCGCGACATCGATTCCGTTGCTGCCGAGGTTCGCGAGATCGTGCTAGACCACTTGGCATGAGCGACGAGTCAGACCACAGCCCCGATCAGGCGCCCGGCGCCCCCCACCCGCGCGAAACGCAGGCTTTGATTGGCCAGCAGGCCGCTGAAGAGGCGTTTCTGGACGCGTTCTCGCGTGATCGGCTGCATCACGGCTGGCTGCTGACCGGTCCGCGCGGCATTGGCAAGGCTACGCTGGCATGGCGTATCGCGCGGTTTCTGCTGGCAACCCCTCCGCAGGATGATGATGGGCTGTTCGGTGCCCCGCCACCCCCGACATCACTGGATATCGACCCGGAACACCCGGTCGCACGCCGCGTGCTGGCCGGGGCCGAACCGGGGCTGACCAGCGTCACCCGATCGGTTGACGATAAAACAAAGCGCCTGCGCCGCGATATCGTGGTGGATGACGTGCGCAAGCTGGGCCGCTTCTTCAGCCTGACGGCGGTGGATGGGGGGCGGCGCGTGGTGATCGTGGATGCCGCCGACGACATGAACACCAACGCCGCCAATGCGCTGCTGAAGATGCTGGAAGAGCCCCCCGCCCGTGCCACGCTGCTGCTGGTGTCGCATCAGCCCTCGCGCCTGTTGCCGACGATCCGCTCGCGCTGTCGCACCCTTCGGCTGAACCCGCTCGCGCCTGACGATCTGGCCCGCGCGCTGGAAAACGCAGGCGTTGGCGCGCTGGACCCGGGCCAGACTCAGGCGCTGGCCGCGCTGGCCGCAGGGTCTGTGGGCGATGCGCAGCGGCTGCTGTCGCTGGGCGGGCTCGAACTTTACTCCGAATTGATCGGCCTGTTGGGTACCCTCCCCTCGCTTGACCGGCCGCGCGCGCTGAAGCTGGCCGAAAGCGCCGCCCAGCGCGGGGCGACCGAAAAGGCCGATGTGCTGATGCGGCTGATCGACATTGCCCTGTCGCGGCTGGCCCGCACCGGCGCGATGGGCACGCCCCCTGCCCCCGAAGCCGCGAAAGGCGAAGCCGAGATTTTCGCCCGGCTGGCCGATTCCGCGCCCAAAGGGCGGGCATGGGCCGAAACCGCCGCCCATGTCAGCGCCCGAAACCAGCAGGGCACGGCGGTGAACCTTGACCCTGCCGCGCTGGTCCTAGATACGGTGTTCAAACTTCAGGAAACGGCAGCGGGTTGAACCGCCTACAGGACCAGATGAGCGAACACCCCGCGATTACCGACAGCCATTGTCACCTTGATTTCCCCGACTTCGACGGGCAGCAGGCGCAGATCATCGAAAACGCGCTGGCCGCCGGCGTCACGCGGATGGTGACGATCTGCACTCGGATGGACGCCGAACCCAAGGTGCGCGCCATCGCCGAAACCCACGCGCCCGTATTCTATGCCGCCGGGGTCCACCCGATGCGCGCGCACGAGGAACCGCTGGTTCCGGTAGACACGCTGATTGCCCTGTCGCAGCATCCGAAATTCGTCGGCATCGGCGAAACCGGGCTGGATTACCACTATACCGCCGAAACCGCGCAGGTGCAGCAGGACTCGCTGCGCAACCACATCGCCGCCGCGCGCGAAACGGGCCTGCCGCTGATCATCCACGCCCGCGCCGCCGATGACGACATGGCCCGCATCCTGACCGAGGAATACCGCAACGGCGCCTATACCTGCGTGATGCATTGCTTTTCCTCCAGCGCCGAGCTGGCCCGCGCCGCGCTGGAGCTTGGGTTCTACCTGTCGATGTCGGGCATCGCCGCCTTCCCCAAAAGCCAGGAGTTGCGCGACATCTTCGCCGCCGCCCCGGTGGATCGCATCCTTGTGGAAACCGACAGCCCCTACCTGGCCCCACCGCCGCATCGTGGCAAACGCAACGAACCCGCCTATACCGCCCATACCGCCCGCGTGGGGGCCGAGGTCTTCGGCATGGATTACGCCGATTTCGCCGCACAGACGCAGGCCAATTTCGACCGGCTGTTCACCAAAGCCGCCGCCTACGAGGCCACATGATGGGCGAAATGCGGTTTACCATTCTGGGCTGCGGATCGTCGGGCGGGGTGCCGCGCCTTGGCGGCCATTGGGGCGATTGCGACCCCGAGAACCCCAAGAACACGCGCCGCCGCTGCTCGCTACTGGTCGAGCGCGAAACCGAGGACGGCATCACCACCGTCCTGATCGATACCACCCCGGACCTGCGCCAGCAGCTTCTGGACACGGGCACCGGGCGGCTGGATGGCGTGGTTTATACCCATTCCCACGCCGACCATGTGCACGGCATAGACGATCTTCGGATGATCGTCTTCAACATGCGCGCGCGCCTGCCGGTCTGGGCCGATGGCGACACGCAGAATGCGCTGTTCTCGCGGTTCGGCTATGCATTCGTGCAACCCGAAGGCTCGCCCTATCCGCCGATCCTGAATATGAAAACCATCAGCGGCCCTTTCACGGTGACGGGCGATGGCGGGCCGATCACCTTCCGGCCGTTCCGCGTGTCGCATGGCTCGATCGACAGCCTTGGTTTTCGTATCGGAGACCTCGCCTATCTGCCCGATGTGGCCGACATCCCGGAAGACGCCTGGGCCGAGTTGCAGGGGCTTGATACGTTCATCGTCGACGCCCTGCGCCGCGCTCCGCATCCGACCCATTCGCATCTGGACAATACGCTGGACTGGATCGCGCAGCTTGACCCACGTCAGGCCGTACTGACGAACATGCATATCGACCTGGACTATGACACCGTCTGCGCCGAAACGCCCGATAACGTGACCTGTGCCTATGACGGGATGATCCTGCGGGTGCCGGTTTGATCCTTCTTCCCGCGCGGACCCTGCCATGTTTTCCAGCCTGATTGATGTCATCCTGCCCGTTTTCCTTGTGATCGGGGCAGGATACGCCACCACACGGGCCGGATACCTGACCAGCGAACACATCAACGGCTTGATGAAATTCACCCAGGGCTTCGCCATCCCCTGCCTGCTGTTCCGCGCAATCGCCCATATCGACCTGGCAAGCGGCTTCGACCCCGCGCTGCTTGCGTCCTTCTATTCGGCGGCGGGTCTGTGTTTCCTTGTCGGTATCATGGGCGCCCGGCTGCTGTTCAAACGCGACTGGGAAGATTGTGTCGTCATCGGCTTTGCCTGCCTGTTCTCGAACTCGGTCCTGCTGGGCCTGCCCATCACCGAACGCGCCTTTGGCCCCGACGCGCTGACCGGCAACTATGCAATCATCGCCTTCCACGCGCCGTTTTGCTACGGCATCGGCGTCACGGTGATGGAAGTGGTGCGCGGGCGTGGCCAGACCGGTATGGCGATGGTCAAATCCGTGCTGACGGCAATGTTCAGGAACGCGCTGATCATCGGGATTGCGCTGGGGTTCATTTTCAACATCGGCGGCATCCCGATCCCCGGCGTGGCCGAGGATGCGCTGGGTCTGATCATCCGCGCCGCCCTGCCCTGCGCGCTGTTCGCGCTGGGAGGCGTGCTGGTGCAATACCGCCCCGAGGGCGACCTGCGCGCGATTGCCTTTGTCTGCTCGGTCTCGCTGGCGCTGCATCCGATGCTGGTCTGGACCTTTGGCAGCGCGCTGTCGCTGAAGACCGACCTGTTCCGCTCGGCCATCATGAACTCGGCCATGGCGCCGGGGTTCAACGCCTATATCTTCGCCAACATCTACGGCCGGGCCAAACGGGTCGCGGCATCCTCCGTGCTGATCGCCACCGGGGCTTCGGTGCTGACGGTCTGGCTCTGGCTGATCGCGCTTGGGTCGCACTAGGCGCGCCGCAAGGTAGGGAAAACCGGCACTGGCCTGTGGCGGGCGGGCTGCTAAGGTCGCGCCAGCCGTGGGAGGGTTGGATGGTGAAAAACGACGCAGGGGCCGTGACATGCGCCGCCTAGGCCGCCGCGCGGTGCTGTTTGGCTCGGGTGCGGCGCTGGGGGCGTTGGCAACGCGCGCGCTGACGTCTCGCAGCCCGGTGATGCCTGCCACGCTGCCGCCGCCCGGACCCGGTACGCTGAACGATGCCAGCGGGCTGTCGGCCACGCCGATCCATCGCCATACCACGATGGTCCAGAGCGGCGACGCGCTGGTTGATGCCATCCGCGCCGAAATGGCCGAGGCCGCGGCCGAGGGGCGCCCCGTAAACGTCGGCGCCGCGCGGCATTCGATGGGCGGTCAAGCGATCCCCCGCAACGGCCATGCGCTGACCTTCGAAAATGGCGCGGTCGAACCCGACACGGCAAACGGCACCTATCGCGTCCACGCCGGTGCCCGCTGGTCGCAGGTGATTGCCGCGCTCGACCCGATAGGCTTTTCGCCCAAGGTCATGCAATCGAACAACGATTTCGGCGTGGCGGCCACCTTCTGCGTCAACGCCCACGGCTGGCCCGTGCCCTTTGGCCCTATGGGCAGCACGGTGCGCGCCTTTGACATGATCCTCCCATCGGGCGATCTGGTCACCTGCTCGCGCGAGGAAAACGCTGATCTGTTCGCCATGACGATGGGCGGCTACGGGCTGACCGGGGCCATTACCGCGCTGACGGTCGAGATGGTGCCGAACCAGCGGCTGGTCGCCGACTTCACACGGATGCCGGCCGAAGAGTTCGGCCCCGCCTTCACCACCGCGCTGGCCGACCCAGGCGTGACAATGGCCTATGGCCGGCTGAACGTGGATCACGGCAATTTCTTTCGCGAGGCGCTTATGATCGCCTATCGCCCCGACGCCGATCAATCCGACCTTCCCGCGGCCTCGGGCTCGGGCGTGATGTCGCATCTGGCGCGGCACATCTATCGCGCACAACTGGGCCGCGAGCCGGTGAAACGCCTGCGCTGGTTCACCGAAACCACCGTTGGCCCGGCCCTGTCGGCCGCCGCCACGCGCAATTCGCTGATCAACGAACCCGTCGTCACGCTGGACGACCGCGACCCGAACCGCACCGACATCCTGCATGAGTACTTTGTCGCGCCCGAACGCTTCCCCGAGTTTCTTGACCTCTGCCGCGCGGTGATCCCGGCCTCGTATCAGGCGTTCCTGAACGTCACCCTGCGCCACATCGCGCCCGATCCCGAAAGCTGGCTCAGCTATGCGCCGGTGCCCCGCATCGCGGCGGTGATGTCGTTCAGCCAGGAAATGACGGCCCGGGCCGAGGCCGACATGGCGCGCATGACCCGCACGCTGATCGAAGGCATGATCGAGATCGGCGGCACCTATTACCTGCCCTATCGCCCGCACGCGACGCAGGGCCAGCTCACCCGCGCCTACCCGCGCGCTGCCGAATTCGCCACCGCCAAACGCGCGCTTGATCCGCAGCTGTTGTTCCGCAACGCCTTGTGGGATCGGTATATGGAGAGCCTATGACCACCTTGCAGAAAATCGCGCTCGGCTATGCCGGGGCGCTGACCTTTGCGGCGCTGCTGAACTACATCCCCGGAGTGCGCGACGAAAACGGGTTGTGCCTTGGCTTGTTCGCGCTCGACTGGTTCGATGATGCGCTGCACATCGGCTCGGCGCTGTGGGCATTGGGGGCGGCGCTGTGGTCGCATCGCGCGGCGCGGTTCTTCCTGATCGTCTTTGGCGCGCTGTATCTGGGCGATGGCATCTTCGGTTTCTTCACCGGGTTCGGTTATCTGGATGCGGGCATCTTCATCTATGGCAACTACGGCATGTCCTTCACGCTGGGCCGGGTGCTGTTGAACTTGCCGCACATCGCGCTGGGGGGCTTTGCGCTCTGGGCCGGGCTGCGACTGGCGCGCGCCTGATGCGGTGGCTCTGGCGGGGTTTGGCGGTGGTGCTGCTGGCGCTTGTCGCGCTGGCGCTGCCGGTCGGATACGTCGAAACCATGTGCCGCCCCGAAGGCTCCGCGCAGCAACACACCGCCCTGATCGCGCCGGAACACCATCGCCCCGAAGCGCGCACATTGATGACCTACCCGGAATGGCACATCGTTCATGCCTATGACGATTACGCCCGCACCATCGCGCAGGGCGATCCACATGATTTCGGCTATCTGCGCGCCATCGGGCAATTCTGGTCGTCGCTCTGCACACTGTCGCGGCAAACCGGCCCGATGGGCGGAATTGACGGCGGCACGCGGCAGATGGTGCATGTGATCGGCGTCAGCTTTACCGCCGAACTGGCGCTGAAAGCCGCGTATGAAGAAACACTGGGCCGCATCGCTACATGGGTCCGGGGCCCGGACCACGCGCCGCTGGATCGCCTGTCGGCGCAACAGGCCGCCGATTACGTCGCCTTCCTGCAACAGGTGCCGTGGTACAAATGGGATTTCACCGCGGACCGCGCCGCGCTGAACGCGCAGGCGACAGGGGCCTTCCGCGACCGTGAACGCGCCTTGGCTCTGGGGTTGGAATACAGCGCCAAAGCGGCCTACGCCGGGGTGATCGAACAGGCGGTGCAATCGGTCGGTGCCGACGCACTGCGCCTGCGCATGGTGGTGACGGGGCTGCCGCCCGCGCAGCTGGCGCAAATGCCCGAGGTCGAGGTGATCGGCCCGCTTGAGCCGGGGATCGAGGTGGAAACGCCCCGCTATCGCGCCCTTACCAAAGTGCTTGTCGACATGGCAGAAGACGGCGCAAATTTCGTCGAGATCGCGGGAAACCAGACGATCATGTTCACGGCGATCTCGGCCAGCCCCACCGTGCCCGGCGCGCTGATGTCACTGCCCCGGCAGGGATACGGCGACACCCGGCATCTGATCGTCACGCCGGTGGCGGAACTGGCGGATCGCCTGCGCGCCTTGGGCGATAGCGTGGAACACATTCACGACTACTAGGCAAGACGACCAACCCGGGAACTCGCCCGACCAGACCGGCGTTGATCTGCCAGCCAAGGCGACAGGCGGGAACGGACGATGACACCACGAAATGACATCTATCGGGTTGCCGTGATCGGGTTCGGCCCGCGCGGGCTTGGCGCGGTCGAGGCTCTGGCCGGGCTTGCCGACTCCACGGGCGCACGGGTCCACCTTGATATATTCGATACCAGCGATGCCCCCGGTGCCGGTCCGAATTTCGACCCGAAGGAAACGCCGCTGTGCCTGCTGAACGTGCCGGTGCGCGACGTGGATTTGCCACACCCTATCGGCAGTTTCGCCAACTTCTCGGATTGGCTTGCCCCCGAAAATCATCCCGACAGGTTCCCCACGCGCTCCGAGTTGGGCCGCTATTTCATCGCGCGTCGCGACCACCTGTGCGACACGCTTCCCTCTGGGCTGACCATCGCTTTTCACGATTGCGACGTATCGCATATCGCCCCCGCGGATGGGCGCTGGCAGGTCTCCGCCGGAGAGCATGCGACCGGACGGTATGACGAGGTGCTTGTCACCGTCGGCCAGCCCGCCACCCAGCCCGACGATCAGCTTGCCAAATGGCAAGAGCACGCCGCCGACACGGGCGCCGAGCTGGCACAGGTCTATCCCGCGCGCGATCTGATGCAGCGGGCGGAGACATGGGCGGGCAAGACGGTGGGCCTGCGGGGTCTGGGCCTGTCGACGTTGGACGCGCTGCGCGTTCTTACATTTGGTCAGGGAGGCGACTGGCGCGATGACCGCTATGTGCCATCGGGTCGCGAACCCGGGCTGATCGTTCCCTTCTCGCTGGATGGCCAGCCGCCCGCGCCTAAGCCCGCGACCGTGCAGGTCGATGCGCAGTTCGACCCCACTGACGCCGAAACCGAAGGATTCCGTCATGCCCTTGATACGGCGTCGAACGAAGGAGCAGATGCGATACTTGCGAATGTCTGCGAGGCGCTGATCGCTCCCGCCGCGCGCATTTCGGGCGCGCATCCCGACAAGGTGGCGCATTGGCTTGAGTGTGAGCGCAACGCGCCCGGATCTCAGGAAACCCGCGCGCCGCTGGACGCCCTGCGCGCCGGGCTGGACGGGGCGACGGGCCGTGCCGCGCCTTCGGTCGGCTATGCGGTGGGGCACGTCTGGCGCAAGTGGCAGAACGATCTGCGCAAGCTGTTCAACCCCGCCAAATGTTTGCCAGACACCGCCGAGGCGCTGATCGGATTTGATGAAGGGTTGAAACGCTACTCCTACGGCCCGCCTGTCAGCGCGGCACGCGAGTTGCTGGCGCTGTGCGAGGCCGGGCTGGTCACGCTGGCGGCCGCCGACGACCCCGACATCGCCTGCACCGAACACGGCTGGACTCTGCATGGCGACTCTTCGGCGGCCCTGCGGATTGATGCGATGGTCGACACGGTGCTGCCCTCGCCTAAGCTGAAAGCCGTCACGGGCGACCCGGTTCAGGATCTACACGACGCCGGTCTGCTGTCTTCCGTGCCCGGCGTTGGTGGCACCCGCACCGCGGCAGATGCGCAAGTGATGCGCAGCGATGGTTCCCCGGTTTCGGGCCTTTGCCTGTTGGGCCGTCTGGCGCTTGGCAGCGTTATCGCGGTGGATTCGATCCATGATTGTTTCGGAGCAGCATCGCATCGCTGGGCAGAGGGCGTCCAAGGCCGCGCCGCCCGGGCTGCGACCCGGGAACCCGCGCTCTCATCCTGAACGCAACCAATTTGTCCGTTTGACAACCCGCGCGGGTACCGTAAGGTCACGCGCAGGGATTTTAGCCAAACGGACTTTGCACATGCCGATCGACGGTCTGACCGACGCGCAATCCAACTTTGTCGAAACCTTCATTCTGGTTCCACGCGGTTTCGGCCGCAAGAAAGCTGAGAAACGGCGCGACAAGGCGACGGTGAATTTTCGCCGGTTCAACGTGCAGAAGGATGCGGTGAAAACCCGGATCGAGGCCTTGGGCGATCCCGTTGTTCAGAAGCTGTTGAAATCGCAGTTGGCCCGAGCCGAGGAAGCCATCGGCACCGATCCGAAGGCGCTGGACTTCGACACGGCCACCGCCATGTTGATCGACGTGAACAAAGCCGTCGCCGCCCATGCCCGCCAGTTGGAGGTGCGCGGCAAGCACGCGCTGATGCTGGCCCGCATGGACGTGGTCGAAAATAGCCCCCCACTCGACAATATCGACGACATCAACCGCGTCTGGGCCTTTGCCGACACAACCTTCGACAGCGGGGCCCGCGCCAATGACCCGACCAAGCTGAACGAGGCCGAGCGCGCGCTGGACCAACTGGCCGCGCTGATTGACGCGGGGCGCCCAGACGTGACGGGCGACGGCCGTGAAAGCAAGCGCAAGCTGCGCGATGTCGGCATCGCTCTGGCCGAGTTGCAAAAGGGCGCCGATGCCGCCTTTACCAAGGCACATGTGCCGCCCCCGTTGACGGCGCTGTTCAAGACAGTGCAGGACCGGCTGGACGACGGGGCAGCCGCCGACGTGGCCGGACTGCCCGCGGCGGCTACGGCGGCCGAACAGGCGCTGGCCGCGGCTGATACAGGCTATAACCGCCTGCTGGCCGAGGTAGACGCATGGCAGCGGGCACATACGAAATTCCTGCCGCGCTACAAGGTGATGACCGCCCACCCCAGCGCCTCGGAGGCGACCTATGTTGCGCCGCGCTTCCTTTTGGTGACGAATGCCTACAAGGCCGCTGCCGATCTGTCGCTGGCCCATGATTATGCCGGGGCCGCGGCCGCGCTCATACCGGTGGCCACCGATGTCGAGGCCGCGATCACCTTTGCCGACAGCTACGAGGGCTTCCTTGACCTGCTGGAAAAACGCCGCGCCATGGTTGATGCGTTGCCCGCTGCGAACACGCGCACCTTTGACCAGATCAAGACGGCGATCACCGACACGACCGACCTGCTGACCCAGGCCACAGATGCCCGCGATGCCGGGAACATGGTGCTGGCGCTGACCCGCCTGAACGACATCGCCCGCGAAGTGCCCAAAGTCGAGCGGCTGATCTTTTACGAAGACGTTTATGTGATCGGACGCAAGAAACTGACAAAATATCTGAAACAGGCTAACGCGCTGAATGCGGATGTGAAGGCCCTGATTGCCACCGACTTGGTCTATTATAAAAAGCTGCTGGACGACAGCAAACCGCTGGCGGACGGCGGTCAGATGGAAGAAGCCGCCGGCATGATCGATGGGCTTGGGGAATTCGATCTGGTGCTTGACGAAAAGATCGAGCAGGCGGAAAATTACATCGTCGCCAAGACCGAATTCGATACACATTTCGCCGCAGCCAATGCGATCACCGTCCCAAACGGGCGCGTCGCGATTGCCGACTATATCGCACAGCTTCAGGCCAATCAGATCAAGATCGTGCGATGTGCTGCCACGGGTGCCCTGCGCGAAGGCCGCAAGCTGTGCGAGGCGCTGTCAAACAAGCACAACGGCCAGATCGCGAAGGCCGGCCATGCCAAGGATTACCTTGCGCACAAGGCCGCGCTGGACAATGAAATCGCCGCGCTTGAAACCGGCGGGGCGGGGCAGGATCAGGCCACGCAGGTTTTGACCATGGCCAAGACGCTGCGTGACGATGCCCTGACATTTACCCAAAAAGACGATTGGTTTCAGGCCTTCCGGCTGGCGATTGCGGGCCGCCAGATGGTCGCCACCGCCAAGACAGCTGCGGATGGCGCTGCCGGGCTTGACGCTTTGGTCGACACCGCCAAGCTGGACGCCATCGCCGCCGATTTCGCTGGGGCCAAGGGTGAATTCGACAAGGTGCATAGCCAGGTTGGCACGCAGGATCCCGATGGCATTTTCAGCGACGAGCTCACCGCCGCCGACACCAAGGCAAACCAGGCGAACGGCCTGCTTCCCGCCGATGCCGCCGGCGCCCGCGCCCAGTTGGACGAAGCGATTTCGGATTGCCGCGACATCCTGACAAAGCTGACCCAGCGCACTGCATATGACGCAATGCGCGAAGCTCTCGAGACCGATCTCGAAGACATCGAAACCAGGGACAAGAAGAAGCTGCTGAAGCCCGAAATGGACGCGATCAAAGGCCACCTGAGAGCGGCGGAACAGGCTGCCGACCCCGGCAAGGATTTCGCCAGTGCTCTGGACCAGATGCGCGCCGCTCAGGTCGAGACGCACAACGCATACGGAATTTGCAATTATATTGATTTCTACCTGACGGCGACAAAACGGCTGGACGAGATCGACACCAAGCTGCGCAAGAAGGACATCGCCCCCGGATTGACCGACGAGATCGCCCGGTTTGAAGACGGCAAGCGCGACACCAAAACGGCCTGGGACGACCGCAAGATGGCCGAGATGCAGGCCGTGGCAAACAAGACGATCACCTTGGGCTTCGCCTTTCTAAAGAGCGGACAGAACTATAAAGATGCCAAATCGATCTACGCCAAAAATGTCACCAAACGTCTGGGCGACGAGATGGCGAATCCCGGCGCTGCACATCTGGCTGGTCAGATCCGCGCAGGAATTGCAAACTACGAACAGGCGATGAACGACAGCCTGTACGATACGGCCTTCTTTGTTGCGCGTGACGTTGGCTGGCTGATCATCCAGGCCAAGACCGCCGCCAAGGACCACGACGCCTGGCTGCCAGTCAAGGCCAAGGCCACTGCGGCGCTGACCGAAATCGAAGATCGCGACGATACGGCCAATGGCCCCGCGCACACCCGAATCACCGAACTGCGCGCGATTTATGACGATGCCATCCAGCGCGAGGGGCGGCATAACTATTCGGGCGCGATGGGGCGCCTGAAAGGGTTCGATGCGCTGTGCAAGGCGGTCGTGCCGATGCTGGACGCCTTCGACCTGATGGCGGGCGATCGCGCAGTCGCTCTGCAGGCGGTGGCGGACCTGGGCGCCATGGGGACCGACCCGATTGCCCCGATGTTCGCCCGGATCGAAGGCAAGCGCGACAACGCCCAGCGCCTTGCCGGTGCCTTTGATTTCGCGCAGGCCCACTCCCTGTTCCGCGAACTGCCCGGCGATTGTGAAACCGCCAAGGCCACGCTGCAACAACAAGCCGAATTCGGAACGATCATGGACCAGATCAATGATGTCGACGACGGCGACACCGACGATCTGAAAGCCGCGATTGCCGCCGCCAAGGCCACCCATGCCAATTTGGCCGCCCGCCCTGCCGCGCTTTTCGTCAAGACGAGGCTCGACGACCTGTCGGACACCATCGACCGCGCAACCGGCATGACCGATGCCGATTTCGACGGGGCGCTGGCGCTTTTGACCGGCGCAGTGACCGATTGCACCGAGCTTGCCGGCGAAATGGGCCGTTTCGACCAGTTCAGCGATACGGTCGAACTGGCGCGCAGTCTGGTGGCCGATCTGCGCAAACACGCGCAAGCCGGATTCGTCCGCGACGAACTGACCGCCCTTCTGGCCCGCGTCGACGGCGGAATGACCCGCGTGCGCGCGGATGCCACCCAACGCCGCGCGGTGCGCGACGACGTGGAAGCCGTCATTGCAACCTGCCGCGATCTGCGCGAGGTGCTGGACGACCGCCAAATCTGGGAGGACGCGCGCGCGCCGGTTGCCACCGATCTGGCCGAGTTGGAAAAACACGAAGACCGCCACATCGCCACCCAGGACATCGCCGCGTTGCGTGTGACGATGGATGCCAGCGAAACCAAGGCGGACACCCGCGACCATGCCGGCGCCATGGCCGAACTTGTCACCGCGCGCGGTCTGGTCGCCAAGGCGCGGCTGCGTATCAAGGTCACGTCGAACACCGCGCCCAACAAGAAGGAACTGCAGGCTCTTCTGGCCGCGCCGGGCGGCGACGCGCTGCTTGATGACGTGGTGAACAAGCTGGATGAAGACACCCGCCGCAAGGTGATGACAGTGGCCTTCGAGGCGCGCTTTGGCTGCAAGCTGGAACTGGACAAACCCAAGGGCCGTTTTGCCAAGCTCTTCGGCTCGAAGGGCGGAGAGAAGAAGGCCCCCAACATCCAGCGGTTCTTCGAGATCATGTCGGCCCTACCGCCCTCGACGACCCTCGACAACGATTCCATGCTGATCTTCTCCAACAAGACGCCCGAGGAAGGCGATACCTCGTATTTCGATGGGTCCCGCAAGGAAGTGGCCATGCGCGAAGGCGACGCGAAAGGCAGCGCGATCTACGGCATCGGGCTGGAGCATGAGCTGGGCGCAGATCCTGCGACGCTCGAGTTGCAGCATGGCAAGCCGATGGATTTCTTCAGCTGGAACACCCTGCACGAAGTCGGCCACGCAGTGGATGACAAACTTGGCTTCATGGATGGCCCCGGTGCGGCCATGGCCGGTTGGGAGACGTTTGGCGCCAACGTCCGCCCTGCCGCCGCAGCCATTGCCGCCGAGATGGATTTCGATGCCAATTATGTGGCCGAATACATGAGTTCGGGCCGGGGCAGCGCGCCGCCGATCCCCGAGCCCAACGGCTGCAGCGCAGACGAGTGGGAAGCCCGCCGGCGCGAAGCCTGCGCCTGGGTCGACCGGGTCCGCACCTCGGAAAATCCGTGGGGCAGCGACAGCATCGCCAAACAATCGACCTGCGCCAACGGCAAGGTCTACCACGAAAGCTATGACAACGACTGGAGCTGCTACAACTACGCGGCCCGCGCCAATGGCGTGTCAGGCTATCAGTTCCGAGCGCCGGGCGAGTGGTTTTCAGAACTTTTCGCGGCGGTGCATTCCGGCAAGATCAAGAATTCGCACGTGCACTACAACGCCATCAACAACGCCCGCTGATCGCCACGCAAAGGATACCGGATGTCGCTTTTCCAGCCCCACACCCTGACCTGCCCAAGCTGCGCGGCCCTGACCCCGGTCGAAGCGGTCAACACCGTAAACGCCGACCGACGCCCCGATCTGAAACAGGCAATAGCGGACGGCGCATTCCAGGTCTTCCCCTGCAGCGCCTGCGAAGCGCCGATCCGGCTGGAACCGCTGTTCAACTACCTCGAAGTGGGCGCAGGCCTTTGGTTGGCCGCCTACCCCGCCCGTCAGATGCCGGATTACCTGGAGGTCGAAGACGACGTATCCGCCGTATTCGATGAAACCTATGGCGCTGGCGCCCCGCCCGTTGCGCGAGGCATCGGCGACGGGCTGAGCGTGCGCCTGACCTTTGGTTGGCCCGCTGCGAGGGAAAAGCTGCTTTTGCGCGCAAACGACATCGACGACACCTTGGCAGAGCTTCTGAAACTCGACGTTCTGCGCCGCCTGCCCGAGGCACCGCTGGAGCCGGGTATCGAACTGCGCGTGACAGATGTTTCGGAAGACAAGATCACCATGCGCTGGGTCGATGCCGAGAGCGAAGAGGTGATTGATGAATTCGCCGTGGCCCGCGCCCTGCTTGACGAAATCGCGCTATCCCCCGAAGGCTGGGCCCCCGTGCGCGCACAGCTGGAAAACGGCCCGTTCGTGGATATGCAAAAGCTGTACATGGGCCAAGGCCGCGCCGCTGCCGAGTAACAGGATTCGGTCGCTGCATGCGGCGCGACTTCCCGTCACCTAGCAGCAGTGAAGTAGAAGGGGGCTCTGCCCCCGTCCCTACGTGACTCCCCCGGGATATTTGGAGCCCAAAGAATGTGAGAGTCGTTACTTCTTTGGGCTCAAAATATCCCCGCCGGAGGCATCGCGCGTAGCGCGAAATGTTCCGGTAGATAATGGGCGGAGCGTTGACATGGCCCCGCCCCGCCTGCCCTATTCCGCCACGCAGTCGGCGTAGTAGCGCTTTACGCCGTCTGACCCGGTTTCGTGCACCAGCCCGTGAATGTCATTCTCGAACCCCGGGCATTCCTGTTCGAATTCGCGGTTGAATTGAAGGTACTCCACGATCTTGCGGTTGAAGACTTCGCCGGGGATCAGCAGCGGAATACCCGGAGGATACGGCGTGACAAGGCTCGTCGTGATGCGGCCTTCCAGATCGTCGATGGCGACGCGCTCGGTCGTGCGGCGCGCGATGCAGGCGAAGGCGTCGTTCGGCTTCATCGCCGGTGTCAGATCGCTCAGGTACATTTCGGTCGTCAGGACGGCAACATTATACTTGGCATACAGCTTGTGAACATGCTGGCACAGGTCCCGCAGGCCCATCCGTTCATAGCGCGGGTGGCGGGCGCAGAATTCCGGCATGATGCGCCACATCGGCTGGTTCTTGGCGTAGTCGTCCTTGAATTGCTGCAAGGCTGCCAACAGCGTGTTCCAGCGGCCCTTGGTGATGCCGATAGTGAACATGATGAAAAAGCTGTAGAGGCCTGTTTTTTCGACGACAACGCCATGTTCGGCCAGGTATTTCGTGACGATCGAAGCCGGAATCCCAAGATCGTCAAACCGACCGTCAAGGTTGAGGCCAGGTGTGACGATGGTTGTCTTGATCGGGTCGAGCATGTTGAACCCGCGCGCCATGTCGCCAAAGCCATGCCACGAGTCTTCTCCATCGGATTGCTGCACGCCGTCCGAGTCGGTGCGTTTCAGCACCCAATCACGCGGCTCGCCGATCCCTTCTTCGGCCAGATCATCAGGCCCCCAGACGGTGAACCACCATTCATCCTCGCCGAATTCTTCATCGACCTTGCGCATCGCACGGCGGAAATCCAGTGCCTCGGCGATGCTTTCCTCGACCAGAGCCAGACCGCCTGGTGGTTCCATCATGGCAGCCGCCACGTCGCAGCTGGCGATGATGCTGTATTGCGGGCTGGTCGAGGTGTGCATCAGGTAGGCTTCGTTGAACAGATGCCGGTCCAGCGGGATGCTCTGACTGTCCTGCACCAGCACGTGGCTGGCCTGGCTGATCCCCGCCAGCAGCTTGTGAACCGATTGCGTCGCATAGGTCACCGAATGGCGCGGGCGGTCCCGGTTGCGACCCATAGCGTGGAAATCGCTATAGAACGGGTGAAAGGCTGCATGTGGCAGCCAGGCTTCGTCGAAATGCAGGTTGTCGATATAGCCGTCCAGCAGGCCCTTGATGGTTTCCGTATTGTAAAGAACACCGTCGTAGGTCGACTGCGTCAGCGTCATGATACGCGGGCGTACCGTATCGGCATCGACATCGGCCAACAGCGGATTGGCGCGAATCTTGGCGCGGATCGAGTCGATCTCGAACTCGCTCTGCTGGATCGGGCCAATGATACCGAAGTGATTGCGCGTGGGTTTCAGAAACACCGGCACCGCGCCGGTCATGATGATGCTGTGCAGAATCGACTTGTGACAGTTGCGATCCACCACCACCACATCGCCCGGGGCAACAGTGTGATGCCATACCATCTTGTTCGAGGTCGAGGTGCCGTTGGTCACGAAAAAGCAATGATCCGCATTGAAGATTCGCGCGGCGTTGCGCTCGGATTCGCCAATGGCGCCATCGTGGTCCAGCAGTTGCCCGAGTTCTTCGACCGAGTTGCAGACATCGGCGCGCAGCATGTTTTCGCCGTAGAACTGGTGGTACATCTGGCCGATCGGGCTTTTCAGAAAGGCCACGCCACCGGAATGCCCCGGACAGTGCCACGAGTAGGACCCGTCTTCGGCATAATCCAGCAGTGCCTTGAAGAACGGCGGCTGGATGCCTTCGAGATACTTCTTCGCCTCGTGCACGATATGGCGCGCCACGAATTCGGGCGTATCCTCGTACATGTGGATAAAGCCGTGCAACTCACGCAGGATATCGTTGGGCAGGTGTCGGCTGGTCTTGGTTTCCCCGTGCAGATAGATCGGCACATCGTCGTTCTTCCAGCGCACTTCCTCGATGAAATTGCGCAGGTTCAGAACCGCCGGGTCCAGATCGGGTCCGGGGCTGAACTCTTCGTCGTCGATCGACAGGACAAAGGCGCTGGCGCGTGACTGCTGTTGGGCGAACTGCGAAAGATCGCCATAGCTTGTCATCCCGACAACCTCAAAGCCCTCCTTCTCGATGGCGTCGGCCATGGCGCGAATGCCATGCCCGGACGAGTTCTCGGATCGGAAATCCTCATCGATGATGAAGATCGGGAAACGGAATTTCATGAAAGTTCACCTGTCACGTCGCGCCCATCGGCAACGGTCACACCATGCCAGAGCACGCGGGCGTCGTCAAAACGACTTCGGTCAGTGTACGGGGTTTTCCGCCGGGCAGCCGCCGCGAGCCTCTCCGCCACCGCGGCTGCCAACACGGAAAAATATCAAACAGGTTACCACTTCGATATGATGCCAGACTGAGACGTGAACCCCGGGTCTGTTGACTAAGACTCGTGGGCATTCCGTCCAAAAACAGTCTAGCGGCTTTGGCCAAGCATTTGGCTTCGTTTGAAATCAATAATTTACGACTGTCCAACCGTCTCTCCTGCCGCGCGCCCGCCTGAGCAGTCCAGCCAGTTCGTGCGCGCGTGGATGGTGGCGCATTTTGTCATGCCCCGCAGATAGATCGACCAACATTGCAAACAAGGAGGTTCGGATGACACGAGATATGACCATTATCGCCTATGTGGCGGCCATCGCATCTGCTGCGGCGGTCCTGACGCTGCCTTGGCTGTTGGCCGTAATCCTGCCGGTTGCCGGACTGGCAATGCTGATCTGCTTCAATCAGCGCCCGCCAAATCGCCTTTGCATTGCGTGCAAGACACTTCCCGCCGAGGTGAACAGCGGAAGATATTGCCGGGTCTGCGCAACCGATCTTTAAGCCGCAGATGCCAGCGCCCCATTCGATGGTGTCGCTCCGCGATCCGTCAGCAGGACATCTTTTGGGCTGACATGGCCCGCGGCTGCACCGATGGCCGAGGAACCAGTTCTTGGTCGCGGTATGCGCACTTCGCTGAAAATAGCTCAAGCCGGGGCTTGCCCATTGATGGCCAGAATAACCACCATCCGCCAAGAACAGATTCGGACGGTCGGACAGACGATTCGCCGCGATAAGAATTTTCAAAAATTTTCAAGGTGTTGTGGTGCCCCCACACGGACTCGAACCGCGGACCTACTGATTACAAATCAGTTGCTCTACCAGCTGAGCTATAGGGGCACTGGCGGGGGGATACTGAAAACCGGAGCGCGCGTCCAGACGGGAAATCGCCGGGCAGGCAAGAATTCGCACCGTGATCACCCGGTTTCGGTGCGCCCGCGGCGGTCGCTGCGCAGGGCTGCGTAAAGGACGTGCGTGCGCCAGCGGCCATCAATCTGGAGGTAGGATTGCGCGACGCCTTCGTACTTGAAGCCCGAGCTTTCCAGCAGCCCGCGCGAGGCAGCATTTTCAGGCAGACAGGCAGCTTCGATGCGGCTGAGATCAAGCCGTGTAAAAGCGTGATGCACAACTGCTGCGGCCGCTTCGCGCATAAAACCGCTGCGCGCGAAGCGTTCGCCGGTCCAATATCCAAGTGTCCCCGCCTGCGCTGGCCCGCGGCGGATATTGTCGAGCGTGATCGCGCCGACCAAGACCTCGTCAGAGCGGCGGAACAGGAAAAGCGGCAAGGCCGAGCCACTGGTGACCGAGCGCTGCGCCCAATAGACCCGGTTGGTGAAGGATTTGCGCGACAGGTGATCGCTGGCCCAGGTCGGCTCCCATTTGGTCAGGAAATCGCGGCTTTCTAGGCGCAGTGCGCTCCATGCGCGAAAGTCGGAATGAACCGGCGGCCGAAGGGTCAGCCGCTCGGTTTCGATCCGCAGCTTGCGCTTGGCCAGCAGCATCATGCGCCCCCCCTTTCGGGGCAGGACAGTGACGCCCCGTCGCGCATCAGGCCGCGCGCCGCGCCTGCAGCGCCGCCAGATCGGGCGCACCATCAACCGGGCCGTAAAGCGCAAGGGCCGCAGGCGCGCGATGCGCCAGTTCCGCCGCGAATTCACGCACGTCGCCAGTGGTGACCGCGTCGATCTTCTGGATCGTGCGCTCGAGCGAGGGCACCTCGTCCCAGATTTGCACCAGCCGGGCCAGACGTTCGGCGCGGTTCGACGGGCTTTCCAGGCCCATCAGCATCCCGGCCTTCATCTGGGCACGGGCACGGGCGACTTCCTGCGCGCTGACATCCGTCGCGGCGCGCTTCATTTCGTCAATCGTGATCCCGGCCAATTCGCTTACCTGCGCGCCGCTGGTCCCGGCGTAGATCGTGGTGACCCCGGTATCGGCATAGGCGCCCGTTTGGGCGAAGATCGAATAGCACAACCCGCGGTTTTCGCGGATTTCCTGAAACAGGCGCGACGACATCCCCCCGCCAAGAACGCTCGAATAGATCTGCGCCGTGTAAAACGCATCGTCACGGTAGCCCGGGCTTTCCAGTGCCAGCGCGAAATGCGCCTGCTCAAGCTGTTTGACCTCGCGCACCTCGCCGCCAGTAAAGCGGGCGGGTTCGACAGTGGCTTGCACCACGGGCGACAGATGGCCGAACATCTTTTCGGCAGCCGCCATCAGTGCATCGTGATCCACCGCGCCCGCAGCCGCCAGAATCATCTGACCGGGGCCATAGTGCTCGGCCACGAAACCGGCCAGATCTGCGCGCGAAAACGCGCCAACCCGTTCTGCGGGGCCAAGGATGGTGCGGCCCAGCGGCTGATCGTGATAGCTCTCGGCCTGAAGCCAGTCAAAGATCACATCGTCCGGCGTATCGCGGGCCTGGCCGATTTCCTGCAGGATCACCCCGCGCTCGACCTCGATTTCCTCGGGGGCGAACACCGGGTTCAGCACGATATCGCCGATCACGTCGAGCGCCAGCGGCACATCGTTTTCCAGCACGCGCGCGTAATAGGCCGTAACCTCGCGGCTGGTATAGGCGTTGATATAGCCGCCGACATCCTCGATGGCCTCGGCAATCTGCAAGGATGTGCGCCGTTCGGTTCCCTTGAACGCCATGTGTTCAAGGAAATGGGCAATGCCGTTCTGTTCCAGCCGTTCGTTGCGGCCACCGGCGGCCACCCATATCCCGATCGAGGCCGATTGCAGGCCCGGCATATGTTCCGAGACGATACGGAAGCCGTTCGCCAGTTGATCCTGTTGCACCGTCACTTGGAGCGCATTCCCCTGATATGTTGCTTGAGCGCCGCCAGATCGTTGGCGATCCGGGTCACCCGTTCCGGCCTGTCATACAGATCGGCCATGCGCGGGGGAAGGGGCGGATGTTGGCCGCTGGCCTCTTCCACTGCAGCTGGAAACTTGGCCGGATGCGCTGTGGCCAGCGTGATCATCGGCACATCCGTGTCGCGCAGCGCCTTTGCCACCTTCACGCCGACGGCGCTGTGCGGGCAGATCAGCTCGGCACTGTCGCGCAGGGTTTCGGCGATGGTTTTCAGCGTTTCCTCTTCGCTGGCAGCGCCCGAGTCGAATATCTCGGTCAGGTATTCCATCGCGCCCTGGCTCACGTCAAAGCCGCCTGTCTTCAACTCGTCCATCAGCTGCGCCACGGCCTTGCCGTCACGGCCATAGGCATCAAACAGGGCGCGTTCGAAATTTGAACTGACCTGAATGTCCATCGACGGGCTGACCGAGGGGCGGGTTTCGCCCTTGCGATACCCCTGTCCCGACAGGCAGCGATGCAGAATGTCGTTCTGGTTGGTCGCCACCACCAGCCGATCAATCGGCAGGCCCATCTGGCGCGCGATATAGCCCGCGAAAATGTCGCCAAAGTTGCCGGTGGGCACCGTAAAGCTGACCTTGCGATCGGGCGCGCCAAGGCTGACGGCGGAAGAGAAGTAATAAACCACCTGCGCCAGCACCCGCGCCCAGTTGATCGAATTCACGGCGGCCAGCCGCACCTCGTCGCGGAAATCGTGGTCTGCGAACATTTCTTTCAGCGCGGCCTGACAATCGTCGAAGTCGCCATCGACGGCCAGCGCGTGCACGTTCGATTCGGCCGGGGTCGTCATCTGGCGGCGCTGCACCTCGCTCACGCGGCCATGCGGGAACAGGATAAACACATCGACATTGTCGAGCCCGCGAAACGCCTCGATCGCGGCGGACCCGGTATCGCCCGAGGTTGCGCCCACGATGGTCACCCGCTCGCCCCGGCGGGCCAGCGCGGTCTGGAACAGCTGACCGATCAGCTGCATCGCGAAGTCCTTGAAGGCGAGCGTAGGGCCGTGGAACAGTTCCAGCAGGAAGTGGTTGGTGTCCAGCTGCGTCAACGGCGCGCGCGCGAGATGGCCGAACCCTTCGTAGGCGCGGGCGATGATGGCGCGGAAGTCGTCATCGGAAAACGTGGCATCCACAAAGGGGCGCATCACGCGGAAGGCGATCTCTTCATAGCTTTGGCCGTTCATGGCGCGGATGTCGTCGGCGGACAGCGTGGGCACCGTTTCAGGCACATAAAGCCCGCCGTCACCGGCAAGGCCCGTCAACATGGCCTCTTCGAAACTCAGCACCGGCGCATTGCCGCGGGTCGAGATATATTGCATGAACCTCAGCCGTTCTTGGGGGCGCCCGGGCGCCACAGGAAAAATGCGGTCATCGCCGCCCAGATCAGGGCCAACGAAAACCAGGTGATGGCATATTGCAAGTGATCGTTCGGGATGCCTTCGGTCCCGACCGGCATGGGCGACGGCCCGGTATCGGTGCGCGCGACCAGCAGAACCGGCTCGGTCCCCAGCGCGGCGGCCATGGCGGGCACGTCGCGGGCGAACCATGTGTTCGCTTTCAGGTCCGGCTCCGGTGTGTATTTGTCGGTCTCGTCCGGCCAATGCAGGTTGCCATCGACCGTAACGGGGCCAAGGCTGCGCGTGTCCTTGGCCTGGGCCGCAGGCACGAACCCGCGATCCAGCAGGATGCGGCGGCCGCCATCGGTTTCAAACGGCGCGATGATGCGGAACCCCGCGCCGATGTTCTTGCGCGACACCAGAACGTGCAGCTCACCCGGAAGGATGGTGCCCGCGACCTGCACGGCCAGGTACTTGTCGGTCTCGGCATCGGGCGCGTCGGGTAAGCCCACCTCGGGCGCGGCGATCTTCGCCTCGATCTCGGCCAGAATGCCGCGCTTCCAATCCAGCCGCTGCACCTGCCAGATGCCCAGCCCGATCAGAACCGCGAATCCGGTCAGGCCAAAGACGATCAGAAAGCCAAAGCGTTTCATGCAGAACGGGAACCCCGGAAAAGATCAAGGCGCGCGCTGGCGAGTCATGCCGGCGCGCGCCTCGTGTCATAGGACGGGACTGCGGGCATTTGAACCCGCAATCGCCAGATCAGAAGCCCGAGGTGCCCCAGACGTAGACAGCCACGAAGAGGAACAGCCACACCACGTCGACGAAGTGCCAGTACCAGGCGGCCGCCTCGAACCCGATGTGTTTCTCGGGGGTGAAATCGCCGCGCATTGCCCGGATCAGGCAGACGATCAGGAAGATGGTCCCGATCAGAACGTGTGCGCCGTGGAAGCCGGTGGCCATGAAGAAGTTCGAATAGAACTGGTCGCCGCCGAATTCCCAGCCGTCATGGGTCAGCAGCAGGATGTATTCATAGGCCTGCAGCGCGGTGAAGGCGATGCCGAAGGCGATCCCGATGGCCAGACCGTTGACCAGTGCCTTGCGGTCGTTGCCATGCACAAGCCCGTGGTGCGCCCATGTCACTGCACAGCCCGACAGCAGCAGCAGCAGCGTGTTGATCAGCGGCAGGTGGAACGGGTCGATGGCGTGGATTTCCGGCGGGATGTATTCGGTGCCGACATAGGACGACATCGGATAGATCGCGTGTTTGAAGAACGACCAGAACCACGCGAAGAAGAACATCACCTCGGACATGATGAACAGGATGAAGCCATAGCGCAGGCCGATCCGAACCACGGGGGTGTGATCGCCGATGTGGCTTTCCTTTACGACTTCGCTCCACCAGGTGAACATGGTGTAGAGGACGCCGACAAAGCCGATCCAGAACACATAGGGCGTGACCTCGTGCATCCAGAGCACGGCGCCGAACAGCATGATGAAGCCGGCGACCGAACCCATGAAGGGCGCGATCGAGGGGGCAAGAATGTGATAGTCGTGGTTTTTAGCATGCGCCATTGGTTTCGTGTCCCTTACCTTGCGGCTTAGTTCAGGTTGTTTTGCTGGCCCGCGTCAAGAGAGGCAAGCCCCTCGGGCAGATCGGTTTCGTAGAAAGTATAGCTGAGCGTGATCGCGTTGACATGCTTTGCGTCGATGTCGTCGACGATCTCGGGATCGACATAGAAGGTCACCGGCATCTGCACGGTTTCCCCCGGTTGCAGTACCTGTTCATTGAAACAGAAGCACTGGATCTTGATGAAATAGCCGCCCGCCTCGTAGGGGAAGACGTTATAGGTGGCGGTGCCCGCGATGGGCCGGTCGGTCGGATTGTGCGCCTCGTAGAAGGCCAGCCCGGTTTCGCCGATCTTGATTTCCATCGTGCGTTCGACCGGTTTGAAATCCCACGCCATGTCGCGGTCGGTCGAGGCGTCGAAACGCACCTTGATAGTGCGGTCCAGAACGTGATCGGCCCCGCTGGCCGAGACACCCGGCACGCCGCCGAAGCCGGTGACCTTGCAGAACCAGCTGTAGAACGGCACCGACGCCCAGGCGAGCCCGCCCATCAGTGCGACGACGCCCACCAGCTTTACCACGGTTTTGCCCGGCCCGGTCATCGCCATCAGTTCAGCTCCTCTGCCTTGGGCATCTGGAAATCGCCGCCCGTCACCTTGACGATCGTCAGCCCGAACACCAGCGCGACGAAGGCAACCAGCACAAGGCCCAGGCCCAGGTTGCGGCCAAAGCGGCGATTGTGGATTTCATGTGTGGGTCGCAGGCTCATGCCCAGCCTCCCAGCCCATAGGGGCGCAGCACGGCTTCGGCCAGAATCGCGCCGAAATGCAGGAAGAGATAGAGCAAAGACAGGCGGAAGAACCGGCGCTCTGTCGCGAAATTATCCGCTTCGGCATCGGTTTCATCGCGGCGCCAGATGCGCACAGCCCCCAGCAGGAACAGCGCGTTCAGCACCACGGCCACCGACAGATACAGCGGACCGCCGAGCGAGGTAAAACCCATGCCTACGGCCAGCAATGCCAGCAGGATCGTATAAACAAGAATGTGCACCCGGGTCGCGCGGCGCCCATGAGTCACCGTCAGCATCGGCACGCCAGCATCGTCGTAATCCGAGCGCATGAACAGCGCCAGCGCCCAGAAATGCGGCGGGGTCCACATGAACGTCAGCGCCACCATCAACCACGGCTCCATCGCCATCTCGCCGGTGACGGCGACCCAGCCGATCAGCGGAGGGAAGGCCCCGGCCAGACCGCCGATCACGATGTTCTGCGGCGTCGAGCGCTTCAGCCACATGGAATAGACGACGACGTAAAAGAAGATGGTAAAGGCCAGCAGCGCCCCGGCGAGGATATTGGTCGCCAGCGCCAGCATGACAACGGCAAAGCCCGACAGCGCCAGCCCCAGCGACAGCGCCTCGCCTTCCTGCACCCGGCCCGAGGGGATCGGGCGATTGCGGGTGCGGCGCATGATCCGGTCGATATCGGCATCCCACCACATGTTCAGCGCGCCCGAGGCGCCACCGCCCACGGCGATGAAAAGGATCGCGCAAAAGCCAACCAACGGATGCACCGAACCGGGCGCGGCCAGCAACCCGGCAAAAGCGGTAAACACCACCAGCGCCATCACGCGGGGCTTCAGAAGGGCGAAATAATCGCCGAAACCGGCCTCACCTGCCGTGGCTTGCGTCGGGATGCTTGCGTCGGTCATGCGTCACTCGTTCAGATCGGGCGCCCGGATCGGGCGGTCAGGTCGGCGGTCTGGCCAAGGGATGTCAGGCCCCGGGCCCCTGCCCTGCCGAACCCCCGCCGGTCCCGGCAGGGGCAAGCGGGCCGCATCGGCCCGAAAAACGCCGCGCTTAGCGCGACGCGACGGTGATCGGCAGCGGCTTGCCCGCGTATTGCTCGATCGCGCCATTCAGCCATGCGTCATAGGCTTCCTGGCTGACCACCTTGACGGTGATCGGCATATAGGCGTGGTCCTTGCCGCAGAGTTCCGAGCACTGACCGAAGTAAACGCCTTCCTGCTCGGCATTGAACCACAGTTCGGCCAGACGGCCCGGAACGCCGTCCTGCTTCACGCCGAAGGCCGGGATCGTCCACGAATGGATCACGTCGGCTGCCGTCACCTGAACCACAACGGTCGTATCGACGGGCACGACAACGGCGGTGTCGGTCGCCAGCAGGTATTCATCGGGGCTGTAGCCTGCCTCGGCCAGCTGTTCCTTTTGCAGCATGAAGCTGTCAAAGCCGAACTCGTGGTCGACGTATTCATAGCTCCAGTACCACTGGTTGCCCGTCGCCTTGATGGTCAGCTCGGCCTCGGGGATTTCCTGCTGGTCGAACAGCACCGGCAGCGAGAAGGCACCGATCAGCACAAGGATGAACACCGGGATGATCGTCCATGCGATTTCCAGAGGCGTGTTATGGGTGAACGACGACGGCTTGGGGTTGGCCCGGGCGTTGAACCGCAGGATCGCGTAGGCCAGCAGCGCGGTCACGAACAGGCAGATCACCGCGATGATGATCAGAATCAGGTGATCCAGACTCTGCTGTTCATGAGCGAGTCGCGTGACGGCCGGCTGAAAGCCGGTGCCCGCCGCGTGCGGTTTGCCGATGGTCTCCAACCCGTCCTGAGCAAAGGCCGGCAGGGCCGAGAATGCTGTGAGAAGGCCCGAAAGCGTCAATGCAGTTTTCATGTCAGTTCCTGATCGGTTGATCGCGTTGGTACCGAAACCTGCGCGCGCCACATGGCGGAACGCCTGCCCCGTTGTCTTTGCTGCGTGTTAAAACCATATTCCGTCAGACAGATAAAGACTGATGCTTGCGTCAAAACGGCGCTTTTTCGATTTATCGCAACCCAGAAAGGCCCGCCAGCATGTCCGACACCCCGTTTCGCCCCTTTGAAACAACGCTTCCGCTGGACGAGGCGCTGGTTGAACTGCGCTCGGCCACCCATGGCGCCGATGATGGAGAGATTTTCGTGGAACGCCGCCGATCGGAATCGCTGGTGTTCGATGACGGGCGGCTGAAAAGCGCGAATTACGATGCGTCCGAGGGATTCGGCCTGCGCGCGGTGCGTGGCGAGGTGGCCGGCTATGCCCATTCCACCGAGGTCAGCATGGCCGCACTGAAACGCGCGGGCGACACCGCGCGGCTGGCGGTAGGCGATGGCGGCGGTACCCTGGCCGAGCCGCCGACGCCCACGAACCGGCGACTCTATACCGATGCCGATCCCATTGGCGGCACGGCGTTTTCCGTCAAGATCGACACGCTGCGCGAGATCGACGCCTTTGCCCGCGGGTTGGATTCGCGTGTGGTGCAGGTTTCGGCGGCGCTGTCCGCTTCGGTGCAAGAGGTTGAAATCCTGCGCCCCGATGGGGTGCATGTGCGCGACGTGCGCCCGATGGTCCGCCTGAACGTGTCGGTCATTGTCGAAGAAAACGGCCGCCGCGAAACCGGCACGGCCGGCGGCGGCGGCCGCCTTGGCCTCGACGGGCTGATCGCCCCGGCCGACTGGCAGGCCAAGACGCGCGAGGCGCTGCGCATCGCACTGGTGAATCTTGGCGCCGAGCCCGCACCCGCTGGCGTGATGGAGGTTGTTCTTGGGCCCGGCTGGCCCGGCATCCTGCTGCACGAGGCCATTGGCCACGGGCTGGAGGGCGATTTCAACCGCAAAGGCAGTTCCGCCTTTGCCGGTCTGATGGGACAGCGAATCGCCGCCCCCGGGGTGACCGTGCTGGACGATGGAACGATTCCCGACCGGCGCGGGTCGATCACCGTGGATGACGAAGGCACGCCCTCGGGCAAGACCACGCTGATCGAAGACGGCATATTGGTCGGCTTCATGCAGGATCGCCAGAACGCACGGCTGATGAACACCGCCCCCACCGGCAACGGACGCCGCCAGAGCTTTGCGCATAAACCAATGCCGCGCATGACGAACACCTATATGCTGGGCGGTGACGCCGACCCCAGCGACATTGTTGCCAGCATGAAAGACGGTATCTGGGCCGTGGGATTCGGCGGCGGCCAGGTCGACATCACCAACGGCAAGTTCGTGTTTTCCTGCACCGAAGCCTATCGCGTTAAGAACGGCAAAATCGGCGCCCCGGTGAAGGGAGCGACGCTGATCGGAGACGGCGCCACCGCGCTGAACCGGATTCGCGCGCTGGGCAACGACATGGCGCTGGATCCGGGACTGGGCAACTGCGGCAAGGATGGCCAGTGGGTGCCCGTCGGCGTGGGCCAGCCCACCGTCATGATCGACGGCCTGACGGTGGGCGGCGCCGCGACATAAATTTTTTTCGCGAATCCGCAAAATCCGTATTCTGGTTTACGGCCTGTTAACCTTGGCGCGTGTACCCATGATCCTGCAATCAGGCGGAGTTACGGATGACCGGGGAATTACATTCTTCCACTCACCCCCCACTCCCACCCACCACGGAAGAAGACCGGTTCTCGTGGCTCCGTCTGTTGCGCTCGCGGAAGGTGGGCGTCACCACGTTTCATCGCCTTCTGGCCGAGCATGGCACGGCGCAGAATGCCCTTGCCGCGTTGCCCGAAGTGGCACGCAAGGCCGGGATAGACGGGTATGAAATTTGCCCACCCGGTGTGGTCGAAGCCGAATTAAAGGCCGCAAGAGCCGTCAAAGCGCGGCTCTTGTGCCTTGGCACCCCCGACTATCCCTCTCTTCTGGCCGATATCGCGGATGCCCCGCCCCTGCTGTGGGCGCTTGGCGACATCTCGCTGCTGAAACGGCCCGCCATCGCCATGGTGGGGGCGCGCAACTGTTCCTCGCTTGGCACCCGCATGGCCCGCGCGCTGGCCACCGATCTGGGCGCGGCGGGGCATGTCATCGTCTCGGGGCTGGCGCGCGGGGTCGATACCGCCGCGCATCTGGCCGCGCTCGACACCGGAACGATTGCCGTGATGGCCGGCGGGGTAGATGCCGTCTATCCACTGGAAAACACTGATCTGGCCCGCGACATCGCCGAACGTGGCCTGCGCGTGTCAGAGCAACCCATCGGCGTGCACCCGCAGGCGCGGCACTTTCCGCCGCGCAACCGGATCATCTCGGGGCTGGCCCGCGCCGTTGTGGTGATCGAGGCCGCCGCCAAATCCGGCAGCCTGATCACCGCGCGCGATGCGCTGGATCAGGGGCGCGATGTGATGGCTGTTCCTGGCCACCCCTTCGACGCCCGCGCCTCGGGCTGCAACATGCTGATCCGCGATGGCGCGCTGCTCGTGCGCAATGCCGACGATATCCTGTCGACGCTGACCCCGATGGAGCCTGCGCAACCCGATCTGTTCGAATCTCCGCCCCCGCCCGAACGCGAGGCGCCCGACATCGCCACACTGCACCGCCAGATCCTCGACAAACTTGGCCCCGCCCCGCTGGCCGAGGATCAGCTGATCCGCGATCTGGCCCTTTCGGCGCGTGTGGTCGGCCCGGCGCTGGTCGATCTGGAACTTGACGGCCGGGTGGAACGGCAATCGGGCGGGCTGCTGTCGCGTCTGCACTGACGCATCCAGCCTGCAAACTGTTGCGGCAACCACCCCATACCGCCGCGCCATTTTCGCGCGGATTGACAATCAGCCCTTGCACCCCACATGTAGCCCGATCATAGAACGGCCCCGAATCCGCACATGAGGTTAAGAGCTAAATGCCCGTAGTTGTTGTCGAATCCCCGGCCAAAGCCAAAACGATCAACAAGTATCTGGGCCCCGGTTACACCGTTCTGGCGTCCTACGGCCATGTGCGCGATCTGCCGCCAAAGGATGGTTCGGTCGACCCAGAGCATGATTTCGACATGAAATGGGAGGTTGCCAGCGACAGCCGCAAGCATGTCAAAGCCATCGCCGATGCGCTGGCTGAAGACGGAGAATTGATCCTCGCGACTGACCCCGATCGCGAAGGCGAAGCGATCAGCTGGCACCTGCAAGAGGCGCTGACCAAGCGCAAGTCGATCAAGAAGGACACGCCGGTCAGCCGAGTCACCTTCAACGCGATCACCAAGGACGCGGTGGCGCAGGCCATGGCCAACCCCCGGCAGGTCGACATGCCACTGGTCGAGGCCTACCTGGCGCGCCGCGCGCTGGATTACCTCGTCGGGTTCAACCTGTCGCCGGTGCTGTGGCGCAAGCTGCCCGGTGCGAAATCGGCGGGGCGCGTGCAATCGGTCTGCCTGCGGCTGATCGTCGAGCGCGAGATGGAGATCGAGGCGTTCCGCGCCCGCGAATACTGGAGCGTGAAGGCGCTGCTGGCGACGCCGCGCGGGCAGGAGTACGAGGCGCGGCTGACCGTTCTGGCCGGCAAGAAGCTGGACCGCTACGACATCGAAAACGGCACCCAGGCCGAGCTGGCCGTGCAGGCGATCACCAGCCGCGATCTGACCGTCACCTCGGTCGAGGCGAAGCCTGCCAGCCGCAACCCCAGCGCGCCCTTCATGACCTCGACCCTGCAACAGGAAGCCAGCCGCAAGTTCGGCATGGGCGCGCGCCAGACGATGAGCGCGGCGCAGCGCCTGTACGAGGCCGGGCACATCACCTATATGCGGACCGACGGCATCGACATGGCGCCCGAGGCCGTCAGCGCCGCACGCGACGCGATTGCCGCGCGGTTCGGCAAGGATTACGTGCCGGGCAGCCCGCGCATCTACAAGAACAAGGCGAAGAACGCGCAGGAAGCGCACGAATGTATTCGCCCGACTGACATGACCGCCGATGCGGACGCGCTGAAGCTGACCGATGCGGACCAGCGCAAGCTGTACGATCTGATCTGGAAACGCACGCTGGCCTGCCAGATGGAATCGGCCCGGCTGGAACGCACCACGGTCGACGTGGGCAGCCGCGATGGCCAGGTCGAGCTGCGCGCCACCGGGCAGGTGGTGCTGTTCGACGGGTTCCTGCGCGTTTATGAAGAAGGCCGCGACGACGCGGTGACCGATGACGACGACAAGCGCCTGCCCCAGATCAGCCAGGGCGAAAAGGCCGACAAGCGCAGCGTCACGCCCGAGCAGCACTTCACCCAGCCCCCGCCCCGCTATACCGAGGCAACGCTGGTCAAGCGCATGGAAGAGCTGGGCATCGGTCGCCCCTCGACCTATGCCAGCATCGTCACCACGATCCAGGACCGCGAATACGTCCGCAAGGACAAGAACCGCCTGATCCCCGAGGACAAGGGCCGTCTGGTCACGGCCTTCCTTCAGAACTATTTCCAGAAATACGTCGGGTACGACTTCACCGCCGGGCTCGAGGACGAACTGGACCACGTCAGCGCGGGCGATGCCGATTACAAGGCCGTGTTGAACCGCTTCTGGCGCGATTTCTCGGCCGCGATCGCCGAAACCAGCGAGCTGCGGATCACCGACGTTCTGGAGAAAATAAACGAGGTGCTGGAGCCGCACCTGTTCCCGCCGACCGAGGATGGCAGCGACCCGCGTCGTTGCCCCAACTGTGGCGAGGGGCGGCTTTCCATGCGCACCGCGCGCTCTGGCGGGGCCTTCATCGGATGCTCGAACTACCCCGAGTGCCGCTATACCCGCGCCTTCGGCCCTCCGGGTGCGGAAGACGATGGCGCGATTCCGCCCGATGGCAAGCTGCTGGGCGAAGACATGGGCGACGAAATCCGCGTCTTCAAAGGCCGCTTCGGCCCCTATGTTCAGCGCGGCCCGGTGACGGAAGAGAACAAGAAGCCCCCGCGCCAGTCGGTGCCCAAGGATTGGCCCGCAGAAGAGCTGGAACTGGAGCGTGCCGTGATGCTGCTAAGCCTGCCGCGTGAGATCGGCCCACACCCCGAAGACGGCGTGATGGTCTGGTCGAACATCGGACGCTATGGCCCTTACATCAAACACGCGCCCAGCACATCGGACCGGGGCGGCACCAACGCCAACCTTGAAAGTCTGGACGAGGTGTTCACCGTCGGCATGAACCGCGCCGTGCAGCTGCTGGCCGAAAAGGTTGCCAGCCGGGGCGGTCGCGGGCGCGCGGCCGCACCTCTGCGCGAGTTGGGCGAACACCCCGAGGCAGGCGGCCCCGTGTCGATCATGTCGGGCAAATACGGTCCCTACGTGAAATGGGAAAAGATCAACGCCACCCTGCCCGACACCATCGAGCCCGACCAGGTGACGATGGAACAGGCGGTCGAGTTGATCGCCGAACGCGCCGCCAAATCGGGCAAGAAGGCGCCCAAGAAAGCCGCCGCCAAGAAACCGGCAGCCAAGAAGGCCCCGGCCAAGAAAGCGGCCGCGAAAAAGGCTCCGGCGAAGAAGGCCCCAAAGGCCGAAGAGTAACCCGATTGCCTGCCGCGCGGTCAGTTGGCGCTAACATGCGTCGACTGACCGCGCGGCGGTGCCCCCTCTCCTGCTATTGACGCTGCGTCCGATTGACTTCACCCGTCGCGGGCGGCACACAAAGGCGAACGTTCTGCGGGAGTATCTGATGAAGAAAGTCTATGAATCCGCCGCCGACGCGCTGGATGGCGTGTTGTTCGACGGTATGCTGATTGCCGCCGGGGGCTTTGGCCTCTGCGGCATTCCCGAACTGCTGATCGCGGCCATCCGTGACGCCGGCACCAAGGATCTGACCGTCGCCTCGAACAACGCCGGGGTGGATGATTTCGGCCTTGGCGTGCTGCTGCAATCCCGTCAGGTGAAAAAGATGATGTCGTCCTACGTGGGCGAAAACGCCGAGTTCATGCGCCAGTACCTGAGCGGCGAACTGGAGCTGGAATTCAACCCGCAGGGCACGCTGGCCGAGCGGATGCGCGCAGGTGGCAGCGGCATTCCGGGCTTCTATACCAAAACCGGCGTCGGGACCGTGATTGCCGAGGGCAAAGAGGTCAAGAATTTCAACGGGCAGGATTACATCCTTGAAGAAGGCATCTTTGCAGACCTGTCCATCGTCAAGGCGTGGAAGGCCGACGACACCGGGAACCTGATCTTCCGCAAGACAGCGCGCAACTTCAACCCGCCCGCAGCCATGTGCGGCAAGATCTGCATCGCCGAGGTCGAGGAAATCGTGCCCCGCGGCGAGCTGGACCCCGATCTAATCCACCTGCCCGGCATCTACGTGCATCGCATCATTCAGGGCGAACACGAAAAGCGGATCGAACAGCGCACCGTGCGCAAGAAGGAGGAAGCCTGATGCCCTGGGATCGCAACCAGATGGCCGCGCGCGCGGCGGAAGAGCTTGAAGACGGCATGTATGTGAACCTGGGTATCGGCATTCCGACGCTGGTGGCCAACTATGTGGGCGACAAGGACATCACCCTGCAATCCGAGAACGGGATGCTGGGCATGGGCCCCTTCCCCGTCGAGGGCGAGGAAGACGCCGACCTGATCAACGCCGGCAAGCAGACCATCACCGAATTGTCGCGCACGTCCTATTTCGACAGCGCCATGAGCTTTGGCATGATCCGGGGCGGCAAGATCGCGGCAGCTATCCTTGGCGCCATGGAAGTGGCCGAAAACGGTGATCTGGCGAACTGGATGATTCCGGGCAAGCTCGTCAAGGGCATGGGCGGCGCGATGGATCTGGTCGCCGGTGTGGGCCGCGTGATTGTGGTTATGGACCACCAGAACAAAGCCGGTGAATCCAAGGTGCTGCAATCCTGCACCCTGCCGCTGACCGGTAAGGGCGTGGTAGACCGCATCATAACCAACCTTGGCGTTCTGGACGTGGTCGAGGGCGGGCTGAAGATTGTCGAATGCGCCGATGGCGTGACCGAGCAGGACCTGCGCGCCGCGACCGAAGCCACGATCGTCTGATCGCCGGTACATCGCACATGAGAAAGGAGGCGTTCGCGCCTCTTTTTTTGCGCTCTAGTTCATCGCAACAAAAACACAGCCATCTGAAATCAGCTGTGGCGGTGTCTGGCACAGCCCGCTGGCCAGTTGGAAGGCGGCCAGCACTTTGGGTACGTAATCGCGCGTTTCCGCAAAGGGCGGCACACCATTGTGGTTGCGGACCGAGCCTTCGCCCGCGTTGTATCCGGCCAGCACCAGGATCGGATCGTTGCCGAATTCGCCCATCAGCCAATCCAGGTAACGCACGCCGCCTTTTATGTTTTCCTCGGCGATCATCCGGTCGGCCACGCCAAAGCGTTCGGCGGTTGCGGGCATCAGCTGCATCAACCCGGCGGCGCCCGCATGGCTGACGGCATCCGCCCGCCCCGCCGATTCCACCGCGATCACCGCCAACACCAGCGCGGGCGACACCCGCGTGCCCACCGTATTGCGCAGGATCGGTACGCCCTGGCTGCGGGCAATGTCTTGCAACGATTGCAGCCGCGGCACGGCAACCTTGCCTTGCGACCCGATGGCTGTCAGCGCCGGGCCAAGACGGCCCGGACCCGCGCTGGTCAGCTCGGGCGAGACCTGATCCCAGAACCATGCGTATTTGCCCAGCGGACCGGCGGGCGCTTCGCCCTCGGGCGCCGCAGGTTGCGGCAAGGGGCGCGCGGCCAGCACGCGGGCCTGTTCGTCTGGGTCGATCTGGACGGTAATGCGGCGATTGGCGGGTTTGGCCCCCGGCAACCCGGATTTGCCCGGTGGCACGACACGCTTGGCCGAGAACTCGGGGAACGCCGAAGGCGCCTCGGCCCGCGCCAAGGGGGCCCCGGCCAAGGCCAAAGCCACAAGAGAATAGATCGCGAACCTGCTCATCGCGCTGCCTCTGGTTTTTGTCCTTGATCGGTTGCCTGCCCCTGCTTTGGCCAGAGAAAACCGGTGCAAACGGGACGATTTTGCCTGAATTGACGCCTATTTGCATCGTTCAGCCACGCCAGACAGCGCCAAAACGGAAAATTATTAAAGCAAAATCAACAACTTGAATGCAAACCACCCCCTATCCGTCGCGGCGCGAAAATTTCCCCGTTTTGGCCCAATTCCTGACATGACCGATGGCGATACACATCCCATCGCGACGTCCACAAGCCTTTAGAGAGAGCGGCTTGGTCATGGAAGACGCGGAACCAAAACTGACCAATGCGATCCTTTGGAGGGACGAAACATGATCAAGTTCTTCAAGAACTTCCGTAAAGACGAAAATGGTGCTGTGACTGTGGACTGGGTCGTTCTGACCGCAGCTGTCGTTGCTCTGGCCGGCGCGGCCTACACCTCGATCCAGACCGGCGCCACCAGCCTGACCGAGTCGACCGGCTCGTTCATCGAAGGCAAGAACCCGAGCGGCGAATAATCCTCGCCACGGGACTTCCCGAATTCAAAGGCCGCGTCAGGAAACTGGCGCGGCTTTTCGGCTTATTGGTGCCTACGCCGCCCGCTGGCCGCCAAATAAACAGAAAAAACGTCAAATCCCGCCCAATTCATGCCCCATTCCGGCGGCTAAATCATTCCACGCCACGCCGAATGGGCCTGAGGAAGAACAGGACCGACCCAGAGAGAGACGGCGCAGGGCCTGACCAAGTTTACGAGAGATCCTTTGGAGGGATGTACCATGATCAAGTTTTTCAAGAACTTCCGCAAAGACGAAAACGGCGCAGTCACGGTTGACTGGGTTGTGCTAACCGCGGCCGTTGTGGCCCTGGCCGGTGCCGCCTATTCGTCGATCCAGTCGGGCGCAACCAGCCTGACCGAGTCGACCGGATCGTTCATCGAAGGCAAGAACCCGAGCGGCGAATAAGCCGCCCGCCTTGCCGGAAATTCAGGGGGCCGTGTCTTAAACTCAAGGCATGGCCCCTTATTTCCAGCTCACCTGCATTCAACCCTGAGAGGTTACCATGCTCAAGAAGTTCACAAGCTTTAGTCGGGATGAGGAAGGCGCCGTCACAGTCGACTGGGTGGTTCTTACCGCCGCCGTCGTGGCCCTGGCCGGTGCTGCCTATACCTCGATCCAGACCGCGTCAGGGGGCGTTGGGACCGGTGTGGGGAACTATCTGACCTCAGTCGAGGTGGGCGAGTGATCGCCCCATAAACAAAACGGGATAATCCGCAGTATTTAACACGCGCGGGTCATCCCAATTTCGCTTTTTGGCCATATTGGCCTGCCAACATCCCCCTCAGACATTCATGAAGCCCGCTGCGGCTGGGCCTTGTCCTGAAGGGACAATCGAACGAGGGGTAAGAACATGCGCGCAGTTTTCGGATTGGTCCTGATCGTCGGGGTGGCCCTTGCGGGGGGCGCCGTGATGATGGCCAAGAACTATATCGCCGCCTATCAGACCGAACTGGCCCGCGAACGCCAGGCCCGCGCCGCGGTGGTGCCGACGGTCGATGTATTCGTTGCGACTCGCGCCCTGCGCTATGGCGAATCCCTGACGGAAGATGCCGTGCGCGCCGTAAAATGGCCCCAGAACGCCATTCCCGAAGGCGCGTTTACCGATCGCGCCGCCCTGTTCCCGCCTGAGCTGACCGATCGTCGCTATATCCTGCGCTCGATGGAAAAGGACGAGGCGATCATGGCGATGAAGGTGACCGCGCCGGGCGAAGACGCGGGCATCACCTCGCGGCTGGAGCGCGGAATGCGCGCCTTTGCCATCCGCGTTGACGTGTCGTCGGGCGTGTCGGGGTTCCTGCGCCCGGGTGACCGGGTAGACGTCTACTGGACGGGGTCTCTGCGCGGTACCGGCGCCGGATCGAATGGTGATGTGACCCGCCTGATCCAGGCCAACATCAAGCTGATCGCCATCGACCAAAGCGCAAGCGAGGACATCGACAGCGGCACCATCGCCCGCACCGTCACCGTCTCGGCCCGCCCCGAAGAGGTGGCCGCCCTGGCCCAGGCACAAAGCACCGGCCGCCTGTCGCTGTCGCTGGTCGGGGCCGAGGACGACACAATCGCCAGCGCGGTCGAGGTCGATCAACGCTCGCTTCTGGGTCTTGGTGCGATCGAAGCCGCGCCCGAGAAGGTGGAAGAACGGGTTTGCACCATCCGCACGCGCCGCGGCGCCGAAGTGGTCGAAATTCCGATCCCCTGCACCAACTGAGCCGAAATTATCGCAAAACTGCACATGGCGCGGTTCGGGACATCCCCGGGCCGCGCCAAGTTGTTGCCGGTTATCCACATAAGGAACGCAAGAAAACCCTTTGATTATTGCATGAAATCGCTTTCTCGCGCACAGTAACAACCAGAACGGGCAAAAAAGACCCGAAACAGAGGCGTGATCGGAGAGGCAGGTCACATGACATTCAAGGACTTTTGCAAGACAGCCCTGTTGGGGCTTGCTCTGGCCGTATCGCCTATTGTGGGTGCTGCGCAGGCCGAGACATTGACCATCGTCAAACGGGGCACGGCTGCAACGCTGAACGTTCCGATGAACCGGGCGATTGTTGTTGAAAGCGACGAACCCTTTGCCGAACTCAGCATCGCAAATCCGGGTATCGCCGATATTTCTTCACTTTCGGACCGTACGATTTATGTTCTCGGTAAATCGCCGGGGTTGACCACGCTGACCCTGCTGGATGCAACCGGGCGGCTGATCACCAACGTCGACGTGCGCGTCGCGGCCGATGTCAGCGAGTTCAAGGAACGGCTGCGCCAGATTCTTCCGGGCGAAAAGATCGAGGTCCGCACCGCCAATGACGGCATCGTGCTGTCGGGCGTCGTTTCTTCCAGCCAGCGGCTGCAACGCGCGCTGGACCTGGCAGAACGCTATGCCCCCGAACGCGTGTCCAACCTGATGAGTGTCGGCGGCGTGCAGCAGGTGATGCTGAAAGTGCGATTTGCCGAGATGCAGCGCACCGTGTCGAAATCGCTCAGCTCATCTCTGGCGATGAATGGGGCCGTTTTCGGCAACAATGCCGGGCTGAATGCGGGCACCGGCACGCTGAACAACTCGGGTGCGGTCACCAACACGCTGGGTGGCAACATCCCGGCCGTAAACGACAACTCTGGCGCGGTCCTGTTCGGGTTCAACGCCGGGTCGGTGCAGGTGGGCCTGCTGCTTGAGGCGCTGGAGCAGAAAGGTGTCGTGCGCACACTGGCCGAGCCGAACCTGACCGCCCTCTCGGGGCAAGAAGCCAAGTTTCTGGCCGGTGGCGAATACCCGATCCCGGTCGCACAGGACAACGGCGCAATCTCGGTTCAATTCAAACCCTTCGGGATCGAGCTGAACTTTGTGCCTCGCGTCGTCGACAAGGACGTGATCAATCTTGAACTGCTGGCTGCCGTATCGGCGGTTGACCCGACCAACGGCGTGAACTTCAACGGCTTCGAGATTGATGCCTTCACGCGTCGCGAAACCTCGACCACGGTTGAAATGCGCGACGGCGAAAGCTTTGCCATTGCCGGCCTGATTCAGGATGATTTCCTGGACAACGTGGGCCAGCTGCCCTGGATCGGCGATGTGCCGGTGATCGGCGCGCTGTTCCGCAGCTCCAGCTATCGGCGGCAGCAGACCGAGCTGGTGATCATCATCAGCGCCCATCTTGTCACCCCCACCCGGGGCGAGGCCTTTGCCCTGCCCACCGACCGGGTGAAACCCCCAAGCGAGAAGGACCTGTTCCTGTTCGGACAAACCGCACAAACACGCCGTGCCAAAGGTGCCGTGGGCGAAGTGGCCAAGCAGGATTTCAGCGGGTCTTATGGTTATGTCCTGGACTGAGCGGAGGGAAAGGCACATGCACAAGATCGTTTCCATCGGGGTTCTGGCCCTGGCCCTGACAGCCTGTGACCGCGAAGCGGGCCACGAGCTGGACATGAAGACCTTCGGCAATGCCAACAACAACAACCAGTTGGTGATGCGGGGCGAGCTGGACTATGCCATCAGCCTTGGCACGCGGTTCGCGGCCGAAGTGCCTTCGACTGTGAACTTTGCCTTCGACAGCGCGGTTCTGGATGCCGGTGCACGCGCCGCGCTGGATCAGCAGGCGAACTGGATTCGGCAATTCCCCGAGGTCCGGTTCCGCGTCTACGGCCACACCGACAAGGTGGGCAGCAGCGGCTATAACCGCAGCCTGGGCCAACGGCGTGCCAATGCGGTTGTCGCCTACCTGTCGCAGCGTGGCATCAGCCGCTCGCGGCTCGAGGCGCTGGTGTCCTATGGCGAAACCCGCCCCCTGATCGACACCCCCAACCGCGAGCGTCAGAACCGGCGCACGGTGACCGAGGTCTCGGGATTTGTCAGCCGTCATCCCACGGTTCTGGATGGTAAATACGCCCAGATCATCTATCGCGACTACGTGCAAAGCGCGGTTGTTCCGACCACACGCACCGGCCGTCAGGGCTCGGGCGGGTTCGTCCAACAACAATAACGGTCTGGGCGACGGATCGTCGCCCAGTACCCTACAATTGGGCTGATTGGGCCTAATTATTGCCCACATTGCCCGCCACCTTGTCCTCGATAGGCGACGTGCGACTCGCAAGAGCGCGCGGGGGCCTGGCAGACGGATACAGGAACGGTCGGGACAAGACCCAGCAATCCGCCAGCCAAGCCTCGAAACCAGAGGATTATGGCAATGAGCAGCGGAATGCCGCAACCAGAAACCAACCCGATCATCGCGTGCACCGTCAGCCGCGACGTCCAGAATTTCGATCTTCTGATCGAAGACATGGAAGCCGCGCTTGGCGAAAGCTGGGGCGATCTGGGGTTCGCGGAAACGCTGGCATTCTTTGGCCAGCCAGAGGCGCAATCGCTTGAATTCATTGCCTTAGCGCTGGACGGAGAGGACGAGGAAAACATCGTTCTGATGAGCGAAATCATCGCTCAGGCCAAATCGCGCGGCATCGGTGTGATCCTGATCGCCGAAGACGTGACGCCGGCCTCGCTGCACCAGTTGCTGCGCAAGGGTGCCGATGAATTTGTCCCCTACCCCCTGCCCGAACGCGAACTGCAATCTGCCATAGAACGGCTGCGTCAAACGCCCGCACAGGCAGGCGTCGGCAACCATGCCACGCCGACGCTGCAATCGGGCGCTCAGAAAGAAGGCGCACTGCTTGTTGTGCACGGGCTGGCCGGGGGCTGCGGATCGACGACAATGGCGGTGAACCTTGCGTGGGAACTGGCCAATGTCACCAAGACCGATGCGCCCACCGTTTGCCTGCTGGATCTCGATCTCCAATACGGCGCCGTGTCGACCTATCTTGACCTGCCCCGCCGCGAAGCCGTGTTCGAGATGTTGCAGGACACAGAAAGCCTTGACGAAGAGGTGTTCGGCCAGGCGCTTGTCAGTTTCGAAGACAAGCTGCAGGTGCTGACCGCCCCTGCCGATATGGTGCCGCTGGATCTGATCACCCCCGAAGATATCCAGCGGGTGATCGACATGGCGCGCGCCCATTTCGATTATGTTGTGGTCGATATGCCTTCGACGCTGGTTCTGTGGTCGGAAACCGTGTTGCAGGCCGCGCATGTTTACTTTGCCATGATCGAGTTGGACATGCGTTCGGCCCAGAATGCCCTGCGGCTGAAACGGGCGCTGCAATCCGAGGATCTGCCGTTCAACAAGCTGCGGTTCGCCCTGAATCGCGCGCCGAAATTCACCGATCTGTCAGGCAAAAGCCGTGTGAAGCGCATGGCCGAAAGCCTTGGAATCTCTATTGATCTTCAGCTTCCCGATGGGGGCAAGCAGGTTGTGCAAAGCTGCGACCACGGCCAGCCCCTTGCGTCTTCGGGGGCGAAAAATCCGCTGCGCAAGGAAATTGCAAAGCTGGCCACCTCCCTGCACGAACTCGGCCAGGGCGACGCGCAAGCCGCTTAATCATTCAAGGCATGTCATCCCATGTTCTCTAAGTACAAGAAGCCCGGCCCCAAGGCCCCCGCCGCCGCCGCACCGGCAGCCAATACCGCGCCGAAGCCGAAAGAGGTGCACGCCGCCCCTCAGGCTGCCCCCACGCCGACGCCCGCACCGACACCCGCGCCCTCGATGCGTCGCAAGGTGGAGCAGGTGCCTGCGGACACCGCAGCAGGCGACAAGGAACGCAAGCGCAAGGAGCGGATGGGCGAGATCAAGATCGAGATGCATCGTGCGCTTCTTGACAACCTGAACCTTGCCGCGCTGGAACACGCCACCGAGAAAGAGCTGCGCAACGAGATTGCGACAATCGCGGGCGAGTTGCTGGACGAACGCGGGATCGTGCTGAACCGCGAAGACCGCCAGACGCTGAACAAGGAACTTTATGACGAAGTCACGGGCCTTGGCCCGCTGGAAACGCTGCTGCAGGATGACACGGTCAGCGATATTCTGGTGAACGGCCCGCAGCAGGTGTTCGTGGAACGCGGCGGCAAGTTGCAACTGTCGGACGTGACCTTCAAAGATGAACGCCACCTGTTGCGCATCATCGACAAGATCGTGTCGGCCGTGGGCAGGCGCGTCGATGAAAGCAACCCCTACGTCGACGCCCGCCTTGCCGATGGCTCGCGATTCAACGCGATGGTGCCTCCGATTGCGGTGGATGGTTCGCTGGTGTCGATCCGGAAATTCAAGAAGGACAAACTCCAGATCGACGATCTGGTGAACTTCGGCGCGTTTACCGAGGAAATGGCCGCCTATCTGCAGGCCGCCGTGGCAACCCGACTGAACATCATCGTGTCGGGCGGCACGGGTTCGGGGAAAACCACGACCCTGAACGCTCTGTCGTCTTTCATCGACAACTCGGAGCGGATCCTGACGATCGAGGATACCGCCGAACTTCAGCTGCAACAGACCCATGTGGGCCGGATGGAAAGCCGCCCCCCGAACGTGGAAGGCAAGGGCGAGGTTTCCCCCCGAGACTGTTTGAAAAACGCCCTGCGGATGCGTCCTGACCGGATCATCGTGGGGGAAACGCGTGGCGAGGAAGTGATCGACATGTTGCAGGCCATGAACACCGGCCACGACGGATCTATGACCACGATCCACGCCAACAACCCGCGCGATGGTGTGTCGCGTCTGGAAAACATGATTGCGATGGCCGGGATCGAGATGCCGCTGAAGGCGATGCGCTCGCAGATTTCATCGGCCGTGAACCTGATCGTGCAGGCCAGCCGCCTGCAAGACGGCTCGCGCCGTATGACCTCGATCACTGAGGTGACGGGGATGGAGGGCGACGTTATTTCCATGCAGGAAATCTTCAAGTTCCAGCGCGTCGGCCTGACCCCGGACAACAAGATCATCGGTCATTTTACCGCCACCGGCGTGCGCAGCCACTATTCCGAACGCTTCCGCATGTGGGGCTATGACCTGCCCGCCTCGATCTATGAACCCACCGTGATGGAGTCACGCTGATGCAAGCCCCCACGGAACTTATCCTATACGTTTCGATTTTCGTCGGTGTGGTCGTTCTGGTGAACGGCCTGTACCTTGTGGCCTTCGGCAAATCGATCAGCGCCAACAGCCGCGTGAACCGACGGCTGGAAATGCTCGACAAGGGCGCGGGCCGCGAACAGGTGCTGGAACAGCTGCGCAAGGAAATGCAGCAGCACATGAAATCGCGCTCGGTGCCGCTCTACTCGCTTCTGGCGGACCGGGCTCAGAAAGCGGCGATTGCCTTCACCCCACGCCAGTTGATCATGATCATGGGCGGCATGGCGGTTGCGGCCTTCCTCGCCTTGACGATCGGCACGGAAACCGAACTGCCGATCCGCGTGGTTGCCTCTGTCGGGCTTGGCGTGGGCGGCGTGTTCTTCTGGGTCAACGGCAAAGCCAAGAAACGCATGGCGATGATCGAGGAACAGCTTCCCGACGCGGTCGAACTGATGGTGCGAAGCCTGCGCGTGGGACACCCGTTTTCCTCGGCCATTTCGATTGTATCGAAGGAAATCCAGGATCCGCTGGCGACCGAATTCGGCATCATCGCGGATGAGAGCGCCTATGGCCGTGACGTGGGCGAAGCGCTGAAGGAAATGGCCGAGCGGCTGGACATGCAGGACATGCGGTTCCTGTCGGTTGCCGTGACGATCCAGCAGCAATCGGGCGGTAACCTGGCCGAGGTGCTGTCGGGTCTGGCCA
The DNA here is from genome assembly GCF_005938225.1 of Arenibacterium halophilum. Lineage (GTDB taxonomy): Bacteria > Pseudomonadota > Alphaproteobacteria > Rhodobacterales > Rhodobacteraceae > Arenibacterium > Arenibacterium halophilum. Next base: position 843,343 of record NZ_VCPC01000001.1, read on the forward strand.
AGGTGATCCGCGCGCGGTTCCGCCTTTTCCGTCGCGTGAATGCCATCACCGCCGAGGCGAAATGGTCGGGCAAGTTCCTGTCGGGCTTTCCGCTGTTCTGTCTGGGCGCGATCATGGTCAACGACCCGGGCTACTACGACGAGGTGCTCGATCACCCCTATTTCATCCCCGCCTGTTTTGTCGTCGGCATCCTGCTGTCGGCGAACCTTGTGGTGATGCGCGTTCTGACCAACATCAAGGTGTAAGGTGCCGACATGGAATTCCTGAACAGTTTCAACACCCTGCTTACCGATCAGCTTGGCCCCTTCGGCCCGCTGATCGTGGTCGGCGGCCTTGGTGTCACCATGATCCTGCTGGTCGTGGTGATGTTCCTGAAACAACCCGAAGACCCGCTGAAAAAGCTCCAGCGCAACGTTAACGAAAGCACCAAATCCAAGCCCCAGAAGGAACGGCTTCGCCAGGGCGGACGCAACGAGCAGTTGCAGAAATTCGCGAGCTTCCTTGAACCACAGGATATGGAACAGCTCTCGGCGATGCAGCTGAAGCTGCGCCAGGCCGGGTATCAATCGAAAGACTCGGTTCGCTTTTTCCACTTTGCGCAATTCGCGCTGGGTGTGATCGGTCTGATCCTTGGGGTGATCTATGTGACTGTCCTGAACGCGGGCGTCGAATTCGACTCGCAGCAGATGGTGATGTATATCGTCGGCCCCGGCGGTGTCGGCTATTACCTGCCGAAATACTGGATCACCCGCCGCGTCGAAGAACGCAAAGAGGCGATTACCCGCGGCTTTCCCGATGCGCTGGACATGATGCTGGTCTGCGTCGAAGCCGGGCAATCCCTGGACCAGTCGATCGTGCGCGTCGCCAAGGAACTGCGCGCGTCCTACCCTGCGCTCGCAGATGAATTCGACGTCGTCGCCTATGAAATGAAGGCAGGCAAGGAAAAATCGGCCGTTCTGCGCGACATGGGCGACCGCTGCGGCGTGCAGGACGTGTCGTCTTTCGTGACCGTGCTGATCCAGTCATCGACCTTTGGTACGTCGATTTCGGACGCGCTGCGGGTGTTCGCCGGGGAAATGCGTGACAAGCGCGTGATGCGCGCCGAAGAGGCCGCAAACAAGTTGCCAACCAAAATGACGCTTGCCACAATGGGGCTGACGGTGCCGCCGCTGCTGATCATTCTTGTGGGTCCTTCGGCCAATGGCATCGCGAACCTGGGCGCAATGGGCAACAACTGACATGACTTCAAAAGGTGGGGGACAGGCCGCACCGATCCTGAAATTGCTCTCGGCCATCACCGTTGCCGCGGTGGTGGCCGCCTGCGGTCCTGACCGGATCGAAGATTTGCCCGATGGCCCCTTTGCCCCCGGTGTCGACCCAAAGGGCGAGGCGGTCGAAGGCACCGAAGTAGGCCACCGCCTGATACAGGCCGGGCAATACGAACTGGCGCTGGATGCCTTTACCCGCGCGGCATTGAAACAGGGGCTGACGCCGGAAATCCTCTCGGGCATGGGAAGCGCGAACCTTGGGCTTGGCCGTCTGGGACAGGCCGAAGACCTGCTGCGCCGCGCCGTGCGCGACGATCCGACCTGGCCCGAAGCCTGGAACAACCTTGGCGTTGTGCTGATGGAACGCGGCAATACCGCCGAGGCCGAACAGATTTTCCGCAAGGCCTATGCGCTGGACAATGGCGAAAGTGACGCAATCCGCGACAATTTGCGAATTGCACTCGCAAAAACGGAAAACGTGGGCCATACTGACGAACAAAAAGCAGAATACAAGTTGGTACAGCGCGGCAATCTCGATTTCGAACTGCGCAAAAACCAGTGACACGGCACGAGCAGAGGGACGCAAAAAATGCGCCATGGGTTTCTGATTCCGGCACTTGTTGCGGGCACGATGGTGGTGTCCGGCTGCGCTGAAGACGGCAAGGATACCGTCGAACGCGCCTTTCGCGATGTGAATGTCATCGACGAAACCAATCTCAACGACGTGATGCTGACGGTGGCCGACCCGAACGAGGCGGTCAGCTATTTCAGCCGCGCCACCAAGGCCGAGCCCGACCGGATCGACCTGCAGCGGGGATATGCGCAATCGCTGGTCCGCGCCAAGCGCAACACCGAGGCCGTTGCCGCCTGGACCAAGGTCACCAAGATGCCCAAGGCAACGGCCGAGGACAGTGTCGACCTGGCCGATGCGCTGATCCGAACCAGCGACTGGACCAAGGCCAAGGCCACGCTGGATTCCATTCCCCCCACGCATGAGACATTCAAACGCTACCGGCTTGAAGCGATGGTGGCCGACGCCAACAAGGAATGGACAAACGCCGACAGTTTTTATCAAACCGCCGTTGGCCTGACAACGCGGCCCGCCGGCGTGATGAACAACTGGGGCTATTCCAAACTGACGCGCGGCGATTTCGCCGAGGCAGAGCGGTTGTTCGGCGAGGCGATCCGGCAGGACCAGACGCTGTTCACCGCCAAGAACAACCTGATCCTGTCCCGGGGCGCCCAGCGCAACTATACCCTTCCGGTGATCCCGATGGATCAGACCGAGCGCGCGCAGCTATTGCACACGCTGGCGCTGTCCGCGGTGAAACAGGGCGACGTACAGACCGGCAAGCAATTGCTGCGGGAATCGATCGACACCCATCCCCAGCACTTCGAGGAAGCGGTGCGGTCGCTTCGGGCGCTGGAAAGCTAGGGCGATGACCCAAGGCGCACAGGCCGCAGTGTGGTTTTTGCCCTTCGTCCTGCCGATCTGCTTCTACGTCTGCTTCACCGACCTGCGCGAAATGCGCATCACCAATCAGGCGGTCATTGCGCTGGCCGTGATTTTCGTCGTGATCGGCCCCTTGGCCCTGCCCCTCCCGGATTACGGCTGGAGGCTGGTGCAGATGGTTGTGGTTCTGGTGATCGGATTTCTACTAAACGCGGGCGGTGCCATCGGGGCCGGTGACGCGAAATTTGCCGCCGCTGCAGCGCCCTATATCGCCTTGGGCGATCTGCGCCTGCTGCTGGCGATCTTTGCCGCCAATCTTCTGGCCGCCTTTGCGACGCACCGTCTGGTGAAATACACCCCCCTGCGCCGCATCGCGCCGGGCTGGAAAAGCTGGAACATGGGTTGGAAATTCCCGATGGGCCTGAGCCTTGGCGGCACACTGGCGCTCTACCTGCTGCTGGGCGCCATCTACGGCCGCTAGGGCACGCCTTCACGAAATCTTCAGCCCCCCTGTGAATGATCGCATTCTGACACGAATGGCGTTTGTCGCGCCGCACTCTGGCCACAAACGCCGGAAACAATGGCGCAAAGGTTCACATACGGACAACAGGCCCCTGACATGAACATGCAGACGACCGGCGTCATCGCGCCGCCCCCGCCCCGCTCTCTGGCCGAAATGCGGCTACCGATGGTGATGATGCGCGACATCGTGCTGAAAACGATGTTCCGCAAGAACTGCACCCTTGTGAGCGAACTGGCAGAGGCGATCTGCCTGCCGATCCCGATCACGCAGGAACTTGTCGACCTGGCCCGCGAACAACGCCTGCTCGAGGCGATGGGCACGCTGAACGCCAACAACGGCAACGAAATGGGCTATCAGCTGACCGATGCGGGCAAGGCGCGCGCGCAGGACGCGCTGGCGCAGTCGGAATATTTCGGTGCGATGCCGGTGCCGCTGGATGTCTACCGCGAACAGGTTCAGCGCCAGTCGATCCGCAACATCCAGATCACCCGCGACCAGCTGACCCGCGCGATGGGGCACCTGATCCTGCCGGATTCCCTGCTGGATCACCTTGGCCCTGCCGTCAGCGCCGGCCGCTCGATCCTGATGTACGGCCCGCCCGGCAACGGGAAATCCTCCATCTCGAACGGCATCCGCGACGCACTTGGCGACAAGGTCTATGTCCCGCGCGCCATCGAATATTCCGGTCAGGTCATCACCGTTTACGACCCGATCGTGCACAATGCCGTGGAACAGGTGCAGGACGATCCCACCGCGCTGCGCCGCGCCAAACGATTCGACACGCGCTATGTCTGCTGCGAACGGCCAACCGTGGTGACCGGGGGCGAGCTGTCGCTCAAGATGCTCGATCTGGTCTACAACCCCACCGCGCGCACCTATCAGGCCCCGCTACAGCTGAAATCCACCGGCGGCATCTTCATCGTCGACGACCTTGGCCGTCAAGAGGAACCGCCCCAGGCGCTGATCAACCGCTGGATCGTTCCCCTGGAAGAAGGCAAGGACATCCTTGGCCTGCAATCGGGAGAAAAGTTCGAAGTGCCCTTCGACACGCTGGTGATCTTTTCGACCAACTTCCACCCAAATGAAATCTTCGACCAGGCGGCCCTGCGCCGGATCTTCTTCAAGATCAAGATCGACGGCCCGAGCCAGGAAAACTTCCTGAAAATCTTTGCCCTCGTGGCGCGGAAAAAGGGCATGCCCTTGGACGAGGCGTCGCTCGTGCACCTGCTCAAGGTGAAATACCCCACGATCGACAACACCTATGCCAACTACCAGCCGGTGTTCCTGATCGACCAGATGATCGCCATCTGCGAATTCGAAGGCATCCCCTATCAGATGACGCCTGAGTTGGTGGACCGTGCCTGGGCGAACATGTTCGTCAAGGACGAGGTGATCGTGAAATAGCGCCCTATTCGGCCGCGGGCAGCGTATCGGCCAGCGGCCGCTCCACCATCATCAACGCGATGCAACTGGCCACACAGGCCAGCGCCGCTGAACACCAGAACACCGGGTGAAGCGCGTGGGCGATGCCCTGCGAAATCACCTCGCGCGTGGCTTCGGGCATGGCCGCGATCTGCTGCGCCGACAGGGCGCGCGGATCCGTCCCCGGCATCACCGTGCCAAGATGCCGCCCCAGCCCCGCCGCGAACAGAGCGCCATAAGCCGCCGTGCCCAACGATCCGCCGATCAGGCGGAACATGTTGGCGCTGGCCGTACCCACCCCAACCATACGCGCCGGCACCGAATTCTGGATTGCGGTCACCCCCACGCCCATCACCGGCCCGATCCCGACGCCAGCAAGGAACATCAAGCCTCCGATCACTGGGTTGGGCGTATGCGGCCCGACAAAGCCCAGCGCCACCATCGCAAGCGCCAGAACCAGCGTCGAATAGACCGGCAGGATACGATACCGCCCGGTGCGCGACATGAACTGCCCCGACAGGGTCGAGGCGCCGATCAGCCCGATCATCATCGGAAAGGTATACAACCCCGACATCGCCGGGCTGACGCCCTTCACAACCTGAAGGAAAAACGGCACGAAGGTGATCGTCGAAAACATTGCGACGCCGGTGATGAAGCCAACCGAATTCGACACCACGAAGTTGTTGATACCGAACAGACCCAGCGGCAGGATCGGTTCGCTCGAATGCTTCTCGGCTGCGACAAACCCGACCAGCGCCGCCACCGCGCCCAGCATCAGGAAGGCCATCTCGGCACTGTCCCAGGCCAGCGTCTTGCCGCCAAGGCTGGCCATCACGACCAGCAGCGACAGCACCAGTGACAAACCGATGGCCCCGGCATAATCAAGGCTTGCCCGTTTGCGCGCTGGCGGGGTTTCCAGCAGGACGGCCAGAAGCACAAACACCACCGCCCCGATCGGCAGGTTCATCAGGAAGATCCAGGTCCAGTCGAAATGCTGCACGATGAAGCCGCCAGCGAGAGGGCCAATAACCGTCGACAACCCGAAAACCGAGCCCAGAATGCCTTGAAACCGCCCGCGCTGGCGCGGCGGCAGAACGTCGGCAATCGTGGCCATCGACACCACGATCAATCCGCCACCGCCCATGCCCTGCACAGCGCGGCCCGCCACAAGAACCCAGATACTGGGCGCCAGCGCGCAGATCGTCGTTCCCGTCAGAAACACCAGGATGCCGGCCTGCAACACCTTTTTCCGACCGAACAGATCACCCAGCTTGCCAAAGATCGGCGCGCCCACCGTCGCCGCCAGAAGATAGGCCGTGATCACCCATGTGATCTGGTCCAGCCCACCCAATTCGCCCACGATAATGGGCAGCGCCGTGGTCACAACCGTCTGCCCCAGAGAGGCAAGAAAAAGAGTGACGGCCACGGCTGCAAAGACTAACCTGATACGGCTCCAGTCAACAGGTTCGGTGGCATTCGGCGGCGTTGGGCTACTCAATGGATGTCCTGACAGAAACTGCCGCCCGGCGGAACAAGCGCTCTCCGAACGGTACGCACAAAGCGTTTCGGGTTAGGTTGCCTTATAAATGTGACGCTTGCAATTATATGTCAATAGCACGTAAACTTCCCCCAACACGGGGAGAAATCCCGCCTGCCGATAACCGATGGAGATTCCAATTCCCGAACGCGACCTTCCCATGATCGACTTCCTTGCCGAAGCCGGTATCGAAAAAGACGTCACCCGCGCCGCGCTCGATATCGACGCCGTGCTGCAGAACTGGCGTCGTCGCTATTTCAAACGCGAACTCGGGCATGATGCCCTTGCCGCACTTGGCCTCGACAAGGAAATGGACCTTGCCCAGCTTGACGTGCTGGTGGCCATCTGGGCGCCCTCGAACGAATTCGGTCCAGATGCGAAACAGGAAACCATGATCGCGACCGTGGCCGAACGGCTGCGGATCGACCCATCGCGCGCCTCGCGTCAGGTCAGCGAGATGATCGCGCGTGGATTGGCGCGCCGCGACGTCAGCCAGCAGGACGGGCGCCGGACCATCGTCACCCTCACCCCGCGCGGCGAAGCGATCGTTCAGGCCGCGCGCCAGTTCAAATATCTCGTGATGGGCGAATTCCTGTCCAGTTGGACGGCCGAAGAAATCGCAACCTTCATGCCCCTGCTCGAACGCTTCAGCGTCTGGTCGGAAAACTCGGCCGGCATCGGCCCGGAACGTTTCACCGCCGAGATCCGCCAGATCATCGCCGAAATGAACGCCGTCAAAGCGGATTGATCCGCGCTTTCTTTGGGGCCAAATATCCCGGGGGAGTCCCGCAGGGACGGGGGCAGCGCCCCCTGCCCGACCTCCCCAACCAGCACCGCTTGCCATGACGCGCCCCGGCCATACATGATGGCCACTTGGCACCATCACAAGCGCAGGGCATGGCAGACCTTCCCGACATCCTTACCAACTGGTTCGCCACGCGTGGCTGGGCACCGCATCCGCACCAGCTTGAGATGTTCGCGCGCGCCGATGACCCTGCGACGCTGCTCATCGCCCCCACCGGCGGTGGCAAGACGATGGCGGGTTTCCTGCCCACGCTGGCCGATCTCGCCACGCGCGACCACGCCGGGCTGCACACGCTTTACATCAGTCCCCTCAAGGCGCTGGCCGCCGACATCGGGCGCAACCTGCGCCGCCCGGTCGAGGATATGGGCCTGCCGATCCGGATCGAAGACCGCACCGGCGACACCTCGGCCACCCAGCGCCGCCGCCAGCGCGCCGATCCGCCCCATATCCTGCTGACGACGCCCGAAAGCCTTGCGCTGCTGGTGTCCTACGAAGATGCCCCGCGCATCTTTGCCGGGCTCAAACGCGTGGTGATCGACGAAATCCACGCCCTGGCGGAAAGCAAGCGCGGCGATCAGCTGTTCCTGGCCCTGTCGCGCCTGCAATCGCTTTGCCCCGGTCTGGCGCGGGTCGGGTTATCGGCCACGGTCGACGACCCCGCCGCCATCGCGCGGCTGCTGGCGCGCCATCCCGATCCCTGCACCATCGTCCACGCCGATCCGGGGCCCGCGCCCGATGTCGCCATGCTGAACACCGATGCGCTGCCGCCCTGGGCCGGCGGCGGCGCCGCCCATGCCATTCCCGCCGTGCTCGACCAGATCCGCCAGCACAAGACCACGCTGATCTTCCACAATACCCGCGCGCAGGCCGAGATTTTCTTTCACAACCTCTGGCTGGCAAATGACGACGGCCTGCCCATCGGCATTCACCACGGCAGCCTTGACCGCACCCAGCGCCAGCGGGTCGAGGCGGCGATGGTGCGCGGAGAGCTGCGCGCCATCGTCTGCACCGGCAGCCTCGATCTGGGAATCGACTGGGGCGATGTGGATCTGGTGATCCAGATCGGCGCGCCCAAAAACGTGAAACGACTGGTGCAGCGCATCGGCCGCGCCAATCACCGCTACAATGCACCCTCCAAGGCGCTGCTGGTGCCCGCCAACCGGTTCGAGGTGGTCGAATGCATCGCCGCGCTTCAGGCCGTGGCGGCGGGCGATCTGGATGGCGAACCGCGCGGCCCCGGCCCCCGCGACGTGCTGTGCCAGCATATCCTGATCCGCGCCTGCGCCGGGCCGTTCGACGCCGACGATCTGTTCGCCGAGGTCGCCAGCACCGGCGCCTATGCCACGCTGAGCCGCGCGCAATTCGACGACTGCCTCGAATTCTGCGCCACCGGCGGCTATGCGCTGGCCGCCTATGACCGCTGGCAGCGGCTGGTGCAGCGCCCCGACGGGCTGTGGCAGCTGCGCGACCCGCGCACCGCCCAGCGCATCCGCATGAACATTGGCACCATTCAGGACACCGACACGCTGAAGGTGCGCCTGCGCCGCAACCGGGGCGGCAAGCCACTGGGCGAGATCGAGGAAGGCTTTGCCGCCACGCTCACCCCCGGCGACACCTTTCTGATCGGCGGGCAGATCGTGCGCTACGAGGGCCTGCGCGAGATGACGGTCGAGGTCACGCGCCGTGCCGACAAGAAGCCCCGCATCGCCACCTTCATGGGCACGAAATTCGCCACCTCGACCCAACTGTCGGAACGGATGCTGGATATGTTCGCCCGCGACGACTGGCCCGAGATGCCGCGCCACACCGCCGACTGGCTGCATCTGCAACGGCAGGTGTCGCACCTCCCCCGGCGCGGGCGGCTTCTGGTCGAAAGCTTTCCGCACGACGGCCGCGCCCACACCTGCGTCTATGGTTTCGCGGGCCGCAACGCGATGCAGACGCTGGGCCTGCTGCTGACCAAGCGGATGGAAGACACCGGCCTGCACCCGCTGGGCTTTGTCGCAACCGATTATGCCACGCTGATCTGGGGGCTTGATCCGGTGACGGACCCTGCGCCGCTGTTCGATCTGGCCGCTCTGCGCGACGGTCTCGACAGCTGGCTGGCCGGCAACGCGGTGATGAAACGTACCTTTCGCGCCTCGGCCACCATCGCCGGGCTGATCGAGCGCAATATGCCAGGGCAGCGCAAATCCGGGCGGCAGGCCACGTTCTCGTCGGACATCCTGTATGACACCTTGCTGAAATACGACCCCGACCACCTGCTGATGCAGATCACGCGCGAGGAATCGCGGCGCGGCCTTGTCGATTTCGCCCGGATCGAAGACATGTGCGCCCGCGTGCAGGGCCGCATCGATCACCTGAGGCTGGACCGCGTGACGCCGCTGGCCGCGCCGCTCCTGCTCGAGGTGGGCAAGGTGCCCGTCTCCGGCGCGGCCGAAGAACGGTTGCTGGCCGAAGAAACCGCGCGGCTGTTCGCTGAAAGCGGGCTCGACAGCCTCGCCCCCGCCACCTGACCCCGGCATCTTTCGCTTGCAAATCCCGCGCGCCCGCGCGATTCAGACCCAATGGAACAAGTCATGAACGCCCTGCCCCTGTCGCTGGCCGGTGCCAGCCTTCTGGCGCTTGGCTCGGGCGCGCTGTGGTGGCGCGACCAGTCGCTGCTCTGCGTGTCCGATCTGCACTTTGGCAAGGCCGAGCGCATTGCCCGCCGCGGCGGTGCCACCCTGCCCCCCTATGATACGCGCGACACGCTGAACCGGCTGTCGGCCGACCTGCTGCGCACCAACGCCCGCACCGTGATCTGCCTGGGCGACAGTTTCGACGATCTGGATGCCGCGCGCGGCCTGCCGGAAGAGGAACGGCTGTGGATCACGCGGCTTCAGGCCGGGCGGCGTTGGGTCTGGGTCGAAGGCAACCACGATCCCGGCCCGATCGAACTGGGCGGGATGCACATGGCCGAACTGCTGCACGCCCCGCTGACCTTTCGTCATATCGCACGCGACGGCGCCAGCGGAGAGATCTCGGGCCATTACCACCCCAAGGCAAGTGTGCGGCTGGGTGCGCGCAGCATCTCGCGCCCGGCATTTCTGGTGGATCGCAACCGTATCGTGATGCCCGCCTACGGCACTTTCACCGGCGGTCTGCGCTGCGATGCCGCGCCGTTGACCACGCTGATGCACCGCGATGCCCGCGCCATCCTGACCGGCACGACGCCGCATCAGGTGCCGATGCCCCGTTAACCCCCGAAGGACCGAAAGATGAGCGTTGACACCCGCATCCGCGACAGCTTTGCCGCGCAGACCATGATGGACACCATCGGCGCCCAGATCGAAGAGATCACTCCGGGGCTGGTGCGTATTGCCGCGCCGATCCTGCCCGGGGTGCGGCAGCAACAAGGCTTCGGCCATGCCGGGCTGAGTTTCACGCTGGCCGACACGGCGGCAGGCTACGCCGCCCTGACCCGCGCGCCAGAGGGGGCCGACGTGCTGACATCGGAGCTGAAAATCAACCTGCTGGCCCCGGCGCGCGGAGATAGGCTGATCGCGACGGGCCGCGTGGTGAAACCGGGCCGGCGACTGGTGATCGTCACCGCCGAGGTGCACGCCTACGACGGTGACACGGAAACACTGATCGCAATCGCCCAAGGCACCATCGTGCCCGTGATACCCGCCTAGGCGGTCAAGCCCTCGGGCTCCTCCAGCCCGTTGGCGCGGCAGCATGCGGTGACGGTATTGGCCAGCAGGCAGGCGATGGTCATCGGCCCCACGCCACCGGGCACCGGGGTGATCGCGCCCGCCACTTCGGCGCAGCTGTCGAATTCAACATCGCCTACCAACCGCGTGCCGCCTTCGGGCTTGTCGATGCGGTTGATGCCCACGTCGATTACCGTCGCGCCCGGCTTGATCCAGTCGCCCGGCACCATCTGGGCGCGCCCCACGGCGGCAATCACGATATCGGCGCGGCGCACGACCTCCGGCAAATCCTTGGTCCGCGAATGCGCGATGGTCACGGTACAGCTGTCGCCCAGCAGAAGCTGCGCCATCGGCTTGCCCACGATATTGCTGCGCCCGATCACCACGGCGTTCAGCCCCGAAAGGCTGCCGAGTTGATCGCGCAGCATCATCAGGCAGCCCAGCGGCGTGCAGGGAACCATGCTTTTCTGCCCCGTGCCAAGAAGCCCGACGTTCGAGATGTGAAAGCCGTCGACATCCTTGGCCGGGTCGATCGCGTTGATCACAAGATCCGAATCCAGATGATCCGGCAACGGCAACTGCACCAGAATCCCGTGAATGCTCTCATCACTGTTCAGCTTGTCGATCAACGCCAGCAGATCAGCCTCGGAGGTGTCGGCCTCCAGCCGATGCTCGACCGATTTCATGCCGGCCTCATGGGTCTGGCGGCCCTTGTTCTTTACATAGACCTGGCTTGCCGGATCTTCACCCACCAGCACCACCGCCAGCCCGGGAACAATATCATGATCAGCCTTCAGCCGCGCCACATGCTCTGCCACCTTCGCGCGGATTCCCGCCGCGAATGCCTTGCCGTCGATGATCGTCGCAGTCATTCCGCGCCCCTTCTTTTCGGTCCAAATACTCCTGCCGGAGGCACCTCCGGCAACGTCTGTCTACGGCGGGTGCGGCAGGCACGCCCACGGCGCGCCCAGCCACTTGGCCGCTTAAAACAACCCTTCGATCTGACCTGCCTCGTTCAGGTGGATCGCCTCGGCGCTCGGCACGCGCGGCAGGCCCGGCATGGTCATGATCTCGCCGCAGATCACCACGACAAAGCCGGCACCGGCGCTCAGCCGCACCTCGCGCACCGGGACCGAATGGCCGGTGGGCGCGCCTCGCAGGTTCGGATCGGTCGAGAAGGAATACTGTGTTTTCGCCATGCAGATCGGCAGGTTGCCATAGCCCTGCTCTTCCCAGGCGCGCAGCTGGTCGCGCACCTTCTTGTCGGCCAGCACCTCGTCGGCATGGTAAATGCGCTTTGCGATGGTCTCGATCTTCTCAAACAGCGGCATCTCGTCGGGATACAGCGGCGCGAAATTCGCCATGTCGGCATCGGCAATCTCGGCCACGCGGCGGGCCAGCGCCTCGGTGCCCTCGGAGCCCTTGGCCCAGTGCTGGCACAGGATCGCCTCTGATCCCTGCTCGGCCACATAGGCGCGCACGGCCTCGACCTCGGCTTCGGTGTCGGTGACGAAATGGTTGATCGCCACGACCACCGGCACGCCAAAGCCCTTCACGTTGGCGACATGGCGGCCAAGGTTGGCACAGCCCTTCTTCACCGCCTCGACGTTTTCGGCACCCAGATCGGCCTTGGCGACGCCGCCGTTCATCTTCATCGCGCGCACCGTGGCCACCACCACCACGCAGGACGGTGCCAGCCCGGCCTTGCGGCACTTGATGTTCATGAACTTCTCGGCGCCCAGATCGGCGCCGAACCCGGCTTCGGTCACCACGTAATCGGCCAGTTTCAGCGCCGTCGTCGTCGCCGTGACCGAGTTGCAGCCATGCGCGATATTCGCAAACGGGCCGCCATGCACGAAGGCGGGGTTGTTTTCCAGCGTCTGCACAAGGTTCGGCTGCATCGCGTCCTTCAGCAGCACGGTCATCGCGCCATCGGCCTTGATATCGCGGCAGAACACCGGCGTCTTGTCGTGGCGATAGGCCACGATCATGTCGCCCAGGCGGCGCTGAAGGTCACTCAGATCGCGCGCCAGGCACAGGATCGCCATGACCTCGGAGGCCACGGTGATGTCGAACCCGCCTTCGCGCGGGAAGCCGTTGGCGACCCCGCCCAGCGACACGTTGATCTGGCGCAGCGCACGGTCGTTCATGTCGACAACGCGCCGCCAGACGACGCGGCGGATGTCGATGTCCTGTTCGTTGCCCCAGTAGATATGGTTGTCGATCATCGCCGCCAACAGCGAATGCGCGCTGGTGATGGCATGGAAGTCACCCGTAAAATGCAGGTTCATGTCTTCCATCGGCACGACCTGCGCATAGCCGCCCCCCGCGGCTCCGCCCTTCATGCCGAAGTTCGGCCCCAACGAGGCCTCGCGAATGCAGATCGCGGCCTTTTTGCCGATCCGGTTCAGCCCGTCGCCAAGGCCCACGGTGGTGGTGGTCTTGCCCTCGCCCGCCGGGGTCGGGTTGATCGCGGTCACCAGGATCAGCTTGCCGTTGGGGCGGTCCTGCACCGAATTGATGAACTCCTGGCTGACTTTCGCCTTGTCATGACCATAGGGCAGCAAATGCTCGGTCGGGATGTCCAGCTTGGCGCCGATCTCCTGAATGGGCTTTTTCTGTGCCTCGCGGGCAATTTCGATGTCGGATTTATAGGTCATGCGGCCGATCCCGGTGTTCGTGTTCCTGTTTCCTCGGCGCACTTGCGCCGACCCTGCGACAGGCATAGCGCCCAAGCAATAAGCACAATCCAAGGATTCCGACATTTCTGACGCGCGAAACGTCGCAGGGCGAAACCGCCGCCGCAAATCGGAAACGTGGTTACGCGCCTGGCAGCCAGCCGCGCTGATCGGGGATAAACAGCGTCAGCGTATCGCCCAGCGCAAGCTCTCCGGGGCGTTCGACCCATGCGGTCACGCCGCGCCGCCCCTTGGCCGCCGATTTGAACGCGGTGCCATGACCCGGTGCCTCGGACTCGATCTCGCGGGCGGGCAGAACGCAGGGGCGGTTTTCCATGTCCACCGTCAGAGTCAGCCCCGACGGCCCCTGCAACCGCGAGGACGGCGGGATATGGGTGAAATCGGGAATGCCCTCGACCACGATCGACGCGCCTAGAAGGCGCGGATCCAGCGCCTCCAACTGCATCTTCTGCGCCGTCACCGCCATTTCCTCGGCGGACAGAATCGTCAATTGCCGCACGTTGCGGATGGTCGTGCCGCGCGGGTAAAGGTTTGTCACCCGCGAGCACGACGCGCGCTCCGTGCCTTCGTGCCGCGCGCCCGCGTCACCGGCAAACCCAAGCGTCAGCCGCTCGACCGCCTGCGCGCGCAGCGACTCCTGCCCGCCCGGCACATGGCCCAGCCATGTCACCCGCGCCTCATACGTCGATTTGATCAAGACTGGCATCGGTGGCTCCTTTCAGGACGGGATCAGCGTGAAGAACAGCCGCCGGAACGGGAACAGCGCGCTGCCGTCCGCCAGCAGGGGATAGGCCCGCGCCATGGCAGCGTCGTAATGGGCGAACAACTCGGTCTGTTCGTTCGGGGTCAACTCGGCCAGGATCGGGCGCGCAAAGGTAGAGCTGGTGAACTGGCGCACCGGGTGGCCGTCGCCCCAGGGTGCAAGCTGCTGGAAATATTCGGTCTCCCACAGCGCGAAATCGCCCAGGGGCGACAGGATGCGATGATATTCCGCAGGCTCCATACAGCCGGGCGACAGCCCCGGATCGATACGGCCCGGCCACAGCTGTTCGGCCAGATCGTACCACAGCCGGTGCGAGGGCGCGCGGTTCTGATGCGGCATCTGCACCGCAAGCGCTCCACCGACGGCCAGCGCCCCGGCCAATGCGGGCAACAGCGTTTCGTGATCGGGTAGCCAGTGCAGCGCAGCATTGGAAAAGATCACCGCAGGAGCCGCCTCGGGCACCCACCCGGCAATGTCGGCCAATTCGAGCGCGGCATAGGCGCCAGTCTGCGCCGCCTGATCCAGCATGGCGCCCGAATTGTCGACACCCCGCAGCCGCGCGGCGCCGAACCGCGCAGCCAATGCCGGGCCGACACCGCCATTGCCACAGCCAAGGTCGATCACATCGCCCTCGGGCACATCGCCCAGCCGCGCTAGCAGGTCCAGCGCCGGTTGCAGACGCTGATCGGCAAAGCGGGCGTAATGGGCGGGGTTCCAGTCTGGCTGTGCCATCACATCCTCCGTTGCTGCGCATGTCACTACGCCCTGACGGACGCCCGCGCAATAATCGCGACGCAGACGCGCACATATCCTGCGCGCGCAGATGCCTTCCGCGGGCGCAACAGGCAATCCATATTGGCCGCAGCAAAGGAGTAGCCTCATGTCCAAGATCGCCCCACCCGCCACCCGTATCGGCCACATCCACCTTAAGGTGTCGGACCTTGACCGCGCCATCTGGTTCTATGGCGACGTGCTTGGGTTCGAGCTGACCCAGCGGTTCGGCGCACAGGCCGCGTTCCTGTCGGCGGGTGGCTATCATCACCACATCGGACTGAACACATGGGAAAGTGCCGGGGGCAATCCGCCGCCGCCGAATGCGACGGGCCTGTATCATTCCGCCTTCCTCTACCCCGACCGCGCCGCTTTGGCCGATGTTCTGAAACGCGTCGTCACTGCTGGCGTCCCCTTGGACGGCGCGGCAGATCACGGCGTGAGCGAGGCGCTGTACCTACGCGACCCCGATGAAAACGGCGTCGAACTGTATCACGACAGGCCGCAGTCCGAATGGCCGCGCGACGCCGCCGGACAGCTTTCGATGTACAACCGCCCGCTTGACGTGCGCGCCCTGCTGGCCGAAGCGTCCTGAGCTTTCGGGCCTAAGCGATGGAATTTCAAGCGAAAATTCAACTGCGGCAGAAAAATGGAATTTTGTTAACTTTTTTCGGACCCATTTCAAATCCACCGCGTTGGGAAGGTGTGCGCAATCAGGTTCGCTGATTTGCGGCGTTAACGAGGGTAAATTGGAAAACGCTATGAACAAGTTTACGACGGCCGTTCTGGCCACCGCAGTGGCGCTGGGAACGCCCCTGGCTGCTTCCGCAGCAACGATCAAGGGCCAGCTGGACATCAGCGGCAAAGCAAACATCGACTCTTCGGATTTCACACCGGGCGGCACGGTTGACCTGCGCCACAACGGCATCGTGATCCTGGCAGATGGCGATTTTGCCGACGAAGGCATCGTCGAGTACTCGACGCTGGCCCACATGATGGACTTCCAGCTGAAAGACTTCCAGCAGGTCGTCTATACGGTGATGGGCTTCACCTTCACTGCGAACCAATTCAGCGACATCACCGTTGATGGCGATGACGTGTCGTTCAACGCGACCGGCATCATCTCGCACGCGGACTATGACGACACCGTGGGTTACCTGAACTTCACCACGCAGTCGAACGTGGCAACCGCATCGTTCTCGGCAACGACGACGACTCCGGTTCCGCTGCCTGCCGGTGGTGTTCTGATCCTGACCGCCCTGGGTGGTCTGGCGATTGCTCGCAAGCGCAAGAAAGCCGCTTGATCACATGAGTTTCGTGGCGGGCCGGCTTCGGCCTGCCACATCCTGCCTGCCCCGTCGGGTTTATCAGACCTTCTGGCAGAACTTTTTCCCGTCTTTTTCGATTTCTTCAATCTCGCCCCGGCGGATCAGCCGGTTGGCGTGCGCCAGCGTTTCGGAGAACGCAAAGCTCATCTGATGCGGATCCAGCGGGCGCGTGAACAGGATAGGCACCAGCTCGGCCACAGAGTGCGGACGCTCGGCACAGGCTTTGCGAATGCGATCGCAGCGTTCCTCGTGATGCTCTTCCAGTTCCGCGCAGCGTTGGTGCAGGCCAAGAAAAGGGCGGCGGTGACCGGCCAGCACCAGCGTATCATCCGGGATTTCCGACCCAAGCAGCCGCAAACTGCGCAGGAAATGGCCCAGCGGATCGCCATTCGGCTCGCCCGCGAAGACGCTGACGTTAGGTGAAATGCGTTCCAGAACCTGATCCGCCGCGAACAACAGCCGGTCGGCTTCGCAGTACAACATGATCTGTTCCGGTGCATGGCCGTCGCCCGTCAACACGCGAAACTGCCGCTCTCCGATGGTCAGCAGATCGCCCAGCACCAGCCGCAGGTACGTTGTGGGCAGCGGGCTGACCAGTTTCAGATATTCGTTGCCCTGAATCGCCACCAAGCCGGCGGCCTCGGATTCCATCCCGTGCGATGAATAGAAATCGAAATACTGGCGCGAGCCGAAATCCTGCGGCGCAAGCGAGATCACCCGGCACGTCATGAAAGCCGTCTGGCTGGTCAGCAGTTGCGCGCCGGTGCGGTCGCACAGCCAACCGGCAAGGCCGATATGGTCGGGGTGGTGATGGGTGACGATGATCCGCGTGATCTGAAACCCTTTCAACGGGCCGTCAAACAGGGTCTCCCACATCTCTATGGCCTGTTTCGTCTTGATGCCGGTGTCGATCATCGCCCAGCCGTCGCCGTCGCGCAGCAGGTAGATGTTGACATGGTCCAGCTGGAACGGCAGCGGAATGCGTAACCACAGTACACCCTCGGCCACTTCCTGCACGGTGCCATAGTCCGGTGGCGCGTCCAGCGGAAATTGCAAGGTGTCGTGGATCAGGGGATAGGTGGGATTTTGCATGTCGCGCCGTTTCAGCCAGTGGGCGGGCCCCGGGGCCCGTGGTGGCGCGACAATGATCCGGTTCCGCCCGGCGAACAAGCCGGGCGGGGTGTTTCTTTGGTGCATCAGTGCACCAAACGCTGCGTCAGTCGCGCATTTCCGCAAGCAGCGCCTTGGCTCCGCCAATCAGCAGCCCAAGGTCCACCGCTCCGGCGACAAAAGCATACCCCCAGCCGCGATAGCGTTTGGCGTCGGCCGCGTTGGTCGCCAGAATACCCGCCGGTTTGCCCACGGCCTGCAGCCGCTGAACCGCCTGTTCCAGCACCGCCTGCATCTCGGGGTGGCCCGGGTTGCCAAGGTGGCCGTAGCTGGCCGCCAGATCCGAGGGGCCGATAAATACGCCATCCACGCCGGGCACGGCTGCGATATCTTCCAACCGGTCCATCGCGGCGCGGGTTTCCACCTGCACCAGGACGGCAATCTGGCTGTCGGCCTGCGCGAAATAATCGCTGGCCTGCCCGTACCGGCTGGCGCGGGTTGCGCCGGCCACGCCGCGAATGCCATCGGGGGGATAGCGGGTGGCGGCGACGGCCTCGGCGGCCTCTTCCGGGCTCTGCACGAAGGGGATCAACAGCGTCTGCGCCCCCATGTCCAACGCCCGTTTAATGAGCACCTTGTCGTTCCACGCAGGTCGCAGGACAGCGCTGGCCGTGCCGGTGGCCGCCGCCTGCAGCAGCGGCTGCACCTGCGCCAGATCGATCGGGCAATGCTCGGTGTCAAACAGCATCCAATCGAAACCCAGCAGCGATACGGCCTCGGCCGCGATGGGGCTGGCCAGCGACACCCAAAGCCCGTCCAGCGGCTCTCCTGCAGCCAGACGGCGTTTGAAATCGTTCGCAGGCGTCTTCATACGAATTGCACCGCGACCGAGCCAAGTGGGCCGAAATCGGCGTGCAGGGTATCGCCCTTGGCCGCCCAGACCGGGCGGGTAAAGCTGCCCGACAGCATCATGTGGCCGGGTTCCAGCACGGTGCCAAAGGGCGCCAGCTTGTTCGCGAGCCAGGCAATCGCCATCGCCGGATGCCCCAGAACGCCACAGGCCAGCCCGGTTTCCTCGATCTGGCTGTTGCGATAGAAGGCCGCGCCGACCCAGCGCAGATCCACATCCTCGGGGCGCACGGGGCGACCGCCCAGCACGATCCCCGCCGCCGCGCCATTGTCGGCCACGGTGTCGAAAATCTTGCGCGGCTCGGTCACGCGGGCGTCGATGATTTCGATGCTGGGCACCACCCATTCGGTGGCGCGCATCACGTCGACCAGCCCGACATTCGGCCCCTTCAGCGGCTCTTTCAGGATGAACGTCAGCTCGGGCTCGACGCGCGGCACGCAGAAATCCTCGAACTTCACCTGCGCGCCGTCCTGCAGCACCAAATCGTCGAAGAGGTACCCGTAATCGGGCTCGTCGATTTTCGACGAGGCCTGCATCGCCTTCGAGGTCAGGCCGATCTTGTGGCCGACGATCTTCTGCCCGGCCTTCACCTTGGCCTCGGCCACGGCGCTGGAAATGGCATAGCTGTCGGCAATCTCGATCTCGGGGAACATCTCCGACGGGCGTTTACCCTGCACCTTTGTGCGATGGCTTTCCAGCAGGCTGTCGACGCAGGTCTGGCGGTCTTTCTCACTCAGCATAATCTGTCCTTACAGTTTGATGCACACGTTGCGCAGTTCGCTATAGAATTCAAGCGAGTGCACCCCGCCCTCGCGCCCGATCCCGCTGGATTTCGACCCGCCGAAGGGGGTGCGCAGATCGCGCAGGAACCACGAGTTGACCCAAGTGATGCCCACCTCGATCTGCGCGGCTGCACGATGCGCAGTGCCCAGGTTCGTTGTCCAGATCGACGTGGCAAGGCCATAGGGCGAATTGTTCGCCAGCGCGATGCCCTCTTCCTCGGTATCGAAGGCGCAGATATGGGTGCAGGGGCCAAAGATTTCGTCGGTGACGACGGCGTGATCCTCGGCCAGCCCGGTCCAGACCGTAGGCTGCACCCAGTAGCCGTCGGCATAGCCCGGCACCTCGGCCGCGCCGCCTCCAGCCAGGATGGTCGCGCCGCCCGCGCGGGCCTTGTCGTAATAGCCCAACACCTTGTCACGGTGCTCGGCGGAAATGACCGTGCCCATTGTGGTGGCATCCTCGAACGGGTCGCCCATCACATAGCCCGCCGCCTTGGCCGCCAGCCCTTCGCAGATCCGGTCATAGATGCCGCGCTGCACATAGAGCCGTTCTGTTCCCAGACAGACCTGCCCGGTATTGGCGAAACAGGCGCGCCCGATGCCTTCCAGCGTTTTGTCGAGATCGGCATCGTCAAAGATGATGCCCGCATTCTTGCCGCCCAACTCGAGGCTGACGGGGCGCACGCCGTTGGCGGCGGCCTTCATGATTGCCTCGCCGGTGCGGGTTTCGCCGGTAAAGGTGATGCCGTCGACACCCGGGTGGCTGGTCAGGAATTCGCCCGCTGCGCCGGGGCCAAAGCCATGCACCACGTTATAGACGCCGCGCGGAATGCCCACCGCGTTCATCACCTCGCCCAGCAGGGTGGCGGTGGCGGGGGTTTCCTCGGACGGTTTCACGACCACGGTGTTGCCGCAGGCCAGCGCCGGGGCGACCTTCCATGTCATCAGCAACAGCGGCAGATTCCACGGACAGACCACGCCGATCACGCCGCGCGGGGTGCGCAGCGCATAATTCAACGCGCCGCCGCCATCGGGCGTTGCCATTTCAAAGGTCTCGGTGCCCGAGGTCAGGATCTGGTCGGCAAAGACGTTGAAATTGGCCGCGCCGCGCGGAATGTCGATATGGCTGGCAATGCTGCGGGGCTTGCCCGTATCGCGGATTTCGGCGGCCAAGAATTCGTCGAATCGCGCGTTGATGCCATCGGCCAGCTTGCGCAGCAGGGCGACACGTTCCTGCACGCTCATCTTACCCCAGGGGCCTTTCAGGGCGGCGCGCGCGGCACCCACGGCGGCATCCACATCGGCTTTCCCTGCGGCAGACACCTCGGCGATCACCTCGCCGGTGGTCGGGAAGTGGTCGGCAAACTCTCCGCCCTGCCCGGCCACGAATTCTCCGTCGATGAAATTCAGTATCTTCTGCACGTTCATGTCCCTTGCTTGTGGCCCGGCAACTCTGGGTCGCCATGGCTCAGAAAATCCCACATCCGTTCGAAAATGCGGCCCTGCCGCGTGGCCCGCGCGCGGGCCTCATCCTTAGTCAGCACCGGCGCCGCATCGGCCAACCCCGATGACAGCGCGGCCAGTTCGACGCGGCACATGTCTTCCAGATACCAGGCCAGCCCGACCGCCTCGGGCAGCGAAGCGCCGGCGACAACCGCGCCATTGCCACGCATCATCACGCCGACACTGTCGCCCATCGCGTCGATCACCCCAACGGCGCGGGCATCGTCGCGCACCAGTTGGATATCATCCCACAGGCCCACGCGGGGCGCGAAATAGCTGCCGAAGCCATGGCGCATCTCAGGCACCCGGCCCAGCGCGGCCAGCGCCATCATGTTCGGCCCCATGAACCGGACAACGCCGCCGGCCTCGGGGCGGCGGGCATAGATCTGCTGGTGCAGCCGCACCTCGCCCAGCACGCCTTCGGGCAGGTCGCCAGACACCGGCACGCGGGGGCAATCCCCCCCTACAGCCACATGCGCCATCGGCACCGACGGGCAGACCAGAAAGCTGTCGCCATCCACCCGGGCCGAGCAATGGCCATAGGCATGCACCAGCCCGGCGCGGCCCAGGGCACGCGCGGCGATGCGCACGGTGCGGGCAAGATCATCGCTCATGTCCTCAATCCTTGAAGGCGGCAATGTTCGGCGCCGATCCCCACTGGCAGAAGCCTTTGGGTTCGAAGTGGAATTGCCGGTCCCGCCACAGGGGTTCATCGTGGATTTCACAAACCCCGCTGGAGTATTCAAAGGTCATCCCCTCGGGGCCGGTGAAATACAGGAACTCGGCGGATGAGGTCGGATGCCGCCCGGGGCCGAAGGTCACGTTGATCTGGTTCTCACGCACGAAGTTGAAGCTGCGCTGGATGTCGTCAGTGCCGCCAACCTGGTGGTTGATGTGCTGTATGCCCGGCTTGTGGAACGGGAACAGCGCGATCGAATGGTGGATCGTGCCCAGCCGCATCAGGGGCGCATCACCGATCCGGTCCGACACGCGCGCGTTGCAGACCTCGGTCCAGAACCGTTCGTCGCGTTCCAGGTTGTCGGAACACAGGCCAACATGGCTGAACCCGGTGATGCCCGCGTCGCGCGTGCCGTGATAGGCGCGCGCGGTGGTGTCGGGGCGCAACACGAATTCGATCTGGTTGCCCATCGGATCCTTGAAGGCGATGAAGGCCGCGACGTGGCGTTCTTCGCATTCGGCGCGGGTGCCATAGTGCACACCGTGGCCCAGCCGGTCGAGCGTGTCGCCTGCCTTGCGCAAATCCTGCGCCGAGCCGATTTCGAACGCGGTTGTCTGATCTTCGGGCGCGCCGTCGAAATAGCACAGCGTGTGCTGGCGCTGGTCGGACTTGAAATAGATCGCGCCCTTGCGCCGCTCGGACACTTCCAGCCCAAGGATGTTGACGGCGTACCATTCCGCCCCCGCCAGATCGGTGGTGCCAAGGCGGCAATAGACCACATCTTTCAGGTCAATCATCTGTCTTGTCCTCCCTTGAATTCAGGCTGTTCGGTGGGTGACCCCCAGGCGCAATGGCTCAGCGCTTCGTCCGGAAACTGGCGCGGGCCGTTGGCCGGGGCGGCGTCCATCGGGGTTGCATAAGAATACAGCATATCGCCCGGCCCCTTCGCCGTGACAAAGGCCGCACCCGATGTCGGCTGACGCCCCGGGCCATGGGCAATGGGCTGTTGGCGAGCCTGCAGGAAATACCAGTTGCGCATCACGTCATTGGTTTCCGCCACACCCCATGTGGCCCCCAGCAACCCGTCGCGCGGCGAGGGGTAGAGCGCGATTCGGTGGTGGCTGTCGTCGATCCGCAGGAACACCGCCTGCCCGGCCCAATCCGACACCTCGGCCCCGATGCCATCGGTCCAGAAGGATTCGTTTGCCTCGATATCGGTGCAGGCCAGTTGCACGGCCTGAAACCCGGTGATGCCGGTCAGGCGCGTGCCGTGGAAAGGCCAGCCCGAGGTCATCGGGCGCCACACGATTTCCACCGCGACACCGTTCGGGGCCATTGCGACGATCCCGGCCTTGATCTGGCGCGTGCGGCAGGCGTCATCGGTCAGGGTGTCGGGCGCGAAGCCCGCAGCCGCCAGCCGTTCGGCCATCGCGTCAAGATCGGCCCGGTGTGCCACTGTCAGCGCCACCCCGGCCCCGTCTGCAGTCGAATAGCACAGCGCGTAGTTGCGCGCGTCCGAGCGGAAATAGAGCGCGGTCTCGCTGCGATCTTCCAGCTTCAGTCCAAGGATGTCCGAGGCATAGCTGCCCGCCATGTCCAGATCGGCGACCGGAACCCTGATGTAGCGCACATCGCGAAAACTGACTGTCATCTTCCCCCCGGGTGGCCCGTTACGGGCGCAAGGCCCGGGCCGTCTTAGCACGGATTGACCCTTGCCGCAGACGGCTTGGGCGCTGGCGGTAAGAAATATAGATATTCAAATCAAGTCAACCAAAATATCTATATTTTTAGAGTGAGGTCAAAAATGTGAAAATTCTGGAATTCGCGGCCATATGCCGCTATGCCGGTGCGACAGGAGAGCATGATGACACTTGTGACCCCAACCAGCCCGCCCGAAGAAAAGACGACGGCCGAGCGGGCCTATCGCCTGCTGCGCGAAGATATCGTATCGGGTGCGCTGACGCCTGGCCAGAAGCTGAAGATCGAAATGCTGCGGACCCGCTATGACATCGGGTCGGGCCCGATCCGCGAGGCGCTGGCGCGGCTGGCCGGCGAATACCTTGTCGAAATCCTGGGTCAGCGCGGTTTTGTCGTGGCCGCCTTCAGCGCCCGGGACGCGCGCGAAATTGGTGATATGCGCAAGATGGTGGAGGCCGAAGCGCTGGCGCTGTCGATCCCTCTGGGCGATGCCGCGTGGGAGGAAAAGGTGATCACCACCTTTCACCGGCTGGAACGGCTGGAAACCACAGAACGGCAAGGGGTCGAGGAAATGGCCCGCTGGGAGGGGCTGAACCAGGCGTTTCACGAGGCGTTGGTGGCGGCCTGCCCATCGGTCTGGTTGCTGCGGACGCGGGCCAGCATGTTCGCCCATCACGAACGGTTTCGTCGTCTCAGCCGAATTCGCACCGTGCTGACCCGCGAAATTCACACCGAACACCGCGCGCTGATGACCGCCGCGCTGGACAAGGACGTGGAGACCGCGACCACCATCATCCGCACCCATGTCGAACGCACCACCACCGCAGTCGTGGCCGCGATCAAGGCAGGCTGATCGGCGCCCTGCCCCCCCGGCATCGGGTTGCACATACCGCACGAAACCGCGATTGTCCGCGCGCGGGCGCCCCGGGGCGCCTTACCCACCAGGTTTTCCAAGAAGGACATCGCATGAGCGACCCCAAGTACATCGAATCCGGCCCCATCATGTCGCAAGCCGTCACCTATAACGGCACCGCCTATCTGGCAGGCCAGGTCGCCATCGACAGTCGCGAAGCCGATTTCGCCACCCAGGCGGCCGAAATCTTCAAGCGGATCGACACCCAGCTGGCCGCCGCCGGGACCGACAAATCGCGCCTGCTGGCCGCGACCGTCTGGATCACCGATCTGGCCAACTTTGCCGCCTTCAACGAAGCCTGGACCGCCTGGCTGGATGGTAACCCGGCCCCGTCCCGCGCCACCGTGCGCGCCGATCTGGTGCTGCCCGGCCTTCTGCTGGAAATTCAGGTGACCGCCGCGCTGTAAAGCGCCCTCGGCCCCGCACGGGGCCGGTTGCCGGGGCTTGCCAGCACAGCTGGCCCCGGCTAGAACCAGCCATGTGATTGTGGGAGAACCGGGCCAGCCCGGTGCCGAAGGAGCAACCGCCCCGGAAACTCTCAGGCTTCAGGACCGCAGTCGCATCTGAACTCTGGAGAGTGGCGCCCCGCGCGCCCGCCGACGGGATAACGATCTCAGGCAAACGGACAGAGGGGGTATCGCGCGTATCGGTCGCCACCGGTGCGAAATGCTGATGCCGGATGATTTTCTTGAGAATCACATCGGCCTGATATTTGGATCGGGTATGACAGAGCTTTTGAAAACGCCGCTGCACGCGCTGCATGTCGAACTGGGGGGCAAGATGGTGCCCTTTGCCGGATATGAAATGCCGGTGCAGTTTCCCGCCGGAATCATGGCCGAACACCAGCACACCCGCGACAAGGCCGGGTTGTTCGATGTCAGCCATATGGGTCAGGTCGTCATCGACGGGGACGCGTGGGAGGCGATTGCCATCGCCTTTGAAACGCTGGTGCCGATGGATGTGCTGGGGCTGGGCGAGAACCGCCAGCGATACGGGCTGTTCACCAATCCCGACGGCGGGATCATGGACGACCTCATGTTCGCCAATCGCGGCGATCACCTGTTCGTGGTGGTAAACGCCGCCTGCAAGGACGACGACCTTGCCAATATGAAGGCCGCGCTGGAGCCGGCGCTGAACGTTTCGGCCATCACCAACCGTGCGCTGCTGGCCCTGCAAGGCCCGGCGGCCGAGTCGGTGCTGGCCTCGCTCGCGCCCGAAGCCGCCGATATGCGGTTCATGGATGTCGCGACGCTGACGATTGACGGTGTGGAATGCTGGGTCTCGCGCTCGGGGTATACCGGCGAAGACGGCTATGAAATCTCGGTGCCCGCCGACAGCGCCGAGGCGCTGGCCCGCGCGCTGCTGGCCCATGACGACGTGATGCCGATCGGCCTTGGCGCGCGGGATTCGCTGCGGCTCGAGGCCGGGCTGTGCCTTTACGGTCATGACATCGACGATGGCACCACACCATCCGAGGCCGCGCTGACATGGGCGATCCAGAAGGTACGCCGCAGCGGTGGCGCCCGCGAAGGCGGGTTTCCCGGGGCCGAGCCGATCCTTGCCGAGCTTACGGAAGGCGCGCCGCGAAAACGCGTGGGCCTGCGCCCCGAGGGCCGCGCGCCCATGCGCGAGGGCGTGCCGCTGTTCGCCGCGGCCGAGGGCGGTTCCGAGATCGGGCGCATCACCTCGGGCGGGTTCGGCCCCACCGTGGGCGGCCCCGTCGCGATGGGATATGTGCCCACCGACATGGCCGAGCCGGGAACCACGCTATATGGCGAATTGCGCGGCAAGCGGCTGCCGGTCACCGTGACCGCCCTGCCCTTTGTCGAGGCCCGTTTCAAACGCTAATCCAAACAAGACCCAGGAGAGGATCGAACTGGCATGAAATATACCGAAGAGCATGAATGGCTGCTTGAAGAAGGCGATCTGATCGTCGTCGGCATCACCGAATACGCGGCCGAGCAACTGGGCGACGTGGTGTTCATCGAGCTGCCCGAGGAAGGCACCGAGGTCAGCAAGGACGACGAGGTTGTCGTGATCGAAAGCGTCAAGGCGGCATCGGACATCCTGGCCCCGCTGGACGGCGAAATCGTCGAGGTGAATTCCGCCCTGACCGACGACCCCGGCAAGGTGAACGAAGACCCGACCGGCGCGGCGTGGTTCTTCAAGATCAAGCCGTCCGACCTGTCGCCGATGGACGACTACATGGACGACGCCGCCTACAAGGACTTCATCGGAGACTAGGCCCATGGCCGTCCGCCGCATCGTCGCCAACATCGCCACCCCGGATCCGGGGGCGGTGGCCCGGTTCTACCGCGATGTCTTTGACCTGAACACAGGGATGGACATGGGGTGGATCGTGACGCTGGTGGGCGAAGGCGGGCAGACGGCACAGGCCTCATTCATGTCGCAGGGCGGATCGGACACGCCAGTGCCCGCCCTGTCGATCGAGGTCGACGACATCGACGCCTGTCTGGCCCGGGTCCGCGCCCTTGGCCTGACACCCGACTACGGCCCCGCCGACGAACCCTGGGGCGTGCGCCGGTTCTATCTGCGCGACCCGGCCGGCACCTTGATAAACGTACTCTCCCATCGCGCGAGCTGACACAGCGGAGGCATCCATGCCCTACGAACCCACCGATTACCTGCCCTACGATTTCGCCAACCGCCGCCACATCGGCCCCTCGCCCGCCGAAATGGCCGAGATGCTGAAGGTGGTGGGCGTGGCCGATCTGGACGCGCTGATTGACGAAACCGTGCCGCGCGCAATCCGGCAGGAAAACCCGCTGGATTTCGGCAAGCCGCTGTCGGAACGCGAATTGCTGTACCGGATGCGGAAAACTGCCAGCAAGAACAAGGTGCTGACCTCGCTGATCGGTCAGGGATACCACGGCACGGTCACGCCGCCCGCGATCCAGCGCAACATCCTGGAAAACCCGGCGTGGTACACGGCGTACACGCCGTACCAGCCGGAAATCAGCCAGGGCCGGCTTGAGGCGCTGCTGAATTTTCAGACGATGGTCAGCGACCTGACCGGGCTGGAAATCGCCAATGCCTCGCTGCTGGATGAATCGACCGCCTGCGCCGAGGCGATGACCATGGCCCAGCGGGTCGCGAAATCGAAGGCCGGGGCGTTCTTTGTCGATGAAAACTGCCACCCGCAGAACATCGCCGTGATCCAGACCCGCGCCGCGCCGCTGGGGATAGAGGTGATCGTCGGCGCGCCCGAGGATCTGGACCCATCCGCCGTATTCGGCGCGCTGTTCCAGTATCCCGGCACCCATGGCCACCTGCGCGATTTCACCGACACCATCGCCGCCCTGCACGACGCCAAGGCGATTGCCGTGATGGCCGCCGACATCCTGGCCCTGACCATGCTGAAGGAACCCGGCGCAATGGGCGCCGACATTGCCGTGGGCACCACGCAACGCTTCGGCGTGCCCTTCGGCTATGGCGGCCCGCACGCGGCCTATATGGCAACGAAACAGCAATACGCGCGCAACATGCCGGGCCGGATCGTGGGTGTCAGCATCGACAGCCATGGCAACCGCGCCTATCGCCTGTCTCTGCAAACCCGCGAACAGCACATCCGCCGCGAAAAGGCGACCTCGAACGTCTGTACCGCGCAGGCGCTGCTGGCCGTGATGGCGTCGTTCTACGCGGTATTCCACGGCCCCGAGGGGCTGCGCGCCATTGCCCAGCGTATCCATCGCAAGACGGTTCGGCTGGCCAAGGGGCTGGAAAAGGCAGGGTTCAAGGTGGAACCCGACGTGTACTTTGACACGGTGACGGTTGACGTGGGGCTGTTGCAGCGCGGCGTGTTGCAGGCGGCTGTACGCGAAGGCATCAACCTGCGCCGCGTGGGCGACACCCGCGTGGGCATCACGCTGGATGAATGCACCCGCCCCGCCACAATCGAAAAGGTCTGGCGCGCCTTCGGCATCGTCATGCCGGACGACGATTTCGCCCCCGAATACCGCCTGCCCGAGGGTCTGCTGCGCAGATCGACCTACCTGGAACACCCGATTTTCCACATGAACCGGGCCGAGACCGAGATGATGCGCTACATGCGCCGTCTGGCGGACCGTGATCTGGCGCTGGACCGCGCGATGATCCCGCTCGGGTCCTGCACGATGAAGCTGAACGCCGCCGCCGAGATGGAGGCGATCACCTGGCGCGAATTCGCGCGGCTGCACCCCTTTGCCCCCGCCGATCAGGCGCAGGGCTATGCCGAGGTGATCGGCGACCTGTCGGCCAAGCTGTGCGAGATCACCGGCTATGCCGCGATTTCCATGCAGCCGAACTCCGGCGCACAGGGCGAATATGCGGGGCTGCTGACCATCGCGGCCTTCCACCGCGCCAACGATCAGGGCCACCGCAACATCTGCCTGATCCCGATGAGCGCGCATGGCACAAACCCCGCCAGCGCCCAGATGGTCGGCTGGAAGGTGGTGCCGGTGAAATCGGCCGCCAACGGTGACATCGACCTTGACGATTTCCGCGCCAAGGCCGCGCAGCACGCCGACAACCTTGCCGGCTGCATGATCACCTATCCCAGCACCCACGGCGTGTTCGAGGAAACCGTGCGCGAGGTCTGCGACATCACGCATGACCACGGCGGGCAGGTCTATATCGACGGGGCCAACATGAACGCGATGGTCGGCCTGTCGCGCCCCGGCGACCTTGGCGGCGATGTCAGCCACCTGAACTTGCACAAGACGTTCTGCATTCCGCATGGCGGCGGCGGCCCCGGCATGGGCCCGATCGGGGTCAAGGCGCATCTGGTGCCGCATTTGCCCGGCCACCCCTCGACCGGCGGGACCGAGGGCCCGGTCTCGGCCGCGCCCTATGGTTCGCCCTCTCTCCTGCCGATTTCATGGGCCTATTGCCTGATGATGGGCGGCGAAGGTCTGACACAGGCAACGCGCGTCGCAATCCTGAACGCCAACTACATCGCGCAGCGGCTGGAAGGCGCGTACAAGGTTCTGTATCGCGGCAAGCAGGGGCGCGTGGCGCATGAATGCATCATCGACACCCGTCCCTTTGCCGACAGCGCGGGCGTCACGGTGGATGACATCGCCAAGCGGTTGGTCGATTGCGGATTTCACGCCCCGACGATGAGCTGGCCGGTCGCGGGTACGCTGATGATCGAACCCACCGAAAGCGAAACCAAGGCTGAATTGGACCGCTTCTGCGATGCGATGCTGGCGATCCGCGCCGAAATTCGCGAGATCGAAGAAGGCCGGATCGACCGCGACAACAACCCGCTGAAGAACGCGCCGCACACGATGGAAGACCTCGTGCGCGAGTGGGACCGCCCCTATACCCGCGAGCAGGGCTGTTTCCCTCCGGGGGCCTTCCGGGTCGACAAATACTGGCCGCCGGTGAACCGGGTCGACAACGTTTACGGCGACCGGAACCTTGTCTGCATCTGCCCGCCGATGGAGGATTACGCCGAAGCGGCGGAATAAGGCACCGGGATCGCGCCTACCTCCAGCGGGTCAGCGCGATCCCCACGGCCGTCACCAGACCATAGGCCGCCATGCCGCCCGCGATGGCGACGAACGCGCCGCCCAGCCCGAAACCGGCGCTGGTCAGCACCAGTGCGCCGCCGATGGCCACGATCATGCGCGCGCCGCCGCCCAGGATCGGCCAGAACACCCGCCCCGCGCCCTGGCTTGCGAAATACAGCGCAAGGCCCAGCGCGAACAGCGCATAGAACGGGGCCACGGTGCGGAAATAGCTGCGCCCCGCGGCCAGAGCCGCCACGTTGTCGGGTTCCAAGAAGAGGCCCAGCCACAGGTCGGGGAACAGCGCAAAGAACAGCCCGACGCCGCCGACGATGGCGCCCGCTGCCACCGATCCGGTCCAGCCGATGCGCAGCGCCCGATCACGGTTGCCCGCGCCCATATTGGCGCCAACCATGGCCGTCATCGCCGCGCCGACGCCAAAGACCACCGGCACCATGATGAATTCCAGCCGCGCGCCAAGGCCATACCCGGCCAGCGCCGCCTCTCCGAACTGGCCGACAATTGCGGTGATCGCGACGATGGTGATGACCGTCTGCAAGGCGTTCAGCGACGATGCCGCGCCCACCCGCAGGATGTCGGCGAAATGGCGCAAGCCCAGCCCGATGCCCGACACACGCAGCCCCGCGCGCCCCGAGGCGACATAGAAAACCGCGATGAGTGCGGTCACAGCGAAGACGCTGATCTGGCCCAGCGACAGCCCCGCAAGGCCCAGCGCCGGAAACGGCCCCCAGCCCAGCGCCAGCGCCCCCGACAACGGGATCGTCGCAATCGAGGCCCCCGTCAGCAGCAGCGAGGGCATCGCCATGTTCCCGCACCCCCGGATCACCGACAGCGTCGAATGCGTCAGCCAGACGGCGATGCAGCCCGGAAAGTAGATCATCGCATAGGAGAGCGCCTGTTGCCCGGCTTCGCCTCCGCCGGAGAGCGCAGAGAACATTGGTGCGCCGAACAGTAGGAGCACCACGGCGAAGGCCAGTGCAATCGTACCCGCGATGACCCATGCGGCCACCACCAGCCGCCCGGCGCGCGCGGCCTCTCCGGCGCCCAGCGCGCGTGACACGGCCGAGGAAATCGCCCCGCCCATCGACCCGGCCGACAGCATCTGCACCAGCATCACCAGCGGATAGACCAGCGCGATTCCGGCCAGCGCCGACACGCCGATCATCCCGGCGAACGCGGCCTCGGAGATGTTCATCGCAGCCGATACCAGCATGGCAAGGATATTGGGCGCCGCCAACCGCGCCAGCGTGGCCCCGACCGGGCCGGTCAGCAACAGTTGCGTGCGCGCGGCGCGGGCATCGGCGGCCAGGCTGTCGGGGTCGGTAATGGCCGCGCTCATGCGTTTGGTCCCGCGGGGTTCGGGAACAGGAAGCAGGTGGCGGTGGCATGAGCGTACAGCTTGCCGTCTGCCACGCCGGTCAACCGCGCCTCGGCCGTCGCCATCTGGCGCCCAACGTGGATCACGCGGCCCTCGGCCCGCAGGGTGCCGGTGCCGGGGCGGATGGCGCGGGTGTAGTTCACCTTCAGATCCGCAGTGGTATAGCCCACCCCCGCCGGAAGCGCGGTGTGCACCGCCACGCCGGTTGCCGAATCCAGCAGCGTCGCGGCCCAGCCGCCATGCACCGCACCCATCGGGTTCAGCAGGTAATCCGCCGGCGTGCCCTCGATCACCGCGTGACCGTGGGACAGATCGAAGGGGATCGACATGTTCATCGTGTCGCCCATCGACGGGCGGTTGCCAAACTCGCCCCGGGTCAGCGCCAGCAGGTACTCAAGCCCGCTTAGGACGCGGGCCGCCGCAAGGTTCAGCCCCGCCACCGCGTAGTCATAGCTGCGCGTGCGCGTGGTTGTCCCGGTCGTGCTCAGATCGCCCATGTCATGCCCTCGCTTTCCAAGTGGGTTCCGTTTTGGAACCATCAAAGCAGTAAGTTCCCTTTCGGAACCTGTCAACCCGTGCTAGATGTGCCTCATGCGTTGGAATGACCTGAACGAAGAATCATGCCCTGTCGCTCGTGGCCTCTCGGTCATCGGGGACCGTTGGACCATGCTGGTGTTAAGAGATTGTTTCCAAGGCGTTCGCAGGTTCGATGCGTTTCAGAAGCGATTGGGCATTACGCGCCACGTTCTCGCCGACCGGTTGCGCAAGCTGGAAAGCGCAGGCGTGCTGGAGCGCAAGCAGTATCAGGAACGTCCGCCACGCTACGAATACCGCCTTACGGAAAAGGGCCTTGCCCTGCATCCGGTGCTGGTGACACTGATCAAGTGGACCGAAACCTGGGATCCGCTGGGAGATGGAAACAGCCCCCACCTGCGCGACCGTGACACCGGAGAGCGGCTGGATCCGGTGCTGGTGGATGCAGGCTCGGGGCGGCCTTTGACGCATCGGTCGTTCCGGCGCCCGCAAGCGGCGCGCCCTGACGATTAACCTCTTTCTATTGCGCCGCGCGGGCGGTTGCGTCATGATCCGCGCTCAACGCAGGAGCATTGAATGCGCAAGTTTCTGGTCGTGCTGGATGACAGCCGCGAATGTCTGAACGCCATGCGTTTTGCCGCGATGCGGGCGGCGCACACCGGCGGCGGCGTGGCCATCCTGTCGGTGATCCCTCCAGATGAATTCAACCACTGGATCGGCGTCGGCGACATCATGCGGGAAGAGGCGCGCGAGAGGATTCACGCGCATTTCGAGGTATTTGCCAAGTGGATGCGTGACAAGCAGGGCATCGACCCCGAGTTGGTGATCCGCGAGGGCGAGCCGGTGGCCGAAATCATCGAACAGGTGCGCGAAGACCCGGAAATCGGTGTTCTGGTGCTGGGCGCGGGCACCGACAAGAAGGGCCCCGGACCGCTGGTGACCCAGATGACGCGATCTGCCGGGTCGCTGCCGATCCCGATCACGATCGTGCCGGGCGACCTGTCGAAAGAAAAGCTCGAAGCCATCACTTAGGCCGTCACGTTCAGTTTAGAACCATTCCAACTGCTTGACAGTTTCCCCCCGCACCCGCATATCAGGGTCAAACCAGTGGAGAGAGCCCATGTTCATCCAGACCGAATCGACCCCGAACCCCGCGACGCTGAAATTTCTGCCGGGGCAGACCGTGCTTGAGATGGGCACCGCCGATTTCCCCAGCGCCGACACGGCGGGCAAATCCCCGCTGGCAAGCCGTATCTTCGCAGTCGATGGTATCGAGGGCGTGTTCTTCGGCAACGATTTCGTGACCGTGACCAAGGCCGACAGCGTCGACTGGGATCATGTGAAACCCGCGATCCTTGGCGCCATCATGGAACATTTCCAGTCGGGCCAGCCGGTGATCGACGAAGGCCAGTCCACCGGCTCGGGCCATGCCGAGCACACCGGGGAAGACGGTGAAATCGTCGGCCAGATCAAGGAATTGCTCGACAGCCGCGTGCGCCCCGCAGTGGCCCAGGACGGTGGCGATATCACCTTCCACGGCTTTGACCGCGGAGTGGTCTACCTGCACATGCAGGGTGCCTGCGCGGGCTGCCCGTCTTCGACCCTGACGCTCAAAATGGGAATCGAGAACCTGCTGCGCCACTACATCCCCGAGGTGACCGAGGTTCGCCCGGTTGCCGTCTGACGGATTGATCCTTGGCTTTGACACATCGGCCGCGCATTGCGCGGCCGCTTTGCTGTCGGGCACCCGCGTTCTGGCCGAACGGGTCGAGCCGATGGCCCGGGGGCAAGCCGAACGGCTGATGCCGCTGCTGCAAGAGGTGCTGGGCGACGCGGGTGCGGGCTGGGGTGACCTGACCCGCATCGGCGTGGGCATCGGCCCCGGTAACTTTACCGGTATCCGCATCGCCGTGTCCGCCGCGCGGGGTTTGTCGCTGGGCCTTGGCATTCCGGCAGTCGGAGTCGATACGCTGCACGCCGCCGCGCTGGACGCGCCCCGCCCCGCGCTGGCGGCGGTGCCCGCCACGGGGGGCCGGTTCTACCTTGGCCGTTTTGACGCGGCAGGTGCGATGACAACCGAAACGCTGGCGCTCGAACAGGTGCCGCAGGGTCCGATCCTGACCTATGCGGACGACGCACTGGCCGCCCATACCGCCCCGATCCACAGCCTTGCCGTCGCAATTGCCCGACTTGCTCAGGCTGCTGAGGGAGAGATTACCCCACCCGAGCCGCTGTACCTGCGCGCCGCCGATGCGGCCCCGGCGCGGGATGCGCCTCCGGTAATGCTCGATTGATGACGCCCGAGCAGATGGCCGCCCTGCACCTGCAGGCGTTCCGTGTCCCCCGGCCGTGGTCAGCAGGCGAATTCCGCACCATGCTGGAGCGGCCCGGCACCTTCGCCATGGGCGACACCCGTGCGTTTGCGTTGGTCTCGGTCATCCATGACGAGGCCGAGTTGCTGACCATCGCCACCGATCCGGCCCTGCGGCGGCAAGGGCTGGCGCGGGCAGTGATGCAAGACTGGCAAGCCGAGGCCGCGCGCCGGGGAGCCACCCGCGCCTTTCTGGAAGTCGCCGCCGATAATAAAGGTGCACAGGCGCTTTATGCCACTTGCGGTTATGTCGAGGCCGGGCGGCGCAAAGGCTATTACGCCCACCCTGACGGCACCCATGTCGATGCGGTGGTCATGCAGCGCACGCTGACCTGACGACACCCGCCCAACGCCCCCCGACAGGCCAAAAAGCGGTTGACCCATCCCCCGCCTGCGGCCTTATTTGAACCATTGCAGATGAAACTGCCGACCGGGCGGCGCCGCAGGCGTGCGACCCCAATGACCTAGAACCGGGAGACTACAAGATGACATTGATGAAATCGCTTCTGGGCGCGGCCGCGAGCCTTGCGCTGACGGCTGGTGCGTCCCTTGCCGAACCCGCGCTGATCTTCGACCTCGGCGGCAAGTTTGACAAATCCTTCAACGAAGCCGCCTATACCGGCGCCGAACGCTGGGCCGAAGAAACCGGCGGCACCTACCGCGAGATCGAACTGCAGTCCGAAGCCCAGCGCGAACAGGCGCTGCGCCGCTTTGCCGAGGCTGGCGCCAACCCGATTGTGACCATGGGCTTTGCCATGGCCGACCCGCTCAGCACCGTTGCACCCGACTATCCCGACACCAAATTCGTCGTGATCGACGTCAGCTGGCTGGACGTGCCGAATCTGCGTCAGGTCGCCTTTGCCGAACATGAAGGGTCGTACCTTGTGGGCATGATGGCCGCGATGGCGTCGAAATCCGGCACCGTCGGCTTCGTGGGCGGGATGGACGTTCCGCTGATCCGCCACTTTGGCTGCGGCTATGCCCAAGGCGTGAAGGCCGTGAACCCCGACGCCAAAATCGTCGCCAACATGACAGGCACCACCCCCGCCGCCTGGAACGACCCGGTGAAGGGATCCGAGCTGACCAAGGCGCAGATCAGCCAGGGCGCCGACGTGATCTATGCCGCTGCGGGCGGCACCGGCGTAGGCGTGCTGCAAACAGCCGCCGACGAAGGCATTCTGTCGATCGGCGTGGACAGCAACCAGAACCACCTGCATCCGGGCAAGGTGCTGACCTCGATGCTGAAGCGCGTCGACGTGGCCGTCTACGAGGCGATGAAGGCCGGCGACGCGGTGGAAACCGGCGTCTTCACCATGGGTCTGGCCGAGGACGGCGTGGGCTATGCGCTGGATGACAACAACGCCGATCTGGTCACCGACGAGATGAAAGCCGCCGTGGACGAAGCCCGCCAGAAAATCATCGACGGCGAGATCACGGTCACGTCCTACTATGAAAACGACAGCTGCCCTGCCCTGAGCTTCTGAGCATGGCAGGCGCCGAACCAACGGAGCAGCGGGTGACCGCTGCTCCGGCCATTGAACTGCGGGGCATTTCCAAGGCCTTTGGCCCGGTTCAGGCCAACAAGAACATTTCGATCCGGGTGATGCCCGGCACCATTCATGGCATTATCGGCGAAAACGGCGCGGGCAAGTCCACGCTGATGAGTATCCTTTACGGGTTCTACAAGGCCGATGCCGGCGACATCCTGATCCACGGCAAGAAGGTCGATATTCCCGACAGCCAGGCTGCCATCGCGGCCGGAATCGGGATGGTCTTCCAGCATTTCAAACTGGTCGAGAATTTCACTGTTCTGGAAAACATCATTCTGGGCGCGGAAGGCGGCGGGTTGCTGCGGCCCTCGTTGGCAAAGGCGCGGCGCAGCCTGCTGGAGCTGGAGCGCGACTATGGGCTGAACGTCGACCCGGATTCGGTGATCGAAGAGATCGGCGTGGGCAAGCAGCAGCGCGTCGAAATCCTGAAAGCCCTGTACCGCGAAGCCGACATTCTGATCCTTGACGAACCGACCGGCGTGCTCACGCCTGCCGAGGCGGATCAACTGTTCCGCATCCTGCGGCGCCTGCGCGACGAAGGCAAGACGGTGATCCTGATCACCCACAAGCTGCGCGAGATCATGGAGATCACCGACAGCGTCAGCGTGATGCGGCGCGGCGAGATGACCGCAACGGTCAGGACGGCCGAAACCGGGCCGGAAGAGCTGGCCGAACTGATGGTGGGCCGCAAGGTGCTGCTGCGCGTCGACAAGGCCCCGGCCCGGCCCGGCAAGCCGGTGCTGGAAGTGCGCGATCTGCGGGTGCGTGACGGCGCGGGCGTCGAACGGCTGCGCGGCATCGACCTTGAGGTGCGCGCCGGAGAGATCCTGGGCATCGCGGGTGTCGCGGGCAACGGGCAATCCGAACTGCTGGAGGTGCTGGGCGGCATGCGCGAGGGCGCGGGCGCGGTGTCGATCAACGGGCGGGCGCTGCCGCTGTCGGGGCATGGCGCCGACGGGCAGGCGCGGCGCGCCGACGGCATCGCTCATGTGCCCGAAGACCGCCAGCGTGAAGGGCTGATCATGGCCTACCACGCCTGGGAAAACATCGCCTTCGGCTATCACCGCGACGCGCGGTTCTGCGGCGCGGGCGGGATGATGAACCACGCCGAGATGCGGCGCGACACCGAAGACAAGATGGCGCGCTTTGACGTGCGCCCGCCGGACCCGTGGCTGACGGCCAAGAATTTTTCCGGCGGAAACCAGCAGAAGATCGTGGTGGCGCGCGAGATCGAGCGCAATCCCGACCTGCTGCTGATCGGCCAGCCGACGCGCGGTGTCGACATCGGCGCCATCGAATTCATTCACCAGCAGATCGTGGCCCTGCGCGATGCGGGCAAGGCGATCCTGCTGGTCTCGGTCGAGTTGGACGAGATATTTTCGCTGTCCGACCGGATCGCGGTGATGTTCGACGGGCAGATCATGGGCGAGCGGCTACCTGCGGAAACGGACGAGACCGAGCTTGGCCTGCTGATGGCCGGGATGTCGGGGGAAGCGGCATGAGTGCGACTGCGGTGTTTCGGATCGCTGCGCGATCCGACCGAAGCGGGGGGGCGATGCCCCCCCGCACCCCCCCGCGTTTCGCCTACAGGCAGAGCCGGCGCAGAGCGGTACAGAGCAGGAAGGGCCCGCCATGGACGTGATGCCAAAATGGGCCGAGGTGGTATTGGTGCCGCTGATCTCGCTTTTGCTGGCGGCAATCCTGTCGGCGCTGGTGATCCTTGGCATCGGAGAGGACCCGGTCGCCGCCGTGACGCTGATGGTAGATGGCGCGCTGGGATCGACCTATGGCTGGGGCTATACGCTCTATTACGCCACCAATTTCATGTTCACCGGGCTGGCCGTGGCGGTCGCCTTTCACGCGCGGCTGTTCAACATCGGCGGCGAAGGCCAGGCCATGCTGGGCGGATTGGGCGTGGCGATTGCCTGCCTGTACGTGCCTTGGCCGCATTGGTCGCTGGCGCTGATCGCAGCCACGATTTCCGCCGGTATCTTTGGAGCGGCCTGGGCGGCGCTGCCCGCGTGGTTACAGGCGAAACGCGGCAGCCACATCGTAATCACCACGATTATGTTCAACTTCATCGCCGCCGCGGTGCTGAACTATATGCTGGTCACCGCGATGCGCCCCGAAGGCGCGATGGACCCAGCGACCGAGCGGTTTGCCCCCGCCATGCACCTGCCCACGCTGCACGAGTTGCTGGCGCCTTTGGGCATTGAATTTTCCAAGGCGGCCCCGGCCAATATCTCGCTTCTGGTCGCGCTGGCGGCCTGCGTGTTGGTCTGGGTGCTGATCTGGCGCACGCGGCTGGGCTATGAAATCCGCGCCTATGGGCATTCGGAAAACGGCGCGCGCTATGCCGGGATCTCTCCGGTGCGGATCACGATGATCGCGATGCTGATTTCCGGCGGGTTGGCCGGGATGATGGCGATCAACAACGTGATGGGCGAGGCGGAACGGCTGGTGCTGAACGCGACCGAGGGCGCCGGCTTCATCGGCATCGCCGTGGCGCTGATGGGCCGGTCTCACCCGTTTGGCGTTTTCCTGGCGTCGATCCTGTTCGGATTTCTGTACCAGGGCGGCGCCGAGTTGGCGCTGTGGACGAACATCCCGCGCGAGCTGATCGTGGTGATTCAAGCGCTGGTGATCCTGTTTACCGGTGCGTTGGACAACATGGTGCGCCTGCCGCTGGAGCGGCTGTTTCTGGCGCTGCGCCGTCCGACGACCACGCCGCAAGGGAAATGATGATGGCCACGCTTGCCCTGATGCCCTCGACGCCCCGCCGGACACTTGCCACGGCAGAAAGGTCGCCATGGATTTCCTGACCATCGTTCAAGTCCTCGATTCGACAATCCGGCTGTCGACGCCGCTGCTGCTGGCCTGCCTTGCGGGGTTGTTTTCCGAGCGGGCCGGGATTTTCGATATCGGACTCGAAGGCAAGATGCTGGCCGCCGCCTTCTTCTCGGCGGCGGTTGCGGCGGTAACCGGGTCGGTCTGGCTGGGCCTTGCGGCAGGCACGCTGGCTTCGCTGGTGCTGTCGGCGCTACATGGTCTTGCCTCTATCACCTTTCGCGGCAACCAGCTGATTTCGGGCGTCGCGATCAATTTCCTGGCGTCGGGGATCACCGTTCTGATCGCGCAGGATTGGTTCAGCCAGGGTGGGCGCACGCCGTCCCTGATGGGGGGCGCGCGGTTCGAGGGGCTGGAGTTTCCCTTTGCCATCGGCCCATCGGATGCCGAGGCCGCGGGCAGCACCGTATCGCAGTTGATCGCCGATGCCGGGCCGGTGCAGCAGGTGTATTCCGAGCTTCTGTCGGGCCATTCCGTGCTGGTCTATCTGGCGTTCCTTGCGGTGCCGGCGTCGTGGTGGGTGCTGTATCGCACGCGCTTTGGCCTACGCCTGCGCGCGGTCGGGGAAAACCCGGCCGCCGTCGATACGGCGGGCGTTTCGGTTGTTGGACTGCGTTTTGCCGCCGTGGCGATCTGCGGTGTGCTGTGCGGAATCGCGGGGGCCTATCTGGCCACCGCCTTGCAGGCCGGGTTCGTCAAGGAAATGACCGCCGGGCGCGGCTATATCGCGCTGGCGGCGCTGATTTTTGCCAAGTGGCGGCCTTGGCACGCGATGTTTGCCTGCGTATTGTTCGGGTTCCTGCAAGCCATCGCGCTGCGCTATCAGGCCGTGCGGCTGGGCGATTTCACGATCCCGGTGCAGGTCATGGACGCGCTGCCCTATATCCTTGTGGTGGTGATTCTGGCCGGGCTGGTCGGCAAGGCCACCCCACCACGCGCGGGTGGAGAACCCTACGTCAAGGAACGCTGACACCCCGGCCCCATACGCCACGGCAAATTGTTGCGATGCAGCATTGATTTGCCGGTCAGGCGCGGTTTAGGAATGATCATGCAGATATACCTTCCCATTGCCGAGGTGTCCGTCAACGCGTTCCTGCTGCTTGGCCTCGGCGGACTGGTGGGCATTCTGTCGGGCATGTTTGGCGTTGGCGGCGGGTTCCTGATTACCCCCCTGCTGTTCTTTGTGGGCATCCCTCCGGCGGTCGCCGTGGCGACTTCGGCCAACCAGATCGTGGCATCGTCGGTGTCTGCGGTTCTGGCACATTTCCGAAGGCGCACCGTCGATCTGAAGATGGGGTCGATCCTGCTGACGGGCGGTCTGATCGGCTCACTGCTCGGCGTTTTCATCTTCAACTATCTGAAAAGCATCGGTCAGGTCGATCTGCTGGTGCGGCTGTGCTATGTCGTTTTCCTTGGCATTGTCGGCGCGCTGATGTTTGTCGAGGGCATCAACGCTGCACGCCGTGCCAAACGCGCCGCCACGCAGGGCCGCCCCACGGTCAAACGGCGTGACCACAGCGGGCTGATCCACA
Organism: Arenibacterium halophilum; assembly: GCF_005938225.1. Classification (GTDB taxonomy): domain Bacteria; phylum Pseudomonadota; class Alphaproteobacteria; order Rhodobacterales; family Rhodobacteraceae; genus Arenibacterium; species Arenibacterium halophilum. Next base: position 882,945 of record NZ_VCPC01000001.1, read on the forward strand.
AGTTTCCGTTCAAGATGCGGTTCCGGACATCGGGGCTCTATATCTCGGTCATTCCGCCGGTGCTGGTCGGGCTGTTCGTGGGCGTGCTGTCGGCCGTGATGGGCGTGGGTGGCGGGTTCATCATGGTGCCGGCGATGATCTACCTGCTGGGGATGCCGACGAAGGTGGTGATTGGCACCTCGCTGTTCCAGATCATCTTTGTCACAGCCTTCACCACAATGGCGCATGCGGTGACGAACCAGACTGTTGACGTGGTGCTGGCGATCCTGCTGCTGGTGGGCGGCGTGATCGGAGCGCAGTTGGGCACTCAGATCGGGCTGCGGCTGAAAGCGGAGCAGCTGCGCATCCTGCTGGCGACGCTGGTTCTGCTGGTCTGTGGCAAGCTGGCGCTGGAACTGCTGCTGCAACCCGGCGAGCTCTACTCGCTGACCAGCGTGGCACGGTAATGATGATGCGTTGGTTGCTGATCTTCCTGCTGCTGCCCTGCCTTGTCCAGGCGGAAGAGGTCGTTCTGGGCCTGTCGCGCGACCGGGTCGCCATCACCACCAGCTTTGACGGGTCCGATATCCTTATCTTCGGCGCAGTCAAGCGCGAGGCCCCGATTGCCGAGGTGCCGCTGGGCGTGGTCATCACCGTTGCCGGGCCTTCGGCCCCGGTGCTGGTGCGCCGCAAGTCGCGCGAATTCGGCATCTGGGTGAACACCGACGCGGTCGAGGTCGACCTGGCACCCAGCTTTTACGTCGTCGCCAGCACCGGGCCGATCCGCGAGGTTCTGAGCAATGTCGAGGACCTGCGCCACAAGATCAGCATCGACCGGGCGATCCGGTCGGTCGGCGCGCCCGACACGATCCGGGATTCGCGCAACTTTACCAATGCGTTGATCCGTATCCGACGCAATGACGACCTGTATCAGGAAAGCGAAGGAAAGGTGGTATTGGCTGAACAGACGCTGTTTCGCACCTCCGTCAAGCTGCCCGCCAATCTGGTCGAGGGCGATTATACCATCCGCACCTTCCTGACGCGCGAGGGGCGCGTGGTGTCCAAGCACGAAACCACGATTGACGTGCGCAAGGTGGGGCTGGAGCGGTGGCTATATACGCTGGCGCAGGAACAGGCGATGCTTTACGGGCTGATGTCGCTGGCGATTGCGGCGCTGGCGGGCTGGCTGGCCTCGGCCGCCTTTGCGATGCTGCGCCGCTAGGGGCTACAGCCCGTCGAATTCCTCTTCCATCTCAAGCTTCAACTCGGCGGCTGGCGCGCGCAGATCGGACACGCCCAGCGGTTCGGACGGTTTCGACAGCCGGTTGCGCACCACCCAGATCAGCCGGTTCTGCGCGCGGGTGATGGCGACATAGGCCAGCCGTTTCCACAGCGGCTGCCCCGCCTCGACCCGGCCCGCCCGCGCGGCGGCATAAAGATCGGGCGCGAACACCTGCACCGTGTCCCATTGCGAGCCCTGCGCCTTGTGAATGGTGCAGGCAGCGCCGTGCAGGAACGTCGCCCCCATGCGCGCGGCATAGGGGATGAACGGTTCTTCCTCGTCGGGCTTTTCGATCTGGACGATCGAGGCGGCGTTCACCTGCGGCTGTTCCGCCCCCATCACATGCAGGCGCGAGAACCCCGGCTTGCGCCCTGCCCCCAGATAGATCACCTGCGCGCCCTTGATCAGCCCGCGCGCCTCAAGATCCAGCCGTTTCTTGCGGTGCTTCAGTGGCAGCTCGATCCCGTCGCAAATCAGCGGCTCGCCCTCCAGCAACGCATCCTCGGGCGCACCGTGGACCTTGCGGAAGGCGTTGATCAGCCGGATCCGCGTGGCATTGCGCCAGACCAAAACGGGTGAGCGCGCCATCAGATCCACCTCGACCCGCTGGCCCCATTGCACGCGATCATCCTTGGCAGCGGCGGCCTCGATCATGCGCTCGAAGGCCTCGAAGGTCAGTTCGGGATCGGCCAGCGCATGGGCCAGATCCAGGATGGGGTTGTCGGCGTGCTGTCGGTGCACGCGGCTGAGTTCCAGCTTGCGGTTCTTCGCCAGCCCGTCGAACACCATCGAGCCGGACTGGTTCACCGGCGCCAGCTGGGCCGGATCGCCGAACAGCAGAAGCGTCGGGAAAATTTCGCGCAGGTCGTCGAACTGGCGCGCGTCCAGCATCGAGGCTTCGTCGACAAATCCGATGTCCAGCGGTTCGTCCCGGCGTTTCCAACCAGAGATGAAATCGGACCCGCGCAAACCGGCGGCGGCCAGCGCGCCGGGAATCGATTTGTTGTTGGCATAAAACGCCGCCGCGCGCGCCAGCGCCTGTTCGGTCAGCCCCTCGATCTCGGGCTGCTCGCCCTCACCAGCCAGCCATTCGGCAAGGCGTTCGTATTCGGGGTCGTAGACTGGCGTATACAGGATGCGGTGGATGGTCGTCGCCGGCACGCCGCGCAGGCGCAGAACACTGGCCGCCTTGTTCGTGGGCGCCAGGATGGCGAGCGTGCGCCGGTCCTTGCGCTTGCGGCCCTCGTAATCGCCCGACACCACGTCGACCCCGGCCTGTTCCAGCGCGTGGTACAGATGTGCCAGCAGAAGTGTCTTGCCCGACCCGGCCTTGCCCAGAACGGCCATGGTGCCCTGGTCCTTGCCCTGCGGCGGCAACAGCAGGCTGTCGTCAAGGTTCACGCCGGCATCGCGCAGCATGTCGGCAACGGCATCGAATGCGGCGGCCTGATCGTCAGAGAAGGTAACAGCGGGCAAATTCATGGCGCGACCCTACCCGCGCGCCGCGCCCTTCACCAGAGCGGAAGCGCCTCAGGCCGACAGCCGGCGCCCACCAGCGCCACGGCGGCCAAAGGCCCGTTCGAACCAATGCCGTGACAAGGTCGGCGACACACCCGCCCTCAGCGCGACCCGCGCCCGGGCCGAAGCGGAAAAGCTCCACAATCCCACGCTGATCCGGTGGCGGCCGGTGTTTTCCGAGCCCAGAACCTCGGGCGAGGCACCGATGGCGCGATAGACGCGTTCCATCCGATAGTCGAAGACCGCGGCGAAATGCGCGATGCCAAAGCCTTTCATGATCTCGCCCCCGCCCAGCATCAGCGCGGCAGCAACGCCCGAGCCCGCACCGCGCGCCAGACAGAACCGGGTGCATTCCCAGATAAGCGGGCTTGAAATCGGGCCATCGGTCAGCAGGTGCCCAAACACCTCGTTCACCATGACCGAACCGGTGGTCGGCAGAAACCGCATCGACCCGCCGTGGCTTCCGTCGGGCTGTTCCCAGATCACGTAGAGAGGGTTCAAAGCATCGTATTGATCCCGCTCTTCGCCCTGGGCATCGACACTGACATCCCAGCCAAGACGATTGCGAAACTGGTCGGCGCGATCGGTGAACATGCCGCGGCGCAGCACGGGATGGGCGTCAAGCTCGGAGGCGTAAAGATATCGCAGCATGAAAATTCTCCCCTTGGTGGCGTGATGCCACCAGGGATAGCTGCTGTGTCGGAAAACAGCGGTAAGTGCACCGCGCGGTGGGTTTACCCGCGCGGCGTCACACCACGATCAGCCCGCACCCTATCGCGCGGGCCACCGCGTGGGTCGTGTTCTGCGCCCCCAGCTTGAACCGCGCGCTTTCGATATACACCCGCAAGGTATGTTCAGAGATCGACAATGTCTCGGCCACCTGCGCGCGGCTGTACCCCACGGCCAGCAACGTCATCGCATCGATTTCACGCGGCGACAGCGTCAAAGAGGCATCCCCGGCGCGGCGGGGTTCGAAGCTCAGCGCCTTGCGGTTGATGAAATGCGCTATCAAAATCAGATCCCGGCCGATGTAAGAAATTATCTTTTCCCAGGTGTCGTCATCCGAATTGTGGCTGGCCGTGAACAGTGCAAACTGCCCCGCCGGCCCCCGGATCGGCACGGAATACCCCTGGTTCCCGACGCCATGCACCAGCGCATCCGCAAGGAACTCGCGCGCGGGTTTCGAGGACCAGTCAAGCCGCTTCCAGTCCACCGGGTGGAACCGCTGGAAACACCCGATGATGACCGGATCGACGCGCAGATACTTCTTCTCAAGGTAGTGGGCGACCCATTTCTTTGAATAGGTTCCGCAGCCGTACTGATCGCCAGTACTGTCTACCCAGTGATAAATGACATGATCTACACCCAGTAGGTTGCGCAGATCGACGATAACCTTCTGTAGGTCATCACGCTCTCTGGTGGCGTCCAGTTGCGCTAGAAACCGGTCCAGATCTATCGTCGTTGCCATTCATACCCGTCCGCGTTTCCAGCGATTTGGACGCAATTTCGGTGGCGGCGATAAGTTGAGTATCATTCAACTGCTCGGCCAGCCGCCCGAGGTCATTGGCTAAGGCAAATGTTTTAAGATCAGCCAGTACGTCCAGAATCCATTCGTTCTGCATGACAAGACTCGCTTCATAGAGGTTAACAACGAATTAACAAAACTGTATCACGGCCCATCTCATTAGGGAATTCGCTGGTTTTTCCTCCCCCAAAATAGCGGGGTGACATTTTCCAACGCCTTGATTCGTAACAAGCGGGCCAAAAACAGCGCGACGCCCGCGAGTCACGGTACCGATTCGCGGGCGCCTTAAAGACTGATATATGAATTCTCAGGATTTGGCGTCCAAAACCTCTTCCAAAGTCCGCAACCCTGTCTTTGGCGCCTGAACCAGAACCGACATATTCCCGGGTTTATGTTCATTGCGCAGCATCTTCATATGCGCCTGAGGCAGGTCGGCCCATGTGAAGACTTCGGACATGCACGGATCAAGCCGCCGCTCAAGCATCAGCTTGTTTGCGGCGCTGGCCTGCTTCAGATGCGCGAAATGGCTGCCCTGCAGGCGTTTTTGATGCATCCACATATAGCGCACGTCGAATGTCAGGTTGAACCCCGAGGTGCCGGCACAGATCACGACCATGCCGCCTTTTTTCACAACGAAAGTCGAGACTGGAAAGGTCGCCTCGCCCGGGTGCTCGAACACCATGTCGACATTCACGCCTTTGCCGGTGATGTCCCAGATCGCCTTGCCGAATTTGCGCGCTTCTTTAAACCATTCGGCGTATTCCGGGGTATTTACCGTGGGCAATTGTCCCCAGCAATTGAAATCTTTTCGGTTAATCACGCCTTTAGCGCCAATATCCAGAACGAACTGGCGCTTGGATTCATCGGAGATAACGCCGATGGCATTGGCACCGGCCGTATTGATCAGCTGGATCGCGTAAGATCCAAGCCCGCCCGAGGCGCCCCAGACCAGGACGTTCTGCCCTGGTTTCAGGTCATGCGGTTCGTGGCCGAACAGCATTCGGTAGGCGGTGGCCAGCGTCAGCGTGTAGCAGGCTGATTCTTCCCAGGTCAGGTGCTTGGGGCGCGGCATCAGCTGCTGTGCCTGCACGTTGGTGAACTGCGCAAACGACCCGTCAGGCGTCTCATAACCCCAGATCCGCTGGCTGGGCGAATACATCGGATCGCCGCCGTTGCATTCTTCGTCGTCGCCATCGTCCTGGTTGCAGTGGATCACGACCTCGTCGCCGACTTTCCAGCGCTTCACCTTGTCGCCCACGGCCCAGACGATGCCCGAGGCATCCGAGCCCGCGATGTGATAGGGTTCGCCATGGCCGTCGAACGGGCTGATCGGTTTACCAAGCGCGGCCCAGACGCCGTTATAGTTGACGCCCGCCGCCATCACCAGAACAAGCACCTCGTGGCTGTCCAGCGTCGGCACGTCCACGACTTCCTGCACCATTGCAGTATCGGGTTCGCCGTGGCGTTCGCGGCGAATGGCCCAGGCGTACATTTGTTTCGGTACATACCCCAGCGGAGGCATTTCGCCCATCTCGTACAGGTCTTTCTGGGGCGCGTCGTAGGGCGCGATGTCCGAATGCGTATCCAAAGCCATGCAAGCCTCCTGGGTAAACAGTTGCCGCAACGCAGAATCACGGCGTCACTCAAGATGGGATAAGAGGCGTTAAGAAATATTGCAATAGTATGGCGACGTTTTTTGTAACTTTATGACCCAGCAGGTGCAGAAAATTACTTTGCGCATGCAGAATGATCTCCCCCCTCCGTAATAAGGTGTTGGATCGAGTTGGCGTAGAACTCGAGGAGCGGCCCCTGCCCCGGCACGACACGGACGGAATCATCCACATCACTCACGATGCCCCGTGCAAGGAACTGCGCGATGGCTGTTTCGGCCGCGACCGCACGACTGTCGCGCGGCAAGTGTTGAGTGGCCTCTGGCAAGGCTTCCATCAAATCGCCCAGCTTCAATTCAATTTCAACGCGGGTCAGCGGCGCGTGCGCCAAGATCACCCGCGCCACCAATGGTACGGCCAGAACCGGAACGATCGCAGCGATATGCTGCATCAGCCGGTCGGCCAGAGCTTGCGTTTCATCTTCGGCGTCTTTCGGGTCAAACGCCTTCAGCGACACCGGCGCGCCAAAGCTGACGGCCGCGAAACCGAAACGACGATAACGCCCCGTCAAACGTAGCCACAGCAGGCGCAGCGCATTACGGGCCACCACGCCAAGGCCCGCGTTGAACCGATGGCCGGGATCATTGGCCGCCGCCACCAGCGCGCGATCTTCCAGCACGCGGTCATAGTTCAGTGCCACCGGCACGAACACGACCTCGCGCCCGGAATTGCGCGCACCATCCACGATGTATTTCAACAGACCCAGCTTTGGCGGCATCAGGGCCCCGGTGCGCGACAATCCACCTTCGGGGAACATGGCCTGAGTCACCCCGGCCTCGGTCGCCATCTGGACGTAACGCGCCAGCACCCGGCGATAGAGTTCGTTGCGTGATTTGCGGCGTATGAAATAGGCCCCCATCGCGCGGATCAGCGAACTCAGCGGCCAGACCTGCGCCCATTCCCCTACTGCGTAGGACAGCGCCGATTGCCTTGCCGCCAGGTAGGTGACCAGCACGTAATCCATGTTCGAGCGGTGGTTCATCACGTAAACCACCGTTGCATCGCGGGGGATCACCGCCTGAGTCTGCGCCAAGGGCTGGCCGATCCGTACATCATACAGAGCATTCGACAGGAACCGCGCTGCCCGGATGGCGAATCCGAAATAGGCCGAGGCCGAAAAGGATGGCACGATTTCCCGCGCGTACCTGCGGGCCAACTCGGCGGCCACGTTTTCGGGCATCCCCTCGGCCTGGGCATGTTCTTTCACCGCGCGCAGCACGTCAGTGTCGTAAACCAGCCGCTGAATCGTGTCATAGCGGCGTGCCAGCTTGAACGGCTGGATTGGCCTTTCAAGGCGCGTGTTCAGCCGGGCCACCGCCCGTTCCAGCCTGCGACGAAAGAACCATCGCACCGAGGGAAACAGGAAATGCGAGGCAAAGGTGATCGCCGCGAACAGCAGGATCAGCGCCAACAACCAGACCGGAACGGAAACCGTTTGAAACATGATACCGCTTGTGACGCAAAGAATGTCACCGGTCAAAGGCTTGCAATACCGGCGACTCTGCCAAAACCCGGCCCCTTTGACACGGATTCATTTCGCACATGCAGAAAATCCGGTATCATACCCCCGCTTGATGCCGCGCCGCAGCGAATTGACAGAGGCACAATCTTTCAAGTATCAGGCCCTGTACGTAACAATATTTCGCACCCTTGATTCCGAGAGGCTCGTATGTCGCAGACCGAAAAAGACCGCCCCTGGCTGATCCGCACCTATGCCGGCCACTCGACCGCGAAAGCCTCGAACGAGCTGTATCGCGGCAACCTTGCCAAGGGCCAGACCGGGCTGTCGGTGGCTTTCGACCTGCCCACCCAGACGGGTTATGACAGCGACCATGTGCTGGCGCGCGGCGAGGTGGGCAAAGTGGGCGTGCCCGTCGCCCATCTGGGCGACATGCGCACCCTGTTCGACCAGATCCCGCTGGAACAGATGAACACCTCGATGACGATCAACGCGACAGCGCCCTGGTTGCTGGCGCTTTATATCGCTGTGGCCGAGGAACAGGGCGCGGACGTATCGAAGCTGCAAGGTACGGTGCAGAACGACCTGATCAAGGAATACCTGAGCCGCGGCACCTATATCTGCCCGCCCAAGCCCAGCCTGAAGATGATCGGCGACGTGGCCGAATACTGTTACAAGAACGTGCCCAAGTGGAACCCGATGAATGTGTGTTCCTACCACCTGCAAGAAGCCGGCGCGACGCCGGAGCAGGAACTGGCCTTTGCGCTGGCCACTGCCATCGCCGTGCTGGACGAGTTGAAGCCGCGCATCCCGGCCGAGGATTTTGACACCGTCTGCGGGCGGATTTCGTTCTTCGTGAACGCCGGCATCCGGTTCGTCACCGAGATGTGCAAGATGCGCGCCTTTGTCGATCTGTGGGACGAGATTCTGGAAAGCCGCTATGGGGTGGAAAACCCGAAGCTGCGGCGTTTCCGCTATGGGGTTCAAGTCAACTCGCTTGGGCTGACCGAACAGCAGCCGGAAAACAACGTATATCGCATCCTGATTGAAATGCTGGCGGTTACCCTGTCCAAAAAGGCGCGGGCGCGGGCGGTGCAACTGCCCGCCTGGAACGAGGCGCTTGGCCTGCCCCGCCCGTGGGACCAGCAATGGTCGATGCGGATGCAGCAAATCCTCGCCTATGAAACCGACCTGCTGGAATATGGCGACCTGTTCGACAACAACCCAGCCGTGGATGCCAAGGTTGAACAACTGAAGGATGGTGCCCGCGCCGAACTGGCGAACCTTGACAGCATGGGCGGCGCGATTGCCGCCATCGACTACATGAAATCGCGTCTGGTGGACTCCAACGCCGAACGGCTGAACCGGATCGAGGCGGGAGAAACCACCGTGGTGGGCGTGAACAAATTCACCACGACCGAACCCTCGCCCCTGATGAGCGCAGATGGCGGGATCATGGTTGTTGATCCGGCGACAGAACAGGAACAGATCGCCCGGCTGGACGACTGGCGCCGCACCCGTGACGACGCCGCCGTAACCGCCGCGCTGGCACGCCTGCGTGAGGCGGCACAGAAGGGACAGAACGTCATGGAGCCGTCGATCGCGGCGGCCAAGGCTGGTGTGACCACCGGCGAATGGGCCGAGGAGATGCGCCAGGTCTATGGCACTTATCGCGGGCCAACTGGTGTTTCGGCGTCGCCCTCGAACAAGACCGAGGGGCTGGAGGATTTGCGCGCCGCCGTCGATGCGGTCAGCGACAAGCTGGGCCGGCGGTTGAAATTCCTTGTCGGCAAGCCCGGCCTTGATGGGCATTCCAACGGCGCCGAGCAAATTGCCGTCCGCGCCCGGGATTGCGGAATGGACATCAGCTATGACGGCATTCGCATGACGCCCGAAGAAATCGTCGAGGCTGCCATTTCCGAAAAGGCGCATGTGATTGGCCTGTCGATCTTGTCGGGCAGCCATCTGCCATTGGTTCAGGATGTCATGGATCGGCTGAAATCCGCCGGGCTGACAGATGTTCCGGTGCTGGTGGGAGGGATTATTCCCGATGAGGACGCAAAGCAGTTGAAAGCTATGGGAGTGGCCCGGGTGTACACCCCCAAGGACTTTGAATTGAACGCCATCATGAAAGACGTGGTAACGATAATTAATCCTTCGTTAGCGGCTGCCGAGTAGCTTTACCAAAAACTTCGTGCCAAGAACCGGATTATCCGGTACTGATTTCTATTACACCGAATTGTCGCTAATTGGCGTCAGCTCCGTAAATAGGAACTATGACAGATGACCGTTAACCTCCAGGAAATGTCCCACAAGGAACTTCTCAAACTTCGGGACGATATCGACAACGAACTGAAAGCAGCCGAGAAGCGCGAGCGACAACAAGCGCTTCAAGCTGCAGAGGAAGCGGCGGCAAAATTCGGCTATTCGCTGGACGAACTCGCCGCTGCGGCGAGCGGAAAACGCGGCAAATCGCGGCGGGCCCGGTCAGCTCCGAAATTTCGTAACCCGTCCGATCACACGCAGACATGGACAGGCCTTGGCCGGAAGCCGCAATGGTTTCACGACGAAATGGCCAAGGGAACAGATCTCAAGCAACTCGAGATCTGATCGGGCCGGATGACCATCCACATCGGCGCCAAGCCGGGTGACATAGCCGAAACGGTTCTGTTGCCCGGCGATCCCTATCGCGCAAAATGGGCCGCAGAGACCTTTCTGGACGATGTCCGGCTGGTCAACGAAACACGGGGTATGCTGGGCTTTACAGGCACCTGGCAGGGTCACCGGGTGACAATTCAGGGAAGCGGCATGGGAATGCCCTCTCTGTCGATCTATGCAAACGAGCTGATCCGTGATTTCGATGCGCAAACGTTGATCCGGATCGGGTCATGCGGCGGTATGCAGGATCATGTGAAAGTACGTGACATCGTTATCGCAATGACGGCCAGTACGATGGGGTCTCCGTCACGATCCATCTTCCGCGAATTCGATTACGCTCCCTGCGCCGATTGGAGCCTTCTGCGCGCGGCTGCCAATGCTGCCGAAGGGTCGGGATCGCCGGTACACGTCGGCGGCATTTATTCGTCCGATACCTTCTATGACGAACGCCCCGACCTGAACGAGCAAATGGTACGGCACGGTATCTTGGCCGTGGAAATGGAAGCGGCCGAACTATATACCCTCGCCGCGCGATACGATCGCCGCGCACTTGCCATTTTGACAGTTTCCGACCATCTGAAAACTGGCGAGTCCCTGCCCTCGGAACAACGTGAGAAATCGTTTGCACAAATGGTTGAAATTGCCCTGAATGCTGCATTCACTGGCAAATAGATCAAACGATTTTCGCTGACGAAATCTGCGGAATGAATTGTGCTCATATCGCACAAAATAAATTGTTCGATTACCGCACAATTCAGAAACAAAAAAGGCCCGGGGAATTCCTGTTTCCCCGGGCCTTTTGATTGAAACGATGTCCGCTCAGACGGCGCGTTCGACCATCATCTTCTTGATCTGCGCGATGGCGTTGGCCGGATTCAGACCTTTCGGGCAGGTCTTGGTGCAATTCATGATCGTGTGGCAACGATACAGCTTGAACGGGTCTTCAAGCTGGTCGAGACGTTCGCCCGTGGCTTCATCGCGGCTGTCGATGATCCACCGATAGGCATGCAAAAGCGCAGCAGGCCCGAGGTAGCGATCGCCATTCCACCAGTAGGACGGGCAAGCCGTCGAGCAGGAAGCGCACATAACGCATTCATAGAGCCCATCCAGCTTCTTGCGGTCTTCGATCGACTGGCGCCATTCTTTCGCCGGGCGGTTCGTCTTGGTTTCCAGCCACGGCATGATGCTGGCGTGCTGGGCGTAGAAATGCGTCAGGTCAGGGATCAGGTCCTTGACCACCGGCATATGCGGCAGCGGATAGATCTTCACGTCGCCGGTGATCTCGTCTAGGCCATAGATACAGGCCAGCGTGTTGATTCCGTCGATGTTCATCGCACAAGAGCCACAGATGCCTTCGCGGCAGGACCGGCGGAAGGTCAGCGTGGGGTCGATCTCGTTCTTGATCTTGATCAGCGCGTCCAGAACCATCGGGCCGCATTTGTCCATGTCGAGGAAATAGGTATCGACACGCGGGTTCGCCCCGTCCTCAGGGCTCCAGCGGTAAATCTGGAACTTGCGGACGTTGGTGGCGCCATCCGGCTTGGGCCAGGTCTTGCCTGTGGTGATGCGCGAGTTCTTGGGGAGTGAGAATTGTACCATGGGTTATCTCCTAACGCCTTCGATCGCCATCAGAACGTCCGCGCCTTGGGCGCGATCTTTTTCAGGCTGATGCCGCCTTCATCCTCGGTGCTCAGCGGATCCTTGATCACGTCGCGATACGACAGATCGACCTTGTTTCCATCGACATGAGCAATGGTGTGCACACGCCATTTTTCGTCGTCGCGCTCGGTGAAATCCTCGTGCGCATGGGCGCCGCGGCTTTCCTTGCGCGCCTCGGCACCGACGATGGTGGCCAGCGCGTTGGGCATCAGGTTGGTCAGTTCCAGCGTTTCCATCAGGTCGCTGTTCCACACTAGCGTGCGGTCGGTGACTTTCAGATCGGAAAGCTTGGCGGCGATGGCGGTCATCTTCTCGACGCCTTCGGCCATGGTTTTCGAGGTGCGGAACACGGCAGCATCAGCCTGCATGGTGCGCTGCATCTCCAGCCGCAGCTCGGCCGTTGGGGTGCCCCCGCTGGCGTTGCGGTAATGGTCGAAACGGTCGAACGCCTTGTCGATGCTGGCCTGGTTCAGAACCGGATTCTTGGTCGAGGGGTCCACCACCTGCCCGGCGCGAATGGCCGAGGCACGGCCGAACACCACAAGGTCGATCAGCGAGTTCGAACCAAGCCGGTTCGCGCCATGCACGCTGGCGCAGCCGGCCTCGCCCACGGCCATAAGGCCCGGCACGATTGCGTTCTTGTCGTCGGCGGTGGGGTTGATAACCTCGCCCCAATAGTTCGTCGGGATACCGCCCATGTTGTAGTGCACGGTCGGCAGAACCGGGATCGGTTCCTTGGTCACGTCGACGCCGGCAAAAATCTTGGCCGATTCCGAAATGCCCGGCAGCCGTTCGGCCAGCGCCTCGGCCGGCAGGTGGCTCAGGTTCAGGTGGATGTGGTCGCCATGTTCGCCCACACCGCGGCCTTCGCGGATTTCCATCGTCATCGAGCGCGAGACATAGTCGCGCGGCGCCAGGTCTTTATAGGTCGGCGCATAGCGTTCCATGAACCGCTCGCCTTCGGAGTTGGTAAGGTATCCACCCTCGCCCCGCGCGCCTTCGGTGATCAGACAGCCCGAGCCGTAGATGCCGGTTGGGTGGAATTGCACGAATTCCATGTCCTGAAGGCCAAGGCCCGCGCGCGCCACCATACCGCCACCGTCGCCGGTGCAGGTGTGGGCGCTGGTGGCGCTGAAGTAAGCGCGGCCATAGCCGCCCGTGGCCAGCACGACCATCTTGGCGTTGAAGACATGCATCGTGCCGTCGTCAAGCTTCCAGCAGACGACGCCCTGGCACTGCCCGTCTTCGGACATGATAAGGTCGATCGCGAAATATTCGACGTAGAATTCCGCGTTGTTCTTCAGCGACTGGCCATAGAGCGTGTGCAAGATGGCGTGGCCGGTGCGGTCGGCGGCGGCGCAAGTGCGCTGCACCGGGGGGCCTTCGCCGAATTCCGTGGTGTGGCCGCCGAACGGGCGCTGATAGATCTTTCCCTCTTCGGTGCGCGAAAACGGCACGCCGTAGTGTTCCAGCTCGTAAACGGCCTTGGGCGCTTCACGGGCGAGGTATTCCATCGCGTCGGTATCGCCCAGCCAGTCCGAACCCTTGACCGTGTCGTACATGTGCCACTGCCAGTTGTCCGGCCCCATGTTCGACAGCGACGCCGCAATGCCGCCCTGCGCCGCAACAGTGTGCGACCGGGTCGGGAACACCTTGGTCACGCAGGCCGTGCGCAGCCCCTGCTCCGCCATCCCCAGCGTGGCGCGCAAACCTGCGCCACCCGCACCGATGACCACGACGTCATATTCATGCGTCTCGTATTCGTATGTCTTCGTCATTGCGTCAGTCCCCGGCGCGTCAGAGTGCGATTTTGACAAGGGCGAACAGCCCGGCCGCGATCAGGATCCAGGCCAGTGCGCCCACGGCGATATACAGCAGCTTGCCGGTCAGCCCGTGCACGTAATCCTCGATCGCTTCCTGCGTTTCGCGCTTGAAGTGGGTGATCGCGACGAACAGCGTCAGCGCGGTCAGGATTGCGGGAAACGGGCGGCCGAAGAAGGAAATCACCTCTTCCCGCGACCCGTCGAACCCGGCCCCGAAGGTGAAGATGAACAGCGGCATCAGGATCACCAGCGCGATCGAGCCTACCAGCATATGCCAGAAATGTTGTGTGCCCTGGCCGGATGCCCCCAGCCCCAGCGCGCGCTTGCGGTCGGTCAGATATCGCATCTTGCAGGCTCCTTACACGATGATGACGGTCAGGATCGCCATGACCGTTGCGCCGATGAACATGATCGCGCCCATCTTTTCGGAAATGTCGAGTTCGACCGCATAGCCGAAATCCCAGATCACGTGACGCAGGCGTCCCAGCACGTGATACCAGATCGCCCAGGTCGCCAGCAGCATCAGGATGTCGCCGATAAAGCTGCCCAGAATTCCGTCGATGACATTGAAGGCGCCGTCAGAGGTGGCCGCCGCCAGCAACCACAGCACCAGCAGCACGGCGGTGCCCAGCGAGGCGATGCCGGTGATGCGCACCATGATGGATGAAATCGATGTCATCTGCGGGCGGTAATATTGCCCCAGCATGAATGGCGAAAGCGGGCGATTGCCCCGATTGACATCGGCCATGGATGGCTCCTCTCCGGTTGGCTGGCTACGTTATTATCGCATTTCAAGGCAGTGTCACGGGGTCCGCAGCGGATTCGGCGCGGTTTTTTGGCGCAGATTGCGGGTTTTCGCCACCCTGTGATCACGCCCGCGAAAATTGTGATCACGGATCGCCCGGCATTGCGGCTGCATTGGGTGCCGCGGGCCGCGTTGAGGTAGGCCCGCACCAAAGCTGGAGCGATCACAGCGGGACAAGCGCCCAGTAATCCAGATCAAGCAGAACTTCGGGCAGGTATTTGCCGTCGTCGCCCCGCAGGCGGAACGGCTCTCCTCCCTTGGTCGCGACCAGCCGCAGCCGCAGCGCGCCCACGCCCGGCGCATCGGTTTCGGCCTTGTCCAGCACTTCCGACCACGCCTTGACCGTATCGCCCGAGAAGCACGGGTTGGCATGTGCGCCGCCATTCAATCCCACGACCATCTGAGCGTTCGCCAAACCGTTGAACGACAGCGCCCGCGCCATCGAAATCACGTGGCCGCCATAGATCAGCCGCTGCCCGTCGGGGCGGAAGGTGGCATCGAAATGCACCTTGGCCGTGTTTTGCCACAGCCGCGTGGCCAGCATGTGCTCGGCCTCTTCGATGGTCACGCCGTCGACATGGTCGATGGTTTCGCCCACCTCGTAATCGCCCCAGCGGTGCGGCTCTCCGGCCAGCGCAAAGTTGTACCCGGTGAAATCCAGCCCCTTCGGGATTACCAGATCTCCGGGCGCGACCACCTTCGCCAGGTCAGGCACCACAGGTTCCGGCGCGGGGGCATCGACGTTGCCTTTTCGCACCATGACCCAACGCACGTATTCCAGCACGGGTTCGTCATGCTGGTTCAGCCCGCGCGTGCGCACATAGACCACGCCGGTCTTGCCGTTGGAATTTTCCTTCAGCCCGATCACTTCGCTTTCCGAGCGCAGCGTATCCCCCGGCCAGACCGGCGCCAGCCAGCGGCCTTCGGCATAGCCAAGGTTCGCGACCGCGTTCAGCGAGACATCCGGCACGGTTTTGCCGAACACGACATGGAACCCGATCATGTCGTCCAGCGGGCTGAACGGCAGGCCGCACGCCTGCGCAAAGGCATCCGAGGAATAGAGCGCATGGCGCGCGGGATACAGCGCATGATACAACGCGCGCTCGCCCATTTTCACCGTGCGCGGCACCGCATGCACCAGCGTCTGCCCAAGGCTGTAATCCTCGAAAAACCGGCCCGAATTGGTCTTGGCCATCACTGCTCCCCCAGCTTCATGTCGGGCGCATAGGACGCCTCGATTTCCTTGGTCACGGCCTGACCACAGCGCATGACACCCCGCGCAGCGTCAAAGGCATAGGTCGGCGCGCCCTGCAGCTGCCAGCCTTTCGCCAGCGCGGCAGAGACCTTGTGGCAAAAGGCGGATGTGTCGTCTTCGCTCAGGAAACGGTAGAGAGTTGTCATGTCGGAAATGGCCTTACGCCCAGGAAGATGTGAATGCCGGTGACGACGGCGAAAACCACCGCCGAAATGGCGATGACGCTGATCCATTTGCGCCCCGGCGCGACGGCGGGCGGGGTCCAATTCGGCTCGGCCCGGTTGATCACGATCACCTCGACAACAGCCCAGGCCAGCATCGAGCCGAACAGGATGACCGAGGCAAGATCGCCGTTCACCAACAGATGTGCGATGGCCCAGATTTTCACCGATGTCAGTTGTGGATGCCGGATGCGCGTTGCGGGCCACAGCTTGGCCCCGCGCAATTCGCTGGTCGCGAAGGTGAGCACCGCAAGAACCATCAGCAGATTATTGATGTGCCACATGAATTCCGGCGGATACCAGACGTTGATAAACGGCGCCCAGCGATAGCCCAACACGATCAGCACCAGTGACACGGCCAGTGCCGCAGCCACGGCACCCCGCCCGGCGTTGCCCATAGCCGCACGTTGTTCGGGGGCGATGCGTTTGAACAAATGCG
Organism: Arenibacterium halophilum; assembly: GCF_005938225.1. Taxonomy (GTDB): domain Bacteria; phylum Pseudomonadota; class Alphaproteobacteria; order Rhodobacterales; family Rhodobacteraceae; genus Arenibacterium; species Arenibacterium halophilum. The sequence continues at coordinate 899,238 of NZ_VCPC01000001.1, forward strand.
CCCCGAACCAAAGGACGATGCCCAGGATCAACAGAATCATGGCTTGGGTTTCCCTGCTATGTGAATCGATTTCACATTAGCCCTGCGCGGCGAGTTCGGCAATGGCCTCGGCCTTGGCCAGAATCTCGCGCGCGGTCACCACATGCAGGTTTTCGACGATGCGGCCATCCACCACGGCGACCCCCTGCCCCGATGCTTCGGTTTCTTCAAACGCGGCGATCTGGCGGCGGGCCAGGTCGATCTCGTCTTCCGACGGCGCAAAGGCGCGGTTCGCGATTTCGACCTGCGCGGGATGAATCAGCGTCTTGCCGTCAAAGCCCATGTCGCGGCCCTGAGTTGCTTCCTCTTCCAGCCCGGCCTCGTCCAGATAGGCGTTATAGACACCGTCCACGATCACTCGACCATGCGCCTTCGCGGCCAGCACACACAGGCCCAGCCCCGTCAACATTGGCAAACGGTCAGGCCGGAACCGGCATTGCAATTCCTTCGCCAGATCGTTGGTCCCCATCACCATGCCTTCCAGCTTGGGGTGCGCGGCGATCTGGGTTGCGTTCAACATGCCAACGGGCGTTTCCATCATGGCCCAGATCGGCAGTTCGCCCGTGATCTCGGCCAGCGCGGTCAAGTGATCGGGGCTTTCGACCTTGGGTAGCAGAACGGCATCCACACCCATCGCCGCGACCGCCTCGGCATCTTCGGCGCCCCATTGCGTATCTAGCCCGTTGATCCGTACGATTCGCGCGCGATTGCCATAGCCTCCCGTTTCAATCGCCTTGGCCAGGGTCGCGCGTGCGGCTGGCTTTTCCTCGGGCGTCACCGCGTCTTCCAGATCGAAAATGATCGCATCGCAGGCAAGCCCACGCGCCTTGTCCAGCGCGCGCTCTTTCGACGCCGGAATGTACAGGGCAGAGCGATAAGGGCGGTTGCGCGGGTCCATGACGTTCTCCAAAGACATAATGTTGCGCCGCAACCGGCCATTTATTTTCGAAAAATTCAAGCCGAAAATCGCCGCATCGCAGCATTATGCGGATTGCAGCGTGACTCGCGTCGGGTGTTCTTGTTTTTTTCTCACAAGGGGCGCGCCATTAATCATTCCTAAGCACCTCAGGCGCACAGTTTCCACAGCCGGATCCTGTATCTCGTCCACGCCGGGTAGGCCCCCGACACATAGATCAGCGGATTCGACATTTCGGAAATCTGGGCTTGTCGGCCCGGCACGTCGGATCGCTCCGGCGCGGCCAGACCGGACGGGCAGGCCACAGCCCAAGGGGATGACCCATGTTGAATAAACTGTACCTTACTCTCGCCGTGGCTCTGACTTCGGTGACGACCGCCGCACAGGCTCAGCAATACCGCAACTGCGCCCCGCGCGACGTTGTCGTCGATCGCCTTGCAGGCGGATATGGCGAAACTCGGCAAAGCATCGGCCTTGGTGCACAGGGCGCGGTTGTCGAAGTGTTCGCCTCGACTGACACCGGCACCTGGACAATCACCGTCACCTCTCCCGCTGGCGTAACCTGCCTTGTTGCGTCGGGTCAGTCGTTCGAGACATTGGCCGAAGCCCTGCCTGCCGAAGGCAACGACGCCTGACCGCTCAGGTCAGGCCGTCAAACACCAGCTTTGCCCCTGTAATCACCAGCAACGTATAGGTCAGCCCGAAGAACAGACGTTCGGGCACCGCACGATGCGCGATCACGCCAACCCAGGCGCCGATCAAGGCGAAGGGGGCAAGGACCAGATCCGCCAATGCCGTCTGGGCCGTGAACAGGCCCAGAAATGCGTAAGGCACGAATTTCACGATATTGACCACCCAGAACACCAGAACCGTGGTGCCTTGGTATTCGGTTTTTCCCAACCTTTGCGACAGCAGGTACACTGCTGCAGGCGGGCCGCCTGCATGGCTGACGAAGCTGGTGAACCCTGTCACCGCCCCGGCCACAACGCCCGCCATCGGCGACAGGCGATTGCGTGACACTGGCACAAGGCCTGCCGATTTCGCAGCCTGCCATGCGACAAACGCCAGCGAAACGCCTCCGATCAGCACCCGAATCACATCTGGCTCGGACAGGCGGTACAGCACCGCACCGATGATAACGCCCGGCACGGCGCCCGCGATCAGCACGCGCGCATCTGCCCAGTTCCATGTTTTCCAATAAGGCCGTAGCGTCGCCAGATCGATCAGCATCAGCAGCGGCAGCATGATTCCCAAAGCCACCCCGGGATCAAGGAACAGCGCCAGAATCGCCGATGATGCAAAGGCCGCACCCGATCCGAATCCCCCCTTCGAGATGCCAGCAAAGAACGCAGCTGGCCCGGCAACGGCCAAAAAGAAGGCGTCGATCATCGCTGTGTCCATCCTGTCGGCACAAAGAATTCCACAGGTCTTTAACCTGTTCTCAATTCCGGTGACAGAGGAGAGCACAGCCCCAGGACGCTTGCACGTTGGGCCGATAGGGCTTAGGCAAACCGCAAATTCATCGCATCGGAGACTTTATCCAATGGCCAGACCCAAAATCGCGCTCATCGGCGCAGGTCAGATCGGCGGTACCCTCGCCCATCTCGCTGCCCTCAAGGAACTGGGCGACGTCGTCCTGTTCGACATCGCCGAAGGCACCCCCGAGGGCAAGGCGCTCGACATTGCTGAATCGGGCCCCTCGGAAGGGTTCGACGCCACGCTGAAGGGCACGCAGTCCTACGCTGACATCGCGGGCGCGGATGTTTGCATCGTCACCGCCGGTGTGCCGCGCAAGCCGGGGATGAGCCGCGACGACCTGCTGGGCATCAACCTGAAGGTCATGAAATCGGTCGGCGAAGGCATCCGCGACAACGCCCCCGACGCCTTCGTGATCTGCATCACCAACCCGCTGGATGCGATGGTCTGGGCACTGCGCGAATTCTCGGGCCTGCCGCATGAAAAGGTCTGCGGCATGGCCGGCGTGCTGGACAGCGCGCGCTTCCGCCACTTCCTTGCCACCGAATTCAACGTGTCGATGAAAGATGTCACCGCCTTCGTGCTGGGCGGCCACGGCGACACGATGGTACCGCTGACCCGCTATTCGACCGTTGCCGGCGTCCCCCTGCCCGATCTGGTCAGCATGGGCTGGACCACGCAGGAAAAACTGGACGGCATCGTGCAGCGCACCCGTGACGGCGGCGCCGAAATCGTCGGCCTGCTGAAAACCGGCTCGGCCTTCTATGCGCCCGCCACCTCGGCCATCGAAATGGCCGAAGCCTATCTGAAAGACCAGAAGCGCGTTCTGCCCTGCGCCGCCTATTGCGATGGCGTGCTGGGCCTGAAGGGTATGTATGTGGGTGTCCCCACCGTGATCGGCGCCGGCGGGATCGAGCGGATCATCGACATCAAGATGACCAAGGACGAGCAGGCGATGTTCGACAACTCGGTCAACGCGGTCAAAGGCCTTGTCGAAGCCTGCAAGGGTATCGACAGTTCTCTCGCATAAGCTGTCTACAGACTGAAAAATCAAAAGGCGCCCCGAACCGGGCGCCTTTTTTGCGCCTTTACCCGGCGCCAATGCTGCCGTGGGTTGATTCGCACGTCGCCTGCATCTGAAATCGGCACAAGCCCGCGCATCACTCCAGTTTTGTGATCACACCATTTTACACCGTGATCACAAAGGTGATTTTTTTGCCGTTTCCCCGTGCCTGAACGCAATTTTTCGTTTAACGCCATATCAAGACGGGGCGTATAGCCCGACGCAATCGCTAGCAGATGGGACGTAATCCATGAACATCCACGAATATCAGGCCAAGGCCCTTCTTCGCAGCTATGGCGCTCCGGTTTCCGACGGCCGCGCCATTCTGAAAGCCGAAGATGCCAAGAACGCCGCGGGCGAGCTGGACGGGCCGCTTTGGGTCGTCAAGGCACAAATCCATGCTGGCGGTCGCGGCAAGGGGTCCTTCAAAGAGGCCGACGCAGGCGAAAAGGGCGGTGTGCGCCTTGCCAAATCGGTCGAGGAAGCCGCCGAAGAAGCCAAGAAGATGCTTGGCAAAACTCTGGTCACCCATCAGACCGGCCCGGCGGGCAAGCAGGTCAACCGCATCTACATCGAAGACGGCTCCGACATTGATCGCGAGCTTTATCTGGCCCTTCTGGTGGATCGTCAGACAAGCCGCGTGTCCTTTGTCTGCTCGACCGAGGGTGGCATGGACATCGAGGAAGTCGCCGCCAGCACGCCCGAAAAAATCCTGAGCTTCAGCGTCGATCCGGCCACCGGCTATCAGCCCTATCACGGCCGCCGCGTCGCGTTCTCGCTGGGTTTGGAAGGCGCAGCGGTCAAGCAGTGCGTCCAGCTGATGGGCATCCTCTACAAAGCCTTCATCGAGAAGGACATGGAGATGCTGGAAATCAACCCGCTGATCGTGATGCCGGGCAACCAGCTGAAGGTGCTGGACGCCAAGCTGGGGTTCGACGGCAACGCCATGTACCGCCAGCCCGAAGTGGCCGAACTGCGCGACACCACCGAGGAAGACCCGAAAGAGCTGGAAGCCTCGAAATACGACCTGAACTATATCGCGCTCGACGGTGAAATCGGCTGCATGGTGAACGGCGCGGGCCTCGCCATGGCGACAATGGACATCATCAAGCTCTACGGCGCCGAACCGGCCAACTTCCTTGACGTGGGCGGTGGCGCCACCAAGGAAAAGGTGACCGAAGCGTTCAAGATCATCACCTCGGACCCGAACGTGAAGGGCATCCTCGTGAACATCTTCGGCGGCATCATGCGCTGTGACGTGATCGCCGAGGGCGTGATCGCCGCGGTGAAAGAGGTTGGCCTGAAGGTGCCGCTGGTCGTGCGCCTGGAAGGCACAAACGTCGAGAAGGGCAAGGAGATCATCCAGAACTCGGGGCTTGACGTGATTGCCGCGGACGACCTGAAGGACGGTGCCGAAAAGATCGTGAAGGCCGTGAAGGGGTGAAGCGGGCGTACGGTCTCTTGGCGTGTCTTTTGCCCAACTACGGGTTTGCCGACGCGTCGGTCGAAGACGCGTGCCGTTTTTATAACGACCGCTACTTCGTCGAGACCGTAAGCGGGAGCGGCGCAACCGAGTGGATTGCGCAAGTGAAGGAGAACAGCCCGGAGTTTCATCTTCGTCGGGTCGATTTGGAGCGGTTTGCCACTCTTGTCACTGACGAAGTCGTGCTTCCGGTCAAAGGCCGCTCGTCCTCTGGCGCGCGACAGGCGATCTCGATGGTTTATGTTTGCTATGCCGATATCACCTCAAGAATCGTGCTTTGGCTCGCGTCCGATGGCGGGCCAAGCGCAGGCCAGAGGGAAATCCGCTCGCTCCCGAACCAAAGCGGCGACATGGCCAATTACCCCTTTGAAATCAACGCTCTTCCGACCAAAACGTTAAAACTGGAACAGACTATCGAGGGCGGTCGCTTCTGACGCCCGGCAGTCAAGACAACTTAGGAGGCTCCTCGAATGGCAGTCCTGATCAACGAAAACACCAAAGTCATCTGTCAGGGTCTCACCGGCTCGCAGGGGACCTTCCACACCGAACAGGCCATCGCCTATGGCACCAAGATGGTGGGCGGCGTCACCCCGGGCAAAGGCGGGCAGACGCACCTTGACCTGCCGGTGTTCAACTCGGTCCACGAGGCCAAGCATGTGACCGAGGCCAACGCCACCGTGATCTATGTGCCCCCGCCCTTCGCCGCGGATTCGATCATGGAGGCGATCGACGCCGAAATGGAAGTGATCGTCTGCATCACCGAGGGCATCCCGGTGCTGGACATGATGAAGGTCAAGCGCGCGCTGGAAGGCAGCAAAAGCCGCCTGATCGGCCCCAACTGCCCTGGTGTCATCACACCCGACGCCTGCAAGATCGGCATCATGCCGGGCCACATTCACCGTCGCGGCAGTGTCGGCGTTGTGTCGCGCTCGGGGACGCTGACCTACGAGGCCGTGAAGCAGACCACCGATGTGGGCCTGGGTCAGTCGACCTGTGTGGGCATCGGCGGCGACCCGATCAAAGGAACCGAGCACATCGACGTGCTGGAATGGTTCCTGGCCGATGATGAAACCACCTCGATCATCATGATCGGCGAAATCGGTGGCTCGGCCGAGGAAGAAGCCGCGCAATTCCTGGCCGACGAAAAGAAAAAGGGCCGCTGGAAGCCGACGGCCGGGTTCATCGCCGGGCGGACCGCCCCTCCGGGCCGCCGCATGGGCCATGCCGGTGCCATCGTGGCCGGTGGCAAGGGCGACGCCGAAAGCAAGATCGAAGCGATGAAAAGCGCCGGTATCGTGGTCGCCGACAGCCCCGCCGGGCTGGGCGAGGCCGTGCTGAAGGCGATCGGCTAACCCAATGCCTCACGCGGCCGCAATCTCTGTGCCCTGTCCCACTGCGACACCCCGTGTCGCGACAGGGCGGCAGCGTGCCGCGTGGATTGGCGCAGTTTGCGCCTGCACGTTTGCCTTGACCGCCTGCGATGAAACGACATCGCAGGCTGCGCCCCAACTAGCGGCTGCCCAAGACCTTGGCCCAAGCGTCAACGTGAACGCCCCCGAATATCGTGGCTACACGCGCGGGTTTCTGGTCGGCGTTCAAGGCCGAAAAATTCAGGCCATCAAGGTCGCGAAATCCGCGGACGCGGCGTTCCGTTGGTCAGACGAGCAGGTGAAACAGGCGTTTGCCCCCCTCTGCAAGTCGACCAATCCTGATCAGAAACCTGTGTCGGTGACGAATGTCGCACATTCGCCCAACCGGACCATCCTCACCTTTATTCAATGCGGTTAGCGAGGGCACTCCAATGACCGAACACTCCCCGAACGACCAGTTTCACGCCTCTTCCTTCATGCAAGGGGCCAATGCCGCGTATCTCGAACAGCTTTACGCACAATACGCCGGCGATCCAAACGCCGTCGATGCCGCATGGGCCGAATTCTTTCGCGCGCTGGGCGATGCCGAACTGGACGTAAAGGCCGAGGCACGCGGCCCCAGCTGGGCCCGCAGCGACTGGCCGCCGCAGCCAAATGACGAAATCACCGGCGCCCTGACCGGCGATTGGGGCCCGATGGCGGACGAGGCAAAAGCCGCCGGGCGCAAGATTGCCGACAAGGCCGTCGAGGCCGGGCAGGTTGTGTCGGACGACCAGATCAAGCGCGCCGTGCTCGACAGCATCCGCGCGCTGATGCTGATCCGCGCTTATCGTATTCGCGGCCACCTTGTGGCCGATCTGGACCCGCTGAAGATGCGCGACCAGACCCCGCACCCGGAACTGGACCCGAAGACCTATGGCTTTGGCGAGGCCGATCTGGACCGCCCGATTTTCATCGACAACGTGCTGGGGCTGCAGATCGCTCCGATGCGCCAGATCGTCGAGATCGTGAAACGCACCTATTGCGGCACCTTCGCGCTGCAATACATGCACATTTCCAACCCCGAGGAAGCCGGCTGGCTGAAGGAACGGATCGAAGGCTTTGACAAGGAAATCACCTTTACCCGCGAAGGGCGCAAGGCGATCCTGAACAAGCTGGTCGAGGCCGAGGGTTTCGAAAAGTTCCTGCATGTCAAGTACATGGGCACCAAGCGCTTTGGTCTTGACGGGGGCGAGGCGCTGATTCCGGCGATGGAGCAGATCATCAAGCGCGGTGGCGCGCTGGGTGTACGCGACATCATCGTCGGCATGCCCCACCGTGGCCGCCTTTCGGTGCTGGCCAACGTCATGGCGAAACCCTATCGCGCGATCTTCAACGAATTCCAGGGCGGCAGCTTCAAGCCCGAGGATGTCGATGGCTCGGGCGACGTGAAATACCACCTTGGCGCCTCGTCGGACCGTGAATTCGATGGCAACTCGGTGCACCTTAGCCTGACGGCCAACCCCAGCCACCTTGAAGCCGTAAACCCGGTGGTGTTGGGCAAGGCCCGCGCCAAGCAGGACCAGCTGAGCGACAGCGACCGCACCAAGGTGCTGCCGATCCTGCTGCACGGCGATGCGGCCTTTGCAGGACAGGGCGTTGTCGCGGAATGTTTCGGCCTTTCGGGGCTGCGCGGGCACCGCACCGGCGGCACCATGCATATCGTGGTGAACAACCAGATCGGGTTCACCACCGCGCCGCATTTCAGCCGCTCGTCCCCCTACCCCACCGACATTGCCCTGATGGTCGAGGCGCCGATTTTCCACGTCAACGGCGACGATCCCGAAGCCGTGGTGCACGCCGCCAAGGTGGCAACCGAATTCCGGCAGAAGTTCCACAAGGACGTGGTGATCGACATCTTCTGCTATCGCCGGTTTGGTCACAACGAAGGCGACGAGCCGATGTTCACCAACCCGATCATGTACAAGAACATCAAGACGCATAAGACGACACTGTCGCTTTATACCGAACGTCTGGTTGCCGATGGGCTGATCCCCGAGGGCGAGATCGAGGATATGAAAGCCGCGTTCCAGGCCCACCTGAACGATGAATTCGAAGCGGGCAAGGATTACAAGCCGAACAAAGCCGACTGGCTGGATGGCCGGTGGAGCCATCTGGACCGCAACCAGGAAGATTATGTGCGCGGCACCACCGAGATCGCGCCCGAAACGCTGGCCGAAATCGGCAAGGCATTGAGCACCGCGCCCGATGGGTTCCCCGTGCACAAAACCGTGCAGCGCCTGCTGGACGCAAAGGCCGAGATGTTCGAAACCGGCAAAGGTTTTGATTGGGCCACGGGCGAGGCGCTGGCATTCGGCTCGCTGCTGACCGAAGGCTACCCGGTCCGCCTTGCCGGGCAGGATTCGACGCGCGGCACCTTCTCGCAGCGCCATTCCGGCCTTGTGAATCAGGACACTGAAGAACGCTACTACCCGTTGAACAACGTCCGCGCCGGCCAGTCGAACTACGAAGTGATCGACTCGATGCTGTCGGAATACGCGGTGCTGGGCTTTGAATACGGCTATTCCCTGGCCGAGCCCAATGCACTGGTGATGTGGGAAGCGCAGTTCGGCGATTTCGCCAACGGCGCGCAGATCATGTTCGACCAGTTCGTCAGCTCGGGCGAAAGCAAGTGGCTGCGGATGTCCGGGCTCGTCTGCCTGCTGCCGCACGGCTACGAAGGGCAAGGCCCGGAACACTCCAGCGCGCGCCTGGAACGGTTCCTGCAGATGTGCGGACAGGACAACTGGATCGTCGCCAACTGTACGACTCCGGCCAACTATTTCCACATCCTGCGCCGTCAGATCCACCGCAGCTTCCGCAAGCCGCTGATCCTGATGACCCCGAAATCGTTGCTGCGCCACAAGCTGGCGATCTCCTCGGCCGAGGATTTCACCACCGGGTCCAGCTTTCACCGGGTGCTGTGGGACGATGCGGAAAAGGGCAACTCCGACACGCAGCTGGTGGCGGACGACAAGATCAAGCGCGTCGTCATGTGCTCGGGCAAGGTCTACTTCGACCTGCTTGAAGAACGCGACGCCCGCGGCATCAACGATGTTTACCTGCTGCGCATCGAACAGTTCTATCCCTTCCCGGCGATCAGCCTCGTGAAAGAGCTTGAGCGCTTCAAAGAGGCGGAAATGGTCTGGTGTCAGGAAGAGCCCAAGAACCAGGGCGGGTGGAGCTTTATCGAGCCCAATATCGAATGGGTGCTGAACCGGATCGGCGCGCGTCATCAGCGCCCCGTCTATGCCGGGCGCGCCACCTCTGCCTCGCCTGCGACCGGCCTTGCCAGCCAGCACAAAGCCCAACAAGCCGCGCTCGTGAACGAGGCGCTGAGCATCGAAGGAAACTAAGCCATGACCACCGAAGTACGCGTGCCCACGCTGGGCGAATCCGTGACCGAAGCAACCGTTGCCACCTGGTTCAAGAAACCGGGCGACAGCGTTGCGGTGGACGAAATGCTCTGTGAGCTGGAAACCGACAAGGTGACCGTCGAAGTGCCCAGCCCCGCATCGGGCAAGCTGGCCGATATCGTCGCAGCCGAAGGTGAAACCGTAGGCGTTGATGCGCTGCTGGCGACCATCGCCGAAGCTGGCGAAGCAGGCGCCGAGACCGTCGAGGAGCGGCCCTCGCAAAAGGCCAAGGACACCAAAGAAGCCAAGGACGAGCCCGCAAAATCCGCGGGCGGCGGCAGCACCGATGTGATGGTGCCGACGCTGGGTGAATCGGTGACCGAGGCGACGGTTTCAACATGGTTCAAGGCCGTGGGCGACACGGTCGCGCAGGATGAAATGCTGTGCGAGCTGGAAACCGACAAGGTCAGCGTCGAGGTGCCCAGCCCCGCCGCCGGCGTTCTGGCTGAAATCACAGCGGCTGAAGGCACGACAGTCAGCGCCTCGGCAAAGCTTGGCGTGATCTCTGGCTCGGGCGCGTCCAGCGCACCCAAGGTGCAGGAAGAGGGCGCCAACGGCGAAGCCTATGCCGCCCCCGCGCCCGGCGCCTCGAACCGGGGCGACGTGGAAAACGCGCCCGCCGCGAAAAAGGCGATGGCCGAAGCCGGAATTTCCGCCGACAAGGTGACCGGTTCGGGCCGCGATGGCCGGATCATGAAGGAAGACGTGCAAAAGGCGATCGCTTCGGCATCGGCCGCTCCGGCCGCCAGCAGCGCCCCCACAGCGCCGCGAGCGCCGGTCCCGGCCGACGATGCCGCGCGCGAGGAACGGGTAAAGATGACCCGCCTGCGCCAGACCATCGCCCGCCGCCTGAAGGATGCGCAGAACACCGCCGCCATCCTGACCACCTACAACGAGGTCGACATGACCGAGGTCATGGCGCTGCGCAACGAATACAAGGACCTGTTCGAGAAGAAGCACGGCGTGCGCCTTGGCTTCATGTCCTTCTTCACCAAGGCCTGCTGCCACGCGCTGCGCGAAGTGCCCGAGGTCAACGCCGAAATCGACGGCACCGACATCGTTTATAAGAACTTCGTTCACATGGGCATCGCCGCAGGCACGCCGCAGGGCCTGGTGGTTCCGGTGATCCGCGACGCGGATTCGATGTCCTTCGCGGAAATCGAAAAGGCGATCAACGAAAAGGGCAAGCGCGCCCGCGATGGCAAGCTGTCGATGGCCGAAATGCAGGGCGGCACCTTCACCATCTCCAACGGTGGCGTATACGGCTCGCTCATGTCCTCGCCGATCCTGAATCCCCCGCAGTCGGGCATCCTCGGCATGCATAAAATCCAGGACCGCCCCATGGCGATCAACGGCAAGGTCGAAATCCGCCCGATGATGTACCTCGCCCTGTCCTACGATCACCGCATCGTCGACGGCAAAGGCGCTGTCACCTTCCTCGTCCGCGTGAAAGAGGCGCTGGAAGATCCCCGCCGCCTGCTGATGGATCTGTAAACAATACCTGCGCGGCGCCGGCCCCGTCCGGCGCCCGCTCCGGCCCCCAGCCGAAAGCCCCTGACATGACCCCCGAAATCACCGTTCTCACCCTCTCCGGTCTCTTGCAAATCGTGCAATTCGCGATCTATTCGGTGATCGCGCGTCGTCAGGTTGGCAATCGCACGGCGCTTGGCCCCCGCGACACCGCCATCGAACTGACCGGCACCGCGGGCCGCGCGCAGCGCGCGATGAACAACCACTTCGAGGGGTTGATCCTCTTCACCATTGCGGTGGTCGTCACAACCCACGCCGGGTCCAGCGCCTTCACCGCCGCCTGCGCCTGGGCCTATCTGATCGCGCGCGTGTTTTATGTGCCGGCCTACCTGTTCGGCTGGGTGCCGTGGCGCTCGCTGATCTGGATGGTCGGGCTGGTCGCGACCGCGCTGATGCTGCTGGCCGCGCTGGTCTAGGGCAATGGCAGGCCCCCTCACCCGTTTTCTGCTGCTGGCAATGACCGCCTGGCTGGGGTGGACGGCCGTGTTGAACCTGCCCTTCCTGCCCGGCCCGCTCGGCGCTCTGGAATCCTACGGCTGGCCCATGCTGATCCTGCTGGGCGCCGCCGCCTTCGGGTTTGCCGAAACGCTTGATCTGTTCCTGCAACGTGGCCTTGCCTTCTGGCCCATCGTCGCCTTGGCTGCGATCACCGGCGCCCTCGCCCTGCGCCTTGCCCTGCTTCCCCTTGCCGAAGCCCCCGGCCCGCTCGCCCTGGTGGGCGTGCGCGAAGGCCTTGGGCTTTTTGCTGTACTCTACGGCGCGGCCGCCCTCATGATGGGCCGGACACGCCTCCAGACCTCTCGAATTACAGGAGATTGAAATGGCCCAATACGACGTCATCATCATCGGTTCCGGCCCCGGCGGCTATGTCTGCGCGATCCGCTGCGCGCAACTGGGGCTGAAAACCGCCTGCGTCGAAGGGCGCGACACCCTGGGCGGCACCTGCCTGAACGTGGGCTGCATCCCCTCCAAGGCGCTGCTGCACGCCAGCCACATGCTGCACGAGGCGGAACATAACTTTGCGACCATGGGGCTGAAGGGCAAATCGCCCAGCGTCGACTGGAAACAGATGCTCTCCTACAAGGATGACACCATCGGCCAGAACACAAAGGGCATCGAGTTCCTGTTCAAGAAGAACAAGGTAGACTGGATCAAGGGCTGGGCCTCGATCCCCGAGGCCGGTAAGGTCAAGGTCGGCGACGATGTGCACGAGGCCAAGAACATCATCATCGCCTCGGGCTCTGAGCCGTCGTCGCTGCCCGGCGTCGAGGTTGATGAAAAGGTGGTCGTCACCTCTACCGGCGCGCTCGAACTGCCGAAGATCCCGAAAAAGATGGTGGTGATCGGCGCCGGCGTGATCGGGCTCGAACTCGGCTCGGTCTACGCCCGTCTCGGCGCCGAGGTGACCGTGATCGAATACCTCGATGCCATCACCCCCGGCATGGATGGCGAGGTTCAGAAAACCTTCCAGCGCACGCTGAAGAAACAGGGCATGACCTTCGTGATGGGCGCCGCTGTGCAAAAGACCGAGGCCAGCAAAACCAAGGCCAAGGTCACCTATACCCTGAAGAAAGACGACAGCACCCACGAGATCGACGCCGATACCGTGCTGGTCGCGACGGGGCGCAAACCCTACACCGAAGGTCTCGGCCTTGATGCGCTTGGCGTAGACCTCAGCAAGCGCGGCCAGATCCAGGTCGGCAAGGATTGGCAGACCTCGGTCAAGGGCATCTACGCCATCGGCGACTGTATCGACGGACCGATGCTGGCTCACAAGGCCGAAGACGAAGGCATGGCCGTTGCCTCGGTGATCGCGGGCAAACATGGCCACGTGAATTATAACGTGATCCCCGGCGTGATCTATACCTGGCCCGAGGTCGCGAATGTCGGCAAGACCGAAGAGGCGCTCAAGGAAGAAGGCCGCGCCTACAAGGTCGGCAAGTTTTCCTTCATGGGCAACGGCCGCGCCAAGGCCATGTTCGCTGCCGAAGGTTTCGTCAAGATCCTCGCCGACAAGGACACCGACCGCGTACTGGGTGCACATATCATCGGCCCGAATGCGGGCGAGCTGATCCACGAAATCTGCGTCGCCATGGAATTCGGAGCATCAGCTGAAGACATCGCGCTGACCTGCCACGCCCACCCCACCTGCTCCGAAGCGGTGCGCGAGGCGGCGCTGGCCTGTGGCGACGGCCCGATCCACAGCTAAATCAAAAGAGGCGGGCACCACGCGTGCCCGCCCCTCTTTCAGTATTCCCAAAGTACTCCGGGGGACTCCGCGCAGCGGAGGGGGGCAGCGCCCCCCCGGCTCCCTCACCCGGTGAAACCGCCCTCGCGCATCAGCGCGTCCGATTGCTCTTCGATCCGCTGCTCCAGCTCGGCCATGAAGGCGCCGCGCTCCATGCCCGGCCCGATCGGCTCGAGGAATTCCACCACCGCCAGCCCCGGCTTGCGCAGCAGCCCCTTCTTGGGCCAGAACAGCCCGACATTCGTCGCGACCGGGTAACAGGGCTCTTTCAGCGAGTCGTACAGAACCCCGGTCCCTGCCTTGTAGGGCACCTTAACCCCAGGTGCGACACGTGTGCCTTGGGGGTAGATCACCAACTGGCCGGGATCGCTGAATTCAGCCGCCACATCGCGCACCATCTTGGCAATCGCCGTGCCACGTTTGCCCCGGTTCACCGGAATGCAACCGACCCGCTTGGCATAAAGACCAATGATCGGGGTCCACAGCAGCTCGCGTTTCATGATGAATTTGCCGCGCGGCAAGGCCTGGAAAATTAACAGAATATCCAGAAACGACTGGTGCTTGGCCGCGATCAGCACCTCTCCTTCGGGCACCTGGCCCCGCACTTCTGTGCGCAAGCCCAGCATCCATTTCGCCAGAAACCGGGTCCAGCCGCAAAAGCTTTTGCAGGCCATGAAGGCCGGTTCTCGCGAGAACAACGCAAAAGGTGCAAAGACCAGTCCCAGCACCGCCATTCCGCTGTAGATCAGGATGACGAACACCAGCGATTTGAACAGCTGCCAACCGTGTAAGATCATCGCAATTCCCCCAACCTGCGTCTCGCGGCAACAAATGTTGCTGCGAAGGCGACGACCGCGCCCAGCACCGGCACCAGCAATGGCACCAGCCATGTCGCACCCTGAAATCCAAGCCCGGTCAGAAACCCGCCCGCGTCCGAGGCTTCGGGCAACAGGGCCACCGCGCCCATGCCCGCGGCCATGCCCAACGCGGCCCCCGACAGCGCCCGCAGCGTGAACCGCCGCACGAAGGCCTGCGCGATATAGCTGTCGCGCGCGCCGACCAGCCGCAGTACCTCGATCACCTGCGCATTCGCCGCCAGCGCCGCATTCGCCGCAAGCGTGATCATGGCCGCCGTCGCGCCGCCGATCAACAGCACCGCGATCAACCCCAATCGCCGCAGGCTGTTGGCCGCCTCGACCAAGGGACGGCGCCAGCGTGTGTGATCGTCCAGCACGGCCCCAGGCAATTCCGCTGACAGCCGCAGCCGCAGCCCCGCAACGTCATAGCCGCTGTCACCCTCGATGATCTCGACCAACTGGGGTACCGGCAAATCCTCCAGCGGCAGATCGGCCCCGAACCACGGTGCCAGCAGCGCAGCCTGTTCTTCCGCACTGAGCGCCCGTGCCCGTGCAACGCCGGGTGTTTGGGTCAGGATACGCAGGGCCGCCGCCGTCTGCTCGGCTTTCTGATCTGCCGGGGCACTCAAGCGCAAGGTCGCGCTGCGCGCCAGTTCGTCGGACCAGCGGTCGGCCAGCCGCCCCGAGGCCAGCGACAAAGCCAGCGCAAAGACCGCCAGAAACGCCATCGCAGCTGATACGAAAAACGTCAGCTGCGCCGTGATCCCGGTTGGCGGCACGACACGGTCAGCCTGCGCATCGCCCAGCACATAGGCGCGGATGGTGCCCCGGCTCACAGGTCGGCCCCCGCGAGCTGAAGCCTTCGGTTGGAAATCCGCAGAACACGCGCCTGCACATGGCTCTTTGCGGCGCGGATCAGGGTCAGATCGTGGCTGGCAATCAGAACCGTCTTGCCCATGCGGTTCAGCTCGACCAGCAATTGCAGCAGCCGTTGCGACATCTCCCAGTCGACGTTGCCGGTGGGCTCATCCGCCAACACCACATCGGGCGACATGATGACCGCGCGCGCCAAGGCAGCACGCTGACGTTCACCACCCGACAGTTCGGGCGGAAGCGCATCGGTGCGGCTGCCAAGACCCACCCAGGCCAGCAATTCGGCAAGATTTTCGCTCTCGGCGCCACGATCGCGCCCCGAAACGGTCAGCGGCAGGGCCACGTTGTCGGCCAGCGGCAGGTGATCCAGAAACCGGCAATCCTGATGCACGACCCCGATCCGCCGCCGCAGCAGCGCCATCTGATCGCGATCCAGTGACGCCATGTCGGCATCGAAGGCCCGAACCTGCCCCGAGGTCGGCAGCAGCGCACCATAGCACAGCTTCATCAGGGTGGTTTTGCCCGAGCCGGACGGGCCGGTCAGAAAATGGAAGGAGCCCGGCGCCAGCTGCACCGAGATATCGCTCAGCAGGTCGCCCCCGCCATAGCTGTAGCCCACATTGTCAAGCTCGATCACGCCAGCCCCCAGAACGACACGCGACTTTTGCCCGACATGCGGCGGGGTTTCAATGCCTTGCGCGGTTTTGCAGGCCGTGGAATCGGCCGGTGTTGCGATTGACTCTTTGCGCGGCAGCGGCAAATGCCTATGATCCCCCAAAAAATTCGGCAGGTCAGGCAGAATGACAGGAACAGGAGCAGGACGATGCGGATAGCGTGCCCGAATTGCGGCGCCCAGTACGAAGTTCCCGACGAAGTCATTCCGGAAGACGGGCGCGACGTTCAATGTTCGAACTGTAGCGATACATGGTTCCAGCCCCGCAACGGCGATCCGATCCGTCTGCCCGCCGACTCCGGATTGCAGGAGAGCGATGACGCTCCGGCCGTCTCTGTTCATGCAGACGAAGAACAGACGGACTCTACGCCCGATCCGGAGCTGGCCATGGATGTCACACCGCACACTGGAACGGCCCCCCCCGATGACGACGACACCGAGGAAGAACCCGGTGACGTGCCGCGCCAGCGAAGGCTGGACCCGGGTGTTGCCGACATTCTGCGCGAAGAAGCCCGCCACGAATCCCGTCTGCGCGCAAGTGAAAGCACCGGGCTGGAAAGCCAGGGCGACCTTGGTCTGGACAGCGTCGGAGAGGACGAGGCCAGCAAGCGCAGCCAACAGGCGCGTGACCGTATGGCGCGGCTGCGTGGCACCCCCGCAACCCCACCGCCAGGCGCGCCGCGTGGCGATTTGTTGCCCGATATCGAAGAGATCAAATCGACCCTTGCGCCGGATGACCGCGATGTCCGCATGGCGCCAGGACCGGTTCAGATGGTTCCCGTCCGCGCGCCGCGCCGGTCAGGCTTTCTGCGCGGGTTCTCGGTGATGATTCTGCTGACCGTGGGTCTGGTCCTGCTCTACATGAACGCCAGTCAAGTCACCGAAGCGGTTCCGGCGCTGTCGGATTTCGTGGCCAATTATGTTACGGTGGTCGACAAAGCCCGTATCTGGCTTGACCAGAACCTGTCGGGCTTCATTCCGAACTGATCGCCCGCAACATTCCGTTGCCGGGGGCGCTGCCCCCGCCCGCGCTGCGGGCTCCCCCGGGATATTTCGCCCCAAAGAAACAGCAATCACATTTGGTCAGAACCGCTCCAGAAGGCGTTTCAGGTAGTCGAGTTCTACATCAGGGCGTTCACCCTCCCCACTACGGCGCCGGATTTCATCCAGCAATTCGCGGGCGCGGCGATAGACATCTTCGCCCTGTAGCAGGTTTTCCTCGGACCCGATGGAGCCATTTGTGCCCGTGTCGCGGCCCAGCGGATCGCGATTTTGGGCGCGTTGGTCGCCTTCCGCCTGTCCCTGGCCGGGGCGGCCTTGCTGTTGTTCCTGGGCCATTGCCTCGCCCAGGGCACGCAGCCCCTCGCGCAGCGCTTCCATCGCTTCGGACTGTTGATCGATGGCTTCGGCCAGATCATCGCGGCGCAGCGAGTCTTCGGCGCCGTCCATGGCACGGCCTGCCCGATCCAGTGCATCGCGGGCTGCGTCGCCCTCGGGTGTGCCCGCGCCCGGCAAGTTGCCCTGCTGGCGGTTCAGCTCTTGCCGCAGAGCGCGCTGCCGGTCCGCCAGCGTTCCGGCCTGATCGCCGCCCTGACCATTTTCGCCGCCGGGTTGCTGACCTTGGCCCTGCTGCTGGCCTTCATTCTGCCCCTGTCCCTGGCCTTGGTTCTGGCCCTGTTGTTGGCCGGGGTTCTGACCTTCGTGGCTTTGGCCACGGCCCTGACCGCCGTTGCGGCCCTGATTGTTTTGGTTTTCGCCCGCCTGCGCATCGGGGTTGAACTGTTCCTGCAGATCGCGGAAGGCCTGATCCGACAGGCCCTGCTGGTTTCGCAGGGTTTCGGCCAGATCATCCATGCTCTGCTGGCCCTGCGACTGGCCCCCGCCCTGCCCCTGCGTGACGCGCATGTTTTCCATCAGCTGCTGCAGCTCTTCCAAGGCTTGCTGCGCTTCTGCCATGCGGCCCTGTTCCATCAACTCCTGAATGCGGTCCATCATGCGTTGCAGATCGTTCTGCGACATCTGCATGGAGTTCTGGCCCTGCTGAGGCTGATCCGCGCCGTTTTCGCCATTCTGCGCCTGACGTGAGAGCTGACGCATGTAATCGTCGGTGGCGCGGCGCAATTCCTGCATCAGCTCGGCGATTTCCTGATCGCTGGCGCCGTTTTTCATCGCCTCGCTTAGCCGCTCCTGCGCGCGGCGCAACCGTTCCAGCGCGTCACCCAGATCGCCCTCTTCCAGCAGGATCGCCAGATCCCACATCGCCTGCGCCAGCTCTTCGACCTGCGGATCACCAAGGCCGATTTCGTCCATACGTTCCAGCCGGCGCAGCAGGAACCGCAAGCGAAGATAGGCGGTTTCCGAGCGGAACACATCGTCTGGTCGGTAAGAGACGGCGCGCAGCACCTGCGCGATGCGGGGGGCGTTTTCGCGCGACCACAACAGGTCGCGGCGCATTTCGATCACGGCGGCGGCCATCGGATCAAAGAAGCGCCGCCCGGGCAGCGTCGCGGAAAATGGAGCCGCGTCACCTTTTTGCCCGGCATCATCTTCGACCTGAAGCTCGAACGTCACCGGAAGATTGGCCCAGGGATGCTGCGAGAAATCTTCGATCAGTTTTTCGGTGAACTGCGCCCGGTCGCCCGAAATCGGCATGGGCAGCGGCAGAAAGATGGCCTCTCGCGGCTCTGGTTCGCCCGACAGGCCATAGCGACGGTCGACCGCGGCCAAGTCAAGCGAGATGCGCGCGGTGCCTGCGGCGATGCCGTAATCGTCCTCGGCGGTGAATGGCAGCGACATCTGGCCCGCGGCCTCTGCCTCGGGCGGGGCGGCGACCGAAACGCGCGGCGCGGCATCGGGGATCACCGCAACATCCCATGTTCGTCCGCCGGGTCCGTCAATACGCAATTCGCCCGAGCGGGCGATGGTAAATTCCTGTGACGGCTCCGAAGCCGAGGGTACCTCTCCAATCCGGCCCGACACGGTTTCGGCCAGGGTCAGCGCGCCAACCTCGCCATAAAACCGCAGGATCACGCGGCTGCCTTCGGGAGTTTCCAGCGCGGCGCCGGTGATATCTGACAGGTACAGCGTCGGCAGACCGGTGTGCCGCGGAGGCTCGATCCAGCCTTCCCAGCTTGGCCCGGCGGCGGCCTGCGCGGTGCCCGGCGTCATCTCGGCCACCGACCCAACCCGCCAGAGCGAGCCGAACAGCAGGGCAACGGCAAGCGCCAGCATCGCCACATAGCGCAGGGCAAAGGGGTCGCGCCGCGCAATGCGCAGATCAGGCCGGGCCGCGCGTGCAGTTGCGGCACGTTGTGCCATGCGGGCCTGATGCGCGCGCCAAAGCGCAGCTGAATCTGGATCGTCATGGCCAATCGCCTGACTGTCGATCAGCGCCTGAATCGGGCGACCGGGCAAGCTGGCATCCAGCCGGGTCAGCGCGTCCATTCGTGTCGGCCAGTGCAAGCCGCGCGCGCCCATCAGCAGCGCCACCAGCGCGCCAATTACCGCAACAATGCCCCCGCCCCAGACCAATTCGACCGATGCGTGATCTTGCAGCCCCAGCATAAGCGCCGCCAGCACCACCATGATGATCGACATCAGCGGCCAGAAACAGCGCAAGACCTGCTCGGCCAAAAGGCCCAGCCGGGTCAGAGCCAGCGGCAGACGCAGCTTATTCAGGGTCGGGACGGCATCGTGCCGATGGGCCATGCGATACTCCTGCGGGCGCAATGCAGGGGTGCATCACAACCATGAAGGAATGGTATCGCGATTCATCATTTCGTCAAAGCTCGGGCGTCGGCGGATAACCGCAAATTGATCCCCGTTCACCAGAACTTCGGGGATCAGGGGCCGCGCGTTGTATTCGCTGGACATCACTGCGCCATAGGCCCCCGCGCTGCGGAAGGCGACCAGATCGCCCGAGGCCAGCTCCGGAAGGTCGCGTTGGCGGGCAAAGGTATCGCCGGATTCGCAGACCGGTCCGACCACGTCATAAGGGTGCTGTTCGGCGCCGGGGACCGGTTCGATGACCGGAATGATGTCGTGATGGGCATCATACATCGCCGGGCGGATCAGATCGTTCATCGCCGCGTCAAGGATCAGGAAATCGCGCCCCTCGCCGTTCTTGACGTAAATGACCGAGGACACCAGCAGCCCGGCGTTCCCCGCAATCAGGCGCCCGGGCTCGATCTCGATCTCGCAGCCAAGATGGCCCAGCGTCCGTTTTATCATGGCGCCATAATCGGTTGGCAGCGGGGGCGCGGCATTTGACCGCGTGTAGGGAATGCCAAGCCCGCCGCCCAGATCCAGGCGGCCGATGGTGTGGCCATCGGCGCGCAATGCCTCGGTCAGTTCCGCCACTTTGCCATAGGCCTGCTCGAACGGCTCAAGCTCGGTCAGCTGGCTGCCGATATGCACGTCGATCCCGACGATCTCCAGCCCCGGCAGCGCGGCTGCCATCGCATAGACCTCGCGGGCGCGCGAAATCGGGATGCCGAATTTGTTCTCGGATTTGCCGGTCGCAATCTTGGCATGGGTGCGGGCATCCACATCGGGGTTCACGCGAATGGTGATCGGAGCGACTTTGCCCAAGGATTGGGCAACCCGGCTCAGCGCCTCCATCTCGGGCTCGGATTCGACGTTGAACTGGCGAATCCCCCCCTCCAGCGCCACGCGCATCTCTTCCTCGGTTTTGCCGACACCAGAGAACACGATCTTGTCGCCTGGAACGCCAGCGGCACGGGCGCGCAGGTATTCGCCCTGGCTGACCACATCCATACCCGCCCCGGCCTGCGCCAGCGTGCGCAGGATCGCCATATTGCCAGCCGCCTTCATTGCATAGCAGACAAGGTGCTCGGTGCCCGCCAATGCCTCGTCGAACAGGTGATAATGGCGCAGAAGCGTCGCGGTGGAATAAACGTAAAACGGCGTGCCCACGGCGGCCGCAATCTCGGTCACCGGAACGTCTTCGGCGAAAAGCGCGCCGTCGCGGTAAAGGAAATGGTCCATATCGCGCGGATAAACCGGAATGAGTGTACCAATCAAGCGCGATCAGCCGCGCGGCCAAAGCCTTATGCGCGTTTCTTGACGCGCCCCAGTTCCTGCTGGATACGGCGGCGCAACATCGCCTTGGATCGTGCACGCACCTCGCCCCAGACGTGCGCGAAATCCGCGTTCCAGATACCCCTGCGGTGGGCCAACTGATAAAGCATATGATGCGGGTTGGCATTCGCCTCGATGATTGCGGGGCCCTCGGGGGTCACGGCAATATCCCACCCGATCACCCCGAATTCCGACATCACGGCGTGCCCCTCACGCGCCAACGTCAGCGCGGCCTGCCAGTCGGGTAGCTGGAGCCCGGTCAAAGTGGCGCCCGTCGCCGGGTGCGTGTCGATATTCCGCCCCTTCACGCCGCTGCCTGCGCGCACTTGACCGACGATCCCGGTCTCGGGGTCAATCGGCGCGATCATGCTGCCGTCCTGCCAGAAATTGTCGCTCATTGCGGTGGGGGCCGGGATTTTCCACAGCGTGTAGAGCACCTCGGGCATCGCCGCGCGGCGTACTGTCACGATGCGGATCGTGCCGACCGCGCGGCCAGCCGCCTCCTCCAGCACGGGGTGCTGGCGCAGCGCGCTTTGCAAGACATAGCCCGAGGCATATTCCGCAACGATCTCCTCGCAGAAGGCGTCAATCTTGATCCGTTTTCCATTGCCCAGAAACAGGTCGTCGCCCTCACGCGACTCGATCAAGGCGGAGCCAAAGCTGCCACTGTAGGATTGCGGCTTGCCAAACAGCGGAAACCGCGCGCGATGCATCAGGAAATCACGCAAGCTCGCCGCATCGGTGCAGGTTTCGACGGCTCCGAACCGCTGCTCATCCGAGACCACCGCCTGCGTTTCCGTTGTGCGAAAGCCCAGCGCTTCCATCATCGCGGTATGCAATACCTTGTGCCGCATTGCCCCGCGCAGCGAGGTCAGCCGCTTGGACGCCAGCCCGGAATTCAGCAGGTAGCTGCCCCGCTCACCCACGAATTCGCGTTTGTCACGCGCTGTCAGCGCCGGATCATACAGCCCTCCGGCATAGTACTCATGCAGCTTCATCCGCGATCGCCCGAACGACAGGGCAACGCTTTCGCGCAACTGCCGGATCGGTGACACGCCGTGCGCCCGCGCTACCTCGACCATGGTCGAGGCGGCTGTTGCCTTGGGGGCCGCCGGAACGGCCAGAAGTGCCTTGCTGTCAACTGTCGCTGTCGTCATGACAATGCCCCTAAGTTCGAAATCGTCCAGTTTCGAAGGAAAGGCTAAGTTGCAAAGCGGGCGAAAATGGGGCCGGATTGTTTCCGGAACAGAACAAAAATCAGGAAATCGCGAAAATTGACGCGATAATACCGAAAACGGAAAACGCCCGGGAACAATGACCCGGGCGCGATCCAAACTCTGTCATACCCTAGCGGCGGTGCTTTTTCACCCGCTGCTTGAACTGGGCCTTTCGTTCGGCCATCAGCGCCTTGCTGCGCGCGGCGACACGCTCGAACACCGGGGTGAACTCGGGGTTGCGGATGCCCCGGCCATAGGCCAGCTGATACAGCATGTGAAACGGGTTATCGTTGCATTCAATGATCGCGGGGCCATCAGGAGTCATCGCCACATCCCATCCGATCACGCCGAATTCCGGAAACAGCGCATGCGCCTCGGTCACCAGCGCGCGCGCGGCCTCCCAATGGGGCACTTCGAAGCCGGTGATCCGCGCGCCTGACACGGGGTGGTCGTCAATGTCGGCAGCCTTCAGTCCGGTGCCAATGCGGCACTGCCCCACCTGCCCCGTCAGCGCATCGACCGGCGCAATCATGCTGCCGTCCTGCCAGAAATTGTCGCTCATCGCCTTGGGCGCGGGGATCTTCCACAGCGAATACAGAACCTCGGGCATCGTGTTCTGCCGCACAGTGACGATGCGCAACGACCCAACCGCCTTGCCCGTTATCGCGGCCATCGCGGGGTGCTGCTCCAGTGCGGTTTGCAGCAGGTAGCCATTGGCATATTCGGCAAAGATTTCATCGCAGAAGGCGTCGATGCTGATCTGCTTGCCATTGCCCAGCACCAGCATCTCGCCTTCGCGCGCGCGGATCAGGACCGACCCGAAACTGCCGCTATAGGCCGTCGGTTTGCCAAAGATCGGATAGCGCGCCCGCCCGATCAGGAAGGCTTTCAGCTTGGATTTCTGCGTGATCGCGGGGATTTCGCCAAACCGGCGCGAGTCGGACACCACCGCCTGTGTCTCGGTGGTGCGAAAGCCCAACTGTCGGATCAACGAGGTGTACATGACCTTGTTGGCAACGAAATTGTGCATCGTCAGCAGCTTCTTGGGCGACAGTTCCTCGTTCAGGTTCCAGTTGCCCTTCTGCCCGACATACTGCCGCTTCTCGGCCATCGAAATCGCCGGATCGTACAAACCCGAGGAGTAGTATTCATGCAGGTACAGCCGCCCCGGCCCAAGGTTCAGCCGCACCATTTCCGACAGTTGCCGGAACGGGCTGACGCCGTACTTGCGCGCCACTTCGACCATGGTCGAAGCCGGCGGCGGCGGTGGCGCTTCGGGTACGGCCAGTAGCGCCTTGTCGTCCAGTGTCGCGCTTGTCATCTCGGGGCCTCCTAGGCGGGATCTCTGCGGTCAGTATCCGCGATACCCGCCGAAAAAGGCTGAATTTGGGCAATATTGTTTCCCGAACCGGGCCAATACGGCCCCGGCGCTAGAATCCAAGCATCAGCGAGATCGGCCCTTGGCTGACACCCACGCCGCCACCCACGCGCACCCCGCCCGAGCCAACCGTCAACCCGGCGTTCATCGTGGGCTGCACCGGTTCACCATCGGCGCCACAGGCTGCAAGGGCGCTTAGGACCACCAGGATTCGAGCCAGGGTCATCGCAGTCACTCCAACAGAGATTTCCAGCGTTCGATCTGCGCCCGCACCTGCGCCGGCGCTGTCCCACCATAGGACATCCGCGAGTTTACCGAATTTTCGACGCCAAGAACAGTAAACACATCGTCGGTGATCTCGGCATGGACCGATTGCATATCGTCCAGCGTCAGATCGGGCAGGTCACAGCCGCGCCCCTCGGCCAGCGCGACCAAAGACCCGGTGACATGGTGGGCATCGCGGAACGGCATCCCCAGCACCCGCACCAGCCAGTCGGCCAAATCGGTAGCGGTGGAAAAGCCCGACCCGGCGGCAGCCGCCAGCGAGTCACGATTGGCGCTCATGTCGCGCACCATGCCCTCCATCGCGGCAAGCGCCAGCATCAGGTTGTCGGCTGCGTCGAAGACCTGTTCCTTGTCTTCCTGCATGTCCTTGGAATAGGTCAGCGGCAGCCCCTTCATCACCATCATCAGCGCGGTATTGGCGCCAAAGATGCGCCCCACCTTGGCGCGGATCAGCTCGGCCGCGTCGGGGTTCTTCTTCTGCGGCATGATACTGGAGCCGGTCGAAAAACGGTCTGACAGCGCGACGAAACGGAATTGCGCCGACGACCAGATCACCAGTTCTTCCGCCATGCGCGACAGGTGCATTGCGCAGATGCTGGCGGCGCCCAGGAATTCGAGCGCAAAATCCCGGTCCGATACCGCGTCAAGGCTGTTGGCGGCGGGCCGGTCGAAGCCCAGCGCCTTCGCCGTCATCTCCCGGTCGATCGGGAAAGAAGTGCCCGCGAGTGCCGCGGCCCCAAGAGGCGATTCGTTCATCCGCGCGCGTGCATCGCGCATCCGGCTCAGGTCGCGTCCGAACATTTCGACATAAGCCATCATGTGGTGGCCCCAGGTCACCGGCTGCGCGGTCTGCAAATGGGTAAAGCCCGGCATCACCCAATCGGCGCCCGCCTCGGCCTGCCCTAGCAGCGCACGGATCAGCGCCAGCAATCCGCCCTCGGCCGTGTCAAGCTGGTCGCGCACCCAAAGCCGGAAATCCGTCGCCACCTGATCGTTGCGGCTGCGTCCGGTGTGCAACCGACCCGCCGGCGCGCCGATCAGATCCTTCAGCCGCGCCTCGACATTCATGTGAATGTCTTCCAGCGCCGTCGAAAATTCGAAATCGCCCGCCTCGATCTCTGACAACACCGTGAGCAGACCTTCCCCAATCGCCTCGGCATCGCTATCGCTGATCACGCCCGTGGCCGCCAGCATGGCGGCATGGGCCCGCGATCCGGCGATGTCCTGCGCGGCCATGCGGCGATCGAACCCGATCGAGGCGTTGATCGCCTCCATGATGGCATCGGGTCCGGCGGCGAAACGGCCACCCCACATCTGGTTCGCGGTCTTGTCGGTCATATCGTGCCTTTACGTCGGAGAGATCATGCGCCTGAATTGTCTGTTGCCCCTTTATATGGCCGCCGCGCTCTGTGCAAATGCGGTCGCGGCCGATCCTGGCGCCATCGCCGGTCTGCGCGAAGGCGACATGAAGAAACTGACCCTGCACGAGACCGCGCGCGACATCTCTGACGAGGCGTTTCATACTGCCGAGGGCGGCAAAGGGACGCTGGCCGATTATCGCGGGCAATTTGTCTTGCTGAACTTCTGGGCCACGTGGTGCGCCCCCTGCCGCAAGGAAATGCCGACCTTGGCGGCGCTGCAATCTGAATTCGGAGGGGACGACTTTCAGGTTGTTACGCTCGCCACGGGCCGCAACACGCCGCAAGGCATCGCCAAGTTTTTCTCGGATAACGGAATCGACAACCTGCCAACGTTTCAGGACCCGAAGCAGGCCATCGCCCGTGAGATGGGTGTGCTGGGCCTGCCGATCACCGTCCTGATCGACCGGGAGGGCCGCGAATTGGGCCGCTTGATCGGCGATGCCGACTGGCACTCTGACAGCGCGCGCGCCATCATTGCCGAATTGCTGTCCGAAGACTGAGTGCATGTAGTCGCGCTGACGCGCGAGGCCTCCGGCGGGGATATTTATCGCCCAAAGAAGCAGGGTCGGTTTTTCTGCTTCACCTTCGCAAAAATACTCCGGGGGAGTCCGCGCAGCGGGCGGGGGCAGAGCCCCCTTACGTCCGTTGGCCCATCGCGCGCACCGTTCGATGGCGATGGCAGGTCACGATGTGGTCGTTCACAATGCCAACCGCTTCCATGAACGCATAGACGATTGTCGGTCCGCAGAAACGAAACCCCTCGGCCTTCAGGTCTTGCGAGATTCGCGCTGACAACGATGTCTGGGGCGGTACGTCGGCTTGGGTCGCCCATGTGTTCTGCAAGGGCGCGCCGTCGACATATCGCCAAAGGAACGTGTCGAAGCCTTCGCGCGCTTCGATCCGTTCCCAGGACTGGGCATTGGTGATTGCCGCTTCGATCTTGCCGCGGTGGCGGATGATACCCGGGTTCTGCAGCAGGCGTTCGACATCTTCCGGGCCCCAGCAGGCAATCCGGGCCGGATCGAATCCATCAAAGGCGGCGCGGAAATTGTCGCGTTTCTTCAGTATCGTGATCCAGCTGAGGCCAGCCTGGAACCCGTCCAGGATCAGTTTTTCCCACAATGCCCTGCTGTCGTATTCCGGCACGCCCCATTCGGTGTCGTGATAATCGATATATATCTGCTCGGGCCCCGCCCAAGCACAGCGGGTGACAGGGTTATCCGCGCACATCGTCTAGAATTGTCCGGTTAAGCATCGGTTCAGGTTTAGGCCGCATACCGGCATGGTTCCTCTCTTTGTCACGATGGCCTGCCACGGACCTGAAATGAAGCTGTTCAAGACAACCAAGATCGACCCGACCGCGCAAGAGCTTTCCAATCCGCTGGATATCGCGGTGGCTCGCCGCGATTCCGGGGTGATCGACATGGTGCGCGCTGCTGTCAAACACGGCGAGGCGATGCTGGCCTTTCAGCCCGTCCTGCGCAGCGCGCCACCGCATACGACCGGATTTTATGAAGGGCTTTTGCGGGTTCTGGATGCCACTGGCCGCGTGATCCCTGCCCGGGATTTCATGCCCTCCGTCACCAAGGCCGAATTGGGCCGCGATCTGGATGTTCTGGCACTGAATCTTGGCCTGAAAACCCTTGCCGGGAATCCCACCGTCCGACTGTCGCTGAACCTTTCCGCGCGATCAATCGGGTACACGCCCTGGATGCAGACTCTGGAACGACATCTTGCCGAAGACGCAACCCTGGGCGAACGGCTGATGCTAGAAATCACCGAAGATTCAGCCATGGACATGCCCGAGCTGGTGATTTCCTTCATGGACCGGCTGCAACCCATGGGAATCGCCTTTGCGCTGGATGAATTTGGCGCAGGTACAACCCGCTTTGCCCGCTTTCGCGAGTTCTTTTTCGATGCGGTGAAACTTGACGGGCAATATATGGACCGTCTTGCCGAAAACCCCGACAATCAGGCCCTGGTTCGGGCGATGATCGCGGTGGCCCGGCAATTCGAAATGATGGTAATCGCCACATCGGTTGAGCGGCTGGAAGATGCCGAACTGCTGATCGAACTGGGGGTCGATTGCTTGCAAGGCTATCTGTTTGGCGCGCCAACCCTCAATCCGCCCTGGCTTGATACCGCAGGCAATCGCGCGCGCGCCTAGGGCGGTTTACCATGGCGGTTGCTGCACTTGCACCAACGCGCTATTGCTTGTGCCAACAGGACCGGGAAGCATTGGCCGGCCTCAAGGGCCGCGTCGCTGCTTTGCCGTTTCACACTTGGCAGAGGACCATGACCCATGACGAATGTAGTTATCGCATCGGCCGCACGCACCGGCGTCGGCAGCTTTGGCGGAAGTTTCGCCAATACCCCCGCACATGATCTGGGTGCGGCCGTTCTCTCTGCCATTGTCGAGCGCGCCGGCATCGACAAGTCCGAAGTCTCGGAAACCATTCTGGGCCAGGTGCTGACTGCCGCCCAAGGCCAGAACCCCGCCCGTCAGGCGCATATCAATGCGGGCCTGCCGCAGGAAAGCGCGGCCTGGGGCATCAATCAGGTCTGCGGTTCGGGTCTGCGGGCCGTGGCCCTTGGCGCCCAGCACATCCAGCTGGGCGACGCCGATATCGTGGCCGCTGGCGGCCAGGAAAACATGACGCTCAGCCCCCATGCCGCCAATTTGCGCGCGGGCCACAAGATGGGCGACATGAGCTATATCGACACGATGATCCGCGACGGCCTGTGGGATGCGTTCAACGGTTACCATATGGGCCAGACCGCTGAGAACGTTGCCGAAAAATGGCAGATCAGCCGCGACCAGCAGGACGAATTCGCCGTCGCCAGCCAGAACAAGGCCGAAGCCGCGCAGAAGGCTGGTAAGTTCAAGGATGAAATCATCCCCTTCACCATCAAGACCCGCAAGGGCGAGTCGGTGATGGATGCCGACGAATACATCCGCCACGGGGCCACAATGGAAGCGATGCAGAAACTGCGCCCCGCGTTCACCAAAGACGGGTCGGTGACCGCCGCGAATGCCTCGGGGCTGAACGACGGGGCCGCCGGTGTCCTGCTGATGAGCGCGGATAACGCCGAAAAGCGCGGGATCACGCCGCTGGCGCGTATCGCCTCTTACGCCACTGCCGGGCTGGACCCGTCCATCATGGGTGTGGGTCCGATTTTCGCCAGCCGCAAGGCACTGGAAAAGGCCGGCTGGAAACCCGAAGATCTGGACCTGGTCGAAGCGAACGAAGCCTTCGCCGCCCAGGCCTGCGCCGTGAACAAGGACATGGGCTGGGATCCGGCGATCGTGAACGTAAACGGTGGCGCCATTGCCATTGGCCATCCGATTGGCGCATCGGGCGCGCGCATCCTGAATACGCTGTTGTTTGAAATGCAGCGCCGCGACGCCAAGAAAGGCCTTGCCACGCTGTGCATCGGCGGCGGCATGGGCGTTGCCATGTGCCTTGAGCGGCCCTGATTTTGCAAATGACGGGCCCAAATGCGGGCCCGTTCGCATCAGATGGCACCTAATATCCCGCGTAACCCCGAACAGATCGTCTTTTCCGGCGGCGGGCTGCGCTGCTTCTGGCAGGGCGGCTTCCTGAAACAGATCGAACGTGGCCGCCGCTTTGCCCCTGAACGAGTGACTGGTGTCAGCGGTGGCGCACTGGCTGGCGCAGCCTGGATTGCAGGCCTTGAAAATCGCCTGCTCGACAGGATGTGCGCAGCCTTTGAAGAGCGCGACAGCAATCTCGATCTTTTCAACGCTGACGCAGAGGGTATCACCCCGCACCAGCGCCTGTATTGCGACGTTGTCAGCAGCGCCTTCGATGACGACGCGGTGCAAAGGGTCGCCGAAGGGCCCGCGTTTCAAATTCAGATCGCACATCCACCGGACACCGGCTGGCCAACCCTGACCGGCACCGCCCTTGCCGCAACCTACGAGGCCGAGTTGCACATCGTCGGTTCGCCGCATTTCAACTGGGCGCAAAAAATTGGCCTGACCTCACAACTTGTGGACGCCAACGCCGCCGCGCGCGAGGGCAAGCTGGTTGACCTGATCTGCGCCGCCGCCGTGATTCCCCCGGTGTTTGAACCACCCCTTTGGAACGACCGCCGCGTTGTCGATGGCGGCATGGCCGATCAGGCCCCGATGCCGGAACCCAACCACGGAGAGACGCTGGTGCTGCTCACGCGCGAATACAAGGCGCTCCCCGATGTCAACGGCCGCAGCTATGTCTGGCCGAGCAAGGAAACACCGGCGGATAAAATCGACTTCACCGATCCACAAAAGCTGCGCGATACATGGAGTTTGGGAGAGCAGGACGGCAAGAAATATCTTGCCGATAGCTAGGTAATAATATTGCTCAACAAGGCAAATTTGTTTAACAAACTTACAAGACTACACCCAGATCGGAGGATATAATGGCAAGAGTGGCACTTGTGACTGGCGGAAGCCGGGGCATCGGCGAGGCAATTTCCAAGGCGTTGAAGGCCGCAGGCTACGACGTCGCGGCAACCTATGCCGGCAATGACGAGGCCGCCGCGGCCTTTACCAGCGAAACCGGTATCAAGACCTATAAATGGAATGTTGCCGACTATGATGAAAGCAAGGCTGGCATCGAAAAGGTCGAAGCCGAAATCGGGCCCATTGACGTTGTCGTGGCCAACGCAGGCATCACGCGCGACGCCCCCTTCCACAAGATGACACCAGAGCAATGGCATCAGGTGATCGACACCAACCTGACCGGCGTGTTCAACACCGTTCATCCTGTCTGGCCCGGCATGCGCGACCGCAAGTTTGGCCGCGTCATCGTGATCAGCTCGATCAACGGCCAGAAAGGCCAGTTCGCACAGGTTAACTATGCCGCAACCAAGGCGGGCGATCTGGGCATCGTGAAATCGCTGGCACAAGAAGGTGCGCGTGCCGGCATTACGGCCAACGCGATCTGCCCCGGCTACATCGGCACCGACATGGTGATGGCCGTTCCCGAGAAGGTTCGCGACAGCATCATCGCGCAGATCCCGGCAGGCCGTCTGGGTGAACCGGAAGAAATCGCGCGCTGCGTTGTCTTCCTCGCATCAGACGATTCGGGGTTCATCAACGGGTCGACCATCTCGGCCAACGGCGCGCAGTTCTTCGTCTAAGCGTGTGACAAGATAGGCAGGGGGCTGGCGCGGGCCGGCCCCTTTTGCATTCGTGCAGCTTAACGCCCCACGAACCACCCCAGAAGGGCGCGAAACGCCATGCCACGTTCAACATGGGCGCGCTGCATTGCGGTGCGGGTGCTGCGGGTGGTCGGGTTCTCGAACATAATGCTCTCCTTAACTGTCGCCTCTCCCCGCACGCAATTTGACGCTTGACTGACAAAACAACAAACGAGAGTTTCGACACCGACACATCAGAAATTCTTAACCGCCATGCCAAACACCCTGCCCCCGCTGACAGCCTTGCGCGCTTTCGATGCAGCGGCGCGGCATATGTCCTTCGCCCGCGCGGCCGACGAACTGAACGTGACCCCGGCGGCGCTGTCGTTTCAAATCAAATCGTTGGAAGACCACCTGGGCCAGCCCCTGTTTCACCGCCTCACCCGCGCGGTTGAGCTGACAGATGCAGGGCGGGCGCTGGCTCCGGGCGCGGCCGAGGGGTTTCGTCTGCTCGCCTCGGCGTGGCGCGCGGCGCGGCAGATTGGCGGCGAAACCTCGTTGACCGTGACGGCGGGGCCTGCCTTCACCTCGAAATGGCTGGCCCCCCGGCTGTATGAATTTGCCAACGCCCATCCCGAGATCGACCTGCGCCTGTCGGCCACCCTGCGCGTGCTGGACGTGACCCGGGGCGACGTGGATGTGGCGATCCGCTTTGGCTATGGCAAAGATACCGGCGTCTATGCGCTGCCCCTGGCAAACGAATGGCTGACCCCGGTGATGACGCCCGAACTGGCGCGGCGCTATCCCACCCCGCAATCGCTGCGCGAGGCGCCCCTGCTGTTTGATGAATCCATCGATTTTCTGCGCCCGGCCTGTGACTGGCCCGCGTGGTTCCGCGCCGTCGGCATGGACTACGCCCCCACCAAGGGCGCGCATTTTTCCCAAGCGGATCATGCGGTTGATGCGGCGTTGACTGGTGCTGGCGTAATGTTGGGGCGGCGATCACTGACCATCAAGGAGTTGCATGAAAAGCGCCTTGTTGCCCCCTACAGCATTGCGATTTCCACCCAGGCTCATTTTCGCTTCATCTGCGCCAAAGGTGCCGAAGAACGCCCACACATACGCGCCTTCCGCGACTGGATCCTTGCGGAAATCGAACGAACCGCTTCGGTGACACGTGCCCTCACAATCATCCCGGTCGAGGAAATCCCCGCACCATGAACAAGAACCGCGCTACGTTGATCGGCTTCAGCGCCGTTTTGCTGTGGGCCGCTTTGGCCTTTTTCACGGTCGGTTCCGCCCCGGTGCCGCCGCTGTTGCTGAACGCCATCTGCTTTGCGATTGGTGGCGCGCTTGGTATCGTCTGGACGGCGGCCAGCGGCGATATCCGGGCGCTGAAACAGGTGCCCTTGCGCGTTTACCTCTTCGGGATCATCGGGCTGTTCGGCTATCACGCGCTGTACTTCACCGCGCTTCGACTGTCGCCTGCTGCCGAGGCCGGGCTGATCGCCTATCTTTGGCCGCTGCTGATCGTGCTGTTTTCCAGCCTGCTGCCCGGAGAGCGTCTGCGTGCAGGCCATGCCGCTGGCGCGCTGCTTGGCTTTGTCGGGGCTGCTGTCATCATACTGGGCAAAGGCGCGGCGGGGTTTTCGCTGGCCTTTCTGCCCGGCTATGGGCTGGCCCTGTGCTGCGCGCTGACATGGTCGGCCTATTCGGTCGGCTCGCGCTTTGTGGGCGCGGCGCCGACGTCATCGGTGGCCGTATTCTGCATCGGCGCCAGCGTCTTGTCCGCCGTGCTGCATGTTGCGCTAGAGGAGACCATCTGGCCCGTCAGCACGATGGGCTGGCTTTCCGTCGCCGCCTTGGGCCTCGGACCCGTGGGGCTTGCCTTTTATACCTGGGACATTGGAGTAAAACACGGTGAGATCCAGCTGCTTGGCACCAGCGCCTACGCTGCGCCGTTGCTGTCGACCTTGCTGCTTGTGGTCACCGGCACGGCAGAGCCAAGTTGGGGCCTGGCTGCTGCCGCTGTTCTGATTACAGCCGGCGCGGTGCTTGCCGCACGCGCCAGCATGAGGGCGCGAAAATCAGGATGACAATCGCTGGATTTCTTCCTTGAGCTTGAGTTTTCGCTTCTTCAAGTCGACCACCTTGAGCCCATCCGTCCCCGGCGCCCGCTGGGCGCGTTCAACTTCCATGCTCAGGTGTTCGTGCTTCTTTTTCAGTTCCGCAAGATGCGAGCTCATGCTCATGGCGATCCTCCTCTGATAAAGTTGCCCTTTAAGTTGAGCACATTCTTTCGAACCTGTCACGCTTCTGTCGCAAAACGTGGTGAACGAAAGGTAAAGGCGCGGGAATCAGCCTAAACGCCGCGACAATCCGCCCATTTCAGGGGGGCATTGCCCCGCAGAACGGACAAAATTTCATCGGTGTAGTCTTCGCCGTCGCGCGCGTGCGTCGCGCCCTTGTGCAGAATCAGGGGCGCACGCAGCCGGAATGCCGCGCGTCCGCCCTTCCGCGCCCGCAGGATGAACAGCCCGGGATCGCGCCCGATGCGCGGCGCCAGCGGCAACACCTCGACCGAGCCAAGACGACAGCTGGCCAAAGCCTCCGGCAGCCGATCAATCCGTTGAATCATATGGAAATAGCCACCCGAACGCAGACGCCGGGCGGCGATGTCCAGCCAGATCGACAGCGGCGTATCCTCGCCCCGCGCGGCGCCTTTGGCGGCATCCGGCGATGGGCTGTGTGCGCCCTCGACGAAATACGGCGGATTGGCCAGCACATGATCGAACTGGCGCGCCGTCAGATCGGGCGGGGGGGCCGCCAGATCGGCACAGATCACGTGAAATGGCAGCCCGTTCTGCGCCCCGTTGCGCTGCGCCAGAGCGGCGAATTCAGGCTGCCGTTCGACCCCGACGCAGTCCAGCCCCGGCACGCGGGTCGCCAGACACAATGCCGCAGCCCCCGCACCGCAGCCGAGGTCCAGTACCGTCTGCCCGGATATCGCGGGAACCGAAGCCGCCAGCAGCACCGGATCGACACCGGCGCGATAGCCCTTTTTGGGCTGCCACAACTGCATCCGTCCGCCAAGAAAGGCATTCAAAACAAGCTGATCCTCGGGAAATTCAATCACGGCCGAGCGGGATGTCATTGTCAACCATCACCCGCACGGCGCGGTCGTGATCGTCGGCGCGCACCATCAGGCGCCGGGGGAAAATTCCGATGCCACCTTCAAGGACGCTCATGTTTACGTCCAGTTGAAAGCAGTCTATATCCTCGCCTTGCAAGAGGGCGGATGCAAAGGCCAGTATCGTTGGATCGGTCGAGCGCAACAGTTCCTTCATGTGTTCGGATTTAGGTAAACTCCGACCCGGTGTCGAGACGTGTCGAAAGTAAGTGATGGACATCGCAAGCAACCCCAAACCGCATGACCGTCTGGCCGACGCCCTGGCCGAGGACATGGCCGCCGTTAACGTGCTGATCCGCGAACGGATGAAATCGGAACACGCCCCCCGCATCCCCGAGGTGACGGCGCATCTGATCGACGCGGGCGGCAAGCGCCTGCGCCCCATGCTGACCCTCGCCGCGGCACGGCTGTGCGGCTATCAGGGCAGCGACCATGTGAAGCTGGCCGCGACGGTCGAATTCATCCACACGGCCACGCTGCTGCATGATGATGTGGTCGATGAAAGCAAGCAACGGCGCGGACGCCCCACCGCCAACCTGCTGTGGGATAACCAGTCCAGCGTACTGGTAGGCGACTACCTTCTGGCGCGGTCCTTTCTGCTGATGGTGGAAACCGGCTCGCTTCGGGTGCTCGAGATCCTGTCGAACGCCTCGGCCACGATTTCCGAGGGCGAGGTGTTGCAACTGACCGCTGCCAGCGACCTGAAAACCGACGAATCGATTTACCTGCAAGTGGCGCGGGGCAAAACAGCGGCGCTGTTTTCCGCCGCGACCGAAGTGGGCGGCGTGATTTCCGGCGCGCCCGACGATCAGGTGGCGGCGCTGCGCGCCTATGGCGACGGGCTTGGCGTGGCGTTCCAGATTGCGGATGATCTGCTGGATTATCAAGGTGATAGCGCGGCGACCGGCAAGAACGTGGGCGACGATTTCCGCGAACGCAAGCTGACGCTGCCGGTGATCAAGGCCGTTGCTCAGGCGACCGAGGAAGAACGTGCCTTCTGGGTCCGTACCATCGAGAAGGGCAACCAGCAGGATGGCGATCTGGAGCACGCACTGGAGCTGATGGGCAAATACGGCACGCTTGAGGCCACGCGGCTGGATGCGGTGGCACATGCCGAGCGCGCAAAACAGGCGCTGAGTGCCCTGCCCGACAGCGACATGCGCGCGATGCTGATGGATCTGGCCGATTATGTGGTCGATCGGCTGTCGTAGCGTTTAGGCGGCGATGGTCTGTGTCGCCACCGCCCACCAATCGGGGTGTGCGGCCTGGATGCGGCGCGCGGCGGCGGCGGCGGCCTCGGGCCCCGGATAAATGCCAAAACAGGCCGAACCTGATCCGGACATGCGCGCCAGATCGGCATCGCCTAAGGCATCCAGCACCGCGCCGATGTGGGGCGCGATGGAAATTGCCGCCTCTTGCATGTCGTTACGGCCTTGCCTCAGCCATTCGGTGAAGGCCTGCGCATCGTCCCACCCCGGAAACACACCCATATCTGGGTTCTCGCGTGAGATGAGCGCCGCAAACACCTGTGGCGTCGGCACATGCACCCCGGGGTGCACCAGCACGATATTCAGCGCGGGCACCTTGGCTGCTGGTGTCAGCGTTGCGCCAATATCCTGCATGCGCTGAGGCATATTGCTAAGGCAGACCGGCACATCGGCACCGATGCCGGCGGCCAGCGCCCCTGCCCCGCAATACCGCAGAACTGCCGCCGCATCGGCCGACCCGCCGCCGATCCCCGCGCCATGCGGCAAGGTTTTGTCGAGCGTAATCGCCAACCTCCGCCCGGCGGCCTCTGCGGCCTTCCACACAAGGTTTCGCGCATCCTCGGGCACGCCGTCACGGAACCGGCCGGTCACCGACAGCGCCATTTCTGGCGCATCGGCGATGGTCAGGGAATCCCCCACACGAGCGAAGACCACAAGCGAATCAAGAAGATGATAGCCATCGTCCCGCCGCCCCGTCACATGCAGGGTCAGGTTGATCTTGGCCGGGGCGAATTCAGTTGTCGCGCTCACTGGTCGCGGGCAACCTTCAGCGGCTCGGCGCCTTCTTCGGCCAGCACCGCGTCCAGCCCAACGGCCAGCTTGCGGCGAATACGCTCGGGCTTGGCCTCGGCATCGGTGTCGTCCGGGTCGATGAAGGACAGCGCACGCTTCCACTGGAATTCCGCCTCGCGGAAGCGGCCAACAGCCCAGAACACATCGCCCAGATGGTCATTCACCACCGGGTCCACCGGCATCAGTGCAACGGCCTTTTCCATGTGTTGCACGGCTTCGTCATAGCGGCCGAGGCGGTAGAGAACCCAGCCGAGGCTATCGACGATATAACCGCTATCAGGCCGCGCGGCGACCGCGCGTTCGATCATATCCAGCGCCTCGTCCAACTGGCTTTCGCGTTCGACCAGTGAATAGCCCAGATAGTTCAGCACCTGCGGCTGTTCCGGGTTCAGCTCCAGCGCCTGCCGGAAATCGGCCTCGGCAGCATCCCAATCCTTTAGCCGCTCGTGCGAAATCCCGCGCGCATACAGAAGGAACCACTGCGATTGCGCGCCCTCTTCGGAATATTCGATGGCGCGGTCATAGGCCGCGACGGCACCTTTGTAGTTTTCCTGCTGGCGCAGCAAGTCACCCAGCGAGGAGTGCACAATGGGCAATGTCGGATAATCGCCCGCCAGCCGTTCCAGCACTTCGATGGCGGCGTCCGGCTTGGCGGCGCGGCGCAACGCTTCGGCCCGGCCCAGTTCGGCGGCGTGGTAATCGGGGCTGCTTGCGGGCACCTGCCGATAGGTCGCGACGGCCAGATCGTACTGGCGCAGGTTGTCGAGCAGTTCCGCACTCAGCAATAGTGCGTCGATATGCTCGGGCCGCAGAAAGCTGGCGACACGCGCGTAGACAAGCGCGTAATCGTCCGAGGCCTCGCCTTTCAGCGCCTGACCGATGGAATAGAACACCTCGGCCATGCCCTCGCGCACGGTGGTGACATGGCTGAAGGGCAGCGTTTCCCCCGCAACCAGCCGGTCGGCCACCGCCGTCAGCCCCGGGTCGAACCCAGCGCCGAACGCCTCGCCCAGCATGTCGAGCGCATCGTCGTTGCGCCCCAGCTGCGACAGGATCTCGGCCCGGGCAATCGCGCCCCGGCGGCTCATCCGCGACAGGCCGCCGTTGTCTACGGTAAAGATCGCCTCGGCGGCCTCGAAATCGCCGGCAGAGGCCAGCGCCAGAGCCTTGTGATACATCGCAAAGGTGCGAAGCCCGTTCTGTTCGGCCACAGCATCAAACCGGGCCATAGCGGCCTCGCGGTCGCCGTTGCCAAAGGCGGCCCACGCCTCGACCAACCCATCGACGAGCGGGCCGATGCCCAATGTTTCTTCGTCACGGTCGAGAATAGCGGCGTAATCGCCTTCGGCGATCAGGTTGGCGACAACCGCCATATGCGCGACTTGGCTGCGCAGGCCCTCGGCTTCCATCAGCTGGGCCACGGCCAGAGCCTTGTCGAGCCGCCCGGCCGCAACCTGTGCCACGACAAGATTTTCCTTCAGCGCGGGATTTTCGCGGTCGCGCACCATGGCGCGGGAATAGTAACCGGCCGCAGCCTCGAAATCGCTGGAATACAGCGCCTGACGGCCGGCCAGATAGGCCCCCGCACTGGTATCTGCCACCACGGGGAGCGGTGCGGTAAGCGAAAGAACGACCGCAGCGATGGCTGCGCGGGAAATCCTGTTGATCACGGTTCTGCCCTGCCTCATGCGTTTCCCGCAAGGCTATGCATTCCCGGGCCGGGCTGCAATGGCGCAGGCAGAAAGCCGCGCGCCATTGCGATAAAATTTGATTTATCTGCCGACTGTTTGCGCCCTGCGAACACCGCAGGGTCGCCCATCACATATTCGGGTAGTTCGGCCCGTCGCCACCCTGCGGTGTGGTCCACACGATATTCTGCGCCGGGTCCTTGATGTCGCAGGTCTTGCAGTGCACGCAGTTCTGAAAGTTGATGACAAACTTCGGCTTGCCGTTGTCATCCTCGACGAATTCATACACCCCTGCCGGGCAATACCGCTGCGACGGGCCCGCGTATTCCGAATAATCCACCCGCACCGGCACATCCGGGTCTTTCAGCGTCAGGTGCGGCGGCTGGCTTTCTTCATGGTTGGTCATCGAGAAGCTGACGTTGGTCAGCCGGTCAAAGCTCAGCTTGCCATCGGGTTTCGGATAGTCGATCGGTTCGTGCTTGCTGGCCGGTTCGGTTGCGGCGGCGTCGGTCTTGCCGTGGCTTTGGGTGCCGAACAGCGAAAAGCCGAAGGTGTTCGTCCACATGTCGAACCCGCCCAGCGCAAGGCTGGCGGCAAGGCCGTATTTCGACCAGAAGGGTTTGACGTTGCGCACCTTTTTAAGGTCGGCCCCGATGGCGCCATTGCGCACTTCGGTTTCATAATCGCTCAGTTCGTCGGCGCTGCGCCCGTCCTTGATCGCGGCAAAGGCGGCCTCGGCCGCGGCCTTGCCCGACAGCATCGCGTTGTGGTTGCCCTTGATGCGCGGCACGTTGACCATGCCCACCGAACAGCCCAGCATGGCAACGCCCGGCGCCACCATCTTGGGCATCGACTGATAGCCGCCCTCGGTGATTGCCCGCGCGCCATAGGCCACGCGCTTGCCGCCTTTCAGCAGCTCGGACACGATCGGGTGATGCTTGAACCGCTGGAATTCCATGTAGGGAAACAGGTGCGGGTTCTTGTAGTTCAGATGGACGACGAAACCGACATAAACCTGATTGTTGTCAAGGTGATAGATGAACGACCCGCCCCCGGCGTTGCTGCCCAGCGGCCAGCCCATCGTGTGGGTCACGGTGCCTTCCCGATGCTTGGCCGGGTCGATTTCCCAGATTTCCTTCATGCCAAGGCCGAACTTCTGCGGTTCCTTCCCAGCTTGTAGGTCGTATTTCGCGATCACCTGTTTCGCCAGCGAGCCACGCACGCCTTCGCCAAGGAAGACGTATTTCCCGTGCAGTTCCATCCCCGGTTCATAGCTCGGGCCGTGGCTGCCATCCGGTTCCTTGCCGAATTCGCCCGCGACCACGCCTTTGACTTCGCCATTTTCGCCATAGACGATTTCGGAACAGGCCATGCCCGGGAAGATTTCAACGCCCAGTTCCTCGGCCTGTTCGGCCATCCAGCGGCAGACATTGCCCATCGACACGATATAGTTGCCGTGGTTGTGCATCAGCGGCGGCATCGGGAAATTTGGAATCCGCATCTGCCCGGCTTCGCCGAGAATGTAGAAATTGTCCTCTTTCACCGGCACGGTGACGGGCGCGCCCTTTTCCTTCCAGTCGGGGATCAGTGCGTCCAGCCCGCAGGGGTCCAGCACCGCGCCCGACAGGATATGCGCCCCGACTTCCGAGCCCTTTTCCAGCACCACGACGCTCAGGTCCGCATCAAGCTGTTTCAGACGGATCGCGGCAGACAGCCCCGCCGGACCGGCCCCGACGATGACAACGTCGTATTCCATTGCTTCGCGTTCAACTTCGGCCATTGCGGGCTCCTCATCTGGCTGGCGTCTTCCCGGGCCTCCGGGCGCAACATTCTTTCGCGGCTGGATACCTTTTGTCACCTGCCACGGTCAATCACAACACAACGTCGCAAAGCGCGGCATCGTTGCATGTTTCAACGCCACGCCCGGTTTTCGGGCAGCCTTCACCCGCACCTGTCGTCTAAGTTTCACGCTTCTGCGCTGGCAATCACACAATCAGGTGCTAGCCTCCTGCGACAGACAAAAGGGAGACACTCATGAAACTCATCTGGCTTGGACACGGAAGTTTCCGCCTTGAAACCGGCGAGGCCGTCCTGCTGATTGATCCATGGCTGACCGGCAACCCGACGCTGCCGGAAGATCAGCACGCCAAGGCCATCGACGGCGCGACGCATATCCTGATGACCCACGCGCATTTCGACCATTCCGCCGATGTGGTCGATCTGGCGAAAAAGCTGGGTATCCCGGCGGTGGGCCAATACGACGTGATGTCGTGGTGGGGCGAAACCAAAGGGATCGAAACGATCGGCTTCAACAAGGGCGGCACGGTGCAGCTGGGCGATGCGCGCGTCAGCATGGTGCGGGCCGAACATTCCTCGACCTTTCCCTCAAAAGATGGCCCGCAAGTGGGCGGCAGCGAGGTCGGGTTCATCATCAAGGCCGGCGGTCGCACGATCTATTTCAGCGGCGACACCGACATAATGGCCGATATGGATTGGTTCGGGAAATATTACGCCCCCGATGTTGGCATCCTCAGCGCGGGCGGCCATTTCACCATGGACATGAAGGCAGCGGCCTGGGCGGCCAAGACCTATTTCAACTTCAAGACGGTGATCCCCTGCCACTACAAGACATTCCCGCTGCTGGAGCAATCCGCCGATGCCCTGCGCGACGCGCTGCCCGGAGTCGAGGTGATCGAACCCGATGTGTTGACTGCAATCACCCTCTGATTCGTCAGGCGTCACGGCGCGCGGCAAAGAACGCGCGCAGCAGCGCCTGCGACTGATCGGCGGCCAGCCCGTCCACGACCTCGGGCGCGTGATGCGCCTGAGGATGCGAAAACACCCGCGCGCCATGGGCCACGCCGCCCGATTTCGGATCGGCCGCGCCATAGCACACCCGCGCGATGCGCGCGGCGGCGATGGCGGCGGCGCACATGGCGCAGGGCTCCAGCGTGACCCACAGCACATGGCCCGGCAGCCGCTCGCTGCCCGCCTTGGCACAGGCCTCGCGCAGGGCCAGGATTTCGGCATGGGCGGTCGGATCGCAGAGTTCGCGGGTGCGGTTGCCCGCCTGCGCCACGACCTGCCCGTCGGGCGCCACGATCACCGCGCCCACCGGCACCTCGTCGCGGTCGGCTGCGGCACGCGCCTCGGCCAGCGCGGCCTCCATATGGCTGGTGAACTCCATGGGCGACGATCTGCCCCGATAACGGGGTCTTTCGCAAGCCTTGGAATCAAGATAGACGGCGCCATGAACAGCACCACTCCCCCCTCTGACGGCGAGCGAATCGCCAAGGTTCTGGCCCGACGCGGCGTTGCCTCGCGCCGCGATGCCGAACGCATGATTCTGGCCGGACGGGTTCAGGTCGACGGCAAGCGCGTCGATACCCCTGCCGTCAATATCGCCCCCGATGCCCGCATCACCGTCGACGGCACCCCCGTGCGCGCCGCCGAACCCACCCGCCTGTGGCTGTATCACAAGGCGCCCGGCCTCGTGACGACCGAGCGTGACGAACAGGGGCGCGACACGGTGTTCGACGCATTGCGGGCCGACCTGCCGCGTGTGATGAGCGTGGGCCGGCTCGACCTCAACTCCGAGGGGTTGCTGCTGCTGACCAACGATGGCGAGCTGAAGCGCCGGCTGGAGTTGCCCGCAACCGGCTGGCTGCGTCGCTACCGCGTCCGCATCAACGGCCGCCCGCAGGATTCGGCCTTTGATCCGCTGCGCGAAGGGATCGAGGTGGACGGCGAACAGTTCCTGCCGATGCAGATCACGCTGGACCGCCAGAAGGGCGCGAATGCCTGGCTGACCATCGGGTTGCGAGAGGGGCGCAACCGCGAGATTCGCCGCGCGATGGAAGACATCGGCTTTACCGTGAACCGGCTGATTCGCCTGTCCTACGGTCCGTTCCAGCTGGGCCAGCTGAAAGCGGGCGAGGTGCTTGAAATCAAACGCCGCGTGCTGCGCGACCAGCTGGGCGACGAGCTGTCCGAGGGGCTGGATCTGTCAGGCGAAGGCACCGGCGAAGGCGGCGGTAAGCGCGACAAACCCACCCGCCGCCCCGACCCGCGCGGCGACCGAGGCCCTCGCAAGGACTTTGGTGGCAAGCCCGGCTACAAGCGTGACGACCGCGATGGTGACGCGCGCCCCGACCGTGGACCGCGCAAGGACTTTGGCAAGGGCCCCCGCAAGGATTTCGGCGGCAAACCCGGATACAAGCGCGACGACCGCGATGGCGACGCCCGCCCGGATCGTGGACCGCGCAAGGAGTTCGGCAACAAGGGACCGCGCAAGGATTTCGGTGGCAAACCCGGTTTCAAACGTGACGACCGCGATGGCGACGCCCGCCCGGATCGTGGACCGCGAAAGGATTTCGGCAAAGGCCCCCGCAAGGACTTTGGCGGCAAGCCGCACGGAAAACCCGGCGACACCGGAGGCGGCAAACCCGCCCATCGCGGCAAGCCGTCTGGTTCGCGCCCCCAACAACGCGGCAAGCCGGGTGGCCAAAACACTGGTCGCGACGGCGGGAAACGGCACTGATCGCCGCAAGCCCCTAGCAAGAAGCGCCTGAATCGCCTAGATTTTAGCGAACGGCGGCAGGGGGTGCGGCGATGACGACCAAAGGCGTTAAGATACCGGCGTTTCTCGCCCTCTTCGTGCTGTTGCTGGGCCTCAGTTCCGGCCTGATCGGGGGGCTTTAGCCCATGGCGCAACGATTTGGCGGCAAGTACAGCCCCGATGCCAATATGCCGGACGGCCCGTCCAAAGGCGGCTATGATGGCGCGCGCGTCGAACCTGTGGGTCTGCGCGCGAACCTGATGTTCGCTCCACCCGTGATCTTGCTGGCCACGTCCTTCGGCGGCGGCGCCCTGTCGCTGGCAACGGGGCTGATCGGTGCCGGGGCGCTGGGGCTGGGCGCGTGGCTGCTGCGCGGCGGCCTTCGGGCCGAGGCGGAATTCAACGACCGCCGCGTTGCGCGCCGCCCCGCCCTGCCCCGCAAGCTGCTGGCCGCGATCCTGACCGGGCTCGGCGCCGCGATCGCCGCCTATACCCATGCCCCCGCGCTTGCCGCGCCGGTGATCTACGGGGCCGTGGCCGGCGCGCTGCACCTTGCGGCCTTTGGCCTTGACCCGATGCGCAGCAAGGGGATGGAGGGCATCGACACCTTCCAGCAGGACCGGGTGGCCCGCGCCGTGAACGAGGCCGAAACCCACCTTGCCGCGATGCGCGACGCGATCCTGCGCGCCGGCGACCGGCGGCTGGAAACCCGCGTGGAACAGTTCCAGGACACCGTGCGCCGCCTGTTCCGCACGGTCGAGGACGACCCCCGCGACCTGAGCGCCGCACGCCGCTACCTTGGGGTTTACCTCATGGGCGCGCGCGATGCCTCGGTCCGCTTTGCCGATATCTATGCGCGTACCCGCGACGATGCGGCCCGCCGCGACTACCTGGCGCTGCTGGACGATCTCGAGCGCAATTTCGCTGCCCGAACCGAAAAGATGCTGCTGGACGACCGCAGCGACCTGACTGTTGAAATCGACGTGCTGCGCGACAGATTGCAGCGCGAAGGTGTAAAGACCGACTGACCCTGAACCCACGAGGAATTCCAGATGTCCGACACGGTACGCCAGAAGGCCGAACACGCGAAATCGCTGGTGGACGAGGTGACCTCGATCACCCTGCCCGAACCGGAAGGCGAGATCGTGCCGCTGGAACAGGCCGATGCGCCCGTCAGCGCCGAAATCCGCGCGCGCATGGATGAAATCGACATCTCCGACACCGGGTCGATCGTGAACTTCGGCTCAGGCGCGCAGGCCGAGTTGCAGGAAATCAGCCAGGCGATGCTGCAGGACGTGCGCAACAAGGATGTCGGCCCCGCCGGAGACAGCCTGCGCGGCATCGTCACCACCATCCGTGGTTTTTCCGTAAACGAGCTTGACGTACGCCGCGAACGCAGCTTCTGGGAAAAGCTGATGGGCCGCGCCGCGCCCTTCGCCAAGTTCACCGCCCGCTATGAAGAGGTGCAAAGCCAGATCGACCGGATCACCGACGATCTGCTGGCCCATGAACATACGCTTCTGAAAGACATCAAGTCGCTTGACCTGCTGTATGACCGCACGCTGAAGTTTTACGACGAGCTGGCGCTGTATATCGCCGCCGGCGAAGCCCGCATCGCCGAGCTGGACGCGCAGGACATCCCTGCGAAAGAGGCCGAGGTGGATGCAGCCCCCGAGAGTGACCAGGTGATGAAGGCGCAAGAGCTGCGCGACCTGCGCGCCGCCCGCGACGATCTGGAACGCCGCGTGCACGACCTGAAACTGACCCGGCAGGTGACGATGCAATCCCTGCCATCGATCCGTCTGGTGCAGGAAAACGACAAGAGCCTGGTGACCAAGATCAATTCGACCCTGGTGAACACCGTGCCGCTGTGGGAAACCCAGCTCGCACAAGCGGTGACGATCCAGCGCAGCACCGAGGCCGCCGCCGCCGTGCGCGACGCCAACGATCTGACGAACGAGCTACTGACCGCTAACGCCGCCAACCTGCGCGAAAGCAACAAGATGGTGCGACAGGAAATGGAACGCGGTGTGTTCGACATCGAGGCGGTGAAGAAGGCAAACGCCGATCTGATCGGCACCATCGAAGACAGCCTGCGCATCGCCGACGAAGGCAAGGCCCGCCGCGCCAGCGCCGAGGAAGACCTCAAGACGATGGAAGCCGAGTTGCGCGAAACCCTGGCCGCCGCGCGCGCCCGCCGCGACGGCGTTGGCGATACCGCCAGCGCCGCCGCCCCGCGAAGCTAAGCAGGGGCCGACCGGAATGCGCAGGATGTTCGGACGGATGTTGACGACCGGGGCGGCCCTTAGCGGGTTGCTTCTGGCCGCCGCTTGCACCGAAATCAGCCCGCGCACCTCGCTGCCACCGCAAAGCCGACCCGAAGGGCTGGCCCCGCCGCCCAGCGAACGCAAAGTCTCGGCCCGCAGCGCCGATCTGGCGGGTTATTACCGCACGATCCAGACCAACCTCTTAACGCAGGGCTTGCTCCGCACCGACGGCGGCGGCGCTGACACGCCGTTCGATGCCGACGATCTGGCGCGGAACTTTGAAAAGATCGTGTTTTA
Organism: Arenibacterium halophilum; assembly: GCF_005938225.1. GTDB lineage: Bacteria > Pseudomonadota > Alphaproteobacteria > Rhodobacterales > Rhodobacteraceae > Arenibacterium > Arenibacterium halophilum. Next base: position 943,830 of record NZ_VCPC01000001.1, read on the forward strand.
CGACGAATATCGCCGCAGCGGCGGGGTCAACGCTCGTGACGGCCATGTCGCCAAGCCCCTCAGCCGGTGGAGTGCACCGGTCCGGATCGGACTCGAATTCGGTGACAGCGTGCCCGAAGACATCCGAAAAATCGATACCGATCGCGTGTCCAGCTATGCCGCGCGACTGGGCCGTTTGACCGGCCACTCGGTGCGCGCGGTGTCAGGCAACGCAAACTTCCACGTTTTTGTCGCAGGAGAGGACGACCGAGACTTCCTGCAGGCCAGGCTCAAGGCGCTGGTCCCCGGCATCGGCGCAAACGAACTTGATCTGTTCGGCAACCTGCCGCGCAGCTTCTACTGCCTCGTGGTCGCCGTTCCGGACCCAGCCACGCCCAATGAATACGTCCGCGCCGTGGCCCTGGTGCGTGCCGAGCATCCCGACCTGGTGCGCTTGTCGTGTTTTCACGAGGAAATCGCCCAAGGTCTAGGCCTTGCCAACGACATCCCCGAGGCGCGCCCGTCAATCTTCAACGACGACGACGAATTCGCGCTGCTGACCGATCATGACGAACTGCTTCTGAAAATGCTATACGACCCGCGCCTGCGCCCGGGGATGACAGTGGAGGACGCGCGCCCCGTTGTCCGCATCCTCGCGCGCGAATTGACCGGCGAAGACCTTTGAAAGTTCGCACCGCTTGCGCCGGATATGGGCGTGGATACCGAGGGATTTGAGTATTTGAGCAAAGAAGAAGCCCAGAACGCGCCAAACGCAAAGACAGGGCCTGACCCCCGGCTTCTTCTTTGTATAAATACTCATAACGCGCCAACCGCACCAAGCGTGACGATGCGGAAGGCGAGCATGGAAAGGACCGATTTCACATGGGCATTTTCGATTTCCTGAGCGGGCAGTTCATCGACGTCATTCATTGGACGGATGACACCCGCGATACGATGGTCTGGCGGTTCGAACGCGAAGGCCACGAGATCAAATATGGCGCCAAGCTGACTGTGCGCGAGGGGCAAGCCGCCGTCTTCGTTCACGAAGGCCAATTGGCAGACGTTTTCACGCCCGGCCTCTACATGCTTGAAACCAACAATATGCCGATCATGACCTCGTTGCAGCATTGGGATCACGGGTTCCAGTCGCCGTTCAAATCCGAGGTCTACTTCGTTGCCACCACCCGGTTCAACGATCTGAAATGGGGCACCAAGAACCCGATCATCGCGCGCGATCCGGAATTCGGGCCCGTGCGGTTGCGCGCCTTCGGCACCTATTCCGTGCGGGTGACCGACCCGGGCCGTTTCCTGACCGAGATCGTCGGCACCGATGGCGAATTCACCATGGACGAGATCAGTTTCCAGATCCGCAACATCATCGTGCAGGAAGTGTCGCGCGTGCTGGCCGGGTCAGGCATTCCCGTTCTCGACATGGCGGCGAACACCGCCGATCTGGGCAAGCTGGTGGCCAGCGCGATCTCCGAGACTGTAGCGGCCTACGGGGTCACCATCCCCGAACTGTATATCGAAAACATCTCGCTTCCTCCGGCGGTCGAGGCGGCACTGGACAAGCGGACCTCGATGGGCCTGGCAGGCGATCTGACGAAATTCACCCAATATTCCGCCGCCGAGGCGATGACGGCCGCGGCGAACAATCCCGCAGGCGGCGGAATGGCGGCCGGTCTGGGCGCGGGCATGGGCATGGCAATGGCCCAGCAGATGGCCCAGCCCGGACCCTGGGGCGCGGCACCCGTGCCTGCCGCTGCCCCGGCCGCCCCGCCCCCGCCCCCGGTCGAGCGGGTCTGGCATATTGCCGAAGGCGGCGAGACCAAGGGCCCGTTTTCCAAGGCGCGGCTGGGCCGAATGGTTGGCGAGGGCGGATTGACGCGCGAAACCTACGTCTGGACCGAAGGTCAGGACGGCTGGCTGCGAGCGGGTGACGTGACCGACCTGGCGCGGCTGTTCACGGTGATGCCTCCCCCCCCACCGGGCGCCTGATCCCGGCTGGCGCCTGCTCTAGCTGTTCATCGCGTAGACATAGCCGATGGCTCCGGCCACGATCAGCCCCGCCACCACGGCAATCGCGATCTTGATCGCCGACCACGGCCGTTCGCCCTGGACCCGGCCCGACTGGCCGTTGACGACAAACCGATAGGTTTCGCCGCGATACTTGTAGGCGGCGAGCCAGACCGGCAGCAGGACATGCTTGAAGGTCACGTCCTTCACATCCGTGTCCAGCGAGTGGATGCGCTGCCGGTCGCCGCCGATGTCGAACCGCACATCGCGTTCGATCACCGAGGCCATATGCGAGCGCGCCTCGGCAAAGCCGTCGGCCAGTTCCACCTGATAGGCCTCGGCCCGGAACCCGGCAAGGTATTGCGGCTGATAGGGCTCCAGCGCCGACAGATCCCAAGGTTGCAGCGCATCCGTATAGCGTTTGGGCAGGCTGCGCGAGGCCAGCACCAGCACATCGTCGAAGAACCGCGCCACCCGCCCGCGCACCGGGGTCCAGCGGACTTTGGGCACCTGCTGTTGCTGCCGCTTGCCATCGCGCATCACCGTGCGGGTTTCGTAATACACCGTGCCACGTTCGCCCGTGTAACTGCTTTTGGTGTCGGCATCGAAGGTCCAGTAAGGCACATAGATGCCCTGCATCCGCCGCCCCTTTCGCGCGTAATCCTGCAACCCGTTCGGCGCGAACCACAGTTTGCCCAGCCAGTCCGTCATCGCGGCGCGGGCGGATCCCTCGTCCAGCGCAAAGGGCAGCACGCCACGCGGTTTGATATGCCGGTTCGCGCCGGTATCCGTCACCACTGGCGTGGCGCAGAACGGGCATTCGGCTGCGTGGGTTTCCGGGTCGAACTCCACCTGCGCGCCGCAGTTGGGGCATTGCAGAACGCGGGTTTCCTCGATCTCGGCCTCGGGCAGCTTGTTGGCAAGGCCGGCGTCGAAATCCAGTTCGCGCAGGGCTGCCCCGGCCCACGGCCCTGCACCAATGGGTTCGGCATTGCCGCAATGGTCGCACAGCATCCGCGCGTTGCCCGGATCGAACCGCATGTCGCCGCCGCATTGATCGCAGGGAAAGCGGTGTTCCTCTCCCGCGGGGGCTGCGGGGGTCTCGGGATCAAGGGTCATGGCAAAACGCGCTCTTGCTGAAAAATCCGGTGCCTCGAGCCACTGATACCGCCGCCGCGCAGGTTTGACCACCGCGCCGATGCCCCCCCCTTGCACCCGTGTTGGCTTGCGCCCATTCTTCGCGCGAACACCACGAGGGCCCAGCCACAGCATGACAGTTTCCCCGCAAGACCTTGATACGCTTATGGCCGCGCGCTTTTCCTGCCGCGCCTTCCGCCCCGATCCGGTGCCGCGCGACACCATCACCGCCATTGTGGAAACCGCGCGCCGGGTGCCGTCGTGGTGCAATGCGCAGCCGTGGCAGGTGATCGTGACCAGCGGCGAAGACACGGACAGGTTCCGTAAGGCGCTGCAGAACGAGGTGGCCAATGGCACCCCCGCGCCCGATCTGCCGTTTCCCAAAGGCTATAGCGGCGTCTATCAGGCGCGGCGGCGTGAATGCGGCTGGGCGCTGTATGAGGCCGTCGGCGTCACCAAGGGCGACCGCGAAGGCTCGGCCCGGCAGACGATGCGCAATTTCGCCCTGTTCGACGCGCCCCATTGCGCGATTATCACCAGCCCGGTGGAACTGGGCGAATATGGCGCGATGGACAGCGGCGGATTCGTCGCCGCCTTTACGCTGGCCGCGCAGGCGCATGGCGTTGCCACGGTGCCGCAGGCGGCCGTGGCCAGCTATAGCCCGCTGTTGCACCGTCAATTCGGTATCCCCGATGACCGGCTGGTGCTCTGCGCGATTTCCTTCGGCTATGCCGACCCTGACGCACCGGAAAACAGGTTTCGCACCACGCGCGCACCGGTGTCCGATATCGTTGACTGGAGAGGCTAGGCCATGCGTGCAGTGATTCAACGGGTAACCGAGGCCCGCGTCACCGTTGGCGGCGCGGTGATCGGAGAGATCGGCATGGGCGCGATGATCCTTGTCTGCGCAATGCAGGGCGATGACGACGCGCGGGCCGAGGCGCTGGCCGCCAAGATCGCCAAGCTGCGCATCTTCCGCGACGAAGACGATCGCATGAACCGATCGCTGCTGGATTGCGGAGGCGCGGCGCTGGTAATCAGCCAGTTCACGCTGGCCGCCGACACCTCGCGCGGGAACCGGCCGGGGTTCTCCTCGGCCGCCGCGCCTGCGGATGGGGAACGGCTGTACGAACATTTCACCCGCGCACTGGCGGCGCAGGGCGTGCCGGTGGCCACGGGGCGCTTTGGCGCCGACATGGCCGTGTCGCTGGTGAACGACGGCCCGACGACGATCTGGATGGAGGCATGAGCACCCCCGCAGATCTGGCGCACGCGATCTGGCAGGCCGGGGTCGATGCGGTGGGCGGCTACGCCGCGACCGAGGCGGCCCTGAGCGACTTACCCCGCCCCGACTGCATCCTTGCCGTCGGCAAAGCGGCCGGAGAGATGACACGCGCCGCGCTGACCCGCTTCCCGGGCGTGCCCGCACTGGTGGTGACCAAGGACGGCCACGCCAAGGGGTTGACCGGCGCCGAGGTGATCGAATCCGCCCACCCGGTGCCCGATGCGCGCAGCCTGCGCGGCGGGGCCGCCCTGCGCACAGCTGTGGGCGAGATGGCTCACGGGTCGCGCCTGTTGCTGCTGGTCTCGGGTGGGGCATCTGCCCTGGCCGAGGATCTGGTGCCGGGCTCCACGCTGGACGATCTGGCCGCGCTGAACCGGCGCCTGCTGGGCGCGGGGCTCGACATTACGGCGATGAACGAACAGCGGCGCCAGATCAGCCGCGTGAAAGGCGGCGGGCTGCTGTCGGGCTTTGCTGGCGCGCATGTGGACGTGCTGGCGATCTCGGACGTTCCGGGCGACGATCTGGCGGTGATCGGATCGGGCATCGGCGCGCCGCCAGACGATTTCGTGCCGGGCTGCACCACCCGCATTATCGCCAGCAACACCATTGCGCGCGATGCCGCCGCCGCCCATGCGGACGGGCTGGGGCTGATCGTGCAAGACAACCGCGAGGCGCTGCATGACGACCTGAGCGCGCTCGCCGAAACATGGGGCCCGCGCATCCGCAACATGGCCCCCGGCGTGCTGATTCTGGGCGGCGAACCCACCGTTCACCTGCCCGACGATCCCGGCGAAGGCGGGCGCAATCAGGCGCTGGCGCTGGCCCTCGCGCGCGAGATTTCGGGAACCAAGGGCCTTGCCGTGATCGTCGGAGGCACCGATGGCAGCGATGGCCCGACCGATGCGGCAGGCGGCCTTGTCACTGGCGCAACATGGGCACCCAGCGCGGCCGACGCCTTGGAACGCGCCGATTCGGGCCCGTTCCTGCGATCCGCCGGGGCACTTCTGACGACCGGGCCAACCGGAACCAACGTGATGGATTTATTAGTCGCCGTGCGGGTTTAGCACCCTATCTTGACGCGCACCCCACTTGCGCGCGGTTGACAGCCGCACCGCATCAAACGAAACAGGCGCCCATGACTTCCACGAACGCCCTGCGCGATATCGAAGAGCTTCCCGATCTTGGGATCACCTTGTCAGACGGCTGCCGACTGTCCACCCGGGTCTGGCGCCCCAAGGATGCAGAAACCGATCCGGTTCCGGTGATCCTTGAATACCTGCCCTATCGCAAACGCGATGGCACCTGCGCCCGCGATGCGCTGACCCATCCCTACTTCGCCAAGCGCGGCTACGCCTGCCTGCGTGTCGACATGCGCGGCAATGGCGACAGCGACGGCCTGATGGAGGATGAATACACCCGGCAGGAACTGGACGATGCGGTCGAGGTGATCGAATGGGCCGCCGCGCAGCCGTGGTGCAACGGAAACGTGGGCATGATGGGGATCAGCTGGGGCGGCTTCAATTCGCTTCAGGTCGCCGCGATGCAGCCCGAGGCGCTGAAAGCGATCATCACGCTGTGTTCCACGGTCGACCGCTTTGCCGACGACATTCATTACAAGGGCGGCGCGCTGCTGAACGAGAACCTTGGCTGGGGCGCCACGATGTGGAGCTATTCAAGCCGCGCGCCCGACCCGGCCCTGCGCCCCGACGACTGGCGCGAGATATGGCTCGACCGGTTGAAAAACGAACCCTTTCTGCCGCAGGTCTGGCTGCGCCACCAGCGCCGCGATGCCTATTGGCGGCACGGGTCGGTCTGCGAGGATTTCGGCGCGATCAAAGCGCGCGTTCTGGCCGTGGGCGGCTGGAGCGACAGCTACAAGAACGCCGTGCCGCAACTGGTCGAACAGGTGCCCGGCGCCAAGGGGATCGTTGGCCCCTGGGTGCACAAGTATCCGCATTTCGCCGTGCCCGAACCGCGCATCGGGTTCCTGCAAGAAGCGCTCCGCTGGTGGGATCGCTGGCTGAAGGGCATCGACACGGGCGTTGAAGGTGACCCGGAGTATCGCGCCTACCTGATGGACGGGGTGCGCCCCGCGACATGGTACACCGAACGCCCCGGCCGCTGGATTACCGAACAGGGCGGCGCCACGGCCCATTTGCCGGTTGAAACCTGGCATCTGGGCGACGGCACGCTGTCGCGCGAGACGCCGGGTGCTTTGAGCATTACGGTCGACTCGCCCGCCGATTGCGGCGCGGCCTCGGGCGAATATTGCGCCATCTGGCTGGGCCCCGAACTTCCGGGCGATCAGCGCGGCGACGATGCTTTTTCCGCCTGTTTCGACAGCGTCCCGGCAGCGCACGACATGGATATCGTGGGCGCTCCGGCCATCCGCCTGCGGCTTTCGGCGGATCGCCCGCAGGGACAGATCGCCGTGCGCCTGAACCACATTCACCCCGATGGCGCCTCGACCCGGATCACCTATGGCGTGCTGAACCTGTCGCATCGCGACAGCCCGGCCAGCCCGGAACCGCTGGTTCCGGGGCAGTCTTATGACATCGCGCTGGATCTTGATCACATCGCCTATCGCCTGCCTGCGGGCCATCGGTTGCGGGTTGCGATCTCTTCCGCCTATTGGCCGCTGCTCTGGCCTGCGCCCGAACGCGCGGCGGTGACGCTGCAGTCGGGGCAGGTCGATCTGCCGCTGCGCCCTGCGGCGACCGATGCGGAATGGGTCTTTCCCGAGCCCGACGCGGAAGCGCCCTGGCAGACCGAGACATTGCGCGAAGGCCGCAATATCCGACGCAGCGAAATCGACCATGCCACCGGCGAGGTTCATCTGGTGATCGAGGACGATTTCGGCAAGCTTCGCGACGCCGACCACGGCCTGATCTCTGGAACGATTGCCCGCGAACGCTGGAGCATCCACCCCGACAGCCCGACCTCGGCCCGGGGCGAATGCCACTGGACCGATGAACTGGAGCGTGACGGGATTCGCCTGCGCACGGAAACCTTCAGCGCCATGTGGTCGGACGCCGACAGCTTTCATCTTTCAGCCCGGCTGGAGGCCTACGAAAACGACGAATTGGTGTATGATCGTGATGTCCGTGACACGATCGCACGCGATAATCTGTGACGCGCCGGCGGGATGGTCCCGCCATTAAAGCTTGCGACACAGGCGGAAATGCGCCAACGTTGACTCACCAATCAACAAAAACTGTGTTCAAGCACGGACTAAAACAACCGGGAGACTTTCGAATGAAAGACCAACTTGATTTCTACGCCAGCCGCGTGATGGCTGGCCGGATGAAACGCCGCGAGTTTATCGGCCGCGCCACGGCGCTTGGCCTGACAACCACGCTTGCCACCGGACTTTACACCAACTCGGCCCGCGCAGCGACCCCGCAGAAAGGCGGCACGATCAAGGTCGGCATTCAGGGCGGTGCATCGTCGGACAGCCTTGATCCGGCCGTTGCCGCCAACGCCACGGCGACCTCGGTCAGCCGTCTCTGGGGGGAACCGCTGGTCGAACTGCACCCGCAGGGCGGGCTTGAAGGCAAGGTCGCGGAAAGCTGGGAAAGCTCGCCCGACGCCAAGGTCTGGCGCTTCAAGGTGCGTCAGGGAATCACCTTCTCGAACGGCAAGTCCGTCACCGCCGAAGACGTGCTGGCCACGATGGAGCGCCATTCGGGCGAAGACACCAAATCGGGCGCGCTGGGCATCATGCGCGGAATCGCGGGCATGTCGGTCGATGGCGATACCTTCGTCGTCGAGCTGGAACAGCCCAACGCCGACCTGCCCTACCTGATGACCGACTACCACCTGATCATCCAGCCCAATGGCGGCAAGGACGATCCGACAGCCGCCATCGGCACCGGCCCCTATGTCCTGCAAGAGGTCGACATGGGCGTCCGCTTCGTCGCGTCGAAACGCGATGATTACTGGGGTGACATCGGCCATGCCGACACCATCGAGTTCATCGTCATCAACGATGACACCGCCCGCATGGCGGCGCTGCAATCGGGCCAGGTCGACATGGTCAACCGCGTCCCGCCGCGCACCGCCGGCCTGGTGGGCCGCGCGCCCAACATCGAGATCAAGACAACCGCAGGCCCGGGCCACTACGTGTTCATCATGCATTGCAACACGGCCCCCTTCGACAACAAGGATCTGCGGCTGGCGCTGAAATACGCCATCAACCGCGAGGAAATGGTCGAAAAGATCCTTTTCGGCTACGGCTCGGTCGGCAACGACACTCCGATCAACTCGTCCTACCCGCTGTACACGGCGCTGGAACAGCGCACCTATGACCCGGACAAGGCGAAGTTCCACTTCGAGAAATCGGGCCACGACGGTCCGGTGCTCCTGCGCACCTCGGACAACTCGTTCCCCAGCGCGCCCGACGCGGCAGCGCTGTTCCAGCAATCGGCGGCTGCGGCCGGCATCACGCTGGACATCAAGCGCGAACCGAACGATGGCTACTGGTCGGAAGTCTGGAACGCCCAGCCGTTCTGCACCAGCTACTGGGGCGGCCGCCCGACGCAGGACTCGATGTTCTCGACGGCCTACCTGTCGTCGGCTGACTGGAACGATACACGGTTCTTCAACGACCGTTTCGACGAGCTGCTGTTCGCGGCGCGCGCCGAACTGGACGAAGCCAAGCGGACAGCGATGTACGCCGAAATGTCGATGCTGGTACATGACGAGGGCGGGCTGATCTGCCCGATGTTCAACGACTTCGTCGATGGCGTGGGCAACCGCGTGGCAGGTTGGGAAGAGGCCAAGGTCGGCTTTGAACTCAACAACTTCTACGCTCCGATGAAGATGTGGGTCGCCGCCTGATATGGGCCCGATCGCAAGACTGTTGGCCCAGCGCATCGCGCTGGGTCTCCTCCTGCTGTTCCTCGTCTCGATCCTGATCTTCGCGGGCACGCAGATTCTGCCGGGGGATGTGGCACAATCCATCCTCGGCCAATCCGCCACGCCAGAGGCGCTGGCCAACCTTCGGGCCGAACTGGGCCTGAACGAACCTGCTCTCAGCCGCTATTTCGCCTGGCTGGGTGGCGCCCTGACCGGAGACCTCGGCACCGCGCTGACTTCCGGGCAGGACATCGCAGACCAGCTGTGGACCCGCATGGGCAATACGCTGTTCCTTGCCTTCTGGGCCGCGCTCGTGTCGGTGCCACTGGCCATTTTTCTCGGCCTGCTCGCCGTGCGCTACCGTGATAAATGGCCGGACAAATTGATCTCGGCAGTAACGCTGGCCTCGATCTCGGTGCCCGAATTCCTGATCGGCTATGTGCTGATGTATTTCATCGGGGTCAAACTGGGCTGGGCGCCGTCGGTGTCGACCATCTACCCCTCGATGAGCCTTGGTGCCAAACTTCACTCCATCGCCCTGCCCGTTGCCGTGCTGACGCTGGTGGTGCTGGCGCATATGATGCGGATGACCCGCGCGGCGATCCTGAACGTGATGCAATCGGCCTATATCGAAACGGCCGAGCTGAAGGGCATGACGATGTTCCGGATCATCTGGCGCCACGCCTTCCCGAACTCGATCGCGCCCGTGGTCAACGTGGTGATGCTGAACCTCGCCTATTTGGTGGTCGGCGTCGTGGTGATCGAGGTGGTGTTCACCTATCCCGGCATGGGCCAATATCTGGTCGATCACGTCAGCAAGCGCGACGTGCCGGTGGTGCAGGCCTGCGGCCTGATCTTCGCCGCCGTCTATATCGGGCTGAACCTTGTGGCCGATATCGTGTCGATCCTGTCGAACCCGCGGTTGAGGCACCCGAAATGAGCCGCCCGCAGAACCCGAATGAATGGAGCGGAGCATGAGGATTCCCTTTGCCGCCGCCGTCGGCCTTTTCTTTACCGCGGCCTATTTCCTTGCGGCGATCTTTGCGCCGCTCATCGCCCCCTATGGGCTTGCCGAAATCGTCGGCGGCGTGTGGGAACCGGCCAGCGCCGAGCATTGGCTTGGCACCGACAACATCGGCCGCGACCTGCTTAGCCGGATGATCTATGGCGGGCGCACGACGATCTTCATCGCCGCCGCCGCCACCGTGCTCAGCTTTACCACGGGCGCCGTGCTGGGGCTGCTGGCCGCCGTGCTCGGGGGCTGGGCCGATCAGGTGCTGTCGCGCTTTGTCGATCTGATCATGTCGATCCCCACGCTGATCTTCGCGCTTGTGGTGCTGTCGGTGATGCCCGTCACCCTGCCGGTGCTGGTTCTGGTGATGGGGCTGCTGGATTCCACTCGCGTCTACCGGCTGGCCCGCGCCGTGGCGGTGGACATCAACGTGATGGACTACGTCGAAGCCGCCCGCCTGCGCGGCGAAGGCAACACTTGGGTGATCTTCCGGGAAATCCTGCCCAACGCCCTGTCGCCGCTGGTTGCGGAAATGGGCCTGCGCTTCATCTTCATGGTGCTCTTCGTGTCGACCCTGTCGTTCCTGGGCCTCGGCATCCAGCCGCCCGCTGCAGACTGGGGCGGCATCGTGAAGGAAAACAAGGACGGTATCATCTACGGCATCCCCGCCGCGCTGGTCCCGGCCATTGCCATCGCCACGCTGGCCATCTCGGTCAACCTCGTGGCCGACTGGGTGCTGAACCGCACCACCTCGCTGAAAGGAGGCCGCGGATGAGTGAGCCGCTTCTGAAAGTCCGCGATCTGAAGATTGGCGCCACCGTCTACCCGCCCGGTGAACGCCCGCATGACATCGAAATCGTGCATGGCGTGTCCTTCGATCTGCAACCGGGCGAAGTTCTGGGGCTGATCGGAGAATCCGGCGCCGGCAAATCGACCATCGGTCTGGCCTCGATGGCCTATGGCCGTGGCGGGGTCGAGATCACCGGCGGCGAGGTCTGGGTCAACGGGCGGGACATCCTGAACATCGGCCTGCGCGGCGTACGCCGCCTGCGTGGGGCCGAGGTCACCTATGTTTCGCAATCGGCGGCCGCCTCTTTCAATCCCGCACGCAAGATCATGGAGCAGGTGACCGAGGCGGCAATCCTGCACGGCCGCTGCTCCAAGTCCGAAGCGGAAGAGCGCGCCGTGGCCCTGTTCCGCAAGCTTGGCCTGCCGAACCCCGAAAAGATCGGCAACCGCTATCCGCACCAGGTCTCGGGCGGCCAGCTGCAACGCTGCATGACCGCGCTGGCGCTGTGCCCGCAACCCGATCTGGTGGTGTTCGACGAACCCACCACCGCGCTGGACGTGACCACTCAGATCGACGTGCTGGCCGCGATCAAGGAAGCGATCCGCGACACCGGCGTGGCCGCGCTTTATATCACGCACGATCTGGCCGTGGTGGCGCAGGTCAGCGACCACATCATGGTGCTGCGCAATGGCGACATGGTCGAGTACGGCACCACCGACCAGATCATCAACGCCCCGCAAGAGGAATATACGCAGGCGCTGGTCTCGGTCCGCTCGATCGAACATCAGGAAAAGCAGCCGACGCCGCAACCGCTGCTAAGCGTCAACAACATCACCGCGCGCTACCGGGGCACAAATTTCGACGTCCTGAAGAAGGTCTCGGTCGATCTGCACCCCGGCCAGACGCTTGCCATCGTGGGCGAATCCGGTTCGGGCAAATCCACCCTTGCCCGCGTCATTACCGGGCTGCTGCCGCCGACCTCGGGCAAGATCGACTTTGCAGGGCGCACGCTCTCGGGAGATCTGCAGGGCCGCAGCCGCGAAGACCTGCGCGAACTGCAGATGATCTACCAGATGGCCGATGTGGCGATGAACCCACGCCAGACGGTGGGCACCATCATCGGCCGCCCGCTCGAATTCTACTTCAACATGAAAGGCGCCGAAAAACGCCGCCGCATCCAGGAGTTGCTGGACGAGATCGAACTCGGCGACGGCTTCATCGACCGCTATCCCGCCGAACTCTCGGGCGGCCAGAAACAGCGCGTCTGCATCGCCCGCGCGCTGGCGGCCAAGCCCAAGCTCATCATCTGCGACGAGGTCACCTCGGCACTTGATCCGCTGGTCGCGGACGGCATCCTGAAACTGCTGCTGAACCTGCAGAAGATCGAGGATGTGGCCTATCTGTTCATCACCCACGACCTCGCCACGGTGCGCGCGATCGCCGATTCCATCGCGGTGATGTATCAGGGTAAAGTGGTGCGTTACGGGCCGAAAAGCCAGGTGCTCGCCCCGCCGTTCGACGACTACACCGACCTGCTCCTGTCCTCGGTCCCCGAGATGAAACTCGGCTGGCTCGAAGAGGTGCTGGACCATCGCCGCATGGAAAGCGCCGGAAACTGACGGTCAGTTTCCGCTTCTTCTTTGCATAAGTACTCGAATTCCAACCGTTCCAAAGGCGGAGCGTCGGGGTTTTGAGCATGGCTCATGGGCTTCAAACGGGCCTCTGGTCTGGGACAGATGCCCCGCTGCAAGTCGCGGTATGAGGGGCATAGGCTCGTTGCCACGCATAGCCGTGGGCATACGCAAAAGGATCACCTGGTCCCGGTTTTCGCCGCGCGGATGCGAAAACCGCGCGCCTCACTTCAAAGATATCTCAGCCGCACCAAAAGCGTCGCGCGAACGCTTCGGGAGATCAGAGAAGCTGGAAGTGATCCGCATCGCGCAATTCGGCCACGGTCACATCCTCGACAAGAATCTCCAGCTTGCCAAAGCTGACACGTGTATCCGCGCCTTCGGCCTCAAAAGTCAGGCGCCCGATGCGGTTCGGCCCGCCAATGATCTGAAGATGATCGACACCAACCTCGAAGTCGGTCACAATATCCTGCCCATGGCCCTTGCGGAACCGGAAGATATCGGCGCCTTCGCCGCCAGTAAGCCTGTCGCGGCCTTGCTGCCCTTCCAGGACATCAAGGCCGGCCCCGCCCATCAGCACATCGCGGCCCTGCCCCCCGGACAGGCTGTCATACCCCACGCCGCCCTTGATCCGATCATTCCCGCCCTGCCCATATAGCAAATCGATGCCGCCACCTCCCAGCAGCACATCGTTGCCAGAGCCGCCATACAGGACATCGCGTCCGCTGTTGCCCGACAGACGGTCGTTGCCCGTATCGCCCCAGACACTATCGTTTTGCTTACCGCCCGAAATCACATCGTCTCCGGCACCGCCGTATATCTTGTCTTCGCCCGTCTCGCCGCTCAGAAAGTCATGTCCGGCATCGCCATACACCGTGTCATTGTCCCGACCGGCATATATCCGATCATTGCCATTGCCACCGTGCATCACATCATCGCCCCATTGTGACACAAGCCAATCGTCGCCATCCCCACCCGAAAGCGTATCGTCATAGGTGCGCGTGATCATCAGATCATTGCCCGCGGTGCCGGTCAGCGTGCTGGGCAGGGTGATCTTGCCGTTGATGACATTGTAAGTGATGTCGGTAAGTTGCAGGATTTCTACATTGGAAACGATGGCAGCCCCGCCGGGATGGGTAACACCAAAGCCCGCAACGCTCGCGCCCAGCTTCACCTCAGACAAAAGGCGGTTCACGATCAGCGTATCGGTGCCGCTCGAGGTGTAGATGTCGAAATAGCCGTCTTCCAGCGTCAGAACGTCGTTGCCCCAGCCCGTGTTGATTTCAATCCAGGTGCGCGCAGAGGAACCACTCATCAAATCAAATCCTTACGTCAGGTTCAGGATGGAAGCCACCTCATCAGACTGCGAGGTAACGCAGGTATATGGCCTGCCAAGAGTGAAGAAAAGGGCCGGAAGCCGCCGGCTGCCGGGCGCATCGGGATCTTGCGCTCCCACGCCGAGGCGGGTTTGATGTACCGATAAAAACGGAGGCCGCGAGATGGACCGCAAACTTCTCCTCATCATCCTCGACGGGGTGCCCTGGCGCAACTGGCGCCGCCTGTTCGGCAATCTCGAAGGCTGGGTTCACTCGGGAGAGGCGCGCGTCTGGAAACATCGCGCGGTGCTGCCGTCGATTTCGGCCTCCTGTTACGCGTCGATCCATACAGGCGTCAGCCCGCAGGAGCACGGATGCACCGGCAACGGCAACGTATTCCGTCTTTCGCAGCCCGATGTGTTCAGCCAGGTGCGCAAATCCGGCGGCGTGACCGGCGCCGTGGCGCATTCCTTCTGGTCGTCCTTCTTCAATCGCCATCCCTTCGATCTGGTGCGCGATATCGAATACGACGAACCCGACAGCGACACGATCAACCACGGCCGGTTTCACACCATGACGGGCTATGGGTTGATCAATCAGATGACACCTTCGGACGTCGACCTGTTCGCCACGCTCACCAACCTCTGCGGCCGTTTCGATCTGACCTACGGGATGCTGCACACCTGTACGCTTGACAGCATGGGCCACCGCTTTTTTCACGACTGCCAGGAAATGGACCATGCCTGCGCGGTGATGGACGAAATGCTGGCCCCCTTCATCCCCAAATGGCGCGCCATGGGCTACGAGATCATCGTGACAGCCGACCACGGGCAGGACGAGCGCGGCCACCACGGCGGGCGCAGCGATCTGCAACAAGAGGCCGCACTCTACTATTTCGGTGATGCCGAGGGCCCCGCCGAAGAAACGGTCATTGATCAGCTTCAGCTCGCGCCGACGATCCTCTCACGCCTTGGCGCCGCGGTGCCCGACAGCATGAAAGCCGGCTCTTTCCTGACCTGATTCAGTCCCGCGCCAAGCGCGGTGCCTCGGGCGGGAATATCTATGACCTCAAAGAAGCGCGAACGCCGTTTTTCTGTGGGGTCCAAATATCCCGGGGGAGTCCGCATAAGCGGACGGGGGCAGCGCCCCCTGCGGCGCATCCGCCAGCGCCTTCAGTCATAGGGCCAAAGCCCCTGCCCCAAAGCCTCGATCGCCAGTATGATGCGCTCAAAGCTTTCTCTGGCCCGGTTCGACATGTGTCGCGCGCGCAGATAGCCATGCACAAGTCCCGGCTCATCCACCAGATGTACCGGAACCTCTGCCTGCCGCAGCCGATCGGCATAGGCTGGCCCATCGCTTTGCAGCGGGTCACACTCGGCCGTAAAGATGACCGTGCGCGGCAGCTTTCGAAAATCGCGATCGCCCAGCGGGGCATAGGTCGGATCAGTCCGCGGCGGCGCACCATCGGCGCGGATACCGTCGTAAAATTCCAGATCCGACCGGCTCAGCATCGGCGCTTCGGCGTGATCGTGATAGGACGTGGCGTTGCTGTCGCCGCCTAGCCCCGGATAAATCAGCACCTGCCCCGCAATCCTGCGCGTTTTCCCGCGTGAACTATGGGCAAGCGCCGCGGCAAGATTGCCACCGGCACTGTCTCCGGCCAGCACGACCGGACCCTCGAAACTTTCGATAACCCACTCCAGAGCCGTCCGCGCATCCTCAAAAGCGGCCGGGTGCTTGTGCTCGGGCGACAGCCGATACGCCACGGCCACCACGCGATAGCCTGTACCCGCACAGATTTCGGCGCAGACATCGTCGTGACTGTCCAGCCCGCCAACCAAAAAACCGCCCCCGTGCAAATAAAGCACCGTGCAAGACGGCTCTCCGGCCGTGTAGATCCGCAGCGGCACTTTCGAAACCGAACGATCCTCGACCGCGACCCCATCGGGCCGGCCAGCGTGAAAATCGGCACACATCGCGTCATAGACGCGGCGCTGGCCCGCGATATCGAGCCCGGCCGCGTCTTCGGGGTAGCTGGCGTTGGTACGCGCGATGAAGGCGTGGATTTCCTCGTCCAGCAGGCGCGCGTAGTCGGCCATCTCAGGCCGCCCATTCCCACGGCCTGGTGAAATCGCCCAGCACGCGCGATACGGCTGCTTCGTCCGCACCGTTGCGATCCAGACGGGCCACCAGCCCGCGTTTCTTGTCGTCGACCACATCGCGCACGCGGGTTGCCACCCCGGCCTCTTCCAGCGCCTGGTTGTAGATGCGGGAGATCGCGCGCTTACGCAGATCGGGTTTGAACACCTTGCCCACCGCGGTTTTCGGCAGTTCGTCAAGAATGGTCATGTGCTTGGGATGGGCCGCGCGTTCGTGGACGTGTTCGTTGCAATGCGCCATCAACTCGTCTTCGGTGACCGTTGCACCGCCCACCAATTCGACAAAGGCGCAGGGCAGCTCGCCCGCGCGGGCGTCGGGCTGGCCCACCGCACCGGCAAAGGCGACGGCGGGGTGTTTCAGCAGCGCCTCTTCGATCTCGGCCGGGTCGATGTTGTGCCCGCCCCGGATAATCAGATCCTTGGCACGGCCTGTGATCCACAGGTAACCATCGGCGTCGACGCGGCCCAGATCACCCGTGCGCAGATGCGTCCCGAAATGGTAAAGATCCTTGTTCTTGGCCTCTTCCGTATAGGTGTGCCCGGCAAAAACGCCGGGGTTGGACACACAGATTTCGCCCACCTCATCGGTGCCGCAATCCACCGGCTTGCCATCGACCAGTTTGACGATGCGCAGATCAGTATAGGGAAAGGCCACGCCGACGCTGCCGACCTTCTTTTCACCATCGACCGGGTTGCAGGACACAAGGCAGGTCGCCTCGGTCAGGCCGTACCCCTCGACAATGTTCATCCCCGTTGCCTCGCCAAACCGGCGGAACAATTCCAGCGGCATCGGGGCTGAGCCGGAAAAAGCGTTCTTCACGGACGACAGATCCGCATCCACCGGACGCTGCATCAGCGCCGACACCGCGGTGGGCACGGTGATGATAAAGGTCGTTTTCCAGCGTTCGCACAGCTTCCAGAAATTGTCGAACACCCCGTCGCCGCGATATCCTGCGGGCGTCGGAAACACCACATGCGCGCCCGATTTGATCACGGCCATCAGGATCACGTGGCAGGCAAAGACGTGGAACAGAGGCAGCGGACACATCACGCTGTCTTCCTCGGTATACAGCAGCTCGTCCCCGATCCAGCCCTGATAGACGATGCCCGAATACTTGTGCTGCGCCACCTTGGGCATCCCCGTGGTGCCGCCGGTGTGGAAATAGGCCGCGATCCGGTCCTCGGTTGCATCCGGGAAGCTCAGCGTGGTGGATTGCGAAGCAACTTCCTTGTTGAAATCCTTCACGGCCGCCTTGTGGCGCACCTCGACCTTGGGCCGCACCAGCGGCACGATCCAGCTTTTGGGCGGAGTCAGGTAACGGTTCAGGTCGATCTCCAGAACCGTGTGCACATCGGGGGCCAGCGCCACCGCTTCGGCGGCCTTCTCGGCGATGTCGGTCTTGGGAAAGGCGCGAAGGGTCACGACAACCTTGGCCCCTGTCTCGCGCAGAATGGCGCCGATCTGCTCGGCATCCAGCAGCGGGTTGATCGGGTTGACGATACCAGCCACCGTGCCCGCCACCGTGGCAATCACCGTCTCGGTGGTATTGGGCAGCACCAGTGCGACAACGTCCTTTTCACCAATTCCCAGCGTGCGGAACAGGTTCGCGGCTTGCGCGACCTTGCCTTGCAATTGCGCCCAGGTCAGCGTTTCAGATTTGTCCTTTGGTCCCGACAAAAGCTGATAGGACACCGCCGGGCGCTGCGGAAATTTCTTCGCGGTATCGCTCAGCATCTCGAACACCGTCCTGGGCAAATCGCGGTTGGCCCACGGCATTTCGGCTTCGATCGCAAGCGCATCCTGGCGCGACGCAAAAGTCATGTGACGGTCTCCTCCCCGGCAGGCCGATGTACCCCGGCCATTCTCTCACAGGCTCAACTTGTAAGGAAACCAAGGCTTAGGCAAGCCCGCAGGCGGGGGATCGCCCATGATGACGTTGCGCAATTCGGGTTCTCCGGGCGTGCCACACCGGACGCAACAGGCGCCCACGCCGCCCGGACGGGCGGCCAAATGTCGTGTGGCCCGGAACGGGCCTCCGCTGGGCAACGTTTCGGGATCAGGCGGCGGTGGCGCCGTCGGTGAACTGCATTCGGGCCAGCCGCGCGTACAGCCCGCCCTCGGCCACCAGCGCATCGTGGCTGCCCACGGCCACGATACGGCCCGCTTCCATCACCACGATCCGGTCGGCCTTTTTCACCGTGGCCAGCCGATGCGCGACGATCAGCGTCGTGCGCCCCTGCGACAGCATTTCGACCGCGCGCTGCACCGCGCCTTCGCTTTCGGCATCCAACGCGCTGGTCGCCTCGTCCAGCAGCAGCACGGGCGCGTCGCGCAGGATCGCGCGGGCGATGGCGATGCGCTGCTTCTGCCCACCCGACAACATCACGCCGCGTTCACCCAGCCAGGCGTCATAGCCTTCGGGCAGCGCCGCGATAAAGTCATGCGCCGCCGCCGCCCGTGCCGCCGCTTCAACCTCGGCATCGCTGGCTTCGGGGCGTCCGAACCGGATGTTGTCGCGGGCCGAAGCGGCAAAGATCACCGGATCCTGCGGCACCAGCGCCAGATGGCGGCGGAAGGCGGCGCGATCCATATCTTCCAGCGGCACACCATCGAACAGAATGCGCCCGCGCTGCGGCGCGTAGAACCGAAGGATCATCTGGATCACCGTGGTCTTGCCCGCGCCCGAAGGCCCGACAAAAGCCACCGTTTCGCCCGGCGCGATGTCCAGCGTCACCCCGTCCAGCGCCGGCATTCCCGGCCGCGCGGGATAGGTGAAATGCACATCGTCAAACCTGATCGCGCCGCGCACCGGCTGGGTCAGCGTTTTCGCCACGTCCGGGTCGTGCACCGTATCGGTTGCATTCAGCAACTCGACCAGGCGCTCGGTCGCGCCCGCCGCGCGCTGCAACTCGCCCCAGATTTCCGACAGCGCGGCGACAGACCCTGCCACCATGACCGAGTAGATCACGAACTGAATCAGCGTGCCCTCGCTCATCGCGCCGCCGCGCACGTCGTTCGCGCCGATCCACAAAACGCCCACCACGCCCGAGAACACGAGGAAGATGATGATCACCGTCATCAGCGCCCGCGTCGTGATCCGCCGCAACGACACCTGATAGGCGGTCTCTGTCATCTCGGCAAAGCCCGCGCGGCTCTGTGCCTCGTGGGTAAAGGCCTGCACCGTCTGCACCGCGCCCAGCGTCTCGCCCGCGTTGCCCGACGAGGCCGCGATCCAGTCCTGGTTTTCGCGGCTGATCCGGCGCAGCCGCCGCCCCAGCGTCATGATCGGCACGATCACCGCTGGCACCAGCAGCAGCACCAGCCCGGTCAGCTTGACCGAAGTCAGCAGCATCAGCACCAGACCGCCCAGGAAAATCAGCATGTTGCGCAACGCGATCGAGGCGGACGAGCCCAGAACCGACTGGATCAGCGTGGTGTCGGTGGTGATCCGGCTCAGCACTTCGCCGGTCATGATGTTTTCGAAAAACGCAGGGCTCATGCCCAGCACCCGGTCGAACACGGCCTTGCGGATGTCCGACACGACCCGCTCGCCCAGCCGCGTCACCAGCGCGTAGCGCAGGCCGGTGCCCAGCGCCAGCAGCGCGGCAATGCCCAGCGCGGCCAGGAAATACTGATCCAGCAGCGCATCCGCCCCGGTGCGGAAATTGTCGACCACTCGGCGCACCGCCAGCGGCAGCGTCAGCGACACGCCCGCCGTCAGCACCAGCGCACAGAGCGACGCCAGCAGCAGCCCGCGATAGGGCTTCAGGAACGGCCAGAGCGCATTCAGCCCGCGCATGTTGCGCGATGTCGCGCGCTCTTCGCTGGCCCCGGGGGCGGCAGAGGCGGGGGCGGTTCGGGCCATGGGCTGTCCTGTCTGGTTGGCACTGGGGCGGCTGTTTCATGGCCGCCGCCGGGTCCGGGGTCAACCCATTGCGATGCCTCGCGATGTCGCAGCCCACTGCGCGGTCAGATCAAGGTGATCGCCGCCTCGATCGCGGCAAGGTCGGTAAACCCGTCCACAAGCAAGCGATTATCCTCGTCAAACACGAACAGCGTGTTCGAGCCGGTTACCGTGGCAAAGCTCATCACCTCGCCCACCGTCTGTGCGCCATCCCCCCAAACCGATGTCGACAGATGTAGCAGATCGCCATCAAAATCGAGGATCGTGTCGCGCCCGCCAGAGTATACAAACGTATCTGTCCCTTGCGCCCCGTATAATTGGTCGTTTCCGGCCCCGCCGGTCAGCAGGTCATCGCCCAGATCGCCATACAGGTAGTCGTTGCCTTCCCCGCCCTCGATCACGTCATCCCCCCGGCCCCCGTACAGCCAGTCGTTTCCATTCTCGCCATAGAGCCAGTTGGCCGTGTAATCATAGCTGTTGGCGCCTTCGGCATAGATCGTATCGTTGCCACCGCCGCCATAGATGCGATCCACGGCCGACCCGCCATAGCGAATGCCAAGTATGCTATCGGCACGTTCGGTGCCCCGGGTCACGAAGGCGGTCGCTGTCAGATCCAGCGTCGAACCGTCTGCAAACTCCAGCGTCTCCACCGCCCCGCGATAGTCGAACTGGCTGCGCACCTCGATCTGGCCGCCCGCGCCGCCGTCAACCGTGATGCGCAATGTCGAATTGCCAATCCGAACCATCTGAAGGTCATCGACGCTGATGCCGTCGCCAAACAGGATCCGATCGTTGCCCATTTCTTCATGGATTTGGTCGACGCCATCACCATAATCGAACCGATACGTGTCATCCCCCTGGCCGCCGTAAATCTTGTCGCGCCCTCGGCCACCGGTCAGAAGGTCGTCGCCCTGGTACCCCTGGATAACATCGCGACCGGTTCCACCCTCCAGAACATCATCGCCCCGCCCGCCGTAAAGCCTGTCGTTCCCGGCCTCGCCGTACAGCCAGTTGGCGTTGAACTCATAGCTGTTCACACCCTGCGCATAAATCGTATCGTTGCCGCCGCGACCGTAAATCCTGTCAACCGGAGAGCCGCCAAACCGGATGCCGTAGATGGTATCAGCGCCACCAGTGCCCAATGTCGTGAATTCGGTCGTCGAATAATCCAGCGTGACGCCACCACGCACCCGAATGGTCTCGATCCCCCCGAGAGGGTCGAACTGGTTGTCAATCAGCACGGTGCCTTTCCGGCCACCGTCCAACTGCAACTCCAGCTGGGAATTGCCCCGTCGGATCGCCGATATATCGGATTCCGTGATGCCTTTTCCGAAGGCAAGAACATCTTCGCCGCGGATATCCTCGATGTGGTCGATACCGTCGCCACGTGCAAAGCGATACGTATCATCCCCGCCGGCATCATACAGGATATCGTCTCCGCGCCCTCCGGTGATGATATCGTTGCCAAGGTTGCCCGCGATGTAATCATCACCACCCCCACCAAGCAAACGGTCCGCTCCCCTGTCACCATACAGGCTATCGTCCCCCAACTGTCCCAGCAGCTTGTTCCGTTCGAACCCGTACTGGTTCGGCGCGGCGGCATACATGATGTCGTTCCCCGCGCCGCCAAGGATGGTGTCGTTCTTCAGCCCACCCCATCCGACCCCGTAAAGGCGATCGTCATCCTGCGATCCGACCAGCGTGTATGCCGTCTGGTCCAGTTCGATGCGGGCCCCGCTGTTCAACTGAATGGTTTCAATATGGCCTCCGCTGGTAAACTGATCTTCGATATAGATCGCACCCGGGGCCTCGCCGGCGATCAGGATCCGCAGATCACCGTTTGACACACGCTCTATGGTCAGATCGCCACGTTTGATCCCCTTGCCCAGAAGGATGGTATCGTGCTCGTGCCCCTCTTCGGCATAGGTGTCCACGCCATGGCCGCGCGCATAACGATAGATATCGGCACCGAAACTGCCCCGGATCAGGTCGGCGCCAATCCCTCCGATCAAGGTGTCATCGCCCCCGCCGCCGTTGATCGTGTCAGCCCCCACCCGACCATTCAGCGTGTCATCGCCATAGTCGCCATAGATGAAATCGTCGCCAACCCGACCCGCGAGCGTGTCATCGCCATTGGTCCCGCGAAACGTGCCGCCCGCGAAGGATTCGAAGTCCAGTGATGCCAGGACGGCCGCCAGGTCCAGACCATTCACAGACCCCTTGATCGCCTCGTTCAAATCGATCTTGGATGCTTCTTTCAGGGCCGATACCCCGACGGTGAATTCGATCATGCGCACCGCCGACTGCCACACGACAAGCGCATCCTCGCCGGTTCTGGCAATATTCGCGAGTTCGGCAAGATAGGTGGCATTCAGGGTGGTGCCACCGCTGAAACTGTCCAGAAGGTTATCATAGCTGATTTCGTCATCGAACAACAGATGCCCCGAGGTCTGGGCCAGCAGCCGCGCATAGGCATTATCATACGCGATATCAAAGCCTTCCATTAGATCGCGCGACGCGAAAATGAACGGGTCAGGCGAATAGCCGCGTTGGCGGAACGGCTCGTCCGTGAACGCCTCGAGGAAGTGCAACATGCGCGCGTCTATATAAGCCCCGCGCGAATCCGGGTCGACTTGGTCGACCCCGGCCCAGGTGAACAGGATATCACGCACCAGCGCGGCGGTGTCATCGGGGTTGCGGAACATTTGCGCAAAGCTCAGCCCGTCCAGCTGCGCGACAAGCGGGCGCAGCGCATCGGACCTCTCATGCCCCTCCATCATCGCAAGGCGCAGATGCGGGATATTGCCATAGCCCCGCAGGTCAGGCAGCAGCACGACAGAAAGGTCGATGTCGAAATCGGGGCGGTACAGGCTGTTGGTGTTGTCGTAGTTGAACCAGATATCTTCAATCGCCCGCGTCAAAACCCCGCCCGAGCCATCGGTCATGGTAAAGGTCGAGACGTGGCTTACGTCATGCCCCGCGTTGGTGGCAGACGCAGTTTTCGCCACCACGTCGATTTCGGTAATTCCCAGCGCTTTGAGCCGGAACAGTTCGGCCTTGCGGCTGGCCCCGTCCTGATCCAGATCCCGCCAGACGCGCAGTTGGCCAAAGACCGAGTCCTTGCGGTTGATGACCCCGTCATTGTTGTCGTCAAGGGCCGCCAGGATGGAGAACCCATCGCGGCTGTTGCTGCCAAACAGCTCCGAGGAATCGCTGATCGCACCATCGCCATTCCTGTCCAGCGCCAACAGACCATCATCGGATTGCACCCAGCCCGAGTGTTCCAGGAAATCATCACCGTCGATGTCCCACATCACGGTGCTGTCCGCCAGCGACACCAGCTCGATCCCGTCCCCGTCAAGATCCAGCACCAGAGGAGAGCTGTTCAGCGTTGCCTCGACCAGCTTGACAATAACGACAGCGGTCCAATAGGCCGGTTGCAGTTTATATGCGTTCTCGGCTGCCATCATGGCGGCACCTTTTGCCATAGCGGCGGCACGCTCTGCTTGCGTTGAAGGATCGACGATTCCGTTCGCGGGATCGCTATTGCCGAAAAGTATCCACGGAACGATATCCAACCAGAAATGCTTGGCCATATCATCGCCAGAAAAATTGTAGGTCCCGACATTCGTCGGGTCCGTTTCATAAGTTAAAATTTCATCATCAGGACCAACGACATACTCTTGATGCGCGCCAGGCTCGGTGCTTAGGAATTTCCTATTTCCTTCATTTCCGTCTTCGAGCCTGTGGCCAACCGATTTGCTTGCCGACGATTCGGTAAACTTCGTGGAATCATCCAGATCAGCGCGGTTCACGGATGTGTCCGTCAGGATCTTTCGTGCGCTATTGATCGTCTCGATATCTTCCAGACTGCGGACCCTGTTCATTGCCAAAACAGCCTGCGCCTGAGGATTGTTTGCGTGGTTCTTGAATTGGGCTTTGATGTCGTCCAAGTTCTGATTGAACGTCGCGACGGTCTGGGCCTCCAGAATTCGACGAAGGTCATTGGCCAACATGCCAGAATGTGTTCCCGGCTGCATAAACCCAACTGGGCCCGTACTTCCCTCCCCTATGAGCGCCGCAAATTCCTCGCGCGTGGAAATACCTTCAACCAACATGTATCGCCCCAATCAGATCAAAAAAATTCCGAGTAGGTTAGAAGGCCAGATCGATTCGAAGCAACTGTGAAAGGTCGCCTCCATACTTTGGAAGCGTCGCGACAAGCGTGTTCAAATGGCCTGTCGAGGCAGGTAGCCTTCAGTGCGTCCTCCTGCCAATCGCACGCAGCTCACTGGACTTATCTAGCACCAGACGACCAATGCGGCCGTGCCCAGCTCAGTCGAAACGCGCCAGCGGTGCCCCCCAAACCTCGGATACGGGTTCAGGTGAGAAACCGATACCTGCGGCTCTTAGACATACAGGACGTGTTAGCGACCCAAGCGGCGATCAAAGCAACCGGATCCGTCGCGATGCCTGTATCGACCTGCTCCAAGCATCGCATTGAACAGCCCGTCTTGCCAAAGATGCGCAGCACGGCCGGGATCACCATCGTGACTCGACCCCGGCCAAGGGCCAGGCAACTGACCGAAGAAACAAGCGTCGATCAGCGACAAGAACGATATCGGTGAGGCACAGAGAACCACATGCGTCGGGACGGAAAACCGGCTCTCTTTGCCTCGATCCATTGCAGGCGGCGCGCTGACGAAGGGGGGCTGCAGAACCGATCTTGATGAACCGAGACGAGCAGGCGTGGCGCACACGAATCCCCATCCCGGAAATCATACCTTGGTAGATCAACAGCCTACCGCCATATCGCCTCTCAGAAAACACCCGCAGCCACCGATTGCGTTTCCACAACCGCGCGTTCCGCTTTTCTTTCGGGCCCCTTTCCTACCGGACCACGTTCCGTTCGGATACCTCATTTTGAGCACGCCAGGCTGCCAGGATATGCGTTACCGGCCAGTTTTACGTGTGCGTTTATGCCATTCAGAGGTCCGCCATAAACGCGTCTGGAATATTCTGGTAACAGACCGGCCGCAGGAAACGGCGGATCGAGAGTGTGCCAACCGAGGTGGCGCCAAAATTGGTCGACGCCGGATAGGGCCCGCCGTGAACCATGCTGTCGGCCACCTCGACCCCGGTCGGAAAGCCGTTGACCAGCACTCGGCCCGCCATCCGCTCAAGGATCGGCATCAGGGCGCGCGCCGCTTCCATATCGGCGTCGTCCATGTGCAGCGTCGCGGTCAGCTGGCCGTGGAACCCGCGCGCAAGATCGGCCATGGCGCCCGGCCCGTCCACGCGCACCACCAGCCCGAGCGGGCCGAACACCTCTTCGCCCAGGGCGGCATCGCTCAGGTAGGTGTCTGCATCGGTTTCATAAAGATTCGGTAAAGCCCTGCGGCCCTCGGAGTCTTTCGTCAGGACGGGGCGCACCGCATTGCGGGTGTCAAACCGCGATTTACCTTTTCTGAACGCCTCGGCGATACCGTCGGTCAGCATGGTCTGCGCGCTCTGCCCCTCCAGCGCACTGGCCGCCGCCGCCACGAAGGCATCGCCATCTGACCCCAGCGGCACCACCGCGATGCCGGGATTTGTACAGAACTGCCCGGCCCCCATAGTCAGGGAGCCAGCCCAACCCGCGCCGATGTCCGCCCCCCGGCGGGACAGCGCATTCGGAAGGAGAAACATCGGGTTTACTGACCCTAGTTCGCCGAAGAACGGGATCGGCTCGGGCCGTGCGGCACACAGATCGAACAGGGCGCGCCCCCCTGCCAGCGATCCGGTGAAGCCGACCGCCTTTATGCGCGGGTGTTGCACCAGCGCGGTGCCGACATCGCGCTTGCCGCCCTGGATCAGGGAAAACACGCCCGGGTGCAGCCCGCAGGCGACGATCGCGGCATGCACTGCCTCGGCCACGATTTCGCCGGTGCCGGGATGGGCCGAGTGGCCCTTGACCACCACGGGACAGCCCGCCGCAAGCGCCGCGGCGGTGTCGCCACCGGCGGTTGAAAAGGCCAGCGGAAAGTTCGATGCACCGAACACGGCCACCGGACCGATCGGGCGCTGGATCATCTTCAGATCGGGGCGCGGCAGCGGGGCGCGATCTGGCAGCGCCGCGTCATGGCGGCGGTCAAGATAGTCACCCGCGCGGATGTGGCTGGCAAACAGGCGCAGCTGGCCGGTGGTGCGGCCCCGTTCGCCTTGCAGCCGCGCTTCGGGCAGGCCGGATTCCTGCGCGCCGATCAAGGTGATCGCCTCGGCGCGTGCCTCGATTTCGTCGGCGATGCGGTCAAGAAACCCGGCGCGCGCCTCGCGCGTGGTATAGCCGTAGGTCCAGAATGCATCTTCGGCGGCCTCGCAGGCACGGTTGACCAGATCGGGCGTGCCGATCGAGAACGCATGCGCAGGGCCATGGGCCGGCTCGGATTGGAAGGTGGCATCGCCAGTAACCCAGTCGCCCGCAATCAGGTGCTTGCCATGTGGGGTGAAATCGGGGGGTGTGCCGTTCATAGGAGGATCCTTTTGAATGGGGAAGGAAGAGGGCGCCGTCGATCACCGAAGGCCCCAAAGAGTTTATTGAAAGGTGACGGCGGCGGGCATGCCCACCACCTTGGCAGAGGCCCGGCTACACCAGCCCGCGTTGCGCTAGGTTCGCCATCAACGCCCGCACACCAAAGTGCCACTCGGGGCATTCGGTCGACAGGCGCACAGTGTTGACCAACGCGCCCAGACCGGGCGCCGCGATCCTGACCACATCCCCGGATTTATGTGTGAACCCTTGCCCCGGTTCGTCGCGGTCTTCTGTCGGGGCAAACAGCGTGCCCAAAAACAGCATCACCCCGTCGGGGTACTGGTGATGGCGCCCGATGGTCTGCGCCACCAGATCAGCCGGATCCCGGCTGATTTCAGCCATTGAGGATTGGCCCGTCATCTCATAGCCACCCGCGCCCGTCACCGTCAGATCCAGCGTGGCGGCGCGCACGTCATCCAGCGAAAACCCGTCGTCGAACAGGCGGATCATCGGCCCGATGGCGCAGCTGGCGTTGTTGTCCTTGGCCTTGCCCAACAACAGGGCCGAGCGGCCTTCGACATCGCGCAGGTTCACATCGTTGCCCAGCGTCGCGCCAAGGATACGGCCCGTGCTGCTGACGGCCAGCACGATTTCCGGCTCGGGGTTGTTCCATGTCGAAATCGGGTGCAGCCCCACCTCGGCGTTAGGCCCGACCGAGGACAACGGCTGCGCCTTGGTGAAGACCTCGGCGTCGGGGCCGATCCCCACCTCTAGATACTGGCTCCACAGCCCTTCGGCCTGGAGCGCGGCCTTGACCTCTGCCGCCTCGGGCGAACCGGCGCGCAGATTGCGCAGGCTGTCTCCGATCAGTGCCCCGATGCGGGCGCGCACCTCGGCTGCGCGGGCGGGGTCGCCGGCGGCCTGCTCTTCGATCACGCGTTCCACCATCGAGCGCGCGAAAGTCACGCCGCAGGCCTTGATCGCCTGCAGGTCGCAGGGCGCCAGCAGGTGCAGCCGATCGGGATCCGGGGCCACATCCGCAATATCGCCGACCGGACCAAGCGCCCGCCCGGGCAGATCACGCAGAATAGCGGCGGGGTCGTCGGCGTCCAACAGATGCGACACGGTCGGAAATGCGCGCGAGGTGACATCACACAGCTGGCCGTCGCGCACGGTGACGACGGCAGGCCCCTTCACATCGGGCAGCCAGGCGCGGCCCAGCCAAAGAGCGGTATCGTCTTGCAGACTCATTGTATTCCCTTGTCCCTGTGTCAGCGGCGCGAAAAGTCAGGTGTGCGTTTCTCGGCGAAGGCCGCGCGCCCCTCGGCGGCGTCTTCGGTGGCAAAGCATACCGCCTGCAGATCGCGTTCATAGGCCACGGCGCGTTCCAGCGGCATGTTATAGGCCGCTTTCAGGTTGGCGCGCGCGGTTTCCGCCGCGATCGGCGCGCGGCTGGCGATGGTGGCCGCAATGGCCCGGGCGCGGTCCAGCAGCGCGTCGGGCGCCGTGACCTCGCTGACCAGCCCCCAGCCCAGCGCCTGCGCGGCATCGACGGGGTCGCCCGTCATCACCATCATCGCGGCGTTCGACGGGCCGATGGAATGGGCCAGCAGCGCGGTCATCCCGCCCCCGCCGATCCAGCCCAGCTTGATTTCCGGCGCGGCCATGCGGGCCGTGTCGGACGCGATGCGAATGTCGCAAGACAGCGCCATTTCCAGCCCGCCGCCAAAGGCATAGCCGTTGATGGCGGCAATCGACGGCTTCAGCAGCGCGCGCAGCGCATCGCAATATTCGGGCCGGTTGCGGAAATCCCACGGGGTGGCATAGCGGTCCAGCTCGGCAATGTCGGACCCGGCACAGAACGCCTTGCCGGTGCCGGTCAGCACCACGGCGCGCACGGCCGGGTCGGTGTTGCAGCGCTCGACCGCTTCGATCATCAGCGCGGCCATCTCGGGCGTCATCGCGTTCAGCTTGTCGGGGCGGTTGTAGGTGATCGTGGCCACGGGGCCGTCGATGTCCAGGGTCAGCGGCGCGCTCATGCTTGGGCCTTTTCGATGGATGCGTGGAACATGCGGGCCAGCTCGTCCACCGCCTGGGCGGCGGGGCGGCGGGTGGAAAGCGCATCGCGCAGATGCGCCGAGGCTGCCGTCTGGAACGCGATATAGCCGTTGTGGCGCGGGCGGATCGCCGCCGCGCGCAGGGTGTCAGCGGTATCGGCGTAAAAGTTGCCCCAGGCCGCGTTGATGCGCGGATCGGCCCAGGCGGCCGCCAGACCGGGCTGGCCGTCGTTGTCGGGGATCAGCCCGCGTTGGGCCGTCTCGGACATCAGCATCAGCAGATGCGCGCGCAAGGCATCCGTCATGGTGCAGCGCCGCGAGACCGCGATGCCGGTGCCGCCAAGGATCGACCCGGGCCGCCCGCCGGCGCGCGGCGCATTCGCAAACCGCAGCGGATGCGCACGGGTTGGCGCGGCATAGTTCACATAGCCATAGATCAGCGGGCATAGCGCCACATCGTCCTGCGCGCTCATGTGGTTCAGGATGCCGATGGGGTTCAGCGCGGCGGTGCTGGCAGGGCTGTGTGCCGCCAGCTCGGCCAGGATGTCATAGGCTTCGCGCGCCACGTCGGGCGCGACCCAGCCGCCATCGCGCAGGTCCAGCCCCGCATCCAGCGCGGCGCAGACCGACAGGAACGACAGCGCCGCATGTGGCCCGGCCAACGACAGGGCAACGCCGCCCTGCCCCGACAGTCGCAACACCTCGTCCCACGTTGTCGGGCGCGCCTCTGTCAGGTCGGGGCGCAAGGCCATGACCTGCGTCGCCGCATCCAGCGGCAGCGCCCATTGCCGCCCCGCCATCGCATAGCTGGCGAAACTGGGCCCCATGGCGGCATCGGCGATCCGGGCCAGATCTTCGGCCTCGAACACCTGATCCAGCGGAAGGATGCACCCCTCGGCCAGCGCCTCGCCCAGGTGAGGGTGATCCAGCACGACAAGGTCATATTCGGCGCAGAGCCTGGCAATCGGGGCGCTTTCGAACCCTTCCAGCGGTTGCGTCTCCCATGTCACCGGGCCACCGGCGGCGGCCAGCGCATTATAGCCGCGCGGGTGATCCCATGTCAGGCCGCGCGCGCTCATGGCTCGCCCCGCCCGATGGCGCCAGCCTGCGCCATCTCTCCGATCTCGGCGTCGGAAAACCCGACCGCGCGCAGGATGTCGTCGGTATGTTCGCCGGTCAGCGGCGCACCCCGGCGCAACTCGGACGGGCTGCGCGAAAAGCGGATCGGAAAGCCGGGGGTTTTGACATGCCCCTCGGTCGGGTGATCGTATTCGATGAAGGTGCCGTTGTGGGCAATCTGCGGGTCGGCCACCAGGTCGGCATAGCCATAGACCGGCCCGGCCCAGATGCCCTCGGCCGCCAGCCGCGACAGACAGTCGGCGCTGGTGAAGCGCGCAATCGCCTCGCGCACCGCGGCAAAGGTGGCATCGCGGTCGTCCCAGCCGGCGCGCACCTCGTCCAGTTCGGCCAGCGCGGGGGCGTTCAGCGCGCGGGCAAGCCCCGGAAAATTCGGCATCGCCAGCGCGATATAGCCATCCTGCGTCGCGAAGGTGCCATAGGGCGCGCGGATATAGACATGGGCGTGCGGCTCGGCGCTGCGCTCCTGCGGCTTGTGACCGACCGTGAAGACCGACAGTTCCTGCATCTGAAGCGTGGTGATCGCGTCCAGCATGTTCACCTCGACCTTCTGGCCCTCGCCCGTGCGTTCGCGGTGCAGCAGCGCGGCCAGCGCGCCCTCGAAGGCGGTATAGGCGGTGACGGCATCCACAAGGTACTGCCCGGCCGCCTGCGGCGGTTCGCCCTTGCGACCCGTCGACATCATCGCACCCGACATGGCCTGCAACAGCAGGTCCTGCCCCGGGCGCTGCGCGTGGGGGCCGTCTTCGCCGTAGCCCGTCATCGAGACATAGATCAGCCCCGGGTTGATCGACGAGAGCGTGTCGTAATCCACGCCCAGCCGCCCGGCCACACCCGCGCGGTAGTTCTGGATGAACACATCCGCCTTGGCCACCAGCCTGCGGATGATCGCCTGCCCGGCTTCGGACTTCAGATCGACGGCCAGCGAGCGTTTGTTGCGGTTCAGCGACAGGAACGACACGTTGATCTTGTTGCCGGTGATGCCGCCTGCCGGGGCGTGGCGCTGCCATTCACCCGCCACCGGTTCGACCTTGATGACATCCGCGCCCAGATCGCCCAGCCGTTGCGCGGCAAAGGGCCCCGCCATCGCGATCGAACAGTCCAGCACGGTATAACCCGTCAGAATTCCCATGATTGCCTCAGTGCATGATCCAGCCGCCATCCACCGCGATGGTCTGGCCAGAGATGAATCCCGCGCCGTCAGAGGCGAGGAACAGGATGGTTGCGGCGATGTCATGCGGCGTTCCGCGCCGCTTGACCGATTGATGATCCATCACGAATTTCACATAGCCTTCCGGATCAGGGTGGATCTTCTCTGCGTCGGTCGGAAAGGCGCCGGGCGCGATGGCGTTGCAGGTGATGCCCCATTTGCCGAATTCGCGCGCCCAGGCCCGCGTCAGCCCCAGCAGCGCGCCCTTGGACTGGACATATGGCGCCAGGTTTTCCCACCCGCCCGACAGGGTAATCGAGGTGACGTTGACAATCCGCCCCCAGCCTTGCGCGCGCATCCCCGGCAGCGCCGCGCGGGTGCAGATCAACGCGGATTCCACGTTGACCTGATGCACGGCGCGCAGCTCCTCCATCGCGTAATCCTCAAAGGGTTTCGACGGGTAGATCGCGGCGTTGTTCAGCACCACGTCGATGGGACGCTCGGCGGTGATCTCGGCCAGTTTGGCCTCCAGCGCGGGCTGGTCGGTCAGGTCCATCTCAAGCAGGTGCAGCCGCTCGGCGGCCCCGGGGGGCGTGTCCTCCAGCAGGCGCGCGTTCTTGGAATGGTCGCGGTCGATGGCGAAGACCTCGGCGCCCGCCGCCAGAAAATCCAGCGTGGTCTGGTGGCCCAGCCCGCCCGACGCCCCGGTATACAGCACCCGGCGCCCTGTCAGCGCGCCGCTCATGACCGGCCCCCGATCGGGCGATGGTTGCCCGAAGGCGCGGGGTAATCCGTATCGGGTTGCACCGCGATGGCCGCGATGCGCGCCTCTGCCCCGGCAATCGCGGCGGCGTCGGGCAGCACGGCGAAGGTGGTGTCGTACCGGCGTTCATCGCCATGCATCAACCACGTCATCTCGCCCCGCTCGCGCGCGGCGGCATTGCCCAGAACATGGTTCGTCGCCGGTTCGATCCCCAGCGCGTATTGCCCCGATTGCAGGTTCTGCCATTCGTACTGGCAGGGGAACTGATCCTTGCGCGTCGTGACCATCAGCCCAAGGCCAAGCCGGTCGTTGACCAGCGCCACCGGCACCTCGCCCGCGCTGTCGGCGGCCATCTCGTGCTGCCAGACCTGTTCGTGGAAATCCAGCTGCGGCCCCGGCAGGTGGCGATACCCGACTCCTTGCCGGTCATAGCTGTCGGCATGGGCCGCCCAGACCACATCGGCCACGGGCGCAAGGTAACGCGCGCCCTCTTCCAACACGGGATGCCCGACGTTGATGTGATAGCAGAACATATGCGGCGTCTTGTAGAACCCCCGGTTCACCACGCGGTCATGCAGGCGGATGTCGTTTGTGCCCACCTCGGCCTCGATCCGGCGGTGCAATTCCAGATGCTCGCCAAAGACTGTGCCCTGGCTCACCACGCCCTCGGCCCAGAGGAAACAACGGTCGCCCTCCCAGCGTTCGCCATAGCCGGTCAGCTTGGCGGGGATGGTGCCGATACGGCCATGAATCGAATGGCTGGCCGTCTGGCGCGGCCCGTACACATAGGTGTCGGCGGGCGCGTCATACATGAACAGGATATGGTCCAGCCCGCAGGTGATCATCAGCCCCGAAAAGCTGCGCATCCAGCCCAGACCGCCTTCGCCTTCGTACTCGTGCAGGCCCGGATGGCGAAACCCCGACGGCGAATGCCACCCGATCGCCTGCCCTGCAAACTCGCAATCGGCAATATCCATCGCGCGGTCCACCAGCACGGTGAAACGCAGGCCGGTGCCGGTGCGGAATTCCAGCATCCGGATTCCGCGCTCCAGCCCGTCGTCCAGCACCATGCTGCGCACCCCGGCGGCGTGACCCAGGCCACCGCTCAGCGCCTCGGCCTCGTGGCGGGTCAGGTCTTTTCCATAGAGCTTGACCATGATCTCTCCGTTTGCCAGCGCCGCGGCCCTGGCATCTTCTGTCATTTGTCGGGGAAACGGCGGGCCGGTTCTGGCCCGCCGCAGTGGGTCTCGCGGGCCTAGACGCCGTTGGCGCGCATCCGGCCGTCGATAAACTGCTTGGCGCGCGGCACGTCGGATTCATCCAGATGTTCGATGATCATCGGAATGTTCGGATGCTTCTTGGCCAGCCGTTGGAAATACAGATCGTAGTTCAGCTCTCCCAGCCCGGGCGCGGGCAGTTCGATTTCACCCACACCGCGGAATGTGTGGCTCTCGGCGGCATCCGCATCGCCGATGTCAGAGTGCTTTTCGCCCTTGTCATCGCCCGAGCGTTTCACGTCTTTCGCATGGCCGATCTTGATCTTGTCCGACAGCGCGTCGAAGACATAGTTCAGCGTCTTGTCCATGGCGTCGATGTTATGCGCCTCGAAGTAGTTGGTCGGGTCCATCAGCAGGCCCAGCCCCGGGTGATCGACCTCGGCGAACATGCGCAGGGTTTCCTCGACACTGCCGACCACGTTGTTCACATAGGTTTCCAGCAGGAACATCGCGCCGTGGTCATAGGCGAATTGCGCGAGGTCCGAGATCACCGTGCGGCAATCGTCCCAGCCTTCTTCCGTCTTGTTCTTGGGGTGGTGGACCCAATCGCTTTCCGTATCGAAGGTGCCGGTTTCGGAAATCACATAGGGCGAGCCAAGGTATTGCGCATGGGCCAGGATTTCCTTCAGCCGTCCGTTGCGTTTCGCGCGTTCGCCCGCGTCCGGGTGGACAATGTTGGTATAGGCCGAAATGCACGACACCGGCAGGTGATGATCGCGGAAGGTGTCGCGGATGGTGCGGCATTTCTCGGGCGTCACCTGCCCGTCGGACACGTCGATATCCTTGAAATGCAGGTCCAGCTGCACGGTGTTGAAATCGTGGCCCCGGATCACCTGGGCCGTCTTTTTCAGGTCATACGGGAAATAGCCCGTGAAAATCCCTGTCTGCATCATTGTCGTGTCCTCCCTCAGTCGTTCGTCAGGTCAAGCCGCACCGTGCGGCCCTGTTCGATGGATTGGTATGCGGCCTCGACCAGCGCCATGGTGCGCACGTTGTCGGCCACGTTCAGAACCGGAGTTTCTCCGGCATGAATGGCGTATTGCAGCTGCTCCATCACGCCGATGAAGGCATGGGGAAACCACATCGTGTCCCACGCGGGGCTGACCCATTCGCCGCCCGTCTCGGTGGTGGAGTTGTAACTCAGGGTCGAGGCCGCGCCCGTCGGCCAGCCGATCGTGCCCTTGGCGACGCCCTTGGTGCCTTCGACCCGCCATGTGATGTGCTGATCGTCGGCATACCCTTCCTCGCGCGGGCCCGACCATACGTCCTCAAGGCTCAGCGCCATCAGGCCGCCGGGGAATTTCAGCGTGGTCACCACGATCCCGTCGGAATGGTCGAAGCTGGTGCGCGGATCGGGGCGCGTCAGGCTGGTCACCTCTTCGGGGTCGCCGAACAGGAACCGCAGCGCGTCAAGGTGGTGCACGCTCATGTTCGACAGGGTCAGCCGGTCGTACCCCTCCAGAAACCCCTGCCAATGCGGGATCGCGTGCATGTCGATCTGGGCAAACACCGGATCGCCCAGCGCGCCGCGGTTCAGGATCTGTTTCAGAACCTGCATCGACTGGTCATAGCGCATGTTCTGATTGACGCTCAGCACCTTGCCCGCCGCGCGGGCCTCGTCGCGCAGGGCGCGAGCCTCGTCCAGCGACAGGGCCAGCGGTTTCTGCGCCAGCACGCCCTTGATGTGCGGCGCGGCCAGCGCGGCGCGGATCAGCGCGGGCTGCTGGTCAGGCGGATAGGCGATATCGACAATCTCGACATCCGTGTCGGCAATCAGCGCCTCGGGCGTGTCATGCACCCGGCCGATGTTCCAGCGTTGCGCCACCTCCGCCGCCTTGGCCTTGGTGCGCGAGGCAATGGCCACCACCTGAAACCCGGCCTCGGCATAGGCGGCCAGATGGCATTCAGCCATGATCATGCCCGCACCGATCGCGCCGATACGATAGTCGCGGATCCGAACCTCCGGATCCGGCCTGTGGGTGAAATCTTTCATCGTGTCCCCTCCCCTGTGTCCTGTCACGCCAGCGCCTGCCCGGCGCCGTCAAAGAAATGCGCGCGCCCCTCGTCGACGCGTAGCGTGACATCCTCTCCTGCGGTGAACTGCGGCTGGCCGCGCAGCGTGGCGCGCATCTGCGTGCCCTCCAAATCCAGCGTCAGCGTGGTGAAGCCGCCCAGCGGCTCGACCTCGGCAATCCGCGCCCCCGGGCCCCGCGCCACGCGCAGGTTCTCGGGGCGCACGCCAAGGCTGGCCGCGCCGGCAGGCCCCGCGCCCAGCTGCATCCGCGCCGCCAGCGCCATCGGCACCACGTTCATCGCGGGCGCGCCCAGCATCGAGGCGACATAGGTGGAATTCGGATGGCGGTACAATTCCTCGGGCGTGCCGATCTGGCGCACGCGGCCCGACTCCAGCACCGCCATGCCATCGGCGACCGACATCGCCTCTTCCTGATCGTGGGTGACGTAAACCAGCGTCTTGCCCATGTCCTGCTGGATGCGCCGCAGCTCGACCCGGGTTTCCTCGCGCAGGCGCGCGTCCAGCGCGCTGATCGGATCGTCCATCAGGTAGGCCACCGGATCGCGTACCAGCGCGCGGGCAATCGCAACCCGCTGGCGTTCGCCGCCCGACAGCTGCGCCGGCGGCTTGTGCAGGATGTGCCCGATATGCAGCTTGTCCGACACGTCGCTGACCCGCGCACGGATGGTGGCGGCGTCGATGCCGCGTTCCACCAGCGGAAAGCGCACGTTGTCCAGCGCGCTCATATGCGGGAACAGGGCAAGGTTCTGGAACACCATCGCCACGTTGCGTTTCGCGGGGCTGACATTGGACACCGGGCGCCCATCAATCAGGATTTCGCCCGCGTCGGGCTGCTCCAGCCCCAATATCAGCTTGAGGATGGTGGATTTGCCCGACAGCGGCGGGCCGAACAGGCAGAAGAACGCGTTGTCGCGGATGTCGAAACTCACGTCGTCCAGCGCCAGCGTCTCGCCGAACCGCTTGGTCACGTTGCGGAAGGAAATCGAAGCCATCACAGCGCCCTTTCGGTTTGCGCGTCGAACAGGCGGACGGAACGCTCCGGCACCGAAAAGCGGAATGTCTCGCCCTGTTGGGGGGCCGGGGTTTCGCCGTCCAGCACCACCTTGGCGCGGTGATCGCCTGCGGCAAGGTGCAGGATGATCCGTGGCCCGATCCGCTCGGCGGCGGTGACCTGCATCGCCAGTGGGCCGTTGGCATCGGGCACCACTTCTTCGGGGCGGAAGCCGAACAGGATGTCGCCGGTCTGCTCCAGCCGCAGCGCGCCCGAATGCCCGGCGGCCCCCAGATCGATGACGGGGGCACCATCGCCGCCCGTGACCCGCCCCGGCAACAGGTTCATCCCCGGCGCCCCGATAAAGCGCGCCACGAAGGTATCGGCGGGGTGGTTGTACACCTCAAGCGGGGTGCCCACCTGCAACAGCTTGCCGTGGTCCATCACCGCGATCCGGTCGGCCATCGTCATCGCTTCAAGCTGGTCATGCGTGACGTAAACCATCGTCTGCTTGAATTGCCGTTGCAGGCCCTTCAGTTCCGACCGCATGACGGCGCGAAAGGCGGCATCGACGTTCGACAGCGGTTCATCCATCAGAAAGATCGAGGGTTCGACCACCGCCGAACGGCCAATCGCCAGACGTTGCAGGATGTTCACCGACAGCCCCGCCGCGCGGCGATCCAGCAGCGGCGACAGCTGCAACAGCTCGGCAATCTCGCCCACCCGGCGCGCAATCTCGGCCCGGCCCACGCCCTGCGCCTTCAGCCCGTAGGCCAGGTTGTCGCGCACGCTCATGTGGGTGAAGATCGCGTAGTTCTGAAACACGAACCCCACGCCGCGTTTCGCCATGGGCACGCCGTTCATGTTTCGCCCGTCGAACCGGATTTCGCCGTGGCTTGGTTCCAGCATTCCCGCGATCATGTTCATCGTGGTGGATTTGCCACAGCCCGAAGGCCCCAGCAGCGCGACGAATTCGCCATCGGCAATCGTCAGGTCCATGTTCGCCAGCGCGGTGAACTCACCGAAATCGCGGCCCAGGTTTTCCAGCGTGATCCGGGTCATTTCGCGCCTTTCATCTTGTTGATGGCCAGGGCCGACACGATGGACAGCACGATCAGGATGGCCAGCGCGATTGCGGCAACATAACCCCAGATCAGCTCTTGTTGCGTGACCTTGTAGATGTAGATGGAAATCGTCTCGGTCGCGACGCCGGGGCCGCCCCCCGTCATGATGTAGAAGTTGTCGAAGACCTTGAAGTTCTCGATCACCCGGATCGCGATGGCGATGATGATGATCGTCTTCATCCGGGGCAGCACGATGGTAAAGAACCGCCGCGTCCACGAGGCGCCCAGCAGAACCGCCGCCATCTGCTGATCCTGCGGGACCGAGACCATGCCCGCCAGAAGGATCAGGAACATCAGCGGAGTCCACTGCCAGATGTCGGACACGATGACGGCGAACAGCGCCAGATCGGGATCGGACAGCCAGGCGATGGTCACGGGACGGCCCGCAAACAGCGAGAGCAGGTCGTTCACCGGCCCGCCGGACTGGAACAGCATGAAGAACATGTATCCGGCCACCGCAGGCACCACCATCATCGGCACCAGCAGCGTGGAATACAGCACGCGCTTGCCGGGAAAATCGTCGACGAACAGGATCGCCAGACCAAGGCCTAGGAAGAACTGCACCGGCACGCAGATCGCCATCACGATGCAGGTGCGCCACAGCGCCGACCAGAACCGCGGATCGCCCGCCAGATCGACATAGTTCAGCAACCCGATCCACAGCTCATAGGCGCGATACCAGGGGATGCCGTCCAGCGGCGACCAGTCGGTCAGCGAGATGTAGATCTGCATGCAGATCGGGAACAGCGCGATGAACAGCACCAGCAGTTGCGCGGGCAGCGTCAACCAGAGGCCAAGGCGCTTTTCCTCGCTCGTATCGGCCTCGGGGGTCGCGCTGGCAGGCGCGGCGATGGGTTGGGTCATGTCGGTCATTCCTTGAGCGCCCCGAAGGTCAGGCCGCGCACCAGCTGTTTCTGGATCGCGATGCCCATGATCACGGGCGGCACGGCGGCAATCAGTCCCAGCGCGGCCTTGGCGCCATACAGCTGGCCGGTCATCGAAGACGACAGCGAGGCCATGTAGACAGGGATCGTCACCCAGTCGCGCGTCGTCAGCAGCAGCGCGATCAGGTAATCCGACCAGTTCAGGATAAAGACGAACAGCGCGGAAGAGGCGAGCGCCGGGCGCATCATCGGCAGGGTGATCCGCAGGAAGACACGCCAGCGCGAGCAGCCCTCGACCAGGGCGGCATCCTCGATTTCGCGCGGCATGTCGTCGAAGAAGGTCTTCATCAGCCAGAAGGCAAAGGGCAGCGTGACGATGCCATAGATCAACGCCAGGCCGTACCAGGTGTCGATCAGGCCAAGAAAGGCCCACATGATCATCACCGGGATCATCACCGCCATCGGCGGGAACAGCCGCAGCTGGATCAGCGCCAGCGGCAGGTTGCCACCATAGCCGAACCGCGATAGCCCATAGGCGGCCGCCGTGCCCGCCCCCATCGCGATCAGCGTGCCGAAACTGGCCGCCAGCAGCGAGGCAAGGATGGGCCGCCCGGCGGTGCGTTCCAGCGCCACGATCAGCTCGGACCCGCTCTCGCCAAAGATGAAGCGGAAGTTGTCGAGCGTCGGATTGTTGGGCCACCACGTCAGGTCGGCGCCCGAGGCCTGCCACTCGGCGATGGGTTTGAATGCCATCGAGATCATCCACACCGTCGGGATCAGCGAGATCGCGAGGAAGGTCAGGATCGCGGCATAGCGAAAGATGTCGAATGACAGCGAGCGGTTCATGTCAGGCTTTCACGGTGTTTGGGGAAGAAGGCGCGGGCCGCGCAAGGCGCGACCCGCGCGGGTGCGTCAGGTCGCCGCCGGATCGACCAGATCGGGCCAGGCGGATTTGTTCGCCTTGATCGCATCGACCAGCTTGTCCTCGCCCACGCGGCGCGTGATACGCTTCCACTGGCGCTCGGTGTTGGCCATGGCCTCTTGCGCCGTCATGCTGCCCGTCAGCGCCGCGACAAGGTTCTCGTCCAGCGCGTTGTGGAAGGCGGTGGCGCCGGGGTAGTTGATCGTCGGCACCGTGCGGCGCACGCTCTCGCGGACCACGTCCATGTGGTAGTCGTGATAGGTTTCACGCACCAGCGGATCGGCAAAGTTCGCCAGCTGGAACGGGTCGAAATAGCCGCCCGGGTTGGCTGTCATCCACGAATAGATCCGCGACGAGCCCAGCCATTGCAGCAGCAGGTACGCGGCCTCGGGGTGCTCGGACTGCGACGACACGCAGGCCGTCAGGTTCAGCCACAGCACCGTGCGCCGCACCAGCCCGTCGTCATGCATCCGCCCCGGCGGCAGGTGGCTGCCCACTTTGCCCGTCACCTTCGACCCTTCGTTGGCCGGGTTGTCGAGGAACTTGGGCAGGTTCGAGAAGGCGCATGTCATCGCCGCGCCGCCATTGCCGAAGTTGCCATATTGTTCAGGCCAGGACCACGAAATCGCGTCGGGCGAATGGTGCGCGAGGCTCTTGATGTATTCCTCGGTCGCGGCCCAGCCGGCCTCGCCGTTGATCAGCGCGGTGCCTTCATCGTCGAACAGGAACTGGTTGGGCGAGGCCATCGACACGAACCGCTGATACCAGTTGGTATAGCCCCAGCCCTGATTGCGCAGATCGGTCGAGCCGAACAGCCCCTCGTCGGGCCGGTGGAAGAAGGCCGCGATCTGGTCGTGCTGCTCCCAGGTCGAGGGCGGGGCGAGCTCGTACCCGTGCTGGTCGGCAAAGGCCTTTTGTTCCTCGGGGTTGTTGAACAGGTCGGTGCGGTGGTTCCATGTCTGGAAATCGCCGTCCAGCGACACGCCGTAAACCGATCCGCGATAGCCGTTCAGCAGCGACACGCCCGCCTCACCGTTCACATAGCCGCGCTCGGGATCGTCCCACTCGGGGCGGTGGGTGGCCACGTAATCGTCCAGTGCGACGATGCCGCCGGTCTCGGCCAAGTCGCCCAGGCGGTTCCATTCGACCGCGTAAATGTCGAACCCGCCGCCCTTGGTCGACACGTCTTGCATGACCTTGGTGAATTCCTGCCCGTTGGGCACGCCAACGATGTCCAGCGTGATGCCGGTTTCCTGCTCCCACAAGTCCTTGACCGAGGGCGCGCCTTCGGGGAAGGGCTGGGTGATCTGCCCGATGGACCCGTCCGACAGGCCCAGAACGATGCGCTCGGGCGCCTTGCCGGCGGCTTTCAGCGCCTTCGCGGCCTCGACGGCACGGCCCTCCGGCGTGTCGGCGCCGTATTGGTACCGCTCGGCCCCGGCAAAACCGGTCGGCCCGCCCACCATGCCCTGCGCCAGCCCGGCCGAAGCGCGGGCCCGGTCGGCCCGCAGTACCAAGGGCGAAGACAGCGCCACAAGGGCCGTCGTGCGGGCAGCGGCAGACAGGAACCTGCGCCGCGTGAAATGCGGTGAATTCTTCATGATGTCCTCCCGTGACGGCGCCCTCCCCGGCGCCTTGATCTTGTGCCTTTACCTGTGACAGGGATTGAGGGACGGACAATCATCAAGAACCATCATTTTTGATCATTTCCGTCAATCGCGGCCGTTTTGCAGGCGCAGAAATGCATGTTCGCAGCATTAATGATGTGAAATGATTGCATTTATGCGTTTTGCATGATGGAAAATGAAGGCACGCCACGAGGGGATTCGCACATGCGCACAACCGTTACCCAGATCGCCCGCGCCGCCGGGGTGTCGCCCGCCACGGTCGACAGGGTGCTGAACAATCGCGACGGGGTGCGCGCGCGCACCCGCGATATCGTGATGCAAACGGCGACGCAGCTGGGCTACTTCGGCCCGGTCGCCGATACCGCCACCGCCCGGATGCGGATGGATTTCGTGCTGCCTGCCGGTTCGAACAGCTTTATCCGCGCGCTGCGCAAACACCTGCTGGACGAGGCCACGGCCCGGCCCGACGTGGCGGTAAACGTGCACGACATCGAAGGCTTCGACCCTGAACGCCTGTCGGCCCGGCTTCGCGATCTGCGCGGCAAGACCGATGCGGTGGGTGTCGTCGCGCTGGATCATCCCCAGGTGCGCGAGGAGATCAACGCGCTGGCGCAATCGGGCGCCAAGATCGGCACGCTGGTGTCCGACATCCCGACCGTGGACAAGGTGGGGTACGTCGGCGTCGACAACCGCGCGGCGGGCCGGGTGGCCGGGTTGCTGCTGGGCCGGTTCCTGCCCCCCGCCGGACGGCAGCGGATCGCGGTGTTCATGGGCTCGCTGGCCTATCGCGGCCATGAAGAACGCGAGATGGGGTTCCGCGCCATCCTGTCCGAGGATTTCCCGGAACTGGAAGTCGTCGGCTTGGCCGAAGTGTCGGACGACCGCGACCGCGCCTATCACGAAACCCTCCGGTTTCTGGATTCCGGCAACATCGCGGGCATCTACAACATCGGCTCGGGCAATCAGGGCATCGCGCGCGCCCTGCGCGAACGGCAGATGGAACGCCGCGTGGTGTTCATCGGCCACGATCTGACAGATGCAACCCGCCTGATGCTGCTGGACCGCACGATGGATGCGGTGATCGACCAGAACCCAAGGGTCGAGGCGCGCGAGATCCTGCGCCTGCTCACCTCATCCGTGCGCGGCGCGCGCGAGCCGGAATACCTGCCCCGCCTTCAGGTGGTGTTCAAGGAAAACATCCCCACATCGTAAGGCGCCTAGCCGCGCCCGATAAAGGGCATGTTCGTCGCCATCACCGTCATGAACTGGACGTTCGCGCCCTCGGGCATCGTTGCCATGTGCAGCACCGACCGGGCCACGTCCTCGACATCCATCACCGGCTCGACCTCGACCGCGCCATTGGGTTGCGGCATCCCCTGTGTCATTGGCAGCGTCATTTCCGTCAGCGCATTGCCGATGTCGATCTGCCCGCAGGCGATGTTGAAGGGCCGTCCGTCCAGCGAGATCGACCGGGTCAGCCCGGTGATCGCATGTTTCGAGGCCGTATAGGCTGCCGATCCCACACGCGGCGCATGGGCACTGATCGAACCGTTATTGATGATCCGCCCGCCTTGCGGATCCTGCCGCCGCATCAGCGCAAAGGCCGTCTGTGCCGCGATGAAGGATCCGGTCAGGTTGGTTTCGATCACCCGGCGCCAATCGCCGATGGCGATCTCGTCGATGGGCGCGCCTTTCAGCGACACGCCCGCATTGTTGAACAGAACATCCAGCCGCCCCCATTCCGCCGCGACCCGGCCAAAGGCACCTTCAACAGCGTCTTCCTCGCAGACATCGCAAGGCATGATCCGCGCGGCCGCGTGGCCGTCCGCCGCCTCTTCCAGGGCTTCGACACGGCGCCCCACCAGCCCTACGTTCCAGCCCGCTTGCAAAAAGGCCCGCGCGGTCGCCCGGCCAATGCCGATTCCTGCCCCGGTGATGATGATGCTCTGGCTCATTTTATCTCCTTCAGGGCGCAGGGCCCTCTAATGATTATCGCGTGGCAGGCTTTCGCGCACCCGGCGATATGCGGTCGCCAGTTCAAGGCAGCCGCCCTGCGCCAGCTGTCCGACATGGGCGCGATACATCTCTTGCCAGGGCGTCTGGTGGTTCAACTCCGGCGCCACCCAGGCGGCGCGCCGCGCGTCCCATTCGTCGGGCGCAACCAGCGCATCCAGCCGCCCGGCATTCAAATCCAGCCGCACCCGGTCGCCCGTGCGCAGCAAGGCCAGCCCCCCGCCCACTGCCGCCTCGGGCGAGGCATTCAGGATAGACGGGCTTTCCGAGGTGCCCGATTGCCGCCCGTCACCTACGGTGGGCAAATGGCTTACCCCCGCGCGGATCAACGCATCGGGCGGCTGCATGTTTACCACCTCGGCCGACCCGGGATAGCCCACGCAGCCGACGCCGCGAATGAACAACATGCTGTCCTCGCCAATCTCCAGGTCCGGGTCATTGATCCGGTCGTGGTAATCCTCGGGGCCCTCGAACACCACGGCGCGCGCGTCGTGAATGCCCTCGCGC
The DNA here is from genome assembly GCF_005938225.1 of Arenibacterium halophilum. Classification (GTDB taxonomy): domain Bacteria; phylum Pseudomonadota; class Alphaproteobacteria; order Rhodobacterales; family Rhodobacteraceae; genus Arenibacterium; species Arenibacterium halophilum. The sequence goes on from NZ_VCPC01000001.1 coordinate 986,916, forward strand.
CCCGGCGCGCTCAGGAACCGGGCGCGGAAGTCATCGGAAATCACGCTGGTCTTCATCAACGCGCTGTCGAAGAGGTTGCCTGTCAGCACCAAAAACCCTGCCCGCGTGCGCAGGGGATCATCGCAACCGCGGATCACATCCCGGTCACGACTGCCCCATCCCGCCAGGTTGTCGCGCATCGCACGCCCGGTTGCCGTCATGGCCTCGCCGCGCAACAGCCCCGCGCGCAGCAGCTCTCCCATCACCGCAGGCACGCCGCCGGCGCGATAGAAACTTTCGCCCAGGTAGGCGCCCGCCGGCTGCATGTTCACCAGCAAAGGCACGTCATGGCCAATGCGCTGCCAATCCTCCACCTCCAGATCCACACCCGCATGGCGCGCAATCGCCTGCAGATGCGGCGGGGCGTTGGTTGACCCGCCTATCGCCGAATTCACCACGATGGCGGTCTCGAACGCCTCGCGCGTCAGGATGTCCGACGGCTTCAGATCGTCCCAGACCATCTCCACGATGCGCCGCCCGGTCTCATAGGCCATCGCCATACGCTCGCGGAACGGCGCCGGAATCGCGGACGATCCGGTCAGCGTCATGCCCAGCGCCTCGGCCATCGCATTCATGGTCGACGCGGTGCCCATGGTGTTGCAATGCCCAAGGCTCGGCGCGCTGGCACAAACCCGGTCCATGAATTCCTCATAGTCGATCTGCCCCTCAGCCAGCAGCCGCCGGCTCTCCCAGACGATCGTGCCGCTGCCCGCCCGGGTGCCGTTCCACCAGCCATCCAGCATCGGCCCGCCATTCAGCGCCAGCGCCGGAATATCGACGGTCGCCGCACCCATCAGCATCGCCGGAGTCGTCTTGTCGCAACCCGTGGTAAGCACCACCCCGTCGATGGGATAGCCGTGCAACACCTCGACCAGCCCCAGGTAGGCCAGGTTCCGGTCCAGCGCGGCGGTGGGCCGCTTGCCGGTCTCCTGAATGGGATGCACCGGGAATTCCATAGGTATCCCGCCCGCATCGCGGATTCCCGCCTTGATCCGGTCCATCAGAAACAGATGTATCTTGTTGCAGGGCGCCAGATCGCTGCCGGTCTGGGCAATCCCGATTACCGGGTGCTCTCCCTGCAACTCACTGCGGGTATAGCCGTGGTTCAGATAGCGCTCGATGTACAGCGCCGTCATGCCCGGGTTGTTGGGGTTGTCGAACCACTCCTGCGACCGGAAGCGCCGGTTCGCCCGCGGTCCCTTGCCGTGCTCGCCATTATCTCCCGTACCCATCGCGCCCTCCCAGCCGTTCGGCGCAGGTTTCCCGCTCGCCTCGGCCGATGCAAGCCAAAATCCGTATCCGTCTTTAAGGCACAATATATCCCGGGGGACTCCCGCAGGGAGGGGGGGGGGCAGAGCCCCCCTCTCTGCGCCCCACGCGCAAACCGCCGCGGCGCACCTTGCCCGAGCGCGCCGCAGCAGTGGGCCGCCCTCCCGATCGGGTGGCAGGCCGCAGGCGCCCCGGCTCCCCCCGGGGCCGGGGCGCCTGATTGGAGACCCGATTAAAGCCCCGATTAAAGCCCCGAGAACCCAGCGCGCGCGATCCAGTAATCCCAGGCTCGCGCCACGCAGGAGGGATGGAACAAGGTCTGCGTGGTCATCTCGATTTCGCCATCGCTCAGATAGGTCGGCTGCGTCAGCGGCAGCGTCCGCAAGATCAGATCGGCGTTTTCCTTCAGGTAGATCGACACCATGCAGACGTGTTTCAGCGACTGCGCCGCACAGATCGCCCCATGCGCCCGCATCAGCGCCACCCGGCCATCGCCCAGCGTGCGCGCCAGCGAGGCCCCCTGCTCCTTTGTCTCGATCAGCATGTTGGTATCGCCGAACTCCGGCTGGCTGTCCCAGATCGGGATATGCCGCCCGATGACCGATCCCATGTGAAAGATGGGCCGCAGCGGCACGTCCGAGATGGTAAACGGTACGACCGACCGCGCGTGGTGATGCGTCACCGCCATCACGTCGGGGCGGGCGCGGTAGACTTCGGAATGGATCGGCCGCTCGCGGTACGATCCACGCGGATCGTCGCCCTGAATTCTGTCGTCCATGTCGAATTCCTGAATGTCCGCGCGCGTCACATTGGCCGGACTGCGCGAGCGCGACAGGAAATAGCGGTCGGGATTCAGCGGGTGGCGAATGCTGACATGGCCGAAATCGTCGATCACATCCTCGCGTGCCATGATCCGGTTCGCGATCACCAACTCGGTGATCGCTGCGTCGATTACTGCCTGTTCGTCCATTCTGGTCCTCGTCAATTGTGGAATGCACCCTTCCTAGACGGTCGCAGGAAATGGTTCTAATATATGTTTCAGGCCATTTTCATATTCAAATGGGTATACGTGATGCAATCCGCCCTGTCGCACCTCAGCCTGCACAAGATCGCCGTGTTCTGCGCCGTGGCAGACCACGGCTCGGTCACCCGCGCGGCGGAACAGCTTGCCATCGCCCAGCCCGTCGTCACCGCCCATGTGCGCGCCCTGTCCGACAAGCTGGGTGTTGCGCTGACCCGGCGCAGGGGCCGCCGGATCGAACTGACGGAAGAAGGCCGCCGCGTGCACGCATGGGGCGCCGACCTGCTGCGCCGGGCCCGCGATCTGGAACAGGCGCTGGCCGAAACCCGCGAAGGGCGGCGCGGCACGGCGACGCTGGCCGCCTCCATGACCTTTGGCTCCTACGTGCTGCCACGCCTGCTGGTCGACAGCCGCGCGCGCTTTCCGGATGCCGATCTGGCGGTGCAGGTCGTCAGCCCCCGCGCAGCCACGCAATCGGTGCGCGACGGGGGCTGCGACATGGCGTTTACCATCCTTGAACCCGGCCACGACATCGACGGGCTTGACGTGGCGCCGATGCGGCAGGAACCGCTGATCCTGATCGGAGCCGCCCGGCCCGAGACCCCGCAAACGCTGTCTCCCGCCCAGCTGGAAACCCTGCCTTTCGTGGCCGCGCAGGCTGGAACCCCGCGCCGCGCCATCGAGGATCACGCGCTTATGGCCGCTGGAATTGGCACCCGCCGTATCGCGCTGGAACTGGGCCATGCCGAAGCCATCAAACAGGCGGTGCGCGCGGGTGCAGGCGTGGCCTTCGTCTTCCTGTCCTCGGTGCAGGACGATCTTGCCACTGGCACGCTCGCACGCATCGACACGCCGGGCATGGCGCTGTCTGTGCCCATCTACCTTGTACGCCGCCGGGGCCGCCCGCTGTCGCCGTTTCATGCCGCGCTGGCTGACCATCTGACACAGGCAATCCGCGCCGACACGCCTGTGAGTGCCGCGAAATGAGGCCCGCCGCCGCCGCACTTGGCCCAACCGTGCGTCCCGGTGGCAATCCACTTTACAGCACGCTGCAAACCCGGTCTGCTGGGCCAGACCCAGACGAAGGACCAACGCCGTATGGCCATCACCGCCGCGATCACCCACGTCACGCATTACACCTATGACCGCCCAGTCACGCTGGGCCCGCAGATCATCCGCCTGCGCCCCGCGCCGCACAGCCGCACCCGCGTGATTTCGCACGCGCTGCGCGTCTTGCCTGCCGGGCATTTCGTGAACCACCAGCAAGACCCCTATGGCAACTGGCTGGCGCGCTTCGTCTTCCCCGAGCCGGTGACCGAATTCAAGATCGAGGTCGACCTGGTCGCCGACATGACCGTCTACAACCCCTTCGATTTCTTCGTCGAGGAAAGCGCCGAGGAATGGCCTTTTGCCTACCCCGAGGATCTGCGCGAAGATCTGTCGATCTACCGCACCCCCGAGCCGGCCGGCCCCGCGCTGACCGCCTATCTCGAAGGGCTCGACCGGAGCGAGACGAACACCGTCAACTTCCTTGTCGCGCTGAACACCGCGCTGCAACAGCACATCGGATATGTCATCCGCATGGAACCGGGCGTGCAGACGCCCGAGGAAACGCTGACCCTGCAAAAGGGCTCGTGCCGCGATACCTCGTGGCTGCTGGTGCAGATCCTGCGCAATCTGGGGTTCGCCGCGCGCTTTGTCTCGGGCTACCTGATCCAGCTGAAACCCGATCTGGTGGCGCTGGATGGCCCGGCGGGCACCGATCACGATTTCACCGACCTGCACGCCTGGGCCGAGGTCTACCTGCCCGGCGCGGGCTGGATCGGGCTGGACCCGACCAGCGGCCTCTTGACGGGCGAAAGCCACATCCCGCTGGCCGCCACCCCGCATTACCGCAACGCCGCGCCCATCGCGGGCGGCTTCACGGCGGCAGGCACGCCCGAGGTCGGCTTTCACTTTGACATGCAGGTGAAACGCACCGCCGAGCACCCCCGCATCACCAAACCCTTCTCGGAAGAGTCGTGGCAGGCGCTCGACGCACTCGGCAAACAGGTCGATGCCGCGATGGAAGCGGGCGACATGCGCCTGACCATGGGGGGCGAGCCGACCTTTGTGTCGATCGACGATTTCGAATCCTCGGAATGGAACACCGGCGCGGTCGGGCCGATGAAACGCGGGCTGGCCGACCGGCTGATCCGCCGCCTGCGCGACCGCTTCGCGCCCGGCGGCTTCCTGCATTACGGTCAGGGCAAGTGGTATCCGGGCGAAACCCTGCCGCGCTGGACCTTCAGCCTCTACTGGCGCAAGGACGGCAAGCAGATCTGGCGCGACGCCGATCTGATCGCCGAGGAAGACGTCAAGGGCAGCGCCACGCCCGATCAGGCCGGCGCCCTGCTGGGCCGCATCGCCGAAGGGCTGGGGATCGAATCCGACCATGTCGTGCCCGCCTATGAGGATCCGGCCGAATGGATCCTGAAGGAATCGAACCTGCCGGAAAACGTGACCCCGGAAAATTCGAAACTGAAAGACCCCGAAGAACGCCACCGCATGGCGCGTGTCTTTGAACGCGGGCTGACCGAACCCTCGGGTTTTGTGCTGCCGGTGCAACGCTGGCAATCGCGCGCCACGGGGCCGGTCTGGCGGTCGGAAAAATGGAAGCTTCGGCGCGGGCATGTCTATCTGGTGCCGGGTGACAGCCCGGTGGGCTATCGCATTCCGCTGGGCACGCTGCCCTATGTGCCGCCCTCGCAATACCCCTATACCTATGTCACCGACCCAACTGTACCGCGCGGCCCCCTGCCCGATCCTGTCGCCGATCCCGTGGCCGAAGCGGCAACACCCGAACGCGAACAACCCGTCTCGGCGCCCGTGCCCGGCGGCCCGGTGCAGGACGTGATCGAGCAGGAGCTGGGCGTCGTCGGCGGCGCCGTGCGCACCGCGCTGACGGTCGAACCGCGCGACGGGCGGCTTTGCGTGTTCATGCCGCCGGTCGAGTCGCTGGAAGATTATCTTGACCTGTTGCAAGTGGCCGAAAACTCGGCGCGAGAGCTGGGCCTGCCCGTTCATATCGAAGGTTACGCACCGCCGCATGACCACCGGGTGAACGTGATCCGCGTCGCCCCCGACCCCGGCGTGATCGAGGTGAACATTCACCCCGCCGCCACCTGGGCCGAGTGCGTGGAAACCACCCGCGCGGTGTACGAAGAGGCACGTCAGTGCCGCCTTGGCGCCGACAAGTTCATGATCGACGGCAAGCACACCGGCACCGGCGGCGGCAACCACGTCGTGGTGGGCGGCGAAACCCCGGATGACAGCCCGTTCCTGCGCCGCCCCGACCTGCTGCGCAGCCTGATCCTGCACTGGCAGCGGCATCCCTCGCTGTCCTACCTGTTCTCGGGGCTGTTCATCGGCCCCACCAGCCAGGCGCCCCGCATCGACGAAGCCCGCCACGACACGCTGTACGAGCTGGAAATCGCGCTGTCGCAAATCCCGAACCCGGAAGACGGCCCGCCGCCGCAGCCGTGGCTGGTGGATCGGCTGCTGCGCAACATCCTGATCGACGTGACCGGCAACACCCACCGGGCCGAGATCTGCATCGACAAGCTGTATTCCCCCGATGGCCCCACCGGGCGCCTTGGGCTGGTGGAATTCCGCGGCTTCGAGATGCCGCCCGATCCCCAGATGAGCCTTGCGCAACAGGTGCTGATCCGGGCGCTGCTGGCGCGGTTCTGGGCCAGCCCGATCAAGGGCGCGCCGGTGCGCTGGGGCACCACCCTGCACGACCGCTTCATGCTGCCGCATTTCCTCTGGGCCGACTTCACCGAGGTGCTACGCGACCTGGGCGACCACGGGTTCACCCTGCGCCCCGAATGGTACGAGGCGCAGGCCGAATTCCGCTTCCCCTTCTGCGGCGAGGTCGATTACGACGGCGTGCACCTGGAACTGCGGCAGGCGCTGGAGCCCTGGCATGTGATGGGTGAACGCGGCGCCATCGGCGGCACCGTGCGCTATACCGACAGCTCGGTCGAGCGGATGCAGGTTCAGCTGACCGCCGCCGACCCCGACCGCTATATCGTGGCCTGCAACCAGCGCCGCATTCCACTGGTCAAGGGCGCAGGCGCCGGGCAATCCGTGGGCGGCGTGCGCTTCAAGGCATGGCAACCGGCCGAGGCGATGCACCCGGTTCTGCCCGTCAACGCGCCGCTGACCTTCGACATTTTTGATACGTGGACGGGCCGAGCGCTGGGTGGCTGCACCTATCACGTCGCCCATCCGGGGGGCCGCAATTATGAGACATTCCCCGTAAATGGAAACGAGGCCGAGGCCCGCCGCCTTGCGCGGTTCGAGAAAATGGGCCACAGCATCGGCAGCTACTGGCCCGCACCCGAAACCCCGCACCGCGAGTTCCCGATGACACTCGACCTGCGGCGCGCCTCCGGTATCACCTGATGACACCCCCGCCCCGCCCGCGCGAGGGCCCATGAAAGACCCGACCAAAGGACGATGCAGGCCGAAACGCTGAACGATTTGCTGGCGGGCTACACCCCGCGCTCCGGGGTGGCAGACGAACTGTTCGCCGCCCCGGGTCAGCTGCGCCCGGTCTGGCAACCGCTAATCGACCATATGGCCGGCCTCGGCCCCGATGTGCTGGCCCAGCGCTTCGCGCGCGGCGATCAGTATCTTGCCGACGCGGGCGTCTATTTCCGCCAGCACACCGCCAGCGGATCGGACGAACGCAACTGGCCGCTGAGCCATGTTCCGGTGGTGATCGCCGCGCCGGAATGGCGCGCGCTGTCCGATGGCATCGTGCAGCGGGCCGAGCTGCTGGAACGGGTGATGGCCGATCTCTACGGCCCCGGGCGGCTGGTCAGCGACGGGCTGCTGCCCGCCGAACTGGTCGCGCAGAACAGCGAATGGCTGCGCCCTGTTGTGGGCACGCGCCCGCCCTCGGGGCATTTCCTGCACTTCCTTGCCTTTGAAATCGGCCGCTCGCCCGATGGCAGTTGGTTCGTGCTGGGCGACCGCACACAGGCGCCCTCTGGTGCGGGCTTTGCGCTTGAAAACCGCATGGCGACCAGCCGGGTGTTCTTCGATCACTTCTCGGGGTCGAACGTGGAACGCCTGGCCGGGTTCTTCCGCGCCTTCCGCGATGCGGCCAACGGGCTGCGCCACGACGGGCAGGGCCGCGTCGCGATCCTGACACCGGGTCAGCACACCGATACCTATTTCGAACACGCCTATATCGCGCGCTACCTTGGCTTTCTGCTGCTGGAAGCGGACGATCTGAAAATCGACAACGGCCTGCTGACCGTGCGCACCGTCAGCGGCCCGGAACCGATCAGCGTGTTGTGGCGCAGGCTTGATTCCCGTTTCTCGGATCCGCTCGAACTTAGCGAAGAGTCGACCATCGGCACCCCCGGCATGGTTTCGGCGCTGCGGCAGGGCGCCGTGTCCATGCTGAACTGCCTTGGCTCGGGCGTGCTGGAAACCCGCGCGATGATGGCCTTTTTGCCGCGCATCGCCCGCACCCTGCTGGGCGAGCCGCTGAAGCTGCCCAATATCGCGACATGGTGGTGCGGCCAGCCGCGCGAGCTGGACCATGTGCGCCGCACGCTCGACCGGATGATGATCGGCCCGGCGCAATCGACCCGCCTGCCCTTTGAAATCGATGGCGCGACCGTTCTTGGCGGATCCTTCCGCGGCAGCGCCCAGCGCCCGATCGACGACTGGCTCGCGACAGATGCACCGAACCTTGTCGGGCAAGAGGCGGTGACGCTGTCGACCACGCCGGCCATGATCGACGGCCAGCTTGTGCCGCGCCCCATGGTGGTGCGCGTCTTTGCCGCCCGCACGCCGCAGGGCTGGACGGTGATGCCCGGCGGCTATGCCCGCATCGGGCGCACCGAGGATCCGACCGCGCTGGCGATGCAGAACGGCGGTTCGGTTGCCGATGTCTGGATCGTGGGCGACAGGCCCGTGTCACGCGACAGCCTGACCGCCCAGCCCGATGGCCCCTATGTGCGCCGCGCCCCCGGTGTGCTGCCCAGTCGCGCCGCCGATAACCTCTATTGGCTTGGCCGCTATGTCGAACGCGCCGAAAGCCACGTGCGCCTGCTGCGCGCCTTCCACCTGCGCCGCGAGGATGCAGGCGACGCCGAAACCACGCTGATCGACCACCTGAGCCGCTTTATCTCGACCTTCGGTCTGGATACCGCCCAGCCGATGCCCACGGCCCTGCTGGCCCAGTTCGACACCGCGCTGAACTGCGCCGGCAAGGTGCGCGACCGGTTTTCTACCGATGGCTGGCACGCGCTGAACGACCTGGCCCACAGCGCGCACGCGATGGCGGGCACCGCCCAGCCGGGCGACGATGCCGCCCGCGCCATGACGGTGCTGCTGCGCAAGCTGGCGGGCTTCTCGGGCCTTGTGCACGAAAACATGTTCCGCTTCACCGGCTGGCGGTTCCTGTCGATGGGCCGCGCGCTGGAACGCGCCGATCACACGCTGGCGCTGCTGGAAACCTTTTGCGATCTCAAGGCCCCCGCCGGCAGCTTCGATGTCGCGGTCGAGGTAGGCGACAGCGTCATCACCCATCGCCGCCGCTATGCCGTGGCCACCACGCGCAGCACGGTGATCGACCTGCTGGCGCTGGACGAAGGCAACCCGCGCTCGGTGATCTTTCAGGCCGACCTGCTGCGCCGCGAGGAAACCGAACTGCCCCGGCCCGAACATGGCCCCCGCATGACCGACCTTGGCCGCCGCATCCTGCGCCTGCAGACTGACCTTGCCACCATCACGCCCGAACGGCTGACCACCCGGCGCATCGGCGGGCTGCGGCGCGATTTTGCCGCCGTCTCCGAGGCGCTGACCGATCTGTATCTTGTCTGACATCCGGCCCACCCGCGCGCGCCCCGTATCGGAAGACCTGACATGCCAGTGATCTACGACATCACGCTTGAAATCGGCTACCGCTATGAACGCGCCGCCGGGTCCAGCCGGACGCTGCTGCGGATGCTGCCGCCGACGCGGGTCGACCAGCAATTGCTCTCGGGCGCAGTCACCGTGTCGCCCCCGCCGGATTTCCGGCTGGATCGCACCGATTTCTTCGGCAACGCCATGACGGAAATCGCCCATACCGCGCCGGTGCAGGAAACGAAATTCCGCTTTCAGGGCCGTGTGCGCCGCAGCCCCAACATCAACCCGATGGATCTGTCCTGCCCCTATGACCGCCTGCCCAGCGATCTGGCCGCGACCCGCAGCATCGACGCCCTGTCGCCGCATCATTTTCTGGGCCGCAGCGACCGCGTGACCCCCGGCGGCGATATCGCCGATTTCGCCCAAAGCATTGCCGAACCGGGCATGACCACACGCGCGCTGGTGCAGGCGGTGTCGTCGCGGCTGCACTCGGAAATGGCCTTCGATCCGGTCGCAACCGAAGTCACCACCGCCCCGGACGAGGCGTTTCGCGCCCGTCGCGGCGTCTGTCAGGATTTCTCGCATATCGCGATTTCCGCGTTGCGCACGCTGGGGATTCCGGCGGGCTATGTCAGCGGCTTCCTACGCACCCTCCCGCCGCCCGGGCAGGAAAGGCTCGAGGGCGCCGACGCGATGCACGCCTGGGTGCGGGCGTGGTGCGGGGCCGAAACCGGCTGGGTCGAAATCGATCCGACCAATGCGATCTGGGCCGAAGAAGATCACATCGTGGTCGCCGTGGGCCGCGACTATGCCGATGTCGCCCCGGTCAAGGGATCGTTGCGCGCCACCGGCGGGCAGAAATCGACCCATAGCGTGGATGTCGTCCCCGTCGACTGACACGCCAAGCGGGCTTGCAATGTTATCGCAAACATAGCAGGAGTCTGCCCGATCCCTGCCACCTGAAGGAACGGCCCCATGATCCTGTGCTGCGGAGAAGCCCTGATCGACATGATCCCCGGCACCACCCCCGACGGCGCGGCGGCCCTGGTGCCTTTGGTGGGCGGCGCGGTGTTCAACACCGCCATCGCGCTGGGCCGTCTTGGCGCGCCGGTCGCCATGTGGACGGGGCTGTCGCGCGACCGTTTCGGGCGGCAGCTGGATCGCGCCTTGCAGGACGCGGGCGTCGATACCGCGCTGGTCACGCGCAGCGACCGGCCCACAACGCTGGCTTTTGTCGATCTGGTCGACGGGCAGGCCAGCTATCTGTTTTACGACGAAAACTCCGCCGGGCGGATGCTGCATCGGGCGGATATCCCCGCCCTGCCCGACACGGTGGACCTGCTGTATTTCGGCGGCATCAGCCTGTGCAACCCGCCAGCCGCCGACAGCTATGCCGCGCTGGCCGCGCAGCAGGCCGGCCGCCGCGCCATCGTGATCGACCCGAACATCCGCCCCGGGTTCATCAGCGACGAACCCGCCTATCGCGTGCGGCTGAACGGAATGCTGGCGCTGGCCGATCTGGTCAAGGTCTCGGATGACGATCTGGCGTGGATCTGCCCTGATGCCACCGACGACGCCGCCCGCGTGCGCAGACTGCAAGACATGGGCGCGCGCATCGTGGTGGTGACGCGCGGCGGCGATGGTGCCGTGGGATATTTGCCCGGCGGGCAAACCGTCACCGTGCCCGCCGTGCCCGCGCAGGTGGTCGATACCGTGGGCGCGGGCGATACCTTCAACGCCGGGATGCTGGCGCGGGCGCAGGCACTGGGCCTGCTGTCACGCGAGGCGCTGGCCGCCCTCACGCCCGACGCGCTGGCCGACATCCTGTCCTACGGCGCGCGCGTTGCCGCCGTGACCGTGTCGCGCGCCGGGGCGAACCCGCCCTGGCGGCACGAGATCTAGCGTTCGAGGAACTCTTTCATCCGGCCCAGCGCGCGGCGGATGTTGTCCTCGGAATTGGCATAGCTGATGCGGATATACCCCTCGCCCAGCACGCCGAAATCGGGGCCGCCGATGGTGGCAATACCCGCGTCCTCAAGCAGGGCGCTCGCCAGCTTCTTGGCCTGCCATCCGGTGCCCGAGATGTTCGGAAACGCATAGAACGCGCCCTTGGGCACCACGCAGGACACCCCCGGCATCGCGTTCAGCAGCTCGACCACCACGCGGCGGCGCGCGTCAAAGGCCGCGCCCATTTCGGCCACCGCGTCCTGTGGGCCCGTCAACGCCGCCAGCGCGCCGAACTGCGCGGGCGTGTTCACGCAGGACCAGGCGTTCACCGCCAGCTTGCGCGCCTTGTCATACAGCGCATCGGGCCAGACAGCCCAGCCCAGCCGCCAGCCGGTCATCGCATAGGTTTTTGACCAGCCGTTCAACAAGATCAGCCGGTCGCGAATCTCGGGGTAATCCAGCAGCGTGACGTGTTTTTCACCGTCATAGAGCATCTGGTCGTAAATCTCGTCCGACATCACGGCGACCTCGGGCCAGTCTGCCAGCCCCGCCACCAGCGCGTCGATTTCCGCCTTGGGCGTCACCCCGCCACAGGGATTGGCGGGCGAGTTCACGATGATCAGCCGGGTGCGATCAGAGATCAGGCCCAGCGTTTCCTCGGCCGAGAAGGCAAAGCCGTTTTCCTCGCGGATCGGGATCGGCACCGGGGTCGCGCCGGTGAATTCGATCATCGAGCGATAGATCGGAAACCCCGGATCGGGATACATGATTTCCACGCCCGGCTGACCGAACATCAGGATCGCGGTGAACATCGTCACCTTGCCGCCGGGCACCACCATCACGTTGTCGGGGTTTACCTCGGCATTGAAACGGCGGTGCAGATCGGCGGCCACCGCCTCGCGCAGCGGCGGGATGCCGGTGGCGGCGGTGTAGCCATGCTGCCCGTCGTGCAGCGCCTTCACCGCGGCTTCGACGATATGCTCGGGCGTCGGAAAATCCGGCTGACCGATGCCAAGGTTGATGATGTCACGCCCCTGATCGGCCAGCGCATTGGCCCGCGCCAGCACGGCAAAGGCGTTTTCCTCGCCGATCCTGTCGAAATTCGCTACCGTCTGCATGGCACCCCTCCCTTATGGTCCGCGACCGCAGGGCTACACCGAACTGAAGAGCGATGCCAGCGCGCTAGAAGGCCCCGATCTTAAAAGGCATTCTGGCGCACGTTGCCAAGAATGCGCTGCAAGGTGCCCACGAATTGCTGCATCTCTGCGGGCTCGATGCCGTCGAACATGCGGCGATAGCTGTGCCACATGATCGGCCAGACACGCTCAAACTCGGCCCGGCCTTCGTCGGTCAGGTACATCTCGCGCACGCGGCCGTCGGTGGCGCGTTCAACCCGGCGCACCAGCCCGGCGGTTTCCAGCGCCTCGAGCGTGCGGCTCATCGTCGATTGCTCGGTCACGGCATAAACCGACAGCTCGTTTATGGTCAGCCCCGGCACCACCGCCATCACCGCCAGCGCCCGCATCTTGGCCGTGTTCAGGTTGTTCGACCGCAACGCGCCGGTCAGGTCGTCGTTATACCGGCCCATGATGCGGTTCAGCAGGTAGGGGGCAAAGTTGTTCAGCCCGATTTCGCCCAACGTCTCGCCCGCGACGGGCGGCTCCTGCACGGTGTCATTTTCGGCCATAGGTGTCATTTTTCACTAAGTTCCGGAATTGGCGCCCCTGATTGCCCGAACCGATCGAAAATACAACGAAAAACGCAAGGCGCGCGCGGTTTCAGTGCAAATGCATACTGGCCGCGCCTTTGCCAAGCGGTTAATCTTGCGTGCACCCCGCCCGGCACCGCCCGTGGAGGGGCCCAGAGGCAAGGAAGTCATCAGACGTGAGAAAACGCAGCCCCGGCACCGATGACGACGGTGCCCAACCCAATGGCCAGCACGAACGCCAGTTCATTACCTCGTTGCATCGCGGCCTCGAAGTGCTGCGCGCCTTCCGCCCCGACGACCGCGCGGGCCTGTCGAACGGCGATCTGGCCGAGCGCACCGGCCTGCCCAACTCCACCGTGTCACGGCTGACCTATACGCTGCTGACGACGGGCTATCTGAATTACGACGCGGTGACCGGGCGGTATCGCATGGGGGTCCCGGTGCTGAGCCTTGGCTACGCCTGCCTGTCGTCAATGCCGCTGCGCGACACCGCGCAAACCTATATGCAGACGCTGGCGGATGCCTGCGGCGAAGGTATCATGGTGGCGCTTGGCAGCCGCGATGAACGCACCATGACCTATTTCGCCTGCGCCCGCTCGCGCAGCGTCGTGGCGCTCCAGCTTGGCGTCGGCTCGCGCATTTCGCTGGCGCGGTCGGCCATGGGCCGGGCCTGGCTGGCGGGCTGTTCTGCCACGGAACGCGAGGCGCTGATGGCCGATCTTGAGGCACATACGCAGCCGCGCACAACCTGGCCCGCAATCCGCGCCGGGATCGAGGACGCGGTGAAACAGGTTGCGCAGCAGGGCTATTACGCGAACCATGGTGAATGGCAGGCTGGCGTCAACGCGGTGGCCGTGCCCCTGCGCAGCACCGATCCCGATCTGCCTCTGCTGGGCCTGAACCTTGGCGGACCATCGCATTACCTGCCCGCAGACCGACTGCCCGAGGTCGGCAAACGTCTGGTCGAACTGGCCACAACCCTAAGCCAGCGCATGACAGCCAATTTCTGACGCCGCGTTCCGCTTTGTGCGGCGCGCGCGCTGGCTTATCCCCGTATCAGCACCGCCGCGCCCCTTTCCGCGCGCGCTTCGAAGGAGGACACCCCCGTGACCATGCCCGCCATGTTCGACAATCTGCGCCTGCCGATGATCGGCTCGCCCCTGTTCATCATCTCGAACCCCGACCTGGTGATTGCCCAGTGCAAGGCCGGGATCGTCGGCGCCTTTCCCGCCCTCAACGCGCGTGAGAAAGAAGGCGAGCCGATCGAACTGGAACGCTGGCTGACACGCATCACCGAGGAACTCGACCGCCACAATCAGGCCAACCCCGACACCCCCGCCGCGCCCTACGCCGTGAACCAGATCGTGCACCGCTCGAACGCGCGGCTGGAGCGCGATGTGGAAATCTGCGCGAAGTACAACGTGCCGGTCTGGATCACCTCGCTGGGCGCGCAGGAATGGGTGAACGAGGCCGCGCATGGCTGCGGGGGCATTTCCCTGCATGACGTGATCAACAACCGCTTTGCCCGCAAGGCCATCGAAAAGGGCGCCGACGGGCTGATCGCCGTGGCCGCCGGGGCTGGCGGCCATGCCGGGGCGCTGTCGCCCTTCGCGCTGGTGCAGGAGATCCGCACGTGGTTCGACGGCCCGCTGTTCCTGTCGGGCGCCATCGCGCGCGGCGACAGCATCCTTGCGGCACAGGCGATGGGCGCCGATGGCGGCTATGTCGGCTCGGCCTTCATCGCCACGGAAGAGGCCAACGCCGACGCCGCCTACAAGCAGATGATCGTGGACCATGGCGCAAACGACATCGTCTATTCCGACCTGTTCACCGGGGTCTGGGGCAACTACCTGAAACCCTCGATTGCCAAGGCCGGGATGGACCCGGACAACCTTGAACGCTCGGACCCGTCGAACATGGATTTCGGCGAAGACCGGCAAAAGCCGAAAAGCTGGAAGGAAATCTGGGGCTCGGGCCAGGGCATCGGCGCGGTGGGCGACGTTCTGCCCGCCGCCGAACTGGTCAACCGGCTGGAGCGCGAATATCGCGCGGCATGGAACCGGCTGCAATCCGCCGTAAAGCCCGCCTGATCGGCCATATTCCGCGGGCAACGCCTTCACATTCCGGTCACTGGAATTGTGAAGGAACCCCTTGCACCTACATCCGTTGAACTGACACGCGCCGCCAAAGGCCGCCCATTTCCGGGCGGCCCGGTGAATGGCGCGACATGACTACGGAGTGAGCATATGATCAGAACAGTAACGATTGCCCTTCTCTGCACCACGGCTGCAGCAGGCGCGGCCTATGCGGGCAGCAACGATCCGGCCCCGGCCGATCCGGTGGTTTACACCCCTGCCCCCGCCCCGGCCTCGCCCTTCTGGGAAGGCGGCTATATCGGTGGTCAGGTGGGCTATGCCTACGGCGAATTCGACCTTGGCGGCAGCTTTGACAACGACAGTGTCATCGGCGGTCTGACGGCCGGTTACCTGTGGAACCTCGGCAACGACTGGTACGCCGGTCCGGAATTCCAGTACGACTGGGCCGATGTCTCGGTGACGGACCCGAACACCGGTAACACCGCAACGTTCAACGAAATGGCCCGCCTGAAAGCGGTTGTCGGTAAGGCGATGGGCAACGGCTTCCTCTACGGGACGCTGGGCTATGCCTATGCAGACTTTGACGGCGTTGGCACCTTCTTCAACGGCAGCGGCGACAGCTATCTTGTCGGCGTCGGCTATGACCACCGCGTGTCCGACAACTGGACCGTGGGCGGCGAATACATGTATCACGCCTTTGACGGCATCGGCACGGCAGGCGGCGATGTGGACGTGAACACGCTCCACCTGAAAGCGACCTACCGCTTCTAAGTCCGCCCCGCTTACGATCAAACGGCCCGCCTCTGCGCGGGCCGTTTCGCGTTTCCCGTCAGGACTCTGCCGGCGCGGCCTCTTGCTGCTTCAGCGCCTTGCGGTCAGGCTTGCCCACCGGGGTGTGGGGCAACTCGTCGCGGAATTCCAGGTGGCGGGGCACTTCGTGACGGCCCAGCTTGTCCGCCAGAAACCCCTGCAACGCGTCCAGCGTAAAGGGTTTCGCCCCCCGGTTCAGCCGCACGAAGACCTTGGCGCTTTCGCCACGATAGTCGTCCGGCACCCCGATGGCGATGGCCTCGGACACATCCGGGTGCTGGTGCACGGCATTCTCGATCATCAGCGGATACACGTTGAACCCGCCCGACAGGATCATGTCTTTCTTGCGGTCCACAAGGTAGAAGTACCCGTCGTCGTCCATGTACCCCACGTCGCCGGTCAGGAACCATCCGTCATGAAACGCCGCGCGGGTCTCCTCGGGCTTCTTCCAATAGGCGCGCAGCACATTTGGCCCCTTGATGACCATTTCGCCGGTTTCATTCGGCCCCAGCGTGCGCGAGGCATCATCCACATCGACGATCTTCATGTCGATCCCTGGCAGCGGAATGCCGATGGTGCCCAGCTTTTCGTCGGGCATGGTACGCGGCACGTTGGTGCCCGCCGGAGAGGTTTCCGTCATGCCCCAGCCGCCACGCAGCTTCAGCCCGGTCAGCTGTTTCACCCGGTTGTACACCTCGACCGGCAGCGGCGCCCCGCCCGAGCCGACATATTCCAGCGAAGACAGATCGCGCCTGTCGATATCGGGGATTTGCAGCAGCGCGATCCACGTCGTCGGCACGCCCCCGAAGGACGCGATGCGCTTTTCCTCGATCTCGCGCACGGCGGTTTCGGCATCGTAGCGCAGCCGCACATGCAGCGTCCCGCCTTCGTGGGTGCGCTTCAGCAACCCCGCCGTCAGCCCCATGATATGGAACATCGGCGCATATAGCAGCGCGGATTTGCCCGGGTCGGATCCGGGATCGTCCTTTGCCGCCTCGGCATAGATCAGCACCGCCGCCGACAGGTTGGCATGGCTCAGCACCGCCGCCTTGGGAACGCCGGTGGTGCCGCCGGTATATTGCAGCAGCGCGGTATCCTCGGGCGTCACCGGCACCGGGTCATAGGCCGCGCCATCGTGGCCCGACAGGAAATCCGCCACCGACATCGCGCCCTCCAGCACCGGGCAGACCCGCCCCATGGCCGAAACCTGATCGGGGCACATCACCAGCGGCGGCGTTTCTCCGCTGGCCAGCAGGGGCGCGAAATGGCTGCCAAGCTCGGGCGTGGTCAGCGTTACGGCCAGCTTGGCCCCGCTGTCGCGCAGCTTGTGCGACAGCTCGTGATGGGCATCCAGCGGGCTGAGATGCGTCACCGCCGCTCCGGCGGCCAGCACGCCAAAGAAGAAGATCGGATGCCAGGGGCAATTCGGCAGGTGCAGCGCCACACAATCGCCCTTGCCGATGCCGCGCGCCCTCAGCGCCGAGGCCACCCGCGCCACCTGCGCCCGCATGTCGGCGTAAGTATAGGACGTGCCGTAATATTCGATATGCACCGTATCGGCATAGCGATCAAACGCACGGGTCATCAGGGCCGTCATGGTGGTGGGGTCCGGCGCAAAATCCCTGCGCACAGTGTCCGGATAATGCCGTAGCCACGGGCGGTCGCCCGGGATCGGTGTAATTGCCATTGTTTTCCTCCCGCTATGCGAAATTTCGTTCCGCATATTGTAGGCAGGCTAGGAAATCGGGGCACAGCGCGCAAGCCTGTTGGCCCGGCCTCCGCGTGGCGCCGTTGACCGGAGGTCAGCGAAACCCTACACAAAGCAACAACCCCCAGCAGCAAAAAGCCCCCCGTACATGCCACAGATCCGTATTGCCGGCGAAGAGGTGCACCTTGGCACCACGATCCTAGTCTTTGCCGTGGGCATCCTTGGCGGGTTCCTGGCGAAATGGGCGGGCTTTCCGCTGCCGATGCTGCTGGGTTCGGTCGTCGCGGTGGGGGCGATTTCGATCTTCGGCTTCAAACCGGGCGGCCACCCGCCCCGGATTCCGTTCTGGCTGCGGCTGTTCTTCATCCCCATCATCGGGCTGTCGATCGGGGCCGCCTTCACTTCCGCCGTGCTGGAAGAGGCGCGCGGCTGGTGGCCCTCGCTGCTGGCGCTGGTGGTGTACATTCCGCTGGCGCATTTCGTGGGCTACCACGGGTTCCGGCGGCTGGGGCACCTGTCACCCGTCACCGCCTATTACTCGGCCGTGCCCGGCGGGCTGCTGGAATGCATCGCCATGGGCGAGGAAAACGGTGCCGATATCCAGATGCTGACAGCGCTGCAATTCATGCGGCTGATCCTGACCATCCTGCTGGTGCCGCTGGCCTTTACCCTGCTCAGCGGCGGCGCGGTCGGATCCGCCGCCGGGGTGCTGATTGGCAACGATCACGCCCCCATCACGGGGACAGAGGTGTTCTGGCAGGCCTCGCTGGGCGCGGCCGGGTTCTTCATCGGGCGGCGGTTGAACCTGCCGGCCTACATGATCACCGGGCCGATCCTTGCCTCGGGTCTGGGCCACCTGACCGGGCTGCTGGAATCGACCCCGCCGCGCTGGCTGATCGACGTCACCCAGATCGTGATCGGCACCTCTCTGGGCACACGCTTCGTGGGGATGCGCGCCGATGCCTTCGGCAAGGCGCTGATGCTGGCGTTGATGAACATCGCGCTGACCATGATCCTGGCCATCGCCGCAGGCATCGCCCTGCACGAGGTGGTGGACGAGAAAATTCAGGCAGTGGTCCTGGCTTTTGCCCCGGGCGGGCTGGCGGAAATGTCGCTGGTCGCGATCTCGCTTCAAATCTCGGTGCTTTATGTCACCACGCACCATGTGGCGCGGATCGTGCTGTCGGTCAGCGTGGCCAAGGCGTTTTCCGGGCGCATCGCCTCGGAACTGCCGCCGAAATAGCCGGCCCGCCAATGCGGCGGACCGGCCGATACTCTACCCGTAGAACCAGTTCGGCAGGAACAGGGCGATGTCGGGGATCAGGATGATCAGCAGCAACCCGATCAGTGTGACGATCACGTAGGGGATGATCGAGGTATAGATATCGCCCATCGTCACCCCCGCAGGCGCGACGCCCTTGAGGTAGAACAGGTTGAAGCCAAAGGGCGGCGTCATGTACCCGACCTCCATCATGATGATGAAGAGGATCCCGAACCAGATCGGATCGAACCCGGCATCGCGGATCACCGGCAGGAACACCGGCAGCGTGATCAGCATGATCCCGACCGGGTCCAGCACCATGCCGAACAGGAACAGGATCAAAAGCATGAAGGCCAGCGCCCCCCATTTGCCACCGGGGATATAGGCCATCAGATGCTGGATCAGGCTTTGCGCGCCCAGCGCCGTATAGGCGGTGGAAAAGGCGTGCGCGGCAAACAGGATCCACATCACCAGCGCGGTCAGCTTCAGCGTCGACAGCGCCGCATCGTTCATCACCCGCCAGCTGAGCTGTCGGTTCACCGCCGTGGCGAACAGCGCGCCCGCCACACCGATGGCGGCCGCCTCTGTCGGGGTGGCAAAGCCGCCAAAGATCGCGCCCAGCACCACCACCACGATCAGGATCGGCAGGATCACCGCCTTGAGCGAGGCGAACTTGCGGCTCCAGCCGGCGCGTTCTTCCTTGGGCAGCGCGGGGCCCAGCTCGGGCTGGATCCAGCAGCGCACGCCGATATAGATCGACACCAGCACGAACAGCAGGATGCCCGGCCCGACACCGGCGGCGAACAGCCTGCCGACCGACACCTCGGACAGCAACGAGTACAGCACCATCAGGATCGAGGGTGGGATCAGGATGCCCCAGCCCCCGCCCGCGTTGATCGCGCCCAGCGCCAGCCGCTTGTCATATCCACGCTCCAGCATCTTGGGCAGCGCGATGGTGCCCATCGTCACCACGGCCGCGCCGGAAATGCCCGACATGGCGGCAAAGATCACGCAGATCAGCACCGTGCCGATGGCCAGACCGCCGCGCAGGCCGCCCCACCACTGGTGCATCATGTCATACAGGTCGTTCGCCACGCCCGATTTTTCCAGCAGGATCGCCATGTAGACGAACAGCGGAATCGCCATCAGCGTGGGGTTCGACATGGTTTCCCACATCTTCGAGGCCAGCAGGTAGAACCCGATCTGCCCCATCTCGAAATACAGGAAGATAACCGAGATTCCGCCCAGCACGAAGGCCAGCGGCGTGCCCAGCAGCACGAAGAAAAGAAGCGACCCGAAGAACAGCAGGGTCAGAAGTTCGACGCTCACGGCTGTACCTCGTCGTTGGTCGGCTCGTCCGCAAGAACGCCGAAGGTTTCAGGATCGACGGGCAGCCCCATCAGGATGCGCACATCGGCCCACAGCCGCACCAGCCCCTGCAACAGCAGCAGGGTGGCGGCCACGGGGATCAGCGATTTCGTCGGCCAGAGCGGCGCCTTCCACACGGAATTCGACCGCTCCCAGTCGCCGACCGCCTCGGACGCGATGTCATAGCCCTGCCACAGCAGCACTCCGACAAACAGCAGGAACAGCGGCCAGGTCACGATGTCGATCAGCGCCTTGCGCTTGCGCGAAAACGATCCGTACAGGATATCGACGCTGACGTGCCCACGCTCGGCCAGCAGGAACCCGCCGCCGATGATCGCGTAGACGCCAAAGATCAGCACGGCCAGCTCCGCCGTCCAGATCGCCGGTTGGCCGACCATGTAGCGCATCACCACATCGGCCAGCAGCAGCGCGAAAATGATCAGGACCGCATGGGCGATCCATCGGCCTATCCATCGGTTCAGGCGGGTTATCGCCCGTGCAATCGCCTGCATTGCCGCGATCTCCTTCTGGCGCGAAGCGGCCGAACACGAAGCTTACCCATGGGTAAGTCCGCGCCGGCCGCAATTGATTTCATTCGAAAAAAGCCCGGGGTGCAGGGGGCCACACCCCGGGCGGATTGGCGTCAAGCCCGTATCAGACGTAGCCGAGATCTTTCATCAGCGTCTTGTAGACATCCGCCGCCTTGGCCGCGTTTTCGCCTTTGGCTGCCTCGGTTTCCAGGATTTGGGTCGAGGTTTCGGCCAGGATCGCCAGCACGTCGTCGGGCAGGTTGATGACCTCGACACCGTCCTCGGCCACGCCTTGCGACAGCGCGATGGCTTCCTTGTGCGAATACTCCTGCGAGCGCAGGAAGAACCGGTTCTGGATGGTGTTCAGAAGCACCATGCGCACGTCATCGTCCAGCCCTTCAAGCTCGCTCATGTTCAGCGCGAAGGCATCGGTGGTCTGACCGAGGCCCGGCTTCACGTGGTATTTGCAGACTTCCCACAGCGACATCGACTTGGCACCGATGGCCGCACCCCAATGCGCCCCGTCAACCACGCCCGAGGACAGCGACTGATAAAGCTCTGACCCGGGGATGTACTGCGGCGCGGCGCCAGCGGCGGCCAGGTAATCCTGCATGGTGCCGGACGAGCGGATTTTGAGACCTTTGAAATCGTCGGCCGATTCGATTTTCTTCGACACCACCATTTCCACCGGCAGCACCTTTTCGGTCATCAGGTGTACGCCTTCGGTGTTCAGATCGGCGTTCACCAGATCTTCGAGCCCAAGGTTTTTCACCGCGTGCTGCATCTCCCAGCTTTCGCGGAAGGTGCCCGGGATACCATAGAGGAACGACGCGGCCTGCGCCTGATCCTGAATGTAGGACGGCGACAGCGTCGCCATCGGCACCACGCCCTTGCGCAGGATGTTATAGATATCGGGGCCTTTGGCGAATTCGCCCGCGCCCAGAAGCTCAAGCTTCATCGCGCCGTCGGTTTCCTTCTCGACGATCTCGGCCACGACACCAAGGCTGTCGCTGAACGAGCTGGACGCCTTTGGCCAGTGCGACTGAACCCGCCATGTGTATTTCCCGGCGGCAATTGCCTTGCCCACCAGTGCGGGCGAGGCAACTGCGGCCACGGCGGCGCCACGCAGCATGGCGCGGCGGTTCAGTCCTGTCTTCGATACGGTCATGTGATGATCCTCCCATTGAACCTGTTTCACTGTGATGCCGCCGCTCGGGTCATGGCAACCCCCCGCCGTGCGGGCTGTCGCGTCACGGAACCGGTGACACAGCTGCCCCGCGTCCCGCAATGTTGCCAGATTGCGTTCTTGTCACTCCCCGACCACGCGCCCGCGCACGATGGCGCAAGCCGCCGACCCTGCGGCATCCTCGACAGGCATAGAACCATCAAATTCCGCCAAGTGGAATACCTTTTTGCAAAAATTCCGAATTCGCCGGATGGCGGGCGGCCAGCGCTCGGCGTGCGGCCGTCAGGCGCGTCGGCGCGGACGGCTGCGGGACATTTCATAGCGGTCCAGGAAACTGGCCGCGTCGCGGCTGCGCATATCGACTAGACGGGCGCGCAGCATGTCGTGATCCCAATGCCACCACGCCAGCGCGGCCATCCGATCGGCGATGGCCTTCGGATAGCGCAGGCGCACCATGCGCGCAGGCACTCCGGCCACGATGGTGAAGGGCGCAATGTTGCGCGACACCACGGCCCCCGGAGCGACGATGGCCCCGTCCCCGATGCTGACACCGGGGCGAATCTCGGCGCCATAGCCGATCCAGCAATCGTGGCCGATGTGAACCTTGCGGGTATGGCGCCGGGCCAGCAGGGTGGTCACCCGACCGGGTTGGCGCATCATTCCATCGGGCGCGCCCAGCCGGACAAATGCGCCGATATGAACGAACTTGCCGATCTGGGCATTGGCGATGTCGCAATAGGTGTCGCAACTGGAATAGGCGCCAAGCGCAGTATTGACCAGACGCGAACCCAGACCCAGCGCAGAGAATGCGGCCAGCGTGGAATTCTCGATCTCGCAGTCGGCTGCAATTCGCGCCGTTGTGTCGCTTTGCCTTGGCATGGCCCCCTCCTGTCGGCGCGGACCATAGGCATTTGAGGCTGTTTGAGAAGGGGGAACTTAGCCCGGCGGTCGATATGCAACCTGCGGAGGAAGGCGGGCCCCGCTGCTGCCGTTGCGGGGCCCGGACGCGCCATGGGGACGGGGCATCTGCCGGTGGCGCGAATTCACCACGGCGACAACTAGGCCGGCGCAGATCACGATCAAGTGTCAGTTGGGCAAAAATTTCATGACAATGACAGGGTCGCAACCACCCGGCACAGGCATCTTGACTGAACGATCAGTTAGGATCTAGCGTGCCCGCATGACTCGCCCTGCAACCGCCTCTATTCCTGCGTCCGCTTCCGGTTCCGAAGACCGCGAAACCGCAGGCCATACCGCACGTCTGCGGATTCTGGACGCGGCAGAGCACACGTTTTCCGAAGGCGGATTCGGCGGAGCCTCGATGAAGGCCATCGCCGTGCGCGCCGGGGTGGCACAGGGGCTGCTGCATTATCACTTCGACACCAAGGACGGGCTGTATGCCGCCGTGATCGAACGCCGCGCGGGCGCGATCAATGCCGAGCGCGAGGCGATGCTGGCCCGCGTCGACACCGCCGCGCCCGACGCCCTGCCCCGCATTCTCGAGGCGCTGCTGCGACCTCCGCTGGGGCCTGCGGGCGGCGGGCAAGCGTATGCGCGCATCTTTGCCGGGCTGCTGGTGGGCGGCACGCGCGAGGCCGATCTGGTGGCGCGGCTGTACGATCCAACCGCGCGGCGGTTCATCGCGGCCCTTGGCGCGGCCTGTCCCGAAACCGCGCCCGAAACGCTGAGCTGGGCCTACAACTTTGCCATTGGCGCTCTGATTGCCACCGTGGCGCGCAGCGGTCGGCCCGAGCGGCTGGTCGACACCGAGACTGTTCAGGACACCGATGCCGTGGTCGCGCGGCTGGTGGAATTTGCAACCGGTGGAGTGGAGGCCGCCATCGCCCGGACGGGGCGCATTTAGGACACCGCCGAGAGGGGCGGATAGACGACCGCGCCGGGCCAAACCGGCGCCTGTTTCTGGGAGGAGACCACATCATGACACGTTATACACCCGCGCTGGCCACGGCGCTGGCCGTTCTGCTGCCTGTCAGCGCCACGGCCGACAGTTTCACCGCCACCATCGCCGCCGGGCACCCGCCGGTGTTCCGCTGGATTCGCATGATCTCGGACACGTTCATTCCGACGGTCACCGCCGAGCTGGAGAAATCCGGCCACACCATCACCTTTGACGAACAATACGGTGGTGCGCTGGCCAAGGTGGGCGAAGAGCTGGAAGCCGTCGAGGCCGGTCTGGCCGAGCTGGGCACCTGCCAGTCGCTGTTCGATCCGGCCAAGCTGGCCGTGCAGAACGTGACCTATTACACCCCCTTCGTCAGCGCCGACCTGCGCAAGGTGGGCGAGGTGATCGACAGCCTGCACGCCGATCTGCCCGCGATGACCGAAGCCTATGGCGAAAACGGTGTCGTCTATATCGGCGCGCCGATCACCATCGACGACTACCTTTTGATGACGAATTTCCCGGTCGAGAGCCTGGCCGATCTGGACGGGCGCAAGATTGCCGCGCCGGGGGCGGCGATCAACTGGCTGTCGGGCACCGGGGCCGTGGGCGTGGCGGGCAACCTGACCACCTATTACAACGAGATCAAGACCGGCGTGTACGACGGGGTTCTGGTGTTCGCCAGCGCCGCCCTGCCCGGCAAGCTGTACGAGGTGGCGCCCTATGTCACCCGCGCGGGGCTGGGCGCGCAATATGCCGGGTCGCTCTGCGCCAATGCCGATTGGTACGAAGGGCTGCCCGACGATGTAAAAGCGGCGTTGAAGACCGGGGCGGATGCGGCGCGCGACTGGTACACGACCGAGCTGGAAACCGCTGTTGGCGTCTCGCTGGAAAAGATGGCCGAGGCCGGGGCGACCGTGACCAACGCGCCCGACGCGATGCGCGCGGCCTGGGCCAAGGGGATGGAGAACGCCGCCGCCAAATGGGCGGCTGAACTGGATGCCCAGGGCAAGCCCGCAACCGAGGTGCTGACCACCTACATGGAGGCGATGCGCGCCGCCGGGGCCACGCCGCTGCGCGACTGGGACAAGGAGTAATCCAGTCATGTCCGAGCCTGTTGCCCTGCGGCTGCTGGATCGTGCGACCCAGGCGCTGAACGTGCTTGGGTCCGCGCTGATCCTTGTGTTGATGGTGCTGGTGGGCGTGGACGTGGGCGGGCGCAACCTGTTTGGCGCGCCGGTGCCCGGCGTGCCGGAACTGGTGACGTTAAGCATTGTCGCCATCGTCTTCCTGCAGATCCCGCAGGCGCTGCGGGCGGGGCGCCTGACGCAATCGGACGCTTTCCTGGGCTGGCTGGACCGGCGCGCACCCGCGCTGGGCCGCGCATTGGCGACGCTGTTCGACCTGATGGGCGCGGCGGTTCTGTACATCATCGTCACCTCGACCTGGCCGATGTTCACCCGCGCCTGGGAGCGTGGCGAGTTCATCGGCGCGCTGGGGGATTTCACCGCGCCGGTCTGGCCGGTGAAGCTGACACTTGTGATCGGGGGCAGCATGCTGATCCTGCAATTCGTCGCGCGAATCTGGCGGCGCTACGCGGCATGAGCGCGTTCGACATCGGATTGCTGTCGCTGCTGGCGATGGGCGTGGCGGTGATGGCCGGGCTGTTCGTGCCGATCGCGCTGATCGTCTGTTCGTATTTCGGCGTCTGGGCGATCAAGGGCTCGCCCCTGCTGGCGTCGAAACTGCTGGCGCTGGCGGCGAATGACGCGATTTCCAGCTATTTCTTCGGGGTCGTGCCGCTGTTCGTGCTGATGGGTTTCATCGTGTCCGAGGCCGGGTTCGGGCGCGATGCCTTTGACGTGGCGAATGCGGTGTTCCGCCGCCTACGCGGGGGCCTTGGCGTGGGCACCGTGGGGGCGAACGCGATCTTTGCCGCGATCACCGGCATTTCCATCGCCTCGGCCGCCGTGTTTACCAAGATCGCCGTGCCGCAGATGATCCGCCACGGGTACGGCAAACGCTTTGCCGTGGGCGTGGTCGCGGGCAGCTCGGTTCTGGGGATGCTGATCCCGCCTTCGCTGCTGCTGATCCTGTTCGGCATCCTGGCCGAGCAATCCATCGGCGACCTGTTCCTTGCGGGCGTTGGCCCCGGGCTGCTGCTGGCGCTGTTCTTTGCGCTTGGGATCATGGCGATGGCGATCTGGTGGCCCGGCTTCGTCGGCACCCCCGACCGCGACAGCGAGGCGGGCGCGCTGAGCGGCGGCACGATGGCCGCCAAGGGGCTGCCGATTGCCGGGCTGATCGTGCTGGTGCTGGGCGGCATCTATGCCGGGTTCTTCACCCCGGTCGAGGCCGGGGCCATGGGCGCCATCGGCGCGCTGCTGCTGGGGTTCGCGATGCGCCGCCTGACGCTGGCGCGGCTGTGGACGGTGCTGGTGGAAACCGGGCTGGTCACCGCCACGGTCTGCTTCCTGATCATCGCGGCGCAGATGTATTCGCGGATGCTGGCGCTGTCGGGCGTGCCCGCCGGGCTGGGCAATCTGGCCGCCAACGCCGATCTGGGGCTGTGGGGCGTGATGCTGATTTACGTCGCCATCGTCGTGGCGATGGGCATGATCCTTGATTCCTCGTCCATCATGCTGATCCTCGTACCGCTGATGCTGCCCGTGGTGATCCCGATGCAGGTCGATCTAGTGTGGTTCGGCATCGTCACCGTGCTGGCCGTGGAAATCGGCCTGCTGACCCCGCCTTTCGGCATATCCGTCTACGTCATCAAGGCCACGCTGGACGACCCCTCGATCACGCTGGGCGACATCTTTCGCGGCGCCGCGCCCTTTGCCGCGATCATGCTGATCGTGCTGGCGCTGGTGCTGGCCTTTCCCGCCATTGCCACCGGCCTTGTGCCGGGGCGCTGACCCTACCTGACCAAAGGAGCCCCACATGCCCCGCCGTTTTGTCGACCTCTCGGTGCCGCTGGAAACCGGCATCGCCTCGGACCCGCCGATGGCCCTGCCCCAGATCGAATACTTCGGTCACGACCAGACGGCCGAGCAGATCCTGTCGTTCTTTCCCGGGCTGAAACGCGAGGATCTGCCGGGCGGCGAAGGCTGGGCGGTCGAGCAGCTCAACATCTCGACCCACAACGGCACCCATGTGGATGCGCCCTATCATTACCATTCGACCATGTCGGGCGGCGAACGCGCGCTGACCATCGACGAGGTGCCGTTGGAGTGGTGTTTCGGGCGCGGCGTGAAGTTCGATTTCCGCGACAAGCCCGACGGCCATGTGGTGACAGCGGCCGAGATCGAGGCCGAGTTGGAGCGCATCGGCCATAGCCTGCAACCGCTGGACATCGTCGTGGTCAACACCAGCGCGGGCGACCGTTACGGCCATGACGATTTCCTGATGCGGGGCTGCGGCATGGGCCGCGAGGCGACGAATTACCTGACCGGCAAGGGCGTGCGCATGTGCGGCACCGACGCGTGGAGCTGGGACGCGCCTTTCGCGCTGACCGCGAAACGCTATGCCGAAACGGGCGATGCCAGCCTCATCTGGGAAGGCCACCGCGCCGGTATGGATCAGGGCTATTGCCAGATCGAGAAGCTGACCAACCTGGACCAGCTGCCCGCGACCGGATTCACCGTCTCGGCCTTTCCGTTCAAGATCAAGGGCGCCTCGGGCGGGTTCACCCGCGCTGTCGCCATATTCGAGGAGTGAGCGATGAAACTGGGCACCGTTCATCACGACGGGCGCGACACGCTGGTCGCCGTCAAATCCGACACCGAACTGGTCGATCTCTCCGACCTCTGGCCCGACATGGTGGCGCTGATCGAAGGCGGCGATGCGGCGCTGGAGCAGGCGCGCGCCCGGCTGGCAGAAGGTGCCCCGGTGATCCCACTGGAGGCAGTGCAGATGCGCTGCCCCCTGCGGCCCGTGCAATACCGCGACTGTCTGGTGTTCGAGGAACATCTGGCCAACTGTCTGGCGGCGTTTGAAAAAAACACCGGCGTCAAAAGCCAGATCGCCCCGGTCTGGTACGATCAGCCGATTTACTACAAGGGCAATCGCATGTCCTTCATCGGCCACGAGCAGGAGGTGACCTGGCCTGCCTATGCCGACCATCTGGACGTGGAACTGGAGTTGGCCATCGTGATCGGCAAGCAGGGCACCAGCATTTCGCGCGCGGATGCCCCCGGCCATATCTGGGGCTATACCATCCTGAACGATGTTTCGGCCCGCGATGCCCAGATGAAGGAAATGCCCGGCCAGCTTGGCCCGGCCAAGGGCAAGGATTTCGACACCGGCAACATCCTTGGCCCGTGGATCGTGACGGCCGACGAAATCCCCCACCCCGCCGCACTGGACATGGAGCTGCATGTGAACGGCAGCCGCTGGGGCGGCGGCAATTCGCGCCAGATGCAGCACGATTTCGCCCGCGTGATCGAACATATCTCGGCCTCGGAAACGCTCTATCCCGGCGAGGTGATCGGCTCGGGCACCGTTGGCACCGGCTGTGGGCTGGAAACCGGCCGGCGGCTGTCCGATGGCGACCGGTTCGAGCTGAAGGTCGAGGGCATCGGCACGTTGGCAAACCGCATCGTGCGTCGGTAAGGGCGGAACCCTTGGGGCGGGCGCGGCGTTGCGCTAAGGTTGCCAAAACCGCATCGCCCCAAGGACGCCCGCGCCCGCATGTCATTGATCCCCCTGCTTGTTTTTACCGATCTTGACGGAACGTTGCTGGACCATCACAGCTATGGCTATGCCCCCGCACAGCCCGCGCTGGACGCGCTGGCCCGGATGGGGGCAGGTGTGGTGCTGGCCAGCAGCAAGACAGCTGCCGAAATCGCCCCCCTGCGCGACCAGCTTGGGCTGACAGGTTGGCCCGCCATCGTGGAAAATGGCGCGGGCCTGCTGGAACCGGGTGCCGAGGCAAGTGGCGGCGACGAGGCATGGCAGACGATCCGCGCCGCGCTGGACGCGCTGCCAGATACCCTGCGCGCGCCTTTCACCGGCTTTGGCGACATGGATGACGCAGGCGTGGCCCAGGCCACCGGCCTGCCCCTGCCCGACGCCGCACTGTCCCGCAAACGCCAGTTTTCGGAACCCGGAACATGGTCCGGCGATGATGCCCTGCGCGACCGCTTTCTGGTTGCGCTGGCCGCAGAAGAAATCAGCGCTCGCATGGGCGGCCGCTTTCTGACGCTGTCGCATGGCGCCACCAAGGCCGATCGCATGGCCGAAATCATCGATACCCTGCAACCTGCCCGCACCGTTGCTCTGGGGGATGCTCCCAACGATGTGGAAATGCTGCAAGCCGCCGACATCGGCGTGATCGTCGCCAATCCCGAGGCAACGCCCCTGCCACAACTGCCCAATGAAGAGGCAGGGCGCATCATCCGTACGCAATTGCCCGGGCCGGAAGGTTGGAACCGGGCGATGCTCGACCTACTGTCAGATGACAAGACCGGATAAAGGACCAAGCGGATGGCGGATTTTCACCAGAACGGCAATATCGCCACCCTGCACAACCTGCGCACCCAATCGACCGACGAACTGAGCTATGAACTGGAGACATTCGCCCAGTCGCGCAAGATCACGCTGATCCTGCCCTGCCTCTATTCCGAACTCGAAGGTCCGGCGATGCCCAACATCCTGGCTGAGCTGTCCAAGGTCACCTATCTGCACCGCATCATCATCGGGCTCGACCGCGCCGATGCCGAACAATACCGCAAGGCGCGCGCGTTCTTCTCGGATCTGCCGCAGAACCATATCGTGATCTGGAACGACAGCCCGAGGATGCAGGCGCTGGGCAAGCGGCTCGAAGATCTCTCGCTCGCCCCGATGGAGCCCGGCAAGGGCAAGAACGTGTGGTCATGCCTTGGCTACCTGATGGCCTGCGCCGACAGCGCGGTGATGGCGATCCATGATTGCGATATCGTCACCTATAACCGCGACCTGCTGGCGCGGCTGGTCTACCCGGTGGCGCACCCGGCGTTTCCCTATCAGGTGGCCAAGGGCTATTACCCCCGTGTCGGCGACGGCAAGCTGAACGGACGGGTAACCCGGCTGCTGGTCAGCCCGCTGCTGATCGCGCTGAAACGGGTGATCGGCGACCGCGACTACATCGACTACCTGCGCAGCTTCCGCTACCCGCTGTCCGGCGAATTCGCCATGCGCACCGGCATCCTGCCCGACCTGCGCATCCCGTCCGATTGGGGTCTGGAAATCGGCATCCTGTCAGAGGCCTGGCGCAACCTGGCCCCGCAATCGGTCTGCCAGGTGGAAATCGCCGATGTCTACGACCACAAACACCAGGATCTCAGCGCCGACGACGCCTCTGCCGGGCTGTCGCGCATGTCGACCGACATCTGCAAGGCGATCTTCCGCAAACTCGCCGCCGATGGCACGGTCTTTACCACCCATGTCTTCCGCACGCTGAAAGCCACCTACTACCGCTGCGCGCTGGATCTGCTCGACAGCTACTACAACGATGCCAAGATGAACGGGCTGACCATCGACCGCCACCGCGAGGAACAGTCGATCGAGCTGTTTGCCGAAAACATCATGCGCGCCGGGCAGATCTTCCTAGAAAACCCGCACGAAACGCCCTTCATTCCGACATGGAACCGCATTCACTCGGCCGATCCGAAATTCCTGGCAGAATTCAAGGCCGCCGCCGCCGCAGACGAAGCCGAGTTCGCCTGAGTGCGAAAGGGATCGCCAGATCGCGCTGCCGCGCGAGCCTCCGGCGGGGATATTTATGCCCCAAAGAAACAGAGCCGCCCTATTGCTTCACCTTCGCGAAAATACTCCGGGGGAGTCCGCGCAGCGGGCGGGGGCAGAGCCCCCTTTTCCCTGTCCGACTGACCCGCGCATTACCCGGTGCGGTTGGTGATCCACCGGCATTGATAGGGTGCCAGTTGCAAGTCCGATTCGATGTCTCCGATGACATCGCCAGACAGGATGTCGACCCAATGCTCGTCCTCGATCAGGTTGATCGCGCTTGATTTCAGGACGACCGTCTCATCGCTGACGTTATGCAGTGCAAAGATCGACTGGTGGCGATCAAGGCTCTGCCGCCAGACCCCGAATACACGTTCATCCACTGCCAGCGTGAATTGCGTGGCGTTGGGGTGAAACGCTGATTGTTTCGAGCGCAGCCGCAGCCGGTCCGACATTGCCTTCAGAACGCGAGCCTGCGGCGTCTCCGGATCGGCCAGACGTTCAAGCAAGGTCGGGTAATCCCAGCGGTGTCGGTTGATTGCGCGATTCATGCCCCGATGCGCGACCTGTTCGTGATCGTTGGGCGTGGCCAGAAGCGAGTGTATATAGAACGCCGGAATCCCTTCGAGCGACATCACGATGGTCTGAGAGGCGAGGAAGCGGTCGAAATGATTATCGTCGGCGCCTTTGAAGGTCGCCGCCAACGCCTCGTAGAAAGTGGTGTTCAGCTCGTAGGGCGCCTCGCCCCCGTCGGGCAGGGCGCGCATCGAGACCAGCCCGCCCGCAGCGCGCACCGTGTCGATCATTTTCTGCTTTTCCACCTCGGGCAGGACACCTTCGGCCGGGCGCATCCCGATGCCATCGTGGCTGGCAGTGAAGTTCAGGTAGGCGCATCCAAGTTGCGCGGGCGGCATCCCCGCCTGCCAGCGGTTCAGGTAGCGCGCCGTGCCGGCCATCATCGCGTGCAGGATCAGCGGCGGAAGCGGGAAGTTGTAGACCGCGTGCGCCTCGTTCCGGCGGCCGAAATACGACAGGTTCTCGGCCTTGGGCACGTTGGTTTCGGTGAGCAGCACCACCGGCTCGACCGTATAGTCGCACAAGAGCCGCAACAGGCGCACGATGGCATGGGTCTGCGGCAGGTGGATCGAGGGCGTGCCGACCTGTTTCCACAGGAACGCCACGGCATCCAGCCGCAGAATCCGCACGCCGTTGTCGATATGCAGGCGGATGATGTCGAGAAATTCCAGCAGCACCTGGGGGTTGCGGAAATCCAGATCGATCTGGTCATGACTGAAGGTGCACCAGACATGGCGCGGGCCATTGGCCGTCTCGACTTCTTGCAAAAGGGGAGTGGTGCGCGGGCGCACGACGTCCGACAGATCATCCTCGGGTGAGGCTTCGAAGAAATAGCTGTCATAGGGCGCAAGGCCCTGACGATAGGCGTTGAACCAGTTCCCCTGGCTCGAAACGTGGTTCAGGACCAGATCACTCATCAGGTGAAAGCGTGCGCCGATGCGGTTGATATCGGCCCAGTCGCCCAGTTGCGGATTGACCGCGCGGTAGTCTGTTACCGCGAACCCGTCATCAGACGTAAAGGGAAAGAACGGCAGGATATGCACGCCGTTGACCACGCCGCGCAACCGGGAAGACAGAAAGTCATAGAGCAAATCCAACGGCTTGTGCTTGCCGTCGATCAGCGAGTTGCCATAGGTGATCAGCACCGCGTCCTGTTCCGACCACAGGTTGTTGCCCGGCTTGCGCGCGCGTTTGCGCCGGTGCGTACCGTCCGGCCAGAAGGTTTCGACCACATGCGAGGCCAGCACATCTGTATCGGTTTCGGGATAGACCTCGGCCAACAGGGCCGAGAGCGTCTGGCTGAATGAGGTTTGCGCGGCGCGGGGCATTGGCGGGCTCGGATGATCCTTGGGGTGGCGTGCCATTGCGCCAGAATGGAAGGTCCGCCCGCGAGGTTCAATCGCAGGACGGGAAAAAATTGAGATCAGGCCGGGTGATACCTGTTTTCGGATGAATTACGGGCAGTTCCACCCCGCGCAATTGCCATACGGGCCAGACCCGACCGCGTGAGGCCGCAAGACCACGCCGCCCCTTGTCGCGGATCACGATGGCCCCCTTCGCACCACAGCACCATGTTCCCCTGTAACACGGAGCCTTGGCCCGGCTGTTCGACGCGCGGCCGCAACAGTCGGCCACAGGTATCCGCCTGTCCGGCGCATCACTGCGCCGCTGCAAGCCCCCGCGCGATGACGATGCGTTGCACGTCGCTGGTGCCTTCGTAGATCTGGCACACGCGCACATCGCGATAGATGCGTTCTACTGGGAAATCGCGGGTATAGCCGTAGCCGCCAAAGGTCTGGATCGCGTCGGAACAGACCCGTTCAGCCATTTCCGAGGCGAAAAGCTTCGCCATCGAGGCCGCGTGAAGCGCCGGTTCGCCCGCGTCGCGCAGGGCGGCGGCGTGCAGCACCAGCTGACGCGCGGCTTCGATCTGCGTTGCCATGTCGGCCAGCCGGAAGGCCACCGCCTGATGGTCGATGATCTTGCGGCCCATACTTTCGCGGTCTTGCGCATAGGCAATCGCCGCCTCCATCGCGGCGCGCGCCATGCCGACGGATTGCGAGGCGATGCCGATCCGCCCGCCTTCGAGGTTGGCCAGCGCGATGCGATAGCCCTGCCCCTCTTCGCCCAGCAGGTTCTCGGACGGGATCTCGCAGCCCTCAAACGCGATCTGCGCGGTGTCCGACAGCGTCTGGCCCAGCTTGTCCTCGATCGAGGCGACGCGATAGCCCGGCGTGTCGGTCGGCACGATGAAGGCAGAAATCCCGCGCTTGCCGGCCTCGGGGTCGGTCACGGCAAAGACGATGGCGGTGTCGCCGTTCTGGCCGTTGGTGATGAACTGCTTCACGCCGTCCAGCACCCAGCCGGAATTGGTGCGCCGGGCGCGGGTTTTCAGGGCCGAGGCATCGGACCCGGCCTGCGGCTCGGTCAGGCAGAAGGCGCCCAGCTTTTCGCCCCGCGCCATCGGGCGCAGGAATTGCTGTTTCTGGTCCTCGTTGCCGAACTTCAGGATCGGCGCGCAACCGACCGAATTGTGCACCGACATGATCGTGGATACCGCGCCATTCCCGGCGGCCACCTCTTCCAGCGCCAGCGCGTAGGAAATATGGTCGACCTCTGCGCCGTCATAGGCTTCGGGCACCAGCATCCCGAGCATCCCCAGCGCGCCAAGTTCCGCGATCTCGGCCCTGGGGAAATGTTTGGTGCGATCCCAGTCCGCCGACTGCGGCGCCAGCCGTTCACTGGCAAAGCGCCGCGCCATGTCGCGGATCATGGTCTGATCTTCGCTCAGGATCATCGCGGCGCCCCCGTTACAGCAGCTCGACGGCGAGCGCCGTTGCCTCGCCCCCGCCGATGCACAGCGAGGCGACGCCCTTTTTCGCGCCGCGCGCCTGCATCGCGGCGATCAACGTGACCACGATGCGTGCGCCCGAACAGCCGATGGGGTGGCCCAGCGCGCAGGCGCCGCCGTTCACGTTGACCTTTTCGGGGTCGAGCCCAAGATCGCGGATCGCCGCCATGGCGACCACGGCGAAAGCCTCGTTGATTTCAAACAGATCCACGTCTTCGACGGCCCAGCCGACGCGGTCGAGCACCTTGCGGATGGCGGGGATCGGCGCGGTGGTGAACAGGCCCGGCGCCTGCGCGTGGCCGGCGTGGCCACGGATCACGGCGATCGGGGTCATGCCCTGCGATTCGGCCAGACCGGCGCGGGTCAGCACCAGCGCCGCCGCACCGTCCGAGATGGACGAGGAATTCGCCGCCGTCACCGTGCCCCCCTCGCGGAAGGCGGGTTTCAGCGTCGGGATCTTCTCGGGGCGGGCGCGGCCGGGTTGTTCATCGGTGGTGACATCGCCCACGGGCGTCACCTCGGCGCTGAAAGCGCCCGAGCTGATCGCGGCATTGGCGCGGTCCAGCGATTGCAGCGCATAGCCATCCTGTGCCTCGCGGGTGAATTGATAGGCCTCGGCGCAATCCTCGGCAAAGGTGCCCATGGCGCGGCCCGTGTCATAGGCATCTTCCAGACCATCCAGGAACATGTGGTCGATCACGCGGCCATGCCCCGCGCGATAGCCGGTGCGCGCCTTTTCCAGCAGGTAGGGCGCGCCCGACATGCTTTCCATACCGCCCGCCACGATGATGTCGGACTGGCCCAGCGCCAGCGTGTCATGGGCATTCATGATCGCCTGCATCCCCGAGCCGCAGACCTTGCCCACCGTCTGACAGCGCACCGACAGCGGCAGATCGGCCCCCAGTGCCGCCTGCCGCGCGGGCGCCTGCCCCAGACCGGCGGGCAGAACGTTGCCCATCACCACCTGATCGACGGCATCCCCCGCGACGCCCGCGCGCGACAGCGCGGCGGAAATGGCGGCTGCGCCCAGTTTCGGCGCAGGAATGCGCGAGAGCGCGCCCATGAAGCCCCCCATGGGCGTGCGGGCCATACCTGCAATAACGATCGGTTCCATATCTGTCCTTTCACCGCGTCAGGGCCGCATCGGCCCGGAATGATTGGCCCCCATGCCGGGGGCCGCCTGGCCTGTCAGACCGCTTCCAGAATGGTGACGTTGGCGATGCCACCGCCTTCGCACATGGTTTGCAAGCCATATTTCTTGCCGCGCGCATGCAGCGCGTGCACCAGCGTCGTCATCAGCTTGGCCCCTGACGCGCCCAGCGGATGCCCCAGTGAAATCGCGCCCCCGTTGACGTTCAGCTTGGCCGGATCGGCGCCGGTGGCTTTCAGCCAGGCCAGCGGCACGGGGGCAAAGGCTTCGTTCACCTCGTACAGATCGATATCGTCGATCTTCATGCCTGCGCGTTCCAGCGCCTTTGCAGTGGCGGGCAGCGGCTCTTCCAGCATGATGACAGGGTCGCCCGCCGTCACCGTCAGGTTCACGATGCGCGCCTTGGGGGTCAGGTTGTATTTCTTCAGCGCCGCCTCGGAGACCACCAGAACCCCGGCGGATCCATCGCAGATCTGGCTGGCGTTCGCGGCCGAGATCATCCCGCCCTCTTCCAGCAGCTTCACGCTGCCAATTGCCTCGAGCGAGGCATCGGCGCGGATGCCTTCGTCACGGGTGTGCAGCCCGCCGTCCACGGCCAGCGGAACGATTTCGGCGTCAAAAGCGCCCGCCTCGGCTGCGGCCACGGCGCGACGGTGACTTTCCAGTGCGAACCGGTCCAGATCGTCACGGGTGAAGCCGTGTTTGCGGGCGATCATCTCGGCGCCCTTGAACTGGCTGAAATCCTTGGTGCCGAAACGCGCGGCGATACGGTCGGAAAACGGCCCCTCGCCCATGCCTGCCTTGGCGTGCAGCACTACGTTGGAAAACATCGGCACGCGCGTCATGCTTTCAACGCCCATCGCAACGACCACATCCTGCGTACCCGACATCACGGCCTGCGCCGCGAATTGCACCGCCTGCTGCGAGCTGCCGCACTGGCGGTCGATGGTTACAGCCGGGACGCTTTCGGGCAGCTTCGAGGCCAGCACGCAATTGCGGCCAAAGGCAAAGGCCTGTTCGCCCGCCTGCGTGACGCAGCCGACGATCACATCGTCGATGGCGGCCGGGTCGATGCCCGAGCGATCCACCAGCGCGTTCAGGATCTCGGCGCCAAGGTCAGCCGGATGCCAGCCCGCCAGCGCGCCGCCCCGGCGGCCTCCGGCGGTGCGGGCGGTTTCAACGATGTAAGCATGTGCCATTGGTCTTGTCTCCTCGGTATCGTGCAGGGCGGGACACCCCGCCGGAAAGTGTCAGCGGCCCGCCGTCAGCGGCAGGCCTCCATTGCGTCAATCGCCAGCGCGACAAGGCGCGGATAGGCCGCCGCGCGTTCCGCCGCATGGGCAGACGATGCCTGCCCGCGCGCCACGCGCCCCTTGATCCCGTGAAAGATGGCAGCGATGCGGAAGAAGTTGAAGGCGATGTAGAAATCATAGTTGGGAATGCCGTCGCGGCCGGTGTTGGCGCAATATTCCGCGACGTATTCGGCCTCGGTTGGCAGCGACAGGCTGACCGGGTCGGAATCGCCGATCCCGGCGACGATGTCGGGCGGCATCCGATACATCAGCGCGTGATAGGCGAAATCGGCCAAGGGGTGGCCCAGCGTCGACAGTTCCCAATCAAGCACCGCCAGAACGCGCGGTTCGGTCGGGTGGAAGATCATGTTGTCACAGCGGAAATCGCCGTGGACGATAGTGCTTTCGTCGCCCTTTGGGATGGCGGTCGGGAGCCATTCGATCAGCCGGTCCATACCCGGATCGCGGCCAGCGTCCTCGTCCGCCAGATAGCTTTTTGTCCACCGCCCGATCTGGCGCTCGAAATAGTTGCCGCGCCGCCCGTAATCGCCCAGCCCTACGGCCTCGGGGTCGAACCCGTGCAGCTGCGCCAGCACGCGGTTCATCTCGGAATAATAGGCGCGGCGTTCGGGCGCGGGCACATCGCGAAACGCGGCATCCCAGAAGATGCGGCCCTCGACCATGTCCATCACGAAGAACATCGACCCGATGATGCTGTCGTCGGTGCACAGGCCGTGCACCTTGGCCACCGGATAGCCCTGCGCGTGCAGCGCGCTTAGCACGCGCGCCTCGCGATCCACCGCATGGGCGCCCCCGGCCAGCTGGCCCAGCGGCTTGCGCCGCAGCACATAGGCGCCGCCCGGCGTCACCAGCTTGAACGTGGGGTTCGATTGGCCGCCCTTGAACTTGAACAGCGTCACGGGGCCCTTGAACCCCGCGACGTTGTCCTGCAACCAGCCCAGCAGCCGGTCCATGTCGAACCCGTGGTCGTCGCCCACCGGATCGACTCCGACATTGGCCTCAGTACTCAGCGCATCGCTCATTCGGCGTTGGCCTTCTTCCAGTCGCGCTTGATCTTCTTGGCAAGGCTCCACTTGTGGACCTCGGTCGGGCCGTCATAGATGCGGAAGGCGCGGATTTCGCGGAACACCTGTTCGACGATGGTATCCTCGGTCACACCCTGCCCGCCCATGACCTGCACGCAGCGGTCGGCGACGCGCATCAGCGCCTCGGACACGGCGACCTTGGCCATCGAGCTTTCGACCGTGCCCAGAACGCCGGTGTCCAGCACATCGGCGCACCAATAAACCATCAGCTCGGCCTGTTTCAGGTCGATCATGTTGTCGGCCAGCATGAAGCCGACGCCTTCGTGATCGACCAGCGGCTTGCCGAAAGCCATGCGGCGGTTGGCGTAATCGCTGGCAATTTCATTGGCGCGGATGCAGGCGCCCAGCCAGCGCATGCAGTGAGTCAGACGCGCGGGCGCCAGACGCACCTGCGCGTATTTGAATCCCTCGCCCGACTGGCCCAGCATCTGGTCGGCAGGCACCCGCAGGTTGTCGATGGCGACCACCGCATGACCGCCCGGCATCGAGCTGTCGATGGTGTTCATCACCCGTTCTATGCGGATCGCCGGGTTCGGCAGATCGACAAGGAACATGCAGGCGCCATCGTCGGATTTCGCCATCACGATACCCATACCCGCGCCTTCGGCCCCGGTGATATAGGTCTTGCGGCCGTTGATGACCCAATGGTTGCCATCGGGTTTGCAGGTGGTCAGCATCATCGACGGGTCCGAGCCCGCGCCGCCATCTTCGGCCGGTTCGGTCATGAAGAAGGCCGAGCGCATCTGCCCCGCGACCATCGGGTCAAGGAACCGCTGTTTCAGCTCGGGCGAGCCGACCTTGCCCAGCAGGTACATGTTGCCTTCGTCCGGCGCGGCCACGTTGCAGGCCACCGGCCCCAGCGGCGACAGGCCCGAACGGATCAGCACCGCCGCCGTTTCGCGGTGGGTCAGGTGATCGCCACCGTCAAGGATATGCGGCGTCAGCACGCCTGCCTTGCGGGCAAGCTCTTTCAACTCGTTCGCGAGTTCGTCGGTTGGCCCGTGCGAGGTACGGCGCGGGTCTTTTTCAAACGGGGCAACGGTGCCCCGCACGAAGGTTTCGACGGTGTCTGCAATGGCAATCGCACGGTCGCTCATGCCGGAATTATCAAGTGCAAATGTCATTTCGGCGCCATCCGGATCGCCCCGTCCAGGCGGATGGTTTCGCCGTTCAGCATGATATTCCCGATGATCGAGCCGACCATATGGGCGAATTCTGTCGGGTCGCCCAGACGCGGCGGGAACGGCACCTGGCGGCCAAGGCTGTCCTGCGCCTCTTGCGGCAGCGAGGCCATCAGCGGCGTCAGGAACAGCCCCGGCGCAATGGTCATGACGCGGATGCCATATCGGGCGAGCTCGCGCGCGATGGGCAGGGTCATGCCCACGATCCCACCTTTGGAGGCGGCATAGGCCGCCTGCCCGATCTGCCCGTCAAAGGCCGCGACCGAGGCGGTATTGATGATGACACCACGTTCCTCGCCCAGCGGTTCGGCGGTGTGCAACGCAGCCGCGAATTTCGAGGCCACGTTGAAAGAGCCGAACAGGTTCACATTCACGATGCTGGTGAAATCCTTCAGCGGAATGGCGTTGCCTTCGCGGTCGATCACCTTTTTCGGCGGCCCGATACCGGCACAGTTCACCAGAATGCGCGCCTTGCCGTGCAGGCCCTCGGCCTCGGCAATGGCGGCTTCGACTTCCGATTCATCGGTCACGTTGACCTTGATGAATGTCCCGCCGACCTCTTTCGCCTTGGCCTCGCCCAACTCGGCATTCAGGTCGAAAATCGCCACCTTCGCTCCGGCCTTCGCCAGCATTTCAACCGTCGCGCCGCCCAGGCCCGAGGCACCGCCCGTCACGATTGCCGCCTGTCCTTCGATGTTCATCTGCGTCTTCCTTTCGTCAAATCCTTGGCCGCGCGTATCGCCGGCCAGTCTTCAGTATTTCGGTTGCCCCTGACCGGCGTGCCGGTCGCGGGCGCGGCGCCCCACGCGGATATCAGCGCATCCACCCTCGCCTGTCACTTCCGCTGCACATGCCTGGCCCTGCGCCGTGTCCCGGGTCTGCGCAACCCCGATGTTTTTGCTGAACCACGGCTTTTGCCTCTCCCTCATCTTCTGGCAAGACCACCAGACATCCCCCGGATCGGCCGCAGCCAGATGCGGCGGTGGCATATCATCGGCATCCTGCAGCTAGAAAATCACCCCCCGCCGAAGACCGTATAAGACGCGCGGGCGGTTAGAAACAGAAACCCGGCGTCACAACCCTACGTTACGTCACCCAAACCTGCATCACGTCACCCAAAAACGGAGAATTCGGGCCCGGGGTCGCGCATCTCAAGCCCGATCCCTCCGAATGCGTCCGGCCATCAACCAGCGGATTCGACGAAATTATCGCTGGAAGACCTGCTCGAGACGTTGCACCCTTTGGGCGCGTTGGGTGATCGCCAAGATCGGGATCGGCGCACAGGACCAAAACAACCGAACCGAAGGAACCGCCATGTCCCGCCCCCCGCTTTCCGGCCTGCGCATCATCGAATTGGCCGGTATCGGCCCCGGCCCCTTTGCCGGGATGATGCTGGCCGATCATGGCGCCGAGGTGATCCGGGTCGAGCGCATCGGGTCGGGCAAGGCCGGGCCACAGATTCCAGCGGAAAAGGATATCCTGCTGCGGTCGCGCAAGACGATCGAACTGGACCTGAAAAACCCAGAGTCGCAGGCCGTTCTGCTGGATCTGGTGCGCAAGGCCGACGGGCTGATCGAAGGATTTCGCC
This sequence comes from Arenibacterium halophilum, assembly GCF_005938225.1. Taxonomy (GTDB): domain Bacteria; phylum Pseudomonadota; class Alphaproteobacteria; order Rhodobacterales; family Rhodobacteraceae; genus Arenibacterium; species Arenibacterium halophilum. The sequence continues at coordinate 1,027,144 of NZ_VCPC01000001.1, forward strand.
CCGGTGTGATCGAACGTCTGGGCATTGGCCCCGAGGTACTGCACACCGCCAACCCGGCACTGGTAATCGGGCGCATGACGGGCTGGGGCCAGACCGGGCCGATGGCCCCGATGGCGGGGCACGACCTGAATTACATCGCGATCTCGGGCGCCTTGCACGGAGTTGGCCGCAAGGGTGAAAAGCCGGTGGTGCCGCTGAACCTGTTCGGAGATTTCGGTGGCGGCGGGATGATGCTGGCCTTCGGAATGCTGGCCGCACTGCACCACGCGCGCGCCACCGGAGAGGGCCAGGTTGTCGATGCGGCGATGACGGATGGCTCGGCCCTGCTGTCAGCCATGATCCACACATTCCGGCAGGTTGGCATCTGGCAGGATGACCGCGGTGTGAACCTTCTGGATGGCGGCGCGCATTTCTACGACACATACGAAACCCGTGACGGCAAGTATGTCAGCGTCGGTGCGATCGAACCGCAGTTTTACGCGACCCTGCTGGATCGCCTTGGCCTGAGCGATGACCCGGCCTATGCCCGCCAAATGGATGCTGACAGATGGGACGACATGCGCGACGGGCTGGCCCAGCTGTTTCTGACCCGCACGCGCGATGAGTGGGATGGCATCCTGCTGGGCACGGATGCCTGTTATGCCCCCGTCCTGTCGCTGGACGAGGCGCCCCATCACCCTCACAACACCGCGCGCGGCACCTTCGTGACCGCAGGCGGCATCACCCAGCCCACCCCCGCGCCGCGTTATTCCCAAAGCCCAACCATCGCCCCGCGCATGTATGACACCACGCTGGATACCGACACGGTTCTGGAAAGCATCGGCTATGACGCGCCCCGGATCGCGGCGCTGAGGGACGCCGGTGCCGTGCGGTAATCCGGCATGAACGGCATGACAATCAGCGAAGGATCGAAGCCCGAACGAAACCTGCCCCAGCGCCAGAGGCATGCTAGCTACAAGCCGCCTCGGCCCGCAGCCGCACGCGTCTTCATCTTGACCGGATTTCGGTAAAAATGGTGCCCGGGGGCGGAATCGAACCACCGACACGAGGATTTTCAATCCACTGCTCTACCCCTGAGCTACCCGGGCACGGGGAAGGGATGTCCCTTCGGGTTGGGGCGTTCTAGGGCGATGTGGCGGGCGTGTCCAGAGGGAATTTTGCCAATCGGCTCAATGCGGTTTGCGGCGGTTGCCTGGGCCTTCCGATACGTCAGACTCGCGGGCCTCTGACAGGGCGCGATCCAGGTCTTCCTCATCTTCCAGGCGATGCGACGGGACGGCGTAAGAGCCTGTCAGCCAACGGCCCAGATCGCGGTCGGCGCAGCGGCGCGAGCAGAAGGGGCGGTAGGCTTTTACCGTATCTTCACCGCAGATCGGGCAGCTCATCGCGGCACCTCGGCGCGGATATCAGACAGCGCTACGCGCCCGCGTTTGCGTTGCAATTCATAGTGGCCCAGCGCGGTCCAGCCGACCAGCGTGGTTTCCTCGGGGTCGGTGCGAAAGGCGCCGCGCAAGGCTGATTCGACGGTGCGGCGGTCTTTCTTGGGCATCGGTGCGAAATCCACCACCACCTGACCGCCGAGGCCACGCAGGCGCAGCGCGCGTGGCAGGGCGCGGGCGCAGGCGAGGTTGGCGCGCAGGCCTGCGGCCGGAGAGGTATCACCGCCCGTGTTCACATCGACCGCAACCAGAGCGCGCGTCGGTTCGACATACATATGCCCGCCGCCGGACAGCGGCACCGAGGCCCCCCGTGCAGCATCGATGCCATCCAGCGCGCCCGAGTCTTCCAGCGCGGCGGCGCCTTCCATCACTTCGGCGGGCAACGACCAGTCGCGCCAGGCCAGCGTGTGGGGGCCATCGCCCTCGGCCAGAAGCTCGACCTCGGTTCCTTCGTCCTGCATGACCTGACCGGCCAGCGTCAGCATCGCGGCGATGTCATCCTCGATCGCGTCAGCATCAGCCCCGTCGCAAGCCGAGCGCAGGATCAGCCCCGCAGGTTGTTCGCCCGCCGCGCCGTGTGCGATTTCAAGCAGCCGGTCGCGTTCGTCTTCGTCGCGGATGCTGCGCGAAATGTTCAACCCCGGGGCATCGGGCGTGACGATGGCGTAGCGGCTTTTGAACAGCAGTTTCGTGGTGACCGGAATCGCCTTGCCGGGTTCGGCATAGCCTGACACCTGCACCAGCAGCAGCGCGCCCGGCGCCAAGCCCTTGACCTGACGCAGGAAAGCCGGGCCGTCGGGCGTGGTCAGGAACATGCCGCCCTGCCCTTTCACCGGGCGGTCTGCACGCGCGCGATAGATGGTGCCAGGCGCGGGCGCATCGCCTTCGACAAACAAATCATCCAACTGGCCGTCTACCATCAGGGCGGCCACATCGCGCCCGTTCAGGTGGCTCAGAACCACGGTATTGCCCTTCATCACAGGCCCTCCAAAGGCGTCAGTCCGGCCGAGCGCAACAGGTTTGCGGTTTCCGCCAGCGGCAGGCCGACGATGCCGGTGAAAGACCCCGAAATCCAGGGGATCAGCGCACCAGCAGGCCCTTGAATGCCATAGCCGCCGGCCTTGCCCTGCCAGTCGTTGCTGGCAAGGTAGCCGTTCAGCTCGGCGTCCGACAGGCGTTTCATGCGGACCTGGCTGACGACATCGCGCTGCCAGATGCGGTCACCCCGGCGCACCGCGACCGAGGTGATGACCTGATGGCGGCGCCCCGACAGCAGGGTCAGAAATTGCGCGGCCTCGGCGGCGTCAGCGGGCTTGCCCAGGATACGGCGGCCCAGCGCCACGGTGGTATCGGCGCAAAGCACCACATCATCGGGGTCGGCCACCACGGCCTGCACCTTGGCGCGGGCGATGCGCGCGCAATAGGGGCGCGGCAGTTCCGCGCGAAGGGGCGATTCGTCGATATCGGGGGGGCGGACATCGGCAGGCGTCAGGCCAAGCTGCGCCAGCAGGTCAAGCCGCCGGGGGCTGCCAGAGCCCAGAATCAGGCGCGGGTGCATGGGGGCGCTGTCCTAACGGGTGCGCGGCTGCAGGTCGCGTTGCGACCCGCTATCCCGCGTCGCGCAAAGCAATGCCTCGCGCTATTTGAAGCGATAGTTGATCCGGCCCTTGGTCAGATCGTAGGGTGTCATTTCGACTTGCACCTTGTCGCCCGCCAGAACACGGATGCGGTTCTTGCGCATCTTGCCTGCCGTGTGCGCGATGATTTCATGGCCATTCTCAAGCTCGACCCGAAATGTCGCGTTAGGCAGGAGTTCCTTCACGACGCCGGGGAATTCGAGAATATCTTCCTTGGCCATGTGGTCTCCGTCTTTGAAATGTCCGCAGGGGTGCGGAACGTGCGCTTAAATGGTCCCAAACGCCCGGATTTTCAAGTGGTCAATGCGGTTCGGCACCATTTTGTTCCGCACCTGATGTCGCAGGTGCAGCCGGTCACAGCTGGCGCGACCAGAATTGCAGGGATTTTTCCGTCTCTTGCGGCTGATCCACATCGCGCCAGCGAAAGCGCGCAATCACACCGGGCAGCGGGGCATAGCCACGTTTGCGCCAGAAACCGTCCAGGGGCTGGTAATCCGATGGCTGCAGCGGGTGGTCGGGCGGGCGCAGGACAGAACAGAATGCCGCGCGCGACAGCCCCAGCCAGCGGGCGTGCGCTTCGCGATGGTCGAAAAAGCCATGGCCAAGGCCCTGCCCCCGCCATTCGGGCAACAGCACGGACTCCGCACAATAGAAGATGTTGCCGATGTTCAGCCCGGAGTCGTCGAACGCCTCGGCGAAATCCGCCGCGTGGTCGGACAGCGGCGCGCCGGTTGCCGCCCCCACCAGCCGGGTGCCGTCAAAGGCCCCCACGACGACCGCGCCCGCGCTGGACCGGAACCGGTCCAGATAGTCGCGCTCATAGGCCAGATCGCCATCGTAGAGGTAGGGCCAGTCGCAGAACACCGCGATGCGCAGGCGTGCCACATCCTCCAGCGCGCCGTCCAGCGCCGCGCCGGTCAGCACCCGTAGCGCAGCGCTCACTTTACCTGCGCCATCCAGTCGGCGAGGTTGTAATAGGTGGTGACGCGGGCGATCTTGCCGTCGCGGATGTCAAAGAACGACCCCGCCGGGAGGCGATAGGACTGGCCGCGTGCTTCGGGCAGGCCTTCGTCGGTTTCAAGGTAGGTGCCGTTGACCATGTATTCCGCCGCCGCGCGCGTGCCCCCTGCCCCCGAGAAAATCACCATGTCGGTCAGGTTTTCGCGGTAGCAACGGCTCATATGCGCGCAGAATTCGGCGAAGGCGGGTTTGCCGGTGCGAATCTTGCCCTCGTTGACGTGGTGGGCCACATCATCGGTCAGGCAGTCCAGCATCGCATCGGTATCGCCCGCATTGAAGGCATCGAAATAGGTCTTTACGCAGTCGGTCATTGCACTTCCGTCGGTTCGCCCCAGCGGGCCTTGAGCCGCCCGACGATCTGGTCGCGGGCCTGTCGGTAATTGGCCAGCTTGGCCTCGCGGCCATCGCCCAGCCCGGTCGGGTCAAGGATCGGCCAATACTCCACCTCAAGATGGAAGAATCGTGTCAACTCCAGCGCGCGGCGCTGGCTGGCGGGCGACAGCGCCACCACCAGATCGAAGGACGACAGATCGTCGCCCCATTGTTCCATCTCGTCGAAACTGCGCGAGCGGTGGCGCGACAGTTCCACGTCCATCTCCTGGCACACGGCAATGGAGAACCCGTCGATTTCCATGTCGTTGCGCACCCCGACCGACTGCACATAGGTCCCGGTGCCGTAAAACTTCTTCATGATGCCCTCGGCCATGGGCGATCGCACCGCGTTGTGATCGCAGCAGAACAGAACCGACTGGGGCAGCGGTAAGGTCACATCAGCCCCCGAAGTGCAGCACGCAGATCAGGGTGAACAGGCGGCGGGCGGTATCGGTATCGACATCGACCTTGCCTTCCAGACGTTCCTGCAACACGCGGCTGCCTTCGTTGTGGATGCCGCGCCGGGCCATGTCGATGGTTTCGATCTGGCTGGGCGGCAGGGTTTTGACGGCGGCGAAATAGCTTTCGCAGATCTGGAAGTAATCCTTGACCACCTGCCGGAACGGCCCCAGCGACAGGTGGAATTCGGCCGCCTTGTCGTCGCTTTCGGTTTCCACGTCGAACACCAGCCGTTTCTCGCGGATCGACAGGTTCAGCCGGTACGGCCCGTCGGGCGCGTCACGCCCGTCGCGTGATGGCAGGGTAAAACTGTTGTCTTCCAGCAGGTCGAAAATCGCCACGCGGCGTTCCTGCTCGATTTCCGGGGTCGGCGCGGGCAGTCCCGCGTCGTCAAGGGCAATGTCAAAGATACGCGACATGGGGCCGGTTCACCTGTTCAAATGGTCAAGACGGGCGCGCACCGAAAGCCCGTGTGCCTCAAGACTTTCGGACGTGGCCAAGCGTTCCGCCGCAGGTCCGATAGCACGCAGCGCCTCCGGAGTCATCTGCGCCATGGTGGTGCGCTTGAGGAAATCCATCACCGACAGGCCCGAGGAGAACCGCGCCGAGCGCGCCGTGGGCAGAACGTGGTTCGGGCCGCCAACGTAATCGCCGATCGCCTCGGGCGTCCAGTGGCCCAAAAAAATCGCGCCCGCGTGGACGGTGTGTTCGGCCAGCGCCACCGGATCGGCCACGCACAGTTCAAGGTGCTCGGGCGCGATGCGGTTCGACAGCGCCGCCGCCTGAGCCATGTCGGACACGGTGATGACCGCGCCGAAATCACGCCAGCTGGCCCCCGCAATCGCGCGCCGTTCCAGCGTTTCCAGCCGCTTGTCGACCGCGGCCGCCACACGCTGGCCGAATTCGGCATCGTCCGCGATCAGGATCGACTGGGCGCTTTCGTCGTGTTCCGCCTGGCTGAGCAGGTCAAGCGCGATCCAGTCCGGATCATTGTCGGCATCGGCAATCACCAAAATCTCCGACGGACCCGCGATCATGTCGATCCCGACCTTTCCGAAGACGCGCCGCTTTGCGGCCGCCACATAGGCGTTGCCCGGGCCGGTGATCTTGTCGACCGGCGCGATGGTGTCGGTGCCATAAGCCAGCGCTGCAATCGCCTGCGCCCCGCCAATCCGATACACCTCGTCCACCCCCGCCAGTTGCGCCGCCAGCAGAACCAGCGGGTTCACCACCCCATCGGGCGTGGGCACGGTGATCGCCAGCCGTCCGACCCCGGCCACCTTGGCGGGAATCGCGTTCATCAGCACCGAGGAGGGGTAAGAGGCCAGCCCGCCCGGCACATAGAGCCCAGCTGCCGAAACCGCGCTCCACCGCCAGCCCAGCGTTGCGCCGTCCGGGTCCGTCCACATCTGGTCGGCCGGCATCTGGCGCACGTGGTAGGCGCGGATACGTTCGGCCGCCATCTCCAGCGCGGCGCGGTCCTCGGGGCTGACCGCTTCGACGGCGGCGGCAATCTCTTCCGGCGAAAACGCCATCGTCGCTGGCGTCAGCTCGATCCGGTCGAACCGCGCGGTCAGGTCGATCACCGCCTGATCTCCGCGCGCGCGCACATCGGCGATGATTTTCGCCACGGCGGCGTCGACATCGGGGCTGTCTTCCCGCTTGGCACCCAGCAAGGCGGCAAAGCGGGTTTCAAAATCGGGCGCGGCGGCATCAAGAAATACGGGCATGGCAGGACTTTCAGTGGCTCACCCTGCCATAGCGGCGCGGGGCCGCGATCTCAAGCGGCGGCTGCGTCCCCGGCGCGGGGCAACCGCATCAGCGCCACCCCCACCAGCAGCAGCACGATACCGGTTGCCACGGTGCGAATGGTGTTCCACAGCTGCCAGTCGGGCGAATATTCGGCCCAGACCTGTTCGGCCAGCCCATCGGGAAGCGGCAACGCCACCTGGGCCAGCGCCTCGTTCATCGGGACGTTTACCGCCATGGTCAGCACCACGCCCCCGAACAGAGAAATTACGCCCGCCAGCCCGAACAGCCCCGCAGACAGACCCTCCCGCGCGCGCCACCCTACCAGCGCGGTTGCCAGCAACACGAAAGGCGTGCCGAAAAACGCTGGCGCAAACACGCCATTGCGGACCGAGGCATTCATCGCCTGCATCGCCGCAATCGCGGTGTCAGGCTCCAGCCGGTCCAGCCCCCACATGGTCGAGCAGACCCAAGCGTAGAAAAACCCGAAGATCGCCCCCGACAACAACAGCGAAATCAGCGCCATACCGCGCAGCAATCCGTTCATTGAAAACGTCCCTTGCTCAAATGCCTTGCCTGCCCCCCCGTGATACGCGGCGGCAGAAGATTTCCGTCGCGGATTATTCCGGATGGCCAGGTTTATTGTGCGAGGGCGCCTGATAGGGCCGGGTCACATCGCGCAGGGTGACCTCGACCGCCTCGACCTGCAGCCGGATCGCGCCATCGCCCGCCAGCGTGATCTCGATATGGCCGGCGCCATCTTCGCCCGGTTGGAATGTCACCGACAGGATCGACAGGATCAAGTCGCGGTCGGACCGGTCCAAACCCTGACTGGCCACCGACAGCACCGTGTCAAAGACCAGAACCGCCTGTACCCGTTCGAACGCGCGCTGAAGACGGGTGGCCGCTTCGGCATCTTCCCAACGGAACCTGTTCAGCAGAATTGCAAACCGGCGCTCGACCCGGCGGAACTGCATTTCCGTCACCGGAAACACCGCATCCTGCACCAGCGTCGAAATCACCCCCAGATCATCCGCGTCCAGCGCGCCAAGGTTCAGCGGCGCCTCGCGGCCATCTTCGAATCGCGCGTCTTCGCTCACTGGCCCACCACCCGCTCGATCTGTGCGCCCACGCCGCGCAGCTTGCGCACGACATGCTCGTACCCACGATCCAGGTGATAAACCCGACTGACTTTCGTGTCGCCTTCGGCAGCCAGACCGGCAAGGATCAGCGACACGCTGGCGCGCAGGTCGGTCGCCATCACGGGTGCGCCCTTCAGGCGTTCGACCCCGGTGACCTTGGCGCTGCCGCCATGCACGTCGATCCGGGCGCCCATGCGCATCAGCTCCGGCGCGTGCATGAAGCGATTTTCAAAAATCGTCTCTTCCAGATTGCTGACGCCATCGGCGGTGCACAGCAGCGCCATCATCTGAGCTTGCAGGTCGGTCGGAAAGCCGGGGAATGGCTCGGTCGCGACATCGACGGCGGAGATGTGATCGGACCGGCGACGCACCGAAAGCCCTGCCTCGGTCTCGGTCACATCAACGCCGGCCTCGTCCAGCTTGTCGCAGAAGGCCGCCAGCAGATCACGCCGGCCGCCCAGCAGTTCGACCTCGCCGCCGCAGATCGCGGGGGCCAGCATATAGGTGCCCAGCTCGATCCGATCTGTCACCACCGGATGCGTCGCCCCGCCCAGCCGGTCGACGCCCTGAACGGTGATCGTATCGGTGCCATCGCCCTCGATCTGGGCGCCCATCTTGCGCAGACAGTCGGCCAAGTCGACGATCTCCGGCTCGCGCGCGGCGCGCTTTATCACGGTGGTGCCCTTGGCCAGCGTTGCTGCCATCAGCGCGTTTTCCGTCGCCCCGACCGACGGGAACGGGAATTCGATGACCCCGCCGCGCAAGCCCCCCGCTGGCGCCTTGGCATGCACATAGCCATCGCGCAGGTCCATCTCGGCGCCCAGCGACTCGAGCGCACGCAGGTGCAGATCGACAGGCCGCGCCCCGATCGCGCAGCCGCCTGGCAGCGACACCACCGCATGGCCGTCGCGCGCCAGCATCGGCCCGAGCACCAGGATCGAAGCGCGCATCTTGCGCACGATATCGTAGTCCGCAGTGTGGTTGTTCAGATCATGGCTCGACAAGGCGAGCACCTTGCCGCCCTGAAGGCTGGCCACTTCAGCCCCCAGCGAGCCAAGCAGATCGGTCATGGTGCGGATGTCCGACAGGCGCGGCGCATTGGTCAGCGTCAGCGGTTCATCGCTCAGCAATGTCGCCGGCATCAGTGTCAGACAGGCATTCTTGGCCCCCGCAATCGGTATCTGCCCCGACAGCGGGCCGTTGCCCGTCACGATAATCGAATCCATCTCAACTGCCCTCTTCGCTGCCCGGTTTGCCCGTGTTGTCCCCCGCCCGCGCCTTCGCCTGCGCCTTGCGCCGCGCCAGATTCGCCTTCAGCGCGGCCTTCAGCCGATCATCACGTGTGGGCGCCGGTTTGGCACCCTTTTCGGGGGTCTTTCTGTCTGCCATGGCCCCTTCCTAACGCAAGCAGAAAAAACCGTCCAGAATGCCCTTGCACCACGCCCGCTTTGCGTCTAATCAGCCGCCCACGGCGCTGCTGTAGCTCAGAGGTAGAGCACTCCCTTGGTAAGGGAGAGGTCGAGAGTTCAATTCTCTCCAGCAGCACCACTTCCCTTTTGAGGATAGCGGAACCGGGCACCCCCAAGGGAGCTTCCGGTGTTTCTTGCCATGTGGTTACCGGCGACACCAATGGCGCCAGAAATCAATTCCTTGGCGACGACACGCCAGGGAGAAGGCGCCATTTCAAGCAATCGTTGGCGCCCGGCTTCGTGACGGAGCGGATCAATCGCTGCCGGCGTGAGCCTCGCCAAGTGATTTGACGATGGAGCCGAACAGGTCGGCGATCTTGTCGCGCTTTTCGGCAAGGCTTTCTGCCAGACCGTGAACGCCCAGCGCGAGAGGCCGATGCCCCGGCGGGGACGGGATAATCGTCGACATCATTGCGGCGTCCCAATGTGCGGTGGGACGCAGCAATTCGCGGGCCCGAAGAAAAGAGATGTCCATCTTGCGATGTTCGGCAAGGCGGTGCAGCAGATCGGCTTCGCTGAATTCGTCCTGCTCCAACTCACCCAGCTCGATCGTGCGAAGATATACGGAAATCGCATCGGCGATGCTTGATCGCGCGAGAAACAGCCATCCAGTCCCGGATTGAACAAGAAGTCGCCGCGTGCCTCGAAGAATCTTGATGCCCCCGTGCCCATGCAGGGTTTCGACATATTCCAGATAGATATCGTTCGTTGTCGCAAGAACGACGGATTCGCCAACGGTCTCGCGCAGCAGATACATCGCTTCGAGCACCGCCGTCTGTTCATAATCCTGGCAATTCAGCCAAGACCCAAGATGGGCAACTCGCGCTGCCGGATAATACCGGTGGCTCGTATCGTCGAACTCCATATACCCAAGGTCAACCATGCACTTCAGAAGGGCATTGACGCTCGAGACCGGATGACCGAGCCGTCTTGCTAGATCGCTGAGCCGTGCTGGCTCGCGGGTCCTTGCGAAATCCTCAAGAATGCGGAACACCCGCTCGGCAGATTTGACGCTGTGTCTGCTCATTTCTGCACTGCACCTCCATCCCTGCACTGCAGCCCCGTCTCTTGACCTGTTCTACGCGACAGCTGCGGCCACGGGGAAGCAGGTCCTTGATGTTTCCACATATGTGCAAAGTTTGCGAGCGCCGAGACGCAGTCACGCGCCGCTGCACGCGCGTCAGAGGCGCAAAATTTCAGATGGCTGTAAAAACGGCGGTCCAATCGGCCGCGCCTTGCCTGAAATCAGCGCGCGAAATAGCAAATTGCCTATTGGCCCGCCTCTTTTCGAGGATCGACTTAGCGCAATCGGGCCCTTCAATGGGAGAGATGATATGATCAAGGCGGCAGAAAAATTCGTCAGCGACGTGCGCGCGATTTACGAGCGCGAAGACGATATGGAGACCCGGTTCGACCAGATTCGACCGTTGCTTCAGGAGCTTCTGAAAGATGAGGAACTGAAGGAAGCCTCAAAGGCGTGGCCTTTCCGGAACGAACCCGAGAAAGGCTATATCGAGAACCTCCTGTTCTACGAAGATCCGGATCACAAATTTGTTCTGAATTCGCTGCTGAAGAAACCGCACGAAAGCACGCCTGTCCACGATCATGCGCACACCTGGACCCTGTACGGCGTGCTGCGGGGAACCGAAACCGTCATTCGCTTCGAGCGGACGGATGTCGTTGAAAATGAAACCCCGAGCGAGGACCACGCCGATCTCAGGAAGATTTCCGAGCATCAAGTGACCCCCGGCTATATCGACTTCGTCCGCCCCTATGACATTCATGTCGAGCACACGGGAGAGGAACCCGTTGTGGGGGTCATCTTCCGGGATCAGCGGGTCGGCGGGTTTCTTCAGAACTATTACGACGCCGATACCGGCAAGATCAAAAAGACGAAGGGCCCGACCCAGATTCCCTACGATCTGGAGGCCTGACGCGGGCGGGTCAGCCCGGCCACCGGGCGCGACCAAGGTATGGCACCGCCTACCCTGCCCTGGGTCATGGGTATCAACCGCCGGCCATTTTGGTCGGCGGTTTCAATTTGTGACGTGCCCCGGTAATTTCCGTTCACACGAGCTCTTTATACGCGGCCCGGATCCGCTCCAGCAGCTGCTTTTCGACCGGTGACAGCCGGATATTCCGGTCGTAGATCAGGTACAGCGGCATCGCGATCTCTACGTCCGGGGTCTCGACGATGCGCAATCCAGACCCCGTCAGATCGTCTGGCAACGTGCTCTGATACACGAAACCGGCGCCGATATCGGCGCGGATCGCGTTCAGGATGGATTCGGGATGACCGAAGGCAAGAACGCTGTTTGTTCCGGCCACACCCACCGCCCGCAACGCCTCGTCGATCAACTCGCTCGCCATGGCCATCTGGCCTTTTGGCGGCGTGACCAGCGGGATCGAGGCAAGGTCTTCGCGTCGTGCGACCGGCCCCACCAGGCGGCTGTGGGACGCTGCGACAAGATACAGTGGCTCTCGCCACAACAGCTCGGTCTTGAGCCGGGACGTATCGCGGCTGTGGTCGATCAACGTCACGCCAAAATCGGAATCCCCGGACAGAACCGCCTCTGTTGCCACATGGGGTGTCGCGACCGACAGGGAAATATGGACCAGCGGGTTCTCTTTCTTGAAGGCGATAACCACGTCCGACAGCTTGTACGACCCTGCAACCATAGAGGCCGCCATGCGGATCTTGCCGATCACGCCACGCTCTATGTCGGCAAGATCAAGGAACATTTCGGAGCTGCGCTGGATGATCTCTTCCGCCCACGCGTGAATCCGCTGTCCCGGCAATGTCAGTTCGATATTCCGCCCCGACTTGCGCACCAGCTTGGTATCGAGGCTCTGCTCCAGACTGCGCAAATGGGCGCTGACGGCCGGTTGTGCGACGCTTAGATGCTGCGCCGCACGTGTCACGCTGCCGTAGCGCGCCACCATGCAGAACACATGGAGCTTGTGCAGCGTCAGGTTGCCCGCGCGCAGCGCCTCGCGCGGCAGCGCGGTGTAGCTTGTATCGGTCGGATTGGTCGGCATCCAGACGCTCCCCTGCCTGCCCGAACACGGAACAGTGCGGCCGCTCTCGCGACGGCAACCTGCTCACCCCAGCCTGATCGGCTGGCCCAAGGCTAGCCAGCATCCGCCCACCGTCAAGCCAAATGATAACCAGACACTTATGAAAAGTCGACTCATAGGTATTGGACGCGGGGGTGTTGAGCGATGACAAATGACCACCACGCTGCCGAGGGGGATCGAGTGATCGGCAGGTGGGACCAAGAGGAGTTTACTATTTTGTCTGACGCGATGTTCGGGGAGAATCCGCCCCAAGGCGGGAAAATCTGCGTGGTCGGAGCCGGCTTCATGGGATGCGTGATCGCCACGCTCTACGCCCATCACGGCTATGAGGTCGCGATCTGCGACAGCGATCCCGCAATGCTGCGCAGCTACCATGATCGGGCGAACCCGATTGCCGCGAGTCTGCTGGGCTACGCGGCGGGAACAGACGCGATCCTTGCGCGTGTCGAGGCAGAGCCGGATCTGACCAAAGCCGTCGAAGGCGCGTTTCTGGTTCACGAAGCGGTGCAGGAAGTTCTCGATGTCAAACAGGCGCTGTTCGAAACGCTGGACACGCTGTGTCCGGCTACGGTCGTGCTGGCAACGAACACATCGTCCTTTCTTATCTCCGATATCTCTGCCCGAATGCAGAACCGTCAGCGGGTGATCGGGATTCACTTTGTGACGCCCGGGCATATCATTCCGGTTATCGAACTCATCAGCGCGGCCGACACCCCGGCCGAGCTGGTGGCGTGGAGCAGAGCCTTCGTGGACTCGCTGGATCATGTCGGTGTCGCAATTCTTGAACGCCCTGGTTTCCTCGTGAACCGCATCCAGTTCGCGATGCTGACCGAGATCTATCGCCTTATGGACGAGGGCCTCGCCTCTCGCGACGACATCGACAACGCGGTGCGGCTTAGCCTTGGGCCAAGGCTTGCTTTGTGGGGGCCCCTTCTGACGGAAGATCTGATCGTTTCGAAGAAGACGGCGCTGGCCGTCACCAACTCGATCTACGAGCAGACCGGCGACGAGAACTACAAGGGCCGCCCCGTGCTCGAAGACATGGTGCGCCAGGATCATCTCGGCGCGATCACGGGGCGCGGCTGGTACACATTTGCGGGGACAAGCGAAAGCGTGGTCGAGACCCGCGATCAACAACTGTCGGCGCTGCTGGCCTGGTTGAAAGAGGCCAACACGGTGGAGGCGCTCAATGTCCGGTAACTTGACCAACCTACCTCTTCTCTTATCGATGGGAGTGCTGTCATGATTGTGTTGGTCACCGGCGGCCTGGGTGTGAACGGCGCATTCGTGACGCGGCAACTCGTCGAACGCGGGCACCGGGTTATCGTTGTCGACCGCCAGCGAGACGTGTCTCTGCTGGGCCCCGCAGCGGAAAAAATCGACCTGCGCCATACCGATATCCTTGATCGCGATGCAATGGCGCAGCTGATGACAGATCAGAAGGTTGATGCCGTCATTCACATGGCCGCGCTGATCACCGGGATCGACGAAGACCCGCTGAAAGGGTTCATGGTCAATGGCCTTGGTGCCGTGCAACTGATGGACGCCGCGCTTGCGTCCGGGGCAAAGCGTTTCGTGTATACAAGTTCGCGTGCCGTTTACGGAAACATCGTGGGCGAACACGCACATCCAACCTATCGCCCGGTTGACGAGGGCCAGCCGCTCGAGGCGCACAGCGTCTATGATGTGACGAAGCTCAGCGGCGAGCTGATGGGGCGCACCTTCGCCAAACTGGGGCTCGAGTTCGTCGCCCTGCGCTTTTCAACGATCTACGGGCCCGGCAAGCTTGTCCGGCATGGCCCTATGGGCATCCTGTCACGGATCATCGAAAACGGGATGCTGGGTATCCCCTTGCGTCTTCCGCAGGGCGGAGAAGAGCGGGACGATATCATTTACGTCGGCGATGTTGCCCGGGCCTGCGTGGCTGCACTCGAACACGAGAAACCGGCGCATCACGCCTACAATATTTCTTCGGGAACAGGTGTCACGCTTGGCGAATTCGCCGACGCGGTGAAGGCACACGCACCCGGCGTGGACTTCGAGATCGGTCCCGGCCTCGACTTCTTCAATGCCGGCGTCCGCTATGCCGGCGTTCTGGACAACACGCGCGCCCACGACGACCTGGGGTTCGCGCCACAGTACGGCCTGTCCGAAGGCATCGCCGACTATATCGCCACAATGCGTGACCTTGGGCTTTCGCCCACTGCAACCTAGGCCGAAGCCGGGTGCAGCAAGACATCAAACGGGGAGGACGACAGCACATGCAGAAAATGCTGAAAGGGGGATCGATCAGTCAGGAACAAATGGTCCTGATAATCTCTGCTGCCCTTTTTGTGATCTTCTCGATCACGCTCGACAGTTTCTTGCAAGTTTCGAACCTGGTTTCGCTTCTGCAGAACGTATCGATCCTTGGCATCCTCGCCATCGGCATGGCCGTGGTGATCATCGGACGCGGCATTGACCTGACGATGGTTGCGGTGATGGTCTTTACCGTCGGCTGGAGCTTTTCGCTGCATCTTGACGGCATGTCGATCGGGATCGCGCTTGCCCTGGGCTTTGCGCTGGCGCTGCTGATCGGAACGGTAAACGGGTTCCTGATTGCCTATGTCGAGATTCCGGCGATCTTCGCCACCCTCGCCATGGCCACCGTTATCGCAGGGCTGGGCCGGTTCGCACTGGTCGAGTCCGATACCATCTTCATCACCAGCGATCTGGGACTGATCGGACAGTTGGGATCGGGCCGCATCGGATCGGTCATTCCGATGCCGGTTGTCATATTCCTGCTGCTGGCCTTCGTCGTCTATCTTGCCCTGCGGTACACGCGCTACGGGGCCTTCATCTACGCGATCGGCGACAACTACCTCGCGGCCCGCAACAACGGTATCGCGACGCGGCCGATGACGATCCTCGCCTATGCGGTATCGGCGGCGATCGCCTTCTTTGCAGGTCTGATCATGGCGACAACCGTGTCAACCGTGAACGCGCGCCTGGCCAATTCGACGCTGGTCTATGACATCATCCTGGTGGTCGTCATCGGCGGCATCGGGCTGTCGGGCGGCAAGGGCAGCATTCGAAACGTCCTGTCCGGGACGCTTCTGATCGGCCTTCTGCTGAACGGCATGACGATCATGAACATCAGCTATTCGGTCCAGAACATCATCAAGGCGCTGATCCTGCTTGCCGCCATCATCTTGGATTCGCTTCTGAACCCGCGCGACGAACAGACCTCCCAGCAAGGCGACATCTGATCCGCCGGACCTGGGCAGACAACACTGGAGGAGGACAACATGAAACTGCGACTGACCGGAAGATTAGCCACCCTGACCGGCCTGATGTGCGGCGCCATCGGCATGGCCGCGCCCGCGATGGCCGAACGACCCGATGACGGGCTCTTTGACATCTACTCAAGCGCATTCGAGGGCAAGACGGTGGCCTTCGTGCCAATATCGGCCAACTACGATCTGACCGAGGGCTGGATCGCCGCGCTGGAGCATAGCGCAGAGCGTCTGGGCTACGAGTTGCAGATCCGCGACCCCAACTGGAACATCGACGCGGGGGCGCAGGCGCTTGAGCAGTTCATCTCGGAAAAGCCGGACATCCTGATTTTTCAGAACAACGACATGCACGCCTATACCAAGCTGGTGCAACGGGCCATGGCCGCCGACATTAACGTGATCCAGATGAACCTGAAGACACCGGTGAACTCCGACGCATTCATCGGGGGCGACTGGTACCAGGTCGGCGCGGACGAAGCGATGGAAGCGGTCCGGCTGTGCGGCGAAGGCACCTCGGGCAAGGTCGCCATCATCCAGGGCCCGGTCACAAGCCCGCCCAGCCTTCTTGGTGTTGCAGGGATCGAGGACACGCTGGCGGAACATCCCAATATCACCATCGTCGCCAATCAGGCTGCCGATTGGGATGCATCCAAGGCACACGCCATCGCCTCGACCCTTATCAAGCAGCACCCCGATCTGTGCGCATTCGTTGGCCTTTGGGACAACATGGACATCGGTGCGGCCGCTGCCGTTCGCGAAGCAGGTCTGGCCGACAAGATCAAGGTGATTACGGAAGGTGGCGGCCACCAGAAATCCGGGTGCGACAACATCAAGAACGGCATGTTCGCATCCTACGTGAAGGTGGACACGCGCGATCAAGCCAAACAACTGGCCTCGGCGGTGGAAACGCTGCTGCAGGTTTCGCCCGAGCCGGGTTCGCAGCCCTTCGGCCTTTACACGGCCAATCAGCTTCTGACGCCCGAAACCGTGGCCGACACCGACTGCTGGACCGTCGATCAGGTTCGATCCGGCGGATGAGCATTGCCGCGCGCGCCCGAACGGCGCGCGCGAAAAATAAAACTGGGAGGAACAAGACATGAATTTTTTTGGCGTAAAATCTGCCCTGCGGGCTGCCGGAGTTGCGGTCGCAATGATCGGCACGGCGGGCATAGCCCATGCGGAACGACCCGATGACGGGCTGGTCTTCAAGTATCAGGAGGCCGTGAAAGGCAAGACTGTCGCCTTCGTGCCCATCTCCATGGGGTTCGATCTGACGCAAGGCTGGGTGGCTGCGGTGCAGCGCGAGGCGGATGCCCTGGGCTATGAGCTGATCATCCGCGACCCTAACTGGAGCGTCGACGCCGGGGCGCAGGCCCTCGAACAGCTTATCGGCGAACAGCCCGATATCCTGATCTTTCACAACAATGACACGCAGGCATACACCAAGCTGGTCCAGCGGGCGATGAGCGCAGGGATCAACGTCATACAGATGAACCTCAAGACGCCGGTCAATGCCGACGCCTTCGTTGGGGGGGATTGGTATCAGGTTGGAGCGGATGTCGCGAAAGAGACCGTCAAGCTTTGCGGCGAGGGTACGTCAGGCAAGGTCGCGCTGGTACGCGGCCCGGTCACGAGCCCGGCCAGCCAACTGGGCGTCGTCGGGATCGAGGACGTTCTGGCAGACCACCCCGAAATCGAACTCGTCGCCAACCAGGCGGCAGACTGGGATGCCTCGAAGGCCCACGCCATCGCATCGACCATCATCAAACAGCATGACGATCTGTGTGCGTTCATGGGTCTGTGGGACAACATGGACGTCGGTACCGCCGCGGCCGTCCGCGAGGCTGGCAAGCAAGGGCAGATCAAGGTCGTTACCGAAGGTGGCGGCAACCAGGAGTCGGGCTGCAACAACATCGAGAACGGCGCCTTCACGTCCTACATCAAGGTCGATACGCGCAGCCAGGCGCACCAGCTTGCGAATGTGATCTCGATCCTGCTTCAGCAGTCACCCGAGCCGGGCTCCATGCCCATCGGCCTTTACACCGCGAACCAGGTCATCACGGCCGACACGCTGACCCCCTCTTCGTGCTGGACCATCGATCAGATCAAGGCAGGCAACTGAGCGATGCCATCGGAGCGGCCGCGCACAGGGGTACGCGGCCACTCTCATCAAATTCTGGAGCGCCCAAATGAGTGCAAGTGAAACCTTCATGCGCTGGCGGTATCGGCTCGTGCCGGACCATGTTGTCGGTGAAATTCTGTCGAAGAACTGGATCGACAACGCCATTCCAATGATCTTCCTCGGCTTCGCCGTGCCCCTGTTCGCCTTCATCCTTCCCGGCGTTCTGTCGACAGGCAGTCTGGCCATCCTTGCGCGGGTGCTTGGCGAATATCTCTTCATCGCGATCGGCATGACGATGGTGC
The DNA here is from genome assembly GCF_005938225.1 of Arenibacterium halophilum. GTDB lineage: Bacteria > Pseudomonadota > Alphaproteobacteria > Rhodobacterales > Rhodobacteraceae > Arenibacterium > Arenibacterium halophilum. The sequence continues at coordinate 1,045,208 of NZ_VCPC01000001.1, forward strand.
TGAAGGCCGGGGGCATCGACCTGAGCGTCGGGTCCAACTTCGCACTGTGCAATTTCGGCGCGCTCTACCTGGTCAACGCGATGGGTCTGCCGCTGATCGTGGTAATCCCTGTGATCCTGCTGCTGGGCGGCTTCGTCGGCGCGATCAACGGGTTTCTCGTGGGCTACCTGCGGCTGCGCGCCTTCCTGACCACCCTCGTGACACTGATCCTTGTCCGCGCCGTGGTCGAGCTTCTATCGCTGAACTACAGCGTCGCGGCCTCCTACTCCGAAACCCCGGTGCCCGCATGGGACTATCTGGGAACGGCAGACATACTCGGCGTGCCCTTCAGCCTTGTGGTTGCGGCGGTTGTCGCCATCGTGGCGCACACCCTGATGACCCGGTTGCGGTTCGGCTGGCACCTCAGCGCCGTCGGTGGATCGCGGCGCTCGGCCTACAACATCGGCCTTCCGGTCAATCGGATCGTGGCACAAACCTACATCTACAGCGGGATTTTCACCGCGGCGGGCGCGCTGTTCTATGCCTCGCGCCTTGGCAGCACCAGCGGGACAGTTGGTATCGGGCTGGAAATCATCATTCTGACGGCCGCGGTGCTTGGCGGCAACAGCCTTGGCGGCGGGCGCGGTTCGGTCACCAAGGCCATCATCGGGACCGTGATTGTTGTTCTGGTGTCCAACGCCCTGATCCGCATGGGACTGCGGACTGGTGCCAGCGAACTGGTTCTTGGTTCGATCATGCTGGCGGCTGTGGCGATCGACGTGAAATGGATGAAGAACCGGATGAAGGTTCTGAACAAGGCCTATGTGTCGCCAACCTATCTGGCGCTGCCGCCGAACCCGGAAACCCGCGAAGGATCGGGGTCGATCTACGAGGTGAACAACAGGCTCGGCGAGGCCGGTGTCATTGGTCAGGGCGAACTTGACGGTCCCGAGGACGTGATCCTTGACGAAGACGATCACCTGTATTGCGGCAGCCGCCACGGCGACGTGATCCGTTTTTTCGCACCCGATTACACACGCCACGAAGTCTACGCCCATATCGGCGGTCACCCTCTTGGCATGGCCTTCAATCGCGACCAGGAACTGGTGGTCTGCGTCGGCGGCATGGGCCTGTACAAGATCACGCGCGACCGCGAGGTGGTGAAACTTTCGGACGAAACCAACCGGTCGCTTCTGTCGGTGATCGACGACTCGCGGATGCGGATTGCGGACGATCTGGACATTGCGCCGGATGGCCGGGTCTTCTTCTCCGAAGCCACCATCCGCTACAACACCAGCGAATGGATGCTTGACGCGATTGAGGCGCGCGGGAACGGCCGACTGATCTGCTACGACCCGAGCGACGGGACATCGCGAACGATCCTGTCGAACCTGAAGTTCCCCAACGGTATCTGCATGTGCGACGACGGGCAGTCGTTCCTGTTCGCGCAGACCTGGGATTGCAGCATCACCCGCTATTGGTACGACGGGCCCAGAAAGGGCGAGACCGAATCGGTCATCCCCGATCTGCCGGGATATCCCGACAACATCAACCGGGCGTCGGACGGCAACTTCTGGTGCGGGCTGGTGGGGATGCGTTCGCCCACCTTCGATCTGGCGTTGCGGATGCCGCAATATCGCAAGCGCATGGTGTACCGCGTTGCCGCCGACGAATGGATGTATCCGAACATGAACTTCGGGTGCCTCATCAAGTTCGACATCGACGGCAACATCCTTGAAGTGCTGTGGGACCGCGAAGGCGCAAAGCATCCGTCGCTGACTTCGATCCGCGAACACAAGGGCAAGCTCTATCTGGGCGGTCTCTTCAACGACCGGATCGGTGTCTACGACATCCCGGGCGCCGATCCCAACTGGACGGGCATCTCGCATTACTGGGGAGACAAGGACAATGGGTAACATGTTCACCCGGTACTTCGACCGGCTGCGCGGCAGTGGCGAGGCCGCCATCACCCTGCCCCCGATGGACGGTGCGCTGCGTCCCAACAACCGCATCGAAGAGGCCGATGAAATCGCGGCTGTGGACGCGCCCGACAATCTCGTTCGCCACAACGGCGGCCTGATCTTCAGCAGCGGCTCGACGCTGCACAAGCTGGAAGAACACGGCGCAGTCGCACAGATCGCAACCGAGACAAGCGCCGTGTGCTGCCTTGCCAGCCATACCTCGGGCGCGTTGGCCATTGGTCTGGAAGAGGGGCAGATCATCATACGTGGCGGCGCGCATGACGGGCAGTCCTTCACCTCGCTTGGCGATACGCAAATCGTGGCGCCAAGCGCGATGGTCTTCGAGGATGCCGCAACGCTCTTGATCTGCCTGGCGAGCCAGGTGCACGGAATGGCCGAATGGAAACGGGACCTGATGACATTCGGCGCATCAGGTTCGGTCTGGAGACTGGACCTTATAACTGGCGCGGCCCGGTGTCTTTCGCGCGATCTTGCCTTTCCAAGCGGCATCGTGGCACGGGACGACGGTGCGGTACTGGTGTCGGAAAGCTGGCGTCACCGCGTGATCACCATCGCGGATGGCGGAGAACCGGGCGTGGTTCTGGACGAACTGCCGGGATATCCGTCGCGGTTGATCCGAGGCGACAACAACGATCTGTGGCTTTGCATCTTCGCCCCGCGCACCCAGCTGATCGAGTTCGTGCTGAAAGAACGCGCCTACCGCGAGAGAATGCTGGCCGAGATCGATCCCGAATACTGGATCGCGCCATCGCTGCACGCTCCGATATCCTACCTTGAACCCATGCAAGGCGGCGGCCTGAAGCAACTGGGCGAGTTGAAGCCGTGGGCCCCATCGCGCTCTATCGGACTGGTAGTTCGGCTCGACGCCGACGGGCGACCGCTGGAAAGCCTCCATTCGCGAGCAAACGGGAAACGTCACGGTATCACAAGTTGTCTGCCGGTTTCGGGCGGTCTTCTGATCGCCTCGAAGGGTGGGGACACAATCTTGAAGGCAACAACATGAGCTTTGATGCGGCAAAGACCGAACCTTTGGTCACAATGCGGAACGCCACCAAGGAATACAGGGGCGTTCCTGCGATCAAGAATGTCGATTTCGAACTGGCACCCGGAGAAATCCACGCTCTGCTGGGCGAAAACGGCGCGGGCAAATCGACCCTGACCAAGATCATGGCCGGCGTGACAGAACTGACCTCTGGCGAAATGCTTCTTGAGGGGCGCCCCGTTTCCTTTGCCACGCCCGCCGAGGCGCTGAACAACGGAATCGCCATGGTGTTTCAGGAAACCAGCCTGGTGCCGTCCATGTCGGTCGCGCAGAACCTGTATCTGGGGGAAGAGAAGTTCTTTAACCGGCTTCGCGGCGTCTATATCGCGGCCCAGCAATTCATGCAGTCGCTGAACTTTGATGTCGACCCCTGGGCCGATGTCGGAACGCTGGGGGCCGCCAAGAAACAGATGGTCGAAATTGCCCGCGCCGTCCGGCAAAAGGCCCGGGTCATCATTTTCGACGAACCGACGGCGACCCTGACCCCGGAAGAGAAGCGACACTTCTTCAACCTGGTCCGGCAGCTGAAGGACCGCGGCGTATCGGTCATTTTCATCAGCCACGCGCTGGAAGAGGCCCTGATGATCGGAGACAGGATTTCCATTCTCCGTGACGGCGAACTCGTGGATACGGGACCGGCCGAGAGCTTTGACCGCAACTCCATCGTGCAATCCATGGTCGGCAGGACCCTTTCGGAAGAGCTGTACCAGGATCACGAATCCCAGAAGGTGCGCCCGACCGGCAAGAAGGTTCTGTCGATCCAGAATCTGTCCATGTCAAAGGTGGTGAAGAACAATTCGTTCTCGGTCTACTCGGGGCAGATCACGGGGATATTCGGCCTGATCGGATCGGGCCGCACCGAGGCGGCAAAGGTCATATCCGGCATCTACAAGCGCGATTTCTTTCACGGCGGAGAGGTTCGGCTGAACAACAGGCCCGTTCGCTACCGCACGCCATTGAAGGCGGTCAAGGACGGGATCGTTTATGTCACCGAGGACCGAAAGATCGAAGGTTTCTTCGAGAACATGTCGATCGCCGACAACATCCACCGCGCCGCGCAGGCCGCAAATGTCAGCTCGGGCGTCATACTGAATTATTCCGAGATCGGCAGGATGGCGAAAGAGTGGAGCGAGCGACTGAACATCAAGGCGATCAACTCGAACGCGCGAGTGATCGAACTGTCCGGCGGCAATCAGCAGAAGGTGGTGATCGCCCGTGCGCTTGTTCAAAAACCCAAGGTCGTCATCTTCGACGAACCGACCCGCGGCGTCGACGTTGGGGCCATTTCCGAAATCCACCAAATTCTGAATGAATTGGCGGATCAGGGCATCGCGGTGGTGGTGATTTCGTCCTACCTGCCCGAGATCATGAACATTTCCGACCGCATCCTCGTGTCGCGTGCCGGCCGGATCGTCGAGGAGTTCACCCCTGACGAGGCCACGGAAAAACGCATCATGTTCGCTGCGGTCCACTAGCGCCCGCAGTCCCTCGCCGACCGGAAAACTGTAGCACGTCGCGCCCTGACGGGCGCGATTCAAGGCCACCCAATGCTCCCCGCATAGAAATTTCTACATATGTGCAAAAGTCGAGTCGACCTCGCGCATGGCATTTCTGCGGTTTGCTGTCGTGTATAGTCTCACCACGCAATCAGGCCAGCCAGAGCCGGCGTCCGGACGATACCGGCGCCGGTCGTGCAGCGGGCCGGATGCTTGAACAAGGGGAGGAGACTACAATGAAATTCACCGGTATTCTTGCGGCGGCCGCTCTGGCCGTGTCGCTATCGCCCGACGCGGGCAAGGCAACGGATCTGCGGTTGCTGGCCAGCTGGGATTCCAGCTTTCCGCCCGTCGGCAAGGTTCTGACGGCCTTCACCGATCACCTCGAGAGCAACGTCGAGAGCCTGAGCATCAAGACGATGGGGCCGGAAACGATCCCGCCGTTTGAACAGCTGGACCCCGTTCAGCGCGGCCTGTTCGACATGCTGTTCACGCATGGATCCTATCATTACAACGATCTGAGTGTGGGCATGGCGCTGGACACGCTCAAGGGCTCTGTCGCCGACCTGCGCGATGCCGAGATCATTTCCTTTGTCGATGCCCAGTACCAGGAAATCGGCATGAAGGTCGTGGCCGTTCTGGCCGACCCGCGCGGCTACCAGGTCGTTCTGAAGGACGAGCTGACAGGTGACGGGCTGGCAGGGCGCAAGATTCGTGGCACCCCCAGCTATCACGCGGCTCTGGAAAAACTTGGCGCGTCGCCAGTCGTTCTGCCCGGCGGCGAGATCTATCCCGCGCTGGAGCGCGGAACGATTGATGGGGCAGCCTGGCCGATCATCGGCGCGCTGTCCTTCCGGTGGTTCGAAGTCGCCGATTACCTCATGCGCCCGTCCTTCGGCCAGTCGAACTATCTGGTTCTGATGAACCTGGACAAGTGGAACGGTCTGGACGACGCGACACGCCAGCAGATCGAGGCAGCGGCTCAGGAATTCGAGCAGATGGCCGTCGATCAGTTCACCGAGATCGTCGAAAGCGAAGAGGCCCAGCTGATCGAGAACGGCATGCAGGAAACCCAACTGACCGAAGAGCAGGCCGCGGACCTTCAGACCGGATGGTTCATCGGCCAGATGAACCTTGCGGCCACGGTCAACCCCGACAAGATCTCGAAAATGCGCGAATTGGCGAAAGAGGCCGGTCTGTCGTACGAGTAAGACCCGACACTCCGTCCGGGACGCCGCCATCTCTTCGATGGCGGCGTTTCTTAAAGATGCCTCTCAGACCTGCCATTCAAAAGGATAACCGCCGTGCTGATCACGACATTGGACCGGATTTTCCGTCTGGCATTCGCGCTTGGCGCGATTGCCCTGACAGCCATCGTCGCCTGCTACGCCTGCGAGGTGGTGATGCGTTATTTCTTTAATGCGCCGACGCGCTGGGCCAGTGACACGGTGTCATTCCTTCTGCTGGCATCCGTCTTTCTCGTTGCGCCCTGGCTGACAAGGGAAAACGGCCATGTTGCCGTAACCCTGCTGCCCGACCTCTTGCCAGAGAAATGGGCGCGCCTTGCGATCCGGCTTGGGTTCGCGGCGGGCGCCATCGTCTGCATCGGCGGGGGCGTCATTGCGATCGCCGAAGCCGCATCGCTTTTCCGGCGTGGAACGATGACCTATTCGGCAATTCCCTTTCCGAAATGGATACTCACGTCAGTGATCGCCTTTGGTCTGGTTGGCTGTGGGCTGGCGTTTATCGGCCTGACCGTTTCACCGCCCTCACCGCAGCAGGAGCCCCGGACATGATGCCTGAAGGGATACCCGCACTGGTCGCGGGGGTTGGTCTGCTGCTGGCCTTTCTATCGACCGGTATGCCCGTCTTTGTCGGTTTTTTCCTGATAAACCTGTTGACCGTTGTCCTGTTCATCGGGCCTGCGGGATACGGAATGTTCGTGAACTCGCTTTACGAAACCACGACCACGCAGTCACTGGCGACCATTCCGCTGTTCATCCTGATGGGAGAGATCCTGTTTCGCAGCAACTCGGTCGAGATGCTCTTTCGTTCGATCGACACGCTGATCGGACGCGTGAAGGGGCGGCAATACGTTCTGGGAATCGCGCTCGCCACGGTGTTCAGCACGCTTTCGGGCGCCGCCATGGGCGTAGCGGCGATGCTGGGGCGTTCGCTTCTGCCCGGCATGATTTCGCGCGGATACAACCCGCGACTCTCGGCTGGCGTCATTCTTGCCGGGGCGTGCCTTGCCCCGCTGATCCCGCCCAGCATTCTGACGATTATCGTCGGCACGCTTGCAGGTGTGTCGATCGCGGGCCTGCTGATCGCGGGCATCATTCCCGGCCTCGTCTTCGCCGCGCTGTTCCTGGTCTATGTCTTTGTCCGTATCTGGCTGAACCCTGCAATGGCCCCTGCCGCGCCGGACGTCATGCCCAAGGTCACCGCCCGGGATGCCCTTATCGCGGTGGTTCGCATCATTCCCTTCACGATCATCATCCTTATGGTTCTTGGCTTCATCCTGTTGGGCATCGCCACGCCGACAGAAGCGGCTGCCATGGGGGTTATCGGGTCGCTGGTCACGGCGGCGATCTATCGTGGACTAAGTTTCAACATGATCAGAGAGGCCACGGTGTCGGCGGCCAAGGTGTCGGGCATGATCCTGATCATCATGGCGACCTCGAAACTTTTCAGTCAGCTTCTCGCGCTCAGCGGTGGTGCGGCTGCGCTGACCGAATGGCTGGTCGGGCTGGAGCTGGGGTATTTCCTGATGCTCTTCATCCTGATGCTGCTGCCTTTCGTTCTGTGCATGTTCGTCGACCAGATCGCGCTGATGCTGATCGTGATCCCGATCTACATTCCGATCGTTGCCGCGCAGGGCTATGATCCGATCTGGTTCTGGTTGCTGTTCCTCATCAACGTGACGATCGGAGGCCTGACGCCGCCCTTAGGCTATGTGCTCTTTGCTCTCAAAAGCACATGGCCCGAGGGAACGCTTGCCGATGTCTACGCGGCCGCTTGGCCCTTTGTTCTGCTGTTCGTCCTGGGCACCACATTGCTTGCGCTGTTTCCCTGGCTCACACTGGTGCTGCCGTCGGTGCTCTGACCCGATCAGGGCCCGCCGCATCCAGAAGCGGCCACGAACTGGGTTGAGATTGCCAAGCAGCGTGAGTGATTGCTTGGCGCGCGGTCTCCAGCGGTTTCTGGCTATATAGCCGCCGCTGGGGACAAGATGCTTTGGCGGTAGGCGCGGGGCGTGATGCCTTCGTCGCGTTTGAAGGCGCGGGTAAAGGCGCTTTGCTCGGAAAAGCCGGTGAGAAAGGCGATTTCCGATAGCGAATAATCCGATTGGCGCAGCAGCTTGCGGGCCAGCTGGCGCCGCGCTTCGGTCACCAGATCCTGATATGTCGTGCCACCATCCGACAGCCGTCGTTGCAGCGTGCGGGTGCCCATGCCCATCCGGCTGGCAACTTCGGCCAATTGCGGCACGCCACCGCTCAGCAGACCGGCCACCTCGTCCACAACCTGCGCGGCCAGCTTGTCAGGGGCGGTCTCTGCCGGGGGAAGCAGGGTATCAAGGTGATCCGAGAAAAAGCGCCAGAACCCCATGTCGCCCGCAGGATTGGGGCGATCGACGTCCTCAAGCGCAAACTGCATCCCGTCCATCGCCTCGCCATAGACCGGCTCGATCCCGAAATGCCGCACCAGCGCAGTGGTGTCGCCAATGGGCTGATGCGCGAATTGCAGGCGCACCGGAGTCAGCTGGGGCCCGGCAGCTTCGCGACACAGTGTCAGGAAGGTGGCCAGCGCCGCTTCGTTCGACAGGTGATTGCCAAGGCGCTGCGGTTCCGGGCGGCGGTGCGTCCAGCAATAGACATGGCCCTTGTCCTCGACCGCGAAGGCCGAGGTCTTGTTGTACAGCCGCGCATAGCGATGCATCCGCTGGAATCCGTGGCGTAACGTGGGCGCGGATTTGATCGCCAGCCCGACCGCACCGAATTCCTCGCAACGCATTCCCGCACAGACCCGCATGTGAAACCCAAGGCTGGGCCATTCGCTTTTGGCGATGGTTTCCAGCAGCGAAAAGTAATCGGCGGTAGAGACACCCGCATCGGGGGCCTGCGCGCTGTCTGCCGTCAGCCCGACCGAAGCGTACAGTGCCGCCTTGTCAGGCAGATTCACCGCCTCGTTCACATGCTTGCGCACGAATATCGCCGATATCTCCGGCACCTGCGCCCCCCGCAACAGTGATCCCAAACCCCGCGCCACCCGGGGACGGGCGCAAGTTTTCCCGCTTTGTCACGCTGCGTCAAGTTTCTGACATGCCCGGTCAAGACCGGCGCGGCCCCGTCATCCTATCCAGTCCCTGTTCGATACACCGCGCGGCCAGCGTACCGGCCAGACCCCGGCGCCCCCAACCGCGCACATGACAGGAGACAGATCATGGATTTCAAGAAACGCACCGCCCACTTTGGCGTAACCGTCGCCGCCGCCTGCCTCGGCGCGGGGCTGATGGTGTCGACAGGCGCAATCATCACCGGTCTGGGGACCGGCCCTGCCCTGGCGCAGGACACCGCCCGCGCCGCGACGGCCACCCAGCCCCCGGTCAACGATGGCCTGCCGATGCCGGGCTTTGACATCACCGCCGGGAATACCGCGCTGGTCATCACCGACCCGCAGAACGATTTCCTGTCGCCCGAGGGCGTGACATGGGGCGTGGTCGGCCAAAGCATCACCGCCAATGGCACGGTCGAAAATATCGACGCCTTGTTTGCCGCCGCCGAAGCCACCGACATGCCGGTCTTCATCTCGCCGCATTACTACTACGAACACGATCACAAGTGGCACTTCGAGGGCACGTTGGAAACGCTGATGCACCAGTTGGGCATGTTCGACCGCCCCGACGCGCTGACCCTGACTGGGTTCGAAGGCTCGGGTGCCGACTGGCTTGAACAATACAAGCCCTACATCGACAACGGCAAAACCGTCGTGACCAGCCCGCACAAGGTATACGGCCCGGAAAGCAATGACCTTGTGTTGCAACTGCGCAAGGCCGGGATCGACAAGGTGATCCTTGGCGGCATGTCCTCGAACCTCTGCACTGAATCGCACATGCGCGCACTGGTCGAAGCCGGCTTCGAGGTGCTGGTCGTGACCGATGCCACCGCCGGGGCGATCACGCCGTTCTATGATGGCTATGCCGCCTCGCTGACCAACTTCCGCATGATCGCCAGCGCGGTCGACAATACCGCCAACACCGTGGCCGCGATCCGCGACGCCCACGCGATGTAAGCCTTTGCGGCGGGCGCCTGCCTGATCCCCCATGCCCGCCGCCCCGGCGCCTGCCCTGCCCATTCTGGCAGGCGCCATTCCTGCCCGGCCTCGTGGCCGCCACCTCCCCATGGGGTCGGGCACCCTTTTCCCTCCCTTCCCGCAGATCGCGGGACAACCCTGAAAGGACAGTCCCATGTCACGGAAAACCACCTTCAACCTTGCCTTCGCCTTTGCCATCGCCTGCGCCATGGCCGCCCCGGCCTTTGCCGAGGACGAGGTCAACGTATCGAACGGGCTGACGCTTGATGGCGCGCCGCTGGCGCTGCACGGGTTCGACCCGGTCGCGCTGGCCACGCTGAACACCGTCGCCCATGGCTCGGCCACCCATGCCGTGTTGCACGACGGCGTATCCTATTACTTTGCCTCGGAGATCAGCGCCGAAACCTTCAAGGCCGACCCGGCGCGCTACCTGCCGCAATACGGCGGCTTTTGCGCCTTTGCCGTGGCCCTGGGCAAGAAGCTGGACGGCGATCCGCGCTTTGCCGACATCATGGACGGCAAGCTGTACCTGTTCGTCAATCAGGCCGTGTACGAAAAATACAAGGCCGACCGCGAAGGCACGATCACCAAGGCGGAAGAGATGTGGCCCACCATCGAACATGCCGCTGTCGGCAGCCTCTGATCGCGACCGCGCTGGCCTGCCCCGTGCAGGCCAGCGCCCTGTCCTCGTGTCACCGGGGCGTTGATTCTTTGCCGCCCCGCGTGTTTAGTCACCGCGACACACGGAGGAGTCACCATGTTCACCAAATCGCGCTTTGCCGCGGCCGCCCTGATGGCCGCCCTCGTGGCCCTGCCCGCCACCGCCGAAACCCGCGTCACCTATAAATCGGCCAAGGCCGGTACGTCCTACTACCAGATGGGCGTCCAGATCGCCGAGGCGATGAAGGCCGGGACCGACGGCAACATCATCGTCACGCTGGAAGAGGGCCAGGGCTCGGTCCAGAACGTGATGGAAGTGCGCGCGCGCGGCGGCGATTACGTCTTTACCACCCCGCCCGCGCTGGTCGGGCTGGCGCAGGCCGGCAAGGCCATGTTCGAAGGCAAGGGCGATCCGGCGTTCGACGAGATCCGCGCCTTGTTCCCGATTCCCTCGCTGACCATGCACTTCGTGATGTCGGCAGACAGCGGCGCTGAAAGTTTTGCCGATCTCGAAGGCAAGACGATCCTGCTGGGCAAAGGCAGCTTTGGCGCCACCGAAGGCGAGAAATACCTGGGCCTGTTCGGGCTGGATGGCAAGGTGACGCTGTCGGATGCCGAACTGTCGAACGCTGTCGCCGCGCTGAAGAACGGCCAGATCGACGGGTTCGTGACAGCCGGGTCGTGGCCCGCGCCCAACGTGATCGAGGCCGCCGCCTCGACCGACGTGAAGGTGCTGTCGCTGAGCGACGATCAGGTGGCCCAGACCAAGCGCACCCGCCTGACCATCCCGGCTGGCACCTATGCCGGGCAGGATAGCGACATCACAACCACCTCGTTGCCCGTCGTCGCCTATGCCACCACCAAGATGGACGATGACACCGCCTATCAGCTGACCAAGACCTTCTGGGAGCAAAAGGCGGAAATGACTGATTCCGCCCCTTGGTGGAAAGGCGTCGACACCGACCTGATCGGCACCATCGAGGGTAAAATCCACCCCGGTGCGATCCGCTATTACAAGGAAGCGGGCATTGCGCTGAGCGACGCGCAGATGTAACCGCGCGGCGACAGGCTTACCACGAATGACAGGGGCGCCGGTGATTGCCGGCGCCCCATCGCTTTTCAACAGGATGTTGACGATCATGCCCATGTTCCCCCGTGTCAGCTGGCTGGCCCTTGCCGCGCTTCTGGTGGTGTTCCACATCGGGCTGGTGTTCTACGGACTGGTGCCGAACCTGGTCAGCCGTCCGCTGCATCTTGCGCTGATCCTGCCTTGGGCCTTTGTCTTTGGCGCGACCGGCTGGCGGCTGGCCAGCGGCGTGGCGCTTGCGGCGCTTGGCGTGGCGGCTGCGGGTTGGGTCGCGTGGAATGCCGAGATGCTGGGCGACCAATACGGGTTCCTGGAATCGCCGTTTCAGATCGGCGTGGCCTTTGTGCTGCTGGGCACGGTGATCGAGGCCGCGCGCCGCGCCATCGGCTGGCCGCTGCCGCTGGTGGCCGCGCTGTCGCTGCTCTATGCCTTTTTCGGCCAGCATATTCCGGGCGAATTCGGCCACTCCGGCGTGCCGATCCGGTCGTTCTTGGGCACGATGACGATTGCCGAAGGCGGCATCTGGGGCAGCCTGACCGCCGTGTCGGTCGGGATCGTGTCGATCTTCGTGATCCTTGGCGCGGTGCTGAACGCGGGCGAAGCGGGCCAAGGCTTCATGAACGTCGCCGCTGCCGCCGCCGGGCGGCTGAAAGGAGGCGCGGCCAAGGTCTCGGTCATTTCCTCGGCGCTGTTCGGCTCGATTTCCGGCTCGGCCAGCGCCAACGTTGCCTCGACCGGGGCAATCACCCTGCCCGCGATGACGAAGCTGGGCTACCCCCGCCGTGTCGCCGGCGCGGTCGAGGCGGTGGCCAGTTCAGGCGGGCAGATCATGCCGCCGCTCATGGGCGCCGGGGCCTTCGTGATGGTGGAACTGACCGGCGTGCCCTACACGCAGATCATGGTCGCCGCGATCCTGCCTGCGATCCTGTATTTCTGGGCCGTCTGGGCCGGGATCGACGCGCTGTCGACGCGCTATGATCTGCGCGGCATCGCGCCCGAGGATCGCCCCGCCAAGCGTGACGTGATCGTGACATCGGCCTTCTTCCTTGTGCCTTTCGCCATCCTGCTGATCGCGATGTTCGCCCTTGGCTACACGCCGCAATATGCCGCCTGCCTTGCGATCCTCGCTGCCGCGCTGCTGCTGCTGACCGACGGGAAATTCCGGCTGAACCTGCCGCAGACGGCCGCGCGGGTGGAACAGGCGCTGCTGGCCTCGGCCCAGCAGGTGTCAATGATCGCCGCGATCATCTTCTGCGCGTCCATCGTGATCGGCGTGCTTGGTGTCACGGGGCTTGGGGTCAAGATCACCTCGGTGATCCTCTCGGCCTCGGGCGGGATGCTGGCGGCCTCCTTGCTGTTGACGGCGCTGGCCTGCCTGATCCTGGGGATGGAGGTGCCGACCACCGCCGCCTATGTGATCTGCGTGTCGGTCGCGGGGCCCGCCCTGATGAAACTGGGGCTCGACCCGCTGCAAACCCACCTGTTCGTGTTCTGGTATGCGCTGCTGTCAACGATCACGCCGCCCGTCTGTGGCGCGGTGTTCATCGCGGCCGGTATGGTGGGGGAGAACTGGCTGAAGGTTGCGGGAACGGCAATGGCTTTGGGGTTGGGTCTGTACCTGATCCCCGTGGGGATGATCACCTGGCCCGCCCTGATCGCGCTGGGCGATCACCCGATGGCGGCGCTGCTGGCCTTTGTCGCGATGGCGCTGGCGCTGGCTGCGCTGTCGGCGGCGCTGCTGTCGCGGCGGTGGCTGCCCTTGCGGTTGGCCGCCGGGGGTGCAGGTCTGGCGCTGCTGTTCGCGCCAGTGCTGTTCTAGACGGTCAGCCCTTGCCCTTCCAAGGCACCAGCACCCGTTCCGCCCAGCGCATCAGCATGTCGATGCCAAAGCCGATGATGCCGATCAGGATGATTCCCATGATCACGATGTCGGTGTTCTGAAACTTGGATGCGACCATGATCATCATGCCCGCCCCCTTCTCGGCGGCGACCAGTTCGGCGGCAACAACGGTGCCCCAGCACACGCCCATCGCCACCCGCGCGCCGGTAAAGATATCGGGCAGCGAATTCGGGATGATGACGTGGCGCATGATCTGCCACTTGCTGGCGCCCAGCGAATAGGCCGCGTGCACCTTGGAAATCTTCACCCCCGACACGCCGGAGCGCGCGGCAATCGCCATGATCCACAGCGCGGCAAGGAACAGCAGGATGATCTTGCCCAGTTCTCCGATGCCGGCCCAGATGATAACCAGCGGGATCAGTGCCAACGGCGGCACCGGTCGCATGAATTCCACGATGGGGTCGAACCAGCCCCGGAACCAGTCGCTCAGCCCCATAGCATAGCCCAGCGGGATCCCGACCAGCGCGCCGAACAGGAACCCCACGATCACGCGGAACAGCGAATAGCCAAGGTGTTCCCAGAGCGTTGATCCGCGAAAGCCCTCGCTCGCAATCTCGACCACGCGGGCGGCCACCGCCTCTGGCGCGGGCAGCCAGATCGGTTCCATCTGCCAGCCCTTGTTGGGGGTAAAGGTCAGCGTGCCTTTCGGGCTCATCCCGACGCGGCCGCCATCGGTGATGACCTCGCCGCCGGGGGCCAGCTTGCGGCCGTTGACCTCGATCACCTCGGCGCCGTCGTCGCGACCGATCTCATCGTTGCGATCCACCCGGATCAGCCCCGAGCGCCAGACGCCGATGGCGGCGCTGTCGTTCTTCGCCCAGCCCTCGCCCGCGTCGACCTCGGGCGCCGCGGCCTCTTCCTCGATGGGATGCACCAGCACGGTCACGGTGGCGCTGTCGCGCTGGCCGTCGGGCGTGGCGACGGTGTAATCGAAGGTCGTCACCCCCTCGAACGGGCCCGGCATGTGCAGAAAGCGCGGCAGCAGCGACGACCCGGTGAACATGCCCCACAGCACGAACAGCGCCACGACCGACACGACCGAGGCGATGCGGTTCGGGGTGACCGCGCTTTCATCGCCGAAGGTCACCGTCTTGCGCGAGGTATAATCGCCCCGCGCCGACGCCCGCCCCATGACGGACACCACGGCAAAGGCCACCATGAAGATGGCGACGTAAATCAGCAGAGGGATCATTGCGCGGCCTCCGTGCGGCCCATGATTTCCTCTTCCATGTCCCAGATCATGCCGAGTATCTCTTCGCGCCGTTTCGCGAAGTCGGGGTGTTTCTTGACCTCGCGCAGATCCTGCCCCACGCCCAACTCGGCGAATGGCAGGCGGTATTCGGTGTGGATGCGGCCCGGTCGCGGCGCCATCACAAGCAGCCGTTCGCCCAGCAACAGCGCCTCTTCCACCGAATGGGTGATCAGGATGATCGTCTTGCCGGTTTCCTTCCACAGCTTCAGCACAAGGCTTTGCATCTTCTCGCGGGTCAGCGCATCCAGCGCGCCCAGCGGTTCGTCCATCAGGATCACATCAGGGTCATTGGCAAGGCAGCGGGCCAGGGCCACACGCTGCTGCATCCCGCCCGACAGTTCGTACACCGCCTTGTCCTTGAACGCGCCCAGCCCGACCACGTCCAGCAGGTGATCGACGGTGCGGGCCTTGTCGATCTTTGGCATGCCCTTCATCGAAGGGCCAAATCCCACGTTGTCGCGCACGCTCATCCATTCAAACAGCGCACCCTGCTGGAACACCATGCCGCGTTCGGCGCTGGGGCCCTTCACCTCTTTGCCGTTCAGGGTAATGCGCCCCTCGGTCGGGGCCAGAAACCCCGCGACGATGTTCAAAAGCGTGGTCTTGCCACAGCCCGATGGGCCAAGGACCGACAGCAATTCGCCCGCCTTCAGATCAAGCGAGACGTTCTGAAGCGCCTGTACCGACGACCCGTTCGGCAGGTCGAACCGCATCGAAAGATTGTCGATCGTCAAACCCGACATATGGGACTGCTCCGCCTGTTGTTTTTGAAAGTCGCGGCTGAGTCATGGCCGGGCACGGAAAGCGCCCGGCCGGAGGCGTTTACATGCCCTGCGCGCTGGTCAGCGGGCCTGTGTTGACAGCGTTTTCATAGCTGTCCTTGGCCGCGTCGATGCTGCCTGCCTCGACGAACACATCGGCCACGCCCTTCATGAAGTCCTGCGCGCCGCCGCCCAGCCACTTGGCGCCAAGCTGGTCGTCAACCGTCGGGAAGATGAAGGTTTCGATCGTTTCCATCGTCGCCGTTTCATCCATGCCGGAATCCTTGGCGATCACCGGCAGCATTTCGGCGTGGTTCGCCTCGTCTGCCCACATCGCGTTGGCATCGGCGGTCACCTTCAGGAACTTGGCGACGAGATCGCTGTTTTCCGCAACCCACTCGGCGGGCCCCGAGGTCACGTCGAACACGAGGATCCCCAGCTCTTCCTTCTCGGCCCCGGTCAGCAGCACGTTACCGTGTTCCTTCATGCGGCGCAGCGCTCCACCCCAGCCGCAGGCCATGTCGACCGCGCCCTGCGCAATCGCCGCCGCGCCATCGGGCGGCGCCATGTCGACGATGTCGAGGCTGGCCAGATCGACACCGAAATGGCTCATCTGCTTCAGGAACCCGTAGTGCGCGGCAGTGCCCAACGGCACGGCGACCTTCTTGCCCGCCAGTTCGTCTGCGCTGGTCTTGTCGATTTCCAGACCGCTTGCCACCACGCAGTTGTCGTTGTCGGCATAGCTGACCGCAACGTCGAGAACCTGCAGATCCTGCCCCGCGCTGGCTGCCACCACGAAGGGCGGAACCCCCTGGCTGACGCTCAGCTGCACGTCACCGCTGGCCATGGCCGCGCTCATCGCGGTGCCGGTGTCGAAGCTGACCCAGTTCACCTTGACGCCCATTTCCTCGTCATAGGTGCCCTGCACCTTGGCGTATTGGAACGGCATCGGCCATTCGAGGAAATAGCCCACGGTAATTTCATCGGACTGCGCCAGCAGCGGGGCGCCGGCGCCCATGGCGGCCAGCCCGGCCATTGCGGCAATAACTTTGG
Source organism: Arenibacterium halophilum (assembly GCF_005938225.1). Taxonomy (GTDB): domain Bacteria; phylum Pseudomonadota; class Alphaproteobacteria; order Rhodobacterales; family Rhodobacteraceae; genus Arenibacterium; species Arenibacterium halophilum. The sequence continues at coordinate 1,061,733 of NZ_VCPC01000001.1, forward strand.
TCTTGATCATCATCGTCTCCCTGTTGCGCCGCAATTTGCGGCGTTAGGCCTGTTGCGCCACCCGTCGGGGCGGCTGAAATGGTCGGGCGGTGTTCCGCCTCTTTCGGCCAAGCGGGCGGTGGCGCGTCCTGCGCAATCCACCCCGGCCTTGGCCCCGATCCGATCCGAAAAGCGGCATCCGATCAATGATTTTTCTGTGTCTTTCCATGCCTGTGTCAGAAAAAACGGCAGAAACAAGCGAATTTCAAACTCATTTTATCTAACAAATTCAGAACGGTAAGAGTTCGATTGCGTGCCCTAAGCAAGTAGCTCCCGGCATACTGGACCTATGCCAACCCACCATCTGGCCCTATAATGCGCCGCAATTTCACGCTCATGTCCAATGAACCCGCGACGCAGCGCCACCGCTCTGCCCCGCGCCCGTTTTCCAATGTTACGAAAGGTGCTGCCCCATGGAAGGCATGTTCAGCGATAATGATCTGTCCCACGTCGTCGAGGCCGACAAAGCGCATGTCTGGCACCACCTTAGCCAGCACAAACCCTATGAAACCAGCGACCCGCGCATCATCGTCGAAGGCAAGGGGATGCGCGTATGGGATCAGAACGGCAAGGAATTCCTTGATTCCGTGTCCGGCGGTGTGTGGACGGTGAACGTGGGCTATGGCCGCGAAAGCATTGCCAACGCGGTGCGCGACCAGCTGCTGAAACTGAACTATTTCGCTGGCTCCGCCGGGTCGATCCCCGGCTCGCTCTTCGCGGAAAAGCTGATTTCCAAGATGCCGGGCCTCAGCCGCGTCTATTACCTGAACACCGGGTCCGAGGCGAACGAGAAGGCGTTCAAGATGGTGCGCCAGATCGCGCACAAGAAATACGGCGGCAAGAAGCACAAGATCCTGTACCGCGACCGCGACTATCACGGCACCACCATCACCTGCCTCTCGGCGGGCGGGCAGGACGAACGCAACGTGCAATACGGGCCCTTCACGCCGGGGTTCGTGCGCGTGCCGCATTGCCTTGAATATCGCAAGCACGAACAAGACGGCGCGCCCGAGGCCAACTATGGTGAATGGGCCGCCGAGCAGATCGAACAGGTGATCCTGCGCGAAGGCCCCGATACCGTGGGCGCGCTGTGCCTTGAACCCGTGACCGCAGGCGGCGGCGTGATCGTCCCGCCGGAAGGCTATTGGCAGAAGGTGCAGGACATCTGCGACCGCTACGACATCCTGCTGCACATCGACGAAGTCGTCTGCGGCGTCGGGCGCACGGGCACATGGTTCGGCTATCAGCACTATGGGCTGAAGCCTGACATGGTGACGATGGCCAAGGGCGTCGCCTCGGGCTATGCGGCGATTGCCTGCCTTGTCACCACAGAAGAGGTGTTCAACCACTTCAAGGACGATCCAACCGACAAGCTGAACCATTTCCGCGATATTTCCACCTTCGGCGGCTGCACCTCGGGGCCCGTCGCCGCGCTGGAAAACATGCGCATCATCGAAGACGAGAACCTCCTGGCCAATACCGACGCAATGGGCGCGCGGATGATGGACAACCTGCACACGCTGATGGACAAGCACCGCGTGATCGGCGACGTGCGCGGCAAGGGATTGTTCTGCGGTGTCGAACTGGTCAGCGACCGCACCACCAAAGACGTGGTGACCGAGGCGCACGTGGCAGCCGTGGTCGCCGAATGCGGCGCGCGCGGCGTGATTATCGGCGCGTCCAACCGCTCGGTCCCCGGCAAGAACAACTGCCTGTGCTTCTCGCCCGCGCTGATTTCGACCGCCGACGACATCGACCAGATCACAGATGCCGTCGATGGCGCGCTGACCAAGGTCTTCGGCTGATTTCCCGCCGGCCCGTCGCGGCCGGCGCCCCCTTCCCGACCAAGAAAGGAGCCCGCCATGTGGGCCCAACCCGTTACGCTGTCCGGCACCCATGCCGCGCTTGTGCCGCTGTCCCAGGAACACGCGGCCGGTCTGGCTCAGGCCAGCGCCGATGGCGACCTGTCGTCGTTGTGGTACACGCCGGTGCCCGATGCCGCCGAGATGGAGGCAGAGATCGACCGCCGCCTTGGCCTGCTGGAAAAGGGCACGATGGTGCCCTTCACGGTGATGGCCCCCGACGGGCGGCCCGTGGGCATGACCACCTACATGAACATCGACCACGTCAACCAGCGCGTCGAAATCGGCAGCACATGGTACGCGAAATCGGTGCAGCGCAGCGGGGTGAACACCGAGTGCAAACGGATGCTGCTGGGCCATGCCTTTGACACGCTGGGTGCCATCGCTGTGGAATTCCGCACCCATTTCCTGAACCGCCAAAGCCGCGCCGCGATCGAACGGCTGGGCGCCCGGCTGGACGGTATCCTGCGGTCGCACATGGTGATGCCCAACGGCACCCTGCGCGACACCGCCGTCTATTCCATCACCGCAGCCGACTGGCCCGCGATCCGCGCCGGGCTGAATTGGACCCTGTCGCGCCCGCGTTAGAGGTAAGTCCAGATTGCGCCCCGCTTAGGGCCAGCCTATCAAGGGCGCATGGCAATTTCGGTCGAAACCCTTTTCCTTGCCGATGACGCGCAGGGCACCTTGCAGGCGCGCATCCAGCAGATGATCGCGCAGGGCATCCTGTCGGGGCGGTTTCATCGCGGGGAAAAGCTGCCGTCGTCGCGCAAGCTGGCCGCGCATCTGAACGTCAGCCGCATCACCGTGACGCTGGCCTATACCGAATTGCTCGCGAACGATTACCTGACGTCGCGCGGGCGGTCGGGCTATTTCGTGTCCGACAACGCGCCGGTCCCGCCCAGCTATACCCCCCAGCCCACTGGAGAGGATCGTGTGGATTGGTCGCGCGCCATGGTGCGGCAGTTTTCCGGCGGCGACACCCCGCGCAAGCCCGCCGATTGGCAGCGGTTCCGCTATCCCTTCATCTATGGGCAGGCCGACCCGACGCTGTTCGACCACGCGAACTGGCGGCTGTGCGCGATGCGCGCGCTGGGGGCCAAGGATTTCGGCCCGATGACCTCGGATGTGTTCGACCAGGATGACCCGCTTCTGGTGGAATTCATCGCGCGCCACACCCTGCCCCGGCGCGGCATCGCGGCAAGGCCATCGGAAATTCTGATCACACTTGGCGCGCAGAACGCCCTGTGGCTGACCGCCCAGATCGTGCTGAACCAGAAACGCAGCGTGGCGATCGAAGACCCGTGCTATCACTCGCTGCGCGACCTGCTGGCCCATGTGCGTTGCCCGATCACGCCGATCCGCGTGGATGCCGATGGTCTGCCGCCCGAGGCGATTCCGCCGCAGACCGACGTGATCTTCTGCACCCCCAGCCACCAGTCGCCCACGACGGCCACCATGCCACGCGCGCGGCGGCAGGAACTGCTGGACCGTGCCCGCGCACTGAACGCGCTGATCGTTGAAGACGACTATGAATTCGAACTCTCGTTCCTTGGCGCGCCCTCGCCCGCGCTGAAGTCGATGGATAGCGAGGGCCGCGTGATCTATGTCGGGTCGTTTTCCAAATCGCTGTTTCCGGGGCTGCGGCTGGGCTATCTGGTCGGGTCCGAGCCGTTCATCCGCGAGGCCCGGGCCCTGCGCGCCTCGGTTCTGCGCCACCCGCCGGGGCAGATGCAGCGCACGGCGGCCTATTTCCTGTCGCTTGGCCATTACGACGCGCAGATCCGGCGCACGTCGAAGGCGCTGCACAGCCGCCGCCGCGCACTGGAAGAATCGATTATGCGCCACGGGCTGACGGTCGCGGGCTGGGGCGCCTATGGCGGGTCGTCCCTTTGGATGCAGGCGCCTGCGGGCACCGACACCACGCGACTGGCCGAGCAGTTGCGCCCGCAGGGCGTGCTGATCGAACCCGGTGCGCCCTTCTTTGCCGGAACCCAGCGACCGCAGAACCTGTACCGGCTTGGCTATTCCTCGATCCCGGAATCGCGCATAGATCGCGGGGTGGCGATGATCGCCGACGCCATCGCCGCCGGCTGGACATAAGGCGCAGCCTCAACTGGCCCTAACCGCGCACCCGCACCCTGCGTAGCATCCGCGCCTGACCGCCCGCGCGCGCGACCATCACATACAGAGGTTCCCCCGATGAAAATGACAACAGAAGAAGCCTTCGTGAAAGTGCTGCAACGGCACGGGATCGAACATGCCTTCGGCATCATCGGGTCGGCCTTCATGCCGATTTCCGATCTGTTCCCCAAGGCGGGTATCACCTTCTGGGACTGCGCGCACGAAGGCTCGGGCGGGATGATGGCCGATGGCTATACCCGCGCAAGCGGCAAGATGAGCATGATGATCGCCCAGAACGGCCCCGGCATCACCAACTTCGTCACCGCCGTGAAAACCGCCTATTGGAACCACACGCCGCTGTTGCTGGTCACGCCTCAGGCCGCGAACAAGACGCTGGGCCAGGGCGGGTTTCAGGAGGTCGAGCAGATGGCGCTGTTCAAGGATATGGTCGCCTATCAGGAAGAGGTGCGCGACCCCTCCCGCATCGCCGAGGTGCTGAACCGCGTGATCCTTCAGGCCCGCCGCGCCAGCGCCCCCGCGCAGATCAACGTGCCGCGCGATTACTGGACGCAGGTGATCGACATCGCCCTGCCCGAGGTGGTCGAGTTCGAACGCCCCGCCGGGGGCGATGCCGCGCTGACCGCCGCCGCCGCGATGCTGAGCGAGGCCAGGAACCCCGTGATCCTGAACGGCGCGGGCGTGGTGCTGTCGGGCGCAATCCCGGCCTCGATGGCGCTGGCAGAGCGCCTTGGCGCGCCGGTCTGCGTCGGCTATCAGCACAACGATGCCTTCCCCGGCTCGCACCCGCTGTTCGCCGGGCCGCTGGGCTATAACGGGTCGAAGGCGGGGATGGAACTGATCCAGAACGCCGACGTGGTGCTGTGCCTTGGCACCCGGCTGAACCCGTTTTCCACCCTGCCCGGCTATGGCATCGACTATTGGCCCGCCGAGGCGAAGATCATCCAGGTCGACATCAACCCCGACCGCATCGGCCTGACCAAGAAGGTCAGCGTCGGCATCGTGGGCGACGCGAAACATGTGGCGCAATCGCTGCTGGACCGGCTGTCGGACACCGCAGGCGACGAGGGCCGCGCCGAGCGCGAAGCGAAGATTGCCCAGACCAAATCCGCCTGGGCGCAGCAACTCGCCTCGATGGATCACGAAGACGACGATCCGGGCACCTCGTGGAACGAACGCGCCCGCGCCGACAAACCCGACTGGATGAGCCCGCGCATGGCATGGCGCGCGATTCAGTCGGCCCTGCCAAAAGAGGCGATCATTTCCTCGGACATCGGCAACAACTGTGCCATCGGCAACGCCTATCCCAGCTTTGAAGAGGGCCGCAAATATCTGGCGCCCGGCCTGTTCGGCCCCTGCGGCTATGGCCTGCCCGCGATCATCGGCGCCAAAATCGGCTGCCCCGATGTGCCGGTCGTGGGCTTTGCGGGCGATGGCGCATTCGGCATCGCGGTGACCGAGCTGACCGCAATCAGCCGCCCGGAATGGCCCGCGATCACGCAGATCGTGTTCCGCAATTACCAGTGGGGCGCGGAAAAGCGCAATTCGACCCTGTGGTACGACGACAACTTCGTCGGCACCGAACTGGGGACCGAGGTGTCATACGCCGGAATCGCACAGGCCTGCGGGCTGAAAGGCGTGCAGGCCCGCACCATGGACGAGCTGACAGCGGCGCTGCACCAAGCCATCAAGGACCAGATGGAAAACGGCATCACCACGCTGATCGAGGCGCTGATCAACCAGGAACTTGGCGAACCCTTCCGCCGCGACGCGATGAAGAAACCCGTCGCCGTCGCCGGGATCGACCCGGCCGACATGCGGCCTCAGCAGGTGTAAAGGAACCGGGCCGCCTTCGGGCGGCCCTTTTTGGATGAAGTAGAACGCCGGGCGACTGGCATCAGGCCGCAATCCAGTGCCAATGTTTCTTGACCCGGATTGGCGCCCTATCTGAATTTGCCGTGCTCATCCGGCCAGGTCTATATCGTCTTGTCAGCCAGAATTGCCTCGACCACCGCCGATGCACGTTCCCGAGTGGTGGGCGTTGGGGTCAGCCCCATGGAATGCGTTTCGATATGAACGAGATAATCGACCACTTCTGCGCTTGGTTCGCCCCGGCGCAGCGCCGAGGCTGCCGCAATCAGATAGTTATCGTACTCATCGGCGAAAGGCAGATTGTCCTCTTCGTCCCACGTTCCCGCTGAATGTCCTTCAGGGGTCAACAAAAGGCCGATAGGATCCCAAAGAGCCCATCCAATATCTCGGAGCTTGGACAGCTTGATCCTTGGTGGTGGCGTGAGTCCTAGCATGGGCTGCCTGTGCCGCGTCTACACCGGCTACCTTACACCGCAAGCAAATCGAAACAGGCATTGCTGGAAGCGGGGTACGCACTTCGAGCCGGTCAGGGGCTCAGCATTCTTCAGATACCTTGAGTGACCAGCAGCCATCCACGCGTCGTTCAAAAAGAACCGGGCCGCCAGTGGCGGCCCGTCCGATCCTAAAGCTCGATGCCCGCGTGGGCCATGGCGGCGTCGATGGCGGCCTTGGTGCTGTCTTCCAGCCCGGTGAGGGGCGAGCGGACCTCTTCCGAGCAGAGGCCCAGACGCGACAGGCCGTATTTCGCGCCCACCAGACCCGGCTCGATAAAGATCGCCTCGTGCAGGGGCATCAGCCGGTCCTGATATTCCAGCGCCAGCTTGTAATCGCCGGCCAGCGTGGCGGCCTGGAATTCGGCGCAGAGTTTCGGCGCCACGTTCGCGGTGACGGAAATGCAGCCCACCCCGCCATGGGCGTTGAAGCCAAGCGCGGTGGCATCTTCGCCCGACAGCTGGACGAACTCCTTGCCGCAGCTGGCACGCTGCTGGCTCACGCGCTCCAGCTTGCCGGTGGCGTCCTTCACCCCGATGATTCGCGGCAGTTTCGCCAGTTGCCCCATCGTCGCCGGGGTCATGTCGATGACGCTGCGCGGCGGGATGTTGTAAATGATGATCGGCAGGTCACAGCAATCATGCACGGCCGTGAAATGCGCGATCAGCCCGCGCTGGGTCGGCTTGTTGTAGTAGGGCGTCACCACCAGCGCCGCCGACGCGCCGACCTTCTTGGCGAAAGTCATGAAGCGGATCGATTCGTCGGTGTTGTTCGAACCGGCCCCGGCAATCACCGGCAGGCGGCCCGCTGCGGCGCGCACGACCTCTTCCACCACCAGTTCATGTTCCTCGTGGCTGAGCGTCGGGCTTTCGCCGGTGGTGCCCACGGGCACCAGCCCGGTCGAGCCTTCCTTGACATGCCATTCCACCAGGTGTTTGAGCGCGTCCAGGTCCACCTTGCCGTTATTGAACGGGGTGACGAGGGCTGGCATGGAGCCGGTAAACATTGGGGCGCTCTCCCTTGGTTGCATGGGCGGACGGTTTCGACCGCCCAGTGATGTGCCACTGGCACGAAAGTGAATTGATCCCGGCCGTATGGGCCGTATCGTCAAAGCCTCTAGCCTTCTATGAAAGGGAAATGCAAGTGATGTCATCCGTTCGCCCGCTGCTGTTGCTGCTTGTTGCACTGGCGCTTGGGTCCGGCCCTGCGCCCGGCCATGCCTCGGACGCGCTGGCGCGGGGGATGGACCTGATGCGCAAGGCCGAATGGAGCGCCGCGCGCGAGACCGCCGGGCGCGATGGCGCCGTCGCGGCGGATGTCATCGAATGGCACCGCCTGCGCGCCGGGCAAGGCACGGCGGCCGAGGTTAACGCCTTCCTGGCCCGCCGCCCCGACTGGCCGGGCCTCGACTGGTTGCGCCGCAAGAGTGAACCCGCCATTGCCGCCGCTGGCCGCGACGTGGTGCTGGCGTTTTTTGCAGGCGAGCCACCGCAAACGCCCGAGGGCGTGCTGGCCCATGCCAACGCCCTGATTGCCGCCGGTCAGAAAGGCGACGGAGAGGCCGCGCTGGTGATGGCATGGCGCACAATGGCGATGGGGGCGGCCACTCAGGCGGCCTACCTTGCCGGGCATGGCGCGCTGTTGAAACCGCACCACGCCGCCCGGCTGGACCGTCTGCTGTGGGACAGCCACATGGAAAGCAGCGGCCGGATGCTGCCCTTGGTCAGCGACGGCGAGCGTGCCCTGGGCGAAGCGCGGATTGCGTTGCACGAACAGCAGGCCGGGGTGGATGGCAAGATCGCTGCCGTGCCCGCCGCGTTGCAGGATTCGCCCGGGCTGGCGTATGACCGGTTTGTCTGGCGCGACCGCAAGGGCCGCGACGACGACGCGATTACCCTGCTGCTGGAGCGCAGCAAAAGCGCCAAGATGCTGGGCGAACCCGCCGCCTGGGCGACCCGGCGCCTGAACCTTGCCCGCAGCCTGATGCGCAAGGGCGACGCGCGGCGCGCCTATCTGGTGGCCTCGATGCATTTCACCACGCCCGAGGCCGGATATGTGCACGCCGATCTGGAATGGCTGTCGGGCTTTATCGCGATGCGGATGCTCGACAATCCCGCCGCCGCCGTCGATCACTTCCGCCGGTTCGATGCCGCTGTCGATACGCCGATTTCCAAGGGCCGTGCCGGGTATTGGCTGGGCCGCGCGCACGAGGCGCTGGGGCAAAAGGAAAAGGCCGCGCAGGCCTATGCCATCGGCGCGAAGTTCCAGACCTCGTTCTATGGCCTGCTGGCGGCCGAACGCGCCGGTCTGCCCTTTGACAGCAGCCTGCAGGAACCGCCCGCCACCGCGCCTTGGCGCGATGCGGCCTTCACCAAATCTTCGGTGCTTCAGGCCGGGCTGATGATGCTGGCGGCAGACGAACCTGACCTTGGCGAACGGTTCCTGACGCATCTGGTGGAATCGCTGGATGAACAGGCGGCGCTGCAACTGGGGCAGATGGCGCTGGATCTGGATCGCCCGCATCTGGCGGTGATGATTGCCAAGCGCGCCGCCCGGGCGGCGCAGGTGCTGTATGGCGCCTATTACCCCGTGCATCCCGTGGGCCGGATGGATCTGCCCATGGCGCCCGAAATGACGCTGGCGATTGCCCGTCGCGAAAGCGAATTCGACCCCAAGGTGGTCAGCGGTGCAGGCGCGCGCGGGCTGATGCAGGTGATGCCCGCCACGGCCAAGGCGGTTGCCGGGCAGCTTGGGATTCTCTCGTCCCATGACACCGGGCGACTGACCTCGGAGTGGCGCTATAACGCCAAGCTGGGCACCAACTACCTGGCCAAACTGGCCGGAGAGCTGGGCGGCAACGTGGTGATGATGTCGGCCGGGTACAACGCCGGGCCAAGCCGCCCGTTGCGCTGGATGGCCGAGCGGGGCGATCCGCGCAGCACCACGCCGAAGGGCGATGACGAGATCGTCGACTGGATCGAGATGATCCCCTTTAACGAAACCCGCAACTACGTGATGCGCGTGACAGAGAGCCTGCCCGTCTATCGCGCGCGGCTGGGGAAAGACCCGCTGCCGATCCCCTTCTCGGCCGAGCTGACCGGGGCGACGCTGATCGGCTATGCGCCCTAGGCGTCTGGTTCCAGATCCTTCTGGCGTTCGCGCCAGAGGGTGAACAGCCCCGCCGCCACGATCACCACCGCTCCGATGGCAACATTGGTGCGCAGGGTCTCGCCGAACACGGCCATTCCAAGCGCGGATGCAAAGACCAGCTGGAAATAGGCAAAGGGCTGCACGGCGCTGGCCTCGGCCACCTCGTAGCAGCGGATCAGCAACCAGTGGCCCGATGCCCCGGTCAGGCACAGCAGCGCCATCCAAAGCTGGTCGCCCGGGGCCATAGGTTCCCAGAACCACGCGCCCACGGCGGTCATGCCGATGGCGCCGGTGACGCCTGTCCAGAAAAAGCTGGTGGCCGTGCGGTCGCGCCGCCCGGCATAGCGCGTCAGCAGCCCGTAAACAGCGAACATCACCGCCGAGACCAGCGGAATGATCGCCATCGGGTCGAACACGCCATATCCGGGTTCAAGGATGATGATCACGCCGATGAACCCGATGGCGATGGCCGTCCAGCGCCGCCAGCCGACCTTTTCGCCCAGGATCGGCCCCGACAGCGCCGCCACCATCAGAGGATAACAGGCAAAGACCGCGTGGCTTTCGACCAGTCCAAGAATGGTGAACCCCAGCACCGCCACGCAGATTTCCGCTGCCAGCAGGAAGCCCCGGAAAATCTGGATGCCCGGCTGCGACGTGCGCGCCGCCGCCCGCAGCCCGCCGGCCTTGCGCGCGGCCACGGCCATCACGAAGGCGGCAAAGAACCAATAGCGGATCATCACCACCATGTAGACGTTGTATTCCCCCGCAAGATGGCGCGAGATGCCATCCTGCAGAGCAAAGACCACGGTGACCGCCAGCATCAGAGCGATGCCAAGGGGGATGTTGTTGCTTTGGGGGGCCGGGGCGGCAGCGGCGGCAGCGGGCGCGATCTTCATGAAAGGGTGGCCTTGGTCATATGTCTCTTGCGCCCATATCCCGGCGTCCGTTCCACTGTAAAGCCCGCATCGGCAAGGCCACGGCGCACGAAACCGGCGGCGGTATAAGTGGCCGCCGAACCGCCTTGCGCGGTGTGGCGCGCGACCTCGGCCATCAGCTCGGGCTGCCAGAGTTCGGGGTTCTTCGCGGGCGAGAACCCGTCAAGGAACCACGCGTCGGCGCGGCCCTTCCACGCGGGCAAGGTTTCGCGCGCATCGCCGATGATGACAGTCAGCGTGACGCCTGGAAACGGCGCCCAGGTGCCACCCTCGGGTGACCAGACGGCCAGCAAGCCAGGCGCCAGATCGCCCAACTCGGGGAAGGCCGCAAGCGCGCGGGCCATGTCTTCGGGCGTGATCGGAAAGCCCTCGAAGCTGGTGAAGTGCAGCGGCTGGGCCGCACCTTGGCGCTGCCAGGCCTCGACACAGGTCAGGAAATTCAGGCCCGTGCCGAACCCCAGCTCGGCGACATGCAGCGGCCCGTCGAAGCGCGCAGTCAGATCGTTGCCCGCAAGGAACACATGACGCGTTTCAGCCAGCCCGTTTTCAAGGCTGAAATATGGGTCATCAAAGCGTGTCGAGACCGGCACATCGCCGTCGCGCCACTGAAGGGACTGCGGCTGGCGCATCGTTTTCGAACCCCGTATGTCTGCCCGTGAACCGCGCGACACTGGCGAAAGGGCCGAGGAATGACAAGATGCGATGTCACCGTTCTGGGGGCCGGGATCTTCGGCCTGTCGATCGCCTGGTCCTGCGTGGCACGTGGCGCGCGGGTGCGCGTGATCGACCCGCGCGGCCCCGGCGCGGGCGCCAGCGGCGGTGTGCTGGGCGCGCTGGCGCCGCATGTGCCGGAAAACTGGAACGACAAGAAGGCGTTCCAGTTTAACAGCCTGTTGCGGGCTGAAACCTTCTGGCCCGAAGTCGAAGCGATTGGCGGACTTGGCTCGGGCTATGGGCGGCTTGGCCGGTTGCAGCCGCTGGCCGATGACGCCGCCATATCGCTGGCCCGCGCGCGCGAGGCCACGGCACAAGAGCTGTGGCAGGGCAAGGCCACGTGGCGCGTGATCGACGCCGATACGGCCGGCCCCTGGGCGCCGCCCTCGCCCACCGGGTTGCTGGTGCATGACACGCTGACCGCGCGGGTGCATCCGCGCCGCGCCTGCCTTGCGCTGGCCGCCGCCCTGCGTGCGCGCGGGGTTGAGATTGTGGCGGATGCCCCGCCAGAGGGCGCCGTCGTACATGCCACCGGGGCCGCCGGTCTGGCCGAGCTGTCACGCGAGCTGGGCCGTAGTGTCGGCGCCCCCATCAAGGGCCAGGCGGCCGTTCTGGAATACAACGCGGGCACGGCCCCGCAGCTGTTCGCCGAGGCGCTGCACATCGTGCCACATGACGGCGGCACCGTGGCCATAGGCTCCACCAGCGAGCGTGACTTTGACGCCCCCGACACGACTGACTCGCAGCTTGAGGCGCTGATCGACAAGGGCCGCGCCCTGTGCCCTGCCCTGCGGAATGCCACGGTGCGGGAACGTTGGGCCGGTTTGCGCCCCCGCGCCCGCAGCCGGGCGCCGATGCTGGGGCCGCATCCCTTCCGCCCCGGCGCATTCATCGCCAACGGCGGCTTCAAGATCGGCTTTGGCATGGCCCCCGCGATTGCCGAGGTGATGGCCGACCTGATCCTGACCGGCACAGACGCGATCCCCGACAGCTTTCGCGTCGAGGCGTCGCTTTAGCCGCTATTCCCAGGCGTAGTTGAAGCTGACGCTGATGCGGTCGTCCTCGGCCATGTTCATCGGCACCTCGTGACGCAGCCAGCTTTCCCACAGCAGCACATCGCCCACCTTGGGCGCGACGTAGACAAAGCTTTTCAACTCTTCCCGCACGTCCTTTACCCGCGTCGGCGCGGCCATCATCATCGGCAGGCGCGGGTCTTCCAGCTTCAGCGCGCTGGCGCCATCGGGCATCGCCACATAGGTCGTGCCGGAAATCACCGAATGCGGGTGGATGTGGCTGGAATGCGCGCCGCCTTCGGGCAGGATGTTGATCCAGAGGTCTTCCAGCTTCAGCGCCTTGTCGCCCAGATCGAACCCCAGATCGGCGGCGAAGGCCGCGACATGGGCATCAAGGCAGGCGACGACATCTGCAAAGATCGGGAACCGCCACGGCAGATCGGTTAGCGAGGCATAGGATGTATAGCCGGGAAAGCCGTTTTCCTCGCACCAGTCCTGCCCGGCCTCGTCATCCTCGGCAATCGAATAGCAGGATGCGCGCAGCTCGTCCGGATCGACCTTGCCGCCAAGCTCGGACAATCGGGCCTGGTACAGCCGGGTGACAAACAGCGAACGAAGATCGGCCATGGCAAGGCTCCTGACTGGCGGTTTGACCTGCCCTAGCGCATGTCGGCCCCAAAGGGGAGAGGCCGCGTTCAGATGTCGCGGGGCGCATCCCAGTTGGCGGCGATGCGCGGCAGGTTCACCTCGATCCAGTCGGCAAGGCCGCGCACCTTTTCGGCGGCTTCCCGGCCCAGCGGCGTCAGGCGATAATCAACGTGGGGCGGAATCACCCCGTGGTCGATCCGTTCCACCAGCCCGTCCGTTTCCAGCCATTTCAGCGTCTGCGCCAGCATCCGTTCGCTGACCCCGCCAATCCGCCGCCGCAAGCCGCTGAACCGAAGCGTTTCCTGTTCCAGCGACATCAGGATCAGCACGCCCCAGCGGCTGGTCACATGCTTCAACACCTCGCGCGACGGGCAGCCGGTGGCCAGCAGGTCGCCCCGGGACAGCTTTTGCGACAGCGACAGGCGCGCGGTATCAAGATCATCTATTTCCATACTTACGTTTATGTACGTACTTACTAAAAATAAGCAAGAGGATTAGATGCGGGGGACGTGAGATAGAAAGGACTTTCACATGACCATCGCCATCACCGGAGCCACCGGCCAGCTTGGCCGCCTCGTCGTTGAAAAACTGAGAGAGCGCGCGCCCGATACCCCCGTTGTCGCCCTTGCCCGCAGCCCGGAGAAGGCCGACGATCTGGGGACCGAGGTGCGGCCATTCGATTACGACAAGGTGGAAACGCTCGCCCCTGCCCTTGCCGGTGTCGAAACGCTGCTGCTGATCTCTGCCTCGGAGGTCGGGCGCCGGGTTCCGCAACATCAGGCCGTGATTGATGCCGCCAAGGCCGCGGGCGTCAAACGCATCGTCTATACCAGCCTCTTACGCGCCGACACGGCACAGGTTGGACTGGCGCAGGAACACCGCGACACCGAAGCCGCGCTGGCCGCCTCGGGGCTGGCCGTCACGCTGCTGCGCAACGGCTGGTACACCGAGAACTACCTGGCCTCTCTGCCGGCCGCGCTGGAACACAACGCCCTGCTGGGTAGCGCAGGCGATGGCCGCATCAGCTCGGCCACGCGCGAAGACTATGCCGAAGCCGCAGCCGTGGCGATGCTGGACGAAAGCCATGCGGGCCGAACCTATGAACTGGCCGGTGACACCAGCTATACCCTGACGGACCTTGCTGCGGCCATTTCGGCCAAAGCCGGGCGCACGATCCCCTATGTGGACATGCCCGTGCCCGAGTATGCCGCTGTTTTGGAAAAGGCCGGTTTCCCCGCGCCCGTGGCCCAGATGCTGGCCGACTTCGACACCGCCGCAAAACGGTGCGAGTTTTTTGACGACAGCCATACGCTGTCGACGCTGATCGGGCGGCCCACCACGCCGCTGGACAGCGCGGTAGCCGCTGCTCTCTGACATCCCCGCGCACAACGAAAAACCCCCGCCATCGCTGGCGGGGGTATCCAATTTTCAGTGCAGGCAGAACAACGCCCTGCCCCACGATCTTACCAGTCTTCGCGAACCACGACGCGCGTTTTCAGCGGCAGTTTCATCGCGGCCAGACGCAGAGCCTCGCGGGCGATGTCGTCATCGACGCCGTCGATTTCGAACATCACGCGACCCGGCTTGATCTTGGCAGCCCAGTAATCGACCGAACCCTTACCTTTACCCATACGAACTTCGGTGGGTTTCGAGGTGACGGGCAGATCCGGGAAAATCCGGATCCAGACACGGCCCTGACGTTTCATGTGGCGGGTCATCGCGCGGCGGGCCGCTTCGATCTGACGCGCCGTGACACGTTCCGGCTGCAGCGCCTTCAGACCGTAGGTGCCGAAGGTCAGGGTGCTGCCACCCTTGGCTTCGCCATGAATGCGGCCTTTGTGCTGTTTACGGAATTTCGTACGCTTTGGTTGAAGCATTTACTTGTCCTCCTCAGCGACGGCCACCGGCACCACGGGGGGCCGGACCATCCTGAAGTTCCTGTGCCTTGCGGTCACGCGCCTGGGGATCGTGCTCCATGATCTCGCCTTTGAAGATCCAGGTCTTGATCCCGATGATGCCATAGGCGGTCGTTGCCTCGACATGTGCGTAATCGATGTCGGCACGCAGGGTGTGAAGCGGCACGCGGCCTTCGCGATACCATTCGGTCCGCGCGATTTCGGCACCGCCCAGACGGCCCGCGACGTTGACCCGGATACCCAGGGCCCCCATGCGCATGGCGTTCTGCACGGCACGCTTCATCGCACGACGGAAGCTGACCCGACGTTCCAGCTGCTGGGCAATGGATTCACCCACCAGGCGGGCGTCAAGCTCGGGCTTGCGCACTTCGACGATGTTGAGGTGCAGCTCGCTGTTGGTCATCGCGGCGATCTTCTTGCGCAGGACTTCGATGTCCGCGCCTTTCTTGCCGATGATGACACCCGGACGGGCCGTGTGGATCGTGACGCGGCACTTCTTGTGCGGACGCTCGATGATCACGCGGGCAACGCCGGCCTGCTTGCATTCCTCGTTGATGAAATCACGGATCTTCAGGTCTTCCAGCAGAAGATCGCCGTAATCCTTGGTATCTGCATACCAGCGGCTGTCCCAGGTGCGGTTGACCTGAAGGCGCATGCCGATCGGATTGACTTTGTTACCCATTAGGCTTGCTCCTCGACTTGACGCACCAGGATGGTGATCTCGGAAAACGGCTTGACGATCTTGCCAAACCGGCCCCGGGCCCGCGGGCGACCGCGCTTCATCGTCATGTTCTTGCCGACCCATGCCTCGGCGACGACCAGTTCATCGACGTCCAGGTTATGGTTGTTCTCGGCATTGGCGATGGCCGACTGAAGGCACTTCTTCACGTCCACGGCGATCCGCTTCTTCGAGAAGGTCAGATCGGTCAGGGCGCGTTCTACCTTCTTGCCACGGATCATCGCGGCGACCAGGTTCAGTTTCTGCGGGCTGGTCCGAAGCATGCGCAGCTTTGCCATTGCTTCGTTGTCGGCCACGCGGCGGGGATTCTTATCCTTGCTCATGGCTTACTTCCGCTTCGCTTTTTTGTCGGCGGCATGACCGTAATAGGTCCGCGTCGGCGAGTATTCACCGAACTTCTGACCGATCATGTCTTCGCTGACGTTGACAGGAACGTGTTTCTTGCCGTTGTAGACGCCAAACGTCAGGCCCACGAACTGGGGCAGGATCGTCGAGCGACGCGACCAGATTTTGATAACTTCGTGACGGCCGGATTCCCGCGCCGCTTCGGCTTTTTTCAGCACGTAAGCGTCGACAAAGGGGCCTTTCCATACAGAGCGAGCCATGGTTTAGCGCCCCTTCTTCTTGGCGTGCCGCGAGCGGATGATCAGCTTGCTCGACGCCTTGTTGCGATTGCGGGTCTTGGCACCCTTGGTCGGCTTGCCCCACGGGGTCACCGGGTGACGACCACCCGAGGTCCGGCCTTCACCACCACCGTGCGGGTGGTCGATCGGGTTCATCACGACGCCGCGGACCGAGGGACGCTTGCCATAGTGGCGCATCCGGCCGGCTTTACCGTAGTTCTGGTTGGAGTTGTCGGGGTTCGACACGGCACCGACGGTGGCCATGCATTCCTGACGCACCATGCGCAGCTCGCCCGAGGACAGGCGGATCTGGGCATAGCCGCCATCGCGGCCGACGAACTGGGCATAGGTGCCCGCGGCGCGTGCGATCTGGCCGCCCTTGCCGGGCTTCATCTCGATGTTGTGGACGATCGTCCCGATCGGCATCCCCGAGAACGGCATCGCGTTGCCCGGCTTGATGTCGACTTTCGATCCGGCAACGACCTTGTCGCCGATCGCCAGACGCTGCGGGGCCAGGATATAGGCCTGCTCGCCGTCGTCATACTGGATCAGCGCGATGAATGCGGTCCGGTTGGGGTCGTATTCGATGCGCGCCACAACGGCGGAAACGTCGAATTTGTTGCGTTTGAAATCAACGATCCGGTAGAGGCGTTTTGCCCCACCGCCGCGACGACGCGAGGTGATACGTCCGGTGTTGTTCCGGCCGCCCGATTTCGTCAGACCCTCGGTGAGGGCTTTGACGGGGCGTCCTTTCCACAGCTCCGAACGGTCGATCAGCACCAGCCCGCGCTGGCCCGGCGTCGTCGGCTTGTACGACTTGAGTGCCATGCTTTCTGTCTTCCGTTTAGCAGTGCGACCCATAAGGGCCGCTATGTATGGGGTATTTGCCGCGCGGCTGGAAAGACCGCATCCGACACACTACCCAGAGTATAGGGCCCCGAAGGTCCCCGGTTCACGTTGCCTTTCGGCAAAAAAGCACAGCCCCAGACGAATCCGGGGCGGCGCAGATGGGGTCGTGTAGGGGGTTTGGGGGGGCGGGTCAAGCGGATTGGCGCGGGAGCTTGACGCACAGCTTTCACGCTCTGTTTGACACCCTGCATCTGCGGGTCCGCTCGCCCCGTCAATCACCGCTCAAATCTTGACAAACTTTGCCATTCCCGCCATCTTCCGCACATGGCTACGATGAATGTCTCCCTTCCCGATCAGATGAAAGACTGGGTCGAGACCCGTCTGGACGGCAAGGAATTCAGCAACACCAGCGACTATGTCCGCCACCTGATCCGGCGTGATCAGGAGCGGCAGCAGGCGATTTTCGAGATACAGGCCGCGTTGGACGAGGCAGAGGCCAGTGGCCCGCCGCAGGCGTTCGACATGGGCGCCTTCAAGGCCGACATGCATCGCAAGCATGGGGCATGAGCCACTCCCCCTTCGCCTTACCCCAAAGGCGCAGGAGGATCTGGAAGCAATCTGGCGGTACAGTTTCGAGAAATGGGGCGCGGCCCAGGCCGACCGCTACCTGGACGGGTTCAGTACCAGTTTCGCGACGCTCTGCGACATGCCCGCGATCGGCCGCCTGCGGACGGAATTCACCCCTCCGGTCCGGATATATCATAGCGGCGAACACCTTGTTTTCTATCGCACCGATCAGACGACGCTTTTGGTGCTGCGCATCCTGCATCCACGGCGAAACTGGCACGATCTGCTGGGCGAAACGTAAAAGGCCCCCCACCATCCGGTGAGGGGCCTTCCATTCGTTGACGCCAGGCAGGGTATCCCTGCCCTCACGATCACAGACCGGTGGTCACGTCGATCGTGTTGCCCTCTTCCAGGGTGACATAGGCTTTCTTCACGTCTTTCCGCTTGCCCATCAGGCCGCGGAAACGCTTGGTCTTGCCTTTGGTGATCGTCGTGTTGACGGCCTTCACCTTGACGTTGAACAGCGCCTCGACCGCTTCCTTGATCTGCGGCTTGTTGCTGTCCATCGCCACTTCGAAGACCACCGCGCCGTTTTCCGACGCCATGGTGGATTTCTCGGTGATGATCGGCTTGCGGATCACGTCGTAGTGTTCTGCCTTCGCGCTCATTTCAGTCGAGCCTCCAGTGCTTCGACACCCGCTTTCGTGATCACCAGGGTGTCACGCTTGAGGATGTCATAAACGTTTGCGCCCATCGTCGGCAGGATATCCAGACCTTCGATGTTGCGGGCGGCCTTGGCGAATGCCTCGTTGACCGACGCGCCGTCGATGATCAGCGCGCGCTTCCAGCCCAGGCTGGCGATCTGCTTGGCCAGGATGGCGGTCTTGCCATCCGACTCCGCCGTGTCTATCACGACCAGTTCGCCCGCTTTCGCCTTGGCCGACAGCGCGTGGCGCAGGCCCAGGGCACGGAACTTCTTGGTCAGGTCATGTGCGTGGCTGCGCGGGGTCGGACCCTTGTAGATGCCACCCTTGCGGAAGATCGGCGCCTTGCGCGAGCCGTGGCGTGCGCCGCCTGTGCCCTTCTGGCGATAGATCTTCTTGGTCGAATAGCTGACTTCCGACCGGGTTTTCACCTTGTGGGTGCCGGCCTGTGCCTTGGCACGCTGCCAGCGAACGACGCGGTGCAGGATATCGGCTCGCGGGTCGAGGCCGAACAGGGCCTCGTCCAGGTCTACCGATCCGGCCTTGTCGCCGTCGAGTTTGATGACATCGAGTTTCATTCGTCACCTTCCTTCTTCTCGGGCTCGCCCTCTGCCTTGTCGGCAGCGATATCGGCTTCGGCGGCTTTCAGCGCTTCGGCTTCTGCGGCGGCTTGCTCTTCGGCCAGACGCTTGGCTTCGGCTTCGGCTTCTGCGGCGGCGGCGGCGGCGGCTTCTTCAGCGGCTTTCGCGGCTTCCTCGGCGGCCGATTTCAGCGCGGCGGGCAGGATCGCGTTTTCCGGGAACGGCTTTTTCACCGCGTCCTTGACAGTGACCCAGCCACCTTTCGAACCGGGCACGGCGCCCTTGACCATGATCAGGCCACGCTCGGCGTCGGTTTTCACGACTTCGAGGTTCTGGGTCGTGACGCGCACGGCCCCCATGTGGCCGGCCATCTTCTTGCCTTTGAAGACCTTGCCGGGATCCTGACACTGACCGGTCGAACCGTGCGAACGGTGCGAAATCGACACACCGTGCGAGGCCCGCAGACCGCCGAAGTTGTGCCGCTTCATGGCACCGGCGAAACCTTTACCGATCGAGGTGCCGGCAACATCGACGTACTGACCGGCAAAGTAATGGTCAGCAGTGATTTCTTCGCCCACGTTGATCAGGTTTTCCGGGTCGACGCGGAATTCCGCGATCTTCCGCTTGGGTTCAACCTTGGCAGCGGCAAAGTGGCCGCGCATGGCTTGGGTGGTCCGCTTGGCCTTGGCCGTACCGGCGCCCAGCTGAACGGCGGTATACCCGTCCTTGTCAGCGGTCCGTTGTGCCACGACCTGCAACTTGTCCAGTTGCAGCACGGTCACGGGAACCTGCTTGCCGTCTTCCAGGAACAGCCGGGTCATGCCGACTTTCTTTGCGATAATTCCAGAGCGCAACATCTGTTCTGCCCCCTTCGCTTACGACTGCAGCTTGATTTCGACATCCACGCCGGCGGCGAGGTCGAGCTTCATCAGCGCGTCCACCGTCTGCGGGGTCGGATCGACGATATCCAGCAGACGCTTGTGCGTGCGGATTTCAAACTGATCGCGGGATTTCTTGTCGACGTGCGGGCCGCGCAGAACGGTGAACTTCTCGATCTTGTTCGGCAGCGGAATCGGTCCGCGCACGTTGGCACCGGTCCGTTTGGCGGTGTTCACGATTTCCTGCGTGGACGCATCCAGCACACGGTAATCGAACGCCTTCAGACGGATGCGGATGTTTTGGCTTTGAATGGCCATGTCACTATCCCCTTCAAGGGCTTTTCAAGTTGAGAGGAGGACCGACGACCACCGCCGCCCCTCTTCGAACCTATCTTGCAAAGGAAAGACGCACGCGGCGCCTTTCCAAATTCGACCGGTCACGTGGCAGGGTTCCCCCTGCCCCGCACTGTCTTATTCGACGATCTTCGACACCACGCCGGCGCCGACGGTGCGGCCGCCTTCGCGGATAGCGAAGCGGAGGCCCTGCTCCATCGCGATCGGGGCGATCAGTTCGACGCCGAAGCTCACGTTGTCGCCGGGCATCACCATTTCCGTACCTTCGGCCAGCGTCACCGTGCCGGTCACGTCCGTGGTGCGGAAGTAGAACTGCGGGCGGTAGTTGGCGAAGAACGGCGTATGACGGCCACCTTCATCCTTGGTCAGGATGTAGGCTTCGGCTTCGAACTTCTTGTGCGGCTTCACGGAACCGGGCTTGCAGAGCACCTGGCCGCGTTCCACGCCTTCACGGTCCACACCGCGCAGCAGGGCGCCGATGTTGTCGCCGGCTTCACCCCGATCCAGCAGCTTGCGGAACATTTCCACGCCGGTGCAGGTGGTTTTCTTGGTGTCGCGGATGCCGACGATTTCGATTTCGTCGCCCACGTTGATCACGCCACGCTCGACACGGCCGGTCACAACGGTGCCGCGGCCCGAGATCGAGAACACGTCTTCGATCGGCATCAGGAACGGCTGGTCCACGGCGCGCTCGGGCGTCGGGATCCATTCGTCGACAGCGGCCATCAGCTTCTTGATCGACTCTTCGCCGATTTCCGCGTCGCGGCCTTCCATTGCGGCCAGGGCCGAACCCGGAATGATCGGAATGTCGTCGCCGGGGTAGTCGTACGAGCTCAGCAGCTCGCGGACTTCCATTTCCACCAGCTCCAGCAGCTCGGCGTCGTCAACCTGGTCGACCTTGTTGAGGTAGACGACCATGGTCGGGATGCCGACCTGGCGACCCAGCAGGATGTGCTCGCGGGTCTGGGGCATCGGGCCGTCGGCCGCGTTCACCACCAGGATCGCGCCGTCCATCTGGGCGGCACCGGTGATCATGTTCTTCACATAGTCGGCGTGGCCGGGGCAGTCGACGTGCGCATAGTGACGCGCTTCGGTTTCATACTCGACGTGCGCGGTCGAGATGGTGATGCCGCGGGCTTTCTCTTCCGGCGCGCCGTCGATCTGGTCGTAGGCCCGGAAATCGCCAAAGTATTTCGTGATCGCCGCCGTCAGCGTCGTCTTGCCGTGGTCAACGTGACCAATCGTGCCGATGTTCACGTGCGGTTTGTTGCGTTCAAACTTTGCCTTACCCATAGTGGTAGTCCTTCCAACTCATGTTCATGTCTGTTTGCCGAAAAGGCGTTTTCTTACATCCGCAGCGAAGCCGGCCACGGTGGCACGATAGTCTTCCTGCGGCTCTTTGGTCAGGGCCACACCGATCAGGCCGCCGCCGACCCATCCGCCCTTGGCCGTGCCGCGAACGGTGGCCGGTTTCATAAGGACCGCACCGTTGCGCGCATCCACGATCCACATCGTGCCGGTGATGGTGCTTACCCCACCGACCAGCATCGACTGACCCGGTGACACAAGCACGACACGCTCCACCAGCAGGTTCACCTTGACCGGGCGATCACCGGCATTGTTGCCAAGCGATGCCAGCAGGGTGCTGCGGATGTCGGCCCCGATCTGGGCGGGCGGAACGGAGATCGCCCGTCCCTGCACGCCTTCGATCGCCGATGTATCCACCGAAACCTCGACCACCTTCAGGCTGGAGCCCCGGCGGCCATCGGCCAGCTGTTGCCCGGTATCTCCGGGCGCCAGCGCGGTTTTATCGGACGAACCCGGCTTAAAGACCCCGTGACCGTAGACCGGTTCCGGCGAGGGGCGTTTGGTTGCCGAGGTGCCATCTTCGCACCCCGCCAGAAACGCCGCCCCAAGGCCAACAAGAAAAATTCGCCGTTCCATCCCCAGTTACGCGTATTTCGCCTGGATTTCGTCGCTGATGTTCTGCGGCACCGGATCGTAGTGATCGAACTGCATGGTGAACTGGGCGCGGCCCGAGCTCATCGAACGCAGGGTGTTGATGTAGCCGAACATATTGGCCAGCGGCACGAAGGCGTTGATCGCGATGGCGTTGCCGCGCGGTTCCTGGCCGGTCACCTGGCCACGACGCGAGGTCAGATCGCCGATGATGCCACCGGTGTAATCCTCGGGGGTGATCACCTCGACCTTCATGATCGGTTCCAGCATCTTGGCGCCAGCTTTCCGCATGCCTTCGCGCATGCCCATACGGGCGGCGATTTCGAAGGCCAGAACGCTGGAGTCCACGTCGTGGAACTTACCGTCGATCAGGGCAACCTTGAAGTCGATCACCGGGAAGCCGGCCAGCGGGCCCGAATCCATCACCGACTTGATGCCTTTTTCGACACCGGGGATGTATTCCTTGGGAACCGCACCACCAACGATGCGCGACTCGAAGGAATAACCTTCGCCCGGCTCTGTCGGGGTGATGATCAGCTTGACCTCGGCGAACTGACCCGAACCACCCGACTGTTTCTTGTGGGTGTAGGTGTGCTCGACCTCTTTCGAGATGGTCTCGCGATAGGCCACCTGCGGCGCACCGATGTTGGCTTCGACCTTGAATTCGCGCTTCAGACGATCCACCAGGATGTCGAGGTGAAGTTCGCCCATGCCCTTCATGATGGTCTGGCCCGACTCGATGTCGGTTTCGACGCGGAACGACGGGTCTTCGGCCGCCAGACGCTGCAGACCCTGAGACATCTTCTCCTGGTCGTTCTTCGTCTTGGGTTCGATCGCGATCTCGATCACCGGATCCGGGAAGGTCATCGTTTCCAGAACGACCGGGTCTTTCTCGTTGCAGAGCGTGTCACCGGTGGTGGTGTCCTTCAGACCGGCCAGCGCGATGATGTCGCCAGCGAAGGCTTCCTCGATCTCCTCGCGGTTGATCGAGTGCATCATCATCATCCGGCCAACGCGCTCTTTCTTGCCCTTGGTCGAGTTCAGCATCGTGTCGCCCTTGCGGAGCTGACCCGAGTAGATGCGGGTGAAGGTGAGCGAGCCAACGAAGGGGTCGTTCATGATCTTGAACGCCAGACCGGCGAAGGGCATGTCGTCATCGGCGCGGCGCGCGATGTTGCGAACTTCTTCTTCGTCGCCCGGCTTGAAGCCCATGTAATCGACAACGTCCAGCGGGCTGGGCAGATAGTCGATCACGGCGTTCAGAAGCGGCTGCACGCCCTTGTTCTTGAAGGCAGACCCACCCAGAACCGGAACGAAGTGCAGCGCCAGCGTGCCCTTGCGCAGCAGTTTGCGCAGGGTGTCAACGTCGGGCTCGTTGCCTTCGAGGTATTCCATCATGGCTTCGTCGTCTTCTTCGACGGCGGCCTCGATCATCTTGGCGCGCCATTCGTCGGCGACGTCCTTCAGGCTGTCGCGGATCGGGTTCTTTTCCCAGGACGCGCCCAGGTCTTCACCCTTCCAGACCCACTCTTCCATGGTGACCAGGTCAACCAGGCCTTCCAGCTCGTTCTCGGCACCGATCGGCAGCGCAACGGGAACCGCGCGGGCGCCGGTGCGGTCTTCGATCATGCGAACGCAGTTGAAGAAGTCGGCACCGATCTTGTCCATCTTGTTGACGAACACGATGCGCGGCACCTTGTAGCGGTCAGCCTGACGCCACACGGTTTCGGTCTGGGGTTCGACACCGGCGTTGGCATCCAGCACACAGACAGCACCGTCGAGCACGGCCAGCGAACGTTCGACTTCGATGGTGAAGTCGACGTGGCCGGGGGTGTCGATGATGTTCATGCGGTACTTGGTGTCCGACGTGCCGTCCTTGGTCGGCTCTTCCTGGCGCTGCCAGAAGGTCGTCGTTGCAGCCGAAGTGATGGTGATCCCGCGTTCCTGCTCCTGCTCCATCCAGTCCATCGTCGCCGCGCCGTCATGCACTTCGCCGATGTTGTGGGATTTGCCGGTGTAAAACAGGATCCGTTCCGAGCAGGTGGTCTTGCCTGCGTCGATATGGGCCATGATGCCGAAGTTGCGGTAGCGTTGAAGCGGATAATCGCGTGCCATTGGGGCAGTCCTCGAAATGAGTAGGTTGGTTACCAGCGGTAGTGGCTGAACGCTTTGTTCGCGTCTGCCATCTTGTGCGTGTCTTCACGCTTCTTGACGGCGGCACCACGCGACTGGACGGCGTCCAGCAGCTCGCCTGCAAGGCGCTCTTCCATGGTGTTTTCGTTGCGGGCGCGGCTGGCGTTGATCAGCCAGCGGATCGCCAGGGCCTGACGGCGCTCGGGGCGCACTTCGACCGGAACCTGGTAGGTGGCACCACCCACACGGCGCGAACGGACTTCGACGCTGGGCTGGATGTTGTCGAGTGCTTCGTGGAAGACTTCCAGCGGCGAGCGCTTGATCTTGCCTTCAACGCGATCCATCGCGCTGTAGACGATCCGCTCGGCGACGGATTTCTTGCCGTCAACCATCAGGTTGTTCATGAATTTGGTCAGCACGATATCGCCGTATTTGGCGTCGGGCAGAACTTCGCGTTTTTCAGCGGCGTGACGTCGGGACATTCCCTAACTCCTATCTTACATGCCCATGACGCAGAACGATGTGGCGACCTTGCAGGTACGTGCGTTCCGCTTCTGGCGTTCTGGCTATGCCCGACCCACCCCCGCGCCCCGCCCCGGCATATTCCGGGGGCCGAACGGGATCGCGCCAAAGCAGGCTTTGGCGGCGACCGGCGCATCGGCAAGAGGCGCAACAGGGATGAGCATAGCCCGGATCATTACTTCGGACGCTTGGCGCCGTACTTCGAGCGGCGCTGTTTCCGATCCTTGACGCCCTGGGTATCCAGAACACCGCGCAGGATGTGGTAACGCACACCGGGAAGGTCTTTTACACGGCCGCCGCGGATCAGCACAACCGAGTGTTCCTGCAGGTTGTGGCTTTCACCCGGGATATAGCTGATGACTTCGAAACCATTGGTCAGGCGCACCTTGGCAACCTTCCGCATGGCCGAGTTCGGCTTCTTCGGCGTGGTGGTGTAGACGCGTGTGCAGACGCCGCGCTTTTGCGGGCATTCCTGCAGGTGCATCGACTTCGAGCGTTTCACTTTCGGCTGCCGCGGCTTGCGGATCAGCTGTTGGATCGTTGGCATTCCGGTTCTTTCCCCGTCTCATCAACACATGTGCATGCACGCTGGGCGTGCGGTTCAATTCGTCCGGCGCCTTCCGCGTCCGAAAAGCGCAAAAACCGCCTTCGCTCCCGGGTTGCCCGGAACGACGCGGTGGGTTTCCAGAGGATCGGGCCAATGCCGGCCGGATCGTGACCACTTAGTACTGGATTCGGCACATGGGGCGACCCCCGTCAGCCGAGATAGCGGGCGTATAGGGGGAGTCGCCGGGGGTGTCAACCGCCGCGTTGCTTGCCATAGGGGCACGGCTTGGGTGACAGTGCAGATGTAGCGCCGCACCGGCGGGGCATCAACTCGGGCAGGAAGGTTTTCATGCAGGTCATCGGATTGTGCCGCTTTTCCTATCCGGGCATCGGCGGCTTTCAGATCGAACACGACAGCCTCGAGGATCGGATCGCCTTTCTGTATGCGCCCCAGCGGCTGGAAGAACGGTTCCGCTTCTTTGAATGCTTCACCCTGCCCTCGATCCGGGCACAGCTGGACCCTGATTTCACCTTTCTGATCGTGATCGGAGATAGCCTGCCGCCCGAGCACCGCGCCCGACTGCAGGCGCTGGTGCAGGATGTGCCGCAAGTGCAGATTCAGGCGCACCCGCCGGGGCCGCATCGCGACGTGATGAAGGCGGCAATCAACTCGGTCCGCGATGGCGATGGCCCCTGCCTGCAGTTCCGGCTGGACGATGACGACGCGGTGGCGGTAACCTTCGTCGCCCGCCTGCGTGCCGCCGCGCGGCAGGTGGCCGGACTGCTGGACGATCACCGTCATATCGCGCTGGATTTCAACCGCGGCTTCATCGCCCGCCCCGGGCCGAACGGGATCGACGCCACCGCCATTCACAAGCCGCTTTGGACGGCGGGCCTCGCGCTGATGCTGCGGCCCGGGGTCAACGTAACGGTGATGAACTTTGCCCATCACGCGATGGGACGAAAGATGCCCACCATCTCTTTCCCGACAGACAACATGATGCTGCGCGGCCACAACGACTATAACGATTCACGTCAGGGCGACGGCGTGAAGCCCGTGCGCCTGACCCCGCTGGATGCCGAAGGCGAACAGCTGTTCCGCGACACTTACAATATTGATGCCGATCACGTGCGCCGGGTGTTTGCGCAGGGTTAGACGTGCGGCGTCACGTCGGTTTCCACGTCGCCCTCCACCACTTTCTCCCGGTGGAACATGAACATGCCGGACCCGACGACAATCGCGCCGCCCAGCAAGGTCAGATTGCTGGGCCAGTCGCCAAAAACGAACCACCCCAGCACCAACGCCCAGACCAACCCGGTATAGCGGAACGGCGCGGTGAAAGAGATATCGCCAACCCGCATGACAAGGATGCTGAACAGATAGGCGATGGCGATGCACACGCCCGCCAGCACGATCAGCCCGGCATCGACGGCGGCAACCGGCTGCCACGGGCTGCCCAGCGAAGCGATCGCGGCCGCCAGACAGACCGATACCGCCGACAGGAAAGTGACGGTCATCGAGGGCACGTCGGCCGACATGCGCCGCGTGGACAGATCGCGCAGCGTCACACAGGCCACCGCGCCAAGGGCATAAAGCGAATAGATCGAAAACCCGTCCGGTCCGGGCCGCACGATCAACAGCATCCCGGCAAAGCCAACAGCGATGGCGACCGCCCGTTTCCACCCCACGCTTTCGCCAAAGAACAGCACCGCGCCAAGGGTCACCGTCAGCGGCAACACCTGCAACACCGCTGTCACATTCGCCAAAGGCATGTGCATGAGGGCGGTGAGAAAGAAATAGGTCGCACTGACCTCGCCCAGGCAGCGCAGGCCGATCAGCGACCAGTCGCCCCGAGACAGCCGGAAATGCACCCCGCCGAAACGCTGCGCCAGAATGTAGATCAGCACGCTGGCAAGGATGCCTCGAAGTGTCACCAGCTGGAACAGGGGCACATCGCTACCCACCACCTTGACCAATGTGTCGTTCATGGTGAACGCCGCCATCGACGCGATCATGAACAGCGCCGCGCGTGTGTTTGGTTGCATGGTCAGAGGGCCTTCAGTCGGTCGATCGACAGGTTGAAATGGTGCCGCAACTGCGCATCTATCTGGGCCGGCTTCATCTTGTGCGTCAGCCCGATCTGCGCCGGGTTGGATTTGTTGTCGCCATGCACGGTGCGCACGAAGGCGGGCACCGAAATATCCGAATAGGTATTATAGTGCTGCGGAAATTTGCGGTGCACATAGCGGTAGGGGTTCGTGTTGTGATCGACCGGCGCGATCAGCGTGACACCGGTAGAGAGCGGCGCGCGTTCGCAGGCGTCGAACACCTCGGCCTCGCCTTCGCCCGTGCGGACATAGAAACCCCGGTTGTAGGCGATGATTGTCGGAGGCGGATCGTCGTGCAGGTGAAATAGCCCATTCGCCAAACGCTTGGTGCGGCGGATGAAATCAGTATCCACCGCGTCATCGTCATCCAGCCGGAACATGATCCGGTGGGTCACCCCATCGACGGGAACCGAATTATAGGCCTCGCGCAGCAGCGGGTAATGCTTCCCCGTCCCGACAGGGCGCAGGTGGATATGATCGTGCGGTTCGATCAGGTCGGCGAGGCGCTGCAGATAGTCCTCGGGCATCGATTCGGCCGTGAGCACCAGCAGATCGAACCCGGTATCGCTCTGGTTCACCAACGACGGCAGGCACAGGTTTTCGAACAGGTTGAACCGCAGCGCCATGCGCTCGGGCGAAAACAGATGCGCGGCAGTCTCTTCAAGCGAGGCAAAGCGTTCGGAAAAATAGGTCGGGGTAAGGACCGAGAACCGCAAAAGTCCGATTGTTCTGAAGCTGTGCGCCATGCCCTGCCCTGCCCTTTGCCTGCCGATACCAAACACCCGGCGATATGGGAAGGAAAGATGCAAAGCGCACAGGTTTTCAGCAACGCGCCCCCGTGGCAAAGAAAAACCCCCGCGCCGGTTGGGCGCGGGGGCTGATGTGTCTAGCGGTGAACGCGCGGATTAATCGCGGCTTTCCGGCGTGTCGATCAGCGGATCGTATGTGGCATCCGTCCCGATGATATCTTCGTCGGTCGGGGCTGCCAGGGCCGCTGCTGCGTCGGCTTCTTCCCGGCGGGCTTCGATCACCACGTTGTCGCGATCCTGGGCCACGCGACGCACCTGCTGGGTCGCCCCGCCGGTGCCCGCCGGGATCAGGCGCCCGACGATCACGTTTTCCTTGAGGCCAACCAGCTTGTCCTTCTTGCCCTGCACCGACGCTTCGGTCAGCACGCGGGTGGTTTCCTGGAAGGACGCGGCCGAGATGAACGACCGGGTCTGC
This sequence comes from Arenibacterium halophilum, assembly GCF_005938225.1. Taxonomy (GTDB): domain Bacteria; phylum Pseudomonadota; class Alphaproteobacteria; order Rhodobacterales; family Rhodobacteraceae; genus Arenibacterium; species Arenibacterium halophilum. The sequence goes on from NZ_VCPC01000001.1 coordinate 1,090,304, forward strand.
AGCGAGGCCTTGGTGATGCCCAGCAGGATCGGTTCGCCCTGCGCCGGACGGCCACCCTTGGCGAGCGCCTTTTCGTTGGCTTGGTCGAATTCCTGCTTGTCGACGTGTTCGCCTTTCAGCAGCGTGGTATCGCCGCTTTCCTGGATCTCCCACTTCTGCAGCATCTGACGGACGATGACCTCGATGTGCTTGTCGTTGATCTTCACGCCCTGCAGGCGATAGACCTCTTGCACCTCGTTGATCATGTAGTCGGCCAAGGCCTCGACGCCCATGATGGCAAGGATGTCATGCGGCGCCGGGTTGCCGTCCATGATGTAATCGCCCTTCTGGACAAAATCACCTTCCTGAACCGGAATGTGCTTGCCCTTGGGCACCATGTATTCGACAGGCTCCATCGATTCATCGGCGGGCTCGATGCTGATACGGCGCTTGTTCTTGTAGTCGCGACCGTACCGCACATAGCCGTCGATTTCCGCGATGATCGCGTGATCCTTGGGACGACGTGCCTCGAACAGTTCCGCCACGCGGGGCAGACCCCCGGTGATGTCCTTGGTCTTGGCGCCTTCGCGCGGGATACGTGCAACCACGTCGCCGGCCTTCACCTCGTTCCCGTCTTCCACCGACAGGATCGCGTCCACCGACATGGGATAGGTCACCGGGTTGCCTGCTTCGTTGCGGACAGGTTCGCCATCTTCGCCGACCAGAATGATCTCGGGCTTCAGCTCGTTGCCCTTGGGGGCCGCGCGCCAGTCGATCACGATCTTCTGGGTCATGCCGGTGGCATCGTCGGTTTCGTCACGCACGGCGATACCGCTGGTGAGGTCCACGAACTTCGCCGTACCGGCCTTTTCCGCGATGATCGGCAGGGTATAGGGATCCCATTCGATCAGCTTGTCGCCGCGCTTGATCATCTGGCCATCCTTGACGAACAGCTTGGTGCCATAGCCGATCTTGTGGCTTGCGCGTTCCTCGCCATCCTCGTCCTGAATCAGCAGCTTCATGTTCCGGCCCATCACGAGGATCTCGCCATTGGCGTTCTCCAGCGTCTGCGCGTTCTCATAAACCACTTTGCCCGCCTGGCTCGATTCCAGGTAGGACTGCTGGCCACCCTGCGCCACGCCGCCGATGTGGAAGGTCCGCATCGTCAGCTGTGTACCGGGTTCCCCGATCGACTGCGCCGCGATGATACCCACCGCTTCACCCGAGTTCACCATCGTGCCGCGTGCAAGGTCACGACCATAGCACATGGCGCAAACGCCTTCCTCTGCCTCACAGGTCAGCGGCGAGCGGATGCGCGCGCTTTGCACGTTGGCTTCGTCGATGGTGTCGGCCATGCGTTCGTCGATCAGCTGACCATGGGCGATCAGAACCTCGTCGGTGCCGGGGCGCTTGATGTCCTCGGCCGCGACACGGCCCAGAACACGCTCGGCCAGGGTTGCGACAACTTCGCCTTCTTTCACGGCCGCTTCGGCGGTGATGGCATTGTCGGTGCCACAATCGCGCATACGCACGATGCAGTCCTGTGCCACGTCCACCAGACGGCGGGTCAGATACCCCGAGTTCGCGGTTTTCAACGCGGTGTCCGACAGACCTTTCCGCGCGCCGTGGGTCGAGTTGAAGTATTCAAGAACGGTCAGACCTTCCTTGAAGTTCGAGATGATCGGCGTTTCGATGATGTCGCCGTTCGGCTTCGCCATCAGGCCGCGCATCCCGCCCAGCTGCTTCATCTGCGTAACCGAGCCACGCGCACCCGAGTGGGCCATCATGTAGACCGAGTTCGGTTCACGCTCCGAGCCATCTGCATCGCGCTGGCTGGCCGAGATCGAGCCCATCATGGCTTCGGTGACGCGGTCGTTACACTTCGACCAGGCATCGACAACCTTGTTGTACTTTTCGCCCTGGGTGATCAGGCCGTCCATGTACTGCTGTTCGAAATCCTTCACCTGCTCGCGGGTTTCTTCCACGATCGGCCATTTGGTTTCGGGGATCAGCATGTCGTCCTTGCCAAAGGAAATCCCGGCGGCAAACGCCTCCTTGAAGCCCATCGACATGATCTGGTCACAGAAGATGACCGACTCTTTCTGGCCGCAGTACCGGTAGACGGTGTCGATCACCTGCTGCACTTCCTTCTTGCGCAGCAGACGGTTGACCAGTTCGAACGGAGCTTTCGCGTTCAGCGGCAGCAGCGCGCCCAGACGGACACGGCCCGGCGTGGTTTCAAACCGCTTCTGAACCTCGTTGCCTTCGTCGTCGATCTGCGTGATCCGCGCCTGAATCTTGGAGTGCAGGTGCACGACACCCGCGTCCAGCGCATGCTGGACTTCCTCGATCGAGCCAAAGACCATGCCTTCGCCCTTCATGCCTTCGCGTTCCAGCGTGACATAATACAGGCCAAGGATCATATCCTGCGAGGGAACGATGATCGGCGCGCCGTTTGCGGGCGACAGAACGTTGTTCGTCGACATCATCAGAACGCGCGCTTCCAGCTGGGCCTCAAGGCTTAGCGGAACGTGCACGGCCATCTGGTCGCCGTCGAAGTCCGCGTTGAAGGCCGAACAGACCAGCGGGTGCAGCTGGATCGCCTTGCCTTCGATCAGGACGGGTTCGAACGCCTGAATGCCCAGACGGTGCAGCGTCGGTGCGCGGTTCAGCATCACCGGGTGCTCTCGGATCACCTCGTCCAGGATGTCCCAGACTTCGGGGCGTTCTTTCTCGACCAGTTTCTTCGCCTGCTTCACCGTGCTCGACAGGCCCTTGGCTTCAAGGCGCGAGTAGATGAACGGCTTGAACAGTTCGAGCGCCATCTTCTTGGGCAACCCGCACTGGTGCAGTTTCAGCTCCGGCCCGGTCACGATGACCGAGCGGCCCGAAAAGTCGACGCGTTTCCCAAGAAGGTTCTGACGGAAGCGGCCCTGCTTGCCTTTCAGCATGTCCGACAGTGATTTCAGAGGACGCTTGTTGGCGCCCGTGATCACGCGACCACGGCGGCCGTTGTCGAACAAGGCGTCGACGGATTCCTGCAGCATCCGCTTTTCGTTGCGCACGATGATGTCGGGCGCGCGCAACTCGATCAGGCGCTTCAGGCGGTTGTTCCGGTTGATCACGCGGCGATACAGGTCGTTCAGATCCGACGTGGCGAACCGGCCACCGTCCAGCGGCACCAGCGGACGCAGTTCCGGCGGGATGACCGGGATCACCGTCATGACCATCCACTCGGGCCGGTTGCCCGACTCGAGGAAGGATTCGACGACCTTCAGACGCTTGATGATTTTCTTCGGCTTAAGCTCGCCCGTGGCTTCGGCCAGATCGGCACGCAGCTGTTCCGCCTCGGATTCAAGGTCGATCTGGGCCAGCATCTCGCGGATGGCCTCGGCACCGATATTGGCGGTGAAGGCATCCATGCCATAGGCATCCTGCGCGTCCATATACTCTTCTTCGGTGAGCATCTGGCCATACTGCAGATCGGTCAGGCCGGGTTCGATCACAACGTAGTTCTCGAAATACAGCACCCGCTCCAGGTCGCGCAGCGTCATGTCCAGCATCAGGCCGATGCGGCTGGGCAGCGATTTCAGGAACCAGATGTGCGCCACCGGCGCGGCCAGCTCGATATGGCCCATCCGCTCGCGGCGGACCTTTTGCAGCGTGACTTCCACGCCGCATTTCTCGCAGACGACACCGCGATATTTCATGCGCTTGTACTTGCCGCAAAGGCATTCGTAATCCTTGATCGGGCCAAAGATACGCGCGCAGAACAGTCCGTCACGCTCGGGCTTGAACGTGCGGTAGTTGATGGTTTCCGGCTTCTTGATCTCGCCGTAGGACCACGACAGGATCCGCTCGGGGCTGGCCAGCGACACCTTGATTTCGTCGAAAACCTTCGGCGGGGTCAGCGGGTTGAACGGGTTGTTTGTCAGTTCCTGGTTCATTTTCAAATCCTTGAATATCGTGCGGATGGCTGGGACGGGGCGCCCAAACTTTTATGAAAAGTTTGGGACAAAGTTTTTCATAAAAACTTTGGGGTCGCCCTATTCCTCCTCCGCATCCAGGAGTTCCATGTTCAGGCCAAGGCCACGCACCTCTTTGACAAGAACGTTGAAGCTTTCGGGGATACCCGCTTCAAAGTTGTCCTCGCCCTTCACGATGCTTTCGTACACCTTGGTCCGGCCGGCAACGTCGTCCGATTTCACGGTCAGCATTTCCTGCAGGGTATAGGCAGCGCCATAGGCTTCCAGAGCCCAGACTTCCATTTCCCCGAACCGCTGACCACCGAACTGCGCCTTCCCGCCCAGCGGCTGCTGGGTAACGAGGCTGTAGGGCCCGGTCGAGCGCGCGTGGATTTTGTCGTCCACGAGGTGGTGCAGTTTCAGCAGGTATTTCACACCCACCGTCACCTTGCGGCTGAACTGCTGGCCGGTACGGCCATCGAACAGATCGGACTGCCCCGAGGTGTCGAACCCGGCGCGCGCCAGCGCGTCGTTCACGTCGGCCTCTTTGGCACCATCGAAGACCGGCGTTGCAATCGGCACACCGCGAGCAACATTGCCCGCCGCGTCGATCAGCGCGGTTTCGTCCATGGATTCAATGCCTTCGTCATAGACATCATCACCATAGGCCAGACGCATCGCTTCGCGGACCGGGGTCAGATCGCCAGAGCGGCGGTACTCACCCAAGGCCTCGTCGATGTTCAGACCAAGGCCGCGCGCGGCCCAACCCATGTGGGTTTCCAGAATCTGACCGACGTTCATCCGCGACGGCACACCCAGCGGGTTGAGGCAGAAGTCGACCGGCGTACCGTCCGCGAGGAACGGCATGTCCTCCATCGGGACCACCTTGGAAATCACACCTTTGTTGCCGTGACGGCCAGCCATCTTGTCGCCCGGCTGCAGCTTGCGCTTCACCGCGACGAAGACCTTGACCATCTTCATCACGCCCGGCGGCAGATCGTCGCCCCGGCGCACCTTCTCGACTTTGTCCTCGAAGCGGGCGTCGAGCGCGCGTTTCTGCACCTCGTACTGCTCGTTCAGGGCTTCGACGATCTGGGCGTCCTTCTCGTCTTCCAGCGCCAGTTGCCACCACTGGCCACGGCTCAGCGTATCCAGCAGATCGTCGGTGATTTCCGACCCGGCCTTCACGCCTTTCGGGCCTTTCACGGCCGTCTTGCCCATGATCATGCCCTTGAGGCGGGCATAGATGTTGCGGTCGAGGATCGCCAGCTCGTCATCCCGGTCGCGGGCCAGACGCTCGACTTCCTCGCGCTCGATCTGAAGCGCACGTTCGTCCTTTTCCACACCGTGGCGGTTGAATACGCGAACCTCGACAACGGTGCCGAAATCGCCCGGCTTCACGCGCAGCGAGGTGTCGCGCACGTCGCTGGCCTTTTCGCCGAAGATGGCGCGCAGCAGTTTCTCTTCCGGGGTCATCGGGCTCTCGCCCTTGGGCGTGATCTTGCCCACCAGAATGTCGCCCGGCTCCACGTCGGCACCGATATAGACGATGCCGGCTTCGTCGAGGTTGCGCAGCGCCTCTTCACCCACGTTCGGAATGTCGCGGGTGATTTCCTCGGGCCCGAGCTTCGTGTCACGGGCGGCGACTTCGAATTCCTCGATGTGGATCGAGGTGAACACGTCGTCACGCGCGATCCGCTCGGAAATCAGGATCGAGTCTTCGTAGTTGTAGCCGTTCCACGGCATGAAGGCGACGACCACGTTCTTGCCAAGCGCCAGTTCACCCAGGTCGGTCGAGGGGCCGTCGGCGATGACTTCGCCCTTTCCAACCTGCTGACCCACCTTCACCAGCGGACGCTGGTTGATACAGGTGTTCTGGTTCGAGCGCTGGAACTTGCGCATACGGTAGATGTCGACGCCCGCATCGCCCAGTTCCAGGTCCTCGGTGGCCCGGATCACGATCCGCTGAGCATCGACCTGGTCGATGATCCCGGCGCGGCGCGCCATGATCGCGGCGCCCGAGTCGCGCGCCACGACTTCCTCGATCCCGGTGCCGACCAGCGGCGCCTCGGCCCGCAGAAGCGGAACCGCCTGACGCTGCATGTTCGAGCCCATCAGAGCGCGGTTGGCGTCGTCGTTTTCAAGGAACGGGATCAGCGAGGCCGCGACCGAGACCAACTGTTTGGGCGACACGTCGATCAGATCGACGCTTTCGACCGGCGCAAGCGTATAGTCGCCCGACTGGCGGGTGTTGACCATCTCGTTCACGAACTTGCCGTCGTCGTCCAGCGTTGCGTTGGCCTGTGCCACGGTGTGACGCATTTCCTCGGTCGCCGACATGTAGTGCACTTCGTCGGTGACTTGGCCTTCTTTCACGACGCGGTACGGGGTTTCGATGAATCCGTACTTGTTCACGCGCGCGAAGGTCGCCAGCGAGTTGATCAGACCGATGTTCGGGCCTTCCGGCGTTTCAATCGGGCACATCCGGCCATAGTGGGTCGGGTGGACGTCGCGCACCTCAAAGCCGGCACGCTCGCGTGTAAGACCGCCCGGCCCAAGCGCCGACAGGCGGCGTTTGTGCGTCACTTCCGACAGCGGGTTGGTCTGGTCCATGAACTGCGACAGCTGCGAGCTGCCGAAGAATTCGCGCACGGCGGCAGCGGCAGGCTTGGCGTTGATCAGATCCTGCGGCATCACGGTGTCGATCTCGACACTGGACATGCGTTCTTTGATCGCGCGCTCCATGCGCAGCAGACCGACGCGGTACTGGTTTTCCATCAGCTCGCCGACCGAGCGCACCCGGCGGTTGCCAAGGTGGTCGATGTCGTCGATGTCGCCCTTGCCGTCGCGCAGTTCAACCAGCGCCTTCACACAGGCGACGATATCGTCGCGGTCCAGCGTGCGCTGGGTGTCGGGTTTGTCGAGTGCAAGGCGCATGTTCATCTTGACCCGGCCCACGGCCGACAGGTCATAGCGTTCGCTGTCGAAGAACAGCGTGTCGAACAGGGTGCCAGCGGCTTCGACGGTGGGCGGCTCGCCCGGGCGCATCACGCGATAGATGTCCATGAGCGCGGTGTCGCGGTTCATGTTCTTGTCCATCGCCATGGTGTTGCGCATGTAGGGACCGACGTTGATGTTGTCGATGTCCAGCACCGGAATGTCGGTGATGCCCGCGTCGATCAGTTCCTTCGCGGTGCCGCCGATCAGGTCGCCGTCCTTGTCGTATTCCAGCGTCAGCTCGTCACCGGCTTCGACATAAATCGCGCCGTTGTCTTCGTTGATGATGTCCTGCGCGACGAACTTGCCGGTGATGTTCTCGAACGGCACCAGCAGCTCGGTCACATTGCCTTCGTCGATCAGTTTCTTGACCGCGCGCGGGGTGATCTTCTTGCCCGCTTCGGCAATTACCTCGCCGGTGGCCGCATCGACCAGGTCGAACGGCGGACGGGTCCCGCGCACGCGCTCGGGGAAGAACTTGGTGACCCAGCCCTTGCCCTTCTGATACTTGTACTGGATCGTGTTGTAGTAGGCATTCATGATGCCTTCTTGGTCCAGACCCAGCGCATACAGCAGCGTCGTCACCGGCAACTTGCGGCGACGGTCGATGCGCGCGTACACGATGTCCTTGGCGTCGAATTCGAAATCCAGCCACGACCCGCGATAGGGGATGATCCGGCAGGCGAACAGCAATTTGCCCGAGCTGTGCGTCTTGCCCTTGTCGTGGTCAAAGAACACACCGGGCGAGCGGTGCATCTGGCTGACGATCACGCGCTCGGTGCCGTTCACGATGAACGTACCGTTCGGTGTCATCAGGGGCATGTCGCCCATGAACACGTCCTGTTCCTTGATGTCCTTGACCGATTTGGCGCCGGTGTCTTCGTCGATATCGAAAACGATCAGGCGCAGCGTCACCTTCAGCGGCGCGCTGTAGGTCATATCGCGCTGCTGGCACTCCTCGACGTCGTACTTGGGCTTTTCCAGCTCGTATTTCACGAATTCCAGCACGCTGGTTTCGTTGAAATCCTTGATCGGGAACACCGACTGGAACACACCCATGATACCTTCGCCATCGCTCGGGTCGGGCTGGTCGCCGGAATTCAGGAACAGGTCGTACGAGGATTTCTGAACCTCGATCAGGTTCGGCATCTCCAGCACTTCGCGGATTTTGCCATAATATTTACGAAGACGTTTCTGGCCAAGGAACGATTGAGCCATGTCAGGTGTCACCTTTCGAATTTCTCACCGGGCAAGAGCGGCGTCGGGCTACGGCGCCTTGCCCATACGAGACAGCGGGTTCGGATCAATTCATGGCTGCCGTCCCAATGGCTGCCTCCCGATCCGGTGAACCGCGCCTGAGAAAACGCCCCGATCCGCGGGGCCCTTTCCAAGACGTGTTCGGCTGGACCCGGAAAATTCCGGATCCAGCCCAATTCTGCGCGGCGGGATGACCCCACCGTATGGCTTAGGCCAGCTCGACCTCGGCGCCAGCTGCTTCCAGCTTGGCTTTGATGTCTTCGGCTTCGGCTTTGTCCACGCCTTCTTTGATCTTGCCGCCGGCTTCGACCAGGTCCTTGGCTTCTTTCAGGCCCAGACCGGTGATGCCGCGAACTTCCTTGATCACGTTGATTTTCGAAGCGCCGGCGTTCTTCAGAACGACGTCGAATTCGGTTTTTTCTTCCTCGGCAGCGGCGCCAGCACCGTCTGCGGGACCGGCCATCATGACTGCGCCGCCAGCTGCGGGCTCGATGCCGTATTCGTCCTTAAGGATGGTTTTCAGTTCTTGTGCTTCCAGCAGGGTCAGACCAACGATCTCTTCTGCCAGTTTCTTCAGATCAGCCATTTTCAGCTCTTTCCGTTTGTATACATGGGTTCCAACGACGGGTGTTCAACCACGCGCCGGATTTACAGTGCTCAGGCCGCCGCCTTGTCCTCGATCGTGGACAGGATGGAAGCGATGTTCGAAGCAGGTGCGCCAATGGCCCCGGCGATGTTGCTTGCAGGCGCGCCGATGCAGCCCACGATCGAAGCAATAAGCTCCTCGCGCGAAGGCATTTTCGACACGGCTGTCACACCAGCCCGGTCCAACGCGTTCTCGCCCATTGCACCGCCGAGAATTTCGAACTTCGAATTCTCTTTGGCGAAATCCTCGGCAACCTTGGCCGCAGCCACGGGATCCTCGGAATAGGTCAGAACGGTCATGCCCGTCAGAAGGTCGGCAATGCTTGCGCAGGGCTTTCCATCAAGGGCGATCTTGGCGAGCCTGTTCTTGGCAACACGCACGGATCCACCTGCTTCGCGTGCACGCGCGCGCAGATCCTGCATCTCGGCAACTGTCAATCCGACGTAGTGGGCAACCACAACGACGCCAGAGCTTTCGAAGATCTGGCCGAGTTCCTCGACCACTTTCTCTTTCTGGGCTCTATCCACAGCTTCACTCCAGTAAGGGAGGTTTGACCCTCCGGCTCAGTTCTGCCGGGACGAAAGCCCCGACAATCGGGTCCTTACGGGTCCTGCGCATTGCCCCGGCACACCATACGGGCGGTCCGAAGAAACTTTGTCATTTCCCGTCTCGGGCAGGAATTATGAGGAGAACCTCACCCACCGTCTCGGACGAACGGCAAGCGCCCCCGAATCACGAGGGCGCCCGACCAAGTTTGTCTAGGCCGTGACGGCCGGAATGTGAAGGGGCATTCTCATATTTCCGGTTTCGTCAAGAAATTTCTTGTGGGGCGGGGTTCAGAGCACGAACACCGGCATTACAGCAGCGTATCATCGTAATCGTACGGGGCGGTGATCTCTGGCGCCTCATCCCCATTGTCGAACTCGCGGTACAAACGCACCTTAATGCTGTCGGCCACACCCTTGCGCGCCGAAATCCCCTCCAGCGTCAGGCTTTCGCCCCCGCCAAACTTCAGGACGATGTTGCCATCAACCTTCCGGATCACATAGTCTGGATCATAGACTTCAATCCGATCCTCGCCCTTGCGGAAATCCTTGATCGTATCGCGGTTTCTTTCTCCATAGGTTTGAAACAGAAAGGTGTCCGAGCCTGTGCCACCGATCAACACGTCGTTTCCGCGGTCGCCCCACAAGCGATCCGCCCCAGCACCGCCATAAAGCGTGTCGTTGCCGTCCCCCCCAAAAATCAAATCAATGCCCTTATTTCCGTACAATGTGTCGGCGCCACCCTCGCCATACAAGTTGTCGGAACTGTCGCCGCCAGACATCACATCAGCCCCGGCACCGCCGTAGAGATAGTCGAGCCCTTTGCCACCCGACAGATCGTCCTTGCCTTCGCCGCCGAACATTAGATCCCATCCGTCGCCACCAATCAGCGTGTCACCTCCAGCCTCACCGTAAATCATGTCGGCGCCCGCGCCACCGTTCAGAATATCGGCGTTTGTCCCGCCGTGCATGACGTCGCCACCATCTTCGCCAAAGAGCCGGTCACGGCCCGCGTCACCACGCAGCGTATCTTGCCCGATTCCTCCCCAGATTCGATCGTTACCGTCCCCGCCGTTCAAAACGTCGTTCCCGTCCCCACCCCGGATCAGATCAGCCCCGCCAAGGCCGTCATAGGTGTCGCTGCCGCCCAGCAGATCGATGTCGTCCGCCGCATCGGTGCCGGTCAAGTTGTCCTTGCCTTCGGTCGGCTCGGTCGGCGGTGGCGGCGCATCATATTCGCTATAATAGATCTCATTGCCGAGAAGCGCCTCCAACGAGACAAGATCCTGGTCGCTTCCCACCGCGATAAAATCGATGACCCCATACCAAAGCGCATCATAAAGTTGATCGGGTGCCACGGTTGCCGGTGACCCGCCTTCACGATTGATCTCTCCGGCTGTCACCGACCCGTATAGCGCGACCTTATAACCGCGCAAATTCTTTTCCGGAAAGTCTGCTGCATACAGTTGCACAAGAAAAAATGCCATTTTACCCCCATAATATTGGCGTCACTCAATAGGCGAAGGGTTTCACAGCAGGGGCTTCAAATCAACGGCGCGTCCCAAATAATTCCGGGGCGCGGAATCGAAAAGGGCGGACCAGGTGGTCCGCCCTTTCGAATTCACAAACCTGAAGCGATTATTCGCTGCCGGCTCCGGCCACATCGACCGTTACGCCCGGGCCCATGGACGAGCTGAGCACGATCTTCTTGAGGTAGGTGCCCTTCGCGCCCGTGGGCTTGGCACGGGTCACGGCGCCGATGAAGGCGCGGACGTTTTCCACCAGCTTGCCTTCGTCGAACGAGGCTTTGCCAACGCCGGCGTGGACGACACCGCCCTTTTCGGCCTTGAACTGGACTTCACCGCCCTTGGCAGCCTTGACCGCTTCGGCCACGTCCATCGTCACGGTGCCGACCTTGGGGTTCGGCATCAGGTTCCGGGGGCCCAGAACCTTACCCAGACGGCCAACGATCGGCATCATGTCGGGGGTGGCGATGCAGCGATCAAAGTCGATCTTGCCGCCCTGGATGGTTTCCATCAGGTCTTCGGCGCCAACGATATCGGCACCAGCGGCCTGAGCTTCGTCTGCTTTCGCGCCACGGGCGAAGACGGCAACGCGCACGTCCTTGCCGGTACCGTTGGGCAGGCCGACAACACCGCGGACCATCTGGTCGGCGTGGCGGGTGTCAACACCCAGGTTCATCGCGATTTCGACGGTTTCATCGAACTTGGCCGCGGCATTCGCCTTTACCAGGGCTACAGCGTCCTCAACCGACAGGTTTTCCTTGCCAGCGAAGGCCTCGCGCGCGGCGCGGGTGCGTTTTCCAAGCTTTGCCATCTTACTTCACCTCGATGCCCATGGAGCGGGCCGAGCCCAGGATGATCTGCATTGCGCCTTCGACGTCGTTGGCGTTCAGATCTTTCATCTTCGCTTCGGCGATTTCACGCACCTGGGCGACGGTCACGGTGCCCACGGTTTCGCGCGACGGCGTCTTGGCGCCGGATTTCACCTTGGCCGCTTTTTTCAGGTAGTAGGACGCCGGGGGCGTCTTGATGTCCATCGTGAAGGACTTGTCCTGATAATAGCTGATCACGGTCGGGCACGGCGCACCGGGCTCCATGTCTGCGGTCTTGGCGTTGAACGCCTTGCAGAATTCCATGATGTTGATGCCACGCTGACCGAGCGCCGGACCAACCGGCGGCGACGGGTTCGCCTGACCTGCGGGCACCTGCAACTTGAGCGAGCCCATAAGTTTCTTGGCCATTGGCCTTCTCCTTTTCCAACACCCCGGCATCGCGATGCGGGGGCCATGTTGTCGTGGTCAGGCGGACCGGGCGCGCCCGGCGTACCTCCCACGAATTGAACCGGGGCCACTGCGAAAGGATCGCGCGGCCCGGCGTCGGTGCCACTAGAGGTGAATCACCGCGGGGTCAAGATGCCGCTGACAGGATAATGACCGCTATGGCCTGTTCTAACAGATGCACACGGCGTCGCCGTCAAGACGTCGACACCATCAGCAGAAAGCCGCCCTGGCATGGGCGGCGCAAGGGCCTAGCCCTGTTTCGAAACCTGGGTGAATTCCAGCTCGACCGGGGTTTCGCGGCCAAAGATCGACACGGTGACCTTGAGGCGCTCGTTGTCCTCGTCCACCTCTTCGACCATGCCGTCGAAATCCTCGAACGGGCCGTCGCTCACCTTGACCTTCTCGCCCACTTCAAAGCGGATCAGTGTGCGCGGCGCTTCTTCACCTTCCTGAACGCGGTTCAGGATCTGGTTCACCTCGGCGTCGCGCATCGGCATCGGGCGGCCCTGCGGGCCAAGAAACCCGGTCACCCGGTTGATCGAGCTGATAAGGTGATAGCCGCGATCCGACATTTCCATGTGCACCAGCACATAACCCGGCATGAACCGCCGCTCGGTCGACACTTTCTTGCCGCGCCGAACCTCGATCACCTCTTCGGTGGGCACCAGAACCTCGTCGATCTCGGCCTCAAGCCCGTTCTCGGTCACCGAGGTGCGGATTTGCTCTGCGATCTTTTTCTCGAAGTTCGAAAGAACGCTGACCGAGTACCACCGTTTCGCCATGCCGATTGCCGTCCTTGTCCTGAGATGCGGCCCCGCGTCGGGCCGCTTTCCGGTAAATTTGTCTCTGCCCCGACACAAAGCGGCGCGCAGCGCGAATCGCCGCACGCCAAATATCGGGACACGCGCTCCCTACCGCCATGGCCGCGCGGGATCAAGTGCCGGGCCGCCGCCTGACGCGACAGCCAATGGTGGAAATCAGCCGAAGAAGCCGAGCAGCGCCTGCAACCCGCCGCGAATGGCAAGGTCCACCAAGGCAAAGAACACGGCCGTCAGCGCGGCCATGATGAACACCATCACCGTGGTCAGCAGAACCTCGCGCCGGGTTGGCCAGACGACCTTGGCAACTTCGGAACGGACCTGGTTGACGAACTGGATCGGATTGGTGGCCATCGGCTGCGGTTCTTTCGGATGCTGTGTTGTCGCCGCACATAACGCCCAGCGCGCCGGAATTCAAGCGGCACGGTCACAGGCGGCGCGCGCGGTTGCCGCAGGCGCCGGGTTGACTTCGAAGCATTACTCCAATTATTGGACTATCCAACGATTGGAACTCCTGCCCATGCCGACTCGCCCCTCTGAACCCGATGATCCTCTTGATACCCAGGACGACGCCGTCAGCGCGCTGAAGACCTGTGTGGAAACCGTTGTCAGCCGGATCGCCACGGCCACGCGCGTTGGCGCGAACAGCGCGCATTGGAAAAAGATGGCGCCGCCCGAAATCGCGGCGATGACCTATATCGGCAGTCAGGATGCGCCGATGGTGTCGCAGCTTGCGGCGCACCTTGGCGTCGGGATGACCACGGCCAGCGCCCTTGCCGACCGACTCGTGCGCCACGGGATCGTGCAGCGAACCCGGAGCGAACAGGATCGTCGCACCGTTCTTCTGTCACTGACGCCCACGGGCGAATCGATCTTTGCCGAAGCCTCGGCCGAAAAGCGCGTTGTCTGCGCGCGGATGTTGAATGCGTTGCCCCCGGCGGACCGCCCGGCCTTCTTGAGAGCAATGCAGACCATCGCGGCCCGGTTTTCCGTCTGCGACACCCCAACCGGCACCGAAGAGGCGCGAAATGAAAAAACCTGACCGCATCTTTCGGGCTGGCGCGATGCTGCTGGCCATTGCCGTGTTGATCGGCCCAACCGCCGCCGAAACGCCTCTTGCCGTCGGGATCGCGCGCGCCACCGCCATGCCGGATGTTCAAAGCCAGTCGCTGACCGGCGAAATCGCCGCGCGAGACACGCTGAACGCAGCCTTCCCCTCCGGCGGCCGAATCGCCGAAGTGCTGGTCGAAGAGGGCGACCGCGTTCGGGCGGGCGCACCACTGGCGCGCATGGAATCGGTGCAGCAGGAACAAGCGCTGCGCGCAGCCGAGGCCGGGCTGTCCACCGCCGAAGCCGATTATCGGCAAGCGGTCGAGGATCTGGACCGTCAGGACCAGTTGCTGGCGCGCGGCGCCACCACGCGTATCAGCCGGGACAGCGCGGAAGACGCCCGCACAATCGCCGAAGGCACGCTGGATCAGGCCCGTGCCGAACTGGACCGCGCGCGCAAGTCGCTGGACGACACAACGCTTCTGGCGCCAGAGGCCGCCACCGTAACCGACCGCGCCATCGAACCCGGGCAGGTCGTTGGCGCCGCGCAACCGGTGATCGAACTGGCACTGGGCACTGATGTCGACGCGGTGTTCGACGTGCCCGAGGCGATGCTGACGAATGACGACGCACAACCGGGCCGCATCACGCTTTCCCTGATCGACCAGCCCACCACGACGTTCACCGGCACCCCGCGTGAGATTTCGCCGCTGATCGACGCCAGCACCGGCACCGTGCAGGTCAAGGTTTCGGTCAGCGATCCGCCGCCCGACGTATCCTATGGCGATGCGGTGCGCGGGACCGTGACGTTCGAAGGCGCACCCCGGATCACGCTGCCCTATACCGCGTTGACGGCCACCGCCGAGGGGCCCGCCGTCTGGTCGGTGGATCCGGAAACCATGCAGGTTGCCACCACCCTCGTGCGCATCGCGCGGTTTGAAACCGGGCGTATCGTGCTGGCCGAGGGGCTGGAAGAAGGCGCGCTGGTCGTGACCGACGGCGCGCACCTGCTGTACCCCGGGCGCATCGTCCGCGACGTGGAGGGACCGAAATGATCGCCCGCCTTGCCATTCTGATGACGCTGGTCGCCCTGCCCGCATTTGCCGACAGCACCGAACCCACCCCCGCTCCCCGCCCCGTTGCCTCGGTCATCGCAAGTGCCGAACCGGGCCGCGCGTCGGGCTATGCCGGAACCGTGGTCGCACGGGCCGAAACCGATCTGGCCTTTCCCATGGCCGGTACCGTGGCCGAGCGGCTGGTTGATACCGGCGACGTGCTGGCACAGGGCGATATCGTTGCCCGGCTGGACCCGGAGGATCTGGAGGCCGATCTGCGCACCGCCCGCGCCGGAGTTGCCGTGGCACAGGCACAGCTGCGGTCAGCCACCGATGCGCGCGAACGGGCCAGCACGCTGGCCGATCGCGGTGTCGACAGCACCACGCGGCTGGAAGATGCCGAACGCGCGCTGACCGCCGCGCAGGCGCGGCTGGAACAGGCCCGCGCCACCGAAGCGCGCGCCACCGACATGCTGAATCACGCCACACTGCGCGCACCGCAGGACGGCGTGGTCACCACGGCTCCGGTCGATTCAGGCGCAACGGTCACCGCCGGGCAGGCCATCGTGCAACTGGCGGGCACCGATGCGCGCGAGGTGGTCATCGACGTCACCGAACAGGACGCGGCAGGCATGGTGCCCGGCACGCAGTTCCGCGCCACTTTGGCCGCCGACCCGAATATCACCGCCACCGCGCGGCTGACGCGGGTCGAACCGGTCGCCGCCTCGGCGACACGCACCCGCCGCGTGCACCTGACTCTGATGGAACCGCCCGATGCTTTCCGCCTTGGCGCATTGGCGCGAGTTACCGCGACAAGCACGACACAGGCTGCGCTCTCGCTGCCGGCGTCGGCCATCCTCGCGCCCGACACGGACCCCGCCGTCTGGGTTGTCACCCCCGAGGGCCGCGCGGTGCGCCGCACGCCCGTCACGCTGGGCGCACGCCTTGGCGACCGGCTGCAGATCACGTCTGGCATAACCCCCGGCGAAGAGATCGTCGCCAAGGGCATCAACTCTCTCAAGGATGGGCAGATCGTCGGCCCACGTGTGCAGCAATGAGCCGTTTCAACCTGTCCGACTGGGCGCTGCGCCACCGGTCTTTCGTGTGGTTCCTGATGATCGTCTCGGTGCTGGCGGGGGCGCTGTCCTACGTCAACATCGGGCGCGAGGAAGACCCCGACTTTTCGATCAAGACGATGGTGATCGCCGCCGCCCTTCCCGGTGCGGACGTGCAGGAAACCCTGACCCAGGTCACCGACCGGATCGAGAAGAAGCTGGAAGAGCTGCCTGAGCTGGATTTCACCCGCTCGGTCACCCGCCCCGGCGAGGCGGTGGTGTACCTGGAGCTGCTGCCCGAAACCAAGGCGCCCGAGCTGCCGCGCATCTGGCAGCGGGTGCGCAACATGATGGGCGACATCCGCCCCGAGTTCCCCGAGGAGTTCGCAGGCTTCCAGTTCAATGACAACTTCGGCGATGTGTTCGGCAACATCTTTGCCTTTACGTCGGACGGGTTCACCCCGCGCGAGGTGCGCGATTACGCCGAACGCACCCGCCGCGCGGTGCAGATGCTGGATGATTCCGGCAAGGTCGAGATCTTCGGCACCCGCGATGAAACCATCTACCTTGATTTCTCGACCGAGCGGCTGGCCGCATTGGGGGTCAGCCAAAGCGCGGTACAGGCCACACTGGCAGCACAGAACGCCATAGTGCCTTCCGGCGTGATCGACGCAGGGCCCGAACGGGTGCTGGTGCGCATCGGCGGTCAGTTCACCGATGCCCAAAGCCTCGCCGACATCAACCTGCGCGTCGATGGGCGGTTCTTCCGACTGGCCGATGTGGCGACGATCCGGCGCGCCTATCAGGATCCGCCATCCGAGCTGTTCCGCTATAACGGGGAGGAGGCCGTGGGCCTGTCGGTCGGGATGCGCAAGGGCGCGAACATCATCGAATTCGGCGAGGCCCTGCACGATGTTATCACGCAGGCGCAGTCCGATCTGCCCATTGGAATCGAGATCCACCAGGTGGCCGACCAGCCGCATGTGGTGCAATACGCGGTGAACCACTTCCTTCAGGCGCTGGCCGAGGCCGTCGCCATCGTTCTCGTGGTCAGCTTTGTCAGCCTTGGGCTGCGTGCCGGGTTCGTGGTCACGCTGACCATTCCGCTGGTGCTGGCGATCACCTTTGTGGTGATGGATTACCTTGGCATCACGCTGCAGCGGATTTCGCTGGGCGCGCTCATCATCGCGCTGGGGCTGCTGGTGGACGATGCGATGATCGCGATCGAAACCATGATCTCGCGTCTGGAGATTGGGGAAAGCCTGACCAGCGCGGCGTCGTACGCCTGGACCTCGATTGCCTTTCCGATGCTCTCGGGCACGCTGGTGACGGTGGCGGGGTTCATCCCCATCGGGCTGAACGATTCCGCCGCCGGGGAATTCACATTCTCGCTGTTCGTGGTGATCGCCGTGTCGCTGCTGGTCAGCTGGATCGTCGCGGTGCTGTTCGCGCCGCTTCTGGGCGTGACCTTCCTGCCGTCGAAGATGAAACACCACGCCGCCGGTCCGGGCCGGTTGCGCCGGGGCTTTCACGTCCTGCTGCGCGCGGCGATGCGGTTTCGCTGGGTCACGATTGTCGCCACCATCGCCATCTTCGGCGGGGCCGTTTGGGGGATGCGGTTTGTCGAGAACCAGTTCTTCCCAAGTTCCGACCGCCCCGAGCTGATCCTGGATTTCACCCTGCCGCAGAATGCGTCGATCACCGCCACGCGGGACGAAATGGTGCGGATGGAAACCCACCTGCAAGGCCATGACGACGTGCTGTTCTGGTCGTCCTATGTCGGGCGCGGGGCGCCTCGGTTCATCCTGTCCTATGATGTGCCCACGGCCGGCCCCAACACCGGGCAGATCGTGATACAGACGCCCTCGGTCGAGGCACGCAACCGTCTGCGCGCCGAGCTGGAGGAGGTGGCCGCCAACGACTTCCCCGGCAGCGATATTTTCGTCAAGCTGCTGGAAGTCGGCCCGCCCGTGGGCCGCCCGGTGCAATACCGCATCAGCGGGCCGGATATCGACGTGCTGCGCGACCGCGCCCGCGATCTGGCGGCGTTGATGTCGGCCGATCCGCGCACGACGGGCACGGTGATGGACTGGAACGAACCCGCGCGCGTGGTGCGGCTGAACATCCTGCAGGACAAGGCACGCCAGCTGGGCATTTCCCCGCGCGACATCGCCTCGGCGCTGAACGCAATCTACGATGGCACCGCCGTGACCCAGTTGCGCGACAGCGAGTACCTGATCGACATTCTGGCACGGGGCGACGACAGCGCCCGCCAGTCGGTCGAGGCGCTGGCCGGGTTGCAACTGAACATGGATAACGGCACCACCATCCCGCTGCGCACAGTGGCAACCTTTGACTATGGCACCGAGCAGCCGGTGATCCACCAGCGCAACCGGATGCCCACGATCACCGTGAAATCGGGCATCGCCACCAGTGACCAGCCCGATACCATTGCCGCCGCGCTGGCCCCCGCGATTGCCGAGTTCAACCGCTCGCTGCCGTTCGGCTACAAGGCCGTGGTGGGGGGCACCGTGGAATCCAGCGCCGACAGCCAGGCGCCGATTGCCGCCGTGGTGCCGCTGATGATCCTGATCATGCTTACGCTGATCATGGTGCAGATGCAAAGTTTCCGGCTGACTTTCGTGGTGCTGTGTGTTGCACCGCTGGGGCTGATCGGGGTGGTAGCGGCGCTGGTGCCCTCGGGCGCGCCGCTGGGGTTTGTGGCCATCCTTGGGGTGCTGGCGCTGATCGGCATCCTGATCCGCAACTCGATCATCCTGGTGCATGAAATCGAGGTGCTGAAAGACGCGGGCAGCAGCGCCTGGGACGCGGTGTTCGAGGCCAGCGACAGCCGGGCCCGCCCCATCCTGCTGACGGCGGCGGCGGCCAGCCTTGCGCTGATCCCGATCTCGCGGCAAATTTTTTGGGGTCCGATGGCATTCGCCATGATGGGCGGCATCATTGCGGGCACGGTCATCACGCTGGTCTTCGCCCCGGCGCTGTATCTGGCGGTGTTCCGCGTGCGCCGCCCGGACGCAGCGAAATAACGCAAAGCGCCGCCCGGAGCGATCCGGGCGGCGCGGTCGCGCGGGGCGAGAGGTTACTGTGCCGCTTCGGCCTCGAGATCCTTCAGCATCGGCGCTTTCTCGCGCCATTCGGTGTACCATACGTCAATCGCAGGACCGAACCAGTCGCGGCCAACCACCTTCACCGGCACATCGGTGGTTTCCAGATCGGCCTTATACTTGGCGTCGATCTCGCCGTATTTCGCAACCATATCGTCGAGGGTGCGGGCAAAGACCTCGTCGATCACGGCGCGGTCCGCCTCGGAGATCGAGGCCCATTTGCGGCCAGACCCAATGGCGGCCATCGGGAACATCATGTGGTTCGACACGATGATCGACCCGGCGTGCTCATAGTATTTTGTGTTCCACGTGCCTTCCACGTCGATCTGCATCCCGTCGACCTGCCCATTGGCAAAGGCATCGTAAAGCGCAGGCAGCGGCATTGGCGTGGGCGCCGCGCCAAGGCTTTCCCAGAACGCCAGTTCCGGCGCGAACGGGATGGTGCGGATTTTCTTGCCCGCCAGATCGTCGACCGTTTCGACCTCGGTGCCGGTGACGATGATCCGCATCCCGGCCATGCCCCAGCCGAACCCGACCAGCCCGAAATCGGCCATGCCGTCCAGCAGCGTCTGGGCGGTCTCGCCCTTCAGCAGATCCCGCGCGGCGGCCACATCTTCTGCGATGAAGGGCGCAAGGAAGATACCATAGTTCGGATCGCGGTTGGCGAATTCACCCAGCGTGAAGAAGGCGAAATCCATCGCCCCGGTCTGCAACTGCTGGAGCATCTGCGCCTCGTTGCCCAACTGGCCCGAGGGGAAGATCAGGATATCAACGCGACCTTCGGTCTTTTCCTTGATCTCGGCCGCGGCTTCGGTTGCGGAAATCGTCCACTGGTGCGGCGGCGGCGTTATCAGCCCCAGCCGGTATTGTTCGGCCTGCGCCGCCAGCGGCAGCACAAGGGCGCCAAGCCCCAGTGCAAGAGTGCGAAATATGGTCATCAGTTCTCTCCCTGTTTGGAATACTCTTCGCGAATTGGCGCAAGGGCGCGAACCACCTGCGGCAAGGCGCGATCTCGTGCGGCGGCCAGCACGGCCGGATCGCGCGCGTCAGTCGTCTGCATCCCCGCGATCAGCGCGGCGGCAGTGGCGTCATTCAAATCCGGTGTGCCCAGATCGGCCCACATGGCCTCGGTCGCGGGGCCAAGCGCATCGACATATCCGGCCATCCCACGCGGCCCGCCCGACAGGTGAAACACCCCGCCCGGCCCCATCAGGCACCAGCGCGGCGCGAGTCCTTCGGACACGGCGCGTTCGACATCGGGCAGCGTGGCCGCACCCGAGGCGACAAGGTGCACCGCCTCGCGCCACAGCGCGAATTGCAGCCGGTTGACCAGATGCCCCTGCATTGGGCGGGCCATGCGCAACACGGTTTTCCCCATCGCGGCATAGATCGCCTCGGCCCTATCCAGCAACTTTGGCGGTGTGGTCGCCTGCCCGACCAGTTCGACCGTCGGCATCAGGTAAGGCGGGTTGCACGGGTGCGCGATGAACAGCCGGTCGGGATGCGCCATACCGCGCGCGATATCGCCCGGCGTGAACCCCGAGGACGACGAGGCGATCGGCGCATCAATTGCGATCAGCGGCTCCAGCGCCGCCAGCGCGCGGTGTTTCAGGGCAAGCGTTTCAGGCAGCGCCTCTTGCACCAGATCGGGCGTGGGCGCGTCGGCGGCGTTTGTCACATGCAGGGGCGGTTCCGCGCCGTCGCGCAAAGTGCCCAGCGCGGCCATGACAGGCTGCGCCGCCTGCCATGCCTGCGCGACTCGGGCTCCTGCCTCTGGGTCGGGGTCGGCCACGATGGCTTGATGCCCGGCGCCCGCGAAGGCCGCTGCCCAACCTGCGCCGATCAAGCCGCCCCCAAGGATCAGAACCCGAGCCATCAAAGCGCATCCTTCAGCGCGGTCGAGAGCGACGGGAACACAGCCAGCAGGATCAGCACCAGCGCGATCGAGGCAAGGAAGGGCATGATCAGCCGGGCGATCCGCTCGGCGCGTAATCCGCTCATCAAGGCCGCGGTGAACAGTCCCGTGCCGACGGGGGGTGTCAGCAGGCCCATCGTCAGGTTGAGGCAGATGATGACGCCAAACTGGAACGGGTCGATACCGTAGACCCCTTGCGCCACCGGCAGGAACACCGGCACGATCAGGATGATTGCCGGGATCGGATCAACCACCATCCCCAGCATCAGCAGCAGCAGGTTGAGCATCAGCAGGAACAGAATGGGCGAGGTCGTGAGCGACTGCATCCACTGCGCCACCATCGCGGGCAGGTTCTCAAAGGTGATGACCCAGC
The DNA here is from genome assembly GCF_005938225.1 of Arenibacterium halophilum. Lineage (GTDB taxonomy): Bacteria > Pseudomonadota > Alphaproteobacteria > Rhodobacterales > Rhodobacteraceae > Arenibacterium > Arenibacterium halophilum. Next base: position 1,111,887 of record NZ_VCPC01000001.1, read on the forward strand.
TGAAAATCTGCGCCGCTGCGATCAGGAACAGCACCACGGCCGAGTTGCGCCCGGCGCTGACAAAGGCGGGCAGGATATCGGCTGGCGACATCTCGCGGTAGATGAAAAGCCCGATCAGCGCCGCCGCCGCAGCCGCAATGGCTGCCGCTTCGGTCGGAGTGGCGATGCCGCCCAGAATTGTGCCGACGATGACGATGGGGATCAGCGCCGCCGGCAATGCGTTCAGCACCGCCGCACCGCGCGCGCGCAGGGGCATCTTTTCGGTCGCGGGGAAGCCATGTTTGCGACCCAGCCACGCGATCACCGCGATGAAGCCGACGAACATCATCACCCCCGGCACGATTCCGGCGATGAACAGGTCTCCAATCGGTAACTGCGCGATGACGCCAAAGATGATGAACATCATCGAAGGCGGGATGATCGGGGCCAGCAACCCGCCCGCGGCGGTGATGGCGACGCTGACATCCTTGGGATAGCCCGCCCGCTCCATTTCCGGGACGGCGATGCGCGACATGATGGTGATCTGCGCGACGGTCGAACCAAGGATCGAGGCCATCATCATGTTGGCGACAAGGTTTACATAGGCCAGCCCGCCCCGGATCGAGCCGAGCGTCGCCATCGCCAGCGTCATCAGGCGCCGCCCGATGCCGCCCGCGTTCATGAATTCACCCAGCAGGATGAACAGCGGCAGCGCCAGCAGGCCGTAATTCTCCATCCCGCCGAACAGTTGCTGAGGGAAGGATTGCAACAGGATCCAGTTGCCGGTGACCGCGATATAGACCAGCGCGAGCAGGATCAGCGCGAAGGAGATCGGCACCCCCGCCAGGAGGAAGCCAAGAAAACTGCCCGCCGCGATCATGTTCGCACCCCGCCCCGGCCAAGGATGTGCGCACCGGTATGGACCAAGCCGCAGAAACAGAAGACCGGCATCGCCAGCCAGAACCAGATTTTGCGGATACCCAGGGTCACCGTCGGCTCCTGATAGAGGAAGTTGAATGTCGCACGCGAAAATTCGCGGACCGAGCCTGCCTGCCAGAGGGTGATCGGATCGAACCACATCCACAGGATCACGGCGAAGAGCAGGAAGAAGCCAAACAGCAGCACATCGACCGCGCGCGCGAGGGCGTGACGCGCAGATTCGCTCAGCAAGTCGGGCAGAAGAGTCACGGCAAGGTGCTGACGCGCGAAGAGCGCGAGCGACGCTCCGGTCAGCGCGACCCAGATCATCAGGAAGACCGCGGCCTCGTCCACCCAGATCACCGGGCTGCCGATGCTGCGCGAGATCACGTTGAGCATCAACAGGCCAAAGATCGCCAGCATCAACGCACCGATCAGAACGGTTTCCGCCCGTGCGATCACGCTGTCGATGCGGGCCAGCACGCCCGGTGCCGAATCTGTTTGCGTTACTTGCGTCATGGCCACCTCCCGGCGGTAAAAAATATCTATATTTGACGCAGGTCAATCAAAATATTCACATTTTTGGCGACACGTCGTAATTATCGATGATTTTCAAGCGCCCATGCCGCCAGAGCTGCTGAGGATCCCCAGCAGATGCGAAATTTTCGAAATTTTAGACAGAGTGGCCCGGTTTGGGCCTGTCAGAGCGTCAGCCCGTCACAGGGCTATCCCAAGGTCCGATCACTCGGTGCTGTGGCGAAGGACAGGGGGGCTCTGCCCCCGTCCCTGCGGGACTCCCCCGGGATATTTTTCGCCCAAAGACGCCCGGGGGTGGGGGCTTAGGTATTGAAGAGGAAATGCAGCACGTCGCCGTCCTTGACGACATAGCTCTTGCCCTCGGCGCGCATCTTGCCCGCTTCTTTGGCGCCCTGTTCGCCGCCCAGCGCGACGAAGTCGTCAAAGGCGATGGTTTCCGCGCGGATGAAGCCTTTTTCAAAATCGCCGTGGATCACGCCGGCGGCCTGGGGGGCCGAGGTGCCCTGGCGGATCGTCCAGGCGCGCGCCTCTTTCGGGCCAACGGTGAAATAGGTTTCCAGTTGCAGCAATTCGTAGCCGGCGCGGATCAGCCGGTCGAGGCCCGGTTCTTCGAGGCCCATTTCCGACAGGAACATTTCAGCTTCGTCGGTTTCGAGCTGGCTGATCTCTTCCTCGATCCGGGCCGAGATGATGACATGGGCGTTGCCCTGTGCGGCGGCCATCTCGGCCACGCGGGCGGAATGGGCGTTGCCGGTTGCCGATTCATCCTCGGCCACGTTGCAGACGTAGAGCACCGGTTTCGTGGTCAGCAGTTGCAGCCCCTTCCACGCGCGGGCGTCTTCGGCGTCCACCTCGACGGTGCGGGCCGGGCGGCCGTCTTCCAGCGCGGCCTGGGCGGCGGCCAGCAGGCGGTCCTGCTGCTGGGCTTCCTTGTCGTTGCCCTTGAGCTTGCGCACCAGGTTGGCGCGGCGCTTCTCGATCGATTCGAGATCGGCCAGCATCAGTTCGGTTTCGATGGTGTCGGCATCGGCAACCGGATCGACGCGGCCTTCGACATGGGTCACGTCGCCGTCTTCGAAGCAGCGCAGCACATGGGCGATGGCGTCGACCTCGCGGATGTTGGCAAGGAACTGGTTGCCAAGGCCCTCGCCCTTGCTGGCACCCTTCACGAGGCCCGCAATATCGACGAAGGTCATCCGCGTCGGGATGATCTGTTTCGAGCTGGCAATCGCAGCCAGCCGGTCAAGCCGCGCGTCGGGCACAGCGACCTCGCCCACGTTGGGTTCGATGGTGCAGAAGGGAAAATTTGCAGCTTGGGCGGCAGCGGTGCGTGTCAGCGCGTTGAACAGCGTCGACTTGCCCACGTTCGGCAGTCCGACGATCCCCATCTTGAATCCCATATCAGGCCTCTTTGCGTTGCAACGGGCCGCTTCTATCAGCATCGCCGTGATGCGCAAGCGCCCCTCCCTCCCCCGGTGACGCATCGCCGCAACAATGCACAGGTGATGCGCAGCACGGCCCCTTGGCTTCTGGCGCGAAAGACATATTTTACCGCTTCTCAGCTTTCGAAAGTTCGCACGATGAAAACACTCGCTCTGGCATTCGGTCTGATGGTGGCCGCCATTTCCGCGCAGGCGCAATCCCTCGTCCTTGGCGCCGGGTATTCCGATTTCAGCGACGCCCGCGGCCGCGATACGGCCACACTGAGCCTCGAGTATCAATTTGCCCCTTTCTATTCGGGCCGGGTGATCGAAATTTCAACGCTGATCGCCGCCGATCACGATGGCGAAGGCGACAGCTATGCCGGCGTTGGTCTGGGTGCGAAATGGCGGCTGAAAAACGACTGGTTCATCGAGGCCAGCACGATGCCCGGCTATTACGACGCGGGCACTGCGGCGAATAATCTGGGCGGGCACTTCCACTTCCGCTCGTTGCTGGGCGTTGGGCGCACCCTGCCCTCGGGCAATGCCGTGTCGATGGCCCTGACACACAAAAGCAATGCCTCGACCAAAAGCTACAACCCCGGCGTCAACGCGCTGCTGGTACGCTATCATCTGGCCTTCTGAGCCAAGGTGACAACAGCCGACGGGCCGGATGGTGCATTGATTTCCGGCCCCGTATTTGGCAACAGCGGGAAACCGTTCCACAGGATTGCACCCATGACCCGCATCGATGCCAAGTTCGCCGACCTGAAGTCCAAGGGCCAGAAGGCCTTTGTTGCCTATGTCATGGCGGGCGATCCCGATTACGACACCTCGCTTGAGATCGTGCGCGGGTTGCCGGGTGCCGGGGTCGACGTGATCGAGCTGGGCCTGCCCTTTACCGATCCGATGGCCGATGGGCCGACGATCCAGCTGGCCGGGCAACGCGCGCTGGAAGGCGGGATGACGCTGGACAAGACGCTGGCGCTGGCCCGGGCCTTTCGCGAAGGCGACACCACAACGCCGATCGTGATGATGGGCTATTACAACCCGATCTACAGCCGGGGCGTGCCGAAATTCCTGGAACAAGCGAAAGAGGCCGGCATCGACGGGCTGATCATCGTCGACCTGCCGCCCGAAGAAGACAGCGAGCTGTGCATTCCTGCGCAGGAGGCCGGGCTGAATTTCATCCGCCTTGCCACGCCCACCACCGATGATGCGCGCCTGCCGCGCGTGCTTCAGAACACCTCGGGGTTTGTCTATTACGTCTCGATCACCGGGATCACCGGCTCGGCCGAGGCGCAGGCCGACGATGTCGCCCCCGAGGTCGCGCGCATCAAGGCGGGCACCGATCTGCCGGTGATCGTGGGCTTTGGTGTCAAGACGCCCGAAACCGCCAAGGCCATCGCCGGGGTGGCCGATGGCACGGTTGTCGGCTCGGCCATTGTCAGCCAGATCGAACATGGCAAATCCGTGGCCGATGTGCTGGCTTTCGTGCGCGGATTGGCCGACGGCGCGCATTCCGCCTGATTGTTGCCCAGAAATGAACGGTCTGTTGCCATTTGCAGGCCACTAGCGGCGATTATCCCTGCTTCATCGGCAATTGTTTCCGGTGGAGCAAACAATGGCACTTCGCAGCTTTCTTGGCGCCCTGCTGTGCGCCGCACAACTGGGTCTGGCGCCGGGCGCCATGGCTGAAACCCGCGTCTACCAGGGCGACGAGGCAAAGGCGCTGCAATGCGCGGCTTACTTTTCTTATTCTGCTTGGGTTCTGGCAGGGCGCGGGCTGTTCACGCCACGCAACGCCGATGAGGGGGCCATCGCGGCGACCAACATCCTTGGCCGCCACGTCAGCGGCACATACGAACAGAAACGCGCGGCCTTTCAGGTCGCGCTGAACCGGCTGCCGCCGGAAGACAACGACCTGATCGCCGATTCGATTCGCTACCTTGGCTGGTGCCGCGAAAAATTCCTGAGCTAGGCGTCGCGCCGTTTCAGCATGTGGGTCGAATGATAGGACGACACCAGCACATCGTTCTGGTTCAGGATGTTGTATTGTACATCGACGAAGCCACGGTCGGGTTTCGATTTTGACGGCTTGGCCGCTGTCACCTCTGCCTCGACCCGCAGCGTATCGCCCGCGTAGACCGGTTTGATCCAGCGCACATCCGCCATGCCGGGCGACCCCATCGAACTTTCCGACCAGTCGCTGGCCTGAAGCGTCAGGTTGAAGGCAGTCAGGATGGTGTGAAACCCGCTGGCGATCAGCCCGCCGAAGACCGACTCTTTCGCCGCCGCTTCGTCCACATGGAACGGCTGGTTGTCCCACTGTTTGCCAAAGGCGATGATCTCCTCGGCGCTCAGCGTTTTGGTTCCGGTGGCATAGGTCTTGCCGACCGGCATATCTTCGTAAAACATCTGTCTCTCCCCGTTTGTAGATGACTATGACCTGCGCGTCGGAACGGTTCCAGCCCCGCACGATCACGCGCGATTGCCTGAACGCGACGGCATTGGTAAAGAAACCTAACCGTTTACCGTGAAAGGCCCGCCATGCCCGTCATCACCAACATCGCCGACCTGAAGCGCATCCATGAACGCCGCGTGCCGCGCATGTTCTACGACTACGCCGAAAGCGGCAGCTGGACGGAGCAGACCTTTCGCGAGAACACCACCGATTTCGAACAGATCCGCCTGCGCCAGAAAGTGGCCGTGGATATGTCGGGCCGCTCGACCGCCGGCAAGATGATCGGGCAGGATGTTACGATGCCGGTGGCACTGGCCCCCGTGGGGCTAACGGGGATGCAGCACGCCGATGGCGAGATCAAGGCCGCCCGCGCGGCCGAGGCGTTCGGCGTGCCCTATACGCTGTCGACCATGTCGATCAATTCGATCGAGGACGTGGCCGAGGCGACGACGAAACCGTTCTGGTTTCAGCTGTATACGATGAACGACACCGATTACACCTCGCGGCTGATCCAGCGGGCCAAGGACGCGGGCTGTTCCGCGCTGGTCATCACGCTGGACCTGCAATTGCTGGGGCAGCGCCACAAGGACCTGAAGAACGGCCTGTCCGCCCCGCCCAAGCTGACCGCGCGCACGATTGCGAACCTCGCCACGAAATGGGCCTGGGGCATCGAAATGCTGGGCGCCAAGCGGCGCGAGTTCGGCAATATCGTGGGCCATGTCGACGGCATCGACGATCCGGCCTCGTTGGGCGCATGGACAGCGCAGCAGTTCGACCTGACGCTGGACTGGTCCAAGATCAGCAAGCTGATGGAGCAATGGGGCGGCAAGGTGATCCTGAAAGGCATCCTTGACCCGGAAGACGCCAAGATGGCCGTGAAGGTCGGCGCCGATGCGATCACCGTGTCGAACCACGGCGGGCGTCAGCTCGATGGCGCACTCAGTTCGATCCGAATGCTGACCCCGATCCTGGACGCCGTGGGCGGCGATATCGAGGTGCATCTCGACAGCGGCATCCGGTCGGGTCAGGACGTGCTGAAGGCGCTGGCGATGGGCGCAAACGGCACGATGATCGGGCGGTCCTACATCTATGGCCTTGGCGCCATGGGGCAAAAGGGTGTGAGCACCGCGCTCGAAGTCATCCGCAAGGAACTCGACATGACGATGGCGCTCTGCGGCGAAACCAACGTGGCCAATCTTGGGCGCCACAACCTGCTGATCCCGCAGGGGTTCGAAGGCACCTGGCAGGATTAGGCGATGCTCGTCTTCTCGGCGCAGAACCTGGCCTTCATCGCGGTGCCCAAGACCGGGACCACCGCGATAGAGCTGGCGTTGAAGCCGCGCGCCGACATCATCTTTACCAAGAAGCGCAAGCACCTGACGGCGCAGCGGTTTCACAACCGGATCGCGCCGTTCCTCAACACCGAATTCGACATGCGCCCCGACCGCTTTGCCGTGATGCGCGAGCCCGAGGAGCAGATCCGCAGCTGGTTTCGCTATCGCGCGCGCGAGGCAAAGCAGGGCTCGGCCCTATCGACCGAGGGCATCGGATTCGATGAATTCGTGCGGGCGGTGATCTCTGACGATCCGCCGCCCTATGCGGGCATCGGCAGCCAGTTTGCCATGCTGACCTCGGGCAAGGGCAAGCTGCTAGTACATCACCTGTTTGCCCATGAATCCCCGCTGAAACTGCACGCCTTCCTTGACGCCCGCTTTGGCGAGCCGATCACCCTGAAGGCGCGCAATGTCTCGCCCCCCGTCGCGGCCGAGCTGGAGCCGGACACCCGCCGCAAACTCGTCGTCGCGCGGCAGGCGGAATTCGATCTGTATGCCCGGCTGGTTGACGCGGGCGGGCACCTTGAAACCGCGCTGTAGCCGCCCGTCGCGCCTTGCGCAAAAGGGCTTTCCCTGCGGTCGAATCCGGTCTATACGCGCGGCTTCACGCGGGGCTACAGCCTTGGAGGAGCCCCGCCCCTACTTATGGAGATAGACCTATGGCTGGAGAGATTCCCGATCTCATCGCCCAGGAACGGACGGGGACAGGCAAGGGCGCCGCTCGTCAGGCACGTCGTGACGGCCTGGTTCCCGGAATCGTTTTTGGTGGCGACAATGATCCGCTGCCGATCAACATTCCCTTCAACGTCCTGTTGAAGAAACTGCGCGCCGGGCGCTTCAAGTCGACGCTGTTCAACATGAAGGTTGAAGGCCACGACGACGTGCGCGTGATCTGCCGCGACGTTCAGCGCGACGTGGTGAAAGACCTGCCGACGCACGTCGATTTCATGCGCCTGCGCCGCACCACCAAGATCAACCTGTACATCCCGGTTGAAGTTGTGGGCGAAGAGAGCTGCCCCGGCCTGCGCAAGGGTGGCGTTCTGACGTTGGTCCGCCCCGAGGTGGAACTGGTCGTGACCGCGGGCGATATCCCCGATCACATCACCATCGACGTGTCGGGCGCCAACATCGGCGACAGCATCACCATTTCCTCGGTGACGCTGCCCGATGGCGCCAAGGCAACCATCGACCGCGACTTCGTGATCGCCAACGTGTCCGCTCCGTCGGGCCTGCGTTCTTCGGGTGACGATGAAGAGGCCGAAGCCGAAGACGCCGGCGAAGAGGCCGCAGAAGAATAAGCTGTGCATTAGCGTTGCTGTGAGACGGGGCCCTTGCGGCCCCGTTTTGCGTTTCTGGACCGGGGCACTGGAAATTCCCGGCGGTTTTCGGCATCACCGGAGGCACATCGCCACAAACGGAAAGACCGCGCCATGATCCTGCTTGTCGGCCTGGGCAACCCCGGCCCGAAATACGCCCGCAACCGTCACAACATCGGCTTTATGGCGCTGGACCAGATCGCCGAGGACCATGGGTTCGCCCCGTGGCGCGGCCGGTTTCAAGGCAGCCTGACCGAAGGCCGGTTGGGCGACGACAAGGCGCTGTTGCTGAAGCCCGAAACCTTCATGAACCTGTCGGGGCAAGCCGTGGGCGAGGCGATGCGGTTTTACAAGCTGACACCAGAGGATGTCTGGGTCGTGCACGACGAAATCGACCTGCCCCCCGGCAAGGTCAAGCTGAAGCGCGGCGGCGGTCATGCGGGGCACAACGGGCTGCGATCCGTGCATCAGCATATCGGCCCCGAATATGGCCGCGTGCGCATCGGCGTGGGCCACCCCGGACGCAAAGAGGCGGTGCCGGGCTACGTGCTGCACGATTTCGCCAAGGCGGATGAAGCCTGGATCGACGATGTGCTGCGCGGCCTGTCTGACGGTGCACCCGATCTGGCCCGGGGCGATGCCGCCCGCGCCAGCAACGCAATTGCCCTGAGGGTCGCTCCGCCGCGCCCCTCGACCGGACAGAAAAAACCGAAAGCCGCGCCCGAGGCAGCCGTTAAGGAAACCGAAGGGGAATCGCGCGACACTGCCACCGAACCGCCCGCCGACACCCGGTCGCCGCTGGAAAAGCTGCTCGACCGGTTCAAGTGATGGCGCGCCACTGACAGACCGCGCAATTCGCGCTAGACTTGGGGGTAACCAACGAACCGAAGGATCCCGCCATGCAGCCCGATGCCAGCGTCAATGTTCTGGGCGGCCCGCTTGCCCCCTGCTCTGTCTCGCCGGTGACCGGGTTTTTCCGCGACGGGCATTGCAACACCTGCGCCGCCGATCAGGGCAGCCACACGGTCTGCGCCATCATGACTCGGGAATTCCTGGCCTATTCGAAATATGTAGGTAACGATCTGTCAACGCCGCGCCCCGAATACGGATTTGACGGGCTGAAACCGGGGGATTCATGGTGCCTTTGCGCCAGCCGTTTCGCTCAGGCGGCCGAGGAAGGATGCGCGCCGCAGATCAACCTGAAGGCCACCCACCTGCGCGCGCTTGACGTGGTTTCGCTGGAGATATTGCGCTCCCATGCCACCGATCCTGCGGCTTGACCCCCAATGCGTTTTCCTGATTAGTGCGGCGCAAGCCAGCCATGTTCAGCCAGCGCCCCTGTAACCTGACAATGACTGGACCATCCCATGAGCTTTATCGCGATGAACCGCTTCAAGATCCGCCCTGGTCGCGAGGCCGATTTCGAAACCATCTGGAAATCCCGTGAAAGCCGCCTGAGCGAGATGCAGGGCTTTCGTGAATTCCGCCTGCTGAAAGGCCCGAAATCCGACGATCACACGCTGTATTCCAGCCACGTGATCTGGGACAGCAAGGCCGATTTCGAGGCCTGGACCAAATCGGAACAGTTTCGCGACGCCCACAAAAACGCGGGTAACCGCGAAGGCGAAAGCCCGATGGTCGGGCATCCGCAGTTCGAGGGGTTTGAAACCGTCCTGCACGAGGGTTAGGCCCGCGCGCAAGGCCGGTATCTACTCGGCCATGTCAAAGCCAAGGTGCTTGGCGACGGTAAAGATATCCTTGTCGCCACGCCCGCACATGTTCATCACGATGATATGGTCCTTGGGCAGCTCGGGCGCGATCTTCATCACATGGGCCAGCGCGTGGCTGGGTTCGAGCGCGGGAATGATCCCTTCCAGCGCACAGGACAGCTGAAACGCCTCAAGCGCCTCTTTGTCGGTGATCGAAACGTATTGCGCGCGCCCCACATCGTGCAGCCAGGCGTGTTCCGGCCCGATCCCCGGGTAATCCAGCCCCGCCGAGATGGAAAACCCTTCAAGGATCTGCCCGTCGTCGTCCTGAAGAAGATAGGTGCGGTTGCCGTGCAGCACGCCGGGCCGACCGCCGGTCAGCGACGCGCAATGCTCCATCTTCTCGGTCACGCCCTTGCCGCCGGCCTCGACCCCGATGATGTTCACCTCGGTGTCGTCGAGGAATGGAAAGAACAGCCCCATCGCGTTCGACCCGCCGCCGATGGCCGCGATCACGGTGTCAGGCAGGCGCCCCTCGCCTTCCTGCTCGGCCAGCTGCCAGCGGACTTCCTTGCCGATGATGGCCTGGAAATCGCGCACCATCGCCGGATAGGGGTGTGGCCCCGCCACCGTGCCAATGCAATAGAAGGTATCGCGCACATTGGTCACCCAGTCGCGCAGCGCGTCGTTCATCGCGTCCTTCAGCGTGCCACGACCAGAGGTCACCGGCACCACCTCGGCGCCCAGCAGCCGCATGCGGAATACGTTGGGCTTTTGCCGTTCAACATCATGCGCGCCCATGTAGACCACGCATTTCAGACCGAATTTCGCGCAGACCGTTGCCGTGGCCACGCCATGCTGGCCTGCACCGGTTTCGGCGATGATCCGGGTCTTGCCCATGCGCCGCGCCAGGATGATCTGGCCCAGCACATTGTTGATCTTGTGGGCGCCGGTGTGGTTCAGCTCGTCCCGCTTCAGGTAAATCTTGGCCCCGCCCAGATGCTCGGTCAGGCGCTCGGCGTAATACAGCGGGCTGGGGCGGCCGACGTAATTCGCCCAAAGATCGTCCATCTCGTCCCAGAAACTCTGGTCGGTCTTGGCCTTCTCGTATTCCGCTTCCAGTTGCAGGATCAGCGGCATCAGCGTTTCCGAAACGAACCGCCCGCCAAAATCGCCAAAACGGCCATTTTCATCGGGGCCCGTCATGAAGGAGTTGAAAAGATCGTCGGCCATTGGCGCTCTCCCGTCAGGTCTTTTCTGCGTTTATCGGCAATGCCCGCCGGGGTAAAGCGGGCCATTGGCACGGGGCCGCGTCACGCGAGCGCAGCGGCGAAATCGGCCATGCGTCGCGCATCCTTGACGCCCGGCGCGCGTTCGACGCCTGACGACACGTCGACCTGTCGTGCCCCCGTCATCGCCACCGCCTGCGCCACATTCTCGGGCGTCAGGCCGCCCGCCAGCATCCACGGCACCGGCCAGCGTCGCCCGGCGATCAGGCGCCAGTCAAAGGCGAGTCCGTTGCCCCCAGGCAAATCCGCTCCCGGCGGTGGCTTCGCATCCACCAGCAACTGGTTTGCGACGCGGCCATAGGTGTCAAGCGCGGGCAGATCATCGGCAGTCGCCACCCCCACGGCCTTCATCACTGGCAGGCCGTAGCGTGCCCTCACCTCGGCCACCCGCTCGGCTGCTTCTGTGCCGTGCAGCTGCAGCATATCCAAAGGCACATCCGCCACGATGTCGTCCAGCAGCGCATCATCGGCATTCACGGTCAGCGCCACTTTCATCACGCCCGGCGGCACCATCAACGCCAGATCGCGCGCCACCTCGCGGGTGATGTTGCGCGGCGATGCCGGGAAAAACACAAAACCGACATAGCGCGCATCCGCCGCCACGGCCGCGTCGATGTCGGCGGCCTGAGTCAGGCCGCAGAACTTGATGGCCGTGCCCGTCATGTCGCTCAGCTGGCTTCGTCCAGGATCGCCAGAACCTCGTCGCGGTTCTGGTTTCGCTCGCCCTTCAGGCGGACCACCTCGCGCTCCAACTTGTCGACTTCGCGGGCCTTCACGCTGGCAACCCGGCGGTGTTTGTGTTCACGCAGCCATTCCCAGATGAACCCGATCACCAAGCCAGCAACAATGCCGCCCAGCACCACAAGAAACAGAGGCAGCGATATCGTCCAGTTCAGCCCCAGAAACTCCGCCAGCTCGGCCGGCAAAAGGTTCAGCGTCACCAGCTCGCGATTGGCCAGCGACACCGAAATTACCACGATGGCAAGCGCCGCAAGGAAGGCATAGCGGATATAGCGCATTGGGGCGGTCCTACTCTTCCTTGCCGTTCAGCCGGTCGCGCAACAGTTTGCCAGTCTTGAAGAACGGAACATGCTTTTCCTCGACGGTAACGGTTTCGCCGGTGCGCGGGTTCCGCCCGACGCGGGCATCCCGCTTTTTCACCGAGAACGCGCCGAAGCCGCGCAGTTCGACACGGTCTCCCCGCGCCATCGCGCCTGTCACTTCTTCGAATACGGTGTTCACGATCCGCTCGACATCCCGTTGGTACAGGTGCGGATTTTCTTCGGCAATCTTCTGGATCAGTTCCGAGCGGATCATGTGGGTGCCCCTCCCAAGGCAGCAGCGGTGGCGCATTGGACTTTGATATGACTATAGGATCATTGTCGCGCTTCGCAAACCAGAACTATCGGAATAATCTAGGGAAATTCGGCAGCCATCCGCACTTGACGGCCCGGTACGGGGCAGTTTGCAGGCGCCATGTCATTGCTGCCCCGGCGGTGTCTCCTCCGGTCATAGCCTATGATTCGCCCCTTCCCACCATAGCAAAAGGCCCCGCCGCATAAGCAGCAGGGCCTTTCGCAAGTTCGCTCCCCGTCCGTTTCGGACTGGGTGGCCAGGTGGGCCTTATTCGTCGCCTTTCAGCGCCGCGCCAAGGATATCGCCCAGCGATGCGCCCGAATCGGAGGAACCGTACTGTTCGACGGCTTCCTTCTCTTCAGCGATCTCGCGCGCCTTGATCGACAGGCCCAGACGGCGGGTCTTGCTGTCGACGTTGGTCACGCGCACGTCGACCTTGTCACCGACCGAGAAACGCTCGGGGCGCTGTTCGGCACGGTCACGCGACAGATCCGAGCGGCGGATGAAGGATTTCATGCCTTCGTATTCCACCTCGATGCCGCCATCCTCGATCGAGGTCACGGCCACGGTGATGATCGACCCGCGCTTCACGCCGCCAACGGCTTCGGCAAAGCGGTCGCCGCCCAGAGCCTTGATCGAGAGCGAGATGCGCTCTTTCTCGATGTCGACTTCCGAGACAACCGCCTGAACCACATCGCCCTTGCGGTAGTTCTGGATCGCATCTTCGCCACGCTCGTCCCACGACAGGTCCGACAGGTGGACCATGCCGTCGATCTCGCCTTCCAGGCCGATGAACAGACCGAATTCGGTGATGTTCTTGACCTCGCCCTCGACTTCGGTGCCTTCGGGGTGAGTTTCGGCAAAGACTTCCCACGGGTTGCGCATGGTCTGCTTCAGGCCCAGCGAAACGCGACGCTTGGCGCCGTCGATCTCCAGAACCATGACATCCACTTCCTGCGAGGTCGATACGATCTTGCCGGGGTGGACGTTCTTCTTGGTCCAGGACATTTCCGAGACGTGCACCAGACCTTCGACACCCGGCTCAAGTTCCACGAACGCGCCGTAATCGGTGATGTTGGTCACGCGGCCCTTGTGGACCGAGCTCAGCGGATACTTGGCGCCAACCAGATCCCACGGGTCTTCCTGCAGCTGCTTCATGCCCAGGCTGATACGGTGGGTTTCCTTGTTGATCTTGATGACCTGAACCTTGACGGTTTCGCCGATCGACAGGATTTCCGAGGGGTGGTTCACACGGCGCCATGCCATGTCGGTCACGTGCAGCAGGCCGTCGACACCGCCCAGGTCCACGAAGGCCCCGTATTCGGTGATGTTCTTGACCACACCGTCAACCGCCTGGCCTTCGCTCAGGTTGCCGATAACTTCGGCACGCTGCTCGGCACGCGATTCTTCAAGGATGGCACGACGCGACACGACGATGTTGCCACGACGACGGTCCATTTTCAGAATCTGGAACGGCTGCTTCAGACCCATCAGCGGGCCGGCATCGCGCACGGGGCGCACGTCAACCTGGCTGCCGGGCAGGAAGGCAACGGCGCCACCCAGATCCACGGTAAAGCCGCCTTTGACGCGGCCAAAGATCGCGCCTTCGACACGCTCTTCGCTGGCATAGGCTTTTTCCAGACGATCCCAGGCTTCTTCGCGGCGGGCCATTTCACGGCTGATGACAGCCTCGCCACGGGCGTTCTCGACCTGGCGCAGATAGACCTCGACCTCGTCACCGACGCTGATGTCGGGCGCTTCGCCGGGGTTTGCAAATTCTTTCAGCTCGACACGGCCTTCCATCTTGTAGCCGACGTCGATGATGGCCTGGCCCGCTTCGATCGCGATGACCTTGCCTTTGACAACACTGCCCTCTTCGGGCGTGTCCATTTCGAAGCTTTCGTTCAGGAGGGCTTCGAATTCCTCCATGGATGCGTTCTGAGCCATGTGGCCTATGGTTTCCTTTTTCTTCGGTTTGACTGGCCGTGCGGTTGTCTCCGCCGGTCTTGAACAGACATTGGTCAAGGCAGGTCTTGCGCAAGCAAACAGGGCCGGTGAACCCGGCCCTGCTCGATCCGCGACTGTCCCGCCGCTTTGACAGGCGCGCGTATATGCCATTACAGGCGCGGACACAAGTCCCACGGAACCAGGGGTGTGCGCCGGGGGTTGGCCGGAATGACCGTCCTCATCGTCATCTGCATCACCACCGCCGCGCTGATCCTTGGCGCGCTATGGGGCGCTTATGTCGGGCTTGGCAGGCGCACCGAAGGCTTCGTCGTAGCACTGGCCGGGGGCGCATTGATCGTGTCGGTGATGGACGAGCTGATCCGCCCCTCGGTCGACCCGCTGACGCTTTGGGGCGCGATTGCTGCGATCCTGGCAGGCGCGGCGCTGTTCTCGGCTGGCGACTACTGGGTCAACGAACGCCTGCGCAACAGCGGCGGCGCCGGGATGATGCTGGCCGTGACGCTGGACGGGGTGCCGGAAAACCTGGCGCTCGGCAGCGCGCTGATCGGCGCCGATGCGCTGGCTGTCGCCGCGCTGGCCGGGTCGATCTTCCTGTCGAACCTGCCCGAAGCCGCCGGAGGTGCTCGCCAGATGATCTCGGACGGGCGCAGCCGCTGGCAGGTCCTCGCCCTCTGGAGCGCGGTGGCCGCGCTTCTCGCCGCCGCCGCCTATGGTGGCTACGCCGGGCTGTCCAACGCCCCAAAGCCCCTGCTCGCCACGATCAACTGCTTTGCCGCCGGTGCCGTGCTCGCCTCGCTCGCAACCGAAGTCTTCCCAAAGGCCTTCCGAGAGGACTCCGAATGGACCGGCATCGCCGTCGCCATCGGCCTGTCCCTCGCCCTCGCGCTGTCGCAACTGGGGTGATGCCGCCAGATCGCGCTGACGCGCGATGCCTCCGGCGGGGATATTTGAAGCCCAAAGAATAAAAGGAGTCCGAAGCTTCTTTGGGCCGAAAATATCCCGGGGGAGTCCGCGCAAGCGGACGGGGGCAGCGCCCCCGGCCCGCTCTCTAATTCTCGGGGCGCCCGTCTTTGGACAGGATGGCCGCAACGGCGGCGGCCACCGCCTCTTCGATGCTCATGTCCGAGGTATCGATGGTCACCGCATCCTCGGCGGCGATCAAAGGCGCCGTCGCGCGTTCGCTGTCGCGCTTGTCGCGGGCGATGACATCGGCAAGAACTTCGTCGCGCGTCACATCGTGGCCGTTTCCGCGCAACTCGTCGTAGCGGCGGGTGGCGCGACACTCGGCAGAGGCGGTCACGAACAGCTTGGCCGGCGCATCCGGACAGATCACCGTTCCGATGTCGCGCCCATCCAGAACCGCGCCCCCGGCGCGAGCGGCAAAGGCGCGCTGAAAATCGACCAACGCGCTGCGGACATCCGGCAGCGCCGCAACCCGACTTGCCGCCTGAGCTACCTCGGGCGTGCGCAGCCCGTCGGCGTCAAGGTCTTCGGCCACAAGGGCGTGAGCCGCCTCCAGCGGCGCCTCGCCTGCCAGCACCCGGGCGCCCACGGCCCGGTAGAGCAACCCCGTGTCCAGGTGCGCAAAGCCGAAATGCGCCGCGACCGCGCGCGAGATCGTGCCCTTGCCAGCCGCGGCTGGCCCATCGATGGCGACCGTAAAGCTCATGGCATCCTCCGGTGTCGGGTCAGGCGCGGCGCAGATCGGCGCCAAGGCGGGCCATCAGCGGCTCGAAGATCGGGAAGGATGTGGCAATGGGCGCGCCATCGTCCACCGAAACGGCCGATCGCGCCGCCATTCCCATGACAAGGAACGACATCGCGATCCTATGATCAAGGTGGCTTTCGCAGGTCGCACCGCCCGGCACTGCGCCGGGGCCCAGGCCGGCGACCGACCACCAGTCCTCGCCTTCGTCCACGTCCACACCGCAGGTGCGCAGCCCCACGGCCATGGCATCGATCCGGTCGCTTTCCTTGACGCGCAGCTCTTTCACGCCGCGCATCATGGTAACGCCACGCGCGTTGGCCGCGACAACCGACAGGATCGGGTATTCGTCGATCATGCTGGCTGCACGCTCGGGCGGCACTTCGATGCCCTGCATATCGGGCGAGAAGCGGGCGCGCAGATCGGCCACCGGCTCGCCGCCTTCGGTGCGTTCGTTTTCATAGCTCAGATCGGCGCCCATCTCGCGCAGGGTAGTGAACAGGCCGGCACGGGTTGGGTTCAGCCCGATCCCCGGCACCAGTACATCGGACCCGGGCACGATCAGCGCCGCGCAGACGGGAAAGGCAGCGCTCGATGGGTCACGCGGCACCGCGATCACCTGGGGTTTCAGCTCAGGCTGGCCGGTCAGCGTGATGACGCGGCCCTCTTCCGTCTCTTCGGTCGTGATCTCGGCGCCAAACCCTGCGAGCATCCGTTCGGTGTGGTCACGGGTGGCTTCCTTTTCGATCACCACGGTCTGGCCCGGCGCGTTGAGCCCGGCCAGCAGCACGGCGGATTTCACCTGAGCCGAGGGAACGGGCACCGTATAGCGCACGGGCACGGGTTCGGCGGCGCCCACGAGTGTCATGGGCAGACGCCCGCCCGCGCGGCCCACGGCACGGGTGCCGAACAACGCCAGCGGATCGGTGACCCGCGCCATCGGGCGCTTGTTGAGGCTGGCATCGCCCGTGAAGGTAGCCGTAATTGGCGAGGTGGCCATCGCCCCCATGATCAGCCGCACGCCGGTGCCGGAATTGCCGCAGTCGATCACTTGGCCCGGTTCGGCAAAGCCACCGACTCCGACACCGTGCACGGACCATGCACCGCCCCCGTGATCGGTGACCTCTGCGCCGAAGGCCCGCATGGCGGCAGCGGTGTCCAGCACGTCTTCGCCTTCCAGCAGGCCGGTGATGCGGGTTTCGCCCACGGCCATCGCGCCAAGGATCAGCGAACGATGCGAAATCGACTTGTCGCCCGGGACCTCGGCCGTTCCCGAGAGCGGCCCGCAGGGGGAGGACATCATCGGGATCGCAGTACCATGGCCGGACATTCAGAAACCTCGCGTGCAATAGGGCAGTTGCGGCGTTCTAAAAGGTTTTTCATGGGGAGAGAAGAGGGGTCTGCCCGCAGCCACCGAGAGGTGGCAATCAGAACGAAGCGGGGGCCCTGCCCGCCGCCACCGAAAGGTGGCAATCAGAACGAAGCGGGGGCCCTGCCCCCGTCCCTGCGGGACTCCCCCGGAGTATTTTCGCGAAGGTGAAGCTGGGACTGGTCAGGCGGGGGCGTCGGTACGCCGGAAGGTGAGGTAGTTGGGCGTGCGGCCTTCGCGCAGTGCCTTCTGTTCATAGCGGGTCGACAGCCAGTCGTCCCATGGGGTACGCCAGTCGCTTGCAGTTTCCGCGAGCCACTCGAACCCAGCGCGCGGGACTTCTTCCAGCGTCTGGCGCACATAGTCGGGAATATCGGTGGCGACGCGGAAGATGCTCCCGGGCTTCAGCACACGGGCGAGCGGGACCAGGTGTTCGGGCGTCACAAAACGGCGGCGGTGGTGGCGCGCCTTGGGCCATGGGTCGGGGTAAAGCAGGAAGGCGCGGCTAATGCTCGCGTCGGGCAGTACGTCGAACAGGTCGCGCACGTCGCCCGGGTGCACGGCGAGGTTGTCGACACCGGCGCGGCGAATTTTACCCAGCAGCATTGCGACGCCGTTGATGTAGGGCTCGGCCCCGATGATGCCGGTGTCGGGGTTGTTCGCGGCCTGGTGCACCAGGTGCTCGCCGCCGCCAAAGCCGATTTCCAGCCAGACCGGCCGCGTGCCGAACAGCGCGGCCAAGTCGAGCGGCTGGCGGTCGGGGTTCGACTCCCAATCGACCGCGCCGGGCGACAGCGCTGCCAAATCCTCGGACAGATAGGTTTTCTGGCTCGACTTCAGGGCCTTGCCCTTGAGGCGGCCATAGAAGTTGCGGTGCGGGCGATCGGGCGATGTCATGGCGCGCGCTTTAGCGCCACGGGCGGTTCAGGGCAAGCGGCGCGCGCCTATTCCGTCAGCACACCTGCGGCCAGCAGTTCGGCACGGTAGGGCCGCCACATGTCAGCCTGCGGCGTGCGCAGCGTTTCGATTGCAAAGCCCGGGTCCACCCCACGCGACACGATGTAGGTCAGGTGAGCGTAGATTTCTTCCTGCGTATCCAGGTACATCCACGCCGCGAAATCCCACGGTGTCTGCCACCCCTGCCCCGGCGCTTCGCGGTCGTAATAGGTGGCGATATTCTCGGCCGACCAGAAAATCTGGTGAAACCCGATCCGCGATCCGCGCGACATGCTGCGCCGCGCCCCGGCCAGGAAGATCGTGACGCAAGAGCTGTCGCAGTCGCCGTGCACATGGGTGTCGAGTTCGAAATCGATCACGATATCGCTGATCTGCGATGCGGCATAGACCTCGCCTCCGGCCGAGTTCAGCTGCAGGGTGGTGATCGGGTCGGGGCCGCGCAGAAGCTCCAGCAGGCGGTCGATATCGTCGCTGACGATGCCGGTCATCTCGTCCGGGCCGGGGGTTTCGGTGTTGTAGATGAGCGTCTCGCCTTCCAGGCGCAATTTGCCGTCGGGGTGCACTTGGCCCGCCCCGGCACCCGGCTCTGCGCCCTGCGTCGTAGGCTGTGCCAAGGCGATACCCGCCGCGAAACACCAGAGTACCGTCAGCCACATACGGAACATCGCTCCTCCTGCCGTTGTGACGCCTGGCGCCGTTCTTGCCTGTGTCAGCCTTGGAGTGTCCGACAGGGCAGTTGCCGATACATGCCATGCGTGGTGGCGGCGGAAAAGGGCGAATGCAGGACGGCGCAAGACCCGAAATGCAAAACGCCCGGCCGTTTGCGGGCCGGGCGTTTCACAAAGGTCTGCCCGATCCGGCTCAGACGGCGTTTTGCAGCGCCTCGACCAGATCGGTGCGTTCCCAGCTGAACCCGCCGTCGGCTTCGGGCGCACGACCAAAGTGGCCATAAGCCGCAGTACGCTGGTAGATCGGCTTGTTCAGTTGCAGGTGCTCGCGGATGCCGCGCGGGGTCAGGCTCATGACTTTGCGGATCGCCTTTTCAATGGCGGCCGGGGGCACTTCGCCGGTGTCGTGCGTATTGGCATAGATCGACAGCGGTTCGCTCACGCCAATCGCATAGCTCAGCTGGATCGTGCATTTGTCGGCCATGCCTGCGGCGACGACGTTCTTCGCCAGATACCGAGCCGCATAGGCGGCCGAGCGGTCGACCTTGGTCGGATCCTTGCCGGAAAACGCACCGCCGCCGTGGGGCGCCGCGCCGCCGTAGGTGTCGACGATGATCTTGCGCCCGGTCAGGCCGGCATCGCCATCGGGGCCGCCGATCACGAACTTGCCGGTCGGGTTCACGTGCCAGATGGTGTCATCGGTCAGCCAGCCTTCGGGCAGGACTTCGTGGAAATAGGGGGCGACGATGGCGCGGATGTCCTCCGAAGTCAGGCTTTCGTCCAGGTGCTGCGTCGAGAGCACCAGCGAATGGATGCCGACCGGCTTGCCATCGCGGTAGATCACCGAAAGCTGGCTTTTGGCATCTGGGCCAAGTGCCGGTTCGGTGCCATTCTTGCGCACCTCGGCCAAGCGGCGCAGGATCGCGTGGCTGTACTGGATCGGCGCGGGCATCAGCGCCTCGGTTTCATTTGTGGCGAAGCCGAACATGATGCCCTGGTCGCCGGCGCCTTCGTCCTTGTTTTCGGCCGCATTCACGCCTTGGGCGATATGGGCGGACTGTTCGTGCAGAAGGTTGGTGATTTCACAGGTTTTCCAATGAAACTTGTCCTGCTCGTAGCCGATATCGCGGATGCATTCGCGGGCGATGCCCTCGATCCGGCCCATGTAATCGTGCAGCTTGTCCTGATCGGACAGGCCCACTTCGCCCCCGATCACCACGCGATTAGTGGTGGCGAAAGTCTCGGCAGCAACGCGGGCTTCGGCCTCTTCGCTCAGGAAGGCGTCAAGCACGGCATCCGAGATGCGGTCGCAGACCTTGTCGGGGTGGCCCTCGGACACGGATTCCGAGGTGAAGATATAGTTCTTGCGGGCCATTGAAAGCGCTCCATTGAATGTAAAACACCACGCCAGGAAGCCGTTGTGATGCAATTCGACCGGGTTACGCCCTGTCTGCGCTTTGGTCAAGCCGCGCGGGGGCGGCGCAGGCGCGCAGCTGCGAAATTCGTCAACGCCAGAAAAAGCAACAGCAGAACCGGCACATCGCCCATGCGGGAATAGAGCGTCGGCGGCAGCGGCGCGGGCAGTTCGGCATCCACATACCCTGCCTGCCCCAGCGGCAGAGAGGCGCGGATCCGCCCCAGCGGGTCGATCATGGCCGACACGCCGGTATTGGCCGCGCGGACCATCGGGATACCCTGTTCAATCGCCCGCATCCGCGCCTGCGCGAGGTGCTGATACGGGCCCGACCATGTGCCGAACCACGCGTCATTGGTGATTTGCAGCAGGAAGTCCGGGCGTTCCGGCGCGGCGGCCACATCGCGTGGAAACACCGCTTCGTAGCAGATCAGCGGCAGCGCGCGGCCCAGATCGCCGAAATCCACCAGCTGCGGCCCCGGCCCCGCCGCCATGTCGCCCGGCATTACCTGCGCAAGCGCGCGCAAGCCAAATTCCGGGAGGTAGCGGCGCAGGGGTACATATTCGCCAAAGGGAACAAGGTGGTGCTTGTCATACACCTCTGTCAGTTGGCCGCTTTCGTCGAGCCGCAGCAGGCTGTTGAAATACTCCTGCCCATTGCCGTGCACCGTGCCCACGGCAACCTGCGCACCGCCCGCCGCCTGCCCTACGGCCGCCAGCGGATCGTCCACCACGGGGATGAAGCCGGGCAGAGACGCCTCGGGCCAGACCACAAGATCGGGGCGCGGTTCTGCAGAGGTATAGTCGATCTGACGATTGAAAAAGATCGGCATGAAGGCCGGATCCCACTTCTGATGCTGCGGGGCGTTGGGCTGCACCAGCCGCACGATCTGGCCAGTGCCGGTCGTGGCGACAGGCCCGGCAAAGCGCAGAAGCTGCGTGATGACGGCAATCAACATGAACGGCAACACGCCCTTGGCCCACCTCGGCGCGCTCAACGTCAGGCCCAGCGGCAGCGCGGCCGCGAATGTCAGCAGGGTCAACCCCTCGGGGCCGATATAGGCCAGCCATCGATCCGCCGGGGTGCCGACCCAGATTTGCGCAGGTGCCGCCCATGGAAACCCCGTCAGCACCCAGCCGCGCGCCATCTCGGCCAGGGTCCATGTGACGATCAGAGCCGCCACGCGCGGCACCGGGCGGTCCGACAGACGCGCGGCCATCCAGAAGGCCGCGCCCCAGAACAGCGCCAAGCCTCCCGCCATGAAGATCAGCGCAAAGGGCGCCATCCAGCCATGGCGCGCGACATCCACCAGAAACGGCTCGACAATCCAGGCAAGCGCCAAGGCGAAATACCCGGTTCCAAAAGCCCAGCCGCACAGTGCCGCGCCGCGCCACGTTGTGCCCAGCGCCACGGGCACCAGCGCCAGCGCGATCACCGTTGCGATCGGATACCCGAATGGCGCCAGCCCCAGCGCACCAACGGCACCCAGCACCGCGCAGGCAAGGGCGCGCCCCGCCAGGCGCAGGCGGCTGTCGCCGGTCATCGAGTCATTCGGCTGGGCCGACCAGCCGCACCCGCAACCGCTTGATACGCCGGGGATCGGCGTCGACCACTTCGAATTCAGGCCCATCGGGGTGGGCCACGACCTCGCCCCTTGTGGGCACACGGCCCGACAGCATGAAGACCAGCCCGCCCAGCGTGTCGATCTCTTCCTCGTCGACCTCGTCGTGGTCGGTCAGCGAGCGGCCGATTTCGGCCTCGAAATCCTCAAGCGGGGTTTTGGCCAGCGCAATGTACTGGCCGGGCTTTTCCTTGACCCAGCTTTTGTCTTCGTCGATGTCGTGTTCGTCTTCGATCTCGCCCACGACCTGTTCGATCAGATCCTCGATCGTGACCAGCCCGTCGACCCCGCCGTATTCGTCGATCACCAGCGCCATATGGCGGCGCTCGGCCTGCATCTTGGTCAGCAGCACGCCAATCGGCATCGAAGGCGGTACATACAGCAACGGACGCAGCAGCGTAGAAATGTCGAACTCGTCAGAGCCGCCGTTGAACCCATGATTCAGCGCGAAATCCTTCAGGTGGATCATTCCCACAGGCGTATCCAACGTGCCGTCGTAGACAGGCACGCGGGTCATCCCGCTGTCGCGGAACACGTCAACCAGATCGGATTTGCTGATGGTCGATGGAACGGCCGTGATTTCAGCGGTGGGAACCGCCACATCCTCCACCCGCATACGCCGCAGGTTGGCAAGCCCACGCGGCGCGTCGCGCCGGTTGGCACCGTCGTCCTCAACCTCCTCTACCGGAGTAAGAGCCTCGATGATCCGGCCGAAAAATCCTGACCGTTCCTCGGGCTGCGATTCGGCGCTATCTGTGGCGCTGGACTGCGAAAGCGCGCTTTGCGCTGCGCTAGATCCGTCTTCCGTGTCGTTCATCTGTCCTTTTCCGATAATGCATGGCGCGGCCGCGCCGGGGGCATCCGATCAGCTATATGGGTCCGCGATGCCCATTCTGCCAAGTATAATCGTCTCGATACCTTCCATCAACGTGGCATCCGCGTCACGGATGTGGTCGTAGCCCAAAAGATGTAACACCCCGTGAACCGTCAGATGGGTCACATGATCGGCCACGGATTTGCCTGCCTCCTGCGCCTCGCGCGCGCAGGTGTCCCATGCCAACGCGATATCGCCCAGTTCGGTTTCACCGGTCGGATCCGGCTCGGGCAAATCGGGGGTGTCGCCATCATCTTCGGCGGCCAGATCCTGCGCGGGCCAGCTGAGCACGTTCGTCGGCACCGGCTTGCCCCGGAATTCGGTATTCAGGCGGGCGATTTCCGCGTCATCCGTCGCGAGAACCGCGATCACGCAGCCTTCGGGTGCAATCCCGAGGTGCGCCAGAACAGCCTGCCCGGCCGCTTCGACCAGCGGTTCAAGCGCCAGCGCGTTCCACTGGCGGGATTCGATGCGGGTATCGGTAACCCTTACGTCAGTCATATGCCTCACACCTTACACGTGCACCGGAAATCTGGCTCACAACCCAGAAACAGAAACGATCTCGCTCATCCAGCCACACTGTTTCCTGCGACGGAGTTCTGCCCAATTTTTGCCCCCAAAATGCTTGCATTTCGACAGGCCCGACTTCCCAGCCGTATCGAGCCCGCATACCGTGGCGTCACTTAAAATTTGAGTGATCAGGGAAGTGTCACAATGAAAAAGTTTTTACTAGGTACTGCGCTGGCCGTTATCATGCCAGTTGCAGCAGTTGCTGCACCCGTGTCCGTTGATCTGAGCGGCTGGCAGGCCGACGGATGGAAAAACTCCAGCAGCCATAACTGGCAAGTTCAGGGAAGTGGAAACGACAGCGTTTTCCAATCGGTGAACGGTCAGCCCACTGCCTTCTTCAAGGATGGTGAGAACGCACAGGGCACGGCGCTGGCTGGCACAATCAAGGTTGAAACCACAGGCGACGATGATTTCATCGGCTTCGTGCTTGGGTATCAGGACGGCGAATTGAACAGCTCATCGGCCGACTTCTGGCTGATCGACTGGAAGCAGGGCGATCAGAGCCCCGCCGTTGACGGGCTGTCGCTGAGCCACGTCAGCGGCAATGTCGTGGTTGGCGGCGATCCGTTCTGGAACCACTCCGGACCGGTCAGCGAAGTCCAGCGCGCCGCAACGCTTGGCTCGACCGGCTGGGCGGACAACACAACCTATTCGTTCGAGCTGACCTTCACCAAGGATTTGATCGAGGTCTACGTCGATAGCGTTTTGCAGATCAGCTACTCCAGCCTCATGCATGGCTCGCAGTTCACCGACGGGTCTTTCGGGTTCTATAACTATTCGCAAGGCAGCGTTCGCTATGCGGGCATCACCGAAGAGGTTCTGCCACCTACCCCGGGTGCAGTGCCGCTGCCTGCCTCGGCCCCCCTTTTGCTGGCCGGGTTTGGCGCATTTGCCGCGATACGCCGCCGCCGCAAAAGCTAAGCGCCGCGAACTGAGCAAAGGAGCGCCGGGCCATGCGCCCGGCGTTTTTCGTTACACTTTCGCGTCGGCCTCGTAGGCCTCGATGATGGCGGCGACCAGCGGGTGACGCACGACATCCTTCGACGTGAAATAGCTGAAGGAAATCTTCGGGATCGACTTCAGCAGCCGTTCCGCATCGGCCAGCCCCGAGGACACGCCGCGCGGCAAGTCGATCTGGGTGCGGTCGCCTGTGATCACCATGCGCGAGCCTTCGCCAAGACGGGTCAGGAACATCTTCATCTGCATGGTGGTGGCGTTCTGCGCCTCGTCCAGCACAACAAAGGCGCGACTGAGGGTCCGGCCCCGCATGAAGGCCAGCGGCGCGATTTCGATCTGTTTTTCCTCGATCAGCTTGGCCAGCTGCTTGCCCGGCAGGAAATCGTTCAGCGCGTCGTATAACGGCTGCATGTACGGGTCGACCTTGTCTTTCATATCGCCCGGCAGATAGCCCAGCTTTTCGCCCGCCTCGACCGCGGGGCGTGACAGGATGATCCGGTCGACCTGCCCCGAGATGAACATGCTGACGCCCACGGCCACGGCCAGATAGGTCTTGCCCGTGCCCGCCGGACCAATGCCAAAGGCCAGTTCGTTTTCGAACAGCGATTGCACATAGGCCTTCTGCGCGTCGGTGCGCGGCTCGACTGTTTTCTTGCGCGTCTTGATCTCGAACTTGCCGCCCCGGAACATTTCCAGCTGGTCGCCTTCGGGCACCGCGCGTCCGGCGCCCATGCGCAATTCGCGGTCAATGTCGCCAGGCGTCACCTCGCGCCCGGCCTCAAGTCGCGCGTAAAGCGCGCGCAGCACCTCTGCCGCGCGGTCCTGCGCCGATCCGAACATCGCAAGCTGGTTGCCCCGGTGCACGATCTGCACGCCAAGCGCGTCTTCGATGATGGCGAGGTTTCGGGAATGTTCGCCGCACAGGTCCACCATCAGGCGGTTGTCGGGAAATTCGATCAGCACCTCTTGGGGTGCGGTGGGGTGCGGTGGGGTCAGCTCGCCAATGGCCAATCCGCTCTCCTGCTGCTTCGATGTCTGGGTCAAGCTTGCCAACCCAGCCCGCCCCGCGCAAGCGCGCCGCGATCAATTTTGCGGAACTGATACAATTTTTGCGCCCGCCCCTACGCTCACGCCCGAAATTGGGCGGTTCTTCGCCGGGCAAAGGGAAGCGGCCGCCCGACGCTGGGGCGGCCGCTGTCACCGGAAATGCTTAGATCGGGTCGGGGATGGAACTACCCGACTTGAACGGACCAATCGCCGTATTCGGCGGCGCGATGCCCGAGCAGACAGGTTTGCCATTGGGATCAAGCCGCTGGCTCAGATAGCCCTCGAGCCCGTCGTCGATGATCCAGTGGTCGCAGCCATTCGGATCGACCCAGATTCCCGCCTGCAACAGGCCAAGGTTTTTCGAATCGATCCCCCGGTCCAGCGTCATGTCGCCCATAGTGTCGGTGCAGCCCGCAAAGGTGGCCAAAGCGGCGCCGACGGCGATGATCTTTGTGATACGCATAACCCGGCCCCTATTGCAGACAGACGATTTCGACACGACGGTTCAGCGCCATGCCGCGCCCCGTATCATTGCTGGCGCGGGGCTGGCGTTCGCCATAGCCGCGCACGTCAAGGATACGCGCGCCCGCCGACTGACCTACGCGGGCCACCGCGTTGGCGCGGCGCTGGCTGAGGGCCATGTTGTATTCGTCCGAAGCGCGGCTGTCGGTGTGCCCCGTGATAATGAACCCCGACCGGGCGGTCGCCGTGGCAAAGAAATTGCGCAGCCGCTCCTGCCCTTCGCGGCTGATCGTCGCCTTGTCGGTGGCAAAGAACTGGTCGGTCGGCATCACGCCGCACACCTTGCCGCGCCGGCACACCGGGCGCCCGTCGCGGGTGACATGAGGCGTCATGTAACCCTCGGCCCCATCGTCCATCACCCAGTGTTCGCAGCCATCCGGATCAACCCAGATCGACGGCACATAACGTTCGCTGCGCATTTCACCGCTGTTCTGCGCCGCTGCGGCACCTCCGGCAACAGTCAGGGCCAGTGCAACGGCCCCCGCAATCGCCTGTCTCAACTTCTGTTTCGACACACCAATCTTCCTCATGAACAATCCCCACCAAAACCGGCGGGGCACCCGCCGAGTCTCGCGGCTCATGAAGGAATATAATCCAATTCAGGGAAAAGTTGCGGCATTTTTGCGGCAACGCGGCCTGCAACCCAGGATTCAGGAAACAATTCAAACCTCTAGGTCAAATTGTTTCACAACGGTGGATGGCTTTCGGGTCAGACCGGGGCGATGACCTCGCCCGCCAGCGAATTGGCGCCCGAGTCCACGATCCGCACGCGGTGGATTTCGCCCACGGCCACATCGGGCGCCGTCACATGCACCGCGTGCAGGTAGTCGGATTTGCCCACCATCTGCCCCGCGAATCGCCCGGGCTTTTCGAACAGCACGCCCACCTCGCGCCCGACCATGCCATCCTGGCAGGCGCGTTGTTGACGGGTGATCAGCGCCTGAAGCCGTTGCAGACGGTCGTCCTTTTCATCCTCGGGCACCTGCGCGCGTTCCGCCGCCGGGGTGCCGGGGCGCGTCGAATACTTGAACGAATAGGCATAGCCGTAATTCACCTCTTCGATCAGCGCCATCGTGGCCTGAAAATCCTCTTCTGTTTCCTCGGGGAAGCCGACGATGAAATCGCCCGACATCAGGATGTCGGGGCGCGCCGCGCGGATTCGTTCAATCAGCCGCAGATAGCTTTCGGCGGTGTGGCTGCGGTTCATCCGCTTCAGAATCTTGTCCGACCCGGCCTGCACCGGCAGATGCAGATAGGGCATCAGCTTGCTGCATTCGCCGTGTGCCGCGATCAGGTCGTCGCCCATGTCGTTCGGGTGGCTGGTGGTGAACCGGATGCGCTCCAGCCCGTCGATCTTGTCCAGCGCCCAGATCAGCCGCGCCAGCGACCAGTCGCCGCCGTCGCCCGCACCGTGGTAGGCGTTGACGTTCTGCCCCAGCAGGGTGATTTCGCGCACGCCACGTTCCACCAGATCGCGCGCCTCGTCCAGGATACGGTCGGCCGGGCGCGACACCTCGGCCCCCCGGGTATAGGGCACGACGCAGAAGGCGCAGAACTTGTCACAGCCTTCCTGCACCGTCAGGAAAGCCGTCGGGCCACGCTGCGCCTTGCGCTTGCCTTTCAGCTTTTCGAATTTGTCCTCTTCCGGGAAATCGGTATCCAGCGCCTTTTCGCCGCTGCGCGCCTTTGCTTCCAACTCGGGCAAGCGGTGATAGCTTTGCGGCCCCACCACCAGATCGACCAGCGGCTGACGGCGCATGATCTCGGCCCCTTCGGCCTGCGCGACACAGCCTGCCACGCCGATTTTTAGATCAGGCTTTTCTTCCTTCAGCCCCTTGAACCGGCCCAGCTCGGAATAGACTTTTTCCGCTGCCTTTTCGCGGATGTGGCAGGTGTTTAGCAGGATCATGTCGGCATCGTCCGCGCGATCCGTGGTGACATAGCCCTGCCCGCCCAGCGCCTCGGCCATACGCTCGCTGTCATAGACGTTCATCTGACAGCCATAGGTCTTCACAAACAGCTTTTTCGGCGCGGTCATGGCAGGGCCTTTCGGATCGGGGTCGGCTGGCGGGCTTACGCCATACGCGCCCACCTTGCAATGCGGCGGCAAATACCCGACTCTGCGTGCAATTGCCAGCTTCAGACCAAAGGCGCCGCCGTGGGCAACCGCCATCCCTCGATCGACAGCTTTCTGGCCCGCGATGCCGGGCTTCTGGCGCGCGGCCCGGTGGCCGTGATTCTGGCCGAGGATGAGGTCGAGCTGGACAGCACCCTGCGCCATCACCTGCACTGCGGATTCGACCCGGTGCTGGCGCTGATGCCCGAGGCGTTCGAACTGCCCCAGGATGTCGCCGCGCGGGTGCACCGCGTCGCCTGTGACACCACCGCGCCTGGGGCCATGGTCGCCGCCGTGAACCAGCTGATCGACGCCGCCGCCGGGGCGTGGGTCTATTATTGCTACAACGCCGAATACCTGTTCTACCCGTTCTGCGAAACGCGCCGCATCGGCGAAATGCTGGCCTTTCACACCGAGGAACGGCGCGACGCGATGCTGACCTACGTGGTTGATCTGTACGCCGGCGATCTGTCCGCCCACCCCGGCGCGGTCTCGCTGGAAGATGCCTGCCTTGACCGATCAGGTTACTATGCGCTGGCCCGCACCGATCCGGCCACAGACACACCGCGCGACCGGCAGCTGGATTTCTACGGTGGGCTGCGCTGGCGGTTCGAGGAACACGTGCCTGCCACCAGCCGCCGGATCGACAGGATTTCGCTGTTCCGCGCGCAAAGAGGCCTGCGGCTGCGACCCGATTACACCTTTGATGTGCAGGAACTGAATACCTACGCCTGCCCATGGCATCACAACCTGACGGCGGCGGTCTGTTCCTTCCGTACCGCCAAGGCGCTGAAACGCAACCCCGGCTCGACCTTCGATATCGAGACCTTCCGCTGGCACAACACCACCCCGTTCGAGTGGCATTCGCGCCAACTGCTGGACCTGGGCCTGATGGAGCCGGGCCAGTGGTTCTGAAGCGAGCCTAGTCCAGCGTTTCCAACGCGCGGGCAAACATCGCCGCATCCACGTTCCCGCCCGAGGCCACAGCGATGACAGCATCGCCTTCGATCGAATCGCCGTGGAACAACGCCGCCGCCAGCGCCACCGCGCCGCCCGGTTCCAGCACCACTTTCAAACGCTGAAACGCCAGCGCCATGGCACGCAGCGCCTCCTCTTCGGTGACGGCCATGCCGGGGCCACAAAGGCGCGACATGATCGGAAAGGTGATGTCGCCCGGCTGCGGCGTGATGATCGCATCGCAGATCGAGCCTGACAGGCGGTCGTTGCGCTGGATCGCCCCCGCCGCCAGAGACCGCGCCACGTCGTCGAACCCTTGCGGTTCGACCGGGCGCACGCGCAGGCCCGGCGCGCGCGCCTCCAGCGCCAGGGCGATGCCCGAGGTCAGACCGCCACCGCCGCAGCAGACCAGCACATCGGCCTGTTCTACGCCCGCATCATCGGCAATTTCCAACCCCACGGTGCCCTGCCCCGCGATCACCAGCGGTTCGTCAAACGGCCGGATCAGCGTCAGCCCGCGCCGCTGCGCCAGATCGGCGCCAATCGCATCGCGGTCGCCTGTGGCACGATCGTACAGCACCACCTCGGCCCCCAGCGCGCGGGTGTTGGCGATTTTCAGCGCCGGCGCGTCTTCGGGCATGATGATGACGGCAGGCACGCCGTGCCCCTTCGCCGCGGCGGCAACGCCTTGCGCATGGTTGCCGCTGGAAAAGGCGATCACCCCCTTGGCGCGCACCTCCGGCTCCAGCGCAGACACCGCCGACCATCCGCCGCGAAACTTGAAGCTGCCGGTGTGTTGCAGGCATTCCGCCTTCAGCAGCACGCGCCGCCCAGCGATCTCGTCCAGAAAGGGCGAGGTCAGGATCGGCGTGCGCCGGGCGTGGCCTTTCAGCCGCGCGGCGGC
The DNA here is from genome assembly GCF_005938225.1 of Arenibacterium halophilum. Classification (GTDB taxonomy): domain Bacteria; phylum Pseudomonadota; class Alphaproteobacteria; order Rhodobacterales; family Rhodobacteraceae; genus Arenibacterium; species Arenibacterium halophilum. The sequence goes on from NZ_VCPC01000001.1 coordinate 1,141,860, forward strand.
GGCGTCGATCATCTGAATGGTGGTCATGGTGGTCCCTGCCTGCGCGTATCGTTGCGCCAATCGGTTGCACCCCGACGCGCCGGGGTCAAGGGGCGCCTACACCCCAGCCAGCGCCGGAATACCCGTAAGGTCGCTGGCCGTCACCTGCGGAACCCAGGGCAGGCGATCCACCGGATCACCGCCGCGATTGACCCAGACCGTGTTGAATCCATAGCCCAGCGCCGCCGCCGCATCCCAGCCGTTGGAGGACACGAACAGCACCTCGTCCTTCGCGCAGCCAAAGCGCTCGCCAACCATATCGTACACACGCGCGTCGGGCTTGAAGATGCCGATGCTTTCGACCGACAGCACATCGTCCAGCACATCGGCCAGCCCGGCCGAAGTCACCGCGCCCTCCAGCATGGCGGGGGAGCCATTCGACAGGATCGCCGTGCTCAGCCCACCCTGTTTCAGCGCGGCCAGCATCTTGGCCACTTCGGGATAGGGAGACAGTTGCCAGTACAAATCCAGCATCCGCTGACGCAGAGCCGGATCGCCGTCCAGCCCGGTCTTTTCCAGAGCCCAGTCCAGCCCGTCCTGCGTGACCTGCCAGAAATCACAGTGCGAATCCGTGATCGCGCGGAGCCAGGAATATTGCAGCTGTTTCAGCCGCCAGTGTTCGGCCAATGCCGCCCAGTTTTCCTTCAACTGCGCGCTGTCACTGTCGCGGGCGGCTTCCCGCGCCGCCGCCGCCACATCAAACAGCGTCCCGTAGGCGTCGAATACACACGTCGTGATCCCCATCACGGCCCCCATTTACTGAATACTCCCCGCGCCAGCGTTGCACAGCACATCATCTCGGGGAAGCCTGTTTTGCGTTCGGGTTTACATCAGCACTCAGTGCGTTAGGCTGGACCCAATCCAAAGCACCCGCGCCTGGCGCGGCCTTTGCCATTCACCCCCCAAATTCGGAGAGCTTATGACCCAGGTAAAGACTGGCGACACCGTACAAATTCACTATGCCGGCACACTGGATGACGGCACCCAGTTCGATTCGTCCGAGGGCCGCGACCCGCTGGAGTTTCAGGTTGGTTCAGGCCAGATCATCCCCGGCCTTGATGCCGCCCTGCCCGGCATGACCGTGGGCGACAAGAAAACCGTGAATGTGCCGTGCGATCAGGCCTACGGCCCGCTGAACCCCGAAATGCGTCAGGCCGTGCCGCGCGAAGGCATCCCCGCCGACATCCCGCTGGACATCGGCACGCAGTTGCAGATGCAGACGCCCGAAGGACAAGTGATGCCGGTGACCGTGGTCGACGTGGACGAGGCGCAGGTCACACTGGACGCCAACCACCCGCTGGCAGGCAAGGATCTGACCTTTGCCATCGAACTGGTCGGAATCGATCAGGCGGCCTGAGCCAGCCTCATGAATTGAAAACGCGGCTCTCTCGGGGGCCGCGTTTTTCGTTTCCTAAAGATGTTCCGCCTGCGGCATGCCCAGCACGTGAAAGCCACCATCGACGCGGATGATTTCGCCGGTGGTGCAGGCGCCCGCATCCGAGGCAAGGTAAACCGCCGTGCCGCCGACCGCTTCGAGCGTGGCATTGGCGCGCAGCGGCGCGTTCTGATCGGTGTGCTTGTAGGTCTTGCGCGCGCCGCCAATCGCCGCGCCGGCCAGCGTTTTCATCGGCCCGGGACTGATCGCGTTCACGCGGATGCCCTCGGGGCCCAGATCGTTCGCCAGATAGCGCGTCGCGGCTTCCAGCGCGGCCTTGGCCACGCCCATCACGTTGTAATTCGGCACCACGCGGTTGGACCCTTGATAGGTCAGCGTCAGAAGCGTGCCGCCGTTGTCCTTCATCAGCGGATAGGCGCGGCGCGCTACCTCGATGAAGGAATAGGCCGAGATATCCATCGAATTCTTGAAGTTGGCTCTGCTGGTGTTCAGGAACCGGCCGGTCAGCTCGGACTTGTCGGAAAAGGCGATGGCGTGCACCACGAAATCAATCGTCGGCCAGCGCGCGCCCAATTGCTCGAACGCCGCGTCAAGCGAAGCATCGTCGGTCACGTCGACATCCACCATGAAATCGGACCCGACGCTGGCGGCCAGCGGCTCCAGCCGCTTGCCAAAGGCTTCGCCTTGGTAGGTAAAGGCCAGCTCGGCGCCGGCCTCGCTCATCGCTTTTGCGATACCCCAGGCGATCGAGCGGTCATTGGCGACGCCCATGACCAGCCCGCGCTTTCCCTTCAATTGATCCGACATGCCAGACACTTACCCGTGATATTTCGAAAGGATCATCGACCCGTTGGTGCCGCCGAACCCGAAAGAGTTGGTCATCACGCTATCAAGCCCCGCGTTTTCCACCAAGGCGGTGGCAATCTCGGAGGCATCAAGCGCAGGATCCAGCGTTTCGACGTTGATAGACCGGGTGATGAAATCGTTCTCGAGCATCAAGAGGCAGAAAATCGCCTCGAGCGCGCCCGCCGCGCCCTGCGCGTGGCCCGTCATCGACTTGGTCGAGCTGATCGGCGGCGTGCTGCCCTGCCCGAAGACACGGCGCACGGCTTCAACCTCGCCCACGTCACCGACCGGGGTCGAGGTGCCATGCGCGTTGATATAGCCGACCTTGCGGTCCGACGGCAGCGTTTGCAGCGCCAGCCGCATCGCGCGTTCGCCACCCTCGCCCGAGGGGGCGACCATGTCGTGCCCGTCGCTGGTGGCGGCAAAACCCGTCACCTCGGCGTAGATCTTGGCGCCGCGCGCCTTGGCGTGCTCCAGTTCCTCAAGAACCACGATGCCGCCGCCGCCGGTGATCACGAATCCGTCGCGATTGGCGTCAAAGGCGCGGCTCGCCTTTTCGGGGGTGTCGTTGTACTTGCTGCTCATCGCGCCCATGGCGTCGAACAGGCAGGACAGCGTCCAGTCCAGTTCCTCGCCACCGCCGGCGAACATCACGTCCTGCTTGCCCATCATGATCTGTTCCGCCGCATTGCCGATGCAATGCAGGCTGGTCGAACAGGCGGACGTGATGGAATAGTTGATGCCCTTGATCTTGTAGGCGGTCGACAGGTTCGCGCTGATCGTGGAGGACATGCACTTCGGCACGGCAAAGGGGCCGATCCGCTTGGTCGCGCCGCTGTTCAGCACCACCTGATGCGCCGTCAGCATCGCGCTGGTCGACGGCCCGCCCGACCCGGCCACAAGGCCGGTGCGCGGGTTCACGATATCGCTGTCCTCAAGCCCGGAATCGGCGATGGCCTCGGCCATGGCGATATGGGCATAGGCGGCCCCCGGCCCCATGAAGCGCAGCGTGCGCTTGTCCACATGGTCGGCCACGTCCAGCTTCAGCGTTCCGGCCACGCGGCTGCGGAACCCGTGCTCGGCCATTTCTTCGCTTGCGACAATGCCGCTGGTGCCCGCTTTCAACGAATTCAGCACTTCGGCCTTGTTGTTCCCGATGGACGATACCACGCCCAATCCGGTTACGACGACGCGACGCATCGGCAACTCTCCCTTTCGATGGCGTGGCGCGGCCCGGTGTCAGTCGTCTGACGTGGCCAGCCCCACCTTCATGTCCTTTACGGAATAAATCTCTTCCCCGTCGGCGACAACCCGTCCATCGGCCACGCCCAGCTTCAGCTTGCGGTCGATGATGCGGGTGAAATCGACGTAGTAGGTCAGCATCTTGCGGTCGGGGCGGACCATGCCCTTCAGCTTGACCTCGCCCACGCCCATCGCCATGCCACGGCCCTTCATGCCGCGCCAGCCCAGGTTGAACCCGGTCAGCTGCCACAACCCGTCAAGGCCAAGGCACCCCGGCATGATCGGATTTCCGGGGAAATGGCATTTGAAGAACCACAGGTCGGGGGTGATGTCGAACTCGGCCACAACATGGCCCTTGCCCGAGGCCCCGCCATCGGCGCTGATCTCGGTGATGCGGTCCATCATCAGCATCGGCGGTTCCGGAAGCTGGGCATTGCCCGGCCCGAACAGCTCACCCCGCGCGCATTTCAGCAAATCGTCCTTGTCAAAACTGCTGGGGTAGTCCGTCATATGGGCGGTTCTCCTGCCTGTTGGGCGTTTGGGTATAGTCTTTGATTTCTGCCCCCTTATCACCCGCCCCCGCGCCGGTGCAAGGCTGCGAATGGTACGCGTGCAATCCGCCGCAGGGCATCCGGGCGCATGGCATGGCCGAGGCCGCGAAGGGATTTCCATTTGAATTCCCTGCATTCGCACCTTTATATAGGGCGAAACCACGCAGTCTTTCGAGAGCCAGGCATGACCGTATCCGCAGCTGACTACGCCACACAATGGCTGGGCCGGGCCGATCTGCGGCCAACGCGCCAGCGTCTTGCGCTGGCCGAGCTGCTGGTGGGCGACGGGCAGCACCGCCACGTCACCGCCGAAAGCCTGTTCGAATCCGCCAAAGCCAACGGCGCGCCGGTGTCGCTGGCGACCGTCTACAACACCCTGCGCGCCTTCTGTGAGGCCGGGCTGCTGCAAGAGGTCACCGTGGACGGATCGAAAAGCTATTTCGACACCAACACCCACGATCACCCGCATTTCTTTTGGGAAGACGACGCGCGGCTGACCGATGCGCCCGCCGATCAGCTGGTCATCACCCGCGTGCCCGATGCGCCTGCGGGCTGCGAAATCGCTTCGGTCGACGTGGTGATCCGCCTGCGCCGCAAATCCTGAGCGCGGCGATGCCGCATCCGCTGCTGACTGCCGATGACATCGACACCTACCGACGCGATGGCGTGGTTTTGGTGCGCGGGCTATTCGCCGATTACGTCGAGACGCTTCGCGACGGCGTGGCGCAGAACATGGCCGATCCCGGACCCTATGCATCTGAAAACAAGCGCGCGGGCGAAACCGGACGGTTCTTCGACGATTACTGCAACTGGACGCGCATTCCCGCTTTTCAAAAAGTTGTCGCGGACAGCCCCGCCGGGGCCGTTGCCGCCGATCTGATGGGTGCAAGCCGTGTGCAGATGTTCCACGATCATGTGCTGGTGAAGGAACCCGGCACCTCGATGGCGACGCCGTGGCATCAGGACAGCCCCTATTACTTTGTCGCCGGGCAGCAAACCGTCAGCTTCTGGTCTCCTCTCGATCCGGTTCGCGAGGCGACTCTGCGTTGTGTCGCAGGCTCGCACCGGTGGGAGAAAGAGGTTCTGCCCACGCGCTGGGTTTCGGAAGAGGCGTTTTTTGCAGGCGATTACATGCCCGTGCCCGACCCCGAGGCCGAGGGGATGCGCATTGTGGAATATGCGATGGAACCGGGCGACGCCGTGGCCTTTGATTTCCGCACGCTGCATGGCGCGCGGGGCAATACGTCAAACGCGCGGCGCCGCGCCTTTTCCTTGCGGCTGGTCGGGGACGATGCGCGATATGTTGAACGGCCCGGCCCCACCTCTCCCCCTTTTCCGGGGCACGGGATGCAGGCTGGCGAGCCTTTGCGCGAAGACTGGTTCCCGGTGGTCTACAGCCGTGAGGCTTAGTCTTTCAGATCAAGCGTATGCTGGCGCAGCCACGCCATGAACCCGCGCGGATCGTCGGCATGTTCGGCGATGGTCTCTGCCGACAGCGGATGGCCGACAATCGGCCCCTGCGGTTTGTTCAGCGAATACACGATCTCATGCAGCAGCAACCCCTGCCGCAGGATCGGCGAGATTCTGTTGGCGATCTGATAGGCCCGAGAATTGGCTCCCGGAAAACGCATCGGCACCACCTGCGCGCCCGAACGGCGGATCATCTTGGCGGTAAACACGTTCCACTCGGCTTCGACCGCGGGGCCCCACCAGGTTTCCGAATGCGCCACGACGCCCGACGGGAACAGCGCGACAACGCCGCCGTCTTTCAGATGCTCCATCGCCTTGGCGCGCATTTCCACGCCCTTGCGCTGTGCGTCCTTGTCGTGCGGGAAGGGCACCGGAATCATGTAGCTGCCCGCCACATCGTCGATGGCTGTCAGAAGCGACCGGGTCAGGATGCGGTAGTCGGGGCGCACGCGACCGATCAGATCGGCAAAGATCATCCCGTCAACCATGCCGTGCGGGTGGTTCGCCACCACGATCACCGGGCCTTCTTTCGGGATGCGGTCCAGCTGTTCTGGCGGGGTCGTCAGCTCGATCCCCATCACGTCCAGACAGGCGCGCCAGAATTCCTGCCCGCGTGGGGCGCCGCGGCGTTCAAACTCGCGGATCAGCCGCACGATGGTCAGCTTGCCGGTAAACAGCTCTATCGCGCGGATCAGCTGGGCCTTCCACGGGTCTTCGAAAGTTGTTGCATAGGACAACGAGCGCCGGTCGTATTTCTTGAAATCGACCCGCTCTTCGGCGTTGTCCTGTCCGCCAAGCCCTGGTGTCACCCCGGGCGTGTCGTGAAAACTGTCAACCACAGGTTTCCCTATCCTGTTCCAAGCGGGCGCCGGGCCGTTTACATCGGTTCGCCGAACCGGTCGGCCACCAGCGCCTGAATGGCGTTTGCAAGGGCCTCAGCATCGGGCCCGGATGTTCGCACGTCAATACTGGTTCCCCGCGAGGCTGCCAACATCAAAAGCCCCATGATACTGTCGCCCGAGGCCGACATTCCGTCGCGGCTGACCTCGGCCTGTGCGTCAAACGCTTCGACCACCTCGACCAGCTTGGCCGAGGCGCGCGCGTGCAGCCCCTTTTCATTCACGATCTTCAACGTCAGGTCGGTCATCCGTGGGGCTTTCAATCCGTGCTTACGTTCTGCGTGTTGATATATTTCTTGCCCGCGTCCATGGCAGTGCGCACCGCATCGCCCACCGGCAGCTGGCGGCTTTTCGCCAGCTTGATCAACATGGGTAGGTTCGCGCCATACAGGATACGCCGATTGTTGGGGCGGCAGGCCAGCAGGCTCAGGTTCGAGGGCGAGCCGCCGAACAGGTCGGTCACCACTACAACGCCATCACCCAGATCGACCTCGTCCGCGGCGGCACAGATTTCCTGCTGCTTCGCGTCGCGATCATGGTCAGGCTCGATAGAGACCGCTTTCAGTCCGGGCTGATGGCCCACGACGTGTTCCATCGCGGCGAGGTATTCCCTTGCCAGCCCGCCATGCGCCACGATCACGATACCAATCACGATTTACGTCTCATCCTTGGTGCGGCCCTCAAGCTCGCGGTGCCTAATTGACACTTGCTGGCCGTCCTCCGCAAGAGCCTTGGCCAGCGATTGCGCCAGCGCGACCGAGCGATGTTGCCCGCCGGTGCAGCCAAAGGCAATCGACAGATGCGATTTTCCTTCCTCGGCGTAGGCGGGCAGCAACAGGCGCACCAGATCCAGCACCCGGTCGAAGAACGGCGCGCGGCGCGGATCAGTGGCGATATAGGCGTCCACTTCGGGGTGGCGGCCATCCAGCGGGCGCAGCGCCGGTTCCCAATAGGGGTTCTTAAGAAACCGACAGTCGAATACCATGTCGTTAGACCGAGGTAGCCCCCGCTTGTAGGAAAACGAACAGACGGTGACAGCCAATCGCCCGCCCTGATCGGGGGCAAAGCCACGTTCGATCTCGGCACGCAGCTCGTGCACGTTCATGTCCGATGTGTCGAGCAAGGTATCGGCCCGTTCGCGCACCTTGGCCAGCAGGTCCAGCTCGCGCGCGACACCGGCCTCTGTGCTTTCGGCAGGGGCCAGCGGGTGACGCCGGCGGGTTTCGGAATAGCGGCGCAACAAAACGTCGCTGCGGCAATCCAGATACAGCACACTCAGGTCAAGCCCTTGCCGCCCGGCCAGATCGTCTATCAGGGTCACCAGCCCGCTGGCGGAAAAATCGCGATTGCGCGCATCAATACCCAGCGCCAGTGGCCGGTCGGGCCCCGGCCCCTCCAGCAGGCGCGGCACCAGCCGCAACGGCAGGTTGTCGATCGCCTCGAATCCCAGATCCTCGAGCGTGTTGATCGCGGTGGACCGCCCGGCGCCCGAAGGCCCGGTGACAAGTACAAGCTGCGCCAATCCCGACTGTGTCATAAATCGTCCCGTCGCCCGGCCTTGAGGTACTGCAGCAGGGCAGGCGCAAGATGGGGCGCGCCGCCCATGTTTAGCAAGGGCAACGCCACCCCCAGCAGATCAACCTGCCGTGTATGCGGCAACCGGTCGCGCTCGGGTTGGTCAAGATCGACAGCGGCGACAACCCGCGTGGGCCCGGCGGGCGTGGCGTTCAGGATGCCAAGGCCGCGCGCTTCGATCAGGCCGCGCAGGGTGTCGGGCGCATCGGCCATGATGGTCGCGCCGTGGCGCCACAGACGCGTGCGATCATCAGAAACCAAAACAGCGCCGTACCCCATAAGCGTGAGCGCAAGTGTGGATTTGCCCTGCCCCGCCGCGCCCCGGACCAGCAGCGCGCGGCCGTCCCACGCGACGCAGGACGCGTGTTCGATGTGGTCCGCCTCGGCGATGGAAGGGTCAGGCGGCACCGCTCACACCGGAAGGCCCACGACAAAGCGCGCGCCCAGCGGTTCAGATGTCAGATCGGCGTCGGTCGGGCGGATATTCTCGGCCCAGATCACACCGCCATGCGACTCGACGATCTGCTTGGAGATCGCAAGCCCAAGGCCCGAGTTGTTACCGAAATGCTCCTCGGGACGTTGCGAATAGAACCGGTTGAACACCTTGCCCAGCGCCTGTTCGGGGATGCCGGGGCCGGTATCCTCGACCACGATCAGCACGCGATTGTCACGGCGCCGCACCCAAACGCGAATGGCATCGCCATCGTCGCAGAAGCTAATCGCATTGGTGATGAGGTTTACGAAAACCTGCGCCAGCCGCGCCTCTAACCCGTGGATCGTGATTGGGCCGGGCGGCAGATCGGTAATGAAATCAATGCCCTTGGCCTGCGCATCTTCGCCCAGGTAGCCGTTGATGTTTGACAGCATCCGCAGCAGATCGAACGGTTCTTCCTCTTCCTTGACCAGTTCGGCGTCGAGGCGCGAGGCGTTCGAGATGTCGCTGACCAGACGGTCCAGCCGCTTTACGTCATGTTCGATCACGTCCAGCAGGCGTTCGCGCTGATCGTCGCGCTTGACCATGCGCAACGTGCCGACGGCGGATTGCAGGCTGGCCAGGGGGTTCTTGATTTCGTGGGCCACATCGGCCGCGAATTGTTCGTTCCCGTCGATCCGGTTGTAGAGCGCCGATACCATGCCCCGCAGCGCCCGGCTCAGTCGCCCGATTTCATCGGGGCGACCACTGAGGTCCGGAATACGGATGCGCCCCGGGGTGACCTTTCGGGAATTCCGGTCGCGCCCCATTTCGGCGGCCTCGGCCAGATCGGCCAGGGGGTTGGCAATGGTCGAGGCCAGAACAAGGCTCAGCCCGATTGAGACAAGGATCGCAACCACGAACATCTGCAACACGCGCTCACGTTCGGCGCGCACCAACCGGTCGATTTCGCCCTGCGGGCTGGCCATCGCCACAACGCCCATCGCCCGGCCGCCAATTTCAACCGGCGTGGTAGCCGACAGCACGGTGCCGCCCGCCGTATCCAGCCCGGTTTCCACCATCGTTCCCTTGGCAAGCGTGTCGGGAACCGCCGCGCCAAGCTGTTCCACCAGCGTCGGATTGGCCCCGTTGCTGCGCGGCGACAGCACCGCCGAAGCCCCGCTCCAGACCTTGGATAACCCATCAGTGATGACGGTGCGCCCATCGGCTTGCCGTGTCAGCGCCGTCAGCGTGGCGCTTTGCTGTGTGCCCTTGGTACGCCCGGCCAGCGTTCCATCCGTGTCGAACACGAAAACCTCGACACCCAGACGCAGGTTCAGGTTGCTGAGCGTCGCCAGAATGGCATCGCTTCCCGCCGCGCCGACCGAAGACGCATCGCTGGCCTGCAATGTCGCCTCGAAGACGTTGGCTATCAGCTCGGTCTCGCCCACAAGGGCGTTGGCGCGCTGTCGCACAAGGCTGTCGCGCGTATCATTCAGATACAGGATACCTGCCGCGAGGATGACCAGCGCGATCAGGTTGAACATGATGATCTTGCGGGTCAGCGGCGATCCCTTGACAGAAAAGAACCCGCGCCGCGCGCGTCTGCCTTTCAGATCTTCGCCATCACCCTCATCAGGCACGATCCAGTCGTCGCCCAGAACGACGTCGCCATTGCGATTCCCCGAAGATGTGCCCGAGTCGCGCACGATGTCCCTTTCAGATGGGCCAGCCCTGCCCTGTGGTTATTCTTCGTTGTAGCGATAGCCGATGCCATAAAGCGTTTCGATGGCGGAGAAATCGTCATCGGCGCTGCGCATCTTCTTGCGCAGGCGCTTGATATGGCTGTCGATGGTGCGATCATCGACGTAGACCTGATCGTCATAGGCCACATCCATCAGCTGATCGCGGCTCTTGACGAAACCGGGGCGCTGCGCGAGCGCCTGAAGCAGCAGGAATTCCGTCACCGTCAGCGACACATCCTTGCCTTTCCAGCTGACCGAATGGCGCAGCGGATCCATGCGCAGATGGCCGCGCTCCATCACCTTAGCTTCGGGGCCGGTGCCGGTTGCGTCGCCTTCGACCGCTTCCTGACGGCGCAGCAGCGCGCGAATGCGTTCCACCAGAAGCCGCTGGGAAAACGGTTTCTTTACATAGTCGTCGGCACCCATGCGCAGGCCCAGAACCTCGTCTATCTCGTCATCCTTGGAAGTGAGGAAGATCACCGGCATCTGGGTTTTCTGGCGCAGGCGCTGCAACAGGTCCATCCCGTCCATACGCGGCATCTTGATGTCAAGAACGGCCATGTCGGGCAGCTTCTTGTTGAAGGCGTCCAGCGCCGCCTGACCGTCATTATACGTTTCAACCTCGAAGCCTTCGGCCTCGAGCGTCATCGACACCGACGTCAGGATATTCCTGTCGTCATCGACCAATGCGATTTTTGACATCTAGGTGCCCCTATTATGCTCGATTAGTAGTTTTTCGCGTATCTTTCACCGCTTTACCTGACCGAATCAATCCTTAACTGCGAATCACCCACGTGATTGGCCCCGATTTGGACAAAAAAACGTTGAGGATGTTTGAATTGTCGCACATCCGCCACGCCCCGGCCGTCCACTAAATCCATGGTTGCGCTAAACATCGCCTTGGTTGCGCTAACTGGATCAAAGCGTCCTGTTCACCGCCGAAAGCGTCATGTTAAGACCCGAACCAACGCCCCCCTGTCGCAACCGCCCGGCACGCGGCTTGCGCAGCCATATGGAGAAGACGAAAGATGACAACCGGACGGGTCAACCCCAAGTTCCGACTCGAGGATCAGGGCATCGAAGGTCTGGGTCAGGTGCATTACAACCTGACCGAACCGGCGCTGGTACAGGCCGCATTGATGCGCGGCGAAGGCAAATTGGGCAACGGCGGCGCCTTCCTTGTGAGCACGGGCAAGTTCACCGGCCGCTCTCCCAAGGACAAGCATGTCGTGAAAACCGACAGCGTCGCCGAGAAAATCTGGTGGGAGAACAATGCCGCCATGTCGCCGGAAGGCTTCGACGCGCTCTATGCGGACATGACCGAGCATATGAAGGGGCGCGATTTCTTCGTGCAGGATTTGGTTGGCGGTGCCGACCCGGCCAATTCCATCGACGTGCGCATGGTGACCGAACTGGCCTGGCACGGGCTGTTCATCCGCCACATGCTGCGCCGCCCCGACCGCGCCGATCTGGACGATTTCACCGCCGATTGGACAGTGATCAACTGCCCCAGCTTCAAGGCCGATCCGGCCAAGCATGACTGCCGCAGCGAGACCGTCATCGCGATGAACTTCGATCGCAAGATCATCCTGATCGGCGGCACGGAATACGCGGGCGAGAACAAGAAATCTGTGTTCACGCTGCTGAACTACCTGCTGCCCGAAAAAGGCATCATGCCGATGCACTGCTCGGCCAACCACGCGGTGGGCAACCCTGTCGACACGGCCATCTTCTTCGGCCTGTCGGGCACCGGCAAAACCACCCTGTCGGCCGACCCGGCGCGCGTGCTGATCGGCGACGACGAACACGGCTGGTCGGATCGCGGCACCTTCAACTTCGAAGGCGGTTGCTATGCCAAGACGATTTCGCTCAGCCCCGAGGCCGAGCCGGAAATCTATGCCACAACGTCGAAATTCGGCACCGTGATCGAGAATATGGTGTTCGACCCCGAGACCTTCGAACTGGACTTCGAAGACGACAGCCTGACCGCCAACATGCGCGCGGCCTACCCGCTGGAGTACATCTCGAACGCGTCGGCCAGCGCGCTGGGCGGCCACCCCAAGAACATCATCATGCTGACCTGCGACGCCTTTGGCGTTCTGCCGCCGATCGCGCGGCTGACCCCGGCGCAGGCGATGTACCACTTCCTGTCGGGCTTTACCTCGAAGGTTGCGGGCACCGAGCGTGGCGTGACCGAGCCCGAGCCGACATTCTCGACCTGCTTCGGCGCGCCCTTCATGCCGCGCCGCCCCGAGGTGTACGGCAACCTGCTGCGCGACAAGATCGCCCAGCATGGCGCGACCTGCTGGTTGGTCAACACCGGATGGACAGGCGGCGCCTATGGCACCGGCCACCGGATGCCGATCAAGGCGACCCGCGGCCTGCTGACCGCCGCGCTGGACGGCACGCTGGCCAATGCCGAATTCCGCAAGGATCCGAACTTTGGCTTCGACGTGCCGGTTGACGTGCCGGGTGTCCCGCAGCTTCTGCTGGATCCGCGCCGCACCTGGGGCAACGCCGAAGGCTACGACCAGGCCGCGGCCAAGCTGGTGCAGATGTTTGCCGACAACTTCGCGCAATACGTGCCCTACATCGACGACGATGTAAAAGCCTGCGCCATCGGCTAAGGCCACCGTTTTTGAAACAACAATCGCCTCCGGTTCGCGCCGGGGGCGTTTTGCGTTTGGCCCGCCTTGACAAAGCCGGCACCGACCGGCCTGCTTAGCACATGCGCGTGCCTCTGTTTTCCTTGCTGATCTGCATTGCCACCGCCCTGCCCGCCCGGGCCGAGATCTGGTTTGATCCTGATCGCCTGACCGGCGTGGCGGGTGCTTTCTGCCAGCAGCGCCCGGTGGGAGAAGTGATCGCGCCCGACACGCAGGCGCAAAAGATCGACCTGCTGCCGGACATCCCCGATATCATCTGGCCGGGCGCCGCTGTTCCCGCGATGCCGGGCATTTCCTTTGGCATCCGCAGCGTGGGCACCACGGCCGACATCTATTATCCGGTGCTGATCGAGGTGACGCACCCGCCCTTCCTGAATTCGGGCACTACGCGGCAAAGCTATGTCACCGAGTTGGGCGGCGAAGAGCCATCGATCAACGCCTATTCCTTCGACACGGTCGAGGAAATGGTACCCGGCCCGTGGCGGTTTCGCGCGTGGCACAATGGCGCGTTGCTGTACGATGTGACGTTTCGAGTGGTCGCACCCGAACTAGCCCCCGGCGTGGGCGACAGCTGTGGGGGCGACTTTATGTCGTGACATGCTGCGCTACAGCATGATCCAACCGCGCCGCACAAGGTTCAGCCCGGCAATCAGCAGCACCGCCAGCGTGGCCCGGCGAAAGGCGCGTTGGTCGATCCTGTCCTGCAACCGCCCGCCGATCCACATGCCGACCAGCGCAGGTAGCACCATCGCCGCCGACAGCGGCACCGTCTCGGCCCGCATCACGCCCGAGCCGGTATGCGCGATCAGCAGGAACACGGCGCCCAACCCATAGATCACGCCCTGAATGCGCATCTGCTCCTGTTTCGGCGTGTCCAAAGCGGTCAGATACATCACCGTTGGCGGACCCCAGACTCCCGACAGCCCGCCGATGAACCCGGCCAGCGCGCCGATGCCCACCTCGATCTTGAGGCTGCGCTGTTCCAGCTTCAGCCGCAGGCCAACCAGCTGAATCAACGCGAAAAACATCACCGGAATGCCCAGCATCAACAGGAACACCGGCGCCGGCAGCACCCGCACCAGCTGAGCGCTCATCAACAGGAATGCGCCCCCCACCAGCAGGAACACCCGGAACTTGCGCACCGAATCGAATGCCGCCGCACGGCCCTGCCGCAGCGCCTGCACACCGTTTGTCATTACCGTGGGAAAAATCAGCGCGGCCAGCGCCAACTCCGGCCCCATGATCATGCTGAGCCCCGAAATCATCAGCATTGGCATGGCGAACCCCACCATGCCTTTCACCACCCCGGCCCCAAGCGCCACCGCCACCGCAAGCGCCAGTTGCGGTAGGCCCAGCCCGATTTCTGCAAATGCATCCAATACGATCATAGCGCCTTAATAGCAGCCTCGTCCGCCGCTGCACGCCAAAAAGCAGCGCAACTTTCGGTCTTGAATTTACCGCCACGCGTATTTTTGTTGCGCTGCAACTGCAAAATGATTACCAGCAACCGACACCGGAAAAAGGACGCGATTCATGCCCCACGATGGACAGGACACCGCCATGACCCCCGCCTTGCTTATGCCCGATCTGCTGGATGTTACCGGCGCCGCCCTCGCCCCGGTCGAGACGCTGTTCGACGCCGCCCGCGAGGCTCTTCGCAGCCGCGTCAGCGAAAACGGCAAGCTCTCGGTCGCGCTGATCGAAAGTGAGCAGACCGCCACCCACGGTCTGGCATGGCTTGCGACCTATGCCGAAAGCCTGCGCCAGATGCAGAAATGGGCCACCGGGTTGCAGTCCGAAGGGCGCTTCGGTGAAATCGAACAGTTGATCCACCAGATCGCCTTCGGCGAATACCTTGCCCAGATCGCCGGGGGCATCCCGATGAGCCAGGGAGAAATCGTCCGCGCCGCCGACCTGGGACTTGGCGCAGAAGAGATGACCGCCTTTCAGACGCCCGAGGTGTCGCGCCTGATCGCGACTGGCAACACGCAGGCCGCGCGGACGCGCCTGGCAGAGCTGATGCAGGAACAGGCCGCCAATATCTGCTTTGGCGCTTCGGGTCTGGACGAAGAGCTGGAAATGATCCGCGAGCAGTTCCGCCGCTATGTGGTGGACAAGGTGGAACCCCACGCCCACGACTGGCACCTCAAGGACGAGCTGATCCCGATGGAGGTGATCGAGGAACTTGCCGAGATGGGTGTCTTCGGCCTGACGATCCCGGAAAACCTTGGTGGTTTCGGGCTGTCAAAGGCGTCGATGGTGGTGGTGTCGGAAGAACTGTCGCGCGGCTATATCGGTGTCGGCAGCCTTGGGACCCGGTCGGAAATCGCAGCCGAGCTGATCCTTGGCGGCGGCACGGACGAACAGAAAAGCCATTGGCTGCCGCGCATCGCGAGCGGGGAAATCCTGCCCACGGCCGTGTTCACCGAACCGAACACCGGCTCGGACCTGGCCGCGCTGCGCACCCGCGCGGTGAAGGGCGAGGATGGCGATTACGCGATCACCGGCAACAAGACATGGATCACCCACGCCGCCCGCGCCCACGTGATGACAGTGCTGGCGCGCACCGACCCGGCCACGACCGACCATACCGGCCTGTCGATGTTCCTGGCGGAAAAGGAACCGGGCACCGAGGACAACGCCTTCCCGTCCGAGGGCATGACCGGAGGCGAAATCGAGGTGCTGGGCTATCGCGGCATGAAGGAATACGAACTGGGCTTCGACAATTTCCGCGTGAAGGGCGAGAACCTTCTGGGCGGAGAGGAAGGCCAGGGTTTCCGCCAGCTGATGCGCACCTTCGAGGCGGCGCGCATCCAGACCGCCGCCCGCGCCATCGGCGTGGCCCAGTCGGCACTGGATGTCGGGCTGCAATATGCGCAAGACCGCAAGGCCTTTGGCAAACCCCTGCTGGCCTTCCCTCGCGTGTCGGGAAAGCTGGCGATGATGGCCGTCGAAATCATGGTGGCGCGTCAGCTGACCTACTTCTCGGCCTATGAAAAAGACCACGACCGCCGCTGCGATCTCGAGGCCGGAATGGCCAAGCTGCTAGGTGCCCGTGTGGCCTGGGCCTGCGCCGACAACGCGTTGCAAATCCACGGCGGCAACGGCTTTGCGCTGGAATACAAGGTGTCGCGGATCCTGTGCGACGCGCGGATCCTGAACATCTTTGAAGGTGCGGCCGAGATCCAGGCCCAGGTCATCGCGCGCCGCCTTCTGGGATAGGTCGCGCGGCGGCGCGGCCGTCGGACTTTGAAGATTTGAGCGGAAAAGAAGCAGGGAACGGCACGGGACGGCGGGCGGGGCGACTTTGCGCGAGCAAAGAGCGGCGTCCCGCCGGGCCTAATCCCGGCGCATCCGGTCGAAAAGCGTGACAAACCGCGCGCGCGCCTCGGGCAGCGGGCGGTTGCCAAGTGCGGGCGCCAGGCGGTTGTTCAGGAAGTGCCCTGTCATCGTGTAGCCTTCGGCAATGCCCTGATCCGTCACCGCTTCGCGCAGCCCCATGAAGCGGGGCAGCGGCAGCATTCTGTCGGCCCATTCCCCTGCCCCCTGACGTGATACTGCGCGGCCCGAGCGGGGTGAAACGAAGATCAGCTCTTCGTTGGTACCCGTCGCCGCGCAGGCCGACAGGTCCAGCCCGAAGCCCGTGACTTCAAGAAGGGCCAGCTCCCATTGCAGGTAGGCCAGTGGCCAAACATCATCCTGTCCCAACAGATCCAGCAGCGCTTCGGTCCTGTCGTAGAATTCCGGTGACGGATCGCGTTCGGGCAGCGAGAACTGCACCAGTGCGCAGACGGCGTTCAGCCCGGCCAGCGACAGGCGGCCCGACATGGCCGTGGCGGCGCGACTGCGTTGGGGTTCAACGGTAAAGGCCCCCACGTGATCGTCCAGCCTTGCGCGCCAGGTCACGTCAAGCTGGGCACCAGGTTGCAGGATCGGTGCGATGCGTCGGCTGGCACCGCCTCGGATCACCCCGGCATGGCGGCCGTGCGCGCGGGTGAAGACCTCTGCGATCGCGGCGCTTTCGCCGTGGCGGCGGCTGGCCAGCAAGATGCCTGTATCACGCCATTCGGTTGCCATTGCCTACCCCAAACCCATCCGCCCGCATCAAGACACGGGAGACGATTTTTGCCAAGGTTCACTCGGACAGGCCGTCCTGATCAAGCAGATGGCGCCCCGAGCGATCTTCGACTTCGATCACCCAGAGGTCGGGATCGAAGCTGCGTTGGCGGGTGATGGCAGCGTCAACTTCTGCCTCCGGGCCGTGTGCCAGTTCGACCCAGGCGCGGGCGCCCGTCATCAAGTTGAATTCCCGCTGGAATGCCGTGGCTTGCCCGTCGAGCGTGTTCAGCTTGACCAGTACCGCCCCGGCCGTGGCATCGCCACGTGAGGTGACAAAGGCCGGAATGTCAGCCAGACGCAGCCGCGCCAAGTAGGCGCGAACCCAGAAATCGGCGGTCAGCCGCGCCATGCCACCGCGGCCCTTTGCCGGGCCGAGAGGTCGGATGCCTCCGGCGGGAGTATTTTCGCAAAAGAGAAGCAGGGGGCCATCGCGTCAGTTGCCATCTTTGAAATCAAGACCCATCTGCGAATAGCGTTCGGATTCCTCCAGCCAATTCGGGCGCACGCGGACCTGCAGGAACAGATGCACCTTGCGGCCCAGGAAAGTCTCGAGTTCCTCACGGGCGGCCTTGCCCACGGCCTTGACCGTTTCGCCCTTGTGGCCCAGCACAATGCCCTTGTGCCCGTCGCGGACCACATAGATCACCTGTTCGATCCGAGCTGAACCATCCTTGCGGTCCTCCCATGCTTCGGTTTCCACCGTCATCTGGTAGGGCAGTTCCTGATGCAGGCGAAGGGTCAGCTTTTCCCGTGTCATTTCGGCCGCGATCATGCGCATCGGCAGATCGGCGATCTGATCCTCGGGGTAGAGCCAGGGGCCTTCGGGCAGCTGTGTCGCGAGCCATTTGCGCAGGTCGTCGGTGCCGTGGCCGCGTTCGGCCGAGATCAGGAAGGTTTCGGCGAAATCGTAGGTTTCGTTCAGGTCCTTGGTCAGGCCCAGCAGCGCCTCCGAGGGGACGCGGTCGATCTTGTTGATAGCAAGGGCCACGGTGCGACCCTGGCCCACTTCGGCCAGTGTTTCAAGGATGCGGGTCACGCCATCGGTGATGCCGCGGTGGGCTTCGACCATCAGCACGATCACATCGGCGTCGCCCGCGCCGCCCCAGGCGGCGGCAACCATCGCGCGATCGAGCCGACGGCGGGGTTGGAACAGGCCGGGCGTGTCGACAAAGACAATCTGCGCGTCGCCTTCCATGGCGACGCCGCGAATGCGGGCGCGGGTGGTTTGCACCTTGTGGGTTACAATCGACACCTTGGCCCCGACCATGCGGTTGAGCAGGGTGGACTTGCCTGCGTTCGGCTCTCCGATCAGGGCGACGAATCCGGCGCGTGTGCTCATCTGCGGTATCCTTGTTGCGGGGCGCGCGCGGGGTGCGCGTGCCGTCGCGGATTAGCGCATGTTGGCCGTCACCGCCAGAGGCTGGGCTGTTGGCAAGCCGACGCGCGTTCTAGGTGCCCGTGCGTCCAAGCACGGCGCGGGCCTCGAAGGCGCGCAGCACGGGGCGCGCCAGGGCCGGGGCGCGCGCGGCCAGTCCGGCAAGCTGTGGGAACAGGCGCAGCACTTCGGACCGCGCGTCCACGTCCAGCGCGCCAAGCGCCCGGGCGCCGGGATGAAAGCTTTCGCTATCCATGCCGGCGGTCGTCAGGATTTCGTGGTCATCGAACAGAAGATGCCAGTATTCCACCGTGCCCTCGGCCGGATCGTGGGTGATATTGACCCCGTCCAACAGCATCCGCGCCGGGCATAGCGCCTGCGGTACCCCCAGCAGCAGTTCGCAGCGCGGACCGCTGAGCAGCACGCGATGGGCCGGTGACACGCAAATGTCGCGCAAGGGCAGACCGCCCCCCAGCGCCCCCGCCTTGATCCGCACCGGGGCCAGATCGCGGTTTCCTGCCCCCAATCGCACCCGTGTCATTGCAACCCAGCGCAAAGGCTGCGCGCCTTTGTCGGCGGTCAGCACCATGTCGCCCGGTTTCAGCGTCTCGATCCGGCGCGGGCCATCGGGCGTATCCACGGGCGTACCGCGCAGGAAACATATGCCGCCATCCGGGTTGGCCGCTGCGATCTCGGCCAGGTCCATCTCGCCATCGTAATCACCGCCGGTGCGGTCTTCGCCGCGCGTGGCGGTGAAGGTCTTGGCGCCCTGGAACCCGTCAAGGTTCACCGCGAATTTCGTGCCGCCGAACATGCCAAAGATGTTGTAGCTGTCTCCGCCCGCCGCGCCTTCATAGCCATCGGGCGTGGCATAGTTCGGCTCGAACACCGGGGTCGGGCCGGGCATCAGCCCGCCGGCCCCGTCGCTGACCGCCGGGTAAACCGTCCAGAACTGGCCATTGGTGACCTCATCCCCGTCGCCCTGCGTCCGCACCAGGAAGAACCGCGAATCCGCATCGCCCAATGTCTTGACCGAGTTAAGCTTGATCGTCGGCACCCCATCCGGGTAGCTCATTTGATTGTTGCCATATGTCGCGATCTGATCGCCCGACAACAGAAAGGATTCGCCTGCCACTTGGTGTTCTTTCTTGAACCTTCACGCCTTTTTCCGGCGCCATGGTGGCTGGATCGTTCTGGATTGCGTCCAAATCGGGACCAATCTGGTCGCAAATTATGATACATGCATTTTTCACGAAATTTTCGTCAGGATGTGTTTGAATTGTGCACAGGTGTTGGGCGACCCGGGGAACCCGGGCCGACATCACGCGGAATGGTGTTGAATGCCGGGGCTTAGCCCAACTGGTCCAGCATCTGTTGCGCGGCCGCCTGTTCGGCGTTGCGCTTTGATGCGGCCTTGGCCTGCGCTTCAGACCCGTCGGCTAGGCGCACGGCAACCGTGAACTCAGGCGCGTGGTCGGGGCCTTCGCGGCGCACCACCTCGTAGCGGGGCGGCGTGTGGCCCTTGGCCTGTTCACGCTCCTGCAGCGCGGATTTTGCATCGCGGGCATCGGTTTCGACCTGCCCGATCCGATCACCCCAAAGGCGCAGCACCATCTCGGCGGCCACGACAAACCCGGCATCGCGGAACACGGCGGCGATCACCGCCTCCATCGCGTCGCCCAGCAGCGCCTGCTTGCGCCGCCCGCCCGACAGCATTTCCGAACGGCCAAGCTTCAGCACCTCGCCCAGCCCGATCTCGCGCGCGACATCGGCGCATGTTTCCTTGCGCACCAGCGTGTTGAACCGGGGCGCCAGCTGGCCCTCGGTCGCGGCCTTGTCATCGTCCAGCAGCGCGCTGGCCATCGCAAGGCCCAGCACACGGTCGCCCAAAAACTCCAGCCGCTGGTTGTCGGTGCGGTTGGGAGAGGACACCGAGCCGTGGGTGAGCGCGCGCACCAGCAGTTCGGGCCGGTCGAACCGATGCCCGATCCGCTCTTCAAAGGCGCGCATCTCGGCCGACAGCTTCATCCCCGACGCGCCCTATTCGATGCCTTTGAAGAAGCGATCGCCACGCCATGTCCAGAAGAACAGCATCGACCGCCCGGCGGAAGAGAACATGATCCGATCGGCGCGACCGATCAGGTTTTCGTAGGGCACCATCCCCACGCCGCCCGCGGTTTGCGGCACGCGGCTGTCGGTGGAGTTGTCGCGATTGTCGCCCATGAAGAAATAATGGCCATCCGGCACAAGGAACACGCCGGTGTCGTCCAGGCTCTGACGGCCGATATTGAGGATCGTGTGGCTGACCCCGCCCGGCAGGGTTTCGATCTGGCGCGATTTCAGGCAGCTTCCGCCCATGCCGACTGGCGCGTTTTCACACCGCGGGGGCGAGCCCTCGGGGCCTTGGGGTGCCATCAGTTCCTCGAATTCGCCCGCGTCCTGAAGGCCGACGGCTTCGTCGTTGATATACAGAACCGAATCGCGCACCTGAACCTTGTCGCCCGGCAGGCCGATCAGCCGCTTGATGAAATCGCTGCCCGTCACCGGGTGGCGGAACACAACCACATCGCCGCGTTCGGGTTCGCTGCCGAACAGGCGCGAATTGTCGCCGCGCGACCAGCCGCAGATGTCGCTGGCATCAATATCGATGCCAAAGCGCGGGATCTTCACGCTGGGGCAGGACGCGTAGGAATAGCCGTAGCTCATCTTGTTGACGAAAAGGAAATCGCCGATCAGCAGCGTTTCCTTCATTGAACCAGAGGGAATCCAGAACGGCTGAAAAAACAGGGTGCGGAAGACGCCGGCGATCAGCAGGGCGTACACGATGGTCTTGATGGTCTCGACCACCGCATTTCCGGGTTTGGCCTGGGTTGCCATACTGCTCTCCGCACGTTGTCGCTGCGCGGTACATGCGGGTAGCCCCGGGCGGTGTCAACCCGGGCCAGCGTCACGTTTCAGGGGTATCGGGGGCCTTGGGGCGGGCCTCGATCACCACGAAGGCCTGCGCCCAGGGATGATCGTCGGTCAGGGTGACGTGGATGATCGCCTCGTGGCCCGGTGGGGTCATGCTGTCCAGCCGCTCTTTCGCCCAGCCGGTCATATGCATCACCGGCTGACCGGTGCGCAGATTCGACACGGCCATGTCCTTCCACGCGATGCCCATGCGCAGGCCGGTGCCCAGCGCCTTGGAACAGGCCTCTTTCGCGGCCCAGCGCTTGGCATAGGTGCCGGGCGTGTCGGCGCGGCGTTCCGCCTTGGCCTGTTCGATGTCGGTGAAGACGCGGTTGCGGAACCTGTCGCCGAACCGGTCGAGCGTACCCGCGATTCGATCAATGTTGGCCAGATCGGTGCCGATGCCGAGGATCACGATGCGCCCCCCGGCCGAGGGAAGCGCGGCATCAGGACACCGCGCGCTGGCTGCGGGCGTCGTCCATCAGGCGGCGCATTTCCGCGATTGCGGGGGTTAGCCCGCGAAAGATCGCCTCTCCGATCAGGAAATGGCCGATGTTCAGCTCGCGCACTTCGGGGAACGCGGCAATCGGCTGAACGGTGTCATAGGTCAGCCCGTGGCCCGCGTGCACTTCGAGCCCGAGCGAATGGGCGAATGCCGACATCTCGCGCAGCGCGGCCAGTTCGCGGTCGCGCTCGGCCAGGCGGCCCTCGGCGTGGGCGTCGCAATAGGCGCCTGTGTGCAGCTCGATCACCTCGGCGCCGATGCGATGCGCGGCCTCGATCTGGCGGCGGTCGGCGGCGATGAAGATCGACACGCGGCATCCGGCCTCGCGCAGCGGGGCGATGAAATGCGCCAGCCGGTTTTCCTCGCGCGCGACTTCAAGCCCGCCCTCGGTCGTGCGTTCCTCGCGCTTCTCGGGCACGATGCAAACAGCATGGGGCCGATGGCGCAGGGCGATGGCCTGCATCTCGGCCGTGGCGGCCATTTCAAAGTTCAGCGGCACACGCAGCGCGGCCATCAACCCGTCGATGTCGGCGTCGCTGATGTGGCGGCGATCTTCGCGCAGATGTGCCGTGATACCATCGGCGCCCGCCGCCTCGGCCATCTGCGCGGCGCGGACCGGGTCCGGCGTGGCACCGCCGCGCGCGTTCCGCACGGTGGCGACATGGTCGATGTTCACGCCAAGGCGCAGGGGGGATTGGGTTGTCATGGCCTGGCTCCGCCGATGTGTCTTTCCCGTGGTTCTAGCGCAAGGCGGCGGCATGGAAAACACCCCAGCCGCCGTGGAAAGGAACGTGCGGGTGACTCCGCCAGGAGTATTTTGGCCGAAAAGAAGCCGGGTCTGCGGCGTCAGTCTGCCTTTTTGGCGTTGGATTTGCGCGTGGCCTCGGCGACGGCGGCCTTTTTGCGGATCGCTTCGAACTTGGCCTTGATCGCGCCGCGACGGCGTTTCTGATAGGCGCGGATCACCGGGACCGAGAGGTAATAGGCGATACAGCCTGCGATCACGCCGGGGATCAGCCCGCCGATCATGTAGGGAAAGAACACCTCGTCATAGAACACGCGCAGGCCCTGCCAATCGGCAGTGCGGTCGGTGAAGATGGCAAGGAAATTGTTGGTCAGGTCGTGGCCCGCATCGGCGAATTTCCCACCGAAAGAGCGGTGCTTGCCTTCGTCGAAACGGGTGCCCAGCAGGGTGTAACCGGTTTTGAGCGAAACGAGGCCGATCGGGACGTAGGTCAGCGGGTTACCGAAGAAGGTGGCCATCAGCGCGGCGAAGATGTTGCCGCGCAGGGTGCGCGCGACGATGGCGGCGACCACAAAGTGCATCCCGTAGAAGGGCGTGAAGGTGGTGAAGACCCCGGCAAAGATCCCGCGCGCGATTCGTTCGGGGCTGTCGGGCAGACGGCGGACGCGGTGTTTGACGTAGTGGAACGCGCGGGTCCAGCCGCCCCGGGGATACAGGAAATCCGCGATCGTGCGCAGCAGCGGGCGTCGGTCACGGCGTCTGAATACCAAGGGAACGTCCTTCTTTCCCGGGTTACGAGTTATCCTGCCCGCGCATGGGGCTTCGATTTTTCGCGGAACCGCTCGACCGCGGCGACATCGCTATCCGCCTCGAGTGTCAGCATTAAGGAATGAAGTTGTTCGGCATCCCTCAATTCCACGTCGATCATAAGGCGGTAAAAATCCGGTTTCCGATCCACGAAATTCAGGTTCGAGATATTGGCCTTCTTCTCTCCGATCAAGGTGCAGATCCGCCCCAGGACGCCCGCGTCGTTGCCGATGGTCAGATCGATGGTCGCGCCATAGACCGCCGGATGGGTGCCGTCGTGCCAGTGCAGGTCGATCCAGCGGTCGGGTTGATCTTCGTAATCGCCAAGCAGATCGCAATCGATCGCGTGGACCACAACGCCCTTGCCCCGGAAGGTGATCCCGACAATGCGTTCGCCCGGCAGCGGCTGGCAGCAATGGGCACGTTCGAACGACTGCCCGGGGGCAAGGCCGACCACAGCGCGGCGGGGCGAAATCTGATCGGCCTCGACGCGGGCCAGTTCGGGATAGACCGACTGCACAACTTCGTGTGTCGTCAGTTCGGCGCTGCCAAGGCGGGCCAGCAGTTCGTCCTGGCCATCAAGACGCAACAGCCGCGCGGCGGTTGCCAACGCCTTGTCGGTGGCCTGCCGTCCGACATGCTCAAAGGCCGAGCGCGCCAACTCGCGGCCCAGCTTGATAAAGCGTTCGCGGTCGATCACCCGCAGGGCGCGACGGATCGCGGTGCGCGCCTTGCCGGTGGTCGCAATGTCCAGCCAGCTGACCTGCGGCGTCTGGCCTTCGGCGGTGATGATCTCGACCGACTGGCCGTTCTTGAGCCGGGTCCACAGCGGCACGCGGATGCCATCGACCTTTGCGCCCACGCAGGCGCTGCCGATGCGGGTGTGGATCGCAAAGGCGTAATCGATCGGCGTCGCCCCGCGCGGCAGCTTGATCACGTCACCCTTGGGGGTGAAGCAGAACACCTGATCGGAATACATCTCGAGCTTGACCGCTTCGAGGAATTCCTCGTGGTTTTCTTCAGAGTCGAATTGTTCGGTCAGCGAGCTGATCCATTTGGCCGGGTCCACCGCAAACGGGTTTCGCGCGCGCACGCCATCGCGATAGGACCAATGCGCCGCCACGCCGGTTTCGGCCACGTCATGCATCTGGTGAGTGCGGATCTGCACCTCGACCCGCTTGCCGTCGCGGCCCGACACCGTGGTGTGGATCGAGCGGTAGCCGTTGGTTTTGGGCTGGCTGATGTAATCCTTGAACCGGCCCGGCACCGCGCGCCAACGCTGGTGAATTGCACCCAGCACCCGGTAACAATCTTCTTCGGAGCCGGTGATGATGCGAAAGCCATAAATGTCGGACAGGCGGGAAAAGCCCTGATCCTTTTCCTGCATCTTGCGCCAGATCGAATAGGGTTTCTTGGCGCGGCCGAACACTTCGGCCTCGATCCCCGCCTTCTCCAGTTCGGCCCGCATGTCGCGGGTGATGCGCGGAATCACATCACCGGATTCGCGTTGCAGGGTGATGAAGCGACGGATGATCGACTGGCGGCCCTCGGGGTTCAGCACCCGGAAAGAGAGATCTTCGAGTTCCTCGCGCATCCACTGCATCCCCATGCGGCCCGCAAGCGGCGCGAAGATGTCCATGGTTTCGCGCGCCTTCTGCACCTGCTTTTCAGGGCGCATCGACTTGATCGTGCGCATGTTGTGCAAACGGTCGGCCAGCTTCACGAGAATGACCCGCAAATCCTTGCTCATCGCCATGAACAGCTTGCGGAAGTTTTCGGCCTGCTTGGTTTCGGCGCTCGACAGTTGCAGGTTGGTCAGCTTGGTGACGCCATCGACCAGCTCGGCCACTTCCTTGCCAAACCGGTTCGACACTTCCTGATACGAGGCCTTGGTATCCTCGATCGTGTCGTGCAGCAGGGCGGTGATGATGGTGGCGTCGTCCAGCCGCTGTTCCGTCAGGATCGCGGCGACGGCGACGGGATGCGTGAAATAGGGCTCGCCCGAGTGGCGGAACTGGCCCTCGTGCATCGCCGCGCCGTAGTCGTACGCCTCTGTCAGGCGGGCGACATTTGTCTTGGGGTTGTAGTTTCGGACCAACTCGATCAGGTCGTCAGCAGAAATCATCCGGTCCGAACCCTGCCTTTGGTTCTCAGCCCTGGCCTTGGGCCTCCATCAGAGCGCGCAGCAGCCGCTCTTCCGACATATCGTCCTCGACCGGCTTGTCGTTCTCGGCCCCCATAAGCAGCGCCATCGAATCCTCTTCGGGTTCGTCGACTTCGATCTGGCTCTGGTTGCTTTCGATCAGACGCTCACGCAGATCATCGGCGCGCTGGGTCTCATCCGCGATCTCGCGCAGGCTGACGACGGGGTTCTTGTCGTTGTCACGATCCACGGTGATCGGCGCCCCGGCCGAAATTTCGCGGGCACGGTGTGCCGCCAGCATCACCAGTTCGAACCGGTTCGGAACCTTGTCAACGCAGTCTTCGACCGTCACGCGGGCCATGGAACATTCTCCAAGCTTGAGAAACCTTACAGAAGGTCGCTATCTAAAGAGGATTCTGCCGAAACACAAGGCGCAAGCCCCCTAAATCGGGCGCACCGCGTCAATTTCGCCCGGCGCAAGCGCCGCAGCCATCTGCGCAACCGTGCGCCCGGTGACAGGATGAACCCAGTCAGGGCAAATGTCCAGCATCGGCACCAGCACAAAGGCGCGCTCCTGCAGACGGGGGTGCGGCACAATGGCGCTGTCCGGTGCTTTTTCGCCGCGCGCTTCGGGCGGCAGGTTCATCCACCCGGCCTGGGTTGCAGGGTCCGGAAAAATCTCCTGCCCGGCGGCAATCACGTCCAGATCAAGTGTCCGTGCGCCCCATCTTTCCTGCCGTTCCCGGCCGAAATCACGCTCGATCCGATGAAGGCTTGCCAAGAGGTCGGGGATAGATGCATGATTTTCAACAATAAGTGCTGCATTCACGTAATCTGGCCCGGCACCCGCCGGAAAACAGGGCGTGGCATAAAACCTGCTAATGGCGCGAATCATTCCGACCTGACGCGAAATGGCGCCAATCGCACAGCTCACGGTTGACCCGACGGAATGTTGCGCCAAAGGCAGATTTCCGCCCAGCGCGATAACGATTTCATTCCGGTTCTTGAACAATTTTGACCTCTCCCCACCTAGTCTTTAGACTTGCGGACTGAATCAGTTACCTTATTTTAAGTCCACCGCGTAGCTGAATTTTTCACTCACTCACTCACTCACGGACAAAGCGGCGCGGCTTACCGGAAGGACGATAATAATGTTTTACAAGGACGAACGGCTCGCGCTGTTCATCGATGGATCGAATTTGTACGCGGCCGCGAAGGCCCTGTCGTTCGACATCGACTACAAGCTGTTGCGACAGGAATTCATGCGTCGCGGCAAGCTTCTGCGCGCGTTTTACTATACAGCCCTGCTTGAGAACGACGAATATTCGCCGATCCGGCCGCTGGTGGACTGGTTGCATTACAACGGGTTCACGATGGTCACGAAACCGGCCAAGGAATACACCGACAGCATGGGGCGTCGGAAGGTGAAGGGTAACATGGATATCGAACTTGCCGTCGATGCCATGGAACTGGCGCCGCGTGTGGACCACATCGTTCTGTTTTCCGGCGACGGCGATTTCCGCCCGTTGGTGGAAAGCCTGCAACGTCAGGGTGTCCGGGTGTCGGTCGTCTCGACCATCCGCAGCCAGCCGCCGATGATTTCGGACGAATTGCGCCGCCAGGCCGACAACTTCATCGAACTGGAAGAGCTGAAGGAAGTCATTGGCCGTCCGCCCCGCGATCATTCGCAGGACGACTCGCGCGTGGCTGCAGCCGGCGCCAGATAACGAAACCGCCCGGGCAAAGGCCCTGACAGCGCCGGAGAACCGGCGCGGTTTTCGCGTTTGGGGCAGCTCTGACCCCAACAGCGCGATGGAGCGTCCATCATGACAAAACCACCCCTGACATTGTATCTGGCTGCACCGCGCGGGTTCTGCGCCGGTGTCGACAGAGCCATCAAGATCGTGGAAATGGCGATCCAGAAATGGGGTGCGCCGGTCTATGTGCGCCATGAAATCGTGCACAACAAGTTCGTCGTCGACGGGCTGCGGGACAAGGGGGCGGTGTTTGTCGAAGAACTTGACGAATGCCCCGCCGACCGTCCCGTGATCTTTTCCGCGCATGGCGTGCCGAAATCGGTCCCGGCCGAGGCGGAACACCGCAACATGGTTTACGTCGATGCCACCTGCCCCTTGGTCAGCAAGGTGCATATCGAGGCCCAGCGCCACGCCGACGCCGGGTTGCAGATCATCATGATTGGCCATCGCGGCCACCCTGAAACCATCGGCACAATGGGCCAGCTGCCCGAAGGCGACGTGCTGCTGGTGGAAACCGAGGCCGATGTGACCGATGTCGTCGTGCGCGACCCCGCGCGCATTGCTTATGTCACCCAGACCACGCTCTCGGTCGATGACACAGCCGGGATCGTGGCCGCCTTGCAGGCACGGTTTCCCGCCATCGTCGGCCCGCACAAGGAAGACATCTGCTATGCCACGACCAACCGGCAAGAGGCCGTGAAAGCCATCGCACCCCGTGCGCAGGCAATGCTGGTGGTGGGCGCGCCCAATTCGTCAAATTCCAAACGTCTGGTCGAAGTCGCGGCCCGCGCCGGGTGCAGTTATTCGCAACTGGTGCAACGCGCCACCGACATCGACTGGCGCGCGCTGGACGGCGTGCGCACCATGGGGCTGACCGCGGGCGCCTCGGCGCCTGAAACGCTGGTGTCAGAAGTGGTCGATGCCCTTGCCGACCGCTTTGACCTGACCGTCGAGCCGGTAGAAACCGCCGTTGAGAACGTCGAATTCAAAGTGCCCCGGGTGCTGCGCCAACCGGCCTAGTCGCATGCCTTGCGGGTTGTCAGAACCCGCGGGCCGTGGCAGGTACGAACACCTGCACCGCGCGAAAGGCTTTTGATGTCTGTTGAATTCCTGCTGACCGCCCTGATTGTCTGCCTCACGCCCGGGATCGGTGTGATCTTCACGCTCTCGACCGCACTTGGCGGAGGGCTGTCGCGCGGGCTTTGGGCGGCGCTCGGCTGCACCATCGTCACCGCCGTCCATCTGGCTGCCGCGATGGCCGGGCTGGCCGCGATCCTGCACACCTCGGCCCTGCTGTTCCAGACCATCAAATTCGCCGGTGTCGCCTATCTGCTGTGGATGGCGTGGACCACGCTGCGCGGCACTGGTGCGCTGCGGGTCGAGCCGGATCGCGCAGCCCGATCGTCGGCTCCGGCAACGATCGTGATGCGGGGTATCCTGCTGAACCTGCTGAACCCGAAACTGCCGATCTTCTTCGTCGCCTTCCTGCCGCAGTTCATGCCCGCCGACGCGGCGGCCCCGACGCTTCTGATGGCGCAGTTGGGCGCCGGTTTCGTTGCCATGACAGGCGCGGTGATGGTGGGCTATGCGCTGGTTTCCTCTGTGGTGCGCGCCCATCTGGTAGAAAATCAACGCGCCATGACGTGGATGCGCCGCGCCTTTGCCGCGTCGTTCGCCGGGCTGGCCGCGCGCCTGATGGCCGAACGCGCCTAAGCGCCGCAAGACAACCGTTGCCGATATGACCGACCCCGACACCATTCGCGTCTACGACACACGCGCCGCCGAGTATGCCGCGCGGTTTCAGGGCGCACCCGACCCCGCACAGGATGCCTTTGCGTCTGCCCTGCCCGCCCGCGCCCGCGTGCTGGACCTTGGCTGTGGCCCCGGGCACATGGCCGCCCGGCTGGCCGACGCAGGCCACGAGGTACTGGCCACCGATGCCTCGGCCGAGATGGTGCGCCTTGCCGGGCGCCATCCCGGGGTCAAGGCGCAGCAAGCCACGTTCGACGACCTTGGCACCCTGCCCCCGGCCAGTCTTGATGGCGTATGGGCCAATTTTTCGCTGCTGCACGCCCCCCGCGACCGTTTTGATGCCCACCTTGCCGACATCGCCACCGCGCTGCGCCCCGGCGGGCTGTTCCATATCGGCATGAAAACCGGCAAAGACAGCGCCCGCGACGCCCTCGGCCGGAGCTATACCTACTACTCGGCCGTTGATCTGACTGCCCGTCTGGATGCGCAGGGCTTCGAGATATTGGAACAATCGCATGGCGCAGAGGCGGGTCTGGCCGGTGCGGTCGAACCCTGGATCACCTTGCTGACACGGAAAACCGATGGCTGAGTATTTTGCCTATACCGATGGCGCCTGTTCGGGAAATCCCGGCCCCGGTGGCTGGGGTGTGCTGTTGCAGGCCAAGCAGGGCGACAGCGTGGTCAAAGAGCGTGAGCTGAACGGCGGCGAGCCGCAGACCACCAACAACCGGATGGAACTGCTGGCCGCGATCAACGCTTTGGAAACGCTGGGCCGGGCGACCGAAATCACCGTGGTGACCGACAGCAACTACGTCAAGAACGGCATCACCGGCTGGATCCACGGCTGGAAGCGCAACGGCTGGAAAAACGCCGCCAAGAAACCCGTCGCCAATGCCGAGTTGTGGCAGCGGCTGGACGCGGCTCAGGCGCGCCACAAGGTGACGTGGAAATGGGTTAAGGGCCATGCCGGGCACCCCGAAAACGAACGCGCCGACGAACTGGCCCGCAAGGGGATGAAACCCTTCAAAAGCTAGGTGCTACGGGCAGTCATAGAATTTGCGGCGCGGGCCTTTGCATTCGATCTGCTCCGATCCCTTTTCCGGCAGCAGCTTGGTCCGGCGCGGCTCTCGGCTGTCTTGCGGCAGCGTTTGCGGTTGCGGAGTCGGCGCCGCGGATACCGGAGCGGTGGCCGGCTTCGTCGACACACGCGGCTGCGGTGTGCGGCGCACAGCCGCCACCTGTGGGCATTCGACGCCCACATTGTCCTGTACCTGCGCAAGCGTCTCCTGCAATGGCGCGCCGCCTACGGTAGCCTGCGATGGCAGGTCGATCCCGGCGGCCGCCGCAAAGCGCGCCAAGGCACCGCGAGAGCCGCGGCCCAGAATGCCATCAATCGCGCCCCGATAGCACCCGGCGTCGCGCAGCAATACCTGCAACTGCCGCGCCACTTCGTCATCCGGGACAGGCACGGCACGGGCTATTGCCTGCGGGTCTGGCGTGGGTGTCGGCTCTGGCTCGGCACGAGCGGCGGGGCGCTCGGGATTTGGGCCGGCGGCCTCGGGGGTGGCAAGCGCCACACGCGCACCGCGCAGCGACTCGCGCTTTTCCAGCGCGAAGGCATACAAAGGGTGATCGCTTTGCCCTTCATGTCGCAAAAGGAACCCATTCCAGGCATCGAAATCGCCGGCGCGATCGGTGGAGATGAAATCTTCTGAAATGCTGGGGCCCGCAGCCTGCGCCACGGGCTGACTGGCGCCTTTGCTATTGGGGTTGATGACAAATTCCCCGCCACCCAGCGACGTATACACAAATGGTGCGGCATCCGGCACATCCTGGCGCATCTGGTCGCGTACCCGCCCCAAAAGGCGGCGCACATCCGTGGGCGGCCCCTCCAGCGCGCTTAGAAACGCGCGGGTAAAAGGCGAATTTCCGCCAGAGGCCCCATCGGGCGTAATCTCTCCGGCGGCAGCGGCATAGGCGATCAGCGTGTCCGCCTGCGCGAATTCGATCCGCCCCAGCCCCGCCTTGACGCTGCGCCCCGCCTCGGCGCGCTTCATCTTGACGACGAAAGGGTTGTTGCGGCAGGCATCCAGCACCACCATCTTAAGCGCCTTCGCCCCCGAGATCTGGGCCAGCACCAGGTCAAGGTCGATCATCTCGAGCTCAGCGTCGCGCTCGTCTTCCAGCCGCGCGTCCACCGGCACCAGATAGTTGCGGCCCGCAATCTCGATCCCGTGGCCTGCATAATACACCAGCGCCACCTCGGCCCGGTCGGCCAACTCGCGAAATTCACGCAGGGTGTCACGCATCCGCACGCGGTTCAGATCGTTCGCGGCAATCACATCGAACCCCTGCCGCGCCAGCGCCCGCGATACATCGCGCGAATCGTTTGCCGGATTGTCGAGCACGGCCACCGAGTCATAGGCCGCGTTGCCGATCACCAGCGCGACCTTGTCCGCCATCGCACCCGAGGGCAGCAACAGAAGAAAGACCAATAGAATGCGTATCATGGCGGGGCCTCGATACTGAAATGTCAGAACCACTGCGCCCATGGTAGCAGATGCACCCCCGGGCAATCACCCCATTCTGGGCGAAACCCGCGCCAAAGCTGTGAACCCGGTCACATCCGGGCAGATTTCGCAAATTTCGGGAAACTGGCAGGGGCAGCAGGGTTCGAACCCGCGACCTACGGTTTTGGAGACCGTCGCTCTACCAACTGAGCTATACCCCTAAGGCCGCGCATGATCTATGACAGGCCCGCGCGCGGGGCAAGGGGGAAATTGCCCCGCTCTTGCCTTGCGGGCGATTTCGCGGTGTAAGCGCAGGCACCGTCACCGACCGAAAGGCGCACCCGTGTCGCTTCGCAGGAAAATCGCCGACAGCAAGCGGGTCAACCGCGCCGTGGAGTCGTTCTTCGCGGGGTATATTCGCTTTGCCCAACGCACCTCGCGCTGGGAGGCGGAGGGATTCGAGGCTATGGATGCGGTTCTGGCGCAGGGCGAGCCGGTCATTTTTTCCGTCTGGCATCAGCGGCTTGTGATGGCACCCTTCATGTTCAATCAGGACCTGGGAAAGTTCTGCTCGCTGACCAGTTCGGCCCGGGCCGGGCGGCTGGTCGGGAAGGTTCTGGGCCGGTTCGGCTTTGCCACCATCCCGATGTCGAGCCACAAACGCCATGTCGCCCTGTCGCGCGAAGTCCTGCGCCACATCGGCGAAGGCTATAGCATCGGTATCGCGGTGGATGGGCCGCGCGGCCCGGCGCGGCAGGCGTCAACCGTGCCCATCGTCTGGGCGCGCAGCACGGGCAAGCGCGTGTTCGTTCTGTCCTGGTCGGCCAATCGCGCGCTCACCTTTCCAAGTTGGGACAGGATCATGCTGCCAGTGCCGTTTTCGCGCGGTGTTCTGATGTGCCGGGAGTGGAATGAAACCGTCCCGCGCAAAGCCGACGCCGAGACGGTCGAGACGCTGCGCCTGAACCTGCAATCCGCGCTCGACACGATCACCGACGACAGCGACAGGCGCACCGGGCGGCTTTAGCCTCCGCTGGCCTGTGACACGTATCGGTCGCGCAGCTTCACCGCACGGGCATGTTCGTTGCGACCCAGAAGGGCCTTGATGAAATCGGGCAGCTTTTCCTTGCTCAAACCGGCCCGCAGCGCTGCATCGAACCGGACCTCGGCCTCGTCGTAACGGCCTTCCGCAACCAGAACGAGCGTGGCGTAGTACAGCGCCCATTTATCGGTCGGGCGAAAGCCCAGAGAGCGGTCTATCGCCTGTCGCGCCAACACGGTGTTTCCCATCACCAGCGCAATCCGCGTCTGGAGCAGAACATCGTGAAAATCGGCATCGCCGCGGGCGTCAATCCGGTCGATCTGGTCCAGCGCCTGCGCACTGTGGCCGGTATCGACCAGCATCCGTGCGTACCAGTACAACAGAAAGCTGTTGTAGCCGACAGCCTTGTCTCCTGTGGCCAGTGCGGCAACCGCATCGTCATTTCGGCGCAGCCGGAACAGTGCCCGCGCCTTGCGCACGTATCCTTCGGACCACCCGGGATCGGCGGCGATCATCCGGTCAGCATCGCGCAGGGCCATTCCCAGACGCCCGAGGTTGAACAGCACCAGCGAGCGTCGCGACAGGGCGGCCAGATAATCGGGCCGCTCTTCCAATGCGCGGTTCACATAGGGCAGTGCCTGTGCCCATTTCCCGCTACGTCCCAAGACATAGGACAATCCGTAGAGCGAGGCCGCATCGTCAGGCTGTACGTCTATCGCACGGCGAAAGGCGGCTTCAGCCTCGGCAAGGCGGCCTGCCTCTTCAAGAAACCAACCTTTACGGCGCAGCGCCCAGATATACTCCGGGTCGATCGTCAGGGCGGTATCGATCCGGGCCAAGGCCGCATCCAGCGGATCAAGGCGCGCCATATAGCGCGCGGCGCCGTACCCGGCCAGCACTTCGGCATTGGGGGACACATCCATCGCCCGGGCAAACAGCTCCGCTGCCTGATCGTATGAATCGTCGTCATAGGCCAGCCAGGCAAGGCCCGTCATCCCGTCTTCCGAGTTTGGATAACGCGCCAGTATCTGCTGAAAAACACTCCGCGCACCGTCGATATCGTTCAGGTAATAGTGCGCCCAAGCCAGCCCATCCATCAGATCCTGCCGGGTTCGGTCGGAGATATCCGGACGGTCCAGCGCCACCCGGCACGCAGACATGATCCGGGCGTAGTCGCCGGTGAATTCGGTGCAGGTTCGGGCCTGATCGGTCGCGGCACCGGTATCGGACGGCCGCGCCACCCCCATAAAGGGAACCAGCGCCAGAAACAGCGTCAGTACAAATCTACCTAGTCGCATATTCCGTTTTGTCTTCTTACCCGCTTAAAACCCTACGTCCTGATACATGAATATCAACCCTGTCGTTGCGCAGGGCGGCAAAGTCTGGCCAACACGATCCCGCGAGTGCCGCAATTTCCGCCGATCACGGGACGAGCTTTTCAGAAAAGCGTGAACAAACGAAAAACGGCCCCCCAAGGTGGGAGGGCCGTTTCAATCACGCTGGTGGCAGGGGGGGGTCCCCCTGCCCCGCTATGTCTTATTCGACGATCTTCGACACCACGCCGGCGCCGACGGTGCGGCCGCCTTCGCGGATGGCGAAGCGGAGGCCCTGCTCCATCGCGATCGGGGCAATCAGCTCGACGCCGAAGCTCACGTTGTCGCCGGGCATTACCATTTCCGTACCTTCGGCCAGTGTCACCGTGCCGGTCACATCCGTGGTGCGGAAGTAGAACTGCGGGCGGTAGTTGGCGAAGAACGGCGTGTGACGGCCACCTTCATCCTTGGTCAGGATATAGGCTTCGGCTTCGAACTTCTTGTGCGGCTTCACGGAACCGGGCTTGCAGAGCACCTGGCCACGTTCCACGCCTTCACGGTCCACACCGCGCAGCAGGGCGCCGATGTTGTCGCCGGCTTCACCCCGATCCAGCAGCTTGCGGAACATTTCCACGCCGGTGCAGGTGGTTTTCTTGGTGTCGCGGATGCCGACGATTTCGATTTCGTCGCCCACGTTGATCACGCCACGCTCGACACGGCCGGTCACAACGGTGCCGCGGCCCGAGATCGAGAACACGTCTTCGATCGGCATCAGGAACGGCTGGTCCACGGCGCGCTCGGGCGTCGGGATCCATTCGTCGACAGCGGCCATCAGCTTCTTGATCGACTCTTCGCCGATTTCCGCGTCGCGGCCTTCCATTGCGGCCAGAGCCGAACCCGGAATGATCGGAATGTCGTCGCCGGGGTAGTCATACGAGCTCAGCAGTTCGCGGACTTCCATTTCCACCAGCTCCAGCAGCTCGGCGTCGTCAACCTGGTCGACCTTGTTGAGGTAGACGACCATGGTCGGGATGCCGACCTGGCGGCCCAGCAGGATGTGCTCGCGGGTCTGGGGCATCGGGCCGTCGGCCGCGTTCACCACCAGGATCGCGCCGTCCATCTGGGCGGCACCGGTGATCATGTTCTTCACATAGTCGGCGTGGCCGGGGCAGTCGACGTGCGCATAGTGACGCGCTTCGGTTTCATACTCGACGTGCGCGGTCGAGATGGTGATGCCGCGGGCTTTCTCTTCCGGCGCGCCGTCGATCTGGTCGTAGGCCCGGAAATCGCCAAAGTATTTCGTGATCGCCGCCGTCAGCGTCGTCTTGCCGTGGTCAACGTGACCAATCGTGCCGATGTTCACGTGCGGTTTGTTGCGTTCAAACTTTGCCTTTG
>NZ_VCPC01000001.1:1177212-1422545 GCF_005938225.1 Arenibacterium halophilum
GGTCGTAGGCCCGGAAATCGCCAAAGTATTTCGTGATCGCCGCCGTCAGCGTCGTCTTGCCGTGGTCAACGTGACCAATCGTGCCGATGTTCACGTGCGGTTTGTTGCGTTCAAACTTTGCCTTTGCCATGACTGTCGGCACCTTCTTCTGTCAAATGGGTCCGTAGACCGGGTTTTGTCTCTGCGCGCGGCACATATTGGCTTCGCGAGGGAAAATCAAGCACTGTTGCGGCGGTTGCGACTACTCGGCCACCAACGCCGGAGCGGGGGCCAGTTCGTCGCGCGGGATCACGGCCGAAGTCGCCGCCCCGGCGCGCGGCTCGAACCAGCCTTTTTCGGCCTTCATCTCGACCATCCAATCCTCGATCGCGGCGACGGCGTTTTTCGCGAGCCCCTGCATCTGCTCTTCGCGTGTCCGCTTGTTGCCCGAGCCGACCAGCGCCGAGTCACCGGTTGTGGTTTCGAAAATCGTGAACTGTTTCACCTCGGGGTTCAGCTTGGCATTGGCCGCATCGTCCCAGACGGTGACATTGATGATTAGTGCCGATTTCGGCGTGAACACGATCGGCACACCCGGAGGCGCCAGCATGAAGCCTTCGACACTGATCCCGAAATGGTAAAGCTGGTTGCCGTTGTACTGGCCAAAACGCCGCGCCACGGCAGATTTCAGCACGCCCTCCCATTCTTCGGGCGTCGCCTCGCGCGAGATCGGGCCCTTCTTGGCCTTGTCGGCCACGACGACATTATAGCCAAGGCGATAGGCCCCCAGATCGGCCAGCGGATCGGCTTCGGGGTTTGTTTCGGTACACCCGGCCAGAACGGCAAGCCCCAAAAGCATGGCAAGGAGTCGGATCATCGGCATTCCTGTCTGTCGCTGTTGCGTGACCCACCTAGCGCGGCGCCCGCTATTAGGCAAACCCGCACTAGGTAAAGCGATTGTCGCGCGGGAATCCGCGGGGCGCCATCCGGCCCGAGCCGGCGCGCTTGCCGGTCCATTCTTCCAGTTCGGTCTGGGTTCGGGTCCGGCCAGCGGGGTCAAGCCAGCTGAGACCTTCGGACAGCACGAAGGTCGTCGCATCGCTCATCCCGCCATCCTTGTACTTTTGCAGCCGCACGCCTTTGCCCCGGCCCAGTTCGGGCAGTTCCTCGACCATGAAGACAAGCACCTTGCGGTTCTCGCCCACCACGGCCACGGCATCGCCCTGCACTGGCGTACAGACCCGCGCGCGCACGTCGCCGCGGACGTTCAGCACCTGCTTGCCGCTCCGCGTCTGGGCGATCACGTCGTTTTCGGGCACCACGAATCCGTCGCCCGCTGACGAGGCAACCAGCAACCGCCTGTCGGGCCGGTGGATGAACAAGTCGACGATCTCGGCCTCATTGGGCAGATCGACCATCAGCCGCAGCGGTTCCCCCATGCCCCGCCCACCGGGCAGGTTGGCTGCCGAGAGCGTATAGAACCGCCCGTTCGAGCCAAACACCAACAACCTGTCCGTCGTTTCGGCATGGAACATGAAGCGCGGGGCGTCGCCGTCCTTGAACTTCAGCTCGCGGGTCAGGTCGATATGGCCGGTCATCGCGCGGATCCAGCCCATCTGCGAACAGACCACGGTGATCGGCTCGCGGTCGATCATCGCCTCCAGCGGCACCTCTTCGACCTCGCCCGCCTCTTCCAGCCGGGTCCGGCGCGCGCCGCCTTCGTAGTCCTTGCCAAAGGTCTTCTTCGTCGCTTTCAACTGATCGGCGATGCGGGCCCACTGCAGGCCCTCGTCCTCCAGCAAATCCTCCAGCCCGGCGCGTTCTTCCATCAGCTCGGCCTGCTCGCGCAGCAGCTCCAGTTCTTCCAGGCGACGCAACGACCGCAGGCGCATGTTCAGAATCGCGTCAACCTGTACCTCGGACAGGCTTTGCACATCACTCGGCGCGGGCGGCACATAATCCGCCTCGGTCATGGCGCGCGCATGATCCACGCCCCAATCCTCGCGCATCAGCGCGGCCTTCGGGTCGTCATCATAGCGGATGATGTCGATCACGCGATCAAGGTTCAGAAAGGCAACGATGAACCCTTCCAACACCTCCAGCCGATGGTCGATCTTGCCCATCCGGTGCCGCGACCGGCGCAACAGCACCTCTTGCCGGAAGTCGAGGAAAGCGCGCAGCACCTCTTTCATCGAACAGACCTTGGGCGTGACCCCATCGATCAGAACGTTCATGTTCAGGCTGAACCGCACCTCGAGCTCCGAGTTGCGGAACAGCATCCCCATCAGCACCTCCGGATCCACGTTCTTGGACCGGGGTTCAAGGATCACGCGGATGTCCTCGGCGCTTTCATCGCGCACATCCGCCAGAATCGGCACCTTCTTTGTCTGGATCAGGTCAGCGATCCGCTCGATCAGCTTGGATTTCTGCACCTGGTACGGGATTTCCGTCACCACGATCTGCCAGGTGCCGCGCTCCAGCGTCTCCACCTCCCACCGACAGCGCAGCCGGAACGAGCCGCGCCCGGTGCGATAGGCCTGGGCGATGTTCTCGGGCGGTTCGACGATGACGCCACCGGTCGGGAAATCGGGGCCGGGTACATAATTCAACAGCGTTTCGTCGCGCGCATCCGGCGTGCGGATCAGATGCAGGCAGGCATCGCACAGTTCGGCAATGTTGTGGGGCGGAATGTTCGTTGCCATCCCCACCGCGATCCCGGCCGACCCGTTGGCCAGCAGGTTCGGAAACTCGGCCGGCAGCACGACCGGCTCGGTCAGCCGCCCGTCATAGTTGTCGCGGAAATCGACGGCATCCTCGTCCAGCCCGTTCAGCAACGCCTCGGCCACAAAGGTCATCCGCGCTTCGGTATAGCGGCTGGCAGCCGGGTTATCGCCGTCAATGTTGCCGAAATTGCCCTGCCCGTCGACCAGCGGATAGCGCACGGCGAAATCCTGTGCCAGGCGCGCCATCGCATCGTAAATCGCAGCGTCGCCATGAGGGTGGAAATCCCCCATCGTATCGCCGGAAATCTTGGCCGATTTCAGGAATTTCCCGTTCGACGCCAGCCGCAGCCGGTTCATCGCGTAGATGATCCGCCGGTGCACCGGCTTCAGCCCGTCGCGCGCATCGGGCAGCGCCCGGTGCATGATCGTGCTCAGCGCATAGGTCAGATAGCGCTCGCCAATGGCGCGCCGAAGCGGCTCGGCCACCTCGCCCACGCCTTCGGGCGGCTCCATGTTGGGGTCGTCTACGATGTCGCTCATAGATGCTGTGGTACATTGCCAAAAGCGCGCGGTAAAGCGCCCTTTGCAGGCATCGCCAGCGACGCGCAGCCCTGCAACAGCCACCACTTTTTCAACCCAAACGGCCCGCCAATCCCCCGAATCGGCGGAAATACGCTACCATGATGGAACCGAACAGCTGCCGTTCGGATTTGAGTCACAAGTGATTGTTGTCTGGGGGGCCGTTATGCCGCGCTATATCCTGCTGTCTTTTCTGTTCATGGGCTGGGGGTTCTACGAACTCAGCGGCGGAGCCGAGTTCCAGCCGCCCCAACCCGTCGCAAGCGCCGAAGCCGCAACGCCCAAGGCGCCAGCGACAACCCGCATCGCCAAGAGCCAGATGGCCCGCGCGAGCCAGGCCCGGACCGCGACCCCGGCCCCGACCCGCACGGAAACGCCGCGCGCCGAAGAACCGCAGGTGGTACTCGCCTCGCTCGGCGCCGACGAAGGCACGAACAAGACGAACCGCGCGACCCCGGCCGCGCAAACCGCCGAGCCTGAGCCCCGTGTCTTTTCGCTGCAAGATATGGTTACCCCGCCACCTGCGGCCAATGCCGCAAACCCCAACGGCATCCAACAGGTGCGCCCGACGCCAACGCGCGCGGCCGACATGCGCGAAATCGTCGCCACCCGCGTCAACATGCGCGCCGGTCCCGGCACCTCCAGCGACATCCTGATGCGCCTTGCCAAGGGCGACAGCGTCGAAGTGCTGGAAGATAACGGCAGTGGCTGGCTCCGCCTGCGCGCCCTGCCCGCGGATCGCGTCGGCTGGATCGCCGCCCGTTTGGTCAGTCCCCAAAGCGACTGACCGCAGCGGTTTCAAGAACCGCATCCCCCATCTTCTTTGGGCTCCAAATATCCCGGGGGAACCCCAAAAGGGGTGGGGGCAGAGCCCCCTCTTCCCTCTCCAGACAAAAAAGGGGGCCAGCGGCCCCCTTCTCGATCACCCTCCGCGCGCTTACCAGCTGTGCTTGAGTGTTGCGGTGATCGTCCGGCCCGGATTGTAATAGGCTGCGGTACCACGCCCCACCACATACTGCCGGTCGGTCAGGTTCGCTACGTTCACGCTCAGAACCGTGCCCTCGGCCACCTCGTATGATACCGCTGCATCCAGATACAACTGCGCCGGGCTCTCTCCGCCGGTGTTGTAGACGTTGT
Organism: Arenibacterium halophilum; assembly: GCF_005938225.1. GTDB lineage: Bacteria > Pseudomonadota > Alphaproteobacteria > Rhodobacterales > Rhodobacteraceae > Arenibacterium > Arenibacterium halophilum. Next base: position 1,181,631 of record NZ_VCPC01000001.1, read on the forward strand.
AGTAATACGACCCGACATAGCGCGCGCCCACACCGAACGTCATGTCGCCCCGGCGCCCGTTGCCCGGCAGATCGTAATTCAGCCAGAGCGAGGCGATGTGGTTCGGCACAGTGGCGAATTCATTGCCGTCAACTGTCGTGCCCCGCACCACGCCGCGCACATATTCCGACTTCTGATAAGCATAGGCCGCGGCGAAGCTCAGATTGTTGGCCAGCTCGCCCTTGGCTTCCAGCTCCAGCCCCTTCACCCGCGATTGACCGATGGTTTGCCGGTCGATCACGCCGCTGGGCAGCACCACGGGCACCACGACGTTCTTCTTGGTCAGGTCATAGATCGAAGCGGTGAACAGCGCGTTCACAGCCTCGGGGCGATACTTCAACCCGATCTCGTATTGCTCGCCGCGCTCGGGCTGTGTCCCGATCGAAGGCGGCGCCACCGATTCGACAAAGCTGGCATAGGCCGACAGCGAGTCGGTAAACTTGTAGGTCAGCGCCGCGCGATAGGATGTCTCCGCGAATGTGCCCCGCGTCGTCACCGCCGTCCCGGTCGAGCTGTTCACGTTGGTGATGTCCAGCCAGTCACGCCGCGCGCCAAAGGTCGCCACCACGCGATCCGAGAAGGAAAAGTTCTGCTGCAGGAACAGTGACTTGGTCGTGAACTCATTGGCCTGAACGCTATAGGGCACATAGCCCGTCGGCGCACCCGTATAGACCGGGTTCGCCGTGTCGATCTGGGTATGGTTACCATAGAAGCTCGACGCCGTGGTCGAAGCATCGCGGAATTCGATCCCCGCCAGCGTGCTGCTGTCGACGCTGCCGAACCCGGTGTCATATTGCACGATCGCGTTGCCGATCACCTCTTTCGCGGTGCTGTCGGTGCCAAAGAAATCGCGGTTCACCAGTGTCCCGACCCGCGCCGCGTTGTCGTTCACATAGACATAGCCAAAACTGTCTTCCAAATCGCTGTAACGCAGGTTCGCGCGCAGGCTCAGCCCGTTGCCAAAGTCGTGTTGGAACGTGGTGGTGAAACTCAGCCGCTCCACATTGTGATAGTTGAACGTCGGCTCGCCGTAGAAACTGCCCCGGTCGTAATAGGCATCCAGCGGATAGCCGCCGCTGTTGGGCGTGCCGTCGCGATCCAGATAATCCAGCGTGAACGTCAGCTTGGTCGCATCCGTCGGCGCCCAGGCCACGCTGCCCAGCAGGAATGTCTCGTCATCGCGCGAACTGGCGTATTCCAGCCCGCCGTCCTGCACCTTGCCGACAAAGCGATAAGCCAGCGTCTGGCTGTCGTTCAGCGTATCGCCGATGTCGAACCCGATCTGGCGCTGGTTGTGGCTGCCGTAACTGCCGAAAAATTCGCCGTGGCGGCGGAACGTCGGCGTCTTGGTGACGAAGTTCACGGTGCCGCCCGGATCCGAGGTGCCGAACAGGGTCGAGTTGCCGCCCTTCACCACTTCCAGCCGGTCATAGGCATAGGGTTCTTCGCGCACACCGCGCATCGAGCCCAGCGTCAGCCCGTCGCGATAGGTCGAGGCCTGGAACCCGCGCACGAGGTAGTAATCGTTGCGGTCGTCGGTGCCGTAATAATCGGTCACGATCCCCGAGGAATAGTTCAGCACCTCCTCGACCTTGCGGGCGTTGCGCGCCTCGATCTCGCGCGCGGTGATGACCGACACGGCGGCGGGCGTATCAAGGATGCTCGTCGCGACCTTGCCGCCGACCCACAGCTCTTGTGCCACGATCGAGGCCTGATCGTCATCCGCCGGGCGCCCCATATCGACGATGATCGGCGACAGGCGATACGCCCCGTCACCGTCCAGCGTGCCGTCCTGCGCCAGCGCCGCCACCGGCAGACAGACCAGTGCTGTACACCCCAGCAGGCGTCCCGCACCCGTCAAACCCGCGCGCAAAAGCATATCGTTCATCCCATCGTCCCCGATCGTTTCGTGTGAATTGTTATCTGGCTGGCGTCGTGGAAACGCTGGCGGCCGGGGCTGGCACATGGCGACCCTGGCGCGAGTCGGCCCGAATATCACAGCTGTTTCCGGCGACTCACTTAGCTGCGGATAGCATGGGGTTTTCCGCCTGCACAAGGCAAGCCGACAATTTTTGTCGGAAATTGTCCACCAACCTGAGGCGCGCGCGCCAACCGGGTACCCGGGCTTGACCTCATCGACGTTAGGTGAAAAACCGACAAAAACACTCGACTTGTCAAGCCGGAGCTTTCCCCGTGCCGATTTCCCTGCCTCTTCGCCCGTCGCTTGCGCCATACGTCATTGCAATTGCATCGTTTTTTGCAACAGCTGCCGGGGCACAGGATTTTCCCATCGTGATCGACCATGCCTTCGGCAGCACCACGATCACAGAAAAGCCGACCCGCGTGGCGACGGTGGCCTGGGCCAACCACGAGGTACCGCTGGCGCTCGGGATCGTGCCCGTAGGCATGGCGCGCGCCAATTTTGGCGATGACGATGGCGATGGTGTTCTGCCTTGGGTGGCCGACCGGCTGGACGAATTGAAGGCCGAGGTGCCGGTGCTCTTCGACGAAGGCGATGGCATCGATTTCGAGGCGGTGGCCGCCACCGCGCCGCAGGTGATCCTGGCCGCCTATTCCGGCCTCAGCCGCGCCGATTACGACACCCTCAGCAACATCGCCCCGGTCGTACCCTATGAAACCGCGCCCTGGTCCACCAGCTGGCGCGACATGATCCGCCTGAACGCTGCCGGTCTTGGCATGGTGGCCGAAGGCGATGCGCTGATCGACAGGATCGAGGGCGAGATCGCGCAAAAGGTCGCCGCATACCCCGAAATCGCTGGCAAGACGGCAATGTTCATCATCCACCTCGACGTGCGCGACCTGTCGGTGATCCGGTTCTATTCCGAAAACGACACGCGCGTTCAGTTCCTCTCCGACATCGGGCTGGCCTCGCCTCGCGCGGTGCAAGAGGCCAGTCAGCCCGGCCAGTTCGCCGGTGAAATCAGCGCCGAGCGGATCGACACCTTCGATGATGTCGACATTATCGTGACCTATGGCGGCCAGCCGCTGCTGGACCGGGTGAAATCCAACCTGCTGACGGCGCATCTGCCCTCGGTCCGTAATGGCGCGGTCGTGCTGCTTGGCAACAATCCCGTGGGCACCTCTGCCAACCCCACGCCGCTGTCGATCACCGCCGTTCTGGACGAATACCTGCAATTGCTGTCCACCGCCGCGCAGGCCGTTGAATGAGCGATATCGCCCTGTCCGCAGCCATGACGCTCGCCCGCAGCCGTCACCGGCGGTTGCTGTGGCTGGGCGTGGCCGTGCTGGTCCTGGCCGGGGCCGGCGTACTGTCGGTCAGCCTTGGCACCCGCGACGTGGATTGGCGCGATATTGTCGCCGGGGCCACAGGCACCACCGATACGCTGGCCCGCGCGGTTGTGGCCGTTCGGGTGCCGCGCACGGTGATGGCGGCGCTGGCGGGGGCGGCGCTGGGTCTGGCGGGCGCGGTGATGCAGGGCGTCACCCGCAACCCGCTGGCCGATCCCGGCATCCTTGGCGTGAACGCGGGCGCGGCGATGGCCGTGGTGATCGGCATGGCGTGGTTCGGCATGGCAACGCTGACGGGGTATATCTGGGCCGCAATTGCCGGGGCCGCTCTGACCGCCGCCTTCGTCTATGCCATCGGGTCGGTCGGGCGCGGTGGGGCAACCCCGCTGAAGCTGGCGCTGGCGGGCACCGCGACGATGGTCGCCACCTCGTCCTTTACCACCGCCATCATCCTGCCCCGCAACGACATAGCCGGCGGGGTGCAGGCGTGGCAGGTCGGCGGAGTCGGCGGAGCGAGCTTTGACGTGATCGCCCCCTGCCTGCCTTTCCTCGCCGTGGGCGCCGCGCTGTCGCTGATGTCGGCACGCAGCCTCAACCTGCTTGCCCTGGGTGACGATGCGGCCGCCGCCCTTGGCGCGCGGGTGGCCTGGGCGCGGGCCGGGGCGGCCCTGGGGGCGGTGCTTCTGTGCGGCGCGGCCACCGCCGCCTGCGGACCACTGATCTTTGTCGGACTGGTGGTGCCGCACCTCTGCCGCCTGCTGGTCGGGGCCGATTACCGCTGGTTGCTTCCGTTCTCCGCGCTCCTGGGCGCGGCGCTGCTGATCGGGACCGACGTGCTGGCCCGGCTGCTCGCCCGCCCGTCCGAGCTGGACGTGGGCATCGTCACCGCCTTTGTCGGCGCGCCCGTCTTCATCTGGATCGTGCGCCAGCGCCGGGTGCGCGAACTGTGAGCGCCGCACTCGACACCCTCGCCCGCGACATCGCGCGGCAACGCAGACGCCGCAGCGCCCGTCGCCTGCGCCTTGGCCTGCTGATGGGCGCGCTGCTGCTGGGCACGGTCGCGCTGACGCTCTCGGTCGGCCACACGATCACCCCGCCGGGTCAGGTGCTGCGCGCGCTGGCGGGCGACGATTTGCCCGGCGTCAGTTTCGCCGTGCGCGAACTGCGCCTGCCGCGCGCGGTTCTGTCGATCCTCGCCGGGCTCAGCTTTGGCCTTGGCGGCGTGGCGTTCCAGATCATGTTGCGCAATCCGTTGGCCAGCCCCGACATCATCGGCATTTCCATCGGCTCCAGCGCCGCCGCCGTTCTGGCGATCACCGCTTTCGGGTTGACCGGCATGGCGGTATCCTTGCTGGCCGTGCTCTCGGGCCTTGGTGTCGCCGCAGCGATCTACCTGCTGTCGTTCCGCAACGGCGTTGCGGGGGCGCGGCTGATCCTTGTGGGCATCGCCATCGCCGCCATGCTGCAAAGCGTCATCGCCTATGCGCTCGCCCGCGCGCCATCGTGGACGTTGCAGGACGCGCTGCGCTGGCTCACCGGCAGCGTCAACGGAGCGACCCTGCCGCAGGCGCTGCCGTTGCTGGTCTCGCTGACGGTCTTCGGCGCGCTGCTTCTGGCCTGCCGCCGCGACCTCGAGGCGATGCGGCTGGGCGATGACACCGCCGCCGCGCTGGGTGTGTCGCTGACCCGCGCGCGTGCCACGATCATGCTGGGCGCGGTCGGGATGATTGCCGTTGCCACCGCCGTCACCGGGCCCATCGCCTTTACCGCCTTCCTGTCCGGGCCCATCGCCATGCGTCTGGCCGGGCCCGGCCGCTCGCCCGTGCTGATGGCCGGGCTGGTCGGCGCCGCACTGGTGCTGATCGGCGATTTCATCGGCCAGCAGATGTTGCCCGCGCGCTACCCCGTCGGTATCGTCACCGGCGCACTTGGGGCGCCCTTCCTTGTGTACCTGATCGTCCGCGCCAACCGGACCGGAGCCTTCTGATGCCAATGCAGCCCCTCACCGTCGAAACCCTCAGCGCCGGATACGGGCAGGCCGCAATCCTGCGCGGGCTGAACCTGACCGTGCCGACCGGGCGCATCACCGCCATTGTCGGGGCGAATGCCTGCGGCAAATCCACCCTGCTGCGCTGCATGTCGCGGCTGCTAAAACCCGAACAGGGGCAGGTGCTGCTGGACGGGCGCGCGATTCACCGCACACCGCCCCGAGAGCTGGCGCGCCGCCTTGGCCTGTTGCCGCAGACGCCGCTGGCCCCCGGTGGCATCACGGTGGCCGATCTGGTCAGCCATGGCCGCCACCCTCACAAGGGCCTGCTGGCCAGGTGGAGCGCCGAGGACGACCGCGCCGTGGCCCGCGCCCTGACCGCCACCCGCACCGACACGCTGGCCGACCGCGATCTGGACGCGCTGTCAGGCGGGCAGCGCCAAAGGGTCTGGATCGCCATGGCGCTGGCGCAGGAAACCGATGTGCTGCTGCTGGACGAACCCACGACCTATCTGGACATCAACCACCAGATCGAGGTGCTGGATCTGCTGGTCGATCTGAACCGCGACCGCCAGACCACCATCGTCATGGTGCTGCACGATCTGAACCTTGCCGCGCGCTATGCCGATACGCTGGTCGCCATGAAAAACGGCGCGATCCATGCCGCCGGCCCGCCGCAAGAGGTGCTGACCGAAGCAACGGTGGAACAGGCCTTCGGCCTGCCCTGCCGGATCATCCCCGATCCGACTTCGGGCAAACCGATGGTGCTGCCGCTGGGGCGCCACAACACGACAGAAAGCAGCGCCGCATGACCCTTGCCGCCACCATCACCGCGCGTACCGTTACACCCGCGCCCGACGACCTGATCGCCGGTTTGGCCCATCGAGCGCGCGAGGCCGATCTGATCGTGCAGGACAGCGCCTCAACCCTGACCGTCACCGCCCCGCTGGCGCGCCTGTCGCTGGATCGCACGGCTGACGCCATCGCCCTGCGGCTGGACGCCGACGATGACACCGCCCTGTTCCACTTTCGCGAATACCTGCTGTGGTTGCTGGACGATGTCGCCCCGGGCCTGAGCGACGGGCTGAACTGGCAGGGCGACATCCCCCGCAACAGCACTCCGCCGAACTTTCAAACCGCCACGGTGCGCGCCGTGCGCCGCGTCGCCCCGCGCTTTCTGCGCGTCACTTTGGCCTGCACGAACATCGCCCGGTTGATCGAGGAACGCGGGATGCATTTTTCCCTGCTGATCCCGCCGCAGGGCCTCACGCCAATCTGGCCAAGGCTCGACGAAAACGGCCGCGCCGTCTGGCCCAAGGGCGCCGACGCGCTGCACCGTGCCGCCTATACCTTCGTCAGCCTTGATGCGCAGGCGGGCACGTTTGATTTTGACGTATTCGAGCACGCCGGCGGGCGCGCCACCGATTGGGCCCGCAATGCGCAACCGGGCGACCCGGTCGCCCTGACCGGCCCCGGCAGCGGCGATTTTCCCGACACCACGGCTCTGCTGATCGCGGGCGACGAAACCGCCCTGCCCGCGATCCGCCGGATCCTTGAACAGGCCGATCCCGCAACCACTGGTACCGCGCTGGTCGAGGTGGGGCACCCCGACGACATCTGCCCCCTGACGCGGCCCGCGGGCATGACGCTGACATGGCTGATCCGCGACCAGGGGGAAACCCTGTGGCAGCGGCTGGAAACCGAACCCCTGCCCGACAGCCCCACGCCCTTTGTCTGGGTCGCGGCGGAAAAGGATCTTGTCCGCCGGGCCAAGGCGCGGTTCGAGGGCGAATTGCACCTGCCCCGGGCGCAAACCTACCTAGCCTATTACTGGTCGGCCTGAGGCCCCATTGCATTCGCCCGCCACGCCACTAGGCTTTGCACAGCACGAACCACAGGCAGGGCGGCGCATGGCATCCTCGATCCTCATCACCGGCTGTTCCTCGGGCATCGGCGAAGACGCCGCCCTTGCCCTGCGCGACCGGGGCTGGCGCGTCTTTGCCGCCTGCCGCAAGCAGGAAGATTGCGACCGGCTGATCGCCACCGGGTTCGATGCGCCCCGGATCGACTATGGCGACCCTGACTCGATCCGATCCGGGCTGGCCGAGGTGCTGGACAAGACCGGCGGGCGGCTGGACGCGCTGTTCAACAACGGCGCCCACGCGCTGACCGGCGCGGTCGAGGATCTGCCGCCCGAGGGGCTACAGGAGATTTTCCAATCCAACCTGTTCGGCTGGCACGATCTGACCCGGCAAGTGATCCCGGTGATGCGGCGCCAGAAATTCGGCCATATCGTGCAATGTTCCTCGGCACTTGGGCTAACCTACATGCGCTGGCGGGGCGCCTATTCAGCGACCAAGCACGCGCTCGAGGCGCTGACCGACGTGATGCGGCTCGAACTGCAAGGTAGCGGCATCCAGGTGGTGCTGATCGAACCCGGGCCCATCACCACTGACTTCCGCCGCAACGGCGTGACTTACTTCAACCGCTTCATCGACTGGCAGAATTCACCCCACCGCGCTGCCTATGAATCCAGCCTGATACCCCGCATGGGCGATCTGAATTCAAAAGACAGGTTCGAACTGCCCGCCAGCGCGGTAACCGGAACGCTGATCCGCGCGCTGGAGTCTCCTCGCCCGAACCCACGCTATTACGTCACCCGCGCGACGTGGATCGCGGGCATCCTGCGCCGCATCCTGTCAACCCGCGCCAGCGACGCGATCCTGTCGCGCATGTGACGGTTGCGGCCAATTGGCATTCGCCTTCGCCGCCCTTTCGCGCTAGATCCCGGGCCAACTGCAATTTCGGGGGGCCCCATGACCGCCTTGTATATCCTCATCCTCGTGCTGCTGGCCGGCGTCGTTGCCGTTCTGGCCTTTGGCGTGGGCAATTTCGGCCGCGAAGGCGAAAAAGCCGCGAAACGCAGCAACAAGGCCATGCAACTGCGCATCCTGCTGCAAGGGCTGGCTGTGCTGGCCGTGCTGCTGTTCGTGTTTCTCAAGGGCACGGGGAACTAGGCGATGGTGGTTCTGAACAAGATTTACACCCGCACCGGCGACAAGGGCACAACCGCGCTTGGCAACAACGACCGGGTCGCCAAATACGCCCCGCGCGTGGCCGCCTATGGCACGGTGGACGAACTGAACGCCCAGCTTGGCGTGGCCCGTCTGGCCGCCTCCGGCGACGTCGATACCGCACTGATGCGCATCCAGAACGACCTGTTCGATCTTGGCGCCGATCTCTGCCGCCCCGACATGGAGGCTGACGCCACCGCCGAATATCCGCCCCTGCGCATGGTGCAGGCCCAGGTTGACCGGCTGGAACGCGAAATCGACGCGATGAACGCCAACCTTGCCCCATTGCGCAGCTTTGTCCTGCCCGGTGGCTCGGCGCTGGCCGCGCATCTGCACGTCTGCCGCACCGTCGCCCGCCGGGCCGAGCGGCTTGCGGTGGAACTGGCATCCGAAGATCAGGCGAACCCGGCCGCGATCATGTACCTGAACCGCCTGTCCGACTGGTTCTTCGTGGCCGCCCGCGTGGCCAACGACAATGGCGCCGACGATGTGCTGTGGGTCCCGGGCGCCAATCGCGGCGAGGGTTAGCGCAAACTGGCGGAAATATATTCCGCAGAGCGAAACATCGTGACGTTCCGGCTTGCTTTTCCGACGTTTTTGCGCTGTTTCCCCATGACGCAGACCGCTATCAATCGCGGGAAGCGAAAACCGATACGAGTCGCACCCGGCTCGGCTGACGAAGGAGAGAACGGCCAATGAAGGTACTGGTACCTGTCAAGCGCGTGATCGACTACAACGTGAAGGTCCGCGTCAAGGCGGATGGCAGCGGTGTCGATCTTGCGAACGTGAAGATGTCGATGAACCCCTTTGACGAAATTGCCGTGGAAGAGGCGATTCGTCTGAAAGAGGCGGGCAAGGCCGAGGAAATCGTCGCCGTGTCGATCGGCGTCAAGCAGGCCCAGGAAACCCTGCGCACCGCGCTGGCCATGGGCGCCGACCGCGCGATCCTGGTCATCGCCGCCGACGACGTGCACCAGGACATCGAGCCGCTCGCCGTTGCCAAGATCCTCGCCAAGGTGGTCGAGGAAGAGCAGCCCGGCCTCGTCCTTGCGGGCAAGCAGGCGATCGACAACGACATGAACGCCACCGGCCAGATGCTCTCGGCGCTGCTGGGCTGGTCGCAGGGCACATTCGCCTCGGAACTCGACATCGACGGCGACCACGCCAAGGTGACCCGCGAAGTCGACGGCGGCCTGCAGACCATCAAGGTCAAGATGCCCGCCATCGTCACGGTCGACCTGCGCCTGAACGAACCGCGCTATGCCTCGCTGCCGAACATTATGAAGGCCAAGAAAAAGCCGCTGGATGAAAAGACCGCCGCCGATTACGGCGTCGACGTCACCCCGCGCCTTGAAATCGTCAAGACGGCCGAGCCCGAAGCCCGCGCCGCAGGCGAAATGGTGCCCGATGTCGATACGCTGGTGGCCAAACTCAAAGAAAAGGGAGTCGTGTGATGGCTGTTCTCCTGCTTGCCGAAGTGACCGATGGCGAACTCTCGCTCGACGCGACCGCCAAGGCCGTGACCGCCGCCAAATCGCTTGGCGACGTGACTGTTCTGTGCGCGGGCGGCTCTGCCGCTGCCGCCGGTGAGGCCGCCGCCAAGATCGACGGCGTGTCCAAGGTTCTGGTCGCCGAAGATGCCTCGCTCGGCCACCGCCTGGCCGAATCCACGGCCGCGCTGATCGTCAGCCTGGCAGGCGATTATGACCATATCGTTGCCCCGGCCACCACCGACGCCAAGAACGTGATGCCCCGCGTGGCCGCGCTGCTCGACGTGATGGTGATCTCGGACGCCTCGGGCGTGGTCGACGCCGACACGTTCGAGCGCCCGATCTATGCCGGCAACGCGATCCAGACGGTGAAATCGTCGGATGCGAAAAAGGTCATCACCTTCCGCACCTCGACCTTCGACGCCGCCGGTGAAGGCGGTTCGGCCCCGGTCGAAACCGTGTCGGCCGCGGAAAACCCCGGCCTGTCGGAATGGATCGAAGACAAGGTCGCCGAATCCGACCGCCCCGAGCTCACCTCGGCCGGCATCGTCGTGTCGGGTGGCCGTGGTCTCGGGTCCGAAGAAAACTTCGCGATCATCGAGAAGCTGGCCGACAAACTTGGCGCCGCTGTGGGCGCCTCGCGCGCCGCAGTCGACTCGGGCTTTGCCCCGAACGACTGGCAGGTGGGCCAGACCGGCAAGGTCGTCGCCCCCGATCTCTATGTCGCCGTCGGCATTTCGGGTGCGATCCAGCACCTTGCAGGCATGAAAGACAGCAAGATCATCGTCGCGATCAACAAAGACGAAGAAGCCCCGATCTTCCAGGTCGCCGACTACGGCCTCGTGGCCGACCTCTTCGAAGCTGTCCCCGAGCTGACCGAAAAGCTCTAAGCCTTTAAAATCCAACGCAAAGGCCCGCCCCATACCGGCGGGCCTTTCGCATGTCTGCCCTTCTTTGGGCTCCAAATATCCCGGGGGACTCCGCGCAGCGGAGGGGGGCAGAGCCCCCTCCTCCCGTCGCCCCCTACTCCGGCCCCGGAGGAAACACCGCGCTCAGGCGCGTGGCGATGCGGCCATGAAAGCGCGGCCCGATCAGATGGGCAGCTGCGGGGGTTTCCAATGCCCCGAACGACATGCGGTCCATCTCGCCCGTTGCGCCTGCCGGTTTCACCGCGATCTCCACCAATTCTGCGGCATCATCCCCCAGTTTCTGGATCATCTTGCGATCCACCAGCAACGGATTCGGCCCCAGCCCAACGCTTTCGTCCGCGCCGCGCGTGTTGTCATAGCGCAGCCACAGCAACACCGGCCGCCGCTTGAACCCGCGCAGCATCTCGCGCATACGATCGACCCAGGTCAGCTTCAGCTCTTCCACCACCAGATTGCAGCGCCGCGGCGATATCCGGTACAGGGTCTGCAACAGGTGCTTGTTGAAATTGATCTCCGAAAAATCTGCCTCGGGGAAGGCTTTGATCAACAGGATCGTCGGCTCGACAAATCGGTCATTGCGGCGCGGATGCACCCGGAAATAGCGATTCGAAAGGTTCTGCGCCCCCATAACCTGCACCACCGCCCGCTCCGCCTGTCGCGCGATGTTCATCAGGTCCGGATCTTGCAGGTAGGTATCGATACCGCCGTTTGCACAGCCAAGGTTCACGCAGGAATGGCCTGTGATTTCCTCGACCAAAGTCGGATATGGCATCTTCACGAAACGTCCGAATGTTTCACCTTCGCCAAGAAACGCGAAATAGGGCGGAGACAGGTCGTGCGCCGGCCCCCGGCACATGATCCGCGATGCCCCATATCTGCATAAGTCGTCGCCGCGCGTTGACGCGCCTTGCCTGTCAAAGCTCATAACACCCACCAGTTCTTTTCACCCGTCGGGCAATAGGCCTCAAAACCCTTACCAATCCGCTAAACCGCGAATTTTCTCTATCCCCGACGCCCCTCGGCCCCTTGTCCCTGCCCCCGTCGCGCCGATAAGGTTTGCCAGCGCAGCAAAGGGCGGAATACATGACAATCCAGAAAATCGGTGTGATCGGCGCGGGCCAGATGGGCAACGGGATCGCCCATGTGATGGCAATGGCAGGCTTTGACGTCATCATGAACGACATCAGCCAGGATGCGCTGGACGCCGCCGTCAAACGCATCGAAGGCAATCTGGCGCGTCAGGTCGGACGCGGCAAGGTGTCCGAATCCGACATGACCGCCGCAATGAGCCGGATCACCACCACGCTGCACCTGAAAGACATCGGCCAGACCGATCTGGTGATCGAAGCCGCAACCGAGCGGGAAAGCGTGAAACAGGCGATCTTCGAAGATCTTCAGCCGCACCTGAAGCCTGAAACCATCCTTACCTCGAACACCTCGTCGATTTCCATCACCCGTCTGGCCAGCCGCACGGACCGGCCCGAACGCTTCATGGGGTTCCACTTCATGAACCCGGTGCCGGTGATGCAGTTGGTCGAACTGATCCGGGGTATCGCCACCGACGAGGCGACCTACAAGGCCTGCCTTGGCGTGGTGGAAAAGCTGGGCAAGACGGCGGCCTCGGCCGAGGATTTCCCCGCCTTCATCGTAAACCGCATCCTGATGCCAATGATCAACGAGGCGGTCTATACGCTCTACGAAGGCGTCGGCAGCGTGAAATCCATCGACGAATCGCTGAAGCTGGGAGCCAACCACCCGATGGGGCCGCTGGAGCTGGCCGATTTCATCGGGCTCGACACCTGCCTTGCCATCATGAACGTGCTGCACGACGGGCTGGCCGATACAAAATACCGCCCCTGCCCGCTGCTGACCAAATATGTCGAGGCCGGCTGGCTTGGCCGCAAGACCAACCGTGGGTTCTACGACTATCGCGGCGAACACCCCGTCCCGACCCGTTAGGGCTAACACCCCGGGCGCTGCTTTACGTTACGGCGCGCACGACATAATGTGGCCCGGAAATATGGGGGGCTTTCATGCACATAGCCAATCTGGACGGGGTATCCCTGCACTACCGGGTCGATGGTGACCCGGATGGCGCGCCGGTCCTGTTCGCCAATTCGCTGGGCACCGATCTGCGGCTGTGGGACAGCACGCTTGCGCTGATGCCGAAGGGGCTGAAATTCATCCGCTACGACAAGCGCGGCCATGGGCTGTCGTCGATGCCGCCGGGGCCCTATTCGATGGGCGCGCTGGTGACCGATGTCGAACGTCTGTGCGATCACCTGAACCTCCGCGATTGCGTGATGGTCGGTCTGTCGATCGGCGGCATGATCGCGCAGGGCCTTGCGGTGAAACGTCTGGATATCGTGCGCGGTCTGGTTCTGTCGAACACGGCGGCCAAGATCGGCACCCCCGAAATGTGGAACGAACGCAACGCCGCGATCCAGTCGGGCGGGATCGAACCGCTGGCCGATGGCGTGATGGAGCGCTGGTTCGGCAAGGCCTTCCGCGCCACGCCCGAGATGGCGCTGTGGCGCGCGATGCTGGTGCGCCAGCCGGTCGAGGGCTATACCGGCTGTTCCGCCGCCATCGCGGGCACCGATTTCTATACCCCCACCAGCGGCTTGCGCCTGCCTGCCCTTGGCATCGCGGGCGATCAGGACGGATCAACGCCGCCCGATCTGGTGCGCGAAACCGTCAACCTGATCCCCGGCTCGCGGTTCCACCTGATCCGCGGGGCCGGGCACCTGCCCTGCGTCGAGAACCCGGTTGAATACGCGCAGACCCTGACAACCTTTTTGAAAGAGATCGGCCATGTCTGACACCTATGATCGCGGCATGAAAACCCGGCGCGAGGTTCTGGGCGATGCCCATGTGGACCGGGCCGAAGCCGCCAAGACCGATCTGGACATGCCGTTCCAGTCGCTGATCACCGAAGGCGCATGGGGCACAGTCTGGTCCTCCGATGCGATCACCCGGCGCGAACGGTCGATGCTGACGCTGGCATTGCTTGCGGCCACCGGGAATTTCGACGAAATCCCGATGCACATTCGCGCCACCGCGCGCACCGGCGCCACCAAAACCGACGTGATGGAAGCTTTCCAGCATGTCGCCATTTACGCGGGCGTGCCCAAGGCGAACCACGCGTTGAAACTGGCCAAAGCCACCTACAAGGAAATGGAGAGCGAGCAATGAGCCTGCTGCCGCGCAACCGCAACGCGCACCCGCCAGCCTATGCCCCGGGGTACAAATCCAGCGTCCCGCGCAGCCCGTCCAAGGCGCTGATTTCCGGTGTCGCCACTGCCAGCGAACAGACCGGCCCGATGTTCGGCCACGAGGTGCTGGGCGAACGCGACAACAACCTGATCCTGAACTTCACCGGCCAGCCCGCCATTGGCGAACGCATCATCGTGCATGGCCGCGTGCTTGACGAATACCGCCGCCCGGTGCCCGGCGCGCTGCTGGAGATCTGGCAGGCCAACGCGGGCGGACGCTATCGCCACAAGAAAGACAGCTATCTTGCCCCGCTGGACCCGAATTTCGGCGGCTGCGGTCGCACCATCACAGGCGAAGACGGCAGCTACGAATTCCTGACGATCCGCCCCGGCGCCTACCCGTGGCCCAACGGCCCGAACGACTGGCGCCCGATGCACATCCACTTTTCCGTCTTTGGTCACAGCTTTGGCCAGCGGCTGATCACCCAGATGTATTTCGAGGGTGACCCTCTGATCGCGCGCTGCCCGATTGTGAACACCATTCCCGACAAATCGGTGGTGGATCGCCTTGTCGCCCCGCTCGACATGACACGCGCGCTGCCGCTGGATTGCCTTGCCTACAAGTTCGACATCGTGCTGCGCGGTCAGCGCCAGACCATGTTCGAAAACAAGCCCGAGGGGATGTAACCATGGTCCAACCGCTTGATTATCTGGAAGAAAGCCCCTCGCAAACTGCCGGGCCCTATGTTCACATCGGCTGCACCCCGAATTTCGTCGGGATCGAAGGCATCTACGATCAGGATCTGGGCCTTGCGCCCTTCCCCGACGATGCCCCGGGCGAGCGGATCACCGTGACCGGAACCGTCTATGACGGTACCGGCACCGCGCTGCGCGACGTGCTGATCGAAACCTGGCAGGCGGGTGCCGATGGTACTTTCGGCCCCGGTGCTCAGGGCTGGTGCCGGATGCCGTCCGACCTCGAGACCGGGGAATTCGTGCTGAACACCGTGAAACCCGGCGCCACCGGCAAACAGGCACCGCATATCTCGCTGTGGATCGTGGCGCGTGGCATCAACATCGGCTTGCAGACGCGGATGTATTTCGAAGGCGACGATCATTCGGCCGACCCGCTGCTGAACCGGCTGGAACATCAGAACCGGCGCGGCACGCTGATCGCGCGCGACACCGGCAATGGCACCTATCGCTTTGACATCCGGCTTCAGGGCGAAGGCGAAACCGTGTTTCTCGATCTCTGATGGCGCGGTTTCTGCTGGTGCATGGGTCGTGCCACGGGGCGTGGTGCTGGCGCGATGCGATTCCCGCATTGGAGGCCCTTGGGCACCAAGCGCAGGCCATCGACCTGCCCGGCCACGGCGAAGATGACACGCCCGTTGGCGATTGCACCCTGCCGGGCTGCGGTGCGGCGGTGCTGGCGGCCACCACGCCCGACACCATCATCGTCGGCCATTCCTGGGGCGGCTACCCGATCAGCGCGGCGGCAGAGGTCGACCCGAGTGCCATGCGCGCGCTGGTCTACCTTTGCGCCTATGTGCCGCGCGACGGGTTAAGCCTTGTCGACATGCGCAAACGCGCCGAACGGCAGCCGATCCTGCCCGCCGTGGTACGCGATGCCGATGGCTGTTCCATCACCATCGACCCGGAACAGGCGCCCGATCTGTTCTATCACGATTGCGCATCCGAGGTGGTCGAATGGGCCGTGTCGCAACTGGGGCCGCAGGCGATCCTGCCGCAGACCACCCCGATTGAGATCAGCGACCGTTACGCCAGCGTGGAACGGTTCTATATCCGTTGCGCCGAAGACCGCACGATCCCGCCCGAATACCAGGCCGAGATGGTGCAGGACTGGCCCGAGGATCGCGTGTTCCAGATGAACACCTCGCATTCGCCGTTCTTGTCGGATCCAGCGGGGCTGGCGCAGATTCTCGACACCATCGCGGGCCGTCTCTGATGGCCGGGTCGGCGTTTGACAGCGCCCTCTACGGGCGGCTTTTCGATGCGGGCGACGCGGGGCGGCTGTTCACCGACACCGCCGAGGTCCGCGCCATGTTGCTGGTCGAAGGTGCGCTGGCCAAGGCGCAGGGCGCGCTGGGGGTGATCCCGGAAACCGCCGCTGCCGCCATCGGCCGCGCCGCCGTGGAGATCGTGATCGACCCGGGCGCGCTGGCCAAGGCCACGGGCACCAATGGCGTCGCCGTACCCGCGCTGGTCGCCGCCTTCCGAAGCGAGATGAACGCGCCGGAACACGCGCAATTCGTGCATTGGGGCGCGACCAGTCAGGACATTTCCGACACCGCGCTGATGCTGCGGCTGCGGCAGGCGCTGACCCGGGTCGAGGGCGACCTGCGCGCCGCTGTCACCGCGCTGGCCGACATGGCCGAACGTCACGCAGGCCAGCCGATGGCCGCGCGCACCTATGGTCAGCACGCCACCGTTACCAGCTTTGGCAGCGTGGCCGCCGGATGGGGCGCGCCTCTTCTGGCGCTGCTGGACGAATTGCCGACCCTGCGGCGCGACTGTTTGCTGGTCTCGCTCTCGGGCGCGGCAGGCACCGGGGCGGCCTTGGGCGACAGGGCGGCCGAGACTCGCGCCGCACTGGCTGCCGGGCTTGATCTGGGCGACCCGGCCCGCAGCTGGCACGCCGACCGCACGCCGGTGCTGCGACTGGCCGACTGGTTTCTGCGCGTCTCGCTGGCCTTCGCGAAACTGGGCGAAGATTGCACCGAACTCGCCATGTCGGGCATCGGCGAAGTCGCGCTTGGCGGTGCGGGCGGGTCGTCGACCATGCCGCAGAAACAGAACCCGGTCGCACCCTCGGTGCTGATTGCGCTGGGGCGTCAGGGCGCGGCGCTGATGGCCGCGCTGCACGGGGCCGGGATGCCGCGCCACCAGCGCGACGGCGCTGCGTGGTTCACCGAATGGCTGTGCCTGCCGCAAATCGTGCTGGGCGCCGCCACCTCTGCCCGAAGCGGGCGCGCGATGCTCGACGGCCTTGCCCCACAGGCGCAGGCGATCGCGGCAACCCTGACCCGGGGTCTTGGCATGATCCACGCCGAGGCGCTCAGTTTCGCGCTGGCCGAAACCCTGCCCCGGCCAGAGGCTCAGGCTGCCGTGAAAAAGCTTTGCGCCGAAGCGATTGACACCGGCACCCAATTGCGCGCGCTGGTCGAACGCGATCACCCGACCCTTGATGCGGCGGCAATCTTCGACGACAGCGCTCAGATGGGCCATGCCCCCGGAGATGCCACCGGCTTTGCCCGCGCGGCCCGAGATTGGCTGGCGGCGCATCCGGCCTAGGAGGTGTTCCGCATTGCGGAATTACGTTTCACCCTTGCGCCACGCTTTCCACCCGCTAACCTGACCAGGGCAAACAGGGAGAGCCAGCATGCAGACCATAAGGGCGGCCGTGTGCCATGCCTTCAACGAACCGCTTGTGATCGAGGATGTCCAGCTTGCTGCGCCGGGCCAGGGCGGGGTCGAGGTGGAACTGGACGCGGTGGCGATCTGCCATTCCGACGTGTCGTTCTGGCAGGGCGGATTCGGCGGCCACCTGCCTGCCGTTTACGGGCACGAGGCGGCTGGCCGCATCACCGCCCTGGGCGAGGGCGTCACCGGCCTGTCGGTGGGCGATCATGTCTGCGTCACGCTGATCCGCGCCTGTGGCGAATGCCCCTCGTGCCACTCGGCCCGGCTAACCACCTGTGAAACGCCGATCGACGGCACCGCCGGGCCGCTGTCCACAATGGGCGGCGAAAAGATGCTGCAGGCGATGGCCTGTGGCGCCTTCGCCGAAAAGGTCGTCGTGGACCAAAGCCAGGTCGTGGTGATCCCCGAGGACGTGAAGAAGGAGGTCGCCGCGCTGATTTCCTGCGGTGTCATCACCGGCGTGGGGGCTGCGGTCAACGCCGCCGGACTGCGCGTGGGGCAGGACGTGGTGGTGATCGGCGCGGGCGGCGTCGGTCTGAATGCGATCCAGGGCGCGCGCATCGCCGGGGCGCGCCGCATCGTGGCGGTGGATATGCTGCCCGAAAAGCTCGACATCGCGCGCGAATTCGGCGCCACCGACGTGGTCGAGGCCAATGACCCGAAGCCTTGGCGCACCGTCAAGCAGATGCTGGGCCGGGGCGCCGATGCGGTGCTGGTCACCGTGGGGGTCGCGCAGGTCTACGATCAGGCGCCGCGCTACCTCGCGCCCAGCGGCAACGTCGTGATGGTGGGCATGCCCCACGCCGATCAGACCTCGCGCTATTCGCCCTTGGGCATGGCCGATCAGGGCCAGGGGTTCATCGGCTCGAAAATGGGAAATGTCGTGATCAAACGCGACATTCCGTGGATGATCGACCTGTACAAACAGGGCCGCCTGAAACTGGACGAGCTGATTTCCGGCCGTTGGTCGCTGGATCAGATCAACGAGGCCATCGCCAATACCGCCAGCGGCGCGGCGCGGCGCAACGTGATCCTGTTCGACCGCTAGCCCGAAAGGCCCCCGATGAAACTGCGCGATCTTGATGTCATCGTCACCGCCCCGCCCGCGCCGGGCTGGGGCGGGCGGTACTGGATACTGGTCAAGCTGACGACCGACGATGGCATCACCGGCTGGGGCGAATGTTATGCCGCCACCGTCGGCCCCGAGACGATGCGGGCCGTGATCACCGATGTCTTCGCCCGCCACATGCAAGGCGAAAACCCCGAGAATATCGAGATGATGTTCCGCCGTGCCTATTCCAGCGGCTTTACCCAGCGCCCCGACCCCACGGTGATGGGCGCGTTTTCGGGGCTGGAAATCGCCTGCTGGGATATTCTGGGCAAGGCGCGCAACCGCCCGGTCTATGCGCTGCTCGGCGGCATGATGAACCCGCGCGTCCGGGCCTATACCTATCTGTACCCGCAGGAGGGCGACGATATCTCGGCCTTCTGGACCTCGCCCGAGATGGCCGCCGACTGTGCCGCGCAGATGGTGCAACAGGGCTATACGGCGGTGAAATTCGACCCGGCCGGCCCCTATACGCTGCGCGGCGGGCACATGCCTGCGATGCAGGACATCACCTTGTCGGTGGCCTTCTGCCGCGCGGTGCGCGAGGCGGTGGGCGACCAGGCAGACCTGTTGTTCGGCACGCACGGGCAGTTTTCGACCGCCGGGGCGATCCGGTTGGGCCGCGCGCTGGAACCCTATCAGCCGCTGTGGTTCGAAGAACCGATTCCGCCGGACAACGTGGGGGAAATGGCCCGCGTCGCGCAGGCCGTCGGCATCCCCATCGCCACCGGAGAGCGGCTCACCACCAAGGCCGAATTCGCCCCCCTGCTGCGCGCCGGCGCCGCCAGCATCCTGCAACCCGCACTGGGCCGCGCGGGCGGCATATGGGAGATGAAGAAGGTCGCCGCCATGGCCGAGGTCTACAACGCCCAGATGGCGCCGCACCTCTACGCCGGGCCGGTGGAATGGGCGGCAAACCTGCATCTGGCGGCATCGATCCCGAACCTGTTGATGGCCGAAACGATCGAAACGCCGTTCCATGACGCGCTGATCAAGGGCAGCATCCGCGTGGATCAGGGATTTGTCGCGCTGTCCGACGCCCCCGGACTTGGCATCGAGATCGACGAGGAACTCGCTCGCGCCCATCCCTTCACCGGCGACCACCTGCATCTGGAAATGCAGGAAGCGCCCTGCGATTACGCCAACGGCAACGCCTTTCAGGGCGGCGCGCCCACTGGCACATGAGACGGGTTCGCCCCATCCAAGGAGCACACTGATGCGCCCCGAGACCACGTTTTCCGGCCCCGACCTCTGTGCCCGCCCCGCGCGCGAGATCGTGGCCGAACTGCGCTCTGGCCACCTTGACCCGGTCGATCTGGTCGCCGCCTCGGCGCAGCGGATCGAACAGGTTGAACCCGATGTAAACGCCGTGGTGACACGCTGCACCGAACGCGCGTTGAAACAGGCGGCCGATCTGCCGACCCATGCTGCGCAGAACGCCGCGCTGGCCGGGTGGCTGGCTGGCCTGCCGGTGGGGATCAAGGATCTGAACAATGTCGGCGGGGTCAAAACCACCTTCGGCAACACGGCGATGCGCGATTTCACCCCCGAGGTCAGCGATGCCTTTGTCGCCCGCCTGGAGAGCCGCGGCGCGTTGGTGATGGGCAAGACGAACACGCCCGAATTCGGCGCGGGCGGCAATTCCAAAAACGAGGTCTTCGGCGCCACCCGCAACCCCTGGGACACTCGGATGAACGCGGGCGGGTCCTCGGGCGGGGCGGCGGTGTCGCTGGCAACGGGCGAGGTGTGGCTGTCGCAGGGGTCCGATCTGATGGGCAGCCTGCGCACCCCCGCGGCCCATTGCGGCGTGCTTGGCCTGCGCCCCTCTCCGGGCCGCGCCGGGGGCAGCCCGGCGCTGGGCGCATTTCTGCCCGAAGCGGTGCAAGGCCCGATGGCGCGCGACGTGCGCGACATTGCGCTGTTCCTTGACACGATGACAGGCTGGGACGCGGCGATGCCGCTGTCGCTGGACGCGCCTGCCACGCCCTTTGCGCAGGCCGTGGATCAGGACGCCCCCGCCCCCTGCATCGCGTTTTCCGAAGATCAGAACGGCTTTGCCCCGGTAGAAGGCGAAATCCGCACCGTGCTGCGCGCCGCGATGAAACAGGTCGCCCGCGCGGGGGCGACTGTGGACACCGCCTGCCCCGATCTGCCGCAGCTGAACGACACCTACCTGAGCTTGCGTGGGATGCACTATGGCGCCGTGGTTGACCGTCTGCCGCCCGAAGTGCAGGCGACGTTCTGCGACCGCCTGCGCGACAACGTCGCCTTTGGGCGCGCCCTGACGCGCGATGCGATCTATGACGCGATCCACCACCGTTCGCTGATCTACGACACCATGCGCCGCTTCCTGACCCACCACGACGTGCTGGCAATTCCGGTCGTCGGGCTGGCCCCCGCCAAGGTCGAGCTGGATTATCCCGAAATGGTGGATGGCGAGCCGGTCGGCACCTACGAATCCTGGCTGCGGTTCTCGTTCCTGGCGGTGGTTGCCAACCTGCCCGCGCTGGCGATGCCTGTTGGCTTCACGCCCGCCGGGCTGCCCGTGTCGCTGCAACTGATCGGCGCCCCCCGGGCCGAGGCGCGGCTGCTGCAATGCGCGCTGTTCATCGAACAGGCGCTGGCCCTGCCCGCTACTCCGATCGACCCGATCCGCCGCCACTAGCGTCTAGTTGCGCACGTATCCGGCCACCACCTGCAACAGCTTGAATGCCGTGGCGGCATCGTTTTCGACCACGGCCAGGAATTCTTCGGCCCCGATCCGCAGGCAGCGCAGATCGCTTTCTGCCACCATCGACAGGGCGCGCGGTTCGTTGCGGATCAACCCCAACTCGCCCACCAGCGTGCCTGGCCCAGAGCGCACGATAAGCGTGTCCTCGCCCTCGGTGCTGGGTAGGTACATCCCGGCCTCGCCCTCAAGGATCAGATAGGCGCCATCGGTCGGCGCATCATCTTTCAAAAACACGGTTTCGCCCTGCTGCGCGGTGAACCAGCGTGCGCCAAACGCCAGCAGCCGCAACTGCTTGCGCGAGAGGGTGGAAAACAGCGCGGTCTGTTCCAGCGCCCGCAGCTTGCGCCCAAGGTCAGCCGTTGCAGCGCCATCGTCGCCCGAGTCTGTTGCCAGCCCATCGCGCACGATCCGGCCCTGCTGCACTTCTATTTCCATATCCGCCTCCGGAATCGCATCGGCACTGTCGGCCAGATAAATCAGCGTGGTGTCTGGCAGCAGCCTGCGCAGGCTGTCATGCATGGCGCGCCGTGTTTCTGCCGGATAGCTGGCAAGCGGGGTTTCAAGGATCAGCACATCTGGCCGCTTGATCGCCGCACGGGACAGGGCCAGCGGCTCGGCAAACAGCGACGACAGGCTGCCTCCCGACAACGCTATCGGCAGGTCGTAAATCAGCTGCAGCACCGCCCCGTTCGCGCCGCTTTCGGCCAGCGCGTTCGCCACAAGGCGGCGCAGGTCGTCGGCCCGGGCGCCTGCATCCTGCGACATCTTCCCAAAAAGCGCATTCTCCAGAACCGTCAGCCCAGGCGCAATGGCGTCGTCCGAGAGCGGCACGAACAGATCACCCAGCGTCGCCGTCAGCACCGCCGAATGGCTGTGCCGCACGTCTAGAATGCGCTGTTTCAGCGCTTCGGGAAAAGCCGGGCCGATCTGGTCGGCCGAGATTTGCGCCGGCACGATCAGCAACTGCCCCAGCTGCGCATCGCTCAGTCCCGCCGCCCCCGTTTCGCGCGTCTGTTCAACCAGCGCGACGGCGTGTTCATAGGTGTCGACGTCAAGCCCGAGCGCGCGGAACAGCGGATGATCGGTGCCATCCATTCCAAAGATCTGGCGCAGCATGTCGATCACGTCGCGGGTCAGCGCCAGCAGAGTCACATCAAGGTTCAACGCCCGCATCTGCGCCAGAAACTCGCTCTGCGCCACCAGCAGATCGGCGGTGATCGGCGCCCGGGGCGAGGCAAACAGCAGGTTTTCCGCCACCGGCAGCGCGGGATTATAGCTGTCGGGGTCCAGCCGATGCACATAGCGCTCCAGCCCGGCCTCGGAGACGGCAAAGCGCACCCGCTCCCGCAGCCCGGTGATCGCTTCCGACAGTTCGGGATAGCGGGCGGCATCGAACTTCTGGTCCAGCCCGCGCCGGATCAGCGCGTTGCCCTGCCCCATGCCTTCGATCAGGCTGGCCCAGAAGGCTCGCAATTCGCCGGTATCGGCAAAACCCGACAGCTCGGGATCAAGCCACTCCACATCCAGCGGATCGGCGCTGTTGCCGGCGCGCAGCGATTCCTCGGCAAACTCCGCATCGCTGCCCGCAGCTGACGGGCGGCGCTTCATCGCCATCATCACGTTGTCGCCGAAACTGCCCTGAAACAGGTGCGGCCGCGAATTCGCATGGCCGATCCGCGCGGCCACCACCGCCTGATGCACCCCCGCCATGTCGGTCTCGCCAATGCGCAACCGCCCCGAGGCAGGCAGCACCTCGCGCGTCAGAACTTCGGCCAGGGCGCGCCGGTCTTCGCCGCTGGGGGCGGTCACACCGATCACCTTACCCATGGGTAGGGTGGCCGTCAGATCCTCCAGCACCGCGTTGCCATCGGCGTCGCGCACCGTCACCCCGTCCAGCACCACATCGCCCTGCAGGCGCGGCAAAGGATCGGGCGGGGCATCGAACCGCGTTTCTTCCATCATGCCCTGAGGCGCGAAGCGTTCGGTCACGATCTCCCAACGGATCGCCATGTCCTGCGTCTGGTTGTAATAGGCCAGCAGCTCTTTCCACGGGCTCGACAGATCCTTGTAGGCCGCCAGCGCCGCCACAAGCGCGCCCAGCGAAACGGCGCCCTGCAAAACCAGGTAGCCGCCGATCGAGAAAAAGAAGAAAGGCGTCAGCTGCGAGATGAAGTTGTTGAGAAACTTCATGAAGAATTTCTTCTGGTAAATCTCGAAGCGGATCGCGAACAGCCGCCCCAGCTGGGCCGAGATCATCGCCTGCCGATAGCGCCAGCCGCCATTGGCCCTCAACGCCGTGATCCCCGCCGCGCTTTCGCCAATGTCGGCGGCGAGCACCCGCACCTCGGCCACGCGCTTCTTGTTCAGCAGGTTGATCTGGCGCTGGAGCTTGGGGATCAGCCAGGCCTGCAGCGGTATCAGCGCACAGGCCGCCACGCCGAACCAGAAACTCTGCAGGAACAGAAAGCCAAGAATGGTCAGCATTTGCCCTGCCTGCAACACGGGCTGGCTGATCGCATCGCCCATCAAGCCGCCCATCGGCTCGCTCTCAGCGGTAATCATCGACACCAGCTCGCCCTGGCTGACCCGTTCGAAATAGGGCTGCGGAAACCGGAAGATGCGCGCAATCAACTGATAGCGAAAGCGCCGCAACATCCGCTCGGCCAGCACCCCCTTCATAGTGTTGATCCGCATCTTGACCAACCCATGCGCCAGCACGGCCGCCAGGAAGGCGGCGCACAGCAACGCAAGGAAACTGACCTGGCTCAGCTCGAACCCCAACACGTCGATCCGCTCGGATTGGGCACCGATCGCGTCGTTGATGATGCGCTTGGGCAGCTCCAGCGTCAGGTACAGCAACGGAAACAGGCACGAGGTCACAACCAGCAGAATCAGCTGATCGCGGCGCGAATATTTCCAGATGAATTTGAAAAGCGTCGGTTCTATTTGGTTCACCCGGTCACGTCGCAGGGCCTCTGGCCCGGGCAAACCTAGCAACCCCGCCCCGCTGCTGGCAATTGCTTTTGCATCGGCGCGAACCCTCCCGTGAGCACACACGCAAAGCGGGTGAAAAACGCGGGCTTGATCGCCCGAGGCTTCCCCCCCTAAGCTTGCTCCTGCAATGCTGCACCCGGAGGCGGATTTGCCGGCAACCGTAACGACGACCCTGTTCCTGATCGCGCTGCTGCAGATCAAGCACATGTTTGCGGATTACTTCCTGCAGACCCCGCGCATGTTGTCAGGTCGCGGCGAATACTGGCACATGGGCCGAGCCCAACATGCGGGCGTGCACGCGCTGGGATCCGCGCTTGCGCTGCTGCTGGTGGGCGCGGACGGTCTGTTCACGCTCTGCCTCGTCGCCGTGGAATGGATCGTGCATTTCAACATCGACTGGGGCAAGGCGCGCTACTCGGACCGCAAGGCCTACGACCCCGGCCAGGCCGGATTCTGGCGCGCCAACGGCTTCGATCAGGCGCTGCATCAGCTGACCTATGTCGCGATGGGCGGCATCTGGGCATGGTGGTATCACCCGGGCCCCTAAGCCGGCCTTCACCCCTTTCATTATTCAAAAAATACTTCGGGGGACTCTGGCGCAGCCAGAGGGGGGCAGAGCCCCCTTTTCCGCCTATCGACGAAACGGCCCGTGCTGTTCAATGAAATCACCAACCGCGCTGACGCGCGGTGCCTCCGGCGGGGATATTTGGACCCCAAAGAATGAGGGGCGCAGGACTTACAGCAGCGCGTTCAGCCGAGTCAGCTCGTCGCGCGCGGCGCGCAGGGCGGTGGCGGCCTCGGCGGCGGGCATAGCAACGCGCTTGCCGCCTTCGCCGAGGAAGGTGGCCGTACCGTCGGAGACCTCGATGTCGATCCAGGTCTCTTCATAATGATAGTCGAACCGTACGCTCTTGCCCGCCTCGATCTCGTCCGGAGCCTGGTCCAGCAGCACGCGAACAACGTGGTCGAAGTCGTCCTCGATGAAGATCGGGCCGCCCGGGCCTTCGATGGCGATGCCTCCCACGCAGTCCTCGGCGACGTTCAGCCGCGCGCGCAGTGCGGCATCTTCGATCAGGACGCTGGCTTCGACGTAGTTTCCGTCGGGCGGGGTGAAGTAAAGGATGATGTCGACGTCTGGCACCTTGCGGCTCCGTTTCCTGGTTGCGGGGTGTCCCCTATTGGCCTGTGGCGCGGCCGATGGTCATCATGTCCGACATCGTCATGGTCACGTCGGTGCCGTGCATCATGTCGGCATAGGGCGTGTTGCCGTCAAGCTTGAAGCCCACCTCGATCGTCGACACCGGCGGGATGTCGACGGTGACGGTGGCGCGCAGGAACCCGCCGGCGCCGTTGATGGCGGCGGCGAAGGCCGGCAACGAGGCATAGCCGGCCGCGCTGAGCACCTTGGACGTGACGGCGACGACATTGGCCTTGGTCACCTCTTCCGGCAGGAAAGAGTTCACCTTCTGCTGGTTGGACTGCTTGCGCAGGGTCTTCAGCAGGTTCTGCCCCGGCGGCAGGCTGGCGGTGGGCAGGCCCTCGAACTGGGCGGTCATCATGTGGCCGGCCGCCACGTCGCCGGGCCTTGGGCCGCCATCGGCGATATTGCCGAATTCAAACGCCTCGGGAACGTGACGGCCACAGATGTGGCGCTGGCGGATCTTGCCCTGTGCCGGTGCGGGCGGCGGGCCCGACACGGTAAATCCGCAGGGTTGCTTCGAGTTGGTGTTGCCCAAGGCATACGGGTCGCCCTTGATGCCGGCGGCACAGCGAATCAGCTCGTCCCGGGGGGCGCCGACGTGGCCGGACCTGCGCTTGGTTTCGGTGACCATCATCGCCACCGTGCCATAGGTGTTGCGCATGTCCTGCGCGTTGGCATAGGCGGGATTGGTCGGCGCCACATTGGCGTTGATCCAGGCCGCCCATGCCGACGCAACAGCCTGCAAACGCGCGATGAGCGATGCCCCGACATCCGGGTCAAGCGCCTTCTGCTTGTTCGTGGCGGCGACGATCTGCGCTTCGGCGGTTGTTTTTGCCGTGTCGATGGCGCCGTGATCGGCGTGTGTCGTGCCGACCTCGGCCAGGGCCGTGCGGGCCTGGGCCAGCAATTCATTGGCGCGTTCGTGCCATTTGGCGGCGGCGCCGTTCGCGGCTTCGAAGGCCGCGGCGGCATTGCGCAGGGCGACATCGGGCATCATGCCGTTGGCATGGGTGGTCAGCTGAGTTCCGACCGGCCCGGTGGGCGCGGCGGGCACCCGGCCCAGATGGGTGGTTGCCAATGTGAACGCCACATCGGCCATTCCCTTGGCAGCGGCACAGAGCGCGGCGGCAGCCTGCACCCGTTTCAGCGCCGACGCGCCGGGCACCTGGGCCTCGGCATCGGCCTTGGTTGCCGCGTCTCGCAGGGCGCGGGCCGCATCGTCGGCGATCAGCGCATCCGACAGCATCGCCCCGGCGCGGTTGGCCATGGTGGCGCGCAGACCCTCTGCCTGCTGCGCCAGAGCCCCTGCCCCCATTGTCGCCGCACCGCCGATATGGTCGGCCACCAGCGCCGCGCGGGCGGTGGTGGTATCGTCCGAGGCGGTCTTGTGCTTGGCGCTAAGTGCGGTGGCCGCCAACGACTGCTGCGCGGTGGCATAGGCAACGGCCCCGGCGCGCGCCTTTTCGAGTGCGTCAAGCGCGCGGTCGATGTAGATCTTGCGCTGGTCCTTGTCGATGACAAGCCGCGCGGCCATGGCCAGCGCCTGCGCCTTGGCGCGCATCTCGGTCAGCGCATCGATCCAGCCCGCATCGGTTTCGTCGATCAGGTTGACCACGTTTATCGCGGTCGTCAGATCGGTATTGGCGCCCTTGGCCTCGTTCAGATTCGCTAGGGCAGCTTCATCAAAGGTAACGCTATCGCCAACCTCGGCCTGCGCCGCAGCGCGGGCGAAGGTGTCGGCCTTGCCGGTGTCGGCAAGCACGCGTTCAAGATCGGCAATATCGACACCCACGGAGCGCGCCAGATCTCCGGCGCGTTCGGCCTCGAGCGCCTCGGTCGGTTTGCCCGCCGCCTTCAGGCTGGCCGCGATCATGTCGCAGCTGTTGCCATTGCCCAGCGCGGCGCTGGCCTTGACCGAGCCGAAGGCTGCCGCCGCGCGCG
The DNA here is from genome assembly GCF_005938225.1 of Arenibacterium halophilum. GTDB lineage: Bacteria > Pseudomonadota > Alphaproteobacteria > Rhodobacterales > Rhodobacteraceae > Arenibacterium > Arenibacterium halophilum. The sequence continues at coordinate 1,209,054 of NZ_VCPC01000001.1, forward strand.
AGGCGGCGGCGGCGCGGCGCGCGGCTTCGGCTACGGCATCGGCGGCTTTGCGGGCGGCATCAAATGCGTCTTGCGCCTGGGTCTTGTCGGGGGCGGCGGCGCCCGCGCGGGTCGCCATGGTGGCGGCGGCAGACACCCGCGCGACGATGGCCGGGTCGACCGGCGCGGGCAGCTTCGCGATTTCAGCCGCGCCCGCCAATGCGGCGGCAGTGGCCGATGTTGCCTTGTCGTTCAGGGCCTTGGTTTCGGCGGCCCGCTTGTCAGCCTCCATTTCGCCGATCAGCGCCTGTGCGGCAGCGCTGGTTTCATCAGCGTTGGCGCCCATCGCGGCAGCAGCAGCGGCGGCGGCCCCCATCGCGGCCTTGCCGAGATCGCTCAGCGCCTTTTTCTCGGCGTCGCTTGCCCCGCTGCGCAACTCGGCGACCTCGCCCAGCTCGGCGGCGGTGGCCCCGATGGCTCCGCTGGCGGCCAGCGCCTGCGCGGCGCGGGCGGCCAGGGCCGTGGCGATGGCCGCGCCCGCCGCCTTGGCCGCCGTCAGCGCAGCGGTGCGGGTGGTCTCGTCGGGTTCCTGACGCGCCTGGGTCAGCAGATCGTCGGCCAGTTGATCCAGCGCCTGACAAGCAGCATCACACGCGCCCGCACCCAGCTTGACCAGCGCGGCGGTGTCCTTGACCACGGTGTCCGTCATCTCGGAGGTGCGCTGAGTGATGGCGGGATTGGCCTGCGGCAGAGGCAATTGGCCGATCTCATCCGCGCGCCCCTCCAGCAGCGCCTTGGCCAGCGCCAGTTGCGCGGCATCCTCGCCCAGCAGCAGCGCCATGTCGGAGGTGCCCAGCGCCAGCGGCGATCCGGATTTCAGCAGATCGCCCATGGCGGCGGCCACGCCCGCCTGTGGCAACAGTTCGCCAGTTGCCGACGCATCGCCGATGGCGCGGGCCCGGTTGCCGCCCAGATCGGGGGCGGCCTTGGCGCGGCCCATCGTTTCAAGGTTTTTCATGAAGGGATCGCGCAGTGCTATCGCCGCGGCGGCATTATCCGCAGCACCACGATGCAGAAACCCGTCCAGCGCCGTCTTCAACCGTTCGCCGCCATGTGCATCTTTGCCGTCAAACGCCAGGATCATGCGCCCGAACTGGGCCTGATCGTCGTCCGAGGGGAAGCCCGCGTGCAATTCTTTCAACCGCGCGGGGCTGCCGCCAAGACCCTTGGTGATGACATCCTTCATCAATCCCGCGCGCCCGGGGGCCGCGCCATCCAGCCCGCCCTTGACCATCAGATCGTTCAGCTTGCCAAGGTCCTGGTCGCTGGTGAAATCGTCTGTCAGTTTCTTCAGCAGCGCGCCGTCGTCGCCGCGTGCCAGCTCGGCCAGCACCTTGGGCGCCTGCCCCAGACCACCCTTGCCCAGCGCGTTTTCCAACTTGGCCGCCTGTGCCGGATCCTTGAAGGTGTCGACCAGCTTTGCCAGATTGTCGGCCGACCCGCCACAGGTGTCGCCCAGCAGCGCGGCCAGCGCCTCGGGGCGGGTGCCAAGGCCGCCCTTTTCCATCACGACCTTGAAATCCGCGTTTCCGGCGAACTTGTCGGCAAAATCCTTGAGCTTGCCCGCGTTCCCGCCACAGCCGGTTTCTGCCAGCACGCCCAGCGCGCGCAGGTCACCGCCCAGCGTCACCTCGGTCAGCGCCTTCAGCTCGGCCGGGTTGGAAAAGGCCGCAAGGATCGCCTTGGCGCCGGGTTTCGACGGCAGCCGTGTCAGGAAATCATTGGCCCGGTCGGCATCGGGGAAGGCCGTGGTCAGCGTGGCCAGTTCGGTGGATGACAGATCGGTGCGCGCAGCCCCCTGCGCCGCGATCAGCGCGCCCAGCCGCGCCTCTTCCCGTTCCAGCGCGCGGACGGCCTTTTTCAGGGCATCGAGACTCATGGCAGGGCCTTTCCCAGCGCATCAATCGCTGCCTTGTGCAGTTTCGTCAGGGCGGTCAGTTCGGCCGGGGCGGCATTGGCCGGGGTCAGGTCAACCCGGTCGATACGCAGCTTGAACCCGTTCAGATCGCGTTGCAGCCCAAGGGTCGCGCTGTTCACATCGTCCAGTGCATCCAGCGCCGCCTGCTTCTGATCAAGACTGTCCACCAGCAGTTTCACGGCTGCATCGGCGCGGTCGGTCAACGCCTTCTGTTGCGCGTCGCTAAGCGCAAAGACGTGCGTTTCGCCGATGTTGTCGGCCACTTCGGCGTGGCGTGCCTGCACCGCAAGAACCGCGTCGGTGACATCGGCCAACTGGTTGCACACCCCGTCCACCTCTTTCGCGATCCGGGTCGCCAAAGCATCCAGACCGCTGGCATCCGACACCGGCCAGGCCGCAGCGCGAGTGGCATCGCGCAGCACGGCGTGGGCCTGCTGCAAATCGGCCGCCTCAGCCTTGATCGGGTCGGTCAGGCCGGGGGGCGTGCCCGGTTCCGGTTTCAGATCGGCACCGCCCCACGTCAGCCGGTCAAGCAGCTGGCCCATGCGGGTGGCAAAGCGCACACGCCCCGCCGCCGCCGCACGGCCCTGTTCCACCACCAGCAGTAACGCGGCCAGCGCGGCCTCGGCTTTTTCCAGCGTCGCGTCATCGGGGGTGCCCGACAGATCGGGAAACGCAGCCAGCGCGTCCTGCAAGGCCTGCGCCTCGGGGGCGACCGCCTCGGGCAGCTCGGCCTCGGTTTGCGCGGCAAGGATTTCATCGCGCCGTTTCAGGCGCAGCGCCGCCTGTTGGGCGGCCCGGTCCAGCGCCGCGTCAACGGCGGGGCCAAGGTTTTCGATGTCCACCTCGGCCGCATCAAGCCCGGCCTCGTCCAGTGCGGGCGCGCCCAGTGCGGTGCGGATCGCGGCCACCTTGCTGGCAATCTCCTCGGCGTCATCGTCGGCCAGCGCCTTGCCGGCGCGTTTCTCCTGCGCTGCCAGATCGCCCAGCAGCGCGTCGCGGCGGATGTGCAGCAGCGCGACGGCATGGGGCGCGCGCATGGCCTGAACCACCTGCGCGGCGGCCTTGATCCCGTCGCGGGTGAACGGGGCCGAAAGATAGCCCATCGCCTGGTTGTGGAGCGAGGTCAGGATGCCTGTATCCTCGGCATTGGCGGCGGCAGGCGGGCCGAACCGCGCCAGAAGCTCGCGCAGCGTGTTCAGGTCCTTTTCCAGCGTCGCCCGCTCGGCATCCGGGTCTTTCGCCGCCGGGGGCGTTGCCAGATCGAGCGCGGCCAGAGTCGTGATCGGCCGTTTCAGAACGTATTTTTCCAGAAATGCGCGCTGTGTCTCGGTCAGGTCAGCCAAATCCGGCTCCTCCCAGAAAAGGAAAACATGAAAATACGGGGCAAAAACGCTGATTCCATGCGCAAGGTAACACCGATTTTGGCACCCTAGAAAGTGATCTGGTTCACAGAAGGGGACAAAAGCCGCCTCTAGGCGGGCAGAACCTCAAGGATGCGCCGGGCCGCAAGGGCGACGTGATCGGCCTTCTGCATCTGCGCGGCGTTGGCGCGCAGGCGGTCGCGCATGGTACTGTCGCCCATCAGCTCGGTGATGGCGCGGGCCAGGGCGGCATCGGTCATGTCCCAGCGGGGCAGCGCCTGCCCCACCCCGGTTTCCGCCGCGCGGGCGGCGTTGTCGTGCCCGTCCCAGCAATAGGGCAGGATCAGCGAGGGCACGCCGTGGAACAGCGCCTCGCAAAAGGAATTGTTGCCGCCGTGGTGGATGAACAGTTCGCATTGCGCCACGACCGAGGGCTGGGGAAACCAGTCCTGAAGGTGCACGTTATCGGGCACGCTGGAATAGGAGTCGATCCCCGCGCCCACGTTCACAAGGAACCGCGCGGGCAGCGTGGCGAAGACTTCCAGCAGGCGGCCGAAGAACGCGGTGTCCATCGCGCCAAGGCTGCCAAAGCTGACATAGACCAGCGGCCCGGTGTCGCGCGGAAAGGCGGGCGGGGTATAGGGGGCCTCTTGCCTTACGCAACCGTCAAGGCAGGTGTAGCGCCCCGGGTCCAGCGGCGTGGCGCGGGTGTGGCGGGTGATGTCGGGGGCCAGCAGCAGGTTCAGATACGGCGAGGGTTCCATGAACAGCCCCTCGGCCAGCGGGGGCAGGCCGTGGTCCGTTCGGAAGGTGTTATAGGCCATGTGCGAGGGCGCGGTGGCGGCGCGATAAGCGGCGGTAAAGGCGGCCGGATCGGCCCCCGAGGCCAGCCCCGACAGGTAGGGCGGCACGCACGGATCGGGCAGTTCGGTTTCAGCGCAAGAGACCACCCGCACCCAAGGCACGCCCGCGTTGGCGATGGCGGGGAACATGATGACATTGTCGATCACTACCGCGTCGGGCTTCAGCCGGGCCAGCAGGCTTTGCAGCCCCGCCTCGACCGCCATGGCACCGTCGACAATCGCTTGCCAGACCGGGGCGACATAAGTCGTCAGCTGCTCCTGCGGGGGCAGGTTGAAATGCGGCAGGTGGTGGCTCAGGAAATCCTGCCAATAGCTTTGGGTTTCATCTGCCGTCAGGTCCGGTTCGCCGGGGATGCGGTATTCGTCGAACCCGTAATCGGCAAACACCCCGTGAAAGCCGCCGTGGGTCAGGAACACCGGCGTCGCACCTTGCTTCGCAAGCTGCTGCGCGATGCCGACACAGTTCAGCGCGGCGCCGAAACTGGCCTCGGGGAAGATCGCGATCAAGGGGGAGCGGCGGGCGGTCATGTCAGGGCGTCAATGCCTGCGGGGCGTGCCAAAGGCAAGCGCCGGAGCGCCCCGGTTCGCCACACTGGGGCGGCGCGCGCGCGACAGGCGCAGATGCACGCGCATCAGATCGGCGGCCAGGTCGGGCTGCCCCGCTTCGATATGGTCGAGCATGCGCAGGTGTTCTTCCAGCGCCTGCCGCATCCGGAAATCGTTGTACCCCCCCGCCGGGCCCGAAAGCTGGCGCAGCCCGTGGTGCGCCATCAGCGATTCCGTCACGAACTGGTTCCCGGCCGAGCGCGCGATCAGCCGGTGAAATGACAGATCGGCCTGCTGGAAATCGCCCGGGTCGATGCCGTGTTCGGGATGGGCCAGCAACATCTCGGTCCGGGTGCGCACGGCGGCGGCGCGGGTGGCGTCCAGCCGGAAGGCGGGCGAGAGGATCGCCTGCGGCTCCAGCATCAGGCGGAAATCATAGCTTTCGTCGCTGGCGCCCCGGTCGCCCGGCATCCGTTGAAACAGCCAGAGCTGGCCCTCGGCACGCTGCATCACGCCCTGGGCCAGCAGGGTTTCCAGCGCCTTCTGCGCCTCGGCCCGGGTACAGCCGTAGCGGCGCAGCAGATCGGTCACGTTCACAGAATCATCCAAGCGCCGCGCCGCACGGTCGCGCAGGATGCGGGCGGGCAGATCAGCCTGAGGCGGTGCCTCGCCCGCAAGGGCGGCAAGCCCGCTTTCGGGTGCGCAGGCCAACACGGTGCCGCCCTCGGCGGCGCGGCGGGCCAACCCGCGATCCATCAGAAGGCGCAGCGCTGCGCGCACCGGGGTGCGCGACACGGAACAGGACTCGGCCAGCGATTTTTCCACCAGCCGGTCGCCTTCGCGCAGGCCCGATTCCACCGCGACATCCAGTATTTTTTCCGCCAACCGGGTGTATTTCAGTGCCGCCGCCATTCCTGCCCATCCGCCCCGTGACCAAAAAACCGTCAGATTTCCGCGTGTTCCGGCGTTTTACCATGCCACGCACAGATTGCCGCAAATTTCTGTTGAGTTTTTATTGGCTCAAAAATACCGTGATCCCATAACAAGTCAATTCGCTGCAACGACAGCACGACATCGCAACACTGGTTCCACAGGGGGAACAAAGATGACCAGAACACCGCTATCCGCGCGCCTTGCCGCCGTGGCCGCCTGCGCCCTTATCGCCGGAGCCGCGCAGGCCGAGAAGATCGTGATTTCCAACTGGGATGGCTACATGCCGCCCGACCTGCTGGAGAATTTCACCAAGGAAACCGGGATCGAGGCCGAACTGTCGGTCCACGCCACAAACGAGGAAATCATGGGCAAGGTCGTCGCCGGTGGCGGCAAGGGGTACGACGTGCTGTTCGTGTCCTCGCCCTTTGCCGAGGCGCTGAAGAACCTGGGCCTGTCGGCACCCATCGACCACGACAAGGTGCCGAACCTTGAAAACCTGTACGACGAGGCGACCGAGCTGGCGCATGATCCGGGCAACACCTATTCGGTGCCCTACGCCTGGGGCACGACGGGGCTGTGCTATCGTTCGGACATGATGGAAGAGCCGACGTCGTGGAATGCGCTGCTGTCGCCGTCGGACGACCTGAAAGGCAAGGTCACCATGCTGTCGACCGACCGCTGGCTGATGGGCGCCGCCGCACTGGCGCTGGGCAAGTCGCTGAACGACACCAGCGCCGAAACGCTGGCCGCCGAAAAGGACATGCTGATCGCCACGAAGCAGGATCTGCTGGCCTATGACGATGCCACCTTCTACCTGAAGCTGGTGTCGGGCGAGGCGACGATGGTGCAGGCCTGGGATGGCTGGTGCAACTACGGCATCGCCGAAAACGCCGAGATCAAATACACCATCCCCGAGGAAGGCAGCGACCTGTGGGTGGATGCCATCGTCATCACCAACGCGTCGGAAAACAAGGACGCGGCGCATGCCTTTGTGAACTATGTGATGGGCAAGGACGTGGGGGTCTGGGTGGCGTCGAACATCCTGTACAAGACGCCGAACCAGGCCGCGATGGAAGCCCTGGACCCGTCGCTGGTCGAAAGCTTCCCCAACATGGGCATGGCCCCTGCCGAGTTGGTGAAATACGAGCAGCTGCGCGATCTGGGACAGGGGCAGAAAGCCTTTGCCCGCACCGTGACCGAGATCATGGCCGCGCAATAACGCCCCCTGCGCGCCCCGCCGCAGGGGCGCGCGCTTTCCCTGCTGTTCTGAAAGACCGACGTGAACAACCCGTTGAAAACGCTTGTCCTGATGGGGCCGGGGCTGGGCTGGCTTGCCCTGCTGATGGTGGTGCCCTGCGGGCTGATCTTTACCTATGCGTTCTTTGAACGCGGGCTGTACGGCGGCATCGATTACATCTGGACGTTTGAGAATTTCACCCGCGCGGCCGATCCGCTGTATCTTGGCATCTTCCTGCGCTCGGCGCGGATTGCGCTGACGGCAACGGCCATCGCGATCCTGATCGCCTATCCGGCGGCCTATGCGATCACCCGCGCGCCGAAACACTGGCAGACGGCACTGCTGATCCTTGTGATCCTGCCGTTCTGGTCGAATTACCTGATCCGCACCTATGCCTGGATCGTGATGCTGAACCGCGAGGGGCTGATCAACGGCGCGCTGGAAGGCGCGGGCGTGATCGATGAACCGCTGCCGCTGCTGTATAATTCCTTCGCCGTGGTGGTCGGGCTGGTCTACAACTACACGCCCTTCGTGGTGCTGGCGATCTATTCGTCGCTCAGCCGGATCAACCGCGAGACCATCGAAGCCTCCGAGGACCTTGGCGCCTCGACCTTCACCACCTTTCGCCGCGTGATCCTGCCGCAGACGGTTTCGGGCGTCGCCGCCGGGGGCGTCTTCGTCTTCGTGCTGTCGATCGGCAATTTCATCACGCCCGACCTGCTGGGTGGCGGGCGGCTTCAGATGGTGGGCAACCTGATCTATGACCAGTTCCTGAGCGCGCGCGACTGGCCCTTTGGCGCGGTGCTGTCAATGTTCCTGATCGCCATCATGATGGTGCTGCTGTTCACGCAGGCGGTGCTGGCGGGCCGCGCCTCGGGCGAGAGGACTAACTCATGAGTCCCCGGATGCCCGCCGCGCTGAAGCTGCACATGGTGCTGTTCTATGCATTTCTTTACGTTCCGATCCTTGTGCTGATGGCGCTGTCGTTCAACCGCGCCGGGCTGCCCACGGTCTGGACCGGGTTTTCGCTGGAATGGTACGGCAAGCTGTTCAGCGCCGACCCGATCATCCGCGCCGCGCGCAATACGCTGGTGGTGGCGCTGGCCTCGACCGCGCTGGCCACGGTGATCGGCACCGCGCTGGCGGTGGGCGTGGAAACGCGGCGCCAGTCGGCGGCGCTGGACGCGCTGCTGTTCGCGCCGATGATCATCCCCGACATCGTGCTGGCGATTGCGCTGCTGTCCTTCTACACCGCGCTGAACATGACGCTGGGGCTGCATTCCATCATCCTGAGCCATGTGGTGTTCAACATCGCCTTCGTGGTGGCGGTGGTGCGCACACGGATGCGCCATTTCGACCATTCGATTCTGGAGGCAAGCGCCGATCTGGGCGCAAGCGAATTCACCACCTTCCGCCGCGTGCTGCTGCCTGCGATTGCGCCGGGGGTGATTGCCGGGGCGCTGCTGTCCTTCACCCTGTCGGTCGATGAATTCATCATCGCCTATTTCACCGCCGGCGCGGGGCAAGGGTCGACCACGTTGCCGATGCAGATCTACGCGATGATCCGCTTTGGCGTGACGCCAGAGATCAACGCGATGGCAACAATCGTGATGGGGGTGTCCTTCGCGTTGGTGCTGATCGCGCAGCGCGCCGACAAGGGAGTGTTCACGCGATGACGCCAGTGGTTCAGATGCGCAACATCGTCAAACGCTATGGCAGCGTGACGGCGATCGACAATGTCTCGCTGGATGTGGGCGACAACGAATTCTTTGCCCTGCTGGGGCCGTCGGGCTGTGGCAAGACCACGCTGCTGCGCACGCTGGCCGGGTTCGAAGCGCCGCAGGGCGGGCAGGTGATCGTGGGCGGGCAGGACGTGACACGCCTGCGCCCGGCAAAACGGCCGCTGAACCTGATGTTCCAGTCCTACGCGCTGTTCCCGCACATGAGTGTGGCGCGCAACGTCGCCTATGGGTTGGAGATGGAGCGCCTGCCCAAACCCGAGATCGACTCTCGCGTGGCAGAAGTGCTGGAGGCGGCGCAACTGGGCGGCTTTGCCAACCGCCGCCCCGACCAGCTGTCGGGCGGGCAGCGGCAGCGGGTCGCGCTGGCGCGCGCGCTGGTGAAACGTCCGCGCGTGCTGCTGCTGGATGAACCGCTGTCGGCGCTGGACAAGAAGCTGCGGCAGGACATGCAGCTGGAGCTGAAGCGGTTACAGGCCGAAATGGGGATCACCTTTCTGATCGTCACCCACGATCAGGAAGAGGCGCTGGTGATGGCCGACCGGATCGCCGTTCTGAAAGACGGCAAGCTGGCGCAGGTCGGCTCGCCGGGCGAGCTGTACGAACACCCCGCCAGCCGCTTTGTCGCCGGTTTCATCGGAGAGATGAATTTCGTCGAAGGCACCGCCACCGCCCAAGGGGTCGAGGTGCCGGGGCTGGGCCTGCTGCGCGGGGCCTCCACGCTGACTGGCCCCGCCGTGCTGGCCGTGCGGCCGGAGCGGGTCGATCTGCTGACCGCCACGCCGGGCGACGGGCGCAATGCCGTCACCGGCACCGTCGAACAGGTCGCCTATCACGGAGCCGACATGGGCGTGCATGTGCGGCTGACCAATGGCGCGGTGATGCGCGCCCTGCTGCGCGCCGGGCAGGACGCCCCCGCCATCGGCGCGCCCGCCACCTGCGCCTGGGCGGCTGAACATTCGCGCATCCTGCCGGAATAAGAAATCAAAGGGAGTTTCCAGATGACACAGAAAACCATCGCCTTTTTCCCCGAAGCGGCCTTTGGCCCCGCGCTGAACAGCGTCGGCATCGCGCAGGCCTGCGAAAAGCTGGGCCACAAGGCCGTGTTCCTCTCGGACCCGGGATTTGTCGAGGTGTATCAGGGTTATGGGTTCGAAGCGCACCCCGTCGCCCTGTCAGAACCGATGGAGCCCGAAGCCATGGCGAAGTTCTGGGAGGATTTCATCAACGGCCACATCCCGAACTTCCGCAAATCGCCCATCGACCAGATCGACAACTACGTGAAGGACTGCTGGGAGGCGATCGTGGACAGCGCGAAATGGGCGCAGAAGGATCTGCCCGGCGTGCTGGATGCGATCAAGCCCGACATGATCTGCGTCGACAACGTCATCATGTTCCCCGCGATCAAGCAGTATGGCGTGCCGTGGGTGCGCATCATCTCCTGCTCGGAAAACGAAATTCCCGACCCGCTGGTGCCGCCGCATCTGTCGGGCTGCCGCGTGGACGACCCCGAGGGAATGAAGGCCTATGACGATCGCTTCAAGGCGGTCATCAAGCCGATCCACGACGATTACAACGCCTTCTTGGCCGAGAATAACGAGGCGCCCTATGAGCTTGGCGAATTCTTTGAACCCTCGCCCACGATGAATTTCCTGCTGTATCCCGAGCCGGTGAAATACCCCCGCGAAACCCCTCTGGATCCAGCGCAGTTCCAGTACCTCGAAGGCTGCGTGCGCGAGGAAGAGCCCTATGAGGTGCCGACCTTCAAGGCCAACAACGACAAGCCTTTGCTTTACATCTCGTTCGGGTCGCTGGGCGCGGGCGATACCGATCTGCTGAAGCGGATCATCAAGACGGTGTCGACCCTGCCCTATCGCGCGTTGGTGAACGTGGGCGATTATATCGGCGAATACGACGATATCCCCGACAACGTGCATATCGCCAGCTGGTATCCGCAGCCCTCGGTGATCCCGCAGGTTGACGCGGTGATCCACCACGGCGGCAACAACTCGTTCACCGAGTGCCTGTATTTCGGCAAGCCCGCGATCATCATGCCCTATGTCTGGGACGGGCATGACAACGCGACGCGGGTGCAGGAAACCGGCCACGGCTTCGGCTTTCACCGCTATGACTGGAGTGATGAGCAACTGGCCGAGGCGCTGAACACCTGCCTGACCGATACGGCGATGCAGGCGAAACTGGCCGCGACATCCGCGCATATGCAATCGCGCCACGGCCCGACCAAGGCGGCGGGCATCCTGGACGGGATCCTGCAGGCATGAGCAGCGCGCCGCACCTCCACGATGTGTCCACCCGAGGCGACCTGATCGACTGGGGCCCGCAGCCCGATGCGGTCGCAGGTGCCTCGCGCTCTTCGGGGCGGCTGGTGCACAAGGGGCCGGACAACCGCCCCGAGATCGGCACCTGGGTCTGCACGCCGGGCACCTGGCGGCTGACCCTGCCCGCTGACGAGATTTGCCATTTCGTGGCGGGCCGCGCGACCTATACCGCCGACACCGGCGAGGTGATCGAGGTGGGCCCCGGCACCGTGGTGATGTTCCCCAAAGGATGGTCCGGCCAATGCGCCGTGCACGAGGAAATGCGCAACGTCTATGCGCTGTTTTGAAAGGTAGACTGACGATGACAACCCCGGTGATGCACAAACCGCTGGAGCAGGACGATCTGGTCGATTGGGGCGAGATCCCGACGATGATCGAAGGCAGCTCGCACACCTCGGGCAAGCTGCTTCACAAGGGCCCCGACGGGCAGAGCGAATGCGGGTTGTGGGTTTGTACCCCCGGCAAGTGGAACTGCCACGTCACCCGCGACGAATTCTGCCACTTCCTTGAAGGGCGCTGCACCTACGTCCACGAGTCGGGCGAGGTGATCGAGATCACGCCCGACACAGCCGCCTTTTTCCCGCAGGACTGGAAGGGCGTCTGCACCGTCCACGAGACGGTGAAAAAGGTCTACATGATCCGCTGAGAGAGCCGCTGATGTCCGCCGAGCTGCCCGACCCGTTCACCCCCGCGCTGTTTCTGAACCCGGCCTATCAGACGCTGTCGGGCGCGGGGACCGTGCTGGAAAACCCCTCGACCCTTGAACCCGTGGGCGTGTTCGGCGCGCCGACGGGCCCCGAGATCGACGCTGTTCTGGCGCGGGTCAACGCCGCGCAGAAGGGCTGGGCCGCGACCGACCCGAAGGCGCGCGCCAAGGTGCTGCACCGCGTGGCCGATGCGATCGAGACGGGCGACATGGCCGCTGTGGCCAAGCGCATGACGCTGGAAACCGGCAAGCCCTATCCCGAGGCGATCGGCGAGATCGCCAATATCGCGCCGGTGTTCCGCTATTACGCCGAAATGGCCCGCGACGATGCGGGCCATATCGCCGGGCCGATGCAGCCCGGATCGTTCCAGTTCATGGTGCAGGAGCCGCTGGGCGTGACGGTGCATGTGGTGCCCTACAACTTTCCGCTGATCCTTGGCTGTTGGTCGATTGCCGCCTCGCTGGCGGCGGGCAATGGCGTGGTGATGAAGGCCGCGCCGGCGGGAACCTTGTGTACGCTGGCCTTTGCGCAGGTGTTCCGGGCGCTGCCCGATGACCTGGTCGCCGTGCTGCCGGGCGGGGCCGAGGTGGGCCAGCACCTGATCGGCTCGCCCCTGACGCATGGGGTGGCGTTCACAGGCTCGGTGGCGTCAGGCAAGGCGGTGGCGGTGGCCGCCGCCGGACAGCTGAAGCCGGCGGTGATCGAGGCGGGCGGCAGCGACCCGATGATCGTGTCGGACAAGGTGGATGTGGATGTGGCCGCCGCCGGGGCCGTCACCGCCGCGTTTCTGCAATCAGGGCAAGTCTGCACCTCGACCGAGCGGATTTACGTCGTTGGCTCCGCCTACGGGGCGTTTCTGGAGGCGCTGGTGACACGGACCCGCGCGCTGCGGATCGGCGATGGCATGGGCAAGGCCGAGATCGGACCGCTGGTCAGCCGTGCCGCGCGGGACAAGGTGGCCCGGCTGGTCGAGGACGCCGTTGCGCAGGGGGCGACGGTTGAATGCGGCGGGTGTGTGCCAGAAGGCGTCGGCCCCGGCTGGTTCTATGCGCCCACCGTGCTGACCGGCGTGACCGATGCGATGGAGATCGCGCGGGAAGAGATTTTCGGCCCCGTGGTCTGTGTCTACCCGGTGCCGGATTTCGACACGGCGCTGGCACAGGCGAATAACTCGGACTTCGGGTTGGGCGCGAGCGTGTTCACCGATGACCTGGACGAGGCGTTCCGGGGCGTGCGCGAGATGCAGGCCGGGATGGTCTGGATCAACAACCCGCTGGTGGACAACGACGCGCTGCCTTTTGGCGGGATCAAGAATTCGGGCCTTGGGCGCACGCTGGGCCGGACGGGGCTGGACGCGTTCCGCCGCCCCAAGATGGCGGTGATCGACCCAAAGGCGCGGATGGCAGACTGGTGGTATCCCTACCCCGACGACTGGTTCCATGCCGAGGACGAGAGCGCCGGACGCAGCCACGTCTGAGTTGCTTCGTACTGGAAGAGGGGGCTCTGCCCCCACCCCTTCGGGGTTCCCCCGGGATATTTGTCCCCCAAAGAACAGGGGGACAGGAGATCAGCGCGGCGGCGCGGGTGTGGGAGGGGCTGGGCCCCTCCGGGGTTTTGGTGGTCAGGACGGCATGAAGCGCGATTTGTAGGTGTCGCGCAGGATGTTCTTTTGCACCTTGCCCATGGTGTTGCGCGGCAGTTCGTCCAGCAGGATCAACTCGCGCGGGTGCTTGAAGCGGGCGAGGCTGTCGCGGGCAGCGGCGAGGATCGCATCGGTATCGGGGGCTGCGCCCTTTTCCGGCACGAGGATGCCCAGCACGGTTTCGCCGAAGTCCGGGTGCGGCACGCCGATCACCGCGGATTCAAGCACGCCGGGCTGGTCGTCGAGCAGCAGCTCGATTTCCTTGGGGTAGATGTTGTAGCCGCCTGAAATGATCAGGTCCTTGTTGCGGCCCACGATGTGGACATAGCCGTCTTCGTCCACGCGGCCGAGATCGCCGGTGATGAAGAAGCCGTCTTCGCGCAGCTCGGCGGCGGTTTTTTCCGGCATCTGCCAGTAGCCTTTGAACACGTTGGGGCCGCGCACCTCGATCTGGCCGACCTCGCCGTCCGGCAGGGTCTTGCCGGTTTCGGGGTCGGTCACCTTCAGCTCGACCCCCGGCAGCGGGAAGCCCACGGTGCCGGCGCGGCGTTCGCCGTCGTAGGGATTCGAGGTATTCATGTTGGTTTCCGTCATCCCGTAGCGTTCAAGGATGCGGTGGCCGGTGCGGGATTCGAAGCTGACGTGGGTTTCGGCCAGCAGCGGCGCGGAGCCCGAGATGAACAGCCGCATCCTGGCGGTCAGCTCGCGGGTCAGGCGGGCGTCGTCCAGCAGGCGGGTGTAGAAGGTCGGCACGCCCATCATCGCCGTGGCGCGGGGCAGCAGGGCGATCACCTGATCGGCATCGAATTTCGGCAGGAAGATCATCGACCCGCCCGCCGTCAGCGTGATGTTCGTCGCCACGAACAGCCCGTGGGTGTGGAAGATCGGCAGCGCGTGCAGCAGCACGTCATCGGCGGTGAAGCGCCAGTGATCCGTCAGGGTGCGGGCATTCGACAGCAGGTTGTCCTGCGTCAGCATCGCGCCCTTGGAGCGGCCCGTGGTGCCCGAGGTATAGAGGAAAGCGGCAAGATCGTCGCCACTGCGGTCGACTGTGTCAAAGCTGTCGGGCTGCCCTTCGGCCTTGTCCGAGAGCGAGCCGGAGCCATCGCCATTCAGCGTTTCCAGCGTGGCGCCAAGGCCCGTGGCGATGGGTGCGAGTGCCCCCTGACTGGCGCCATCGCAGACCATCAGCCGCGCACCGCTATTTTCAAGGAAATAGGTGAGTTCATCCACCGTGTAGGCCGTGTTGAGCGGCAGGAAGATCAGACCGGCCTGCGCGCAGGCGGCATAGACGGCCAGCGCCTGCGGCGATTTCTGGATCTGCACGGCCACCCGGTCGCCCGGATTCAGCCCCGCGCAGGTCAGCACATGGGCAAACCGCGCTGTCATTTGCAGGAACGACTGGTACGAGATCTCGGAGCCGTCGGGCAGGATCAGGAAGGCATCAAGGCGCCCGGCGTGGGCGGCGAACAGCGTGTCATAAAGCGGGTTGGCCATGGGTTCGACTTTCTTCAGGCCTGCGCCCGGGCGGCGCCGGCAGCCAGCGCACGCACCTCGGGAGAGGCGGCGACGGTTTTCTCGGTTGCGAATTTTTCGTGGTTCTGCGCCACTTTGCCCAGATCGTAAAGGTAGTTCACCATGGCCCCGGCGCTTTGGGCCATACCTTTTTCCGATGTATCGGCGCCCGCGTGTACGGCATGCACCAGCGCGCCATTGCCAAGGTGGAAGCGCGCGACCGGATCCAGTGGCGCGGCGCCTTCGGTCTTGGCCTTCAGCAGGTAGTGGGCGGCGGTGGCGCGCAGCGCCTCGGACGTGTCGATGGGAGGGGGCGCCTCCTGCGCGGTGTACCAGCGCATCAGCCCGGGAATGGGCGAGAGCGTGACGAAGGTTTTCAGCCCCGCCAGTTCGGTCGACAGGTCGGCGGCCACCTGCTTGATCAGTGAATTGCCGAACGAAATGCTTGCCAGCCCGGCCTGACAGTTCGAGATCGAATAGAACACGGCTGTGTCCGCATCTTCGGCGGCCAGCGGGGCGCGTTCTTCGGCCAGCAGCATCTGGATCGAGCCGGGAATGCCCTGCGTCAGCGCCACCTCGACGAAGATCAGCGGCTCGTCGGGCATGGCAGGGTGGAAGAAGGCGAAACAGCGCCTGTCTTCGGGTTGCAGGCGGCGGCGCAGATCGTCCCAGCTGTCGATGGCGTGCACGGCCTCGTAGGCGATTATCTTTTCAAGGATATGCGCCGGGCTTTCCCAGTTGATCGGGCGCAGCACCAGGAAGCCCCGGTTGAACCACGAGGCAAACAGGTGCCGGAAATCGAGGTCCAGCGCCTGCAAGGCCGGATCGCCCCGCCCCAGACGCAGCAGGTCGGCCCGCATCCGCACCAGTCGCGCGGTTGCGCCCGGCACCTGGTTCAACCGGCGGATCAGCTCTTGCCGGGGGGGTTCGGCGGCGGCCATGAAGGCGCGATAGGTGGCTTTCGAGGGGTCGGCCTCGTACGCGGCCAGAGTGTTGCGCACCTGGGTCGGGTCGATGTTCTTGGCCTCGGCCAGGTCGTGGAAGACGGCCAGCTTTTCGCCGTCATCCAACTGCTCGAACCGGTCCAGGTAACTGCGCGCCAGGGCCAGGCCCGAGGTTTCGCCCGAGGCGCTGACCAGCGCGCTGGCCAGGTCGGGCAGCGGGCGGCTGTCATCCCGGGCCGCGGGGCCCGAGCGATAGCGCCGGTCGAAAACGGTCGACAGAAGATCGGCAAGCAGGGTCAAAACGCTTCTCCCATCACGGCCTCGGGCAGCCAGGTGGCCAACCCCGGGAACAGGCACAGCAGGATGATCGCCAGCACCATGCAGCCGACAAAGGGCAGCGACCCGGTGAGGATCGTCTTGAGCTTGATGTCGGGCGCGATGCCGTTGATGACATAAAGGTTCAGGCCAACGGGGGGCGAGATCAGCCCGATTTCCATGTTGATCGTCAGCACCACGGCAAACCAGATCGGATCGAACCCGGCGGTGGTGATGATCGGCAGCAGGATCGGCGCCGCCATCAGGATCACCGCGACCGGCGGCAGGAAGAACCCGGCCACCAGCAGGAACACGTTGACCGCCCCCATCAGCACCCAGCGGTTCACATCCAGCGTGCCGATCCATTCGGCGATGGACTGGGTGATGAACAGCGATGACAGCATGTAGGAGAACACCCCCGCCGCCGCGATGATGAACAGAATCATCACGGATTCACGGGTGCTGTCGCGCAGCACGTCCCACAGGGCGCGCGGGCTCCAGAGTTTGTAGATGATGACCGCGATCAGCAGGCAGAGCAGCGCGCCCACGGCGGCCGTTTCCGACGGTGTCGCGATGCCGCCGTACATGGCATAAAGCACGCCAAGGATGATCAGCAGGAAGGGCACCACGCGCGGCAGAATCTCGAACCGTTCGCGCCAGGTATAGCTGCCCGAGCCGAGCCGCGTCGTATCGCCCGAGCGCCATGTGGAATACAGCGACCAGGCCATGAACAGGGCGACCAGCAGGAAGCCCGGGATCACACCGGCCAGGAAGAGCCGCCCGATCGAGGTTTCGGTGGCGATGCCATAGACGATCATGGTGACCGAGGGCGGGATCAGGATGCCCAGCGTGCCGCCCGCGGCGATGGACCCGGCGGCGACGCCATCGGGATAGCCGCGCTTGCGCATTTCGGGGATGCCCATCTTGCCGATGGCGGCGCAGGTGGCGGGCGACGATCCCGACATGGCGGCAAACAGCGCGCAGGCGCCAAGATTGGAAATGACCAGCCCGCCGGGAATGCGCGTCAGCCAGCGTTCCAGCGCCTCGTACAGGTCCGCCCCCGCCCGGGTCGAGGCGATGGAAGCCCCCATGATGATGAACATCGGGATCGACAGCAGCGCAAAATTGTCGAGCTTGCCAAAGAAGATCTCGGGCAGCAGTTCAAGCGAGCGCATCCCGTCGAACACGATCAGGAATCCGGCCGAGACGATCAGCAGACCAATGGCAACCGAAACGCCGGAAAACAGCACGGCGATGGTGGCAAGCGCGACCAGCGCGCCCAGAACGAGCGGGTCCATCAGACGTCCTCCAGCCCGAAAGGTTTGTCGACACCTGTCAGCACGGCCACCAGATCTGCGATCAGTTGCAGCAGCAGCAGTCCAAAGCCGACCGGAATGGCAAGATAGGGAATCCAAAGGCGGACGGCCCAGACGGTGTCGGATGTCCAGCCGCGCGACCACGCGAAATGCCAGTAGTCATAGCCGTAGTAGACCATGACGGCGACAATCGCGATGGACAGGCCCAGCGTGATGACGGCCAGCACCTTGCGCGCGCGCGGCGCCAGCGACAGCGGGATCAGATCGACGTTCACATGACCGCGCAGGCGCTGGACATAGGGCAGGCCGATCAGAGTGGCCGCGACCATCAGGTAGATCACCGCCTCGGTCTGCCAGACGGTCGAGCCGTTCAGCACAAAGCGGATCACGATCATCTGGCAGGTGATGCCCACCGCCACGACGATCATCGCCGCCGACAACCAGCCCGCAAGGGTGGATAACGCCGCGACGGTTTTCAGAAAGGGGTTGTTGCCTGCATGTGCTGCGGCAGCCGTGCTGTGGCCGGCCATGGGCGCCTCCGGGGTTCGGGGGTGTCGTGATGTGGGAGTTCAGGGGGTGCGGGGCGGCACGGGGCCGCCCCGCAGCGCGATCATTCGACCGCGAGCGCCATATCCAGCAGCTCTTGCCCGTCGGGCACATCCGCGACGAAGGCCGCATAGGACGTCTCGCGCGCCAGATCCTGCCATGCCTTGAAATCGGCATCCGACATATTGGCAATCTCCACACCGGCTTTTTCAAAGACTTCGACCGAAGCCGCGTCTTCTTTTTTGGCTTCGTCCAGATAGAAGGCCTGCGCCTTTTCCGAGGCCGCCATCAGCGCGTCCTGCTGTTCTTGGGTCAGCCCCTCGAAGGTGGATTTGTTCATCAGCAGCGGCTGATACATGAACCACAGCGCCACGTCGCCCGCGGGGGTATAGCACTTGACCTGCTCGAAGATGCGATAGGACACGAAGGACGACGACGAGGTGTTCACAGCATCCAGAACGCCGGTCTGCATCGCGTTGTACACCTCGGACGAGGCCATCGACGCGATGGATGCGCCCGCGCCCGCCAGCATCTGCTCGAACGCCTTGCCCGCCGCGCGGGTTTGCAGGCCCGCGACATCCTCGGGCTTGGTGATGCACTTGTCCTTGCCGGCAAAGCCGCCCGCCAGATAGCCGTGCACCAGCACCATTACATCGTCCTCCGCCATCTTGGCCTCGAGCGCCTCCATGAAGGGCGAGTCCGACAGGCGCGCGGCGTGGTCATGGTTTTTCACCAGCCCGGGCATCAGCGTGAGGTTATAGGCCGGTTGCTGGCCGCCCGCATAGGAAAGCGGCAGAACGGTCATGTCGAGCTGGCCGCGCGACAGGGGCTTGTACTGCTCGCGCGCCTTGAATAGCGAGCTGGACCCGAAGATCTTGATGTCGAGGTCCACACCGGCGGCGGCAACCTCATCCGCGACGATCTGAGCCACCTTGTGGCGCACGTCGTTGTTCGACCATTGGTGCGACAGGCGCAATTCCGTGGCATGTGCGGCCCCGGCCGCGGCAATCAGCGCGGCGCCGGCGACGGCAGCCTTCAGCTTGGCAATCATGTGTTCCTCCCATGGTGTACCGCCCGGATTTCACCGGGCTGTGTCGCCAACTATGGAGGATATGTTCTGTGAGTCAATCATCTTGTATACAAAAAGAAACGCTTTGCACACTCACGCCGCTTTGCTAGATGTCGGGCATGGAACCCCGCCGCGCCGACAGCATAGCCCAGGAGCTGGAAGAGCTGATCTTCAGCGGTGGATTCGCCGATGGAGACCGGCTGGACGAAGTGCGGCTGGCCGAGCAGTTCGGCGTATCGCGCACCCCCCTGCGCGAGGCGTTCCAGCGGTTGGCCCAGACCGGGCTGGTTGAACAGATCCCGCGGCGCGGCGTGTTCGTGCGCCAGCCCGGCGCGGTTGAATTGCTTGAGATGTTCGAGGTGATGGCCGAGCTTGAGGCCGCCTGTGGCCGCTACGCCGCCCGCCGCATCAGCGACAGTGCCCTAGATGATCTGCGCGAGGCAAACGCCCGCTGCAAAGCCGCCGTGGAACGCGCCGATCTTGATGCCTATTACCTTGAAAACGAACGGTTTCACAAAATCATCTATGCCCAGTCCGGCAACGGATTTCTGGAAACCGAGGCAAATCGCCTGCACAAGCGGCTGAAGCCGTTCCGCCGTCAGCAGCTGCGCCTGCGCGGCCGGATGCGGCAATCGATGTCGGAACATGAAACGGTGGTGCAGATGCTGACCGAAGGCGACGCCGAAGGCGCCGCGCGCGCCCTGCGCGACCATGTGGCCGTACAGGGCGAAAAGTTTCATCATCTGGTGGCCGGGCTGAAAACCGCGGCCAGCTGATCGCAGGGCGTCCGGGTCAGCCGCCGTGCCCACTGTGCCCGCTGTGTGACCCTGCCCCGCTTCCACGTGGTTCGACGGCAAATTCCACCTCGATTTCGCCGGCCTTCTCGAACACCAGCGTCGCCGGGACCCGTTCGCCCTCTTCAAAGGGATCACCGCCAAGGCCCATGAACATCACGTGGTAGCCGCCGGGTTTCAGCGCGACGGTCTGCCCCGCGGGAACGCTGATCGACTCGACATGCGACATGGTCGCAACGCCGTCCTTTTCCTTGCTTTCGTGCAGTTCCACGCGCGGGAAATCGGCCCGCACCTCAAGCAGCACATCATCTTCGGTGCCGGTGTTGGTGATCTCAAGGAACCCGCCCGCCGTCTGCGCGGTTTTCGCGGTTTCAAAGGCCATCGGATGGGCAATCGTCAGATCGCCAAGGGTATAGTCATGCGCCTGCGCCAAAGCCGGCAGGCAAAGCAGAAAGGTCGCGCCAAGTATGTCACGCATCGGTATCGTCCTGTTCGTGTAAGTGTCTGATCGTCTTGTGTCAGGCAACAGAAACAGGCGGCGCTCGGGGCCGGTTTGGTGCGTGGCGCGGTGTGCCGGGCGAATGCGCAATGGCCTGCCACGGGGCAAGCGTCGCGTACCCCTCTGCCACCGGCACAAGCAGCGCAGTCGCAACCGCCGTATCCCCGGCATGGACCAGAGCGCAATGCTGCGGGTCGCCCTGAGTTTCTACAGGCGTTCCATCCGCGCCCAGCCGGATCGTGATCAACCCCGACGGCGTACAGACCACGATCAGCCCCGGCCCCATGCCGATGGCCCCGGCCAACACCGCGCTGCCCCGGGGCAGAACCACCCCAAGCGCGATCAGCAGAACAAGGCCAAGCCGCAACAGTTTCATGGCCTCAGGTCTACCATCTGCCGGGCCCAATGCCACGCGAATTCCCCGCGCGACCCTGCGACAATTTATGAAACTTGTCAGTACTCTCCACCGCTCGCGCCGAGGCCAGACACCTTTCGAACACATTTTCCCGGGCATTATCGGAAGAACCGGCGCCCATGCGCCATCATCACGCCAAAGCCGCAATTGCGATGGGTCAGGGCCATGCAAACCGACTACGACAACGCGACAGAATACGGCCTGGGGGACATGCTCCCGCCGGGCACCGCGTTGCTGAACGGGCAGTATGTGATCGAGCGATACCTGTCGAGCGGGGGGTTCGGCATCACGTATCTTGCCCGCGACAGTCTTGAGCGGACCGTCGTCATAAAGGAATGTTTCCCCTCGGCCTTCTGCGGGCGGGTGAACAAGACGGTGCAGGCCCGGTCGCAGGCCAGTCAGGCCGATTTCCGCGCCTTTGTCGATTTGTTCGTGCGCGAGGCGCGCAGCCTTGCCCGGATCGACCACCCCAATGTCGTCGGCGTGCATCAGGTGTTTCAGGACAATCAGACGGCCTATATGGCGCTGGATCTGGTCAAGGGCCACGATCTGCTCGACCTGATCGAAGGGGTTGCGCCTCCTGCACCGGAACAGGTGATGGCCTGGCTGCCACGGCTGCTGGACGCGGTGGGCGAAGTGCACGCCAATGACATGCTGCATCGCGACATCTCGCCCGACAACATCCTGATCGACGTTCACGACAAGCCCGTGCTGATCGATTTCGGCGCCGCGCGCGAAGAGGCCAGCAAGAAAAGCCGCGCCATGTCGGCACTGCTGGTGGTGAAAGACGGGTATTCGCCGCAGGAGTTTTACATCGCGGGCAGCAAACAGGCACCGTGCAGCGATCTGTACGCGCTGGCCGCGACGTTCTGGCATCTTATCAGCGGCGAGGCACCGCCCAACAGCCAGGCCCGGCTGGCAGCCATTGCCTCGCATCAGCCCGATCCCTGCCGCGCCCTGGCCGGGCGGATCGCCGGCTACCCCGAGCCGTTTCTGCGCGCCATCGACGATGCCATGCGTCTGTTTCCCGGCGATCGCATCCAGACCGCTGCGGAATGGGCGGCCCGGATTAACCCGAACGCGCCCGTTCCGGCGCCAAACGCGGCCCGTGCCCCCCAGTCAACGCAAGCCCCGCAGCCAGAGATCGACGGCGCACTTGAGCAGCGCCTGAGCCAGTTGGTCGCCCATGAACGCCGTGATGCCGCACAGCGGCCCGCTGCACCGCGCAAGACGCCAGCCACACCGGCAGACAAACAGACCCCGCGCCCGGCCAAGTGCAATCCGGATCCGGCCAAGGCGCCAGAACGCCGCGAGCCCACGATCGCCGAGATGCGCCAGCGAAAGGTCGAGCCGGTGAATATGCACCGCGAGGCGCCGGATTACATTCAGGCAGTCTGGGCCGCCTGGGAGCGCACGCGCGAGATGATGGATACGCCCGATGGCCCAAACCTTCCTCCCGGCGGCGCCAATGTCGCCGCGCCGATGAGCTATGCCCAGCACACGTCCACCGAACCCGCAGCCGTGCGGCTGGGCAAATACACGCTGGCCGCCCTGGTAACCTTTGTCGCACTGGGGTTGGCCACCGACACGCATGACATCGCCGTGGCCCTTGGCATCGGACCCGAAGTGATCGTGCACCGCCCCGACTACTGACAGGCCGCAACCGCCGTGGATTGAGCATCAAGGACAACAGGCAAATGGCACTTTTCAAGAAAGTTTTCGACACCCACAGCGACGCTCTCGCGCGCAGTACCCCCGCTGCCGAAGCGCAGGATACCGTGGCCGACCTGCGAAATATCTTCGCGGTCGAAGACGACCCGCATGAGAGCTTTTCGGAAGAGGACATCGAACGGGCCGGTGGCGGGCCTGCCGACGAAACCACAGACTCCGCGCAGGTTGGCACCAGCCCCGAAGCAGACAGTTTCGATTTTGCCGAACGTCGCAAAGAGGGTGCTTTTGTGCTGACTCAGGGGCTTCGCACCGTCGAAGACACGGCCACCGCGCCATCTGTCCCTGCCCCGGAAACCGAACCCGCGCCCGATGCGGCCGAACTGGCCCGGCGCCAGATAGAGGCGATGCGCGCACAGGGGTTCGCGCCCGAGGTTTCCCAACCCTCCAAGGATGCCACGCCCGCGCCCCGACCGTCTGCCGGTCGGGTCCGCACACGGCTTCTTGGCTTTACCGGCGGCGAAGGACATTTGCCGCGCGACCCGGTGGAAACCTCCCGCGATGCGGCGGTCTCTGCTGCGATTGGCAAGCCTCCGCGTGTCGAATTTCCAGTTGGCTGGATCGTCGTGGCGCGTGGGCCCGGACGGGGCGCGCATTTCGCGCTGGCCTCTGGCGTGTCGCTGATCGGTCGCGGCGACGACAACAGCGTCTGCCTTGATTTCGGCGATACCGCGATTTCGCGCCAGAACCACGCAGCAATTGCCTATGACGATGAAGCAAAGGCGTTCTATCTGGGCCACGGCGGCAAATCGAACATCATCCGGTTGAACGGCCGCCCGGTCCTCAGCACCGAGGAAATGCACAACGGCGACGAAATCCGGATCGGGGAAACGGTGCTGAAGCTGGTTGCCCTGTGTGGCGCCGATTTCACTTGGACACCGGAGCCCGGCGATGGCTGAACCGCTTCCTGTTTCCGCCCCCGAAGACCTTTGGCTTGATGCGGCCTCGGCCCTGTGGATCGGCCACCGCGAACAGCAGGAGGATGCGGTGGTCACCGATTTCTCGCGCGGGGGGGATTTCGGGTTCGCGGTGCTGGCCGATGGCATGGGAGGCCACGCCAGCGGCGAGATCGCCAGCAAGATCGTGGTGACCGAAATGTTCAGCGATCTGGTTCTGCAACGCAATGACATGGCTGGCTTCGTGAACGACATCCCCGGGGCGCTGACCCGCGCCGCGGCGTCGGCTAACGATTGTCTGCAGGCCCACGCCGCGCGGCACCCGCAGGCCCACGGCATGGGCGCGACGCTTGTGACCCTGGTTATTGTCGGCGATGCGCTGCACTGGTTGTCAGTCGGAGATTCGCCGCTTTATCTGTTCCGCGACAACACCTTGCGCCAGTTGAACGAAGACCATTCGATGGCGCCGGAAATTGACCTGATGGCCAGCCGCGGAGAAATCGACGAGGAAACCGCCCGCAGCCATCCCGAACGGCATGTGCTGACCTCGGTTCTGTTCGGGGCCGAGATCCCCCGCATCGATTGCCCGCGACAACCGTTCCGCCTGTTTCCCGGCGATACGCTGGTGGTGGCAAGCGACGGGCTGCAAACTCTGGATTGCGACGAAATTGCCGGCGTTCTGCGGGCGCACCCCCTGTGCCGCAGCGATCAGCTCGCCCGCTTTCTTCTGGAAAAGGTCGGGCAGAGCAACGCCCCCGATCAGGACAACGTTTCGCTCGCCGTGATCCGTGTGAACCTGGACGAGCCGCGCGGACGCACCGTGCCGCTTCTCCGCCCCGAACGCCAGGGATTTCCCGGGCTGAAGCGCGTGTCGCGCCTGTGGCAAGACGCGCGGATGCCTTCATCTCCAGTTGACGGACGGAGGGCGCCATGACCATCGAGCCGACCCTTGTACCCGAACCCGCCGATGTCGCCCGCCACCTTCAGACACTGGCGGACAACGGAACGATGACGGCAGCAGACGCCGAAAGCGCGCACGGTCTGGCGTACCGCCTG
Organism: Arenibacterium halophilum; assembly: GCF_005938225.1. GTDB lineage: Bacteria > Pseudomonadota > Alphaproteobacteria > Rhodobacterales > Rhodobacteraceae > Arenibacterium > Arenibacterium halophilum. The sequence goes on from NZ_VCPC01000001.1 coordinate 1,233,474, forward strand.
ACGGCTCCGGCCCGTGTGGCGATCCTGACGCAAGGACAGGAGGACGCCGTTTTTGCGGCAGCCGCAATGGCGGCCTTGCGCAGCCCCGACCTTGATCTGGCCTGCATGACCTTGCCGGAAGACCCGGCCGGGTTGATGGCGGCGCTGACCCGGCTCGGCGCCACGACCGACATCATCCTTTGGTGCGCGCGGCGATTCGATGCCCCCGAATCCAGAGCATGGGCGCAGGTGCCCGACCCACTGAAAGATCATAGTCTGCTTGTCGCCCCGCCCGGCACCCCGAAGGACGCGCTTGCCTTGATGCAACTGGATGCGCAGCACGATTTTGCCCGGTTCATCGCCGTGGCCGAAGGTTTCGATTTCACCGCGCTGTCCCATGCCGTTCGCACCCTTGTCGCGGCCGGACGCGGCGCGCTCGTGGATGCCGCCGATGTACTGTTGTTGCGTGCCGCGCTGCCATCGCCGACAGCCGGTGATCCCGTCGCCGCGCCCGACAGTCCTGTGCGGCGCAACCAGCATTTCACCGATCTCGCAGAGTATCTGGCCCAGCGAGGCGCCGAACTGCTGCCGCTGGCCACGAACCCGCGCGCCGTGCTCGACAACTGTCTGGCCGCTTGCGAAGCGGTGGCTGAATCGCTCAACGCAGGCGCAGAGTCAGACGCTGCGCTGGCCGATGATGTAACGGATGCAGCCGACAGGATGTTGCTGATCGCAATGGAGGACGGCCCCGCCGCCGCCGCCGATGCGGTCGCGATCCTGTTGCAGCTGCGCCGCGACTTTGAGTGCAGGGCGGCCGCCTGACATGATACCCGTCCGCTCCCTTCCCCTTGCGCAGCTCCTGGCCCTCCTATGAACGCCGATTCCTTCATTCCGCTGTCGCATGTGCCTTCGGTCAACGCGCAGCTTCTTTCGCGCGGAACTGACCGGCTGGCGCAGCAGGCCCGCCGCCTGCGCCCGCTGCGCGATGCCTTGGGCAATATCGCGCGACTGGGCGACAAGGGCGCCGCCGCCCGTGCGGAACAACTGCGACGCCAGCTGGACGCAATTGAACCCGGTGTCACGATGATCGGCCAGATCAAGGCCGGAAAAACGATGTTGATCAACGCAATGGCGGGTTGGCCCGGGCTTTTGCCGTCGGACGTGAACCCGTGGACCTCGGTCGTTACATCGCTGCACCTTGGCCCGAAACCGTTGCCCGGCGGGCCGCGCGCGCGCTTTCGGTTCTTCGACAGGGGTGAATGGGATCATCTTGTCGCCGGGGGTGGCCGTATCGGTGAAATGGCCGGGCGCGCCGGGGCCGAAGACGAATTGGAAACGATCCGCCGCCAGATTGCACGGATGCGCGAAAAATCTGCCGCCCGCCTCGGCGACAAATTCGAACTGCTCCTGGGCCAGGAACACAGCTATGACCATTTCGATCCCGACCTGATCGAACGCTACGTCTGTCTTGGCGATGATTTCGACGATACCGCCGAGGGTCAGGGCCGCTTTGCCGATATTACCAAATCGGCTGATCTGCGCCTGCACTGCCCGTCCTTCCCGATGCCGTTCTGCATCCGCGATACGCCCGGGGTGAACGACACCTTCATGGTGCGCGAACAGATCACCATCGGGGCCATCCGCCAAAGCCGTATCTGCGTGGTCGTCCTGTCGGCACATCAGGCGCTGTCGTCGACCGACCTGGCCCTGATCCGCATGATTTCAAACGTGAAATCGCGCGAGCTTATCATCTTTGTCAATCGCATCGACGAATTGGCCGACCCGGTGGCACAGGTGCCCCAGATCGAGGCCAGCATCCGCGACACCCTGCAGCGCGACCAGGGGGCCGAGCCGCCTCATATCCTGTTCGGCAGCGCGCTTTGGGCCAATTTCGCGCTCTCGGGCGCCATGGCCAAGCTGCCCCGCGCCAGTGCCGAGGCGTTATATGCCTGGGCGGGGTCAGAACAGTTCAGCATTCCCGCAGGCGAGACGCCGCAGAATATCCTGTGGGATCTTTCGGGCATTCCCGCGCTTTACGACGCGATCGGCATCCGCGCGACCGAGGGCACGCTGGCGGACTCTGTCGAACGGATTGCGGCAGCCGCGACCAATCTGGCCAACGGGATCGAGATTTCCGAACGTCTGATCGCCGCACCGGCGCAGGGTGGACCAGTGCGCGTGTCCAACCCCGATGCCGTGATGCAGGAATGTGACGCCATCATCGCGCGTCACAAACATGCCGCCGAAACCCGCGCAGCCGACCTCACGCAGGGCTTTTCCGACAGGATTGACCGCGCGCTCGCCACCTTTCTGGATCGCGCGACCGCCGCTCTGGTTGCGCACCTCGAGGCCTACGGCGATCAGCAGGTCTGGACCTACGACCCGGCTGGGCTACGCGCGCTTCTGGCGTCGGCCTGCAAGTCATTCGGCGCCGCGATGACGCGCGCGCAGGCCGAGATGCTGGGCGCCGCCGCCGAAGATTTGGCGCAGGTGACCCGGCACGCCCTGTCGCTGCCCGAGGGGCTGTATGACATCACGCCGCCGCCCGCACCGCGGATTCCGCCGCCGGTTTCGCTGGCACGCACCATCGCGCTGGACCTTGGGACAAACTGGTGGAAAGGCTGGTGGATGCGGCGCCGCGGCTATGACAGCCACACTGACCGATTTCGCGAATTGATCCGCGCCGAGACCGCGATTTTCGTGGACGATCTGAAATCGGATCATGCGGCTGGCATCCGTGCCGAATGGCTGGCACAAGTTGAGACCTTTCTGACCGATCAGCGCGCCGTGTTGCAGGGGATCGTCGCCCCCGAAGGCGGCGGCGAGGTCGATCTTGATGAAACGCTGGGCCTTGGCAAACAACGTGCCCGCGCCACCGTGCTTGAAAAATCCCAACGCATCCTGAAGGAGTTCGCCCCATGTCCGACGAGCTGATATTGCCCTTCGACTCGCCCGACGCCGCCAAGAAACCCGTTATCGCGCTGATGGGGGAATTCAGCGCGGGGAAAAGCACGCTGTCGAATCTGCTGATGGGCGGTGGCGATTTGCCGGTTCAAGTCGTTGCGACCCGCCTGCCCCCGGTCTGGATTCGCCATGGCACCGGCCCTGCGCGCCGGGTCGATCTGGCCGGGCAGCAACATCCCGTCGATCTGACCGATCTGGACGGACTCGATATGGCCGACACGGTCTGCCTTGTCGTCGAAAGCCCGCAGGACATTTTGGAACGCTGCGATCTGATTGACATGCCCGGAATTTCGGACCCGAACATGGACAGCGAAACATGGATGCGCCTGCTGCCGCGCGCCGACGCTGTGCTATGGTGTACCCATGCCACGCAGGCCTGGCGGCAAAGCGAGGCCGCGGTCTGGGCCTCGCTCCCGAAAAAGCTGCGCCGCCACAGCCTGTTGCTGCTGACCCGGTTCGACAAGCTGGTCACGCAATCCGATCGGGAACGGGTGCTGAAACGCGTCCGCCATGAAACCGACGGGCTGTTTTGCGGCTGCCTGCCGATATCGCTGACCCAGGCAAGCGCCGCCGAGGATGACCCCGACCTATGGCTGCAAAGCGGCGCCGATGCCTTTGCCCGCCGATTTGTCGAACTGCTGCACCGGCTTGAACGTCCGACGCGCCCGGATACGCCGCCGGTGGCAACCCACCCATTGCAATCTTGCGCGCCGCAAAGTGCCGGCAAGGTGCGCCCCCGGCGCGTTGTGCCCGCCACGGGCACCCGCCGCACCGCACGCCCGCCCGCGCGCGAAAGCAGCCTGAGCGTCGGCGCCTAGAGGCAAAGTTAACGCGAATCTTACCTTCGCCCCCTAAAGACCGGGTGTTGAACCGATGGTCTGCACGCGGGGGCGCGACATGGATATTGCAAGGGGGCTGGACGATCTGCGCGCGGCACATCCCGCGTGTTCGCTGATCGCCTTTGGCGATATTTCCGCCCGCATGATCCTGTGCTCCAGCGGGCGCCGCCGCCAACCTCAGGAACAGCTGGACCGGCTCTGCGCCACAGCGGTGGACCTTCTGCGCGGGGAAAGCGCGGTGCGTATCGCGGCGGCCATGGGGCACGCCGGGCGCGGACGGATGCGCATGGCGATCGCCCTCGACAGTGACGGCGCCGCATTGTTCCTCGGGTCGGGTGACGGATCGCCCGATGTGCTCTGCGGTCTGTTTGACGATATCGGCGCCGTCGAACCGGCGCTTCCTCCGATGCTGCACCTGCTGGAGCTGGCCCATGCAACCGGCTGACCGCGCCCGCTCTGCCGCGCAGCGCATCGCGGCCTCGCGGCTGGAATTGCGGCTGAGTGCGCTGGCCGGGCCGGTCGTCACGCGCGCCGACGGGTGGCGCGCGCTGGACCCGGGCGGCGGGCTGGGCGCGCTGGTGCGCGAGGTGGACGAAACGATCCTGCCCCGCCGGCTGGAATTCGACAATGGGCTGGGCGACCGGATCACTGTCGATGTCGCCTCGGGGCGGTTGCGCGCGGTGGTCGCACTTGACCTGTCCGCGCCGGATCGGCCCGGCTTCGGCGCCTTGCTCGGGCACGCCTTTTTTGACGCCGGCGACCCACTTGTGCAGCCTTTGGCCGAGGTGTTGCGCCATATCTGCCGAGAGGGCGCAGGACTGAAGGTGCGCGCGCAGCTATGCGAGGAAACGGGCGAATTCGATACCATCGGCGTGTCGCTGCACCGTCTGGCCCGACCGTCCCGCCCGATCCACGCCAGCATCGACCTTGCCGCCATGGCTGACGCTCTGGCGCCGCAGGCAGAGGCGTTGGTGCTTGTCGGCGGCGGCACCGTCCGTCGCGAATCCGGCGTGGCCGACGCCGTTGCCCGCCTGCGCAGGCTGGCGACTGACGAACTCGCCGAACGCGCAGGCAGCGAGCCGCCGCCGCAGGCGATGGCATGGTGCGGTGCGCAGCCCGGCGATGGTGGGATACTGTGTCTCTCGGCCGGGTCAGCGATGCTGTTTGCCACCATGCCTTATGCGCAGATCATGCAGGCGTTGCGGCACTGGCAGGCGGGGCTGGCGGGCTAATTCGGGCCGGTTGCATCCAGCAGCGCGGCGATGTCCACCTCCCCCATGCGATCCGCCTCGCCAATCAGAACAAGCTTGCACCCCTTCGGCGCAGAAGGCTGCGGCGTCATCGTGGCCCGCTTGCCGGCCAGCTGGAACAGGAACGGCTGGCCCGGCTTTTCTAAAAAGCTGACAAACCCCTTGGCACGCAGCACATGAGGCGAAATCCGGTTCATCGCCGCGCGAAAGCCGTGCATCCCGATCGGCCCGTCCGACTGCCATTCGCAGGTGGCAAACCTGTCCGAGGTCTGGATTTGCGCGGCGGGCAGCGGAAACCGCGCGCGCCCGGCCATGCCGACCACGGCGGCCAGCGTGGTATCGTCATCACCCAGCACATGCCTTGCGCCCAGCTCGGCCAGATGCCCGCGCAGCGCATCAAGGCTGGCCGAATCCACCGCATCGGTGCGCGACAGGCGCACCATGTCGGCCGCCTTCACCTGCGCCTGCCACAACGGATCGCGGCGGCGCATCGGGTTGGCGGTGACATCCTCGGCATCCACAAGGCTCAGCACGCAATCCAGGCTGACGGCCTGCCGCAGCACCGGATCCAGCAGCGCGTTCACGATGCCGCCGGGGTCGGCCACGCCGCTGGCCTCGATCACGATCAGGTCGGGCGCCTGCCCGTCCAGCACCTGCCGCAGCGTGCGCAGCAGATCGCCCTGCATCGCGCAGCAGATGCAGCCGTTGCGCAGCCCGATCACATCATCGGCGGCGTTTTCCAGCAGCGCCGCATCAATGTTGATCTGCCCGAAATCGTTGACGATGGCAGCGATGCGTTGCCCGTGCGGCTGGTGCAGCACCTGGTTGATGAAGGTCGTCTTGCCAGCCCCGAGAAACCCCGCGACCAGCAGTACCGGCACCGTCATTTCGGCGTGCGACGGATGGCCGTGCCGTTGCGGGCTTCGGTGTTCAGCACCCCGTCGGCGATCACCGGCGCGCCGCCAACCAGCAGGTGCCGCACCCCTTCGGATGGCTGCGCCATGTCGGCGAAATCCGCCTTGTCGGCCAGCGCCGCCAGATCGAAGGCGACGATGTCGGCGTCAAATCCCACCTGCATCCGCGCCTTGCGGGCGATCTGGGGCGCGCAGGCCTCGATCACGCGGGCCGGGTAGATCGTGCATTTCGCCAGCCCTTCGACCAGCGGCACCACCTGCCGGTCGCGCACATAGTCGCGCAGGAAACGAACGAAGGTCGCCGAGGATCGCGGGTGCGCGGCCAGCTCACGCGGGAGCGGCCATTCGACCTCGTCATAGATCTTCCCGTCGGGCCGGATCCAGGGCATCGCGTCCGAGGCGATGGACCCGTCCTCCATCGTGACCGAGGTATCCAGCATCTTCTGGTGGCTGTCGTCGTTATCGATGTCCAGGAAGTGCCAGATCACCAGATCGGACGGGTTGCTTTCCCGCGCGGCCATGATCTGGTCGCGGCTTTCGAACCTTTCGTGGTTCTTGGCCAGCTCGATGTTGCTGTAGTCGCTTCCGGTGCGTTCGACGAACTGCGGATCGGTGAAGAATTCGGCGCCCACCACGGTGGACCCGGCGCCATAGGGATAAGCCTCGGTCGTGACTTTCAGCCCCTGCGCCTGCGCGTTGCGCACCAGCGTCGCAACGCGTTCGATGTCCATCAGGCTGGTCGAATTCAGGTGACAGATGTGCATCCGCGCCCCCGTCGCCCCGGCCAGGCCGATCAGCCGCACATAGCTGTCGACCGAGCTTTTGGGATCGATGTTCGAGGCGTTGGCGATATGGGTGAAGGTCGGCGCGTCGTACGCGGCCGCCGCGTCGCAGACCAGCGACAACTCCTTCACCCCCGCCCCGGCGGCATAGCCGTTGGGGATGCCAATGCCGATGGCGCCATCCGCCAGGCCCTGATGCATCATCGCGACGATCTTGTCGGTCTGCTCGGGGGTGGCGGCATCCAGCGACCAGGACGGGTCGCCCGGATTGTGGCCCATCGCATCAATCGGGTGCATCGCCCCATCGGGATCATAGCCACCGAACACGGCCTTGCGGGCCAGGATCCACGCCGCCGCCGTGCCATAGTTCAGCACGCGCCCCTTGGTGGCGTGATGGTCGTACCATTCGGCCACGGGCACCGCGCCCACTTCAAGCTCCAGCGTGGTGGTGATGCCGTCAAAGGCCTGCATCCGGTCGGCAGCGACGGATTGGCCGTGCGCGTGCAGGTCGATAAAACCGGGGCAGACGATCAGCCCGGTGGCGTCGCTTTCCATTGCCCCTGCGCCAAGGTTTTCCCCGATCTCGGCGATCAGGCCATCCTTGATCGCCACGTCGCAGATTTTGTCAAAACCGGTTTCCGGGTCGATCACCCGGCCGTTGCGGATTACGTGGTCATAGGTCATGGCTGGCTGAACGGGTCCTGTGTCTTGGGCCAGAAACGGTCGTCCCGTTTCGTATAGGGGATGATGGTGTAATCGGGGGCGATGGCGCCCGGCGTCGCCAGGTGGATCACCTCGGATGCGATGGGGGCGAACCCCGCGTAGAAATGCTGGGACGACTTGACCACGACGATCTTCATGGCGTCAAGGTCCAGTCCCAGTTCGGTAAAGATCGACGGGTGAAAGGTTTGCGTGCGCTTGGAATTGACCACGATATGCACGCCGTCCGCTTCCAGCCAGACGCAATCGCCCGCGCTGGTGGGGGCGCTGCCGAACAGCTGATAGGCATCGCGGTTGATGCCTCGCACCGTCACCTTCAGGTCGACCGGATCGCCCGACATCGGGCCGATCTTGCCGCCCACGCGCACCGACATCTGCGCGCCCAGCCCGGCGTCCAGGCACATCTGCACCAGCACCGGATCCCAGAACAATGACAGCGCAACGTCGCGCAGGCCACGGTTCAGCACCTCGCGCAGCACAAAGGTGGAATCCGACGGCGCGCCGCCCCCGGCATTGTCGGCGAAATCGGCCAGCACCACCGGGCCCTTGGGCGCGGCCATCGCGCGGTCCAGCCCTTCCTCCAGCGTCGGATAGCTGCGCGGCAGATCGTTGCGCAGCGCCCACAGCCGTTCGCCGAAGTCGCGCGCCGTCTGCTCGGCCAGATCGGCATCGCCATCGGTGATCGCCAGTGTGCGCGCGCCGACGCGCGGGTTGTCGCCCCAGGGAAAGCCATGCGCGAGCGAGACAGACAGCACGCCGCCCTGCCCCTCGGCCGCCTGCATCGCGTCGACATAGCCGCGCACCGGCTGAAACGGGGTGTGATACATCGCCATCATGCGGCAGTCGTAATCGCGCATTACCGGCGCGATCTTGCCCTCTGCCGCATCGGCGCAGATCGTGAACAACTCGTCCGCGCGTTCGGAAATATCGACGTGCGGGTATTCCTTGTAGCAGATGATGGCGGTGGCGTTGTCCAGCATCAGCTCGGTCAGGTGGCAATGGGGATCCACTTCCAGCCCCACGGCCACGTCGGGGCCGACGATCTGGCGCACGCGGGCCAGCATGTCGCCTTCGCAATCGTCATAGCCCTGCGCGATCATCGCGCCGTGCATCGACAGCAGCACCACATCCACGGGCATCGCCGCCTGAAGATCGGTCAGGATGTCGTCGCGGATGGTCTCGTAAACCTCGCGCACCGTGGGCCCGGCGGGCTGGGCATAGGTTGCCAGCCCCTCGGCCACGTCCCAGCCCAGCGCCTCGGCCCGGTTGCGCCATGTGGTCAGCGCCACCGCATACAGCCCCGGCTCCCCGCGCGAGGCGGTCTTGGTGTACAGGCTTTCGCGAAACCCGCTCCACCCTGTGGGGATGGGCGAGAAGGAATTGCTCTCGGTCGCGAGCGAGGCCATGAACAGTTTCACATCGTCACCTTTGGGCTGGGTGCAAATACGGGCGCCACCGGGGCGCCCGCGCAGGTCTTATTTGCCGATGGCCTTGGTCCAGGCCTCAAGCGCGCCCTCTGGCAGATCCGCGCTTTCATAAATCGGCTTTGAGGCTTCGCGGAACTTGGCGCGTTCCTCGTCGCTCAGGCGGATCACCTCGATGCCGGCCGCTTCGAGGTCGTCATAGATCTTCTCGCGGTTTTTCAGGAAGGTGCGGTTGGCGTCATGGGCGGCCTTGGCGGCATCGTCCACGATGGCGCGTTCTTCGTCGCTCAGGCCCTGATACCAATCTTCCGAGGCAATCGCGACACGCACCGACGACGACATCTTGGCATCGGTGAAATACTTGATGAACGAGGTATGCCCGAACACCAGCGGCACGAAGGGCGGGTTGACATAGCCCTCGGCCACGCCGGTTTGCAGCGCGTTGGGCACTTCCGACCACGACACGATGGTGCCCTTGGCCCCAAAGGCGCCGAAGATCTGCACCTGAAGTTCGTCCAGCGCGCGCAGGCGCAGGCCCGACAGATCGTCAAAAGTGCGCACCGGAACCGAGGTGGTGAAGATGCCCGTCGGCAGCCCAAGGTACACCACATCCAGCACGCGCACGCCCTGCGGCGTGGTGCCTTCGTTGATGCGCGCCAGCATCCCGCCTTCGCCCAGCGCGCGGTCCAGCTCTTCGCCGTCGGCAAAGAAATAGGGCATCATCGCGCCAAAGATCGTCTTGTCGAGCGTGCCGGCCGATTTGGCATCGGACATCGACACTTCCAGCAGGCCCTGGCTGACCTGATCGAGGCGCTCGGCCTCTTCGCCCAGCGCGTTGCGCTGGTATTCATCGGCCTCCATCCCGTGTTCCTTCAGGTATTCGCCAAAGGTATGGGCCCAGACATAGGTGCCGGATTGTTCCAGATCGGCGGGGGTATCCAGCGCGATCTTGACCTGCGCGTGAACCGGCAGGGCCAGCAGCGCCACAAGCGCGGGCGCGGCGAGGCGGGTGAAAAGGGTCATGTTACGTCCTCCGTTGGTGTTGGTTTCCCGGCTTTGTGCCGGTTCGGTCTTTGCGTCATGCGGGTACGGTGGCTTTCAGGCGCGCGGGGGCCAGGTCGGCCATACGCAGGCCATGCGCCGCGATATCGTCAGGCAGGGGTTGGTGCAGGATGTCGGCGGCAGCGGCGCGCGACAGGGCCGGGGCGCTCTGGATGCCATAGCCGCCCTGCCCTGCCAGCCAATAGAACCCCGGGGCGGTGGCCGAATAGCCCGCCACCGGCGATTTATCGGCCACGAAACTGCGCAGCCCGGCCCATTTGCTGTCGATCCGGCGAATATCCAGGTCAAAGGCCGTCATGATCCGGTCGGCGCAGATGGCGATGTCGATCTCTTCCGGCTGGGCGTCACAGGGGGCCGATGGCGTTTCATCGGCGGGCGAAATCAGCAGCCGCCCCGATTCCGGTTTCAGGTAGAACTGTTCCTGCACGTCTATGGTGATCGGCAGCGCGGCGCAGGGCGTGCCTGCCGGTTCGGCGATGGTGACAGCGGTGCGCCGTTTCGGGGTCAGCCCGATCGGCTCGGCCCCGGCCATGTCGCCGATGACCTGCGCCCAGGCCCCGGCGGCGTTCACCACAACGGGGGCGGTGACGATGCCCTTGCGGGTGGTCAGCTGCCACTGGTCCTGCACGCGCGTCATCTCCGAGACTTCGGCGTTCAGCAACGTGACGCCACCCGCCGCCGCATGGGCGCGCAGGTAGCCGCGATGCAGCGCGTGCACGTCGATGTCATGGCCGTCGCGGTCCAGCATCGCGCCAGCGGCATAGCCCGGGCGCACCAGCGGCTGATGGTGCGCGATCTGGTCGGGCCCCAGCACTTCGACCGGGGTTTCCCCGGCCACGGCGGCCACAAGTTCATCCAGCGCCGCCTGCTGGTCGTCGCGCGCGATCATCAGGATCGGGCGTGGCGTCAGCAGCGGCGCCTCGGCGAACCCGGCAGGTGACGCGTGATAGAACCCGGCCGAGGCCCGCGTCAGCGCGCGGATCGGACCGGGGCCATAACTGGGCGCAAAGACAGCCGCCGACCGGCCCGTGGTATGAAAGCCCGGCTGGGCTTCCATCTCGATCAGGACCACGCGCGCCTGCCCCGCCAAGGCGGCGGCGACCGAGGCCCCGGCAATACCGGCCCCGATCACCGCGATATCGGCAGAATGGTGAGTGGTGGACTTCATGCGGCGGCGACTCCTGACTGACAGGACTATTGCGCACAAAATTCCCCATTCCAAGATTTATTTTCGTATGCGAAAATTTTTGCCGTTTCCGCTAGGCATTTCTCGCGATCCCTGCCAGATTTGCGGCAAGGCAGAAAAGGCAAGGCACATGTCCACACGGCAACAAATCGGCAAACGGGTGCGGCGGCTGCGCAAGGGGCGCGATCAGACATTGGCCGAACTGGCCCGGCTGTCAGGCGTTTCGGTTTCAACCATTTCCAAGATCGAAAACGACGCGCTGTCACCCACGCTCGACGTGATTCTGAAACTGTGCGACGGGCTGAACGTCGAGATTGGCGATCTGGTCAGCGAAGATGACGGCACCCAGACCGACACCGCGCCCAACAGCCGCTTTTCTGTCGCGCGCAAGGACAGTGGCGTGCTGTTCGATACGCCGAACTACGATTACCTGTACCTGTGCCCTGATGTGAAGCGCAAACAGATGGTGCCGATTCTGGCCCGGGTGAAGGCGCGGTCGATGACCGAATTTGGCACGCTTTTCAGCCACGGGGGAGAGGAATTCCTGTTTGTTCTCAAGGGGGAAATAGAGGTGCACAGCGCGTTCTATGAAACCGTGCGACTGGCTCAGGGCGATGGCGTCTACCTCGACAGTTCGATGGGGCACGCCTATGTCAGCGCCAACGGGCAGGACGCCGAGGTGCTGTGCATCTGCACCGAACCCAAGGCGCAGGGCGAAGGTGAATCCGCGATCTGAAACCGGCGTGAGCGGCCAAAAAACCGCTTGATCGGCGCAGATTGTTTGATATCCATCAATTATCGAAGCCCGGTGGAGCGGGCCTCGCATGGGAGGATATCATGACTTCACGTATTATCGCGCTTGGCGCGGCCGTAACGCTTGCCCTGCCGCTGGCAGCCCACGCACAAGACGTCACCCTGCGCCTGTCGCATTGGGTGCCCGCCGGGATTGCACCGGCCTCGAAGGGCATCGAACCCTGGGCCAAGGCGGTCGAGGACGCCTCGGGCGGGTCCATCGCGATTCAACTGTTTCCGGCGCAGCAGCTGGGCAAGGCCCCCGATCACTATGACATGGCCAAGCAGGGCATCGTTGACATGGCATGGGTCAACCCGGGCTACACCGCCGGTCGTTTCCCGATCTACGCGCTGACCGAAGTGCCCTTTATGGTCGACGACTCCGTGCAGGGTGCCAAGGCGATCCACGAATGGTACCTCGAGAACGGTGCCGAGGCCGAGATGAGCGACGTGAAGGTCTGCTTCATCCACCCCCACGCCCCGGGTGCGCTGCATTCGAAAGAGGCCATCACAAGCCCCGACCAGATCAAGGGCAAGAACATCCGCCCGGCGCACGCCACCATGGCGCGGTTCGTCAGCCTTCTGGGCGGCGGCCCGGTGCAGGTGCCTGCCCCCGAAGTGCGCGAAGCGCTGTCGCGTGGCACCGCCGAGGCGGTGACCTTCCCGTGGGGTGCCATGTACGATTTCAAACTGACCGGCGAAGTGCCCCAGCATCTGGACATGCCGTTCTACATGTCGGCGCAGGTTCTGGTGATGAACCTTGCCAGCTATGACAAGCTGTCGGACGAAAACAAGGCCGTGATCGACAGCCACTGCACGCCCGAGTGGTCCGCCAAGGTTGCGCAGGGCTGGCACGACGATGACATGGCCGCCCGCGACAAGCTGATCGCCGATGGCGAACAGACGTTGAACGAGCCATCCGAGGCCGATGTGGCCGCGTGGCGCGAGGCATCGCAGCCGCTGATCGACGAATGGAAGGAAAGCGTTGTGGCCAAGGGCGGCGATGCCGATGCGATCCTTGACGCCTATGTCAAATCGCTCGAAGCAAACGACGCCAAGTACTAAGGCGCCTGCGCGGCGCGGGCCCTGCCTGCGCCGCCTCTGAACGCCACGCGCCCGCATCGGTGCATCCGGGCGCAAGCGGACTCATCCGGAAAGATCGCGAATGACCCCTGATCGCAACGGCGCGGGCGGCGCGCTGAAAACTGTCCATATCATCGAACGGATCGCCGGCGTGATGCTGGGCCTTGTAACCGTGCTGATCGTGATTTCGGCCATCGGGCGCTATGGCTTTGCGCGGCCGGTGCCCGATGCCTTCGACCTGTCGCGCCTTGTGTTGGGCGTTGCCATCGCATGGGGGCTGGCCAGCCTCGGGTTTCACGGCACGCATATCAAGGTCGATCTGCTGGCCCATGCCCTGCCTGCCGCCGCACGACGAGCGATCAACGCGCTCGCCTGGGCGGTGCTTCTGGGCTTCACCATCCTGCTGACGTGGAAGATCTGGGAACGCTTGGTCAGCGCCTTCTACGGCGGCGATGCCACGATGGATCTGCGGCTGCCGCACTGGCCCTTCATCCTTGGCATCTGGCTGGGGCTGGTCGCAGCGCTCATCACCACCGCGCTGCGGCTCTGGCTGATCACGGCGCGCGGCCAGGATCTGGGCGAATACGACGGCATCGACGAACAGCTTGAACAGGACTTGCGGCTGAAATGAGCAACGAACTTATCGCCACCGGCGGCTTTGTCGCCCTGTTTGCGCTGATGCTGGTGCGGGTGCCGATCGGCATCGCCATGGGTCTGGTCGGGATCGGCGGCTTTGGCGCCGTGGTCGGCATGGGCCCGGCGCTGAACCTGCTATCGCAATCACCGATCAGCACGATCACCGATTTCAACCTGACGCTGATCCCCTTCTTCGTGCTGATGGGCGTGCTGGCGACGAATTCCGGCATGTCGTCGGAACTGTTCCGCGCCGGGCGCGCATGGCTGGGCGGCTTCCGGGGCGGTCTTGGGCTGGCGTCGGTCGGGGCCTGCGCGGGCTTTGCCGCGATCTGCGGGTCGTCCGTCGCCACCGCCGCCACGATGACGAAAGTCGCCTACCCCGAGATGAAATCGGCGGGCTACCCCGACGATGTATCGACCGGGATCATCGCCGCCGGGGGCACGCTGGGCATCCTGATTCCGCCGTCGGTCGTGCTGGCCGTTTACGGGTTCATCACCGAACAGGACATCGGCGTTCTGTTCGTCGCGGGCATCGTGCCCGGCATCCTGGCCGTGCTGCTGTACATGCTGACGGTGCGTGTCTGGTACGCCTCAAAACTGCCCGAGGGCGAAGTGTTTCACCTAGGGGCAGCGGTCCGCTCGCTGCGCGGGGTCTGGGCCGTAGGGCTGCTGTTCGTGGCCGTCATCCTGTCGATCTACTTCGGTATCGTCACCGCGACCGAAGCCGCCGCCGCCGGGGCCTTTCTGACGGCGCTGATCGGGCTGGCGCGTGGACGGCTGAATGCCTCTTCGCTGCTGGACAGCCTTGTCGAGGCGCTGCGCACCTCGGTCGCGATCTATGTCGTGCTGATCGGGGCGACGTTGTTTGGCTATTTCCTAGCCATCACGCAGGTCCCGCAGGAACTGACGCAATTCCTGATCGACCTGGGCGTGGGCAAATACGGCACGCTGCTGCTGATCATGGCGATGTTCCTGATCATGGGCTGTTTCCTTGACGCGATGGCGATGATCATCCTGATGGTGCCGATCGTCTTCCCCGTCATCACGGAACTGGGGTTCGACCCGATCTGGTTCGGCGTCATCATCGTGATGACGGTGGAACTGGGCCTGATCACGCCTCCGGTCGGGATGAACGTCTTCGTCATCAACTCGATTGCCGCGCGCGTATCCCTGCCGACGATCTTCCGGGGCGTCCTCCCCTTCGTCGCCATCGATGTGGTGCGGCTGATCCTGCTGATCGCCTTCCCGGGGATCGTGCTGTTCCTGCCCTCGGGGATGCAGTGATGGGCACGGTGCAAGGGGCCATTCGCGCAGACGAGCCGCTGGTGGAACCGGACGAGCTGCGCGGCTCGGTGTCCTACCGGATCCGACTGTTGCAGATCGCGGCCTACAAAAGCTTCGAAACCGTGCTGGCGGGGTTCGGCACCGCGCCCCGCTATTACGGGATGTTACGCATCATTCAGGCCAACCCCGGCATCGCCCAGACCCGCCTGGCCGAGGCGATTTTCCTCGACCGGTCCAGCCTTGTGCCCATCCTTGACAGCATGACGCGCGATGGCTGGATCGAACGCCGCGCCACCCCGCGCGACAAACGCGTGCGCCGGGTATTCCTGACACCCGCTGGCGCCCAGATGCTGGACCGGCTGGGCCAGGAGGTCGACCGGCACGAGGCGATGATGACCGCCGGGTTGGACGGGGCCGAGGTCGACACGCTGATCGGCCTGCTGGACCGGGTCGATGGCAACCTGCGCACCGCGCTGGCCCATGCCGCAAAACCCGCCCCCCAAAATGGAGCCACCTCATGAGCCTGCGCACCCTTGCCGACATTCAGGCGCTGGAAGCGGGCGGGTTCAACGCCGCATACCCCCAGCGCACCCCGTGGGACATGATCCGCAGCTCGGCCGCCCGCGCGCCGGATGACGTGGCGATCCGCTTTCTGAACGACGCCGCCGACCCGGCCCGCGACACGATTCTGACCTATGCCGACCTGGCCGCCAGCTGCATGGCCGCCGCCCGTGGCTTTCGCGCCCTTGGCGTTGTGCCCGGCACTTCGGTTGCCGTCCTGACGCAACACACCCCGCAGGCGCAGATCGCGCTGTGGGGTGCACAAATCGTGGGCCATGCCTGCCCGATCAACCCCATGCTGACGCCCGCCCATATCGCCGCGCTGCTTAAAGCGGGGAATGCGGCTGCCATTGTCATTACCGGCGTGAATGCCGAGATCGACTATTGGACGGCGCTGGTCCCCGCCCTGCGCGCCGAAGGCGTGACGCTGCCGATCCTGGATGCAGATGCCGATGCCCCCTGCCCCGGCTCGGATGGCAGCCTGACCGACCTGATCGCCGCAAACATCGACGGCGCTGACATCACGCCCGACGGCGACGAACACGCGCTGGCCGCCTATTACCACACCGGCGGCACCACCGGCGCGCCCAAGATGGTGCGCCATTCGCGCCTGAACGAGGCACATGTCGCCCGATCCTGCGCGCTGCTGCACGATCTTGGCCCGGGCGACGTGGTGGTGAACGGCTTCCCGCTGTTCCATGTCGCGGGGGCTTTCGTTTACGGGCTGTCCACCCTGTCCGCCGGGGGCACGTTACTCGTTCCCGGGAGGCTGGGGATGCGCAACCAGACCTTCGTGCGCAGTATCTGGCAACAGGTGGAACGCCACGGCATCACCATCATCGGCGCGGTGCCGACGGTGCTGGCAGGCATGAAATCGGTGAAGATCAACGCCGACATTTCTTCGCTGAAGTATTTCCTGACCGGAGGCTCGCCCCTACCCACCGAGCTGGCCGAGGCGAGCGAAAAGCTAACCGGCAAGGCCGTGCGCAACATCCTTGGCATGACCGAATGTGCCGGGGCGATCGCGGTCGAGCCCGTCGCCGCGCCGCGCACGCCACTGTCCTGCGGGCTGCGGATGCCGTTTTCCGAACTGGCGATCCTAGGCGAGACGGATGGCGAGGCCGACCCGAACAAGCGCCTCGGCCCGGATGAAACCGGCATCATCGCGCTGCGCGGCCCCAACGTTTCGGCCGGGTATTCCGACGCGGCGCGCAACGCAGGCACCTTCCTGTCCGGCGGCTGGCTGGTCTCGGGCGATCTGGGCCGGGTGGATGACAGCGGGCGCCTGTTCGTGACCGGGCGCAAGAAGGACATCATCATCCGCGGCGCCCACAACATCGACCCGCAGATGATCGAGGACGCGCTTCTGGCGCACCCGATGGTCGAAACCGCCGCCGCCGTGGGGATGCCCGACGCCTATGCCGGTGAATTGCCGGTGGCATTCGTGACTCTGCGCACCGGCGACGACGCGCCAGATGGCGCCGCGCTGGTCGCGTTCCTGAAAGGCCGTCTGGAAGACCCGGTGGCGCTGCCAAAACGGATCGAGGTGATCGACACGATGCCCCTGACCCCCGTGGGCAAGATCTTCAAGCCGACGCTACGGCACCAGGCGACCGGCTGGGCGATCCTCTCGGCCGCCGAAACCGCCGGGCTGGGGCCCGGCGACATCACGATTGCGCCGGGCGAGACGACGATCATCTCGGCTCCCTCGGGTCAATGCGAACCGCTGCGGGCCGCCCTGGCCGGGATGCCAGTTAGCTTCACGGTCAAGGAACGATCTGCATCATGACATTGCCCTTGCTGTTTGATACCCAAGGCCACGTGGCCCGGATTACCCTGAACCGACCGGAACGTCACAACGCCAAGACTCCGGAAATGATCTGCCGCCTTGCCGATGCCTTCGACCGGTTCGAGTCGGATGCGGAGTTGCGGGTCGCCGTCGTAACAGGCGCAGGCACGCGCAGCTTCTGCTCAGGCGGCGACCTAGAGCTGACCCTGCCGCTGCTGTCGGGTGCGCGAAAGCCGGAAACCGAGTGGGATCACCGGCTGGTCGCGAACCGCGACACACTGTTCCGGTCCACGCTGAAGGGCCCCGTGCTGGCCAAGCCGATGATCGCCGCGATCAACGGCCACTGCCTTGCAGGCGGGTTCGAACTGATGCTGGGTTGCGATATCCGGATCGCGTCCGAAACGGCACGGTTCGGTCTGCCCGAAGTGCGCCACGCGCTGATCCCCTTTGCCGGAACGCTGGCCCGGCTGCACCGCCAGATTCCCTATGCGGCGGCCATGGAACTGCTGCTGACCGGCGATCAGATCGAAGCCGGGCAGGCGCTGGACTGG
Organism: Arenibacterium halophilum; assembly: GCF_005938225.1. Lineage (GTDB taxonomy): Bacteria > Pseudomonadota > Alphaproteobacteria > Rhodobacterales > Rhodobacteraceae > Arenibacterium > Arenibacterium halophilum. Next base: position 1,251,290 of record NZ_VCPC01000001.1, read on the forward strand.
GGTTTGATCAACCGCGCTGTCCCGCAAGACAGGGTATTGCCCGCCGCCATGGAGCTTGCCAACCGCATCGCTGGCTACGGCCCGCTCGCTCTGGCCGAACTCAAACGGGCGACCGCCAAGGCTGTCGGGCATACGCTGGAAGACGGGTTTGCCATCGAAACCGCCAGCATGGACAGGATCATGGCCAGCGAAGACGCCCGAGAAGGCCCCCGCGCCTTCATGGAACGCCGCCCGCCGCAATATCGAGGCGTGTAAGGCGGCTCTTCCTCCGCCGCCGGGAGGCGGAAGTGGAAGAAGAAGGGGGCTCTGCCCCCGCCCGCTTTGCGGCCTCCCCCGGGATATTTGGAGCCCAAAGAAGCCAAGGAGTCCCCTGCTTCTTTGGGCCTTAAGTATCCCCGCCGGAGGCACCGCGCGAAAGCGCGGTTTGCAACATCACATGTGTTGGACCGGCTCGATGATAGCATTCCCGAAATCATCCACCCGCGCGGATTGACCCGGTTCGACGATGATCGTGGTGTCAAGCTGTTCCAGAATCGCCGGGCCGTCGATCACGGCGCCAACCGGCAGGGCGAGCCGGTCGTACACCGGGGTCTCGTGCCAGTTGCCTTCGGCAAACATCTGGCGGCTGCCCTGTCGTGCAGCACTGGCGGGGCCGGTGGTGACAGGCGCAAGCACCCGCAGGTCGAACTTCGGTCGGCGGCCGATGGCGGCGACGCGGAGGTTCAGCACGCGGATATCGACATTGTCGAGGTGGCTGCCGAATGCGGTGTCATAGGCGGCTTCAAACGCCGACCTGATCGCCTCGCGCGCACCGAGATCGTTCAGTGCCACGGGCACGGAAACGGTGTGGGTCTGGCCAAGGTAGGACATGTCAAGCTCGACCAGGACATCGCGCGCGACAAAGGTGATGCCGCCGCGATTGAGCAGGGCCAGGCCGGTCTCGGCCATGTCGTTTGCTTGCGCCGCCAGCGCGGGCGCGTCCAGCGAAGACAGCACGCCATTCACCGTGCGGATCTGGTCGTGGCGCATATCGGCGATCACACAGCCCAGCGCCGAAGCGACGCCCGGATAACGCGGGACCAGCGCACTTTTCAGGCCGACTTCGCCGATCAGCGCGCCAGCGTGCAGGGCGCCGCCTCCGCCGAAGGGCAGCGCCGAAAAATCCCGTGGGTCGTAGCCGCGTTCGATCGACACCAGCCGCAGCGCGCCGGCCAGACGTGCGTTGGCCACCCGCAGGATAGCCGCCGCCGCCGCCGTGGCATCAAGGCCCAGCGGTTTGCCCACATGTTCAAGGATCGCGTCGCGCGCGGCGTCGACATCCAGCCGGGCGAGCTTGCCGCCGATGGGGCGTTCGGCATTGATCCGGCCCAGCACCACGTTGGCGTCGGTCACCGTGGGGCGGGTGTTGCCCTGCCCGTAGGCCACGGGCCCGGGGATCGACCCGGCGCTTTCCGGCCCGATCTGCAGGATGCCCGCATCGTCGACCCAGGCGATGGAACCGCCCCCGGCGCCGATTGTCGATATCTCGATCATCGGCGAGCGGACCACCATGCCGAAGTCGATCGCCGTCTGCGCCGCAAGGTGGGTTTCGCCGCCTGCGATCAGCGAGACATCGAAAGAGGTGCCGCCCATGTCGCAGGTGATGACATTCGGGAACCCCGCCGCCGCCGCGATTTCGGCCGAGGCTATGACCCCTGCCGCAGGCCCCGACAGCGCGGTGCGCACCGGCAGTTTGCCAGCAGTGTCCACCGTCATCACGCCGCCGTTCGACTGCACGATCAGCAGATCGCCGTCAAAGCCTTCATCTTTCAGGCGGTTGTTGAGCTTGTCCAGATAGGTCGCCACCACCGGTTGCAGATAGCCGTTCAGCGCCGCGGTCGACGTGCGTTCGAATTCGCGGATTTCGGGCAACAGGCGGGTCGCGGCGGTCAGATGCTCGTTGGGCCAGACTTCGGCCAGCACCTTCAGCGCCTCTTCTTCGTGCGCCGTATTGGCATAGGCGTTGACGAAAGCCACCACCACTGCCTCGGCCCCCTGATCAAGCAGGGCTTGCGCGGCGGCGCGCAGCGCGTCGTGATCCAGCGGTGTGTCGATGGTACCGTCGGCAAGGATACGTTCGGGCACTTCCAGCCGCATGTCACGCGGGATCACGGGCGTGTATTCCCCCCTCAGGCCCCATGTCGCCGGGCGGTCGCGGCGGCGCATTTCCAGCACGTCGCGGAACCCGGCGCTGGTGATCAGCCCGCATTTTGCGCCCTTGCGCTCCAGCAGGGCGTTGGTGCCCACGGTGGTGCCGTGCACGATGGTGCCGACCTTTGCCAGATCGGTCTGGTTGCGCGACAGCCCGTCCAGGAAGCCATCGGCCTCGCGCCCCCGGGTCGAGGGCACCTTGACCACGTCGATGGCGCCGGTGGAGTCGTTCAGGAAGAATAGATCGGTGAACGTGCCGCCCACGTCGACGCCGATTACGGTCGATTTATCCGTCATGTTGTTATGCCTTGTTCTCTGTCTGGGCGGCGCCTTGGCCGACATAGCCCAGCCGTCGGTCCTGTTCTGTCAGCGCGGGGGCGCGGTTGGCGGGGTTGCCCCAGCCGCCGCCGCCCGGCGTTTCCAGCCGCACGCGCTGCCCCTTGGACAGCCGGATGCCGGTCATCTTGGAGGTCATCGGCGGCTCGGCCCGCCCGCCTTCGCCATCGGGGAAGGTAAAGCGGTTGCGCAGGGCCGCGCCGCCGCCGTTCACGCCCGGAGGCGGGGTGCGGCCGCGTTCGCCGAACAGAAACGCCTGCGCCTCATCTGCCAGCAGCTCGATTTCATAGATCGCGCCCAGACCGCCGCGGAATTCGCCTGCGCCGCCTGAATCGGGGCGCAGCGCCCATTGGGTGAACTTGACCGGATAGGCCGCTTCCAGAATTTCCAGCGGCGGGATCGTCGCGGTGGAAATCGGCGCGTTGCCGTGGTTCAGACCGTCGCCATCGCTGTGCCCGCCGTGTCCGCCCCCGAAGAACGAGAACATGACCCAGCGTTGGCCACCCGGGTTATGCCCGGAAATCGACAGCGCGTTGATCGTGCCATAGGCCGGGGCCGGGGCGATATCGGGCACAGCCTGGGCAAAGCATTGAAACACCACATCAATCAGACGCAGGATCGTTTCGGTATAGCCGCCCACCGGGCGCGGCGCCTTGGCGCACAGCAGGCTGTTTTCGGGCAGGTCGATCTGCACCGGTTCCAGCACGCCGCCATTGGCGGGCACGTCGGGGAAGACGTGCTTCAGCGCCACGTAACAGGCCGCCTCGGCCGTCGAACGCGAGATATTGACCGGCCCCATGCACTGCGGCGAGGTGCCGGTGAAATCCAGCGTCAGATCCTCGCCCTTGACGGTGATCTTCAGCGCGATCTGCATCTGCGCGTCGGTGATGCCATCGTTGTCCAGGTAATCGGTCGCGCTCCAGCTGCCATCGGGCAGGCCGGCGATGCGGGCGCGCATCAGCACGGCGCCGCGGTCGCGCAGCGTGGTCATGGCCTGCTGCACCACGGGGCCGGTGTATTCGTCCAGCAGCGCGTCCAGCCGACGGATGCCCAGTTGCAGCGCGTTTACCTGCCCGTTCATGTCGCCATAGACGCTGCGCGGCAGGCGGCTGTTGGCGCTGAGGATGGTGACGATATCGGGGTTCAGCGTTCCGCCCGAGTAAAGTTTCACCGGCGGGATCAGCATCCCCTCCTGAAAGCTCTCGGTCGCGACGGGGTTATAGTTGCCCGGCACGTTGCCACCCACGTCATGCCAATGCCCGACCGAGGCGATCCAGCAGAACAATTCGCCTTCGCGGAAATAGGGGCGGATCAGTTTGAAATCCGACAGGTGCGTGCCGCCATCGTAGGGATCGTTGAAGATATAGACATCGCCATCAGCAAGGTTGCCGTCCGCCTTTGCCTTGTCGATCACCGCCTTGGTGGCATAGGCCATCGCGCCCACGAAAATCGGCAGGCCGGATTTGCCCTGCACCAGCGTTTCGCCGGTTTCGGCGTGGTACAGCCCGTGGCTGGCATCATGCGCTTCGGCGATGATGGGGTTAAAGGCGGAACGGAAGAGTGTTGCGTCCATCTCGTCGGCGATCTGTTCCAGCCGTCCCTTCAGCACGGCCAGCGTGATCGGGTCCATGTCGCTCATGGCTTTGGTCCTATTCGTCATAGCTGTGGCCGCGCGCGATGAAATCGGGCGTGCCAAGCACATCGTTCAGTGAATTGAAATCGTGCATCCGGTCGGCATAGGGGCGTGTCGTGCCGTGTTCGCGCAGCGCGCCAAAGAATTCCTGCCCCATCCATGTCAGCGCCCGCACGAAGGCCCCGGGGAAGATCACCATGGAATAGCCCAGCGCCTGAAGATCGGCGGCCGAGGACAGGGGCGTTTTGCCACCTTCGACCATGTTGGCCATCAGGGGGATCCGGTGGCCCAGCTTTTCGCCCACTTCGGCCAAGGCGTCGGTGCTGGGTGGGGCCTCGACAAACAGCATGTCCGCGCCCGCATCCACATAGGCTTCGGCCCGGTTCAGCGCGGCGGCCAGCCCTTCGACGGCCACGGCGTCGGTGCGCGCGATCACCAGCATGTCGTCGCTTGCGCGCGCATCCACGGCGGCGCGGATCTTGCCCGCCATCGCCGTGGTCGAAATCAGTGTCTTGCTGTCCAGATGGCCGCAGCGTTTCGGGAATGTCTGGTCTTCCAGCTGGATCGCGGCGGCCCCGGCGTCGCCATAGGCGCGCACGGTGCGCTGCACGTTCAGCGCATTGCCGAACCCGGTGTCACCATCCACGATCAGCGGCAGCGAAATCCGTTGCGACAGGGCGCGCACCGTGTCGGCCATTTCCGACATGCCGACCAGCCCGATATCGGGCAGGCCATAGCGGGTATAGCTGACCGAGGCGCCCGAAACATAAGCGGCCTCGAACCCGGCCTGTTCGATCAACATCGCCGAGAGCCCGTCGTAACACCCCGGAGCCACGAGGATTTCCGGCTGTTTCAGCCGTTCGCGCAGGTTCATTGGGTCCTCGTCTGTTCTAGAAAGGGGATCAGGCCACCGGCGGCGACCATCTGCATCAGGCGTTCGGGGATCGGCTCGCAGCTGTGCACGCGTCCGCCCGCCTCTGTCGCGGTGCCGGCCAGCGGGTCAACAACCAGCCGGGTGCCAGCAGGGATTTCATGCGCCGTGGGGCAGACCAGTACCGGCAGCCCAAGGTTCAGCGCGTTGCGATAGAAGATGCGCGCGAAAGACCGCGCCAGCACGCAACCGATGCCGTTCAGCAGCAGGCAGCTGGCCGCCTGTTCGCGCGAGGATCCGGTGCCGAATTCAAAGCCTGCCGTCACGATATCGCCAAGTTGCGACCGGGCCGGGAATTCCGGGTCGATCGCTTCAAGGCAATGTTTCGCCATCTCTTCGATCGGGCCCTTCATATAGGCACCGGGCGACAGCAGGTCGGTGTCGATCCGGTCGCCAAAGGCGTGGGTGGTGCCGTCGATCTTCATGCCAGCATCTCCCGCGGGTCGGCGATTGCGCCGGTTACGGCGGCGGCGGCAACGGTATAGGGCGAGGCCAGCCAGACCTCGGCCTTGGAGGATCCCATGCGCCCCTGAAAGTTGCGCGAGGTCGAGGCGATGCACACCTCTCCATCGGCGAGGATCCCTGCCCCCATGCCCGCGCAGGCGCCGCAGCCCGATGGCAGCAGGATCGCACCCGCCTCGGTCAGGATTTCCAGCGTGCCGTCGCGCGCGGCCTCGGCGGTGATCTTGGTGGACGCGGGCGCCAGAAGCAGGCGCACATCATCGGCCACGCGGCGGCCTTTCAGCACCTTCGCCGCCATGTGCAGATCGTTCAACTTGGCCCCGGTGCAGGCACCGATATAGGCCTGCGTGACGCGCGTGCCCAGGCTGTCGGTGACCGCGTGAGTGTTGGCGGGCGAATGCGGCGCGGCCACCTGCGGGGCAAGGGCGGGCGTGTCGATCACGACCTCACGTTCGATCTCGGCCTCGGGGTCGCCCAGAACCTCCAGATCGCCGACCCCGGCCCCAACCTGCGCGAGCCAATCGTGCGTGGTGGCATCCGGGGCGATGATCCCGGTCTTGGCGCCAAGCTCGGCAGACATGTTGCACAGCGTCATCCGCTCGGACATCTCCATCGCTTCGACGGCGGGACCCGCGTATTCGGCAACGCGATAGTTCATCGACACCGGATCGACCGTGGCGCAGAGGTGCAGCATGATATCTTTCGCGCTGACCCCGGGCGGCAGGCTGCCCTGACAGGTGAACCGGACGGTCGACGGCACCCGCAGCCAGATTTCGCCGGTGACCAGCACGCCCAGCATATCGGTGGCGCCCACGCCCACCATCACCGCGCCCCATGCGCCGCCGGTGCAGGAATGGCTATCGCCGCCAACGGCCATCATGCCGGGCTGGATCAACCCGTTTTCGGGCAGCACCACATGGCAGATGCCCTTCATGTCAAAGAACCGGCGCACTTGGGTTTCGCGTGCCCATTTGCGCGTCAGATCAAGGATTTGCGCGCTGTCCACATCGACGGCAGGCACAAAGTGATCTGACACGACAACCACCTTCTCCGGGTCCCACACCTGCGCGCCCAGCCGCTCCAGCATCGGTTTGACCCGGCGCGGCCCGCCGGAATCGTGCATCATCGCCAGATCGACCGAAACGGTCACGATCTCGCCCGGGCGCACCGTGTCACGCCCCGCGGCGCGGGCCAGTATCTTCTGTGTCAGGGTTTGCGGGGGGTGGGTCATGTGAACTCGCATTTTTACCTATTGCTATATCATTATAGCATTTCGTCAAGCGCCATTCTGCACCATCACCAGCGCCTCGGCGCAGGTCATCGTAGGGCTGACGCTGGAGAGCGAGGCAATGGTCACGTCATGCACCTCGGGCTTGAAGGCGGCGCAGCCATCGCTGAGCAGGATGGTTTCGAAATCGCGCACATGCGCATCGCGCAGGGTGGCGGCGACACCCCCATTTGTGACGATGCCGCAGACGATCAGCCGGCTCAGCCCGGCGCGCCTCAGCACCAGCTCCAGCCGCGACATGTAGAAGGCGGAATAGGCCACCTTCTCGACCGCGAAATCCGCCGGCTGCAGGCTGTCGACCATGGCGTTGCCCCAGCTGCCGGGCGCAAAATCGCCTTGGGTCAGGAAGGGGCGCAGCTGTTTCAGATGCGGCGCGATCAGCGGCGCGCCGTGGCGGCCGGGCACCAGAGTGAACTGGGTCGACACGACCGACCCGCCCGCCGCCCGCAGCGCCCCTGCCAGCGGCGCGATACGGTCAGGCAACGCGGCGATCTCGGCGCTGGCCTGCCCGGCGCGGCCATAGGCCCCTTCGGGGTGCAGGAAATCGTTCTGCAGATCGACGATCAGCAGGGCGGTCTCAGCAAGCGTGGCTGACATTGCTCTATCCTTTTTCGCGGCCCATGCGGCCTAGCTTTCGGTGGTCGACCATGATCGGGCCGCCCCTTCGTTTTCGGCATCCATCGACATGCGATACTGGTAGCGATCGGTGCGATAGAGGATGCGCAGGTATTCCACCGGCCGGTCCTGCCGGTCGCGCACCACGCGGTTGATCGACAACAGCGGCGTGCCCACCACCACGTCCAGCGCGGCGCCGGTCTGTGGGTCGGCAAGGCTGGCCGAGAAACTCTGCTCGGCGCTGCCCACCTCGACACCGGCGAGTTTCAGCAGCTCCATCATCGAATGCTGGCCCAGTGCCTTGTCGTCGAACTGGCCGCCGATATCGTCGGGCAGGAACGAGGTCAGGTAGGAAAACGGCTCGCCCTTGAAACTGCGCACCCGCACGGCACGCTGCACCCGCGCATCGGCGGGCAGATCCAGTGCCGCCTGCACATCGGGAGAGGGCGAAACGAACCCGTATTCCAGCACCTTCACCTGTGTGCGGCTGCCCATGTCGTTCAGGCTTTGCAGCAACCCGCCAATGCCGGCGGTCACCGGACGGTTCAGCGCCGAGCCGATCACCCGGGTGCCCGCCCCGCGTCGCCGCTCGACCAGACCTTCCTGCGCCAAGTCGTTGATCGCGCGCGATACGGTGATGCGCGAGACATCGAATTCCTTGCTCAGGTCCAGCTCTGACGGGATACGCCCTTCGGGGCCGTAATACCCGGCCTCGATCCGTTCGCGCAGCACCAGCGTGATCTGATGATAGAGCGGCGTTACCGCGTTATGCGTCGTGACCATCCTGTCCCCTCCTCTGACCGGGCGAAGCGGCATGTTCGCCACTTGGCCCCCGGGTGCAACCCCCGCGCCTCATTGCGCGGGCACGTCCAGTTTCAGCACCCGGATGGCGTTTTCGCCCATCAGGTTGTCCAGCGCCGGTTGCGGAATGTCCAACTCGCGCAGTTCGGCCAGCGATTTGGTGATGGTCTGGACCGGCCAGTCTGTGCCCCACATCACCTTTTTCTCGCCGTCCATCGTGGCAAAGCCGCGCCCGGCGCAATAGTCGATGAAATGCTGGGTCCATGTGCTGGGCGGATGCGCGTCGGCGATGATGTACACGTTCTCGTGGCACATGGCGGCGCTTGTCATCTCGAAATCATAGGGCACGCCGATGTGCAGCCCGATCAGTGTCAGCTCGGGGAAATCGAACGCCGCATCCTCGATCCATTCGGGCCGCGCACACAGCTTCCCGCCCGAGCGGGGCGATTGCCGCCCCACCTGCAGCGTGATCGGCACGTCAAGTTCGCAGCACTTCGCGTAGATCGGCCAATAGGTGCGGTGGTTGATCGGCACACCGAACCAATGCGGGTAAACGTGTACGCCCTTGAAGCCCAGCTCCTTCACCGCGTATTCGATATAGCGCAGCGTCTCCATCCCGCCGAGCGGGTTGATCCCGACCCAGCCAAAGAAGCGATCCGGGTATTTCTGAAGCACCGGATAAACCTCGTCGACATGCGTCATCAGCAGCTCGCCCCCGACCCCGTTCTGAACGGTGTTGGAAATGATCCCCGTCATCGCCACGCCGTTGGCGTCCATCTCGGCGATATAGGCCTCGGGGTCGATGCCCTTGGCGGTGCTGCGGTCGATCCCCAGCACGTCGTACAGCTTCAGTTGGGTGTGCGGCTTGAAGTTGGTGCTGATGTCGATGATGCGTGCCATCACTCTTGTCCTTCCGAATTCAGGAATCGCGGGCCGAGGCGACAGCCTCGTGCCAGGGGGTGACGTAACGGCGCAGCATGACCACGGCGAAATACAGTATCAGGCCAAGGATCGTCAGCAGGAAGATCACCCCGAACATCGAGGTCACATCAAAGGCGTTCAGCGTGGCCACGGCCATATAGCCCAGCCCCTGACTGCCGCCGAGGTATTCGCCCACGATGGCGCCGATGGTGGCAAGAACGATGCCCACCTCCATCCCCGTCAGGATAAAGGGCAGCGCGTTCTGCAATTCGACATCGCGAAAGGTCTGCCAGCGCGAGGCATTCAGCGCCAGCATCACGTCACGATGCCCGCTTTCGACCGATTTGATGCCAAGGATGGTGTTCGTCATGATCGGGAAAAAGGCGATGACGGCGGCCAGCACCACCTTGGACGTGGGTCCAAAGCCGAACCAGACGATGAACAGCGGGATCAGCGCGACCTTGGGCATCACCTGCAACCCGACGATCAGCGGGTTCAGCGTGCGTTCCAGCCAGCGGATCTTGCCCAGGACACCGCCAAAGACGATCCCGATCACCACCGCCAGCAGGAAACCGACAACGGTTTCATAAACGGTGATCCCGATGTGGGAATAGGTTTTCGGTTCCGACAACAGAACCAGCGTTGCATCCCACACCGCGCCCGGCCCCGGCAGGATAAAGGGCGACACATCGAAGATGGTCACATAGGCTTCCCAGATCAGGACAAGCAGCACCAGCAGCAGCGGCGTTGCAATCCATGAGGCGTATTTGCCAAGCATAACGAACGGCTCCTGTGGTTAAGCGAAGGAATCCAGACGCTGGCGCAGGGCCAGTTCGTAGTTCTGGAATTCAGGAGAAGATTGAACATAGGTGGTGCGCGGGCGGTCGATCTCGATTTCAGTCAGCGTGTCCATCCGGCCCGGGCGCGGCGACAGCAGCAGCACGCGGTCGGCCAGGAACACCGCCTCGCGGATCGAGTGGGTCACCAGAACGACAGTACAGCCGGTTTCCATCCAGATCCGCTGAAGTTCGAGGTTCATCGCATCGCGCGTCATTGCGTCGAGCGCGCCAAAGGGTTCGTCCATCAACAGGATCTTGGGCCGCGTGCTGAGCGCGCGGGCAATGGCCGCACGCTGGCGCATCCCGCCCGACAGCTGGCGCGGCCAGCGTTTCTCAAAGCCCGAAATGCCCACCGTCGCGCACAGCTCGCGCGCGCGGGCCAGACGCTCGGCCTTGCCCACGCCGCGCAGCTTCAGCGGCAGGGCAATGTTCTGCTCGATCGTCATCCAGGGAAACAGGTTCGCCTCCTGGAACACCACGCCAAGTTCCTGCATCGCGGTGTCGTTGCGGGTGTTCTTCGTCCACAGCGGGGTGCCGTCGATTTTGACCTCGCCGCCGGTCGATTGCAGCAGCCCGGCGATGATGCGCAACAGCGTTGTCTTGCCACAGCCCGAGGGGCCAAGCAGCACAAGGAATTCGCCCTTGCCGATGTCCAGCGTCACATCGGTCAGCGCCAGAACGTCATGATCGCGCGTCTTGTAGCGTTGTTCCACGTCGGTCAGACGGATCATCGGATCGGGCAGCGCGCGGGTGACGGGGGTTTGGGCCACGCTGTCATGTGACGTCATCGAATTCATCCTTTCAGAAGCTCCTTCGCTTCGGCGCAGTCGATCCCGGTTGCGAAACCGAACTGCATCGCGGCCAGCGAGGCCGCGTGTACGGCGGGGTCGAAATCGGCGCAGGCATCGCCGACAACAAAGGTGCGATAGTCACGCTGGCCGATGTCGCGCACCGTGCTTTCCACGCACATCGACGTGGTGATGCCGCAGACAATCACGGTGTCGATGCCACGCGCATTCAGCGCGACCTCTAGCCCGGTGCCGATCCATGCGGAAAACCGGGGCTTGTCGATCACCAGATCGGTGGGCGCCGGGGTGACAAGATCCGACAGGTTCTCGTCGCCGCTGCCACGCTCCAGCGCACCGATGCGGGCCAGGTTGGGGCGGATGCGCGTCGTCAGCTCGCCCCCGTCGGTGTATCCGGGCGCGAACACCATCCGCGTCCAGATCACCATGGCGCCGCCCGCACGCGCGATCCCGGCCAGTTCATCACAGGCGGCGACCGCGTCGCGCAGGGGCGCGATGTCACGCCCCTGACGGTCCATCGCGCCACCCCTGTCGCAGAACGACACCTGAGGGTCGATCACGACAAGCGCGGTTTTATGCAGATCCAGCGTCACGAAAACGCCAGCTGACGTGCAGAGTCGTCATAGAAGTTCTGATCCGCCGTTTCGGAAATCAGCCCCGCCTTCAGCATCAGCGCATAGGCGCTGTCCCAGCTTTCCTGCTCGGTCGCCATCTTGTCGTCATAGGCGCGCTTCAGGTTGGTGCGGCCGAAATCCAGCACGGCAAGGCCCTTGTCGGGGCGCTTGGCCTCGGCGATGTCGTACTTGCCGCTCATCGACTCGATGACCGGGGCCAGATCTTCGGCGTTGACGATTCCGCCCAGTGCTTCGTGCACCGCCGCCAGGAAGGTCGCGATATCCTCGCGGCGCTCTTCCAGCTGCGCCTTCGAGGTCATGTAGACCTGACCGGGGCAACGCGCCACCTCATCCGTCGACCATGCCACTACGGGCTGCTCGTCGACCTGCAACTGGAACGCGGTGTCGCTGGTGGCGATGAAGGCGTTGATGCGGCCCTGCTTGATCAGCTCGAAGGCGGCGGGGGCATTGCCGACCACTTCCCGCTGGACGCTGTCCAGCGGGATGTCCTTGGCCGCCAGCATCATGTCGAGGATGTTCTCGGTCGCGCCGCTGGGCGACACGATGCCGATGGTCTTGCCCTCCATGTCCTCGGGGGTGTTGATCGGGCCTTCCTCGGACGAGATCACGAAGAACAGATCGCGTTCGTAAATCTCGGCCACGGCAACGATCGACGGATCGGTGGCATAGGCCTTGATCAGGTCGGTCCCGCCGGTGCGTGACACCAGCGCGCGGCCCGCCGTCACCTGCTGCACCGCCATGGACGATCCGCGACCGCCCTCGATTGTCACGTCAAGCCCGTGCTTGGCAAAGATGCCGCTGGTGTCGGCATACATGGTGGGCGAAAAGCCCAGCAGATAGCCAAAAGGCGTGAGGTACGTCATCTGCTTCATGTCCTGCGCCATTGCAAGGCGCGGCAGCCCGGTGGCGGCGGCACCAATCGCCAGCCCCTGCATCCCCGCCAGGAAACGGCGGCGGTTCAAGATCATCTTTGTCATTGTTTCGTCTTCCCTGTTGTCGTTCGAGATTGCCCGCGCATCATTGCCCGGGGGTGGAGAAGTCCTGGAGCAACCGGGCCGTCCTGTCGGTGGTCCAGCCGCGCTGATAGGTAAATCCGCCGGTCACCTCGACGGTGCCCAGCACGTCAAGCTCTTCGTCCGGGGCGCTGCCAAAGCGAATTTCGCCGGCGCCCTGCCGGATTCCTGTCTGACGGACATTGGTGAAACCCAGTTCGAACAGCTGCTCGATATCGGGCACATCCGGGCTTGGGCTTGCGACATAGCGATACAGAAAGGTCGAGCCGCCATGCCCCGGCATCGCGTCCAGCGGCGCACCGCCGCCCGGCAGATCGACCGACAGGCTCAGCACATGATGCCCATGGCGCGACACGGTCCCGCCCAGCTTCACATCCTCGCCCGCCAGCGCGGGGTTGGTGCTTTGCAGGCGGGTGCGGTCGATGGCGCCCAGCCGCTTGCCCCAGCCAAAAATCGCGCCCATACCAAGCGACCAGTCGCGGTCCACCCAGACCAGCGCGGAAAACCGCCCGATCCGGTCGCCATAGCGGCAGTAAAACCCCAACACGCATTCATTGTAGGAAGACCGCGACGGATCACGCCAGATTTGCTCGGGCTGATGCGCGCTGACTTTCGCCATCTCGGCGATCATGACCCAGCCCGCGCCATCTTCCAGCGGCTCCAGCCCCGGCGGCAGGAAATGTGCCACCGCGTCCGGGTTGGCGCGGAAATTCACATGCAACGCTTCGCAGCTGATGTGATGCGGCAGCGGCTCGACCAATGCGCTTTTGCCGCTGACAGTGCGCGGCCAGCTTTGCCCGCGCCATGGCTTGTTGGTGTCGTCCCGCATCGAATCAGCCTATTTGCTATATCTATATAACATTATGTCCAAGTTTCCGGGCCGATCAAATCTTTTGTGGGTTTTTGCCGGATCGGACCGGGGCGGCGCCTGTTTTTCGCGCAGTCATCGGGCGGGCAGCTGCGCGACCAACTCGGGCTTCAGGATCTTGCCCGCGCTGTTGCGGGGCATATCCTCGACACGGAAATAGGCGACCGGGCATTTGTAGCTGGCCAGCCGCTCGGCACACCAGTTGACCAGCGCGGTATCGTCGACCGGGCCGCTGACGCTGATAAAGGCCGCAACCTCTTCGCCCAGCCGGGCCGAAGGCCAGCCGACCACCGCCGCCTCTGTCACGCCGGGATGGTCGCGCAGTACGGTCTCCACCTCGGAGGGGTGGATGTTCACACCGCCCCGGATGATGACGTCTTTCACCCGGCCGCGCAGGTGAATGTGCCCGCCCGCGTCGATGTCGGCCAGATCGCCGGGATAGAACCAGCCGTCGCGAAATGCGTCTTTCCCGGCCTCGTCGTCGCGGTAATACCCCGTCGCCACGCCGGGTCCGCGATAGCGCAGCCGCCCGACCTGCCCCGCCGCCAGCGGCGTGTGATCGTCGCCAACCACCTGCACCTCGACTGCAAAAACCGGGCGGCCCACGGAATCGGGCGCCCGTTCGCGCGAAGCCGGGGTAGAAATCGACACGCCACCGCCTTCGGTCGAGGCGTAATATTCGATGAAGTTGCCGCAAATCCGACGGCCCAGTTCGGCACGTTCTTCCGGATCCAGCGGTGCGCCGCTGGAGATCAGTGTGCGTAGCGCCCGGGTCGGGGCCAGCATTTCGTCGCCTTCGGCCAGCAGCTTGCGCAGCTGTGTCGGCACCAGAAACGTGCTGGTTGCCCCGGTGCGCGCCAGTTCGGCGCATAGATCCGGCGCGCGGAAGGGCGGCGGAAACAGGATCACCGTGCCGCCCGAAAACAGCACCGACATCGCAAAGGTCCGCCCACCGCCGAAATACAGCGGCGTGGCCGAGACATAGCGATCCGCCGCGTTCAGCCCGATGTTGATCCAATGCGTGCGGAACCGGCACAGCATGTGATCATGCGTGATGCACGGCCCCTTGGGCCGCCCGGTGGTGCCCGAAGACAGCGACAGCAGCAGCGGCGCATCGCCTCCGGGCGCGACTGCGGGGGCCGCAAGGCCTTCGCCCGACAGCTCGCCCACCACCACGCGCGTCTTGGCCAGCGCGGTTTCCTCGGCCTCTGCCAGAACCAGCCGGGCACCAAAATGGTCGGCCAGCCGCTCTTTCTCGCCGCTGGTCCAGCGCCAGTCCATCGGCAGCAGGATCGCGCCCAGCCGCACCACGGCGAAATTGGCGATCAGATGCTCGGGGCTGTCGCGCAGGCACACGCCCACCAGATCGCCCGCCGTGACCCCCCGCGCCACCAATGCCGCCGCCATGCCCTGCACCCGCGCGGCAAATTCAGCATGGCTAAGGCTTAGGTCTCCCGCCACCACCGCCGGGTGATCGGGGCGCGCGGCGGCGTGGATTTCCAAGGCGTCAGCAAGGTTCATCTACCCCTCCAGCCCGTAGATGCGCAGCACGTTGTCGCGCAGGAATTTGCGGCGCGGGACGGGGCGCAGGTTCAGATCGTCGATCTCGCGCATGGTGCGCTCGAAATCCAGCACCGGGAAATCGGTGCCAAAGATCACTTTGTCCTGCCCGTAGCTGTTGATGTATTTCACGAAGCTCTCGGGCCAGTACTTCGGGGCATGCGCATCCGACCCGATGAAGACATTGTCGTGCTTCCAGGCCATCGCGATCATCTCGTCCGTCCACGGTATGCCGACATGAATGCCGATCAGCTTCAGCTCGGGCAGGTCACAGGCCACGGAATCCAACGTGATCGGACGGCCCACGCTGCGGCGCGGATAGGTTTTGTCATACACCATCGACTGGCCGACCTGCAGCTGGATCGGCACGTCCAACTCGATGCATTTGGCGTAGAACGGGTAGTAACGCGCGTGATCGGGGGCCAGCTCGAACCAATGCGGATACAGATGCGCGCCGATGAACCCGTCATCGCGCACCGCACTCTCCAGCGCGCGCACGCCCGCCATGCCTTCAGTCGGGTCGATGCCCGCCAGCCCGAGAAACCGGTCGGGGTGGGCCTGCACCGCCTCGGCCACCAGCTTGTAGGGCACATGATAGCACGAGCGATGCAGGGCGGGGCCGACCTTGGCGGCAATCAGAAAGGATTTCTCGATCCCGGCGGCATCCATGCGACGCAGCATCTCGTCCAGCGAAATGCCCTCGAAGGTGGCGCGGTCCACCTTCATCTTGCCAGTGTAGAAATCGTCGCGGTCAGGCCGCCCGGCCAAGGCCTCGTCGGTCCAGATGTTCACGACAGCGTCGATTGCGCGATAGTCCTGCTGGGACACGGGCGGCATCCTTATTTGATATAATGTTATAGCAAATAAGCATACGATGTCGGGGCGAGCAAGGAAAATTCCGTGCGCGGCGCGGCAAACGCAAACGGCCGCCCCATTTTAGGGCGGCCGGCAAGGCGCTGTGCATCTGGCGAACCGAGGGTCAGCCGCCGTAACCTGCGAACACCGTTCGAATTTCATCCATATCCGCGCCCTTGCCGATCAGGATCGACAACAGCAGCCGCGCCTTTACCGCTGAAAGCGTCCCGGCCAGAACACAGCCCACCCCAACCAGCGTGGTGCCCCCCGAATCGCGGCCATAAACCGGCTCGGTCCGGCCCTCGGCGCAGCGCGAGGCGATGACCACGGGAATGCCCGCGCCGATCAGCCGTTCGGCCGCATCCGCAAAGCCCTTGGGCGCATTGCCCCGGCCAAAGGCCGAAATCACCACGCCCGCGGCGCCGTTCTCGCGGCAATAGTCCAGAAACCCCGGGCGCGAGCCCAGCCCCAGCGCCATCAGTTCCACCGTTTCATCCAGACGCGGCGTCGACAGCTGCACCCGTTCCGCCGGATGCCGATAGACCAGCACCCGCGCGCCATCGACTTCGCCCAGCTTGCCCAATCCGGGTGAACGGAAGGTATCGACGCGCGAGGTATGCACCTTGGATACGTCGCGCGCGGCGTGGATTTCACCCTCGAACAGGATCACCGCGCCAAGCCCGCGCAAGGCAGGCGCGGCAGCACAGCGCAGCGCATCCGACAGGTTGCGCGGCCCGTCGGTGTCGGGTTGCCCTGCGTGCCGCTGCGCGCCGGTGAAGACCACGGGCTTGTCGCTGGCAACCAGCAGGTCGGCCAGAAACGCCGTTTCCTCCATCGTGTCGGTGCCGTGGGTCACCACCACGCCATCGACATCCGGGTCGGCCAGAACCTCGGAGATGCGCACGCAAAGGCGGTACACCGTGTCCAGATCCAGTGCATAGCTGCCGACCGCCTGAAAATTCTCGACGTCGACGGTGATCCCCTCGGGGCGGTCGTGCAGGCTGTCCAGCAGCCGGTCGCCGGCCAGACCGGCGTTGACCGGGCCTCCGGCGCTGTCTTCGACCGATGCGATGGTGCCGCCGGTGGCGATCAGGGTTACCTTGCTCATGTCCTCAACCTGTCTTGCGGGTGCGTGCCCATTTCTGTTCGGCGGCCGCGATCAGCTCGTTCCAGCGGCGCACCAGAAAGTTATGTTCATCCATCGTGCTGTTCCAGACGGCAACGTGGTTTGACCGGGCCCGATACGACCCGCCCGAGCGGACCTCGCCGGGCCGGATCGCCAGTTTGCCGTTCGGGTCGGGCAGCGCGCGGGCGGCGGGGCGGCCATCGTACCAGTATTCCCATTCGTCCGGGTCCAGGTGGTCGCGCACCCGGTCGGGCACCGACATATAGTATCCCTGCCGCGCCATGCAGGCGCCGGCCCAGCCGTCCAGGAACCAATTCAGCCAGGCATAGGCCATATCCAGCCGCCGGTCCGACAGCTTGCGCGACAGGCACATGCCGCCATGCCACGCGCGGTACCCTTCGACCGGAATTGCCTGCCGCACCTTCAGCCCCATCGCCTTCATCTGAACGACCGAGGGCGACCAGATCGAGGATATGCACAGCTCTCCCGAAGCGAACCGCAGCGCCGGTTCGGACGCCCGCCGCCAGAATGGCGCAAGGTGGCCCGATTGCACGAGCTCGATCCCGTGCTGATACATCTCTTCAATCTCGGCCACGCTCATGCTGCCAAGGTTGGCCACCTTCATGCGCCCGTCGGCAACCAGCGCCATCGTCAGGTCGAATGCCCCGATCGCCGGTTCATCCACCAAGGCCACCCGCCCCTGCCAGCGCGGGTCCAGCAGCTCGGCCCAACTGGTCACGTCGCGGTCGACATCGACGCCCGACACCTCGCTGTTGATGGCAAAGCTGTCAAAGTTGTGCACCGTGGGCAGCATCGAAATCCGCGCGGTGGGATTGGCCGACAGCGAACCGTCGGGCTGCACGTACAGCCGCGTCGCCGGGGCGTCGCCCAGCCCGCGATGCGCACCGTTGCCCAAGCCGGGGCTGCGCGCCAGTTCGCTCATCTCGTCCCATGCGCTGATGCGGGCGGTGTCGATGGGCTGTACCGCGCGCCAATGCCAGACAATATCAAGGTTGTGAAAGCACTGGTCGTAGACATCGTAGCTGTCGGGCGACATGGCCGCCGTGCGCTGCGCGGTCACGAAATCCTGCTCCATGAATTCCAGCGGGAAGCCCAGCTCGCGCTCGGCCCGGTCCTTCAGCAACCGCCACGGCAGGATTTCCGTGCAAAGAACGCGCAGCGGCTCCATCAGGCGGCACGCTCGGCGGCGGGCAGCCGCATGAAGGCATGGAACGACCGCCGGATCATCGCCGGGTCCAGCCCTTCGAGGATGAAGACCAGCCGCGACTGGCGCGGGCCTGCGGGCCAGTGCTGCATATGCACCGGCGCATGCACCAGATGCTGCACGCCGTGAATGGCGACGGGACGATCTTCGCCCGCGATGTCGAGTATGCCTTTGACACGGAAGATCTTGTCGCCGTAGCGGTGCAGCAGAAGCGTCAGCCAGATGCCGAAATCGGTCCAGTCCACGGGGCGGTCTATGACAAGCGAAAATGTCACCACGCCCAGCGTTTCGTCGTGGTGATGCGCGTGGTGGTGGTGATGCCCGTGCCCGTGGTCATGATCATGGTCGTGATCTTCGTGGTCGCAATCCGGCCCGCACGCCTCTTCCGGCACCAGCGTGGCGTGATCCTCCAGCCCGCCGATGATCTCGGCAACCCCTTCGGCCGAGGTGACAACCCGCGCGGCAGGATTCACCCGCGACAGCGCGGCGCGCAGCGGGGCGATCTGCTCGGGCGCGGCCAGATCGGTCTTGGTCAGCACGATGCGGTCGGCGGCGGCAATCTGGCGCACGGCCTCGGCCCGGTATTCCAGCTGTTGCGCGGCATTCACCGCGTCCACGGTGGTCAGCACGCCGCCGCTGTCGAAATGGCTGCGCAGCACCGGATGGGCGCGCAGGGTCTGCAACACGGGGTAGGGATCGGCCAGCCCGGTGGTTTCGATCACCACGCGGTCAAACGCGATCTCGCCCCGGCTGCGCAGACTGTTCAGGTTCTGAAGCGCGTCGGCCACCTCTCCGCGCACGGTGCAGCAGATGCAGCCCGATTTCATCAGCATCACGTTGTCGTCGATACGATCCAGCAGGTGATGGTCCAGCCCCACCTCGCCGAATTCGTTGATCAGCACCGCCGCCCGCGCCATCGCAGGATCGGTCAGCAGCCGTTGCAGCAGCGTGGTCTTGCCAGACCCCAGAAACCCCGTAAGCAAGATGACCGGAGTCATTGCCGCTCCATCCAGTTGATCATGTCCTCGTCCAGCGGGTCGAACCCGCGCGGCGCCAGCGCCTCGGCCTCGGGCCACAGGTGCAACAGCGCGTCGAACACGGTCGAGGCCCCGGTCGGGCTTGACACGACGTAACTCATGCCCTGCCATTCCGACAGTTTCAACCGGCGATAGTTCAGAACGCGGTTGGCGGCGGCCATGCGGCGGGCGGTTTCGGCGCGCCGGGCCTGCCGGTCGGTGTTGCGGCTGTAGACGCCCGGGCGCTCAACCGCATTGGTCCAGTGATCGTCGCATCCAAGAATACCGCAAAGCGAACACATGGCGTGCCTCCGTAAGTGGCAGGACCCGCAATCGCACGGATCCTGCAAAGTTTGGCCCGCTTTAGCCGCGCGGGAAGCGTTTGTCGAAGTCGTCGGCCATTTCGTTCATGGTGACGAAGCGCACGCCGTCCTTCGACTTGATGTAGTCGATCAGCCGCTCCAGCATCAGCAGAACCTGCGGACGGCCCGACACGTCGGGGTGGATGGTGATCGGGAACACGGCGTAATCCATGTTCTCATAGACCCAGTCGAACTGGTCCTTCCACATCTGTTCGATGTCGCGCGGATTGACGAAGCCGTGGCTGTTGGGCGACTTCTTGATGAACATCATCGGCGGCAGATCGTCCAGATACCAGTTGGCCGGGATCTCGATCAGGTCGGTTTCCTCGCCCCGCTCCAGCGGCTTCATCCAGTCGGCGGGCTTGCCGGAATAGTCGATCTTGGTCCACTTGTCGCCAACGCGCACGCGGTAGGGCGTGAAATCGTTGTGCATCAGCGAATGGTCGTACTTGATACCCTTTTTCAGCAGCAGTTCGTTGGTGACATTGGAAAATTCCCACCACGGCGCCACATAGCCCGTCGGCCGCTTGCCCGAGATCTCGGTGATCAGGTCGATACACTTGTCGAGCACTTCCTCTTCCTGCTCGGGTGTCATCGCGATCGGGTTTTCGTGGCTATAGCCGTGAATGCCGATCTCGTGCCCGCGCGCGGCGACGTCCTTCATCTGCTCGGGGAAGGTTTCGGCCGAGTGGCCGGGGATGAACCATGTGGTTTTCAACCCGGTCTTGTCGAACAGGTCCAGCAGGCGGGGCGAGCCGACTTCGCCGGCAAACATCCCGCGCGAGATGTCGTCGGGGCTGTCTTCACCGCCGTAGGACCCAAGCCAGCCTGCAACCGCGTCGACGTCGATCCCGAAGCCGACAAGAATTTCCTTGGTCATCTGTTTACTCCTCTTGGTGGTTTGCTGGGCCAAGGGGCGCCTGGCCCCCGGCCCGCGTCGTTTATGAATGGATCAGGGTGACCGAAACGGGATCGACCCCAAGCGTGATCGGGGCACCGGGCACCAGCGCCTGCGCGGCATCGGTATCGGCGTGGGTTTCCACCTCGATCTCGCGCTGGTCGGCCAGCCGCACGCGGATATGCCCGACAGAGCCGATCAGGCTCTTGTTCGTCACCGTCCCGTCAAAGCGCAGTTCTCCGGGGGCGCCTGCGGGGGTGATGCGGAAGGCTTCGGCCGGGATCACCGCCATATCGGCATCCGCAGGCCCATGCCCCCGGATCACGCCCAGCGGCGTGTTCAGCTGGGCCAGACCCGTGGCATCGCCCGGTTGAGGCGTACCCTTGATTATGGTGTTCGAGCCGATGAATTCCGCCACGAAAGGCGAGGCCGGGCGGCGGTACAGTTCTTTGGGGTGGGAAATCTGTTCCACGATCCCGTTCGACATCACCACCACGCGGTCCGACAGGCCCAGCGCCTCGCTTTGGGCGTGGGTCACGAAGACAAAGGTGATGCCCAGCTCGCGTTGCAGCAGTTTCAGCTCGTTCTGGATGATGCGGCGCAGGTTGGCATCCAGCGCGCCAAGCGGTTCGTCCAGCAGCAGAATTTCGGGTTCGACCACAAGGCCGCGCGCAAGGGCGATGCGCTGACGCTGCCCGCCCGACAGGCGGTCGGCGCGGCGGTCGGCAAATTCGGTCAGGTCGAACATGTCAAGGATGCGGTCAACCTTGCTGTCCTTCTCGGCCTTGGCCATGCCCTTGATATCAAGGCCAAAGGCGATGTTCTGGCGCACCGTCATGTGCGGGAACAGCGCGTAGTTCTGGAAAATCATCGAGGTCGGGCGCTTTTCCGGCGGGATCGTCGACACGTCGCGCCCCTGGATCAGGATTTGCCCGTTGGTGATGTCCTCGAACCCGGCGATCATGCGCAGCGTGGTCGATTTCCCACAGCCCGACGGGCCAAGGAAGGCGACGAATTCGCCTTTTTCGACCTTCAGGTCGAAATCCGAAACGGCGACGGTGCCGTCGGGATAGGTCTTGCCAACCTGAATGAGTTCAAGATCGTGGGCCATGCGCCCTCCTGGGGTTCGGAAGTCTTGGTTGTTTGCCCGTGGGCAGGGGGTGGTCCGGACGCGAGGGGGAGAAACCCGCGCCCGAGCCGTTGCCATCAGGCGTTCAGGAACTCGTCCCACTTCTGGATGAGATAGTCGTACTCATCCGGCCACTGGTGCCAGTAGGCGACGTTCGACGCGCGCTCTTCCAGCGAACCGCCATCGCGCAGATCGCCGGGGTTGATGCCGCGCTCGGGCTCGCCTTCCCACGGCTTGCCTTCGTACCAGAAGGCGTACTTCTTGGGGTCCATCACGTCCTTGATGTTGGTCGAGGGCGAATAATACCCCTGCTCGGTCACGGCGATGCCCGGCTGACCCGAGAGCCAGAAATCGGCATAGGCGATCACGGCCTCGCGGTTCGGCGTGCCTTTCAGCATCGACGGCCCGATGGCCCAGGCACGGTAGCCTTCTTTCGGCACGGCGTATTGGGCGGGCTTGCCCTGCGCCTTCACCGCCATGACAGCAGGCTGCCACGCGTCGCAGACGACCATCTCGCCCGAGGCCATCAGGTTCACCAGCTCGCCAAAGTCGCCCCACAGCGCGCGGAACTGGCCTTCTTTCTTCTTGGAAATCAGGAAGGCCGCGGCTTCGTCGATTTCGGCCTGCGTCGGGTTGCCCGGGTTGGCCACATCCATCTCACCCAGCGAGTTCAGCGCCAGAATGGCCTGACCGAAGGCGATCAGCGGATCAACGTTCAGGCCCGACTTGCCCTTCCACTTGGGGTCGAAGATCGCGGTCCAGGTGTTGGCTTCTTCGGCCGACAGAACCTCGGGGTTATAGCCGATCGAGTCATAGTTGTAGACGGCCGGAACCATGTACAGCTCGGTCTGGCCTTCATCTGCCCAAATCTGCCCGGCGATCTGCGCGCGTTCGGGCATGTCGGGGTTGAAGCTGGTGAAGGTATCGCGAATGTTCGCCCAGTTCTTCAGCGACGAGGTGTTGATCGTCTCGACGTTGTCGGTGGCAATCAGCGCGGGCAGACGCTCGGCGATGATTTCCCAGGTGTCGTAATCCGACGAACCCGACAGGATCTTGGTCTGCGCATCGGGGAAGGTGGCCGGGGTGCCCGAGGCCGAACCGACGCCCGAGGCTTCGGTGAACATTTCCAGGATGCGGTCCTGCACCGTCACCGACAGACCGGTGGTGCGCAGCGCCTGCCCGCCCAGATCCTGGGCGTGGGCCATGCTGGTCCAGGGGTGCAGCCCTGTGCCCAGTGCCGCGGCGCCCAGCGCCGCGCTGCCGCGCAGAAACCCGCGGCGGGAAGGTGTTTTGAAAGAAGTCATGTCATTCCCTGCTTTTAGTTTTGGTTGATGGTTAGTAGCGGCCCGGCAAAAGGCCGCCATCGACCGTCACCACCTGACCCGTCAGGTAGGAGGCGTCGGCAGATGCGAGAAACCCGATGACCGAGGCGATTTCCTCGGGTTCGCCAAGGCGACCCATCGGGATGTAAGGCGAAGCGATCTCGGCCGCGTTGGGGCCAAGGCTGTTCTTTTCTGACAAGAGTTGCGCGGTGCGGATGTATCCGGGCGCGATGCCGTTGACGCGAATGCCGCGCTTGGCAACCTCGACGGCAAGACCACGCACCAACCCGACCACCCCGGCCTTGGCCGAGGAATAATGCACATGTTCGTCCCAGCCATAGGCCACGCCCATGATCGACGACAGGCAGATGATCGAACCACCCGCCTTCATCGCGGGCAGCGCCGGGCGGATCACCCGCAACATGCCTTTCAGGTCGACATCGAATGTTTCGTCCCATTTCTCGTCGGTCATTTCCGACATGGGGACGCGGTGCGCGATGCCCGCATTTGCGACGATCACGTCGATCCGGCCAAAGCGGTCGATCACATCGCCCACCAGCGCATCGGCGGCGGCAGTGTCGCGCACGTTCAGTGCATGGAATTCGGCGCTGCCACCGGCGGCGGTGATCGCCTCGGTCACGGCCTTGCCCTCGGCTTCCAGCACATCGGTCACCACAACATGATCGCCCTGCCCCGCAAAGCGTTCTGCCACGGATTTGCCGATGCCGATCCCGGCCCCGGTTACGATGACGACACGTTTGTCCATTGTCTTCCTCACAGCATCACATCGCCGGAATTCGGGCCCAGCGTCTGTCCGACGAAAAGCGCCGCATCCGGCGAACACAGAAACGAAACCACGCCGCCGATTTCCGCTGGCGAGCCGAAGCGGCCCAGCGGCAGCTCGGCCTTTTTGGCGGCTTTCCAGTCTTCCGACAGCGCCTCGACCAGCGGGGTGTTGATCGGCCCCGGCGCCACCGCGTTCACGCGCACGCCCTTGGTCGAGACTTCGCGCGCCAGCGATTTGGTCATGCCGATGATCGCGGCCTTGGCGCCCGCGTAATGCACCAGCTCGACCCCGCCGATCTGGCCCAGCTGCGAGGCGACGTTCACGACGATGCCTTCGCCCTTGTCCAGCATCGCGGGCAGGCAGGCGCGTGTCAGCAGGTAGGTGCCGCGCACATGCACCGCGAACATGCGGTCGAACTGCTCGGGCGTGATGTCCAGGAACGGGGCCTGATGGCCGAAGCCCGCGTTGTTCACCAGGATCTCGGGCGCGCCCAGCGTGTTGCGTACCTCGTCAACCATCGCGGCGACACCCGGTTCGTCGCTGACATCGGCGGCAAAGGCCCAGGCGGTGCCGCCCGCGCCGGTGATCCGGTCAACCGTTTCTTGCGCGGCACTCAGGTGCAGATCGTTCACCGCAACGCTGTGGCCGTCAGCCGCCAGCCGTTCGGCAATCGCCGCGCCGATGCCCGATCCGGCGCCGGTGACAAGCGCGATCATGCCGCCTCCTCCTGCCCGGAAAAGCGCCCGGCCCGCGAGGCAGTGAACCGCTTCATCAGCACGCCGTAGATCACCAGCAAGGTAAAGCTGAACAGCGTGGTCAGAACCCCGAAGGCAAAGATGTTCGGGTAGATTTCAACCGAGAAGGTGCCATAGATCGACAGCGGCAGCGTCAGCTCGCGCCCCACGGTGAACAGCGTCCGCGAGAATTCATCGTAAGACAGGGTAAAGCTGAACAGCATGGCCGACAGGACGCCCGGAAAGATGATCGGAAAGGTCACGCGGCGGAAGGTTTGCGCCGGGCTGACACCAAGCGACATCGAGGCCTCTTCCACGCTGCGGTCGAACCGGTTGAAGATCGCCAGCATCACGAGGAAGGCAAACGGGTAGGTATAGACGACGTGCAGCACAAAGGCCGTGCCCCACCATGCCCGGTCGATCCCGGCAAAGTTCGACAAAAGCGCCATGCCAAGGCCAACCAGAACACCCGGCACCATCATGCCCAGGATGATCAGGTAGAACACCGGGCCCGAGCCCTTGAACCGCGTGCGGAAGGCTTCGGCGCTCATCGTGCCCAGAACGGTCGACACCACGGTCGTCATGAAGGCCAGGACCAGCGAGCGCACAAGGCTGTCGCCCACCGGCAGCTGCGAGATGCGGCTGGTTTCGGTCAGGCCGAACAGGTGACGATACCAATAGGTCGACCATTCCTGGATCGGGAACTGCGGGCCGCCCGTCTGGCTTTGAAAGCTGAGGATCGCCAGAACGATCAGCGGACCATAGAGGAACAGCAGGAAGGCGGCGGTATAGACGGCCAGCGCGGGGCGAAGGATGCGGGTGTTCATTGGCTTACATCTCCTTGCGCAGATCGACGATCCGCAGCGCCAGCGTGATCACGGCAGCGATGATGAGTGTCAGGACAACCCCGGCCACGGCGGCAAAGGCCCATTTCAGCGATCCGACCTGGCTGACGATGATGTTGCCCAGCATGTTGGTCTTGCGGCCCGACAGCGACGCGGCGGTGGCGAATTCGCCCAGCACCATGACCGAGACAAAGATCGCGCCCACGATCACGCCGGGCATCGACAGCGGCAGGATGATCCGGCGGAAGATGGTCCCGAAAGAGGCCCCAAGGTCGCGCGCCGCCTCGATCATCGACTCGTCGATCCGGGCGATCATGAAGGTGATCGGGCCGACCATGAACACACAGTAAATCTGGGTCATGCCCACCAGCACCGAGAATTCGGAGAACAGCAGGAAGGTCAGCGGTTCGTTGATGATCCCCAGCTTTTGCAGGATCACGTTGATCGCACCTTCGGTGCCCAGCATCGGGCGCCACGCGATCACGCGGATCAGGAACGAAGTCCAGAACGGGATCACGCAGGCCACCAGCAGCGCGGTCTGGATGGTGCGGTTCTTCACGAACAGCCCGATGAACAGCGCAACCGGATAGCCCACCACCAATGTTGCCACCAGAACGATGGCCCAGACCCGCAGCGTCGTGCCGATGGCGCTAAGGTAGGTGGACGATGACAGGAAGCGTTCCCAGCTTGCGGTGGTCAGGGTGGGTTCGACCGCGAATGTGGTCTGCGTCCAGAACGAAACGTAGACGACCATGATCATCGGCAGGATCATGAACAGCACCATCCACAGGACCCCGGGCGACAGCAGCATCAGCGCGCGGCGCCGGTCGCGGGCCTCGCGCTTGATGGCCGGGCTCTGGCCCTTTTCGGCGGGCATGTCGGTGGTCATGGTGCTCATCAGGCGGCCCCCTCGAAAAGTAGCGCCGCGTCGGGCGAGAAATGCAAAGCGTAGGTGCGGCCTTCGGTCAGGTCGGGCAGGCGCGGATTGCTCAGGTGGTTCACGACCTGGATCAGGTCGCCGTTGTCGGCGCGAAAGAACGACAGCTCGGTCGGGCCGTTGAATTCGCCGGCCAGGTAGCGCGCGGTGAAATGGTCTTGCCCGGCGGGCACCTGATCCGGCTCACACACACCGATCTGGTCGAACCGCACGGCAAGTTGCGCCTCCGACCCGTCGGGCAGCGATTGCGAAATCGGCAGCGCGCCCACGGCGGTGTCCAGCGTGCGGCCCTTGACCCGCCCGCCGATCAGGTTCCACGCATTCAGGTGGCGCGCGGCGGCGGTATTGGCAGGCTGCGTGAACAGCGACGTGCTGTCTTGGGCCTGGGCGATGCGGCCATTGGCCAGCACGGCCACGGTGTCGCCCATGGTCAGCGCCTCGGTTTCCGAACCCGTCACATGCAGGAACGACACTTTCAGCCGTTCGCGAATGGCGCGCAGCTCGTCGCACATCCGCGCCCGCAGGTTGGCATCCAGCGCGCCCAGCGGTTCGTCCAGCAGAACGATACGCGGCTCGGTCACCAGCGTGCGCGCAAGGGCGACGCGCTGTTTCTGACCGCCCGAAATCTCGCCCACGCCGCGATGGCCGAAGCCGGTCAAGCCAACCAGATCAAGCGCGGCGTTCACACGGTCGTTCAGATCGCTTCCGGCAGGAACCGCCTTGGATTCGCGATGGCGCAGGCCAAAGGCGACGTTTTCCTCGACCGACAGATGCGGAAACAGCGCAAAGTTCTGGAACACGAACCCGATGTCGCGCCGGTGCGGGGGTTTGCCGTCCAGCCGTTCGCCGCCCAGCATCAATTCGCCCGCGTCGGGCTCTTCGAAACCGGCGATCAAGCGCAGCAAAGTGGTCTTGCCCGACCCCGACGCCCCCAGCAGCGACACATAGGTGTCATCCGGGACAATGAAATCGAGACCGTCCAGCGCCACGGCATCCCCATAGCGCCGCGTTACCCCACTCAGCTTCAGCACGATTCGCACTCCGTTTTTTGGTGTCCGTACACAAACATCACAAATTTTCTCTCGCAAGATAAAAAATGATTTTTGCGCACAAAAAGCATTATCTTTTCAAAACGCCTCATTTTTGATGATTTTAAGTGTTATGAGGTAACATATTTTCGATCAAACGCTATGCAGCCGCAGAACACCTGCTCCATACGCTGCGCCTCTATATGATTTTTGTATGCAATAATCATATTTTCCCTAAGCTGACTTTCAAGCTACATTCGCCAGCGATTCGCCCCGAAGCCGAACGCGGGTCAGATATGAAAGGAACAGGCAGATGCCTCAGGACGCGGCCCGCGATGCCCACAGCGATACGCCGCCCCCAACGCTGTTCGAGGCGACGGCAGCCCTGCTGCGCGGCAATATTGGCGGCGGTCGCCTGATCCCCGGGCTGGTGCTGCAGGAAAGCGCCCTGTCGGAACGGCTGTCCGTGTCGCGCGCGACAATCAAGCGGGCGCTGTCGATCCTGGCCGAAGAAGGGCTGGTGCGCCGTTTTTCCGGCCGTGGCTATCTGGTGGCGGGGTCGGGCGACGACACGCCGCGCCGGTTGGACCTGCGCAAACTGGCGCTGGATCTTGACGGCATGGACGAAAGTGCCGGACGCCCGAACTGGCAGCGCATCCACGACCGGATCGAGTCCGACCTGTCGCGCTGCCTCATCTTCGGTCGCTACCGCGTGGTCGAGGCGCTGGTAGCCCAACAATTCGACGTGTCGCGCACCGTGGTCCGTGACGTTTTGGGCCGGTTGCAGGAACGCGGGCTGGTGCAGAAAAGCGCGACCTCGCGCTGGGTGGTGGAGCCGCTGACAGCCCAACGCATCAAGGACAAGTTCGAGCTGCGCATCGTGCTGGAAAACGCGGCGCTGCGCACGGCCACGCCCGATGGCGCTGCACTGGCGGACCTGGCGCAGGATATCCGCGCCCTGCCCGCCGACCAGCCGCTGAGCCCCGAAACCTGGTTCGACATGGACGCGCGGTTCTTTCAGCTGGCCATTCTCGCCACGCCGAACTGCGATCTGGCGACCTATGTTTCGGCCAACCGTTCGGCGCTCGAGGCATCGCAGCGGGTGCTGTTTTCCATCGGGCTGCCGCCCGACCGGCAGGCCTTGTTGGAGCTGTGCATGGTGATCGATCTGTTGCAGGCGGGCACGTTGACCGCCGCCGCCGACATGCTGACAACGCATCTGCGCAAGGCGCTGGATCGCACTATTGCACAGTTGAAGATCGTGTCGGTGATCGAACCGCCCGGCGATCTTGCCAGCTATCTGGTGCCTGACTGACGCAGCACCAGACAGAAGAAGCCCCGGCACGCCCGGGATCGGGTATGCCGGAGCAGTCATCATCAGGCTGCGAGGCTCTGGCGCAGCTGCGCCAACATCTGTCGCCGCTCGGTCCGGGCCAGCAACGCCTCGGACATATCGACCTTGACGAAGCGCACGGGCATGTTCGGCTGCAACTGGCCGATCAGGTCCATATCAGCCGAGATCACCGCCCCAAGCGTGAAATAGCCGCCGCCCGACACTGCGTCGCGGTGCAACACGATGGGTTCCGTGCCGCCGGGCACCTGGATCGAGCCGTAGGAATAGCAGCCATCGACGATGTTCGACGGGTCCGACCCGGCGCCAAAGGGCTGTTCGCGGTCGACGAATTCCATCGCCCGCCCGCCCTTGAAGCGATAGCCCATGCGGTCAGCCTCTGATGCGACGGTCCAGGTGTCGTCGAAGAACGCCGCTTGCGAGGCTTCGGTCAGCCGATCCCAGTACAGGCCCGGCAAAACCCGCAGCTCGGCCGGTGAACCGGGGCCACGGCGCAGCTCTTCCGGCACCGACCAGCCCGGCTTTGCTCCGTTCGGCGCGCCAATCGGCAGCACGTCGCCCGGTTGCACAGGCCGCCCTTCGACCCCGCCCAGCGCACCAATCGGATAGGTCGACCGGCTGCCCAGGTCCGGCTCGGTCGCCACGCCACCCGATACGGCGATGTAGATGCGCGCGCCTCCGGTCAGAAATCCGAACGACAGCACCTGCCCCGCCTTGGCGGCAAAGCTTTCCCATGTCGCCTGCGGTTCGCCGTCCAGCTTGATCGGCATTTCGCCGCCCGTCACCGCCAGAATGCAATCGGCGCCGATGCGGATTTCCGGCCCCATGAACACCGCCTCAAGACAGGCGGCATCCTCGGGGTTGCCCACCAGCAGGTTCGCGGCCCGCAGCGCATAGCGATCCATCGCGCCGCCTTCGGGGATCCCAAGGTGGAAATAGCCCGGGCGTCCCAGATCCTGAACCGAGGTGGCAAGGCCGGGTTTGACAATCTCAAGCGTCATTGAGCGCCTCCATCAGCTTGGCGTTGGTGCCGTCCATGTCTGCGTTGAATGCATCCAGATCGAATTCGACCTCGGCGATGCGCGGCGCCCAAGTGCCGGCTTCGACCTCTTTCAGGATGCGGTCGTATTCGGCGCGGTCGATCGGTTTCCATTTCACGATGTCGCCAGGGCGGAAGAAGACCATGAAATCCTTCAGATAGCTGGTTTCCTGCCGGGGGTCGTAGATCGTCATCGGGGTTATGCCGAACATCTGGTAGCCGCCCGCCCCGCGCACCGAGTAGATGCACGAGAAGCAGCCGCCGTAGCCCACTGTCTGTTTCGGCGTGTCGGTGCGCGGGCGCAGGTATTTCGGCACCTGCAACTGCTTGTCACGCTCGACCAGCTGATAGAGGAACGGCAAGCCCGACACGAAGCCGACCATCGACACGAACCACGGCTGCGAATGATGCGCCTCGATAAAGGCCTCGGCGTTGTCATAGCCGTTGATCCGCGCGGCATAGTCCAGATCGCTGCCGGAAGGATCCTGATGGCGTTCGCGGAACCGCATCAGCGTTTCGTGCGTCCACGGATCCTGATAATAGACCGGCACCTCGATGATACGGGTGGTCAGCCGCTTTTCAGCCTTTTCAGCCTGCGATTCCAGCTGCTTGATCTGTTCCATCATGTCGTCGGGCGCGGTCACGTCCGGATCGAACCGCACCTGGAACGATGCGTTCGCCGGGCAGATTTCGCGCACGCCGGGGATGTTGGCGGCCTTGACCGCCTCGCTCATCGAGAGGGACTTGAAGAACGCGTCAAGCGACATCTCCTCGTCCATCTCGACATAGACGTGTTCGTCGCCGCCATAAGTATATCTGGTTTTCACTGGGGATCTCCTGTCGCCTCGGCCGTCAGGTTCCCGGCATCCAGCCAGGGCTCCAGCCATTGGGTATGAACGCGGCCCGCGCGCACGTCGGGGGAACGGGCCAGTGCAAGATGCAGCGGGATGGTGGTTTTCACGCCGCCGATGCGCGTGCTGCGCAGCGCCTTGGCCAGCTTGTCGATGGCTTCGTCGCGGGTGGGGGCGTGAACGATCAGCTTGCCGATCAACGAGTCGTAGAACGGCGGAATCTGATAGCCGTCGCTCAGGAAGTGATCGACGCGGATGCCGTCGCCTTCGGGCCAGTCGAGCCCGTCGACCTTGCCGGGGAAGGGCATGAACTGCATCAGCGGGTCTTCGGCGTTCAGCCGCACCTCGATCGCGTGACCATTGCGGGCGATGTCGTCCTGCGTCATCGACAATGGTTCGCCACCGGCCACGCGGATCATCTCGGCCACCAGATCGACGCCGGTGATCATTTCGGTCACCGGGTGTTCAACCTGGATGCGGGTGTTCATCTCGATAAAGAAGAATTCGCCGCTGGCATCGTCATAAAGGTATTCCAGCGTGCCCGCGCCGCGATAGTTCACTGCCTTGGCCAGCGCGACAGCGGATTGGCACAATGTTTCGCGCGTGGCCTGATCCAGACAGGAGGCTCCCGCCTCTTCCCAGACCTTCTGGCGGCGGCGTTGCAGCGAACATTCACGCTCCCAGCAGTGCACCGCGCGAGTGCCGTCGCCCAGGATCTGCACCTCGATATGACGGGGCGACAGGATCGCACGTTCGACATACAGCCCGCCATCGCCAAAGGCGGCTTGCGCCTCACGTGCGGCCTGCGGCGCCAGCTTGCGCAGCTCATCCGAGTCTTGCGCCACGCGGATGCCGCGTCCGCCACCACCAGCGGCGGCCTTCACCATCACGGGGTAACCGATGGTCTCGGCCACCTCCAACGCGGCATCAACGCCATCCACCCGCCCGTCCGAACCAGGCACAACCGGCACGCCTGCCGCTTCGGCCGCCTGACGCGCGGCGACCTTGTCGCCCATGCGTTCGATGGTATCGGCCGAGGGGCCGACAAAGGTCAGCCCGGCGTCTTCCACGGCGCGCACGAAGGCGGGGCTTTCCGACAGAAAGCCATAACCCGGATGCACCGCATCGGCGTTTGTCTCGCGCGCAGCTTTCAGCAGCGCGTCGATGTTCAGGTAACTGTCCTTAGCCGGGGCGGGGCCAATGCAGATCGATTCATCGGCCTCGCGCACCGACAGCATCTCGGCGTCAGCCTCGGAGTAGGCCTGAATCGTATGCACCCCCAGCGATTTTGCCGCGCGCACGATGCGCATGGCGATTTCGCCCCGGTTGGCAATCAATAGGCGAGAGACCGGCATTCAGGACTCCAGCTTTGCCAGCACCGCACCCGCCGTCACCGGCGTGGCGTCATCGGCTTCGTATCCGGCAAATGTGCCGGCGGCCTCGGCCTTGACCTCGATAAAGGTCTTCATCACCTCGATCAGCCCGATCACGTCGCCCTCGGCCACACTGTCGCCCTTGGCTTTGAACGGTGGCTGGTCGGGGTCGGGGCGGTGATAGAACGTGCCGGGCAGCGGGGATTGGATATCGGTCATTGTGTCGGTTCCTTCGTTCTTTTGCGGCGCTCAGGCCGATGTCTGTTCAAGCACGGTCGCGGCGGGGGCAATGGTGATGCCCTCGGCGGTCAGACCGTCGCGGATGGCCTGCCCGATCGCGACGGCGCCGGGCGTATCAGAGTGGAAGCAGATCGATTCGAATTCGATGTCGATCACTTTGCCGTCGACCGTCTCGACCTTGTTTTCAAGGCAGGCGCGCAGGCATTTGTCGGCCACGGCCTGCGGGTCGGGGCGCTGCACCTTGCGGCGGAACACGATGGACCCGTCGTCGCCATAGTCACGGTCGGCATAGAATTCGCGCACCACCGGCTGGCCCAGCTTCCTGGCGATGTCATAGGTTTTCGACACGCCCATGCAGAACAGGATGGTGTCACCGCTGGTGTCGCGCAGCGTGTCGATCAGCTTCAGCGACAGCGTTTCGTTCTTTGCTGCCTCCATATACAGCGCGCCATGCGGCTTGATATGCTGTAAGGCAACGCCATGACGGCGGCCGAATTCGCGCACCGCGCCGACCTGGTACAGGATATCGTTCACCAGCTCTTCGGGACTGGTGTCGATAAAGCGGCGGCCAAATCCCTGCAGGTCGTTATAGGCCGGATGCGCGCCCAGCCCGACACCATATGTCTTGGCCAGCTGCACCACCCGGTCGATCGAATTCGGGTCGCCTGCGTGGAACCCTGCGGCCACATTGGCCGAGGAAATCAGCGCCATCAGGTCTTCGTCGGGCGCTTCGCCCAGCGTCCAATGGCCAAAGCCTTCGCCCATGTCGCAGTTGAGATCTATCAGTTTGCCCATCGGTCTCCCCGTTGCATTTTCGTTACGATCAGACGGGCGCGGGGCTTTTGTAAAATTCTGAATTCAGGTATCGCATTATCTGAGAAACCGATAATGTTGACGATTTTCGGGGTTCCGGGTCCGGATCGCGCGGCAAAACGGCCCTGGATCGCCACCATTATCGCCCAACCCGATGCAGAGGTATCGGAATTACGGAGAATGCGATGGATTTGCGCGAGTTGAAGTATTTTTTGGCAACGGCGGAATCCGGGCAAGTCAGCCGGGCGGCCAACGCGCTGGCGATCTCGCAAAGTTCGGTCACCGCCGCGGTGCGACGGCTGGAGGATGAGCTGGGTGCGCCGCTGTTCCAGCGCACCGCCTCTGGGATGGAGCTGACCGACGCGGGACGCGAGCTGCGCGCCTCGGCGCAGGATATCCTCGACCGGCTGGAACGCGCGCGGCATATCACGCACCGGCAATCGGCGGTGACGGGCACGATATCCATCGCGGCCAGCTATACGGTGATGGGGTATTTCCTGCCCTATCATCTTGACCGCCTGCACCAGCTGTTTCCGGGGCTCGAGATCCGGCCCAGCGAACAGCCCCGCGAAAGCATCGAGGAAGGACTGCTGAGCAACCGCTTCGACATGGCGGTGATGCTGACCTCGAACACCGCGAACCCGGATCTGGAAACCGAAACGCTGTTCCGCTCGCGCCGGCGGCTGTGGGTGCCCAACAACCACCGGTTTCACCAAGCCGGGCGCGTCAGCTTTGCCGATATCGCAAGCGAGGATTACATCATGCTCACCGTGGACGAAGCCGCGCAGACGGCGATGAAATACTGGTCGGTTCTGGGAATGCAGCCGAGAGTCAAGCTGCGCACCTCGTCGACCGAGGCGGTGCGCTCGATGGTGGCCAACGGTCAGGGCATCACGATCCTGTCCGACATGGTCTACCGGCCCTGGTCGCTGGAAGGAAAACGTATCGGCACCGTCCAGACCGAACGCGAGGTGCCGACGATGGACGTGGGCCTGGCCTGGCGCAAGGGCATGGAGATTTCCGGCCCTCTGGCCGTGTTCCACGACTACTTCCGCCACGCCTTTCTGTCGCCGCAAAGCCCGGCGGTCGTGGGGCGCGGCTGACCCGCGCCCCGTGCCCCGGCATGACCCGGGAACGTTGCTATCAGGACCAATGCGCAACGGTCCGCTTTTCATAGCTTTCGCGGAACTGCGCCGTGGTCTTTTCCAGCACCTCGCCGGTTTCCCAATCCAGAATGGTCGCATAGCGGCGCACCACGTCGAGCGTGTTGATATCGCCCTTGCGGTACATCTCGGACACCTTGGCCGGATCGGTGCGCGCCCAGTCGCGCCGCTTGGCCCGGATGTCAGCGCGCAGCTTTTCCGTCGCCTCGGCATCCACCTCGTAATCGCAGAGGTCGGCGTCGTTCTCGACGATCACCACGCCATAGTCGCAGGCCGCCCGCTCCACCGAGACATAATCGTCGATGACATCCTCGCAGACTGCCTTGGGGTCGCGCTCCAGCGGGTCGCCAAAGCCGCCCCCGCCCGCCGTGGGCCGCGCGAATTCATCGCCCGTGTAAACCGGGTAATCCGAAAAGACCGAGCCGAGCCATTTCGCCTTGTCTTCTTTCGCGCCCTTGATCGACAGCCCGTGCGGCATCGATGGCAAGCCGCCTTCGACGCCCCAAACCACCGCGCGCTCGCGGTCGCAGATATAGGACATCACGGCGTTTTCGCTTTCCAGCAGAACGGATGTTTTCTGCACCCCTGCCCCGCCGCGCCATTTGCCGGGGCCCGCGCTGTCGCGCAGGATCTGGAATTCGGTCGTGCGGGTCGGGTTCACACGCTCGTTGCCTTCGTTCGGCTGCGACATCAGGCCGGTGCCGAAACAGGCGGTTGTCACGTCCGACCCGTCCTTGCCGTTGCGCCCGCCCCAGCCGCCGGGCAGCCATTCGTAGAACATGAAGATCGGCTTGTCCGGGCTGCGCAGATCGCGTCCGCCCGCCAGCAGGTATTCAAGGTTGAAGGCACAGGCGATGGCCCGGTCGGGCATGATCTGCGACCACATTTCAAAGATCGCGTTCATGATCTTTTCGAACGGCATCAGGAACCCGGTAACGGCAGTGGGCCATTCGGCGGCGACCACGCTGCCTTCGGGGGCTGTTACGTCGATCATGCGGTAGAACCCGCTGTTCAGCGGCAGGTCGGGGAAGAAGGTTTTCATCCCCGCAACCACGGCGGAAAAGGTCGCGCCGGGGGCCGAGTTGTAGATCGACGAGATGGTCGGATGCGAGCCGGTGAAATCATAGTGAATCCGGTCGCCCTTGATCGTCATCTTCACGCGGATCGGAATCATGCCTTCGCCTGCGCCGGGGTCACGGTCGATGTAATCCACCGTTTCCCAAGTGCCGTCCGGCAGTGCCGCGATGCGCTGACGCGCCGCGCGTTCGACGTAATCCTGCACCTCGGCCATGCCTTGCAGCACCTGATCGCGCCCATATTTGCGCACCAGCCGCAGCAATTCGCGCTCGGCCACGGCGGTGGCGCTGGCCTGCGAATGGATGTCGCCGATGATCGACGCCGGATCCCGCGTGTTCGCCGCCAGCAACCCGGCCACGTCGTGGCAGAATTCACCGGCCCGGAACAGGCGCACCGGGGTGATGCGCACCGCCTCGCGGAACATGTCGCGCGCGGTCACGTCAAACGATCCGGGAACCGACCCGCCAAGGTCGGACCAGTGGCCATTCGACTGCGAGAAACCGATCAGCACATCGTCGTCGAAGATCGGGCGCACCAGCCGCACGTCGGAAAAATGCGTGCCCCCGGCGTAGGGATCGTTGATGGCGTAGACGTCGCCGGGCATCATCTCGCCCTCAAACGTGCGGATCACGTCCTTGCAGGTGAAATGCAGCGTGCCGACATGCACGGCGATATCCTGATTGCCCTGCGCGATCGAATTGCCCTCGGCATCGTGCAGACCGTTGGAAAAGTCGCGGTTGTAGATGACGAAGGAATAACAGGTGCGCAGCATCTGTTCGGCCATCTGGTCGACCGAGGTGATGAAGGAATTCTTCAGCACCTCGAAGGTGACGGGATCAAGCGGAGTGTGTGCGGTCATGGGTCAGGCCTTCGCTTCGGGTGCGGTCAGTTCAATGCGGATATTCATGTAGGCGTCGACATGGGCGGTGGTGTCGGGCGGAATGACGGTCGTCGAATCCAGCTGTTCGACAATCGCGGGCCCCTTGATCCGCGCGCCCGCCGCCAGCGTCTCGCGCTGGTAGATACCGGCGTCATGCGCGGTGCCGTCGAACCAGACGGGGCGCTGCCCGGTGGGCTCGGCGTCGTGTTCCGACACGTCCTGCTTGGGCAGTTCCGCCTTGGGCACCAGCCCGACGGCCTTCACCGCCACGCGGAACAGCGACACATCGGCCTCTTTCCGGGCATAGTTGTATTCGCGTTCGTGCTCGGCGTGGAAAGCATCGACCAGCGCGTTGACATCGGTGACGCGGGCGGGTGCGGGCACTTCCAGCGAACGCCACTGGCCCTGGTACATCATCTCGGCCGTGCGGGTCAGCACCATGTCCTTGTCCTCGACACCTTCGCGGGCCAGCTGGGCGCGGGCTTCGTCCTCTATCCGGGTGAACGCCTCTTCCAGGTCTTCGGCCTTGGTATCGGCGGCGCGGCGCATGAAGCTGTCGGAGAAATCGTGCTGAATATCCACCAACAGGCAGCCCAGCGCCGAGGTCACCCCCGGATTCGGCGGCACGATCACCGTGGGGATCGACAGTTCGCGCGCCACGGCAGCCCCGTGCAGCGCCCCCGCCCCGCCAAAGGCACAAAGCGCAAAGTCACGCGGATCGTACCCGCGCGAAATCGACAGCAGGCGCACGGCGTTGGCCATATTGGCGTTGGCGACACGCACGATGGCCTCGGCGGCCTCGTGCAGCTCCATCCCGAAGGGATCTGCCACCGTGTCGCGCACGGCGGTTTCGGCCAGCGCCGGATCCAGCGTGATCTTGCCCCCCGCAAGGCTGGTGCCCAGACGGCCCAGCACCACGTTGGCATCGGTGTTCGTCGCCACCTCGTTGCCGTTCTGATAGCAGGCCGGGCCCGGGTAGGCGCCCGCCGATTGCGGGCCATTGCGCAGCGATCCGCCTTCGTCCTGCCAGGCCAGCGAGCCGCCGCCCGCACCGATGGTCAGTACCTCGATCGAGGGGAAGCGGATCGGATAGCCGTATTCGATATACCAGTCCTTGGTGATGCGCGGCTCGCCCTCGAAGGACACCGACACATCGGTCGAGGTGCCGCCCATGTCGAACCCGATGGTGTTCGGAAACCCGCAAAGGTTGCCGATAAACCGGCTGGCGATGGCCCCGGCCGCGATGCCCGACCCGGCCAGACGCGCGGCGTATTCGCGCACGGCCTTCGGCGTCATCACCCCGCCGCCGGTGTGCAGCAGCAGCAGCTCGCGTTCGTACCCGCCCTCGGCCAGCTTGTCGCCAAGGCGTGTGACGTAATCCACCACCACGGGTGACACGACCGCGTTGGCCATCGTGGTCGAAAACCGTTCGTGTTCAAAGATTTCCGGCATGATCTCGGCCGAGATCGACACGGGGATATCGGGCATCACCTCTTTCAGGATGTCGCGCATCCGCTTTTCATTCTCGGCGTTCACATAGGAATTCATGAAGCAGACCGAGACGGATTTGACCTGCCGTTTCTTCAGCACCTCGGCCACCCGGCGCGCGCCCTCTTCGTCCAGCGGTTGCAGCACGCGGCCTTCGGCGTCGATCCGTTCGACCACGGTCAGCCGGTCGCGGCGCGGGATATAGGGCTTGGCCACGTCTTTATAGGTGTCCCACAGATCTTCCTTGTTGGCGCGCCGAATTTCCACCACGTCGCGGAAGCCTTCGGAACACACCATCGCCGTGCGCGGCAGGTTGCGGGTGATCAGCGCGTTGGTCGCGACCGTCGTGCCATGAGAAAACATCGACACATCCGACAGGTCGATCCCGGCCACTTCGATCCCGTCCATCACGGCGCGCATCGGGTCATCGGGCGTCGAGGATGTTTTCTCGATGCGGATCTTGCCGGTCGTTTCGTCCATCACGCAGATGTCGGTGAACGTCCCGCCAACATCGACGGCAACACGGGTGTTTGTCATGATCTGTCCTTCTTGGTCGCAAGGCGATTGGCGCAGGCACAGCGGTGCCGGCCTGCCGGGGCGGACCCCGGCGGTTCAGGTTCGGTTTGTCAGGAAAAGCGCGGTGTCAGCCGGTGCGGGCCTGTTGCGCCTCTTTCCGGGCGGCGGTCGGGGTCATGCCGAACCGCGCCTTGTAGTGCTTTGAGAACTGCGACTGATCGGTGAATCCCCAGCGATAGGCAATTTCCGCCAGCGACAGCGTTGTCAGCGCCGACCGCAATTCCTCGTCACAGCGTTTCAGGCGGCGTTCGCGGATATAGCCGTTGATCGACTGGTCGGTTTCAAAGAACAGCTGCTGCAGGTAGCGCAGCGAGATGCCGCAAGCCTCGGCCACGAACTGCGGCGTGAGCTGTTCGGATTTCAGGTTTTCGCGGATCACCTGTTCGGCCCGCGCCAGATGCGCCGCGCGGATCGACGAGGCGCCGGAGCTTAGAACCCGGTCGTCGCTGCGGATCGTCAGGCACAGCAGTTCCAGCAGGTGATTGCCCGCCGCCTCGCGCGCGGCGGCGTCGATTCCCGCGATATGGCCGGCGGTGTTGCGCAGGCTCGACAGGAAATAGCTCGCCACGCCCGACGAGGCATCAAACGTCAGCCCGCCCAGCCGTTCCGAGGCCCCGACCCGCGCCCGTACACTGGCGGTGGGCACCTTCAGCACCCATTGGCGATTGCGCTTGCCGTGCCAGTATTCATAGGGCGCATCGCTGCGTTCCACCACAAAACCACCGGGCTTGCAGCTTGTGCGACGGTTGCCCTGAATGAATTGCACATCGTCATCTTCCGGGATCGCCACCAGAAGCGAGCTTTCAGACTCATTCAGCAGATGCCGTTTGTGGCGGCGATAGATCAGCGCGTCACAGTCGATCCGCGACAAGCCGACATCGCCAAGATCCCAGCACTCCATTTCGCCACGAAACCCGTGGCGGTCGCGCGTTTCGATATCCAGCGCGAAATAGGCCCGCGCCACGGCCTTGCGCCATCCGTCTTCGCCATGCCCCGAGACATGGACCGCGTGTTCCGGTCTCATCGGTGACTCCCTGTCACGACTGATTCTTCTTGTGTCGAGGGAAAGACTAACACGCGCAGGCCGCCAGACTTGGCTCTGGGCGCATAATTTTTGCCGAAAGCGCGAAGTCGCATAGCAAGCGCCACGAAACCTGTGCGTTTCGCGACGAAACCAGTCTGATTGTCAGGTAGTGGCGGACCGAGGAGGATTCGAACCCCCGACCCCTTGATTCGTAGTCAAGTACTCTATCCAGCTGAGCTATCGGTCCACTGAGGCTGGCATTTAGAGAAGCCCACGGGGGTTTGCAACCCGGAAATGACAGAAACTTTGCCGCCGGGCAAAAAGCTGGCGCAAGGTCAGGCGGCGGCGGTGCCGCGCGGCAGGGTGATCTCGAACCGGGTGCCGGATTCGCCGGTTTCGATCAGGCGCAGGGTGCCGCCGTGGCCGCGGATCAGTTCCTGCGCGATGGCCAGGCCAAGGCCCGAGCCGCCCTTGCGCGCGCCGCCCTGGAACGGCTTGAACAGGTGATCGCGCGCCTTTGCGGGCAGGCCCGGCCCGCTATCGCAAACATGGATGCGCCAGGCGTCGTCATCCTCGCGTGCTTCTACCACCACGGTGCCACCCGCCTTGGTCGCCGCAATCGCCTGGTGCGCGTTGCGCACAAGGTTCAAAATCACGCGGAACATCTGTTCGGGGTCGGCGCGCACCATCATCCCGGCAGGAACGCCGCAGACCAGCTCTACCTCGGCGCCTTCCAGCGTCAGCGCCTCGCCGTCGAACACGTCCTGCACCACGTCGCGCAGGCGCACCATGGTCAGCGTTGGCGCGGGTTCCTCGGCGCGGCCGAAGGCCAGCGTGCTTTCGCAGAGAGACACGGCGCGGGTGATCGAATTCACCAGCTTGGGCGCAAGGCGGCGCACGGCCGGATCTTCGCTGGCCTCGATC
Organism: Arenibacterium halophilum; assembly: GCF_005938225.1. GTDB lineage: Bacteria > Pseudomonadota > Alphaproteobacteria > Rhodobacterales > Rhodobacteraceae > Arenibacterium > Arenibacterium halophilum. The sequence continues at coordinate 1,291,251 of NZ_VCPC01000001.1, forward strand.
CGGTCAGTGAACAGCTGGGCCGAGGTCAGGATATTGCGGAGATCGTGGCTCACGCGGGCCACCGCGCCGCCCAGCTGGGCCAGCCGTTCCTTCTGCTTCAGGGCCTGCGTCAGGTCGGTCTGAAGCGACAGCAGCGCATCCTCGGCCTCGCGCAACTCGCGCACGCTCGCATGGGGGGCAATGATGGCGCGGGCATCTTCGGGGTCGGCGGCATAGCGTTTCATGTTCTCGACCACGCCCTTGATCGGGCGCACTAGCAGCAGGCGCACGGCCAGAAACAGCAGAACGGCGGTAAAGGCCGAGATCACCGCCGACAGCAGCAGCACCCGCAAGCCGTATTCAACCATCGCGGCGCGCAGCGGCAGCGAATCCATCGTTACCTCGATCAGCAGGCCCGCATCGCGCACCGGCGCGCCGATCACGCGGATCAGATCGTTACCGGGGCGGAACAGGCGCAGCATCGCATCGCGAATCAGCACCAGCGCACCGGGGTCGCGCAGGTCATAGGTTTGGCTGATCGGTTTCGGAATGGGCGAAGACAGCACCAGCTGGCGCATCTCGTCGCGGCGCAGCACGACGTTGTAGACCTCGGCGTTTTTCAGCAGCTCGGCCTCAAGCTCCATTTCCAGCATGTCGTCGGCCAGCAGGGCGAGAGAGGCGATCTGCGCGCGCTCCAGCCTGTCCAGCAGGTAATCCTCGCGGAAGCGGGCGACGGAGGGCACGAATATCAGCACCTCGGCCAACATCACGAAGACCGTGGTCAGGATCAGAAACCGCCCCGACAGCGTATTCAGCATCGCACCCCTTCCGGTGTCACGGCAGCACGGATTGCACCAGCCGGACCACCCGTTTGACCGCCTGACTATCAAACAGCCTTGGCGAGAAATAGGCCCCCGCGGCGCGTTTGTTAACCTCGGCGTAGGTTGGATAGGGCACGATCATGCCTGCGATCTGGCTCATCTTCAGCTTTTGCGCGATGGCAAGCCCCCAGATCGCGATCTGTTCGCCGGCGCGCGCGCCGGTGATGGTGGCGCCAACCGGGCGGCCGCGCACGACCATTACCTTGATCGCGCCTTCGGTGCGGCGTTCGGCGATGGCGCGGTCGTTTTCGGCCATGTCAAAGCGGGCGATCGTCAGTCGGTCGCCGTGTGTCTCGCGCGCCTCGGCCTCGGTCAGCCCGACATGAGCCAGCTCCGGGTCGGCATAGGTGACACGGGGGATGTAGTGCGTGGCGGCGCGGGCGGGCAGCGCGAACAGCATCGAACGCAGGATCACGCTGGCATGGTATCCGGCAAGGTGAGTGAATTGCGGCCCCCCCGCTGCGTCGCCAATGGCATAGGCGCGCCGGTTGGTGGTGCGCAGCCCGGCGTCGACCTTTATGCCGCTCTTGGTGGTCTCGATCCCCGCCGCGTCAAGGCCGAGGCCGTCCGTCATCACCTGCCGCCCCACCGCCACCAGCAGATGCGTGCCGGTGAGTGTTTCACCCGCCTCGGTCGTCAGGGTGATGGCGCCAGCCTGCCCGGCCACACGACTCACGCGGGCCTGTTCGACGATGCGCACTCCGTCCCGGCGCAACGCGTCCAGTACCACGGCGGCGGCCTCGGGGTCTTCGCGGCCAAGGGCACGGTCGGCCTCGACGATCGTGACCTTGCAGCCCAACCGCGCGTGCGCCTGCGCCATTTCCACACCGATCGGCCCACCACCCAGAATCAGCAGATGCCCGGGCGCGTCGCGCTGCGCGAACAGGGTTTCATTGGTCAGGTAGGGCACGCCATCTAACCCCGGAATCGGCGGCACCGCCGGGCGCGAGCCGGTGGCAATCACGAAGCGGCGGGCGCGAATACGCGTGTCGCCCGCCTGTATCTCGCGCGGAGAGACAAAGTGTGCAGTGTCTCGGATCACCCGCACGCCGAACCCTTCGAATCGCTCCTGGCTGTCGACCGGCGCGATCCGCGCAATGGTCTGCGCCACATGGTCCATCGCGGCGGCATAGTCGGTGTGCGGTTGCACCGGGGCAGTGCCAAAGGGTTCGGTCGTCGTCTGGGCGTGGGCGGCATGGGCGGCGGCCAGAAGCGCCTTGGACGGCACGCAACCATGGTTCAGGCAATCTCCGCCCATCTCGGCGCGCTCGATCAGCACCACATCGGCGCCCATCTGACTGGCCCCGGCAGCCACAGACAGCCCCGCCGAGCCCGCGCCGATTACCGCAATGTCACAGCTTATCCGGCTCATACACGTTCCTTCCGCCATGCCTTGACCACGATAGGTAGCGCGGCCAGCGCGCACAGCCCAAGAATCGGCCCGATGACATGGGGCTCGCGGATCAGCGACAGATCGGGCGTGCCGCCCCGGTCGAACACCGCACCAAGGCCGACGCCAATCCAGGTGAAGACGATGGCCCCCGGCAGGATGCCGATGGCCGTTGTCCAGGCAAAGTTGCGAAACCGTGCACCCACCAGCGCAGGCAGCAGGTTCGCGACGAAGAACGGCACAGCCGGCAACAGGCGTAGCAGCAGCAAGACACTGATTTCATTGTCTCGAAGCCCTTGACGGAGTTTGGCCACGCGCCCTTGCGCCGTGTCGATCCGGCCCGCCAGCCAATCGCCCAGCCCCCAGCGCGCCGCCAGAAAGATCGCGCAGGCCCCGAGCGTTGCGGCGGTGACATTCAAAGCCACACCCGCGACCAGTCCGAACAGGAACCCTCCGGTGACCGAGGCAACGGCCGCCCCCGGAAGCGACAGCGCGACAATCGCGAAATATACGCCGACGAAGCCCGCCGCTGTCAGGATCGGATGCGCGGCCCGCAGCGCCAGCAGGCTTTCCCGGTGGGTGCGCAGCGTCTCGAAATTCAGGTGGTCGCGCAGCAGAAAAATGCCAAGCACGGCAATCGCCACCAGTCCGGCAAAAGCCAGTGCGCGCAGCGCAATGTGTCGTGGCAGGGGTAAAGAGCGCATGGGCGGGCCAATCCAGGCAACAGGGTGGCCAACAGGATGCACGCAATCCCCTGGGGCAAACAGATGCCCGGCGCCACGATCACAAACCCTTGATTTCCCGGGCACCCCGCGTGATCGTCAAAAATCTTTCGCAAAGCGCACGAATCCCGCGCCTGCGGGTTTGACTTGTGTCCAAAGCCACATTATGGACCGGGCTTCAATTCCCCCGGCACCGGCGAATCCGCGCCCTGCCCGGCCCGACCGACTTAAATGGAGACGCGCGATGAAACGCACCTTTCAACCGTCGAACCTGGTTCGCAAACACCGCCACGGCTTTCGTGCGCGCATGGCAACCAAGGCCGGCCGCAAGATCCTGAACGCACGTCGCGCGCGCGGCCGCAAATCGCTGAGCGCATAAGCGCCACCGATCAGGTACAGACCATGACACCGCCGGAGGCCCCCGAGGATGGCATCGCCAACCCGGGGAACACGCCCCCGGCGGTTTCGTCATGCTTGGGCGCCAAAGGCACCACGGGCCTGACCGTTCTAAGCAAACGCGCCGATTTCCTGCGGGCAGCGCGCGCCCGGAGGCAGGGCACGGCCAGCATGATGGTGCAGGCCCGCCAGCGCCAGCCCGAGGAAGCGGCCAGCGGCATTCGCGTCGGCTTTACCTGTTCAAAGAAAGTCGGCAATGCAGTGGCCCGCAACCGGGCCAAGCGCCGCCTGCGCGAAGCGGCGCGGCTGGTTCTGCCGCACATCGGGCATAACGGGTGGGATTACGTGCTGATCGGCCGTGCCGAGGCCACGGCCAACCGCCCGTTTGACGCGCTGTGTGACGATCTGCGCGGTGCCGTGGCGCGGTTGCACGCCCCGCGCAAGACCACATGAGCCCCCTGGCCCGGATCGCCGCCCTGCCCGTGCGGGCCTATCGCCTGATTTTTTCGCCTTGGGTTGGCCATAACTGCCGCTATCAACCGACATGTTCCGCCTATGCGCTGGAAGCGCTGGAGAAACACGGTGGCTTGCGCGGCAGTTGGCTGGCGCTGCGGCGAATCGCCCGCTGCCATCCCTTCGGCGGCAGCGGGATCGATAACGTACCCTGAGGCTACTCGATCACGCCGCAGGCCACTCGCCCACCAGCGCCTGCGTCGGCACCGTAGCTGTCGGGGTTCTCGTGGACGATGATCGCCGAACCGTCGGAATCCAGCATCGCCCCTATCTCGCCGTCGACGCTCAGCCGCGCACCGGTGACATGAGCCCGCACCTCGCCGTTCTCGTCGGCGTAGACATTGGGCAGGTCGCCTGCATGGGCGCCGCCGTCGGCCAGAAGGCCATGCGACTGGCCTTCGGGAGCATAGTGATCGCCCGCCGCCTTGAAGCCATCGCCACAATCGCCCGTCTGGTGGACATGGAACCCATGCCAGCCGGGCGCGAGCCCGGTCAATTCGATCTGGAACAGGACGCCTTCGTTGCTATCCTGCATGGTAACGGTGCCAGCCGGGTTGCCATTGGCGTCCTTCATGTCGGCTGTGGCCTCTGCGGCCATTGCCGCCGTCGAGGACAGGGCGAGCGCCAGCGCGCAGGCGGTCAGTTTCGCTGAGGTATGCATCGTTTTGATCCTTTCGTGGTGCGTTGGCCCAACGCGCGGCGCGCACGCCTGTTCCGACCTCTTGCCGGAATGCGGGCGCTCGACTAAAGCTCGGCCCATGCTTGACGAAAACGACGATATCCATCCGCTGTTCGCCGGCGCGCCTGACACCACCGCCTTTCGCAAGCTGCGCAAGCGGATCGTACGTCAGACGCGCGAGGCGATCGAGCAATACGGCATGATCGAACGCGGCGCGCGCTGGCTGGTCTGCCTGTCGGGCGGGAAGGACAGCTATACCCTGCTGGCCGTCCTGCACGAGCTGCAATGGCGCGGGCTGCTGCCCGTCGACATCCTCGCCTGCAATCTGGATCAGGGGCAGCCGGGGTTCCCGGCAACGGTTCTGCCCGAATTCCTGCAAAAGATGGGCGTGCCGCACCGGATCGAATATCAGGACACCTATTCCATCGTCGTCGACAAGGTGCCGCAGGGGCGGACGTTTTGCGCGCTCTGCTCGCGGCTGCGGCGCGGCAACCTGTATCGGATCGCCAGGGAAGAAGGCTGTTCCGCCGTGGTGCTGGGCCACCATCGCGATGATATCCTTGAGACTTTCTTCATGAACCTGTTCCACGGCGGCCGCCTTGCGACGATGCCGCCCAAGCTGGTGAACGAAGAAGGCGACCTGTTCGTCTATCGCCCGCTGGCCCATGTGGCCGAGGAAGACTGCGACAAGTTCGCCCGGGCGATGAACTACCCCATCATCCCCTGCGATCTGTGCGGCAGTCAGGATGGGCTGCAACGCCAGCAGGTGAAACAAATCCTCGACGGGTGGGAGCGCAACAGCCCCGGCCGCCGTCAGGTGATGTTCCGCGCGCTGATGAACGCGCGGCCCTCGCATCTGCTGGATCCGGGGCTGTTCGATTTCGCCGGGCTGACGCGCGGATCGCAAAAGGGCTCGGAAGACGACGGAATTCCCAAGCTGCGTTAACGTCTCGGTCAGGACATGGCGCTAGTCTTCCCGACAGTCGTACAATCTCGACGCGGAAGGATTCCCCATGGCCACCATCGACCCGCTCAGGCGCGCTAGCCGCTGGATCGCACCCGGTTTGATGGGCCCGCCCGCCCTGGCGTTCCTGCCCGCTCTGTCGTTGGCAACCTTCTGGATCGGTGGCGAAACGGCCCTGTTGCTGGTGTCGCTTGGGGTTCCCTTGATCTTCGCGGCGCTTGGCATGTTCAGCCGGTCAGGGGCTACTGAACAAACCCGCGATACGGTGACAGGGCTTATCCTGCGTGACGGCTTTGCCGAAGTTGTCCAAAGCGTGCACCAGGCCACAGCGCGGACGGGGATGCGCTCGGCTCTGTTCATTCTGGAAATCGACGATTTCAGGGAACTGGCAAACCGCCACGGACAAGAGGCCGCGAATTCGGTCGCGCATTGCTGCAGCGAACGTCTGTATGGCGCTCTGCGTCAGGGCGATACCGTTGCCCGGCTTGATGACAACAGATTTGCAGTCTGCCTCAAAGCCGTGCGCCAGCTTGATCTGGAACTTTGCGTGCAACTGTCGGGCCGGATGCAATCCGCGATAGAGGAACCGATCGCGCTGGACGGATTGTCGCTGTATGTCTCATGTTCGATCGGATTCTGCCTGAATGCGGGCGGCGATGGCGACTCCAAGGAATGGATGCGCGCCGCCGAAACCGCGCTGGCGGATGCCCGCCAGTCTGGCCCATCTTCGATTCGCGCTTATTCCACCGACATGAAGCGCCGCGCCAGCACCCGCCAGGATTTGCGCAAAGAGGTGGAGGTGGCATTGGAAAAGGGGCAGATCATCCCATGGTTTCAGCCCCAGATCTCGACGGATACAGGCCGGGTGACAGGGTTCGAGGCGCTGGCGCGCTGGCTGCACCCCGCCCATGGCATGATCCCGCCGTCCGACTTTCTGCCGCTGATGGAAGAAACCGGCCAGATGGAAAAGCTGGGCCAGACAATGCTGCACCACGCGCTGACGGCCATCTGCGCCTGGGACAAGGTTGGCGCCGACGTGCCCTGCATCGGCGTGAACTTTGCCGGAGACGAATTGCGCAATCCCGGTTTGGTCGAACAGATCAAATGGGCATTGGACCGGTTCGACCTGACTCCCGACCGCCTTGCCGTCGAAGTTCTGGAAACTGTGGTTGCCGACTCGCCCGATGACATGGTCGCCCGGAATATCCGCGGGCTTGCTGGGCTGGGTTGCCGGATCGACCTTGACGATTTTGGCACCGGCCATGCCTCTATCGCGTCGATCCGCCGGTTTTCCGTAAGCCGGATCAAGATCGACCGCTCTTTCGTGCTCAAGGCAGATCAGGACCCGGACCAACAGCGGATGATCGCCGCGATCCTGACCATGGCCGAGCGGCTGGGCGTCTCAACGCTTGCCGAGGGGGTGGAAACCGTGGGCGAACATGCATTGCTGGCGCAGCTTGGCTGCGATCATGTGCAAGGGTTCGGAATTGGCCGCCCGATGCCCTTCGAACAGACGCTCGACTGGATCAGCAACCACGCGGCCAAGCTGACCGAGGCCCCCATCATCGGCCGTGACGTGGGTTGACACCCCCGGCCACTCGCTTGTGCGGCCAACACCCGGCTTCGGGCCAACTTGCAAACGATCAGGCATCACGATTGCCCCATGTGACACTGGCGTGCCCGGATTGCACCGGGATTGGGGTTGACCTTTCGGCCCGCACTCTGTTGAACCACCCTGTCATAATCTAGCAAGGTGCCTGTCCCCGATGGACGAACAGAACAGAAATCTCATCCTGGCAACCGTCCTGTCTTTTCTGGTGATCCTGGGCTGGTTCGTTCTGTTCCCGCCCGAGAAGCAGACCCAGACAAATGACACTCTGCCTGCGCAGGAAACCGTGCAAGCCGATGGCGTGGCGACCACACCGATGGCCGCCGACGGCGCCGACCCGGCCGGGTCGGTGGACGCTGGTGCCGAACCCGTCGCTGATGCGCCGAGGGTCGATATCGACACGCCGCGGCTGACTGGCAGCATTTCTCTGCTTGGCGGGCGGATCGACGATCTGTCGCTGAAGGATTACCGCGTCACGCTGGACCCCGAATCCGAAATCGTGCGTGTTCTGGCCCCCGCCGGGACCGAAGGCGCCTATTACGCACTCTACGGCTGGGCCGCTGGTGCCGGTGTTTCGCCCGATCGCGTACCGGGTCCGAAAACCGAATGGGCGCTCGAAAGCGGCGAAACGCTGGGTGTCGACACACCCGTAACGCTGAGCTGGGACAACGGCGCGGGTCTGACCTTCCGCCGCACCATCGCGGTCGACGAAGATTACATGTTCACAATCACGCAGTCTGTCGAAAACGCCTCGGGCGAAACGGCAGGCCTTGCGCCCTATGGCATCATCGCGCGTCATGGCGAACCTGCCGATCGCAAGAAGTTCTTTATCCTGCACGAGGGCGTCGTTCGCATGTCGGACGGCGAGCTGGAAGAGATCGACTATGATGACATGCCCGATTTCGACGTGAACGCCAATGAAGGCGCCCGCGCCGAGGTCACGCAGGTCACCGAAGGCGGCTGGATCGGCTTTACCGATCACTTCTGGATGTCGACCCTGATCCCGGAACCGGGCACCGCGTTCAAATCTGTCGCGAAATACGACGAACGGCGCAATATCTTCCAGACCGAAGCGGTAATGCCGACGCAAACCGTGGCCGACGGCGCCTCGATCAGCGTGACCACGCAGCTGTTTGCCGGTGCAAAGGAATGGGAAACCATCCGCAACTACGAACGCGGCGGGATCGCCGGATTCATCGATAGCATCGACTGGGGCTGGTTCTTCTTCCTGACCAAACCGATCTTCTGGCTGCTGCACAACATCAACCAGCTGATCGGCAACATGGGCTGGTCGATCATCGGGCTGACACTGATCATCAAGGCCGTGCTGTTCCCGCTGGCCTATAAATCCTACGTCTCGATGGCGAAGATGAAGGAACTGCAGCCGCAGATGGAAAAGCTGAAGGAACAGGCGGGCGACGACCGTCAGAAACTTCAGCAGGGCATGATGGAGCTGTACAAGAAGGAAAAGGTGAACCCCGCCGCAGGCTGTTTGCCGATCCTGCTGCAAATCCCGATCTTCTTCTCGCTGTACAAAGTGATCTTTGTCACGATCGAACTGCGTCACGCACCGTGGTTCGGCCCGTTTCAGGATCTCTCGGCGCCCGATCCGACCACGCTGTTGAACCTGTTCGGCCTGTTGCCGGTTGCCGCACCTGAACCCGGCTCGATCATGGCGCTGGTCTTCATTGGCATCCTGCCGCTGTTGCTGGGTATCTCGATGTGGCTGCAGCAGAAACTGAACCCGGCGCCCACCGATCCGACCCAGCAGATGATCTTTGCGTGGATGCCGTGGATCTTCATGTTCATGCTGGGCGGATTTGCCAGCGGGCTGGTGGTGTACTGGATCGCGAACAACACGATCACCTTCACCCAGCAATACCTGATCATGCGCAGCCAGGGCTACAAGCCGGACGTGTTCGGCAACATCAAGTCCAGCTTCAGCCGCAAGAAGAAAACGGCGGGCAAGTGATGGCAACGGTTGAGGCACTCTGGCGCCACCCTATCAAAAGCCACGGCCGCGAGGCTTTGGACCAAGTGACATTGACCGCCGGGCAGACCATGCCCGGCGATCGTGTCTGGGCCGTCGCGCACGAAGCCAGCAAGGCCGACGGCAGCGAATGGGCCATGTCGGCGAATTTCTCTCGCGGGGTGAAGGCGCCCGCGCTGATGGCGATCACCTCGCGCTATGATGCGGACAGTGAAACCGTAACGCTGAGCCACCCGGACCGCCCCGATCTGACAGTGCAGCCCGATCGCGATCCGCAGGCGCTGATTGACTGGGCCGCGCCGCTGATGCCGGAAGACCGCGCCGCCTCGGCCCGGGTGCTGCGGGTGCCGGGGCGCGGCATGACCGACACGCCCTTCCCGTCGATTTCGATCCTGAACCTTGCCTCCAGCCGGGCGCTGGAACAGGCGATGGGCCGCGATCTGTCGATGCACCGCTGGCGCGGCAACATCTGGACCGACCTTGGCACGCCCTGGGCCGAATTCGACATGGTCGATAAAGAGATCGAGATTGGCGACTGCCGGTTCATCGTGCGCGAGCGGATCAAACGCTGCATGGCGACAACGGCGAATCCCGAAACCGGTGAACGCGATGCCGACACGCTGGGCGCGCTGAAGGAAAACTGGAACCACACCCATTTCGGCATCTATGCCGAGGTCACGCAGGGCGGAACCATCCGCACCGGCGACGCATTGCGCGTGCTCTGATGGCGCTGCCCTTTCCCTTGGCGGAAACGCCCGACCAAACCACGGCAGAGGCCGGACGCCTGCTGTTCGCGCGCGAATCGACCTTTGTGAAAGGTGTGGTTGCGATGTCGGGCCTGCCCCCGGCCGACCGGATCGAGGTATGTTTTGCCGGACGGTCGAACGTGGGCAAATCCACGCTGATCAACGCGCTGACGGGAACCAAGGCGCTGGCGCGCGCGTCGAACACGCCGGGGCGCACGCAGGAGATCAACTATTTCAACCAAGGGCCTGACCTCTATCTGGTCGACCTGCCCGGCTATGGCTATGCGAATGCGCCGCTGCCGGTGGTGGAAAAATGGCAGCGCCTGTTGAAACAGTACCTGTCGGGGCGGCCGACGCTGCGCCGCGCCTTCGTGCTGATCGACGCGCGCCATGGCGTAAAAGACGTGGACGATCAAATCCTTCGCCTGCTTGATACCTCGGCCGTGACGTTCCAATGCGTTCTGACCAAGGTCGACAAGGTCAAAGCCAAGGATATGGAAAACACGCTGAAACAGGTGCGCGCCGCGCTGGCAAAACACCCCGCCGCATATCCGGAAATCGTGCTGACATCGTCCGAGAAGGGCGACGGGATTGAAACGCTCCGCGGCATTATTGCGGGCCTGTCCTAGGCGGGTCTCGGCAAAACGGCTTGCGTGACAGCCCCGCATTTCCGATAAACCCGCCAAACAGGGGATATCGGGATGAAGACTCAGGACATGAATCGCGACTGGACGAACACCGCCGAAACGCTGTCACGGGCGGTTCCCTATCTTCAACGCTACGATGACGCGATTGTTGTCATCAAGCTGGGCGGTCACGCCATGGGCAGCGACGAGGCGATGGACGAGTTCGCGCGCGACGTGGTGCTGCTGCGTCTGTGCGGGGTGAACCCGGTGGTGGTGCATGGCGGCGGGCCGCAAATCAACGCGTTGTTGAAACAGCTGGAGATCAAATCGGACTTCGTGAACGGCAAGCGTGTCACCGACAAGGCCACCGTTGACGTGGTCGAAATGGTACTTTCGGGGTCTGTCAACAAGTCCATCGTGCAGGCGATTCAGCGGCAGGGCGGCAAGGCCGTGGGCCTGTCGGGCAAGGATGCCAACCTGATGGTCTGCGACCAGACCGACCCCGCGCTGGGGCTGGTGGGCACGCCCGCGGATATGGACCCGAGCCTGCTGAAGCTGCTGTTTGAAAAGGAAATCATCCCCGTGATCGCGCCCATCGGCGCAGGGCGGAACGGTGAAACCTATAACGTGAACGGCGATACTGCCGCCGGGGCCTATGCCAAGGCGCTGAAGGCCGACCGGCTGCTGCTGCTGACCGACGTGGCCGGCGTGAAGAACGCCGAGGGCGACGTTGTGACGGAACTGACCGCCGCCGAAATCCGCCAGATGACCGCCGATGGCGTGATCGCGGGCGGCATGATCCCCAAGACGGAAACCGCGCTGGATGCGGTCGAAGGCGGGGTGCGGGCCGCTGTTATCATTGATGGGCGCGCGCCCAATGCCTGCCTGCTTGAACTGTTCACCGAGCATGGCGCCGGGTCGATGATCCGCCGCTGAATGCCCGTTTCGGCGCACCCCGAGTATGACGACATCGATCAGGCGGCGCAGGCCCACGGTCTGATCGTCATGGGGGCGCTGCGCGACGGCGGCGAGAGCCTGATCCTGCTGGGGGCAGGCCCTGCGTTCTGGGACCATCTGCAAGCGGCTCCAGAAGCCCTTGATGGCGCGCCCGATCCGGTTGACCGCTGGTCGAGCCGTGTCATCGGCGCGCTGGCCGCGCAATTCGGCGCGCAGGCCGAATTTCCCTTTGGCGGGCCGCCCTATGCGCCCTTCATCCGCTGGGCGATGGATAGCGGGCGCGCGTTTCAAAGCCCGGTTGGGATGCTGGTGCACGACACTGTGGGCATGATGATATCTTACCGGGGCGCGCTGCGGCTGCCCCGCGTCATTCCCACGCCAACACCGCGCACCGCCAGCCCCTGCCCCACCTGCGCCGCGCCCTGTATCACCGCCTGCCCGGTCGGGGCGCTGTCGGGTGATACGCCTTACAATCTGGCCGCCTGCCACGCCTACCTTGACACGCCCGCCGGACAAGAGTGCATGGTAAACGGCTGTGCCGTGCGGCGCGCCTGCCCCGTCAGCACGGGCGCGCAGCGACAACCGGCCCAATCGGCCCACCATATGAGAGCGTTCCACCCGTCATGACCAAGACCCTGATCCTGATGCGCCACGCGAAATCCGATTGGGGGGCGCCGTCCTTGCCCGACAAGCTGCGCCCGCTGAACGCGCGGGGGCAGCGCTCGGCCACGGCGCTTGGCGATTGGCTTCGGGCCAAGGGGCATCTGCCGCAGACTGTCTTGTGCTCTTCGGCAATCCGGACGCGGGAAACGCTGGCTGGGCTGGGGCTTATGAATACGACCGTCAATTATAGCGACGATCTGTATCACGCCGAAGCAGACGTGATGTTTCAGGTTTTGAAACGTGCCAGCAGCGATACGGTTCTGATGATCGGCCACAATCCCGGCATCTGCGATTTTGCCCAGATGCTTATGGAGGACGCGCCCGACCACATCCGGTTTCACGACTACCCCACCTGCGCGACGCTGGTGGCGCGGTTCGATATTGCCGACTGGACGGCGCTGCAATGGCGCAGCGGTCAGCCGGTGGATTTCACGGTGCCCCGCGATCTGATCGGCGGATGAAACGAAAAACGCCCGACCGATTGGCCGGGCGTTTCCAATACTGTGACCCGTTCAGTGGCCCAGGATCTGGCTGAGGAACAGCTGGGTCCGCGGGCTCTTGGGGTTGTTGAAGAACTCTTCGGGTTCGTTCTGTTCCACAATCTGGCCCTGATCCATAAAGATCACGCGGTTCGCCACCTGACGGGCAAAGCCCATTTCATGCGTCACGCACAGCATGGTCATGCCTTCCTCGGCCAGCTCGATCATGGTGTCGAGCACCTCTTTGATCATTTCCGGGTCCAGCGCCGACGTGGGTTCGTCGAACAGCATGATGCGCGGCTTCATGCACAGCGAGCGGGCAATCGCCACCCGTTGCTGCTGACCGCCCGAAAGCATACCGGGATACTTGTGCGCCTGATCGGGGATCTTCACCTTTTCAAGGAAATGCATCGCGGTGGCCTCGGCTTCTTTCCGGGGCACCTTGCGCACCCAGATCGGGGCCAGCGTACAGTTTTCCAGGATCGTCAGGTGCGGGAACAGGTTGAAGTGCTGAAAGCACATGCCAACCTCGGACCGGATCTTGTCGATGTTCTTCAGGTCCGAGCTCAGCTCGGTTCCATCCACGACAATGCGGCCCTTCTGGTGTTCCTCCAGCCTGTTGATGCAGCGGATCAGCGTGGATTTCCCCGACCCCGACGGCCCGGCGATCACGATCCGTTCGCCGCGATACACCGTCAGGTCGATGTCGCGCAGCACATGGAAGGTGCCGTACCATTTGTTCATGTTGCTGATTTCAATCGCGACCTCATCCGAGACCTGCATCTTGGAACGGTCGATTTCGCGGTCGGTGGCAAGTTCTGACATATGCGGAACTCCTTATTTGTGGCCAGTCCGAAGCTTGCGCTCCAGGTACATGGAATAACGGGACATCGAGAAGCAGAAGATGAAGAACACCACCGCGATAAAGCCGTACAGCTCCCACACGATGCCGTTCCAGTTGCTGTCGGCGCGAATTGCATTCGACAGCCCCAACGGATCAAGCAACCCGATGATCGACACCAGCGTGGTATCCTTGAACACGCCGATGAAGGTGGACACGATGCCCGGAATCGAAATCTTCAGCGCCTGCGGCATGATCACCAGCCGCTGCGCCTGCCAGTAATCAAGGCCAAGGCTGTCGGCGCCCTCGTACTGCCCCTTGGGCAGGGCCGCGAGCCCCCCGCGCACCACCTCGGCCATATAGGCCGCGGCGAAGAGCGTCACCATGATCAGCACCCGCAGGATGATGTCAAAGTTGGTGCCCGGCGGCATGAAGATGTTCAGCAGGGTCGAGGCCACGAACAGCAGCGTGATCAGCGGAACGCCCCGGATGAATTCGATGAAGCCGATGCAGATGTATTTGACGATCATCAGGTCCGATTGCCGCCCCAGCGCCAGAACGATGCCAAGCGGCAGCGAACAGGCAATGGCGACGACGCCGATGGTGATCGACAGCATGAAGCCCCCGAAGTTCCGGCTGGGCACTTCCTCGATCCCGAGGGGCAGGACCGACGCCAGCGCATCAACCACATACCCCGACAGGAACAGCCACCAGATCACCGCCGCCAGCACGCCCACGACCAGCCCGATCAGATTGCTGGTGGCGGCGCCAAGGATGCGGAAGACGTAGTAGCCGATGACGAACCCGGCGGCCACGGCAAGCGGGCCCCAGATGGTGCCTCCCCACAGCAGCCAAGGAAAGATGAAGGGGAACGCGGCCGAGAACCAGATCAGCTGGCTGGGCACGCGGTCGGCAAACAGGACAGGCGCCAGCGCCACCCCCATCAGCACGAAGGACAGGATCGGCCGCCAGTACAGATCGGATGGGTAGAACCCGAACAGCAACTGAACCCAGCGTTCGCGGATCACGCCCCAGCAGGCACCCGAAGTGCCGTGTTCGCCCACCGATCCGGCGGCGGTCAGGATCTCGCGGCATTCGCTGAGCGAGGTCGCGCCCCATGTGGGTGACAGGATCCACGGAACGATACCGATCAGGATCCAGGCGATGATCGCCAGGGAAATGACCGTGACGACGGTGTTGAACCAGCCCGAGAACAGGTTCTCGCGCGCCCAGCCCACCGGCCCCGTCGATGACGCCGGAGGCGCCACCTGCGGCAGCATGGTTTCACGGACGTAGGCAACGGTGTTTGCGTGTGTATCGCTCATCTCACCGCTCCTTCAGCTTTACGGATTCGTTATACCAGTTCATCACGCCCGAAATCAGCAGGCTGACGATCAGGTAGATCAGCATCAGAAGCAGCAGGCATTCCAGCTCGCGTCCGGTCTGGTTCAGCGTGATGCCGCCCAGCGTGCCGGTCAGATCCATGTAGCCCACCGCAATCGCCAGAGACGAGTTCTTGGTCAGGTTCAGATACTGCGAAATCAGCGGCGGAATGATGACCCGCAGCGCCTGCGGCAGGATCACAAGGTTCATCGTGCGGTTCGGACGCAGGCCAAGCGCCGAAGCGGCCTCGGTCTGGCCCTGGCTGATGGCGAGGATACCAGCGCGGACGTTTTCCGCAATGAAGGCCGCCGTATAGAGCGACAGAGCCAGCCACAGCGCGATCAGCGAGTTGCGCAGGTGCGTCCCGCCCGAAAAGTTGAAGCCGCGCAATTCGGGGTAGCCCAGGTGAAAGCCCAGAACCCAAAGCGTGATGATCAGCGGCACCGCAATCACGCCAAGGCGCAGATACCATGTGGTCGGCCGGTCGCCGGTGGCTTCCTGGATACGATCGGCCCGGTTGGCGATCGCGCGCGCGCCGTAAATGCCCGCGCCCAGGACGATCAGGATGACCATCAGGTCAAGGCTGATCTGGAAGGTGCCACAGCCTTCGCCCGGACGGCCGGCAAAGGGGCCCTCGCTTGCGAAATAGCTGGCACAGGCCGGGTTGCTTTCACTGGCGCCAACGGGGAAATCGCCAAGGCCGGTGCGCCAGCTGGTGAATTCGTCGGTTTCCGGATCGCGGTGGCCGAACAGAACGTCGGGAATATAGACACCCCGGTTGGTCACGGCGACCGTGTCGAACAGGCTCATCGAAGCTTCGGCGTCGTCGCCCCGGAAATCGCGGGGGCTGGGAAGCGTTTCGATCATGATTGCCATGATGAACACGATCCACAGCAGCACCGGCACGTTGCGGAACATTTCGACGTAGACGGCCATCAGCCGCGACACCAGCCAGTTTTTCGACAGGCGCAGAACCCCGATGATAACCCCAAGAATCGTCGCCGTCACACACCCCAGAACCGCCACCACCAGCGTGTTCAACAGGCCAACGATCGACGCGCGCAGGTGCGAATCCTGCGAGGTGTAATCGATCAGGCGCTGGTTGATGTCATAGCTGGCCGGTTCGGTGAAGAACCCGAAGTCGATCGGCTTGCCAAGGGCTGCAAGGTTCTGGGCGGTATTGTTGATCAGCCATGCCGCAAGCAGCATGAAGCCAAGCATCGCTATGACCTGGATCGTGGCAGAACGATACCGGGTATCGTAGAGCAGCATGGATAGCCGAAACTGCTCCTTCGGAGGATCGGAAAGTGTCGTCATGTGACGTCCCTGTTGGCATCCCGATCTCGTGATTTGGCCAGGTTTTTCCCGGCTCCCCGCAGATCGGGTGATTATAGTTCAAAGAAGAAGGGCGCAGGTTGATCCTGCGCCCCTTTTCGTGTCCCGTCTTAGCGGAAGGGCGGAGCGTACTGCAGACCGCCGTCTTTCCATTGCGCGTTCAGGCCGCGCGCCAGACCGATCGGTGTGTTCTCACCGATGTTCTTTGCAAAGACTTCACCATAGTTGCCGCCCGCCATGATGGCGCGCTTGGCCCACTCGGCGTCGAGGCCCAGCATTTCGCCCAGCGTGCCTTCGGTGCCCAGCATACGGTTGATTTCCGGGTTGTCGGTGCCTTTCGACAGCTCGGCGATGTTTGCCGACGACACGCCCAGTTCTTCCGCCGCGATCAGCGCGTTCAGCGACCAGCGCACAACGTCGCCCCACTCGTCATCGCCGTGACGGACCAGCGGGCCCAGCGGCTCTTTCGAGATGATTTCGGGCAGCAGAACGTGTGCCGACGGGTCTTCGAAGGTGGCGCGGGTTGCAGCCAGGCCCGAAGCATCGGTGGTGTACACGTCGCAGGCACCGGCAAGGTACTGCTGCTGTGCTTCGGCGTTGGTTTCGATCGGAACCGGCTCGTAGCTCATGTTGTTGATGCGGAAGTAGTCCGCCAGGTTCAGCTCGGTCGTGGTGCCGGTCTGGATGCAGACGGTGGCGCCGTCCAGATCCTTGGCCGAGGACACGCCCAGTTCCTTCGGAACCATGAAGCCCTGACCGTCATAGTAGTTCACACCAACAAAGGTGAACTTCAGATCGACGTCGCGGCTGAAGGTCCAGGTGGTGTTACGTGCCAGCATGTCGATTTCGCCCGACGCCAGCGCGGTAAAGCGGGTCTTGCCGGTGGTGGGAACGAATTCCACGGCCATCGGATCGCTCAGCACGGCAGCAGCAACGGCGCGGCAGACGGCAACGTCGAAACCGTTCCAGACACCATTGGCATCCGGCGTGGCAAAGCCCGGAACGCCGGTGGCGACACCGCAGTTCAGCTTGCCCCGAGCCTTGACGTCATCCAGCGTACCGGCTGCAGCAGCAGTCGCTGCCAGACCGGCGACGGTGAGCGCGCCAAAAAGTACGGATTTTTTCATAGTAACCTCTTCCTGATTTACGCCTCGTAGCGGGCGACTTTCGCGGCGTCTTTTGACGCCCTTTGAAACACGGATAGTGGGGGCTCCCCCTTGTGTGCCGCAATTCTGGGCGGATTCATCAACAAACGTCAAGACGTCGATCAAAGAAATCAATGACAAGGCCCGGGTTGACCAAAGGTTAATCTATACCTTTGCCCGGTCTCGCGCCTAAGCGCGCGACAGGCGATAGAACTCGGCGGCGTGCAGAAACGCGGCCCGTTTCAGCGCGGTCTGCGCGTCGGCCTCTTCATCCGCGCCCCATTGTTCGGCCTGCCAGCTTTCGTCCAGTTGGGATACATCCCAGATTGTCTCGGGCGAGGCCCAGCCACGCGCGCAGGCAAGGCCCAGAACCAGCGAACCCGACAGCGAGATCAGATCGTGCAGGGCCGCGATTTCGAAATTCGTGGCCGCCGTCAAAGGTTCTGTAAGGCGCTGCAACGCCTGCGCGTCCTGCGGGGCATGTATCACACCGGTGCGCGGGTGCAGGCGCGCGCCAAGTTCGGTTTCGGCCCAGTCCAGAGCGGGGTCCCACTGCTGCGCCTGCCGTGCGATCAATTCCTCGGGAGCATCGGCGCGATAGCACAGCAGATCGCTGTCTCCATAGGCGGCCAGCATCTCGATCACCTCGGCGCGCTGCGGGGCGACCTTGTCGATGGCGGCATTGGCCGAACGGGTGAAAGGCATGGTTTCAGGTGCGATCTTTTCGCCCTGCGCCTCCCATTCTGCTGCCAACGCCGCGGCCATGCCCTGCGTCGGCAGGATCAGCGCCGCCTTGGCCGGGGTGCGCACACGGCGCCCATCCAGCAACACCTCGAACCCGCCATCGGTCCGGGCGGTTGTGGTCTGTTTCCAGAACCGGCGCGCGGCCCAAGTGCTCATGCGGGTACTCCCAGAATATCGTCGATTGCGCCGGGCAGAGCGTCAAAGCTGTCGATCAGCTTGCGCGCATGGGGCGCCAGCATCTTGGCCGGGTGATAGCCCCAACTTACGCCGACGGCGGCCACCCCGGCGGCACCTGCCATTTCCATGTCGTAGGTCGTGTCACCAATCATCACCGCGTCGGCGGCGTCGATACCGGTGTCGGCAAGGCAGGTCAGCACCATCGAGGGATGCGGCTTCGACGGGTGATCGTCGGCCACCTGCCGTGTCACGAACATGCCGGTCAGCCCATGCGCCTCGATCAGCGCGTCCAGCCCGCGCCGCGACTTGCCCGTGGCGACCCCAAGCAACAGATCGTCCCGCCGAGACAGCGCCTGCAACACCTGCGCCACACCGGGATAAAGCGGCGAGCCCACCGCCGCGCCCTGTGCCGAGCGCGTGGCATGATATGAGTCCTTATAGCCCTGCACCAAGGCGGCGCGGCACTCGGGCGTTGCCTCCGGCGCCAGACGCAGCACCGCGTGGTCCAGTGACAGCCCGACAATCCCCAGAATGTCGGATCGCGCCGGCGCAGGACGGCCCTGCGCCGAAAACGCCGCCGTCATCGCGCCGACAATCGCGCCCTGGCTGTCGACCAGCGTGCCGTCGACATCGAAAATGACCAGTCGCAACCGGCTCATTCCTCTTCCTCGAACGGGTCTTCGGGCTGATCGCGGGTGTCCCACTGGAACGTGTCCCAGGTGTCTTGCATATGATCCGGCAAAGGGGCGGTCAGATGCAGCCGCGCCTTGGTCACCGGATGCTCGATGGTCAGCGACCGCGCGTGCAGATGCAGCTTGCGAGAGATGTCCCCGCCCAGCTGCGCGCCCCAGCCATCGCCAAGGTTGTCCTGCCCCGAACCGCCGTATTTGCCATCGCCCACGATGGGATGCCCCAGCTCGGCCATATGCGCGCGCAGCTGGTGCGTGCGGCCCGTGATCGGATTCAGCGCCATCCAGGCAGCACGCTTGGCTGCCGCTTCGATCACCATGTAATCGGTCACCGCGCGCTTGGCGCCCGGGGTCGAGTCGATATCGCGCGGGTGGACATTCAGCATCTTCTCGCCTTCGCCCTTGGACCCATGCCCGGGCGCTTTCACCAGCCCGGTGCGGATATGGCCTGCCTTGGGGTGCGGCACCCCGGCGACGACGGCCCAGTAGATCTTTTTGGTTTCGCGATGCCGGAAGGCGGCCGTCAGGTCGGCCGCCACGGCACGGGTGCGCGCCAACAGCAAAACGCCCGAGGTATCCTTGTCGAGCCTGTGCACGAGGCGCGGCTTTTCATCCAGGTCGAAACACAGCGCCTCGGACAGGCCATCGACATGGCGCCGCTGCCCGCTGCCACCCTGCACCGCAAGACCGGCGGGCTTGTTCAACGCCAGCACATGGGCGTCGCGATAGATCACGCAATCGCGGATCATGCGGGCATCCGCCTCTGAAATGCGGGTGGGCTCGGGCGCCGGACGGTTGTCGCTGTCCGGCAGCGGCGGCAGGCGCACCTGCTGGCCGTTTTCAACCCGGGTCGAGGCCTTGACCCGCCCGCCATCGACACGGATTTCGCCCTTGCGGCACATCTTTTCAATGCGGCCTTGGCTGATGTGCGGGAACATCCGGCGCAGCCAGCGGTCCAGCCGCTGATCGCCATCTTCTACAGTAATGGTCTGAACGCCGCTCATGCGAATACTCCGCGCGCAAGGATCATGCCCAACATCAAGCCGCCAACGGAACACCCCACCGACAGAGTGATGTAAAGCGCCGCCTGTCCCAGCGCCCCCCGCTCGATCAGCGTGACCGTTTCCAGCGAGAAGGCCGAAAAAGTGGTGAAACCGCCCAGCACGCCCGTCATTACGAAGGGACTGACGTGCGTCAGGCCGCGCTGCGCCGCCGCCACCACGAACACCCCCATCAGAAACGAGCCCAGGATGTTGACGGAGAGGATGGCCACAGGGAAGCCGGACGCGCCAAACAGACGCGCGATGCCGATGCCGGAGAGGTACCGCAGACTGGCGCCAATGGCACCGCCAAGGGCCACAAGGGGAAGGGTTGTGTACATGCCGCGTCTGTCGCGCGACCGCGCGATGGAGTCAAGCGACACAGGCTTCGGAAGGGGGCACTGCCCCCGCCCGCTGCGCGGACTCCCCCGGAGTATTTGAGGAATAATGAAAGGGCGGCCGGGAGACCTGCTTCTTTGGGGTCCAAATATCCCCGCCGGAGGCACCGCGCGCCCGCGCGGTTTGCTACGTCTGGCCCTCGCGCGTCGCGCGTTGGCGCGTGAACCAGTCGAGCCGCTTTTTCAGATCGCGTTCGAAGCCGCGTTCGACGGGTGCATAGAATTCGGCGCGCGGCATGTCGTCGGGGAAATAATTCTGCCCCGAGAAGGCATCCTCGGCGTCGTGGTCATAGGCATAGCCGGCGCCGTAGCCCTGCTCTTTCATCAGCTTGGTCGGGGCATTCCGGATATGCATTGGCGGTGGCGTACTGCCGGTTTCCCGTGCGCTGCGCATGGCCGCCTTGTAGGCGACGTAACCTGCGTTCGATTTAGGGGCGAGCGCCAGATAGATGACCGCCTGCGCCAGCGCCAATTCGCCTTCGGGGCTGCCGAGGCGTTCGTAGGTTTCCCAGGCGTGCAGGCAGACCGTCTGGGCCTGCGGATCGGCGAGGCCGATGTCTTCCACCGCCATGCGCGTGAGGCGACGCGCGAGAAATCGCGGGTCTTCGCCTCCGGTCAGCATGCGGGCGTACCAGTAGAGCGCGGCGTCCGGGTCGGACCCGCGCACCGATTTGTGCAGCGCCGAGATGAGGTTGTAGTGTTCTTCGCCCGACTTGTCGTATTTGCTGGCGCGCCGCATCAGCCGCGCGCCAAGCGCCTGCGGATCAAGCGGTGCATCGACCGTCCAGGCGGCGACCTGTTCGACGAGGTTCAGCAGCGCCCGGCCGTCACCATCGGCCATTTCAATCAGGCGTTCGCGGGCGGACGGCGTCAGAGAAAGCGGTTTCCCGAGTTCGGCCTCTGCCCGGCCCGCGAGGCGTTCCAGATCGTCGTGGTCCAGCCGTTCTAGCACCAGCACCTGGGCGCGGCTGAGCAAGGCGGCGTTCAGCTCGAACGACGGGTTTTCAGTGGTTGCCCCCACCAGCAGGATCGTCCCGTCTTCCATATGCGGCAGGAACCCATCCTGCTGCGCCTTGTTGAAACGGTGAATTTCGTCGACGAACAGGAGCGTGCCCTGCCCGTTTCCCGCGCGAATGCGGGCAGCTTCGAACACCTTTTTCAGATCGGGGACGCCCGTAAAAATGGCGCTGATCTGGACGAAATGCAGGTCCGTGGCATCCGCCAGCAGCCGGGCGATGGTGGTCTTGCCCACGCCGGGTGGGCCCCAGAAAATCAGGCTCGACAGGCTGTTGGCCGCCAGCATCGCGCCCAGCGGGCCATCGGGGCCCAGGATATGCGCTTGCCCGATGACCTGATCCAGCGCGGCCGGGCGCAGCCGGTCGGCCAGCGGGCGATTGCGGGGGGACGGAGCGGTTGGCGTAGCGCCGGTATCGAACAGGTCGGCCATGGTCAGATCCGGAACCGCAGGCCGATGCGCTGGCCGCCGCGCAGCACCTCCATCCGCACGCCGCGCCCCGAGGCGGCCAGGATGCGTGCCACATCGCCGGGGGCCTCGACCTCGGCCCCGTTGATCGAAGCGATCACATCGCCTGTGCGCAGCCCGACACGCGCACCATAGGGCCCCGGATCGGTGACCAGAACGCCGGTCAGGGTCAGCGGCAGGCCAAAGCGGGCGATGGTGGCCGGGTTGGCGCGGGCGACGTTGAGGCCCGGCAAGGGGGTCGTGTCGTCCAGTGCGGTTTCCTCCGCCGGGGGCGTATCGGGCGCAGCGATCATCGCCACCTCGATCTCGGATGTTTCTTCATCCCGCACCCGCGACACGGTTGTTTTGCCGCCAATCCCGGTGATCGTCATGCGGAACAGCATCTCGGCCGGGGAATTCACCGGCTCTCCGCCGACATGGGTGATCACGTCGCCCACGCGGAACCCGGTGGCCGCGAAAGGGCTGTCGGGGTGAATGTCGGAAATCAGCACGCCGCCCGGCACGCCAAGGCCAAGCGAGCCCGCGAGATCGAAATCAACCGCCTGCCCTGCCATACCGGCCCAAGGGCGTTCGAAGGCTGCGTTCCCGGCCCGCGCCTGGCGCACGAATTCCGCGACAAGGTTCGATGGAATGGCAAAACCGATCCCATTCGACCCGCCCGAGCGTGACAGGATAGAGGTGTTGATTCCCATCAGCCGCCCGTTCACGTCGATCAACGCCCCGCCCGAGTTGCCGGGATTGATCGGCGCATCGGTCTGCAGGAAATAGCCGCGGGCGTTGCCCGTGGCGATGCCAGACCGTGCGAGACCCGAGACGATTCCGCTGCTGACAGTCTGGCCGACGCCGAAGGGGTTGCCGATGGCCAGCACCAGCTCGCCCACGTCGACCTTGTCGGAATCGCGCAGGTCGAGATGCGGCAGGTCCGCCGCGCCGTCCAACTGTAGGATCGCAAGGTCGGATTCGCGGTCGGCCAGGATCACCTTGGCCGAATATTCGCGCCGGTCCGTCATGACGACGCGGATCTCGGTTGCCATGCCAACAACGTGGAAGTTTGACACCACGATGCCGTCGGCTGACAGGATCACGCCAGAGCCAAGCGAGTTCTGCACGCGCGGGCGACTTTGGCCGAAGCCCTTGAAGAACTGTTCAAAGAACGGATCGCCCGCGAAGGGGCTGGCGCGGGTTTCGACCACGCGGCTGGCGTAGATGTTCACCACGGCGGGGGCGGCCTGTTTCACCAGCGGCGCAAAGCCCAGCGCAATTTCCGTCTGGCTTTGCGGTACCTGCGTCTGGGCGTTGGAAGGGGTGGTCAACGGCAGGGCCAGCACCACAAGGGCAAGGATATGTCGCAGCATGTCGAACCTTTCGCGTTATGCCCCCGATATGCAAACCATGCGCCGCCGATGCAAGCGGCCCGTCGGAACCCGCCCCCGCGGCGGGGCGTTCATTCCCCAGGCAAACACAGGAGGACGACATGGCAGAGCGATATCGGTCACAGGACGGGCGTCAGGAAACCAAGGACTACCTCGACGATGCCGAAACACCGGGCCAGCAGGGCCGCGCTGGCGGCAATCTGGAGCGTAAGGTTGGCACACGCGACGCGCTGAAACGCGCAGAACAGGACCGCCCCGGCGCCACGCGGGTCACCAAATCCGACGAAAAAGGCGAAGGCAACCTGGGCGGCCACCACGGCACCGGATCATAGGAGGACATCATGGCACGTTTGAAACAAGGCACGCTGGTGGTTGTGGCCGACAGTGAAAAGGCGCTGTTTCTGCGCAACCTGACCGACCATGAGAACCCCAATCTGGACTTTGAAGGCAGCGAAGAGCAGGACAACCCGTCGGACCGCGAGCAATCGGCCAACCGGCCGGGACGCATGAACGACACGGGTGTGAACCAACGCTCGGCGCTTGACGACACCGATTGGCACGAACTGGCAAAAGAGCGGTTCGCGTCAGACCTGTCGGACAAGCTGTACGAGATGGCCCACAAAGGCGAGTTCGAGCGACTGGTGATCGTCGCCTCGCCGCAGGTTCTGGGCGTATTGCGCGACGACATGCACAAGGAGGTGACCGACAAGATCATCGCCGAAGTGCCAAAAACGCTGACCAATCACCCGGTGAACAAGATCGAAGACCTGGTGAAGAAAGAACTCGACGCCGCCTGACACGGGTATCGAGGCACAAAAAAAGGGCGCTGCGGATGCGGCGCCCTTTCTTTATTCGGTCAGCTTGCGCCGCGGGATTATTCCGCGGTTTCAGCTTCCATCTCGGCCGCAACGCGGGCCTTGTCTGCGGCGCCTTTGGCGTCGCGGTCACGATCGACGAATTCGATGATCGCCATCGGTGCCATGTCGCCATAGCGGAATCCGGCTTTCAGGATGCGGACGTAACCGCCCTGACGATCCTTGTAGCGGGGGCCGAGGATGTCGAACAGCTTGGTGACGTACTGATCTTCCTTCAGCTTCGAAGCGGCCTGACGGCGGGCGTGCAGGTCGCCACGCTTTGCCAGCGTGATCATCTTTTCGATGATCGGACGCAGTTCCTTTGCCTTGGGCAGGGTCGTCTTGATCTGTTCGTGCTCGATGAGCGAGCCGGCCATGTTCGCCCACAGCGCCTTGCGGTGCTCGTGGGTGCGGTTCAGGCGGCGGTAACCTCTTGCGTGACGCATCTGGTAGTCTCCTTGACTTATGCTTTGTACGGCCGCCGATGCGTGTCAGCGGCTCTGTTGGGGCGGGATTGCCCTGATATCCCCGGCAGACCCGGGCATTGGGAAGACGCGCTTAAAACGCGTCTTCGAATTTCTTGGCGAGATCTTCGATGTTGTCGGGCGGCCAGTCCTCGACATCCATGCCAAGGTGCAGACCCATGCCGGACAGCACTTCCTTGATCTCGTTCAACGACTTGCGGCCGAAGTTCGGGGTGCGCAGCATCTCGGCTTCGGTCTTCTGGATCAGGTCGCCGATGTAGACGATATTGTCGTTCTTCAGGCAGTTCGCCGAACGCACCGACAGTTCCAGTTCGTCCACTTTCTTCAGCAGAAGCGGGTTGAACTCCAGACCGTCGTCGTCGTCCTGACGCGAAGCCGATTCCGGTTCGTCGAAGTTGACGAAGATCGACAGCTGGTCTTGCAGGATACGCGCGGCATAGGCCACGGCATCATCCGGCGTGATCGAACCATCGGTGTCGACCTTCATGGTCAGCTTGTCATAGTCCAGCACCTGGCCCTCACGGGTGGGCTGAACGTCATAGCTGACTTTCTTGACCGGCGAATAGATCGCGTCGATCGGGATCAGGCCGATGGGCGCATCTTCCGGCTTGTTCTTGTCAGCCGAGACATAGCCTTTGCCCGTGTTCACGGTCAGTTCCATGAACAGGTCGGCGCCATCGTCAAGGTGGCAGATCACGTGATCGCGGTTCAGAACCTCGATACCGGCGCTTTCGCTGATGTCACCGGCGGTGACGACGGCGGGGCCCTTGGCATTGATCGACAGGCGCTTGGGCCCTTCGACTTCCATGCGCAGGCTGACCTGCTTGAGGTTCAGGATGATGTCTGTCACATCTTCACGCACACCGGCCACGCTCGAAAATTCGTGCAGCACGTTGTCGATCTGGACGCTGGTGATCGCGGCGCCCTGAAGCGACGACATCAGGATGCGGCGCAGGGCGTTGCCCAGCGTCAGACCAAAGCCGCGTTCCAGCGGTTCTGCGACGACGGTCGCCTGACGCGCAGGATCGTTGCCCGGCTTGACTTCAAGCTGGGTCGGCTTGATCAGCTCCTGCCAATTCTTGTGGATCATGTAGCCCTCCATTCCTGTCTGAACCCCATGACCATCGCTGGTTCAGACTCCCGAGGTTTCAAAATGCCAGACTGGGGCCGCGTGATTCCACGCAGCCCCAGCAGAAAAATACGCAATCAGACGCGGCGGCGCTTCGGCGGGCGGCAGCCGTTGTGCGCCATCGGCGTCACGTCGCGGATCGAGGTGATGTTGAACCCGACAGCCGCCAGAGCGCGCAGGGCGCTTTCGCGGCCCGAACCGGGCCCCTGCACTTCGACTTCCAGCGTTTTCACGCCGTGTTCCTGTGCCTTGCGGCCCGCGTCTTCTGCGGCCATCTGCGCGGCATAGGGGGTCGATTTGCGCGAGCCCTTGAAGCCCATCGTACCGGCGGACGACCACGAGATCGCGTTGCCCTGCACGTCGGAGATCAGGATCTTGGTGTTGTTGAACGAAGAATTCACATGCGCAACGCCAGCGGCGATGTTCTTGGAAACCTTGCGCTTGGTACGGGTCTTGTCGCGTGCCATCTGTGCGCCCCCTTACTTCTTCTTGCCGGCAATGGCCTTTGCGGGGCCTTTGCGGGTGCGTGCGTTGGTGTGGGTACGCTGACCGCGAACGGGCAGGTTGCGGCGATGACGCAGACCGCGATAGCAGCCCAGGTCCATCAGACGCTTGACGTTCATCTGCACTTCGCGGCGCAGGTCGCCTTCGACGGTATAGTTCGCGTCGATGTGTTCACGAATTTGCAGAACTTCGGAATCGCTCAGCTCGTTCACGCGGCGGGTTTGGTCGATGCCAACCGCGTCGCAGATTGCTTTGGCCGAGGTATGGCCGATTCCGGTGATATAGGTGAGGGCGATGGGAACCCGCTTTGCAGTCGGGATATTGACGCCGGCAATACGTGCCACGTTTCACTTTCCTTTTCGTTGCGGGTCCGTAGTTCCAGACCCTTTTTTCACAACGCTTGACCTTGGCAGTGTCGCCAGCGGGCCCAGCAGTATGAGGTGATCGTCATGCGCCCATAAAGGAATCGCACACAAATTGATTCTCTTGCGAGATGTGGGTCGATATGGGGTTTTCCGCCGATCGTCAAGGGGCGGCGGGAACATGCCGCCTGCCCCGTCATGCGATCAGGCGTCGGCGTCCGCCATGGCGCGCGTACCGTCCAGAACCTGGCCGATTTCGGCCTGAACGGCCTCCATCTGCGCCATGCCGTCGACCCGGCAATACAGGCCCTTGGCATAGTAGTAACCGACCAGCGGCGAAGTCATTTTGTAATAGGCCGCAAGGCGGGTGCGCAGCGAGTCTTCGTTGTCGTCGGCACGCACGGGCTGACCGGCGGCGCGCGCCTCTTCAGCGCGGTTGACGATACGGTGCACCAGGGCTTCGTCCTCGACGCGCAGTTCGATCACGTGATCCAGCTTCTGGCCCATATCTTCCAGCAGCTCACCCAGGGCATCGGCCTGCTTCAGCGTGCGCGGGAAGCCATCAAAGATGAACCCGGCGGAACCGCCTGCTTCCAGCTTTTCACGGATCAGGCCAATCACGATCTCGTCGGTCACAAGGTCGCCGCGGTCCATGACCTCGGCCACGCGCTTGCCCATTTCGGTGCCGCTGGCCTTCGCCTCGCGCAGCATGTCACCAGTGCTCAGCTGCACCATGCCACGCGTTTCCACCAGTTTGCTGGCCTGAGTACCTTTACCTGCCCCGGGGGGCCCCAAGAGAATGATGTTCATCGCCGCGCCGGACTCCGTTTCGTGCGTTTCTTGCCGCGTCCCCGCAGCTGTGATTTCTCGATCAATCCTTCGTACTGATGCGCAAGCAGATGGCTTTGCACCTGCTGGATTGTGTCCATCGTTACCGAAACTACGATCAGCACCGAGGTGCCGCCGAAATAGAAGGGAATGGAAAACTGGCCGCGCAGGATTTCCGGCAGCAGACAGACCGCCGCAAGATAGGCCGCGCCGAGCACCAGAATGCGGTTCACGACATACTCAAGGTACTCTGCAGTCTTCTTGCCGGGCCGGATACCGGGCACAAAGCCGTTCTGGTTCTTCAGGTTGTCCGCGACGTCATCGGGTTTGAACGATACGTTGAACGTGTAGAAATAGGCGAAGAACACGATCATCGCGACGAAGAACAGCAGGTACAGCGGCTGGCCGGGGCCGAAGTTGGCCAGCATCCACGACATCACAGTGCCCGAGGCCGCGCCTTGGCTGAACGTCGAGATGGTGGTCGGCAGCAGCAGCAGCGAGCTGGCGAAGATCGCCGGGATCACGCCCGCCGGGTTCACCTTGACCGGCAGGTGCGACGACCCGCCATCATATACCTTCATCCCCACTTGGCGGCGCGGATACTGAATGTGGATCTTGCGCAGCGCGCGCTCCATGAACACCACGAAGGCAATCGTGGCGATGACCATCACGATTACGCCGACAATTACACCGGGGCTCACAGCGCCGCTGCGGCCCGAGGCGAAGAACTGCGCGATGGCGGCGGGCACTTCGGCGATGATGCCGACGAAGATGATAAGCGAGATGCCGTTGCCGATGCCGCGCGCGGTGATCTGTTCACCCAGCCACATCAGGAACATCGTGCCACCAACCAGCGTGATCATGCACGCCAGACGGAAATACAGGCCCGGATCGGTCGCCAGATCGCCGGATTCCAGCGACACCGCAAGGCCGTAGGCCTGCGCAGTGGCCAGCAGCACCGTACCATAGCGGGTGTACTGGTTGATCTTCTTGCGGCCCTGTTCGCCTTCTTTCTTCAGCTGTTCCAGCTGCGGCACCATGGCCGTCATCAGCTGAACGATGATCGAGGCCGAGATGTAGGGCATGATCCCAAGCGCAAAGATGCCCATGCGCCCAAGCGCGCCACCGGTGAACATGGAAACCATGCCCCCGATGCCCTGCCCCGCCTGCTCCATGAACTCGCGCAGGGCAACGCCGTCGATTCCCGGCACGGGCAGGAAGGTGCCCAGACGGTAAACGACCAGCAGGCCCAGCGTGAACAGGATGCGGTTGCGAAGGTCGGTCGCTTTGCCCAGGGCAGCCCAGCTTGTGTTGGCTGCCATTTGTTCCGCTGCTGATACCATGAAACAGGTCTCTTTATGGTGAAACGCCGCCTTGAACCGTTTTCCGGCTCAGGCGGCGCTATGGAAAACTAGGGAATATGTAAGCGGAGGCAACTCCGCTCACAACCCGTCACTCGGTCGCGGCTGCTGCTGCGACCGTCAGCGAACCGCCAGCCTTTTCAACGGCGTCGATCGCCGATTTCGAAGCACCGGTCACGTTCAGGGTCACCTTGGACGAGAATTCACCCTTGGCCAGCACCCGGACGCCATCCAGCTTGCGGCGCACCAGACCGCTGGCAACCAGCGTGTCTTCGGTGATTTCTGCACCGGCATCCAGCTTCTTGGCGTCGATGAACTTCTGGATCAGGCCCAGGTTCACAACGGCATAGGCTTTGCGATTCGGTTTGTTGAAGCCGCGCTTGGGAAGGCGCTGGTACAGCGGCATCTGGCCGCCTTCGTAGCCGTTGATGGCCACACCCGAACGGGATTTCTGACCTTTGATACCACGGCCACCGGTCTTGCCCTTGCCCGAACCCGGGCCACGGCCGACACGCTGGCGGCGTTTGGTTGCGCCGTCATTGTCGCGCAGTTCGTGAAGTTTCATGTCGCTTCTCCTTGCCGGATGTGACCCCCGAAGCGTAACGGGCCAACCACGGCGTTTCTGGTTCATCTAGTCCATGCGGCCGCACGGCCACCGGGCGCGTATAATGGCATCGCCGCCCACGTGCAAGAGCGCACAGGCGGAATCGAAACAACCCGCCAGTGGCGGGTTGTCGCGGCATGTGTTCGTGAGTGGGGATGCCGTGCGCGTCAGACGCGCTGTGCTGCTTCCAGCGAGAGGCGGCGGATCGCCGAGCGGTGCAGGCCCAGATCGGCCAGATCGCGGTCGGACAGGCCCGCCAGTTCGTTATAGGTGCGGCGGTATGCGGCGCGGCGCGCCATCGCCAGTTTGATGCCAGCCTTTGCGGCGGCGATACGGTCGGCGAAAGTTACCGGGGAAGTATTGATGACATGTGCCATTTCGGTCGTCCTATACGTCTGCGGTGCGGCGCCCTCCCCTGCGCGACACCAATGGTGTTTCTGCGATGCAGCATATTGCGTGCCCTGCGCATGGACAATGTGCGTTTCGGTCTGCCCGCTATGCAATTCCGGCAACGCTGGGCGAAAAACGAAAACGCCCCGGCCGATGGCCGGGGCGCTCTCTGTCCCTCGCGCTGGGGGCTGGCCCCCCGTATCTCGCGATTACTCTTTTTCTTCGATGATCTCGACCATATGCGAGATCGAAGCCACCATGCCGCGTACGCTGGGGGTATCTTCCAGCTCGCGGGTTTTGTGCATCTTGTTCAGGCCCAGGCCGATCAGCGTGGCACGCTGTTTGGCGGGGCGACGGATCGGCGAGCCGATCTGCTTCACAACGATAGTTTTCGCCATTTAACTCAAGCCTCCTCGGCAACCTGGGCGCTTTCCTGCGGCGCGTCTTCACGCTTGGGCAGGATGTCGGCCACTTTCTTGCCACGACGCTGGGCAACCGAACGCGGCGAAGCTTCTTTCTTCAGCCCGTCGATGGTGGCGCGGATCATGTTGTAGGGGTTCTGCGAGCCGATCGACTTGGACACAACGTCCTTGATGCCCAGCATTTCGAACACGGCACGCATCGGACCACCGGCGATGATACCGGTCCCTTCCGGCGCGGTGCGCATCACGACCTTGCCGGCACCGTGACGACCTTCCATGTCGTGGTGCAGCGTGCGGCCTTCGCGCAGCTGAACGCGGATCATCTGGCGCTTGGCCTGCTCGGTCGCCTTGCGGATGGCTTCGGGCACCTCTTTGGCCTTGCCCTTGCCGAACCCAACGCGGCCCTTCTGGTCGCCAACGACGACAAGCGCGGCAAAGCCGAAACGCTTACCACCTTTAACGGTTTTCGAAACCCGGTTGATTGCGACCAGGCGGTCGGCGAATTCAGGGGTTTCCTCACGGTCGCGGCGGTTGCCCCGACGGTTGTCTTCACGGGCCATTTCGGGCTCCTTCAGCTTGGTGGCGCATCGGCGCCGGATGGGTCAATCCAGGTGGGCGACAGGCGCCCCCGGATCATCGAGACGGCACCGATGCGCCGTCTGCAGGGTTGGACGGGGCCGGCACATGGCCAGCCCCGAACCGTTTAGATTTTCAGACCGCCTTCGCGGGCTGCATCGGCCAGAGCCTTGACCTTGCCGTGGTACAGGAACCCACCGCGGTCGAAGTAGGCTTCTTCCACACCGGCCTGCTTGGCGCGCTCGGCAATTGCCGAACCCACTTTTGTCGCGGCTTCGATGTTGTTCTTGCCGACAATACCCAGCGTCTTTTCCAGCGACGAGGCCGAGGCGAGCGTCACGCCCTTCACATCGTCGATCAGCTGGACGCTGATGTTCTTGTTGCTGCGGTGAACGGTCAGACGAACCCGACCGGCATTCACCTTGCGAAGCTTGTTCCGGACGCGCAGGCGGCGCTTGAGGAACAGTTGTCTTTTGCTGTTTGCCATCTGTTGCGTCCTTACTTCTTCTTGCCTTCCTTGCGGAAGATATACTCGTTCTTGTAACGGATGCCTTTGCCCTTGTAGGGCTCGGGCTTCCGCCAGGCGCGGATGTTCGCCGCGACCTGACCAACGAGCTGCTCATCGATGCCTTCGACCACGATCTCGGTCTGCTTCGGCGCGGTCACCGTCACACCCTCGGGGGCAACGAAGTCCACGTCGTGCGACAGACCCAGGTTCAGCTTCAGCGAGTTGCCCTGAACGGTGGCACGATAACCCACACCGGTGATCTCAAGCTCTTTCTTGAAACCATCGGTCACGCCGGTCACCAGGTTGGCAACCATCGTGCGGCTCATGCCCCACTGCTGACGCGCGCGCTTGGATTTGCCGCGCGGGTCGATTTTCACCACGTTGTCGTCAACGGTGATCGTGACGTCGTCGGTCGCGGTGAAGCTGCGGGTGCCCTTGGGGCCCTTCACTTCGATGGTCTGGCCCGACACGCTGGCGCTGACGCCGCTGGGCAGGTCGACCGGCTTTTTCCCAATACGAGACATTGCGATCTCCTTAGAATACGGTGCAGAGCACTTCGCCGCCAACGTTGGCCGCGCGTGCGTTTGCATCCGACATCACGCCCTTGGGCGTCGACACGATCGACACGCCCAGACCCTGACGGACCTGCGGAATGTCGCTGACGCCCATGTACACGCGGCGACCCGGCTTCGAAACCCGCTTGATTTCGCGGATGACCGGAATGCCTTCGTAGTACTTCAGGCTGATTTCGATCGCGGGGTGACCATCGGCGCCCGTGACCTTTTCATAGCCGCGGATATAGCCTTCGTCCGCCAGCACATCCAGCACCCACGCCCGCAGCTTCGAGGCCGGGGTCATGACGGTGGATTTGCCGCGCAGCTGGCTGTTGCGGATACGGGTGAGCATGTCTGCGATAGGATCGTTCATCTCTTGCCCTCCTTACCAGCTGGACTTGACCATGCCGGGAATCTGGCCTGCGGAACCAAGTTCACGCAGCGCGATCCGGCTGATCTTCAGTTTGCGATAATAGGCGTGCGGACGGCCGGTCAGCTGGCAGCGGTTGTGCAACCGGGTTGCCGAGCTGTTGCGGGGCAGCTTCGCCAGCTTCAGGGAAGCGCGGAACCGCTCTTCCATGGGCTTGCTCTCGTCGTTCACGATCGCTTTCAGCTCGGCACGCTTGGCGGCGTATTTCTCGACCAGGCGCTCGCGCTTCTTTTCGCGTTCGATCATTGCTTTCTTAGCCATGTCTACTAATCCTTTCCGCGCTTACGAGTTGAAGGGCATGTTGAAAAGCTTCAACAGCGCCTTGGCTTCTGCGTCGGTGTTCGCCGTGGTGGCGATGACAATGTCCATACCCCAGACTTCGTCGACTTTGTCGAAGTTGATTTCCGGGAAAACGATGTGTTCCTTCAGGCCCATGGCATAGTTGCCACGGCCGTCGAACGATTTGCCCGAAACGCCGCGGAAGTCGCGGACGCGGGGCAGTGCCACCGTGATCAGACGATCGAGGAATTCGTACATGCGGTCGCCACGCAGCGTCACCTTGGCACCCAGCGGCATGTCTTCGCGAACGCGGAAACCGGCGATGGATTTCTTGGCCTTGGTGATGACGGCGCGCTGACCGGCGATGGCGGTCAGGTCTTCCTGAGCCGATTTCGCCTTCTTGCTGTCACGCACGGCTTCGGCGCCAGCGCCGATGTTCAGAACGATCTTGTCCAGACGCGGGATCTGCATGTCGTTCTTGTAGCCGAATTCTTCCTTCATCGCGGCACGGATCGTGTCGTTGAAGGCGGCCTTCAGGCGCGGGGTGTACTTGGCAGTATCAAGCATCGATCACGTCCCCCGTGGTCTTAGCAAAACGCACTTTCTTGTCGCCTTCGATCTTGAAACCGACGCGGGTCGGTTTGCCGTTGGCGTCGATCAGGGCCAGGTTGCTCAGGTCGATCGGCATGGCCTTGGGCAGGCGGCCGCCCTGGCTGGTCTGGCTTTGACGGGTGGCGCGGATGGCGATGTTGATCCCGTCTACCACGGCCTTGTTGGCCTTGGGGTCGACGCTGGCGATCGTGCCTTCCTTGCCCTTGTCCTTGCCGGCAAGAACGATGACCTTGTCACCTTTGCGGAGTTTCGCGGCCATTACAGCACCTCCGGAGCAAGCGAGATGATTTTCATGAAGTTCTTGGCGCGCAACTCGCGAACCACCGGCCCGAAGATACGGGTGCCGACCGGCTCGTTGTTGTTGTTCAGGATGACAGCCGCGTTCCGGTCGAAGCGGATGGCGGTGCCGTCGTCACGACGAACTTCTTTTGCGGTGCGCACGACGACGGCCTTGCGGACGTCACCTTTCTTCACGCGGCCGCGCGGGATGGCTTCCTTGACCGAGACGACGATGATGTCGCCAACGGACGCATACTTGCGCTTGGAACCACCCAGGACCTTGATGCACTGAACACGGCGAGCGCCGCTGTTGTCAGCAACATCCAGATTGGTCTGCATCTGGATCATATGGTGTCTCCCGACCTTTGGGGGGCCTTGCGGGCCTTACCCCCAGGGTTTCGATTAAACTGTTGGCGCTTACGCCTCGGTGGTTTCCGAGGTCAGCACTTCCCAGCGTTTGGTCTTCGATTTGGGCGCGCATTCGATGATGCGCACGGTGTCACCCACCTTGAAGCTGTTGGCCTCGTCATGGGCACGGTACTTCTTGGATTTACGGATGGTCTTCTTCAGAACCGGATGGGTGAAACGACGTTCCACCAGAACGGTCACGGTCTGGGCGTTGGCGTCGCTGGTCACGGTGCCTTGCAGGATACGTTTGGGCATCTTTCGGGCTCCTTATTCCGACGCAGCCGCCGAGGCGGCCTTTTCGTTCAGCACGGTCAGAACCCGTGCCGCGTTGCGACGCGCAACCTTGATTCGCGCTGCATTCTCCAGCTGGCCAGTGGCCTGCTGAAAGCGCAGGTTGAAGCTTTCTTTTTTCAGATTGGCCAGCTCTTCACGAAGCTGATCCGGCGTCTTGTCACGCAGTTCCTTGGCGTTCATCGCCTTCGTCCTTTCCACATCACCGGAGAGCCCCCAAAGGGTCACCCTGAGTCCGATGGAGTTCATGATGAGCGGCTCCACTACTCTGACGCCGCCCGCAAAGCAACCCCTGATCGGGCCATCCTAAGGGGAATCCCCCATCAATGGCGCGCGGGCCGGGATTTTTGGCCCTGAAACGCAAATCCCCGGGCGCGATGGCCCGGGGAAACGCGGTTAACAGCCCTTCTGCCGGCAATCAGCGGTTGGGAAGAATCACGATCTCGACCCGGCGATTCTGTGCCCGGCCCTCGGGCGTCAGGTTCGACGCGACGGGCGTGTTTTCCCCCTGCCCGATCGTCATGATGCGGCTGGGCGACGTGCCCGAGTTCATCAGCACGGTCGCCACGGCCAGCGCGCGGCGTTCTGACAGGTCCTGGTTATAGGCGGCCTCGCCGGTGTTGTCGGTATGGCCCACCACCTGCACGGTAGAGTTGGGATAGGATTGCAGGCTTTGCGACACGGCGCGCAGGTCCGGCGTCAGCGCGGGGCTGACGGTAAAGCTGTCGGTCGCGAACAGGATGTCCTGCGGCAGGGTCACGATCAGCCGGTCGCCGGTGTTGGTGATGCGCACCCGGTCGTTGCCCATGCTGGCGCGCAGCTCGGCCTCTTGCTTGTCAAGCTCGGTGCCGACAAGGCCGCCCGCCACGCCGCCCAGCACGGCGCCCGCAACGGTCGCCTTGGTGTCGCCGCCGGTCAGGTTACCGACCACGGCGCCAAGGCCTGCGCCCAGCAGGACACCCTGATTGCGGTTGCGGTTTGGATCCGCCGGATCGCCCAGCATCCCCGGATCGGTGCAGGCCCCAAGGGTCAGCATGCCCGCGACAGCGGCAATGGTTGCTTTGGTGAATGTCATGTCGAAACCTGTTCGTTGCATCGCCCGAAGCCCGGGCTTTGCCGCGTGATACCACCGCCGCGCGCCGCGGCGCAGCCTTTATCGCGCGCAATCGGCGGCAAATCGCCGGAACGTGATCGCGCGCTAAGCGTCGGCGCGGGTATCCTCGCGGGCCGACTCCCACGCCAGCAGCGCCCGTTTCACCGGCAACCCCCAGTGATAGCCACCCAAGGCGCCGGATTTCCGCAGCGCCCGGTGGCACGGAATAAGCCAGCTGATCGGGTTGCGCCCCACCGCCGTGCCCACCGCGCGCACCGCCTTGGGATGGCCGATGGCGCCCGCGATTTCCGAATAGGTCGTCACATGCCCCGAAGGGATCGCCAGCAGCGCCTCCCACACCTTGATCTGGAACGGCGCACCGATCAGGAACAGCGGCGCGCGCTCCAGCGCGCCCTCACCCGCACCAAAGGCGGTCAGGACCCAAGGCCGCAGCATCATCGGGTCTTCGACATAGTCGGCCTTGGGCCAGCGCGCGGTCAGATCTTCCATCGTCGCCTCGGCGGTGGTTTCCGCCGCAAAGCCGATGCCGCAGATGCCGCGCTTGGTGCCCATCACCAGCGCGGGGCCAAACGGGCTCTCGAACCAGCCCCAGTATATCGTCAGCCCTCCGCCGCCCTTGGCGAAGTCTCCGGGGCTCATCGCCTCCCACCGCAGGAACAGATCGTGCAGCCGCCCTGACCCTGACAGCCCCGTCGCAAGCGATGTCTCGAGCGTGGTAAACCGCTCGGCCAGCAGCGCCTTGGCATGGCCCAGCGTCAGGTATTGTTGATACCGCTTGGGCGACACTCCGACCCAGGCCGAGAACAGGCGCTGAAAATGCGCCGGGCTCATGTCCATCCGCGCGGCCAATTCGTCCAGTGTCAGGTTGCCGCCTGCGTCGATCTCGTCCAACGCGCGGCGCATGACATGATAATGATAGCCGTCTTCCGTGGTCTGAATGTTCATCGCCGGGGTCTCCTTTCTACGCAAGATAGCGCGCCCGCCCCCGCCCCTGCGACCCGTTTCATGAGCAAAGGCGCATTTCCCGTTGCGGCGCGACCTGCGCCACGGCATTAAGGCCCGCGATGGCAAAACAGCTAAATTACCACACGATCCGCGAGATCTTTACCCGCTTTCACGCAGCCGAACCCGAACCCAAGGGCGAGCTGGACCATGTGAACGCCTATACGCTTGTCGTGGCCGTGGCGCTTTCGGCGCAGGCAACGGATGCGGGCGTGAACCGCGCGACGGCAGAATTGTTCAAGATCGCCGATACACCGCAAAAAATGCTCGACCTTGGGCTCGAGGGTCTGACCGAGCACATCAAGACGATCGGCCTGTTCCGCCAGAAGGCCAAGAACGTCATCAAGCTGTCGCAGATCCTGGTCGATGACTATGGCGGAGAGGTGCCCAATTCCCGCGCTGCGCTGCAATCGCTGCCCGGCGTCGGGCGCAAGACGGCGAACGTGGTGCTGAACATGTGGTGGCAGCAGCCGTCGCAGGCGGTGGATACGCATATCTTTCGCCTTGGCAACCGCTCGGGCATCGCGCCGGGCAAGACGGTCGAGGCGGTGGAACGCGCTATCGAAGACAATATTCCCGCCGATTTCCAGCTGCACGCGCATCACTGGATGATCCTTCACGGGCGTTATACCTGCGTGGCGCGCAAACCTAAATGCCCCGCCTGCCTGATCAAAGACCTGTGCCAATTCGAGGAAAAGACCCTATGAAACCCTATGATCTGGTCGGAATCGGCAATGCCGTTGTCGATGTGATTTCCCAGGCCGACGACAGCTTTCTCGACCATATGGGCATCGAGAAAGGCATCATGCAGCTGATCGAGCGCGACCGCGCCGAGGTGCTTTACGCCGCCATGCAAACGCGGGTCCAGACACCGGGCGGATCGGTCGCCAATACCATCGCGGGCGCCGGGGCACTGGGGCTGGACACCGCATTTATCGGGCGCGTGAATGACGACGCGCTGGGGCGGTTCTATGCCGACGCGATGAACGACAACGGCATCGACTTCGTGAACCCGCCGGTGGCGGGCGGGGCGCTGCCGACTTCACGCTCGATGATCTTTGTCGCGCCCGATGGCGAACGCTCGATGAACACCTACCTCGGGATTTCGTCAGAGCTCGATTCCGGGGACGTCCCGAACGAGGTGGCAGGCCGCGCGGCGATCATGTTCCTCGAAGGCTACCTGTTCGACAAGGACAAGGGAAAAGCTGCGTTCCTCGAAGCCGCGCGCGACTGCCGCGCCAATGGCGGCAAGACCGGCATCGCGATCTCTGATCCTTTCTGCGTCGAACGCCACCGCGCCGATTTCCTGTCGCTGATCGAACACGACCTGGACTTCGTAATCGGCAATGCCGCCGAGATCCGCTCGCTGTTTGAAACCGACGACACGGAAGAGGCGATTGCCAAGACCGCCGCAATCTGCCCGCTGGTGGTCTGCACCCGCTCGGGCGATGGGGTGACGGTTGTGGCAGGTGACACCCGAATCGACGTGGATGTGACCGAAGTCGTGCCGGTGGATGCCACCGGCGCGGGCGACCAGTTCGCCGCCGGGTTCCTGTTCGGCATGGCCCGCGGGCTGGATCTGGAAACCTGCGCGCGCATCGGCTGCGCTTGCGCGGGCGAGGTGATTTCGCACATCGGCCCCCGCCCCGAGGCCGACATGCCTCAGTTGCTGCGCGACGCCGGGCTGCTGTAATGGCGCTGGAGCCGGGGTTTCACGCTGTCCCACCCGGGCATCTGGCAACTGTCGTCACGGATCTGGAGATGACCGCGCCCCCCGCGCGAGGCGCGACAGTGGCTCTGCCTGACGGGATCGATCTGGCGCGCGTGCGCCGCCCCGATGTCGTCTGGTACAGGGAACTGTTCAGCCGGGTGGGTGGGCAGGACTGGCTCTGGGTGTCGCGGCTGAAGATGCCGCAGCCGGACCTTGCCGCGATTCTGGGCGATGAGAATGTCGAGGTCTACGTCCTGCGCCAAGGCGATCTGGCGGTGGCCTTGCTCGAGCTGGATTTCCGCGAATCCGGCGCCTGCGAAATCGCATTCTTCGGAGTAGCGCCCGATTTGACGGGGACCACGGCCGGCCGGTTTCTGATGAGCCATGCGATTGACACGGCTTTCGCCCACGACGGCATGGCGCGGCTGCATCTGCACACCTGCACGATGGATCATCCCCGCGCGCTGGCCTTCTATCGCCGCAGCGGGTTCACCCCCTGGCGGCAACGGGTCGAGGTGCTGCCCGATCCGCGCCTGACCGGCGATCTTCCGACAGATGCCGGGCCGCATATGCCGGTCTTTGCGTGACCTAAGCCGCAGCGGGCGCCGGGGCTGCGGTTGGGATTCGCGTATTCTTGCCGAAAAGAAACAGGGACGCGGGGATCAGAGCAGGCGTCAGAGCTGCGCAAGCGCGGGGGTGAATTCGGCCAGCACCCGTTCGTACACCTCGCGTTTGAAGGGGACGATATTGGCGACGAGGTCGGCGTGGGGCAGCCATTGCCATTCCGAGAATTCCGGATGCTCGGTGTTGATGTTCACGTCGGCATCTTCGCCTGTGAAGCGCATCAGCACCCATTTCTGCTCCTGCCCGCGAAAGCGGCCTTTCCAGATGTTTGGCACCAGGTCGTGCGGCAGGTCATAGGTTAGCCAGGCTTCGGTCTCGGCGACGATTTTCACCTTGTCGGGGGTCAGACCGGTTTCTTCGCCCAGCTCGCGCAGCGCCGCCTGTACCGGGGTTTCGCCCGCGTCGATGCCGCCCTGGGGCATCTGCCAGGCGTCGGTGTCGCGGTCGCGGCGCTGACCGACGAAGATCGCGCCCTCGGCGTTGGCCAGCATCACGCCGACGCAGGGGCGGTAGGGCAATTGGGCAATCTGCTCGGGCGTCATGTCGGGCACCTTTCATGGAAACGCGCGCCCGTGGTGCCGCAAGCGGCGCGCGCAATCAACCCCGTTACGCGGCGTTTCAGGTGACAAGCCGGCCCCGCCCCGCAATCCTGCGTGTGTCATATGAGGGAGCGACACATGGCCACCTATCCGCATCTTCTGTCACCGCTGGACCTTGGGTTTACCACGCTGAAGAATCGCGTGCTGATGGGGTCCATGCACACCGGGCTGGAAGAAACCGGCGACTGGAACCGGGTGGCGGAATTCTATGCCACGCGGGCGCGCGGTGGCGTGGCGCTGATGGTCACCGGTGGCATTGGGCCGAACCTTGAAGGCTCGGTCGCGCCGGGGGCGGCGATGATGACCAGCGACACGGACGTGAAGAACCACCGCGTTGTCACCGACCGTGTACATGCGGCGGGCGGCAAGATCGCGATGCAGATCCTGCATGCCGGGCGCTATGCCTTTGGTCCGAAGTGCGTCGCGCCCAGCGCGGTGAAATCCCCCATCTCGCCTTTCCCGCCGAACGAGCTGGACGAGGCCGGAATCGAAAAGCAGATCGCAGACATCGCAGAGGCCGCGCGGCTGGCGCAGCAGGCCGGTTATGACGGAGTCGAGGTGATGGGATCGGAGGGGTATTTCATCAACCAGTTCATCGTAACCCACACCAACAAGCGCACCGACGATTGGGGTGGCTCTTACGAAAACCGCATCCGCCTGCCCATCGAGATTGTGCGCCGCGTGCGCGAGGTGACGGGGCCAGAGTTCATTATCATCTATCGGCTCTCGATGATCGACCTTGTGCCCAATGGCTCGACCTTCGACGAGGTGGTGCAGCTGGCGCAGGCCATCGAGGCGGCGGGCGCCACGATCATCAATACCGGCATCGGCTGGCACGAGGCGCGGATCCCGACCATCGCCACCAGCGTGCCGCGCGCGGCCTTTGCCTGGGTTACGCAAAAGCTGATGGGCAAGGTGGGCATTCCCGTCATCACCTCGAACCGGATCAACACGCCCGAAGTGGCCGAGCAGGTGCTGGCGGATGGCTGCGCCGATATGGTGTCGTTGGCGCGGCCGATGCTGGCGGACCCGGATTTCGTGGCGAAGGCCGAGCGCGGCGCGGGCGAGATGGTCACGCCCTGTATCGCCTGCAATCAGGCCTGTCTGGACCATACATTCGGCGGCAAACTGACCTCCTGCCTTGTGAACCCGCGTGCCTGTCACGAAACCGAACTGGTGGTCGCGCAGACGCAATCGTCCAAGCGCATTGCCGTGGTGGGGGCAGGCCCGGCGGGGCTGTCGACCGCGCTGACGGCGGCCGAACGGGGCCATGAGGTGACCCTGTTCGAGAAGGACAGCGAGATCGGCGGCCAGTTGAACCTGGCCAAGCAGATCCCGGGAAAAGAAGAATTCCACGGTCTGGTCGACTGGTATCGCCGTATGGTCGCGGCCAGTGGACTCACTCTGCGGCTGGGCACAGTGGCCAGCGCCGACGACCTGGCCGGGTTCGACGAGGTGGTGATCGCCACCGGTGTACGCCCGCGTGATCCCGGCATTCCGGGCAGCGATGCGGCCAATGTTGCCAGTTATATCGACGTGCTGCGCGGCAACGTTGCCCCCGGCAAACAGGTGGCCGTGATCGGCGCAGGCGGAATCGGCTTTGACGTGGCCGAATTCCTTGTGCACGAGGGCACCAGCCCGACCGAGGACCTGCCGCTATGGATGCGCGAATGGGGCGTCGCGGACCCTGCAGCCCATCGCGGTGGTCTGGCCCCCGAAGGCCCCACGCCCGAGGAGCCGGCCCGTGATGTCACCCTGTTGCAGCGCAAGAAGACCAAGCATGGCAAGGGGCTGGGCAAGACCACCGGCTGGATCCACCGCGCGGCCCTGAAGATGAAGGATGTGAATTTCGTCGGCGGTGTAAACTATGAACGCATCGACGCCGACGGGCTGCACGTCAGCTTTGGCGAGGCGCGCGAGACGCCGACCGTCATCGCCGCCGATACCGTGGTGCTGTGCGCCGGACAGGAGCCCGAACGCAGCCTCGCCGATGCCCTGATCGCGCGCGGGATAACGCCGCATGTGATCGGTGGGGCCGACGTGGCGGCAGAACTGGACGCCAAGCGCGCCATCGATCAGGGCACCCGACTGGCAGCTGCGCTCTAGTCAGGTTCCCGAGATTGTCGCGTGATTGGCAAGAATCTGCCAACTGCGCCAAGACCCTCTAGGATTCCGCAACGGAATCCCGGAAGGTCTGCGCGTCTGTCGGGGATGGCGGGCACAGGGACAACGACTTCGGGACGGGACATGCGCGTTACCAACGCCAGCACGCCTTTGCGCGCGCTTATGATCGTATTTGCACTTCTACTAACCACTGCAGCCTGCACCACGAAGGAGCAGACCTCAGGACTGGACCCAGACCGCCAGGCGATGGCGTTCCAGGCGGCACAGAAACTGCGTGCCGCTGGCCAGCGTGTCTGGTGCGTGCCCTATGCGCGCAACGTCAGCGGGATCGACATTCGCGGCAATGCCCGCACATGGTGGGCGCAGGCACAGGACAAGTTCAGCCGCGGGAACAAGCCGCAGGTTGGCGCGGTGATGGCGTTCTCGGGCACCAGCAAGCTGCCCCTTGGGCATGTCGCCGTCGTCTCCGGCGTGATCGACAGCCGAAACATCGTGGTCGACCATGCCAACTGGCACCGCAACAAGATTTCGCAGAACATGGCCGTGATCGACGTATCGGACAAGAACGACTGGTCCGCCGTGCGCGTCGAAAGCTATGAAGGCAACTTTGGGCGGGTCTATCCGGTCGACGGTTTCATCTACCCCGACTACGAAGGCTAATTGCCCAAGCCGCCATGGGCCGCCCGACTGTCTTCGGGCGCCTCGGCGCGATCGGTCAGGCCATAATCGCGCAGAACATGGGCCACCCGCAGGCGGTAATCGGCAAACACGCCACCCCGACCCCGCGCTTGGGCCGAGCGGTGCGCCGTCAGCGCGCGCCACTCCTGCACCGCGGCTTCGTCCCGGAAAAATGACAAAGACAACAGCTTGCCCGGCGTGGTCAGGCTCTGGAACCGCTCGACCGAGATGAACCCGTCGATCTGATCGACCAGCGGTTTCATCGCGGCGGCAATGTCGAGATATTCGGCCTGCTTGCCTTCGGCCGGGGTGACTTCGAAAATGATGGCGATCATGGCTGCTCCCCTTCTGGTGTCGATACCAGCTTCAGCCATGTCCGATCCTCGCGCAAAAGGAATTTCTCGCGCTGCGCAAAGTCATAGTTCCGCCGCCCCAGCGGATCGTCGGCCAGGCGGGCGCGGTAGGCTTCGTAACCGGCAAGGCTTTTGACGTGGTAAATGCCATAGGCCAGCGTGGATGATCCTTCGTGCGGGGCGAAATACCCGACCAGATCGGCACCGCAGCGCGGGATGGCCGTGCCCCAGTTGCGGGCGTATTCGGAAAATTGCGCGCGTTTCGTCGGATCGATGTGATAGCGGATGATGCAAGTCAGCATGTGAGTTCCTTTCCTGTGCCGGGCCTCGATAGCGGCTTTTGAAACCGCGATGCTTCGATTACCGTCGAAGCATGAAACACGGCCCCGACATCGTGACCCTTGCCGCGCTGATCGGCGACCCGGCGCGCGCCAACATCCTGACGGCGCTGATGGCGGGCCATGCGCTGACCGCGTCGGAACTGGCGGCCGAGGCCGGGGTCACTCCGCAGACCGTCAGCGCGCACCTGAACCGGCTCGAAGACGGCGCGCTGATCCGGCGGCGAAAACAGGGGCGGCACGCCTATGTCGAACTGGCCGGGCCAGAGGTGGCGCAGGCCCTGGAGGGCCTGATGGGGCTGGCCGCCAGCACCGGCCAACTGCGCAGCCGCCCCGGCCCACGCGACGCGGCGCTGCGGCAGGCGCGTGTGTGTTACGATCACCTCGCCGGCGATCTTGGCGTTCAGATGTTTGCCGCCATGCGTCGCCAAGGCGCGCTGTCGCTGGGGCGCGAGGGGCTGACACTGACCCATACCGGCGTGGCGCTGATGGGCGATTTGGGGATCGACCTGGCCACCCTACCCCGCAGCCGCGCCCCGCTTTGCCGCGAATGTCTTGACTGGTCAGCGCGTCAATCCCATCTGGCAGGCCGGATCGGACGCGCCATGCTGGCGAGATTCGAAACATTGGGCTGGATGGTGCGCCAGCCCGGCAGCCGAGCCCTGCGGGTGCCCCAAAACGGTCTAATCGCGTTCAACCACTTGTTCCCACAGGAAGAAACCCGGCTTTAACCCGTTTCCAGCGCTTCAACGATGGCGCGAATACCCTGTTATTATCCCATCCGCGCCCCGATCTTGCCCAGATTGGCCCGGATAACGACCCTCGAGAACCGAAAAGACTGACCCGAGGGATGAGCATGGACCGTCTGACCGAAATGGAAGCGTTCGCGAACGTTGTGGACCAAGGCGGCTTTACCGACGCGGCCAAGAAAATGGGCATTTCCAAATCCGCCGTATCGAAACACGTCTCCAGCCTCGAAGCGC
This sequence comes from Arenibacterium halophilum, assembly GCF_005938225.1. Taxonomy (GTDB): domain Bacteria; phylum Pseudomonadota; class Alphaproteobacteria; order Rhodobacterales; family Rhodobacteraceae; genus Arenibacterium; species Arenibacterium halophilum. The sequence continues at coordinate 1,334,855 of NZ_VCPC01000001.1, forward strand.
GGCTGGGCGCCCGCCTGCTGAACCGCACCACGCGCCGCGTCAGCCCGACCGAAATCGGCCTCGCCTATTACGACCGCGCCCGCCGCGTCCTGAACGATGCCGGCGAAGCGGACGCGCTGGTCACCTCGATGCAATCGGCGCCGTCGGGCCTGCTGCGCATCTCGGTCGCAACCGACTTCGGCGTGAACCACCTCTCGCCGGTGCTGTCCGAATTCCTGGCCGATTTCCCGGAAATCACCGTGAACATGGTGCTGAACAACCGCTACGTCGAGTTGATCTCGGAAGGATTCGACATGGCCGTCCGCATCGGCGAGCTGGAAGACAGCACCCTGCGCGCCCGCAAGCTGACCGAAACCACCAAGGCGATGATCGCCAGCCCCGCCTATTTCGAAAAATACGGACGTCCGCAGAAAATCGACGATCTGAACGAACACAAGCTGCTGCATTATTCGAATCAGTCGTCCGGGAATGTCTGGAAACTCACCGCTCCCTCGGGTGAGAAACGGCAAGTCCGGACGGCTGGCTGGCTCTCGGTGAACGACGGTCAATCGCTGCTGAATGCCGCGATCTCGGGCCTTGGCATCGCCTACCTGCCCAGCTTCCTGTTCTCGGAGGCAATGGAAAAAGGGCTCGTGGAATACGCCATGCCCAGCCTTCCGGTCGAAACCCAGGGCATCTATGCAGTCTACCCGCCGGGCCGTTTCACCCAGCCCAAGGTCCGCGCCTTCATCGACTTCCTGGTGAACGCCTTTGCCGAAAAAGGCCCTTCGGACTGGTAACAGATTTCTCGTTGCTTCCCTTGGCAACCAACCTCCCCCGCGTCTCGGCGCGGGGGCCTTTTGTTGTGGAGACAGGCGAAATTGCGCTACCGCGCAATGCCTCCGGCGGGGATATTTGACCCCCAAAGAGGCTGGTGGCACTTTTCCGCATCACTGTTCCGAAAATACTCCGGGGGAGTCCCGCTGGGACGGGGGCAGAGCCCCCTACCACGTTCGGGTGTCCACTACCTCGAAAGCAGGACCACCTCGACCCGCCGGTTCAACTCGCGCCCTTCGGCAGTCAGGTTTGACGCCACCGGCGCCAAGTATCCCATACCTTCAGCCTGAAGCCGATCCGCAGACACTTCATGGCGGTCAATCAGGCGTGCGCGTACCGATTGCGCGCGGCGCCGCGACAGCGAGATGTTCTGCTCCAGGGCGCCGACCGCATCGGTGTGCCCCACAAGCACCATGGTCGCATTGGGGTTTTCCTGAGCAAACTCCGCCAACGCGTCGAGTGAGGCATACTCGCCCGGCGCAAGCGCGTCGGAGCCCGTGGCAAACGTCAGCCTGTCCAGCGCGACATGGCCCTGTGCGATCAGCCTGTCTGCAAAACTGGCATCGGCACTTGACCCGACCGGCGTCTGCACGTCTGGCGCAGTGCTTGGTGCCATTCCCAGCGGCAAAGCGCCATCCGGACTGACAAGGATGATCTGAACATATGCCGCGTTGCGTGTGCGGCTGACAAGGATGCCCGTGGCTTCGCTGTCTCCATGCGTGGCCGAGAGAAAGCGATAGTTCCGCACATCCACATGCATGTCGGGCGCAGGCACAACCTCGGTCGCGAAACGGAAATCAAAGCCACCACAGTCGACGTCGTTGCATTCGAAGACGACCTCGTAGCCCGCCGCCAGCACCTGCTTTCGCAGCGCCGCAAGGATTTGCAACGTGGTCAGCCCGGTGCCCGAAATCCGCCAGGTCTGACGGTCAACCCTGCCTTCCATGCGGCGCACGGGAAGGCCGGTCTCGGCGAAAGGGCCGGTTGGCAGGGCGTAGCTGTCGAGCGGGCTGGCCCTGTCCGAGATTTGCTCGGCCCCTTTCGGAAGTGCCAGATCCAGCGCCAGCACCGGCGGGGCGGCGACCATACAGGCCGCCACCAAAGCCGCCGCATGGCGCATCCTAGCGCGCCTGCGCGTGGTATTCATCGTTCGGATACATGCCTGTCGCGCTGGCCACGCGGTTGGACATGTTGAAAAAGCCGGTGACATTGGCGATGTCCCAGATATCGCGGTCGCTGAACCCGACTTCACGCAGGGCCTGCCTGTCATCCTCGGTGATCGTCGCACTGGCCACCGTGGCCTTTTCGGCAAAGGTCAGCATCGCGGTCTGGCGCGCGTCCAGCGCCGCGACACGCCAGTTCATGACCAGCATTTCGCCCAGCGTCGGATCCCCCGACAGCTGGCGCACCGCCGCGCCATGGGCAACGAGGCAATAAAAGCACTTGTTCACCGACGACACCACGACGGCGATCATCTCGCGCTCAAGTTTGCTGAGGCCGCTGTCGGCCAGCATCAGATCGTTGTACATTGCGGTGAAGGCGTTGAGCTTGGCGATATCGAAAGCATTGGCCTTCAGCACATTCGGCACCATGCCCAGCTTTTCCATGCAGATATCGAAATATTTCTGCGTCTCGGCCGGCAGCGGATCGACCATCGGCAGGTTCAGGGCGGTGGGCGGACGGGTATCGGTCAATTGGGCTCCTCCTTGGGCATGATGCGGTAATGGTAGTGGCCCACGGCCTGCATACCAAGGTTGCGATAGAGCGCATTGGCCGGGCCATTCGCCTCGGTGCACATGACCGACATCCAGCGCGCGCCGGATTTGCGCGCCCAGAAGGCCGCCGCGCGCATGAACCATCCGCCCATGCCATTGCGCCGCTGGTGTGCCAGCACTTCGAGCGCGTGCACCATGGCGACTTCGCCGTGGCACGCGGCAAAGCCAACGCCAGCGGGCTTTTCGTTCCAGCGCCCCAGCATCCCGGTACGGGGCCCCCTGACGCGATCCATCACCGCGATCCGCGCAGGGCCGATTCCGGCCTCGGCCCAGATTTCACGCATCAGCGCCAGCGGCTCCCAGATGTGCAGCACGGTAACGCGCGGAATCGGGATATCGCACAGGTCATCGACCGGGCAGGCGAAAATGGTCACCGGGTCCATCACCTCGTACCCGCGATCTGCAAGTGCTGTGTCCAGATCGTCCTGACCGGGGCGCACCTGAAAAATGCAGGGCTGGCCCATGTCACGCATCGCGGCTTCGGCACGCTCCAGATCGGCCTCTGCCCACCCCGGGGCCGCAGTGGTGGCCGATACGCGGCTGCCCCCGCCCTGCCCGCGGCGCAGGGTCAGCGGGCCAAGCTGCGTATACTCTGCCGCAGGCCATGTCCCGTCGAGTGCGGCAAACCAATCGGGCTGCGTCATTCCGGCTCGCCCATCAGCGCCGCCAATTCGGCCAATGCCGACCGCACCCGCGCACCATCCGCGCCGCGAAACACGATGTTTGACCCGTGGCGCCCATCGAGCAGAAACGGGTAGGATCCGATCGACACATCCGGGTAGCGCGCGGCCAGTTCGCCCAGCGCCTCAGCGATATCTCCTTCGCCCCGATCCACCCGCAGGCTTTCCGAAACCAAAGGTGCGCCGCCGGTGATCGTGGGCAGAACGCTAGCCACCATCGCCTCGAACACCGAGGGCACACCGGCCATCACATGCACGTTGCCGATAGTGAAGCCCGGCGCAATGGACACGGGATTTTCGATCAGCGCGGCGCTGTCGGGAATGCGCGCCATGCGCAGGCGGGCAGCGTTCAGCTCGCGCCCGGTGCGGGCGTAATGTTCGGCCAGCAGCGCCCGGGCATCTTCGCGCACGTCGATACGGTCGCCGAACGCCTCGGCAATGGCGTCAGCGGTGATGTCATCGTGGGTCGGGCCGATCCCGCCCGAGGTAAAGACATGATCGTAATGCGACGACAGCGCGCGCACCGCCTCGACGATGCGCGGGTGATCATCGGCCACCATGCGCGCCTCTTTCAGATCGACGCCGTGGGCCGACAGTTGGACCGCGAGGTGGTTCATATTGGATTCGCGGGTGCGGCCCGACAGGATTTCATCGCCGATCACCAGCATCGCGGCGGTTGGATTTGGCATCTGGCGGCTCCCTTGCGTGTATCTTTCTGTGGGTATAGGCCGCGCGCCATGCGCTTTCAAACCCCTCTTGTGCCCGCCCGGCTGATCCGTCGCTACAAACGCTTTCTGGCGGATTGCAGACTGGACGATGGGCAAGAGGTCGTGGCCCATTGCGCCAACCCCGGCTCAATGATGGGGCTGTCCGAACCAGGCACGCGGATCTGGCTGGAGCCGAACGACGACCCGAAGAAGAAGCTGAAATTCGGCTGGCGGCTGGTGGAACACGAAAACGGGCATTTCACCGGGGTCGACACGTCGGTGCCGAACCGAGCGTTGCGCGCGGCGCTAAAGGCGCGGCAGATACCCGAACTGGCCGCCTATGGTACCCAGCGGGCAGAGGTGAAATACGGCGAAAACAGCCGTATCGACTTCCTGTTGAGCGAGCCGGGCCTGCCCGATCTGTATCTCGAGGTGAAATCGGTAACCCTGTCGCGCCAACCGGGGCTGGCCGAATTCCCCGACAGCGTGACCGCGCGCGGGGCGAAACACATGGCCGAGCTGGCAGCGATGGCGCGGGCGGGGCACCGGGCGATGCTGTTCTATCTGGTCCAGCGCACGGATTGCACGCGCTTCGATCTGGCCCGCGATATCGACCCGGGGTATGCCGCAGCCTGCGCTGCGGCCCGACGCGAAAATGTTGAAATCCTGTGCTACGCAACCCGTATCGACCCAAGCGGCGTGCAGTTGGGCACGGCCCTGCCGAATGTGACGTGACGCCCTCTGGCACTTTCGCGCCCGTTTGATTACATAATGGGCCAGCATCGAAGGAGCGATACTTGAACAACGAACTTCGTGGCCGGCTCACTCGGGACGGCATCCGCATCTACGATCCGGTGGATTTTGCCGGAATGCATACCGCCGGCGCCCTAGCTGCGCGGATACTGGATGATATTGCCGAACACGTGTTTCCCGGTCAGACCACGGAAGAAATCGACCGCAAGATCACCGAGATGGTGGAGGCCGCTGGCGCGACCTCGGCCACGATCGGGTACAAGGGCTATCAGCACGCCAGCTGCATTTCAGTGAACCATGTGGTGTGCCACGGGATTCCCGGCCCAAAAACTCTGAAAGATGGTGACATCCTGAACATCGACGTGACGGTGATCGTGGATGGCTGGTTTGGCGATACCAGCCGGATGTATGTGGCCGGCAAGCTGCCGCGCAAGGCCGAGCGGCTGATCGAGGTGACCCACGAGGCGCTGATGCGCGGTATCGAGATGGTGAAGCCCGGCAACACCTTCGGCGACATCGGCCACGCGATCCAGAGTTTTGTCGAAGCCAACCGGATGAGCGTGGTGCGCGATTTCTGCGGCCACGGGCTGGGTCGCGTGTTCCATGCGCCGCCCAACGTTCTGCACTATGGCCGTCCCGGCACCGGCGCGGTTCTGGAGGAGGGCATGTTCTTTACCATCGAGCCGATGGTGAACCTGGGCCGCCCGGAAACCAAGACGCTGGCCGATGACTGGACAGCGGTAACCCGCGACAAATCACTCTCGGCGCAGTTCGAGCATTCCGTGGGCGTGACCGCCGACGGGGTCGAAATTTTCACACTGTCGCCTGCGGGGCGGTTCCACCCCACCTATTGAGCGGCGTGTGTGGTTGGGGAGGACGGGGGCTCTGCCCCCCTCCGCTGCGCGGAGTCCCCCGGGATATTTGGCCCCAAAGAAGGATTTAGCGCGCTGTGATGAGCGTGAGCGTCGTGTCGCCGAAGCGGCGGGTATCGACAAGGTCGAAGCCGTCGGGGGCGGTTTGCGGGGCGTTTTCCTCCCAGACGATCAGTGCCTCGGGGGCGATCCACTTCGCCGTTAGGGCGGCGGTCAGCGCGCGGGCGCCAAGGCCCTTGCCGTAGGGGGGATCGAGAAAGACCAGATCAGCGGGCTGAGCGGTGTTTGCGCCCAGCTTGGTGGCATCCATGCGAAGAAGGTGGGTTGAGTCTGCGACGCCAAGCAGTTTGGCGTTGCGCTGGATCAGGCTGGCGCCGGTGCGGCCGTTTTCGACGAAGGTGACGTGATCGGCCCCGCGCGACAGGGCTTCGAGCCCCAAAGCGCCGGTTCCGGCAAAAAGGTCAAGCACCCGGGCGCCATCCACCACCCCGCGGGCGGCGAGGATCGAGAACAGGCTTTCGCGCACCCGGTCGGGCGTGGGGCGCAGATGCGCGCCAGCGTCGCCCTTGCCCAGCGGGGTCAGCGCGCGTCCGCGAAACCGGCCAGCGATGATCCTCACGGTTTCAGCAGGGTCTTGAGCTCGGTTTCGGGGTTGGCGATGGCCTCCGGATCCGGGGATTTTCCGGCCTCGATCAGGCGCTTGCCAACCATATAGGCGCGCGGGTCGTTCATTGCGTCCACCGCCAGCAGCGTCTCGCCCGCGTAGTACCAGAACGACACGGTGGTGCCGTCGCCCGGGCGGGTCACGATATGGTCATAGCCGGTGTTCAGACCAGCGATCTGCAATTTCACGTCGTATTGATCAGACCAGAACCAAGGTTTCGCCTGATAGGCAATCTGTTCGCCCATCATGTTGCGGGCCACCACCTCGGCCTGATCGATGGCGTTCGGCACGCTTTCCAGACGAATCCGGCCATCGCGATACGGGAACGAGGCGCAATCGCCCGCCGCCCAGATGTGCGGATCGGAGGTGCGACCGTAGGCGTCGACGCGGATACCATTTTCCAGCGTCACACCGGCCAGTTCGGCCAAGGTGGTCGAGGGCGCGATGCCGACGCCTGCGATCACGAAATCGACCTCGATCTCGCTGCCATCAGCGAGCACCGCCCCGGTGACCCGGTCGCCATCGCCGACCAGCCGGTCGAGCCCCACGCCTTCGCGAATCGTCACGCCGTGCTTCATATGCAGGGCGCGGAAATAGTCGCTGGTTTCCGGCGCGGCCACGCGTTGCAGGATGCGGTCGGCCATTTCGACCAGCGTCACCTGTACGCCGCGCTTGGCCGCCACCGCCGCCGCCTCGAGCCCGATATAGCCGCCGCCCACGATCAGCGCGCGGGCGCCTTCCGTCACGCGCGGCGCCAGCGCGTCAATGTCGGCAAGGGTGCGCACCACGAAGACGCCTTCGAGGTCGCCGCCGATGGCGCAGGGCAGACGACGCGGTTCGGACCCGGTGGTCAGCGCCAGCTGGTCATAGGACAGCACTTCGTCTCCGATGTGCAGCGTCTTGCCGTGGCGGTCGATCGCGGTGACCGAGGCGCCCATACGCAGATCGATGTCATTATCGGCGTAGAAGCTTTCGGGTCGCAGGAACAGGCGCTCGGCCTCCATGTCGCCCAGCAGATAAGCCTTGGACAAGGGCGGGCGCTGATAAGGGGGCACCGGTTCGGCCCCGATCAGCGTCACGCGGCCGTCGAATCCGCTGTTGCGCAGCTTTGCCACAAGGGATGATCCGGCTTGTCCTGCTCCGACGACGACGATGTGACTCATGACTTCTAGACCTCTGGTAGATGCAGGACATATTGTGGCGCGACCCTATATGCGTCACAACGCAAAAGGCAATTCACCAACAGGGGGACCATGATGACAATATCCAAAGGCGATACGCTTCCCGAGGCCACGCTGGTACAACTCGGCGAAAAAGGCCCCGAGCCGGTCGCTCTGGCCGACAAGACAAAAGGCCGAAAGGTCGTGATTTTCGCGGTGCCGGGAGCCTTTACCCCGACCTGCCATTCGGCCCACGTGCCCAGCTTCATCCGCACCAAGGATCAGTTTGACGCAAAAGGCGTGGACGAGATCATCTGCGTTTCGGTCAACGACCCCTTCGTGATGAAGGCCTGGGGTGAGGCAACCGGGGCAAATGCCGCCGGGATCACCATGCTCGCCGATGCGGGCAGCGAATTCACCAAGGCGATCGGTATGGACTTCGACGCACCGCCCGCCGGGCTGATGGCGCGTTCGAAACGATATGCGATGCTGGTGGAAGACGGCGTTGTCAGCGTTCTGAACGAAGAAACCGCGCCGGGCGCCTGCGAAGTGTCGGCGGGCGAAGGGCTGCTCGACTCGATGTAAAACGCGGCTCCGGCGCGGGGGCTTGCCCGCGCCGGGTGCGTTTCAGGCAGCTTGCTCAGCCTGATCGGTTTGTTCTGGCTGCTCCAGCGTACCGACGATCGTGCGCGTCGGGAACGGGATATCGACGCCCGCTTTATCAAGCGCCTCTTTCACCGCGCGTTTCATATCGGCCTGATACTGGAAATACTCGGCACTGTCGCACCACGCCCGCACGAGGAAATCTACCGAGCTGTCGCCAAGGTTGTTCACCTGGATGAACAGCGCCGGGTCGTCATGGGTGCGCGCGTCAGAAGTGATCGCGTCGCGGATCACCTGCTCGGCCTGTTTCAGGTTCACACCATAGCCCACGCCAAAGGTCCATTCCGCGCGCCGCGTCGGATAAACCGAATAGTTGGTGATCGTGTTGCCCCAGACCTCGGAATTCGGAACGATGATCTGCACATTCCCGAGGCTGGCAAGTTCGGTGTAGTTCAGCGTGATCGATTTGACGGTGCCCATTTCGCCGTTCACCTCGACGAAATCGCCGGTCTTGATGGGACGAAAGAAAATCAGCATCACGCCGGCCGCCACGTTCGACAGCGTGCCCTGCAACGCCAGCCCGACAGCCAGACCGGCGGCGCCGATCATCGCGACGATGCTGGTGGTGCGCACGCCAAAGGTGTTCAGCACGAACAGCGCGGTAAACGCCAGTATGGTATATCGCAGGACCGAGCCGAGGAAATCGAACAGTGTCACATCCAGATGTGCGTGCCGTTCGCCAATGGCCTGCACTCGTCTGTGGACCCAGCTTGCCAGCATCCAGCCCACCAGAAGAATGGCGATGGCCGCCAGTACCGATCCGGCCAGCGACGCCAGAAATTCCAGCGTCAGCAGATCGCCCAGAGTGTTCCCAACGTAGATTTCCGTGTTCAGCAAATCCTGCATTACGTCTCCATCAAACTGTCCATCTTGCGGGCCAGTTTTGCGTCCAGCGCACTTAGCCCGTCGACGTCATGGGTTATCAGTTCCACATGTACCGTCTTGTATACATTGCGCCACTCGGGGTGATGGTTCCATTTTTCCGCCCAAAAAGCGACCTTGGTCATCCATGCGAAGGCGGCGATGAAGTCATCGAACACGAAGGTCTTGGCAATCGCGTCGCGGTCGTCGGTCAGGGACCAGCCCGCCTCGAACAGCGGTGTCAGCAGCGGCCCCCGCGTTTCATCCGACAGTTTCTCGGTCATTATTCCTGCTCCTCGACATTTGCTTTTCTAAACGGGCCGTATTCGGTCAGTATCTCGATTTCTTCCGCCACGGCCTCGCGCTCGGCTTCCAGATAGCGCGCGACCGCATCCGAGAAACCCGGATCGGCGATCCAGTGCAGGCTGTGCGTTTCGCTGGGCAGGTATCCGCGCGCCAGCTTGTGTTCGCCCTGCGCCCCGGCCTCGACCCGGGACAGCCCGCGCGCAAGGGCGATGTCGATGGCCTGATAGTAACACAGTTCGAAATGCAGGCAGGGATGGTGTTCGGTGCAGCCCCAATACCGGCCAAACAGTGCCGCGCGCCCGATGAAATTCAGCGCCCCGGCGACCCAGCGACCATCGCGTTCGGCCAGCACAAGCGCAATATCGTCGCGCAACGTCTCTTGCGCGATGTCGAAGAACTGCCGCGTCAGATAGGGCGATCCCCATTTGCGCGCGCCCGTGTCCTGATAGAACCGCCAGAAGGCATCCCAATGCTCGGGCTGTATGTCATCGCCTTGAAAGGTGTGAATGGTACCGCCAAAGCCCTGCGCCTGCGCGCGCTCCTTTCGGATATTCTTGCGCTTGCGCGACGACAGGCTGGAAAGGAAGCCGTCGAAATCGCCATAGCCGTCATCGTGCCAGTGAAACTGTTGCGTGACGCGGTGCATCAGCCCCATCTGGGCGCCCGCCTCGGCCTCGGCTTGGGTGCAGAAGGTCGCGTGCAGCGACGAGATATTGTTGTTTGCCGCCAGTTGCACCGCGCCCTGCACCAGCGCGGGCAGCGCGATGCCCTCGTGACCGGGGCGCAGCAGGAACCGCCGCCCGGTGGCCGGGGTAAAGGGCACCGCAATCTGGAGCTTTGGATAATACCGGCCCCCTGCCCGTTCATAGGCGTGGGCCCAGTTGTGGTCGAAGATGTATTCGCCCTGGCTGTGCGATTTCACGTACATTGGCGCGACGCCGATCACCTGCCCGCCGCTGCGCGCGCTGATGTACTGTGGCTGCCAGCCCGTGCCCGGGCCGACCGATCCGCTGTCTTCCAGCGCCGACAGAAACCGATAGGTGGTAAACGGATCGTTAGGCGCGCCACCATCCGCCGCCTCGGGGCAGGCGCAGGCATCCCAATCGTCGGCGCCAATGCCCGCTATGGCGGGGTGAACGGTGATCTCAATCTCTGCCTGATCCATGCTGTCCCCGCCGTGGTTCCCCTAATGTGTGGCCGGCCGGCGCAGCGTCAACCCGTTGAGGTCAAAGGAATTGCTGCGGCGTAGCCCTCGAAGGTGATGTTGTGGGCCACGGCGCGCGCTGCCTCTTCCGCCTGCTGTGACCGGATCGTCCAGCACAGCACCGGAACCCCAGCGGCGCGCAGTTCTGCCACGCGCGGGCGCGCCAGGTCGCGGGCCTGATGGCTGATGAAACTGGCGCCAACCCGGTCAAAATCCGGGATCTCGCGCAGGTGGTCGCACAGCTCGGGGCGCAGCGGCCAATCGTCATGGGCATAATCCGACGTGGTCAGCCCACGCGGGATTCCGTCCAACAGCCGGGCCATTTCCGCCATGCCGTTTGGGTTGAAGGACATCACCGCAACCGGCCCGTCATAGTTTACCAAAGCCGTCGCGGTCGCCTGTTCCAGCGGGCCGACATCGGGGCCCATGGCGCCGTCCTGATCCTTCAACTCGATCAGAAGCGGCACGCGCCCGGCCACTTTTGACAGAACCTGCGCCAACGTCGGGATGGTTTCGCCGTCGCCATGCAGCAGCGCGATGTCGCCCAGTTGCGCGGCGGTATGTTCGCGCACCGTACCGGGCGCGCCCGTCAGCCGTTCAAGTTCGTAGTCGTGAAACACCACGGCCTGACCGTCCTTGGTCAGCTGCAAGTCGATCTCGATCCCATAGCCTGCGGCGACGGCCGCACCGATGGCCGAGAGGCTGTTTTCAGGGCGTCCCCGAGTCACGTCATGCAGGGCGCGATGGGCAATTGGCGCGGTCAGAAAGGCGCGCGGCAGATCGGGGCGGCTCATCGGATTTCAAAGATGCCTTCGATTTCGACGGCCACACCCAGCGGCAGCGCGGCGGCGGACACGGCTGAACGGGCATGGCGGCCCTTGTCGCCCAAAAGCTCGACCAGAAGGTCCGAGGCGCCGTTGATTACCTTAGGCTGGTCGGTGAAATCGCCTGTGGAATTGACGAACCCGGTCAGCTTGACCACCCGTTCCAGACGCCCAAGATCGCCATCGCATGCGGCCCGCACCTGCGCCAGCAGCGACAGCGCACAGCGCTGCGCGGCGGCGGCGCCTTGTTCAACAGTCAGCGACTCGCCCAGCTTGCCGCGAATGGGCCCCGACGCATCGGACGAGATCTGGCCCGACACGTACAATGTGGTGCCCACCCGCACGAAAGGCACGTAGTTCGCGGCGGGTGCCGGGGCATCCGGCAGGGCAAGGCCAAGGTCGGTCAGTTTCTGGTCGATGGTCATGAGGCGCGCTCCGGCAGGCTGGATTTGCCGGGACGCTAGACCATTTCGCAGGCCGGTTGAAAGGCTTTTCCCGCCGATCAGCTTTCGCGGAACGCCTTGGTAAAGTAGTCGGCCAGCGGCTTCACCAGATAGGCCAGCGGCGTGTGATCATCGGTGCGGATATAGGTTTCGACCGGCATCCCCGGGATCAGCACGGTGCCTGCGGGCAGGCGCTCGGCCTCGCCGTCGTTCAGCACGATTTCCGCCCGGTAGAAGGAAAACTGCCCGTTCGCGTCCTCGAAGGCGTCAGCGGAAATCTTGGTGACATGGCCGAAAACCTCGGGCGTTTCGCGTTGATCCAGCGCCGAGAATCGCAGCGACACGTTCTGCCCCAGCGTGATCTTGTCGATGTCCGTAGGTTCAACCCGGGCGGCGATCACCAGCGGGCGATCCTGCGGCACAAGGTAAAGCACCGGCTCTGCGGGGCGAATAACCGAGCGTGGTGTAAACACTTGAAGTCCGTAGACGATTCCCGACACCGGCGCGGTGATATCCAGCCTGTCCAGCCGGTCGCGCAGGCTGCGCCGCTGTTCGGCAAGTTCCAGCTCGCGATATTGCAGATCGCGCAGGCGGGTGATCGCCTCTTCCCGCTGGCGCGAGCCAAGTTTCAGGACCTCGATATCAATCTCTGTGATTCGACCTTCTGCCTGGGCCTCGGATGCGGTGAGTTCACCCAAAGTCCCGTCAAGGTTGGCCGAGGTGCGTTGCAGATTCAGCACCGTGCCCGCCTGCGCCAGGCCACGATCCAGCAGCGATTGCTGATTGCTCAACTCGACCTGGATCAGATCAAGCTGCCGGGTCAGTGAGGATTGCTGTGCCTTGATCCCGACAATCTGGTCGCGAATCTGATTGCGCCGCTTTTCAAGCTGCTGAATTTCATTCGAGACAGATTCCTGCCGGGCCTGGAAAAGGCGACGCTGACCTTCGATCAGTTCCTCGACTTCGGGGCGGCCCTGCGACGCCTCGATCAGCGCCGGGTCGAATTCGATGGTGTCAGCGTTATCGCGTTCGGCCTCGAGTCGCCCTCGCCGAGACATCAGTTCGAACAACTGCCCTTCGGTGATCAGAAGTTCAGACCGCAACTGGCTGGAATCAAGCCGAATCAGCGGTTCGCCTACGGCAACCTCGTCGCCTTCATCCACCAGAATTTCATCGACGACGCCACCGTCGGGATGCTGGACCACCTGGCGGTTGCGGTCCACCTCGATCCGGCCGGTCGCGATGACGGCTCCGGCGATCTGCGTCAGCACCGCCCAGGTGCCGAAACCGCCCACCAGCACAAGCAAACCGATCAGCCCGATGATGACCTGCCGGCGCGCCGACCATGCCTTATCGTCGCTCATCGCACGCCCCCCATGGCCGCGGTTTTCTGAATATCTTCGTGGTTTGCAACCATTTCGCGCAGCACCTTGTCCTTCGGGCCAAAGGCTGCGCGCGTACCTTGATCCAGCACCAGCAGCGTATCGCATTCCTGAATCGCCGCCGGACGATGCGCCATGATCAAACAAGACCGCCCTTCGGCTTTCAGCGCGCGAATCGCGTGGTTCAGCGCCTGCGAGCCTTCATTGTCGAGGTTCGAGTTCGGCTCGTCCAGGATCACGATTACCGGGTCATCATACAGCGCGCGCGCAAGTGCGATCCGCTGCATCTGGCCTCCCGACAGGCGCCCGCCCCCCGTGGTGACGCGCGTGTCATACCCATCGGGCAAGTGCACGATCATGTCGTGCGCGGCCGCCTTCTTGGCCGCGGCGACCACCTTGTCGGCATCAGGCTGAGAACTGAGCCGCGCGATATTTTCCGCGATGGTGCCATCAAACAGTTGCACCCGCTGCGGCAGGTAGCCGATATGCGTACCCAGAACGTCGGGCGCGTATTGATCCAGCCCCGCGCCATCCAGCCGCACGATTCCCCCGGCCGGGCGCCAGACACCGGTCAGCGCCCGCGCCAGCGTGGATTTTCCCGCGCCCGATGGGCCGATCACGCCAACCGCCTGCCCCGGTTCGACCTTGAAGCTGACCGTGCGCAGCGACGCACGCGAATCGCCGGGCGGCACGATGGTCAGCGATTGCACGTCCAGCTTGGCCTTGGGTTTCGGCAAGGCCGTGCGCGGCTGTTCTTCTGGCGTCTTTTCAAGCAGATCGGCCAGCGAATTCCAGCCTTTGGCGGCCCGCTGCACAAGCGCCCACTGGCCAATCGCCAGTTCGATCGGCGCCAGCGCGCGCCCCATCAGGATGGACCCTGCGATCATTCCGCCCGGTGTCATTTCCCCAAGCAGCACCAGATAGGCGCCAAGCCCCAGCATCGCCGACTGCAGAAACAGGCGCAGCGTTTTCGTCAGCGACGAAAACGAGCCGCCCACGTCATTGGCAACAACCGTTTCAATCAGCGAGGTATCACGCGCCACTTTCCAGCGCCGGAAGGCGGCACCGCGCATCCCCATGCTCTGGATCATTTCCGATTCGCCGCGAATCTGTTCCGAAATCAGGCCCGCGCGATGGGTGGCCATATTGGCCTGGTTCAAGGGCCGCTTGGAAAACACCTGGTTCAGCACCGTGATCAGCACCAGAACCGCCCCGCCGCCCAGCGCCAGCATGCCAAGCCACGGGTGGAACAGCATGATCCCGGCCAAGAAGACAGGTGTGAACGGAATATCGAACACCGCCATCAACACGGGCGAGGCAATCAGCCGCTGTACCGATTCCAGATCGGCCAGCCCGGTCTGCGCGGCCGGGTCGGGCGCGACGGACGACCGGCGAATCATCGCATCGAACACCCGCCTGTCCAGCGCGGCCTGAAACCGCGCCCCGACGCGCGCCATGATCCGCCCGCGCGTGTAATCCAGAACGCCCATCACGCCATACAGGAACACCACCAGCAGCGACAGCGCGACCAGCGTGGCCACCGACCGGCTGCCCAGCACCCGGTCATACACCTGCAGCATATACAGCGGGCCGGTCAGCATCAGCAGGTTGGCGAACACGCTGAACAGGCCGACAATCCAATAAAGCGACCGGCTTTGACGGCGGACGCTGCGCAATTCTTCCCGACCTGAGTTCGGTCTCACCTGTTCACCTGCCTGACTGTCCGGATCGCCCCCGCGTCGCGCAAAATCGTGCGTGAATGCGCCAAACGTCGCCCCGGTCTGTTTCTTAACTGCCACAAATTGTTTAAGGGACTATCCAACATCTGTGAACTGCTTCGCAATGGCTTACATGGTACCGGTGCCCGCGACCGGCCCCACCGATTGGACACTTGAAAGAATGACCTCAGTGATACAACCCCTGCGCGCAACTTTCGCCATTCTCCTGCTTGGGCTTGCTGCCGCTTGCACCCAGCCCGACCGCCCCCAGGGTCCCGGTGACGTATTTGACCCCTATGAAGGCATGAACCGGGGCATTCACTCCTTCAACGTGGGCGTGGACAAGGTGTTCTTCCGCCCCGCGTCCAAGGGATATGTCTCGATCGTGCCAGCCCCGATGGTCACCAGCTTCAGCTATTTCGCAGATAACATCTCGGAACCCTCAAACATGGTGAACGCGATTCTGCAGGGCGACGGCCGCCGCGCAGGCACGGCGCTGGCGCGGTTCCTCATGAACTCGACCATCGGCTTTGGTGGTCTGGCCGATCCGGCCACCGAATTCGGCATTCCGGCCGACCACACCGACTTCGGCGAAACCCTGCACGTCTGGGGCGCCCGCGAAGGCGCCTATATCGAACTGCCGTTCTTTGGGCCGTCGAACGAACGCGATGCGGCCGGCACGCTCGTAGACTTCTTTACCAACCCGATTTCCTATTGGAACAACAACCCGGCCGACAACATCGGCGTCTACGCCGAGATCGTACAGCAGATGGGCAACCGCGGCCGCTATTCCGATACGGTCGATTCGATCCTCTATGAAAGCGAGGACAGCTATGCCCAATCACGGGTGATTTACCTGCAAAATCGTCGCTTCGAACTGGCCGGACAGGGGCAAGAGACCTATTCTGATCCCTATGACGATTTTCCAGCCGACCCATACGAGGACCCATATGCACTTTCCGAGTAAGCCGATGCTGCGCCGCACCTTCACCCTTTCCGCCCTTGCCGGGCTGGCGACCGCCGTGGTCCCCGCCCCCGTATTTGCCCTGTCCGAAGCACGGGCGCGCGGGCTGGTCGACAAGGTTGTCGGCGATATCAACGCCGTGATCGCCTCGGGCAAATCCGAGGCGGCGATGATTCGCGACTTTGAAAACATCTTCACCCGGTACGCCGATGTACCGATCATGGCCCGCTATGCGCTTGGCGCCGACGCCCGCAGCGCCAGCAAGGCCCAGCTGAATGCCTTCACCAAAGCGTTTCAGGGGTATATCGCCAACAAATACGGTCGCCGCTTCCGCGAATTCATCGGCGGCAGGGTCGAAGTAACCTCAGCCCGCCAGATCAAGAACGGCTATGAAATCCGCTCCACCGCCAAGCTGCAGGGGCAGGCGCCGTTTGACGTGACATTCCTTGTATCGGATCGGTCGGGGCGCGATCTGTTCTACAACATGTTCATCGAGGGCGTGAACCTGCTGCTCACCGAACGGACGGAAATCGGCGCGATGCTGGACCGCCGCAAAGGCAATATCGACCAGCTGATCGCCGATATCAGCTGATCCTCGCTTCTTTTCGGTGAAAATACTCAAATCGGACCGGGCCTTGGCCCGGTCCTTTTCGTTTGCCACTAGCGGTTCGCCTGCGGCACGGGCGCCGTTCCTGCCTGGCCACCACCAAAGATGTCGCGCAACACGCTGTCGATCACACCGCCCACACCCTGACCGTCCCCGCGTGCCGCCACCTCGGGATCGCGCGGCTGGGCGGCGCCCTGCGGCGGCAAGGACGGCAGCGGGCGCGGCGTCAGCCCCTCGTGCACCCGCACCATGGTTTCATGCCAGATCTCGGCGGGCAGGCCGGACCCTGTGACCCCGGTCAGAGGGGTGTTGTCGTCATAGCCCATCCAGACGCCCGCGACATAATCTGCAGTAAAGCCCACGAACCACGCATCGCGATAACTGGACGTGGTGCCGGTCTTGCCTGCGGCCTCCCATCCCGGGATCGCTGCCCGCGTGCCGGTGCCTTCGTCGATCACCTTCTGCATCATCCAGATCAGCTGCTGTGCCGCTTCGGTGCGGATTACCCGCTCTCCGATACCACCTTCAGCACCCATAAGCGGCGCTTCATCGCCCAGCAGCTTCAGCTCGACCAGACCATAGGGCTGTACCGAGGACCCGCCGTTCAGGATGCCCGCATAGGCGCCCGTCATCTCGATCAGCGTCGATTCCGACGCCCCCAGCGCCAGCGATGGCCCGGCGGCCAGATCGCTTTTGATGCCGAACTGTTCCGCAACCACGCGCACCAATTCGCGCCCCACGTTCTCCGACACTTTCACCGCAGGCACGTTCAGCGACCGCTTCAGCGCATCCGCCAGCGTCACCACGCCATAATGCTTGTGGGTATAGTTCTCCGGGCACCACTGGCCCGAGCCGGGCACATTCATGCAGAACGGTTCATCCAGCACTGTATCCAGCGGTGAGTACCCCTGTTCCAGCGCGGTGGCATAGACGAAGGGCTTGAACGAAGACCCGGTCTGCCGCAGCGCCTGCGTTGCCCGGTTGAACGCACCCGACACCTTGGTGTTGCGCCCGCCCACCATCGCGCGCACCGCCCCGTCGGATGACATCACAACAATGGCCGCCTGTGCCTTGGACCCTTCCTTCACCTTTTCCGAGAAGATGAAGTTCATCGCGTCTTCCGCCGCCGTCTGCAGGCGCCGGTCCAGCGTGGTGCGGATGATGACATCCTCGGTGGTCTTGCGGGTAAAGAACTCGGGCCCGCTCGACATTACCCAATCGGCGAAATAGCCGCCCGCCTTGGCTTCGGCCGCCTCGGACAACTCGGCCGGGTTTGTCTGCGCATCCTGCGCCTGAGCCGTCGTCAGATAGCCCTGCTCCTCCATCAACCGCACGATGGTGGCGGCCCGGCTTTGCGACAGTTCAAGATCATTCGTGGGCGCATAGCGCGTTGGCGCCTTCAGCAGCCCGGCCAGCATCGCGGCCTCGGCAGGGCTGACATTGGCAGCGGATTTGCCGAAATAGCGCTGGCTGGCGGCCTCGAACCCGCGTGCCCCGGCACCAAGGAAGGCCCGGTTCATGTAAATCGTCAGGATTTCGTCCTTCGAATACTTGGCCTCCATCGCAAGGGCGTAAATCGCTTCTTTCCCCTTGCGCCACAGCGATCCCTGACGGCAATCGGCCTCATACTCGGTTTCGTTCTTCCACTGCTTGGGGTCGTATTCCACGCCAAGGCACAGCAGTTTGGCCGTCTGCTGCGTAATGGTCGACCCGCCGTTGCCCGACAGCGGCCCGCGTCCGGCCTGCAGGTTGATCCGCACGGCGCTGGCGATCCCGCGCGGGCTGACGCCAAAGTGGCTATAGAATCGCTTATCCTCTGTCGCGATGATCGCGTTCTTCAGATTGGGCGACACGGATTCGGCCGTGACCACCCCACCGAACTGGTCTCCACGCCACGCAAAGACTTTGCCCTGATGGTCCAACAAGGTGACAGACCCGCGCGCGCGTCCATCCAGCAGCGCCGTCACCTCGGGCAAACCGGCGTAAACGTAGAACACCGCCAGGCCGACCAGCAGCGCCACCACCAGCGCCACGCGCGAGGTCACGCGCCAGACCAGCCGCAGGATAAACCCCCAGACCGCGCGGAAAAATCCGCCAATCCCGCCCCCGCCGGCCGAACGACGCGCCTTGCGCGGCGCGGCCTTCTTGCGCGGCGCAGGCTTCGCGGTGCCCGGTTTGGGGCCCACGTTGGGTTTGGGTTTTGCGTGCGCCGTTTGCGGCCGCGCGGGTTTCGCGCCCGCATAGCGGCGGTCTGCCACCAACGGCGGCGTGCGTTTCTTCTTGTCTGCCATGAACAGCCCTGCCCGGCCTTTTGATTGCCGCCACCTTATCCCGGCGATCAGGGATTGTGGATACCCGCGACGCGTTTTGAGGCTTCATCATTCGCCCAATTATTGGGCATTAACATTAATTTGTGCAAATTTTGTGCAACTTTTAGGGATCGAGGCCTGTTGCATGGGCAGCTACGGTTTCAATTTCAAGCCGCCCAACGCCTTGTTGGCATCACGAGATGCAGGACTGCCTGCCAAGTGAAGGGGACCGAGGTGAAACTCATCATTGCAACAATCAAGCCATTCAAGTTGGAAGAGGTCCGCGAAGCGCTGACCACCGCCGGCGTGCGCGGCATGATGGTGACTGAAATCAAGGGGTTCGGATCGCAGTCCGGCCACACAGAAATTTATCGCGGCGCGGAATACGAAGTGAACTTCGTGCCGAAGATCAAGCTCGAGATCGTCGTCGCCGACGCGATGGTCGATCAGGTGCTCGATACCATCGTCAAGACCGCCCAGACCGGCAAGATCGGTGACGGCAAGCTGTTCGTCCTCGACGTGACGCAGGCGGTTCGCGTGCGCACCGGCGAAACCAACGAAGACGCGCTCTAAGCCGCCGACAATCCAAGGGAATTTCAACAAATGAAAAAACTCTCTCTTCTTGCCGCCTCTGCCGCGCTGATCGCGCTGCCGACCCTGGGGCTGGCTCAGGAAACCGCCGAGGCCGCCGAACCGGCGACCGATTTCGCCTTTGTTCTTAACACGCTGCTCTTCCTGATCGGCGGCTTCCTCGTGATGTGGATGGCCGCAGGCTTTGCGATGCTCGAAGCGGGCCTCGTGCGCTCGAAGAACGTTGCGATGCAGCTGACCAAGAACGTCGCGCTGTTTTCTATTGCGGCAATCATGTACTGGCTGATCGGCTATTCGATCATGTATCCCGGCGACAGCTGGGCCATTCCGGGCTACCTGGGCAACCTGTTCTCGCCCTATGCCATCAACGGCGACCCCGATCTGGACACCGGCTACTCGGTCGCGTCCGACTTCTTCTTCCAGCTGATGTTCTGCGCCACCACCGCATCAATCGTGTCGGGTACACTGGCTGAACGCATCAAGCTGTGGCCCTTCCTGATCTTCGTGGTCGTGCTGACCGGTATCATCTACCCGATCGAAGCCTCGTGGCAGTGGGGTGGCGGCTGGCTGAGCGAAGCGGGCTTCAACGACTTCGCAGGTTCGACGCTGGTGCACGCCGCTGGCGGCTGGGCGGCCCTTGCAGGCGCGCTGATCCTTGGCCCGCGTATCGGCAAGTACAAGGAAAACCGCACCATTCCGATGCCCGGTTCGAACCTTGCGCTCGCCACTCTGGGCACGTTCATCCTGTGGCTCGGCTGGTTCGGCTTCAACGGCGGTTCCGAGCTTGCCCTGGGCGCCAATGGCTCGGCCAACAACGTGTCGATCATCTTTGCCAACACGAACATGGCCGCCGCGGCCGGTGCCGTGACCGCGCTGATCCTGACGCAGGTTCTGTACAAGAAGCCCGACCTGACCATGGTGCTGAACGGCGCGCTGGCCGGTCTGGTGTCGATCACCGCAGGTCCGCTTGACCCGACGATGTTCGGCGCACTCTGGATCGGTGCCATCGGCGGCGTGATCGTTGTCTTCACCGTCCCGATGCTGGACAAACTGAAGATCGACGATGTAGTCGGCGCCATCCCGGTCCACCTGCTGGCAGGTATCTGGGGCACCCTGGCCGTGCCGTTCTACACCGAAGGCGCGACCTTTGGCGCACAGCTGCTGGGCATCATCGCGGTTGGCATCTTCGTCTTCGTGGTCTCGGGCGTGGTCTGGTTCATCCTGAAAGCCATCATGGGCATCCGCGTCAGCGAAGAGGATGAAATCAACGGTCTCGACATGGCCGAACTGGGGATGGAAGCCTACCCCGAGTTCTCGAAGGGCTAAGCCGCTTCACACAAAATTGGAAAGGCCCCGGCAATCGCGCCGGGGCCTTTTTTGTGACCTTTGCTGGGAAGAAAGGGGCTCTGCCCCCGTCCCTGCGGGACTCCCCCGGGATATTTTTAGCCCAAAGAAGAGCCGCTCCCCCCAGCTTCTTTGGGCCTTAAATATCCCCGCCGGAGGCTTCGCGCAAAGCGCGAATATCCGCAGGTCAGATGCCGGCCGAGACGATGGCCTGGGCCAGAACGGGCACGGTCCGGGCATTCAATCCGGCGATGTTCATGCGGCTGTCGCCCACCATGTAAACACCGTGATCGGCACGCAACTTTTCGACCATCTCGGGCGAGGTGCCGAGGCGCGAGAACATGCCTCGGTGCTGGCCCAGAAAGGCGAAGCGGTCGGAGCCTGTAAGCTTTTGCAATTCATCTGCAAGCTGCTTGCGCAGGCCCAGCATCGACAGGCGTACCTCTTCCAGCTCGGCAGCCCAGTCGGCGCGCAATTCGGGGTCGGTCAGGATCATCGTCACCAGCCGCGCGCCGTGATCGGGCGGGAAGGAAAAGTTCTGGCGGTTCAGGAAAGCCAGCGTGTCGCGCGCGATGCCGGTGTTGGCGCCACCTTGCGAGACCGCCATCAGCAAACCCGTGCGCTCGCGGTAGATTCCAAAGTTCTTGGAACAGCTGGCGGCGATCAGCGTTTCGGGCATGGCGGCAGCCACCGCGCGGGTGGCGGCGGCATCTTCGTCCAGCCCGTCACCAAAGCCCTGATAGGCGATGTCGATCATCGGGATCGCCTGGGTCTTCTTCAGAACGGCGATCACCTCCTGCCACTGCACCGGGTTCAGGTTGGCGCCGGTCGGGTTGTGGCAGCAGCCGTGCAGCAGGATCACATCGCCAGGCTGAGCCTGATCAAGATCGGCCAGCATCCCGTCGAAATCCACCCCGCCGGTTTCGCTGTCGAAGTAGCGGTAGGCCACCGTCTCGATTCCAAGGTAGTTCAGGATCGAAATGTGGTTGGGCCAGGTCGGATCAGAGACGAACACCCGCGCCTTGGGGTTTCCGTATTGAATCATTTCAAAGGCCTGCCGCACGGCGCCGGTGCCGCCGGGGGTGGCCGCCGCGGCGACCGAGGCGCGCGGGACCGCATCGCCCAGAACCAGATCAATCATCGCATCCGAGAACGCAGGATCGCCCAGCAGGCCGACATAGGATTTGGTTTCCTGTTCTTCCCACAGCCGATGCTCGGCCGCCTTGATCGCGCGCATCACCGGGGTGACGCCCTGGGCGTTCTTGTAGACGCCCACGCCAAGGTCGATCTTGTCGGCGCGCGGATCCTCTCGATAGGTCTGCATCAGCGTCAGGATCTTGTCGGCAGGCTGGGGTTTGAGCTGTTCGAACATCACGCGTCTCCGGTGGCGATGGGAAGTGTGGGAAAGGCGCCCCATTCGGACCACGATCCGTCATAGAGGGAATGATCCGGTTTGCCGGCGTGTTCCAGTGCAAGGCTGAGCACAGCCGCCGTGACGCCCGAGCCGCAGGTGGTGATGACCGGCTTGGACAGATCGACCCCGGCGGCCTGAAACACGGCGCGGATCTCTTCGGGCGATTTCATGGTGGCGTCGTCGTTCAGCAGCGTCTTGAAGAACACATTGCGCGCGCCGGGGATATGGCCGCTGCGCAGGCCTTCGCGGGGTTCGGGCGACTCGCCTTTGAACCGCGCCGGGGCCCGGGCGTCGACGATCTCGTGATCGCCCAGCTTGGCCGCTGCCGACACCTGGGTCACATCGCGCACCAGATGGTTCTGCACCCGAACCGTCATGTGGCGATCGCGCACCATGGGCGGCATGTCTTCGATCTCGCGGCCCTCGGCCTGCCATTTCGGCAGCCCGCCGTCCAGCACGGCGACGTTGGTCTGGCCCATCAGGCGGAACAGCCACCAGACCCGCGCCGCCGACATCAGACCGGCGCCGTCATAGACCACCACCTGATGCCCGTCGCCTACGCCCATGGCCCGCATCCGGCTCATGAATTTTTCGACCGGGGGTGCCATATGCGGCAGATCCGAGCGGTGGTCGGAAATGTCGTCGATGTCGAAGAACCGCGCGCCGGGGATGTGGCCTGCGTCATATTCGGCCTTGGGGTCCCGCCCCTCGGCAGGCAGATACCATGACGCATCGAGGATCCGCAGATCGGGATCCTTCAGATGCGCCGCCAGCCAGTCGGTTGAAACAAGGGTTTTCGGATCGTCCTGTGTCATGCCATGCGCCTTATGCCATCTGGGAAAATGACCTACAGGCGCGGTGACGCATAGGCAAGGGCGCAGCCCCGCCGGCCTAGCCGTTGTCTTTCAGCAGGCGCTGTTTCTGGCGCGACCAATCGCGCTTGGCCGAGGTTTCACGCTTGTCGTGCAGCTTTTTACCCTTGGCGATGCCGATCTTCACCTTCGCCAGCCCGCGATGGTTGAAATACATCACCAGCGGCACCAGCGTCATGCCCTTGCGCTGGGTCGCGTTCCACAGCTTGGCCAGTTCCTTGCGGCTGACCAGCATCTTGCGGCGGCGGCGTTCCTCGTGGCGGAACATCTTGGCCTGCTCGTAGGGGGCGATGTAGCTGTTGACCAGCCACAGCTCGCCATCTTCGACGGCGGCATAGCTTTCGGCGATATTCCCACCGTTCTGGCGCAGGGATTTGACTTCGGACCCTTCAAGGCGGATTCCACACTCAAGATCCTCTTCGATCGCGTAATCGAAGCGGGCACGCCGGTTCTCGGCGATCACCTTGTAATTGGGGTTTTCCTTGTCCTTGGCCATGACAAGGCGATGTAGGGGCTGAACCCGGCCAAGGCAAGCCATCGCCGGGGGGCTGTTGCGAAAATAGCGGCTTACTCGGCCAGGCGGGCGTGCACCTCGTCCAGGTCGATCTCACCCAGCGGCATCTTGTTGGCCGGGTTTTCGAAATCATAGCGGAACAGGTCAAAGTCGCGCTTGTAGATTTCATAGACCAGATGCATCGACAGATCGTCGAAGTAATCCTCGACCGGGTGGGCGCGCTTGGGGCCGTGGCCTTCGCTTTCGTTGAAGCGCGGGATTTCCGCAAGGTCGACGGGTACCGAAGTTTCAATCGCGTTCAGCACCTCGGTCATGCCGTCCTCGAATGACTCGGTCCAGATGATCTTGTCATAGGTGCCGCCATTGGCGACGAAGGTGCCGACATGCCCGGACATGGCCGACCAGTGAATGTCCGGATCCATCGGGCGGCGCCAGCGGATGGTATCTCGCGCGAACAGCAGGAACCGGCGGAAGCTGGCGATCTGGTCGAATTCGGCCTGCCCGTCATCGCCACCCACATCGACGCCGTATTGATAAACCAGCATCGGCACCAGATTGCCGCGATAGCGCTTGCCATTGCGCTGGATGCCGCAGATCTTGTCAAAAAACGAACTGAGAATGCGGGTGTAGGGGTTGCGCACGCAGGTAAAGGCATAAGAATTATGCCCGTGAACGTTCCGGCTGATCGGTTCGTGACTGTGGTCCAGCGCCCATTTGTGCAGGCCCTGCGTGGCGTCGTGAATATCGCCATCGAAGAACTGACCGTGATCGGAATAATACATGATCTGGCCGATGGTCGAACAAGCGCATTTCGGCACCACACGATAGACCAGGCTTTCGCTTTCCGTCATCCACGTTCCGGGGAAGCCCATGCGCCGTCACTTTCCAAATTGCCTTCGTGCACCGGGGTATAGCAACGGCATCTCTGTTAACAAAGAGAGATCTCACGGTTGCCCGCGCGCCACGACGCGGGGCATATCCGCGCGCGGCGGCCATACACGGTTTATTCGCACCTTGGCTGGCACTAATAAGGGGCAGGTGCTCAACCACAGGTAAACAAGACGCGGCATGGCCAAAATCGCCTATATCCTGCTGTGCCACAAGGATCCGGCTGCCGTGGTGCAGCAGGCGCGCCGGCTGACGGCGGCGGGCGACGTGATGGCGATTCACTTTGACGCCAACGCCGCGCAGGCCGATTACGACCGTATCCGCAGTGACCTGTCGGATACCCCCAACGTCACCTTTGCCGCGCGTCGGGTGCGTTGCGGCTGGGGGGAATGGTCGCTGGTGCAGGCCACGCTGAACGCGATCCAGGCCGCGTTGGACGCCTTCCCGGATGCCACGCATTTCTACATGCTGTCGGGAGATTGCATGGCGATCAAGACGGCCGAGTATGCCCACCGCGTCCTTGATGCGCACGACAGGGATTACATCGAAAGCTTCGATTTCTTTGAAAGCGGCTGGATCAAGACCGGAATGAAGGCCGACCGGCTGACCTATCGCCACTATTTCAACGAACGCGCCAACAAGCGGCTGTTCTATGCCAGCCACGCGATCCAGAAACGGCTGGGGCTGCAGCGGAAAATCCCGGCCGATCTGCGCATCCAGATCGGCAGCCAATGGTGGTGCCTGCGGCGGCGCACGGTGGAATGGATCATGGATTTCGTCGCGAAACGGCGCGATGTCGTGCGCTTCTTCCGCACCACCTGGATTCCGGACGAAACGTTTTTCCAGACTCTGGTGCGCCATCTGGTCCCCGAAACCGAGATTGAGACCCGCACGCTGACCTTCCTGATGTTTTCCGACTACGGGATGCCGATTACCTTTTACAACGATCACTATGATCTGCTGCTGGCGCAGGATTTCCTGTTCGCGCGCAAGATCAGCCCGCAGGCCAGCGACCTGAAGAAGCGGCTGGGCCGGCTCTATGCGGCGCGCGATGTCGAATTCCAAATCTCGAACGAGGGGCGCAACCTGTTCGAGTTCCTGACCGGGCGCGGCCGCGTCGGGCGCCGGTTTGCGCCCCGATTCTGGGAAACCGAAAGCTCGCTGGGCCGCGAACGCGAGTTGATGATCGTCATCTGCAAGAAATGGCATGTGGCCAAGCGGCTGGTCGAACAACTGCGCAAGGCCACCAACCTGCCAGCGGTGGATTACCTGTTCAACGAGTCCGACACCCGCCTGCCCGATCTGGGCGGCATCCAGACAACCCTGGAAAAGCGCCACCGCCACCGCCGGTCACTGGTTCGGATGCTGTTTGAATACTACGATTCCAACCGCATGATCCTGTGCCTTGATCCGTCGAATTTCGACCTGCTGACCGATTTCGCCGCCGACCGGGCCGAGCTTCGGCTGCTGGAAATCGACTGCCAGTTCAGCGATAGCTATCTGGCGGGGCACGCGCGCCGGGTGGGGCTGGCCGGGCAGCAAACCTCGGCCGAGGCACTGGCCCGCCTGCTGCCCACGGTGCGCAACGATCTGATGCATGAATCCGACCGTATCCGCGACGCCGGGTTCGCCAACCTCTACTTGCTGCGCGAAACCGACACGCCCGACCGCAATGCCGAGCAATTGGCCGGCTTCATCGGCGCCAGCCACGAGACTGCACAGACGATCCTGAACGACATTCACCTGTTCGCGGATTGATCTGAAAGAAATTGCGCCCGGCCTTGGGGAAGACCGGGCGCAGAACCGGGGTGGGACAACCCCGGGGGACGGATGGGCAAGAACCGCCAGGCAGACCGGCTGGCTCTTGCATGTATAACGCCGGCCCGTGCGTCGGGTTCCGCAGGTTACGAAAATTATTTACGGCCTACTTTCGGGGCTTCGCGCGCCAGGTGTCCAGCCAGCGCCGGAATCGCCCACGCCGCTCGTTCAGCTGATGTCCGACGCGGTCCAGCCGGTCGTCCACATCCTGCATCGTCGGGTCGATCGCACGCTCGCGGAACTGCCGCCATGCGGCGCGCAGGAACACGAAGGCGACGATCAGGAAGATGAAGAAGACGATGTTGAACCACGGAATCACCGTCACATCCGGCCCCGCCACCGGGCGAATGCCGATCGCGTTGGGAAAGATCGTCAGGTACTTGTTGCGCCAGCCATAATGCGTCATCACCGCCCATTGCGGATTGGCCGCGCTCGACACCTCTGCCGCCGCCTGCGCCTGCAGATCCGAACTGTCGAATTTGAAATAGGGCGGCCAGATCCAGCCAGTATCCTCGTTGCGATAAACCATCACCTTGGAGCTGTCGCGCTGGATGAACCCGAACAGCCAGGTCTTCTTCATCTCGGTATTGATCAGCCGCAGATCGCGCGTCGACAGCTCGGTCGCGCCGCTGTCGGCCTGGGCATAGAACAGGCGGTTCATCCCGTTGAAATCGGTGCGGATCACCTCGGTCGAGGTAATGCGGACGATGTCGTGCTGGGGCAGCACATAGTGCAGGAACGCCCCCACGATCAGCAGAACCAGCGTCAGGAAAATCGTCTTGATACGGCGCATTGCGGCCCCTTCAGGTATATGTCGTGACGATGTGGATGCCGATCACCAGCGCAACAGGCACCACATAGACGAGCAGGATCAGCTTGTGACGCAGGCTCTTTTCATATTGCTCCATCCCCTCGGCCACATAGGCATCACGCGCGGGCACGTTATCGCTCTCGGGGTGCTCTTCGGCCCAGGCCTTTTCCAGCTTTTCGCGCCGCACCGAGCGGGAATAGATCGAGACCAGAAAATACACGATCGTCAGCCCGATGAAACCAAAGAATATCAACCGGATCAGTGCCATCTCTACCTCCTGACCGCGCCCCAGGGGCCAACCCGCGCCACGATATCCTCGACCGGGGTGCGCCCGGCCATATCAGGTTCGCGCCCGAACAGCGCCGCCCGCGCACCGGCCTTGTCGACCTGGTATTCGCGCTCCAGAAAATCGGCGACAAAGGCGCGTTTGGTGTCGGGCCAGGTGCGATAAAGCCGGTAAAACAGATCCTTGTGGCAGATGAACAGCTGGCGAATGTCCAGCGGGCACAGCTCGGCCAGCAGCATGTTCACCAGATCGGCATGCGGCGTATCGGCGGCGCGCAGCGAATAGAAATAGGCCGGATCGTCCGAAGAGATCCGCGGCCAGCTGCCGCCCTCTTCCGCCCAATGCAGCAGCTCGCGCAGCCCATGATAGGCGCGCGGCAACCTGTCTGACACCTGCCGCGCCAGCCGCCGCACATCCCCGCGCGACCGCGCATCCAGATCAAGACCAAGATCGGCGGCCGCGTCGATCACGATGAAATCCATCTTCTGACGCAGGATCGCCGCCGCGTCGATGCCCCGCGCCTTGACGATGGGTTCAACCAGATCGTTGTAGTCAAAGAATTTCGCAATCCGGTTCCGGTCGCCCAGATCAAAGATGTACTTGATCGGCAGATCGCCCAGCGCGTCCTTGTCGCCGGTGGTGATGATCGCCGGATGATCGACCGAGCGGAACAGGTACAGCCCGCCGAAATGCGCCGTCCAGAAATCGGTCTGGGCATAGGTCTTGCGCGCCAGCCGCACCGGATTGCGCGTGATGTCGCCCGATTTCTGCGCCAGCCCGATCATCTCGGCAATCAGCACATCGTCGAACCAGCCGTCCTCCTCGGTCTTGAAGCGATCCACCAGCCCATGCAGCCGGTCGGCATGGGCAATGGTGCGCCCCGTCGTATCGGCCTCGACCGTGACGCGCCCCACATCGAACAGCCGGGCCGGATCGGAGATGTCGAAGACCGAATTTACCAGCTCTCCCGCCACCGCATCGGTCGCCGTCAGCGCAAACAGCTGGCTTTCGTTTTCCTCGATGAATTGCTTCAGGATCGCGCGCGAGGTTGAAAACTTGATGTTCAGCAAGGGGCAGCGTTTCTGTTCCGTGCTCAGCAGAATGAACTGCCGGTTCACCCCGCGATGGTTCAGATACAGCGGGTCGTCGAATTCATCCCCGATTTCCGGCGAAAACCCAGATAGGTCGATATGAAAATCGCTCTGCTCGGTGCGCTTTCCGGTCAGATGATGCAGGGCGCGATTGTACCGCTCGACCAGCGCCGGGGTCGAGACATGGAACAGGTTGCCAAACATCAGGCCCTTTTCGATGAGGCGTTTCATGTGTGGCCTTTCTGAAAGCCCCGTAGTGGACAACAGCGCTCCGAAGATATTAATTTGAATGCTATGGCATCCCGCATTCGACACAACACCGCGAACACTCTCAAGCCTCCCACGAATTAGACTGGATTAAATTCCCAGCCGGCATCACCAGTGGGAAGTTTCGAAACAAGGCCAAAATAATCATCCCAATGCCTCTTATAAATCAACCGCTCGCGAGGAAGATTATCAAATAGCTCAAAGATCTCTGCGTACCTGATCATTTCACACCCCTTTTCACTTAAGCAATTATAGAATATTATTAGCAGCTCGTCATCAGAAAGTAGAGCCCTTAACATGCGCCGATGACGTTTATCAGACGCATCCGATTCATTTACCACCCTCATTGCATTATAAACAAACCTAAAATAGTGCGCCAAATCAGCACTGTGCTGAGCAAACATTCTTTCGAATTTCTTCTTCGTATTATCAACGGATAATTCAGGATACGCCCTCTCTGACGGTTCTAAATTCAACGCACTGTAGAAAAACTTGAAACAATCCCGTCCGGTATAAATTTCGCGACCACCCTCGGACCGCCTTATATCCATAGAGTTAACTATTGAGTTATAGCTACTCACCAAACCGAAGAAGAAGCTATCGAAGTTCTGCTCTTGCAAGTGAGAGTTCATAGTTTGAAATTCTTTTCGTTGCTGCCCCAACTCATTAAGCTGAATCGAGACAGTTACTAAAAACCAAATTAGAGCCAGTGTCGAGGCCACCCCAGCCAGTGTGTCGCCAACCTCATTCGGGGTTCCGGCTATAAATTCTTCATACTTGCTTGTGCATATTACTCCCTCAGCCGTCTCAAGACAGATTTCGCGTAAGCCTATGCTAACGACTAACCACAAAAACATACCCGTTGCGGTCAAACCAAAAATCACAAAGGTATTGAGCTTGGGCTCTCCCCGAACCAGGCGCCGCTCAAACTCTGTAGCTTTGAATACTAATAATGTCAGAAGCACAAACAGCCCTAAACCGAATATGGTATTCACCCCTTCCCCTCCAGCCAACGCCGCTTCGCTTCCTCCTGACGCCCGAATTCGCGCACCATGGTCTCAATCGCCACCTCGTCCGACTTGTCGGCATAGCGGAATTCGCTGTCGGCGTAGCGGTTGATTTCCTGTAGCACCATCTCGGTCGTGATCGGCACGCGCAGCTCGGAGATCATCGCCGATTTCTCGTCATAGCTCTTGAACAGGAACAGCTCGGGGTTTTCCATCCATTCGTCCGGCAGCTCGAAATCCATCGCGCGCACCTTCACCGCATCGGTGATGTTCTTG
The DNA here is from genome assembly GCF_005938225.1 of Arenibacterium halophilum. Classification (GTDB taxonomy): domain Bacteria; phylum Pseudomonadota; class Alphaproteobacteria; order Rhodobacterales; family Rhodobacteraceae; genus Arenibacterium; species Arenibacterium halophilum. Next base: position 1,364,742 of record NZ_VCPC01000001.1, read on the forward strand.
ATCGCGCGGCCCGTGAACCGTTCGTCGGCCTGCTGAATGCCCTTCAGATAGGTGCCCATCTTGGCGATGGTGTCCAACTCTCCCACCGCATCGCGCACCTGGTCGAAGACCTTCAGCAACCCGGCCTCGTGCGGGCGCGAATGGCTCTCGAAACTGGCGGCGACGGCGGTCTTGATCTCTTGCGCGGCAAAGGCGTCATGCGCGCCCAGCGGAATGTCGTGGTTCTTGCCCATCAGCAGGTACAGGATGTCGATGTAATCCTCGCGCGTCTGCGGCCCGTCCACCAGAAACCGCGCCCCGGCCCGCTGGCGCAGGGCGTCATCAACGTTTTCGGGATAGTTCGAGAACATGCCAAAGGTACAATTGCCGCGCACCACGGTATTGGCCCCGGCAAAGCTTTCCATCAGCACGGCGGTGATTTCCAACTGCCCGGCGCTGGATTGGCGGTCGCCCCGCTTGCCCGCCAGCTGGTCGATGTCGTCGATAGTGCCGAACCCGATGGCGCCGGGATCGATGATCGTGTTGATGAAGGCCTTGGCGTTCTGGCCCGATTTGCCCTGGTAGCTGTCGATGTTTTCCGTGCTCAGGTTCTGATAGCGAAACGGATAGCCCGCGACCTTGCAGTAATCGTTGATCAGCCCCGCCATCATCTGGATCAGCGTGGTCTTGCCGGTGCCCGGCTTGCCATCGCCCATGAAGGTAAAGATGAACCCGCCCAGCTCGGCGAAAGGGTTCAGCTTGCGCTCGAAATCATAGGCCATCAGCATCTTCGACAGCCGCAGCGCCTGGTACTTGGCGATATGGTTGCCCACCACCTCGTTCGGCTTCTTGAACGTCATGGTCAGCGTGGTCGATTTGGCCTTGCTCGCGGGCGTAAAGCCCCGGATCGTCAGATCGTCAGCCTCGATATGCCAGGCCGCACCGGTAAAGGCGGCCAGTTGCCCGGCCGTCTGCGCACGCAGGGCGACCTTCTCCATCACCTGCTCGGCCTGCGCCGCCAGCGTGGCAATCGCGCGCGCATCGTCGGTGCCGTGGGCCGCCAGCGCCTGATCCAACTCCCACAGCGCACCATGCAGCGCCAGCTGGCCATTGTCGGTCAGCACCTCCTGCGGCTCACCCACCTCGACCGTGACCTCGCTTCCATGCGCCGACAGCAGAAACGCCAGCGCATTGGCGAAGACATGCAGCGACACCAGCGCCTCGGCCGCCAGCAACTCGGAAAACTCGGTCTTGCGCGCCTCTGGCAGATCACCAGCCAGGTTGGACCGTTTCAACGCGCCAAGCGCGGTGGCCTCGCCAAAGGTCTCCCCAACAGCCAGCGCAATCGCCAGCGCCCGCCGTAGCGCGTTCATCGCCACCGCCTGCGCGGGCGACACCAGCGGATCGCCGTCGTCCGCCGCTTCGATCCGATCCAGCAACCGCACGCCTTCGGGCCGCGCGGTCGACCGTGTCACCAGCCCCGGCGTGGTCGACCGGAACCGCCGTCGCGTCCCGATTCCGGGCGAGCGTTCGGGTGCCGTCACCTCTGCCGGGCGCGCCACGCGCGGCGTGTGATCGAACCCGTCCAGCATCGCAGCGGCGGCCGGGTAATGCTTGCGGATATCCTCCTCCCGCAACTCCATCTGATCCGACGAAAGGCTCATGGCCGCACTCCCCTGCTTCTTCTTTGTCCAAATACTCACCCGCCAAAGGCGGATCCCGGCGCAGCCGGGACAAAATCAGATCGTTCAATACCGCAGCACGCGCCCGCCTTCGCCCACCACATACTTGGTCACACCGGCAAATCCCGGCGGGTTCTGTTCCGCCAGCACCTGGAACGGCCTCTGCGGCAGAATGATCGCGCGTTCGGTCTGGCTGGCCCCGGTTTCGGCGCCCCGACCTGCGAAGGGATCCAGCGCAAAGACCTCGCGCTCGACCGTGCCAAACCAGCCCGAGCGTTCCTCGATCACCCGCTCGCTGGTCAGATCCTCCAGCGTCCAGACCAGCGCCCAATCCTGCCCTTCGGGCGATTGCGCGTCCTCCAGCACCTGCCGCAGCGGCCCCGACTGCCGCGTGAATTCATGCGAATACATCGGCCCGATGTGATAGCGGCGCAGCCGTTTCGGGTGCAGATCGTCGAAATCGTCGTCGAACCCCTTGGCGATGGTCAGCAGCTTCAGCCCGCCCAGCGCCTGCGCCATCAGATGCGCCTGCACCTCGGGCCAGCGGCGCTGATCCTTCGGCAACGACACCTTGCCGGTGTCCTCAAGCTCCATCAGGTAGATCACCGGCAGGTTGGTTTGGGTGTCATAGGCCGCCCAATGCAGCAGGAACCGGCGCCGCGTGTCGCTGACATTGCCCAGCCACTGGCATTCGGGATCGTTGCGGACCCAGAACAGGTGCCCCTTCAGCAACTCCTCGTAATACTTCCGCTGCGACAGCGCGAACTGCAGCTTGGTCGGGATCTCGCGGTCCGAAATGATCGTCCGCACCATGTCGGATTTCAGCGCCTCTTCGCTGGGCATGTTCGCCAGGTGCGTCGGGGCCTGCTGGGCGTCATTCGCCATGGTCATCAGCTCGGACGCGACGGGAAAGCCGCTGTCGCGCACGTCGATCATCAACGAGCCGAAAAACCGCCCCGTGTCACGCCCGACCATCAGATACTTCATCGACAGCGCCCGAAAGGTGAAGGTCAGCGCGGCGACATGGCCCGTCAACACCTTCACCTCGGTCCGGGTCAGGCGGCTGTCGGCTTCCATGAAGGCGGCCACCCGCGACAGATGGCCGGTGATCGCCTCGAACTTGCGGAAATAGCGGCGGCTCGCGAAGGTATCCGTCAGCCCGGCACGTTCGTCGGCGGGATCGGTCAGTTCAACCATCACGCGGCCCTCTCACAGCCACGCTCAACTGCCATACAGGTTCTTGTCATGCTTCTCGACAATGCTCTGGAACCGGCGGGCAAAGCGTTCATCGGCCTTGGCCTTCTGCTCCAGCACCTTGCGGGCAAACACCATGTGATCCTCGTGCGCTTCCAGCATGTCGGCCATCTTCTGGTTGGTCGCGGTGCCGATGGCGGCCATGGCGGTCTGTGCTTCCTGGTCGGTCTTCACGCCGATCTCGTTGATGCGGTGCGCCACGTCCTGCTGCTGGGCCGTTTTCAGCGATTTCGACAGCGCGTCATACAGCACCACGCGCTGTTGCGTGTCTGTCTGCAACTTGTTGATCAATACCATCTGCGTCGCCGCCTGATTCTGCAGCGAGTCGACCCAGGTCTTGCCCTTTTCGATATAGCGCTCCAGCGTCTGGCTTTTCGCCAGCTTCACCTGCTCCTGCTGCACCATCTCGTTATATCGCGCGTTCATCTGGGCCAGATCGGTTTCCAGCTGGGTGCGCGCGGCGGCGTCCTGTTCGACGCTGATCTTGTTTTCCAGCTCGATGATCTTGGGGTCCATCGCCAGAATGTCGGCACGCAGCGCTTCCAGCTCGCCCACCACGGCTTCGCGTTCGTCCAGCGTGGTGCCCAGGTTGCCTTCAACCTTGACCTTCTGCTCTTCCAGCATGGCCAGCTGGCCTTGTAGCAGCTGCACGATCACGTCGGATTTCGAAATCAGGTCCTGCAGCTTGTCGTCGATGCTGGCGGTGCGCATCCGCTCCTGCCGCATCGAATCCGCCTTGGCCGAGCTGAAGATGCCCACGAAGCTTTCCCAGCCGGTCTTGTTCCGCATCTCGTCGAAATCGCGCGAGAATCCGGCGGTTACATCGTCCAGCCCCATGATCAGCTCGGCGATATTGGCGTTCATCACGTCGGTATGGGCGTGGACATCATCCAGCGTCGCGTTTTCGATGTCGATGTCCGACTCGCCCGCCGCAATCTTGGCGCGGGCGGTTTCGATCCGGCTGGTCATGGCCTGAATCTCGGCCTGGCTCTTGGCCACCTTGTCCTGAGATTCACGCACCATTGCATCAAAATCGGCCATCAAACGCTCCTTCGTTTCAATACCTTGAGTATATATGGGCAATGTAACGCCTATTTACATCACCCTCACCATCTATTTTCGATGTAACTGTCGCAAAACGCCGGGCCATTGCAAAGGAAACATTCGCCCGCCCCCTTGCACAGGCGGGCATCGGCGCGGTTAGCTGGGCCAAAACCGGAGAAAACGATGCCCGACCTGTTCCTGACCGTCACCCCCGACGGAACCCCCGAAACCACGCGCCCCGACCCCGAAAAGGTGATCGAGGGCGACCCGGTTTTCACCACATGGAACCTGGAAGAGCGCGACGGGCTGTACTGCGGCATCTGGGAATCGACGCCGGGCACTTGGGCGATTTCCTATGATGAATGGGAATATTGCACGATCCTGTCGGGCAAATCCGTCATCACCGATGCCGAGGGCACGGCGCATGTGGTTGGCGCGGGCGACAGTTTCGTGCTGCGCCCCGGGTTCACCGGCACCTGGCAGGTGGTCGAAACCACCCGCAAGGATTACGTCGTCCGGCTGTAATCACTCTTCCTGCGATGCAAGGATGGCGGCCTGTTCGCGTCGCTGCTTTTCCAGCTCGACCGCGGCATAAACGCGGTCCGGGTCCAGCATTACCGGGGGCAGTTCAACCCCGCGATTGGCCATTTCCTCACCCTCGTAAAGGACCGATTCATCATAGCTGCGCACCACGACCTGCGTTTCCAGCGGGGTGCGTTCGTACAGGTCGATCACGTCCTGATTGAACAGGCGGATGCACCCGGCCGAGTTCGCGTTGCCGATCGAGCTGGCATCGTTGGTGCCGTGGATGCGGAAATAGGTGTCACGCCCGCCGCGGTACAGGTACAGCGCCCGCGCGCCCAGAGGGCTGGCGACGCCACCGGGGATGCCCTTGGCGAAGGGGCCGTACACTTCGGGCTCGCTCCGCAGCATGTTCTTAGTCGGGGTCCAGCCCGGCCATTCCTTTTTCACCCGGATCGTGCCGCGCCCCCGGAACGATTTGCCGTCCCGCCCCACTGCGACCGGATAGCGCGTGGCCATGCCGCCTTCTTCGACGAAATACAGGAACTTGGCATAGGGATCGACGACAATGGTGCCGGGCGATTCGGGGCCGGTGTAGTTGACCGAGGCGCGGCGGTTGGGCTCCGCCAGGAACGCCGGATCGACCGCCGGGATCGTGATGTCGCCGTCTTCCACCGCGCCATAAGGCCCAACCGAGGCTGCGGGCGGCGGGGCATCGTCTTCGTAGGGGCCGGCACAGGCGGCAAGAATCGCCATGGCAGCGCAGGCGAACAGGGCACGAAGACAGGGTTTGATCATGGCGGCAGCAATCTGGTTAATAGGTTTCGTCCGGAACCTAGCGCGGAAACTCGCGCATTCAAAACCCCGGCGCGAAACTTTCCGCCCCGGGGTTGCATCACTGCCGCTTACTCAACCGATGATGTTGTGCGCCGGCCCATAGGGAAAACCGGTGATATTCTCATTTCCGTCATCGGTGATGATCAGAATGTCATGCTCGCGATAGCCGCCTGCCCCGGGCTGGCCCTGCGGAATGGTCAGCATCGGCTCCATCGAAATCACCATGCCGGGTTCCAGCACGGTGTCGATATCCTCGCGCAGCTCCAGCCCGGCCTCGCGCCCATAGAAATGCGACAGCACGCCGAAAGAATGGCCATAACCGAAGGTGCGATATTGCAGCAGATCGCGCTCGGCCAGGAAATCGTTGATCTGCCGGGTGACGCCGGAACAGGTGGCGCCGGGTTTCAGCAGGCCCAGCCCCAGTTCATGCGCGGCGACGTTGGCCTCCCACACCTTCAGGCTGGCGGCGTCGGGGTCACCCAAGAACAGCGTGCGTTCCAGCGCGGTGTAATAGCCTGAAATCATGGGGAATGTGTTCAGGCTCAGGATGTCGCCCTGCTGCAGTACGCGGCCCGTGACCGGGTTATGCGCGCCATCGGTGTTCAGCCCCGACTGGAACCAGACCCAGGTATCGCGGTATTCGGCATCGGGAAAGCGGCGGGCAATCTCCAGTTCCATCGCGTTGCGCCCGGCCATCGCCACGTCGACCTCGCGCACGCCGGCGCGGATCGCATCGCGAATTGCCTCGCCCCCGTGGTCGGCGACGGCAGCGCCATGGCGGATCAGGTCGATTTCCGCCGGGGATTTGTGCATCCGCTGGCGCATCGTGGTTTCAAACAGGTCCACCATGGTCAGCGGTTGCAGGAAATCCTCCATCCGGTCGCGCTGCATCAGCGTCAGGTGGTCGCCTTCGTATCCGATTACCCCGCCCGTGCCGGTGACCGAACGCACCGCGCGCCAGAAATTGTCGCGCGTCCAGTCGGTATAGGTGATGTTGTCGCCATGGCTGCGCCGCCACGGCTGACCCGCGTCGATCCCGGCGGAAATGGTGACAGAATCATCCTCGGTCACCACCAGCGCATAGGGGCGGCCAAAGCTGCAGTACAGGAAGCCCGAGTAATAGGCGACGTTGTGCATCGAGGTGAAGACAGCGGCGCTGGCGCCTGCGGCCTCCATACGCTCGCGAAGTTCGGCCAGGCGGGCGTCGTATTCTTCGGATGCGAACGGCAGCTTGGCCTTTTCGCCATTATGGACACGGTGGAATGCGGGGCGGTCGGTCATGTCAGACCCTCCTTTGCAGAAAGGTCCCGGCGTTCAGGACGAACAATCAGGGGGCCCGCCGCACTGGCGGCGGTGGCGACGCCATCGCCCTGCCCGAATGCATCAATGCACGGGGCATGCCGCCCGCGCAAGGTGCTGTTTTACCGCAGGCCGCGCGCCTTCGCCTCGGCCAGGACATGAGCGTAGAGCGCATCGCTTGACTGCGCCCGGCCCGCCGGGGCGTTGACCCGCGCGACAGAGGCGTTGCCCGTCGCCCCGGTTGCCGTCGTTGCGGTCGCGGTCGGAGCCGAAACCGGCCCACCCTTCAGCGTGTCAAAGCGATAGTGCACCGGATCAACGCCGGTGGTGGTATAGACGGGCAGATACGGCGGCTTGATAACCGCAGGCTGATCCCCGGCAAAAGCAGGGGCCGCAAAGACAACGGCAAGAGTGAACACCGACAGGCGCGACAATGCGTTCATCTTCAAATCCTTCAATTGCGGCGCAACGACCGCGAAAATGAAAGGGCCACCAAAACGCGGCGCCCGGATACCCTGTTGGTTATATCACCAACCCCTAACGAAATCTGCAAGTTTTCCCGCCCCGGCACCAGAAAACTGCCGCCGGCTATGGCTTCGTCGCCATACCAGCCCAGGCTGACGGAGGCCGAGGGCGATACGCCGAGTCCCACACCCGCAAAGGCCCCGCTTTCGGTGCCACGCGCCGACACGCCAGACCCATAGCCCAGGCTGACCATCACCGGCGCGCCGAAGGTGTCATCGGGCGCGCGAATGCCCGACACCGCCACCGACCATTCGCGCGACAGCACACGACTGTCGCCCCATGTCATCAGGTTGTCGAGGTCCAGCGCCGCCGACAGGCGCCATCGCTCCGAAGATGGCAGAGCGCGCGCCAGACGCAGGCCGAACTTGCCCGATTCGCCAAAATGGTGCGGCGAGACCGAGGTGACATCAAGGATCGGGGTCACGTTCACGCCGCGCTCGGCATCGCCAAACCCTGCACCAAGTACAAAGGACGCATCCCAATCGCCCCCCCGCCCCCGGTCGCGCCGGTTGGTCGCCGCCAGCGCGGCAAAGCCGATCCCGTGCGGCACCCCGAACCCTGACGGAATGCCGAAAATCGACACCGGCCCGACAGGGCGGCGCTGGCGTTCAAGCCGGTCAAGCAGGTCCAGCAGCTCGGCATCGCTGAGCCCCGACAGGTCGGGCAGGGTTTCCGGCGCCTCGGCCGGCAGGGGCACCCGCGTCTGTGCGGCCAGCGGCCCGGTCAGCCACAGACCACAGGCAAGCGCCAGCCAGCCAAGGCGCCAGCGACTCATCCGCCGACCAACGTGGCGATCATCTGGCTGTCCGGCTCGGCCAGCGCATCGATCACGTCAAAGTGATGCTTGCCCGGCGCGACGACATGGCCGCAGCCCCATGTCTCGGCCAGCCAGCGCGCCTGATCCAGGAAGGCGGGCCGTTCGTCGGCCCCGACCCAGACGGTGACGGGTACCGCAGGCGCGGGCTGAAACAGCGGGCTCTCGGCGCGGGCCTCTTCCTCGGTCAGGCCAAGATCGGCGTTCATCGATGTCTGCATCAGCGGGTGCAGGTCGGACAGTGGCGAGATCGGCATCACATGCGCCAGCCGCACCGCGACCTCGGGCGGCAGCAGGCCCGGCGCGCACATCCGCGCAACCAGATGGCCGCCCGCCGAATGGCCTGCCAAAGCGATCGGCCCATCGACCAGAACCGCAGCCGCAGCAACGGCCTGCGCGATCTGCTGGGTGATCTTCGATATCCGCACATCGGGGCAATGATCGTAGGATGGCATCGCCACCGCAAACCCATGCGCCAGCGCGCCCTTGGCCAGATGCGACCAGTCGGAGCGGTCGAACCGCAGCCAGTAGCCGCCGTGCACGAAGATCAGCAGCCCGCGCGGCGCATCGGCCTCGGGCAGGAACAGATCAAATTTCTCGCGCGCACCAGTGCCATAGGGCACACCCATCCGCGCCTTGCCGCGCGCCGTCTGGGCAAATGTGAAATCGCGGGCAAGAGCCGCCCAACGGTCGGGATAGGCCTCTGCGCCTTCGATATAGGCGCCATTGGCATAGGCATCGTCCAGTTCCATGTATTCCTCGCTTCACGTTGACTTAGTGTGCCCCAAGTGCTTCACCTGCGCACGAACTTAATCGTATTGTCTGAGGAGGCCACCATGCTGGACGCGACAACCGATCTTAAATCGCTTCTGAAGGATCCCGATCTGCTGGCGACCCAGGCCTATGTGAACGGCCAGTGGGTCGATGGTGCGAACGGCACCTTCGAGGTGACGAACCCCGCACGCGGCGACGTGATCGCCAATGTCGCCGACCTGTCGCGCGAGCAGGCTGCCGAGGCCATCGACGCCGCCTATGCCGCGCAGAAGGAATGGGCCAAGAAAACCGGCAAGGAACGCGCCAACATTCTGCGCAAGTGGTATGACCTGATGATGGAGAATGCCGAGGATCTGGGCATCATCCTGACCGCCGAACAGGGCAAACCCAAGGGCGAGGCCGTTGGCGAAATCGGCTATGGCGCGTCTTTCGTCGAATTCTTCGCCGAAGAGGCCAAGCGCATCTACGGCGAAACCATTCCCGGCCACCAGCCTGACAAGCGCATCACCGTGCTGAAGCAGCCGATCGGCGTGGCCGCGTCGATCACACCGTGGAACTTCCCCAACGCGATGATCACCCGCAAGGCCGCGCCCGCGCTGGCAGCAGGCTGTGCCTTTGTGGCGCGCCCGGCAAAGGAAACGCCGCTGTCGGCCACCGTTCTGGCCGTTTTGGCGGAACGCGCAGGCATTCCGGCAGGCGTGTTCAACGTGGTGCCCTCGTCGCGGTCGTCCGACATCGGCAAGGAGTTCTGCGAGAACCCGAAAGTGCGCAAGCTGACCTTTACCGGGTCGACCGAAGTGGGCCGCATCCTGCTGAAACAGGCTGCCGATCAGGTGATGAAGTGCAGCATGGAGCTGGGCGGTAACGCGCCCTTCATCGTGTTCGACGACGCCGATCTGGATGCGGCCGTCGAAGGCGCGATGATCTGCAAGTTCCGCAACAACGGCCAGACCTGCGTCTGCGCCAACCGGATCTATGTGCAGGCGGGTGTCTACGACGAATTCGCTAAGAAGCTGACCGCCGCGGTGAACAAGCTGAACGTGGGTGACGGGCTGACGCCCGGCGTGACCACCGGGCCGCTGATCAACGCCGATGCCATAGAGAAGGTGAAGGAACACCTGGAGGACGCGACCTCTAAAGGCGCCAAGCTGGTGGCCGGCGGCAAGCCGCACGAGCTGGGCGGGACCTTCTATGAACCCACCATCGTCACCGGCGTGACGCAGGACATGATGGTGGCCCAGGACGAAACATTCGGCCCGCTGGCGCCGCTGTTCAAGTTCGAGACCGAGGACGAGGTGATCGAGATGGCGAACGACACCATCTTTGGCCTTGCGTCCTATTTCTATGCCAAGGACCTGAGCCGCGTCTACAAGGTGGCCGAGGCCCTGGAATACGGCATGGTCGGCATCAACACGGGCATCATCTCGACCGAGGTTGCGCCCTTTGGCGGCGTGAAGCAGTCGGGTCTGGGCCGTGAAGGCAGCCACCACGGCATCGAGGATTACCTCGAGATGAAATACCTCTGCATGTCGGTCTGATCCGACTTCGCTGACGAAACAAAGGAACGCGCCGCTGGATCAGCGGCGCGTCTTTTTTTGAGTATTTTTGGGAATGATGAAGCAGGGGCCGTGGAAGGCCCTAGCCGTTTTCGCGTAGGATGGCCCCGGCAAGGTAGAGCGAGCCGCAGATCAGGATGCGCGCGTCCGGGTCGGACTGGCGGATCATCTGCACGGCGTCGGCGGCTGAGTCCGCGGTCTGCGATGCGATTCCCGCCTGTTGCGCATGCTCGGCCGTTGTTTCAGCCGGCAGGGTGTTGGCCTCGCCCGGGATCGACAGCGCGGTGAGGCTGGCGACATGCGGGGCCAGCGGGCGCAGGTAGCCGCCGATATCCTTGGTGTTGAGCATGCCGCAGATCAGATGCGTGGGCCGGGGCGGCAGGCTGGCGAGCACGGCGGCCAGCGCCTCGCCCGCAGCGGGGTTGTGACCGCCATCGAGCCAGAGTTCGCACCCTTCGGCCATATCGACCAGCGGGCCGGTTTTCAGCCGCTGCATCCGGGCGGGCCATTCCGCGCGCGTGACCGCCGCCTCAAGCGCGTCCTGCCCCAGACCAAGCGCGCGCAGGGCGGCGATGGCGGCGCCGGCGTTGTCGATCTGGTGTGCGCCAAGAAGGTTCGGCAGCGGAAGATCGGCCAGCCCGGTTTCATCCTCGTAAATCAGGCGGCCCGCGTCGCGGCGGGCGTGCCAGTGCTGGCCGCGCACCAGGAGCGGCGCGCCAAGGCGGATCGCGCGGGCTTCGATTGCGTCGAAGGCATCCGGGTCCTGCGGGCCGACGACGCAGGGCACGTTGCGCTTCAGGATGCCGGCCTTTTCGCCTGAGATCTCGGTCAGGGTGGTGCCAAGGTATTGCTGGTGGTCGATTGACACCGGGGTGATGACGGTCAGCCGCGGGCTGTCGACCACGTTGGTGGCATCCAGCCGCCCGCCCAACCCAACCTCGAGCAGGGTGTAATCAGCGGGGGTGCGGGAAAACGCCAGCAGCGCCGCGCAGGTGGTGATTTCGAAGTAGGTGATCGGCGCGCCCTTGTTGGCGGCATAGCAATCGTCCAGCACGGCGGTCAGGTCCGGCTCGGGGATCAGCTGGCCCGCCACGCGGATGCGTTCGTGGAACCGCGCCAGATGCGGCGAGGTATAGGCGTGGGCGGTCAAACCGGCGCCTTCCAGCCCGGCGCGGATCATCGCGAGGGTCGAGCCTTTGCCGTTGGTACCCGCCACATGGATCACCGGCGGCAGGGATTGTTCGGGGTTGCCCAAGGCATCCAGAAGCCGCCACATCCGGTCAAGCGACAGGTCCATCACCTTGGGGTGCAACGCCATCATCCGTTCCAGGATGATGTCCGATGTGGGGGCCGTCATTTTTTCGCCACCGGGGGCGCGGCCTCGGCTTCGGCCTGTTCGGGCGCCGGGGTTTCCGGGGCCGGAGCGGGCGGCACCTCGGCCGGCGGGGGCAGATCGCCGCGCACCGCAGGCGGCTGGTTCAGCAGCATCCGGGTGATGGTGATCAACTCGTCACGCAGTTCGGTCCGGGGGGTGACGCGATCCAGCATGCCGTGATCCAGCAGGTATTCGGCACGCTGGAATCCGTCAGGCAGTTTTTCGCGGATCGTCTGTTCGATCACGCGCGGCCCGGCAAAACAGATCAGCGCATTCGGCTCGGCGATATGCACATCGCCCAGCATCGCGTAAGAGGCCGTGACGCCACCGGTGGTGGGATGGGTCAGCACGACGATATAGGGCAGGTTCGCCTCTTTCAGCATCTGCACGGCGACGGTGGTACGCGGCATCTGCATCAGCGACAGGATTCCCTCCTGCATGCGGGCGCCCCCGGCTGCGGAAAACAGGATCAGCGGGCGGTGCAGCTTTACCGCCTCTTGCGCGGCAGCAATGATCGCGTTGCCGACATACATGCCCATCGAACCGCCCATGAAGGAAAAATCCTGCGCGGCGGCGACGATCGGGGTACGGCCGATTTCACCAAGGCCGACCAGCATCGCCTCCTTCTCTCCGGTGGATTTCTGCGCCGCCTTCATCCGGTCGGGATAGCGTTTCTGATCGCGAAAATTCAGCGGATCGGTGACCGGCTCGGGCACTTTGAGTTCCGAAAAGATGCCACCGTCGAACAGGGCGGTCAGCCGGTCGCGCGGGGAAATCGCCATGTGGTGGCCGCAGTTGGTGCAGACCTTCAGGTTGTCCGTCAGTTCGCGGTGGAACAGCATCGTTCCGCATTCGTCGCATTTCTGCCAGAGGTTTTCCGGCGTCTCGCGGCGCGAAAAGATCGAATTGATCCGGGGACGGACGTAGTTGGTGATCCAGTTCATGTGCGGTGTCTGGCCCTTTGCGACGGCTTTGGCCCCTCAGATAAGCCCCTGCGCCACCAAATGCAATCAGCGCCCGATTGCCAGCCGGGCGGCGAGCCAGCCGCAGATCATGAAGCCGAAATCAACGAACAGCCAGCCGCGCATGGCACTGGTGTCGGTCATGGCGAAAGGGGTCAGAAACAGCGAGAGACCCGACAGCGTATCGGGCAGCGCGATGATCAGGATGGCGATCACATTGTTGGCAAGATGCACAGCGATGGCCGGGCCAAGCGTGCCGGCGCGCGCGGTCAGATCGGCCATCAGCACGCCGAACATCATCGCCCAGACCGCGACAAGCCACGCATTTTCCCCGGCCATCTCAGGGGAATAGTGGCCCAGCCCGAACAGGACCGATGGCACCACAAGCCAGATCCCGGGGTGGGAAAAGCGGGCTGCAAGCTGCTGCTGAAGGTAGCCGCGAAACAGCAGCTCTTCGCTTGCGACTTGAATCAGCACCGCCGCCAGAGACAGCGGCAACAGCGACAGCCAAAGGCCAAGCGGAAGATTTGGCACCAGTGGATCGCCCAGGTTATAGGGCGGCAGAACCAGCACGATGACCCCAAGCAGGGCAAGCGCCCGCAGCACCCGCCCCGCTTGTCGCAATGCAACGCGCGGTGTGCCGATCAGTGTTCCGGCCCGGCGGTGATGCAGCAGGCGCAGAACGATGGCGATAGCGGGGATGACAAGGCCAAAGCTGGCCAGCAGGTACAGCATCCGCGCCACGCCGGTTGCCTCGGGTGTCGCTGTCATCACCGGAACCGAAAACACGCTGCGCAGCAGACCGCCCAGCGCAAAGGCGATCAGCGACATTAGCACCAGACCAGCCAAAAGCCGCCAAAGCTGCGGCATCCGGCGCGCCGGATCGACAAGTTCGGCATGAGCGGCGTAGGCGCGGCGTTCAGCCATCGGCCACGGCCCCAAGGCTGTCGCCGCTGAATACGCCGATGGGCGCCGGTGGCGTTGTGGCCTGGTCGGAGCCGCCGGGGAGCGCGGCACGGGCCGCCGAAAGAGTGCGCCCAACCTGCATCAGATTGCGCCCCGTCGTTTCCAGCAGTTGCATCGCCACGCTGGCATCGGCTTCGATAACGGCGCGGAACTCCTCGGCCGGGAGCCGCAGGAACCGGCTCGAGGCGGTGGCCACCAGATCCATCTGGCGCAGCTCGCCCGTGATGATCGACAGATCGCCGATCAGTCGCCCGGGGCTGACGGTGGTGACGGGCGCATCTTCAGGCTCCGAGTCGGCCCAGCGCAGCTCAGCCTCGCCCGAGAGACAAAGATAGACAGCATCGGGAGAGTCTCCGTGGGTAAAGATTACCTGCCCTGGCACGGCATCGAACCACTGCGCGGCAAAGGCCAGCAGACGCTGATTGCGCAGGTCGAGATTGCGGAACAGATGCGCCTCGGACAGGATGCGGCGCTTTTGTTGCAGATCGGCGGCCCCGGCGCTTTCCTTCGCGGCTTCGTCACAGCGGGCCACGCCGTCGATCCGGCCATCACGGATCTCGACATAGATATCGTAGTTCTCGGGGCTTTCGAACCTGTCTTCCATGAACACCATGGTCGATTTGGGCAGCAGATCGCGCAGGCGCTCGCGGGTGCGCGCGCGGCTTTGCGTGTCGTGGCTTGCCAGTGCGTGATCCATCACAAGAATATCGGGCCGCTTGATCCCCGCCCGGCTGAAGGCCGCGCGCTCTTGCAGCACGGCGGGCAGGTTGGCCCCGCCCAGCCCGGTTGGCAGATCATAGATGATCGCCGCCGCCGCGCGATGCAGATCGTGTTCAATCAGAATCTCTGCCACCTCGCGTTCGATCTGTTCCACTCTTGCGCTCGCCGTCATCGAGATCCGTCCATAGATCGCGTTTTCCGTCAGGGTCAGCCGGGGCAGATAAGTCTCGGGCGAGATCGGCACAAAGATATCTCCGGCGTGGCGGCGCAATTGGTCGGCGCGGGACTGACGAATACCAAGGATCCGCGACTTGAACTGCTCGGGAAAGCTGGGGCCGATCTGTTCCGCGGTCAACAGGAAAGGCACCGTCAGCAAAAGGCTGCGATCTTCGACATTCAGCGCGCCATCGCCCCCGCGCCCGTAGCGGGCCGAGATATCGACCAGCTGCTGATATACGTCTTCCTCGATCCCCAGCTTGCGGAACAAAGGATGATCGGTGCCGTCGCGCCCGAAGGTATGGCGCAGAATCTCGATCACCGCGCGGGCAATGTTCAGCCCGTCGATATCCAGCCCTTCGCGGGTCAGCATGTCCATGAAGGCACGGTTCGCCGCCAGCGCCTTTTGCGAAATCATGCGCCGGGGCGCGGCAAACAGCAGGTTGCCGCCCAGCGGCACCGCCGGGTTGAAGCGGTCCGGGTCGAACCGGTGCACTGCCGTATCAAGCCCTTTATCCACCAGCCGCTGCCAGATCACCGGGCGCAGATCGACAATCGCCTGCGCCAGCCGGTGATGCACCTCCGGATCGAACCGTGACCGCAGCGTGCGGCGCAGCATTTCATCGTCGATGCCCATCGCCTCGACCAGCTTGAACCACCAGTCGCGCAGATCGTCGGAGCTCGACAGCCCGGCCAGATCGGGGGCGACCCAATCCACATCCACCTGATCGGGGCTGTTGCCGGAGCGCTTCGCCTCGGTCACCGCCTTGTCGCGGCCCGTGGGCGACCATGGCACCACCGTCGGCTTCAGCCGCAACGGCATCAGCAGGTTGTCGCCCAATGTGCCGTCGAACAGGTAGGGCCGCGAATGAGCGTGGCCGATGCGGGCAGCGATCACGGATTGGTGCAGCTCGTTCAGCGGGAAGCCCGACAGGGTGATATGCCCCCGCGACGGCAGAACCTCGCGAGTCAGCAACTGGGCAAAGGCCGCCCGTTCGGACGCCTTGGAACTTTTGATCGCCACGCGGCTGCCCGGCGGAATAGTCAGCGTCACATCCTCAAGCACGGCGTTGCCATCGGCATCGCGCACCGTCACATCGTGAAATTCGATGGCACCGCGCAGGTGCGGAATGTCGGCCGGCTCGCCCTCGAACAGATCTTCGCGGATCATCCCGCGCGGATGGAACTTGTCGATCACGATCTGCCAGCGCAGCGACATATCCTGCACCTGATTGTAATAGGTCAGCAATTCCTTCCACGGGCTCGACAGATCCTTGTAGGCCGCCAAGGCCGCAACCAGCGCGCCCACTGTGATGTCGCCCCGAATAGCCAGATACCCGCCCGCCAGATAGAACATGAAAGGCGTCAAATGCCCGATCATGTTATTCAGGAACTTCATGAAGAATTTTTTCTGGTAAATCTGAAACCGGATCAGGAACAGCCGGTTCAGCCGGTCAGACACCTGTGCCAGCCTGTACCGCACGCCGCCGTTCACCCGCAGATCGCCGATCCCCGCGGCGGTTTCACCGATTTCCGACGACAGGTGCCGCACTTCTGAAATGCGGGATTTGTTCAGCTGATTGATCTGACGCTGCAACATCGGGATCAGCCACGCCTGCAAGGGAATCAGCGCGACAGAGGCCAGCCCGAACCACACGCTTTGCATGAACAGGAACACCAGAATCGTCAGCATCTGGCCGAACTGGAACACCGGCTGCGCCAGCGCATCGCCCATGAGGCCGCCCATCGGCTCGGCCTCGGAGGTGATCATCGACACCAGCTCGCCCTGGCTGGTGGTGCGGAAATAGGGTGCGGGAAAGCGCATCATCCGCGCGATCAGCCCAAAACGCAGCCGCCGCAGCAGCCGTTCGGCCACCACGCCCTTTTGCGTGTTGATGTGCATCTTCATCAGCCCGCTCAGCAGCACCGCCGCAAGGAAGGCGCAGCACAGCAGCAGCAGGAATTGCACCTGCGTCATATCAACCCCCGCCACCGTAATCGTGTCGGTCGCGGCACCGATGGCATCGTTGATGATCCGCTTGGGCAGTTCGAGCGAGGCGTAAAGAAACGGGAACGACAGCACAGTCAGCACCAGCAGCCACAGCTGCTGACGTCTGGAATATTTCCAGATGAAGGAAAACAGGGTGGGCTCCATCGGGCCAACACCTCCGGCAAATCGGGTAACAGCTTATGTCAAAATACATGACAGCGCGGGGTTGCCAGAGGGTAATCATGCGAACCGCGATTACAAGGTGCGCGAATGAACAGCCAAGGTTCGCTTTGTGCGGCATAGAATGTTGCGGCTTGTGCCCCGTCTGGCGCGGGTTTATTGCGGATGGCGCGATATAAAGGGAGTCCAGCCATGCTCAAGCGCCAGTTCGACAAGACAAAACTGCCAAGCCGTCATGTGACCGAGGGCCCCGAGCGGGCACCGCACCGGTCGTATATGTACGCGATGGGCGTGTCGGATGCGGAAATCCACCAGCCGCTGGTCGGCGTGGCGACCTGCTGGAACGAAGCCGCGCCTTGCAACATCTCGTTGAACCGGCAGGCGCAGGCCGTGAAGCTGGGCGTGAAAGCCGCCAATGGCACCCCGCGCGAATTCACCACCATCACCGTGACCGACGGCATCGCCATGGGCCACGAAGGCATGCGCAGCTCGCTCGCCTCGCGCGAGGCAATCGCCGACACCGTGGAACTGACGATGCGCGGACACTGCTATGACGCGATCGTCGGCCTTGCGGGCTGTGACAAATCGCTGCCGGGCATGATGATGGCGATGGTGCGGCTGAACACGCCGTCGGTGTTCATCTACGGCGGCTCGATCCTGCCGGGCAAGGCGCCGCAGGTCGATGAGATTCCCGAAGATTTCCGCTCGCGCGATCTGACCGTGCAGGACATGTTCGAAGCCGTCGGCCGCCACCAGAACGGCACCATGTCGGACGCCGCGCTGGACATGCTGGAACGCGTCGCCTGCCCCAGCGCAGGCGCCTGCGGTGGCCAGTTCACCGCCAACACCATGGCATGTGTCTCCGAAGCCATCGGTCTGGCGCTGATGAACAGCTCGGGCATGCCCGCGCCCTATGAATCGCGCGACCAATACGCCGAAGCCTCGGGCCAGGCGGTGATGAACCTGATCGAAAAGAACATCCGCGCGCGGGACATCGTGACTCTGGAAAGCCTGCAAAACGCCGCCCGCGTGGTGGCCTGCACCGGCGGCTCGACCAATGCCGGCCTGCACCTGCCCGCCATTGCACACGAAGCCGGGATCGACTTCTTCCTGGATGATGTCTGCGAGATTTTCCGCGACACCCCCTATTTCGTCGATCTGAAGCCGGGCGGGCAGTACGTCGCGAAAGACCTGTATGACGCCGGCGGCATCCCGGTCGTGATGAAAGAACTGCGCAAGGCGGGCCTGATCCACGAGGATTGCATGACCGCCACGGGCCGCTCGATCGGCGAAGAGCTTGATATGATCGACCGCGAAGCCGACAACCGCGTGATCTATTCCATTGAAAAACCGATCACCACGACCGGTGGCGTCGTGGGCCTGAAAGGCAACCTTGCCCCCGAAGGCGCGATCGTGAAAGTCGCGGGCATCCCGCCCGAAGGTCAGGTGTTCACCGGCCCCGCCAACGTCTTCGAATGCGAAGAAGAGGCTTTCGAGGCCGTGCAAAAGCGCCAGTACAAGGAAGGCGAAGTCATCGTCATCCGCAACGAAGGCCCCGCAGGCGGTCCCGGTATGCGCGAAATGCTCGCCACCACCGCCGCGCTGTCGGGTCAGGGCATGGGCAAGAAGATCGCGCTGATCACCGATGGCCGCTTTTCGGGCGCGACACGCGGGTTCTGCGTGGGTCACGTTGGCCCCGAAGCAGCGCATGGCGGCCCCATCGCACTGATCAAGAACGGCGACATGATCACCATCGACGCGATCAAGGGCGAAATCTCAGTCGACCTGAGCGAGGAAGAACTGGCCCAGCGCAAAGCCGACTGGAAAGGCCCGCGCGACACGATCTATGCCTCGGGCGCGGTGTGGAAGTTCGCCCAGCTGGTTGGCGCGACCTACAAGGGCGCCGTGACCCACCCCGGCGGCAAGGCCGAGAAACATGTCTACATGGATCTCTAGGGCCACGGCTATCCTTCTTGCGGCAAGCGGGCTGGCCGGGTGCGACCCGGCCACCGGCCTGCCCTTTGCCGCCGAGCTGGACGCAAGAACCGACGATGGCCGCGCGCGGATGGCACAAACGACACTGGCGGGCGGCGATATCACCATCACCGCCCCCGATGGGTACTGCATCGACCGCCGGTCACTGCGCCGCGCGGGCCAGAATGGATTCGTGGTGATGGCCCGCTGCGACACGCTGGGCGTGCGCGGGTTCTTTGGCGGCTATGATCTGGCCGTCATCACCGTGACGGCAGGCCCGGCCGACAGCACCATCACCGCGCCGACCCCGGCCGAGGTGGCGCGATCCGTTGGCACCGGAACCGTGCTGGCCGAACGCAACCGCGAGGGCCTGGCCATGGTCCGGCTCGACAAGGGCAGCGAAGCGTTCGATGGCGTGAGCGACACGCATTGGCGCGGCGGGTTCGTGCTGAACAGCCACCTGATCGGGCTTGGCCTGTACGCGCCCGCGACAAGCGGGGCGTTAGGCAACGGCGGCGCGGCACTGCTGAACGAATTGGCCGAACGTTCGCGCGCGGCCACCGCGGCCACGCAGCAGGCGGGCAAGCCCGAGGCCCAGGAATAGGCGCAGCCGGGCCGCAGCCGGCGCCTTTTTCATCTTCTGCGCGAATTTGCCGGTTTATCAGACCGTAACGGTTTGGCTACACAGTCCACGGGGCAGACGTTCGCCCCTTGGTGGAGGCATGATGGGCAGGATCCTGGACCGGCTGAACAAGGCGGGCGCGCTGCGGCGCTGGACCGCCCGTGCCGACAGCGCAGAATCGCTTGGCGATACCGCCCTGCGCCAGATGCGCGCAGAGGCACGGCAACTGCGCCGCCAGCTGGATCGCCTGCTGCATGTGGCCGAGGGGCGGCTGGCCCTGCCTCGCGCCGGGTCCACCGCCTTTCCGCGCCCGCACGATACCGATTGGGCCTGGCGTCCCGAGGTCTGGCGCGGCCCCCTGCCCCGCCCGGGGATCGTCGCCGCGCCCAGCAAATCGCGCCTTGGAGACGAGGCCACGCTGTTCCACGATTGCACGCAATCGGAACTGACCCTGCGCCAGATGCGCAACCGGCGCGACGACGACCTTGCGCCCTTTGGCCTGCGGCTGGACGTGTTCCGGTTCGATGGCACCTTCCTGTCGCTGGTGATCGACCTGCCGCCCGAGGCGACAACCGGCCTGACGCGCAACCACCTGCTGCGGGTGGCGACGGTAATCGACGTGGAAAAGCCGCTGGAAATCTTTGCCCGGCTGAATGTGAAACACGGGCCGAACACAGAACAACTCGTGCGTGAATTCTCGCTCGAGACGCGCGAGACGATGGTCGAATTCGATCTGGCCTATTCCGGGCTTGATGAAAACCGGGTCGAACGCGCGTGGCTGGATCTGATCTTTGAAGCGCCCGAAATGAATCAGGTGATGCTGCGCGATCTGAACATGGCGCGCTATCGCCGCGCCGCATTGTAGAGGGCAGGCATGAGCCAGGTCACGTTAACCAACACCAGTCTTGCCAGCGGCACCTATACCGCCACGCTGACCAATGCGCCCGGCGATGCGCCGGATGTGGCGGTCCTGTTCCGTGATGTGCCGCTATCGGGGGTTGAAGTTTCGCCCGAAACTCCCGGCGTATGGACGCTGCGCGCCCGCATCCCCGAGGCCGCGCTCAGCGACGGCATTCATGTGTTTCTGGTGATCGACAATGCCAGCGGCGCCCGGCTGGGCGATTTCGCGGTGATCGCGGGTGACGGCGCCGACGATGCCCTGCGCACCGAAGTCGAACTGCTGCGCGCCGAGCTTGATCTGCTCAAACGCGCCTTCCGCCGCCATTGCGTCGAAACCTCGGCCCGGTAACGCGAAAGGGCGGCAGGTTGCCCCGCCGCCCCATGTTTCATGCCTCTCACCCGCTTTAGTTGCGGTGGTCGATCGCCGACAGGCCCTTGAGGATATCGATGGCATAGGCCAGCTGGTAATCCTCTTCGCGCAGCTGCGCGGCGGCCTCTGCCTTGGCGCGATCTTCCTCGATCTGGCGGACCTCATCCTCGCTCAGGCTGTCGTTGTTCAGACGGCCCCGAAGATCGGCCTCGGACCGCGACCGCGACACGGCGCTTGCGGGCTCTTCCTCTTGCTCTGCGTTGGCAGGGCGGCGCGGCTGGGCCACCACGATGTCGGGCGACACGCCCAGCGCCTGGATCGAACGGCCCGAAGGCGTGTAATAGCGCGCGGTGGTCAGGCGCATCGCACCATCGCCCCGCAGCGGCATCACCGTCTGGACCGAACCCTTGCCGAACGACTTGGTGCCCACCACGATGGCGCGGCGGTGGTCCTGCAACGCACCGGCCACGATTTCCGAGGCCGAGGCCGAGCCGCCGTTGATCAACACGACCATCGGCTTGCCTTCGATCAGGTCGCCCGGCGTGGCGTTGAAGCGTTCGCCATCTTCCGGGTTGCGGCCCCGGGTGCTGACGATTTCGCCGGATTCAAGGAAGCTGTCCGACACCTTGATCGCCTGTGTCAGCAGACCACCGGGGTTGTTGCGCAGATCCAGCACGACGCCATTGATGTTGTCGATCCCGCCAGCTGCTTCAATCTGTTCCTTCAGCCCGGATTCGAGGTTCGGCGTGGTCTGGTCGTTGAAGGTGGTGACGCGCAGCACCACGGTTTCGCCCTGCGTACGGGTGCGGACCGCCGTCAGCTTGATGGTGTCGCGGATGATCGACACGTCGAACGGTTCATCCTCGCCTTCGCGCACCACGGTAATCACGATTTCCGACCCGACCGGGCCGCGCATCATCTCAACCGCCTTGTCGAGTGTCAGGCCCAGAACCGATTCGCCGTCGACGTGGGTGATGAAATCGCCCGCTTCGATCCCGGCTTCGTCCGCCGGGGTGCCGTCGATCGGCGACACAACCTTGACGAAGCCTTCTTCCTGCGTGACCTCAATGCCAAGGCCGCCGAATTCGCCGCGCGTCTGAACGCGCATTTGCGCCGCATCGTCGGGGGCAAGATAGCTGGAATGCGGATCAAGCGAGGTCAGCATCCCGTTGATTGCCGCCTCGATCAGCTTGGATTCATCGACCGGCTCGACATATTGCGCGCGGATGCGTTCGAAAATGTCGCCGAACAGATCAAGCTGTTCATAGACGCTGGAACTGCGGGCGTTTTCCTGAGCGATCAGCGGTCCGGCCACTTGTGTCGTTGCAATGACGCCGGCCAGGGTTCCGCCCAAAGCCGCCAACACGAATCTGTTCATTGGTTTCTATCCATCCTTATCGGTTCGGAACCATGTTTCGGGGTCCACGGGGCTGCCTGCCTCTCTGACCTCCATATAGAGCGTTTCTGAACGATCAGTTCCAGTGCCATCACCGCTTAGTGACAATATCGCACCAGATCCGGGCGTTGCACCGCCCATCAATCCGACCGGCGACCCCGCCGGCAGCACTTCACCCATCGCGCCGTAGACGTCGGAGAGGCCCGAGAGCACGAAAAGCAGATTGGCCTGGGGTTCAAGAATCACCACGTTGCCCAAATCCAGCAGCGGACCGCGATAGCGCACGGTGGCCGCCGTCGGGGTCGTAACCAGCGCGCGGGGCCGGGTCGCCAGCACGATACCGGGGCGCCGGATACCCCCGGCATCGGCCTCGCCTGCGCGGCGCAGCACCACGCCTTCGACCGGCAACGCCAGATCGCCCTTTTGCGCCGTGATGTCAGCGTTCGTTTCCGCCACCGGCCCAGAGGCGATTTCCGACAGTCCGCTGGCAAAGGCGTCCAGCGTTTCGGTTGACGACAAAAGGATCGCGGTGCGCACCGGATCCTCGACGAAGCGCAGCGGCAGATCGGTACGGTCGGCCACAGCCTGGCTCAGCTCGGCCCGTGCGGTCTGGACCCCGGCCAGCCCGTCCTCGAGCGTCTGCGCCGCGCTTTGCTGAAGCTGGCGCAGGGTGCGCACCTCGGTCAGGTCGCGGCGCAGGTCGGCGGCCTGCGCGGTCAGCCCCGGAGTCACATCGGCCAGCATCATGCCCGACCGCGCGGCCCCCATCGGCCCCGAAGGGTGCAGCATCAGAACCGGAGGTGGCGCGGTGCCGATCACCTGGATCACGCCCAGCAGCCGGGCGATTTCGCCCTCGCGCGCCTGCAACTTGCGCTCCAGCATCGCCTCGCGCGTGGCGGCGCGGCGCAGCCCGTCGCGCATCGCGGCCAGCCCGGCCTCATACGCCTTCACCGTTTCCGTCAATGCGCGCACCCGGTCTCGGGCCGACACCGCCTGTTGCAAGGCAAGCGACGCGTTTTCCAGCTGATCGCTGGCCGCGCGGGCCGATTGCGCCAGCGCCTCGGCGTCGGGTTGCTGCGCCGTGGCAGGCGCGGCCCCAAGCGATGCGGCCAAGGCGACGGTCAAGAGCGCGCGGCGCAGGGTCATGCAAGCAGGCTCTGGCCGGTCATTTCCTCGGGCTGAGGCAGACCCATCAGCGCCAGAAGCGTCGGCGCAAGATCGGCCAATCGCCCGTTATTCAGCTGCGCGCCCTCAGGCCCGCCAACCAGCGCGACGGGCACCGGGTTGGTGGTATGCGCGGTGTGCGGCCCGCCGGTGTCAGGGTCGACCATCAGCTCGCAATTGCCGTGATCGGCGGTGACGATCATCGCACCGCCCGCCGCCTTCAGCGCCTCGACCACGCGGCCCAGCCCGGTATCGACGGCCTCGCAGGCCGCGATTGCGGCGCTCAGATCGCCGGTATGGCCCACCATGTCGGGGTTCGCGTAATTCGTCACGATCAGGTCATACCCCGCCTCGATCGCGGCGACGAAACGGTCGGTCACCTCGGCCGCAGACATCTCGGGTTGCAGATCATAGGTCGCGACGGCGGGCGATTTCGGCATGAAGCGGTCTTCGCCTTCTGCCGGGGTTTCGACGCCGCCGTTCAGGAAAAACGTGACGTGGGGGTATTTTTCAGTCTCGGCCAGCCGGAACTGGCTGCGGCCCTGTTTCGCGACCCATTCGCCCAGCGTGTTGCGGATTTCGGCCTTGGGATAGGCGGTTGTCATATAGGTGGAGTGATCGGTCGAATAATCGACCATCCCCAGCAGCGCGGCCCATTCGGGGCGTTTGCCGGTGTCGAACCCGTCGAACCCCGGCGCGCCGATGGCGGCAAGGATTTCGCGCGCCCGGTCGGCACGGAAGTTCAGGCAGAACACACCGTCGCCGTCTTTGGCACCCGCGTAGCCACCGATGGCGGTCGGCTGGATGAATTCGTCGGTTTCGCCGCGGCCATAGGCGGTGGCAATGGCCTGATCGGCGGTTTCGGCCTGCATCGCGTCACCACCCACGCCACGCACCATGCAATCATAGGCGCGCGACACGCGCTCCCACCGGTTGTCGCGGTCCATCGCGAAATAGCGCCCGATCACAGTGGCAATGTGCGCGCCCTCGGGCAGCTCGCCCGCAAGTTGCGCGACAAAGGCATCGGCGGATTTCGGGGCCACGTCGCGCCCGTCGGTGATGGCGTGCAGCGCCACGGGCACGCCCGCCTCTGCGATCACCCGCGCGGCGGCAAGAATGTGGGTCAGGTGTCCATGCACGCCGCCATCTGACACCAGCCCGAACAGATGCGCGGTGCCGCCGCTGGCCTTCATCGCGTCGATGAAGCCAAGGATCGCGGCGTTTTCAAAGAAGCTGCCGTCTTCGATGGCAAGGTCGATCTGGCCAAGGTCCATTGCCACCACGCGGCCCGCGCCGATGTTGGTATGCCCGACTTCGGAATTGCCCATCTGCCCGCTGGGCAGGCCGACATCGGGGCCGTGGGTGATCAGCTGGGCGTGCGGCCCCTGCATGATCGCGTCAAAGGCCGGGGTGCGGGCCAGATGCGGCGCGTTCGCCTCGGTTCGCTCACTCAGGCCCCAGCCATCAAGAATGCACAGGACGACGGGTTTGGGCGGGTTCATAGGGGTGCCTCGCTTGGCTTTGCGCGTGTTTCGCGCCTTGTAACGGCTGGCGGGGGCTTAGGAAACCCCGGGTGCGGCGGTCACGGCGGGGTCAGGAAGGGGCGCAGCAGCGCCATCGGATGCGCCTTGAGGCTGAGCCTTGTGGCGACATAATCCTCGACCACCGACTCTCCCAGTGTCATCGGGGCCAGCGTGGCGGCAGGTTCATGGGCCAGCTCGTCGCCCAGATCCCGTGAAAACAGCGGCAGCGGTTCCGTCCCGGCAATGGCGCGCGCGGCCCACAGCGCCTCGCGCCGCGACAGGCCCAGCGCGGCAAAGGCATCCGCCTCGGCCAGCCGCTCGATCGTGGCGCGGCTTAGCCCGGCGCGGCGCCACAGGTCGGCCACCTGATGATAGCCATTGCCCCGCGCCGCCGTGATCCAGCCAGCGTCTTCCTCGGACAGGCCCTTGATCTGGCGGAACCCCAGCCGCAGCGCCAGCCCGCCGTGGCCGTCGGGCTCCATCGTGTTGTCCCAGAAGCTGGCGTTGATCTCGACCGGGCGGACCGTCACCCCGTGTTCGCGGGCGTCGCGCACGATCTGGGCCGGGGCGTAGAACCCCATCGGCTGGGAATTCAGCAGCGCGCAGGCAAAGATGCCGGGGTGGTGGTGCTTGACCCATGCGCTGGCATAGACCAGCAGCGCAAAGGACGCCGCGTGGCTTTCGGGAAAGCCGTAGGATCCGAAGCCCTCGATCTGGGAAAAGCAGCGTTCGGCGAAATCGTTGTCATAGCCGTTTTTCGCCATGCCGCGCAGGAACAGCCCCCGGAATTCGCTGACGTTGCCGTGTTTCTTGAAGGTCGCGAGCGAGCGGCGCAACCGGTCGGCCTGGTCGGGGGTGAAGCCCGCGCCGACGATGGCGATCTGCATCGCCTGTTCCTGGAACAGCGGCACGCCCAGCGTCTTGCCGAGCACCGCGCCCAGCGCGTCCGAGGGAAAACTCACCTGTTCCTCGCCGTTGCGACGGCGGATGTAGGGATGCACCATGTCGCCCTGGATGGGCCCGGGCCGGATGATCGCCACCTCGATCACGAGGTCATAAAAATTGCGCGGCCGCATCCGGGGCAGGAAGTTCATCTGCGCCCGGCTTTCCACCTGGAACACGCCGATACTGTCGGCACGACATAACATGTCATAGACGCGCGGATCCTCGGGCGGCAGCGTTGCCAGCGCATGGCGGGTGCCGTGGTGGCGCGCAATCAGGTCAAAGGCCTTGCGGATGCAGGTCAGCATCCCAAGGCTCAGCACGTCGACCTTGAGGATGCCCAGCGCGTCGATATCGTCCTTGTCCCAGCAGATCACGGTGCGGTCGGCCATGGCGGCGTTTTCGATCGGCACCAGTTCATCCAGCCGCCCGCGCGTGATGATGAAGCCCCCCACATGCTGCGAGAGATGACGCGGAAAACCGTCGATCTCGCGCACCAGGTCAAGGGTCTGGCGCAGGCGGCGGTCGCCCGGGTCAAGCCCGATCTCGCGCAGGCGCGAGTCTTCCAGCCCCGAGGAGGAAAAGAACCCCCACAGCTGCGAGGAGAGCGCGGCGATGGTATCCTCGCTCAGCCCCATGGCGCGGCCCACCTCGCGGATGGCGCGCTTGCCGCGATAGTGGATCACCGTGGCGCACAGCCCGGCCCGGTCGCGGCCATAGCGGTCATAGATGTGCTGGATCACCTCTTCGCGGCGTTCGTGTTCGAAATCCACGTCGATGTCGGGCGGCTCGTCGCGCGCCTCGGAGACGAAGCGTTCAAACACCATGGTCCCGATCTCGGGGCTGACCGAGGTGATGCCAAGGCAGTAGCAGACCACCGAATTGGCCGCCGAGCCGCGCCCCTGGCACAGGATGTCGCGGCTGCGGGCGAAGGCGACGATATCGTGCACCGTCAGGAAGTAGGGCGCATAGCGCAGCCGCGCGATCAGGGTCAGCTCGTGCTGCATCATCGCCTGCACCCGCGCGGGCGCGCCCGAGGGATAGCGCCAGGCCAGCCCCTCGGCCGCAAGCCGGGCCAGCCGGTCATCGGCGGTTTCGCCGGTTCCGGCCTCGGAGGGGTATTCATAGCGCAGCTCGTCCAGCGAGAACGTCAGGCTCTGCGCCAGGGCGCTCGCCGCATCGACAGCGATTTCGTGACCGGCGAACAGGCGGTACATTTCGGCGGTGCCGCGCAGGCGCTGTTCGCCGTTGGCCAGCGCCGCGCGGCCCAGTTGATCGACCCGGCAGCGCAGGCGGATGGCGCTGAGCACATCGGCCAGCCGGCGCCGGTTGCGGTGCATCCGGGGCGCGGCGCTGGCCAGCAGGGGCAGCCCCAGCGATGCGGCCTCGGCCGCGAGCGTGTCGAACCGGCGCGCGTCGGCACCATCGTAGGCGGGGGTCAGCAGCAGGTGCATCTGCCCGTCAAAGCGGCGCGTCAACGCATCCATATGCGGCCCCCACCCGCCCGCGCCGCCCGGCGACTGGCCCGCCTGTGGCCACAGCAGCAGGTGCAGCCCCTCGGGCCGCTCCAGCAGGTCGGACAGGGTGAGGTGGCAATCGCCCTTGGCCGCACGCAACCGCCCCGCCGACAGGATACGGCACAGGTTGCCCCAGCCGGTACGGTCGCGGGTCAGCACCGTGATCGGCGGGGCATCGGCGAACAGCAGCCGCGCCGCCGGGATCAGCCGGGGCACATTGCAGAGCGGAAAGGACGCGGACCGCGCCAGCTCCGGCGGACAGGGCGGCCCGATGGGCGCATGGGCGCTGTCCCACGCCTGCCGCTCGCGCACCTCGCGCGCGATGGAGCGCGCCGCCGCATGGGCGCGCACGATTCCCGCCACCGAATTGTCATCGGCAATCGCCAGCGCCGGATGGCCCAGCGCGCAGGCTTCGGCCATGTATTCCTCGGGGTGCGACGCCCCGGTGAGGAAGGTGAAGTTGGATTGGGCAGAGAGTTCGGCAAACATGACCGCCCCATTATATTCACGTTTTGTTCTTATGTGGAGTCACGCTTTCACGCGGCAACCCGTCACGGCCGCCCGGGGGATGCGGGGCTTGCGGGTTCGCGCGGCCTGACCCATAAGGAACACAGCCACCATTTGTGACAGGATCCGCCGCGATGACCATTGACGCGCCCGAAACCAAGACCGTGGACAGCTATCGCATTGCCTGCGACGGGGGCGAAGGCGCGCTGGGCCATCCCCGCGTCTGGCTGAGCATTCCGCATGACACCGGCTGGGTCGAATGCCCCTATTGCGACTGCAAGTTCGTCCACTCGGGCGCGGCTGACAGCGCGCACTGACGCCCCGGCCAGCGCGCGCCCCGGACCGCCGTCCCAAGATCCCCGCCAAAGATCCCCGATTGCCCATGCCGCCGCGATGCGGGATAACCCCGTGGACGCGTGGAACAGGGCAAAGGGGCGGATCATGGGCAAGACGACATTCGGCAAGGGCTGCCACCTGCACCTGATCGACGGGTCGGCCTTTATCTTCCGGGCCTACCACGCGCTGCCGCCGCTGACGCGGAAATCCGACGGGCTGCCGATTGGCGCGGTGTCGGGGTTCTGCAACATGCTGCAACGCTATGTCGAAGACAGCACCGGCGACGATGCGCCGACCCATGTGGCGGTGATCTTCGACAAGGGCAGCCACACCTTCCGCAACGACATGTACGACCAGTACAAGGCCAACCGCGAGGCCATGCCCGAGGATCTGCGCCCGCAGATCCCGCTGACGCGGCAGGCCACGCTGGCCTTCAACATCGCCTGCGAAGAGATGGAAGGCTATGAGGCCGACGACATCATCGCCACCCTGTCCTGTCAGGCGCGCGAGGCCGGGGGCCGCGTGACGATCATCAGTTCCGACAAGGACCTGATGCAGCTGGTCGGCGACGGGGTCGAGATGCTGGACGCGATGAAGAACAAGCGCATCGACCGCGAGGGCGTGTTCGAGAAATTCGGCGTCTACCCCGATCGCGTCGTGGACGTGCAGGCGCTGGCGGGCGATTCCGTCGATAACGTGCCGGGCGCGCCGGGCATCGGGATCAAGACGGCGGCTTTGCTCATCAACGAATACGGCTCGCTCGAAGACCTGCTGGAGCGCGCCGATGAGATCAAGCAGCCCAAGCGGCGGCAAACGCTGATCGACCACCGCGACCAGATCGAGCTGTCGAAAAAGCTGGTGCAGCTGGATTGCGACACGCCTCTGACCTTCACGCTCGACGACCTGGAGGTGAAGGAACCCGACCCCGACAAGCTGATGCCGTTCCTGGCCGAGATGGAATTCCGCACCCTGACCAAGCGGATCGCCGACAAGCTGGGCGTCGAGGCGCCGGTGGTGGCCGATGCCCCCGCCCCTGCCGCCGAAAGCCCGGAACAAGCCGCCGATGCGCCCGATTTCGCCAAGGCAAACTACGAATGCATCCGGGATGCGAAGGCGCTGCAAGGCTGGATCGAACGGATCCGCGAGGTTGGGCATGTCGCTGTCGACACCGAAACCACCGGGCTGAACGAGATGACCGCCGATCTGGTGGGCATTTCGCTCTGTGTCGATGCCGGCCACGCCTGTTACATCCCGCTGACCCACAAGGATGGCAACGCAGACGATCTGTTCGGGTCCGACACGCTGCTTGAGGGGCAGATGCCCCTGCAAGAGGCGCTGGACCTGCTGAAACCCGTGCTGGAAGACGAAAGCGTTCTGAAGATCGGGCAGAACATGAAATACGACGCCAAGATTTTCGCGCGCAACGGCGTGCAGGTGGCGCCAGTCGATGACACGATGCTGATGTCCTATGCGCTGCACGGCGGGCTGCACAATCACGGCATGGACGCGCTGAGCGAGCGGTATCTGGGCCATACGCCGATCCCGATCAAACCGCTGCTGGGGTCGGGCAAGTCGGCGATCACCTTCGACCGCGTGCCGATCGACGATGCCGTGCCCTATGCCGCCGAAGATGCCGACATCACGCTGCGCCTGTGGCAGATGTTCAAGCCGCGCCTGCACGCGGCGCAGGTCACGACCGTTTACGAAACGATGGAACGGCCGATGATCCCGGTGCTGGCGCGGATGGAAATGCAGGGCATCAAGGTGGATCGCGACACGCTTAGCCGCATGTCGAACGCGTTTTCCCAGAAGATGGCCGCGCTGGAGGATGAAATCCACACGCTGGCGGGCGAGAGCTTCAACGTCGGCTCGCCCAAGCAGCTGGGCGAAATCCTGTTCGACAAGATGAACATGCCCGGCGGCAAGAAGGGCAAGACAGGCGCCTATGCCACGGGGGTCGATGTGCTCGAGGATCTGGCGACCGAACACGAATTGCCCGCGCGGGTGCTGGACTGGCGGCAGGTGTCAAAGCTGAAATCGACCTATACCGACGCCTTGCAGACCCATATCAACGACGAAACCGGCCGGGTGCATACGTCTTATTCCATCGCCGGGGCCAGCACCGGGCGGCTGGCCTCGACCGATCCGAACCTGCAAAACATCCCCGTGCGCACCGAGGAAGGCCGCCGCATCCGCGAGGCCTTTGTCGCCGAGAAGGGCAATGTTCTGGTCAGCCTCGACTATTCCCAGATCGAGCTGCGCATCCTGGCCCATGTGGCCGACATTCCCGAGCTGAAACAGGCCTTTGCCGATGGCGTGGACATTCATGCGCTGACCGCATCAGAGATGTTCGACGTGCCGCTGGAGGATATGACGCCCGATATTCGCCGGCAGGCCAAGGCGATCAACTTTGGCGTGATCTATGGCATTTCGGGCTTTGGTCTGGCGCGGAACCTGCGCATCCCAAGGGCCGAGGCGCAGGGGTTCATCGACCGCTATTTCGAACGTTTCCCGGGCATCCGCACCTATATGGATGACACAGTCGCCTTTGCGAAGGAACACGGCCACGTCCAAACCCTGTTCGGCCGGGTGATCCACACGCCCGAGATCAACGCCAAGGGGCCGCACGCCGGGTTCGCCAAGCGCGCGGCGATCAACGCGCCGATCCAGGGCACCGCCGCCGATGTGATCCGCCGTGCGATGGTGCGGATGCCCGCCGCGCTGGCCGACAGCCCGGCGCGGATGCTGTTGCAGGTGCACGACGAATTGCTGTTCGAAGTGCCCGAGGATGGCGCCGACGCGCTGATCGACACCGCGCGCGGGGTGATGGAAAACGCCGCCGATCCGGCGGTGCAACTGTCGGTGTCTCTGTCCGTCGATGCCGGGCGCGGCGCCAATTGGGCCGAGGCGCACTAAAGCGCCTCAGGCCGCTGTGGCCGAGGTATCCGAAGGGCGATAGTTCAGCAGGGGCGCCAGCCAACGTTCGGCCTCTGCCATTTCCATCCCCTTGCGCGCCGCGTAATCGGCCACCTGGTCGCGTTCCACCTTGGCCACGCCGAAATAATACGCCTCTGGGTGCCCGATGTAGAGCCCCGACACGGACGAGCCCGGCCACATCGCCATGCTTTCGGTCAGGGTGACTCCGGTGGTGTCTTCGGCGCGCAGCAGGCGGAACAGGGTCTGTTTCTCGGTATGGTCGGGCTGTGCCGGGTATCCGGGCGCGGGGCGGATGCCGCGATAGGGTTCGCCGATCAGGTCCTCGGGGGTAAAGGTTTCGTCCCCGGCATAGCCCCAGAACTCGCGGCGCACGCGCTGGTGCAGCATCTCGGCCATGGCCTCGGCCACGCGGTCGGCCAGCGCCTTGACCATGATGGCGGAATAATCGTCGCCCGCCTTTTCGAACTTTTCGGCAATCGCCACTTCTTCCGGGCCCGCCGTCACCACGAAGCCGCCGACGTAATCCGACACGCCATCGGGCGCCACGAAATCGGCCAGCGCAAGGTTCGGGCTGTCGCGACGTTTTGAATGCTGCTGGCGCAGAGTGCGCAGCGTATCCAGCACCGTGCCGCGCGTGTCGTCCGTGAACAGGCGAATGTCGTCTCCATCACGGTTCGCGGGCCAGAACCCGACCACCGCGCGCGGGGCGAACCATTGCTCGCCTATGATGCGTTGCAGCATCGCCTGCGCATCTGCAAACAGGTTGCGCGCGGCCTCGCCGTATTTTTCATCCTCCAGAATACGCGGGTAGACGCCTTTGAGCTCCCACGTCTGGAAGAACGGCGTCCAGTCGATGTAACGCGCGATCTCGGCCAAATCCCAGTCTTCCACCGCCTGCGCGCCCAGCGCCTTGGGCGCGGGCACGTTATAGCCCGACCAGTCGATCTGCATCGCGTTGGCACGGGCGTCGGCCAGCGGCAGGCGCTGTTTCGCGCGCTCGGCGCGTTCGTGGCGTTCTGCCACCTCGTCATATTCGGCGCGGATCGCCTCTATATAGCCCTGCCGCTGCGTCGCGCTCAGCAGTGATGACACCACCCCGACCGCGCGGCTGGCATCGTTGACGTGAATCGCCTGATTGCGGGTATAGCCCGGGGCGATTTTCACCGCCGTGTGCACCTTGGAGGTCGTCGCCCCGCCGATCAGCAGCGGCACGTCGAAATCGCCGCGCTGCAACTCTGCCGCCAGATGCACCATCTCATCCAGCGAGGGCGTGATCAGACCCGACAGGCCGATCACATCCACCTTGTGCTTCTTCGCCTCTTCCAGAATTTTCTGCGGCGGCACCATCACGCCCAGATCGATGATCTCGTAGTTGTTGCAGGCCAGAACGACGCCGACGATGTTCTTGCCGATGTCATGCACATCGCCCTTGACCGTCGCCATCAGGATCCGCCCCGCGCTGTCGCGGCCGCCGGATTTTTCGGCCTCCATATAGGGCAGCAGAACGGCCACCGCCTGTTTCATCACGCGTGCCGATTTCACCACCTGCGGCAGGAACATCTTACCCGCGCCGAACAGGTCGCCCACCACGTTCATCCCTGCCATCAGCGGGCCTTCGATCACGTCCAGCGGCTTGTCGGCCGCCAGCCGCGCGGCTTCGGTGTCTTCGTCGACGAATTCGGTGATCCCGTTGACCAGCGCGTGCTCCAGCCGCTTTTCGACGGGCCAGTCGCGCCAGGCCAGATCGCGGACCTTGGCCTCGCGCTTGTCGCCGCGAAAGCGTTCGGCGATCTCCAGCAGGTTCTCGGTCGCGTTGCCGCCGTTGGCGGGGGCGCGGTTCAGCACCACGTCTTCGCAGGCCTCGCGCAACGCTTCGTCGATCTGGTCATAGACCGCCAGCTGCCCGGCGTTGACGATGCCCATGTCCATCCCCGCCTTGATCGCGTGATAGAGGAACACGGCGTGCATCGCCTCGCGCACGGGCTCATTCCCACGGAACGAGAACGACAGGTTCGAAACCCCGCCCGAGACATGGGCATGGGGCAGGTTTTCGCGAATCCAGCGCGTGGCCTCGATGAAATCGACGCCATAGTTGTCGTGCTCTTCAATCCCAGTCGCCACGGCAAAGACGTTGGGGTCAAAGATGATGTCCTCGGGCGGGAAACCGACCTGTTCGGTCAGAACCTTGTAGGCGCGGGCGCAAATTTCCGTCTTGCGTTGCAGGGTATCCGCCTGCCCCTGTTCGTCGAATGCCATCACCACCACGGCCGCGCCATATGCGAGGCACAGGCTGGCATGATGAACAAACGCCTCTTCGCCTTCTTTCAGCGAGATGGAATTGACCACCGGCTTGCCCTGCACGCATTGCAGCCCGGCCTCGATCACCTCCCATTTGGAACTGTCGATCATGATCGGAACGCGGGCGATGTCGGGTTCGGCAGCGATCAGGTTCAGAAAGTCGATCATCGCCTGTTTCGAATCGATCAGACCTTCGTCCATGTTCACGTCGATGATCTGGGCGCCGTTTTCCACCTGATCGCGCGCCACATCCAGCGCGGCGGTGTAATCGCGGTTGGTGATCAGCTTGCGGAACCGGGCAGAGCCAGTGACATTCGTCCGCTCGCCCACGTTCACGAAGGGAATGTCTGAGGTCAGCGTAAAGGGTTCCAGCCCCGACAGGCGCAACAGCGGCTTAGACATTTGCTGTCTCCTTGATGCGGCGCGGCGCGTGGCCTGCGACATGCTCGGCAATCGCGCGGATATGGTCGGGCGTGGTGCCACAGCAGCCCCCGGCGATGTTGATCAGACCGTCGCGGGCAAAAACCTCGACCAGCTTAGCGGTTTGCTCGGGCGTTTCGTCGTATGCGCCAAAGGCATTGGGCAGCCCGGCATTGGGATAGGCGCAGATCAGCGTCTCTGCGACGCCCGACAGTTCCGCCAGATGCGGACGCATGGCATCGGCGCCCAGCGCACAGTTCAGACCCACGGTAAAGGGCCGCGCATGGCGCACCGAATGCCAGAAGGCCGTGGGCGTCTGCCCCGACAGCGTGCGCCCCGAGGCATCGGTGATGGTGCCCGAAATCATCAGCGGCAGCCGTTTGCCCGCCTTGGCGAAGCTTTCAAAGGCGGCAAAGATCGCGGCCTTGGCGTTCAGCGTGTCGAAAATCGTCTCGATCAGGATCAAGTCGGATCCGCCTGCGATCAGCCCGTCAATCTGCTGGCCATAGGCGACGCGCAGGTCGTCGAATGTGACGGCGCGATAGCCCGGATCGTTCACATCGGGGCTGATCGAGGCGGTGCGGTTCGTCGGCCCCACGGCCCCGGCCACAAAGCGCGGCTTGCCATCCTGCGCGGTTGCGCGATCCGCCGCGCGGCGGGCCACCTGCGCGCCCGCGACGTTCAGATCATGCACCGCGCCTTCCAGCCCGTAATCGGCCTGCGCGATGGTGGTCGAGGAAAACGTATTGGTTTCAAGGATGTCGGCCCCGGCCAGAGCGAATTCCAGCTGGATATCCTCGACCGCCTGCGGCTGGGTCAGTACCAGCAGATCGTTGTTGCCCTTCTGCGGATGGTCCGAGGTATGACGGCACCCCGGCCCATGGATATGGCCATTCGCGGTAAAATCCTCTTCGCTCATGTTCAGCGTCTGGATCATCGTGCCCATGGCGCCGTCCAGAATCAGGATCCTGTCGCGCGCGGCCTGTCGGATCGCGGCGAAACTGTCAGCGTGCGGAAGCGAAAACTGGTGCATGGCATACCCTTTGGTTCAGCGCACCACATAGGGGGCCACTAACCAAGTATCCAATTCATCTTTCGCGGCATGAATATGAGTTTGCCGCATAATCCTGCGATCCGCGGGTCAAATCACCTGCGAAATCGCGCGGGTCAGCTTGTCCGTCAGTTCGTCCAATTCGCTGTCCGAGATGATGAAGGGCGGCGCCAGCAGGATGTGATCGCCCTGCCGCCCGTCGATGGTGCCCGACATCGGGTAACAAATCAGCCCCTCGGCAAAGGCCGCCTTCTTTATCTTCGCCGCAACGCCCTTGGCCGGGTCGAAGGGCGCCTTGGTCGCACGGTCCTGCACCAGCTCGACCCCACGGAACAGCCCGCGCCCGCGAATGTCGCCCACATGCGGATGCTGGCCCAGCCGGTCGTGCAGCCGTTCGGCCAGCGCCGCGCCCTGTGTCTGAACCCTTGCAACCAGATCGCGGTCAAGGATCGACTGCACCACCGCCAGACCTGCGGCCGCAGCGGTGGGGTGGCCGATATAGGTGTGCCCGTGCTGAAAGAACCCCGATCCGGCGGCAATCGTGTCGTAGATCGCGGCGCTGCACAGCATCGCGCCAATCGGCTGATACCCGGCGCCCAAGCCCTTGGCGATGCACAGGATATCCGGCGCAATCCCGTCTTGCTCACAGGCGAACAGGCTGCCGGTGCGGCCCATCCCGCACATCACCTCGTCGAGGATCAGCAGCACGCCGTATTTGTCGCAAATCTCTCGGATGCGTTTGAAATAGCCCGGCGCGGGGGCCAGCGCCCCGGCGGTCGCGCCCACGACAGGTTCGGCCATGAAGGCCATCACCGTATCCGGGCCAAGCCGCAGGATTTCATCCTCCAGCGCCTGCGCCGCACGCAGGCCGTAAGCCTCGGGCGTTTCGCCGTCTTCGCGCAGGCGATAGTCGTAGCAGGGCGCGATATGGCTGACATCCAGCAGCAGCGGCCCGAATTGCTGCCGCCGCCATTCGTTGCCGCCCGCCGACAGAGCACCGATGGTGTTGCCGTGATAGCTTTGCTTCCGGGCGATCAGCTTGGACCGGCCCGGTTCGCCCTTTTCGACCCAATACTGGCGCGCGAGCTTGATCGCGGCCTCGGTCGCCTCGGACCCGCCCGACACAAGGTAAACCCGGTCCAGATCGCCAGGGGCGTGGTCGATCAGAAGATCGGCCAGCGCCTCGGCCGGTTCCGACGTGAGGAATCCGGTGTGGGCAAAGGCCAGCTTGTCCAGCTGCGCCTTGATCGCATCGGTCACCGTCTGGTCACTGTGGCCAAGGCAGGACACGGCCGCCCCGCCCGACCCGTCGAGATACCGCTTGCCGGTGGAATCGATCAGGTAGACCCCATCGCCCGCAACAGCGACCGGCGGGTTGGAATGGCAATGGCGGGGAAAGATATGCGACATGGATCGGCCTCCGGACCGTCGGACATGCAAGACGCCCCCACCCTAGCGCAGCCCAGTGCGACCGCAACACCTGTTATGGAATGGGCAAATTCAAGTGGGCAATGGAACCGATTGCGCCAAAGGTTGCGCGCTATAATGTCGCTGTGTAACCTAAACTTGCTAAATCTCTAAGGTTTTGCCCTCAGAGTATCTCGCCCTAAATGGGTGAATTGCAATCAAACAAGGGAGTTTACGATGCGGACCTTCAGAATCACCGCGCTCGCGGCCGTTGCCGCGCTGAGCGCTCAGGTGGCAACCGCTCAGGAAAAATTCATTACCATCGGCACCGGCGGCCAGACCGGCGTGTACTTTGTCGTCGGCCAGTCGATCTGCCGTCTGGTGAACCGCGGCACCGCCGAACACAACCTGAAATGCACCGCGCCGTCGACCGGCGGCTCGATCGCCAACATCAACGCGATCAAGGCAGGTGACATGGACATGGGCGTGGCCCAGTCGGACTGGCAGTTCCACGCCTACAATGGCTCGTCGCAATTCGAAGGCCAGAAGTTCGACAAGCTGCGCGCCGTATTCTCGGTGCATGGCGAACCCTTCACCGTTGTGGCACGCGCCGATTCCGGCGTGGCATCGTTTGACGACCTGTTCGGCAAGCGCGTGAACGTGGGCAACCCCGGTTCCGGCCAGCGCGCGACGATGGACGTTGTTTTGAATGCGATGGGCAAGTCCGACAGCGATTTCGCCCTGGCGTCCGAGCTGAAGCCGGCAGAACAGTCGGCCGCACTTGGCGACAACAAGGTTGACGCGATCATCTACACCGTGGGCCACCCCAACGGCTCGATCCAGGAAGCGACGTCGACCGTGGATGCCAAGCTGGTGAACGTGACCGGTGAAGCCATCGACAAGCTGGTTGCCGACAACCCCTACTACGCCAAGGCCACAATTCCGGGCGGTCTGTACAAGGGTAACGACGAAGACACCGAAACCTTTGGTGTGAAAGCCACCTTCGTGACCTCGTCGGATGTGGATGACGACGTTGTCTATACCGTGGTCAAGGCCGTGTTCGACAACTTCGACCGTTTCAAGGGCCTGCACCCGGCCTTTGCCAACCTGAAGGAAGAAGACATGATCTCGGGCGGGCTCAGCGCGCCGCTGCACCCCGGTGCCGAGAAATACTACAAGGAACGCGGCTGGATCCAGTAATCCGCCCCGCGATACCACGGCTGACTCCGCCACGGCGGGGTCAGCTTGGGCGGAAAACCGGACCATAACCGGACACGCCCTTAAAAACATATAACAACAGGGAATTCGCCATGAGTGACGACAAGCAGTTCGAATCCGCTGCCGTGGAAAACGCCGCAGCCGGAAAGGCGGGGCTAAGTCAGGAGGAACTGGACGAACTGGTTGCCTCGTCCGACACCGGCGGACGATCCCCGGGGCCCGCTGTTGCCAAGCTGCTTGTCGTTGTTGCGCTGGCGTGGTCGCTGTTCCAGCTCTGGATCGCGTCGCCGCTGCCCTTCATGATCGGCTGGGGTGTGTTCAACGACACCGAGGCCCGCTCGATCCATCTGGCCTTTGCCCTGTTTCTTGCCTTTGCCGCCTATCCAGCAGCCCGCACGCCAGCCCAATTGGGCCTGGCGCTGATCGTTCCGATCGT
Source organism: Arenibacterium halophilum (assembly GCF_005938225.1). GTDB lineage: Bacteria > Pseudomonadota > Alphaproteobacteria > Rhodobacterales > Rhodobacteraceae > Arenibacterium > Arenibacterium halophilum. Next base: position 1,402,455 of record NZ_VCPC01000001.1, read on the forward strand.
CCTGTCGGCGCTGTTCATGTATGGCGCCAAGGAAGGCGTGCCCGTCTGGTGGGTGCCCATCGTCGGGCTTGGCGTGATCGCCGCCGTCCTGCTTGGCTCGCCCAAGAACTGGGTGCCGCCATGGGAATGGGCGCTGGCCATCCTGGGCGCGCTCTCGGCGCTGTATCTTTACATCTTCTATAGCCAGATCGCGACCCGCGTGGGCGCGCCGATCCTGCAGGACTATGTGGTCGCCGTCATCGGTATCCTGATCCTGCTCGAGGCCACGCGCCGCGCGTTGGGCCCTGCGCTGATGATCGTGGCGAGCGTTTTCCTTGTGTACACCTTCCTTGGGCCGATGATGCCTTCGATCATCGCGCATAAGGGCAACAACCTGTCCGAAGTGGTGAACCACCAGTGGATCACGACCGAAGGCGTGTTCGGCATCGCGCTTGGGGTGTCCACGTCCTTCGTGTTCCTCTTCGTGCTGTTCGGTTCGCTGCTGGATAAGGCGGGCGCGGGCAACTATTTCATCCAAGTGGCGTTTTCGCTGATGGGCCACATGCGCGGCGGTCCGGCCAAGGCGGCTGTCGTGTCCTCGGCCATGACCGGCCTGATCTCGGGCTCGTCAATTGCCAACGTGGTGACCACCGGCACCTTCACCATTCCGCTGATGAAGCGCGTCGGCTTTTCCTCGGAAAAGGCGGGCGCGGTCGAGGTGGCCTCCTCGGTCAACGGGCAGATCATGCCGCCGGTGATGGGCGCCGCCGCCTTCCTGATGGTGGAATATGTCGGCATCCCCTATTTCGACGTGGTGAAACACGCCTTTGTGCCTGCGGTGATTTCCTACATCGCGCTGGTCTACATCGTGCACCTTGAGGCGATGAAAGCCGGGATGGAGGGGCTGCCCCGCGTGGTCGAGCCCAAGCCCTGGGTGGCATGGCTGATCAGCATGGCCTTCACAATTGCCGTGATCTGCGCGCTGTCCTTTGCGGTGTATTTCGGCATGGGCTGGATCCGGCCTGCCTTTGGCGCCTCTGCCGGCTATGTGGTGTTCGCGCTGCTGGTCGCCGTCTACGTCGGACTGCTGTACATCGCCTCGCGCGAGGCGCCGCTGAAGATGGAAGACCCGAACGCGCCGGTGACGAAACTGCCGCTGCCGGGTCCGACGATCCGCGCCGGTCTGCACTTCCTGCTGCCTGTGGTGGTTCTGGTCTGGGCGCTGATGGTGGACCGCCTGTCGCCCGGCCTCTCGGCCTTCTGGGCGGCGGCCTTCATGGTGTTCATCCTTGTCACGCAGCGCCCGCTGATGGCGATGATGCGCGGAGAGGGCAACATGGGCGGCGCCGTGACCGGCGGGTTCATCGACCTGCTCGAGGGCCTGGTGGCCGGGGCGCGCAACATGATCGGCATCGGCATCGCCACGGCGACCGCCGGGATCATCGTGGGCGCGGTCAGCCAGACGGGCGTCGGCTCGGCCCTGGCGGACGTGGTCGAGGTGCTGTCGGGCGGCAACATCATGGCCATCCTCGTGCTGACGGCGATCCTGTCGCTGATCCTTGGCATGGGCCTGCCGACCACGGCCAACTATATCGTGGTCTCGGCGCTGCTGGCGCCTGTGATCGTGACGCTGGGCCAGCAGAACGGGCTGATCGTGCCGCTGATCGCGGTGCACCTGTTCGTGTTCTACTTCGGCATCATGGCCGACGTGACGCCTCCGGTCGGGCTTGCCTCTTTCGCGGCGGCGGCCGTATCGGGGGGCGATCCGATCCGCACGGGTGTGGTGGCCTTCTTCTACAGCCTGCGCACCGCCGCGCTGCCGTTCCTGTTCATCTTCAACACCGATCTGTTGCTGATCAACGTGGGATGGGGGCAAGGCATATTCGTGTTCATAACGGCGACCATCGCGATGCTGCTGTTCGCCGCGGCAACACAGGGCTGGTTCCTGGCGCGCAATCGCGCCTATGAAACCGTCGCGCTGCTGCTGATCGCCTTCACCTTCTTCCGTCCCGGGTTCTGGATGGACATGGTGGCCCCCCCGTTCGACGATATGGCCCCGTCGCAAATCGAACAGGCGGCGATGGAAACCCCCGTGGGCGACAAGCTGCGGCTGCGGGTCAGCGGGCTGAATGCGGTGGGCGATCCGGTCACCTTTACAGCGCTGCTGCCGGTGGGCGAAGGCGAAACCGGAAACGACAGGCTGATCGCCTCGGGGCTGGAATACATCACCAACGGCGACGACGTGATGATCGACAACGTGACCTTTGGCAGCCCCGCCGCCGAAGCCGGGCTTGACTGGGATCAGAAAATCGAACTGGTGCGCAAGCCGGCGTCGCAGCCGTCGAAGTACCTGATGTTCATCCCCGCGCTGGTCCTGCTGGCGCTGGTCGTCATGCTGCAACGGGGCCGCGCACCGCGCAGCCGCGAAGCCACTGCATAAGGAGTATCGAGATGTTCGAGAAAGTTCTGCTGCCGATCGACCTGACCCATACCGAAAGCTGGGATACCGCCCTGCCGGCGGCGCTGAAATGCGTCGGCGACAGGGGCGAGTTGCACCTCTTGGCCATTGTCCAAGAGGTTGGCTCGCCCATGGTCGAATCCTTCCTGCCCGAAGGCTATGAAAAGGCCGCCATCGAAAAGACGGAACATGCGCTGCGCGATTTCGCCAACACCCATTGCGCGGGGCAAGCCGTGTCTGTCCACGTCGGCCACGGGCAGATCGCGGAAACGGTGATTTCCACGGCGGAAAAGATCGGCGCCTCGCTGATCGTCATGGCCTCGCACCCCCCGAACGAACTGCGCAGCGTGCTGATCGGGTCGCATGCGGGGCGGGTTGTGCGGCATTCTCCGATTTCCGTGCTGGTGGCGCGGTAGACAAAAGCGTAAGCTGTGGTCCGGCCCATGGCCCAAGACCAATAACCGATTAACCGGGAGGGTCAGATAACACTTGGAGTACCCATACCAATGACCCCGTTTGCCATTGCAGGCATCCAGATGCACGTCGGCGCGCTGCATTCCAACGTCGAGGCGATGCGCCACCGGATCGAGATTCTGATGGCGCGCTTCCCGTGGACGCAGATGGTGCTGTTTTCCGAGCTTGCGCCCTATGGCCCGCTTGACCAGTTCGCCCAGCCCTTCCCGAATGACGCCATCGCGCAGTTCCAGGAAGACGCACGCCGCTTCGGGCTGTGGATCATCCCCGGCTCGATGTTCGAAAAAACCGAAGATGGCCGCATCTTCAACACCTCGGTGGTGATCAACCCCCAGGGCGAGATCGTCGCAAAGTATTCCAAGATGTTCCCGTTCAAGCCCTACGAACAGGGCATCGCCTCGGGCACCGAATTCTGTGTCTTCGACGTGCCCGACGTGGGCCGGTTCGGCCTGTCGATCTGTTATGACATCTGGTTCCCCGAAACCACGCGCCAGCTGACCAGCCAGGGGGTCGAGGTGCTGTTGCATCCGGTGCTGACCGGCACCACCGACCGCGACGCGGAAATCGCCATCGCGCGCGCCACGGCGGCGCAGTTCCAGTGCTATGTGTTCGACGTGAACGGCCTTGGCGCCGGGGGTGTCGGGCGCTCGCTGGTGGTGGATCCCTCCGCGACGGTGCTGCACCAGTCCGCCGGTCAGGAAGACATGTTCCCGATCGAGATCGATCTGGCCATGGTCCGCCGCCAGCGCGAAACCGGCATGAAGGGTCTGGGCCAGGTGCTCAAAAGCTTCCGTGACCGGGCCGCCGAATTCCCCGTCTATGACCGCGCCAGCGGAACGGATGCCTATCTTCACACGTTGGGTCCTCTTGAGACCCCAACCAAGGGCTCGCGCGCAGGTGTCAGCGTGGCTGACCCGCGCACCGCGCTGGCGCATTCCGAACCGGCGCCGGATGACGCAACGATGATAACCCCGCTCAAGGGGAGAACCGGAACCAGCTGACGCCGGTCGCCACGCCCGACCGACGGCACAAAAGCCGGGGCACCCAGCCCCGAGGGAGGGAGTGGCGATGAACAAGCAGAACGATCCGGGGTCGCTGACGATTGGCGACTACTACAGCGCCACGCAGCTGCGCGCCGACAGATGGAGCGCGCTGCGCGAATGCGCCGAGTCGCTCTCGGTTCACGGTGTCGAGGGGCGGCAGGGTCAGAAACTGCTGAAACAGGCGCACGAGCTGTTCGATGCACTGTCGCCCATCGAGGTGTACTGGGCCTTCCCCGGATCGGGCACGTTCGAACACCTGCGCCGCCTGCTGGACCAGCGCAACATCGACGATCTGTCGGCCGCCGTGCGCCGCGTGGCGCGCGCCCTGACCTCGGGCGCCTATCGTCGCCGCAGCATTCCCGTGGTCAGCGATGAACCCGACAACGAGGATTACGACGACGAAAGCACGCTGGCGCCCGAAGACCGCGCGTTGGGGCGCCCCTATTTCGAAATCCTGATCGTCGACAACGTGAATGAACAGCAGGCCCGGTTCCTGCGCAACAACCTGCACCGGATGCGCCGCCCCGAAGATCCGTTCATCTATGAGGCGGTCGTGGTGCCCAGCGTCGAAGACGCGCTGATGGGCATCCTGTTCAACCATAACGTTCAGGCCGTCGTGGTGCGCCCCGGCCTGACGCTGAAATCGAAGAACGTGCTTCCGCTTCTGAAGCAATACGTCAAGCGGATGAACGAGGATGAGGACGTCGACAGCCTTGAGCCCGGCGATTACGGCCCCGAGGCCTGCCGCCTGATCGCCAAGGTCCGTCCCGAGCTGGACGCCTACCTGATCACCGACCGCTCGGCCGAGGATATCGCGGGCATGGATCTGGGGCGCTGCCGCCGCGTGTTCTATAATCAGGAAGATTTCCTGGAACTGCACCTGAATATCCTGCGCGGCGTGAACCGGCGTTACAAAACGCCCTTCTTCACCGCGCTGAAGGAATATTCCAAGCAGCCGACCGGCGTGTTCCACGCCATGCCGATCAGCCGGGGCAAATCTATCAGCCGCTCGCACTGGATTCAGGACATGGGCGCGTTTTACGGTCCCAACATCTTCCTTGCGGAGACCTCGGCCACCTCGGGCGGGCTCGACAGCCTTTTGGAACCGCGCGGCCCGATCAAGGAAGCGCAGGACATGGCGGCCCGCGCCTTCGGGTCGAAACAGACGTTCTTTGCCACCAACGGCACCTCGACCTGCAACAAGATCGTCGTGCAGGCGCTGGTGCGCCCCGGCGACATCGTGCTGGTGGACCGTGATTGCCACAAATCGCACCACTATGGGATGGTGCTGGCAGGGGCGAATGTCGTCTACATGGACAGCTATCCACTGCACGAATATTCGATGTACGGCGCGGTTCCGCTGCATGAGATCAAGCACACGCTGTTGAAACTGCGCGCGGCGGGCAAGCTGGATCGCGTGCGCATGGTGCTGCTGACCAACTGCACCTTCGACGGGCTGGTCTACAACGTCGAACGCGTGATGGAAGAATGCCTGGCCATCAAGAAAGACCTGATCTTCCTGTGGGACGAGGCATGGTTTGCCTTTGCCCGGTTCGGCCCCACCTATCGCCAGCGCACCGCCATGTCGGTCGCCAACACCCTGCGCGAGCGGCTGAAATCGCCCGATGCGGCCAAGGCGTATGAGGCTCAGCAGGCCCAGCTACAGAATGCCGACGAAGAGACGTTGCTGAAAACCCGGTTGGTCCCGCCCCCCGATGCCCGCATCCGCGCCTATGCCACGCAATCGACGCACAAGACGCTGACCTCGCTGCGGCAGGGGTCGATGATTCACGTCAACGACATGGACTTCAAGGGAGAGGTCGAACAATCCTTTCACGAGGCGTACATGACGCACACTTCGACCTCGCCCAACTACCAGATCATCGCCTCGCTGGATGTGGGCCGGCGGCAGGTTGAACTGGAAGGGTTCGAATTCGTCCAGCGCCAGATCGAAAGCGCGATGGCGATCCGACGCGCGGTGACGACGCACCCGTTGTTGCAGAAATATTTCCGCGTCCTGACGCCCGCCGACATGATCCCCGAAGAATACCGCGAGTCGGGGATCGAGGCCTACTACGACCCGAAGCAGGGTTGGTCGGACAAGTGGGAGATCTGGGCCAGCGACGAATTCGTGCTGGACCCGACCCGCGTGACACTGGCGGTGGGCGGCACCGGATGGGATGGCGACACATTCAAGACGCGCATCCTGATGGACAAATACGGCATTCAGATCAACAAGACCTCGCGCAACACGGTGCTGTTCATGACGAACATCGGCACCACGCGATCCTCGGTCGCCTACCTGATCGAGGTGCTGGTGGAAATCGCCAACGATCTGGACGAACTGCTGGACGACGCATCGAAAATGGAGCGCCGGTCGTTCGACAACCGCGTCTCCGCATTGGTGGAACATGTTCCGCCGCTGCCGGATTTCTCGCGCTTCCACGATTCCTTCCGCTCGAACAAGGAGACGCCAGAGGGCGATATTCGCACCGCTTTCTTCCTCGCCTACGATGAAGACAATTGCGATTACCTCTCGCTGGACGATGCCCTTCTGGACCGGTTGAAATCCGGCGAGGAGCTGGTGTCGGCCTCCTTCATCATCCCCTACCCGCCGGGCTTCCCGATCCTGGTGCCCGGGCAGGTGATCAGCCCCGAAATCCTGACCTTCATGCGCGCGCTCGACGTCAGCGAAATCCACGGCTACCGGCCCGATCTGGGCCTGCGCGTATTTACCGAAAAGGCCCTGAAAAAGGCCGGAAAACAGAAAAACTAAAGGGAGACTGCCGCAATGGCGAAAAAGACATTGAAGAACATTTCCGAGATCCGGCGGTATTTTCACACCAACTCCGACCCGGTGTATTTTGTCTCGGCGACCAACTTCAACCTGCTGGGCCTGGATGAATGGGTCAAGAATTTCAAGTACATCTGCTACATGGATTGCTTTGACGGCCGCCACCCCAACGTGCTGGTGCCCTCCGAGCTGCCGCATGAGGAATTCCAGTCGATCGAGGACATCAACAACTACCTGCTGCAACACAAGGAAGTGGTGGACTACGTCAAGGAACGCGGCGGCAAGCCGAAATTCGTCTTCCTGATGTTCGACGAAAAGACTGAAAAACTGGCCAAGGATCTGGGCGGCGAGGTCTGGTTCCCCAAGGCCAAGCTGCGCACCAGCATGGACAACAAGATCGAAACCGTCCGCATCGGCAACAAGGCGGGCGTGCCCTCGGTGCCGAACACGCTGTCAGAGGTCGAAAGCTACGAGCACCTGCAAGAGGTCTGCAAAAAGGCCGGGCTGGGCGACGATCTGGTGCTGCAATCGGCGTTTGGCGACAGCGGCCACACCACCTTCTTCATCAAGTCCGAAGCCGATTTCCGCAAACATGAGCATGAAATCGTCGGCGAGGGCGAGATCAAGATCATGAAGCGGATCGACTGCCGCGGCTCGGCGATCGAGGCGTGCTGCACCTCGGAAGGCACCATCGTCGGCCCGCTGATGACGGAACTGGTCGGCTTTAACGAGCTGACACCCTATCGTGGCGGCTGGTGTGGGAACGAGATTTTCTCGACCGCCTTTCCGCCGAAAACCCGCCAGGCCGCGCGCGAGCTGACGTTCAAGTTCGGCGAACAGCTGCGCAAGGAAGGATATCGCGGCTATTTCGAGCTCGATTTCCTGATCGACAAGAAAACCGGCGAAATCTGGCTGGGAGAGCTGAACCCCCGCATCACCGGCGCCAGCTCCATGACGAACCATGCGGCCTTTGCCCACGCCGACGCGCCGCTGTTCCTGTTCCACCTGCTGGAATTCTCGAAGAAACCGTTCAAGCTGGATGTGGAAGAGCTGAACGCCCGCTGGGCCGACCCCGACATGATCGATTCATGGAGCCAGATGGTCATCAAGCACACCGAGGACAACGTCGACATCATCACCCACGCGCCGCAATCGGGCATCTACAAGATGCTGCCCGACGGCCGCGTGGTGTTCGACCGCTTCGATTATCACCGCCGCGCGGTCGAATCCGAGGACGAGGCATTCTTCCTGCGTATCTCGAACGTGGGCGATTACCGCTATGAAGGCGCCGACCTTGGTATTCTGGTGACGCGCGGGCGCTCGATGACGAAGAACTTCCAACTGACCGACAAATCGCGCGACTGGATCAACGGCATCAAGAATGCCTACTCGGCCCGCCCCCTGCCCTCGGCGAAAGCGTTTGAGGATCCGGCGTTCAAGATTATGTAAGCGGAATGACCCTGACATTTCGCGCCATTTCCGAAGATCAGCCCGGCCCGAAATGGGCCGGGCTGTTCCATGACTACTGGCCCGCCTATTCGGCGTGGTGGGCGCGCGACGGGCTGGCCGGCCGCGCGACCTATATGGAAGGTCACGCCGCGCTGCAAAAGCACATGCCGGAAATCGTGCCGCTGTACGAAACGCTGTGCAAACTGGTGGGCGGCGGCGACATGCAGTCGCGTTTCCTCAGCTTCTATTGCCCGCCCGCTTATCTGACGGCCTGCAGCCAGGCCGTCTGGCCCGGCGATACGCCGCTTCTGGTCCGAAATTACGACTACAGTTCTTATGCCTTCGACGCGATCGTGCTGAAAACCAACTGGCAGGGGCGTGGCGTGATCGGCACCAGCGACGGGCTGTTCGGTCTGGTCGACGGCATCAACGACGCCGGGCTTGCCGTGTCACTGACATTCGGCGGACGCAGGCAGGTTGGCGTAGGGTTCGGCGTTCCACTGATCCTGCGCTATATCCTGCAGACCTGTACCACCGCGAAAGAGGCCGGCGCCGTGTTACAACGCGTTCCCAGCCATATGAGCTATAACGTCACCGTGCTGGACGCCGCCCGCAATTTCCTGACCGCCTACCTCGCGCCTGATCGCGAGACACTGGTGACCCATACCCCGGTGGCCACCAACCATCAGGAACGCGTGGAATGGTCCAGCCATGCGCGGTTCACCGCCACGGTCGAACGCGAACGATTTCTTCTGCAACGGCTGACCCTGCACCCGGAAACACAGGAAAAATTCATCCGCGCCTTCCTGCGCCCGCCGCTCTATTCCACCGCATTTGGCTCGGGCTTCGGCACGCTGTTCACCGCCGCCTACCGCCCCGCCGACCGCGAGGTCGAACTGTTCTGGCCGGGCTTCAAATGGCGAAAGACCTTCGAGGACTTTCCCGAAGACACGATTCACGTCGCCCTTCCCACCTGACCCCTGCTTCTTCTTTGTCCAAATACTCAAATCCGACCGCCGCCGCAGGCAGCGACCATAGGATAAAGGGGGGGGCTCTGCCCCCATCCGCTTTGCGGATTCCCCCGGGATATTTGGACCCCAAAGAATACGGGAGATTTCCAGTCTTGTCCCGCCTGGACCCGAACTGGTGCTATACTTCCCTCTGCGCCGGGCCTAGCGTCGCGCCATGAGCGATACATCAATCCATGACAGCGCCTATTCCTGGTTCCGCCTGCTGGTGACGCTGGCAATCGGCTGCGTCGCGAATGTGGGCATGTGGGCGGTCGTTGTGATCATGCCCGCCGTCGAGGCCGAGTTCCAGGCCGGGCGGGCCGAGGCGTCGTTGCCCTACACGCTGACGATGATCGGATTCGCCTTGGGGAACCTGTTCATCGGGCGCGTCGTGGATCGGTTCGGCGCGACTTTGGCGCTGATCGCTGCAGCGCTGCTGATCGCGGCCAGCTATCTGCTTTCGACTTTGGCGCCCAACATCGTGGTTCTGTCACTGACGCAATTGGCCGTGGGTCTGGGCACCGGAGTTGGGTTTGGCCCCCTGATCGCAGATATATCGCATTGGTTCCTGAAGCGGCGCGGGATTGCCGTGGCCTTGGTGGCCAGCGGCAACTACCTGTCGGGCGCGATCTGGCCAACGCTTCTGGCCGACATTCTGGCCGAGGCGGGGTGGCGGCAGGTTTACCTGACACTGGCGCTGATTACCGTGGTCACGCTGATCCCACTGTCGCTGCTGTTACGACGCCGCGTTCCGGACGAGGCGCACGGCCTGGCCCAGGCGGCATCGGACCTGCGCGCGAAGAGTGCCGGCATGTCGCCGCGTGCGCTTCAATACCTGCTGGGCATTGCCGGGATCGGCTGTTGCGTGGCGATGTCGATGCCGCAGGTGCATATCGTCGCCTATTGCGTCGGGCTGGGCTATGGCCCCGCTGTCGGGGCCGAGATGCTGTCGCTGATGTTGCTGGGCGGGGTTGTAAGCCGGGTGATTTCCGGCCTTGTCGCCGACCGGCTCGGCGGGGTGCGCACGCTGCTGGTCGGGTCGATCCTGCAGTGCCTTGCGCTGATGTTCTACCTGCCCTGGGATGGCATGGCTTCGCTTTACATGATCAGCCTGATGTTCGGGCTGGCGCAGGGCGGCATCGTGCCAAGCTACGCCCTGGTCGTGCGCGAATACATGCCCGCGCGCGAAGCCGGGGCACGGGTCGGATTCGTGCTGATGATGACGATCCTTGGCATGGCGCTTGGCGGCTGGATGTCGGGCTGGATTTATGACGTGACCGGATCTTACCACATGGCGTTTCTGAACGGCGTCCTTTGGAACGTCGTCAACATCGCGATCATCGGCGTACTGCTGCTGCGCTCGCGCCCACGCATTCCGGGCGCGGCACCTGCTTAATCTTGTAGCGGAATGTGCAACTCGCCCCGTTCGCGCGCCAGAGCAATCTGTTTCTGGCGCTGGCGAAAGCGGGTCTTGTCCTCGTCAGACGTTTCGTCGATGCACAGATGGCACGACACGCCTTGTTCATACTCGGGGCGAGTGCGGTCGGCCGGTTCGATCGGGCGGCGGCAGCCGTGGCACAGGATGTGGCCGCTTTCCTTCAGCCCGTGTTCGACAGCAACGCGGTTGTCGAAGACGAAACAGGCACCCTCCCATGCGCTGTCGCGCTCGGGAACTTTTTCGAGGTAGTTCAGAATGCCGCCCTTAAGGTGAAACACCTCGTCCACGCCCTGCCCAAGCAGGTAGTTCGTCGATTTCTCGCAGCGGATGCCGCCGGTGCAGAACATCGCGACCTTCTTGTTGTGGAAGCGAGTCTTGTTCGCCTCCCACCAGGCGGGGAGTTCTCCGAAGGATTTGGTTTCGGGGTCGATGGCGCCCTGAAACGTACCGATGGCGACCTCGTAGTCGTTGCGGGTGTCGATCACCACAACGTCGTCGCGGCGGATCAGCTCGTTCCAGTCCCCGGGCTCGACATAATGACCAACGCGGGCGACCGGATCGATATCCGGCTGGCCCATCGTGACGATTTCACGCTTGAGCCGGATCTTCAGCTTGGCAAAGGGCGGCTTGGGCGCTTGCGCCTCTTTCCACTCCAGCCCGGCACAGCCCGGCAGGGCGCGGATATGCGCCAGCACGGCGTCGATTCCCTGCGCGGGGCCGGCAATGGTTCCATTGATCCCCTCGCCCGCCAGCAGCAGAGTACCACGCACATCGTTTGCACGGCAAACCGCCTCCAGCGACGGTTTCAGAGCGGCCGGATCGGCGAAGCGGGTGAAGTGATACAAGGCAGCGATGCGGTACATGGGCGCCGATTTAGGCCGCAAACCCCTGTCACGCAAGGGTCGCGATTGACGCGGGCCGCAGCCGGGCCTACCCATTCAGGACCGGAAGAAGGAGTATGCGATGCCCACCGCCCTGATCGTGATTGATGTCCAGAACGATTTCTGCCCCGGTGGCGCGCTGGCCGTTCCCGAAGGCGATGCAGTGGTACAGCCGATCAACCGGCTGATGGAGCAGGTCGATGCGGTGGTTCTGACGCAGGATTGGCATCCGGCGGGGCACTCTTCCTTCGCGTCGTCACATGCGGATCGACTGCCTTATGACATGATCGAGATGGATTATGGCCCGCAGGTGCTCTGGCCTGATCATTGCATTCAGGGCTCGGACGGGGCTGCGTTTCACGCCGATCTGCGCACTGATGCCGACATGATCATCCGCAAGGGGTTTCGCGCCGGGATCGACAGCTATTCCGCGTTCTTCGAGAACGATCAGACCACGCCCACGGGGCTGGATGGATATCTGCGCACGCGCGGTATCGACCGGCTGATCGTTGCCGGCCTGGCGACGGATTTCTGCGTGCACTACTCGGCTGTGGATGCCGCTGGGCTGGGCTATGACGTGTCTGTCGATCTGGAGGCCTGCCGGGGGATCGACCTTGACGGATCGCTGGATCAGGCCCTGCGCACCATGGTCGAAAAAGGCGTAACTCTGCGCGGCACCTGACCCGCAGTTGCCAAATCTTAACCGGCTTCAGTCTATGCAATGCTTCAGCATGACCAAAAGGCCGGCCTCTGATGACACATGGCTATTCGGACGCTGAAAGGCGGGGGTCGGACGCGTCGTTCGACGACAGCCCGGATGCGCGCATGGTGCGCTATGCGCAGGGCCGTGTCCGCCATTTCACCAGCCGTCAGGCCCTGACAATCTCGGGCAGCGTGATGATTGCGGCCATTGTCTCGCCGCTGGCCGGGCTGGCAACCGCTGCGGTGGCGCTGCTTGGGGAAAGTATCGATTGCCTGTTTCTGCGCGGCGTCGCGCGGCGGCTGGATGCGGGCGTGCCGATCGCGCGTGAAATCCGGCTTTCGGCACTGACAGCCGCGCTTCAGGCCGTGACCATCGCTGCCTGTGTCATTGTGGCCTATGCGGGATTTGCCGGGCAGGTGCCGCTGTTTGCCGTGGCTTTTCTGGCGGCCGCAGCGGTGAACGGCGGGCTGGTCCTGCCCTATGTTCCCGCAGCCGCTATGGCGCGGCTTGGCGTGTACGGCATCACCGCTGCCGGGTTGCTGGGATGGCAGGCAAGCGTATTACCGGTGCCCGATGCCGAATTTTTCATGAATGCGGTCGGCATCCTGATCATGGCTTACCTTGTATTTGCGTTTGTCGACTACGTGATGAAGGGCGCGCGCCGCAACCGCGCGATCATGGCCGCCCTGCGCGACCAGCGCCGCGCCCTGCAACGCGCCAACGCCGAACTGTCCGAACGGGAACGAGAGGCGCGCCAACTGTCTCTGGTCGCGCGTCATGCCAATGACAGCGTGATCCTGATGGACCCGGACGGGCGCATCCGCTGGGTCAACGACGCGTTCGAGCGGGTCACCGGCTATGCGCGTGAACAGGCCACCGGGCAGATGGTAGGCGACTTGCTGAACCACGACGGATCGGATCGATCCGCCATCGCCGCCATTCAGGGCGCCCACACGGCAGGACAGCCGCTGCGCACCGAAATCTGCAACAAGACCAGGGATGGCCAATTGGTCTGGATCGAAACCAATCAGGTGCCGGTGTTTGATGCCGATGGGCGGCTGGAAATGTTCATCGCCATCGAACGCGACATGACCGAGGCCAGAAAAGCCGCTGCCGATCTGGACGAAGCCAAGCAGAAAGCCGAAATCGCCGCGCGGTCGAAGGCCGATTTTCTTGCAGATATGAGTCACGAAATCCGCACGCCGATGAACGGCATCATCGGCATGGCAGACCTGCTGTGCGAAACCCCGTTGAGCAGCGAGCAGAAAACCTATGCGCAGGCCATCCGCGCCTCGGGCAAATCGCTGCTGGCGGTGGTAAACGACGTGCTTGATCTGTCGCGGCTGGATGCCCGCAAACTAAGGCTGGACCCTGTCGCATTCGATCTTGGCGAACTGCTGCGGGAAACCGCCGTGTTGTTCCGCTCTCAAACCGGGCCCAAGGGGCTGACGCTTGGGCTGGATCTGCCCAAAGACGCATCTTTGAACATAGTCGGCGACGATGGGCGGTTGCGCCAAATTCTTGTGAACCTGGTCGGAAACGCCGTGAAATTCACCCCTGAAGGTCGGGTTGATCTGTCAGTGCGGCCCCGGCGTGTGGGGAGTCGGCCCGGCGTGTCCATCTCGGTTGCCGATACCGGAATCGGGATCGCCGCCGACCGTTTGGATGCCATATTCGACCGCTTCGGCCAGGCCGAATCCGCGACGCCCCTGCGCTTCGAAGGCGCCGGGTTGGGGCTGACCATCTCGCGCATGTTGGCGCAGGCCATGGGGGGCGACATCTCGGCCGTGTCTACCCCAGGCAAGGGGTCGACCTTCACGCTGCGCCTGCCGCTGAACATGCCGGGCCGGCGGCAGGAAGATCGCCCGCCCGATACCGATCTCGCCGACACGATCCGCCGTCTGGACGGGCGCCGCATCCTTGTGGCCGAGGATAACGCCGTGAACCGCATGTTGATCGAAAAGTTCCTCCGGGATGTGCCTGTGCATCTGGACTTCGCCGAAGATGGGCGCGAGGCCGTGCGCATCGCCTGTGAAACGCGCCCCGATCTTGTCCTGATGGATATGTCGATGCCCCTGCTCAGCGGCACTGAAGCGGCGCGCGAAATCCGTCGCACGCCCGGCCGCCAGCCCGCCATCGTCGCCCTCACCGCCAACGCCTTCGACAGCGACCGTGACGAATGTTTCGACGCCGGAATGGACGGATTCTTGACAAAACCCGTGCGCCGGAAAGACCTGATTGTCACCATGGCAACCCATTGCGCCCCCAGGCCGGTTGTCCTCTGACCGCGTGTTTTCCCTCGCATTTCGGCACGTTACCCCGTATCAACGCCCGGACACAGATCAGGGGGGCTGGCCGTGGATATCGCAACACGGGTCTACAACCACAAATGGAAGATCGACCCGATCGTGAGATCGCTGATCGATACGGATTTCTACAAACTCCTGATGTGCCAGTCGGTGTTCCGCAACAAACCTGATACACAGGTCACCTTTTCGCTCATCAACCGGTCGAAGCACGTCCCCCTCGCCCTGCTGATCGACGAAGGCGAGTTGCGCGAACAGCTTGATCACATTCGCTCCCTCTCTCTCAGCCGCGGCGAAAGCACATGGCTGCGGGGCAACACCTTCTACGGCAAGCGCCAGATGTTCCGCTCGGATTTCATGGAGTGGTTCGAAGGTCTGCGCCTCCCGCCCTATCATCTGGAACGCAAAGGCGACCAGTACGAGCTGACCTTCGAAGGCAAATGGCACGAGGTCATGCTCTGGGAAATCCCCGCGCTCGCCACGCTGATGGAACTGCGCGGTCGCGCCGTGCTGAACGATATGGGCCGGTTCGAGCTTCAGGTGCTCTATGCGCGCGCGATGACCCGCCTCTGGGAAAAGATCGACCGCCTGCGCGGCATCGACACGCTCGGCATTGCCGATTTCGGCACCCGCCGCCGCCATTCCTTCCTTTGGCAGGATTGGTGCGTTCAAGCCATGATCGAGGGCCTTGGGCCGAAATTCACCGGAACCTCGAACTGCCTTATCGCCATGCGTCGCGAGGTCGAAGCCATCGGCACCAACGCCCACGAACTGCCCATGGTGTACTCGGCACTGGCAGACAGTGACGCCGCCCTCGCCCGCGCGCCCTACGACGTGCTCTCTGACTGGCACGATGAACATGACGGCAATCTGCGGATCGTGCTGCCCGACACCTATGGCACCAAGGGCTTCCTCGACAACGCGCCGGATTGGCTGGCCGGTTGGACAGGGGTGCGTATCGACAGCGGCGATCCGGCCAAGGGGGCCGAAATCGCGATCGACTGGTGGAAAGCGCGTGGAGAAGACCCGCGCCAGAAACGCGTGATCTTTTCCGACGGGCTGGATGTTGACAAGATCATCGAGCTGCACCACCAGTTCGATGGCCGGGTCAAAGCGTCATTCGGGTGGGGCACGCTGCTGACCAATGATTTCCGCGGCCTCGCGCCCGACGACGCACTCGCGCCATTTTCCTTGGTGTGCAAGGCGGTCTCGGCCAATGGCCGCCCCACGGTCAAATTGTCCGACAACCCCGAAAAGGCGATGGGCCCGGCAGATGAAATTGCCCGCTACAAACGCGTCTTCGGCGTCGGTCAACAAGACAGCATCAAGGTAGAAGTCTGACCCGCCTTCTTTGGGCCAGAAATATCCCGGGGGAGCCCCGCAGGGGCGGGGGCAGAGCCCCTACCCCCATATCCGATGGCACGATCCCTGCTTAGCGCCGCAGCCGCGCCAGGATCGCATCCGCCAATTGGCCGACAGCCGCGCCAGTAGCCTGTGCAACAGCTCCGGGCGTATCACCCGTTAAGGGCACGGAAATGTCGAACCCGTTGATGGATTCGCGGATCACCGCGTCGGGCGAGGCGATGGAATACTGCCCGCTCAGGCGAAATTGCCCGTCGGCGCCCGGTACCATGCGGTCGATCCGCACCTCGACCCGCGCGTCAGGGTAGCGTTCCAGCGGCCAGGGTTCGCTCATCGCCGTCGCGGTAGAGCGCGCATCCAGCATCCGCGTCAGCGCCAGTGTCACGCTGCGCACCGGATCGTCGGCCCAGACCGCACGGGCCAGCGGCCGCAACGCGCCATCGGAATCCTGCTGCACGATTTCCGAAGCCGCCGCATAGCTGGGCAGCGTCACATCGCGCACTTCGATGGTCGACACCCGCACCGCGACTCGGGTCTCGGTCGCTGGTGGTTCAAGCAGATAGCGCGCGTTGTTGTCGCCACAGGCAGCTGTCAGCGATAGTGTCGCGATCACAAGGCCAAGGCGCCAGAACTGTTTCATATCGTCACTTTCCGAACAGGATGGAATTTGGGCTGCGCTCGATCGAGCGGACAAGCGTTGCGATATTGCGCGCTGCTGCCCGTACCTCGCGCAGCATGGCCAGGGTTTCCTGATTGAAATCCGACCGGTCGCCATAGGCGCCGATCAACTGCTCGGCACGCACCGCCAGACTGTCAAGCCGGCGCGACAGATCGGGCAGGCCCTTGCTGGCCTCGTCTACCGAATCCGCGGCCGAGCGGATCGCGGCCAGGGTTGCATTGGCATTCTCGACAGCGCCGCCTTCGCGCAATTGCACCAACAGCGTCCGGATTTCCTCCAGCGACGCCGAAACGGTCGCCGGCAGGTTTCGCGCCGCGTCACTGTCAATCAACGCATCCGCGCTTTGCAGAAGGTCTGTCGCGGCTGCAACCAGCTCTTCGGCCTGAAGCGCCTCGACCTTGGCGGCGATGCCGCGCAAGTCGGTCACCAGCGCCGGAACATCTTCGGTTGCGGCATAGACCGTATCGGCGGCAGAACTGACATCGGTGATCGCCTGTCCCAACTGGTCGACGATGCGCTGCTGTTCGATCTGCTCGACGATGCCATTCATCCGGGCCACCGTCTGCGCCACATCATCAGGCAGGCGCTGCAACGCTTCGCTGCCGATGATCGTGCGCGCGTCATTCAGCAGGGCCACCACCGCCTCGGGAACCGCGCGGGTGCTGTCATTGCGGGCCAGAGCGTCGATGCTGGCCATCATCGACGTTGCCTGCGCAATCAGCTCTTCGATTTTCAGCGCGTTCACCCGCTGCATCACGCCTTCGATACTGGCATTGATATCGGGCAGATCGGTAACCGCGCTGGGAATGATCGGATAGGGCATCGCATCGCGCTGCAGCTCTGCCGGGGGCGCGTCTTCGATCACCACCAGCTCGATCACCAGCGCCGAGGTCAGCAGGCTGGCCTTGCTCAGCCGCGCCCGGACCCCTTCCTGCACGGCCGCATCCAGAAAATTCAACACATCGCGCAGCTCGGCGCCCTCGGGCAGGCCCATCAACGCCGGATCCACATCCAGAGTCACCATCTGGTGGACCTCGGGGCGGCCGTTGATTTCGGTCACAAAAGCCGACAGGGTTGCAACTTCGCCGATCTTGAGGCCCTTGTAGTTCAGCGCAGCCCCCGCCGCCAAACCCGAAACACCGTCTTCGAACACGGTCGCCAGAGTCACGCTGTTATCGGATACGCGGGCATAGGCGTTGGCGCGGGCCGCTTCCTCGTCGGTATACAGCTCGTAAACCTGGCCGCTCTCGATCGGGCTGCCCCCGGAAAAGAAGGTGTTGAACGCGATCCCGCCGCCGATCAGCGCCGAAAAGCTGCTGACATCCAGCTTCAACCCGCTTGGCCCGAAAGACACCTGGAACCCAGAGGTATCCCAGAACCGGCTGGCCGTGGTCAGCAACTGGTCGTGTGGCGCCTTGATGAAGGCATCCACCACCACGAGCGTTCCGTTGTTCTCCAGCCGGGGCTTCTCCGTCCGGCCCACCTCGATCCCGCGATAGAAAATGGGGGCGCCGGCTGCCAGAACGTTACCTTCCTTGGCCTGCAGGGTTACCCGCGTGCCCCTTTCGTTCAGGTCGACCAAGGGCCGATCTTCGACGCCCTCGAAGCGCGAAACCTCATCGCCGGGCTTGGTGCGATCCCAAGTGCCTTCGATGTAGACGCCGCTCAGTACCGTTTGCAGGCCCGACACACCCTGGGCCGAAACCTCGGGGCGCACCACCCAGAACTGGGCGGTGTCATTGATATAAGGGGCAACATCCTTGTCGATCCGGGCGCCCACGACAACGGTATCCAGCCCGGACGTAAACCCGACCGATTCCACCACGCCGATGCGCACATCGCGGTACCGCACGGCGGTTTCTCCGGCGGTGATCCCGGCGGCATTGCCGAACGTAATCTCGATCAGCGCGCCCCTGTCGGAGTAGCTGGACCAGGCAACCCAAAGCGCCACGCCAAGGGCCAGCATCGGCACCAGCCAGATCGCCGACAGGTTGCGCAGCGGCGAGCGACGACGCGGCGCAATCTCCATCTCGGGCGGGGGAACAGAGTCACTCATTATCGGCCTCATCCGCGTCCCAGATCATCCGGGAGTCGAAACTTTGCGCCGAGAGCATGGTAAAGGCAACCGACAGCGCAAAGGACACCGCCGCGATGCCGGGATGCACCGTCGCAACGAAATCGAATTGCACCAAAGCGGACAGGATCGCCACCACAAACACGTCCAGCATCGACCAGCGGCCAATGAATTCGACAACTTCGTAAAGATGCTGGCGTTGCCCGCGCCGCATGGCCGACCTCTGCCGGACGCTGACAGCCAGATAGGCAATCGCGATGAACTTGCCGAGCGGGATCACCACCGAGGCGACAAAAACGATCAGCGCCACGAAATACGATCCGTGATGCAGCAACTCCACTACCCCACCCATGATCGTATTCGCCTGCTCGGTGCCGAGCGTTGCGGTGCGCAACATCGGATACAGGTTGGCGGGGACATAGGCGATCAGCCCGGCGCACCACCACGCCCAGACCCTTTGCAGGCTGGTGACATCACGGCTTGCCAGACGCGCGCCACAGCGCAGGCACAGGGGTACGCCAGCCGCGTGGACGCGGCCGCATTCACGGCACCCGATCAAACCCGCACTTCGGGCCGTCAGGAATTCCTGCGCTCTTCCAGTGTCTTCCAAACCGTCAACTTGCACATGAAGGTGTCTTTCAGGGTAGTAACTAGCACAAGCGCGATAAAAGCCCAGAACGCAGGCCCCAGCGCGACCGAGGCCATACCAGCGATCTTCACCAGCGCGACCACGACCCCTACCACAAAGATTTCGGCCATTGCCCACGGGCGCAGGTTTTGTGCCAGGCGGAATGCGGCCTCGGCTCCGCGCGCGGGGCGATACCCGATTGCCATCGGCGCAATCGCGTAGATCACAGCGCAGAGCCGCACCGTTGGCAGGACAACAATCAGGGCCGCCACGGCAAAAGATAGCGGCAGCAGCAGCCCGTCCGAGAAGGCGGTTATGGTGTCGATAACGGAACTGTGCTGCGCCAGCCCGGCGGCGCTAAGATCGAGAAAGGGAAAGGCCACGGCGGCAACCATCAGTACCAGCGCCGTCGCCGAGAGCATGATGATCTGCGTCATGGCCCCGGCGCGCGGCGTCATCAGCACCGCGTGGCACCGCCTGCACCGCGCCTTTGTACCCTGTGGCACATCACTTAACCGGTGCAACGTGTCGCAGGTCGGGCAGGCCACCATGTCTTTCGTGTCGATCACGTTATCACGCCCTGAACTGTCATCAGTTATATGTAGCGCAAAACAAAAACGCTCCACCAGAGCCTGCATGAGCAGATCGGGTGGAGCGTTTTTGTATTGGTTCATCGTAAGAGAGATATTCAGGGGCATTTACTAGGTTTGGCGATGACCTACTCTCCCACGACTTGAGCCGCAGTACCATTGGCGCGAAGGCACTTAACTTCCGGGTTCGGGATGGTTCTGGGTGTTTTGCTCTTGCTATGAT
>NZ_VCPC01000010.1:0-6222 GCF_005938225.1 Arenibacterium halophilum
TGGTGCTGGCACGGGACAATCACATCTGCCAGCAGACCGGCGTGCTGCTGGTTGCCGGCAGGCGGGAGCCGAACAGCGCGGTGGTCGATCACATCAAACCGCATCGCGGCGACCCGGAACTGTTCTGGGACATCAACAACCTGCAGTCGGTCAGCAAGGCCTGGCACGACGGCAGAAAGCAGAGCCTCGAGCGCCGCGGTCTGGTCTAGGGGTAGGGGGGGTGCGATCCTTGGCAGCCGTTTGGCGCCAGACCCACCTCCCCACCATTGAGGGATTTTTTTCTTGGCTGACGAACAATTCGACCTGTTCGGTGATCCGGTGCGGTTGCCGGGGGGGCGGCGTGGCCGTCCAGCGCACCGGGCGTGCCAGAAAAACCGCAACAAAGTCATGCTGTTATTGGCTATGGGGTGGTCCAATGAACGCATCGCAAATGCGATCCACTGCTCGGTCCCGACGCTGCGGAAGCATTATTTTTCCGAGCTCAAGAACCGGGACATCCAGCGCGATCGCTTCGATGCCTGGCGCTTCGAGAAGGCGATCGAGCAGGCGGCGGCCGGCAACGTCGGGGCGCAGAGGCTGTTGAACCAGCTGGTCGAGAAGAACGACCAGCAGCTGGCGACGACGCGGTTCCGCGATGCGCAGGAGCAGGGCAAGGGCAAGGCGCCGCGTCCGCTTGGCAAGAAGGAACAGGCACGCCGCGATGCGGGCCGGGTGGCCGATGGTGGCGGCGGCGATGGCTGGGGTGATGATCTGAAACCGGGTCTGCACTGATGCTGGATATCGCACCGGATTATGAGAGCCTCGGCATTGATCCGGCTTGGGATACTGCGGTTCCGGATTGGCAGGCGCGGATCCTCGAGGGGCGTTCGCTGATCCCGGATTTGCCGCTGTTCGAAGATGTGGCCGAGAAGGCGCTGCGGATCTTCAAGCGGCTGAAGGTGCCGGATTTGCCGGGCACGCCGACGTTCGGCGAGATCTGCGACGATTGGGTGCTGGATTTTGTCCGGGTGATCTTCGGCAGTTACGATCCGGAGACGAAGCGGCGGATGCTGCGGGAGTTCTTCCTGCTGGTGCCGAAGAAGAACGGCAAATCGGCGATCTCGGCAGGGATCATCGTGACGGCAGCGATCATGAACGAACGGCCACAGGCAGAGCTGCTGCTGATCGCGCCGACGCAGAAGATTGCCGGCATCGCCTTCAAGACGGCGCGCGGCATCATTGCGCTGGATGACCAGCTCTCGAAGCTGTTCCGCGTGCAGACGCACCAGAAGCAGATCACGCACCTGGTGACCGAGGCGGTGATCATGATCCTGTCGGCCGATGGCGATGTCGTGACCGGCTCGAAGGGCTGCTATATCCTGGTCGACGAGACCCATGTGCTGGGCAGCAAGGCGAAGGCGCCGGAGATCTTCATCGAGCTGCGCGGCGGCCTCAAATCCCGCCCCGAGGGGTTCTTCCTGCAGATCACGACGCAGTCGAAGGAGCGCCCGACCGGGCAGTTCGAGATGGAGCTGCAGACGGCGCGGGCGGTGCGTGATGGAGAGCTGAAGCTGCCGATGCTGGCGGTGATGTACGAGCTGCCGCGCGAGATGGTCGAGGCCGAACAGTGGCGCAACCCGGCGACCTGGGAGCTGATCAACCCGAACCTCGGGCGCTCGGTGTTCCTCGAAGACCTGATCAACGACCTGCGCAAGGCCGAGCGCGAAGGGCCGGACTCCGTCGCGCTCTTTGCCTCGCAGCACCTGAATGTCGAGATCGGCATCGGCATGAACACCGGGCGCTGGATCGGGGCGGATTACTGGGTGAAGGCGGCCAAACCGCTGACGCTCGCGGAGATCATGGCGACCTCGGACGTCTGTGTCGTGGGGGTGGATGGCGGCGGGCTCGACGATCTGCTGGGCCTCGGCGTGCTGGGCCGCCATGCCGAGACGAAGGTCTGGCAGCACTGGGGCAAGGCCTGGGCCGATCGCGACGTGCTGAGCCTGCGCAAGTCGATCGCGCCCGAGCTCGAGGCGCTAGCAAAAGAGGGTGATCTGACCTTCGTCGACAACCTCGAGGACGAGGCGATCCCGGAGATCGTCCAGATCTGCCTCGATCTGCGGGAGGCGGGGCTGCTGCCCGATGAAGACGGGATCGGCATGGACCCGGAAGGGGTGGCGAAGATCGTCGATGCGCTGATCGAGGCGGGGTTCCGGATCGAGGACATCCGCGCGATCAGCCAGGGCTACAAGCTGAACGCGGCGATCAAATCGGCGCCGGTGAAGCTGAAGAACGGCACGATGGTGCATTGCGGGCAGCGGATCATGAGCTGGAGCGTCGGCAATGCCAAGACCGAGGCGCGCGGCAACGCGGTGATCGTGACGAAGGCGCAGAGCGGGACGGCCAAGATCGATCCGCTGATGGCGCTGTTCAACTGTGTGCAGCTGATGAGCTGGAACCCGGTCGCCGCGAATGGCGATGCGGTGGTGATCTCTGACGACTACGAGGTGGCGTAAGGTGGGGCTGTTCAATCTCTTCGGCGGCGGCCGCGATGCCGCGATGGCAGAGGCAACGCGCGATGCAGGCGAAGACCGCTGGTTTGAAGGCGGCGGCGCGCGCAGCGAGATCGATGTGGCGGTCTCGATCGAGCGGGCGCGAAAGGTGCCGGTGATCCGCGATTGCCTGCATACGCTCTCGGAAAACGTGGCGGGGCTGCAGTTCGGCTGCTTCCAGCGTCTTGACGAACGCCGTCGGCGCCGGCTCGACCAGCACCCGGCGATGCGGTTGCTGTCGAATCCGAACCGGCGCCAGACGTCCTATGAGTTCCTCGCCTGCATGGTCGATGACCTGGCCTCGCATGGCGACTTCATGGCGCGGATGATCTTTGACGCGGCCGGCAACGTGGTGGAGCTGCGCCGCATCAACCCCGATCCGGCGGTGACGCACGTCGACGAGGTCGAAGGGGTGAAACGGTTCACCACCCGGGACGCGCGCGGGCAGGATCACCGCTACCTCGAAGAGGAAGTCTGGCACATTCCGCTGCCGCCGCTGAAGGACGGTCTGCGGGGCACCTCGCCGATCCTGGACGATGGTCGCGAGGCGGTGGCCGTAGCGATCGCGCTGCAGCGCTATGCCAACATCCTGTTCAAGAACGACGGCACGCCGCCCTATGCGATCACGATGGACGGCAACTTCAAGGGGGCCGACGACAAGAAGAACTTCCTGAAGGCCTGGCGGCGATGGACCAGCGGCAAGAACCGCCACACGCCGGCGGTGCTGGAATACGGGATGAAGCCGACCCGCATGGGGCTGACGGCGGAAGAGGCGCAGTTCCTCGAGACCCGCAAGGAGCTCTGGCTTGACCTGACGCGGCTCTGGCGGGTGCCGCCGCACAAGGTCGGGATCATGGACAAGGCGACCTTCAGCAACATCGAGCACCAGGCGCTGGAGTTCGTGACCGACACGTTGCGCCCGGTGCTTGAGCTGATCGAGCGCTCGGTGGCGAAGTTCCTGATCGAGGAAGACGACGTGTTCTTCGAGTTCAACGTCGAGAGCCTCCTGCGGGGCGACATCAAGACCCGGTTTGAGGCCTATGCGCTGGGGCGGCAGTGGGGCTGGCTCAGCGTCAATGACGTGCTGCGGATGGAGAACCTGAACGGGATCGGCGCGGCGGGGGATCGCTATGTCGAGCCGCTGAACATGGTGCCGGTGGGCACCGGGCCCGGCGGGCGCGAGCGCGATGAGCGCGCCGCCATCGACAGATCGATCGCGTTCCTGCGCGAAACAACGGCGCGCAATGGCGGGCGCCCCAGACTGGAGCTTGTAAAACATGCCGCATGAAATCGAGCGCGTGCTGCGCGCGGTCTCGGCCAGCACCTGGCTGATCGAAGAGAACAAGGGCGCCGAGATCGCCGCCTTCCTGGCGCTGCGGGCCGGTGGTCCGACCGAGGGCTGGCAGGGCGAAGCGCATCAGCCGGTCTATGCCATGGAGCCGGTTCCGGCGCGGGGCGGCGGCGCGGTGCATCATCTGCGCTTGCAGGGCACGATCATGCCCCGGGGCAGCGGGATGATGAGCCGGATGTCGGGCGGGGCCTCGCTCGACCAGTTCCAGCGGGCCTTCCGATCGGCAGCCGAGGATACATCGGCGCGGGCCATCGTGCTGGAGGTCGACAGCCCTGGCGGCCTGGTCGACATGGTGCCGGAAACCGCGACGCTGGTGCGCGCGGCGCGGCGGCTGGATCGCCCGATCATCGCGGTGGCAAACACGCTGGCGGCCTCGGCGGCCTATTGGATCGCGTCTTCGGCCGATGAGATCGTGGTGACGCCTTCGGGTCTGGTCGGCTCGATAGGGGTGATGACGCAGCGCGACAACATGCAAAAGGCGCTGGCGCAGGCCGGGATCCAACGCGAGATGTTCGCCAAGGGGCCCCGCAAGCTGGAAGGCCACCCTTACGGGCCGCCGATCGACGATGCGGCGCGCGCGGCGATCGAGGAAGAGGCCGAGGCGCTTTACGCGATGTTCACTTCCGATGTCGCCAAATCGCGCGGCGTGCCGGTCTCGG
Source organism: Arenibacterium halophilum (assembly GCF_005938225.1). Lineage (GTDB taxonomy): Bacteria > Pseudomonadota > Alphaproteobacteria > Rhodobacterales > Rhodobacteraceae > Arenibacterium > Arenibacterium halophilum. The sequence continues at coordinate 4,542 of NZ_VCPC01000010.1, forward strand.
TGGTACGCGCGGATCCGGAAAAATCCGAGCGCCACTTCGGGGGCGGGCGCACCTATCGCGCCAAGCGCGCGGTGGCGCTCGGCATGGCTGATCGCATTGCCACGCTGGAAGACACGCTGATGCGGGCGGCACGTGGCCGCCCGGCACGCCGCGCCTCGCTCGCCGCCAGGCGGCTGGCGATGCTCTGACACCATCCGATCATTTTTGACGGTGACCGAAACGGTGCGCGCCGGGCGCACCGTCAAGGACGATTCACGCCCGGCTGAACAGGAGAGAGCCATGAAAACGCTCGCAGAACTCAAGAAGCGCCTGGCCGCCCTGAAGGCCGAGGGGCGTGGCATCGTGGAGGCGGCCGAGGTCAGCGAAGACGCTGTGCTGTCGGAGGCGCAGGAAGAGCGCTTTGCGGCGATCGAGGAGGAGATCGCGCAGGTCCAGGCGCAGATCACCGAGAAGGAAAAGCTGAATGAGCGCCGCCGCCGCATGCAGGCCGATGGCGAAGGCACCCAGACCGGTGGTGGTACGGGCTCGGGCACGGGTGGGCGCAACGCGGTACATGACAGCGATCCGCGCCAGACGGCCGGCTTCCGCGATATCGGGGAATTTGCCGTTGCGGTACACGGCGCGGTCAATGCCTCCCGCTATGGTGGCGAGGTCGATCATCGCCTCGCGGCGCTGACCGGCTCGCATGAAGGCGGGGGCGCCGAGGGCGAGGGCTATTCGCTGCCGCCGCAGTTCCGCGACAATATCTGGGAGCTGATGACCGAGTTCGACGAGTTCGGGCCGCTGATCGACGAAGAGCCGACCTCGAGCCGCGAGGTCAAGCTGATGCACGACGAGACGACGCCCTGGGGCACCAGCGGCATCAAGGCCTACTGGCGCAAGGAAGGGTCGAAGATGACCCCGACCGAGCTGGACGATGAAGGTCGCAATGTGCCGCTGCATGAGCTCTACACGCTGGCGCTGGCCTCGGAAGAGCTGCTGGAGGATGCGCCGCGTCTCAACAACCGGCTGAGCCGCAAGGCGGCGCAGGCGATCGCCTGGAAGAAGAACCTCGCCATCGTCGAAGGCAACGGGGTCGGGCAACCGCTGGGCTGGATGAAATCCACGGCGCTGATCACGGTGGGCAAGGAAGCCGGGCAGGCGGCCGATACCATCAGCGCGTTGAACGTCATCAAGATGTATTCCCGCCTGTTGATGGTGCCGGGCGACGAGCCGTTCTGGCAGGCCAATTCCGACACGCTGCCGCAGCTGATGACCATGACGGTGGGCGACAAGCCGATCTGGATGCCGCCCAATGGGCTTGCGAATGCGCCGGGGGGCTTCCTTCTGGGCAAGCCGGTGCGGCTGACGGAATACGCCAAGACGGTGGGGGATCTCGGCGATCTGCAGCTGATCTCGCCCAAGGGCTACTATGCCGCGCGCCGGTCCTCGGGGGTGAAGTTCGCCAGCTCCATCCACCTCTACTTCGACTATAACACGATGGCCTTCCGCTGGGTGTTCCGCTACGGCGGCCAGCCCCACCTGAAAAAACCCGTGTCGCCGGCCAACGGGCCGACCAAGTCGCACTTCGTGGCGCTGGCCGAGCGCGCCTGATCGGCTGACCGCAACGCGGTCTGACCTGCCGGCCGGCGCGGAAAGCGCGCCGCCGGTCTTTCCCTCTACATCGGAGATTAGAACATGG
>NZ_VCPC01000010.1:6722-20729 GCF_005938225.1 Arenibacterium halophilum
GCCCCCGTTTAGAAAGGGCATGTCATGGACAAATCCATCCAGATCACCTTCGTCCAGGTTTATGAAGTGCAGGACGAGCATCGCGGGACCGAGAAGGCGACCCGCTACAGGGCTGACCAGAAGGTCAAGATGGACCCGGCCTCGGCGCACCATTTCCTGAGCCGGGGCGTTGCCGAGCTGACGGTTGCGGAGAAGGGCTGAGGGGTGTCGGTTCAGACCCTGGTTCCGCCGGCGGCGGCCGTGTTTGATGCCTCGGATGCGATCCTGCGCCAGTTTCTGAGGCTCGCGCCGGAGGATACCGGTGAAGATGCGCTGATCGACGAAATGATCGCCAGCGCGACCGACCAAGTCGAGACCTATATCCGGCGCCGGTTGATCACGCAGACCGTGCGGATCACCGGCGATGGCTTCGGGCCCGGCGCGATCGCCTTGCCGATCGACCCGGTGCAGAACGTGGCGTCGGTGGTTTATGTCGACGGGGCCGGGGAAGACCAGACGCTCGAGCCGGCACGCTATCGCCTGGTGCGTTCGGAAGTGCCGGTGGAGCTGCACCCTGCCTATGGCGAGAGCTGGCCGGTACCGCGCCCGGATCGTGATTGCGTGCGCATCGACGTGGTCGCGGGTTACGGCGATGAGGGCACGGATGTGCCCGCCGCGATCCGGGCGGCGCTGCGGCTTTTGGTGGCGCATCAGTTCTTCCACCGCGAAGCCGTGATCCTGAATGCAGGCGCGGAAGAGTTGCCGCTCGGGGTGCGCGACAGCCTCGCGCCCTACAGGTTCTGGGTCTGATGCATATCGGGGCAGGCAGCTTGCGCGAGCGCATCGTGTTTGAGCGGCCAAAGAGCGAACCGGACGGGCATGGCGGCATCGAGACCGGTTGGACCGAGATGTTCGAAGTCCGGGCTGCTCTCAGGTGGCTGCGCGGTGGCGAGAGCGTGCAGGCCGCGCGTCTCTCGGGGCGACAGCCGGCGGTGTTCACCATCCGCGCCAATGACCAGACAAGGGCAATTGCGCCCGATTGGCGGCTGCGCGATCTGCGACGGCTCGCGCTTGATGCCGGGGGGCAGCCGATCCGGGGCGTGTTCAACATCCGCGCGGTGATCGAAACCGAAGACCGCGCCTGGATCGAGATCACGGCCGAGACCGGGGTGGCCACATGAGTGCCTCGGTTGCGCTTCAGGACGCAGTGCTGGCAGCTCTGGTGGGAGATGCCGGTGTGGCCGCGCTGGTGGCCGATCGGATTTATGATCGCCCGCCGGCCGGGGCGGCGTTTCCCTATATCAGCTTCGGGCCGTCGGATTACGTCCTCGATGACACCGACTGCATCGATCTGCGGATCGAGACGCTGCAGATCGATGTCTGGGCGCGGGCTGAAGGGCGGCTTTGGCCAGCGCGGAGGCTGGTCGATGCGGTGAAGGCGGCGCTGCACCTGGTCGACCTGTCGTTGAGCGTGCATGCGCTGGCGCTTCTGCGGGTCGAGGCGGTGCGGGTGTTCCTTGATCCCGACGGGATCACCGGGCACGGGGTGATCACGCTTCAAGCCGAGATCGAAGAGCGCTGATGGTTCAGGGGCTGGATGAGCTGAAGCGTCGCTGGGGCGCTGTACCGGAGCGGGTCAGGGCCGAAGTTGCGGCCGCGATGACAAAGACCGCGCAAGAGATCCAGGCGGATATGGAGAAGCTCGCCCCTCAAGGCGAAACCCTGAACATCCTTGGCTCGATCGGATGGACCTGGGGCGACGCGCCCGGGGGCAGCCTGGTGATCGGCAAGGCGTCGGGCGGGCGGTCCTACGGAACCCTGCGCATCACCTTCTACGCGGGCGGTGGCGAGGCGTTTTATGCTCGCTACCACGAGTTTGGGACGGTCGACATGGCGGCACGGCCGTTCTTCTACCCGGTCTGGCGCGCGTGGCGGCGTCGGGTGCGGGTGCGGATCAGCCGGGCCGTGACCAAGGCGCTCAAATCCATCTGACACCGGCTTGCAGACAGGAGTTCGCATGCAAATCGAGATCATCAAGGATCACGACCACCGGCATCGCCCGGCGGTTATCCAGGCCTTTCGGACCGGGCAGACGCCCAACGTTCCGAAGAAGGTGGCCGACGCGCTGATCGCGGCAGGCGCGGCCAAACCCCTCACCGCTGAAAAGGAGTAACCCATGGCGGCGCCTCAATTAACCCGCAGCTTTCTGATCCTTCTGGGAGATGGCGGCGATCCGGAGACTTTTGCCTTCCCCTGCGGCTCCAACGCGCGCAGCGTGACCCTGACCAACAACCTCGGCGAAGAGACCGTGCTCGACTGCGAAGACCCGCTGGGCGAGCTGGCGGCGATCCAGCGCTGGATCGAGAGCCAGGATACGCAGGTATCGATCTCGGGCCGGGTCGCCAAGGGCAGCATCACCGAGTGGCGCGAATGGGTCGACAGCGGGGATGAGAGGAATATCCGGATCCAATACGATGAACCTTCGGGCGATGGCGGGGGCTATTACACCTTGGCCGCCTACCTGCAGCAGCTGGAATGGGGCAGCGAAGGCAAGGGCACGGTTACCGTCTCCGCGACCATCATGGGCAGTGGCCCGCGCGTCTGGACGCCGGCCAGCTGATGGCGGAAATCCTGGCCGAATGGGGTGGCGCGCAGCGCCGCCTCGCGCTGACCTTCGGCAACCTGCTGGATATCGAAGAGGCCTGCGGCAAGGTGGGCATTGGCGAAATCTATGTGCGTCTCGGGGCGCATCGCTACTACGCCCGCGATGTTTACCACGTCATCCGGCAGGGGCTGATCGGCGGCGGGCTGAAGCCGACGGAGGCCGATCGGCTGCTGCAGGACCGCTTTAGCGCAATGCCGATGGTCAGAAACGTCGAGATCGCGCTCGAGCTGCTGATCGCGGTGATGGCCGGGATCGACGCAGACGAAGACGCGACGCCTGGCGATCCTTCGAAACCCTTTGATGCCGGGGTCATCTTTGCCTCTTTCGTGAAGATGGGCATCCCCACGCAGGCTGTGCGGGACATGGAGCTGGCGGACTTCGTGCGGCTTTGTCGCGGGCTCTCGAGCGAGGGCACCAAGCCGCCCAGCGAGGCCGAGTTCGAAGAGATGATCGCGCGCATGGAAGCGCGGGAAAGGACGGCAAGCGATGCCTGAGATCGAGCAAGCGCTGATCGTGCGCATGGAAGCGACGCTGAACACGCTGGAAAAGCAGATGACGCGGGCCTTGAAGGTCACCGGTGACACGGCGACGGGCATCCAGGGGCGCTTTGACCAGATGGGTGATCGCGTCGCGGCCAATGCCAACCGGGCGGCCAAGGGCATCACAAGCATGAACCGCAGCGCCGGCGCCAGCCGCTTCGTGCTGCAGAACACGGCAAACCAGCTGGGCGATATCGCGGTGCAGATATCTGGGGGCACCTCGGCCGCCCGGGCGATGTCGCAGCAGCTGCCGCAGATGTTCGGTGGCTTCAGCTCCCTGGGAGGCGCGCTTGGCGTGGTCGGGCCGCTGCTCGGTACGGTTGCCGCGATCGGCATCCCGGTGGCAATTGCGCTGGCCAGCATGGGCGAAGAGGCCGCAAGCCTCGACGAGCGTCTGAAGGCGCTGGAGAAGTCGATCGCCGCGTTGAAATCTGCGCAAAGCCTCGACGGGCTGTCTGCCGGCAGCCTTGTGACGGAATATGGCGACCTGGCGGATGAGGCGCGCGAAGTCTTCGAGATCAATCGCAAGATCGCATCCTTGCGGGCGAACTCGGCGATGTCGGACGTGACCCGTGGCTTTGCCGGTCGCGTCGGTGTCGAAGGCGTCCTCGGGTTTGGCCCGACCGAGATCCGCGAAATGGAAGCCACCATCGCCAGCCTCGAAGACGAGCTCGACGGGCTGAACAAGGCCTCGCAGATGAGCGATGCGCAAATGGCAGCCGCCTTCGCGCGCATCCCGGAAATCCGCGAGAGCCTGGGCGGGCTCAAATCGGCACGGGCCGAGTTCGACGCGCTTGCCGAAAGCCTTGGCATCACCAAGGAAGAAGCGCGAGAGTTCTCTGCGCTTCTCGCCGTTGCCGGGCAGGCCAAGGGGCCGCGAGACGCCGCAGATGCCACGGCGGAGATGCTGGTCTACCTCGAGAGCGTGATCGGGCGCACGGGAGAGGCGACGGAAGACGGCAAGGCTCTGCGCGATGCCATCGCGGAGGCTGCGGTTCAGTTCTTCGAGCTTGCCAAGATCGATATCGCCTCGACCATCGCCGAGGGCACGGCCGAAGCCGGGCGCCTGAAGGCGGAGCTGGCGGCCGCGCTGGCGCTGTTCAACCAGACCCAGCTGGCGGGCAGCAAGGTCTATTCGGGCCGCGGCGGTGATCCGCGCAAGATGGATGACCAGTACACGCGCGAGATGGGCTACCAGGATGTCGATGCGCTGATCGCCAAGTACACGCCGCGCACCTCGACCCGGGGCGGCGGTGGCGGGGCCGACAAGGCGCTGACGGAAGCCAAACGGCTCTTCGAGAGCACCCGCACCGAGGCCGAGAAATACGCCGCCGAGATGGAGCGCATCAACGAGCTGCACCGGCAGTTTCCGGAGATTGTCACCGCTGAAGTGCGCGATCGCGCGGTTGAAGCGTTGAACGAAGGCGTGAGCAAGCTGAGCGACGCCGCGCGCACGCTGGAAAACGCGCTCGAGGATATGTTTGTCTCGATCGTCGATGGCTCGGCCAGCGCCAAGGATGCGGTGGCCTCGCTGCTGCAGGAAATGTCGCGCCTGCTGGCGCATTCCGCCTTCAAGAGCCTCGGTGTCGGCAAGGTGTTCGACGGCTTCTTCGACGGCTTGTTCAAGCCGCGTGCCGGGGGCGGCACGGTCTCGGCCGGCGCCTCTTACATGGTCGGTGAAGCGGGGCCCGAACCCTTCTTTCCGAAGGTCGACGGGCGGGTGCTGAGCGTGGCGCAGGCGCAGGCGGCGCTGCGGGGTGGCTCGCAACGGGCTGCTGGCGGTTCGGTGCATGTCTCGGTCGGTGTCGATCGCGATGGCAACCTGGTACCGGTGATCGAGAAGGTCAGCGGCAATATCGCCGCGCGCACGGTTCAGGCGGGTATTCGGCAATATGACCGGGGCCCGGCGCGCGCCACCATGCGCGACGTGATGACCAACCCGCGCGTGGTCAGCCGGTAATGGCGCTGTCGTTTCCGCTGGCAAAGGATGAGTTCGTCGGCACCTTCAAGCTGCTCGGCTCGACTTTTGAGCTCGGGCGGCAGCGCGTGGTCAGCAACCTGACCGGCGGGGAAATCCGCACCGCCGAAGTGGCGCCCGCGCTCTGGGAAGGCCAGATGGTGATCGCCTCGCTGCCGCATGCGGCCGGGGCGGACCTGGCGGGGCTTCTGGCTGCGCTGGAAGTGCCCGGGCGGAGCTTCCAGATCTATCGCCGCTCGACGCTCTCGGGTCCGGTTTATGATCCACGGGGCGCGCTCCTGTCGGGCTATACGCCGGTGATCGAGGAATTCCACGCCACGGATGCAGAGCGCCTGCGGCTCTCGGGGTTCCCGCCGGGCTACCAGCTCGCGGCCGGCGACATGCTGGGGTTCGACTACAACCCGGGCGGCGGCACGCGCCGGGCGCTGCACCAGGTCGTGCAGGGGCGCAACGCCGATGGCACGGGCGAGATGCAGAGCTTCATCACGGTGGCGCCCGCGATCCGGACGGGGGCGATCCTCGGCACGGAGGTCGATCTGATCCGGCCGCATTGCAACGCGGTGCTGGTGCCGGGGTCGGTCAACACCGGCCGCATCGCGCCAGCGGTGCGCACCGGCATGTCCTTTTCCTGGCGACAGTCTCTGAGGTGATCGATGCGCAGCTATGACACGGATACGACCGACTTCCTGGCCGAGAAGGTCGGGATCGTCGCGCACCAGCTGGTCTGGATCACGGCGGTGAACACCGCGACCAGTCTCGAAGAGACGCTGGGCGTCTGGACGGGTGAGGATGACATCACGCTGACGATCGATGGCGCGTCGCGCGGCTATATAGGGGCAGGCGGGTTGATCACGATCGATCCGATCGTGGCGAGCAAGGGGCTCGGCGTGCGGATGCAGCAGATTTACCTCTCGCCGGCTGCACCCGAGATGGAAGACATCGTGAAGGGCTACCGCACGCGACTTGCCCCGATCGAGATCCACCGTGTGCTGTTCCGCGCCGATACCCGCGAGCGGGTCGGGTTCTCGCATCGCCTGTTCCGGGGCTTCATCAATGCGGTGGAGTTCCCGATCTCGCCTTCGGGGGGCGAGGCGAGCTGCATCATCACCGCCGCCTCCGAGACGCAGGCGCTGACCCGGGCGCTGCCCTCGAAGAAGTCGCACCAGACCTTCACGGCAAATGGCGGCGATGACTTCCGCCAGTATGGCGACACCAGCGGCTCGGTCCCGGTCTACTGGGGCGAGAAGCGCTTCGAGCCAGCTGCAACGCCGCCGCCGCAACCGCCAACCTCACCCGAGCCATGGTCGCCTGATGTCGACTGGCCGACCTATCCGGGGGCCTGAATGATCGAAACGCCCAAACCCCGGCTGCCCGATTGGCGGCCCCGTCTGGCCGCCTATGTGGCGCAGGTCTCTTCGCGACCTTTCCGTCCCGGCCGGCACGATTGCGCCTTGTTCGCGGCCGGCGCGGTGCAGGCCATGACCGGCGCCGATCCGGCGGCCGCGATGCGCGGCACCTATCGCTCGCTGGAAGACGGCAAGGCGCTGCTGAAGGCGCAAGGCACGCCGTCCCTGGGCGCGTTGCTCGAGGCGAACCTGACCGAAGTGCCACCAGCCTATGCGCAGGCGGGCGATCTCGCGCTCCTGCGCGAGGGCGATGCAGAGGCGATGGGCGTGGTCCAGGGCGAGCGCGTCTATTGCCTGACACCCACCGGGCTGGCTCTGGTCGAGCGCGCCCGCATGCTAAGGGCCTTCCGCCTATGATCCAGACCTTCGTTGCTCTCCTGATCGTCGCGTTGCTGGTACCGGCGCCCGCTGCGGCGGAACCGGTAACCGCCGCGATTGCGCTGGCTTTGGGCGGAGGCACCGCGGCCGTGGCGGCTGCGGGCTTCATCGTGCGCCTCGGCGTCTCCTTCATCTTCTCGGCGCTGGCCTCGGCCCTGGCCGGAAAGCCTGCCGCACAACGGCCTTCGGGCATCAAGACCGATGTCACGACCACCGGGGGTGTGAATGCCGAGAGCTTCATCCTGGGCCGCTATGCCACAGCGGGGAACCTGGCTGCGCCACCCTACAGCCACCCGAACGATGGATCGGTGCCGAACCAGTACCTGACCTATGTCATCGATATCGCCGACAAGCCGGGCGTGACCTTCAACCGGATGATCCTGAACGGGGAATATATCACCGACTGGCAGGCCAGCGACGGCGATCATGACCAGGAAGGTGTGATCGAGAACAGCGTCCCGCATGTGTTCCTGACCTGGCATGACGGGACGCAAGTCGCAGCCGACGCTTACATGATGGCGAATTATGACAGTTACCCGGATCGCCCCTGGACGGCCGATATGGTCGGGGCCGGGATCACCTATGCGGTGGTGACCTTCCGCTACAATCGCGAGCTCTTCAACAGCCTGCCGGGGGTGCGCTTCGAGGTCGATGGCGTGCCGCTCTATGATCCGCGCGCTGACACCACGGTGGGCGGTTCGGGCGCGCAGCGCTGGGATGATCCGGAGACCTGGACGCAGACCACCAACCCTGCGGTGATGATCTACAACATCCTGCGCGGCATTGCCTTGTCGGGCGGCCGGTCCTGGGGTGGCAAGGTCGCGGCCGAAGACCTGCCGCTCGATAACTGGTTTGCGGCGATGAACGAATGCGATGTTGTCGTCTCGCTCAAATCCGGCGGCTCGCAGAAGCAATACCGGGCCGGGCTGGAGGTGGCGGTGGATGCGCAGCCCTCCGAGGTGATCGACGATCTGCTGAATGCCTGCTCGGCCGAGATGACCGAGTTCGGCGGCGTCTACAAGATCCGCGTCGGACCACCGGCCTTGCCGACTTACGTCTTCTCCGATGACGACATCATCCTTGATCGCCCGGAAGTGCTGCGGCCCTATCCCGGGCTCGAGGGCGTGTTCAACGCGGTGCATGCCGACTTTCCAAGCCCGGCCGCCTTGTGGGAAAGCCGCGATGCGCCCCCGCGCTATGATACGGCAGCGGAAGCCGAAGACGGTCGCCAGCTGGTCGCCGATGTCAGCCTGCCGGCGGTCTATGATCAGCGCCAGGTGCAGCGCCTGACGAAAGCCTGGCTGGCCGACAGCCGGCGCTTCCGCCAGCACAGCCTGGCGCTGCCGCCCGAAGCCGTGACGCTCGAGCCGCTCGACACGGTCAGCTGGACCAGCGTGCGGCACAGCTACTCCGCCAAGCTCTTCGAAGTGGGCGAGCTCTCGGATGATCCGCGCACGCTGATCCAGAGCCTCTCGATCCGCGAGCGCGACGGCGGGGATTTTGCCTGGGTGCCAGCGTCCGACGAGTTCGACGTCTTCGACCCGGCAACCGCGCCGGTGCGCCCGGCCGATCGCTACCTGACCGACTTCACGGCTTTGGGTGACACAATCGAGGCGCCCTCGGGGGCTTTGCGGCCGGTCCTGCGGCTCTCCTGGGATGAAACCCTCTTGCACGAGACGGAAAGCATCGGCTTCGAGATCGAGCGTGCGAGCGATCTCTCCGATGTCGCCTCGGGGGTGATCGACAATCCGCTGCGTGGCAAGAAGACAGTGCGGGGGCTGATGCCCAACACGCAATACCGGGTGCGGGCACGCATCCTGGGGCGCAAGCCCGGCCTCTGGACCGGCTGGGTGACGGCCACGACACCGAACACGCTCTTGCAGGCGATGGATATCGCGGAAGAGGGCATCCTCTCCTATCACATCGATGTGCCGGATTTTGCGAGCCTCTGGGTCGACCAGGGCCATGAGGATGATCGCTATGCGCGCAGCGGGCCCTTCACCTATGCCGATGCCCCGGCCAGCTATGAATCCGAGCGGGTGATCGAAGTCTCCGGGGCAGCCGGGGCTTTTGGCATCGTCTTTGGTCCGAAGTTCGACATCGACCCCGCCGGCGAGACCTTCCACTTCGATTATGAAGGTGATCTCGATGGCGGCAGCGGCGTGATGTTCCTGCAAATCCAGGCCTCGACCAAGGGGCGGAAAAACTTCGCCTCGGGCACCTACTTCAGCTCGGCCGGGGGCGTGACCATCACCAGCACCGCGCGCACCCGGGTCAATGGCACGGTCACGATCCCGGCGGGCTATCGCAGCGCGCGGGTGCAGCTGGTCAAGGGCAGCGATGGTACGGCGACGGTTGCCCGCTTCGGGCGGCTCGCGGTCTATCGCCAGAATGCCGAGAAGAAGATCAGGAATGGCAACCTGCCCGGGGTCAAGATCGTCAACCTCGACATCACGGGCGACAAGATCGCCGACAACGCGGTGAGCCTCGGCGGTCTGGCAAAGGCCACGGCGGGCCGGAAGGTTGGCGTGGATACAAGCTTCGCAGCAAAGATCGTCACGGAGATCGACGTGGGCTACCTCTCGGAGGATTACTTCTGGACCGTTTCCGGCTTTGCGGAAATCCGGGGCGATACCTCGGTGGGGGCGACCACCTACTTCGGGCTACAGGAAACCATCTACGATCCCGGATCCAGCAGCTCGGCGATCGGGACCGTCGACAGCGATGCCAGCGACGCCTGGAAGAAGGTCGAGGTGACGCAGCAGTTCCACCGGGGCGGCAGCGATTACGGCTATGCCTTCGGGTTGCATTTTGACTGCGACCGGACGGTGGCGCAGCTCACCCAGAACAACGTGCGCCGGGTGGCGCTCGTGCTGCGCGCGAATCCCGCGAAATGATCCGCTTTGTCGATCTGGGCGCAGGCGGCGAGGTGCTGGGGGCCTTCACCCATCCCCCGAAACATGCCAGCGCCCTGCGCGCCGTGGTGATCGTGGCGGAGCCGTCTGAACTCGGCGCGGGTGAGGTCGGGGTGACGGAGCCGCAACCCTCTGCGTTCTTCACCACGGCCATGGTGGATGGAGCCGGCATGCTGGTGGCCCGGCCGGTGGGTCCGGTTCCGTTGGCTTCACCTGGTCAGATCGTCGTGCCAGCCTGTCCAGCCGGGACGCGGATCGAAGTCTTCGACATGGTGGGCCGTGAGCGGCTCGCGCTCGAATTCTCGGTGCCCGAGGGCTGGTCAGAGACCTACAGCTTTCCGGATGCGGGGCGGTACCGGGTCGAAGTCGAGCCACCGGCGCCCTGGTTGCCTTCGGCCGTCGAGATCGAGGTGGCGCCATGATCGTGCTGACCCGCTCTCAGGCCAGTGTCACGGCCGAGCTGGAGGCGCGGCGCCGTGCGGCCACTGCCGAGGTCAACGCGACCATCGGCACACGTCGGCAGGAGTTCATCACCGACATTCCCGGGCAGGAGATGATCTACCGCGAGAAGATCACCGAGGCGACGCTCTACCTGGCCGCGCCGATCCTGCCGGCCGAGCTGACGGATTACCCGCTGCTCTCGGCCGAGATCGGGATCACGGCGCCGGATGCGACGGCCCTCGCAACTCTCTGGCTGTCCATGGGCGCACAATGGAAACGCGTCGGGGCCGAGCTCGAGGCGATCCGGCAGGCGGCGCTGCTGGCGATCAGCGCGGCACCGGACGGGGCAGGGGTTGCCACTGCCCTCAGCGCTTTCCGCGCCGCTTACGCCGCCTGGACGCCGCCCCCGGCGCCCTGACTGACCCAGAAAGGACCACAGATGTTGATCTCCGCCTTGCACAGTTCGGCGGCGCAATAGAGATGCGCACGCTGACCACCGCCATCATCGAGAACGGGCGCGCGACCGAGTGGCTGACCGGCTGCGTGCTGCTGGTCTTCGCGCTGACGCTCTCGCTGCCGGGTGACACGCTGGCGCGCTCGAGCTTTGCCGGCTTCGGCGCCATGGGGCTTGAAGAAACCAGCCTGGCTGTGCTGCTGACGCTGGTCGGCTCGGCCCGGCTGAGCGCGCTCTACATCAACGGCCGCTGGCGGCGATCCCCGATCCTGCGGATGCTGGGGGCTGGCTGCGGCGTGGTGGTCTTCTCGATCCTGTCGATGGCCTTCGCCTGGCCGGTGCTCTCGACCTGGTTCGGCACGTGCGACGTGACGTGGTTCGGAGGGTACCCCTGGCCGGTCGAGATTTGTGGCGGCGAGGGGGCCAATTCCCGGGCGCTCGGGACCGGGGCGGGCACCTACTTCGTGCTGGCGCTCTTCGATCTGCTGGCTGCCTACCGGGCCTCTGCGGACTACCGGATGACGCAGGTGCGCCATGGCCCTGTCTGAGCTCACTGGTCTGACCAACCAGGACTTTGCCCTGATCGGCACCGGCATCGGCGCGGTGCTGGCCACCTTCATCACCACCTGGCGGGGCTTGCGGCGCAAGACACCCGTGCCACCGATCCCGCCGATCGCGCAGCGCCATCCCGAAGACGCGCTGGCGGCCGAGATCGCGGCTTTGCGCAGCGATCACGCGCGCACCGCGACCCAGCTGGCCCAGCAGCTGGACGAGATCGAGCGCCGCAACGGTGGCCTGCGCGATCTGCTTATCGAAATCCGCGCCAAGATGTGAGGGCACCATGACAGCGACGAACTATCGGCCCTGCCTCGACCATGTGTTGAGGTGGGAAGGCGGCTTTGTGGATCATCCAAAGGATCCCGGGGGCGCGACGAACCTCGGTATTACCCGCGCCACCCTGCAGCGCCATCGCGGGCAGCACGTCACAGCGAAAGACGTGCGCGCCCTTCAGCTGAGCGAGGCGGCCGAGATCTACCGCGCCGGCTACTGGATGCCGGTGCGGGGTGATGACCTGCCGAAAGGCCTCGACCTGGTGGCCTTCGATGCCGGTGTGAACTCTGGGCCCGTGCGCGGCGCCAAGTGGTTGCAAGCAGGGCTGCGGGTGCCGGCAGATGGGCGCGTTGGTCCGCAGACGCTGAAGGCGGCCCGCAACGCGCCTGACACGGTCGCCGTGATCCAGCGGGCCTGTGCCGCGCGCATGGGCTTCCTGCAGCGCCTTGGCACCTGGTCGACCTTCGGGCGCGGCTGGTCGCGGCGGGTGGCCGATACCGAGGCCGCGGCCGTGTCCATGTGCGCGACGCGGGCCGTGGTCGAGGCGCAGATCGCGCCGGCGCGCGCGGCCCAGAAGCGCGATGCCGGTGGTGCGGCGGCGTCCGGGACCGGGGGCGGCGCGGCGATCTCGCTCGAGGCGCTGCCGGATTGGGCAAGCTGGGGTGTGGGTGCCCTGGTGATCACCCTCGCCGCGCTCCTCCTTCTGAAATCCATCCATCACAAGCGGCGGGCCGAGGCCTATGCCGCGATCATTGCAGGAGGTGCGCATGGGTAAGCCCGTCGCTCGATCAAAGACCGTCTGGTTCAATATAGTGACCGGCATCGTCGGGGCCTGCAACGAGCTCGCACCCGTGCTCGACCAGCTGGTCGGGCTGGGCTACGGCGGCGAGACCGTGGCGGCGGTGCGGGGCGGGGTCGTGTTGCTCTCGATCCTCGGCAACACGGTGCTGCGGCTCTACACCTCCGAGCCGGTGCGCCTCAAATGAGCGCGCTGCTGGCCTGGCTGGTCCGCCTCGGTCTGCGCGGCGCCGTCGATCGGGCGCTTGCGCACCTCGAGCGGCGGGCCGAGCTCGAAGGCGTAACCGAGCAGCTGAAAAGCCGCACAACGATCGAGATCGCCCGCGCGGCCGTGGCCGAGGCCCAGATCATGGCCGAGTTCAACCGCGCCAAGCTCTCGGTGCCCTGGTTCTGGATCTTCGCTGCGCTCTTCGTCGGCCCGCTGGCTCTGTGGTGGGCGGCCGTGATCCTCGACAGCGTGTTCCGCTTCAGCTGGTCGGTCGCCGATCTGCCAACCCCGCAAATGCAGCAATGGGCCGGCGACATGATCGCCTGGCTCTTCTACGTCGGCACCGGTGTCGGCGCCCTGAAATCCCTCACGCGATAGGTGCACAGCGATGCCCAAGTTCAACGATATGCAAGTCTTTCCCCTCGACGGCGTCTATGGCCAGAAGGACTCCCCGGCGATGGTCGTGGTCGATGCCGGCGGTGGATCGCTGGCCATCGAGGCCGACATGGGAGATGGCACCTGGATCGCGATCCCGGGCAGCCCCTTCACCGAGGATACCGCCTTCCACCTCGCGATCGGCAACGGCCGGTTCCGCTTCACCCCGGCTGAAGGCGCCGCCTACAGCTTCACCGTGCGTTGAGGTCCGATCGATGGGCATGGCCGTGCATGAGATCGTCGAGGCGATGCGGCCGGCCGAGGCGATCGACTATCTGCTCTCCATCATCGAGGCGTCACCCGCGGTGGCACCGCAGGCGCCTGACCCGACAGCGGCCTTCGAGCTGACGGAGAGACAGCGCCGGTTCCTGCGGGCGCTGATGGCTGCGGGAGGTCGTGCCGTGACTTATGAGGCGCTGTCTTACGCCTGCTACTTCGATGCCCCGACGGACGGGGATGTGCCAAGCGATGCGACGCTCAGGTATCTCGCGGGGCGCGTGCGGAAGCAGCTGCCGGCAAGCTTTGGCCAGATCGTCAACTTGCACGGCGTCGGCTATCGCTTCCAGCATGCCGGATGACAGCGCGCATTGACTGGAACACCGTCGATCTCGCGGGAATGACGCGCGCCGGCCTGACGATCGGCCAGATCGCTGAAGAGTTCGGCGCCAGCTACGACGCTGTGCGCGCGGCGCTGAATCGCCGTGGCATCGCGCGCGTCGTTGAAGGCCAGCAGACGCCGCGGCAGCGGATCCAGACCATGCGCCCGCGCGAGGCCGTGGCCTTCCTGCTCGACATCGTCGACACCCTCGCCGGAGCCGCGCCGCTGCCGGCGCATCCCAGCGATGCCTGGGGCCTGTCAAAGTCGGAGAGCCGGGTCGCCAGGGCCTTGATGGATGCGGCCGGCGCTACCGTCTCGGTCGAGCGGCTGCATAGCGCCTGCTACGTCAACGCCATCCCCGGCGACGGGCTGCCGAAGCGGG
>NZ_VCPC01000011.1 GCF_005938225.1 Arenibacterium halophilum
AGGGGCATTTACTAGGTTTGGCGATGACCTACTCTCCCACGACTTGAGCCGCAGTACCATTGGCGCGAAGGCACTTAACTTCCGGGTTCGGGATGGTTCTGGGTGTTTTGCTCTTGCTATGATCACCAAACCGAGGAAATACCCCTATTTTCGTGACGTTCGATGCGGTGCATCGAGCCATCACGGTGTTGTCCAAGTCGAGTTTTATTGAGGAATGTATGCTTATTGGTTCCGAATTTTGCTGTTACTGGAACAAATCAAGCCTATCGGGCAATTAGTACTGGTCAACTGAACGCGTTACCGCGCTTACATCTCCAGCCTATCGACGTGGTGGTCTACCACGGCCCTCGGGGATACCTTGTTTTGAGGGGGGCTTCCCGCTTAGATGCCTTCAGCGGTTATCCTGTCCGATCATAGCTACCCTGCACTGCCGTTGGCACGACAACAGGTCCACCAGTGGATCGTTCACCCCGGTCCTCTCGTACTAGGGGCAACTCCTCTCAAGTATCCTACACCCACGGCAGATAGGGACCGAACTGTCTCACGACGTTCTAAACCCAGCTCACGTACCTCTTTAAACGGCGAACAGCCGTACCCTTGGGACCTGCTCCAGCCCCAGGATGAGATGAGCCGACATCGAGGTGCCAAACACTGCCGTCGATATGGACTCTTGGGCAGTATCAGCCTGTTATCCCCGGCGTACCTTTTATCCGTTGAGCGATGGCCCTCCCACTTGGGACCACCGGATCACTATGGCCGTCTTTCGACTCTGCTCGACTTGTCAGTCTTGCAGTCAGGCTGGCTTCTGCCATTGCACTCAACGAGCGATTTCCGACCGCTCTGAGCCAACCTTCGCGCGCCTCCGTTACGCTTTAGGAGGCGACCGCCCCAGTCAAACTACCCGCCACGCAGGGTCCCGGATCCGGATAACGGACCGCGGTTAGACATCAAGAGTAAGAAGGGTGGTATCTCAAGGGAGGCTCCACAGAGACTGGCGTCCCTGGTTCAAAGCCTACCACCTATCCTGCACATCTCAATCCTGATGCCAGTGCGAAGCTGTAGTAAAGGTGCACGGGGTCTTTCCGTCTAACCGCGGGAAGCCTGCATCTTGACAGGCAATTCAATTTCGCTGAGTCGATGTTGGAGACAGCGGGGAAGTCGTTACGCCATTCGTGCAGGTCGGAACTTACCCGACAAGGAATTTCGCTACCTTAGGACCGTTATAGTTACGGCCGCCGTTTACCTGGGCTTCAATTCAGAGCTTGCACCCCTCCTTTTAACCTTCAGGCACCGGGCAGGCGTCAGACCCTATACGTCGTCTTTAGACTTCGCAGAGCCCTGTGTTTTTAGTAAACAGTCGCCACCCCCTGGTTTGTGCCCCCAGCCAATACTTGCGTAGAAACTGGGCCTCCTTCTCGCGAACTTACGGAGGTATTTTGCCGAGTTCCTTCAACATCGTTCTCTCAAGCGCCTTGGTATTCTCTACCAGTCCACCTGTGTCGGTTTAGGGTACGATCTTATGTAAGAGCTATTTCCAGGAACCTCTCAGCAGCCCACTCAATCCGATAAGGATGAACTACCTTCGAGATCCGTCACTTCTTACTGGCCCAGGAATATTAACCTGGTTCCCATCGACTACGCCTTTCGGCCTCGCCTTAGGGGTCGGCTTACCCTGCTCAGATTAGCTTTAAGCAGGAACCCTTGGACTTTCGGCGAGAGTGTCTCTCACACTCTTTGTCGCTACTCATGTCATCATTCTCGCTAGTGATCTCTCCACCGGATCGCTCACGCGCCGGCTTCACAGAAAGCCTCTTGTGTCCAATCCTACCGAAGTAGGTAAGGACACATGAGACTATGTCACACTACGCTCTGCTACCATGCCTTACGGCATCCTCAGCTTCGGCTCATGGCTTGAGCCCCGTTACATCTTCGCCGCAGGATAACTTATTTAGACCAGTGAGCTGTTACGCTATCTTTAAAGGATGGCTGCTTCTAAGCCAACCTCCTGGTTGTTTTGGTCGTCCCACCTGCTTTCCCACTTAGCCATGAATTGGGGGCCTTAGCTGGAGGTCAGGGTTGTTTCCCTCTCCACCACGGACGTTAGCATCCGCGGTGTGTCTGCCATCTAGTACTCCTCGGTATTCGGAGTTTGGTTAGGATCAGTAAGCCTGTGGGGCCCCATTACCCATCCAGTGCTCTACCCCCGAGGGTATACGGATGACGCTCTACCTAAATAGATTTCGCAGAGAACCAGCTATCTCCGAGTTTGATTGGCCTTTCACCCCTAGGCACAACTCATCCCGACCTTTTTCAACAGGTGTGGGTTCGGACCTCCAGTAAGTGTTACCTTACCTTCATCCTGGTCATGCCTAGATCACTCGGTTTCGGGTCTGATCCATCTAACTCAACGCCCTATTAAGACTCGCTTTCGCTGCGCCTACACCTAACGGCTTAAGCTTGCTAGATAGACCAAGTCGATGACCCATTATACAAAAGGTACGCTGTCAGGCCGCAAGGGCCCTCCAACTGATTGTAGGCGTTCGGTTTCAGGTACTGTTTCACTCCCCTCGTCGGGGTGCTTTTCACCTTTCCCTCACGGTACTGGTTCACTATCGGTCAGTAAGGAGTACTTAGCCTTCGGAGGTGGTCCTCCGATCTTCAGACAGGATTTCACGTGTCCCGCCCTACTTAATACGTCCAATCATGCTTCATATACGGGACTGTCACCCACTATGGTCCAGCATTCCAACTGGTTCTATTCACATTCATGGCTCGGCTGGTCCCCGTTCGCTCGCCGCTACTAAGGGAGTCTCTATTGATGTCCTTTCCTCCGGGTACTTAGATGTTTCAGTTCCCCGGGTTTGCCTTTATAACCCTATGTATTCAGGTTATAAATACCTGGTTAACCGCATTATTGATACCATCTCTCCAGCTTGGAAGCATGGTAATTGGTAACAATAACACAGTATCAGGTGGGTTGCCCCATTCAGAAATCCATGGATCAAAGCTTATTCTCAGCTCCCCATGGCTTATCGCAGAGTATCACGTCTTTCATCGCCTCTTACTGCCAAGGCATTCACCAAACGCCCTTCTCGCGCTTGATTTGATCCAGAAAAAGCAAAACTCACGTCTTGCGGGGGCGCGGAAGCTGGTAACAACCGGCCCGTTATTCTGAACCAAAAGCATACTTTCCCGCCCGCTTCATGTCGGTGAAGCGGACAATGGTTCAGCTGTCGCTGAACCGGGTTAGTGTACTTGACTTGGACAACTCTGTTCGTTTCAGCAGGGATACGACATAGTCGAGCGAGGAAGCACCCGACTGCGCGCCTTCTGCCCGAGGGCAGAACCTGGCTGAGATCACCACCACACTCGGCGGGATCAAACAGTGTTGATTTTGTATCTCTCTATACGATGTAAAAGGCGTTTCCGAGGAAACGCAGCGTCCGATTGGACGGTAAAGCACTGCGACCAGTGCTTTACGGTCAAATCGAGAATTGGTGGAGCCTAGGAGGATCGAACTCCTGACCTCCTGAATGCAAATCAGGCGCTCTCCCAGCTGAGCTAAGGCCCCAGTGCTTTTGCAAAGCAAAAACTGCATCAGGTCACTCTCGGTCGTTTGCGATGCAAACAACCTGCCGTGACAACGTGCTTTCTGCCTGCGGCAGAAAATCACTTGGTGGGTCGAGGAGGACTTGAACCTCCGACCTCACGCTTATCAGGCGTGCGCTCTAACCACCTGAGCTACCGACCCATACGGGCGGTAGCCCGTGTTCTGTTCTGAAGAGATATGAGGACGGCCTGGTCCGATGTATGATCGGCTTTGATTGCCAATCTGCTAAGTGTTTCACGATCAAGAGCAAGCTCGAGATACTAGAAACATCCTTAGAAAGGAGGTGATCCAGCCGCAGGTTCCCCTACGGCTACCTTGTTACGACTTCACCCCAGTCGCTGAGCTCACCGTGGTCCGCTGCCCCCTCGAAAGGTTGGCGCACGGCCTTCGGGTAAACCCAACTCCCATGGTGTGACGGGCGGTGTGTACAAGGCCCGGGAACGTATTCACCGCGTCATGCTGTTACGCGATTACTAGCGATTCCGACTTCATGGGGTCGAGTTGCAGACCCCAATCCGAACTGAGATAGCTTTTTGGGATTAACCCATTGTCACTACCATTGTAGCACGTGTGTAGCCCAACCCGTAAGGGCCATGAGGACTTGACGTCATCCACACCTTCCTCCCGCTTATCACGGGCAGTTCCCTTAGAGTGCCCAGCCGAACTGCTGGCAACTAAGGGTGTGGGTTGCGCTCGTTGCCGGACTTAACCGAACATCTCACGACACGAGCTGACGACAGCCATGCAGCACCTGTCACTGCGTCCCCGAAGGGAACCATCCATCTCTGGATGTAGCACAGGATGTCAAGGGTTGGTAAGGTTCTGCGCGTTGCTTCGAATTAAACCACATGCTCCACCGCTTGTGCGGGCCCCCGTCAATTCCTTTGAGTTTTAATCTTGCGACCGTACTCCCCAGGCGGAATGCTTAATCCGTTAGGTGTGACACCGAACAGTATACTGCCCGACGTCTGGCATTCATCGTTTACGGTGTGGACTACCAGGGTATCTAATCCTGTTTGCTCCCCACACTTTCGCACCTCAGCGTCAGTATCGAGCCAGTGAGCCGCCTTCGCCACTGGTGTTCCTCCGAATATCTACGAATTTCACCTCTACACTCGGAATTCCACTCACCTCTCTCGAACTCTAGACCAGGAGTTTTGGAGGCAGTTCCGGGGTTGAGCCCCGGGATTTCACCCCCAACTTTCTGATCCGCCTACGTGCGCTTTACGCCCAGTAATTCCGAACAACGCTAACCCCCTCCGTATTACCGCGGCTGCTGGCACGGAGTTAGCCGGGGTTTCTTTACCAGGTACTGTCATTATCATCCCTGGCGAAAGAGCTTTACGACCCTAAGGCCTTCATCACTCACGCGGCATGGCTGGATCAGGCTTGCGCCCATTGTCCAAGATTCCCCACTGCTGCCTCCCGTAGGAGTCTGGGCCGTGTCTCAGTCCCAGTGTTGCTGATCATCCTCTAAAACCAGCTATAGATCGTAGACTTGGTAGGCCGTTACCCCACCAACTATCTAATCTAACGCGGGCCGATCCTTTCCCGATAAATCTTTCCCCCGAAGGGCTTATACGGTATTACTCTCAGTTTCCCGAGGCTATTCCGTAGAAAAGGGTACGTTCCCACGCGTTACTAACCCGTCCGCCGCTCACCCGAAGGTGCGCTCGACTTGCATGTGTTAGGCCTGCCGCCAGCGTTCGTTCTGAGCCAGGATCAAACTCTCAAGTTGAAACGATCTTGCGACCGTATCCTTGACGTTCGAACCTCTGCACATCTCCACCAGGAGGCTAATCCTGATGGAAGTCTCTGTTTGTTGTGCTTCGGGTTTCAGAAGAAACCGAAAGCCGTACAAACAGTGAAGCTGACACCTTATCATCGGCGCTACCGCTGACGCTACTTGAGCGTACCATCATCGGCTTTGCCTAAAGGCGTGATATACAGACGTTGATCCATCGAATGAACCAAACCGCCCACATATCTCTTCAGATATCATCAATTTCAAAGAGCGTAGAGACAAAACTCACAGGATGCGCCCTAACTTCTTCGGCGCGCCCCGCCCGTAATACCTCAGATTTTTTCGTTCTGCGTCTCGTTACCGACCCGTTCGTTTCCGTCCGTGCCGCCCGTCTGGCGCCCCGTTGCTGCGTCGCCGCCGCTTCGGTGAGGGCGTATCTACGGTCACCCGCCGACACCCGCAACCCCTTTTTTAAAAAACCGTCATCTTTTTTGCAAAAATCTGAAAAGTAAAACAGTATCAAATGCTTAGATGGGAGGGTTCCGGGC
>NZ_VCPC01000012.1 GCF_005938225.1 Arenibacterium halophilum
CAAACCGCAACAGAAGCCGCTGAATAAACCGGCCTGTTTCCCGCGCGGCCCGGATTGATGTCGGCGCCGCGCGGTGAAACCCTCGGGCTTGTGTGATGTGCACGCGCCCTCGGCCATTCCATTGGCCTGCATCCCGATCAACAATCGACGGAACCACGCGGGCAGGCCGGAACACATTCCAGCCCGCAGGCGCATGGATCACCCTGGCCGTTTTGTCGCCTATCGACAGAGGCTGAACGCGGGCGACCGGCGCTCATCGCGTCTTGGCCCTGCGCGCCGCCTGGCCAGATGATGCCGTTCGGCGACTCTGACGTCGCATTCTGCCAGATGTAACCGTTCATGCGCTGTTTGCCATTCTGGTCGGCGCGTTTCGCGAGCCTGTCCCGGCGCCCTATCGAGCCAGATATTTCCAACGCAATCAGAACCCTAGGGCGCGCCCGGCGTAGCACCGTGATGTCTGGTTTCACAATGGCATGTTTTCCATTTTGCGTTAGTGTTTGCATATTGCGCAAAACTCTTTTACGTTCCGGTCGACACGGAGCAGGGGGGACTTGATCATGCCGAAACCATCAAGCATCGATATTCTCGGGGGCGGACCGGGCGGCCTTTACGCCGCGATCCTGATCCGGCGTTTGATGCCGGACGTGCGCGTGCGCGTGACCGAACAGAACCCAGATGGGGCCACCTTTGGTTTCGGCGTTGTGTTTTCGGATCAGGCGTTGGGCTTTCTCAAGGCGGATGACCCCGAAACCCACGACCTGATCGTTCCGCACATGGAGCGCTGGCGGGACATGACGCTGAACCTGCCCGGCGGCGCGGTGACCCTTGACGGTGTGGGATTTACCGCCGTGGGCCGGCTCGAGCTGATCGAAATACTCAAAGACCGCGCGCGCGCGCTCGATGTGCCGATCCGGTTTGCCACGCAGGTCACCGACCTTGACGAATTGGACGCCGACCTTGTGATTGGTGCCGATGGGCTGAACTCGCTTGTCCGTCAGAAACTGGACGCGCAATTCCAGCCAAGCATCGACTATTTCGACAACCACTTTGCCTGGTTCGGTGCGACGGTTCCCTTCGATACGCTGACCCAGACATTCATCGAAACCGACAAGGGCGCGATGAACGCGCACCACTACCGCTATGCGCCTGACCGCAGCACCTTCATCGTCGAATGCGAGGATGCGACCTATCAAGCACATGGGTTCGGCGAGATGAGCGAGGACGAGAGCGCGAAGTTCTGCAGCGACCTGTTCGCCGATGTCCTGAAGGGCACGCAGCTTGTCACGAACAAATCCATGTGGCGCCAGTTCCCGCGGCTTTGGTGTGACACCTGGGGCGCAGGCCGGTACGCGCTTTTGGGCGACGCGGTGCACACGGCGCATTTCTCGATCGGCTCCGGGACGCGTCTGGCCATGGAAGATGCGATCGCGCTGGTGCATGCGCTGGCCGACTCCCCCGATATCGAAACTGCGCTGGCCACCTACAACACGCAGCGGCCGCCCGTCGCGCGCAAGATCGTGGATGCCGCCAACACCTCGGCCGCCTGGTACGACAGCTTCGGCGAGAAAATGAAGCTCGACCCGCTGGATTTTGCGCATGACTACCTGATGCGTTCGGGCCGGATGACCGAAGAGCGGCTGCGCCAGATCGCACCGGGCTTTGCGGCGCAATACGAACGACACACGTCGCTCTCGGACTGACGAGGAGGTTCCCCATGTCACAGTCAATGAACACGCCGAGCCCCGAGGCGATCACCGACCCCGTACCCGCGGATACCCCCGGTTCCGTCGAAATCGGGTTCGACAAGTCGGCCCATCCCAACTGCTCCGAGATCCTCTGGCAGAACCTGTCGCGCAACCCCGACAAGACGGCCTTGGTCGGGCCGGGCGGCACGCTGACTTACGCCGAACTGATCGCCGAGGCTGGGCGCTGGGGCAATGCCTTCAGCCGCATGGGCCTGACCCGAGGCGAGCGTATCGCCTTCTTCCTGGACGATACGCCGGTCTTTCCTGCGGCCTTTTACGGCGCGGTGCGGGCCGGCTTTGTTCCGGTTCTTCTGAACATCCAGACCAAGCCCGATGTTCTGAACTTTTTCCTGAAAGATACCGGCGCGCGGATCGCATTGGTCGATGCGGCGCTGGCGGATGCGTTTCGCGGCGAAACCGTCAATGGCACCCGTCTCGAAACGACGGTTGTCGCGAACGGCCCGGCCGAGGGCGAAGGCTGGCGCACGGTTGAGGATTTTCTTGACGGGCAGCCCGCCGAACTGGCCTGCGCCGACACAATCCCTGACGACATGGCGTTCTGGATGTACTCATCCGGGTCGACAGGGCGGCCAAAGGGCATCGTGCACCTGCATCACGACATGGCCTATATCCAACAAAGCTTTGGCGATCATATCCTCCGGCTTGCACCAGATGACATCTGCTATTCGGTGCCCAAGGCCTATTTCGCCTATGGGTTCGGGAATTCGCTGGTGTTTCCGTTTTCCTGCGGCGCGACCACGCTGATGGTGGCCGGTCAACCGCGCCCCGATGCGGTGCTGGATGCGGTCGAACGCTATCGGCCCACGGTCTTCATGGGGTTGCCGACGTTGTTCACGGCTCTGTGCCGGTCGGAAGGGGTCGAGGCCCGCGATTTCTCATCCATCCGCCAGACCATGTCGGCCGCCGAGATCCTGTCGGAAGACGTCTATAACGCCTGGAAACGCCTGACCGGTCACGGTCCGACCGAGGGCTTGGGATCAACCGAAGTGCTGCACGTCTATATCTCGAACGCGCTGGACGATCATCGCATCGGCGCCGCCGGTGCGCGCGTTCCCGGGTATGAGATCCGGCTAGAAACCCCCGACGGCGAAGCGGCAAAACCGGGCGAAGATGGCGTGATGCTGATCCGTGGCCACTCGAACGCGCCGCAGTACTGGAACCGGGCGGACAAGACGGCTGACACGATGCGGGGCGAATGGCTGTACACCGGCGACCGGTTCGTCGAACGCGACGGATATTATTATTTCCAAGGTCGCGCCGATGATCTGATCAAGGTGTCGGGCCAGTGGGTCATCCCGCTTGAAGTCGAACGATGCCTTCTGGAACACCCCGACATTCACGAATGTGTCGTGCTGGCACATGAGTTGGAAGACCGCCGTATGGCGTTGCGGGCCGTTGTCTGCCTGAAAGCGGGCGCGGCCGCGGGCGAGGCCCAGACACTGAAGCTGCGCGATTACGTCAAATCACAGCTGACGCCTTATAAATCGCCCCGCATCTTCGAATATGTCGATGACCTTCCCAAAACGGGCACAGGCAAAATCGACCGGCAGGCTGTCGCAAACACGCCTGCGGGCGGCTGAACGCCGCCGTTTGTCCAACAGATACGGCCGGGACAGAGATCCCGGCCATGACCGCAGGCGCACAGGCCGCGAAAGAAAAGGAAGCTCCGAATGTCATATGTATTTGACCCCGCACCAATCCCGAGCGTTGCCGTTGATGGCAGCGAAGACCGCTTGCCGGTGCGCAGAATCTTCTGCGTTGGACGGAACTATGCGGCGCACGCCCGCGAGATGGGCAAGGATCCCGATCGCGATCCGCCGTTCTTCTTCACCAAGCCCGCGGATGCGGTGGTCATGGATGGTGAAACCGTCACCTACCCGCCTGAGACCGAGAACTTTCACTACGAGGCCGAGCTTGTTGCCGTGATCGGCACCGGCGGTCGCAATATCGCCGAAGCCGACTCGCTCTCGCATGTCTGGGGCTATGCGATTGGCAACGACCTGACCCGCCGCGACTTGCAACTGGCCGCGCGCGACAAGGGCCGGCCCTGGGATTTCGGCAAGGCGTTCGACCGGTCGGCCGTGATCGGCCCGGTGCATCCTGTCGACAAGGTTGGCCACCCCGATACGGGCGCCATCAAGCTGACCGTCAATGGCGAGGTCAAGCAGGACGCAGACCTTGCCGAGTTGATCTGGTCGGTGCCTGAAATCATCTCGATCCTGTCGCACTCGATCGAGCTGCGGCCCGGCGACCTGATCATGACGGGTACGCCCGCCGGTGTCGGGCCATTGGTCGAAGGCGATGTCTGCGTGGTGTCCATCGCAGGGCTTGGCACCATTGAAACCAAGATCGGGCCGCGCGAATGACCTTGCGGCTGCACAACTTCTTTCGGTCGTCTACCTCGACCCGCGTACGGGCGGCGCTGAACCTGAAGGGCATCGCCTACGATTACGTACCCTACGTGCTTCGCAACGGCGAAACACGGACACCGGAGTATCTTGCGAAAAACCCGCAGGGGCTGGTTCCGACACTCGAGTGCGAGGATGGAACATTCCTGACCCAATCGCTGGCGATCATCGAATGGCTGGAGGAAACCCACCCAGAGCCGGCGCTGCTGCCCGGCGATCCCGACGGGCGGGCGCGTGTGCGGGCTCTGGCCTACATGCTCGCCTGCGAGGTGCATCCGCTCAACAACCTGCGGGTTCTGTTTCACATCCGCGACCAATACGGTGCTGATGACGCCGCGCAGAAGGCATGGTTCACCCATTGGGTCACGCTGACCTTCGACGCGCTCGAGACCGAGCTGGCGGGCAGCGCGGCAACCGGCACGTTCTGTCATGGCGATCGCCCGAGCCTTGCCGATATCTGTCTTTATGCGCAGGTGTGGAACAACCGCCGGTTCGCAATCGACCTTGGGCAGTGGCCCACGATTGCCGCGATCTTTGAGCGGCTCGACGGCATCGAAGCCTTCCGCGACGCCGCTCCGGTCAACCAGCCCGACGCCGAATAATTTTGCCGGACGGGCCGGGCACCTGACCTTCGCAAACAAGGGTCAGGTGCCCATGAGTGCACTGCGCTATTCAGCGGCTTCTGTTGCGGTTTC
>NZ_VCPC01000013.1 GCF_005938225.1 Arenibacterium halophilum
CCGAATAGGCCAGATTGTACCGAGTTCGAATGTGACGATGGAGACGGAGATACCTGCGTTGTTGCGGGCGCGTGAGGGTGTTTTTCCGGAGCGGTTCACGTTTCATTCATCGCGGATGCGTATGAAGAAGGTGACGAAGGAAGAGCTTGTTGCGATGGATGGCGACAGCGACCGCTGCGCGCTGGAGCTGTCGGATGCCAAGGTCGACGTGATGGGCTATGCCTGCCTGGTGGCGATCATGTCGATGGGGCACGGCTATCACCGCACCTCGCAGGAGCGGTTGCACAAGGTGACCGAAAGCAACGACGCCCCCGCGCCGGTGGTGACCTCGGCGGGTGCGCTGGTGGACGGGATCAAGGCGATCGGCGCGAAGAAGGTCGCCGTGGTCGCACCCTACATGATTCCGCTGACCGAACTCGTCGTCGATTACATCCGCAACGAAGGCATCGAGGTGGTGACCTGGCGCGCGCTGGAAATTCCCGACAACCTGGCCGTGGCGGCGCATGATCCGATGAACCTGCCCGGCATCGTCTCTGACATGGACACCTCGGGCGTCGACGCGGTCGTGCTCTCGGCCTGCGTGCAGATGCCCTCGCTTCCTGCGGTCTCGAAGGTCGAGGCGCAGGTTGGCAAGCCGGTGCTGACCGCCGCGATCGCAACCACCTGGGCCATGCTGAAGGCGCTGAACCTCGACACCCGCGTGCCCGGTGGCGGCACGCTTTTGTCGGGCAACTATTAAGGGGATGGTCATGTCTTTCGGATACAACCTGCAGGCCAACGGCATCCGCCAGCACCTGATCCGCTGGGATGGGCCCGATGGCGCGCCGCAGCTGTTGCTGATTCCGGGCATCACCTCGCCTGCGGTGACATGGGGCTTTATCGCCGAACGCCTGGCCGAACGGTTCGAGGTGCATGTGCTGGACGTGCGCGGCCGTGGTCTGTCGGAGACGGGGGACCTGGACTATACGCTCGATGCGATGGCCGATGACGCCATCGCGGTGGCCGAGCAGATGAACAACCCCATCGTGATGGGGCACTCGATGGGCGCGCGCATCGCGATCCGCGCCAACGCGCGCAATGCGGCGCCCTTTGCGGGCTATATCCTGGTCGACCCGCCGATGTCGGGGCCGAACCGCCGCGCCTATCCGGCGAAATGGCCGTGGTATGGCGACAGCATCGTGATGGCGGCCCGGGGCTGCTCGGCCGAGGATATGGCCACCTTCTGCCCGACCTGGACGCCCGAGCAGCAGGCCCTGCGCGCCGAATGGCTGCACACCTGCCACTGGGGCGCAATCCGCATCGCCTTCGACGGCTTCCACACCGACGACATCCACCAGGACATCCCCAAGATCGCCAAACCGGCGCGGCTGGTGATTGCCGGCGGCGCGACGGTGGTCGATGCCGACGACCAGGCCGAGGTGGCCGAACTGAACCCCGCCATCGAACAGCGCACCGTCGCCGGGGCGGGCCACATGATTCCGTGGGACGATCTTGACGGGTTCCTTGCGGCGGTGATGGATTTTACCGCCTGACCGCCCCGAATCCAGACACGCATCCCGACACGCCCCCCACACCAGGAGCACCAATATGGACCACGCCAGTTTTACCGAAATCTGCCTGCACCAGCTGAAGATGTCGGGCGTGCACGAGGGCGAGAAGCTGATCGTGCTGACCCAGGGCAACGACCGCCTGGATTATGCCGATGCCTTCATGGCCGCGGGCGCACGTCTGGGCGCGAAAATGTACCACATGCGCCTGCCCGCCCCGCCGGTGGTCGGCGCCTGGGCCGTGGGCCAGACCGGGCTGGCCGCCCAGCCCGATGCGGTCGAGGCGCTGAAGGCCTGCGACATGCTGATCGACTGCGTGTTTTTGCTGTTCAGCCCCGAGCAGTTCGCGATTCAGGACGCGGGCACGCGGATCCTGACGGCGGTCGAGCCGCCCGAGCTGCTGGCGCGGATGCTGCCCACGAAAGAGCTGCGCGAGAAGGTCGAGATCGGCGCCGAGTACCTGGCGAAGGCCAAGGTCATGCGCATCACCTCGCCCCACGGCACCGATGTGACCTACAAGCTGAACACCTACCCCACGGTCGCCGAATACGCCTGCACCGACACGCCCGGGCGCTGGGATCACTGGCCCTCGGGGTTCGTGTTCACCGGCGGTGACGACGATGGCGTCGACGGGCAGATCGTGGTGGCAACGGGCGACATCCTGCTGCCGCAGAACATGTATGTGCGCGAGCCGATCACCTACACGATCGAAAAGGGCTGGGTCACCGACATCCGCGGCGGGCTGGATGCCGAGCTGGTGAAATCCTACATGGAGGCCTTCAACGACCCGCGCGGCATGGGCATGAGCCACGTCGGCTGGGGCATGAACCCGGCCGCGAAATGGCACGGCATGACGCCGGGCGAATTCCCCGGCGGCATGGGCATGGAGCCGCGCAGCTTCTACGGCAACGTGATGTTCTCGACCGGGCCGAACAACGAACTTGGCGGGCCGAACGACACGCCCTGCCACCTCGACATCCCGATGCGCGGCTGCTCGCTGTTCCTGGATGACGAGCCGATCGTGATCGACGGCGACCTGGTGGTGAAAGAGATGCAGATGGCCCGGCATTAACCCGGATCATCGCCCTGATCAGACCCTGAAACAGGCTCTGATCAGGGCAGACACACTCCCCGACTGCCCCGCGCCACGACTGTCAACAGCCCCGCGCGGGGGCCCTTTCCCAAACCGCAGGAGCGCTCCGATGTCGCAGGACACCACCTACAAGGCCGCAGGCTTTGGCGCCACCGTGCCGCGCGGCACCCGCCCCGCCATCGTGGTGGTCGACTTCAGCTATGGCTTCACCGACCTGCAATACCCCACCGCGTCAGAGGCGACCGCGCAGATGGCCAACACCAAACGGCTCTGCGACATCGCCCGCGCCAAGGGCTTTCCGGTGATCTTCACCACCATCGCCTATCACCCCGGCGAGATCGAGACGCTGCCCTGGCTCAAAAAGGCCACCGGCATGCGCGCCCTGGTCGAGGGTTCGCGCCTTGTGGAAATCGACGCCGCCACCGGCATCCAGCCGACCGACCCGGTGGTGGTGAAAAAGGGCGCCTCCTCCTTCTTCGGCTCGACTCTTGCCGCGCTGCTGACCGGCGCCAACACCGACACGCTGATCGTCTGCGGCGCCACCACCTCGGGCTGCATCCGCGCCACCGTCGTCGACGCCGTGCAATCCGGCTTCAACACCCTCGTCCCCGCCGACTGCTGCGCCGACCGCGCCAAAGCCCCCCACGACGCAAACCTCTACGACATCCAGCAAAAATACGCCGACGTCACAGACACAAACGACATCCAATCATGGCTCGAAGGCCT
>NZ_VCPC01000014.1 GCF_005938225.1 Arenibacterium halophilum
CGCATAAACTCACCCAAATCAACGCGCAGGCACAAACCAAAAACCAACAAGCGGTGCATCAAAGCACCCGACGTCCTTGCTTAACTCAACGATCCAACCGGAGCGAAAACACATGCTACGTACAGTATCCCTGTGGCTGGTGGGGCTGGTCATCCTGGCCTGCTACGCCGTGCCCTATGGCCTGCTTGGCGACACGCCAAGCTGGACCGGCGCCTTTCTTTTCTGGACCCTCGCGGGAGTGGCCATCATCGTGCTGAACGCGATGGCAACCGCCTCTTTTAAGGAGGACGAGGAATGAGCCAGTCATTCATCTGGTGGGGCATCGCCGCTTATGTGGTGATCTCGGTCGTCGTCGCGATGATGTCGCGGGCGGGCAAATCCACAACCATGTCGGATTACTTTCTGGGCGGGCGCAGCATGGGCGGCGTCGTTTCGGCGCTGAGCTATTCGGCGACCACCTATTCGGCCTTCATGATGGTTGGCCTTGCCGGGCTGACCTACAAGGGTGGCGTCGGTGCGCTTGGCTTCGAGATCGTGTATTTCGCCGGCGTGTCGCTGGTGGCGATCTTCGGGCCGCGCTTCTGGTCGGCGGGCAAGAAATACGGGTTCGTCACCCCGTCGGAGATGCTGGGCGCGCGCTATGGCAACCGCTGGGTTGCAGTGGCGGCGGCGATTGTCAGCTGCATCTTCCTGATCCCCTATTCGGCGGTACAGCTGTCCGGCGTTGGCTATCTTGTGTCGGGCATGACCGACGGCGGCATCTCGTTCGGGATGGGGCTGTTGATCGCGACGGTGCTGGCCATCGTGTTTTCCTACGTCGCGGGCATCCGCTCGGTGATGTGGACCGACAGCTTGCAAGCCCTTGTGATGATCGTGGCTTCGGCCCTTGTCGCCATCCTCGTGGTCAGCGAGCTGGGAGGGTTCAGCGCGATGTTCGCCACGGTGGCCGAGCGCAAGCCCGAGATGCTGACCGTGCCGGGGCCGGGGCTGTTCAGCCTGCAAACCTTCATCGGGCTGACCATTCCGTGGTTCTTTTTCTCGATCTCGAACCCGCAGGTCAGCCAGCGCCTGTTCATGCCGGAATCCAAGGCGGCGCTGCGCCGGATGCTGCTGATCTTCCTGTGCTTCGGGCTGGTCTACACGCTGGTCTCGGTGATCTGGGGCTTCTCGGCCTTCGTCGCCTTCCCGGATCTCGAGCAGCCGGACCTTGCGACCTCGGTGCTGCTGTCGTCGGAGTTCGTGCCGCCGCTGCTGGGGGTGATCGTGATGGTGGGCATCCTGGCCGCAGCCGTCTCGACCATCGACTCGATCCTGCTGACACTGTCGTCGATGGTGGCACGGGACGTTTACGGCAACGTGAGCGGAGACAAGACCGATCATCGCCAGCTCTGGATCGGCAAGCTGGTGATCCCGGTGATCTCGATCCTGGCGCTTGGCTTCGCCGCGCTGGAACTCAGCCTGATCTCGATCCTGTCGGTTGCGGCCTCGGCCGGGCTGGTGGTGACCGTGCCCGCGATTGTCGGCGCCTTCTTCTGGAAGCGCGGAACGGGTGCCGGGGCGTTGGTGTCGATCGCGGGCGGTGGCCTGTTCGTCATCGTGATGTATCTGACCGGCAACAAGCTGTTCGGCTACAACGCGGGTATTCTTGGTCTGCCGGTGTCTACCCTGCTGTTCGTCGGTGTCAGCTTGCTGACCCGTCCCAGCAATGAAGTCACCGAAGGCTTCGTGAAGGACAAGGCCGCCGCGGCCCCAGCCGGTGCGGTGCGCGCGGGATAAATCGACAACCGTCCACGATAGCAACATCTCCGGTTCGATGGGCCGGGGGTGTTTTTTATTGTGATCTGCGGTTTGGGCTTGGCAGGGTGCGCGCCTTACCCACGGGTAAGATGTGGCCCGGGCGGTAACGCCTATTGTGGCTGCGGCGGCGCCTCTTCTTCCGGAGCCAATCTACCCTGAAGGTTTTCGGGCTTGCATCGGCAAAACCTGGTGCGGTGTCTCTTGTGCAAGCTGCGCCATCAAAGGTTTTGGTCGGGCGACGGGTCTTGACGTCTCGCGCTTGGTTTCACCCC
>NZ_VCPC01000015.1 GCF_005938225.1 Arenibacterium halophilum
CGTCCAGCCCAAGTTGGCCGCCACGAGCGGAACCGGAGGAGATGACAGGATGCTTACGCGCGAAGAGAACGACATGTTGACGCTTGTGTCAGGTGATGCGGCGATGGGAAAGCTGATGCGTCAGCACTGGACGCCGGTCTGCCTGATGGAAGAGGTTGCCGAGCCCGATGGCAAGCCGCTGCGGGTCGAGGTTCTGGGCGAGAGCTATGTGGCGTTCCGCGACAGCAAGGGGCGGCTCGGGATGCTGGACGAACTCTGCCCGCACCGCAAGGCGTCGCTGGTCTATGGCCGCAACGAAGAGTGCGGCCTGCGCTGCCTGTATCACGGGTGGAAGATGGACGTGGACGGCAACGTGGTCGCGATGTCGTCCGAGCCCGAGGGCAGCCCGCTGATGGACAAGGTCAAGGCCCGGTCGTACCCGCTGCGCGAGTGGGGCGGCTTTGTCTGGGCCTGGCTTGGCGAGAAGGACGAGATGCCCGCGTTCCAGCCGCCCGCCTTTGCCCCGACCGAGGACACGCCGGTGTCGATCCTGAAGATCCGCGTGCCCGCCAACTGGGCGCAGATCCACGAAGGCCAGATCGACAGCGCCCATTCCTCGTCGCTGCATTCCTCGACGATGAAGCCGGCCCGCGTCGAAGGCGCGGCGGCCGACGACAAATCGTGGTATCGCCCGTCGACCGACAAATCGCCCCGGATGCAGACCGAGACGACCAGCTACGGCTTTCACTACGCGGCGATCCGCAAGCCGATCAAGAACGCGCAGACGCATCACTACCTGCGCATCACCGAGTTTGTCGCCCCCTATTACTCGTTGATTCCGCCCAACAACAACTACAAGGTCGCCAGCGTCATCGTGCCGATCAACGATGACGAGACGGCGTTCCACTTCCTTGCCTTCGGCGGGCCGAACGTGCCCTCGACCGAGGAATGGCGCGCCTTCAACCACGCGGTGCCGGGCAAGGACCTGGACGACAAATGGCGCACCCTGCGCACGCTCGAGAACGACTTCAAGCAGGATCGGGCATTGATGAAAGAGGGGCATTTCACCGGCGTGCCGGGCATCCCCAACGAGGACATCATCATGTGGGTCTCGATGGGCAGCCGGGTGCAGCGCCACACCGACGTGCTTGGCGCCTCCGACCTTGCCATCGTCGAGTTCCGCCGCCTGATGGCCGATGCCGCCGCCAAGGTCGCCGAAGGCGGCCCTGCCATCGGCACCGCCTCGGACATCCCCCAGGCCAACATCGCCTCGCACGAAGGCGTCTACCCCAAAGACGTCGACTGGCGCACCCTCGTCAGCCAC
>NZ_VCPC01000002.1 GCF_005938225.1 Arenibacterium halophilum
CAAAGTCGGAGAGCCGGGTCGCCAGGGCCTTGATGGATGCGGCCGGCGCTACCGTCTCGGTCGAGCGGCTGCATAGCGCCTGCTACGTCAACGCCATCCCCGGCGACGGGCTGCCGAAGCGGGGAATTGTCAGCGTCTACGTCTACAATGTCCGCAAGAAGATGCCGGCCGGGGCGGGGGAGATCGTTACAGTCTGGGGCGAGGGGTATCGGTATGAGGTGGGGAAGGGGTAAGGCGCTTGCTTATAACGGGCCTACAGGCCTATCTGGCCTTTGATTCTTTCTATCCATGGCAGTGCGGCATCGCGAGCACGCCAGCGGCAGCGCCGGGAAGCGTCGGTCAGCTTGCGGACGTCGGCAATGCGGACGGAGCCGCCATTGGCATATGTAAAGTCAATGGCGGCTTTGAAAAAAGAGAATTATTCAATTCCGTATGAGAGCACCTCAACGCCACATGTCTCGGCCATAGAAATTGCCAAAGAAGCAGCATCATTGCCTTTGCAGCTCCTCGTAAACCCGCAAATCGCGGCAGAAACGCTTATGTTGGAACAGTTAGAAGCGGAGCCACCTAACGCACGACAAATTCCTTCACCAAGATCATCGTGGCCGATACTACTGCACTGGTAGAGAGAATTTCCGCCCGCCATACAAATGGCGGTGCCAAGGCTCATCTCTGAGGAGCATTCGTAAGAAGCGTTTCCACCAGAAATGCAAACTCCCTGAGCATATTTCATCGTTGAGGGGCATTCATAAGAAGCACCCCCGCCTGCGATACAGATGCCAGCACCAAGACTCATTGTAGATGGGCATTCATAAGAAGCGCCTCCGCCTGCGATGCAGACCCCAGCACCGAGACTCATTGTAGATGGGCATTCATAAGAAGCACCTCCGCCTGCGATGCAGATCCCAGCACCGAGACTCATTGTCGTCGGGCATTCATAAGAAGCGCCTCCGCCTGCTTCGCACACCGCGCGGCCCTCAATATTTCCACCCCGTAAAAAAATTGGCGCTAACATCTGTGATACTTGGCAGAAGTTTACTAATTCATCATGCGACGGCCCGAAGCCGAGGCCGAAGCCGTGCGTGGGCAAAGCTATGGCCAATACTATGCTGATTGAGCACGTTTTATTCTTAGGCATTCAAGAACCTCAAAACTGAATCGGCTTGCACATATCGAGCTCACCACCCTTGGAGGCATGATAGAGAAAGTGGCGTTCTACAACACACGGTTTTGGGGTGTGCGCCAGGTATCTCGCTCAACGCTACCGTTATCATCGGCTTTTTTGAAAGCGGCTATCCGCAAAATGCCCCATTCGGCAAGCAGGGCTTGAGGCGGTCATGCGGAGTTGAGGCGACCTGAGGCACCACCCAAGGTTAGCAATATGACAATTGCGACCCGAAGTTGCCGTTCTATCCCTATGATCATCGATGCGGTGCAGCTTACTCGAACCGGCCGTTCGTGTGTCGCGCAGCATTCTCCTACGCCTAAGGGTAAGGTGAGCGAAAAACACTGATGTTGCGGGCAAACGCGGCATAGGTAAGCTACCGTCAGCGAGAGTTAGGAAGCATGATTAAGATCAGGGACGCAATGGCTGCCGATGCTGCTGAGGCGGTGAATGCCCTTCGCCGCTCAATCACCGAACTCTGCGTGGAAGATCATCAGAACGATCCAGCCGAAATTGAAAGTTGGCTCAGCAACAAGACCGTCGAGACTTGGCGCCAGTGGATTGCGCGAGATGATTCCGTGGTGCTGGTCGCCGAGCGGGATAGAGCGATTATTGGAGTTGGGATGGCTGCTCTGAGCGGCTACATCCTTTTAAACTATGTCCATCCCGAGGCCCGTTTTAGTGGCGTCAGCAAAGCTATTCTCTCAAGCCTCGAGGAGGTCTTACGCATCCGAGGCATCCGGTGCTGCCGTCTGGACAGCACTATTACGGCCCAATCTTTCTACGAAAGCCGCGGATTCCAGTCAGCAAGCTGTGATAGGCTCTCGCTTTCAAAGTCCTTGTAGTTGCGAGCTTATCAGGGCTCAGGGCAGTCAGGCGGTAGCCCGCCGATCAGCACCCGCAACTTGATTTGGTCTTCGTTGCAACCGGCCCAGAGCGGACCTTCTGGCCACCAACGGATGCCGCAGCGTAGCTTCCCCGAAGCGGACACACGCGGTTGCCCGCAGCATCGGCTGGCACCGGAGGTCCCCATGCGGAACCATTCTGTCTTTCGCCGCGCGCGCTGGATTCTCGCCGCAGCTGTAGACACCATTGAAAGTCGGCCGTAAAGAGAAGGTACGATGGCAACCAAAGCGCAGATAATCGCTAACCTCGACTGGCTTACCGAACGCATCTCTAACCGCGTTTGGACAATATCGGCCGGCATTGTTGTGATCTCGCTCGCCTATGTTGTTGAAGGAAGTGGTTCAAATGGCGTTGCCTTTTTAGAACCCGAGCAAGTTTCACTCCCAGCCGCAATCGCGCTTCTATCGTTGCTGTTCGATATGCTTCAATATGTTTTTGGTACGAAGTCGCATACACGCATCTTGGTAAGGATGGAGGCTGAAGACCAAGTGGACGCGAAATTTGATACTACTGAAATCTACTATCGAGCGCAAAAATTGAGCTTTTTCGCGAAGATTGGCTGCTGTATCACTGCGTCCGTCTGGATGATCCTGCTCATCTTCATTCGAGTTTTGGAGCTGATGTGATTCTGGCCTTGAACTTAAGAGCTCTTCCGAATTTCCAGTGGGCAATACTCGGCTGCGCTTGCATCTTGATTGTATCGGGATCTCCTGACCCGGCCCGAAGTCAAGGTGACACGGATTGGGGAGGGCCGAGGGATTTGCTATCGCTAGAGGACATTAAAGGGAGAATGGAAGAGCAAGCCGCGACGCTCAACCCTTATGCTTCACTACTAAACGATCCCGACCCAGCACGCAGCTTGGCGGCGATGCAAATCCTGATGGAAAGCGGAGACGAAGCACTTGTAAACATCGCTCTCGAGTTCGGCTTGCTGTCGGCAGACACAAATGTCCAGAAATTAGCATTGGACTCCTATTTGGCGACTGAACCTGTATTGTCGATAGTATTAGATGGCTCTAGCGTGAATGTGAGTGATTTCTCGGAAGCTTTGACTGGTGGTCGTGCCGGTGGCCATTTGAGTGGAGCTGTCGATGCCAATGGGATCGGAACTTTCGAAGTTCGAGTCGGGGAATATGATAGTTCACAGAACTGCTTCTTGCTAGGAGGACTCGACACCTGTCTGCTAATTACCACTCCGAGTAACGTAAATTTTACGCACCCTTTGATTAGGGGAAGTCTTTCGATTACGCCTGAGGGCACCTTGGCCGGCGATGTCCGCATCGGAGATTTTGGCGAAAACATCCCGATGGTAATCAATATTCTGGATTAGTTTACTCGGCTGAGAGCTCTTCTTATCTGTGTCCGGGGCAGCATTGTATCGTGCGTCCGAAAATTTCGGTTGACAAGCTGAACTCTCCTACGAGAGATTTTTTGTTAAACGCGCCCGAGGTCCGGTCTGGGCGGTCCTCGATGGCACGCACTTCGCTGCACTTGCGAACGGCGAATTCGGCGACACGGTCGGTAGGGCTCGAAGCGGTCATGTGGCGACGCAGCGGTTTGAGCGCCGTGCCGACAGCGTCGGCCGTTGCTCCCGACCCTTGGCGGACCTTCGGTCCTGGCGCAGCAGGTGGTCGGTTTCGGCCCATAGGCGACGTTCATCTTGGTTGCGGTCGCTGCGGTGCAGCTTCCGGAGAGCTGACCTTCGTATGGCCTACGCCGGCTCATTGGCGGCATACTTCGCAGCGCTTCAAAAAGCCCCCAATAGTCAATATTTGGTGGGGAGATACCATCCGGGGCTGACCAGCCTGAAGCGGATATGATCTGCATTTGCGGCGACGGATGTTGGTGAGGTGAGCAAGCGGTTGGCTGTCTCTTCCCTAAATGCGTGCAAACGAGTAAACCTAACCCTTCGGCTCCTACCGCGATTGGCTTAGGATGTAATTTCATCGGCAGAGAGGTCAAGTACTTGTCACATAACGGTAAATTCTGGATAGACGGTGGGTATATCTATGGCCCCGAAATGTCTGGTAAGTTTTGGATTGATGATGGGTGGATCTGGGGTCCAAAAAATAGCGGAAAATATTGGATTGACGACAACTGGATCTGGGGACCAAAAAACGGGGGCAAATTCTGGATCGCCGACGGGTGGATTTGGGGGCCGAGCCACCTCCGCATTCCGTGGCTTGATTGACTTCTCTCTCCCAACACGGTCTCGTCCATTGGACCCAAATGACGAGGTAGTCGTCCCGCTTCCATGGCAAACGGAACATGTTATTCGGACCTGACCTGCCTTTCTTCGGGTTGGTTGACCCTGGTGTACGGCTTGCTCAAACCGGCCATTGGTGAGACCTTGCAGCATGGTCTGGAAAGCCAAAGTCGGAAGAGCAGCCTCACTGAGCCGCTGCCGCCGCGAACTCAAATTGAGCCTCGCAGCCGTCATGAGCGCAGACTGGCTTTTTCAGCGTGAAGGGCCGCTGGAATTTCGTTCGGCTACACTTCTTGCATGCAAACTGGCTGCGGAAATTTTTGAACTCCTCCCAGCGCGCTTTCTCGTCACCCATCGAACCGTCCCCGTAGGGCCCGTCTTGGAAGTGGCTGCCAAAGTTCTCGATCTCACCTTTCACCAAACTGTCGAGGAACCGGTTGTTGACGCCCGGCACCAGCGTCGGCACTAGCTTGGCATCCTTGAGCAGGCCTGCAAGCGCCGAAGCCAACTCGCTGCGTTCGTATGAGTAGGCCCTCTCTAGCGGTCGGATGCGGACGCTGACACCGAAATCCCGACAGATGCCGAGAAGCCATTCCTCCTCGGCCTGGCGCATCTCGTTGGCTGCCGACTCGCCCTCCGCCCAACGCGCCTCAATCATCTCATCACTGACCTTATGATCGGCGAAACGCGGCCCGTAGGCCGGGTCGAGACCAATGATTCGGGTGAAGTGCCACGTCTTCGCTTCAAGCTGATCCTTCAGATAATTGAAGAACCGCTCGTCGTGAGTGGTGATCAGGATCTGGCAGTCACCGAACATAGTGGCGATGAGTCCGGCGATAGTGCGCCTGTGATCCGCATCATAGGAGGTTACGATGTCGTCGAGCGCGATGATGGGCGCGCGTGCATTAAATTGCTTGATCGCCGCCATGCGCAACGCGAGCGCCACCGAATGGATCTGTGAGTCGCTCAAGTAGCCGCCCGGCTGCACGCCCGTGCGGTTCTTGGCGAAATCGATCAGGAGGTTGAGCCGCTGCTGGTTTGTGTCTTCTTCCGCCGGCAGCTCCAGCCGGATCAGTGTGGCGCCAGCGCCCTGGATCAGCTTGTAAATATCGTTCATCGGCGCCTGAAGCTTGTCGAGCAGGGCCTGTACCTTCTTGCGGATCTCGGCCGAGACAGTCGTCGCCTGCGCCATCAAAGCGCCGGAGAGTTTCCCCAGTTCATCTTGCGTCCGCAGCGCGAGGTCCCGCTCGGTCTGTAACTCCAGAAACCGATCGATCTTCGCTTTGGCCTTGATGTAAGTGTGGTCGCCTTGCTTCGACTCGATGTCCGCTATAGCCTGATCGAGCGTGACGAGCAGCTTGGCAATCGCCGCGACAATATCAGTCGAGGCCGGAATGGCGCTCTCAGGCCAGCTGGCGATGGCTGCTTGATAGGCGGTAAGATCAGCTTTCAGTGCCGCCTCGTTGTCGCCGAGGTGTCCAATCAACCCCGGTAGCGCCGCTACCAACTGGGTATGGGCCTTGGTCGCCGCAGTCTTAGCCTCGTCGAGCGCCTTCTTGGCGGCAGCGTAGTCAGCCAACTCCTCAAGATGCTTGGTGATGTGATCTCGGATCGTCTCAGCGCTACCAGCCGCCGTGTCCGCGACAGGTGTCGAGCAGATGGGGCAACTGTCAGGTGCCGACACCCCTTCGGCAAAAAGCGGCTCCGCGGCTTTCCACAAAACTTGAAACACGGTGCTCGCCGCCTTGCCGCGCTCTTCGGTTTCTTTACTCTCAGCCGCCGCCAGGACCGCGACAGCCGCGTCAAAGGTCGGAATCGCACCACTGACGACTGCCTCGCCGCTCTCCGTGTCCGTCGTCTCCGCCCGCAAAGCGGCAGCCGCATTGCGGATCTGGCGCAGGCCTGCAAGCCCGATCTTGTTTTCCTCAGCCTTGGCGCGCGATTCCAGTTCGAGATAGGCCAGATCGCCGGCCGCCAGCGCCGCCAGCACTAGCGACGGATCGAGTGGCGCCAGCACCAGCGTGTTGGCGTGGGAGAGCATTGCCGCCGCATCCCAGGTTTTCACCGCCTGGGCCGTCTCCTTGGCTAGCTGGGTGTCCACGCGCCGCAGCGCCGTCTCGTCCTCGGCGGCGGCCTTCACCTGCGTGCGCAGCGAGCGAATGTTCTTCTGCACCTCAACTAGCGGGCCGAGCTGCAGCCAATTGGCGACATCCGTGTAGCGCTGTTCGGGAGTGTGGATTTCGACGAACGTGCGCAGCGTATGCCCGCGGATGATCGGCGGCACCGCGAAGCAGTCGTTCACAGTCGCGGCCACCGCCGGTATAGGTCGTTTCGCCCCCGTCGCCGCTCGGCTGCCGTTGGTGACTTCCTTGCCCAAGACCGCGCCGATCGTAACCGCCGCCACAATCTTCGCCTCCTCAGCCAGATTGTGCGCCAGCGCCACGGGTCCAGCCTGGTTGTTGATTGCGCGCTTCCCGAGCCTTTCGAGCGTGCCGTCCTTTGAGAACATGAATTCCAGCGCATCGATGACGCTGGATTTGCCGCGCCCGTTCGGCGCGAAGATCGCTAGGCAACGCTTCTTGCTGAAATCGAACGTCTTCGGTTGGAGATATGCGCGAAACCCAGAAAGGCTCAAGGATTGAAGGAAGTAAGGATCAGTCATTCGCCACCTCAGGTTTGGGAGGATTGGCACGTTCGCTCGCAAGTTTCAGGATCGCATCCTTGGCGTGAGTTACGGCATTCTGCGCTGGCGCCGCTTTCAGGATGTGAGACCCCAGGATGTCCGCCAATTCGACATCGACACCTTCATTTGCCTTAAGATTCTCTCCTAGTGCTATAAGAAATACGTCCGGCGTATCCGCCGTTTCTGCCCGGTCTTCCACGCGCACGTCCCCCAAGTTATTGCGCTCGAAGATACAGTCAGAACGTCCGCACAAGAAATGAAATTTTCTCCTCATTCGGGTCGATCTCAATTCGCTAATGCCGCGAGGCAATCGAACGGCCGAAATCACAGGACATGCGGCTGCCACGCCGCATTGCCTTTCGTCTGATTTCAGCCCTGCGACTAATTTCGGGGCAGGTCTACGTGGCTACCAATGTCCGCTTCCGCCGAAGACCGGCGGCTTCTTTGCGACCGCAATGAAAGTCCGCTTTCCGCCCATAGTAGGCGCTCATCTCGGAAGCTGCGGATTCTTCGTAGACGACTGCCAAAGAACACAGAAACCACAGTGTCTGAAGGGTGCACTAGGTCTCACGCTTTCAGTCGAGCGGGTGAGATCACCTGAGGCCAGTACTCCTTCTGAGCGCGGGTAGCTCAGTGGTGGCGGCCCAATCGATATGAGGCTTGAGTTGCAATGAAATTTTAAGGGGCAGTTTTACGCATAAATCTGTTGGCACTTGAAGCTCTAACTCATTGATTAATATAATGCAGTATGTTGACGCTTTTGTGGTGTAAGTATTTGAAATATAACAGATGTGGTGTTTCTCAAGGGATCGCCAGAATCGAAACGGCCCCTTGGCCAAGAGGCATACGATGGGCCCATTTGATCTCGTTATTTTCGACTGCGACGGCGTGCTGATCGACAGCGAGTTGATCAGCGCGCGCCAGTTGGTTGCTACACTGGCCCGCTTCGGCGTGCAGATTGACCTGCCATATGTCGCGAAACACTTTCTGGGGCGCAGCTATGGCGTGGTGCTCAGTCAGATTCGTGGCGATTTTGGTATCGACCTGCCCGAAGGGTTCGAGGCCACGTATCGTGAAACCCTGCTGGCTGCCTTCGCTCGCGACCTAAAGGCCATGCCCGGCGTGCGCGAAACAGTGACGCGTCTTGCAGTGCCCTATTGTCTTGCCACCAGCTCCAGCCCGCCTCGGGTGGAACGCTCGCTCCAGATCACCGGGCTGACCGATCTGTTCGCAGACCGGATCACCACCGCCGCCGAAGTCCGCGCCGGCAAACCCGCGCCCGATCTGTTTCTGCTGGCCGCGCAGAAACACGGCGCGGCCCCGGCCCGCTGCCTCGTCATCGAAGATAGCGCCATGGGCATCCGCGCCGGTCTGGCGGCGGGCATGACCGTGCTGCGCTTCACCGGAGGCGGGCATCTTGCCGGAGCGCCGGCGGATGCGCCCGGAGCGCAAGAGGCACACGGGACATTTGCATCCTTCGCGGAATTCTTTCACCTTGTCCCCCAACTGGAACGCCGCCCCGCGCGGTAAGGGCGCGGCGCAGGCCGACTGGAAGACAGATGAACCGACACCTCCCAAAAGAAGCAGACCCCTCGTCGCTGGATGAAGCGGCCAGGGCGGGATGGCTCTATTACGTCGGCGGCATGACGCAGGATCAGATCGCGCGCGAATTGGGCGTGTCGCGGCAACGGGCGCAACGGCTGGTGGCGCGGGCGATCTCCGATGGGCTGATCCGCGTGCGCATCGATCACCCGATCAGCGCCTGCATGGACCTGGCGCGTGCACTGCAACAGCGTTATGGACTCGACCTCTGTCGCGTGGCGCCGGGGCTTCCGGATGGCGCCGATCCGCTGGTCACGGTGGCGCCGGTGGCGGCGGCGGAACTTGAACGTATCTTCACCACACCCGATCCGCTGGTGGTGGCCTTCGGCACCGGTCGGACTCTGCGCGCCGTGATCGAAGAGATGCAATTCGTCGATGCGGCGCAGCACAGGGTGGTGTCTCTGATCGGGAATGTCGCGCCGGATGGCTCGGCCTCGTTCTACGAAGTCATCATGCGGGTGGCTGACAAGCTGCGCGCGCCGCATTACCCGATGGCGGTGCCTGTCATAGCCACCGACCCGGCCGATCGCGATCACTATCAACTGCTGCCCCACGTCAAGAACACCCGCAGCCTGGCCGCGCGCGCCGACGTAACCGTCGTGGGGATCGGGCAGATGGAAGACGACGCGCCATTGCACGTTGACGGCTTTATTTCCAAGGCGGAGCTCGACCACCTGCGCGCCGCTGGGGCAGCAGGCGAAATCGCAGGTCGCGCCTTTGACGGCGATGGGCGCTATATCGAGGACGGAACAAACCTGCTGTTGACCAGTGTGCAGGTGCCGGTGAACGACAATCCCGTCATCTGCATCGCCTCGGGTGAACGCAAACAGCCCGCCCTGCGCGCGGCGCTGCGCGGGCGCCTGATCACCGGGCTGATTACCGACGAACACACTGCGATGGCGCTTTTGTCGCGATAGTTTTGCGGTTCGCGCATTGTTTCGCGCTGCGCGCGAATGCCTCCGGCGGGGATATTTCGGGCCCAAAGAAGCCGGGGAATCAGGAATTCTTTGGGGTCAAATATCCCGGGGGAGGCCGGCGTAGCCGGGCGGGGGCAGAGCCCCCGCTACATCCGTCGAATGCTGCGTTGCAGCGGCGATTTATCGCAGGTGAGGCCCCAACGAGGTTGACACGACTCATGCCTGTGTGTGAGTAAATGCTCACAGTGCGGTCAAATGCTCATATTGGGCAGTGCGATCATCACGACGGAGATCGGGGGCAAGCCTCGGCTTCGGGACTTGTTTGGGAGGAAGTCATGAAAGGTTTTGGAACGGCCGCGTCCGTCGCGGGCCTGATTGCGGCCGGTGTTCTGGCAACGCCGTTGGCCGCGGAAAAGATCACCATCGCAACGGTGAACAACGGGGACATGATCCGGATGCAGGGTCTGACCGACGCCTTCACCGCGGCACACCCCGATATCGAGGTCGAGTGGGTCACGCTCGAGGAAAACGTCCTGCGTCAGCGCGTCACCACGGACATCGCCACCAAGTCGGGGCAATACGACGTGATGACCATCGGCACCTACGAGGTTCCGATCTGGGGCAAGCAGGGCTGGCTGCTGTCGCTGAACGATCTGCCCGACAGCTATGACGCCGGCGACATCCTGCCCGCCATCCGTGGTGGTCTGACCGTCGACGGCGAGATGTATGCAGCGCCGTTCTATGGCGAAAGCTCGATGGTCATGTACCGCAAGGACCTGATGGAAAAGGCCGGGCTGACCATGCCCGAGGCCCCCACCTGGGACTTCATCAAGGAAGCCGCCGCCGCGATGACGGACAAGGACGGCGAGGTCTATGGCATCTGCCTGCGCGGCAAGGCCGGCTGGGGC
Source organism: Arenibacterium halophilum (assembly GCF_005938225.1). Taxonomy (GTDB): domain Bacteria; phylum Pseudomonadota; class Alphaproteobacteria; order Rhodobacterales; family Rhodobacteraceae; genus Arenibacterium; species Arenibacterium halophilum. Next base: position 10,388 of record NZ_VCPC01000002.1, read on the forward strand.
GAGAACATGGCCTTCCTGTCGGCCATGGCCAACAGCTATGGCGCGCGCTGGTTCGACGAGAACTGGAACCCGCAGTTCGATGGCGAGGCCTGGAAGGCGGCGCTGACCGACTACCTCGATCTGATGAACAACTACGGCCCTCCGGGGGCCTCGTCGAACGGCTTCAACGAGAACCTCGCGCTGTTCCAGACCGGCAAGTGCGGCATGTGGATTGACGCAACGGTTGCGGCCTCTTTCGTGACCAACCCGACCGACAGTCAGGTGGCCGATCAGGTCGGGTTCGCGCTAGCGCCCGACAAGGGGCTGGGCAAGCGCGGCAACTGGCTCTGGGCCTGGGCGCTGGGCGTTCCGGCAGGCACCGACAGCCCCGAGGCGGCCAAGGCCTTTGTCGAATGGGCGACCTCGAAAGAGTATCTCGAGCTGGTCGCCGAGAAGGAAGGCTGGGCCAACGTTCCTCCGGGCACGCGCACCTCGCTCTATGAAAACGAAGAGTACCAGAAGGTGCCCTTTGCCAAGATGACGCTCGACAGCATCAACTCGGCCGACCCGAACAACCCCACGGTCGATCCGGTGCCTTATGTCGGCGTCCAGTTCGTGGCGATCCCCGAATTCCAGGGTATCGGCACCGCAGTCGGACAACAATTCTCGGCAGCCCTTGCCGGCAATGTCAGCGCCGAACAGGCCCTGAACAACGCCCAGCAACTGGCGAAACGGGAAATGACCAAGGCTGGCTATATCAAATAGTCTCCTCCTGGGCGGGGCTGTGCCGAAAGGCCGGTCCCGCCCCCTTTGACCGCGCTGCTGCACGCTTGACCCGCAGCGCTACGCCATTTTCTTACCGATAGTTCGGGGGTCCCCATGGCCACGCAACATTCGCGCCTTGCCGCCCGCGTGATGATCTCGCCCGCCGTGATCCTTCTGCTGGGCTGGATGCTGATCCCGCTGTGCCTGACGATCTATTTCTCGTTCCTGCGCTACAACCTGCTGATGCCGGGGATGGAGGAATTCACCGGCTGGACCAATTACCGGTATTTCCTGACCGACCCTGCCTTCTTCGCCGCGATCGCCAATACGCTGGCGCTGGTTCTGGGTGTTCTGTTCATCACCATCGTGGGCGGCGTGCTGCTGGCGCTGCTGCTGGATCAGCCGATGTGGGGGCAGGGGATCGTGCGGATCCTCGTGATCGCGCCCTTCTTCGTGATGCCGACCGTCTCTGCGCTGGTCTGGAAGAACATGTTCATGAACCCGGTGAACGGGCTGTTTGCGCAGCTGTTCAAGGCGGTGGGGCTGCAACCCTTCGATTTCCTCAGCCAGGCGCCGCTGATGTCGATCATCGGCATCGTCAGCTGGCAGTGGCTGCCCTTTGCGACGCTGATCCTGCTGACCGCGATCCAATCGCTGGACAGCGAACAGTTGGAGGCCGCCGAAATGGACGGCGCCGGTCCGCTGTCGCGGTTCTTCTACATTATCCTGCCGCATCTGGGCCGGGCCATCACAGTGGTGATCCTGATCCAGACCATCTTCCTGCTGTCGATCTTTGCCGAAATCCTCGTCACCACCAATGGCGGCCCCGGCACGGCGACGACGAACCTGACCTACCTGGTCTACGTCCAGTCGCTGCTGCAATTCGACGTGGGCGGCGGCTCCGCCGGTGGCGTGATCGCCATCATCCTAGCCAACATTGTCGCGATCTTCCTGATGCGGATGATCGGCAAGAACCTGGATGCTTAAGCCATGTCGCGTGCCGTAACCCCGCAGCGAAAATTCGCCGTCACCCTTCTGGCCTGGGCGATCGGGCTGCTGATCTTCTTTCCGATCCTGTGGACCATCATCACTAGCTTCAAGACTGAGGCCGAGGCCATCGCATCGCCGCCGTCGTTCCTTTTCTTCAATTGGACGACCGAGGCCTATGAAGCGGTGAACCAGCGGTCGGACTACCTAAAGCACTTCATGAACTCGGTCATCATCTCGTTCGGGTCGACCGCGCTGGGGCTGTTGATCGCCATTCCGGCCGCATGGTCGATGGCCTTCGTGCCGGGGCGGCGGACCAAGGACGTGCTGATGTGGATGCTGTCCACCAAAATGCTGCCCCCGGTCGGCGTGCTGATCCCGATCTACCTGATCTTCCGTGACACCGGGCTGCTGGATTCGCGCATCGGGCTGGTGATCGTGCTGACGCTGATCAACCTGCCGATCATCATCTGGATGCTGTTCACCTACTTCCGTGAAATTCCGGGAGAAATCCTGGAAGCCGCGCGGATGGACGGCGCCACGCTGCGCGAGGAGATTGTCTATATCCTCACGCCGATGGCGGTGCCGGGCATCGCCTCGACGCTGCTTTTGAACGTGATCCTGTCGTGGAACGAGGCGTTCTGGACGCTGAACCTGACGGCGGCCAAGGCGGCCCCGCTCACGGCCTTCATCGCCAGCTTCTCCAGCCCCGAGGGCCTGTTCTACGCCAAGCTCAGCGCGGCCAGCACCATGGCCATCGCGCCGATCCTGATCATCGGCTGGTTCAGCCAGAAACAACTTGTCCGCGGCCTGACCTTCGGCGCGGTGAAATAGGGAGAGGGCGCATGGGACGTATCTCGCTTAACCAGGTCACCAAATCCTTTGGCGATGTGAACGTGATCCCGCCGCTGGATCTGGACATCAACGAAGGCGAATTCGTCGTCTTCGTCGGGCCGTCGGGATGTGGCAAATCCACCCTGCTGCGGCTGATCGCCGGGCTCGAGGATGTAACTTCGGGCGAAATCCGCATCGACGGGCAGGACGCCACGATGGTGCCCCCGGCCAAACGCGGGCTGGCAATGGTGTTCCAGTCTTACGCGCTGTACCCGCATATGTCGGTGGCCAAGAATATCGCCTTTCCGCTGCGCATGGCGGGAATGAACAAGGCGGAACAGGACAAGCGCGTGGCCCATGCGGCCAAGGTGCTGAACCTTGCCGACTACCTCGACCGCCGCCCCGGCCAGCTGTCGGGCGGGCAACGCCAGCGCGTCGCCATCGGCCGCGCCATCGTGCGCGAACCGGCCGCCTTCCTGTTCGACGAACCGCTGTCGAACCTTGATGCCGCGCTGCGGGTGAACATGCGGTTGGAAATCTCCGAACTGCATAACACGCTGAAAACCACGATGATCTATGTCACCCACGATCAGGTCGAGGCGATGACCATGGCCGACAAAATCGTGGTGCTGCAAGCCGGGCGGATCGAACAGGTCGGCTCTCCGATGGAGCTGTACCGCACCCCGCGCAACACCTTTGTCGCAGGCTTCATCGGCTCGCCCAAGATGAACCTGATCGAAGGGCCCGAGGCCGCGCGCCACGACGCCCACACCATCGGCATCCGCCCCGAACACCTGGCGATTTCGACAACCGAGGGCGCATGGAAAGGCGTGGTCGGCGTGTCCGAGCACCTGGGCTCCGACACCTTCCTGCATGTGCACCAGACAGGGCTGGCCGAAACCATCACGCTGCGCGCGCCCGGCGAGCTGGAGCTGCGCCACGGCGACACCGTTTACATGACCCCCGAGGCCGACAAGCTGCACCGCTTCGGCCCCGATGGGCTGCGGCTGGCCTGACCCTCAGGGCCGCCGCGCCCCGCGCAAGGAGACGATATAATGACCATCCGGCTGTCGCTTGACACGCTCGACCGGCTTCCCGAGGGCGTCGGCCGCCCCGGCTATTCCCGTGCCGACCTGAGCCCCGGCATCCTGCACATCGGCCTGGGCAACTTCCACCGCGCGCATCAGGCGTGGTATCTGGACCGGCTGTTTTCGACGGGGCAGGGGCATGACTGGGCCATCGTGGGCGCCAGCGTGATGCCGAATGATGCCAAGGGGCGCGAGGTGCTGGCGGCGCAGGATTTCCTGACCACCGTGGTCACGCAAGAGGCCGACAGCAGCGCCGCGCAGGTCACCGGCGCGATGATCGGCTACATCACGCCCGGCGACGGGCCTGCGCTGGTGGCGGCCATGGCCGATCCGGCTATCCGCATCGTGTCGCTGACCATCACCGAAGGCGGCTATTTCCTTGATTCCGATGGCCATTTCGACCCCGCGCACGCGGCCATTGCGGCCGATGGTGCCACGCCCGACGCGCCGAAAACCGTCTTTGGCCTGCTGGTCGCCGGCATCCGCGCCCGCCGCGCGGCAGGCCACGCGCCGTTTACCGTGATGTGCTGCGACAACATCCCCCACAACGGCGATGTCACCCGTGCGGCCGTCACCGGCACCGCGCGCCTGTCCGACCCGGCACTGGCCGACTGGATCGCGGATCACATGGCCTTCCCGAACGCCATGGTCGACCGCATCACCCCCGCCACGACCGACCGGGAACGCCGGCTGCTGGCCGAGGAGTTCGGCGTGGAAGACGGCTGGCCCGTCTTCGCCGAGGATTTCGCGCAATGGGTGCTGGAAGACGATTTTCCCCAGGGACGCCCCGCGCTGGAACAGGTCGGGGTGCAATTCGTGCCCGATGTGACGCCCTACGAGCTGATGAAGATCCGCATCCTGAACGGCGGCCACGCGGTGATCGCCTATGCGGCGGGCCTGCTTGACATCGAATATGTTCACGAGGCAATGGCGCACCCGCTGGTCGCAGGCTTCCTGCGCCGGGTCGAGCAGACCGAGATCCTGCCCCACGTCCCGCCCGTGCCAGATACCGACCTGCACGACTACCTCGCTTTGATCGAAACGCGCTTTGCCAACCCCAAGATCGGCGATACCGTCCGGCGGCTGTGCCTGGACGGCTCGAACCGGCAGCCGAAATTCATCATCCCCTCGATCCGCGCGGCCCTCGCCGCCGGCGCCCCGGTCGAAGGTCTGGCGCTCGAAAGCGCCCTCTGGTGCCGCTACTGCGCCGGAATCACGGACAGCGGCGCCGTGATCGCCGCGAACGACCCCGACTGGAACAGTTTGCAACAGCGCGCAACAAGGGCCAAATCCGACCCCGCCGCTTGGCTCGCCATGCGCGAGGTCTATGGCGATCTCGCCTCCGATGCCCGCTTCGCCCGAGCCTTCGCCACCAGTCTCACCGCGCTCTGGCAGGACGGCACGGCTGCGGTCCTGACCCGCTACCTCGATCACGATCAAAACGTCTGATCGGCGCCGTTGCTTCGGCCGGGTCACGGCCTTCGGTGGGCAATCTGGACAGGTAGGAAGGGGGCGCTGCCCCCTCTTGGCCTGCAGCCAATTCACCCCCGGGATATTTGTGGCCCAAAGAATGGGATCATTCTCGCTTCATTATTCCAAAAATACTCCGGGGGAGTCCCGAAGGGACGGGGGCAGAGCCCCCAAACTTCCTGTCTGCCCATCGATTTGGCCGCTAGGATTGCCTTATCAGATCCCCGGACAAGGTTCACGTCGATGACACGCGATGACTTCAATAGCTTTTGCGCCGCGCTGCCAGCCGTGACCCATGTGGTGCAGTGGGGTGGCGCCGACGTGTGGAAAGTGGGCGGCAAGGTTTTCGCCATTGGTGGCTGGGCCGATGGGCACGATGCATTCACCTTCAAGGTCACGCCACTTGCCTACGAGGTTCTTCGCGACATGGAGGGGCTGCGGCCTGCGCCCTATCTTGCCTCGCGTGGGTTGAAATGGATTCAGCATCACGGCACGCCCGGATTGTCGGATGACGAATTGAAGGTGCACTTGACTGCCTCCTACGACATGATTGTTGCAGCCTTGCCGAAGAAGCACCGCGCGGAGCTGGATATCTGAAACAATCCGGGCCCAATAGGCTCGGTTTCATCACGCCGCGCTGGCGCGCTGTCACGGTTGCGCGACAGGCGTATCATGCGGCTCGGGCTTGGGTATTCTGGCTTTATTGTCCCGCCCAATTCACATCCGAGGAGCCCTGATGAAACGCGCCATTCACACCCTGTCAGCACTTGCCTTTGCCATTTTCCCCGCCGGAGCGGCCTTTGCCGGGCCGCAGTTTGTCGATGCCACCGGGTTTGCCGTGTCGGGCTATGATGTCGTGGCCTATCGCGACCTGGATCAGTCCGCCCCGGGTGACGAGCAGCCCGCCGCCGTGCCCGGCCGCGCCGATATCACCGCCGACTACAACGGCGCGACATTTGCCTTTGCGAATGAGGCAAACCGCGACGCCTTTCTGGAGAACCCCGAATTCTACGCGCCGCAATATGACGGCCATTGCGCCTATGGTGTGTCAAAGGGGGGCAAGGTGCCGGGCAATCCGAACCTGTGGCGCATCGTCGATGACAAGCTCTACCTGAACATCACCAAGAACGTTGTGACCTTCTGGGAAGAAGATATTCCGGGGAATATCAACCTGGCCGAGGGCAACTGGCCGGGGATCGAACCCGATGCAGCCTCGACCAACCCGATCCCGAATTTCAGCTCGCCCGCACCTGAAAAATAGGGTCAGCCCAGCGCGCGCCATCCGATGTCGCGGCGAAAGACGCCTTCTGGCCAGTCGATCGCATCCGCCATCGCATAGGCGCGCGCCCGCGCTTCGGCCAGAGTCGCGCCGCGTGCGGTGACGTTCAGCACCCGGCCCCCTGTCGCCAGCGTGCGCCCGTCCTGGCGGGTGGTTCCGGCGTGGAAACACATCTGGGTGCTGGTTTCGGGCAACGCCTCGAGCCCCTTGATCTCGGTGCCTTTCACATAGCTGCCGGGATAGCCCTTTGCCGCCAGAACCACCGTCATCGCGTGATCGTCGGCCCAGTTCACCTGCATCTCAGACAGCCGACCCTCGGCGGCGGCGTGCATCAGGTCCAGCGCCTGCGCGCCCAGCCGCATCATCAGCACCTGGCATTCCGGATCGCCAAAGCGGACGTTGTACTCCACCAGACGCGGCGCGCCGTCCTTGATCATCAGCCCGACGTAGAGCACCCCCTGATAAGGCGTGCCGCGGCGGGCCATCTCGGCCACCGTGGGGCGCACGATCTCGTCCATGGCGCGGGCCACCACGTCATCGGTCATTACCGGGGCGGGCGAATAGGCGCCCATGCCGCCGGTGTTGGGGCCGGTGTCGCCTTCGCCGATGCGCTTGTGATCTTGCGCGGTGCCCACGGGCAGCACGGTGTCGCCGTCGCAGAGGACGAAGAACGACGCCTCTTCGCCCTCCATGAATTCCTCAATCACCACCTCGGCCCCTGCGCTGCCGAATTCGCCCCCGAACATATCGTCTATTGCAGCCAGTGCCTCGTCTTCCGTTATGGCAACGATCACGCCTTTGCCGGCCGCCAGCCCGTCGGCCTTCACCACGATGGGGGCGCCGTTGGAGCGCACATGGGCGCGGGCCGCTTCGGCATCGGTGAAATGGCCATAAGCGGCGGTTGGCGCGCCTGCCGCATCGCAGATTTCCTTGGTGAAGGATTTTGACGCCTCCAGCCGGGCGGCCGCGGCCGATGGCCCGAAGACCAGCACGCCGGCGGCGCGCAGATCGTCAGCGACCCCGGCGGCCAGCGGCGCCTCGGGGCCGACGATCACCAGGTCGATGCTGTTCTCGCCGGCGAATTCCACCACGGCCCCGCCATCGTTCACATCCAGCGATGCGCAATCGGCGATCCCTGCGATCCCGGCATTGCCCGGGGCCACGATCAGCTTGTCGCATTTCGGGTTCTGCATCACCGCCCAGGCCAGCGCGTGTTCCCGCCCGCCGCTGCCGAGAATAAGAATGTTCATTGCGCGGCTCCTTGCTGCCCGGGTTCGATGTCGCCGCCTCAATAGGCCGCAGACCGCCAACTGACAAGAGAGCGCCCCGGCAAGAGCATGTCGTGATGGAACATCGCCTGCCACTCCGCGTTCCTGCCCCAGACACAATGATAAGGAGTGAAGATATGTCCCGTCTGAATGGACAGAAGATCGCGATTCTTGCCACCCATGGGTTCGAGCAATCCGAACTGGAACACCCGCTGAAAGCTCTGCGTGAGGCAGGCGCAACCGTGCATGTCGTGTCGCCGGAAGAGGGCGAGATCAATGGCTGGGATGATAAGAACTGGGGCCGCGCGGTGCCTGTGGATGTAGTGCTGAGCGATGCCCAGCCAGGCGATTATGACGCGCTGGTGCTGCCCGGTGGGCAAATCAATCCGGACATCCTGCGCACGATCCCCGAGGCCGTGAGCTTCGTGAAATCGTTCTGGACCGAGGGCAAGGCCATCGGCGCCATCTGCCACGCGCCTTGGTTGCTGGTCGAGGCGGAGATCGCCAAGGGCCACAAGCTGACCTCGTACCACTCGATCCGCAAGGATGTGGAAAACGCCGGTGGTCTCTGGGAAGACAGCGAAGTGGTGACCGATCAGGGGCTGGTGACCAGCCGCAACCCCAACGATCTGCCCGCGTTCTGTGACAAGCTGATCGAAGAAATCGCCGAAGGCCGCCACACCAAGCGCGCGGCGTGATCTTCCCCTCGGCGGCGGGATCGGGCATTGATGGGTCATGACCGATCTGCTTGACGATCCCGCCCCGGGGGCCAATACGCCCGAATTCACCGTCTCCGAGGTGTCGGGGGCGGTCAAACGCACGCTCGAGGGCGAATTTGGCCGCATTCGTGTGCGCGGCGAGGTCGGGCGCGTGTTCCGCGCACGTTCGGGCCATCTGTATTACGACATCAAGGACGACCGGAACGTGCTGGCCTGCACCACGTGGAAGGGCCAGATTTCGCAGTTGTCTGTCGAGCCCGAAGAGGGGCTGGAGGTTGTCGTCACAGGGCGACTGACCGCATTTGGCGCGCAATCCAAATACAACCTGAACGTCGAAGAGGTCACGGTGGCAGGGCAGGGTGCCCTGATGGCGCTGCTCGAGAAGCGCAAGAAGCAGCTGGCCGCCGAAGGGCTGTTCGACGCAACCCGCAAACGCCCGCTGCCGTTCCTGCCCGAGATCATCGGCGTCGTCACCTCGCCCTCGGGCGCGGTGATCCGCGACATCCTGCACCGCCTGCGCGACCGTTTTCCGCGCAAAGTGCTGATCTGGCCGGTGGCCGTGCAGGGCGCGAATTGCGCGCCCGAAGTGGCCCGCGCCATCGCGGGCTTCAACGCGCTGACGCCCGGCGGCGCGCTGCCCCGGCCCGACCTGATTATCGTGGCGCGAGGCGGCGGTTCTGTCGAGGATCTCTGGGGCTTCAACGAGGAAATCGTCGCCCGCGCGGCGGCGGCCTCCGAGATTCCGCTGATCTCGGCGGTGGGCCATGAAACCGACACCACGTTGATCGACTTCGTGTCGGACAGGCGCGCGCCCACGCCCACGGCGGCGGCCGAACTGGCGGTGCCGGTTCGGCTGGACCTGCTGGCCTGGGTCGAGGCGCAGGGCGCAAGGCTCACCCGTGCCGCGGGCAATGCCACCGCGCAACGCCGTCAACGGCTGGCCGACCTCGCCCGCGCCCTGCCGCGTCCCGAAGGGCTGCTCGACACGCCGCGCCAAAGGCTGGATCGCGCCGCGGACCGCTTGCCGCGCGCGCTGATCGGCGGGCTTCAAACCCGCCGCCTGCACCTGTCGGAAACCACGGCCAGCCTGCGCCCCGCCACCCTGCAGCAACGGCTTGCCGCGCGTCAGGACAGATTGGACGGCTGGGCCCGGCAACTGCACCCCGCGCTGTTGCGTCTTGTCGCCCGCCGACGCGAGGCGCTGGCCGCCACCCGCCTGCGGGCGCAGCCGCTGACCATGGCACTTGCCACCGGGCGCCAGGACCTCGACCGCCTGTCCAAACGGCTGGACGCGGCCACCACGGCGCGGCTCGAACGGCTCGACACACGGCTCGCCTCCTCAGCGCGGATGCTGGAAACGCTCAGCTATCAGGCCACGCTGGATCGCGGCTATGCGGTGGTGCGCGCAGGCGATGCGCTGGTCACCTCGCGCGATACTGCCGCCGGGGCGCCGCAGCTCGACATCCAGTTCGCCGATGGCCATGTCACGGCCGTGCCGACCGACCCCGCACCGCGCAAGCCCAAGAAAACAGTGCCCAAACCGCCCGACCAAGGCTCGCTTTTCTGAAAAGCACGATGCGCCGCGCGCTGGTTCGCAGGAACCTGCCAGGCTCAGGATATCGAAACTATTTCGATGAGGTTAGGGCCTTCGCGATCAGAGTCCTGGCACTGTTCGATCACCGTCGTCTCAAACCGGCGTATCCGAAAACGGCTCCGCAACAGCCTGATGCGCGTCTTCATACACAATATACCCAACACGCTCAGTGCGAATGATTTCGATCGGATAGCCGTTGTCGCGCAACAGGTGGATCAAGTCATAGGCGCGCGCGATCACCTCGGTCGCGTCGTGCTTGAACCAGCTCAAACCGGCCGCGTTCCGGTCCAGCGAACCTTTTGACTTCGAACGATTGAACTTCCCGGGAATGGCGAGATGCTCGCGGAACCACCCGAGATGATCTTCGAGCCGATCGGACGTGTATTGATCAAGGCCAGGCCTGCTGCGCAAGTCATATGCCGCACAAAAGAACCCCTCCCGAGCGCCCAGGTGTTCAATCGCGTTGGGCCGGACGAATCGGAGATATTTCATTCATACTCATCTTGCCTACGAAGGGTCCGCAAGATGTGCATGAGGAATGTGACATTTTCCGGGATGTCATCCCCGACGCGGGCAATTCGTCGGCTGGCGGCCGCAGGACCAATGGGAGAAAACGAAGGCGTCCTTCTTCTCTTTGGTCCAAATACTCAAATCCGACCTTGGCGCCAACCACCGGTTTCCCGGCTAGACCCCAACATCCGGCCCGTGACACATCATATCCTGGCCCACATCTTGCGCTTCATAAAGCTCGGTCGCCAAGGGATCATTCTCGAACTGCGCAATTAACCCCGACCCCGTGTCGCGGAACGTCCAGCATTGCGGATCGCCGGGGCGATCTTCGTAGACAAAGCAGATCTGCCCCGCCTCTTCGTACCAGGTGCCGTCCTTGCACTTGCCGTCAAGGAACGACCACACGACGCGTCGGTTGCTCAGGTAACGCTCCACGCCGTAGGCTTGGCCACCATTGCCATAGAACAGCGTTTTCCCACGGGTGTAGGTGTCAAAGGCTTCGGCCGACATGCCGGGCTGCGCGTGCAATGTAGGTGCGACAAGGCCGATGGCACTCACGGTCAGGGCGCATAGGCCGGGAATCGATAGGTAATTTCTCATGCTCCAAAGTTTCGCAGATTGCGTCCGTGCTTTCCAGTTAATGGTTGCCAAAGGGTTAATGGCGGCCTGCCATCGCGCGTGCCGGTGATGGAACACGCAACCGCGCCGGGCGGCGGGCGCAGGTCGAATCGACATGCGCCCGCCGCCCGGCGCCCCCGCATCTCCGAAACGCATCACCCTGCCGCCGATCGGAAAACCCCGCGCAACGCAAAGCCGCGCCACCATGTCGCTTTTGGTCGAACCCGAGCGGGGCGCGCGGTATAGAACCGCACCGAACCGGCAATGGAAGGCACAGCATCATGTCGCAGCAGGGCACAGGCGTCTGGAAATCGGGTCGTGGCAAAGGCCGCGCCACGCCCAAGGGGCGCCAGCTGGACGATGCCGCCTGGGACGAGGTGCGCGCGCTGCTGGGCGACGCCCCACGACGCCGTGATCTGCTGATCGAACATCTGCACCTGATCCAGGACGAATTCGGCCAGCTCTCGGCCGCGCACCTGCGCGCCCTGGCCGAGGAAATGCGACTCTCGATGGCCGAGGTCTACGAGGTTGCCACCTTCTATGCGCATTTCGACGTGGTCAAAGAAGGCGAAACCCCGCCGCCCGCGCTGACCATCCGGGTCTGCGATTCGCTGTCTTGCGAGCTGGCAGGCGCGCAGGCGCTGAAAGCGGCACTGGAAGAGGGCCTTGACCCGGCCGAGGTGCGTGTGCTGCGCGCGCCCTGCATGGGCCGTTGCGACACCGCGCCGGTGCTGGAGCTGGGCCACGCCCATATCGACCATGCGACGCCTGAAAAAGTGCAGGCCGCCATCGCCGCGGGCGACACCCACGCCCATATCCCCGACTACGAAGCTCTTGCCGCCTACCGCGCGGACGGTGGCTATGCCGCGCTGGAACAGCTGCGTAGCTCAGGCGACTGGGAACAGGTGCAGGAGGCGGTGCTGTCTTCGGGCCTGCGGGGCTTGGGCGGGGCCGGGTTCCCGTCGGGCAAGAAATGGGGCTTCGTGCGAGCCAACGCGGGTCCGCGCTACCTGGCCGTGAACGGAGACGAGGGCGAGCCGGGCACCTTTAAGGATCGCTTCTACCTCGAACGCCAACCCCATCTGTTCCTTGAAGGAATGCTGATCGCCGCCTGGGCGGTCGAGGCGCAGACCTGTTTTATCTACATGCGCGACGAATATCCCGCCGTGCTGTCGATCTTGCGCCGCGAAATCAAGGCGCTGGAAGACGCAGGTCTTGTGGACAAGGGATATATCGACCTGCGGCGCGGGGCCGGGGCCTATATCTGCGGCGAAGAAAGCGCGATGATCGAAAGCATCGAGGGCAAGCGCGGCATCCCGCGTCATCGTCCGCCTTTTGTTGCGCAGGTCGGCATATTTGATCGCCCGACGCTGGTGCATAACGTCGAGACCCTGCTCTGGGTCGCGCGCATCTGCCGCGAAGGCCCCGAGGTGCTGTCGTCGACCGAAAAGAACGGCCGCAAGGGGCTGCGCAGCTTTTCGGTGTCGGGCCGGGTGAAACGCCCCGGCGTGCATCTGCTGCCTGCCGGCTCCACCATGCAAGATATCATCGAGGCTTGCGGCGGTATGGCCGAGGGCCACAGCTTCAAGGCCTATCAGCCGGGTGGCCCTTCGGCGGGGCTCTTGCCGGCGTCTATGGCCGATATCCCGATGGATTTCGATGTGTTGCAGGAACATGGCACCTTCATCGGCTCGGCGGCTATTGTGGTGTTGTCTGACAAGGACAGTGCGCGCGCGGCGGCGCTGAACATGCTCCGCTTCTTCGAGGATGAATCCTGTGGCCAGTGCACGCCCTGCCGCGTTGGCTGTGAAAAGGCGGTCAAGCTGATGCAGGCCGACACGTGGGATCAGCCGCTGTTGGAGGATCTCTGTACCGCCATGGCCGATGCCAGCATTTGCGGGCTGGGACAGGCGGCGCCCAATCCGATCCGCCTGACGATCAAACATTTCGCCGACGAGATCTGAACCTGGGGAGGGCGCCCTGTGCGCCAAGCCTTTCAAACCGGTCAAAACCGCATTAGGTGAAGGCAACACCCAGCGGAGTGGCCAATGGCGTTTTTTACCAAGCTGAAGGATCGGCTGTTCAAATCCTCGTCCAAGCTCGAAGAGGGGCTGGATGCGATTGTCAACGATGGCGGCACGCCCGAACACGATCCGGCCCCGGATGTGACGCCAAGCCCGGCGCCGCAGGAAGCGCCGCAACCCAAGCCCGAAACGCAGCCTGCACCGCCGGTCGAGCAGCCGCCTGCGCCAGCGCCCGAAGTGCCCGCACGCCCCGAACCGGCCGAGGCGCCGCAGCCAGAGCCCGAACTGCCGCAGCCTAACCCGGCCCCGCGCCCGGTTGATCCAACGCCCGCGCCGCCCCCGGCCGAGGTTCCGCCCGCCCCAGCACCACGCCCCGCGAGCCCGCCCGCCGAGGCGCCGCAACCGCGCGACCCCGCGCCGGAGCAGACCAAATCCGGCTTGCTGGGCCGCCTGCTGGGCCGCACGGCCCCCGCCGCGCCCGTGGTGCGTCGCACGCTGGACGATGCGATGCTCGAGCAGCTGGAAGAGCTGTTGATCACCGCCGACATGGGGGTGGATACCGCGCTGCGCGTCACCGCCAACATGGCCGAGGGGCGGTTTGGCCGCAAACTCTCGGTTGATGAAATCAAGCGCCTGATGGCCGATGAAATCGCCCGCATCATGGAGCCGGTGGCGCGTCCGCTGCCGCTCTATCCCAAGCGCCCGCAGGTGGTGCTGGTGGTGGGTGTCAACGGCTCGGGCAAGACGACGACGATCGGCAAACTGGCCAGCCAGTTCCGCGCGGCGGGCAAGAAGGTGGTGATTGCGGCAGGCGATACCTTTCGCGCGGCGGCTGTGGAACAGCTTCAGGTGTGGGGTGACCGCGCAGGGGTGCCGGTGCTGACCGCGCCGGAAGGCTCGGACCCGGCCAGCCTTGCGTTTGACGCGATGACCCGTGCACAGGCCGATGGGGCGGACCTGTTGATGATAGACACCGCCGGGCGGTTGCAGAACCGCGCCGATCTGATGGAAGAGCTGGCCAAGATCGTTCGCGTGATCCGCAAGAAGGACGACACCGCGCCGCACAATACGCTGCTGGTGCTGGATGCGACCACCGGGCAGAACGCGGTCAGCCAGGTCGACACTTTCCGAAAGATCTCGGATGTGTCGGGGCTGGTGATGACCAAGCTCGACGGCACCGCCAAGGGCGGCGTGCTGGTTGCGCTGGCCGACAAATTCGGGCTGCCGATTCATGCCATCGGCGTGGGCGAGCAGATCGACGATTTGGCGCCTTTCGATCCGCAGGAATTTGCCGCCGCGCTGACCGGGCTGGAGCCGGGCCCGCGCGGGTGAGGTTTCTAGCCCCGACGCGACTCGCGGTGCGTGCCCATCCAGCGTTCGACCTGCCGCAGGATCAGCAGCACGCCGACCACCAGAACCGCCGCCATCGCCGCCAGCGGCGTCTGGCCCGCGCCGCAGCCCAGCCCAATGGCGCCCGCCAGCCACAGCGAGGCCCCGGTTGTGACATTGCGCACCTCGCCTCCTGCGGTGAAGATCAAGCCAGCCGCAAGAAACGCCACGCCAGCTGTTACTGCCTCAATCATGCGCAGCGGGTCGTTGCGTTGTTCGCCGCTGCCGTTGAAATCAAGCTGTGTGATTTCCAGCCCGAGGATGATGAACAGGCAGGCCGCAACCGAGACAAGGATATGGGTGCGCAGCCCTGCCGGTTTGTTGCGCCATTCCCGTTCGAATCCGATCACCGCGCCAAGGATGACCGCCGCCAGCAGCCGGGCAAAGGATGCCGGCGCAGGCACCGCCGCGAAATTGGTGCTGAACTCGCGTGCAATTTCTTCGAACATCTTGTGCTGCGTGCCTCCATGATGCATTTCCCGTTCAATGAAACGCTTGGCCTGCGCGGCGGTTCCTGCCGCCGGGGACACGAGATCGCCCCCATGGTGCCATGGCGCGGCAGGGCGCAAGAACCCGGATCGAGCAAGACATGAGCGACTGGATCATCGCCCTCGAGGGCACAGAGGCCGGGCATCAGGCGGCCCTTGTGCTGGCCCTGATGGCAGCCTTCCTGCATGCGGTGTTCGGCGCGCTGCAGAAGGGGCGATACGATCCGTGGCTGTCGCGCGGGGCGATCGATTTCTGCTATGGCGTCATGGCCGCGCCCTTCGCGCTGTTCGTGGTGCCCTGGCCCGAGCCGCATATGTGGCCGATCTTTGCCGGGGCCTTCGTGATCCACGTCGGCTATAAGCTTCTGCAGGCCCTGGCCTATACCAAGGGCGCCTTTACGGTGGTCTACCCGGTGGTGCGCGGCATGGGGCCGCTGTTCACGGTCATCGGCGCCTATCTGATCTTTGACGAACGGTTCAACGCGGTCCAGTGGCTGGGGGTGGCCGTGCTGCTCGCGGGGATTTTCGGGCTGGCGCTGTACAACCTGTTGTATCTGGAAAGCGCGCGCGACACGCTTGGCGCTGCGCTGGGGTTGGCGGCGCTGACAGGGCTGTTCGTTGCGGCTTACACGACCTATGACGCCTATGGCATCCGCGCAACGGCCGATCCTTTCACCTTTCTCGCGTGGTTCTTCATGATCGACGGCATGGTGATGCCGGTGATTGCGATCCGTCGATGGCGACAGATGACGGACCGGCCCGCACCCGCGCCGCTTATGATGCGCGGGTTCATTGGCGGGATCGTCGCCTTTTTCAGCTTTGGAGCCGTCATGATGGCGACGCGGCTCGACAAGGTGGGCGAGGCAGCAGTGCTGCGCGAAACCTCGACCGTATTCGCCGCGTTGATCGGCTGGCTGGTGCTGCGCGAAACTGTCGGACCCCGCCGGATCGCGCTGATGGCCCTGATCGCGCTGGGTGCTGTAATCGTTGAAATGGGAGGCTGAGTGAATGCCCGAAACCAAACCGGAACGCGAAATCAACGTGTGGGTGAAACAGGCGCTCGAACTCGGGCCACCGATCCTGTTCTTCCTGATCTACATGCGGATCCGTGACGAAACCTATACATGGAACGGCGTTGACTATTCCGGCTTCATCGTCTCGACCCTGATCTTCGTGCCGATCATGCTGGTGTCGATGGCGGTGCTGTGGCGCCTGACGGGCAAGCTCAGCCGGATGCAGATTTTCACGGCGTTCATGGTGATCTTCTTTGGCGGCCTGACGGCGTGGTTCAATGACGAGCGGTTCTTCAAGATGAAGACCAGTATCGTTTACGGCGTCTTTGCCGCGCTTCTGGGAATCGGGCTGCTGCGGGGCCAATCCTGGCTGGCCTATGTGATGGGCGACATGATCCCGATGGAGCACGAAGGCTGGATGATCCTGACCAAGCGGCTGTGCCTGTGTTTCGCCCTGCTGGCGGCCGCGAACGAATTTGTCTGGCGCACCATGTCGACCGATCTTTGGGTCAAGATCGAAACCTTCGGCTTTCCGATCCTGCTGTTCGCCTTCCTGTGGTGGCAGATCGTGGCGTTGCAGAAGTACATGATCGACCCGGAAGAAAGCCGCTGAGCTTCGGGCGGGCAGGCCGCCGGCCCGGGGGAAATATTTCCGGGAAATATTTCCGATCCGGCGGATGCGGCGTTTGGGTCGGGCCGGTGTCTAGCGCTTGAATAGCAGGTCCTGCGCCGATTTCTCGGTCGGTGCCTTGCGCTTTTCCGCGTGCAGCGCGCGCCCTTTTAAAACCGCCGGGCGCTGGCCGACTTGCTCGACCCAGCGGGCAAAGTTCGGTTTGTCCTCGATCGTCTGTTCCTGACGTTTCCACAGGTGCGCCCAGGGCCAGATCGCCATGTCGGCGATGGTATAATCATCACCCGCAACGAATTCATTGTCTGCCAGTTGCCTGTCGAGCACGCCGTACAGGCGTCCGACCTCGGCGCGGTAGCGATCCTGCGCATAAGGGAGCACCTGTGGCGGATCCAGCTCGGGCGCGTAGTGCAGGAAGTGGTGCGCCTGACCGGCCATCGGGCCAACGCCACCCATCTGCCACATCAGCCATTGTTCCACCGCGATCTGCCCGCGCGCGCCTTTGCCGCCGAACTGCCCTGTCTTGCGGGCGAGGTATTGCAGGATCGCGCCGGATTCGAAGATCGACACTGGCGCGCCGTCTGGCCCGTCGGGATCGACGATGGCGGGCATCCGGTTGTTCGGCGACAGCTTGAGGAAGTCCGGCTTGAACTGATCCCCGGCCGAGATGTTCACGAGGTGGGTGTCATAGGCCAGCCCCATCTCTTCCAATGCGATCGAGATTTTCCAGCCGTTCGGCGTGGGCCAGTAATACAGGTCGATTGTCATGCGGTCCCCCTTTTGGGAGGCGATCATGTCGGATTTTGCGTCATCGGCAAGGCCAGACCGCCTTGTGGGGGCGCAATCAATCGTGACCAGCGCGGCGCACCCGCGTCGGGCAGGTCGCGGCGCAGCCGGTCCAGTGCCCATGTTTCGGGCTGGCGCAGCAGGTCGTGGTAGAACCGCAGGACCCCCTGCCGGGTATAGGACGACCAGTGGCAGATGCGCCGTTGCGGCGGGGCGACGGGCGCGCCGCGCCGGGCCAGCAGGGCCAGCGTGTCGTCGCAATCCAGTTGCAGCGTGACCGCATTGTGCGCGCTGAGGCCAAAGCCCAATGTCCGGTCGCCGCGGGCGGGTGGGGCGATCAGCCGTTCGTACAGAAACTCGAACAGGTCATTTTCGCGGCTGGTGACGTTGATGAAATCGCAGGCGCGGCCCGCAGGTGTGCCGAGCGCCGCCAACGCGCGCGTCGCATAGGCGGCGCCTGTCATCGACACGATCCGCTGTACGGCGCCAGCGGGCAGGTGGTGCAACGCCTCAAGCGCCAGCGCGATGCCCATGGAATGCGCGATCAGGTGGACGGGGCGGTCGGGCTGCTGGTCGTGCAGCTGCCGCAGCACCTGCGCCAGGGCGCGCCCCGCTGGCCGTGTGCGCCGCTCGGCCGACCAGAGCGCACCGCGCGACTCCCATCCAAAGGCGATGCCCAGCCCTTCGCCGACATGCCCTGTTCCAAACCCCAACTGGCGCGGCCAACTGGGCGCGCGCCACGGCATGTCGCGCGGGTGCAGTGCCATGATATGCAGATGCGGGCAGTGATCGGGCAGGTTGGGGCGGTACTTGTAGCCGTGGATCATCACGATCACCGGCCCATCCCCCCTGTGCATCCGTAGCACGGTGGCCACGTCGCGGGGGCTGTTATGCATCTGCGGCTGGTCACCGCAGGCGTTGATCCGGAGCAGGGGCATCGGGCACCTCTTGCTAGATATGGTGGTTCACCTATGGCCAAGGCAGATGACGCAGGCATGACGCGCGCGTTACAGCGATGTGACGCGCGCCCGTGGCGCGCTTGCGCGCTTGACCTGTGCCCGTGACAAGCGTAAGCGGGCCGCATCAGACACCGTGGCGATTTGTTACCGGATTGCGGGCCACGTTAAACAACTTCCGCTAAAAGGTCAGGATGAAAGACCCCCTTTCGCTTGACCGCGTCTGGGGTTTTTTGTTGTGCCCAAGAAGGGCCGGAGGACGATATGAGCGACGACTGGACCAACCGCACCAAGGCCATCCACGCAGGCACCCGCCGCAGCCAGTATGGCGAGTTGAGCGAGGCGATTTTCCTGACGCAGGGCTTTGCCTATGACAGCGCCGAATCCGCCGAGGCGCGGTTCATTCAGACGGGCGACGATGAATTCATCTATGCCCGTTATGGCAACCCCACGGTGCGCATGTTCGAGGAACGCATCGCCGCGCTGGAAGGGGCCGAAGATGCCTTTGCCACCGCATCGGGCATGGCGGCCGTGTCGGGCGCGCTGACGGCGATGCTGCGAGCCGGGGATCATGTCGTGTCGGCGCGGGCGCTGTTCGGGTCGTGCCTGTATATCCTCGAAGAGGTGCTGGGCCGCTACGGCGTCGAGGTGACCTTCGTCGATGGGACCGATCTGGACCAGTGGCGCGATGCGATCCGCCCCGACACCAAGGCGGTGTTCTTCGAATCCGTCTCGAACCCCACGCTCGAGGTGATCGACGTGGCGGGCGTGGCCGAACTGGCCCATGCGGCGGGCGCCAAGGTGGTGATCGACAACGTGTTTGCCACGCCGGTGTTTTCGAAGGCCTTCGCGCTGGGCGCCGATGTGGTGATCTATTCCGCGACCAAACATATCGACGGGCAGGGCCGGGCGCTGGGCGGCGTGATCCTTGGCAGCCGCGAATTCATCCGCAAGACGGTTGAACCCTACATGAAGCACACCGGCGGCTCGATGAGCCCGTTCACCGCGTGGATCATGCTGAAGGGTCTGGAAACCATGAGCCTGCGCGTGAATGCCCAGGCCGACTCGGCGCAGGCGATTGCCGAGGCGCTCGTGGATCACCCGGCGCTGGACCGCGTGATCTATCCGGGGCTGTCGGGCCATGCGCAGCACGCGTTGTGCGCGCAGCAGATGGGGCGGGGTGGCACAGTGCTTTCGCTGGACCTGAAAGGCGGGCAAAAGGCGGCCTTTGCCTTCCTGAATGCGCTGCAGATCATCCTGATTTCCAACAACCTGGGCGATGCGAAATCCATCGTCACGCATCCGGCGACCACGACGCACCAGCGTCTGAGCGACGCGCAGAAGACCACGCTGGGCATCACCCCCGGCCTGATCCGCCTGTCGCTGGGGATCGAGGATACCGGCGATCTGCTGGCCGACATCCGGCAGGCGCTGGATGCCGCCGCAGGTTGAGTGCAGGTTTCCGGCCCGTCACCAATGGTGGTATCTGCCGGAATTTAATGCCAAATCCGTCCATTTTTCTGGACACATTATTGCCATATTCCGCTGGGGCTTTCATAAAGAAAGCCTCAGTGGAATATGGAATTGTACGATGAAGACTTCTTTTTTCGCAGCTGCGGCGCTCGCCTTGCTCACAACCCCCGCATTTGCCGCCACGGTGACAACCACCGCCGTTGCAGATGTGACAGTTGGGGACGAAGATTTTGATGGCGTGATGGACTACGCCGGTCCGCAGGACGACGCGTACCTGCGTGTTTTTGGCAATTGGCGCACGGGCCGTGGCGTTCTGGAATACGATCTGTCGGGAATCGCTGCGGGTGACACGGTCGAATCCGCCTCGGTCAGCTTCAGCGTGCGCGGAACGCGCGTGCCGGGTGTTGTGAACCTGTACGGCTATTCCGGGGATGGCGTCGCAACGATCGCCGACGGCAACCTTGTGCAGACGCTGGTCGGGTCGTTTTCGGTTGTGGATATGAGCATGGATTACAACGTGTCGATCTCCGCCAGCTTCCTTCAGGGCCTGTTGGATGCCGGGGCGTCGCACCTGGGTCTGATCATGGTCAGCTCGGATGAAACACGCTTTGGCCCCGGTGCCGACTTCTGTTCGGTCGGCTCGACCACTACCGCCTGCGCGGGCAATCCCGGTTCGCAGCTGACGGTCAATTCCTCGCCCGCGGGTGTGGTGCCGGTGCCGGCTTCGCTGCCGCTGCTGGCTGGCGGTTTTGGCCTGTTCGGCGTCATGGCGGCTCGCCGTCGCGCTCGCCGCGCGGCCTGAGACATTTCAATCTGAAAGCAAGGGGCGTCCTTCGCTTGGGCGCCCTTTTGCGTCGGGTCCGGGTGATCCGGCCCGGGGCGTGGCGCGTAGAAGGCTTGGTATCGCCGGTCAAACGGCCTACATTATGGCCAACCGCCCAAGGAAACGCCCCATGAACGTGCACCTGCCCCCCTCTGCCCTGCCGGAACCCGACATGGATGATGCCGCCGACGCGCTGGCGCTGCTGCGGCGCTGGGCGCAGAAGTCCACCGACGAGGAACTGAGCGCGCTGGATCCGGCGTTGGCCCGGTTGTTGCCGGGGCGCGATCTGGGCAATTACCCGCCCCTGTCGCGCGACTACCCCGAGGGCTTCCATGCCGACAGCGCCTATCGCGCCACGCTGCCCGATCTGCAGAACGGCCCGGCCAGCCTGATCCGGGGCGCGCGCAAGCCGATCCAGCATGTGGGCATCTCCAACTTCCGCCTGCCGATCCGGTTTCACACCCGCGATGGCGACGACCTGACTCTGGAAACCTCGGTCACGGGTACTGTGGGGCTGGATGCCGACAAGAAGGGCATCAACATGAGCCGCATCATGCGCAGCTTCTATACCCATGCCGACAAGACCTTCAGCTTCGAGGTGATCGAGGCCGCGCTGGACGACTACAAATCCGATTTAGAAAGCCTTGATGCCCGTATCCAGATGCGGTTCTCGTTTCCCATGCGGCTGGGCAGCCTGCGCTCGGGCCTGTCGGGATATCAGTATTACGACATCGCTCTGGAGCTTGTCGAAAGCGACGGGCAGCGGCGCAAGTTCATGCATCTGGATTACGTCTATTCCTCGACCTGCCCCTGTTCGTTGGAACTGTCGGAACATGCCCGCGCGACGCGGGGGCAACTGGCAACACCGCATTCGCAACGTTCGGTCGCGCGGATTTCCGTGGCGCTGGATTGTGTCGAGGGCGATTGCCTGTGGTTCGAGGACCTGATCGGGCATTGCCGCCGCGCGGTGCCGACTGAAACGCAGGTGATGGTGAAGCGCGAGGACGAACAGGCCTTTGCCGAGCTGAACGCCGCCAATCCGATGTTCGTCGAAGATGCGGCGAGGCTGTTTTCCAGCGTGCTGCTGGAGGATCCGCGGATCGGTGATTTCCGCGTGGTGGCCAGCCATCAGGAAAGCCTGCACAGCCATGATGCCGTGTCGGTCCTGACAGAGGGCGAGACATTCGCCGCACAGAGCCTTGACCCAAGGCTGTTCGCCTCACTGTTCCACATCGGCTGATCCACAGCGCCAGATTGCCACGGTTTCAGACGTCCGGTGCCATGACACGGGGCCAACGCCTTTGCCCGCTTGACAGGGCAGGGGCGGCCATTCATGGCTTGCGCCATGTTTGATCTGCGCCCCGTCGGATATGTGATCGGCCTGTTGGTGTCCATTCTCGGGGCAACCATGTCGGTGCCGATGCTGGTCGATCTGGCGCAGGGCAACGGCCACTGGATTGTCTTTCTTGAAAGCGGCGTTCTGACCATCCTGATCGGCGGGCTGGTGGCGCTGGCCTGTGCCAACGGCGTGCAAGAGGGGCTGACCATCCAGCAGACGTTCCTGCTGACCACCGGCGTCTGGATCGCGCTGCCGCTGTTCGGTGCGCTGCCAATGATGCTGGGTGCCTCGGCGCTGAATTTCACCGATGCCTATTTCGAGGCCATGTCGGGGCTGACAACCACCGGGTCCACCGTCATCAGCGGGTTGGACGACCTGCCCAAGGGGCTGAACCTGTGGCGCGGTATCCTGCAATGGCTGGGCGGCATTGGCATCATCGTTGTCGCCATGGTGTTCCTGCCCGAACTTCGGGTTGGCGGGATGCAGATTTTCCGCTCGGAGGCCTTTGAGACGATGGGGAAAATCCTGCCCCGCGCCACAGCCATCGCGGCCCAGATCTCGGTGATTTACGTGGCGATCACCATGGCCTGCATGTTGTGTTACGCCGCGCTGGGCATGACGGTCTTCGATGCCACGATGCACGCGCTGACCACCGTTTCGACCGGCGGGTTTTCCAGCTATGACGCCAGTTTCGGGACGTTTTCGGGAAACATGGAATATGTCGCCTCGGTTTTCATGATCCTCGCGGCGCTGCCCTTCGTGCGCTATGTTCAGCTGATCAACGGCAACCTCACCAGCGTGCTGAAAGACAGCCAGGTGCGCGCCTTTCTGGCCACCATCGCAGTGCTGGTGGCAATCTCCACGGTGGTGCTGACGACGATCTTTCCGCACCACTGGGAAAAGTCGATGCGCGAGGCCCTGTTCAACATCGTTTCGATCATGTCGGGCACCGGATACGCCAGCGTCGACTACATGACCTGGGGGCCGTTCCTGATCACGCTGTTCTTCTTTATCGGGCTGATCGGAGGCTGCGCCGGCTCCACCGCCTGTTCGATCAAGATCTTCCGTTATCAACTGCTGTTTGCCTCGATCAAGGCGCAGCTCCGGCGCATCCGATCGCCGCACGGGGTGTTCGTGCCGCGCTACGCAGGCCGCCCGATCGAAGCCGATGTTCTGGGATCGGTGATTTCGTTCTTCGTGTTCTTCGTGGTCTCGCTGGGGCTGGTGTCGGTCGCGCTGGCGCTGACCGGGCTTGACCTGACCACATCTGTCTCGGGCGCGGCCACGGCGCTGGCAAATATCGGCCCCGGGTTGGGCGACACCATCGGCCCGGCGGGCAACTTCGCCAGTCTGAACGATACCGCGAAATGGATCCTGTCGGCCGCGATGCTGACGGGTCGGCTGGAAATCATGGCCGTCTACGTGATTTTCACCGTCCACTTCTGGCGCGCCTGATTTTCGCCGCTCGGGCCGCGACCGGGGGCAGTTTTTCTGCCCCTCGCCGGTTTCCCGTGCTATACCCCGGGCCAAGCAACAAGAGGCCGGCATGAGCAGTAGCCCGAAACTGGATTCAACGCTTCGAGAGGCGATTCTCTCGAAGCCCGATGCGATTCTCGACGACCACGACGTGATGCATGCGCTGATCGCCGCCAATGAACGCGCGATGGGCAGCAACATCATCGATCTTCGTGGAATCGCGATGGAGCGGCTGGAAACCCGCCTTGACCGGCTGGAAGACACGCACCGCTCGGTCATCGCGGCGGCCTATGAAAACCTGGCCGGAACCAACCAGGTGCATCGTGCCATCCTGCGGATGCTGGACCCGTCGGATTTTGAGCGTTTCCTGCGCGATCTGGGCGGCGAGGTGGCCGACATCCTGCAGGTCGACAAGATCACGCTGGTGCTGGAAAGCGATCAGGACGACAGCGCGCCCACGGTCAGCCGCCTGCACGGCGCGCTGTCGGTGATGCCGCCGGGGTTCATCGACGGCTATATCCTGAAAGGCCGCCGGGGCACGCCGCGCCAGATCACCCTGCGCCATGTGGCCGATCCGCTGCCCGCGCTGTTCGGCACCGATGCGGACTGGATCCGCTCCGAGGCCTGCCTGCGACTGAATTTCGGCGAGGGCAGGCTGCCCGGGATGCTGGTCATGGGCTCGGAAGACGCCCAGCATTTCACCCCGCAACAGGGCACCGACCTGCTGGCCTTCTTCGCGGGCGTGTTCGAACGTGCCATGCGGCACTGGCTGAAATGACGCTTATCTCGCCCGCCTGCCGTGACGCGCTGCAAAACTGGCTGGACGGCCGTCGCGCGCTGGCTGGCGCGGCGGATCACACGATCACCGCCTACAGCCGCGACGTGGCCGGGTTTCTGGCTTTCATGGCCGAACATCACGGCGGCGGGCAGGGGCTCGCCGCGCTGGAACGGATCACCGTGTCGGATATGCGCGCCTGGATGGCGCGGGAACGGGGCGAGGGGCTGTCGTCGCGCTCGCTTGCACGCAAGCTCTCGGCGGTGAAATCCTTCTACCGCTGGCTGGCCGAACGTGAAGGTTTTGAACCCACCGCCGTGCTGTCGACTCGCGCCCCCCGGTTCCAGCGCAAGCTGCCGCGCCCGCTGGCCGAACCCGCCGCACGCGACGTGATCGACACGATGGGGATGCAGTCGGAAACGCCATGGGTGGCGGCCCGCGACGTGGCGGTGGTGACGCTGCTTTATGGTTGCGGGCTGCGCATTTCCGAGGCGCTGGGCCTGACCGGCGCCGATGCGCCCCTGCCGCAGGTTCTGCGAATCCTTGGCAAAGGCGGGAAGGAACGGCTGGTCCCGGTGCTGCCGGCCGCGCGCGACGCGGTGGAAAACTACACGCGGCTCTGCCCCTTCAAGGCCGAGCCCACGGCGCCGCTGTTTCTCGGCGTGCGTGGCGGCGCGCTGTTGCCCCGCGCGATCCAGGGCGCGATGGCGCAGGCGCGGATGCAGCTGGGCCTGCCCTCCAGTGCCACGCCCCACGCGCTGCGCCATTCCTTTGCCACCCACCTGCTGGCCGCCGGAGGCGACCTGCGCGCGATCCAGGAATTGCTGGGCCATGCCTCGCTGTCCACCACCCAGGCCTATACCGGCGTGGAAACCGCGCAGTTGATTGAGGTGTACAACCGCGCCCACCCTCGCGCGTAATAGCAGAATGCCGGATTAGTCTTTGCATCGCGTTAACGGTTGCGGCAGACAGGGAGCATGACAATCCACCTCAAAGCCCTTGCCGTTCACCTGTTCACCGCCACCGGCGCGGTCTTTGCCATGCTCGCGATGCTGGCCGCGGTCGAGGGCAAATGGGACATGATGTTCCTGTGGTTGGTGGTGGCTTTCTTTGTCGATGGCATCGATGGCCCGCTGGCGCGCAAATACGACGTGAAAGCCAACGCGCCGGAATTCGATGGCGTCCTGCTGGACCTGATCATCGACTACCTGACCTATGTGTTCATCCCCGCTTTCGCGTTGTTCACCTCGGGTCTGATGTCGGGCTGGACGGGCTGGGTCGCGATCATCGTCATCACCTTCGCAAGCGCCATGTACTTTGCAGACACCCGGATGAAGACAAAGGACAATTCCTTTTCCGGCTTTCCCGGCTGCTGGAACATGGTCGTACTGGTGATCTTCGCGCTTGAACCCAACTTCTGGGTGATCCTCGGCCTTGTGACAGCACTGGCCGTGACGATGTTCCTACCGTGGAAATTCATCCACCCCGTGCGCACGGCACGCTGGCGCGCGATCAGCCTGCCGATGGCCCTGGCCTGGACCTTTTTCGCAGGCTGGGCGGCTTGGGTCGATTTCCATCCCGAAAGCTGGGCGCATTGGGGGCTGATCGTCACCTCCGTCTACCTGCTGTTCGCCGGCATCGCCCAGATGCTGATACCTTCGAAAGAAGAATCGCGCTGACGCGCGATGCCTCCGGCGGGGATATTTAAAGCCCAAAGAAGCAAGGCCATGTCTTCATTCTTTGGGCTCCAAATATCCCGGGGGAGTCCCGAAGGGACGGGGGCAGAGCCCCCTTTTTTGCTTCGGGTCGCCATCCAACCTCAGATCAGCAGGCCGGCGGCAACTTCGTGGCGCAGCAGCGCGACCTTGGTCTCGACCCCGCCGCGCGCGGAAAATCCTCCAAGGCCCCGGGCACCCAGCACGCGGTGGCAGGGAATTATGATGGGTATCGGATTGTTGCCGCAGGCCTGTCCAATCGCTTGGGCTGGTGCACTCAGCTGTTTCGCGATTTCGCCATAAGTGCGCGTTTCGCCAAAGGGGATCGCCTTCATCGCGGCGCAAACAGCGCGCTGAAAGTCTGACCCTTCGACAGAAAGTGGCAGGTCAAAATTCCGCAGGTGTCCGGCGAAGTAGGCGGCCAACTGGCGGGAGGCTTCGGATAGAAGCGGATCTGCATGCCTATCCGGCGCGGATGTCACCCAGGTGAGTGCCGTGATCCTATCGGCACGTGCGGTAATCGCAATCGGGCCGATCGGCGTGTCTGCGACGGTTCTGCGCATTTCTGCCATGGCTTGCATTCTGCTGACCCGGATCAGGAAACATTTAATTCGAATTGGCTTCGAATGACGCGGACTCTCTGGCGCTTCGCCCGGCTTCGTCAAGATTCGCGCACAGTTTTGCCAGAATTCTGCATCAGGGTCGCGGCCTGTGCTCCGGTGGCGATCTGCCCGCCATTCACGCCGGGGCGTTGTCAGACCGTTTCATGTTTCCGGCGTGCCCGATGGGGGCGGGCCCAGTTCAGGAGTAAAAAATGCTCAAGACATTTGCTGCCGCATTGACCATTCTGTCGCTCACGGCCGTGCCAGTCAGCGCCGACCTGTCGAACAAATTCGGGCGCGCCTCGAAGAAACCGGTAAAGACGGCGCGGGCCGAGATGCTGCCGCCGCCGGGCTACAAGGGGCAATGGTGGACCGCGCCGAACCGTTGCGAATATTCCCGCGCGGGGCGGCCCGGGGAAACCGTCTGGTATCTGATCATCAATACCGCGCATCGCAAATGCGATGCCTACCTGGTGCAGCGCGGATTTAAGGACGCCTACTAGGACGATCTGGCACGGCCCGTCGCCGGGCCGCGCCAAAGGCGTTACAGGATCGACTGACCCGTCTTGGCCCAATCGGCCATGAAGGCATCAAGTCCTTTGTCCGTCAGAACGTGGTTCGCCATCGCCTTGATGACGGCCGGCGGCGCGGTGGCCACATCGGCGCCGATCTTGGCGCAGTCGCTCATGTGGTTGGCCGAGCGGATCGAGGCGGCAAGAATGTTCGTCTGGAAGCCGTAGTTGTCATAGATCTCGCGGATATCCGCGATCAGCTCCATCCCGTCGAGGTTCAAATCGTCCAGCCGCCCGATGAAGGGCGAAATGAACGTGGCCCCGGCCTTGGCCGCCAGCAATGCCTGGTTGGCCGAAAAGCACAGCGTCACGTTCACCATGCGGCCTTCGTCGGTCAGCACCTTGCAGGCCTTCAGCCCGGCCCATGTCAGCGGCACCTTGATCGCGATGTTTTCGGCGATCTTGGCCAGCTCGCGGCCCTCGGCGATCATGCCTTCGGCGTCCAGCGCGACGGTTTCGGCCGACACGGGGCCATCGACCAGGTCGCAGATCTCTTTTGTCACGTCCTTAATGTCGCGGCCCGATTTCATGATCAGCGAGGGGTTCGTCGTCACCCCGTCGACCATGCCAAGGGCGTGCAACTCCTTGATGGCGTCGATTTCAGCGGTATCCACGAAGAATTTCATCTGGCGTCCTTTCATCTGTGGCGCGTGCGGTTGCGCCCCTGTTAGCGCATGACACGCGCGTGGGAAAGCGGAACCCGCCGCCCCGGCACCGCTTGCATTGCGCGCGCGGGCATGGTTCGTCGCAGTTATGGGCCGACATCCGCATTTCCCAGAGCCGGTCGCATGAGCGACGAAGGCTACTTTCCACAAGGCACGCTGATCGGCGTGCTGACCACCCAGCCGCTGGACCGGGTGCTGGATTACCGCGCGCCCGAAGGAGGCTGTTTCGCCGGCGCCTTTGTCGAGGTGCCGCTGGGCCCGCGCAAGGTGATGGGCGTGGTCTGGGGGCCGGGGCAGGGCGATTTCGATGCGTCCAAGGTGCGCAGCGTGATCCGCGTGCTGGATGCGCCGCCGATGCGCGAAGAGCTCCGCGATTTCCTGCGCCGCGCTGCCGATTACACGCTGACGCCGCTGTCGGCGATGTTGCGGCTGGCAACGCGGGCACCGGGCCTGGGCGATGCGCCCTCGATGCGGCGGGTCTATCGGCTGGGCGACGGGATGCCGGATCGGGCCACCGCCGCGCGCGCCCGTGTGCTCGAGGTGCTGCGCGAGTTTGGCGGGCTGTCCTTCACGCTGAAGGAACTGGCCGAGATGGCGGGCGTCTCGACATCGGTCGTCAAGGGCCTGGTGGCACAGGGTGCGGTGCGGGAAGAGGAAAGTCCTCGCGACACGCCGTTCCCACGCCTGGACACCGACCTGCCCGGCAAACCGCTGACCGACGACCAGGCCGCCGCCGCCGCGCATCTGCGCGCGGCGCTGTCGGGCGGCTATGGCACGACGCTGCTGAAAGGTGTCACCGGGTCGGGCAAGACCGAAGTCTACCTGGAGGCGGTGGCCGAGGCCGTGCGCGGCGGGCGGCAGGCGTTGGTGCTGTTGCCGGAAATCGCGCTGACTTCGGAGTTCCTGACCCGGGTCGAACAGCGGTTCGGCGCGCGCCCGGCTGAATGGCATTCGGGCGTCACCATGACGGAACGGCGCCGCATCTGGAAGATGGCGGCCCAAGGCGAGGTGCAGCTGGTCGTCGGCGCACGCTCGGCCCTTTTTCTGCCATTCCAGCACCTTGGGCTGATCATCGTGGATGAGGAACACGATACATCCTACAAGCAGGAAGACGGGGTGCTGTACAACGCCCGCGACATGGCAGTGCTGCGTGCCTCGATCGTCGGGGCGCAGGTGGTGCTGGCCAGCGCGACGCCCAGCCTGGAAAGCTGGGCCAATGCCGAGGCCGGGAAATACGCGCGGGTCGAACTGACGGCGCGTTTTGGCGATGCGGTGCTGCCCGAGATGCGCGCCATCGACATGCGCGCGGAAACGCTGCCCTCGGGGCGGTGGATTTCCCCGACGCTGGAACGCGCGGTGACGGCGCGGATGGAGCGGGGCGAACAGTCGCTTCTGTTCATTAACCGTCGCGGGTTCGCGCCGGTGACGCTGTGCCGCGCCTGCGGGCAACAGATCGGCTGTGACCACTGCGACGCCCGCATGGTCGAACACCGCTTCCTGAAACGGCTGATGTGCCACCAGTGCGGCGAGACTACGCCGATTCCCACAGCCTGTCCTTCATGCGGGGTCGAGGACAAGCTGGCCCCGGTCGGCCCAGGTGTCGAGCGGTTGGCGGAAGAGGCCATCGCCCTGTTTCCCGAAGCGCGCATCGTCACGCTGTCATCGGATCTGTTTGCCAGCGCGCGGGCGTTGAAGGCGGCGATCGACCAGATTGCGCAGGGCGGTGCGGATATCGTGATCGGCACGCAGCTGGTAGCCAAAGGGCACAACTTTCCCAATCTCACTCTGGTCGGGGTGATTGACTCCGACCTGGGGTTGCAAGGGTCCGACCTGCGCGCCGCCGAGCGGACGTTTCAGCTGATGCGGCAGGTGGCGGGCCGGGCCGGGCGCGCCGCGATTCCGGGGCAGGCGCTGTTGCAGACCTATCAGCCCGAACACCCCGTGATCCGCGCGATCCTGTCGGGGGACGAGACCGGGTTCTGGCAGGCCGAACTGCGCGAGCGATCGGCGGCGGGGGTGCCGCCCTATGGCCGGATGGCGGGGATCATCCTGTCGGGCGGCGATGTGGCGCGGGTGTTCGACGCGGGAAACACGCTGGCCCGCAATGATGGCGCGTTGCGCGAGATTGGCGCCCAGGTCTTCGGCCCCGCACCGGCGCCCATCGCAAGGGTCCGCGGCCGCCACCGGGTGCGGCTGCTGGTGAAGGCCGCCAAGGGCGCGCCGCTGCAAGGCGCCCTGTCACGCTGGATCGCTCCGCTGCGCCTGACCGGCGACCTGCGGCTTCAGGTGGACATCGATCCGCAAAGCTTTCTTTGAGTGGAAATGGGGAAGGGGGCTCTGCCCCCATCCGCTGCGCGGATTCCCCCGGGATATTTTGAGCCCAAAGAATTCAGAAGGTCCGCGCTTCTTTGGGCCTTAAATATCCCCGCCGGAGGCATCGCGCGGAGCGCGATCACTTTGGAACCTATTCTAGTTGCGCAAAGTCTCCATGAACCGCTCATGGTTCCTGTCCATCATCTGCTGCTGCTGCTGACCCCATTGCAGGCGTTCCTGGCCCCAGTTCTGGATTTGTTGCATGCGCTCTGCGTGGGTGGTGCCCATCTGCCCGCCGTAGCCGGGCGTAGGTTGCTGCATCTGGCCTTGCGTCATCGCCTGTTGGGTGGCGGCGTAGGCCTGGCTTAGCTGGGCATAGGCGTTCTGATAGAAGGCGCAGGCCTGCGGGTTGCCGTTGACCTGGCACTCATACCCCGCGTTCAGCATCATACCGCCCTGGCTCTGGACATTCTGGGCCATCCAGCAGGCTTGTTGATTGCCCATCTGGCAGGCATTTCCATAGACTATGGCCAGCTCGTTCAGCGCCTGAACCACCTGCGGATCGGCGATTTGCATCCAGTGATCGGCCGTGGCGGGGGATGCGAGTACAAGGGCCACAGCAAGGCACCGGGTGGGTTTGGCCGCAAGGCGGCGGATAAACGGGATCATGTGAAATACCTTCGAGAAATGGAGAGGCGGCGCTGGTCAGCCACATTCCAGACTGCCACGCTGTGCGGATTCGAACAAATCTTTCCCGGCACCGGGGCTATCCTTGTGGGACCGGCAGGCGTATGCCGTTAACATGAGTCGTTTCGTCCCCCTTGCCGAGGCGCAGTCTCTGCCCCTTTGGCGCCGCCCCATCACGCTGCTGTTTCTGACGGCGGTGGCCATGCCGATTGCCTTTTACGGCTGGAACGCGCTGCTGAACAATTTCGTCATCGAGGTAGCGCAGTTCGACGGGGCCGACATCGGGCTGCTGCATTCGGTGCGCGAAATCCCGGGGTTTCTTGCGATCGGGGTGATCGCGATCATCATCTTCATGCGCGAACAAGTGCTTGGGCTGGTCTCTCTGTGTCTGCTGGGCGTGGCGACGGCCTTTACCGCGTGGTTCCCGTCGTTGGGCGGGTTGCTGACGCTGACCATGCTCAGCTCGATCGGGTTTCACTATTACGAGACGGTGAACCAGTCGCTTCAGCTTCAGTGGATCCCGAAGGAAAAGGCGCCGCAGGTGCTGGGCTGGCTGTTGGGCGCGGCCTCGGCCTCGGCACTGGTGGTGTTCGTGCTGATCGTGCTGCTGTGGGAGCCGCTGAACCTAAGCTACAACATCGTCTTCATGCTGGCGGGGGGCACGACGGCCGCGCTGGCGCTGTTCTGCCTGATCGCCTATCCGCAGTTCGAAGCACCGCATCCGCAGCTGAAAACCTTTGTGCTGCGCCGCCGGTACTGGTTGTATTACGCGCTGCAATTCATGTCGGGCTCGCGGCGGCAGATCTTCATGGTTTTCGCCGGGTTCATGATGGTCGAACGCTTCGGCTTCGAGGTGCACGAGCTGACCTCGCTTTACCTGATCAACCTTGTGGTCAACATGGCGGCCGCGCCGTTTCTGGGCCGCGCGGTGGGGCGGTACGGCGAACGCCGGGTCCTGATCTTTGAATATGTCGGGCTGACGGCCGTGTTCACGCTATACGGTGGCATCTACTGGTTCAGCTGGGGCGTGGTGCTGGCGGCGGCGCTTTACGTGATCGACCATATCCTGTTCGGCTTGGCTCTGGCGTTGAAAACCTATTTCCAGAAGATCGCCGATCCGCGTGACATCGCGCCCACGGCGGCGGTGGCCTTTACCATAAACCATATCGCGGCGGTGTTCCTGCCGGCGCTTCTGGGGCTGCTCTGGGTCGTGTCTCCGGGGGCCGTCTTTGCGCTGGCCTCAGGGATGGCGCTGACCTCGCTGTGCCTTGCGCTGATGATCCCGCGCCACCCTGAACCGGGGAACGAGACGATTTTCGCAGCCCGAGGCACTCGCCCGCTGGCGGCGGAACGTCCGGCGGAATGACGCAGCCGCACCAGCGCGAGCGCGCCGACCGGCCGGGGCGGTTCGTGACCGGATCGGTCATGGGGCATGTGGTGCGGATGACCATGACGGGGGCCTTTGGCATCACCTTTGTCTTCGTGGTGGATGCGGCCAACCTGATCTGGATTTCGTGGCTGGGCGATCCCCGGCTGGTGGCGGCGGTGGGCTTTGCCTTTGCGATCCAGTTTCTTGCGGTGTCGTCCGGCGTGGGGCTGATGATTGCCTCGACCGCGCTGATCTCGCGCCGGATCGGGGCCGGGCAGCGCGCGCAGGCCCGGCGCGATGCCACCAGTGCCACGGTGATCGCCTTCGTCTGGCAAAGCGTGGTGGCGGCGCTGGTGATCGGGTTCCGGCACCAGATCCTTGCGCTCTCGGGGGCCGAGGGTGAAACCGCGCTGCTGGCGGCGCGCTACCTCGCGATGTCGATGCCCTCGCTGACCATCATGGCAATTTCGTTGGTGGCCAATGGCGCGTTGCGGGCGCAAGGCGATGGCGCGCGCTCGATGTATGTCACGCTGGTGTCGGGGGCGGTGGCCATGGTGGTCGATCCGCTGCTGATCTACGGTCTGGGGCTTGGGCTGGACGGTGCGGCGATGGGCATCAACCTGTTCCGTATCATCATGGTGGGCATGGCGCTGCGCTATGCCATCGGGACGCACGACCTGCTGGCGCGGCCTGCGCTGGCCGATGTGCGTACGACTCTGGCGCCCTTTCTGACCATCGCGCTGCCTGCGATCCTGACCCAATTGGCGACACCTTCGGGCAATTACCTGATGACAACCGTGATTGCGCGCTACGGAGACGAGGCGGTGGCCGGATGGGCCGTGGTGGGGCGGCTGACGGTGGTGGCCTTTGGCGGGATCTTCTCGCTCGCGGGGGCGATCGGCGGCATCTTCGGCCAGAACTTTGGCGCCGGGCAACACGACCGGCTGCGCACGATCTATCGTGACGCGCTGGTGTTCGGTCTGGTCTATACGGCGATCACTTGGGCGGTGCTGGTGATGGTCAGCCCGGCCGTGATCGCGGGCCTGCATCTGGGAGAGACGGGGGCGCAGGTGGTACGCGCCTTTGCCCATGTCGGTGCGGGCGGGTTCCTGTTCGCCACGGCGCTGTTTGTCAGCAACGCCGCCTTCAATGCGCTGGGCCGCCCGCTGTGGGGCACGCTGACGACATGGGCGCGTGACGGGGTGTTCAGCCTGCCGCTGGCACTGTGGCTGGCGGCGATCTATGGCGCGGCGGGGGTGATCTATGCGCAGGCGGCGGCCAGTGCGCTGGTCGGCGTGGTGGCGGCGGTGCTTGGCTGGCGCTTTGTGCAAGGGCTGGCCGCGGGCCAGCTGGTGCCCGAGGCGCCACTGGTGACCCGCAGCCTTGCGAATGCAGACCGGGTGCGCCGCCGCTAGCCGCGAATTGCGCTTGCGCCGGAATTGAGGCAGAAGGCGCGGGCAGCCGCAACAGGAACGCCCGATGCCTACTTTCACCGCCCTGACAACCCTTCCCGGAAAATCACAGGCCGAGGCGCTGGGCGAGGCGATGGAGCGGCTCACACCCGCACCTACCGGCGTCGGCGTGATGGAGATCGAAGATGGAAGCGGGCTGTGGGAAGTCGGCGGGTACTTCACCGAACCGCCCGAACCCGTTTCGCTCAGCCTGCTGGCCGCTGCGTTCGACGCGAAGCCTTTCGTGATCTCAGAACTGCCCGACACCGATTGGGTCGCCCATGTGCGACGCGAACTGGCGCCGGTGCAGGCCGGGCGGTTCTTTCTCTTTGGCAGCCATGATGCCGACAAGGTGCCGGAAGACGCCATCGCCCTGCGTATCGACGCGGCCATGGCTTTTGGCACCGGCCACCACGGCACCACTCTGGGATGCCTGAGGGCGCTGGACCGGCTGGCGGATGGCACGCCGCCTGCGCGCGTCGCCGATATCGGCTGTGGCACCGCGGTGCTGGCCATGGCCGCGGCCAAAATCTGGCCGGACGCTCAAATTCTGGCCAGCGATATCGACGAAGTCGCCGTTGATGTGGCCAAGGCCAATCTGGACATCAACGACATGCCCGGCGCGGTAACCTGCCTCGAGGCCGCAGGCTTCGATCACCCCGAACTGGCAAAGGCAGCGCCCTATGACCTCATCTTCGCCAACATTCTGAAAGGCGCGCTGGTGGCCCTGGCCTCCGACATCGCTGCGGCTCTCGCGCCCGGTGGAACGGTGATTCTCTCTGGCCTGCTGAATGAACAGGCCGAAGAGGTCCGCGCAATCTACGCCGAGGCAGGCATTCAGCCGGTCGCGGACGAGCAGATCGGCGACTGGACGACACTGATGATGCGGAAACCGGCCTGACCGCATTGACTGCGGCGCTTTTGCGGCGCCTGCCCAACTGTCGCCGCAATTCTGCGGTAACCAATTCATCATGCTGGTGGGGGCCAGTCTGCCGGAGGACGCCGCCGTGTCTGGCCATGCTGAATTCGAAACCCGACTAAGCCGCCTGTTGCGCAAGCACCGCGCCATGGCGAAAGGCTATACCACGGTCATGCGCTCGGACGGGCTGATCGTGGTCAAGCCGAAACCCCAGGGTGCCCAGATCTCTGGACGATCCGTGCTTGTGGTCGTTGTGGCGTTCGTTCTGTTCAAGGCCATGTTGATCGCCAGCCTTGGACACAAGGTCTATTCCGAGCGTGTGGATAGACTTGGCGTCGGTACGCCGGTCGAACGCGCCGGAGCTTTCATCATGCAGATCGATCCGGTGTCCGGGGCGGTCGCCGGTCAGATGTCGGACATCCGCACCCAACTGCTGCACTGATTGCAGGTATCCCCGCCGCGCGATGTCGTGTCGGCGGGAAGACCTCAGCTGCCGAAAACCTGGCGAATCTTTCGCTTTTCACTATTCTCAAAATACTCCGGGGGAGTGCGCGCAGCGGGCGGGGGCAGCGCCCCCATCCGCCGTTCGTCGGCATGCGACAACGTCGGCCCCCCTCATACCATCCTCACCCAAAAGAAAAACGCCGTGGCCCGAAGGCGCGCGGCGTTTGTGCAAGGGTGATGACCGGCGGCGGTGCCGCCGGGGATCAGAACAGGCGACGTGCGGTTGCGACGTCGTCAATGTCTCCACGGACCAGACCGATATCTTCGAGTTCACGGTCTGTCAGCGCCGCCAGCGCGTTGCGGGTCACGCGGGTGTCATTCCAGTCGATGACGGCAGCATAGACATTGGCCAGAACGGCGCCGATACGGCCGGCGACGACATCAATGCCATAGGTGGAGCGGGTCGAGTGGTAAGCAGCCATATCCATTGTCCTTTTGTATGGGGTTGCAATTATCTTTGCGATGGGCGGCATGTATTGCGGAAAATATGATCCGGCAAGACAGCTTTGTGCATAGTTCTTATGCAGTTTTTGCATGGGTCTGAAATTGATTTAAATAATTGAAAAATAATATAAATATAGAAAAATATCATTTCCCTTCTGGCAAGTTTCGGGTCTGTTTGGGGTGGCTTTCGCCGCAAATGCCTCGAAATGTGTCGGAATTGAAACTGTCGCTTGGGGCTTGGCCGATGTTCGCCTTTCGTGCTAGTGCTGGAAACAAGAAACAATGGGTCAAAAGGCCGGGCAGTGATGCGGATATTGGGAATTGATCCCGGGCTCAGAAACATGGGCTGGGGCGTGATCGAGCAGGACGGGCCAAGGCTGCGGCACATTGCCAATGGAATCTGCCACTCCGAGGGGGCGGATCTGGCCGTGCGGCTGATGTCACTTTACGACCAGATGTCCGAAGTGGTGCGCGCGTATGCGCCGGATGTCGCCGCCGTGGAGCAGACCTTCGTGAACAAGGACGGCGCTGGCACGCTGAAGCTCGGACAGGCGCGCGCCATTGCGCTGCTGGTCCCGGCGCAGGCGGGATTGCAGGTGGGCGAATATGCCCCGAATTCGGTCAAGAAAACGGTGGTCGGCGTCGGCCACGCGGACAAGCGGCAGGTCTTGCACATGGTATGCCTGCAACTGCCGGGGTGCAAACCGGCGGGGCCGGATGCAGCCGATGCGCTGGCGATCGCGATTTGCCACGCCCACCATGCCGGGCATGGCGGAGCGGCCCGTCTGCGGCGGAAAATCGCATGATCGGGCGGCTGCGCGGGCGGCTGGCCTATCGCGCCGGCGATCATGTGATGATCGACGTCGGGGGGGTCGGCTATCTTGTCTATTGCTCCGACCGGACGCTTGCCGCTTTACCGCGCGTGGGAGAGCCGGTGTCGGTCTACACTGATCTTGTCGTGCGCGAAGACCTGATGCAGCTGTTCGGCTTCCTGAGCCTGGTCGAAAAGGAATGGCATCGCCTGCTAATGGGCGTGCAGGGAGTGGGCGCCAAGGTCTCGCTGGCAATACTTGGCGCGCTGGGCCCCGACGGGGTCAGCCGTGCGATCGCGCTGGGCGACTGGTCGGCGGTCAAAGCGGCGAAAGGCGTGGGGCCCAAGACGGCGCAGCGAATCGTGCTGGATTTGAAAGATAAGGCTCCGGCGGTCATGGCGCTGTCCGGAGAGGGGGGCGGCGCGCTCGATCCTGCTGCCGCACCGGAAGATGCGGATGTTCTGGACGATGCCGATGACGCGGCCGCCCCGGCGCCTGTGGCTTCTGCCGCGCGCCACGGCGGTGCGGCGCAGGCCGATGCGCTTTCGGCTCTTGGCAACCTGGGGTATGGCCCGAGCGATGCCGCCGCCGCGGTCGCCACTGCGCGGGCAGAGGCGCCCGATGCCGATGCCGCCGCGCTGATCCGGGCGGCGCTGAAGCTGCTGGCTCCGAAAGGGTAGGGACTGACGATGGCTGAACCCGATCCCGATCTGCGGCCCGGCGAACGGGACGAGAATGATCGCGCGTTGCGTCCGCAGATGCTTGACGAATTCATCGGTCAGGCCGAGGCGCGGGCGAACCTGAAAGTGTTCATCGCCTCGGCGCGCGCCCGGGGTGAAGCAATGGATCACACGCTGTTCCACGGCCCGCCTGGGCTGGGCAAGACAACGTTGGCGCAGATCATGGCGCGCGAATTGGGCGTTGGCTTTCGCATGACCAGCGGGCCGGTTCTGGCAAAAGCAGGCGATCTTGCGGCGATCCTCAGCAATCTTGAAGCGCGGGATGTGCTGTTTATCGACGAAATCCATCGCTTGAACCCGGCGGTGGAAGAGGTGCTTTATCCGGCGCTCGAAGATTTTGAGCTGGACCTGGTGATCGGGGAGGGACCGGCGGCGCGTACGCTGCGGATCGAGCTTCAACCGTTTACCTTGGTTGGCGCGACCACGCGCATGGGGCTGCTGACCACGCCGCTGCGTGACCGGTTCGGTATTCCGACGCGGCTGCAGTTCTATACGGTGGATGAACTGCATGAAATCGTCAGTCGCAATGCCCGCAAGATGGGCGCCCCGGCCGAAGATGCCGGCGCGCTGGAAATCGCCCGCCGCGCACGTGGGACGCCCCGGATTGCCGGACGGCTGCTGCGCCGCGTGGTGGATTTTGCGGTAGTCGAAGGCGATGGGCGCATCACCCGCGATCTGGCCGACAATGCGTTGACGCGCCTTGGCGTGGATCACCTTGGGCTCGACGGGGCCGATCGCCGCTATCTTCGGCTGATCGCCGAAAGCTATGGCGGTGGACCTGTCGGCATCGAAACCCTGAGTGCCGCGCTCAGCGAAAGCCGCGACGCGTTGGAAGAGGTGATCGAACCCTACCTGTTGCAGCAGGGTCTGATCCAGCGCACGCCGCGCGGCCGGATGCTGGCGGCAGCTGCCTGGCGGCATCTGGGGCTCGAGGCGCCGCGCGGGCAGAATGATCTGTTCGGCTAGGCGATCTCGGCGCCGCCCCTACTTCTTTTCGGCAAAAATACTCAATCGCGATACATCGGCCGCAGACGGAGCACTTGAAGCAGCTGTCGCGCAGGTGAGTATTTGCACCGAAAAGAAGGGGCTGTTTGACCTGTGAATGCCCCGGCGGTATGTCCGGCGCGGGCTGATGGAGACTGGCATGACACCGGCAGAAATCGAGACGCTGTTCGACCGGGGCGATGCGGGGTACGTCTTTGCGCGCTGGGGCCGGCCATTGGCGCCCGTTGTATTTGGCGTGCAGGAACAGACGCTGGGGGTGATCAAAGGTGCGTTCGAGGCGATTGTCGCGCTGGCCGGGCACAACATGGCCGAGGTTGACCCCGAGCTGGGCAGCAATGTCATGGTCTTTTTCCTGCGCGATTGGGACGAGCTTTTGGCGGTGCCGGATCTGGCGCATATGCTGGGCGATCTGCCGGACTTGGTGGCGCGTCTGAACGGCGGCGATGCCTCGCAATACCGGACGTTTCGATTTGACGATGGGGGGGCGATCCGCGCGGCTTTCGTGTTTTTGCGGATGCGGGGGGCACTGGCCGAGATGGCGGCCGAAGACCTCGCGCTGTCGCAGGCGGTGCAGGTCATGCTGCTGTGGTCGGACCAGGCCTTTGCCGAGGTGTCGCCCTTGGCTGTCGCGCATGGCCAGACGATCCTGCGCCCCGAGATTGCCGGCGTGATCCGGGCGGCCTATGATCCGGTGATGCCGGCAGCGGCGCGGGATGCGAGCCATGCGCTGAGGCTCTCGGCGCGACTGGCGGCGGGCGAGGGCGCGCAATGACCCATCGTTTCGACATTCGCGTCTATTACGAAGACACCGATATGGGCGGGGTGGTCTATCACGCCAACTACCTGCGGTACATTGAGCGCGCGCGCAGCGACTACGTGCGCGAATTGGGCAACGACCAGAACGCCATGCGCGAGGGCGGCGTGGTCTGGGTCGTGCGCCGTCTGGAGTGCGACTATCTCGCTACTGCAAAATTCGACGATCGGCTGGTCGTGGAAACCGAGGTTGCAGATGTCAGCGGTGCGCGGCTGACGATGACGCAGACGGTACTGCGCGAGGGTCAGTCGATCTTTACCGCCACCGTTACGGCCGTCTGCATGAACGCGGCGGGGCGGCCGGTGCGGCTGCCGGCGGAAATTCGCACACAGCTGGTGCCAACGCGCCCCAAAACGTGACCGAAAACGTGAGTGTGAACGCGCATTCATTGGCAATTGGCGTTCAACTGCTGTAGGGATCGGAAAAAGGCCGAAGCAATACGGCCGCTGATCGAGAGCAGATTTATGGAAACTGAGACACTTGCGGCCGCGCAGGGGATGGATTTCTCGATGTGGGCGCTGTTTGCCCGCGCGACACTCACCGTAAAACTGGTGATGCTGGTGCTGATCGCGGCGTCGGTCTGGTCATGGGCGATCATCATCCAGAAGCACATCCTGTTCCGCTGGGCCCGTCGCGAGGCGGCGGTGTTCGACCGGTCGTTCTGGTCGGGCGAGCCGCTGGACGGGCTGTTTGACCAGATCGGGCCCGATCCCGAGGGCAACTCGGAAAAGATTTTTGCCGCCGGGATGAGCGAATGGCGCCGGTCGCATCGCGACGACGGCGCGCTGATCGCCGGGGCGCAGGCGCGGATCGATCGCAGCATGGATGTGGCGATCAACAAGGAAACCGAGGATTTGCAGCGCGGGTTGCCGGTGCTGGCGACCATCGGCTCGACCGCGCCGTTTGTCGGCCTCTTCGGCACCGTCTGGGGCATCATGCATGCGTTCATCGAGATCGCGGCGCAGCAGAACACCAACTTGGCTGTTGTCGCGCCCGGTATCGCCGAGGCGCTGCTGGCGACCGGGCTGGGCCTGATCGCGGCGATTCCGGCGGTGGTTTTCTACAACAAGCTGTCGGCCGACAGTGACCGGATCGTGGCGGGCTATGAGGCCTTTGCCGACGAATTCGGCACCATCCTGTCGCGCC
This sequence comes from Arenibacterium halophilum, assembly GCF_005938225.1. GTDB lineage: Bacteria > Pseudomonadota > Alphaproteobacteria > Rhodobacterales > Rhodobacteraceae > Arenibacterium > Arenibacterium halophilum. Next base: position 50,427 of record NZ_VCPC01000002.1, read on the forward strand.
AACTGGACGCCTGACGATGGGCGCTGCGGTACAGCAACCGGGCGGAGGCGGCGGCGGACGTCGCCGCAGACGGTCGCGCCGGGCCTCGCGCCCGATGTCCGAAATCAACGTGACGCCCTTTGTCGACGTGATGCTGGTGCTGCTGATCATCTTCATGGTGGCCGCGCCGCTGTTGACGGTCGGGGTGCCGGTCGAGCTGCCGAAAACCGCCGCCGGGGCCTTGCCGTCGGACAACGAGGAACCCTTGACCGTGACCATCACCGCCGAAGGGGCGGTGCAGATCCAGACGACCGAAACGCCCCGCGATCAGCTGGTGCCCAAGCTGCGCGCCATCGCGGCCGAACGGGCCAGCGACCGGGTGTTTCTGCGTGCCGACGGGGCGATCCCCTACGAGGTCGTCATGCAGGTGATGGGTGCCCTGAACGCGGGCGGGTTTTCCAATGTCGGCCTGGTGACCGACATCGGTGGCCCCACGCTTGACGGCGGCGACAGGTGAGGCCGCGGTGCAGACCGGCACAAAAATTTCGCTGGGGGCCCACGGGGCTCTGATCCTGTTCGTGCTGTTCGGCCCGGTGCTGAAAGGCGATCCGCCACCGGTCGAGGTGGCGGAGGTGTCGATCCTGTCCTCCGAGCAGTTCGCGGCGCTGACGTCGCAATCGGCCCAGGCCGAGGTCGAAGGCGCGCCCGAGGTGCAGCCCGAACCGGAACCCGCACCCGAGCCCGCGCCGCAGCCTGACCCAGCACCAGAACCCGAGCCACAGCCCGAACCCCAGCCGCAGCCCGAACCTGCACCCGAGCCCGAACCGGAAACGCCTCCGGCGCCCGAGGTAACGGAACAGGTGCCCGAGCCCACGCCCGATGCGCCCGAAGTCATTCAGGCGCCAGCCCCCCCGCGCGAGGATGCGACGCCTCCGCAAGTGGATCGCGTTGCGCCCGAAGTGGTGGCCCCGCCGCCGCCAGATGCGCGCCCCGATGTAGTGGAGACGCCGCAGGTGTCCCCCGATCCGGGCGAGGCCCCGCCGCAAGAGCCGCAAGAGGCGACCGCGCCGGAACAGGCGACAGACCGTATTCGCCCCGAGCCGGTGCCAGATCCGGTGATTGCCGCGCTGGCGCCGCCCGCGTCGCGGCGTCCGCCGTCGGCCCGGCCCGACCGGCCACAGCCGACCGCGGCTCCGGCGCCAACTCCGGCGCAAATTCCGACGCCGACGCCCGAGCCAACGCCCGAACCGCAGCAAACCGAAACGCCCACGCCAGCGCCAGCGCCGGCTGAAACGCGCGATGCGGTGGCCGATGCGCTGGCCGAAGCCTTGGGCGGCGCCACACAGGCGCCTGCCGGCCCGCCCCTGTCGGCGGGCGAAAAAGAGGCAATGCGCGTGGCCGTGTCGCAATGCTGGAACGTTGGTTCCTTGTCTTCTGCCGCGATGGCCACAACTGTAGTCGTGGCGGTGGATATGGGGCAGGATGGGATGCCGGATGCAAATTCGATCCGGCTGCTGTCCAGTTCGGGGGGCGATGACTCCTCGGCGCGGCAGGCGTTTGAAGCGGCGCGGCGAGCCATCATTCGCTGCGCGCGCGGGGGCTATGCGCTTCCGGCCGAGAAATACGCGCATTGGCGCGAAATCGAGATGACCTTCAATCCGGAGAGGATGCGGATCAGATGATGATGAAACACCTGGCAAGCCTGTTTCTGGGCGCGGTCTGCCTGTTTGGGGCAACGGGTGCGGTCGTGGCCCAGGACGGGCCGTTGCGGATCGAGATCACCGATGGCGTGATCGAGCCCTTGCCCTTTGCGGTGCCCGATTTCGTGCCCGGCTCGGGCGAGGCAGGGGAAACCGCTCGCCAGATTTCGCGGGTGATTGCGGCGGATCTGACGGGTACCGGCCTGTTCCGCGAGGTGCCCGCCAGCGCCTATATCAGCCAGGTTGCCGATTTCGGCGCGCCCGTGGCCTATGCCGACTGGAAGGCGATCAACGCGCAGGCGCTGATCACTGGAGCGGTCAACGTGGCGGGAGGCAACGTGACGGTGCAGTTCCGGGTGTATGACGTGTTCTCGGATTCCGAAATTGGCAACGGGTTGCAGTTTTCCGGGCCCGTCGCGGGCTGGCGGCGCATGGCGCACAAGGTGGCCGACGCGGTTTACAGCCGGATCACGGGCGAGGGCGCCTATTTCGACAGCCGCGTTGTCTATGTCTCGGAAACCGGGCCCAAGGACGACCGGCGCAAGCGTCTGGCCGTGATGGATTACGACGGCGCGAATGTGCAGTACCTGACCGACAGTTCGTCGATCGTGCTGGCGCCCCGGTTCTCGCCCAATGGCGACCGGGTGCTGTACACCAGCTATGAATCCGGCTTTCCGCGCATCTATGTGCTGGACGTGGGCGCGGTGCAGCAGCGCGGGTTGCAAAGCACCGAAGGCACGATGAGCTTTGCGCCCCGCTTCGCGCCCGATGGGCAGACCGTGGTTTATTCGCTGACCGAAGGTGGCAACACCGACATCTATTCCATGTCCATTGCCACCGGCCAAAGCACCCGGCTGACCACGGCGCCCTCCATCGAAACCGCGCCAAGTTTTTCGCCAGATGGCGGGCGGCTGGTGTTCGAAAGCGACCGCTCGGGCACGCCGCAGCTGTACATCATGCCGGTGGGCGGGGGCGAACCCACGCGGATCAGCTTTGGCCAGGGGCGCTATGGCACGCCGGTCTGGTCGCCGCGCGGCGATCTGATTGCCTTTACCAAGCAAAGCAAGGGCCGCTTTCACATTGGCGTGATGCGCACCGACGGGTCTGAGGAACGTCTGCTGACCGCGTCGTTCCTTGACGAGGGCCCGACATGGGCACCGAACGGCCGCGTGTTGATGTTCGCGCGCGAAACGCAGGGCGCGCAGGGGCAATCCTCGCTGTATTCCGTGGATATCACGGGCCGCAACCTAAAGGCCGTCCCCACGCCCGAAGGCGCGTCGGACCCGTCGTGGTCGCCATTACAGAACTGAAACATGCCCCGTCATGGCCCAAGCCGCACGTTCACAAGGGCGGTGGGCTATGGTAAACGGGGTCCATAACAAACGGTAACGAGGCGCGAGATGAGCACCCTGACCAAATTTCTGATGATCGGTTCGATGCTGGCCATGGCGGCCTGTACGAACGCGGGCCGCTTTGGCGCCGATGGCACCGGCGCCTCCGGCGTGGGCTCGGGCGCCATCGTGCCCGGTTCGGCCAATGATCCGACATCGCCGGCCTATTTCAACCAGACCATCGGCGACCGCGTGCTGTTCCTGGTGGACCAGTCGAACCTGTCGCCCGAGGCGCAGCAGATCCTGAATGGTCAGGCCCAGTGGCTGAGCCAGAACGTCGACTATGTCGCCGTGATCGAAGGCCATGCCGACGAACAGGGCACCCGCGAGTACAACCTTGCGCTGGGTGCGCGCCGCGCCAATGCCGCCCGCGAATACCTGATCTCGCGCGGCGTGGCGGGCAACCGGCTGAAGGTTGTCAGCTACGGCAAGGAACGCCCGATCGAGATTTGCAGCGAAGAGGCCTGCTATGCCAAGAACCGCCGCGCGGTGACGGTGCTGTCGGCCGGGGTGCTGGGCTAAGCCATGCGGATTGCGGTTCTGGCAGTTGCGGCCCTGACATTGGCCGCCCCGCAAGCGGCGCTGGCGCAGGACCGCGAGCGTACACTGGCCGACATCCGGCAGGAACTCTCGGTTCTGTATGTCGAGGTTCAGAAGCTCAAGCGCGAGCTATCGACCACGGGCGGGGCATCCACGCCCACCGTGGGTGGCAGCGTGCTGGACCGCGTCGCCGCGATGGAGGCCGAGTTGCAGCGGCTGACCTCGCAGACGGAATCGCTTGGCAACCGGGTGAACCGGGTTGTGAGCGACGGCACCAACCGCATTGGCGACCTGGAGTTCCGCCTGTGCGAGATGGAGGCCGCCTGCGATGTCTCGACACTGGGCGAAACCTCGACTCTGGGCGGGGCACAGGAAGGCGCGGCGCTGACCGCGCCCGTGGCCGAACCGACCGGCGCGCCCACAACCGAAATGGCCGTGGGTGAGGAAAGCGATTTCAACGCTGCCAAAGCCGCCTTCGACTCGGGCGATTTTGCCGGGGCAGCGCAAAAGCTGTCGGCTTTCGCCATGGCTTATCCCGGCAGCCCTTTGGCGCCCGAGGCCGAGGTGATGCGCGGCCGCGCGCTGGCCCAGCAGGGCGACACCCGCGAAGCGGCCCGCGCCTATCTGGCCGGGTTCAGCGCGAACCCCGCCGGGCCGCGTGCGCCCGAGGCGCTGCATCTGCTGGGCGCGGCACTGGGCACGTTGGGGCAGACGGAACAGGCCTGCATAACCCTGGCCGAGGTTGGGGCGCGATTCCCCGGGCAACCGGCGGCCGCCAGTGCACAGGCTGACATGGCGCGCCTGGGCTGTAGTTGACCAACACCGGCGATATTCCGCGCGCCGTTCTGCGCGGAGTGCCGCCCGATCTGCCCGCCCTTGGATTTGCGGTGTCGGGGGGCAGCGATTCCCTTGCCATGATGTATGCTGCCCATGCTGCCTTTGCCGGAACCGGCACGCGGCTGGCGGTGGCCACGGTCGATCACGCCCTGCGCGATGGCTCGGCTGATGAGGCGGCCGGGGTGGCTCGGGCGGCTGCGGCGCTGGGGCTGGATCATGACATCCTGACATGGGGCGCGGGCGATGTGCCCGGCTGGGACGGGCGCGGCAACCTGCAAGATGCGGCGCGGCGCGCACGCTATGCTTTGTTGTCGGAATGGGCCGCGCGGCGCGGGCTTGCCGCGGTGGCACTGGCCCATACCGCCGACGATCAGGCCGAAACCGTGCTGATGCGGCTGGCGCGTGCGGGCGGGGTCGACGGGTTGGCCGCGATGGCCGCTGACAGCCACCGTAACGGGCTGCGCCTGCTGCGCCCTTTGCTGGCCGTACGCCGGGCCGAATTGCGCCGCTATCTGACCGCGCTTGGCGTGGATTGGGTTGATGACCCCAGCAACGACAACCCCGCATTCGACCGCATCCGCATCCGTAAGGCGCTGGAAACGCTGGGCGAACTGGGCATCTCTGTGCCCGCGCTGGCGCAGGTCGCGCAGCATATGCAAAGCGCCCGCACCGCGCTGGAAGGACAAGCCAGCGCCGCGATGGCCGCGCTGGCGCAATCCGACAGCGGAGATCTGCTGCTCGACCGCGCCGGACTGCTGGACTTGCCCGCGGAAACTGCGAGACGCGTTTTGATCCGCGGGTTGCGCGCGGTCACAGGGCAGAACGGATACCCACCACGTGGCGCGGCCATCGACCGGCTGCTGGCTGCGGTGTCCGAGGGGCGAGACGACACGCAGGCAGGCTGCCGGTTGCTGGTGCGTCACGATCGGGTGCGCCTGTGCCGTGAATATGACGCCGTGCGTGATCTGCGCGCCGAACCGGGGCAGGCGTGGGACGGGCGCTGGCGCCTGATCGGCCCGGCCGAAAGTGACACCCACGTTGCCGCCCTTGGCCCGGAAGGCGCGCGCCAATGCCCCGACTGGCGCGTAACCGGGCGGCCGCATGCTTCTGTCATCGCGACGCCTGCTGTCTGGCAGGGTCAGCGGCTGATTGCCGCCCCCTTGGCCAATCTGCCGCAAGGTTGGCGCGCAGAACCGGCTTTTCCGAGTGATGCCTGAATTTGGGCGCATTTATCGCATTGAACCCGCCTGCATGATCTCTATTTTAGGTACAGGCTGCGGGGCCGGGTGACAGGCGGTCATCCGGTGCCCGACGGGTCCGCAAGCGGGCCGCACTAGGTTAGGAGTTTTCCCTTTGGGCAATGCACGCAATATCGCGTTCTGGGTCGTTCTGTTTCTGTTGGTGCTGGCGTTGTTCAACCTGTTCAGCGGATCCGGCGGCACGTTGCAAAGCCGCGAGATCACCTATTCCGATTTCGTGACGGCGGTGAAATCCGGCGAAGTCGGGCAGGCCACGCTGGATGGCGAACAGGTTCGGTTCCGGGGCACCGACAATCAGGACTATGTGACGATCAAGCCGGAAGATGCTGAAATCACAAGCCTTCTGATCGACAACAACGTTCCGATCCGGGCCGAGAAACAACAGCAGTCGATGTTCCAGTCGTTCCTGATCACGCTGTTGCCGTTCCTGTTGCTGATCGGCGTCTGGGTCTACTTCATGAACCGGATGCAGGGCGGCGGCAAAGGCGGCGCGATGGGCTTTGGCAAATCCAAGGCGAAGATGCTGACCGAGAAACATGGCCGCGTGACGTTCGACGACGTGGCCGGTATCGACGAAGCCAAGGAAGAGCTGGAAGAGATCGTCGAATTCCTGCGCAACCCTCAGAAATTCAGCCGTCTGGGCGGCAAGATCCCGAAAGGCGCTCTGCTGGTGGGCCCTCCGGGCACCGGCAAGACGCTGCTGGCGCGCGCCATCGCGGGCGAGGCTGGCGTGCCGTTCTTCACCATTTCGGGCTCGGATTTCGTTGAAATGTTCGTGGGTGTTGGCGCAAGTCGCGTGCGCGACATGTTCGAGCAGGCCAAGAAGAACGCGCCCTGCATCGTGTTCATTGACGAAATCGACGCCGTCGGCCGCCACCGTGGGGCCGGTTATGGCGGCGGCAACGACGAACGCGAACAGACGCTGAACCAGCTTCTGGTCGAAATGGACGGGTTCGAGGCCAACGAAGGCGTCATCATCATCGCCGCCACCAACCGCAAGGACGTGCTGGACCCGGCGCTGCTGCGCCCCGGCCGGTTCGACCGTCAGGTCACCGTGGGCAACCCCGACATCAAGGGCCGCGAGAAGATTCTGGCCGTGCACGCGCGCAAGACTCCGCTCAGCCCGGATGTCGATCTGCGCGTGATTGCGCGCGGCACGCCCGGCTTTTCGGGGGCGGATCTGGCGAACCTTGTGAACGAGGCCGCGCTGATGGCCGCGCGTCTTGGGCGGCGTTTCGTTGCCATGGTCGATTTCGAAAACGCCAAGGACAAGGTGATGATGGGGGCCGAGCGGCGCAGCATGGTGCTGACCTCGGAGCAGAAGGAACACACCGCCTATCACGAGGCCGGGCACGCCATCGTCGGGCTGGAACTGCCGAAATGCGATCCGGTCTACAAGGCCACGATCATCCCGCGCGGTGGCGCGCTGGGGATGGTGGTCAGCCTGCCGGAAATCGACCGGCTGAACTGGCACCGCGACGAATGCACCCAGAAGCTGGCGATGACCATGGCGGGCAAGGCCGCCGAGGTGATCAAGTGGGGCGAGGATGCCGTGTCGAACGGCCCCTCGGGCGACATCCAGCAGGCCAGCGGGCTGGCCCGCGCCATGGTGATGCGGTGGGGTATGTCCGACAAGGTCGGCAACATCGACTATCAGCAGGCGCACGAAGGCTACATGGGCAATGGAGCTGGCGGCTTCTCGGTCTCGGCCCACACGAAAGAGCTGATCGAGGAAGAGGTGAAGCGTCTGGTCGACGAAGCCTATGCCTGGGCGCGCCAGATCCTGACGGACAAGCACGACGAATGGGAACGGCTGGCGCAGGGCTTGCTGGAATACGAAACCCTAACCGGCGAGGAAATCAAGCGCGTGATCCGGGGTGAACCGCCCCATGCCGACGATGGCGAGGATGACAGTGCCGATGCCGGCAACGCCCCCAGCGTCACGGCGATCCCGAAGACCAAGCCGCGCAAGACCCCGCCCGAAGGCGGGATGGAGCCGGAGCCCTCGGCCTGATCCGGGTGGGGTAGGATACGAAAGGCGGCCCGCAACGGCCGCCTTTTTCATGTCAGCCGGGTTTGGGCGGGTTGTCGCGGGCATAGGCCGCACGGGCGGATTCGATGGCTTCGAAATTCGCCTCGGCCCACAGCCAGACACCGCAGAACGCCTTGCTGAGGCCAAGGCCCAGTTCGGTCAGCCGGTATTCGACCTTGGGCGGCACCACCGGATACACCTTGCGCGTCACCAGCCCGTCCCGCTCCATCGCGCGCAGGGTTTGCGTCAGCATCTTCTGGCTGATCCCGGGGCAGGCGCGCGACAGTTCCTTGAACCGGCAAACCTCGGTCTCGGTCAGGATCTCGATCAGCAGCATCGTCCACTTGTCGGCCACGCGGCCGATGATCTGCTCTACCAGCCTGTCAACCGCCGGGTCGGTTGGGGGCAGGGCCTGCAATTCGTCGCGCAGCGAGGGGTTCGGCATGGCTCATGCTCTCTTTTAGGTAAGTATAAATCTTTCGGGTGCCTTCTTTCGCAAGGGTAGCGCGATCTGCATCTAGGGGCCAGACAGAACGAAAGGACACCAGATGAGTTTCACAAATCGCACCATCCTGATCACCGGCGGCAATTCCGGCATCGGCCGCGCGCTGGCCGAGGCGCTGCAAGCGCAGGGCAACAGCGTTATCGTCACAGGGCGCAATCCCGAGAGCTTGGCCGGTACACTCGCCGACAACCCTGACATGGCGGGCTATGCGCTGGATGTGACCGATGCGAGTGCCGTTGACTCCTTCGCCGCGCAGGTGGTGGCCGATCACCCAACCCTCGACACGATAATCCTGAACGCCGGGATCATGGAGCCCGAGGATTTCACCGCCGACACCATATCGCTGGACGTGGCGCTGCGCACCATTGCCACCAACCTGCTGGCCCCGATGCAACTGGCGGCGGCGCTGCTGCCGCATTTGCGCAGTCAGCCACAGGCGGCGCTCATCACGGTGTCGTCGGGTCTGGCGTTCGTGCCCAAGGCGGGCAACCCGGCCTATTCCGCCAGCAAGGCGGCGATCCATTCCTGGACGCAATCGCTGCGCCACCAACTGCGCGCCACGCCGGTCGCGGTGCATGAAATCGCTCCGCCGCTGGTCGCGACCGAGCTGACACCCGGTCAGTCGCAGGTCGCTGCCGCCATGCCTCTGCAAGAATTCATCGACGAGGTGGTGGGGATCATGACGCAGGACAGCGTGCCGAATGAGATTCTGGTGCAGCGCGTCAATTTCCAGCGCCGTGCCGAAGCCGAAGGCCGGTTTGACGCCGCCTTTGCCACGATAAACGGCTGACGACTCGCGGCAGGCGTTTCTGCGGGTGCGAAGGCTCCCTTATCAGCGCCAAGCGTGCTGACCGGCTCGGTACGGTGACCGGCTGCCACGCGTTTGAGCAGCTGCGGCGGCAGTCGCCCGCCATATGGGCAAAACGGGCGCTGGGGCAGGCGCGTTCAGGCAATCACAGCTGCGTTAACAAAACGTGATTATGCAGTTGCAGCAATACGTGTATGTTGCACGTGGTGAAGGGGTTTGCGGGATGTAATCTTGTTAAACTTCTGTTTCCCGTGGTGTGGGGCCTGTGTGGCGGCGTAAACACCCTTTGCCACCCCAAGAATATGCCCGGGCTTGTCCGGCCCGGGCAACAGGGCTCAGCCTTTGGGCGACAGATGCGCACACTCCGGCACCGGCGCGATCACGGTACCATCTTTCATGAACTGGCTCAGGTTGTCGCAGGTCAGATCGCCCATCGCCTGACGGGTTTCGACCGTGGCGCTGGCGATATGGGGTTGCAGTGTCACGTTTTCCATTGAAAACAGCGCCTCGGGCACCTTGGGTTCTTCCTCGAACACGTCCAGACCGGCGCCCGCAATGGTGCCATCCTGCAGGGCTGTGACCAGCGCCGACTCGTCCACCACCGATCCACGCGCGACATTCACCAGAATGCCTTGCGGCCCCAGCGCCTTCAGCACCTCGGCGTTCACCATGTGCCGCGTTTCCGGCCCGCCAGGCGTGATGCAAATCAGCACCTCGCAATCGCGCGCCATCTCGACCAGATCGGCGTAATAGCGATAGGGCACATCCTTTTTCGACCGCCCGTGATAGACGATGGTCGCACCAAAAGGCGGCAGCCGGTCGGCAATCGCCTGCCCGATGCGGCCCAGACCGATGATGCCCACGGTGCGGTTCTGCGGGCTGGTGGTGAGCGGCGGATAGCCCTCGGCCTCCCACCGGCCGGCGCGAAGATAGGTGTCATAGGCCACCATCTTGCGCGAGGTTGCGAGCCACAGCAGGATCGCGGTGGTCGCCACATCGTCGTTCAGCACATTGGGCGTATGGGCGACGATGATCCCCCGACTCGCCGCCAGATCCGCGTCGATCGTGTCATAGCCAACGCCATAGCTGGAAATTACGCGCAGCTTGGGCAGCTGGTCCATGATCGGCGTTGGCAGGCCCAGCCCACCGCCGGTGCAGACGGCGACAATCTCGGCCCCATGTTCGGCCAGCACCGCGCCTTGCGCCTCGGGGTCGGCGGGCAGCCGGTGCACGCTGAATTCGGCGTCCAGCCGCGCCTGCATTCGGGGCGTCACAGGGCCAATCAGCAAAAGGTCTGGTTTCATTGCTCAGGCGTCCTGTTCCAGAATTTGCGTTTGGCGGCCAAGGCCTTCGATCGTCAGTTCCATCCGGTCGCCGGCATTCAGAAACACCGGCTGCGGCTTGATCCCAAGCCCCACGCCCGGAGGCGTGCCGGTGGCGATCACGTCGCCGGGGTGCAGCGTGAACAGCTGCGACAGGTGAGAGATGATCTGCGCGACCGTAAAGATCATGGTCGAGGTGTTGCCCGTCTGGCGGCGTTCGCCGTTTACATCCAGCGCCATCGACAGCTCTTGCGGGTTTTCAACCTCGTCCCGGGTCACCAACCAGGGGCCGATGGGGCCGAAAGTGTCGCAGGATTTGCCCTTGGTCCACTGGCCGGTCAGCTTGTTCTGGAAATCGCGTTCGGACACGTCGTTGACGATGCAATAGCCCGCAACGTGGGTCAGCGCCTCCGCCTCGGTGACGTATTTCGCCGGGGTGCCGATCACCACGCCCAATTCCACCTCGTAATCCACCGCGGTCGAGTTGCGCGGGATCAGCACGGTGTCATCGGGGCCCACCACGGCCGAGGTCGCCTTCATGAACAGGATGGGATGCTCGGGAATGGGCGATCCGGTTTCGGCGGCGTGGTCGGAATAGTTCAGCCCGATGCACATGAATTTGCCGATCCCCGCCACACAGGCCCCCATACGCGGGCTGCCAGTGACCAGCGGCAGCGTAGCCGTGTCCAAAGCGCGCAGACGGTCCAGCTCGGCATCTGACAGGGCCGCGCCGGTGATGTCGTTCACATGCGCCGACAGATCGCGCAGCGCGCCGTCACCATCGATCAGGCCGGGTTTCTCCAGGCCGGGTTCGCCATAGCGGACCAGTTTCATGGGCATTCTCCTTGCCGTCATTCCCTTGCGGGAAAGTGGTAGATCACGCCGGGGTGAATGACCAGAGTATGCAATTGCAGATAGCCAAGCGCCGGGATTGGTGAAAGGGTGCCCGCGGTCTTAAAGGGAGTGACTACGGTGAAAAAACGGGTTCTGGTACTGGGCGCGGGCGGGATGATCGGGCAGAAGCTGCTGGCGCGGCTGGTGCGCGACGGGATCGACGGGGCCAAGGTGCAAATCACCGCCCATGACATCGCCTTTCCCGACAATGCCGTGCCGGTTGACCGCCAGATCATCGGCAGCGTGACCGAACCCGGCGTGATGGAGCGGCTGGTCGCCGACGACCCGGAATATGTCTTTCACCTTGCCGCCATCGTATCGGGCGAGGCCGAGGCCGATTTCGACAAGGGCTGGCAGACCAATATGTTCCCTTGCTGGTCGTTGCTTCAGGCCCTGCGCGCCCGGCACGAGGCGACGGGCGGCAGCTATCGCCCCCGTTTGGTGTTCACCTCGTCCATTGCCGTCTTCGGCGCGCCTTTCGAGGACGAGATTTCCGATACCTTCCTGACCGCTCCGCTGACCAGCTATGGCGCGCAAAAGGTGATCTGCGAACAGATGATCTCGGATTTCTCGCGCAAGGGGTTCATCGACGGTGTGGCGATCCGCCTGCCGTCGATCTGCGTGCGCCCGGGCAAGGCGAACCGCGCGGCGGCGGGGTTCTTTTCCGGCATCATCCGCGAGCCGCTGAACGGGGTTCAGGCCGTGCTGCCGGTGCCCGATACGGTGGTGCACACCCATGCCTCGCCCCGCTCGGCCGTGGGGTTCCTGTGCCACGCCGCCACGCTGGACACCGACCGCCTGAACGGGCGACGCGCGATCAACATGCCGGGCGTCGCCTGCACCGTGGCCGAACAGATCGAGGCGCTGCGTGATGCGGCGGGGGAACAGGCGGTCGCGCTGATCCGGCGCGAGGATGACCCGGCGGTGGCGCACATCGTCGATAACTGGCCCACGCGGTTCAATGCAGCGCGCGCCCATGCGCTGGGGTTCCGCGCCGAAACCGAATTTCGCGAGATCATCCAGACCTATATCGAGGAAGACCTGAAACCGGCTCAGTAATGCGGTGGGCGTTCGTCGCCCATCACCACCCCGCCTGACCCTTCGGCCTCGCGCGCGGCTTCGCGTTCCATCAGCATCTGTACCCGGCGCTTCAGTACGTCGATGTCCGATTGCTGCCGGGTCACGATCTCGTTCAATTCGTCCACCGTTCGGGTCAGGTGGGCGATCTGTTCTTCCAGCTGCTGCATCGTGTGCTCCTGCGTTTGGGGCGTCATAGCGTGAGTTGCCGCGCGAAGCCAGAGAGCGAGGGGCCAGTCGCTTGCCCCCGGGCGGGGCTTGGGCTAGACCGCGCCGCAAGTGACGCGGCGAGGAACACGCAGATGGCCAAGGTCAAGAAACAGCCCCGCCCCAAGGCGGAAACGCCCAAGGGATTCCGCGACTATTTCGGCGCCGAGGTGACCCAGCGCACCGAGATGCTGCGCCAAATTGCCGAGGTCTATCACCTCTACGGGTTCGACGCGCTGGAAACCAGCGCCGTGGAAACGGTCGAGGCGCTGGGCAAGTTCCTGCCCGATGTTGACCGCCCGAACGAAGGTGTCTTTGCCTGGCAAGAAGCGGACGAGGATGACAAGGGCGACTGGCTGGCGCTGCGCTATGACATGACCGCGCCGCTGGCCCGCGTCTACGCCCAGCACCGCAACGATCTGCCCACGCCCTACCGCCGCTATGCGATGGGCCCGGTCTGGCGCAACGAAAAGCCCGGGCCGGGGCGGTTTCGCCAGTTTTATCAATGCGATGCCGATACTGTCGGCACTGCCAGCATGGCCGCCGACGCCGAAATCTGCGCGCTGCTGGCCGACACGCTCGAGGCTGTCGGGATCGCGCGCGGCGACTATGTGGTACGCATCAACAACCGCAAGGTGCTGAACGGCGTGCTGGAAACCGCCGGCGTAAGCGACGAGTCGCAGGCCGCCGACGTGCTGCGCACCATCGACAAGTTCGACAAGGTGGGCGAAAGCGGCGTGCGAGAGCTGTTGGGCAAGGGCCGTCTGGATGCCTCGGGCGCCTATATCGACGGCGTGGGGCTGGGCGACGATCAGGCCGCGCCGGTGCTGGCCTTCCTGACCGCGAAGGGCGCCGACAACGGCGAGACGCTGGACCGGCTGTCTGCCGCCGTGGGCGGCAGCGCGATGGGCGCCGAAGGCGTGGATGAGCTTCGCCAGATTGCCGATCTGCTCTCGGCGCAGGGCTATGGCCCCGACCGGATCGTGATCGACCCTTCGGTCGTGCGCGGCCTTGGCTATTACACTGGCCCGGTCTACGAGGCCGAGCTGACCTTTGACATCCTTGACGAAAAGGGCCGCAAGCGGCAGTTCGGTTCGGTCGCGGGCGGCGGGCGCTATGACGGGCTGGTCAAACGCTTCACCGGGCAGGACGTGCCGGCCACCGGCGTATCGATCGGGGTCGACCGGCTGCTGGCCGCATTGCGCGAAAAGGGCCGTATCAGCGCCACGGCGCAGGGCCCGGTGGTGGTGACGGTGATGGATCGCGCCCGCATGGCCGACTATCAGGCGATGGTGGCCGAGCTGCGTCAGGCCGGCATCCGCGCCGAGGTTTACCTGGGTAATCCCAAGAACTTTGGCAATCAGCTGAAGTACGCAGACCGCCGCAACAGCCCCGTCGCGGTGATCGCCGGGGGCGACGAATTTGACGCGGGTAAGGTGCAGATCAAGGACCTGATCCTTGGCGCGCAGATCGCCGAAAACGCCACGCTTGAGGAATGGAAGGAACGCCCCAGCCAGTTCGAAATGCCCCGCGCCGAGCTGGTCGCCAAGGTGCGCGCCATCCTGGACGGGCAAGGCTGATGGTGACCAAGGCCGAGGTTCTGGCGCGCGCCGCCTCCTTGCGCGCGCGGTTCGAGTCGGCGGGCGCCGTGCCGGTGGAAACCCCGGTTCTGCAACCGGCAGATCTGCTGCTGGACCTGTATGGCGAAGACATCCGCGCGCGCGCCTATGTCACGTCGGACGCGCTGCGCGGCGAACAGATGCTGCGCCCCGATTTCACCGTGCCCGTCGTGCAGATGCACATGGCGCAGGGCGCCGAACCCGCGCGTTATACCTATGCGGGCGAGGTGTTTCGCCGGCAGGAGCTGAACGAGGACCGTGCCAACGAATACCTTCAGGTCGGATACGAGGTGTTCGACCGCGCCGATGTGGCCGGTGCCGATGCCGAGGTCTTCGCGCTGTTTTCCGAAACGCTCGCCGGGCTGGGCCTGCGCGCGGCGACGGGCGACATCGGGATCCTCACGGCGGCGGTGCAGGGCCTGAAAACCACCGAACGCCGCAAGGTCGCGCTGATGCGCCACATCTGGCGCCCGCGCCGGTTCCGCGCGCTGCTGGACCGGTTCTCGGGCCGCACACCCATGCCCGAGTCGCGGCGTGCCTTGCTGGATGCCGCCGATCCGATGGCCGGGCTGACCCACAGCGGGCTGCGCACCCGCGCCGAGGTGGCAAACCGCATCGCCGCCCTGCGCGAAGACGCGGAGGCCGCCCCGATTTCCGAACTGGAAATGCACGGGCTCGAAGCGCTGTTGTCGGTGCGTGAAACCGCGCCCTTCGCGCTGGAACACCTGCGCGATATCGCGGTCGATCTGCCTGCGATCACCCCGGCGCTGAACCGGCTCGAGGCAAGGATTACCGCGATGGCCGCCCGCGGGATCGACACCGAGCGTTTGGACTTCGAGGCCAGCTATGGCCGCACATCGATGGAATATTACGATGGCTTCGTGTTCGGCTTCTACGCCGAATTCAAGCCCGACCTGCCGCCCATCGCCACCGGGGGCCGCTATGACGCGCTGACCCGGCGGCTGGGAGGCGGTGCGGAAATCCCGGCCGTGGGTGGCGTGCTGCGCCCCGGTCTGATGCTGGAAATCGAGGGTCTTGCGACATGACGCTGAAGCTGGGCGTGCCGTCCAAAGGGCGGCTGATGGACAAGACATTCGCATGGTTTGCCCGTCACGGGATCGAACTGTCGCGCGCCGGGTCCGACCGCGAATATGCCGGGGCCGTACAGGGCATCGACGGCGTATCGCTGGTGCTGCTCTCGGCCGGGGAAATCCCGCGCGAACTGGCGGCAGGACGCATCCATCTGGGCGTCACCGGCACCGACCTGGTGCATGAACGATTGCCGCGCTGGGAACAGCAGGTCGAGGAAATCGAACCGCTGGGGTTCGGCCGCGCCGACCTGATCATCGCGGTGCCGAATTGCTGGGCCGATGTCGATAACCTCGACGATCTGGATGCCGCCGCCGCCGCCTTCCGCGCGCGCCACGGCTTCCGCCTGCGGATCGCCACGAAATACCACCGGCTGGTCCGCGACTTCCTGCGCGATTCCGGCGTGGCCGACTACGCGCTGGTTGACAGCCAGGGCGCGACCGAGGGAACGGTAGCCAATGAAACCGCAGAAGCCATCGCCGATATCACCTCGACCGGCGAAACACTGCGCGCCAACCACCTGAAAATTCTGGAAGACGGGCTGATCCTGCAAAGCCAGGCCACACTCTGGCGCAGCCGTGTCGCAGAATACGACACAACGCAAGCAGCCGCGCTGAAGGCGCTTCTGTCACGTATTCACGGGCACTGACTGCAAAATTCGCGCGTGCCGCGCGAAGCCTCCGGCGGGGATATTTCTAGCCCAAAGAAGCAAGGACTCGGCCGCCCTTCATTATTCCGAAAATACTCCGGGGGAGTCCCGCAGGGACGGGGGCAGCGCCCCCTCCACGCCTACAAATTCGTGCGCAGGTGCCAGAGTTCGGGGAACAGTTCCACATCCAGCATCCGCTTGAGATAGCTCACGCCGCCCGTGCCGCCGGTGCCGCGTTTGAAGCCGATAACCCGCTCCACCGTGGTAACGTGGTTGAAACGCCAGCGGCGGAAGTAATCCTCGAGGTCGACCAGTTTTTCCGCCAGTTCATACAGCGCCCAATGTGCGGCCGGGTCGCGGTAGACGCGGGCCCAGGCCTCGGCCACCGCTTCGTTTTCGGCGTGGGGCAGGGCGGTATCGCGGGTCAGAACTTCGGGGGGCAGGGGGAAGGTCTCAGAGAGGGCCGCCAGCGCCACGTCGTACAGCGATTTGCGCGCCAGTTCATCGTCGAGCAGTTTCATCAGGTCGGGGCGGTGGGCGTGCGGGCGTACCATCGCCTTGTTCCGGTTGCCTAGGATGAATTCGATCTGGCGGTATTGGTGCGACTGGAACCCCGAGGACTGGCCCAGCGTATCACGGAAGGTGGTGTAATCGCTGGGCGTCATCGTGCGCAACACGTCCCAGGCGCTATTGAGCTGTTCGAAGATGCGGCTGACCCGGGTCAGCATCTTGAAGGCCGGGCGCATATCGTCGCCGCGCAGAGTGGCGCGGGCCGCGCCCAGTTCGTGGATCGCCAGCCGCATCCAGAGCTCTGATGTCTGGTGTTGGATGATGAACAGCATCTCGTCATGGGCGTCGGAAATCGGATGCTGTGCGTCCAGCAGCGTCGACAGGCCAAGGTAGTCGCCGTAGGACATGCGCCCGTCGAACGACATCTGCGCGCCCTCGGTCGAGGGGTCGTAACGCTCGCTCATGTGACGGCCTTCCGTTCCATGTATTGCGGCTGATCCCATAGGGCGTTGTCGATCACATCAGCGATGATCTCGATCGCGCGGTCGATGTCGGCCTCGTCCAGATACAGAGGAGTGAAACCGAACCGCATGATGTCGGGAGCGCGGAAATCGCCGATCAGACCACGGTCGATCAGTGCCTGCATGGCGGCATACCCCTGGTCGAACCGGAACGATACCTGGCTGCCGCGGTTTTGCGGGTCGCGCGGGCTGGCAAGGGTCAGCGTGGGGCAGGCCGCTTCGACGCCGGCGATGAAGCGTTCGCTCAATTCGATCGAGCGGGCGCGCAGGGCGGCCATGTCGACGCTGTCCCAGATGTCGAGCGCGCAGTCGAGCGCGCGCATCTGCAGGATCGGCGGCGTGCCGACGCGCATCCGTTCGATCCCGGCGCCGGCGCGATAGTCCAGATCGAAGGCAAAGGGCGCCGCGTGGCCCAGCCAGCCCGACAGCGCGGGCGGCGCCTGATCGGCGTGGCGGGGCGCGACGTAGATAAAGGCAGGCGCGCCGGGGCCGCCATTGAGGTATTTATAGGTACAGCCCACCGCGAAATCGGCGCCTGCACCAGCGACATCAACCTCGATCGCGCCGGCGGAATGGGCCAGATCCCAGATCGCCAGCGCGCCCACGGCGTGGGCCTTGGCCGTCAGCGCGGCCATGTCGTGCTTGCGCCCGGTGCGGTAGTCGACCTCGGTCAACAGGGTCACGGCGATGTCGTCGGTGATCGCCTCTGCCACCTCTTCGGGCGCGACAAGGCGCAGTTCATACCCGTCGCCCAGCATCTTCACCAGGCCTTGGGTGATATAGAGATCGGACGGGAAATTGCCGGTATCCGACAGGATCACGCGGCGGTCGGGGCGCATGGCCAGCGCCGAAGCCAGCGCCTGATAGACCTTGATCGACAGCGTGTCGCCTGTCACCACATGGCCCGGCTCGGCGCCGATCAGGCGGCCGATGCGGTCGCCCAGGGCCATCGGCAGGGCCATCCAACCGGCCTTGTTCCAGCCGGTGATCAGCATCTCGCCCCATTCATCGGTCACCGTCTGCGAGACGCGCGCGGCGGCGGCGCGGGGCAGGGGGCCAAGCGAGTTGCCATCGAGATAGACGATGCCGTCGGGCAGATGAAACAGAGCTTTCGTCGCGGCGAAATCGGTCATGGGCGCCTCGGATGCTTTATGCTTAAAGTAAAATCCGTGTAGCGCGTTTGCGCGTGGCTGTCCAGCGCTCGCGCAAACGCGCGCGGTAGTCCAGCGATTTCGCGGCCCGGGCCAGGTCGAGCAGGCCCGGGCCACTCCTTACATCTGGCCGCCTGCGATCTCGATCGACTGGCCGTTAATGCTTTGCGAGCCGGGGCCAACCAGCCACATGGCGGCGGCGACAACCTCTTCGGGTTCGATCAGGCGCTTGTGGCGATTGGCGTTTACCATGATATCGCGCGCAGCTTCGGCGTCGATCCCGGCGCGCTGCGAGATACTGTCGATGTTCCGGGTGACGATGGGCGTGTCGACATACCCCGGGCAGATCGCATTGAAGGTGAACGGCTGGCCGATATAATCCTCGGACAGGGAGCGGGTCAGCCCGATCAACCCGTGTTTTGAGGCCGAGTAGCAGGCTGCGCCCTGAAGTCCGCGCAGGCCCGCCATCGAAGACACGGTGATCACCCGGCCCCAGTCGGTTTGCCGCATCGAGCCAAGGCATTCGCGGATCGTGAGAAAAGCGCCATCCAGGTTGGTGGCCATCATGTTGCGCCAGAAGTCCATCGTGGTCTTATGAACGGCCTTGCCCTCGGCTATGCCAGCGTTGGCAACGCAAATTTGCACCGGTCCGCGCGCCTCGACTGCGGCGGCGATCTTCGCAACCACATCAGCCTCGTCGCGCACATCCATCGCCATGCCGGTGATGCCGTTTCCGGCGACCTCGTCCAGCACCTCTTGCCTGCGCCCGGTGATGGTGACCTGCGCGCCCGCCTCGGCGAATGCGCGGGCAATGGCAAGGCCGATCCCGGTGCCGCCGCCGGTGATGAGTGCGTGTTTGCCAGCTAGTGTCATCTTCGTCCTCCGCTTTGTCTTTGGCGTGACAGTATCGGGCCACGACCTGCTGGCAAGCCGCGAAAGGGGGTCAGAACGTAAGGGCATTGGGTGAATTTCCGGGCCGCATGCTGCAAATTTGGGCGAACCGACGTGCCAAATCTGGCGTAAGGGTAAGAGCGTATGTCTTACATCTGGGGCTTTTGTAAGAAAATTGTTCTGAGGTGGCGAAAGTTGTTCGAAAATTACCGATGCAAATTCGACCATTGCTTGCGCATTCCCGACCTGCACGTTAGGAAAAATTCAACTGCAATACCGGTCGAAACCGTCGCAGACCACGAAAGGATGATGATTTGAAGATAGGGACTCCAAAGGAGATCTTCGAGGGCGAGAACCGGGTGGCCATGACTCCCGACAGCGCGCTGGCCCTGCAGAAGCTGGGCCATAGCTGCCTGATCGAAACCGGCGCGGGAGAAAAGGCCGGGTTCAGCGATCAATTGTATCGCGATGCCGGGGTCGAGGTCGTCGACAGTGCCGAGGCGCTGTATTCGGGTGCCGACATCATTGCCAAGGTGCGCCCGCCCAGCGATGCGGAAGTTGCCCGGCTGAATGCCTCCAAAACATTGATTTCGTTCTTCTATCCGGGGTCGAGCGAGGCCCTGATGAAAACCGCGTCCGAGACTGGCGCCAGCGTTATCGCCATGGATATGGTGCCGCGCATCAGCCGCGCCCAGAAGATGGACGCGCTGAGTTCAATGGCCAATATCGCAGGCTATCGCGCGGTGATCGAGGCGGGGAACAACTTTGGCCGCTTCTTCACCGGGCAGGTGACGGCGGCGGGCAAGGTGCCCCCGGCCAAGGTGCTTGTGGTTGGCGCGGGCGTGGCCGGACTGGCCGCGATCGGCACGGCAACCTCGCTTGGCGCGATCACCTACGCCTTCGACGTGCGCCCCGAAGTGGCCGAGCAGGTCGAATCGATGGGCGCGCAATTCGTGTTCCTTGATTTCGAGGAAGCGCAGCAGGATGGCGCGGCCACTGGCGGCTACGCCAGCGTGTCGAGCCCCGAATTCGCCGCTGCGCAGCTGGCCAAGTTCCGCGAGCTGGCGCCCGAGATGGACATCGTGATCACCACCGCGCTGATCCCGAACCGCGAGGCGCCCGAGCTGTGGACCGAGGACATGGTGAAAGCCATGAAACCCGGCAGCGTGATCGTCGACCTCGCCGCCGAGCGGGGCGGCAACTGCAAGATGACGGTGAAGGACGAAAAGATCGTGACCGACAACGGTGTCACGATCATCGGCTACACCGATTTCCCCAGCCGGATGGCGGCACAATCCTCGACGCTCTACGCCACAAACATCCGCCACATGATGGCCGACCTGACGCCCGAGAAGGATGGCGTGGTCAACCACAACATGGATGACGACGTGATCCGCGGCGCGACCATCGCCCACGCGGGCGAGGTGACCTTCCCGCCGCCGCCGCCAAAGGTAAAGGCAATCGCGGCGCAGAAGCCGAAGGAAAAGGCGAAAGAGCTGACGCCCGAGGAAAAGAAGGCAGCCGAGGCGGCGGCCTTCAAGGCGCAGACGAAACAGCAGGTGATCCTGCTGGCCGTCGGCGCGGTGCTGCTGCTGGCGGTGGGGCTGGTCGCCCCGGCCAGCTTCATGCAGCATTTCATCGTCTTCGTGCTGTCGGTCTTCGTCGGCTTCCAGGTGATCTGGAACGTGTCGCATTCGCTGCACACGCCGCTGATGGCCGTCACGAACGCGATTTCGTCGATCATCATCCTTGGGGCGCTGATGCAGATCGGGTCGGGCAGCTTCATCGTGATCCTGCTGGCCGCACTTTCGGTGTTCATGACCGGAATCAACATCTTCGGCGGCTTCCTTGTCACCCGGCGCATGCTCGCCATGTTCCAGAAATCGTAAGCGGGGGTCGGGTAAATGGATTACGGATTCACCACGGCGGCCTATGTGGTTGCGGCTGTTCTTTTCATCCTGTCGCTGGGTGGCCTCTCGGGGCAGGAAAGCGCCAAACGCGCGGTCTGGTACGGCATCGTCGGCATGGCGCTGGCGGTGTTTGCCACGCTGATCGGCCCCGGTTCTGGCCTGTGGCTGTTGTCGCTGCTGCTGATCGCGGCCGGTGGCGCCATTGGCTGGTACGTCGCCAAGAAGGTCGAAATGACCGAGATGCCCCAGCTGGTCGCCGCGATGCACTCGCTGGTCGGTCTGGCGGCGGTTTTCGTTGGCTTCAACGCGCATTTCACCATGAAGGCAGTACAGAAAGCCCATGCGGCGGGCGAGGCGATTACCGGCGAGTTCGCACAGCTGGTGGCGCACAAGACGCCGGTTGAGCTGAGCATCCTGTCGGTCGAGCTGTTCCTTGGCATCTTCATCGGCGCGATCACCTTTACCGGCTCGGTCATCGCCTACGGCAAGCTGGCGGGCAAGGTGACCTCGACGGCGACGAAACTACCGGGCGGCCATGTGCTGAACGCTTCGGCGGCGGCGATCTCGGTGCTCTGCCTGTTCTGGTATGCGCAGTCGGGCGGGTTCCTGCCGCTGCTGCTGATGACTCTGGCCGCGCTGTTCATCGGCTATCACCTGATCATGGGCATCGGCGGCGCCGACATGCCGGTGGTGGTGTCGATGCTGAACAGCTATTCCGGCTGGGCGGCGGCGGCCATCGGCTTCAGCCTTGGCAACGACCTGCTGATCGTGGTCGGCGCGCTGGTCGGCTCTTCCGGGGCGATCCTGTCGTACATCATGTGCAAGGCGATGAACCGCAGCTTCATCTCGGTGATCCTGGGCGGCTTTGGCGGGACCACGGGCCCGGCGATGGAAGTCGAGGGCGAGCAGGTGGCAATCGAGGCCGACGGCGTCGCGCAGGCCCTGAACGAAGCTGACAGCGTCATCATCATCCCCGGCTACGGCATGGCGGTGGCCCAGGCCCAGCAGGGCGTGGCCGAACTGGTGCGCAAGCTGCGCGCCAAGGGCAAGAATGTCCGCTTCGCCATCCACCCGGTGGCGGGCCGTCTGCCCGGCCACATGAACGTGCTGCTGGCCGAGGCCAAGGTGCCTTATGACATCGTGATGGAGATGGACGAAATCAACGACGACTTCCCCGACACGGATGTCGCCATCGTCATCGGCTCGAACGATATCGTGAACCCGGCCGCGCAGGAAGACCCCAACAGCCCCATCGCCGGGATGCCGGTTCTGGAATGCTGGAAGGCGAAACAGGTCTTCGTGTCGAAGCGCGGGCAGGGCACCGGCTATTCGGGCATCGAGAACCCGCTGTTCTTCAAGGACAACACGCGGATGTTCTACGGCGATGCCAAGGCCAGTTTGGACAAGCTGCTGCCGATGATCGATTGATCTGCGGCTGACTAAAACCAAAAGAGGCGGTGCCACCACGTTGCCGCCTTTTTCAATTGCAGGCTAGGGGGCTCTGCCCCCGTCCCTGCGGGACTCCCCCGGAGTATTTTGGGAATAATGAACGCGCGCCGGACACCCTGCTTGTTTGGGGTTTAAATATCCCCGCTAGGGAGGCATCGCGCGGAGTGCGATTTGGCAGCGCTTGGATCAAAGCACTCCGATTTCGGCCAGCGCCCGGTTCAGATCGTCCGGCAGGCTGTCTTCGCCCTGGCGGTGGTCCGGCAGGTCGGGCGGGGCGTCGGAGGCGGGCAGGTAGCGCCACCCTTGGAAAGGGCGTTTCGGGGCGGTCTGGGTGCGGATCAGGCTTGGGTCCAGCACGATGGCGCAGCGGCGGGTGCCGTCTTCGCCGGTCACCTCGTCTAGGCGAACGATGCGCTGGCGGCATTGCACCAATCCCTTGATGACCCAGTAGATCGAGCCGCCTTTCAGGATGTCGTCGGCGCGTTTGGGCCACATCCGCGTGACGTGCCGATTAAGGCCGTCTGCGTGGGCGGTGGCGCGGCGCATGGCCTGCCATTCGTCCAGTTGCTCGACACTGTCGGTGCCGACCGACAGCTTGATCAGATTGATGTAGTTATCCACAGAGTCGTCCCCAATCCACCCGGTATATTGTAGGGCGGCAGGCGGGAACTGCAAACCGTGGTGTGGAAGGCGGTTGCCGGGCAGGCGCGCAGGCTTTATCTAGGGTGCCTGTCGACAGATATGGATTGCGCCATGACCCGTTTTTCCGCCCCGATTGCCGAACAGATCTGGGATATGAAATACCGCTTCAAGCAAGGCGATGGCACGCCCATCGACGCCACTGTGGAAGACAGCTGGCGGCGAATCGCGCGTGATCTGGCGCGGGTCGAGGCAGACCCCGATCTGTGGGAAGACAGGTTTTATGCCGCGCTTGAAGATTTCAAATATTTGCCCGCGGGCCGCATCACAGCCGGCGCGGGTACGGCGCGGCAGGTGACGCTGTTCAACTGTTTCGTCATGGGCACCGTGCCCGACAGCATGGGCGGCATCTTCGACATGCTGAAAGAGGCCGCGCTGACCATGCAGCAGGGCGGCGGTATCGGCTATGATTTCAGCACCATCCGCCCCAAGGGCGCGGATGTGAAAGGCGTGGCGGCCGATGCCTCGGGGCCGCTGTCGTTCATGGACGTGTGGGATGCGATGTGCCGCACCATCATGTCGGCCGGGTCGCGCCGGGGGGCGATGATGGCGACGATGCGCTGCGATCACCCCGACATCGAGCAGTTCATCACCGCGAAATCCGACAGCGCGCGGTTGCGCATGTTCAACCTGTCGGTGCTGGTGACCGATGATTTCATGGCAGCGGTGAAGGCCGACGGGTCCTGGGATCTGACCTTTGACGGCAAGGTCTATCGCACTTTGCAGGCCCGCGATCTGTGGAACCGCATCATGCGGGCGACCTATGATTATGCCGAGCCGGGGGTGATCTTCATCGACCGGATCAACGCGGCCAACAATCTGAATTACTGCGAGACCATCGCCGCCACCAACCCTTGTGGCGAGCAGCCCCTGCCGCCCTATGGCGCCTGCCTGCTGGGGTCGATCAACCTCGCGCGGCTGGTTGCCGAACCGTTCGAGGAGGGCGCGCATCTGGACGGTGACGCGCTGGCCGAGTTGGTCGCCACCGCCGTGCGGATGATGGACAACGTGGTCGACGCCTCGAAATTCCCGCTGCCGCAGCAGGCGGCCGAGGCCGCGGCCAAGCGGCGGATCGGGCTGGGCGTGACCGGGCTGGCGGATGCTCTGTTGATGCTGGGCCTGCGCTATGGCAGCGACGAGGCGGCGCGTCAGACCGAGGATTGGCTGCATGCGATCGCCCGCGCCGCCTATCTGGCCTCGGTGGACTTGGCGAAGGAAAAGGGCGCCTTTCCGCTGTTCGACGCCGAGGGGTACCTGGCGTCGGGCACCATGCGCGCGATGGACGACGACGTGCGCGAGGCCGTGCGCGAACATGGCATCCGCAACGCGCTTTTGACCTCGATCGCTCCGACGGGGACGATTTCGCTCTACGCCGGGAATGTCAGCTCGGGGATCGAGCCGGTCTTTGCCTATGCCTATACCCGCAAGGTATTGCAGAAGGATGGATCGCGCACCGAGGAAGAGGTGGTCGATTACGCCGTGCAGATGTGGCGCGAGAAATTCGGCGAGGCCGAGCTGCCCGACTATTTCGTGAACGCCCAGACGCTGGCGCCACTGGAGCATGTCAAGATGCAGGCGGCGGCGCAGAAATGGGTGGATTCGTCGATTTCCAAGACGATCAACTGCCCCGAGGATATTTCATTCGAGGCGTTCAAGGACGTCTACATGGAGGCCTGGGACACCGGGTGCAAGGGCTGCACGACCTACCGGCCGAACGACGTGACCGGGTCGGTGTTGAGTGTTGCCGAGGAGAAGAAGGCAGAAGAAGCGCCGGCAGCTTGGTTGGCAACTGCGCTGGAAAATTCGGGTAAGTCGCAAGCTGAACTCGCCAGAAATCTCGAAGCGCGTATGGAGCGCAGTTTCGACCGCAGCATTGTCAACAAGATGGTGTTGGGAACCCGAACGATCAAAGCCGACGAAGCGGTTGCGATTGCCGAGATCCTTGGAGTTACGCCATTTTCGGCAGCAGCTCCCGAAGTCATCACCACCTCCGACTCCGAGCCGCAGGTGCCCCATGGCGACGTGATCTACATGTCCGATCCGCTCGACCGGCCGCAGGCGCTGGAAGGGAACACGTACAAACTCAAGTGGCCCGACAGCGAGCACGCCATTTACCTGACGATCAACGACATCGTCATCGGTGGCCGTCGCCGCCCGTTCGAGGTGTTCATCAACTCGAAAAACATGGAGCACTTCGCCTGGACGGTGGCGTTGACCCGCATGATCAGCGCGGTGTTCCGGCGCGGCGGCGACGTGTCCTTCGTGGTGGAAGAGCTGAAAGCCGTCTTCGACCCGCGCGGCGGGGCCTGGGTGCAGGGCAAGTACATCCCCTCGATCCTCGCCGCCATCGGTGGCGTGATCGAGCGCCACATGATCGCCATCGGCTTCTTGGAAGGCGAGGGCAAGGGCCTGAAATCCGACCCCACCGCCAAGGTCGTCGGCCTCGACGCCCCCCGCGGCAAGGCCTGCCCCAGTTGCGGCCAGTATTCGATGATGATGGTCGAAGGCTGCATGACCTGTTCCAGCTGCGGGCATTCGAAGTGCGGATAGGGGCTGCGTGGGTTGAAGTTGTATGACCCACTACCGATTAGTGGCCACCGGCGGGTTCTAAAAGCCCATTCTGCAAGAGAATATGGTCAATCGGGCGTAAGCGCCCGATTTTCCGTTTTTCGGCTTTCTCTCGCGTGACCGAGGGTTCGATTCTGTCCTGAGGAATATAGGTGGCCGAAACGGTTTCGGAATTTTTCTTGGGCTTCGCCGTGGCCGGTAACGTCTTTGGCTTGGTGGCGTAGCTTGTTGATTTCCACCCAGAACTGACCCTGGAAAGCGCGTAATTTCCATTGAGAATTGACCCATGTAACCCTTCCCGCGACGCAGCTTGCAGCGGGGGATTTCGGAGTGATCCACATGGGGCTTTTGAACGTCATCCTCCGCATGGCCTTGCTGGAAAAGCTGCCGATCCGAGAGATCGCACGCCGAACCGGCCTGTCGCGGAACACCATCAAGAAATATCTGAGAGCAGGCACGTTCAAGCCGACGTTCAACGTTCCGGCTCGGTCGAGCAAGCTTGATCCCTAAGCTGAAAAAGCTTGCTGCGTGGCTGAAGACGGAGTCTGAAAAGTCACGCAAGCAGCGCCGAGGAGACGCTGGCACGACGAAGCAGGCTCGACGAACCTGTTGATCTTACGCAATGATGATGCGAGCGAACGAGGCGTGGGGGCGGGTGGCTATGCTCCGCGGAACCAGCGGCAATCGCCTCAGCCAAGAGGAGATCATCCGCATGGAAACGACCGGCGCCGACAGGGTGAAGACCGCTCTCCTGCTTATCGCTCTGGCTGGCCTGGTCATCGGACTTGCGATCTACTTTGCGGGAGAACACGGCGTCGCCAACCTGGTCTGGATCGCCGGTGTCATTCCTGCGCTGGCCGCTCTGGTGATAGAGATTTTGCGCAGCCTGCGCTCGGGTGAAGTGGGTCTTGATATCGTCGCCGCGCTGTCAATGTCAGCGGCCCTTGTCTTCGGTGAGACCCTCGCGGCGGCTGTGGTCGCCGTGATGTATTCCGGCGGCACCTTCCTTGAGGCGTTTGCCGAGGGCCGTGCCCGCCGTGAGATGCGCGATTTGCTGTCCCGCGTGCCCCGGACCACCACCCGGCATCGCGACGGCGGGCTCGAGGAGGTCACGCTTGCCGAGATCACACCCGGCGACCGTCTTTTGATCCGGCAGGGTGACGTGGTGCCGGTCGATGGCACCGTGGCCTCGGAAACAGCGTTCGTTGACACCTCTGCGCTAACGGGAGAGTCGTTGCCGGTGCGCCTTGCGCAGGGCGCCGAAGCCATGAGCGGCTGCACCAACGCAGGCGAGGCATTTGACCTGACAGCGACGCGGGAGGCCAAGGATAGCACCTATGCCGGAATTGTCCGGCTGGTCGAGAAGGCGCAGGCCTCGAAGGCGCCGATGTCGCGGCTGGCCGACCGCTGGTCGCTCGGGTTTCTGGCGGTTACGGTCAGCATCGCCTTCGCTGCGTGGTGGCTGACCGGAGACCCGATCCGGGCCGTTGCCGTGCTTGTCGTCGCCACGCCCTGTCCGTTGATCCTCGCCGTGCCTGTGGCGCTGGTGGCCGGCTTGTCGCGGGCGGCGCGTTTCGGTGTGCTGATCAAGGGCGCGGGACCGCTCGAGGCGATGGCGCGGATCCACACGTTGATCCTCGACAAGACCGGAACGCTGACCGACGGGCGGCCGCAGATTGTTTCGATCGACAGCCACGACGGCATGGCGGAAGGCGACATTCTGCGCTTTGCTGCGGCGCTTGATCAGGCGTCCAAACACCCGGTCGCGCAGGCCGTCGTTGCCGCAGCACAGCAGCGGGGCTTTGCGCTGCCGGTTCCGTCGGAGGTGGCGGAATTTCCGGGCGAAGGCGTCGAGGGGTATGTCGAAGGTCGGAAAGTCATCGTCGGCGGCGATGATTTCGTGGCGTCCCGCGTCGGACATCAACCCGGCAATGACTCCGTCGTTGCCTCCGGATCGGTCCACGTCGCCGTCGCTGTTGACGGTAAACTGGCGGGGCGCCTTGTGATGGCCGACCCGCTGCGCAAGGGCGCTGGCGCCATGCTCGACGGTTTGCGCCGCGAAGGGATCGCGCGCATCCTGCTTGCAACCGGCGACAGGGCAGATGTGGCCGAGCGGGTGACAGAGGGGTTGCGGCTGGACGGGGTGAGCGCCGGGTTGACGCCCGATCAGAAAGTTCTTCTGGTCCTGACCGAACGTAAGCACGGGCCGGTGATGATGGTGGGCGATGGCGTCAACGACGCGCCTGCGCTCGCGGCGGCCGATGTTGGCGTGGCCATGGGCGCGCGGGGCGCGGCCGCCTCGGCCGAGGCGGCAGAGGTTGTGCTGCTGGTGGATCAGCTGGACCGCCTCGGGACGGGTATCGAAATCGCCAACGGCGCGCGGCGTATCGCTGTCGAAAGCGTCGTGGCGGGGATTGGTCTGTCGGTCTTGGGCATGATCGCCGCCGGTTTCGGTTATCTTAGTCCGGTGCAGGGCGCACTCTTGCAAGAGGTCATCGACATCGCCGTGATCCTGAATGCGCTCCGCGCCCTGCGCATCTCGCCGCGAAGGCCAGTCGCTTAACGGCCGTAACGGCCCACCCGGTCCGGGCCCGCGAATTCTGGCCGCAATCATCATTGTGGGCGCTATCGTTGCATTGTTTATCGATCTAATGGCGTCCGAAAGTTCGACCAAACTGTTCGGGGCACATCCAAAGATTATCACTCTCGCGATTCTCGCCGGCAGGGCACCCTCGGCATCCAACCGGTTTGCGCAACAGACGGCGGCTGGCCCCTCATGAAGACAGTAAGATTCTCGCTATGTTCCAAGTGAAATCGCTTGAAGGGGGCGCACACTGCGTTTAAACGCACGGTCGGTGCGACCTAACCGCCCGGCTGGTAGGGCTTGTCCTTCGCAAATAGCGGCACCCCGCTGGAAGGAAAGGCAAAGCCAGTCGCTTTCAGGCAGCACCATTTGTTTGGTTGGCCGTGGCTCATGCCACGGTGAGAGAAGAATGCCGCTGTAGCTCAGCTGGTAGAGCACGTCATTCGTAAGTAGCGGGTCCCCGCTGGAATGACATGTAAAACCAGTCACTTATAAGCGGCAGAGTGTAACTAGTAGGGCCATAGTAGGGCCTCGACGAGAGAAGAATGCCGCTGTAGCTCAGCTGGTAGAGCACGTCATTCGTAATGATGGGGTCGGGGGTTCGAGTCCCTTCAGCGGCACCATTCTTCTCAATTTAATAGTTCTATTCCAATAGCTTATATGGCTTCACGCCTAGTGCGCTCGCGAGCTTCGCGACAATAAGCACGGTAGGATTTCGTACACCACGCTCGACGCCACTGACATATGTGCGGTGAAGATCAGCCTCGAACGCAAGCTGCTCCTGAGAAAGGCCCTTCGCCTCCCGGTACTGCTTCACATTTCGACCCACGACCGCCTTTATATCCATGCCGGTATAGCGAGGATATGCAGCCTATTGATCTACAGACTATGAGTCTCATTTTTGATCACTACTCCTTGTCACATCGATATTCCGAGAAGTAGACTATGAGTAACAACTTATGCGCGTGAGAGAAGTTATGGAAGCTGGATGAAGTCTCGCGCAGCAAGCAAGAAGAGCGGGAGAACCTAGATGAAATGCCCAAAGTGCAAAGGAACAAACCTATCCGCCCAGAAGCGTGGATTTGGAATAGGAAAGGCGCTGGTGGGCGCGGCGGCAACAGGAGGGGTCGGGCTGGCCGCAGGGTTTATCGGAAGCAACAAGATCAAGGTCCACTGCTTGAAGTGCGGCCATAAGTGGGACCCCACGACACAAGCCAAAGCCGAAGAGGCTGAACGTAAGAGAATTAAGCGCGAACGATCAGACGCCCGCTGGGCTGAACGGAAGGCACAGCGGAAGTGACGCATCATCCCTAAGTATAGCGCCTCCTTCATAGTCGCGCCTAGCTTACGCGGATTATGGGAAGTTCAGGCTGAGCGCCTTAGGTGGCTACCCCTGCAGAAGTTACCAGTAGGCCGCAGGATAAGCCCGCGCGAGGCCACTAAGGCGCCCATAGAAGCCCATAGAGCGCTACAACACCGCCTCCCTGCCCATTTGTCAGTACGGGCCTCCACGCCCGACGAGGGTGACTTACCACGGGATTTTTCCTCCACCATGGTTGGGAGTCCGGCCCAAGTTGAGGGCGGACGATGAAGCGAACGAGATTTGCAGACGAACAGGTCATCACCATCTTGGCCGAGCATAAGGCAGGGGCGCACCGTACTGCATTTGGGGCTAGCTGAAAGCCCCATAGCATGCCACCGCCAGCAGCTATTATACAGGTGCTCAGCCCAACTAGGATGATCGTCCGTGCGGCTGTTTTGGCGGCCAGACACGCTAAGTAGCCGCTGGGCTATGCCAGGTGCCGCGCAACGCCCCCAATGCGCCCTACAGCCCCGCCCAGTGCCTTGCAGCAACCAACGCTTGCAACGCTGCACGGTGGGCGCTGACAAGTACAAAGGTAAGCTACAGCCCTGGCCCGAAAGAGCCCAGAAATAAGGAAGAGGCTTCGACATTGACGGTTTGCCAAAGCAAGCTTGACGCGCCCAAGCACCGTACTTGCCGGAACTATTAGTGGTGCCGCTAATGCATAACACGGGACGCTTGTAAGGTGCTGTAATTGCATAACTTTATAGCTCTGCGCGCCAATTAAACGCTAAATGGCACTAGGCACTACCCAGCGCAGGTTGCCAGCTACGGTGCGTTTTGCTGGCGGTTAGGTTGGGGGTGTCTAGTGCCACTTACTATTATCTCTTATTTATTATAAAAAAAAATTGATAAATAACAATGCCTTACGATAAGGGCGCCGCCCTAGGCTGACTTCACTGGCATTACTGCTGTTTGGCTTGGGCTGCGGTGGCTGCCATGGACACCATCCTCGCGCGAAAAAGCACCCACATGCATCTCGCATGTGGGTGCTTGGCTTTTGTTTGTTTGCTCAAAAAAGGCTGCGAAGAGCTGGGGGCGACTTCACCATTGATCGACGTAACTGAACCTCGAGTTCGTGCTGACGCCAAAGAGATTTCCAGTTGAACTCTCGAATTGTCGCCCTCACGACCGGTTGCATGATCGGGTCCCAATACAAACTCGCGAGGTCTTCATCTTGGGCCTCAGTGAGTTCCGTCAGAGCTTCTTCTACTTCCTTCATGTTATCGGCTAGCACTACCCGTCTGATCCAAATGCAGATCATCCATTCCAGGCCATACTCAAGGTCTTTCGCGTTATGAAAGAAATAGGTCATGCAGGCCTTCGGGTTATTCTTCGTTACACCTTTCAGTTTCCGGGGGTCATACGCGACCGCTTGAAGGATGGTCGATCCAAGATGTCGTTTAGAAACCGTTGGATGATCCTGAAACAAGTAACCATGCAATGCGGATATTGATACCCCGTTTACAAACTCGCTCTTCACCCAGCGGTACAGCTTTACTTGGGCTATGATATTCCGCTGGTCATAAAGGTCGTATCCTGCGTCCGGTCGCGATATATGCGTCCTAAACCAAAGTGGCTCCCCGTTTTCATCTGAGATCGGTCGTCTGGGCTGATACTCGTTGGGATATTTTATATTCTGATCAATCATTTACATCTCCTTTCGGGGCGCACATTTGATCAGAAAGCCACTGTTCGACATCGATGCGGCGATAGAGAATTTTGCCCGAGCGTTTTCCAGGATTGACCCGAATAAAGTTCGGGCCGTAGCCCAAAATGCGCCCTTTCTCGAAAAAGCTGATGCTGAGACCAGTTATATCGGGAAGCTGTTTGGTTGTGAGAAGTTGGTATTTTGTATGTGTCATCGTGACCACCTGTCATTGTTGTAGTGGTCACTTATTTGCAGTTCTTTCTTATTTTAATCCAAGGATCTATACTACCCCCTTCAAATCCCTAGTGAAGTCTGAAACTAAGCTCATTGGTACAGACGTCGGCCCCAGCAATACTTGGAGCTGGCGCGTCTTTTCCGCGATTAGCTGAACTCCGCTGTTGTCCTCGGCGAACCGAATGAGTTCGTCGAATTCACCTACGAACTTCCGAGACAATCGCTTCACCGAACTTTCGAGGGTTCCAATTTCCGTAGCCCCCCTGTTTGCGAGCCCTTTCTCCAATGCGTCCAAAGCAAGGCCCTTGAGTGAACGGCAGCCGGTCCTTTTGGGCTCGTAGAGGTATGTTCCCGTCTCATCTGCTGGGATCTCTCCGCTGCGGTCTTCAAGATAACCCAGAGCCATGTCGTGTAGTGCGGCGTAGTCGGCGTAGTACTTGTTGCGCGTTCCTGCGGGAATGCCAAATAGCGCAAGGCGAGCATCGCGAAGACGCTCTGCCTCGCCAAGGCCGGTATCTTCTTCCATCAGGGGATGCGCTCGGATAAATGCGAGAAGCATTGCGTCAACGAAGGCGTTGCTAAGCACGCTTCCTCGCCAGTCGTGTTCATCGACGTGATTGCTCAGAACCCACCATTCGTCGTCTATTGAAGAATCTATCATGATGTCCCTGCATTTCGTCCAAGCAAAGTTGCACGAAGCACGCGCACGTGCGCGCGCGAATGGGCAACCAGATGATCACCTGTTTAAAACATGAATTTCGTCTTTTCTGTGGTCAAGGATGCCCCAAGCTTCCTTCGGAGACGGATTATCCGACGCCCTCACCTTTCTAGGTGTCATCAATGGGGCAGGGTCACTTAAGTTTCAGTCACGAGGTTCCTTGAGTTCAAGGATGCGCTTGGCCACCAGTTCGACCGGCTCACGCAGGCGCTCGGCGTTCACCACGATGTAGCCGCCGGTCACGTCGCCATTGGTGCGGTGGTTCAGCAGGCGCTTGAGCGCGTAGTAGGGTACATCGAGGCTTTCTGCGATGGTGATAAAGGTGCGCCGCAGATCGTGCAGGGTGAAGCTGACGCCGGAGCCAGCAGACACACGCAGCAGGAATTTCTTGGTCTCGACCAGATGGCCGCTCTTGCCCGGTCCAGGAAACACCCAAGGCGAACCGTTGTTGCGTGCCAAGCGCTCGCTCAGCAGGTCGGCCAGAAACTCCGAAAGCGGGAGGTACAGCGGGTCGCCGTTCTTCGTGTTGGGCAGGTGCAGCACCTTGCTTTTCAGGTCCACGTTCTCCCAGCGGAGCGTGGTCAGCTCACCCCGGCGCAATCCCGTGAACAGCGCAGTCAGCAGGAAGTCGCGCGAATACTCCGGCTCAGCCATCACGGCTTCCCACCACGCGGGCAGGTCTAGCGCGGTAATTACTGTCTGACGCCGCCGCTCCTTGTACCAAGCGCGCGCCTGCGTGAGGATTTGCACCGGGTTGGGCGGGAAGTCATCTTGGGTAGCGGCAACGAAATTGTAGATCGACCGGAAATGCCGCATCACGTTGTTAGCCGTGGTCTCGCCATGCTTCTTGCCAATATCCTGATGCTTTTTCAGCACCAGCTGGCGGGTGATCTCGTTCAACGGTTTCTTGCGCCAAGTCTTGAGGTAAAGGCGTTCGGTGCGTTGGTAATGGCTGATTGTGTGCGCGGACAGGCTGCGGACCTCCAAGAAGCGTGTCAGCGCCAATTCCAGTGTTACCTGTTCGGCAGCTTCTTGGCGCTTCTCAGCGTTGGGGTCGTGCCCATCGGCCATGTCACCCAAGATCGTCAATGCCTTCTTGCGTGCAACTTCCGGTGCAAAGACATCGGCACGGCCAATCGTGACGCGCCGCGTGCGGCGGTTCACCTGTCCCTCGGCAAAGAACACCTTGGATTGCGCGCCGACACGCAACCCAAAACCTGGGAGCATCGTATCGCGGTACAGAACCTGCCCCTTCTGGGCGAAGGGGATTTCATCAATCGCGCGGCGGGTAAGACGTAAACTGGGCATCGTGACCTCCTTCTGGCCACGCTCCATTATAGGCATATCCCGAGGAAAGGCTCGACTTTTCATCGTGTTATGAAACAATGGGTGATGCCGTGCGAGAGAATGAAAGCTTGTCGTACTGAAACGGTATTCTTCGCAGCAGCTCAGTACTCCGCTGCCAATGATGTCCGCGATATGGAAAACAAACTGAGCCGAAGCGCGATTGAAAGGTCAATTGGAGCCTGGCAAGAGGGAAAGCCCGAGTTCGCTCAGAAATGAGTTGTGCTTCGACGTTGCCTCCCGGACCTGTTTTTCGACCGAGACCAATTCCTTCTGCGTGGCACTCAAGTCTATTTCTTCCTCGGCCACGGCTGTACTGATGTAGCGAGAGATATTGAGATTGAAGCCTTCTTCGGCAATGCGCTCCATGCTAACGCGCTTGGAGTATCGATCCTCTTCCGTACGGAATTGGTAGGTCGAAACTATCTTTCCGATATGATCCGGCGTCCCGTTCTTACCATCTCCCAATTGGTTCTGGCGCTTGCCCTTCACGTAATGCTCAGCCGCATTGATGAAGAGAACGTCGTCCGGTTTTTTGCATTTTTTGAGCACCAGAATGCAGACAGGTATGCCAGTGGAGTAGAACAAATTCGCAGGCAAGCCAATGACCGTGTCGATGTGACCGTCCTTCAGCAGTTTCGTACGGATGCGTTCCTCAGCCCCGCCTCTGAACAGCACGCCGTGCGGTAGGATGATTGCCATCACGCCTTCATCCTTTAGATAGTGAAAACCGTGCAATAGGAAGGCGAAGTCAGCGGCCGATTTGGGCGCTAGCCCGTAGTTTTTGAACCGAACATCGTCACCCATCGCCTCGGTGGGATCCCATCGTAAGCTGAACGGCGGGTTGGCCACGACAGCATCAAAGGCAGGCTTCTTGGCGGGGTTCAACTCGCGGAGGATGTCCCAGTCATTGGCCAAGGTGTCGCCGTGGAAAATCTCGAACTCGGTATCCTTCACCCCATGCAGCAGCATGTTCATGCGGGCGAGGTTGTAGGTCGTGATGTTGCTTTCCTGGCCAAAAATCTTGCCGATGCCATGTGTGCCCATGCGCTTCCGAACATTCAGCAACAGTGAGCCCGATCCGCAGGCAAAGTCCAGCACGCTAGCCAATCGAGCCTTCTGGCCCGTCGCGGGTTCCTGGCTGTCCAGCGTCACGATCGCCGAAAGAATATCGGAAATCTGCTGCGGCGTGTAGAACTCGCCTGCCTTTTTGCCCGAACCGGCAGCGAACTGGCCGATCAGGTATTCATAAGCATCGCCCAGATGATCCACTTCGTCCGAGAACTCAGCCAGCCCCTTCGCGATCTCGGCGATGATCGAACAGAGCCTCTTGTTTTTGTCCGCCTGTGTCTTCCCCAGCTTTTCCGAGTAAAGGTTGATCTCTGAGAACAGCCCACCAAAGGTGCTCTGGAAGGACTCGTTCTCGATGTACTTGAAGCCGTCATACAAAGTTTGCAGCAGTTCGTCGCTCTGGACGCGGGCAAGTTCGGCGATGTTGCTCCACAAATACGGCGGCTGAATCACATAGTGGACCTTACGCCGCATCTGCTTCTCAAACTCGGAGACATCCTCGGGATTGCGGCTATACCACAGTTGCAGCGGTGTCGTGATCTCGGACGGTCCCGCATCTTGAGGCTCGAAGCTGATGTCCTCCATACTGCGCGCCTTTTCCCGAGCTTTTGAGGCGCTCTGCGCGGCTTCGGCCCTTCGGGCTGCAAACCGCGCTCGTTCAGCATTGACGTCGGCATCGCTTGGGTAATCACCGCCCAGTTCCCGTTTTGCCGCAGCTTCGTAGTTGTCCGACAGGTATCGCAGGAACAGGAAGGACAGCATGTAATCGCGGAAGTCATCGGCGTTCATCGCCCCGCGCAGCGTGTCGGCGATGTTCCAGAGCGTCTTGCCTAGTTGCTTTTGGATTTGGTCGTTCATTGTGCAGGTGCTTCCTCGGGGGCGGGCGCGGGCGCCGGGGCCGGTGGCCGGGCGGGTGCGTTGCCCGGCAGAGCGAACTCGAACCGCGTGATGAATTCTCTAAGGATGCGGCGGAAGAGTTCCTTGTTGTCCTCGCCCATCTCGGTTGGTTCATGGATGGCATAGGCACCGTGGCTCAGCAGGTTTAGGGCACGGTTGAACAGCGCCCGGTCTTCCTCGTTGTCCAGCGCCCTCAGGCAAAAGGCGATGCTCGGGTGCCCGAAGAAGGATGCTGTTTTCTCCATTACGCTGCGCAGCGCGTTGAAGTGGAAGGTGTAGAGCTTGCCCTTCTTCGGGTCTGCCGCACGCTGCAATTCGGCGAGTGTGGCCACATGGTGAAAGAAAGGCGTGTCTTCCGTCGATTGAAGCATATAAGTGCCGTCGCCGCTTGGTCGGTGCAGGAAATAGCGCCGATGGGCAACCGAAGGCGCGTCGTCAATCTTCCGGCCGACTTCGTTGCACATCACGTTGAAGAACAGCGCATGGTGCGAAGAGAAGATCACCTTTATAGGAGCCGGTGCACCGTCGGCGTTCTTTCGCGTTGCCGCCCGGCGAAGGAGCTTGGCCAAGTCGCAGGCCACCGAAATCGCGTTGTTGTCGTCCAGCGACGAGATCGGGTCATCGATGTAGAGGTATTTCTTCCCCTGATAGGATTCATGCCCATCCAGCATCCGTTCGCAGATGGCCATGAAGACGCACCAGATGAAGATATTCTGTTCGCCGCGCGATACCTTGATGTTTGCCTCCCCGCCTTTGCTGAAGCTCACATAGTCCGGCTTGAACAGCGTCTCGCCTCCCTCCTGGACCTCCTTGTAGGTGAAGTCGAAATCGAAGTCGGCGTAACGGGAAAGGTAGCGGGCGATGGTTTCGTCCAGCGCAAGCTCTGTCATCGCGTTGAAGAAGGACGACTGCTCGTTCAGCTGCAGACGGCGCACGCTGTCGCCGTCGAGGTCATTTTCCCAGACGAACAGGTCCTCGGTGAATGCGTTGAAATAGAGCGTGTCGGGGGTTCCGGTCGGGTTCTTCGTCTTATGCTTGCGCTTGCCGGCGTCCTTGAACTCCATCGACAGGCGTGTCTTTCCAGTGCGGTTGTAGGCGTAAATCAAAACGAGCGCAGTCGGCTTTGTGGGGTTATTCAAGTCATCACGCAACCGGATAACCAACGTTTTCAGGTTCTTGTACTTGCTCATGCGTCACGCTCCCCGACCTGGGGGAAAAGCTGTTGCATCAGCCCCTTCTTGTGGGTCTTGAGCGTTTCGAGATTTCGGGCCTCGGCGTCAATTAGCTCGTCTAGGGAGATGAGGCTTTCAGCTATACGCCGTTGTTCGCGGGGCTCAGGAAGCAGGGCTCTATACGATAGTAGGCCAGCTCGATTAATTTTTGGGATTTTGCCTCGTTCAGAATTCCGCTTGGCGTGTTCGAGAAAACCATCGGATAGAAGCAAATACAGAAGATAGTCTCGGAGCAACCTATCGTCAGAAGGGCGAACTGGATATATGTCAGCGCTGCAAATGCCATTGAAGTTTGGGGCTGCAACCTTGTTCAACGCGGGCCGGATCTTTGAGTAAAGAATATCTTCTTCGTCGAAGACATAATTCCCGCTCGAGATGCCCTTGTCGCCGGCCGTCTTCAGATCAATCAGTTTGCTAGTGTTGGCTTCTATGTTCTCACTGCCTATCTGCGGCAGACTTCGGTAAGGCATCTGCGTCGGATCAATTTGACCGGAAGCAACGACAACAATTTGCCCCAAGGATATTTCTTGCCAATCCCCTGCCCCTACAAACTCAGGGAAGCGGACGCGGGGTTGGGTTTCGCCTTCCAGGGGAAAGATTTGCTGCATGAGGCCCTTCTTGTGGACCCTCAGCGCTTCGACCTTCTTTCCCTGCAGGGCAATCAACGCATCGGCAGTGTCGAGGCACTCTGCAATTTTCTGTTGTTCGACAAGGTCAGGAACGCAGATATCACCCTTTAGAACGTCAGCGTTATTGACCTTCATGTCATTCTTTGCGCCCTTTCTCACAATGGGCTGCAGATACGAATTCAAGTGATAATCGACAGAAAAGAAGTGATCCAAATAGGTTGATGAGCATTTAGGAAATGGGCGATAGACCGCATACAAAGTTGAAACGATCCCTCGCTTCCCTTTGTTTTCCTTGATGATCCCATACGGGTTTTTCTTGAGAGGACTTTTAGTATAGACAATGTCGCCTTGCTCAACGACATGATATTCCTTCACTGATGCCCCCGCATAAGAGCGTCCCAAAAACTCAATCTGATTAACACAGCCATGCTCACCCGATACGGAAAGGACATCCTCGCGGCCAAGCTCAAGCGATCGGTTTCGATGCTTGGTCTCGAACAAGAGAGAGTTGAGCTTTGTGATACGCCAGCCGGGTGCTCCCCGGAACTCCGGAAAGCGTAGCTTAGGCCCCAAGGCAGCCGCACCGCTTCTCGCGGCTGACGATTTCCCCTTACTGCTCATAAGCGCTCAGCCCCGAAATCTCGCGCTCGCCGGCGCGCTTCAGCAGCAGCGGTATGAGGTCGGCCATCAGGTCCAATTCCTTCACCCGCCGCGCCTTCCAGTTCAGGCCAAGGGGTTCCATCAGGTCGGTGAGCCGCTCGCCGTCAAATATCATGCGCTGCAGTATGGTGTCGACAAAGCCTTCCAGCGCCTCGGTGCCCAGCCCGTGCTTGTCCGCGATCCCCGCAAGTTCCGCCGCGTTCTTTTCCGCCTTGAAGCGGCTGTAGCCGTCGCGGATGGCCTTTTCGCTTAGGCCCTCCCCCGCCTTGAGGGTGTTGATATAGGCTGCGATATCCTCCCGCTCGTCCATGAACTTGGCGTCGGACTGGATTAGGCCGATCAGCTCCTCGCGGCTCATCTTTTGCTTGCCGGGGGTGGCATCCGAATAACGGGCGATCAGACCCATGATGTAGTCATAGTCGATGACCGCCGAGGCGAAGAGGACGAATTCGAAGTCCAGTTGGTCGGCATCCTGACTCGGCGCGCCATCGCCCCGATCGTGGCCTTTGCCCTGCTGAGCCCGCAGGCGTTGGGCGGTTTCCAGATAGGCACCCCGGAAGCCCAAGAGGTTGTCGCGCGGCAGGACCTGTTCGATGTCACTGCGGTTTTCGTCGGTCAGATCGGTGTACTGGTCAAGCTGGGTCTTGAGCCGCTGGACCTCTTTGAAGTGTTCAATGAATGCCGCACGGGCCGCGTCGCCCTTGAGGTTGGGCACGGCTTCCGGGGCGCAATCGAGGCCCTGCGATTTCATGAACGCGTCGAGCTTGTGGACGGCAGCTCCCAGTTTCTGGATGACCACAGGGGCCTTGTCGACGAGCCAGATCTCGCGGGCCTTTTCGGCAGCTGCTTCGCCGGAGAACAGCGCGATGGCAGTATCTACCGCGCCCTGTTGCTGGCGGAAGTCGAGGATGTTGCCATAAGGCTTTGTGGCGTTCAGCACGCGGTTGGTGCGCGAGAAGGCTTGGATCAGGCCGTGATGCTTCAGATTCTTGTCGACGTAGAGGGTGTTCAGGAACTTGGAGTCAAAGCCGGTCAGCAGCATGTCCACGACAATTGTGATGTCGATCTTATGATGCGGCTGATTGGGATAAGCCTTCTTCAGGTCGGCATCCGGCCATTGCTGGTCTTTGATGCGCTTCTGCACGTCCTGATAGTACAGATCGAATTCGCCGATCTTGTGGTTAGTGCCGTAGTGGGCGTTGTAGTCGGCGAGGATGGCCTTCAGCGCCTCCTTCTTCTTCTCCGGCTCAACCGCGTTGTCTTCCTTCTCCTGCGGGAGGTCCTCCTGGATCTGCTTGACGTCCGCATTACCCTCGGCGGGTGGTGAAAAGACGCAGGCGATGTTTAACGGTCGGAAGCCGGGGTCGTCTGCCAGTTTCTCGGCCTGCATCGTCTTGAACAGGGAATGATACTCGATGGCATCATTGATCGACGATGTGGCAAGCAGGGCGTTGAAGCGGCGTTGACCAGTGGCGGCATCATGCTTAGCAAGGATCGCCTCGATGACTGCTCGTTTTGCCAGAGGTTCACCCGGCTTTGGCAAGGTTTTGCCCTGCGGCTTGAAATAGTCGACATGGAACCTGAGGACGTTGCCGTCCTCGATGGCGTGAGTGATCGTGTAGGTGTGAAGACGCTGCTGGAAAAGGTCTTCCGTTGTCTTCATGCTGGCTTGGGTGCCTTCGATCTTTTGCTGTGCGGCGTTCTGATCGAAGATGGGCGTTCCCGTAAAACCGAAGAGCTGGGCGCGCGGGAAGAACTCTTTGATGGCCTTGTGGTTCTCGCCGAACTGGGACCGATGGCATTCGTCAAAGATGAAGGCGATGCGCTTCTCGCGCAGGGGCTCCAGCTGTTCCTTGAAGCTCTTCTTGCCGCCCTTTTTTTGTTGCTTGTTGCGCTTGCTGTCCTCGTCTAGCGCAAGTCCCAGCTTCTGAATCGTGCAGACGATAACCTTGTCGCCGTAGTCGTCCGAAAGGAGGCGACGTACAAGGGAAGCGGTGTTCGTGTTTTCTTCGACGCAGCCTTCCTGAAACTTGTTGAATTCGTCGCGCGTCTGCCGGTCGAGATCCTTTCGGTCCACGACGAAAAGGCATTTTTCGATGTCGGGATTGTCCTTCAAGAGCGTTGACGCTTTGAAGGAGGTAAGCGTCTTGCCGCTGCCTGTTGTATGCCAGATGTATCCATTGCCACAGTCTTGCGCGATGGAGTCTACAATCGCCTTCACCGCGTAGACCTGATAGGGCCGCATCATCAGGAGTTTTTGCTCGCTTGCGACCAAGACCATGTAGCGGCTGATTGTCTGGCCGAGGGTGCACTTCGCAAGAAACGTTTCGGCGAAGCTGTCGAGGTGTACGATCTTCTTGTTGTCGACATCCGCGAACTCATAGACCGGCAGAAAGCGTTCGTCGGCATTGAAGGCAA
The DNA here is from genome assembly GCF_005938225.1 of Arenibacterium halophilum. GTDB lineage: Bacteria > Pseudomonadota > Alphaproteobacteria > Rhodobacterales > Rhodobacteraceae > Arenibacterium > Arenibacterium halophilum. Next base: position 90,835 of record NZ_VCPC01000002.1, read on the forward strand.
AATGGCGTGTATTGTTGTTCGCGAAATAGAATGTTTGATCGCGGTTGCTGACTATAAAGAGCTGAAGAAAGCATAGGAGCGTCTTAGTATAGCCGTTTCCAGGATCGTTTTTGTAATCAACGATCTGCTCCATCGCCCTGCGGGGGCTGATGCCGAGGGTTTTCAACTCTATTTGGACAGCAGGCACGCCATTTATGAGAAGAAGGACGTCGTAACGGTGGTGGCTATTGTCTGTGTTTATACGCAGTTGATTGATTACTTCGAAGCTGTTCTTGCACCAGTCCCGGATGTTGACGAGCGTAAAATTGAGCGGAGTGCCATCGTCACGAATAAAGCTGTTTCGTTCACGGAGTGTTCGAGCTGCGGTGAAGACATCAGGTGTCACGATCTCGTCTAGGAGCCGCTGAAATTCAGCGTCGGTGAGCGATACTCGGTTAAGGGCTTCAAACCTTTTCCTGAAATTTGCTTCCAGAGTAGCTCGATCGCGGATGTCGGGGCGGAATTCGTACTTGAGATCCTCCAGCTTCGCGACTAGGGCCTCTTCGAGATTGCGTTCGAGTTTATTCGTTACCATCGCAGTCTCAGTGCTCTCTTGTAGCTGCTTTGTCTGCCAAGTAATCGGGTGTGGTAATTAAGATCGAATTGCGAGCGTGCTCGGCTCTAAGGCCGCAGAAGACGATCTGGCTGAAAGAGTCGTAGCCTGTCATTTTGCCTCCCCTTTCGAACTTTTTTGGATCGGCATTCGGTCTGTTTCAATGTTCTTCAACCGTTCATATTCCTCGATAGCCATGACCACTACTACTGGCCGACCGTGCTTGGCTACGGCCACCGGCTCAGCTCTTGCGAGGTCGATCAACCTCCCAAAGCCATATTTCGCGTCTTTCGCGCTTAGGGTCTGCATACGACCGCCCGCCTTTTCTCCGCCACTTTTGGCCAATTTGGCCAAATTAAGCAATAGCTGTAGTAGACTGAGGTGCATGTCGCGAGGTGATCAGATGTAGTACAGGGGGGAGGTCGGCAAGAATGCGTTGCTCCTTCTAATGTGTTCTACTTTGCTCCAGAGAGGCCTCAACCCGAGAGGGCCTACCCCGCCTAGCCTCGCTGTCGCCGTGCTTGGGGTGGGGTGTAGGGGGGGGCGTCAAGCAAGTGGCCCCAGCGCCGTCCCGGCATAGGCTTTTGTCGGATTAGTAGGGCAAACAGAAATCCGTAGGGGATTAGTAGGGGAGCGGGGTACAACTGATGACGGCATGGTGCGACACCGTGCAAGATAAAGACTAGAAAATTGCGTTTCGTACCAGAGTGTTGTATGGATTGTGCAGGTGCCGTGCGCCTGCGTGCAACTCGGTCCACCAAACCCGACAAACAATTCGTAATGATGGGGTCGGGGGTTCGAGTCCCTTCAGCGGCACCATTCTTCTTGAACATCAGATTTACTGGAAATCGGCCCACAGGTGCGGTGCGCGGCATGACTGTTGCGCGGTGCTCTTGGTTCGGGCTCGGGGTACAGCGGGGCCGTAACGTGCTCCTTTCATTTTGAACGAGGCTGCCAGCACATACCCGGCGAAGCCGACGAGGCCCCATCGAGGAGCCGAGGGGGGATCCAGGTGCCAGGGGCTCCAGAAGTCAGAGTTCAGGCGCGAAGCGGCGTGATTACCGTCAAAAGCGGTAGAACTGATTGAGACGTTGCCGACAATCGGGGTGCCGGACCACTTAGGCATTCAATCCAAATGGTCGCGGGGCACCGGTTGGCCGGCCTGTCCAGAAGTGGCCTGCCTTTTCTGAATTGGCGCCTGCTGTAGCAGGCGCCATCCGGTTCCGGAAGGCTAGCCCGTGCCTTTCAGGTCGAGCTTCGACAACCCGCGCGACAGCGTTTCGATCGTGAAGGGTTTGCTGACCACCGGGGCGGGGGGAAATTGCGACAGGGTGGTGCCCGCGCCGCTATAGCCGCTGGCCAGAACAAAGGGCACTTTGCTTGCCGACAGGTATTCTGCCACGGGTTGGCTTGTTTCGCTGCCCAGGTTCACGTCCAGCACTGCCAGCGACAGCGTGTTGGCCGAGGCGATGCGCAGGGCTTCGGCCACGGAAGAGGCAACATGCACGGTGTCCGCACCCAATTCGCTCAGGATTTCCGAGGCGTCCATCGCGATGATCATGTTGTCTTCGACCACCATCGCAACGCCTGAGAGTTGCGGTTTTTCAAGCGGCGCGGTCACAGCGGTGCCTTCCGGCGCAAGAGGCGCAAGTTGGCGGAATTCGACCGTCCGTTCAGGCAGTGTGAATTCCGCGCGCAGACCCGACATGGCAAAGTGGATATCCGAGGTGCCTTTCAATTCGAACTCCACCGATTTCTCGATGATGGTCGACCCGAAACCGCGCCGCGTGGGGGCCTGTACGCTGGGGCCGCCGGATTCGACCCATTTGATGCGGGCATAGCCATCCGGGTCCTGCGACACGGTGACATCGACCCGGCCGACATCGGATGACAGGGCTCCGTATTTCACCGAGTTCGTGACCAACTCGTGAAAGACCAGCGCCATGGTCGAAAACGCCTCGGGCGCAAGCAGGAGCACGGGGCCGGTGACGATCAGCCGGTCCGCCTGGTTCGTGACATAGGCCGAAAACTCGACCGCCAGCAGCTCGCGCAATGCAACAGGGCGCCATTCCGTCGCGGTCAACTGGTCATGCGCTTGCGCCAGCGCGTGGATGCGGCCATCGACGGCGCGGGTGAAATCGTCGATCGAGGTTGTCGTTTTGCGCGATTGCGAGACCAGAGAACGGATCAGCCCAAGCACGTTGCGCACGCGGTGGTTCAACTCGGCAATCAGCAGTTCCTGCTGGTCCTGCGCGCGCTTGCGTTCGACATTGGCTTCGTCCGCCAGTTTCAGCACGACTTCGAGCAGGGTGACGCGGATCGCCTCGGCGGCACGCAATGCGGTGGGCGACCACTGTTCCGAGCGGTTGGCGACATCTTCCTTCCAGACGTCAAAGCTTTTGCGCGGTGTAAGGCGGGCGCCGAAGGCACCGACATCGACAGGCTTGTGCGGATTGCCGGCCCATTGCACCTGATGCGCGATTTCGCGGCGGAACAGCACGATATAGTCACGTGGTCGGCGCGAGATCGGAATGGCGAGCACGCCCGCGCATGTATCCTGAAACGCCCCGATCGACGGCATCCGGGCTGCAAGGTGGTCGGTTGCATAGACCCGAGAGGCGGCGGCGGTGTTCAGGAATCGTGCGATGCGCTGAAAATCGGCTTTATCGGGCGTAGAGCCTTCGGTCAGGTATGCCCCATCGGAATACAGCGCGATGCCGTCGTAGGGGATCGTCTTTGCGATCTCGCGTGCCATCGTCGGGAAGGCGCTGATCAGGCTGTCGCCCGAGGACACCTGCATCATGATGCGATCATGCAGCCGCTGGGCTTGCTGGATCGCATCGGCAGTGGTTCGGGATTCCTGCCGCTCAAGCTCGTAGGCATAGAACTGGGCGAACAATTCGATCGCGGTGCGGCGCTCGTAGTCGATGTAAAGCGGTTCGCGGTGGTGGCAGGCAAACAGCCCCCAGAGTTCGCCGCGGATGACGATCGACACCGACATCGACGCCTTGACCTTCATGTTGCGCAGGTATTCCAGGTGGATCGGCGACACAGCCCGCGTGACGGCCATGGACAGGTCCAGCGGTTCACCCTCGGGGCTGGTTTGCGGCACGATGGGAGACACGGTGGCATCCACGTCGGAGATCAGGCGCAACAGGTTCTTCTTGTACAGCGCGCGCGCCTGGCGGGGAATATCGGAGGCGGGGAATTGCAACCCGAAGTAGGTTTCGTCGTCGGTCTTGTCCTTGGCTTCGGCGATGACCTTGCCGTCGCCTTCGGGGCCAAAGCGATAAACCATGACACGGTCGAACCCGCTGAGCGCCCGCAGTTGACGCGCGGCCTGATCGGCGGAAGAGGCGATGTTAGACTCGGCCGATATGCGTTGCAGCATCGGGGTGACAAGGGCCAGTTCATCGTGTTCGCGCCCACGCGCCTTGGCTTCGAATTCGAAGACATAGCTTTGGCCGGATTGGTGAATGCTGATGTCGAAAAGTCGGGAATCACTAAAGAGCGGAAAGCCGAACAGTCGGGTCACGGCGTTTTCGTGCGTTGAGGCAGACAGTTTCCGGCGCAGTTTTTCCACGGATGTGGCGGGCAGAAAGCTGGCCAGCGGCGCTCCGATCATGTCTCCAGCCTCGGTGCCGGTGATCTTGTCGATATTGGCCGAGGCATGTTGGATCAGCCAGTCGGATGAGACGGCGATCAGCGCCCCGAACGGCTGAACATTGCCAAGCAGGTGGATCGGTTCACGGTCGCAGTTCGTAAGGTCGACCGGCGTGTCTGTCGAAATAAAAGAGTCGTTCATAGGCTGGCTATCGCTGTATCCACAGTCGTTTTGCTGGCAAGGGTCGGGTCGAAGAGACCAAAGGCGGTGCGGGCGTCCGCGATCACGCGGCGGGCGAGCGGGCTGTCGGTTGGTTGCGTTGACATGCGTTGGCAGAATTGGCGCCAGAGCGCGGTGTCGGCTTTCATGCCGAAAAATCCGGTTTGCTGATCTTCGGGCAGGGCGCGGCGCAGGACAGTTGCCCCTAGCTGAGAACCAAGGACAAGATACGCGACCGCGTCGGGATGCAGGGTCAGGCCGGGAACGGCGAGGGGTGGATAGACCGTCATCGCGCGTTGGGCCGGGGTGATATCCTGTTCAAGCGCCGCGATCGCGTTGCGCAACACCGGCGTCGCTTCGGCGGCCTGCCAGTTGCAGGCCGTTCCCATCAGGTAAAACCCGTGGGCCTGAATGGCGCAGAATGCGCGACGTTGTTCCGGGTCGCGCAGGTCCAGCCGTGACAAGGCCCGATCCAGTTGCGCGTGCTCTTCCGATGTCTGATGTCGCAACGCATCGCGGAGTGTTGGTGCGGTGAGGGTGTGTTCAGTCATAAACGTTGCTGATCTTCCGGTCTGTCCCGCTCCGATACTGTCGAACGCGTCGACTATGAATGATTCGTGCAGACCGAGTCCTTGTTTATGAATCACTGGTAAACGCCGCGCCCCTCGAAATGGTTCCGAACAGCAAAATTTTTTTGAAAAAATTTGTCTGCCGCACCCGCGTGGCACGCAAACCGGGCGGGTGCAGATGCGACTGTGGAGACGATCAGGCCGGGGTTCGCACGTCCAGCGCGGTGAGAAGCGTGGCGAAGTCCTCGGGCGGGCGCGCGTCGGTGACCACAAGGCTGCCGTCACGCAGGGGGGGCAGGCGCAGCGGAGAGCCGGCGCCCTGAAGAATCCATTTCGACTGATCGACCGCCATCAGTGATTGCGACGCGATATCTTGCAGGGCCAGGGACATTTCGACTTCGTTCTGGTCATTCACCAGAAAGCCGTGGTGCGGGTGGACGCGCGATGCCGAGAGGATCGCCCAATCGACGGAGAAGCTGGCCACCGTGTCGAAGGCATTTCTGTCGAAAGCGGCGCCGTCGTGGGCGCGCAGTTGCGTGCCGGCCATGAAGACGCGATTGCCGGGGATCACGGCCAGCGTGGCGGCGATGATGGAAGAGTTGCTGACCACGGTCAGGTTGCGCCTTTGGCACAGCGCCTGCGCGATGATCCCCGAGGTCGACCCGGTGTCGATGGCCAGCGACGCGCCATCGGGGATAATCTGCGCGACCATTTCGGCGATACGCGCCTTGGCGGCGCGGTTTTCGACGAGGCGCGCGGGCAGGGGCGGGTCGTTTGGTCCATCGACCGAGACGATGGCGCCGTGCACCTTGCGAATGCGCCCCTGCGCAACCAGTGGCTGGACTATCCGGCGCACGGTCTGATCGGTCACATCCAGCGTCTGCGCGATGTCTCCGACCGAGACGGTGCCATGCAGCGCCACCATGGCCAGAATATCCTGATCGTATTTTGACATGGCCGGTCCTTTCCTTGCGGGGGCAGGATAGGGCAGAAGCGTGAGGTGATACAGAATTTTTGTTCGAACATGTCGTTTTTTGTTGCTTTTTGTTGATCTGACTTCAAGCTGCCGGTGAAATCTTTGGGAAAATGATATGGCGCACCATTCTGCACGGCATCTGATCATCGGCGGTGGCATCATCGGCTGTTCCGTGGCCTATCATCTGGCGCGCGCGGGCGAGAGCGACGTGGTCGTGCTGGAAAAGGCCTCGATCACCGAAGGCGCGACGTGGCATGCGGCGGGCTTGGTCGGGCAGCTGCGGTCAAGCCGGAACACCACCCGGATGCTGCAACGCTCGGTCGCGATGTATGACCGGCTCGAAGCCGAGGTCGGCATGGCGTTCGACTGGAAAAAGGTCGGCAGCCTGCGGCTGGCCGCGACGCCGAACCGGATGCTGGAAGCGCGACGGCTGGCGACCATGGCGCAGAGTTTCGGACTTGAGATGCACATCATCTCGCCTAGCGAAGCGCAGGATCTGTTCCCCTATATCGACACAAAGGGGCTGGAAGGCGCGGCCTTCATCCCCTCGGACGGGCATGTGGATCCGGCCGGGCTGTGCCAGGCGATTGCGGCGGGGGCGCGGCGGCATGGCGCGCAGATACGCCAAGGCGTGAAGGTGCTGGATTTCACCCTGCGCGATGGCCGCATCACCGGGGTTGAAACAACCGAGGGCACATGGGAGGCCGAGACCGTGACGCTGGCCGCCGGCATGTGGAGCCGCGAGCTGGGCGACAAGCTGGGCCTGCGGGTGCCGGCCTGCGCGGTCGAGCATCAGTACATCGTGACCGAACCCTTGCCCGATACCGACAGCGTCGCCGCCTTGCCGACGCTGCGCGACCCCGAGCGGTTGGTCTATTACAAGCCCGACGCGGGCGGGCGGCTGGTGATTGGCGGCTACGAGGAAGGCACGTTGCCCTTTGGCGAAAAGGGCATTCCGGGCGACTTCGTGCGGCAACTGCTGCCCGACAACATGGATCGGTTCGCCCCGCTGGCCGAACTGGCGGCGCAGGTGACGCCGGTGGTGAACGAGGTTGGCGTGCGCTCTGTCATCAACGGGCCGATCCCCTATTCGGCGGATGGCGATTTCGTCATGGGCTGGCAGCCCGGCATCGACAACCTGATGATGGCGACGGGGTTCCTGTACGGGATCGCGGCGGGCGGTGGCGCGGGCGAGATGATTGCCGAGTGGATTCTGAATGGCCGCCCCGGGCTGGACCTTTGGCCGCTGGATGTGCGGCGGTTTTCGCATCACCACGGTACGCGGGCCTTCATGTATCCGCGCGCGGTCGAGCATTACGAATACCACTACAAGGAACGGTTCCCGGGGCAGGAATACACCAGCGCCCGAAACCTGCGCCTGTCGCCGCTGCATGACGTGCTGGACGGGCACGGCGCGATTTTTGGTTCGAAAAACGGGTGGGAGCGGCCGCTGTGGTTCGCGCCCGAAGGTGTGCCGCAGGAAGACCAGCTTGGATTCCTGTCGCCGGGGTACAAGCCATACGTGGCAGAGGAACACCGCGCGGTGCGCGAGGGTGTGGCGCTGATCGACCAGAGTTCGTTTTCCAAGTTCGAGCTGATCGGCCCCGGTGCCCTGGCGCTGCTGCAACGGCTGGCGGCCTGCAACATGGACAAGCCCGACGGCTCGGTGATCTATGCGCAGTTCTGCAATGAAACCGGCGGGATCGAGGCCGACGTGACCGTGATCCGCCTGTCGCGCGACCATTTCTACCTTGTCACCGGGTCGGGGTTTGGCGTGCATGACAGCGACTGGATCCGCCGTCACATGCCCGCCGATGGTTCGGTTCACCTGATCGAGGTGACCTCGGGCCGGGCGGTCCTCAACATCGTCGGCCCGAAATCGCGCGAAGTGCTGGCCGCAGTCAGCGAGGACGATCTGTCGAACGCGGCCTTCCCCTTTGCCACCGCTCGGGACATCACCGTGGGGGCGGCCCCGGTGCGCGCGGCGCGGATCGGGTACGTGGGCGAGCTGGGGTATGAGCTGCACGTGCCGACCGAATATGCGCGCCACGTCTATCAGGCGCTGTGGCAGGCGGGGCAGGGGCACGGCATTCGCAATGTTGGCTATCGTGCCATTGAAACGCTGCGGCTGGAAAAGGGCTATCTGTATTGGTCGGGCGACATCACGCCGGATTATTCCCCGATCGAGGCCGGGCTTTCGTTCCGGGTGCATCTGAAATCCAAGGGCGATTTCATCGGCCGCGCCGCGCTGGAGCGGCAGAAGGCCGAAGGGCCAGAGCGTGTGCTGTGTACCTTTGTGACGCCCGAAACCCTGCCTGTGTCCGGAGGCGAGCCGATCCTGCATGGGGGCGAAACCGTCTCTCTCGCCACATCAGCGGGGCGCGGGCATACGGTGGGACAGACGATCCTGTTCGGCTATCTGCCTGCCGCACTGGCGCAGGAAACGGCATTTGAGTGTATTGTCTATGGCGAGCGCCATACGATCACCCGTGTCGATGGGCCTTTGTACGATCCAGAAAACACCCGCCTAAAAGGGTGACACACCGACAAAACAACAGGGAATGCGATGAGCGAAAAGGACAAAGCCACGATCAGGGCCGCATTGGCCCGGACCCCGGGTTACGACGATGCAGACCCGGCCACATTGGACATCATGCGCCTTGGCGGGCTGACAAACCTTGTCTACCGCATCGGCGTCCCGGGGCGGGCGCCTTTGGTGGTGCGGCTGCCGGGGGCGGGGACCGAGGATTACATCGACCGCAAGGCCGAGCTGGTGAACGCGCAGGCGGCGGCGCGGGCCGGTGTGTCGGCGCGTATCCTGCATGCCGAACCAGAGGCGGGCATTCTGGTGATGGACGCCATCGAAGGTGTCACCACAATGACGCCCGACAATTTTCACACCATCCCCGGCGCCCCGGCCCGTGCGGGACAGGTGCTGCGCCAGTTGCACGCCTCGGGCGAGGAATTCGCTGCACGGTTCGAATTGTTCGCCATGATCGAGGATTATCTGGGCGTACTCGCCAAGAAAGAAGGCTCGACCCTGCCCGAGGGTTATCACGATGTGGTCGCTGCCGCCGAGCCGGTGCGCGCCGCGCTGGATGCCAATCCGGCACCACTTGCGCCCTGCCATTGCGACCCGTTGTGCGAGAATTTTCTGGACGATGGCACCCGCATGTGGGTGGTCGATTACGAATATGGTGGCATGAACGATCCGCTGTGGGACTTGGGCGATCTGTCGGTCGAGGCGGGCATGACGCCCGAGATGGAGGCCGAGATGCTGGCCGCCTATTTCGGGCGCGCGCCCACGGCGGCCGAGCTGGGGCGCGTCGTGATCTACAAGGCGATGTGCGATCTGCTGTGGACGTTGTGGGGCCTGATCCAGCATGCCGACGGCAACCCGGCCGAGGATTTCTGGGCCTATGCCACGGGGCGGTTCGACCGGTGCAAGGCGCTGATGAACGCCTCCGGTTTCGATGATCACGTGGCTGCGGTGCGCGCTGGCTAGGCGTTCAGCAACGCCAGCACCTCGCGGTGCAGCTCGGGCGTGGCGGCCGACACGACCCGCCCGTCCGAGTTGAAATCCAGCGCTTTGCCTTGCCAGTCGGTCATCACGCCGCCCGCGGCCTCGATCAGCCCCAGCACGGGCAGATAGTCATAGGGCTTCAGGTCGTAATCCACCACCACGTCCACCAGTCCTTCGGCCAGCAGGGCGTGGGGGTGGCAATCGTATCCCATGCGGCGCAGGCGCCCGGCGCGGGTCAACCGCGCAAAGGTTTCGGGGACCGCAGCAAAAATCTTGTCGCCTTCATTGATGTACAGCGTGGCCTCCGCCAGTTGCGTACACCTTGAGACGTAGATCGGCGCCCCGTCGCGGGTCGCGCCCAGCCCCGGCGCCCCGGCATAAACCTGCCCCAGCGCCGGAAACCGCACCACGCCCAGCCGCGTGCGATTGTCCTGCACCAGCGCCATCAGCATTCCGAACAGCGGTACGCCCGAGACAAAGCTTTTGGTGCCGTCGATCGGATCAACCACCCAGATGCGCGCCCGGTCTTGCCCGGTCACGCCATGTTCCTCTCCGAATATCCCGTCGTCGGGGAACTGCTGTTCCAACTGCTGCCGGATCGCGGTTTCGGTGTCGCGGTCGGCCTGGGTAACCGGGCTTTCATCTGACTTGGAAAAGACATCCAGCGGCGCGCGAAAGGCCGCCCGAGGAATCGCCGCCGCCGTTTCGGTAATCGCGATAGCGGCCTGCAACAGGTTTTGTGTGTCGTCCGACATGGCGATCCTCGCTCCGTCTTGCCTCATACCCCGAAAAAAGCCACAAAAGACCGCGAATAGCCAAACAAAAATCACCAAAGGCAATAAAAACTATTGATTTTTTGCCGCTCGTTAAGGACCGTAACAACGCAGCCGCAACAAAAACCACAGATTAGGCGCGACGATACCAACAGGAGAGAGAAATGAAATTTGCACCACTCATGGGCGCCGGTCTTTTGGCGCTGGCCTCAGTGGCCCCGGCCTTGGCCGAGGTTGAAAGCACCGACCCGATCAAGCTGACCCTGCACGACTGGACCGGCCAGTTGCTGACCACCAAGATCATGGGCAGCGTTCTGGAAAAGGCCGGCTACAATGTCGAATACGTTCAGGCCGACTACATCGCGCAGTTTGCGGGCCTGAAAACCGGCGATCTGCACGTCGCCATGGAAATCTGGGCCACCACGGGGCAAGAAGCGATGGACGAAGCCATCGCCACCGGCAACGTCGTATCCTATGGATCGACCGGGATGCAGGCGATCGAGGAATGGTGGTTCCCGGCCTATATGAAGGAAGATTGCCCCGGCCTGCCCGACTGGCAGGCGCTGAACGATTGTGCGGATCAATTTTCCACCGCTGAAACCGCGCCCTTTGGCCGCTACCTTGGCGGCCCGGTGACATGGGGCGGCTTTGACGAAGAACGTGTCGAGGCGCTGGGCCTGGATTTCGAGGTGGTGCACGCGGGCACCGACGCGGCTCTGTTTGCCGAGCTGGAATCGGCCTATCAGCGCAAGGCGCCCATCGTTCTTTGGGTTTACGCCCCGCATTGGGCCGTCGCCAAGTATGAAGGCGAATTCGTGCAGTTCCCGGCCTATACGCCCGAATGCTACACCGATCCGGCCTGGGGCTCGAACCCCGATGCCGCCTATGACTGCGGCAAGCCGACCGGCCCGATCTACAAGGTCGGCTGGGCGGGCGTCTCCGACAAGTGGCCGGGCGCGGCCTCGGCCATCGAAGCCTTCACCATCGACAACGCCGCCATGGGCGACATGGTCGGGCAGGTCGATCTGGACGGCAAGGATTTGGACGCTGTCGTGGCCGATTGGGTCGCCAACAACGAAAGCACATGGCAGGGCTGGATTACCCAGTAAGCGCCACCTGCGGGCCTGCGCCCTGTCGCGGGCCCGTCACCAAAGATGCCCGGCCCGCAAGCCGGCCCAACCCCAAGAGCGTCGCAATGGAAAGACCGGTTCTGCTGGAATGCCGCAATCTGTGGAAGGTCTATGGCCACCGGCCTGACCAGTTCCTGAAGGAACATGGCGGCAACCCGTCGGGCGATGCGCTGCGCCGCGCGGGCATGATCGGGGCGGTACGAGATGCCAACGTGAAGATCCGGCAAGGCGAGATTTTCGTGATCATGGGGCTGTCGGGTTCGGGCAAATCGACGCTGGTGCGCTGCCTGTCGCGGCTGATCCGCCCCGACGCCGGAGAACTGATTTTCGACGGGCAGAACATCCTGCCCTATACCGACAAACAGATGCTGGATATTCGTCGCCGCCGCATGGGGATGGTGTTTCAGCACTTCGCCCTGTTGCCGCATCTGACCGTGCTGGAAAACGCGGCCTTTCCTCTGGAAATTCAGGGCGTGCCCCGGGCCAAACGCGAAGCGCAGGCGCGCGAGGTGATCGAACTGGTCGGGTTGAAGGGGCGCGAGGATTACTACCCCTCGCAACTATCGGGCGGTCAGCAGCAACGTGTGGGCATCGCCCGTTCGCTCGCGGTAGAACCCGACCTTTGGTTCCTGGACGAACCGTTTTCCGCGCTCGACCCGCTGATCCGCCGCGAGATGCAGGACGAATTCATGCGCCTTCAGGCGATGTTGAAGAAAACCATCGTTTTCATTACCCACGATTTCGACGAGGCGATCCGCCTGGCCGACCGCATCGCCGTGATGCGTGATGGGCGCATCGTACAGGTCGCCACGCCGCAGGATCTGGTGCTGTCGCCCGCCGACGATTACGTCGCCGAATTCACCCGCTACGTGCCGAAATCCAAGGTGCTGACCATGGGCGCGATCATGGCGCCCGGCGCCGCCGCGGGGGACGTGGCGGGCGAATTGATCGTGACCGACCGGGTCGAGGCCGTCGCCGACCGGATCGAGCGCGCCGATGGCATGTTCAACATCCGCGACGAAGAGGGCCGCATTGTTGGCCATGTCGGGCGTGCGGTCATTATCGACATCCTTGTCGGGCGGAGCTCGGCCGCATGAGCGTGAGCGAGACCAGCGCAACACCGCCCGCGCCGCGTCGTTGGCAGGGCGTGCCATCGGTGCCGGGCTGGGCGTTCTGGGTGGTGCTTCTGGGGGTCACCTGGGCCGCCTCGCATTACGCGATGGACATCTACAAGGCGCTGGATGCGCGCTGGATCATCCGTTTCCCTGCCGCGTGGCAGCCCGATTTCGAAGGGCGCATCTCGGCCGGCATGAAATGGCTGCTGGAAGAGGCCGAGCTGTTTGGCATCCTGTTCCGCGACGTGACCCGCGCCATCGCGCGGTTGATTGAAATCCCCTATGACCTCGCCGTCGATCTGCTGGTGACGGGCGTCCTGCAAGGGCAGGGGCAGCAGGCGCAGCAGGTGCTGCCGCCGCTCAGCTGGATCGCGGTCACCTATATCTTCTGCGCGCTGGGGCATTATGCCAAGGGCTGGCGGCTGGCGGCGCTGATGGGGGCCTGTTTCCTGTACCTTGCGGTCTTCGGGCAATGGGCCAGCGCGATGCTGACGCTGGCCTCGGTCCTGATCGCCGTGCCGCTGGCGGCGGTGGGCGGGCTGCTGCTGGGCATCCTGGCCTTCCGCGTGCCGATGGCCGAGCGCATCCTGCGCCCGGTGCTGGACCTGATGCAGACGGTCCCTATCTTCGCCTACCTCGTGCCGATCCTGTTCATGTTTGGCTTTGGCCCGGTCGCGGCGCTTGCGGCGACGGTGATCTATGCCATGCCGCCGATGATCCGCGTGACCATCGTGGCGCTGCGCGGCGTGCCCGAGGAGCTGGGCGAGCTGGGCGTGATGGTCGGCGCGACTTCGGGGCAGCAGATGTGGAAAGTGCTGGTGCCTGCCGCGCGGCCGACCCTGATGGTGGGGCTGAACCAGGTCATCATGCTGACGCTGAACATGGTCATCATCGCCTCGATGATCGGGGCCGGGGGGCTGGGTTATGACGTGCTGACCGCGCTGCGGCGGCTGGACATCGGCGGCGGGGTCGAGGCGGGGTTGGCCATCGTGGTGCTGGCCATCGCGCTGGACCGGCTGAGCCAGGCGTTTTCGGCGCGCACCGTTACCCTGCGCGCGTCGCAATCGCGGGGCGGCTGGGCGATGCGGCACCGCTGGTTGCTGTCGTCGTTGGCGGTGGTGCTGGTGACGGCACTGATCGGGCTGGCACTGCCCTGGGTGCAGACCTATCCCAAGGCTGCGGTGATCAGCACCGGGCAGATCTGGGCCGATGCCATCGGCTATATCAACGTCAATTATTTCGACACGCTGGACGCGATCAAGACGGTCCTGCTGACCTGGGTTTTGCTGCCGGTGCGCCAGTTCTTCACCGGCATCCCGTGGCCTTGGGGCCTGGCCGCGATCACGCTGATCGGCGCCCGCGTGGGCGGCTGGCGGCTGGCGGCGCTGGTCTTTGCGCTGACCGGGCTGGTGGTGCTGACGGGGCTGTGGACCAAGGCGATGATGACCGTGTACCTCTGCGGTGTGTCGGTCGTGATCGCCTCGATCATCGGGATTCCCATCGGCATCCTTGCGGCCCGGAACGAGATGTCGAACCGCGTGGTGGGCGTGTTCATCGACACCCTGCAAACGCTGCCCAGCTTCGTCTACCTGATCCCGGTGGTGATGCTGTTCCGGGTCGGCGATTTTTCTGCGATGATCGCCATCGTCGCATATGCGCTGGCCCCGGCGGTGCGCTATGCCGCCCACGGCATCCGCTCGGTCGATCCGCAGATCGTCGAGGCGGGGATCGTGTCTGGCTGCACGCCCTGGCAGATGCTGCGCCGGATCAAGCTGCCGATCATCGCGCCGGAACTGCTGCTGGGGCTGAACCAGACGGTGATGCTGGCGCTGTCGATGCTGGTCATCACGGCGCTGGTGGGCACCCGCGATCTTGGACAAGAGGTGTATATCGCACTGACCAAAGCCAACGTGGGGCAAGGCATCGTGGCCGGGCTGGCCGTGGCCTTCATCGCCATTATCGCTGACCGCCTGCTGGAAGCGGCCGCGCGGCGGATGCGCAACCGGGCCGGGGGTGCGTGATGGACATCGACCAGGCCATCGCCCGCGCCATGGCGCTTCCCGTCTGGCAAGCGCCCAGCGATCCGCGCCCGCTGTCGGGCGGGATCACCAACCTGAACGTCCGGCTGACCGACCGGGGCCGCGATTACGTTGTGCGCGTGGGCGGTGACATTCCCGAACATCAGGTGATGCGCTTCAACGAACTGGCCTGTCACCGCGCAGCGCAGGCCATCGGGCTGACGCCTGCGGTGGTGCACGCCGAACACGGCATCCTTGCGATGGACTTCGTCGAGGGCCGAACGCTCGATGCCGCCAATGTGCGCGACGCGGCGATGCTGGCGCGCATTGTGCCCCTGCTGCGGCAGTTGCACGACCAGGGGCGCGCCGCGCTGCGCGGTCCGGTGCTGATGTTCTGGGTCTTTCACATCGTCAACGACTATGCCGCCACGCTGCGCGCGGGCGGGTCTGCCCATGTGCCCGCCCTGGATACGCTGTTGCAGGCGGCGACCGATCTGGAGCGCGCGATTGGCCCGGTCGATGTGGTGCTGGGCCACAACGATCTGCTGCCCGCCAACCTGATCGACGCGGGCGACCGCCTGTGGCTGATCGACTGGGATTACGGCGGGCTGAACAGCCCCCTTTTCGACCTCGCGGGCCTCGCGTCAAACGCCGAGCTGCCCGAGGACGGCGAGCGCGAGATGCTGGCGCAATATCTCGGCGCAGCCCCCGATGCGGCGCTCTGGCGGCGGTATGTGGCGATGAAATGCGCCTCGCTGCTGCGCGAAACCATGTGGAGCATGGTGTCGGAACTGCATTCGACGCTCGATTTCGACTACGGCGCCTATACCGCCGAAAACCGGGCGCGTTTCGACGCGGCCCTGAGTGAATTCAAAGGCTTGTGAGGGACTTATGAGCGATTTTCCGACCAGCGCGAAGGCTGTCATCATCGGCGGCGGCATCGTGGGCTGTTCGACGGCCTATCATCTGGCCAAACTGGGCTGGACCGAGGTTGTCCTGCTTGAGCGCAAGAAGCTGACCTCTGGCACCACCTTCCATGCCGCGGGGCTGGTGGGTCAGCTACGCAGCAGCGCCAACATCACCCAGCTGCTGGGCGAATCCGTGCGCCTCTACCGGACATTGGAAGAGGAAACCGGGCTGGGCACCGGCTGGAAGATGAACGGCGGGCTGCGGTTGGCCTGTAACGAGGAACGCTGGACCGAGGTGAAGCGGCAGGCCACCACCGCGCGCAGCTTTGGCTTGGATATGCAGCTGCTCACGCCGTCTGAGGCGCAAGAGCTGTGGCCGCTGATGACAGTGGACGACGTGGTAGGCGCGGCCTTCCTACCAACCGACGGGCAGGCGAACCCGTCCGACATCACGCAGGCGCTGGCCAAGGGCGCGCGCATGTCGGGGGCCTCGATTTTCGAGGATACCAAGGTCACCGAAATCGACGTGCAGGATGGCGTGATCAAAGGCGTGAAGACCGAAAAGGGCTATATCGCTTGCGAAAAGGTGATCCTTTGCGGCGGCCAGTGGACCCGCGCGATGGCGGCGACGGTGGGCGTGAACGTGCCGCTGGTGCCGGTCGAACATCAATACATGGTGACCGAACGCATTGACGGCGTGACGCCCGACCTGCCCACCCTGCGCGACCCGGACCGGCTGACCTATTACAAGGAAGACGTGGGCGGGCTGGTGATGGGGGGCTATGAGCCGAACCCGATCCCATGGGCGCTGGACGGTATCCCAAAGGGGTTCCACTATACCCTGCTCAGCTCCAACTTCGACCACTTCGAACAGCTGATGGAGCTGTCGCTGCCGCGCGTGCCCGCGCTGGAAACCGCCGGGATCAAGCAGCTGGTGAACGGGCCGGAAAGCTTCACGCCCGATGGCAATTTCATCCTAGGCGAAGCGCCCGAGCTGAAGAATTTCTACGTTGGCGCCGGGTTCAACGCCTATGGCATCGCCGCCGGGGGCGGGGCCGGGATGGCGCTGGCCGAATGGGTCGCCAAGGGCGAACCGCCGTACGATCTGTGGCCCGTCGACATCCGCCGCTTTGGCCGCCCGCATTTCGACACCGACTGGGTGCGCACCCGCACGATGGAGGCCTACGCCAAGCACTACACGATGGCCTGGCCGTCCGAAGAACACAGCTCGGGCCGGCCCTGCCGAAAATCGCCTCTGTATGACACGCTGCTGTCGAATGGGGCCTGTTTCGGCGAAAAGCTGGGCTGGGAACGCCCGAACTGGTTTGCCGACACGGCGGCCGGGGAAGAGGCGAAGGATGTCTATACCTTCGGCACCCCGAACTGGGAAACCGCCGTGGCCCGCGAACACAAGGCCGCGCGCGAGGCGGCGGTGCTGTTCGATCAGACCTCATTCGCGAAATTCACGCTGAAGGGCCCCGACGCCGAAGAGGCGCTGAGCTGGATTGCGGCGAATGACGTGAAAAAGCCGGTGGGGTCACTGGTTTACACGCAGATGCTGAACGACAACGGCGGCATCGAATGCGATCTGACCTGCGTCCGGGTCCGGCAGGATGAATATTACATCGTCACCGGTACCGGCTATGCCACCCACGATTTCGACTGGATCGAACGCAACATTCCCAAGGGGCTGAACGCGCAGCTTGTGGATGTGACCTCGGCCTGGTCGGTGCTGTCGCTGATGGGGCCGCGCGCGCGCGACATTCTGGCCGCCGTCACCAATGACGACGTGTCGAACGATGGGTTCCCATTCGGCACTGCGAAAACCATCGGCATCGCCGGCTGTCCGGTGCGGGCGCTTCGCGTGACCTATGTGGGCGAGTTGGGGTGGGAACTGCACCTGCCTGTCGAATACGCCACCACCGTTTACGCCGCGCTCAAGGCGGCAGGGGCCGAACATGGGCTGATCGACGCGGGGTATCGCGCGATTGAAAGCTTGCGGTTGGAGAAAGGCTATCGTGCCTGGGCGGGCGACATCAGCCCCGATTACACGCCCTTCGAGGCCGGTCTTGGCTGGGCCTGCAAGCTGCGCGGCAACCAGCCGTTCAAGGGGCGCGAGGCCGTCGAGGCGCAGCGCAGCGGCGGCGTGAAGCGGATGCTGGCGACCTTCACCACCGACGATCCCGACACGGTGATCTGTTCGCGCTCGACCATCTATCGCAACGGCACGCGCGTCGGCTACCTGGCCAGCGCCGGGTTCGGGCATACGCTGGGGAAATGGATCGGCATGGGTTATATCCGGTCGGATGACGTGATCGACCGCGATTTCGTGCTGTCGGGCGACTATGAACTGGAGGTCGCGACACAGCGCATCCCCTGTTCCGTTTCGCTTGCGCCGCTGTACGACCCCAAGATGGAGCGGGTGAAGGCCTGACGCGCGAAAGCCATTTCCAGCGGTGAGATTGCCCGGTATCACCCGGGCAAACGCCACCCAAGGAGATGCGTCATGACACAGCGCGAGATTAGCCCCTTTCACCTTGCCTTCCCGGTCGATGACCTCGACGCGGCCCGCGACTTCTACAAGGGGTTGCTGGGCTGCGGCGAAGGCCGGTCCTCGCCCGAGTGGGTCGATTTCGATTTCCACGGCCACCAGATCGTCGCCCACCTCGCGCCCGACGAATGCGGTTCCTCGGCCACCAGCGCGGTGGACGGCCACGGCGTGCCCGTGCGCCATTTCGGCTTGGTGATGACGATGGATGACTGGCAGGCGACCGCAGACCGTCTGAAAGAGGCGGGCGTTAAGTTCGTGATCGAACCCTATGTGCGCTTCAAGGGGCAGCCCGGCGAACAGGCGACGATGTTCTTTCACGACCCGGCGGGCAACGCGGTGGAGCTGAAGGCCTTTGCCGATCTGAACCAGCTGTTCGCCAAATAAATCCCGAGGTGGTCGGGGTCAGCCCTCGGCCACCACCAGCTCGATCTCTTTGTCATCCAGCATGGCGGAAATCGCCGCACTGGGCGGCGTATCCGTAAACATCAGGTCTATCCGCTCTTGCCGCTGCATGGTGATCGGGGCGCGTTTGCCAAGCTTTTCGCCATCGGCGACTACAACGCGCACTTGCGCGCGGTCCATCGCCAGATCGGCCAGGTTCGCCTCTTGCATGTCGTGCAGCAGGAAGCCCTGTTCGGCGTTCACTGCCCCCACGGAAAACACGGCAAAGCGCACGTTCAGGCGGCGGATGAAATCATGCGCCTCGGCGCCAAAGGCCCCGCCATCGTGGCTGCGCAGCTCGCCCCCGGCCATAAACACCTTGTTGTTGTTCCGCGTCGCCAGCGTTTGCGCCACGAAGACGGAATTCGTGGCCACGAACAGGTTGGAATGGCTCTGCAACGCCAGCGCCACATAGGCGGTGGTGGAGCCTATATCCAGGAACAGGGAATCCCCGTCGCTGATGGTGCCCGCCACGGCGCGGGCGATGCGCGTCTTGGCGTCCACCTCGCGGGTCAGGCGGTTTTCCAGCGTGGGTTCAAGAATATCCTCGACCAGATGCACCCCGCCATGCACCTTGCGCACGATGTTGCGATCTTCCAGCGTGCGGACGTTGCGGCGGATGGTTTCGTTAGTCACGCCCAGCTGCCGGGCCAGCGCGCTGACACGGCACGACCCGCCCACGCGGGCCAATTCGCGCAGGATCTCTTCTTCGCGCTGGTTGGTGGTTTTCCGGATCATGTCACGCCTGTGGTTGTCGGAAAACTCTGACCGGCTTTCCCACATATTGCAACAGAAAGCCGCGCCGGTGTTGTGGGGTATCGGCGCTAACTTGTGCGATGTGCCGGTTTTGCAGCGCGGATTTCGCCCGTCGTCAACACCGGCGAGGCGTCGATCTCATGCGCATCCAGCATCGCCGCCACACGTTCCAGCGAGGCGACCAGCTGCGCCTGTTCCCAATCCGCCAGCCCGGCAAAAGCGGTGACATAGCGTTGTTGCAAGGCATCCGGCGCGCCCTTCAGCGTCTCGCGGCCCGTGTCCATGATGACCACATTGGTCTGCCGCCGGTCCGTCGCCGAGGCTTCGCGCCTGACCAGACCGCGCGCCACCAGCTTGTCGACCAGCGTGGTGATCGTTGCCTGGCTGACACCCATGCGCGAGGACAGCGCCGTTGGCGTGGTTGAACCGGTCACGCCCACCAATTGCAACACCCGCAACTGCACCGAGGTCAGACCCGCCGCCTGCGCCAGATCGCGTTCATACATCTCGGTTGCGCGCAGAATCCTGCGCAGTGCGATCAGGCTTTGGTCGATTCTATCTCGGTGCGGTTCGGTCATGACGGGGAAATGTGACATATCCGCAGCAATGCTTCAATCCGCGAAGGATCATTCGATTCGCTTAGGAATGCTAAGTAAATACTGCGTGCTTTCCTTTGATTTCCTGCTCAAGATATTGCGAGATTTTCGCTGAAAGGCCGCTATGAGCGGAATATTTTGCTTAGAATGTTGAAATGAACCCAGGGGTGCGCTACTTAGCAAACCGAACAAACATGGAGCCTGAAATCGTGCCGAAAGACATGATCACGACCGAAAAAGACCTGCCCCGAACGCGGGCGCCCCTTCTGCGCAAACCTGAAGCGACAGACGGGGCCGCGATCTGGGACCTTGTCCGCGCGTGCAAGCCGCTGGACGAGAACTCCATGTATGCGAATCTGATCCAGGCGGATCATTTTCGCGACACCTGCGTGCTGGCCGAACTGGACGACGAAGTTGTCGGCTGGATTTCGGGGCACATGATCCCGCAGCAGGATGCGTTTTTCGTCTGGCAGGTTGCCGTCGGCGAACAGGCGCGGGGCTTGGGCCTTGGCAAGAAGATGCTGAAGGAACTGATCTCGCGTGATGTCGCGCGCGATGCCTGCGAACTGAAGACCACGATCACCAAGGACAACGATGCGTCCTGGGGGCTGTTCCGCAGCTTTGCCCGCGACATTGGCGGTGATCTGGACGACGAACCGCACTTCACGCGGGACGAGCACTTTGACGGCGCACATGCCACCGAGCACATGGTGACAATCGCGCTGCCCACCCGTGCAGGCACCCTCCGCCGCGCGGCGTAACCCAACCGACATTACTGAATTTGAAGGAGTCACCATGCCCAGAGACATGGCAAACGACCCGTCGATCTATGAGCGCCGCGAAAGTGCGGCCCGTTCCTATTGCCGCGCCTTTCCGGCCAGCTTTACCCGTGCCCGCGGATCCGAGCTGTTTACCGAGGATGGCACGCGTTACATCGATTTTCTTGGCGGCTGTTCCTCGCTGAACTACGGCCACAACGACCCCGACATGAAGGCCGCGCTGGTGCAGCACCTGGCCGGTGACGGGCTGGCCCATGCGCTGGATTTTCACACCGACGCCAAGGCCGCGTTCCTGACCGCGTTCGATGATCACATTCTTGCGCCGCGTGGCATGGATTACCGCATCATGATGACCGGCCCGACCGGCACCAACGCGGTTGAGGCCGCGATCAAGCTGGCGCGCAAAGTCACTGGCCGTCGCAACGTGATCGCCTTTACCAATGGCTTTCATGGCATGACGATGGGCGCGCTGGCGCTGACCGGCAATGCCGGGAAACGCGGTGGAGCGGGTGGCGGCGCGCTGGGCGACGTGACCCACATGCCGTATGAGGGCGCGCTGGGCGAAGGCGTCGACACGCTGGCCGTGATCGAGGAACTGCTGGGCAACCCGTCGTCGGGTGTCGATGCCCCGGCGGCCTTCGTGTTCGAGCCGATCCAGGGCGAGGGCGGGCTGAACGCCGCCTCGGACGACTGGATGCGCGGGATAGAGAAGCTGGCCCGCAAGCACGGCGCGCTGGTGATCGTCGATGACATCCAGGCCGGGATCGGCCGCTCGGGTACCTATTTCTCGTTCGAGAAGGCAGACATCAAGCCCGACATGATCACGCAGGCGAAATCGCTGTCAGGCTTTGGACTGCCGTTTGCTGCGCTGCTGATCAAGCCCGAACTGGATGTGTGGAAGCCAGCCGAGCACAACGGCACCTTCCGGGGCAACACCCATGCCTTTGTCACCGCCCGCGTGGCGATTGAAAAGTTCTGGAAGGACAAGAGTTTCGAGCGGGAGCTGACCGCCAAGATCGACCTGCTGAGCGGCGAGATTCAGGCCGTGGCCGACATGGTCGAAGGCGCCAAGCCCAAAGGCCGTGGCATGATGCAGGGCGTTGACGTGGGCGATGGCGATCTTGCGGGCAAAATCTGCGCGCGCGCCTACGAAAAGGGCCTCGTGATCGAAACCTCGGGCGCCCATGACGAGGTGATCAAGTTCCTCGCCCCGCTGACCACACCGAATGACCTGATCCGCGAAGGGTTCGCGATCTTGCAAGAGGCCACCCGCGAGGTGCTGGCCGAAACCGCAGGCGCCTGACCCCGAACCCGGACGACAAGGAGAGAAGACAATGATTGTACGTGATTTCAACGAACTGAAGAAAACCGACCGTCACGTGGCCGACGCGCGCTGGACCTCGACCCGGATGCTGCTGGCCAGCGACGAGATGGGGTTTTCGTTCCATATCACCGTGCTTGAGGCGGGTTCGGAACACCAGTTCCACTACAAGAACCACTTTGAAAGCGTCTACTGCATGAAGGGCAAAGGCTCCATCACCGATATCGCCACGGGCGAGACCCACGATATCAAGCCCGGAGTGATGTATGCGCTGAACCTGCATGACAAGCACATTTTGCGCGCCGAGGAAGAGCTGCATATGGCCTGCGTGTTCAACCCGCCGGTCACGGGCGCCGAGGTGCACCGCGAGGATGGGTCCTACGCCCCGGCCGAAGAGGCCGCAGCCTGAGGTACGCCATGGCACATACAGTTGAAAAAATTGGCGGGACAAGCATGTCCCGCCTGAACGAGCTGCGCGACACGCTGTTCGTCGGCACCCGCAAGGGCGAAGCGTTGTATAACCGCATCTTCGTGGTGTCGGCCTTTGGTGGCATCACCAACCTGTTGCTGGAACACAAGAAAACCGGCGATCCAGGGGTGTATGCGCGCTACGCCGATGCCGATACCGATCATGGCTGGCACGACAGCCTTGCGCAGGTGTCCGATGCAATGGGCAAGGCACACCGCGAGGTGCTGGAGCACCCGCTGGATATCGCGCAGGCCGACAGCTTTGTCGCCGAGCGGATCGAGGGCACGCGCAACTGTCTGATCGACCTGCAACGCCTGTGTTCCTATGGCCATTTCCAGCTGTCCGAGCACCTGTTGCAGGTGCGCGAGATGCTGTCGGGCCTGGGCGAGGCGCATTCGGCCTTTGTTGCCGCGACGCTGCTGCAACGCGCGGGCGTGAACGCACGGTTCGTTGACCTGACAGGCTGGCGGATGCCGGGCGATGTATCGTTGGACGAACGGATTTCGGGCGCGCTGACCGATCTGGACGTATCGGGCGAAATGCCCATCGTCACCGGCTATGCGCAATGCGCCGAAGGGCTGATGCGCGAATTCGACCGGGGCTATTCCGAGGTGACGTTTTCGCGCATGGCGGCGCTGACCGGCGCGAAAGAGGCGATCATCCACAAGGAATTCCACCTGTCCTCGGCTGACCCGGGGATCGTGGGCGAAGGCGTGGCGCGCAAGCTGGGGCACACGAACTATGACGTGGCCGATCAGATGTCGAACATGGGGATGGAGGCGATCCACCCAAAGGCGGCGAAAACCCTGCGCCAGGCCGATGTGCCGCTGCGGGTGACGAACGCCTTTGAACCCGAAGACCCCGGCACGCTGATCGACGACAAGCCCGCCGAGGCGCCTGCGGTCGAGATGGTGACCGGGCTTGACATCATCGCGCTGGAGCTGTTCGAGCAGGACATGGTGGGCGTCAAGGGCTATGACGCCAAGGTGCTCGAGGTGCTGACGCGCCACAACGTGCGCATCGTGTCTAAGAATTCGAACGCCAACACGATCACGCATTACGTCGATTCCTCGCTGAAAGTGATGCGCCGGGTCGAAAGCGATCTGGCCAAGGCCTATCCGAATGCCGATGTCTCGGCACGGCCGCTTGCGATGGCCTCGGTCATCGGGCGCGATCTGGCGGGGCTGTCGGTGCTGACACACGGGTTGCAGGCACTGGCCGAGGCGGGGCTTTATGCCCTTGGCGCCTCGCAGGGGCCGCGCAACGTGGATGTGCAGTTCATCCTTGAACGTGACGCGCTGGAGCCTGCCATCACCGCCCTGCACGGGGCGCTGGTGGAACAGGGCGAAACCCCGCTGCCCAAGGCTGCCTGAACATCGCGCCGCGCCGGATCACTTCGGCGCGGCGTATTTTTCGCGCAGGCGTTTCTTGTCGATCTTGCCGACGCTGGTGCGGTCCAGCGCCTCGACCGCGATGAACCGGTCGGGGATCGCGAAGCGCGAGAGTTTGCCCTGATCGACGAACCCTTGCAGGTGCCGCGACAGCTCGGCGCTGTCGATCGCGCCATTCGCCACGATCAGCGCCAGCGGGCGTTCGCCCCACTTGGCGTCTGCCACTCCGATGACCGCGCATTCCGTCACGCTGGCGTGCCGGGTCAGCAGATCCTCGACATCCACCGAGGACACCCATTCGCCGCCGGTTTTGATCACGTCCTTCAACCGATCCACGATCTTCACATAGCGGTCGGGCGTGGCGGTCGCGATGTCGCCGGTGTGCAGGTATCCGCCCTGCCACAGGGCGCGGCTGGCCTCGGGGTTGTTCATGTACCCCCGAGTCAACCACGGCGCGCGGGCGACCAGTTCGCCCCGCGAAACTCCATCGGCGGGCACGTCCTGCATCGCCTCATCTACTATTCGCACGTCCGTCAGGATCGCAGGCCGCCCGGCCAGGATGCGCAGGCCGATGTCGTCCGCGCCTTCGGGCAGCGACTGTGTGTCGACATGGGCGATCAACAGCAGCGGGCAGGTTTCCGACATGCCATAGCCGCAGAAAATGTCGATACCCCGCGCCTGCGCCTGCTCGGCCAGGCTGCGGGTCAGAACCGCGCCGCCCACCACGATTTTCCACCCGGTCAGATCGGCCCCGCCCGGTGCGGCCAGCAGCATTTGCAGGATCGTCGGCACGCAATGGGAAAAGGTCACGCCTTCGCGTTGTTGCAGGGCCAGCAGGCGATCCGGCTCGTAGCGGCCGGGGTAGACCTGTTTCACCCCCAGCGCCGTCGCCATGAAGGGCACGCCCCAGGCGTGAACATGGAACATCGGCGTGATCGGCATGTAGACATCGGACTGGTCGAACCGGCCCTGATCGGTCTTGGTGGCATAGGTCGCGATCAGCGACAGCGTGTGCAGCACGATCTGGCGGTGGCTGTAGAACACCTGCTTCGGCTGCCCGGTGGTGCCGGTGGTGTGAAAGGTGGTGGCGGTGGTCGTCTCGGGCAGTTCGGGGAAATCGTAACGGTCGGACGCCCTGGCCAGCAGCGGCTCGTAACAGATCGCGCCGTCGATCGGGCCATCGTCGGGCAGCATCACAATGCCGCAGGGAAAGGCGATGTGTTCGGCCAGAGCCGTGACAACCTCGGCAAAATCCGGATGCACCATCAGCAGGGCAGGGCGCGTCTGTGTCAGCGTGAACAGGATCTGGTCAACACTCAGCCGCACGTTCACCGTTTGCAACGTCGCCCCCATCATCGGCACGGCAAAGAAGCATTCCAGATAGCGGTGGCTGTCCCAGTCCATCACCGTCACCGTGTCGCCCGGGCGCACGCCCAGGCCCGCCAGCCCGTCCGCCAGCCGCTGCACCCGCGCGCGCAGCTCGCGATAGGTGAACCGCAGATCGTCGCGATAGACGATCTCCTGGTCGGGGTCATAGCGGGCAGGCGAAAACAGCAGTTGCCCGATCAGCAGGTTCTGCTGTGGCATCAGCCCGGTTTCCGGGTCGGTGTCGTGCATGTCTGGTCTCCGGGGGCGGGCTACATCATCGTGTCGGGCAGATAGGTCGAGATCTCGGGGATCAGGATCAGCACCGTCAGGATCACCAGTTCGATCAGGATGAAGGGCAGGATGCCGACGTAAACCTCGCCTATCGTCACGCGCCCTTCGGACGCGCCGACCACGGCAAACAGGTTCAGCCCGACGGGGGGCGTGATCACTCCGATCTCGATCATCTTGCACAGTATCACGCCGAACCAGATCGGGTGCATCCCGTAGGCCTGGATCACCGGAAAGACGAAAGGCACCGTCATCACCAGCATCGACAGCGGGTCGATGAACATGCCCAGCACGAAATACATCAGCACCATCAACAGGATGAACATGCCCGGCGACAGCCCGCTGCCGGTGACGAACCCGGTCAGGTCCGACACAAAGCCTGACAGCACAAGAAAGCGCGAAAACAGCAGCCCGGCGATGATCAGCACGAATAGCACGGCTGTCAGTTCCGCCGTTTCCCGGGCCGAAGCCCAGACCTGCCCGGCGGTGATGCGTCGCCGCAGCACCGCAATCGCCAGCGCCCCGGTCGCGCCCAACGCGCCTGCGGTGGTGGGCGGCGTGATGCCCGAATAGATGCCCCCCAGCACGATGAACACCAGCACCAGCATCGGCCAGATGCCCCGCAGCCCCAGCACCTTTTCCCGCAGGGTTGACCGTGCCTCGGACCGGGGAATCCAGTCGGGCCGGATGCGCGCGATCAGCGGGATCGCCGCCATATAGCAGGCGGCGGTGAAGATGCCCGGCAGAATACCCGCCATGAACAGCTTGCCGATGCTTTGTTCAGTCAGGATGCCGAAGATCACGAAGGTTAGCGAAGGCGGGATCAGCGCGGCAAAGGTGCCGGCGGCGGCGATCACCCCTGCACTCAGCCCCTTGTGATAGCCGCGCGCGATCACCTCGGGCAGGGCGATGCGGGTGAACATTGCCGCGTTCACGATGGTGGACCCGGAAATCGCGGAAAACCCGGCCGAGGCCATGGTGGTCGCCATCAGAAGGCCCCCGCGCAGCCCCTCCATCCAGCGGTTCACGGCCGTGTAAAGCTCGGATATGATGCCGGAAAAGGCGGCGATGGTGCCCATCAGGACAAACATCGGAATGACGGCGAAGGAATACTCGCTGGCGACCGAATAAGGCAGCGATTGCACCATCACGAACAGAAAGGTCGCGCCGCCCGTCATATACAAACCTACGGCGCCCACGATGCCGATGGAAAAGGCGATGGGAATGCCGAACCCCGCCATGGCGATCATCGCGGCAATCGCGATCAGCCCGTTTGTCAGCACGTCCGTCATGGCTGGGCCGCCTGTTGCGTGACGGTGTGGCCGGCCAGCACATGCACCAACTGCCGCGCGGCTTCGAGCGTGGCGACCGCGCAGCCGAAGGCCAGCAGGAATTTTCCCGGGTAGATCGGGATCGGAGTCCCGCCCGAGGCATATTCGTTGATCGCAAGACTGTGCAACGCCTCTTGCCCGCCGAACCATGCGATGGTGCCGAAAAACGCCATCGCGGCAATCCGTGCGCTGGCCTGCGACAGGCGCATCAACCAGCCGCGAAAATGACCCGAGACGATGTCGACCGCGATATGCGCGCTTTTCATCTGCGCAGCGGCAAGGCCGGTGAAGACGACGATCACCAGTGCGACCTCGGACACTTCAAGCGCGCTGGGCAGCGGTTTGCCCAGAACCGAGGTGCCGATGATGTCGGCGGTGCCCACCACCGCAAGGATGGCGATGAACGCCGACGCCAGCGCCAGCGCGGCGCGGCAGAGCCATTGGATGCCAGTGTCGAGAAAGGCAAGTATCTGCCGCATATGGGAATTTCCGTTCTCTCAAAATCCGGGGCAGGGGCCGCGCGGGCCCCCGCCTGTGCCGCTTGGGCGCGGATCAGTCCTGCGCGGCCTTGTCATAGGCGGCCATCAGCGCCTCGGCATAGGCTTTGCCTTCGTCGCCCATGCCGCGGTCTTCCATCGCCTGCACCCACAGGGCGACCATGTCGGGCACGGCGGCGTGCAGCGCCTCGGGGTCGTCAAAGGCGACCATCTCGGCCCCGGCGGCCAGCATCGCCTGCTTCGCGCGGGCGCTGTCGGCTTCGGATTGTTCGTTCCACCACAGCGTCACCTCTTCCCCGACACGGGTCAGCAGGGCCTGCGTGTCAGGTGTCAGCTTGTTGAAGGCATCAAGGTTCATGCTGTCGGAATAGGCCACGATCCCGCCCATGGGCACGTCGACGATATATTTCGCGACCTCATGCAGCTTGTAGGCCTCCATGTCGGGGAAGGACGAATAGGTGCAATCCAGCGAGCCGCGTTTCATCGCCTCGTAGGCATCTGCGACGATCACGTTGACGGGGGTTGCGCCAATCGCTTCCAGCATCTTGGGGATATAGTTGCCAAAGGATTTGACTTTCAGCCCCTTGAAATCATCCATGGTTTTCACCGGCTGAGTGCAGAGGAAATAGAAATTGTCCAGCGCCCGGAAAATCAGCGGCTTGATATTGTTGGCTTCATATTCCGCAATTTGAGATTCGTTCGTTTTGCCCATTTCGATCAGGGCTTCAATTGCTGCGGCGGGATCCATGAATGTATGTGGAATCGCATTTGTCATGGAATACAGTGGCAATTGCGATATGAAATACCCGGGAACGATGTCTGAAATATCAACCGCGCCTTTCGATACCAGATCAAGCGCCTCTTTCATTCCGCCAAGCGAGCCGCCCCAGAACATCTGGAACTTGACCTTGCCATCGCTTTGTTCGGTCACCTGTTCGTTGAAGCGTTCGGTGGTCACGACCATCGGATAGGTCTGCGGCAGGCCGGTGGCGTGGCGCAGCGTGACATCGGAATAATCTTCTGCGGCAAGGTGTTGTCCAAAGCCAGCGGTGAGCGTAGCGGCGACAAGCCCGGCGCGCAGCAACGGGTTCGCGAATGGTGCCATTGGTATGATCCTCCCTAGATCGTGGTGCGGCGCGCGGATCTTCTTGCCCGGCTCCCGCGTGACAATTTTCAAGCTGTGAAAATAATGTTTGCGGTTCTCCGATTTCTATTCCATTCAATACAGGGTCCGCGACCGGTCGCAAAGCCCCGAGTGGCGAGGCGGTATGAAATCTGATAAATCCGCGACATGAGGCGCGGCCGGGCGGGTAAATCGGGAGGGTGCGATGAAAACCTTGGACCTGGGGAATGTTACGGTCGACAAGATTGTCGAAAATGAACATATGTGGCTTGATCCGTTCTGGCTGTTTCACAATATTGACCAGCCGACAATCGATCGCAATTTACACTGGATGCAGGATTTCCTGTTCGACCGGGCGGCCAACCGGATCAGCCTGAGCTTTCACAGCTTCCTGATCCGGGCGGGCGGGCGCAACATTCTGGTCGATACCTGCGTCGGCAACCACAAGGAGCGGCCCGGAACGCCGTTCTGGAACAAGCTGAAAACCACGCAGTACATGCGCGATCTGGCGCGCCACGGGTTGACTCCGGCGGATGTTCACATGGTGATGTGCACACATCTGCATGTCGATCACGTCGGCTGGAACACCCAGCTTGAAGATGGCCGCTGGGTGCCGACCTTTCCGAACGCGCGCTACATCTTCGGGCGCGCCGAGTTCGACGGCCACGCCGCGCGGCAGGCGGACACACCGGACACGCCGATCAACCGCGGGTCCTGGGCCGACAGCGTTCTGCCTGTGGTCGACGCCGGTCTGGCCGAGCTGGTCGAGGATGATTTCACCGAAGCTCTGGGGCTGGAAGAACGGATTACCCTGTTGCCGACACCGGGTCACACGCCGGGGCATTTCTGTATCAATGTCGAAGGGCGGAACGATGCCGGGCTGATCACCGGCGACGCGATCCATCACCCGATCCAGCTGCGTGAACCGCATCTGGTGAACAATGGCGACATGGATGTGCCCCATGCCCGCCGCACGCGCGAGGCACTGATCCGGCAACTGGCCGACAGTGGGCAGGTGATGCTGCCTTGTCATTTTGCAGGCCCGACCGCCGGTCGTATTCGCGACGATGGGGCGGGGCTGCACTGGTTCGATTTCCTCGACTAGGTGCTACAGCGTCGCGCCGCCATCCACCACAAGTTCCAGCCCGGTGACATAGCGCGACTCGTCCGAGGCAAGGAACAACGCCGCATTCGCGATATCCTCGGGAGTGCCCTGATGGCCCATTGGGCAGCGGGCATCGCGGGCGGCCATCGCGGCGTCACGCTCGGCGTCGGTTTTGAACAGGGCGGCGGCGTGGGGCGAATTGATCAGCCCCGGCAGGATCACGTTGGCGCGAACATGGTGCGGCGCATATTGCCGCGCGATCACCCGGGTCATCCGGTTCAGCGCGGCCTTGGACACGTTGTAGGACAGGAACTGCATCGGGCTCCACCGCAGGCTGGCGATGGACGACACCATGATGATCGAGCCGGATTTCTGATCTATCATGTGCGGCACGGCAGAACGCGCGGCGGCCATCGCGCCCTTCAGATTGATATCGAACACCCGGTCCCAGCTGTCGTCAGTGACTTCGATCAGCTCGCCAAAGGCTTCGATGCCGACGTTGTAATGCAGAATGTCGATGCGCCCGTAGCGGTCGATGCAGGCGGCGATGGTGGCGTCGATCTGGTCGGTTTTGGCCACATCGACCTGAAACGCGCTGGCTGTGCCGCCAAGGGCCTCGATTTCCGTCACCGTGCGGTCAGCGGCCTGGGGCGAGATATCGGCGCACAGCACCGTGGCCCCGTGGCGCGCGAATGTGACGGCAGCGGCCGAACCGTTGCTGGCGCCCTCTCCGATGGACCCGGCGCCGATCACCACGGCAATCTTGTCGTTCAGTCGCTGGGTCAATCTGTGGTCCTTTTGAAACGGTTACGCTCCAGGCGATCCGCAGGATTCGCGTTCGATGAGCTGGGTCGGGATGATGATGCGCTGGGGGGCGCCGTCTTCGGATTTGTCGAGCCGGCGCAGCATCAACTCGGCCAGCATCTGGCCCACCAGCTCGAGGTCCCATGTCACGGTGGAAATCGACGGGGCGTGCAGGCGGGCCAGATCGGTATCGCCGACGGTCAGAACGCTGACATCCTGCGGAATGCGCAGCCCGTTCTGACGCAACCCCTGCAGTGTTCCGGCCAGCATCCGGGTGCCGAGCGTGAGAAATGCGGTGGGCGCAGGGCGCAGCGACATTAGTGACAGCGCCTCGCTTGCCACGAAATCCATTGAGGATTTATGCGCGCGGATCAGGTCGTCGCGCGGCTCGAATCCGCGCTCGGCCAGCGCCTCGGTGTACCCGGCAATCCGTTCGCGCCCGGGGCTGAGTTTGCTGGACGAAGACAGCAGCGCAATGCGTTCATGTCCAAGGTTCAGCAGGTGGCGCGTGGCCTCGTAAGCGGCGCGGCGGTGATCCACGTGCAGCCCGCTTTGATCGCTGCCAACGTCGCGGTCGTAGCCGACGATCGGCACGTCGTTCTGGTCAAGGTCTTCCAGCAGCGGCACGTTTTCCGCCGCGCAGGGGCCCATGATCAGCCCATCGACCCGGCGGCGGCGGAACAGGTCGATCAAGGCGCCCTCCCGCTCACTTTCATTGTCGGTATTGCCCACCAGCAGCGCATAGCCCGCCTGTTGCAGCCGCTTTTCCGCGGCCCGGATCACCCCGGCAAAGAACGGGTTCGACAGATCGGTGACCAGCATCCCGATCACCATGGTGGATTTCAGCCGCAGGCTTTGCGCAATCGCATCCGGTTGATAACCCAGCTTTTTCGCCGCATTCGTGACCCGGATCACCGTGGCTTCGCTGACGCGGCCGCGCCGGTTCAGCGCGCGAGAGGCGGTTCCGATGGAAACGCCCGCTGCGGCGGCAACATCCTTGATCGTCTTGCGGCTGCGGTTGGTCACGGCGGGTTACGTCCTGCGATAGTCCTTCGGGAAATGCGCCTGCCCGATTTCAAGCGGCACGCCCGTCGTTTTAGTGTAATACGACGCCAACCGATATACGCCACAGGCAAAAACCAGCTCGATCACCTGCGGACTGTCCCAGATCCGCGTCAGCTTGGCCCAGGTTTCGTCCGAGACGTTGCTGTTTTCATGCAACTCGTCCGCCATGCGCACCACCAGCCTGTCTTCGTCGGTCCAGTTCGGGTGGGCCAGATCGGCGTCACTTTCAGCAACAGCGAGTTCATCCGCCATTGCATCGTCCAGATCGCAGCGTTTGCCGAAAATCGCGACATGCATCCCCCAGGGGTATTCGGCACCGCTGCGCGCGGTGGTGCGCATGATGGCGATTTCCTTGGGGCGTAGCTCGACCTTGGCGCCGAATAGTACCGCATGGGCCAGCGCCTGAAATTTGCCCGCCAGTTCCGGGTGATGCGCCATCGACAGCCGCAGATTCTGAGGCGAGAGGCCTGTAAAGGCCGTATTCTCGATCGCCTGTCGGGTCGCATCGTCATAAGGCGGCTGGCGCAGGGCCAGCCGTTCGGATCGAGGCGGGTTCTGTTCGGCGGTCATTGTGGCTCCAGGCGTGTGTAAAAACGTTTGTGCTTTTTGTCTGAAAAGTTGCGCGCCTGTCAAGGGTGGGATTTGCGCGGCGCGCAGGGAGAGCCGGGGCGTCCCCGAGATAATTGCATATTTACCCGTCTGTATGGCCAGTCTTCATCTTCTTGACAGGAAATATGGGGCGCCGTAGCTTGCGCAAACGTTTTTGCAATATTGCGACTCGCGAATGTCGCATCGGCGCCAGGAGAGGGCGGTACAAGATGAGACGGCCCGATCTGAACATCCTGGTGATCCTTTGCGCGGTCTACCGCGAGGGCAGCGTGACCCGCGCCGCCGAGCGCCTGAACCTGACGCAATCCGCGATCAGCCACGGGCTGGGGCGGTTGCGGCTGCTGTTCGATGACCCGCTGTTCGTGCGCAAGGGCAACCGGCTGGTGTCGACCCCGCTGGCGCGCAGTCTGGCCGAGGATGCGGCCGAAGGGCTTGACCGGCTCGAGGCGCTGTTCGAGCGGCAAAGCAGCTTTGATCCGGCGGGCAACGTGCGCACGTTTTCCATCGGCGTGCGCGACGTGCTCGAGGCATCGCTGGTGCCGCCGCTGATCGACATGATGATGGAGGACGCGCCGCAATCTTCGCTGGTGTCGATGCATGTGCGCCGCACCTCGATGGAAACGCGGCTGGCCTCGGGCGCGGTGGACGCGGTTGTCGATGTTTGTCTTGAACAGCCCGAAGAGGTGATGAGCGAGCGGATTTCCGACGAGGAATTCTGTGTCGTGGCCCGGCGCGGGCATCCGCTGGCCTGCAAGCCGCTGGATCTGTCGGCCTATCTGGACAGCGAACATGTGCTGGTCAGCGTGCGGCAGGAAGGCGACGCCTTTGAGGACGCCAAGCTGCGCAGCCTTGGGCACCGCCGCACAATCCGTCTGCGGTGCCAGCACTACCTTGCCGCCTATCGCGCCGTGCGCAATTCCGACCTGATCGCCACGATGCCGATGCGGCTGGCGGTGATGTTCCACGACCCGGAGGAGGTTGACCTGCTGCCGGTGCCGTTTGAAATCGGGCGGATGGATTTTCACCTGTATTGGCACGCGACCCGCGATGCCGATCCGGGCAACCGCTGGTTCCGCCAGATGGTGCGGCGCGCGGTGCGCTGGCGTCAGGCGGCCTGAGACACAATCGGAGAGGGACATGACAGGATTGATGGAGGGCCGCGTCGCGGTCATCACCGGGGCAGGGCGCGACACTGGCATCGGATTTGCCACCGCGCGGCTGTTCATCGAACACGGCGGCCGGGCGGTGCTGTGCGATCTGCCGTCGGAATCGCCCAAGGACCGTGCCGCCACGTTGGGCGACAATGCCATAGGGGCCGAGTGCGACGTGACCGATGCCGCGTCCTGCGCGGCGGCGGTGCAGGCGGCGATGACGGCCTGGGGCCGCGTCGATTGCGTGGTGAACAACGCCGGGCTGACCCAGCGCCGCAAGGTGGCCGAGGTGACGCCCGAGGATTACGACCTTGTCACCAACGTGGTGCTGCGCGGCACCCTGCTGATGACTCAGGCGGCGCTGCCGCATCTGTCGCGCGATGGGTCCGGTTCCATCGTCAACGTGTCGTCCCTGTCGGCGTTGCAGGGTGGCGGCATCTTTGGCGGGCCGCACTACTGCGCGGCCAAGGCCGGGGTGTTGGGGCTGACGCGCGCCATGGCCAAGGAATTCGGCCCCGACGGCATTCGCGCCAATGCCATCGCGCCGGGGCTGATCATGACCGATTTCTCGCGCCGGGGCCCCTCGGCCGATCCGGGCAAGATCGAGGCCGCCAAGTCCTATCCGCTGGGCCGTCCCGGCGCGCCCGAGGATATTGCCAATGCCGCGCTTTACCTCGCCTCGGACCTGGCAAGCTATGTCACCGGGGTCACGCTCAGCGTGAACGGCGGATCCTTCATCGCCTGAGCGCGGCGCGTTTCGCGCATGAAACAGCCTCATGCCGCAAATGAGCGAGCCATCATTTGCGGTGTGACCCCGCTCTCCGGCATCACTGTTTCAGATTGAAAAGAAACGAAAAAGGAGCGCGCGGATGAGCCGGATTTTCGGCCCGGTGCGGCAGCTGGGCTATGTTGTCCACGATATCGAGGCCGCGATGGCCCATTGGACGGGCACGCTGGGCATCGGGCCCTTCTACCTGTTCCGGGATGTGCGGATCGAGGATTTCGAATACCGCGGCACGCCGCAGCCGGTGCAGCTGAAGATCGCGATGGCCAACGACGGCGACATGCAGGTCGAACTGATCGAACAGATCAACGATGTGCCCTCGGGCTACCTCGATCATCTGCACGACCATGGGCAGGTGCTGCACCATACCTCTGCCTGGACCACGGATTTCGATGCCGCGATGGCGCGCATCCTGAAGGCGGGGCACCGGGTGCTGCAATCGGGGCGGATCGGCGACAACCGGCTGGCCTATTTCGAAACGCAAGGCGCCTATGGCTCCACCACGATGGAGCTTTACGACGTGTCGGGCCGCGCCACGCGGCTGAACGACAAGCTGCGGCAGGCCGCCCGCGACTGGGACGGCAGCGACCCGGTCATCCGGTTTTAGACACAGGAGAGAACGATGGCCATCAAGGCGATCCGCATGCCCAAATGGGGTCTTGCGATGGAAGAAGGCACGATCATCGACTGGCTGATTGCCGAAGGCGATGCCGTGGCCGAGGGCGACGAGATCCTCGAGATTGAAACCACCAAGATCACCAATGTGCTCGAGGCGACGAACGCCGGCCAGCTGGCCCGCATCGTCGCCCGGACGGGCGAGGTGATGCCCGTGGGCGCGATCATCGGCGTGCTGACCGAGGGCGAGGTGAGCGAGGGAGAGGTCGATGCCTTCCTGGCCGACAGCCCGGCGGTCGAAGTCGCCGCCGAGGACGACGAAGACGACACCGCACTGGCGTTGCAAACCGTCACCGTGAACGGGCGACGCATGAACGTGGCGCAGGCCGGGTCCGGGCGCGCGGTGGTTCTGCTGCATGGGTTTTCGGGCGATCACGGCAACTGGCTGTTCGCCATCGAGGATCTGAAAGGCGCGGCGCGGGTGATCGCGCCCGATCTGCCGGGGCATGGCGCCTCGGAAAAGGATGTGGGCGACGGCTCGCTTGCCACCCTGGCCGATACGGTCGCCGCGATGCTGACCGGGATGGAGGTGTCGGACGCCATTGTCGTGGGGCATTCGCTGGGCGCGGCGGTTGCGATGCGGCTGGCGCTGGATCACCCCGCGCTGGTCGGGCAACTGGCGCTGGTCTGCCCGGCGGGTCTGCCCGGTGGGGTGGTGAATGACGATTTCCTGTCGGGGATCGTGCGTGCCGAAAAGGCGCGCGATGTGAAAAAGGCGCTGCAACTGCTGGTGCGCGACCCCGCGACTGTCAGCCGCGACATGGTCGACGGCGTGACCCGCGCGATCCGGCTGGACGGGGCGCAGGCCGCGCTGGGCGTGCTGCGCGACCGGATGCTGGACGGCGCCGATTTCGCCGCGCTGCACGGCGCGCTGGATGCGCTGCCGCCTGTCACGCTGATTGCCAGCCGCAACGACACCATCGTCGGTGCGCCCGATGTCGCCGCGTTGCCCGATGGCTGGGCCGTGCACTGGCTGGATGACGCGGGGCACCTGCCGCATCTCGAAACCGCGGCAGAGGTCAACGCCCTGCTGCGCGCCCTGATCTGAGGAGAGACCATGCAACTGAGCCGAGACGAGCTGAAACGGGCCTATACCTCGATGTATGCGATCCGCGCGTTCGAGGAACGGGTGGAAAAGGAATTTGCCGATGGCACCATCCCCGGGTTTGCCCATGTGTATCTGGGGCAGGAAGCCTCGGGCGTGGGGGTGTGTTTCGATCTGACCGACGAGGACCAGATCGGGTCGACCCATCGCGGCCACGGGCATTGCATCGCCAAGGGCTGTGAAATCGAGGGCATGTTTCTTGAGATCATGGGTCGCGATGGCGGCATCTGTGGCGGCAAGGGCGGGTCGATGCACATTGCCGATATGGACAAGGGCATGTTGGGTGCCAATGCCATCGTGGGGGGCAGCCCGCCCATCGCGGTGGGCGCCGCGCTGACGCAGAAACTGCGCGGCACGGATCGCGTGGCGGTGGCGTTTTCGGGCGATGGCGCGTCGAATCAGGGCACCACGCTCGAGGCGATGAACATGGCCGTCATCCTCAAGGTGCCGATGATCTTTGTCTTTGAAAACAACGGCTATGGCGAATTCACCGCGTCTGAATACTCGGTCGGTGCGCCGTCGCTGTCCGATCGCGCGGCGGCCTTCGGGATGCCCGCGCAATGCGTGGACGGGGGCGATTTCTTTGCCGTGCACGCGGCCATGCGCGAGGCGCTGGCCCATGTGCGCGCGGGCAAGGGGCCCTATACGCTGGAAACCCGCTGTTCGCGGTTCCTGGGGCATTTCGTGGGCGACCCCCAGAAATACCGCAGCCCCGAGGAACTGGCGCAGGCGCGCGCCAACGACCCGATCCAACGCTTCCGCGACAAGGTGACGACGGCCGCCCTGCTGGACATATCCGAGCTGGACGAGATCGAGCAGCAGATCCGCGCGCGGGTCGAGGCGGCGGCAGCAGCGGCACGGGCCGCGCCGATGCCCGCGCTCGAGACGCTCGAAACCGATGTTTACGTGACATACTGAAAGAGCTGACATGGCCAGAATATCCTACCGCAAGGCGGTCAATCAGGCGCTGGACCAAGAAATGACCCGCGACGCCAGCGTGATCCTCATGGGGATCGACGTGGGTGGCGGCTCGGGCGGGTCGGGCGATGTCGGCTCGGTCGGGGGCGTGATGGGGGTGACCAAGGGGCTTTACCCCAAGTACGGTCCCAACCGGGTGATCGACACGCCGATTTCCGAGAGTGCCATCATCGGCGCGGCCGCAGGCGCGGCGGTGACGGGGATGCGCCCAGTGGCCGAGCTGATGTTCGTCGATTTCATCGGCGTCTGTCTTGACCAGATCTACAACCAGGCGGCCAAGTTCCGATACATGTTCGGAGGCAAGGCGCGCACGCCGCTGGTGATCCGCACGATGGGCGGGGCAGGAATGCGGGCCGGGGCCCAGCACAGCCAGAACCTGCACCCGATCCTGACGATGATCCCGGGGCTGAAGGTGGTAATGCCGTCGAACCCCTATGATGCCAAGGGCCTGCTGATCCGCGCGATCCGCGACGACGACCCGGTGGTGTTCCTGGAATCCAAGGCGCTGTACGACATGAAGGGCGAAGTGCCGGAAGAAGCCTATGAAATCCCCTTTGGCGAGGCGAATTTCCTGCGCGACGGGGGCGATGCCACCATCGTCGCCTTTGGCGCGATGGTGCCGCGCGCGATGCAGGCCGCCGACCGGCTGGCCAAGGACGGCATTCGCGTCACCGTGATCGACCCGCGCACCACCTCTCCGCTGGATGAAGAGGCGATTCTGGACAGCGTCGATGAAACCGGGCGGCTGGTGGTGGTGGATGAAAGCCCGCCGCGCTGCTCGCTGGCCGCCGATGTGGCCGCGCTGGTCGCCTCGCAGGCGTTCGACGCGCTGAAGGCGCCGGTGGGCATGGTGACCTGCCCGCACACGCCGGTGCCGTTCGCGCCGAACCTTGAAGATGCCTATATGCCCAGCGCCGAAAAGATCGAGGCCGCCGTGCGCAAGACGCTCTGATCCGGCGATCCTCCCAAGGACCGGACACAGCAAGACCCCGCCGGGTTCCTCCCCGGCGGGGTCTTTTTTATCTCGGATGGGGGAAGGAGAGGCAGCGGCGGACCGCTGCCAACCCGGTCAGATCAGGATCAGCGCGATGTCGTTGAAGGCGATCAGCAGCGCGATGATCAGCACCTCGACCAGAACAAACGGGATCGCGCCCTTGAACGCCTGCATCACGTCGATCTCGGGCACCGTGTTCTTGACCACGAAGATGTTCAGCCCAACAGGCGGCGTGATGGCCCCGATCTCGGCGCATTTGGTGACAAGGATCCCGAACAGCACCGGGTGAATGCCTGCATCGAGAACCACCGGAAAGATGATCGGCAGAGTCAGCAGCATCATGGTGATGGCATCGACAAAGAAGCCAAGGAACAGGTAGGGCAGCAGCAGAAGCAGCGTCAGCTGCCACACCGGCAGGTCGAACTGCGTCAGCCACAGCGTCAGCTGTTGCGGCACCTGCGTCGTCGTCAGCGCAAGGCCGAAGAACCCCGCCCCGATGATCAGCAGGAACACGCTGGAGGTGGTCACTCCGGTGTCGACCAGCCCGCGCCAGATGATCGCGCGCCGGTCGCCGCCGCGTACCAGCACGATCAGCACGGCCCCCGCGGCGCCAAAGGCGGCGGCCTCGGTCGCGGTGCCGATGCCAAGATAGATGGTGCCCATCACGATCAGGAACAGCAGCAGGATTTCCCAGCTGTCGAGCGCGGCGCGCGCCTTGGCGCGCAGGCTGGTGCCCTGGCCGCGCGTGTCGGGCCCGGCGCCCGGCACAAGCTTGACCCAGCCGAACAGCATGATGGCATACAGAACCGCCGTCAGAACCCCCGGCACGATCCCGGCCAGGAACAGGTCGGGGACAGAGGTTTCCGTGGCAATCGCATAAACGATCAACAGCCCCGAGGGCGGGATCAGCACGCCCAGCGTCCCGGCGGCGGCCACGCTTCCGGCGGCGATGGCCTGCGAATACCCCTCGCGCAGCATGCGCGGCACGGCGACCTGCGCCACCGTGGCGGATGTCGCAAGGCTCGACCCGGACACGGCGGCAAAGCCCGCGCAGGCAAAGACGGTCGAAATCGCCATGCCGCCCGGCAGGGCGCCCACCCAGACGCGCGCGCTGTCAAAGGCGCGATGCGCGATGCCGGCGGAAAAGCTCATATGCCCCATGAACAGGAACAGCGGCAGCACCACATAGGCCAGATTGGCCGAGGCCGAATAGGGAAAGGTCGAGACAAGGAATTCGGTCGCGATCCACGGCCGGGTCAGCATCAGGCCGATCAGCCCGGCGGTCAGCAGCGAATAGGCAATCGGAATGCCGATCACCAGCAGGACAAGCATCCCGCCCAGAAGGCCGAAGCCAAGTGCAAGGTCTACGGATTGCATGGATGGTATTCTTTCTTCAAAGCGAGCCGCTGTGATCGGGCAGGCCGGATTTCAGCCTCTCCTGCCCCCAGATGGCCGAGCCGACGAGGTCCGACAGAATTTGCAACGTCAGAAGGCAAAGCCCGGCGGCAAGAATGATACGCTCGGGCCAGATCGGCCAGGGATGCACCCCGAACGACGTTTCGCCCATTTCGGTGGCCTCGATGGCATAGGCGGTGGCGAGCCATGCAATCATGCCGATCCCCACCAGAGCGACCGACAAGGACACGATGCGCTGCAGGTATTTCCAGCGTGGCGACAGCAGATCGGTCAACACGGTGACCTGAAAGTTCGAATCCGTTGCTTGCGCGCCCGCCATGCCCAGAAACACCTTCACGATCAGCAGCATCACGCTGATCTCGGTCGCCAATGGCAGCGGCGCCGCGAAAAAGGCGCGCCCGATCACATCGGTCAGGATCACCACCATCATCGCCCCGGTCGCCAACCCGCTGAGCGAACCGACGGCGACGCTAAAGCGTGACATCCAGATAAACAGTTTCATTTCAGCGGCCTCCCTTGCCTGTCGTGTCCTGCCTCATGCAAACGGGCCACGGCGTATGACTGCCGTGGCCCGCCCGCCTGCCCGTTGTCAGGTCAGTTGCCTGCCTTCATCTTGGCGTAGGTGGCCAGACCGGGGGTATAGACGGCGTCGGCCTCGTATTTTTCGACCAATTCGACAAACTGATCGTACAGTGCGCCGCCATTCTCTGTCACCTCGGATGCGGTTTCGATGTACTTTTCGCGCATCACCGGGCCCATGACCTTCTTCCACTCGGCGGCTTCCTCGTCGGTGGATACGATGACCTCGACGTTGGTATCTTCCTCGATCCACTTCTTGGCGGCGGTGGCGATGGCATCGTTGATTAACTCGACATAGCGGCCCGGTACTTCGGCAGCGACCTCTTCGATCACGGCTTTCTGCTCGTCGCTCAGCTTGTCAAAGCTTGCCTGGTTGAACGACGCGATCGAGACCGAGTTGATGCCCAGACGGCCCGCGTCCGAGGCATAGGCGACGATCTTCGGCACGCCGTTGTTCACCGCGCTGTCAAAGGGAGTGTTCGCCATTGCGTCGATGGCCTGACGGTTCACGGCTTCCACCGCGTCGGCAAAGCTCATCGGGACCGGCGAGGCGCCGCCCTTTTCCACACCCCAGGCGATGGCGGCCACGGCGCGGATGCGCTTGCCATCCATGTCGCTGGGCACGCGCACCGGGAAGCTGCCCCAGATACCGCCATCCGGGAAGGGCAGGGCCCACATCATCTGCACACCCTGCGAAGTGAATTCGTTCTGCAGGTCGGCGTTGGAGTCGTACAGGTCCTTGAAGGCATAGACGACCGCGTCGGCCTTTTCGGTGATCCAGGGCAGCACCACGTTCGACAGCGGATAGACCTTGGGGTTGTAGGCCTGCGGCACGCCGGTGGAAAAGTCGATCGCCCCGCGTGACAGGCCGGGGTAAAGGTCGGGTGCTTTCATCAGCGACCCGCCGTAGTAGCGTTCAAAGGTGATATCGCCGCCGCTGCGCTCTTCCACCTGATCCATGAACCACTTGTCCAGCGTGGTCGCGATCGACCGTTCACTGATATAGCCGGCATAAACCAGCTTGGTCTCGGCCAACGCGGCGCTGGCAAGGCCGGAAAGCGCCGCGGCTGCCGCAGTTGCGCAAACGATATTGCGGATATTTAGATTGAATTTCACTTTGTCCTCCCTTTCCCGGAGCGGTGCGTCCGGGGTTCTCCTGTCGCGCTTGCGGCGGGCGGTTCTGCCGAATGTCTGCAGAATTCTGCCGCGCAAGCTGCGCATTACTCAATCTTATCACGGCTTTTGCGATTTGTATCAAGTGAACTGACTTCAATCCGCGAAACATG
Organism: Arenibacterium halophilum; assembly: GCF_005938225.1. Taxonomy (GTDB): domain Bacteria; phylum Pseudomonadota; class Alphaproteobacteria; order Rhodobacterales; family Rhodobacteraceae; genus Arenibacterium; species Arenibacterium halophilum. The sequence continues at coordinate 131,724 of NZ_VCPC01000002.1, forward strand.
CGGGGCTAATGGCGCGTGGTGTTTTTGGGGCGTCTGATGGATTTCGGTTGTCATTGCGCGGGGTGTCGGGGCAAGTTTGTGAAAACGTTTTTACAATGATGAGGGGCGGGATGGAGCCAAGTGGATACGCCGGACGGGTAGCCGTGGTGACGGGGGGCAATCGCGGCATCGGGTTGGAATGCGCGCGGCAGCTGGCGCAGGCGGGGGCGCGGATCAGCCTTTGGGCGCGGGATGCCGCCGCGCTGGAGCGCGCCGCGCAGGAACTGGCTCCGCTGGCGCAGGTGCATACGGCAGTGGTGGATATCGGGCAGGAGGAGGCGGTGCGCGGCGCTGCCGCCGATACGCTTGCGCACTTCGGCAAGGTCGACGTGTTGGTGAACAACGCCGGCATCCTTGGTCCCCGCGCCCCGGTGCAGGATTACCCGGCCGAAGAGTTCGAGCGGGTGATGCGGATCAACCTGTTCGGCACCTTCCATTGTTGCGCGGCGCTGGTGCCCGCGATGGTTGCGGCTGGATACGGGCGCATCGTCAACGTCGCCTCGGTCGCGGGCAAAGATGGCAACCCCTTCGTTTCGGCCTATGCGGCGTCAAAGGCGGCGCAGATCGCCTTCACGAAATCGCTGGGGAAAGAGCTGGCCGACAAGGGTGTGCTGGTGAACGCCGTCACGCCCTCGGCCAGCCCGACCGAGATTTTCGGCGCGCTGGACGAGGCGCGCAAGGCCGCGCTGTTGGCGAATGTGCCGATGCGCCGCTTTGTCGAACCCGAGGAGGTGGCCCGTCTGATCCTGTGGCTGGGTAGCGAGGCCTGTTCCTTTTCAACAGGCGCCACCTTTGACATCTCGGGCGGGCGGGCGACCTTCTAGGCCAGGGTGATCTCGACCTGGCCCAGCTGCGTCATCTCAACCGTGATCGTGCCGGGCGCGTCGCAATGCCAGATCGGGCAATGGGTGCCACACAGCACGATCTGCCCGGCCTCTAGCGTCAGCCCGCGTGCGGCAAGGTGATTGGCCAGCCATGTCACGGTTTCAATTGGCGGCTGCGGCGCGGCGCCGGTCACATCGTGCTTGCGGGTTCCGCCAATGTCGATGGTGGTGCGCAGCGACAGCGTATCCAGATCGGCGGGCGCACAGCCGGGCCCGCCGATCACGCAGCCCACGTTGGAAATATTCTGCGCGATCACATCGGCAATCTGCGCGTTGGGCATGTCGATCCCGCGCATGTCGAGCAGCTCGAACGCGGGCACAAAGCGGTCGATAGCGGCGGTCACGGTGTCAGCATCGAATGGCCCATCCCCGGGTGCCAACGTGGTTTTCATCACGGCGGCGATTTCCGCCTCGAACGCGAATTGCGCGTAATCACCCAGCGCCAGCTGCGCCGGTCCGGTGTGGCATTGCTGCGCGAACATCCGGCCCGAGGCCGGCTCGGTCAGGTCAAAGCGATCCATCAGCGCCTGCGAATTCGCCGCGATCTTCCACCCGGCAATCGCGCCATGGCGGGGCGAGGCGGCAAGTCCAGCGGCGACCGCGTCTTGCAGCGCATAGGCCTGCGCCAGAGTGCGCGGCGGGGTCGTGGCATAGGCGTCGAACGTCGCGTTCCCAAGGGTGTCGGCGACGATTCGGTCGGCGATAGCGGCGTCGGCGGGGGTGGTGGTCATGCTAGTATCCTCTTGAAGTCGGGGATCCAGCCCAGCTGGTCCGTGGTGGCCCCGGCGGGGCGGTATTCGGCGGATACCACATCGGCGTATCCGGTGGCGCGCAGCGCGTCGAAGGCGCGCGCAAAATCAATGGTCCCGGTGCCCGGTTCATGGCGGCCGGGCGTATCGGCGAATTGCACATGACCGATGCGTTTGCCCGCAGTGCGGATGGCCTCCAGCAGGTCAGGCTCGGTGATCTCCATGTGATACAGGTCGAACTGCAAGGCCAGATTGTCATGGGCGGCTTCGTTCAGAACCGACAGGGCGGCGCCGAGCGAGGGCAGGAAGAAGCCCGGCACATCGCCCGGATTGACCGGCTCGACCATCACGCGCACGCCGATACCGGCAAACACCTCTGCGGCGTGGCGCAGGTTCGCCACCAGCGTGGCACGGCAGGCGGCCGGGTCGGCCCCCTCTGGCGGGCGTCCTGCCAGAACATTTACCTTCCGAACCCCCAGTGCTTTAGCCTGACGCGCGCAGGTCTCGACCGCGCGGGCAAAGGCGGGTTCTTCGCCGGGAAGCGAGGCCAGCCCGACCGCATCGCCCGGGCCCCGCGGCACGTTTATCAGAACGACGGGCAGGCCGGTGTCGCGAATCGCGGCCTGCAACGGCGCGATGTCGGCATCATCGGGGAACTGGATTTCGACACCTTCGAACCCCGCCGCGCGCGCCTGGTCCAGCCGCTGCGCCAGCGCGACCTCGGTGAACATCATCGAGATATTCGCGATCAGCTTCATCCACCCCTCCACTGGAAAAACCCGGAAAAACCCCGTTGACAGCTAACGCCATCCCCGCATTTAATTCAAATGTAAAATGTCTGATTATAAACCTTCTTGGGAGCAAGCAATTGACGTCAAGCAAGCCAAAGCTGCGGTCGCGCATCACCACCGATGGAATCGACCGCACCCCGCACCGTGCCTTCATGCGGGCGATGGGCCTAGATGACGCGGCGATTGCGAAACCGATGGTGGGCGTGGTCAGCCAGAAGGGCGAGGTGACGCCCTGCAACATGACCCATTACACCCAGGTCGAATATGCCAAGGAAGGCGTGGCGATGGCGGGCGGCACGCCGCGCGAATTCACCACGATTTCCGTGTCGGACGGCGTGGGCATGAACCACGAAGGCATGAAATTCTCGCTCGTCAGCCGCGAGCTGATCGCCGACAGCATCGAGGCGGTGATCCACGGCCACGCCTATGACGGGCTGGTGGGCTATGGCGGTTGCGACAAGACGCTGCCGGGCGTGATCATGGGCATGGTGCGCTGCAACGTGCCGTCGGTTTTCGTCTACGGCGGCTCGGCGCTGCCGGGGCGGTTCGACGGGCGCGACGTGTCGGTTCTGGACACCTACGAGGCCGTCGGCGCGGTGCAGACCGGCACCATGACACAGGACGAGCTGACCCAGATCGAGGAAGCCTGCAAACCCACCATCGGCGCCTGCGCGGGCCAGTTCACCGCCAACACCATGGCGATGGTGTCCGAGGCGCTGGGACTGACGGTGCCGAATTCGTCAATGATCCCGGGCGTGTATTCCAGCCGCAAGGGCGTGGGCCACAAGGCGGGCGAGTTGGTGATGCAGATGATCGAACGCGGCGGCCCGCTGCCGCGCGAGATCGTGACGCGCAAGGCGCTGGAAAACGCCTGTGCCATCGTCGCCGCGACGGGTGGCTCGACCAACACCGCGCTGCATATTCCCGCCATCGCCAACGAGGCCGGGATCAAGTTCACCGCCGACGACGTGGCCGAGGTGCTGCAACGCACGCCTTTCATCGGCAACCTGCGTCCGGGCGGCAAGTATCACGCCAAGGACGTGTACGAGATCGGCGGCGCGCATGTCGTCATCAAGGAACTGATCGCCCATGGCTTCATGCACGGCGACACGCTGACAGTGACGGGCCGCACTCTGGCCGAGGAAGTCGCCGACGCCCCCGCGCCGGACGGAGAGGTGATCCGCACCGTGGAAAGCGCGATCATGAGTTCGGGCGGGGTGGTCGTGCTGAAGGGCAACCTGTGCCCCGATGGCGCGCTGCTGAAGGTGGCCGGGCTGAAATCGTTGACCTTCACGGGCACCGCCCGCGTGTTCGAGAGCGAGGATGAGGCGGTGATCGCCGTACACAGCCGCGATTACGAGGCCGGGCAGGTGCTGATCGTGCGCAACGAAGGCCCCGTCGGCGGCCCCGGTATGCGCGAGATGCTGGGCCTGACCGCGCTGATCTATGGGCAGGGGATGGGCGAAAAGGTCGCCCTGCTGACCGACGGGCGGTTCTCGGGGGCGACGCGCGGCATGTGCATCGGCCATGCCTCGCCCGAGGCGGCAACCGGCGGGCCGCTGGGCCTTGTCCAGAATGGCGACACCATCACCATCGACGGCAAGGCCGCGACGATCACGCTGGATGTGTCAGAGGCCGATCTGGCCAAGCGCCGCGAAAGCTGGACCGCGCCGGAAACCCGGCACAAGGCGGGGCTGCTGTCGAAATACGCGAAAACGGTGGGGCAGGCGCATGAAGGCGCGGTGACCCATCCGGGCAATGCCCAATGGCCCGAAACCAAACGCTGATCCGAGGAACGATGATGACCGATAAACTCACCCTTGGATATGTCGGCACCGGGCTGATGGGCGCGCCCATGGCGGGCCGTCTGCTGGCCGCGGGCCACAGCGTGCATGTCTGGAACCGCACCGCCGCCAAGGCGCAACCGCTGATCGACAAGGGCGCCGTGGCGGCCGAAACCATCGCCGACTTGGTCCGCGCCGCCGACGTGGTGTTCATGTGCCTGACCGACACCGCCGCCGTGCGCGAGGCGGTGTTCGGCGAAAACGGCGTCGCCGCCGGGGCAAAGCCCGGTTCGGTGCTGGTCGATTTCTCGTCGATCCAGCCCGAGGCCACGCGTGAGATGTCGGCGCGGCTGAAGGCTGAAACAGGGATGGACTGGATCGACGCGCCGGTTTCTGGCGGCGTGCCGGGCGCCGAGGCCGGAACGCTTGCGATCATGGCGGGCGGGGACGAAGCGGCGTTTGCCCGGGTCGAACCCTATGTTCTAAACATGGCCGCGCGGTTCACGCTGATGGGGCCCAGCGGGGCAGGGCAGACGACGAAGCTGTGCAATCAGGTGATCGTCGGCTGCACCATGGCGGTGCTGGCCGAAGCGACGCGGCTGGCCGTGAACGCAGGTGTTGATGCCTCGCGCCTGCCCGAGGCGCTGGCCGGAGGCTTTGCCGACAGCAAGCCGTTGCAACTTTTTGTGCCACGAATGCTGAACGCACAGCACGAACCGCCCCTTGGACACGCCTATACCATGCTGAAAGACTTGGATTCGGTGCACGATCTTGCCAAGGCTAGCAAATCGTCGGCGCCCTTCGCCGCCATGGCGGCGGAACAGTTCCGGCTTCTGACGGCGCGTGGCGGCGATACCGCCGATGCGCTGGAAATTTACAAGCTTGGCGCGCCCACCGCGCTCTAGGCAAAACCGCAATCCCGGGAACGGGTATAACAACTGAAAAATAGGGAGATTTCAATGAACTGCATCAAAGGCCTCATGCTGTCGGCGGCCTTCAGCCTTGCGGCTGTGCCCGCGCTGGCCCAGGACGTCACGACCATGCAAATCGGCTCGTGGCTGCCGCCGCACCACCTGATCGTATCCGGGATCATCAAACCCTGGGCCGAAGCCATCGAGGAAGAAACCGGCGGCTCGCTCAAGTTTGAAATCATGACCTCGCCGTTGGGCCCGCCCCCGGCACAGTTCGACCTGCTGCTGGATCAGTCGTTCGACGTGGGCTATGGCGTCAGCGGTCACAACGCGGGACGGTTCACCATGACGCAGGTGATCGACCTGCCGTTCATGTCGCCTGACCCGTGGGCCGGGTCTGCCGCCTCGTGGCTGACCTATCAGAAGTTCGGCGCCGAATACGGTGAACACAACGGCGCCCATGTCGTCGGTCTGTTCGCGCATTCCAACCCCAACGTGAACATGGCCAAGGGCCGCGTCGAAAAGCTGTCGGACCTCGAAGGCAAGACGATCCGCGTGGGCGGCAACGTTACCGGCCGGATCATGTCAGAGCTGGGTGCCTCGCCGGTGCAGCTGCCCCCGACCGAAGCGCAGACCGCCATGTCGCGCGGTGTGGCCGACGGCATCACCTTCCCCTCGGAATCGATCGACTTCTTCGGGATCACCCCGGTCATCAGCTCGATCACCCGTATCCCGGGCGGGTTGTACACCGACACCTTCTGGGTGGCCTTCAACCAGGACAGCTGGGACAGCCTGACCGACGAGCAGCGCGCCGCGGTTGAAAAGCACTCGGGCATGGGCATTGCCATGCTGGCCGGCTGGGCCTGGACCAACGGCGACACCTACGGCGAAGCCAAGCTGACCGAGAACGGGGTGGAATTCATCTCTCTGTCCGAGGAAGACGTGGCCGCCGCGCAGGAAAAGCTGAAGCCGCTGGAAACCGAATGGCTGGCACAGGCCAAGGAAAAGGGCTTCGACGGCGAGGCGATCCTGGCCTATACCCGCGCGATGGTTGAAAAATACCGCGCCGACAAATCGGTGAACGTGGTCAAGTAAGGCCCTCACCGCGCGGCGCCGCACCCGTGGCGCCGCACACCCAGACCCATGCGGCCCGGCCCGCACAGGACACGGTATTCTTTTCATGTTCAAGACCTTCGACAGGATCTGCCTTGCGCTGGCCTGGCTGTCTGGTGGCATTGCCGCCTTTGTGATGGCGGTGACCTTCGTGGGCGTGGTGATGCGCTACCTGTTTCGCGCGCCGCTGATGGGCGGGTTCGAGATGATCGAGATCGGCATGGGGCTGATCGTGTTTACCGCGCTGCCGCTGATGGTGCTGCGGCGGGGCAATATCGCCGTCACCATCCTGTCGGATCGCTTTCCACCGCTGCTGGCGCGCGGTGCCACGCTGCTGGGCGACCTGATCGGCGCGGTGCTGATGGGGTTCATCGCCTGGCGCGTCTGGCTTCAGGGCGCGCGGCTGCTGACCTATGGCGAGGTCACGATGGAGCTGCGCATCCCCAAGGGGCTGATCGCGCAGGGCATGTCGGTTCTGCTGGCAGTGACTGCCGTATCGTTCCTTGTCTGCGCGATTGCCGCGCTTCGCCGCGCCGAGGGGCTGCGCACATCGGGCACGGGGGGCCTGTAATGGGAGTTTGGGAAATCGCGCTGCTGTCGTTCGGCGGCGTCTTTGCACTGATGATGGTGGGCATTCCGATTGCCATCTCGATGCTGCTGATCGGGCTGTCCGGCATCTGGCTGACCATCTCGGAACGCACGGCCATGGGCATGATCGGGCAGCTGCCGATCAACGCGACAATGTCTTACGAACTGTCGGTGCTGCCGATGTTCATCCTGATGGGTGTCTTCGTGACCCGCGCCCGCATGTCCGAGGATCTCTACCGCCTGTGTCACGGCTTTGTCGGGCATATGCGCGGCGGTCTGGCGGCTGCCACCATCCTGGCCTGTGGCGGCTTTGCCGCGCTCAGCGGGTCGTCGATTGCGACGGCGGCCACCATGGCCAAGGTCGCCGTGCCGGAGATGCGCCGCTATGGCTATGCCGAGGGGTTCGCGGCGTCGGCCGTGGCCGCTGGTGGCACGCTGGGCATCCTGATCCCGCCGTCGGTCATTCTGGTGCTGTATGGCATCGCCACGGGCACCGACATCGGGCTGCTGTTCATCGCCGGGGTCGTGCCCGGCATCCTTGCCATCGCGCTGTACCTTGTCGCGATCCGCATCGCCGCGCAGCTGGATGCCAGCTGTGCCCCCGCCGCGCCGCGCGCGGATTGGGCCGTGCGGATGCACTACATGCGCAGCGTCGGGCCGATCCTTCTGCTGTTCCTTGCGATCATCGGCGGGCTTTACAAGGGCGTCTTTACCCCGACCGAGGCCGGGGGCGTGGGCGCGACCGGCGCGCTGGCCTTCGCGCTGTGGCGGCGCGCGCTGTCGCTGTCGGGCTTTGTCGATGCGCTGCTGGAGACGGTACTGACCACGGCCAGCCTGTTCCTTGTGCTGATCGGGGCGCTGGTGTTTTCCAACTACATGAACCTGATCGGCCTGCCCAAGGCGCTGTCCGACCTCATCATCTCGGGCGGGTTCGGGCCGATGCAGGTAATCCTGATGATCCTGCTGATCTACCTCGTTCTGGGGATGTTCATGGAAAGCCTGTCGATGATCCTGCTGACGATCCCGATTTTCTTCCCGATCGTCACCGCCATGGGGTTCGACCCGATCTGGTTCGGCATCTTCGCCGTGATGGTCACGGAACTGTCGCTGATCACGCCGCCGGTGGGGCTGAACCTGTTTGTCATCAAATCCGTGGTGCCAGACCTCTCGGTGGGGCAGATGTATCGCGGGATCCTGCCGTTCGTTCTGGCCGATGTGGCGCGGATTGTCCTGATCATCCTGTTTCCGGCCATCGTCATGTTCTTGCCGCTGCTGGCGCAGTAACGCGCGCCCGCCGCCAATCAGGCCAACCCAGCACAGGGAGCTGCGTCAATGCCCAAACAAGAAGAGCATACCGCGCTGGCCTATGAACCCGTCACGGCGCCCGACACGGACACACTGGACCTGGGCATCCTTGACGATTTCATCGGCATGCACCTGCGTGTGGCATACGAGGTGGCCTATGACGATTTCGCCTGGCGGCTGGGCGATGTGGCGCTGCGGCCGGGGTATTTCACCATCCTCACCCTGATCGTGCGCAACCCGCGCATCAGCCAGACGCAGATCGGGCTGGCGTCGTCACGGGACAAGTCCAGCATCACCAACGCCCTGCGCTGGATGGAGGACAATGGCTATGTCACGCGGCTGCGCTCGGCCCACGACAGGCGCACGCATCTGAGCGTGGCGACGGACAAGGGCAAGGCACTGCAGGCCGAGATGGAGGCCAAGGCGACCGCCCATATCGACGTTCTGAACGCCGCCATCGGCCCCGGCAAGCGCGACGAATTCGTTGCTCAGCTGAAGCGGCTGATCGAAACGCTGCGCCAGGCCCAGACCGAGGCCAACACCGAGGCCTGCGCCCAGACACGCTGAATCCAACGCTTGCATACCACCGCAGCGTGGCGTCATCTGGTGCAAAGGCGGGTGCGCATGACCAGAACACCAGATACGGCGGATTGGACCGCATTGTTTCAGGGCACCCGTGCGTTACCGGATGCCGTGCGTGCCCGCCTGCGGGCCGAGGCGCGGACGACAACCTATCACGAGGGGGCGGTGGTATTCAGCCCCGACCGCGTGCCCGACAGCTTGCTGTTTCTGGTCTCGGGTACGATCCGGGTGTCGCAGACGTCGGACAGCGGGCGAGATATCGTGTTGTATCGGGTCGAGGCGGGCGAAAGCTGTGTTCTGACAACTGCCTGTATGCTTGCGGAAGAAGCTTATAACGCCGAGGGCCTTGCCGAAACAGAGGTGCGGGCCGTGGCTCTGCCACGTGCCGGGTTCGACAGGCTGGCGGCCGAGGAACCGGCCTTTCGCAGCTTTGTCTTTGCCGCTTATTCGCGGCGGCTGATCGACCTGTTGCGCGTGATCGAAGATGTCGCCTTTGGCCGGATCGACGTGCGTCTGGCCGAGAGGCTGCTGACCCTGGCGGGCGAAGAGCCAACGCTGACCACGACCCATCAGCAACTGGCGTCGGAACTTGGCACTGCGCGCGAGGTGATTTCGCGGGTGTTGCAGGATTTTCAGAAACGCGGGTTGATCACCCAGACACGCGGACATGTCACGTTGACCGACCGGGCGCGGTTGATGGCGCTGGCCAGGGCCGCCTGAACGGCTTTGGCGGCGTGTCGATACTCGTGCCTTGCGCCGCTGCTGGGGCAGGGCATGTGACGATAGAGGTTCTGGCCTTTGTCGCGGCGCGGATTGCGGGTATCGTTCGGACCAAGGTTCTGACGTCCGATCCGATCACACAGGCGCGCGGATCGGCGCGTGGCCGCTACAAGGGAGACCGCCAAGATGACAGACTATCCCGTGGATATGAACGTCCGGCCCGAGGTTGCATCCTTTTTCGATCCATCAACAAACACGATCAGCTATGTCGTGACCGACCCGGAAACCCGCACCTGCGCGGTGATCGATTCAGTGATGGACATCGACTATGCCGCCGGGCGGATCACCCACGATCACGCCGACCAGATGATCGCCCATATCCGCGACAAGGGGTTGACGCTTGAGTGGATCATCGAAACCCATGTCCACGCCGACCACCTCAGCGCCGCGCCCTATATCCAAGAAGCGCTGGGCGGCAAGATCGGGATCGGCGCCAAGATCATGGTCATTCAGGATACCTTTGGCAAAATCTTCAACGAAGGCACCGAATTTCAGCGCGACGGGTCGCAGTTCGACGCGCTGTTTGAAGACGGCGACACCTATCGTATCGGCAACATGACCGCCTTTGCCATGTATACGCCCGGCCACACGCCCGCCTGCATGGTGCATGTGATCGGCAATGCGGCGTTCGTGGGGGATACGCTGTTCATGCCCGATGGCGGCTCGGCACGTGCAGACTTCCCGGGCGGCGATGCGGGCGTTCTGTATGACAGCATCCAGAAGGTACTGGCGCTGCCCGACGACATGCGCCTGTTCATGTGCCATGACTACGGCCCGAACGGGCGTGACATTCAGTGGGAAACCAGCGTGGCCGAGGAAAAGGCCCACAACATCCACGTGGGCGGCGGCAAGACGCGCGAGGAATTCGTCACATTCCGGACCGAGCGGGACGCGCAGCTGGACATGCCCAAGCTGATCATCCCGTCGATTCAGGTCAACATGCGCGGCGGCACCGTCCCGCGCGACAAGGATGGTCGCGCGATGCTGAAGGTGCCGCTGAACGGGCTGTAACGGGGCAGGGCGGGCCTAGAATCCGAACAGCTTGGCCGGGTTGTCCACCAGGATCTGTTTCTGCACGGCCTCGTCGGGGGCATAGCGATAGAACAGCTCCAGCAACTCGGCATCGTTGGGGGGCTGTTTCGGCGATACCGGGTGTGGCCAGTCCGAGGCCCAGACACAGCGTTCCGGCGCATGGGCAATCAGTGCCTGCGCCAGCGGCACCACGTCATCCCAGGGCGCGCCGGTTTTCGAGATCTTCTCGCCCAGCGACAGCATCACCCAGAAGTTGCCGCGATCCAGCAGCTTTTTCAGGGCGGTGATGTTCACGTCATCCGCGCCCTTGGCGGCATCGGGGCGGCCCATGTGGTCGATCAGCACCGGGATGTCGACGCCGTCCAGCTTGCCCACGCTGTCGGCGATGCCGGTCTGCTCTGGCTGCACCTTCATGTACCAGCCCAGATCGCGCAGCTTGCCCACCGCCGCGTCGAACGCGGCATCGTCCAGCACCGCGCCCAGCGCCTGCCGAAAACTGAAGCGCGCGCCATTGATCCCGGCGGCATTCATCGTTTCCAGATAGGCGTCGTCCTTCTCGGCGAACACCAGCGCATTGGCGCAGCCCTTGTAGTTCGGACCCATTGAGGCCAGCCCGTCCAGCACCACGCTGTGATCGGCGCCATAGGTCGTTGTCTGCACGATCACGCCGCGCTCGATCCCCAGTTGGCGGTGCATGTGCAGCGCGCGCTCCCACGTCGCGGACGGCATGTGATAGGCCGCGCCGGGCCGGGTGGGGTAGGTTTCGGGGTCGCCCAGCACATGGAACTGGCTGTCGCAGGTCAGCGGCGGCGGCATCTTCGACGGTTTGCGCGGCTCGGGGTGGAACGGTTTGTAATCAGCCATCTCGGGTGCCTTCCTAAATTGCCGCGCGCGCGGTCACGTTGCATTGGATCAGTTTGCCGTTGTCCAGATCGGCCTGCATGGCCTGCCGGACGGGGCGGTTGTCGGGGTCGGGGAACATCGCCTCCCACTGGGCGTTCAGCGGCCCGCGCTGCGAGCGGTCCAGCAGCAGCACGTCAACCTTCAGAATATCTTCCGTTGTCATCCCGGCGGCGTCCAGAATGGCGCGCAGATGGGTGAACATCAGCTCGGTCTGCCGCTCCAGCCCTTCGGCTGCCTTGCCGGTCTCGGGGTCCTGCCCATAGATGATCCCGGTCATCAAAAGCCCGTCGATCATGCAGGCCGCGGGAATCGGGTTCTTGTGGCCGAACCCGTCCAGATAGATGCTGCGCCGTCTTTGCATGTGCGTTCCTTTCAGGTGAAGCTGACCGAGACCGAGCCGAGATCGCCGTAATCGGCGGTAAAAGTATCGCCGGCGCGGGCGTCTATGGGCCGGATAAACGACCCGGACAGCACGGTTTCCCCGGCGCGCAGACCTTCGCCCCATTGGTGCAGGCGGTTCGCCAGCCATGCGATGCCGTTGGCCGGGTGGTTCAGCACGCCCGCCGCCACGCCGGTTTCCTCGATCACGCCGTTGCGGAACACCAGCGCCTGCTCGCGGCGCATGTCGAAGTCCATCGGGCGCATCGGCCGTCCGCCACAGATGATCGCGCAATTCGCGGCATTGTCGGAAATCGTGTCGAACACCCGCCGCCGCGCGCCGGTGGTGCCGGAAATCCGTTCGATCCGCGCATCCAGCAGTTCCAGCGCGGGGATCACATAGGCGGTGGCATCCAGCACATCGAAGATGGTGCAGTCGGGGCCGGTCAGATCGCGGTTCAGCACGAAGGCCAGCTCGGCCTCGATCTTGGGCTCGATCAGGCGCGACGTGTCGATCTTTGCGCCTTCGCCCAGAAACATCTCGTCCGTCAGAAACCCATAGTCGGGTTCGTCGATGCCCACGGCCTGCTGCATCGCGCGCGAGGTCAGACCGATCTTGTGCCCCCGGATCACCCGGCCCGAGGCGATTTTCAGCTCGCGCCAGGCGTTCTGGATGGCATAGGCGTCCGCCATTTCCATGTCGGGATAGGTTTCCGACACCTGGGCGATCTGGGTTGCATTCGCCTCGGCGTCTTCCAGTTTCCGGGCGATGCCCTGAACGGTCTCGCGGTCCAGCATGGCCTAGCCTTTCACTTCGTCGGCCACGCCGTTGCGCAGCGTTCCGATGCCCGACACCTCGACTTCGACCACGTCGCCGGGGGCCAGCCAGACCGGCGGATCCATCCGCACACCGGCGCCCGTGGGCGTGCCCGTCACGATCATGTCGCCCGGTTTCAGGGTGGCAAAGGTCGACAGGTAGGACAGCAGGTAATCAAAGGGGAACATCATGTTGGCGGTGGTGTCGGATTGGCGCACCTCGCCATTCACGCGGGTTTCCAGCGTCATCTCGGATCCCGGGTCCAGCTCGTCGGTGGTCACGATCCACGGCCCGATCGAACCGGTGCGGTCAAAGTTCTTGCCCTGCGTCACGTTGAACTTGCCGTGGCGCAGCCAGTCGCGGATCGTGCCTTCGTTGCAGATGGTCAGGCCAAAGATATGGTCCAGCGCCGACTCGCGCGGGATGTGGCGGCCGCCCTTGCCGATCACAATTGTAATCTCGCCTTCGTAATCCAGCTGCTCGGACACCTCGGGCCGTTCCAGCGGCACGTCATGGCCCACGAAGGACGACGCCGAGCGCACGAACAGGCTGGGATATTTCGGCAGGTCCGAGCCGTCTTTGTACTCGGCGTTGCGGTTGCCGTAGTTCACGCCGATGCACCAGATCTTCTCGGGCGCGCGCACCGGGGCGGTCAGCGTGACCTGATCGAAACTCAGCGTCGGCGCGGTGTCGGCCAGCGCACGGGCCTGGTCCAGCGCATCGGCGGCGATCAACTGCGCCATGTCGGCGATGCCGTCGATCTTTCCGGTCAGGTCGATGATCCCGCCGTCGGTTGCAATGCCAAACCCGGGCGTGCCGCCCTGTTCAAAGCTGACCAGTTTCATCGTTTTTCATCCTTGTCTGTTTTTGGCGTCTGCCTGACGGACGCCATCGTTTCGATTTCGCCCAGCGTGGCATAGTTCGGCCCGCCAAGGCGGCAGATCGGGTCAAGGTCCAGCGTCTGGATCTTGCCGTTGTTCAACAGCCCGTCGCGGACGTGAAAGCGCAGGATTTCCCCCACCATGAAGCGGCTGCGCGTGTCACCGAATTCGATCACGTGGCGCAGGCGGCATTCCAGCGCGACAGGGGCGGCCTTCAGTCGCGGTGTCGCGATGATATCGCTGGGGCAGGTGTCCAGCCCCAGATGCTCTGTCTCGCTGATCTCGGGCGGGAACTCCTCGGAACTGGCGTGCACCGCCGCGATCATGGAACGGTCGGCGATATGCACGGCGAATTCCTCGCGCGCCATGATATTTTGCGCGGTATCTTTATAGGTTTGGCCCTTGCGGCCCACACTGATCCCGATCATCGGCGGTTTGGGCGACACGAAGGTGAAGGCACTGAAGGGGGCAAGGTTCACGCGGCCCTGGGCGTTCAGCGTAGTGACCCACGCGATCGGGCGCGGCACCACGATTCCCGTGAGCAGCTTATAGCTTTCCTCGGCCGAAATGTCGCCCGGATCAACAATCATGCCTGTCCTCCCAATTGCGTTACATATCAATATCGGTGCTCGGAAACGGCAAGCCGAAAACCTAATTTATTCCACGATGTGAAATTTTTCAGTTTTCATTCTTGCAAGATGAGGCCTGTTGCGGCGTCATTCACAACAGGACACGGCCAGCGGAGGAGACGGTGGCCGGAACAATTCAATGGGAGGATCCTAGATGTTGAACTGGAAAAAGTCGCTCGCCGTGCTGGCGGCCCTGTTGCCCGGCACCGTGATGGCTGCCGATTTCCCGAATGCGCCGGTCACGTTGGTGGTGCCCTATCCGCCGGGCGGCAACGTCGACAGCGCGGCGCGCATCATCGCGCCCGGGTTGGAAGAACGTCTGGGCCAGCCCATCGTCGTGGAAAACCGCGCCGGGGCAGGGGGCATGATCGCCGCCGAATACGTCAAGAACGCCGATGCCGATGGCTATACGCTGTTCATGGCCGCCAATGGCCCTCTGCTGTTTGCGCCAATGACGATGAACCGCCCCGATGCCTATGACTGGAAAACCGATTTCGCTCCCATCGGTTCGGTGTCGATCACGCCGATGGCGCTGACCGTCCGGACCGATCAAGAGGTCTCGACGCTGGAAGAACTGGTCGAGAAATCGAAATCCAGCCGCATGCTGCTGGCCTCGCCCGGGGCAGGTACGACCAACCACCTCGCCGCCGAAAAAATGAAGGCCGTTGTGGGCGCCGACTGGCGGATCGTGCACTACAAGGGCAACGCGCCGTCGATTGCCTCGCTGATCGGTGGCGAAACCGCGTTCAGCTTTGACCAGATGTCGGTGATCCTGCCGCATATCAAGGACGGTGCGGTTGTGCCGCTGGCCGTCACCTCGGCCGAACGGGTCGCGGCGCTGCCCGACGTGCCGACGCTGCGCGAAACTGGCGTGGTGGATTTCACCGCCATCACCTTTACCGGGCTGCTGGCCCCCGCCGGAACGCCGGACGATGCGATCGCCAAGATCTCTGAGGCGCTGAACGCCACGCTGGCCACCGACGAGGTCAAGAAGCGGTTCGAGGATCTGGGCTCCATCGCTTCGCCCAAGTCGCCGGCTGAATTCACCGACCTTCTGAACGAAGTCGACGAAACCTGGCGCCCCGAGGTCGAAGCCGTCAACGCGAACCGCTAAGACGGTGCTTGTGACACGGGCCGCCGGTTCACGCTGGCGGCCCGACTGACTCGTTGGGGGGGGAAGATGAACGGATTTCTCGCAATCGGAAAACGGGCCGAGCTGGCCTTTGCTGCCTTCCTGTTCGCGTTGGGCGCGATCAGTGCCTGGAATGGCTGGGCCTATGGCATCGGCCAGTGGAACGACATCGGCCCGGGCGCCTTTCCTTTTGGCCTTGGCGTGGTGTTGATGGGGCTTGCTGCGCTTGCGGCGCGCGAAGCCGGGGCCTCGGGCAGTATCGAACGCCGTCTGGCCCCCGCCATGATGCTGCTGCCGGGAATCATCCTCTGGGCGCTGCTGATCGAGCCCGTCGGGCTGATCGGCGCCACGCTGGTGCTCTGCCTGTGCTATTCCTTGGCCGAGGAACGGCTGAACCTGGTGCAGGCCGCGCTGCTGGCGCTTGCGCTGAGCGCCATGGGCTATGTCGTCTTCATCCTTGGCTTCCATCTGAACATCAATCTTCTGGGTGATCTGCTATGAGCGTGCTGTACGATCTTGCCGCCGGATTTCAGGTTGCCCTGACATGGCAGGCGCTGCTGATCTGTTTCGGCGGTGTCATGCTGGGCACCTTCGTCGGGGTGTTGCCGGGCATCGGTGCGTTGGCCGCGATTTCGCTCTGTCTGCCGCTGACCTATTACATGCTGCCGGTGCATGGGCTGATCCTGCTGGCCGGCATCTTCTACGGTGCGCAATACGGCAGTTCGACCTCGTCCATTCTGTTGAACATTCCCGGCACCCCGGCGGCGGCGGCCACCTGTATCGACGGCCATCCGATGGCCAAGAAGGGTCGCGCCGGGCAGGCGCTGTTCATCGTCACACTCAGTTCGTTCTTTGGCGGGTGCGTTGCCATCATGATACTTGTGGCCTTTGCTCCGCCGCTGGCCCGCTTTGCGCTGACATTCGGCGCGCCGGAATATTTCGCCGTGATGCTGCTGGGTCTGGTCGCGGCGTCGACCGCTTCGCCCGGTTCGCCGGTCAAGGGGCTGGCGATGATGGTGCTGGGGCTGATCTTTGGCATGGTGGGCACCGATGTGACCTCGGGCGCCTATCGCTTTACACTGGGCTATGTCGAGCTGACCGACGGCATCAACCTTGTCGCCATGGCGATGGGGCTGTTTGGCATTGGCGAGGTGCTGAGCAACCTGGCCGAGCGTGAAACCCCCGCCCCTCCGCGCAAGGGCTTTTCCCTGCGCGAGATGCTGCCCACGCGGGAAGAGGCGCGAAGCTCGGTCATGCCCGCGGTGCGCGGCTCGCTGCTTGGGTCATGGATTGGCGCGCTGCCGGGCACGGGGCCGTCGATTGCCGCCTTCATCGCCTATGCCACGGAAAAACGTATTTCGCGCACGCCGGAGCGGTTCGGCACTGGCGCTGTCGAAGGCATCGCCGCGCCGGAAGCCGCGAACAACGCCTCGGTGCAGGCGGCGTTCATTCCGACGCTGTGCATCGGCATTCCGGGCGATGCGGTCATGGCCTTCATGCTGGGCGCGATGATCATTCACGGCATCGTGCCGGGGCCCGGGTTGATTACCGAACAGCCTGATATGTTCTGGGGGCTCGTCGCCAGCTTCTGGGTCGGGAATGTGTTGTTGCTGTTGCTGACGCTGCCGCTGATCGGCATGTGGGTGCGGATCCTGTCGATCCCGCGGCAGGTGCTGTACCCGCTGATCATCTTCTTGATCTGCGTGGGCGTCTACAGCGTCAATTCCAACGTCTTCGACATCTTCGTGGCGGTGGCCTTCGGGCTGGTCGGCTTTGCCATGTCGTTGTTTAAATACCCCGTCGCGCCAGTGTTGCTGGGCTATATCCTTGGTCCGCTGGTCGAGGAAAACTTTCGCCGGACGCTGTTCATCTCCGACGGCGATTTCAGCGCCTTCGTGTCCTCTCCGGTTTCGATCACCTGCTTGGTGCTCTCGCTTGTCGCGCTGGTTCTGCCGCCGCTGCTGATGCTCAGAAGCCGGAGGCTGGCGGCGGCTCGGGGCTAGTGGCGCGGCGCGCGGCTTCTCCGATCTCGCTGGCGGCGCGGGTCAGTTGCGCCACGAGATCCGGCACCCGGTCGGCGCGCTGACGGGATGAGATCGCAATGGTGCTGACGGCCGCCACCGGGCGGCCCAGCACGTCGATGATGGGCACTGCGATTGCGCTGGTGCCCTTCACGATGGCGCGGGGAATATGCACATAGCCGCGCCGCCGTGCCTCGGCAATGCGGGCATCCAGCGTCCCGCGCGAGGTGCCGAACGGCTCCAGCCGCTCGCGGTTGTGATCCAGGATCGCCGCCACCGTGCGCCCGCTTTCCCGAGACAGCATCGCCGCGCCATTGGCGCTGATCCCCAGCGGCCGACGTGAACCGATTTCGATCGATAGCACCTGGATCGGGAATTGCCCGATGCGCCGGTCGGCACACACGGTGTCATGCCCGCTGCGGACCGACAGAAAGATCGCATCGCCCACCGTCTCGCTCAGCCACGACAGCGAGGGCGAGGCAATCTCGCGGAACCGCCGCAGTTCCGACGACAGCCCCAGAAGTGTCAGCTCGCGCCCGACGACGTAACGTTTGCCCCCTGACAGCCGCTCGACAATCCCGCGATCCAGCAGGATGCCCAACATGCGATGGGCGGTTGCAGGCGACAGCCCGGCAATGGCGCAGATGTCTTTCAGCGTGACTCCATGGGGCGATTGCGCGGCGATCACGTCCAGAATGTCGAACGTGCGTTCAATGCTTTGCGTGCCGCGCCGGGGGGTATCAGCCATGGTCCGCCCTTTCGGGATGCCCGGCGGCGATCTGGGCGCGGGTCAGATCGACAAACGCCTGTGCCACCGGCGACAGCGCCGCGCCGTCGCGTTGATAGAGGTAGAATGCCCGGTCGGCCTCGGGGCCGGAGAGGGGGCGGAATTCCACGTTGAACTGCTGGGCAAAGACGCGGGCATAGCGTGGCGCGGCAGTCAGCCCCTGGCCCGCGCCCACCATTGCCAGCGCCGTGGTCAGGTTGCGCACCCGCACCTGCGCGGCCCGTGCCCCGGGCGCCCGCGACCACAGCGTGCGCTCCAGGTGCAGGCTGAATTCGTCGGAATAGTTGATCCACTGCGGCGCGCTGCCCTCCGTCGCCTCAAGCATCGCCTCGGGCGACAGGATCGGGCTGCCGCGCGGCACCACCAGCTGCATGGTTTCATGCCAAAGCGGGGCGCGCGCCACGCCGCTGGGCAGGCTGCGTTCCGGTCCGATGCCGATCTCGGCGGCGCTGTCGGCAATGGCACTCACAACGCTGTCCACCGTCACGTCCGACAGGTCCAGCTCGATCGCGGGGTGCTGGCGGGTGAACCGGGCGAGCAGGGGCGGAAGCCACGAACAGGCCAGCATCGGCGGCACTGCCAGTCGCAGCGTGCCGCGATGCAGGGCGCGCAGGTCGGCGGCGGCCTCCACCACGTTGCCTACGTCGCCCAGGATGCGCGCCACGGTCGGCAGAAGCCGCGCGCCGGTCTCCGTCAGTCGGGCCGAGCGGTGCACCCTGTCAAACAGCACAAGGTCCAGTTCCTGTTCCATCTGCCGCACCAGCATGCTGACCGCCGATTGCGTCAGGTTCATCCGCTGCGCCGCCTCGGTAAAGCTGGATCCGGCGGCGACCGCATGGAATGCCTGCATTTGACGCAACGAGATACGCATAAGGTTATCTGATCCAACTATCCGATTAATTCGTTTGTATTGTGATTTCATCGCGCTGACAATGATCCTGACCAAGCAGGAAAAGGGCAGCGCGTGCATCTGGCAGTTATCGGAACCGGCATCGTGGGCGTGGCGACCGCTGCATGGGCGCAGCGCGACGGGCATCGCGTCACCTTCATCGACCCGCGCGAGGCGGGCGAGGCCTGTTCCTTTGGCAATGCCGGGTCGCTGTCGCCCAGCGCGGTGCTGCCGGTGGGGATGCCCGGCATGTGGAAGAAGGTGCCGAAGTGGCTGCTGGATCCGACCGGGCCGCTGGTCATCCGCACCAGCTATCTGCCGCAGGTTCTGCCCTGGCTGATGCGGTTCCTGCGCCATTCGACCGAGTCCGAGGTGACGCGCATCGCCACCGCCATGCGGGGCCTGCTGGCGCCGGTGTTCGATGCCTACATGCCGCTGGTGCAGCGCGCCGGGAACGGCGCGGGCGATCTGATACAGCGCGAGGGCTGTCTGTATGTCTATTCCTCGCGCGAGGTGGCGCAGCGCTGGAAGTGGGGCGCCGACCTGCGCCGCAGCCTTGGCGTGACGATGGAGGAAATCGAGGGCGAGGCGCTGTTTGCGTTGGAACCTGACCTCCGCGGCAGTTTCGCCTTTGGTCAATTCGCGCCCGACAATGGCGCGACGACGGACCCCTCGGCGCTGGTCAAGGCGATCTACGATCAGGCGATGCGCGACGGTGCGGTGCACCTGCGCCAGCGCGTCACTGGCTTTACGCGCGGCAACGGCGGGGTCCGCGCGGTGCAGCTGGATGGCGGTCCGCCGCTGGATGTGGACGGCGTGGTGGTGGCGGCCGGGGCGTGGTCGGCCGTGCTGGCCGCCGAACTGGGCACGCGGCTGCCGCTGGAAACCCAGCGCGGCTATCACGTCACGCTGCCCAATCCGACGGTGCAGCTGCGCCGCAACGTGATGGCGGTGGAACAGAACATCATGGTCAACCCCATGCGCATGGGGCTGCGGCTGGCAGGCACGGTGGAACTGGC
Source organism: Arenibacterium halophilum (assembly GCF_005938225.1). Taxonomy (GTDB): domain Bacteria; phylum Pseudomonadota; class Alphaproteobacteria; order Rhodobacterales; family Rhodobacteraceae; genus Arenibacterium; species Arenibacterium halophilum. Next base: position 151,738 of record NZ_VCPC01000002.1, read on the forward strand.
CGGGCTGAAGGCCGCGCCGAATTACGACCGCGCCGCGGCGCTGCTGAAGAAGGGGGAACAGATTTTTCCCCGCCTCACCTCGGATGGGCATACCGTCTGGATGGGGCACCGCCCGTGCTTCCCCGACAGCATGCCGGTGATCGGACGCGCGCCGAAGGCCGACAACGTCTGGTTCGGCTTTGGTCACGGACACGTCGGCATGTGTGGCGGCGCCTCGACCGGGCGCGAGCTGGCGAACCTGATTTCCGGGCGCGCACCCGAGATCGATCTGGAACCGTTCCGCGCGGATCGGTTCAATGGCTGGGTCGGCCTATGACCCGCAAGACCCATCGCATCACGATGGCATACAAGGGGGCGACGCAAATGGGCGCCCCGACACCTCAACAGGGAACCAGAACCATGATCCATACCGTCAAGACCCTGCTGGCCGGCGCCTCGCTTGCGCTTGGGCTGGCCGCGCTGCCTGCGCTTGCACAGGATGACTATCCGACCAAGCCGATCTCCTTCGTCGTGCCGTTCAACCCGGGCGGGTCGACCGACCTGCTGGCGCGCAAGATCGGAGAATCCCTCGCCTCGCAATTCGGCCAGCCCGTTGTGGTGGAAAACCGCGCCGGGGCCGGGGGCACGGTGGGGGCGAACTATGTCGTCCGCTCGGACGCTGATGGCTATACGCTGCTGATGGGCGTCACCGGCGCCAACGCGATCAGCGCCGCGCTGCGCAGCGATCTGCCCTATGATCCGGTGACGGAATTTGACCCGGTCAGCATCGTCATCAGCTCGCCCCTCGTGCTGGTCGTGCGCGCCGACAGCGATTTCAACACCGTGCAGGACGTGATCGATTATGCCAAGGCGAACCCGGGTACCTTCACCCACGGCACGCCGGGCGTTGGCACCTCGATGCACATGACGGGCGAGCTGTTCGCGCTGGAAACCGGGACCGAGCTGCTGCACATCCCCTACAAGGGCAGCGCCGAAGCCCTGCAGGATTTGCTGGGCGGTCAGCTGGATTCGATGTTTGCCGACATTCTCGTGACCTCGGAATACGTGAAATCGGGCGATCTGCGCCCGCTGGCGGTGACCGGCACGCAAGAGCATTTCCTGCTGGAAGGTGTGCCCACCATGGCCGAGGCCGGTATTCCGGGATTTGCCGCCTTCTCGTGGCAGGGTGTGTTCGCCCCCGCTGGCACCCCGCCCGCAGTGCTTGACAAGCTTTATGCCGGTGTGTCGGCCGCGCTGGAAACGGAAGAGCTGAAAGAGATGTTCGCCCAGCGAGGGTTCCTCGTGGAAGGCATCGACCCGGCCGCGTCGAAGGCCTTTATTGCCGACGAGGTGGCAAAATGGACCAAGGTTGTCGAGGCCGCGGGCCTGCGTCAATAATCCATGGTGATGCGGGGCGGGCCTTGGCCCGCCCCTTCGCGTGATACGGTGAAGGCAGGGGCATGGGGCAAGGTGCAGTGAACAAACGGCAGATCGCCGCGCTGGTGGTGGTGCTGGGGGGCGTGGGGTTCGCCGCGCTGGCACATGGCTATCCACAGGGCAGCCTGCTGCGCCCGGGGCCCGGGTTCCTGCCATTCAACATTGGCATCCTGTTTGCGGCGCTGGGCGTTGCAATCCTGATCGAGGAAATCCGCGCCGCCCGCCGCGGCGGTGAGCCGGCCCCCGAGTCGCCCGACGAACCCGGCAGCCTGCGCGCGGTGCTGGCGATTTCCGCCGGCATGATCGCGCTGGCGCTGCTGCTGGAACGCGGCGGGTTCATCCCGGCGATGGCAGCGATGTTCGTGATCGTCGGGATGGCCGAGCGGGGGCGCAACTGGGCCGCGCTGGCAATCAGCTGCCTGTTGATGGCGGTGTTTGGTACCGTGCTGTTCATCTGGCTGCTGGGCGTGCCGGTGGCCGTGCTGGGGGCGTCGTGATGGAGGGGTTTCTGGCGCATGTCCAGTTGGGCCTTGCCACCGCGCTCAGCGCCGAGGCTCTGCTGTTCTGCTTCCTTGGCGTGACCGTCGGCACCATCGTCGGCGTGCTGCCCGGCATCGGCGCGCTGGCGGCGATTTCGCTGGCGCTGCCGCTGACCTATTACCTTGATCCCACCGTTGCGCTGATCATGCTGGCGGGCATCTTCTATGGCGCGCAATACGGTGGCTCGACCGCATCGATACTGCTGAACCTGCCGGGCACGGCGACTTCGGCGATCACCTGCCTTGATGGCTATCCGCTGGCGCAGAAGGGCAAGGCGCCACTGGCGTTGTTCGTGACAGCCATCAATTCGTTTGTCGGATCGTCGTTTGCCATCGTGCTGGTGATGGGGTTCGCCCCGATGATCGCGGCGATCGCGCTGAAATTCAGCTCGGCCGAGTATTTCTCGGTCATGCTGTTCGGGCTGATCGCGGCCTCGACCATGTCTGTCGGCTCGCCGCTCAAGGGGCTGGCGATGGTGGTTTTCGGGATCGCGCTGGGGCAGGTCGGGACCGATGTGAACACGGGCATGTTCCGGTTCAACTTTGGCATACTGGAGCTGGCCGACGGATTCAGCCTTGTCGCCGTCGCCATGGGCCTGTTCGGCGTGGCCGAGATAATGTCGAACGTGGGCCAGCCCTCGGGCGCGCCGATGAACGTGAAAGGCATGCGGTTTCGCGACATGCTGCCCACCCGGCCCGAGTGGCGCCAGATCTGGATGCCGACGCTGCGCGGCTCGGCCATCGGGTCGTTCATAGGCGCGCTGCCGGGCACAGGGCCGGGGATAGCCTCGCTCATGGCTTATGCCACCGAAAAGCGCGTCTCGCGCGCCCCGTCGGAGTTCGGACAGGGCTCTCTGGCCGGGCTGTCGGCGCCCGAGGCGGCCAACAACGCCTCGGTGCAGGCGGCCTTCATCCCGACGCTGAGCCTTGGGATCCCGGGCGATGCGGTGGTGGCGGTGCTGATGGGGGCGATGATCCTGCATGGCATCCAGCCGGGGCCGAACCTGATCAATGACCAACCCGCGATGTTCTGGGGTCTGATCATGAGCTTCTGGATCGGGAACCTGATGCTGCTGGTGTTGAACGTGCCGCTGATCGGGTTGTGGGTGCGGCTGCTGTCGATCCCCTACAGCCTGCTGTATCCGGCGATCATCCTGTTCATCTGCATCGGGGTCTACAGCGCCGACAACAACGTGTTCGACATTTACGTCGTTCTGGGGTTTGGCGTGCTGGGCTATCTTATGCGGCGCTATGGCTACCCGGCGACTCCGGTCTTGTTGGGGTTCATCCTGGGTCCGCTGCTCGAGGAACATTTCCGCCGGGCCATGCTGTTTTCGCGCGGCGATCTGACGGTGTTCCTGCAACGCCCGATCAGCGCGGCGTTCCTGCTGCTGGGGGCAGTCTTCCTGCTGTCGATCTTCCTGCCGGGGCTGCGGCGGCGGTTTGCCCTGCGGCGCGGAACGCGGGGATGAGGCCGGTTCCGGTCGAGCCGTTGACGGCACAGGCGTTTGCCCCATTCGGCACGGTGCTGGAGCCGGGCGGCGACAGCGCGCGGCTGATCCGGGATGGTGCGGTGCGTCTGACGCAGTTTCCGGGGGTTCTGGGCCATGATGCGGCGGCATCTGATGTGGCGTTCGATTACTACGACGTGCAGCCGCAGGACGGGCCGCTGACCCTGCACCAGGCCGAGCGGCACCCGTTTTCCGACCAGCTGTTCGTGGCGCTGAACGGCGCGCGGTTCCTGGCGGTGGTCTGGCCGGAGGATCCGGCCACCAGCGACCCCATCGGCTTTGTCGGCGCCCCGGGGCAGGCGGTGATCTATCGTGCGGGCGTCTGGCATCACGCCATCGTGGCGGTTGCGGGCGAGGCGCTGTTCGGCTCGCTGATCTGGCGTACCGGGCGCGGGGATGACACCGTGTTTGCCGCGCTGGATAGCGGCTGGACCGTCGCGCCATGACTTTGGTGGCGGTTGACCTCGGGGCGGAGTACGTCGACGTGGCCGTGCTGTCGGGTGGAGAGTGTTCCGTGTGGAAAGCGGCGGCCGACACCACCGATCCGGCTGGTTCGGTGGTGTCGGCCGCCGCGGTTGCGCTGGAACGCACCGGTCTGTCCCTGTCGCAGGTGGCCGAGATGCGGCTGGGAAGCACCACAGGCGTCAACGCCCTGTTGCGCCGCGATGGGGCGCGGGTGGCGCTGATCACGACGCGGGGGTTTGGCGATGTGTTGACCTTGGCGCGACAGAACCGGGCCGATCTGTATGACCCGGTCGCGCGCTCGCCCGCGCCGGGGTTTCTGGCGGCGCGGGCCGATACATTCGAGATCGGCGGCCGGATCGGCGCGGACGGCGGTGAGGTGGAGCCGCTGGAGCGTGCCGCGATCACCGCCATCGCAGAAGCCTGCCGTGCGCGGGGGATCGCGGACATCGCGATCTGTCTGCTGTTTGCCCATGTAAACCCGGCTCACGAAGTGCAAATTGAAGAGATGCTCCATTCGGCGGCCCCTGAGCTTCGCATGTCCCTGTCGCATCGGGTTGATCCGCAGCCGCGCGAATATGAACGCACCGTCTCGACCTGTCTCGAGGCGTTCCTGTCCCCGGCCGAGACGCGCCTATTGGAAGAGATCAACATCGGGTTAGGCGCGCGCGGCTTTGCCGGGCGGTTGATGTTAGCCAATTCGCGCGGCGGGTTGGTGCCGGTCGATATCGGCCGGGCCACAGTCTCTCGCCTGCTGGGCGGAGGACCGGCAGCGGTTCTGCGGCTCGCATCGGCCGTGGCCACCGAGGCTGGCGCTGGCATCGCGATCTCGCTGGATGTTGGATCGACCAGCAGCGACATCGGGTTGATCCGGCGCGCCGAGCCGCCCGAGGTGGAAGAGGCGGTGTTCGCCGGTGTGCCCCTGCGCCAGCCGATTGCGGATATCACCAGTGTCGCCTTGGGCGCGCGCAGCCTGTTTGACGGCGTGCCTTTGGGTGAGGCCACAGACACGCTGCCGAACGCCGCGCGCGACCTGCTGGTGCAGGCCATCGTGAGCCATTGCGTGCGCCGCAATGCGGATCCGGCTCAAGCTGCTTTGATCGCCAGCGGCGGGTTGGGCCCTGCGCTGGCTATACACGTGGCCGGGGTGCTGGGGATAACGCGGATCCTGCTGCCTGCCGCGCCCGAGGTGGCGGGCGCGCTCGGGTTACTTCTCTCGGCGTCGCTGGCCGAGTCACGGGTGTCGCTGCAAGCAGGGTTTGACGTGCTGGAAAATGGCGCTCTGGCGCGGTCTTGCGCCGAACTGGCCGAGGGCCTTCCCAGCGGGCAGGTCTTGTTTTTTGCACAGGCTGCGCCGACGGCGAACATGCATCGGGTTACCCTCGGGCTGGGCGCTGATGTGCCAACCGCCACGTCGCTGCGCGGGGCGTTGAACGATTATTTCCGCGAGATGTTCGGGATCGACTGTCCGGGCGAAGGGTACCTGTTTGCCCTGATCGCACGGGTAAAGGGCGATGATGCGCAACCGCTGCCGCAGGTCAGCCCGCCGCCTCGGGCCGAACCGGGTGGGGTGCGCACCGCGCTTGGCGCGGTTCCGGTGCCGGCGGGCTGGTTAGTGGCCGCAATCACGCCAAGCCACTTGGAACTGCGCAAGGATCACGCCGATGGATGATGCCGGGCTGAGGGTGTTCCAGCTGCGGCTGGATGGGATCGCGCAGATGATGCAGGAAACGCTGTTCCGCTGTGCCGTGTCGCCCGTAGTGCGCGAGGGCAACGATGCCTCGGCCGCGCTGTTTGCAACGGATGGAGAGGTGCTGGCACTGTCCGATGCGATCCCGCTTCTGCTGGGCGCGTTGCAGGGCACGGTGGCGGCGATCACCGGCATCTACCCGGTGGCGCAGATGCGCTCGGGCGACCTGTTCGTGATGAACGACCCCTACAGCGGCGGTACCCATCTGCCCGACCTGACGGTGGTGATGCCGGTGTTTCACCAGGGCACGGTGATCGCGCTGGCGGCGACGATCCTGCACCATCAGGACGTGGGCGGCAGTCGCGCCGGGTCGGTCCCGCCTGATGCGACCGAGATTTACCAGGAGGGATTGCGCCTGCCGCCGATGCGGCTGGGGCAGGGTGGGCAGATCGATGATGGGATGCGCCGCCTGATCGCGGCCAACTCGCGCGCGCCCGACACGGTGCTGGGCGATATCGGTGCACAGATCGCCGCCGCCAATCGCGCGGCCACGGCGCTGGGCGCGCTGGCGGGGGAAACCGGGGCGCAGGCGTTCATCGCGCGCGGGCTGGCCTGCCGCGACATGGCCGAGCGGCTGATCGGGCGGGTACTGTCGGCGCTGCCGCCGGGGCCGTTTGACGGGCTGGACGGGCTGGATCCGCACCCCGATTTGGGCCAGATCGACATTCGCGTGCGGCTGTCGCTTGAGGGCGGCAAGTTCGATGTGGATTTCACCGGCACGTCACCGCAGGTCAAGGCGCCGATCAACTGCGTGCGCTCGGGGCCGCTGGCGGCAGCTTTCTACAGCCTGCTGTCACTGGCCGGGCCCGACGTGGCGCGCAATGGCGGTGTGCTGCGGGCGCTGCGGCTGACGCTGCCCGAGGCCTGCGTGATCAACGCCAGCCCCCCGGCGGCGGTGAATGCGCGCATGGGGGTGGTGCGGGCCACGACCTCGGCGGTGTTGCGGGCGGTGGCGCAGGCCGCGCCGAGCCGGATGCCCGCGGCGAATTCGGGCATGTCCTATGTTCTGGCCTTTTCCGGGAAGGGGGCCGATGGCGCACCGTTCCTGGTGACCGAGATCATCGCAGGCGGGGCAGGCGGCGGCCCCAACAGGCATGGCACGCCGGGCGTTTCCACCGATGTGGGCAACGCGATGAACATGCCCGGCGAAGGGCTGGAGGCGATGGCACCGGTGCGCCTGCTGCGCGCCGAAGTGCGCGCCGGGTCAGGTGGTGACGGGCTGTTCAAAGGCGGCGACGGGATCACCCGAGAATACCTTGCGCTGGCCGATGACATTGCCGTGTCTCTGCGCGGCGACAGGTTCCTGCGCGTGCCCGAGGGGCTGAACGGCGGCGGCGCGCCACGCCCAGCGCGGGCGCGTTTGATCGCGGCGGATGGCTCCATGCGCGCGCTTGCCTCGCGCTCGGCGGTCGTGCTGATGCAGGGAGACCGGCTGCTGGTGGAAAGCAGCGGCGGCGCCGGGTATGGCGCCGCCTGATCCGTCCTAGCCCAGCGGCAGGCGTTGGCGCACCAGCGTGGTCCAGTAGGAACAGCCCCAGGCGATCACGTCGTCGTTGAAATCGTACTTGGGGTGGTGCAGCCCGGCCGAGGGGCCGTTGCCCACGTTGATCATCGCGCCCGGCACCTCGTTCAGCATGAACGAGAAATCCTCGCCCCCCAGCACCGGCGGCATGTCGAGCGAGACGTTCTCGACGCCCGCCACCTCTTGCGCGGCCTGCGCGGCCAGCTGGGTTTCGTGGTCGTGGTTCACCGTCACCGGGTACATGCGGATATAGTCGAGCGTTGCCGTCGCGCCAAAACCGGCGGCGATATTGGGCACGATGGCAGCCAACTGGGCCTCGATATGGCTGCGCACCTCTTCACGCAGGGTGCGCACGGTGCCGGTGATGTCCAGCGTCTGGGGGATCACGTTGAAGGCGTTGCCCGCGTGGATCGTGCACAGTGACACCACCGCGTTGTCCATCGGATCGACGGTGCGGGCGGTGATCGTCTGCACCGCGTTGATGATGGCGGCGGCAATCGGGAAGGTGTCGATGGTTTCATCGGGGCGCGCGGCATGGCCGCCCCGGCCTTCGATGTGGATGCGCACCTCGTCCACCGAGCCCATGATCGGCCCGGGCGCGATGGTGAACTGCCCGACCGGCAGGTTGGGGCGGTTGTGCATCCCGTAGACCTCGTCGCAGGGCCAGCGGGTGAACAGCCCGTCGTCGATCATCGCCTTGGCCCCGGCGCCGCCTTCCTCGGCGGGCTGGAAGATCACGATCACCCGGCCATCGAACGCGCGGCTTTCGACAAGGTGGCGCGCGGCGCCCAGCAGCATGGTGGTGTGCCCGTCATGGCCACAGGCGTGCATCTTGCCATCCACGGCCGAGGCCCAGGGCTTGCCGGTTTCCTCGTGGATCGGCAGCGCATCCATGTCGGCGCGCAGCCCGATGGTGCGCCCCGAGGTGTTGCTTTGCCCGTGGATCACGCCCACCACGCCGGTGCGCCCGATGCCTTCGATCACTTCATCCACGCCCGCGGCGCGCAGCGCCTCGGCCACCGTGGCGGCGGTGCGGGTCACATCGTACAGCAGTTCCGGGTTCTGGTGCAGGTCGCGGCGAAACGCCGTCAGCTGCTCGACTTCCTTGGCGACCCAGTTTTCAACGGCCATGGCTTACGCGTCCTTCTTCATGCGGTAGCGGAAATCGCAGTGGCTCGCGCCCTTCATGATGGTCTGGGTGCGGGTCAGTTCGATATCGGGGTTGTAGCCGATACAGAAATCGCCGTCGCGGTTGCACGACAGCAGGTGCCCGATGTCGCCCAGCCCCATTTCCTTGTACATCTCGGAGTAGCGGCAGCGCACCACGTTGAAATCCATCTTGTCCTCGGTCGCCTCGACCATCTCGATGCGCAGCGCGTCCTCGCGGGTCCAGTTCGGCTGGATCGCGGCGAAATCGGTCAGGTCGGGGGCGTGGTCCAGCATCGCGGCCAGCTGCTTGCCCTGTTCAATGGCCGAGCGCGAACAGGTTTCGCCGATCACGGCTTCGCCTTCCTCGCGGCTGGTGCGTTCGGTGATCACGTCCAGCACATGCTTCAGGATCATCGCCTCGATCTTGCGGCGCAGCAGGATCGGGATGTCGTTGATGTCCATCCCTTCGGGAATGTCTGGCTTGGCGCTCATTGGGTCATGTCCTCACAGTTTCGGTTCAACCTGGTCCTTGCGTTTCAGCCAGGCCAGATAGGTCGGGGCGACGCGGCGCACGATCCCGTGCAGCGGGAAAGGCGTCGGTTCGGTGATCGGCAGGGCCAGCTCGTCTTCGGGGCGGCCCATGGCGGCGCGGGCCAGCTCGCGCCCCAGCGCGGTGCCAAGCGCGACGCCGCGCCCGTTGCAGCCGATCCAGGCATAGCCATCGGGGCCCAGCCGGTGGACGCGCGGGAACCGATCCCAGTTCATGCCGATATAGCCCGACCAGACATGCGTCATCTCGGGCGTGCCAAGGGCCGGAAACGCCTCGGCCAAGCTGGCGGCGGCCTTGCGGCGCACGCGATTGGCAATGTCGTGGCTGCCCATCACCGCGCCGCCGGTGATCAGCCGGTTGCGCGCGTCATAGCGGAAGAACCGCAGATCGCCGCGCGTGTCCGATACCGCCTGACGGCCCGGCAGAATGGTCTGGCGCAGGTTGTCGCCCAGCGGTTCCGTCGACATCTGCCAGCTGAGCACCGGCACGACCGAGCGCGCGATGCGCGGGGCGAGCGATGGCACCAGTTCGCCGGTATAGGCGTTGGTGGCCAGGATCAGCGCGCGCGCCTTTACGGTGCCGGTCGCCGTGCGGATCACCCATTGCGCGCCCTCGCGGTCGAAGCTGGTAACCGGGGATTGTTCGAATATCGTCGCGCCCAGCCCCTCGGCCGCCGCAGCCATGCCGCGCGCCAGCGCCAGCGGGTTGATGTGCCCGCCGGTGGGGTTGTACATGCCACCGTACCAGAAATCGCTGCCCAGAATCTCGCGCGTCTCGGCGGCCGATTTCAGCTCGGCGGGAAAGCCCGCGCGCTGCCATGCCTCGACCCGTTTCTGCGACAGCTTCACGCGGCCCGGGCTGTGGGCGGGCTGGAACCACCCGGCCTGCTCGGCCTCGGCGGGCATGTCGAATTCGCGCACCAGATCGAACAGGATGCTGGCGGAATTGCCGATCAACTGGACCATGCGTTCGCCCGCCGCGCCATAGCGCGACACCCATGCCGCAGGTTCGGCAGAGGTCAGGATCGGGATCACCTGGCCGTTGTTGCGCCCCGAGGCGCCCCAGCCCACGGCCTTGCCTTCCAGAACGGTGACCGATCGGCCATCGCGCGCGGCCTCGATCGCGGCCGAGAGCCCGGTGAACCCGCCACCGATGATCGCAACGTCGGTGTCATGCGCGCCATTCAGCGCGGTGGCGGGCACGCGCTCGGGCGCGGTCGCGGCCCAGAGCGAGGGTGGGAATTCCACGCCGCTCATGGCCGGGCGCCTTCGCCACAGCCCAGCTCGTGTGGGAGCCAGAACCAGCGCAGCGCCTCTTCATCGGCCAGCAGGGCAGGCGGAGTGTCGGTGACAGGCGGCGCCGCCTGCGCGGCCAGCGCGCGGGCCTCGGCCATGCAGGTGTCGAAATCGGGCGCGGTTGCCGTGGCATCGCCATAACCGTTCCAGAGATCCGACAGGCTGTCGGGCGGCGTATCGGCCACCGGGCGCTGGGCGCGCCAGACACCGTTGCACACGTCCAGCCGGTAGTGCGGCAGCATGTCCAGCCCGTGTTCGGCGACGAATCCGATGGCGGCGGCGATGCGATCCACGTCGGACTCGGAGAAGAACCAGTTCACGCCCAGCCGCGCCCAGCCGGGGCGGAAGGCGGAATGGCCAAGGCTGACGGCTTGTTCGTGCCGCTCGGTCGTCGCGGGGTCAATGTGCAGCAATTCGTGGCCGTAAGGACCGGCGCAGGAACAGCCGCCACGCGCCTGGATGCCGAACAGGTCGTTCAGCAGGGCAACGACGTAATTGTGGTGCAGCAGCTTGCCCTGAACGCGGATGTTGAAGGAAAAGATGCCAATGCGCGGTGCGTCCTCGGGGCCCAGCAGCTCGACCCCCGGGATGGCGCGCAGGGCGGCGTTCATCCGCTCGGTCATCGACATCTCGCGCCGCTCGACCTCGGCCTCGTCCATGTCGCGTTTGAGTTGCAGCACCATGCCTGCGCGGATGTTTTCCACGATGGACGGCGTGCCCGCTTCCTCGCGGCGTTCCGGGTCGGTGACATAGTTGTGCCCCGCCGCGGTGACATAGGACACGGTGCCGCCGCCGGTGACGGTGGGGCGGTCGGTTGCCAGCAGGCGGCGGTCGGCGATCAGGATGCCCGAGGCACCGGGGCCGCCCGGGTATTTGTGCGGCGACAGGAAGGCCGCGTCGATCCGGTCGCCCGCGCCGGGGGCGGTTTCGCCCAGCCGCACGGGCAGGTAGGGCGCGGCAGCGGCAAAATCGGCCACACACCACGCGCCATTGGCGTGCAGCAGTTTCGCGATGGCGCGCAGATCGGTGCGCACGCCGGTGACGTTCGAGGCGGCGGAAAACGCGCCCACTTTCAGCGGTGCATCGGCATGGGCCGCCAAGGCATCGCGCAGCGCGTCAAGGCAGATGGTGCCGCGGTCATTCAGCGGCACCCGCACCACCTGCGCTCCGCTTTCGCGCCACGGCAAATCGTTCGAGTGATGTTCATAGGGCCCGACAAAGATCACCGCGTCCGGCCCAAGCCCCAGCAGCGCCAGCGCGCGGGTCAGCTTGTCGGCAGCGCCGGTGGCGCCCGACCCGGTAAAGATCACCGCGTGGCCGTCATCGGCATCCACCGCGCGGCGCACCGACGCCCGCGCCAACTCGCGCAGCTGGGTGGACCGGCGCCCGGTGAACGAGGTTTCGGTGTGGGTGTTGCCGTAGAAGGGCAGCACATGGGTGCGGATCGCATCCTCGATAAATGCCAAGGACCGCCCCGAGGCGACGTAATCGGCATAAAGCAGCGCGCGCGGGCCGAAGGGGCCGGGGATCGTCGTGCCTTCGCCGATGATCTGGCTGCGGATGGTATCGAATTGAACGGTCATGCGGGTCTCTCAGGCGGCATCGGTGTTTCGAACCGGGGGCGTCCAGTCGCGGCCCGGAATCGATGACATAAGGGTTTGGGTGTAGGGGTGTTGCGGATTGGTAAAGACCTCGGCGGCGGTGCCGCTTTCGACGATCTCGCCCTTTTGCATCACGATCACACTGTCGCACAGCTGGGCGGCAACGCGCAGGTCGTGGGTGACGAACAGCAGCGACAGGTTCATGCGGTCGCGCAGATCGGCCAGCAGCTTCAGAACCTGCGCCTGCACGCTGACATCCAGCGCCGAAACGGGTTCATCGGCCACGATGACCTTGGGCTCCAGCGCGAGCGCGCGGGCAATGCCGATCCGCTGACGCTGGCCGCCGGAAAATTCATGCGGAAAGCGGTTGGCGGCAGCGGGGGACAGTTCAACCAGCTCCAGCAGTTCGCGCGCATTCTCGCGGGCCTCTGCCGGGTTCGCGCCATGCACGATGGGCCCTTGCGCGATCAGATCGACCACCCGCTTGCGCGGGTTGAGCGAGGCCATCGGATCCTGAAACACCATCTGGATATTCTTGCGCATCGCGCGCATCTGCGCAGGCGTGCAGGCCAGAAGATCGGCGCCGTCCAGTTCCACGGCGCCGGAATCCGCTTCCAGCAGCCGGGTCACCAGCCGCGACACGGTTGTCTTGCCGGACCCGGATTCGCCCACAACGCCAAGGGTTTCGCCCCGGCGCAGCGCAAAGCTCAGATCCTTCACCGCCGTCACCGCCTTGCGTTTGCCAGTCAAAAGGCCACCGCGCGCGGCAAAGGTTTTCTTCAGCCCGGTGCCTTTCAGCACCACGGGGCTGTCACTCAGCGGCTTCGGCGCGGGCGGGGCCAGATCGGGGACCGAGGCAATCAGCGCCTGCGTATAGGGGTGGCGCGGGTCGTTCAGCACCTGCGCGGCGGGGCCCTGTTCGACCACCTCTCCGTGGCGCAGCACCACGACGTGATCGGCGATTTCCGCCACCACGCCAAAGTCGTGGGTGATGAACAGGATGCCGGCGCCGTCTTCGCGCTGCAACTCGCGGATCAGTTTCAGGATCTGCAACTGCGTGGTCACGTCCAGCGCGGTTGTGGGTTCATCCGCGATCATCAGGCGCGGCGACAGGGCCAGCGCCATGGCGATCATCACGCGCTGGCGCTGTCCGCCGGAAATTTGGTGCGGATAGGCGTTATAGGCCGACTCGGGGTCGGGAATCTGTACCCGCGCCAGCATGTCGAGCGCGTGTTTGCGGCGCTCGGCCCGTTTCGCGGGCATGTGCAGCTTCAGCACCTCGTCGATCTGCCAGCCCACGGTTTTCTGCGGATTCAACGCCGTCATCGGTTCCTGGAAGATCATCGAGATACGGTTGCCGCGAATGCCGCGCATCTCGGCCTCGGACTTGGCCAGCAGGTCGTCGCCTTCGAAATGAATCGAGCCGTCCGCCACATACACATGCGGTTCGGGCAACAGGCGCATCACCGCCCCCGCCGACAGCGATTTGCCCGAGCCGGATTCGCCCACCATGCAGACGATTTCGCCGGGGTTGACCCGCAGGCTCAGCCCGTCGAGCGCGAAGGGCCGGTCGGATCCTTCGGGCAGGGCGATCTTCAGGTCACGGATCTCAAGTATAGGGGCCGTATCTTGGCGGTCTTGGCTCATTGCTTCTGCCTTGGGTTCAGCGCGTCGTTCAGCCCTTCGCCCAGCAGCGAAAAGGACAGCACGGTCAGGACGATGGCGATGCCGGGGATCGCGGCGCAATACCACGCGGTACGCAGCACGGCGCGGCCTTGGCCGATCATGTTGCCCCAGCTGGCATAGTTCGGATCGCCGAGGCCAAGGAAGGCCAGCGCGCTTTCCAACAGGATCGACAGCGCCATGATGACCGAGGCATAGACGATAATCGGCGGCAGCGCGTTGGGCAGGATCTCGCGGAAGATCAGCGAGGTGTTCGACACGCCAAGATTCCGCGCCGCATCGACGAATTCGCGGTTCCTTAGCGACATGAACTCGGCCCGGACCATGCGCGCCGGGGCGGTCCAGCTGACGATGCCGATGGCCAGCGTGATCCATTCGATTTTCGACCCGAGGATCGCGACAAGCGTCAGCAGCAGCACGAAGTTCGGGATGGTCTGGAACGCCTCGGTGATGCGCATTAGCACGTCATCGACCCAGCCGCCGAAATACCCGGCCAGCGCGCCGATCACCACGCCGATGGCAATGGCGACCAGCGTCGCAACCACGCCCACCAGCAGCGAAATCCGCGCGCCATAGAACAGCCCCGACAGGATGTCGCGGCCCAGCTGGTCGGTGCCCAGAGGCGTCGCCATGTCGACAAAGGGCGCGGTTAGCGGGGCTCCGGCGCGGCGCAGCGGATCGCCCGGATCGACCAGACCGGCGGTCAGCGCCATCAGGACAACCACGGCAAACAGGACCAGCCCCAGCAGCGCGGCGCGGTTGCGGCGATAGCGGTTCCAGAACACCACGGCGCGAGAGGGTTCGGCGGGGCGCAGGCGGGTATCGTCGATGATGCTCATGACAGTTCGATCCGGCTGTCGAGACGTGCGTAAAGCAGGTCGGTCAGGAAGTTCACGACAACCACGATGATCGAGCACAGGAAGATAATGCCCATCAGCGTGTTCATGTCGCGCTGGATGACGGATTGATAGGCCAGCTGGCCCAGGCCCGGCAGGGTAAAGATGGTTTCCACCACCACGGAACCCCCCAGCACGGTGGAAAACTGTAGCCCGAACAGGGTCACCACCGGCAGCAGCGCGTTGCGCATGATGTGGTGAAACATCAGCCGGGTTTCGCCCGCGCCCTTGGCCCGCGCGGTGCGCACGAAATCAAGGTCGGCCACCTGCAGCACTGATGACCGCATCAGCCGCAGGTAGAACGACAGGTAGATCAGCGACAGCGCCGCCGTTGGCATGATCAGGTGCAGCGCCACGTCCCAGACGTGATCCCAGCCGGTGTAAAACCCCGCGATGGTCTTGATCCCGCCCACCGGAAGCCAGCCGAGTTTCACCGAGAACAGCAGCATCATCATCAGCGACAGGAAGAAGCTGGGCGTGGCATAGAACACCAGCCCCAGCGTCGAAATCACGTTGTCGGTCAGCGAATAGGCGCGCCGCGCGGCAATCGCCCCCAGCGCCACGCCCACGGTAAAGGCGATCGACAGCGAGGTCGCCATCAGCAGCAGCGTGGTGCCCAGACGGTCCATCAGCACGGTCGCCACGGGCTGTTCATAGACGAAGGACCAACCGAAATCGAAGGTGGCCAGTTTCGACATATACCGCCACAGCTGGACCCACACCGGCTGATCCAGACCGTATTCGATGCGCAGCCGCTCGATGAACTGCGCATCCGCGCCGCCCATGTCGCCCACCAGCGCGTCAACGGTATCACCGGGCGCCAGTTTCAGCAGAAGGAAGGTGCCCACCATGATCAGCACGATCACGGGCACCGCCTGCACAAGGCGGCGCAGGGCGTATGTCAGCAATGGGGGGATGGGCAGGGACATCTTTTAACCTTGATGGTGCAGGTGGGCCCGCACGGGGCCCACCCAACTGTGGTGTTACTGGTCAAGCCAGAGGTCGTACCAGCTCGACGAATTCCACCGCGGGGTGTTGTGGTGGTTCATCAGCTTCTTGGACGTGACCGAGATGAAAGGATGCTCGATCGCGAAGATCACCGGCAGCTCTTCCATCGCCTTGCGCTGGATCTGGTGATACATCTCGGCGCGCGTCTCGGGGTCAAGCTCCGAGGCCGCATCGTCGATCATCTGGTCCATTTCCTCGCTT
Source organism: Arenibacterium halophilum (assembly GCF_005938225.1). GTDB lineage: Bacteria > Pseudomonadota > Alphaproteobacteria > Rhodobacterales > Rhodobacteraceae > Arenibacterium > Arenibacterium halophilum. The sequence continues at coordinate 167,321 of NZ_VCPC01000002.1, forward strand.
TTCCAGCCGAACTGGTTGGTCCACGGCGTACCGTTGGGCTGACCCGACCGCAGCCAGACCATCGTCGAAACCGCCGGGTCCGAGCGGAACTGGTGCCAGCCGTTCGCGGTGTCGAAATCGTGGTCGCGATACACGCCGTTCAGGAAGCCGGGGGCATCGTTGGTCAGGATTTCAACGTCGATGTCGATCTCCTTCATCGCCTGCGCGAAATACTCGGCCCACAGCTGGGTGTATTCGCCCCAGGGCGCGGGACGGTGGCGCAGCTTGAAGCGGAAGCCATCGTCTTTCACCGGGTAACCGGCCTCGTCCAGCATGGATTTCGCCAACTCGGGGTCGTAGTCGTAAGTCTTCACGTCATCGGTGTAATTCTCCCCACCGGCCGACGGCACGGGGCCACGGCCGGGCTTGGCAAAGCCGCGCATGATCGTGTCGATGGCATAGTCGATATCCAGCCCGTGATACATCGCCTGACGTACCTTCAGGTCGGCCATGATCGGGTTGCGGTGGTTGAATTCGACGGTCGAGTGGGCGACGTTGTTTTCATAGCCCGTGGTGCCCACGTCAAAGCGGTCGTCGTTGCTCAGCCGTTCGACATCGGCCATCGACACGCCGATAAAGCCCGACTCGTGCACTTCGCCCGCTTCCAGCGCGGCAGCCGCAGCGGATTTGTCCTTGATGAAACGCCAGACGATGCGGTCGAGATAGGGATAGCCCTCGCGCCAGTAGTCTTCGTTTTTCACGGCCATCACGTATTGGCCACGCTCGTATTCGACAAACTTGAACGGTCCCGTGCCCACAGGCGCGGTGTTGTATTCGCTTTTCAGGATGTCGGTGCCTTCATACAGGTGCTTGGGCATCGGGTGCCCAAGATCGGGCATGGCGGCCACGAACAGGTCGATCGGCATCGGCTTGGAATAGTTGAACACGGCGGTGTGCGGATCGGGGCAGTCGACCGACTCCAGATTGGCCTGCAGCGCCGAAGAGTAGTTCAGCAGCGGCTTCCACATTTCCATTGCGGTGAATGACACGTCATCGCAGGTGAAATCTTCGCCATCGTGCCAGCGGACGCCTTCGCGCAGCTTGACCGTGATCGCCAGACCATCTTCCGAGCTGCTCCATTCGGTGGCCAGCACGGGTTCATAGCCGTCATAGCTTTTGTCGATCAGCGGTTCGACGATCTTGCCGCTGATGTTGTACACGCCGGTCGAGGCGCGCAGCGCCGGGTTCAGCGTGCGCTGTTCGGAAATCATGTGTACGATGGCGGTGCCGCCGGTTTTCACGTCCTGCGCCACGGCCGTTTGCGGCGCCAGTGCTCCCGCCGTTCCGGCAAGCGCGACGCCCAGGCCCAATAGTCGTTTCTTCATGTGATTTTCCCCAGTCGGTTTCAATTTCGCGGACTTCCCGGATCCGCCGTAGGGTCAGTTTGAGAACCTGTTGGCGGAGCGTCAATATAATTTCTAAGTTTTTTCCCTTGGAAGGAATGAAATCCTATGTATTCTGACTTTACGGGAAACATAGTCCAATTTTTTGGCGAATGAAAGGCCACTACATGCAAGGAGCGGTTTGGATCACCGGCGCGGGATCGGGAATCGGGGCGGCGATGGCGCGCAGGTTTGCTGCCGAAGGCTTTGCCGTCGCGCTGACAGCGCGCGGGCGCGACGCGCTGGAAGAGGTCGCCGACTCGCTGGGCGACGGCGCGCGCTGCCTTGTGGTGCCGGGGGATGTCACGGATCGGGCCGGAATGGCAAGCATTGCGCAGCAGGTGGCCGAGTGGGGCGGTGGCCTTTCGGTGCTGTGCAACAACGCCGGATTGAACATTCCCAAACGCACCTGGGCCGAACTGGACTGGGACAGCTGGGACAATGTGCTCAAGGTCAACATCACCGGCGCGCTGAACGTGATCGCCGCCTGCCTGCCGGTCATGCGCACGCAGGGCGACGGCGTCATGATCCACACCTCAAGCTGGGCGGGGCGCTATCATTCGTCCGTCAGCGGCGTGGCCTATGGGGCATCGAAGCACGCGCTGAGCGATATTTCGGCCAGCCTGAACGATGAAGAAGGCAAGAACGGTATCCGCTCGACCGCGCTGTGCCCGGCCGAAGTCGCGACGCCCTTGTTGGCACAACGCCCGGGATTTGATCACAGCCGCCTTGCGGCGATGATTCAGCCCGAAGATATGGCGGAAACCGCGCTGTACGTTGCCCGCATGAGCCCGGGTGTTACGGTACATGAAATCGTGCTGGCGCCGGTGCGCCGCTAAGTCATTGATAAAGGAACGTTGAATGTCTCACCCTGTCAAAGGTATCGATCACTGTTTCGCGCTGGTTCAGGACTTGGACCTGGCGGCGCGCCAGTATGCGGCGCTGGGCTTTACGCTCTCGCCGCGCGGCCTGCATTCCGAGGCGAAGGGGTCGGCCAACTACACGATCATGTTCCCTGACGACTATTTTGAACTGCTGGGCCTGCTGCGCGAAACGCCCGGCAATGCCTCTCGGCGCGAGTCGCTGGCGACGATGGGGCAGGGGCTGCACGCCATCGCCTGCCGGATCGACACGGCCGAGGGCGCTGCCGCCGATCTGGCCGAACTTGGGATTGCCACGCATGGGCTGGGCAGCTTTGAACGCCCCGTGCCGCTGCCGGGAGGGGGCACGGGGGTTGCCGCCTTTTCGACGGTGGCCTTCGAGCCCGCCGAAGTGCCGCGCGGTACGGTTTTCATGTGCCAGCACAAGACGCGCGATACCGTCTGGCTGCCCGAGCTGCTGAGCCATGCCAACACCGCTTGCGGGCTGGCCGAGATCGTTGCCATCTCGGACGAACCCGAAGCCGAGGCGCCGCGCTTTGCCCGGCTCTGGGCCGATGGCGCTGTCAGCGCGCGTGGGATGGGGCAGGTGGTGCAGACCGGAGAAAACTCTGCCCCGCTGGTGCTGATGCCGCGTGATGCCCTGGCCAAGGAGTTTCCGGGCATCGACCTGTCGCAGACGGCGCAGGGGGCGTTTACCGTGCTGCGGGTCAAGGTGGCCGATCTGGATGCCGCCCGTGGCTGTCTGGACTCGGGCGGCGTGCCTCCGATTGATACCGCAAACGGGGTTGCGGTGGCACCGGAACATGCCTCGGGCGTGATCGTCGAATTCGTGCCGGTATGAGTGGGGCAAAGGGGCGCAAAACGGGCACCAAACCCGCCGAAAGCCTCAGCTTTGACGAGATCGACCAGAAGATCCTGGATATCTTGCAGGAAGACAGCGACACGGTGATCAGCGCGATTTCCGAAGCTGTCGGCCTGTCGGCCACCCCCTGCTGGCGGCGCATCAAGCGGATGGAGGAGGCGGGGCTGATCAAGGGCCGCGTGGTGCTGGTGGATCAGGAGCGCGCCAACGTTCCGATGACCGTCTTCATCAGCGTCAGCACCCCGCGCCATGAAATTTCCTGGCTTCAGCAGTTCTGCGAGTTGATCGACGAGATCCCCGAGGTGGTGGAAGCCTACCGCCTTAGCGGGACGGTGGATTATATCCTGAAGGTCGTGGTGCCCGACATCGCGACCTATGACATGGTCTACAAGAAGATGATCGAGCGGCTGGAATTCCGGCAGGTGAATTCGATGATCTCGATGGAAGAGCTGAAATTCACGACGGCAATTCCGACGCGCTACCTGTAGGCACGGCGTCCGCCGTGGGCCAGATGCGCGGCAGCAGGGCGAACAGCGCGGCTGTGGTTGGCGCCTGCAGTCGTGCCGCCGGTGCGATCAGCGACAGACACGCGGGCACGGTCACCGCTTCGCACAGCGCCAGCCCGTGCGACTGGCGCTGATGCAGCGCAATGGAATCGCGGCACAGCGACAGCCCGACGCCCGCGCGTACCATTTCCAGCATCGACGCCTCTTGATCGACCAGTGCGACGATATTCTGCTGCGTGCCTGCCTTTCCCAGCGCGCGGGCCAGTAGGCGATTGTGGACAGACCCGGGCGGCGTGCCGATCCACGGCATTGCGGCCAGACTTTCCCAATCTGCGCGGGCTATCCGCCCCTCCCACCCGGCCGGGCCGATGACGCGATACGTGAAATCGGCCAGAGCGACGGCATGTAGCGGTGTCTCGCGTCGCGCCAGCGCGGAAAGGTCTTCGCGTGCCGACAGGTAGAACCCTGCGTCGATCCGGCCCCGGTCCAGCCTCTCGATGCTGTCACCGCTGACGCCATGCACCAGTTCGGTCTGCACCTCTGGGTGATGAGCCCGCAACAATCCAAGCATCTGGCCCAGCCTCGTGAATTCGGGATCGACGATGGTGCCGATGCGCAGGCTGCCGGAAATCTGCCGCCGCTGGCGCCCGGCGCTGGTGCGAAACTCGTCCAGCGCGTCGATCACCTGCCGCGCCTTCACCAGCAGCGCCGCGCCATCCGGCGTCAGATGCACCCCATGCGGGCCACGTGTGAACAGGGTCAGGCCCGTTTCACTGGCCAGCTTGCGCAGTTGGTGGCTGATTGCCGGTTGTGTCAGGTTCAGAACCTCGGCCGCACGCGACACGCTGCCTTCGCGGGCAGTGGTGACAAAGGCCAGAAGATTGCGCTGGTTGGGCAGGTGATCCATATTACGAACCTTTATATCAGTCGATGCTATTCGTCATTGGCAATCTTCCCAGGCCCCCGCTACTCTGCGCGCCGAACGGGGAGGCAGCCATGACAGAAAAAACAGCGGAAACCTTTGATTTCATCGTTGTGGGGGCAGGGACGGCGGGATGCCTTCTGGCCAATCGGCTCAGCCGCGACCCGAATGCCCGGGTACTTCTACTGGAGGCCGGCAAGCCCGACACCTATCCGTGGATTCATATCCCTGTCGGCTATCTCTACTCCATCGGCAACCCTCGGGTCGATTGGCTCTATCGGACAGAACCCGATGCCGGACTGAACGGGCGCAGCCTGCTGTACCCGCGCGGCAAGACGCTGGGGGGCTGTTCGTCGATCAACGGCATGATCTACATGCGCGGGCAGGCGCGCGATTATGACGGCTGGGCGCAGCTGACCGGCGATGCGGACTGGAGCTGGGAGAATTCGCTGGACGATTTCCGCGCCCACGAAGATCACTACAAGCTCGACAATGGCGCCGATCCCGCCATCGGAGACAATCAGCGGTTTTCCGACATGCACGGCCACGGGGGCGAATGGCGGGTCGAGAAACAGCGCCTGCGCTGGGATGTGCTGGACAGCTTTGCCGAGGCCGCGACCCAGATCGGCGTGCCCCGCACCGACGACTTCAATTCCGGCGACAATTCGGGCATCGGTTATTTCGACGTGAACCAACGCTCGGGCTGGCGCTGGAACACCTCAAAGGCGTTTTTGCGGCCCGCAAGAAACCGCCCCAACCTGACCGTCTGGACAGAGGCGCAGGCCGAGCGGCTGACCTTTGAAACGGGTGACGATGGCCTCCCGCGCTGCACGGGCGTGATGGTCAACCGGGCCGGGCGCAGCCTGTGGGCCGAAGCTCGGCGCGAGGTGGTGCTGTCGGCGGGCGCGGTGAATTCGCCCGCGATCCTTCAACTGTCGGGCGTGGGGCCGGGCGCTTTGCTGAATGAACACGGCATCGAGGTGGTGCACGACCTGCCGGGGGTGGGCGAGAACCTGCAAGACCACCTTCAGGTGCGCGCCGTGTTCAAGGTGACAGGCACCCGCACCTTGAATGCACTGGCGAGCACCTTGTTCGGAAAGGCGGCGATCGGGCTGGAGTATCTGTTGAAACGCAGTGGCCCGATGAGCATGGCCCCCAGCCAGCTGGGCGCCTTCACCCGGTCCGACCCGGGGCAGCCCCATGCCAACCTGGAATATCATGTCCAGCCGCTTAGCCTTGAAGCGTTCGGAGAGGACCTGCACCCGTTTCCGGCGATCACGGTGTCGGTGTGTAACCTGAATCCCACCAGCCGGGGGTGCATTACCATCGGGTCGTCCGATTTCCGCCAGCCGCCGAAGATCGCGCCGAATTACCTGGCCACGGACGAAGACCGCAAGATCGCTGCCGACAGTCTGCGGCAGGTGCGCCAGATCATGGCACAGCCCGCGATGGCGGGATATGCGCCCGAGGAATTCAAACCCGGCGTTCAGTATGAGACGGATGACGATCTGGCGCGGCTGGCCGGTGACATCGCCACTACCATCTTTCACCCCGTCGGCACCGCAACGATGGGTCGCGAGGACGACCCGATGGCGGTTTGCGATCCGCATCTGCGCGTGCGCGGCATATCGGGTCTGCGGGTCGTGGACGCCAGCGTGATGCCCCGCATCACCAGCGGCAACACCAATGCACCTACGCTGATGATCGCCGAAAAGGCGGCAAAGTGGATCGCCGCCGGGCAATGACCGAACCGAATCCTAGCCGTGCGTACCGGGTTCTTCCGGAGCGAAATTGAAATCGGCGTTGGTCAATTCGGCCAAGGTTGTGTTCAGGATCGTGATCGAATTGCCGCCAAAGGCCAGCACGGCGTCGTTTCCGTTCATCGTGCGAATGAACGCTCCGGTCGATTGAACCCCGGTGTCGTACACGTCGATAATGTCGACGCCATCCTCAAAGTCCACGATCGTGTCGTGCCCCCAGTTTCCCTGCATCACGAATGTGTCGGCCCCGGCGCCGCCGCGCAACGTGTCGTCCCCACTTCCGCCAAACAGGGTGTCAGCTCCGCCACCGCCGATCAGGGTGTCATTGCCATTGTGACCGTACAGGTCATCGGCTCCGTTGCCGCTGTTCAGTCGGTTGTTGCCCCCATCACCATGCAACAGATCGCTGCCCGCACCCGAGGTGACGTGCTCGATGCTGATGAGCGTGTCCATCCCCTGCCCGGTGTCCTGGGGGCCGGTAATCCGAAGGTCGACAGAGATGTCGGACTGGCCCGTGAACTCGGCCGTGTCGCGGCCTGCGCCGCCGTTCAAAATATCGTCGCCCACGCCGCCATTCAACGTGTCGTTGTTGGCACCGCCGCGCAGCGTGTCGTTTCCGGCCTCGCCGTGAAAGGTGTCGTGCCCGCCGCGGCCGTTGAAGATATCGTTGCCTTTTCCGCCATACACGGAGTCAGACCCGGCGTTGCCCTTTTGTTTGGCATCGACGAAGGTATCGGCCCCATCGCCCATATAGACGGTATCGCGCCCATTACCGCCCAGAATGCGGTCGTTCCCGGCGTCGCCGTACAGCGTATCGTCATCTGCGCCGCCGTCGATCTGGTCGTTGCCGGTTCCGCCGCGGATTTCATCCGTGCCCGCATCGCCATTCAGCGTGTCGTTGCCGCCGCCACCATTGATCGTGTCGTCGCCAGCGCCGCCATGAACCGTGTCGGCGCCCGCTTTGCCAGATTGATTGGTATCGACGTAGACATCGTTGCCATTGCCAAGGAACGCCGTGTCGCGGCCGTTGCCGCCCCAGACACGGTCATTGCCGTTGTCGCCATACAGCGTGTCGTTGTTCTTGCCGCCATACAGGCGGTCGTGACCGGCAAAGCCGCGAAGCGTATCGTTGCCGTCATTGCCTTTCAGCGTGTTGCGCCCGCCTTTCCCAAGCAAGCTGTCATCGCCGCCACCCGACGTCAGGTTTTCGATACGGATCAAGGTGTCCGTGCCGCGGCCTGTCGCCTGGGGGCCCGCGATCCGAAGGTCGACGTTCACAGCGCCCGGACCCGAGAAGACAGCGGTATCCTTGCCGGCGCCACCGTCGATTTCGTCATCACCATGCCCGCCGTTCAGCGTGTCGTTGCCGCCGAAACCGCGCAGGATATCGTTGCGTGATGTTCCGGTCAGCGTGTCTGCCCCGGCCGTGCCGTTGATTGGGGCGGGGCCGCCAAACAGCACATAGGCTGCGCCCGATTTGTTGCCGTTCTCCGCCGCCGTCGGCGCGCCGACGCCGATATCGTCGTATCCGTCGCCGTTCACGTCGCCCAGTGCCGAAACGGAAAAGCCGAATTCGCCCCCGGCCAGCGTACCGTCTATTACGAAGCCGGTATCCTCGGTCAGCGACGACAGATCGAACTGACGCGCGAAGGGGCCATCGTGACCGTACACCACATAGGCCCGCCCCGCGCTGGCGTTGACACCTGTTGCGCCGATCAGCAGGTCGTCGATGCCGTCACCGTTTACATCTCCGGCCGAAGACACGCTGCGCCCGGATTGTTCGTCCAGCACCTCTCCGTCCAGCCGGAACCCGTTGGTGCCGTCCAGCGAGGACAGCGACAGGTCTGACGGAAACCCCGAGGTGCCCCCAAAAACCACATAGGTTGAACCGGACTGGCCCGAATGCGGATCGGCCAGAAAGGCGCCAACGGCCAGATCGTCGAAACCGTCGTTGTTGATGTCGCCCACGTTGTTGACCGAAAAGCCCGAGAAGTCGTTGGAGTTGGTGCCGCGCAGGCGGAATCCATCGGTGCCGTCCAGCCCGTTCAGATTGATCGTCGCGCTGAAGTCATCCGTGGCGCGCCCGAAGACCACATAGGAATCCCCCGTGTTCGTGCGGGCGCGGAACGCCCCGATCAGGATGTCGTCGACCCCGTCGCCGTTGATGTCCCCGGCCGAGGACACGCTGCGCCCCATATCTCCATCGGTTGTGCGCCCGATGATGCGAAAGCCGTTTGACCCGTCGAGCGTCGACAGATCGACCTCGGCCGCAAATCCGGTCGTGGTGCCGAACACCACATAGGTTTCGCCCCGCCCGTTGTTGTGGGCCGGTGCGCCGATGATCAGGTCGTCGATGCCGTCGCCATTCACGTCTCCGGCCGAGGATACCGCGCGCCCGGCGGTTTCATCCGTCGCCGCGCCGCCCAGTTTGAAGCCGTTGGTGCCATCCAGCGCTGACAGCGAGAACGTGGCCGAGAAACCGCCAGTATCCCCGAAAATCACATAGGCGGCGCCATTCCTGCCATCGGCGCCCGGCGCGCCAACGATCAGGTCGTCCAGCCCATCGCCGTTCACATCGCCCGCGTGCGACAGCCCGCGCCCGGCGATGTCATAGGCGGCGGCGCCGTCGATGCGAAAGCCGTTGGTGCCATTCAGGGTGGTGACGTCAAGGTTGGTCGGGAACCCGGCATCGGTGCCATATATCACATAGGCAGCGCCAACGTTCACAGTTGCGCCCAATTCGCGCCCGAAGGCGCCGACGACTACATCGGCAAACCCGTCGCCATTCAAGTCGCCCGCATAGGTGATGGTTTCGCCAAAGTTAGCCGCCGCGGCTTCGCCCAGCATCCGGAACCCGTTGGTGCCGTCCAGCGCTGCCAGAGTGAACAGGGGATCGAGGATATTCATCGGAAGTCTCCGGTCAGGTAGGGTCTGTACTTGGGCGTGGGTCGGCTCTGGGCGGATCAGTCGCCAATCGGCGTTCCGTTGCGGCAGCCACGCGTGACGCCGTAGTCAGGGCAGAACTTGGGCCTGGACGATTTGGCCGGTGCAGGGGCCGCGGGCTTGGGCTTGGGCGCGGGCGCAGGCGCGGTTGTTTTGCGGCGCACCGGGGCAGGCTGTGTTGCCTTGCGGGGCGCCGGACGCGACACGGCCGCCACCTGCGGGCAGTCTGCATCCGGGTGGCGTTCCAACAGCGCAAGCGTGGATTCCAGCGCCACCACATCCGGACGGCGTGCCAGGACGATCCGTTCGCCGATGACATCCGACAGCCGCTCGATGCCCGAACTGGAACCACGCCCGTATATGCCGTCGATCGCACCGCGGTAGCAGCCGCGCCGGCGCAGATCGACTTGCAGCGCGCGCACGGCCTCGTCGTAGGTCATCTCCGGTTCGGGCTCTGGGTCCGGTTGCGGGGCGGCAGAGACGTCTGGCACGGGCTCGGGCGCAGCCTCGGGCAAGGGGGCGGGTTCCGCTCGGGCGGGCGTCTGGATGCGGGGCGCCTCGGGGCGCGGCTCGGCCAGGGTTGCGATCCGGTCATCGCGGGCGGGGGGCGTGTCATCGCGTGGTGCGGCGCCCGCCGGGGGCTGGGCGGCAATTGCCGCGTCTTGGCCCACCATCTGCAACCCGCGGCGGTCGGTCGCCGCCTCGATCGCCTGACGCTTCTCCAGCGCGAGGCTATAGAGGACGTGGAAGTTCAGCGTGGCGTATTGCGCCAGAAATCCATCCCAGGCTTCAGCGGTTCCCAGACGGTCGGCAATCGCGAAATCCGCAAGGATCGTGGTGGTCGCGGTGGCCAGATCGAACGTGGCCTGTGGTGCGGGTTCCGGCTCGGGTTCCGGTTCGGGCTGCACCAGTGGTTCGCTGTTGGGGTTGATCACATACTCCCGCCCCCCGATCGAGGAGTAGACGAACGGCGCGGCGCCCGGCACGCTTTGGCGCATTTCATCGCGGACCGCCCCAAGCAGGCGGCGCACGTCCTGCGGAGGGCCGTCTATCGCGTTCAGAAAGGCGCGGGTGAAAGGCGAATTGCCGCCCGCGACACCGTCGGGCGTGATCTCTCCGGCGGCAGCGGCATAGGCGATCAGCGTGTCCGCCTCGGCGTATTCGATATTGGCCAGCCCGCTGCCGACGTTGCGCCCGGCGTCTTCACGCTGCATCCGCGCCACGAAGGGGTTGTTACGGCAGGCGTCCAGCACCAGCATCTTCATTGACCGCGCGCCCGACATCTGCCGCAGCAGCGCATCGACATGGATCATCTCGACCGGGGCATCGCGTTCATCGACCAATTCGGCATCGACGGGCACAAGGTAGTTGCGGCCCTCTATCTCGATCCCGTGACCTGCATAGTAGATCAGCGCGATGTCGGCCTCGTCCGCCTTGTCACGGAAGGCGCGCAGCGCATCGTACATATCGTTGCGGTTCAGGTCGTCCATCCGCACCACGTCGAACCCTTGCCGCGTCAGCGCGTCGGCGATGGCGGCGGCATCACGGCGCGGGTTGGGCAGTTCCGACACAGATTGGTAGGCAGAGTTGCCGATCACCAGCGCGGCATTGGTGGCCATCGCCCGGTTGCCCGTGGCTAGGCCGAGAACGGCACAGAAGAAGATGAAAACAAACGCCCGCACAGCAACAGCCCCGTCAAAATAACTCCGGCCGAAAATAGCCAACCTTGAACAAACACGGCAACTCTACCTCAGATTGCCGTGCGGTGCAAAACCGAGACGGCCCCGGGAAGGGGCAATTTTAGGCAATCGCGCAGATTTTATTGGGGAATGGACGTATCGGCAGTGCCGAAAGGGTCAGTGCGGGGAATCAGGCAGCCGCGCAAGGTCGGCCAATATCGCCTGCACTTGCATGGCACGGCCCTCGCCCAATGCAGCGCGGACTCCGGCATCGTGATCGACCATCGCGCCGCGCACCTGCATCATCCGCTTGCGCCCCAGATCCGTCAGCAGCAGATTCACCTGCCGCTGATCGCTGCGCGAGGGCTGCCGATGCACCAACCCTTCCGAGACCATGCGATCCACCAGCTTGCTGAGCGCGGGCAGCTTCATTGCCACCGCCTGCGCGATCTGCCCCATGGTCAGCCGCTCGCCCGCCTCAAGTGTTTCCAACACGCTCCACGCCTCGATCTGCAGCCCGTTGTTGCGGGCACAGCGCGCGGCCTGATCATACAGGCGGCGATAGGCCGAGGTCAGCGACAGCGCCAGTATCTCGGGCGGGGATGATCGGTTTTCACTCACGCGGGGCTGTCCTGATGCTGTTTGTCCAGAAAATAGTTGACCGGGAAAGTAATTTCAATTGTGATCCTTGGAAAAATTCAGGGAGCCGGATCGTGGGGGGCGACACGTGGGATCGCACGGACACGCTGTATCTGACGGAACTTGACGATATCGCCGACCGGCAGGGCGGCGCGCGCGCCGAGTTTCGCATTGGCCTGCTGTTGCCGATGTGCGGCGCGGCGGGGCTATGGGCGCCCAGTTGCATTTCTTGCGCACAGGTCGCGCTACGCGAATTGAACCGGGGTGACGGGATCGCGGGGCGGCCCGTGCGGCTGATCCTGATCGACGCGGCCGAGGAAACCGCCCAGCCGGTCGAGGCGGTGATCAACGATCTGATCGACACCGGCGCCATCGACGCCATCGTGGGGATGCACCTGTCGGCCACGCGGCAACGCCTTAGCAAGATCATTCGCCAGCGGATTCCTTACGTCTATACGCCGCTTTACGAAGGCGGCGAAACCACGCCCGGCATCTATGCCATCGGCGACACGCCCGACCGCCATCTTGGCCCCGCGCTGGCGGCGTTGCAGCGCATGTACCGCCCCCGGGGCTGGGCGCTGATCGGCAACGATTACGTCTGGCCGCGCACCTTCAACGCCTTCGCCAAGACCCGCCTGCGCGAGATGTCGGTGCCTGTCCTGCACGAGGAATACCACGGCTTCGGCACCTCCGGCATCGACCAGGCAGTCGAACGGGTCGCCGCCTCTGGGGCCGAGGGGGTGCTGGTCTCGCTCATCGGGCAGGACGCGGTGAATTTCAACCGGGCCTTCGGGCGCGCAGGGCTGCAAGATCAGATGATCCGCCTGTCCTGCGCGTGTGAGGAAAACGCTCTGCTGGCCTGCGGGGCGCGGAACAACCAGCGCATGTTCTCGGCCTCGTCCTATTTCGGGAATATCCCCACCGAAGCGAATGCCGCCTTCCGCGAAAGCTACCACACGCTGCACGGCGACAGCGCGCCGGTGCTGAACACGCTGGGACAGTCGACCTATGAAGGCGTGCATTTCCTGGCCGGGCTGATGCAGCGCGGCGCGCCGGACTGGCGCATGGGCAGCTTCGACTCGGCCCGCCGGATGCGGCGGCGTTCGGTGCGGCGCGAAACGGGTCTGGGTCACGCGCCGGTCTACTTGTCCCGTGCGGATGGACTGCAGTTCGAGGTGATCGAAACCTTTTAAAATCAGCGGCTTGTGTAAAATAGTTTCCATAGAAAATATTTTACTTGAAATGGAAACTAAATTCTCCCACGGTTCCTGTGCCGGGCGGCCCTGTGCCCCCGCTGCGCGTGTTCCAACGGGAGAAACCGAATGGTCTGGGTCTTGTCGCTGTTCGTTCTGGCCATCGTTCTGGCTGTGGCGATCTGGTTCCTGTCACGTTTTTACGCCAAGGCGACGTTGGACACAGCGCTGGTGCGCACCGGCTTTGGTGGCCGCCGCGTCGTGATGGATGGTGCCTGTCTGGCGCTGCCGATCCTGCATCAGGTGCAAAAGGTGTCTATGGGTACGATCCGCTTTGGCATCGCCCGGAAAGGACGCGAGGCGCTGATGACGCGCGACCAGCTGCGCGCCGATGTCGAGATGGAATTCGAACTGCGCGTCGAGGCGACGCCCGAGGGCATCGCCACCGCCGCGCAATCGCTGGGCTATCGTGTGGCCCGGGGCGGCGAGGCGGTGCAGGACGCCATCGGCGGCGCGCTGATCGACGCGATGCAGGCCGCCGCCGCCGCGCGCAGCCTGACCGATGTGCATCTGGATCGCGCCGGATTCAGCCGCGAGGTGGGCGAAAGCGTCGCCACGCAGGCGCGCAAGCTGGGGCTGGAACTGGTCAGCGCCTCGCTTCTTTCGGTCGATCAGGCCGATTTCTCTCAGATGAACGAAAACAACGCCTTCATCGCGCAGGGGATGCGGCGGCTGGCCGAGCTGGTCGCAGACGAACGCAAGACCCGTGTTGCCGTGGAAACCGGAACCGAGCTGGCAATCCGCGAAAGCCGCCTGGCACAGGTGCAACGGCAGTTGGAAATCGAGCGGACAGAGCGCGAGGCGCAGATTGCCCAGCGCGAGCATCTGGACCGGGTCGAGGCCGATGCCAAATCGCGCGCCGAACAGGCCGCCGCCAAGGCGCGCATGGCGTCCGAGGTGGGCCGGATCGAGGCCGAGCGCGCCGCCAAGGCCGCGCAGGTGGAAAACGACGAAACCCTGCGCCGGGCCGAAATGGCCGCGATCCTTGCGCTGGAAGAGGCGCGGATTGCCAATGACATCGCGCTATCACGCAAGCGGGCCGAGGAATCCGCCGCTAAGGCGGAAGAGGAAACCGCCCGCGCACAGGTGCTGCTGGCCAGCGAATCCGTGCAGGCCCAGAAAGATCGTGCCGTGGCCGAACGCGAACGCGAAACCGCCAAGCTGCGCCAGCTGAAAGACATCGAGCTGGAAGACGCCAAGGTGAAAAGCGAGGTCGACACCCTGCTGGCCCGCGCCCGGGCCGAGGCTGCTGCGTCGAAAACCGGCGCCGATGCCGAAAAGGCGCGGATGGAGGCCGAAGCCGCTGGCCGCACCGCCCTGAACGGGGCCGAGAATACGCTGAGCGAGGCGGTGATCCGGATGCGGCTGGAGGAGCGCAAACTGGATCGCCTGCCCGAGATCATGACACAGATGATGAAGCCGGTCGAAAAGATCGATTCAATCCGCATCAACCACATCGGCGGTCTGGGCGGTGGTGGCTCCAGCAGCGAAGGCGGCGCAGATGGCGCCTTTGGCTCGGCGATGGAGCAGATCCTCGGGATGGCCGTGCGGCTGCCCGCGATGAAGCAGATGGGCGAAGAGATCGGGCTGGACTTCGATGCCAACCTGGCGGGCCGGACCGCCGACTATGCCAACCGGATCAAGAACAAGGACCCGCGCAGGGATGGCGACGACAAGTAGCGCGACCAGACGGGCCATTTTCCAACAGAAGGAACACGACATGACACTGAACCGACGCCACTTCCTTGCCGGAACGGCCGCGCTGACCGGCACCGCGCTGGTCCGCCCCGCCTTTGCCGCGGGCGATGCGATCAAGCTGGGCTCGATCCTCGATACCTCGGGCATCTTTGACGCCTATGGCAAGCCGATGGACATGGCCGCGCGGCTGGCGGTCAAGGAAATCAACGCCGCCGGGGGCCTGTTGGGCCGCGAGGTCGAGCTGATCGCCTATGACACGCAATCCGACATGGCGCTTTACACGCAATACGGCCAGCAGCTGACCCGGCAGGACAAGGTGGATGTCGTGCACGGCGGCATCCTCTCGGCCAGCCGCGAGGCGATCCGCCAGACCATGCGCAAGACGAAAACGCCCTATTTCTATAACGTCCTGTACGAGGGCGGGGTCTGCGACCGCAACATCTTCATCAATGGGGTCACGCCCGCCCAGCAGGTCGAGGCGCTGGTGCCGCACGCGATGAAGAACTCGGGCCCCAAGGTCTATATTCTGGCGGCCGATTACAATTACGGCCAGATCACCGCGCGCTGGATCCAGAAATACGTTGCCGACAACGGGGGCGAGGTGATCGCGACCGATTTCTTCCCGCTGGATGTGTCGGATTTCGGCGCAACCATCGCCAAGATCCAGACCGAAGCGCCCGATCTGGTGTTTGCCCCGCTGGTGGGCGGCGCGCATCTGTCGTTCTTCCGCCAATGGGCCGCATCGGGGATGAAGGACAAGATTCCGCTGGCTTCGACCACGCTGGGGCTTGGCAACGAACAGAAGGTGCTGACGGCAGAAGAGGGCGACGGCATCATGATCGCCTTCACCTACAGCCGCGAGCTGGACACCCCCGCCAACGTCGATTTCAAGAAACGCTGGGCGGCGGAATATGGCGATGACAGCGCGATCCACGAACCGGCGGTGACCAATTACCAGGGCATCATGACATGGGCCGAGGCCGTGCGTCAGGCCGGATCGGTCGACCGTGACGCCCTGACCGAAGCGATGGAAAGCGGCATTTCGATCGAAGGCCCGGCGGGCAAGCTGACCGTCGATCCGAAGACCCACCACGCGGTGCTGGACGTGCACCTGATGCGGATCGAGAACCAGCAGATGACGGTGCTGGAGACGCTGCCCCAGCGCCAGCCGATCGACACGCAGGCGGTGTGCGATCTGGAGGCAAACCCCGACGACAATACGCAATACGAAATCCAGCTGTAAGCGCGCCGGGGGCGGCATCGCCCGCCCCCATGGCCCCTCTGACCTGTTAGGCCCCCATGGATCTGTCTGTCGTCATACTGGTTGAAATCCTCTACGCGGTTGCCTCGCTGATCCTGATCAGCGCGGGGCTGGCGGTTGTCTTCGGCATGATGAAGGTGATCAACCTGGCCCATGGCGAATTCATGATGATGGGGGGCTATGCCACCATCACCGCCGTGAACCTTGGGGTGAACGTCTTTGTCGCCATGCTGGTGATCGCACCGCTGATCGTGGGGCTGATCGGGCTGGTGGTGGAACGGCTGGTGATCCGGCACCTCTATGGGCGGCTGGTCGACACGATGCTGGCGACATGGGGGCTGTCGCTGCTGTTCATCGGGTTGGCCACGATGATCTTCGGCAATACGACAACCGGGATTTCCACGCCGATCCAGGGCTTTGCTGTCGGAAGCTACCAGATCAACGGCTATAACTTCTTCATCATCCTGGTCGCTATCCTGCTGGTCGCGGGGCTGTATCTGGTGCTGAAAACCACCCGCGCCGGGCTGATTGCGCGGGGCACGATGCAGGGCGCCGACATGGCTTCGGCGCTGGGCTACAGCCCCGGGCGGGTCTATATGGCGACGTTCTTCTGCGGTGCGGCGTTGTCGGGGCTGGCGGGGGCGGTGATCGCGCCGCTTGTCGGGCTGGCCCCCACTTCGGGCGGCGCCTATATCGCCAAGGCCTTCATCACCGTGATCGCGGGCGGGCCATCGCTGATTGCCGGGCTGCTGAGCAGTGCAGGGCTGTTCGGCGTGGTCAGCCAGGTGTTCACCTTTGCCTTCAGCAACGTGATCGGAGAGGTCGCGCTGCTGGTGGCCGCCGTGATCCTGCTGCGCCTGCTGCCGCAGGGCGTGACCGGCAAGCTGTTCAAGGGGCGGCTGTGATGGGGGGCGTGCAAATGGGCAGCGGACGCGACATTGCCGCGATCCTGATCGTGTCGGCGCTGCTGATGCTGCTGGCGCCGCTGGTGATCGGCACCTACACGCTGACGCTGCTGGTGATCTACGGGATGCTGGCGCTGAGCCTTGGCCTGATCTGGGGCTTTGGCGGCATCCTGTGCTTCGGGCAGGCGGCGTTCTTCGGGCTTGGCGCCTATACCTATGCCATTGCCGCCATCAACATCGGCGAAAGCACGTTGCCGATGATCCTGGCCGTGCTGGTGCCTGCGGGGTTCGCGCTGCTGCTGGGCGCGATGATGTTCTACGGGCGGCTGACGGACGTGTACCTTGGGGTCATCACGCTGGTGGTGACGCTGATCCTGTTCCGCTTCATCAACTCGACCGCCGGGCCGCAGTACACGATCGGAACGGCGCGGCTGGGTGGCTACAACGGCATCCCCGGGTTTCAGACGCTGAACGTGCCGGGCGATCCGGATGCCTATATCTGGGGCGATGCCTATTTCTATGTCTGCGCGGTGGCGCTGGTGCTGGTGGCGCTGCTTGTGACCTGGCTGTTGCGCAGCAGCTTCGGCCGTATCGCGCTGGGCATCCGCGAAAACGAAACCCGCGCCTCGCTGATGGGCTATGACGTGGCTGCGCGCAAGACGGTCCTGTTTGCCATTGGCGCGGGCATCGCGGGGCTGGCGGGGGCGCTGTTTGCCAACTGGGCGGAAATCGTGACGCCGGCGCTGTTCTCGCTGGGCCAAAGTGCCGAGATCATCATCTGGTGCATCGTCGGCGGGCTGGGCACGCGGTTCGGCCCCGTGCTGGGCGCGGCGGGGCTGGCCTATCTGAAATTCCTGCTGGGTCAGCAAAGCGTGTTGGACAACACGCTGATCATGGGCGCGGTTCTGGTGATCTTCGTGCTGTTCCTGCCGCGCGGGTTGGTGCCGGCCATCGCGGCGCTGTGGCAGCGGGCCACACGCGGGCGGGGGCGCCGCGCGGCCTCGCTGGCGCGGCGGCGCAGGGCAGAGGTGCCATATGGCTGAGATCGTTCTGGAAACCCGGGGGCTGACCAAGCGGTTCGGCGGAGTCACCGCCTCGGACAACGTGGATTTCACCCTGCGCGCGCGCGAATTGCGCTGCCTGATCGGGCCGAATGGCGCGGGAAAATCGACCTTTTTCAAGTGCGTGACGGGGCTGCACACCCCCACCACGGGCGAGGTATACATGCGCGGGCAGGACACGACCGGCTGGGCGCCGCACCAGATCGCCAGCCTTGGCGTGGGCATCAAGACGCAGGTGCCCAGCGTGATGGATGCGCTGAGCGTGCAGGAAAACATCTGGCTGGCCGCGCGCCGTTTCATGCCCGTGGCAGAGGCGAACCGGCGCACCCGCGACATGATCGAACGGCTGCGGCTGGGCGCGCTGGCGCGGCGCGACCTGGGGCAGTTGGCGCATGGCGAACGCCAGCGGGTCGAACTGGGGATGGTCGCGGTGGCCGATCCTTGGCTGGTGCTGCTGGATGAACCCGCCGCCGGGATGAGCGCCGAGGATGTCGAGCGCATGACCGAAATCCTGCACGAGCTGAACCAAACCACCGCCATCGTGATCGTGGAGCATGACATGCAGTTCATCCGCGCCATCGCCTCGACCGTGACGGTGTTTCACCAGGGCCGGGTGCTGATGGAAGACCAGGTTGACAAGGTCATGGCTGATGCCACCGTGCGCAACGTCTACCTGGGGAAAGCGGCATGAGCGGGGCAGGGGATACCCCGGCGCTGCTGGAGGTGCGCGGGCTCTCGGGCGGTTATGGGCGTGTGCCGATCCTGCACGGGCTGGGTTTTCAGGTGGCTGAAAACGAAGTCGTCGGCGTGCTGGGCCACAACGGCATGGGCAAGACGACGCTGCTGAAGACGCTGATGGGGTTTCTTGCCCCCACCGCCGGAACGGTGCGGTTCCGCGACAGCGACATCACCACCGCCACGCCCCATGCCCGCGCTCGGAGCGGCATCGGCTATGTGCCCCAGGGGCGCGGGATTTTCCCGCAGCTGTCGGTGCGCGACAACCTGGCCTTTGCCTGGCAGGACTATGCCGCGGGCAGCGCGGCCGACGTGATGGACACGGTGCTACAGGATTTCCCGCGCCTTGTGCCGCTGCTAGATCGCGCGGGCGGGGCGCTGTCGGGGGGCGAACAGCAGCTTCTGGCACTGGCGCGCTGTCTGATGGGCGACCCCGAATTCCTGCTGCTGGACGAACCGACCGAAGGCATCCAGCCCTCGATCATCGACGAGATGGCCGACACGCTGCTGCGCATCCGCAAGCGGCGCGGGCTGTCGATCCTGCTGGTGGAGCAGAACCTCGACTTCATCGCCGACCTGTCCGACCGGGTGCTGGTGCTGGAACGCGGCGCCATCGCCGGCGAACTCAGCCGCGCCGACTTGTCCGACACGGCGAAGGTCAACGCCTTCCTTGGTTTTGGCGCCGCACGCTCGACCCGGGGCAAGCCCGGCGCGGCGCAGGCGCGGCCTGACAGCGCTAGTGTCAGTGCGATACCGAACACACCAACTCCTGCGGGGACAAGCATGACAATCAAACGCCCGACGCTTGCGCAGATGCGCGACATGGCGACCCGTTTCGGCATGTCGCTGAGTGACGCCGAACTGGAGGAATACCGCCAGCTGATGGAGCCCTACATGGAATCCTACGACAGGCTGGACGCGATGCCCGACAACCTGCCCGAGGTGCGATACCCGCGCGCGCCGGGTCGCTTTCCAGACTATTCCGAAAACCCGCTGAACGCCTGGTATGTGAAAACCGAAGTGCGCGGCGCCCCCGACGGCCCGCTGCGCGGCAAGCGGATCGTGCTGAAGGATACGGTATGCCTGGCCGGGGTTCCGATGATGAACGGATCGTCCGTGATGGAGGGCTATACCCCCGAGATCGACGCCACCATCGTCACGCGCATGCTCGACGCCGGCGCGGTGATCGTGGGCAAGGCGCATTGCGAAAACTTCTGCCTCTCGGGCGGGTCGCACACCAACGCCAAGGGCCCGGTGCACAACCCGTGGAAACGCGGCTACATGGCGGGCGGGTCGTCCAGCGGCTCTGCCGCGCTGGTGGCGGCGGGCGAGGTCGACATGGCCATCGCCGGGGATCAGGGCGGCTCGATCCGAATTCCGTCTGCCAATTGCGGCACCTACGGAATGAAGCCAACGCACGGGCTGGTGCCCTATACCGGCGTGATGGGGGTAGAGCAGACCATCGACCACGTCGGCCCCGTCACCTCGAACGTCAGTGACAACGCGCTGCTGCTGGAAGTGCTGGCAGGCGAAGACGGACTGGACCCGCGCCAGTACAAACCCAAGGTGTTCCGCTATACCGAGGCGCTGGGCCGCGGCGCGCACGGGCTGCGCATCGGACTCCTGAAAGAGGGCTTCCACCGCCCCGAATCCGAGCCGGACGTGGACGCCAAGGTGATGGCCGCCGCAGAGCGGTTCCGCGAGCTGGGCGCGCGGGTCGAAGAGGTCTCGATCCCCGAACACCTGACGGCCATCGACGCCTGGACTGCGATCACGATGGAGGGGATGCAGGACCAGATGCTGTGGGGCAACCATTTCGGCACCAATTATCGCGGGTTGTTCCTGCCCTCGATGACCGACCACATGGCGCAATGGCGGGGCCGGGCGGATGAGCTCAGCAATTCGCTGAAGGTCTGCATGTTCACCGGCGAATACTTCCAGACCCAGTATCGCGGGCGGTTCTATGGCAAGGGCCAGAACATCATGCGCCGGGTAAAGGAACGCTATGGCGCGGCGCTGAAGCAGTTCGACCTGCTGTTGATGCCGACCCTGCCGATGAAGGCGCAGGAAATACCGCCGCCCGACTGTTCGATTTCGGTCTATGTTCAGAAGGCGTTCGAAATGGTCGGCAACACCGCGCCCTTCAACAACGGCCTGCCCGCGATGAGCGTGCCCTGCGGGCTGAGCGAGGGGCTGCCCATCGGCATGATGCTGGTCGGGCCGAACTATGGCGAGCTGAAGATATATCAGGCCGCCCACGCCTTTGAGCAAAGCGGCGACTGGCGCGCGATGTAACACCCCGCGCCCAGATACAGCAGGAGGAGGACCGCCGATGTCGATTCTGACCGAAAGCCAATCGGGCCGCATTTCCGGGATCGGGCGCGACAAACGCGCCGACACGGGCGAAGCCGGGCTGCCCGAAGATGGCAAGAGCTATGTGCGGGGCGCCACCGAACCGCCGCTCGTCTACGCCACGGTGCCGCAGATGCTGCGCGACACCGTATCGCGCTATGGCCCGCGCGAGGCGCTGGTGTTCTGCGAAACCGGGGCACGGCTGACATATTACGACCTGGATCGGCGGGTCGACGCGCTGGCAGGCGGCTTTCTGGCACTGGGCGTGGAAAAGGGCGACCGCGTCGGCATATGGGCGCCAAACCGGCTGGAGTGGGTACTGACACAGTTTGCCACGGCGCGGATCGGGGCCGTGCTGGTCAACATAAACCCGGCCTACCGTGTGAACGAGCTGGAATATGCGCTGAAGGTGGTGGGGTGCAAGGTGCTGGTGACGGCGCCGGCGTTCAAATCCTCAGACTACCTAGGCATGATCGCCGAACTGGTGCCGGAACTGGCCTCGTCACGTCCGGGGCACCTGCGCGCCGCTCGGCTGCCCGCCCTGCGCGCGGTGGTGTCGATGGAGGACACCCCGTCGCCCGGATGCATCGCCTTCGCGGCGCTGGAAACCATGGGCGGCCCGGCTCAGCAATTGCGGCTGCCGACGATCGACGCCACCTTGTCGCCAGACGATGCGATCAACATCCAGTTCACCTCGGGCACCACCGGCAGCCCGAAGGGCGCGACGCTGTCGCATTATTCGATCACCAACAACGCGCGCTTCGTCACCGACCGGATCGGGCTGACAGAGGCCGACCGGCTGGCGGTGCCCGTGCCGCTCTATCATTGCTTTGGCATGGTGATGGGGGTGCTGGGCGCGGTCAGCAAGGGCGCGGCGCTGGTGTTTCCGGCGCAGGGGGTCGACGCCGAGGCCGTGCTGGATGCCGTGGCGGCGGAACGCTGCACCGCGCTTTACGGCGTACCGACGATGTTCGTGGCAATGCTCGCCGCGCTCGATGCCCGTCCGCGAGATCTGGCCAGCCTGCGCACCGGCATCATGGCAGGCGCGCTCTGCCCGGTCGAGGTGATGCGTCGCGTACAGCGCCAGATGCATATGACAGAGGTCACGATCTGCTATGGCATGACGGAAACCAGCCCGGTGTCCTTCCAGAGTTTTACCGACGACCCGCTCGAGAAACGCTGCGAAACCGTGGGGCGCGTGCACCCGCATCTTGAGGTGAAGATTGTCGATGGCGAGGGCCAGATCGTGCCGGTCGGGATGGCGGGCGAACTCTGCACCCGCGGCTATTCCGTGATGAAAGGCTATTGGCAGGATCGCGACAGGACGGATGAAAGCGTGCGGGACGGCTGGATGCACACGGGCGATCTGGCCACGTTGGATGCAGACGGCTTCTGCACCATCACCGGGCGGCTGAAAGACATGATCATCCGCGGTGGCGAGAACATCTATCCGCGCGAGATCGAAGAGATATTGAACGCCCACCAACAAGTCAGCGATGCGCAGGTTTTTGGGATCCCCGATCCAAAATACGGCGAAGAGGTCTGCGCCTTTGTTCTGGCCGCTGCCGGTCCGGCGCCCGACCCTGAGGCGCTGCGCGGCCATTGCCGCGCGAAGATGGCGTATTTCAAGGTGCCGAAACATATCCGCGTGGTCGAGTCCTTCCCGGCGACGATCACCGGGAAGCCGCAGAAGTTCGTGATGCGCGACATGATGACAAAGGCGCTTGGCGTCGTGGCTGATCCGCCTGCCTGAGCGTTTGAAGGGGGCTCTGCCCCCGCCGCCCTTCGGGCGACTCCCCCGGGATATTTGAGCCCAAAGAAGGCAAAAGACGCCCTCCTTCTTTGGGCCCTAAATATCCCCGCCGGAGGCATCGCGCGGAGCGCGATTTGAGGGGATGGCGTCAATCGGCGGCTTGGGCGGCTTTTGCGGCGAGGTGGATGAAGGTCTGGTATTCGTCGGGGGTCAGGCCAGGCAGGATGTCGGATTGCAGGGACATGACGATGGGCTGCATCGCTTCGACCACCTCGCGCCCTTTTTGCGTCAACTCCAGTTCGCGTGCGCGTTTGTCGCGGGGGTTAACCACGCGGGTGACAAGCCCCTTTTGCTCCAGTCGGTCGGCCACCGCGCCCAAGGTGGCGCGGTCCTTGGCGATTGCGTTTGCAAGGCTGGCCTGATCGATCCCGACGTTCTCGCGCAGCGTGTCGAGCGCGATGAACTGGACCGGGGTCAGGTCGAAGCCCGCCGCGTGGGTGCGTTCGGTGAAGATGCGGGTCGAGATCTGGTGCAGCCGGCGGATCAGGTGGCCCGGCGTGAGGGCGCTGTCGGGTCGCGTGATGGGATCGGGCATTGCTGGCTCTTCCTGATGACGGTGATCCCGTCGTAGACCATAATTCGTAAGTCGTCATACTATTTCTTGACTCTGGGCTTCGCTGCGCGCATTTAATATGTTGTCTTATCATTTTCGGAGGGCAGGCGATGCAGTACCATCTGGACGGGTTCCGCCCGGGCGATCCCGAGGTTCAACTGGCGGCGGACCGGGTGGGGCAGGGCAAGGACCGGGTTGATGTTCTGATCGTCGGCTGCGGCCCTGCCGGTCTGACGCTGGCGGCGCAACTTGCGGCTTTCCCGGACATCAACACCCGCATCGTCGAGCGCAAGCCAGGCCCGATGGAGAAAGGGCAGGCCGACGGGATATCTTGCCGGTCGATGGAGATGTTCAACGCATTCGGATTCGCCGAAACTGTGCTGAAACAGGGCTATTGGGTGAACGAGACCACGTTCTGGACGCCGAACCCGGAGGCGCCGGGCCAGATCCGGCGCAATGGGCGGGTGCGCGACGTGGAAGAGGGGCTGTCGGAGATGCCCCATATCATCCTCAATCAGGCGCGCGTGCATGATATGTATCTGGACCGCATGGTGAAATCGTCTTCGCGGTTGGTGCCGGATTACGGGCTGGAGCTGTCTGAACTGACGGTCGATCCAGAGGCCGAGTACCCGGTGACAGCCACACTGACCCCGGTCGATGGCGGTACGTCAGAGGTGGTGCAGGCGCGCTACGTCGTGGGCTGCGACGGGGCGCGCAGCAACGTGCGCCGTGCCATCGGGCGGCAGCTGGTGGGCGACAGCGCGAACAAGGCATGGGGTGTCATGGATGTGCTGGCCGTCTCCGATTTCCCCGATATCCGCTGCAAGACGCTGGTGCAGTCCGAGGAGGAGGGCAACATCCTGATCATCCCGCGGGAAGGCGGCTACCTCGTGCGGCTGTACATCGAATTGGACAAGCTGAACGCGGGCGAGCGGGTGGCCCAGCGCAACCTGACCGAAGAGCACCTGATTGCGGCAGCCAAACGGATTTTTCAGCCCTATTCCTTTGACGTGAAGCAAGTGGCGTGGTGGTCCGTCTATGAGATCGGGCAGCGGCTGACCGACCGGTTCGACGATGTGCCCGAGGGCGCAGAGGAGTCGCGGATGCCGCATGTCTTCATCGCAGGCGATGCCTGCCACACCCACAGCCCCAAGGCGGGGCAGGGCATGAACGTGTCGATGGGCGATGCCTTCAACCTTGGCTGGAAGCTGGCCGCCGTGCTGCGGGGGCAATGCCCGCCCGCGATCCTGCACAGCTATTCCGCCGAGCGGCACGCGGTGGCCGACGATCTGATCCGGTTTGACCGCGAATGGTCGCGTATCATGAGCGAGCGTCCCGAGGGCGACAGCGGCGATGCGCCCTTGATGCAAAGCTATTTCATCGAACACGGGCGCTATACGGCGGGCATGTCGGTAACCTATGCGCCGTCCATTCTGACGGGGCCGGGGACGTGGCAGGGCCGCGCGACGGGCTTTCCGATCGGGGCGCGGTTTCATTCGGCCCCGGTGCTGCGGGTATCGGATGCCAAGCGGGTCGAACTGGGTCAGACCGTGCTGGCTGACGGGCGCTGGCGACTGTTCGCCTTTGCGGGCAAATCGGGCGATCTGGACGGGTTGTGCCGTTACCTTGCCGAGAATCCGGCCTCTCCGGTACGGCGTTACACGCCTGCGGGGGCCGATCCGGATGCGGTGTTCGACCTGCGTGCAATCCTGCCGCTGCCACGGCCCGAGTATGCGCCGCAGGACCTGCCGCCGCTGCTGTTCCCGACCAAGGGCGCGCTGGGGATCTCGGATTACGAAAAGCTGTTCTGCGCCTGCGACGATACCGATATCTACAGCCAGCGCGGGATCGACGCCGAACAGGGATGTCTGGTGATCGTACGTCCCGATCAATATGTCGCCCATGTCTTGCCGCTGGACGCGCATGATGAACTGGCCGGCTTTTTCGACGGCTTCATGCTGGATCAAGCCAGCTAAAACCGGTGTCCAATCAATGACGTTTCTTCCTGCGCGCAGGGTTGGCCTGTGCGCAGTTGTCTTGCGTTGTGGCGCGATTGGTCGTTTACTTTGCCCATAATGGATCTGTCCAACGGGGCACCGTGCATCTTTTTTATATCCGTTACATCCAGGCGATAAGCACCGGCTCGCACCATTGCGGACGATAAGATCGGGAACGGACCCGATTCCAATAACAGAGGAGAACGTAATGAAAAAATTCGGATTGTTGTCGACAGCGGCGGCTGTTCTGACGGTGGCCGCCGGCGCGGCCCAGGCCGAAACGCTGCGACTGCTGACGTGGGGCAGCTACGCTCCGGAAGAAGTTGTTCGTCTGTTCGAAGAGAAATACCCCGACATCGACGTCGAGGTGACCTATTCCAACAACGAGGAAATGATCGCCAAGCTGCGCGCCACGCGCGGCGCCGGGTTCGATCTGGCCCAGCCCAGCCATGACCGTATTTTCGCGGTTCAGGAAGAGTACGGCATCTACAAGCCGCTCGATCTCTCCAAGATCGACACCGCAAGCATGCAGGAAAGCCTGCTGGAGGGCGTGAAAGCCAACACCACTATCGACGGCGAGGTTTACGCCGTGCCGCACCAGTGGGGCACCTCGGGTCTGATGGCCGATATCACCAAGGCGCCCGATCTGAACAGCTGGGACGATCTGTGCGATCCGCAATATGCCGGTCAGACCTCGATGCGGCTGCGTCGCACGATCCTGCTGGGCATGGCCTTTGCCGCCGGCAAGGACCCGTTTGCCGCCTACAACGATCTGGACGAATACCAGAAGTTGATGGACGAGGTGACCGAGACGCTGATCGCCTGCAAAGCCAACCTCAAGGCCTACTGGAACGGTGGCGACGACCTGTCGAACCTGATGCTCTCGGGCGAGGCGGTGGCCTCGGAGACATGGGATTCGACCGCATATAAACTCTACGCCGAGAACCCGAACATCGTGTTCATCCCGCCGGAAACCGGCGCGCTGGCCTGGATCGACACCTTTGCGATCCCCGCCAAGGGCGAAGCGGACGATGCCGCCTACAAGTGGATCAACTTCGTGCTTCAGCCGGAAATCGTCACGATGATGTCGGCCTCGACCGGCGCCATCGCTTCGGTCAAGGGGGCGATCGACCTGCTGCCCGAGGACAAGAAAGCCGCCGTGCAGGCCGCCTTTGACGAGGACGATCTGAACAACCTGAAGTTCTTTGCCAACATCCCCGCCGGGATCGAGGAAATCGAAGGCAAGGCGCTGGACCGGATCAAGGCCGCGTCGGAATAACGTCGGCCGACATGACACGGGCAAGAGGGGCACGCGCCTCTCTTGCCGCTTTGGCCCCCGCGTGGGCCCAACAAACTACCGACAGGCGACAGTTCAATGTTCGATTTGCAGGGCGACAGCCTGACAAAACGTTTCGGGTCCTTCACGGCCGTGCGCGATGTTTCCTTCGAGGTGCCAAGCGGGTCGTTTTTTTCGATCCTCGGGCCGTCGGGCTGTGGCAAGACCACGCTGATGCGGATGATCGCGGGGTTCGAGGAGCCGACCTCGGGCGATATCCGGATCAAGGGCACTTCGGTGGTTGGAACGCCGCCAAACAAGCGCAACGTCAAGATGGTGTTCCAGCATCTGGCGCTGTTTCCCATGATGAACATCGGCGAGAACATCGCCTATGGGCTGAAATGCCGGGGCGAGAACAAGGTCGATATCCGCCGCAAGGTGGGCGAGGTGCTTGACCGCATCGGCTTGCCGGGCGTCGAGGAAAAGCAGGTGTCGCAGCTGTCGGGCGGGCAGAAACAGCGGATCGCGATTGCGCGCTGCATGGTGCTGGAGCCCGACGTTCTGCTGCTGGACGAACCGCTGGGCGCGCTTGACCTGAAGCTGCGCGAGCACATGAAGATCGAGCTGAAGCAGTTGCAGCACCAGTTCGACACGACATTCCTTTACATCACCCACGACCAGTCCGAGGCGCTGGTGATGTCCGACAACGTGGCCGTGATGAAATCCGGCCGGTTCGAACAGATAGGCCCGCCGGAACAACTCTACCACGCGCCGCAAACCGCCTTTGTCGCGGGCTTCGTGGGCGACAGCAACCGGTTTGAGGGGCGGCTGTCCGCCCGCGCCGGCGATGAGGCCCGCGTGACGCTGGACGCCGGTGGCGAGATGGTCGCCCGGCTGGGGCAAGAGGGGCTGTCTGACGGCGCGGCGGTATCGGTGTTCGTCCGCCCCGAGGCGATTTCGGCCCATGCCACGCGCGGCGCGGCGGCGGCGGATATGGTGGCGGTTGAGGGGACGGTTGACAGCCTGTTGTTCAACGGCGCCAACAGCCGCCTGCTGGTCAAGCTGGACGATGGTACCCAGATCGAATCCAGCCACACCACTGGCGCTGGCGCTGGCGCGCGGTTCGCCCCCGGTGACCGGGTGACGCTGACATGGGCGGTGGCCGACGGGCTGTGCTTTGCCGCCGAAGGTGGCGCGTGATGGCGCGCTCGGACGCGGGCAAGCTCTCGCTCATCCTGTTGATGACGCCGTTCCTGATGTGGATCGTGCTACTGATCATCCTGCCGCAAATCGGCATCGGCTACCTGTCGTTTCAGGAAAAGGTCGGCCCCCGGCAATATGTCTTTGGCGTTGGCAACTACGTCGAGTTTCTAAGCGAACCGATCTATTGGAACACGCTGCTGCGTACGGCGTGGATGTCGATTTTGGTCACCATCCTGGCGCTGATGATCGGCTTTCCGGTGGCCTATTACATCGCCAAGATCGCGCGCAAACGCTCGCGCGCGGCGCTGTTCCTGCTGTGTTTGATCCCGCTGTGGGTGTCGGACCTTGTGCGCGCCTTCGGCTGGATCGTGCTGCTGCGCGAAACCGGCGTGATTTCCGGCGCGCTGCAATCCGTCGGGCTGATCGGCGGGCCGGTCGAACTGCTGTACAACGACATCACGGTGGTGATCGGGCTGGTCTATACGGTTGTGCTGTTCATGATCGTGCCGCTGGTGTCCACGTTGGAGGGCATGGATAATTCCCTGCTGGAAGCGGGGTACAACCTTGGCGGCACGCGATTCACCGTCTTCCGCATGATCGTGGTGCCCTATGCGATGCCCGGCATCGTCGCGGGCTGCATCATCGTGTTCATGCTGACGGCGGGCAGCTACCTGACGCCGATCCTGCTGGGCGGCAAGAACAGCATGTGGTTCACGGAACAGATCTATACCCAGTTCATCACCCGCTATAACTGGGAATCCGGGTCCACCTTTGGGGTTCTGCTGCTGCTGTTCACCTCTGCCGTGGTCTGGCTGGGCCTGCGGCTGACGGGGCAGAACCTTGCCTCGACCGTGGCGAAGGAGTGAGCTCATGAACGTCGCCGCCCCGCAATCCCGGTTCCTGCGCGCCACCTATTCCGGCTATCTGGTGCTGTTCTTCATCTACCTTGCCGCGCCGCTGGTGGCAGCCGGGGTCTTTGCCTTCAACGATTCCACCTTTTCGGCGCTGCCTTGGAAGGGCTTCACGCTGGATTGGTTCTTTGGCACCACCGACCCCAAGGTCGGCATGTTCCACGACCGCCGCCTGCTGCGCGGCATGGGCAATTCGCTGTATATCGGCGTGATCGTGGCGGCACTGTCCGTCGTTGTGGGCACCTGCAACGCCTTTCTGTTTGAACGCAAGGAATTCCCTTTCAAATCGGTGCTCTATATCCTGATGGTGCTGCCGCTGGTGATCCCCGGCGTGATCCTTGGCATCTCGATCCTTGTGTTCGCCAGCATGGTCGCCAATGGCGTGGAAAACGGCACGGGGATCGACCTTGGGTTCCTGCGCCCCGGGCTGTTCCTTGTCATCATCGGGCAGTTCTCGTTTCTGACCACCATCACCTCGCTGGTGATCGCGGCGCGGCTGCGCAAGTTCGACGTGGCGCTTGAGGAAGCGGCGCTGAACCTTGGCGCGACGCGGGTACGGGTGCTGGCGACGATCACGCTGCCCTATCTTGCCCCGGCGCTGTTTTCGGCCTTTATCGTCGGCTTCCTGATCTCGTTCGAGAACTTCAACACCACGCTGATGCTGGTGGGATCCGACGCGCCGCTGACGATCACCATGTATGACCGCATGGTCAAGGTCGGCTCGACCCCGGTGCTGAACGCGGTGTCGTTCTTCCTGATGGTCGGCTCGGGGCTGCTGGCGCTGATCAGCGTGCTGGCGCAACGCCAGCGCGCCGATGATTAGGGCGCTTAGGTCCGCACCCCGGCAAAGCGCGCCTGCCAGTCCTCGCGCTGATCGTCGGTGATCTTGGCGAACAGCACGTCGGGCACGGTGAATGCGTGGCCGGCGGGCAGGGCGGCAAGTGCCGCGTCGATGTCGCCGGGCCATTCCATATCCAGCGTGTTCATCGCCGAGAGCATCCGCGCGCTGGCCTCGGGGATGAACGGGGCAGACAGCACCGCGTAAAGCCGGATCAGGTTCAGACCCAGCCGCACCTGCATGGCCGCCTGTTCGGGGTTTTCCTTGAAGGTGGTCCAGGGTGCGGCGGCTTGCAGGTATTCGTTCCCGGCGGCCCAGATCGCGCGGAGTTCCTGCGCCGACTTGCGCACCTCCATCGCCTGCATGAAGCCCTCGTAGGCGCGCACGCGGGTTGTCAGCTCGGCCAGCAGCGCGGCCTCGGCCTCGCCTTGGGTCCCACCTTCGGGCACCACCTCGCCGAATTTCGAGCGGCAGAATTTCGTGATCCGGCTGACGAAGTTGCCCAGCACGTCGGCCAGGTCCTTGTTTACGGTGGCCTGGAAATTGTCCCATGTGAATTCGGCATCCGACGATTCCGGCGCATGGCTCAGCAGCCACCAGCGCCAGTAATCGGCGGGCAGGATATCCAGCGCCTGATCCATGAACACGCCGCGCCCGCGCGACGTGCTGAACTGGCCACCATCGTAGTTCAGGTAGTTGAACGACTTGATGTAATCGACCAGCTTCCACGGCTCTTTCGAGCCAAGGATCGTCACCGGGAAGGACAGCGTGTGGAAGGGCACGTTGTCCTTGCCCATGAACTGCACATAGGTCACGTCATCCGCGCCCTTGTCGGTGCGCCACCAGCGCGCCCAGTCGTCGCCCTTGCCCGCGTCGACCCATTCCTGCGCGCAGGCGATGTATTCGATGGGGGCGTCGAACCAGACATAGAACACCTTGCCCTCCATGCCGGGCCAGGGCGCGTCGCCCTTCATCACCGGCACGCCCCAATCCAGATCGCGGGTGATGCCGCGATCCTGCAAGCCGTCGCCATCGTTCAGCCATTTCTTGGCGATCGAGGTGGTCAGCACGGGCCAGCCCTCGCGGGTGTCGATCCACTGCTCCAGCTCGTCCTTCATCTGGCTTTGGGCAAGGTACAGATGCTTGGTTTCGCGCATCTCCAGATCGGTCGACCCCGAGATGGTGGAATGCGGGTTGATCAGGTCGACCGGGTCCAGCTGCTTGGTGCAGTTGTCGCACTGGTCGCCGCGCGCGCTGTCGAAGCCGCAGTTGGGGCAGGTGCCTTCTATGTAACGGTCGGGCAGGAACCGCCCATCGGCGTGGGAGTACATCTGCTTTTCCGACACTTCGCGGATCAGTCCGGCGTCGTCCAGACGGGCGGCGAAATGCTGGGTCAGCTTGCGGTTCTGCTCGGACGAGGACCGCCCGAAGTGATCGAACGACAGGCCAAAGCCATCCGCGATCCTGGCCTGAACCTCCCACATCTCGGCGCAATATTCGGCCACCGGCTTGCCCGCCTTGGCGGCGGCCAGTTCGGCGGGGGTGCCATGTTCGTCGGTGGCGCAGAGGAACAGCACCTCGTTGCCGCGTCCGCGCTGGTAGCGGGCGAACAGATCGGCCGGAAGCTGCGAGCCGACAAGATTGCCCAGATGCTTGATCCCGTTGATGTAGGGGATTGCCGAGGTGATCAGATAACGTGCCATGTCGCGCCCTTGCAGATTTGCGCCCTCATAGCGCAACCACCACGCAAGGGCCAGCATCGGAATGGGCGCTACCGCCGCGCCCGCAAACGAAAATGCCGCCCCCGAAGGGACGGCATCGCAACCTTGCGCCTGTGGGCGATCAGGCTTTCTTGCGGCGACGGCCGATCCAGCCCATGATGCCGAAGCCGGCAGCGGCCAGTGGCAGCGAGGCCGGGACCGGGACCTGCGAGGGCGAGTTGTATTCGACGACGTACTTCTGCAGCGTGGCGCCCGAGCCGTTGTCGTTCCACTGGTTGCCGGACCACCAGCCCTGAACATAGTCTTCGTTGCCGCCGTAGTTGTTCGGCTCGCCCGACGACCAGTTGGTGTAGCTGAACGCTTCGCCCGATGTCCACTCGAACGACCCTTCGGTGTTCTTGTCGTGCCCGCCGATCCATGCGGTGACATAGGTGCCACCATGCGAGGGCGACGAGGTGGTGAAGGCGTTGTTCACGCCGTCCAGGAACGATTGTTCCCCAGCCGAGGTGATCGACGCGAGATAGCCGTTCTGACCATTGAACGACATCGCCATTGCGGCGGCGTTGGCTTGTTCCCAGGTCAGGTTGACCCGTGCCCAGATCACTTCGTACCAGTGATCGTTGCCACCGCTTGCGGCGGTCCACTGTGTCGGCGCGGCCTGTGCAGCGCCCGCCAGCAGCGCGAGGGCGGCGGAGGCGTATAGTGCTTTTTTCATTGGTGTCCCCTTGGAGTGACTCGTTACCCGTTGAATCGTGAAAACGGTGACACAGCACTAATCGAAATGTGGCGAAAATAAAGCTATATTTTACAATAGTTTACCGTGCATTTACAGTGACGGCTCGTTCGGGGGGACTGTTGCTGTCCCGGCGACACTTTACCAATTCAGCGGTCGCGAGGTTTGTCTGTTTCTCGGCTGCGTCCGGTCAGCCGCCCGATCAGGAATGAGGTTCGTGGTGCATATTGATAGCGGGTGCGACGCTGGGCCGGTCGGGCACGCATCCGGGCCAGACCAAAGATGACCAGCCCGACATGGCCGATCGCGATCATGGTGAACATTGCCCCCGGTCCGTAGGATTTGATGAGTTCAGAGGCAAGGTAGGGTGCGGCGATGGCCCCCAGCGCGAAATAGAACATCAACGCGGCCGACAGCTCGACCCTCTCGCTGCTGCTGGCAAAGTCATGGGCATGGGCGGCGGCGACGGAATAGATTGGATAGGTGGTCAGACCAAAGATCATCGCTGCCGCCATGACGCCGAAGGTCCCGGTGCTGGAGATCCACATGGTCAGGCCGGAACTGGCCACTGCCGCGACCGACAACCAGATCAGCACCCAGCGGCGGTCGTATTTGTCGGCCAGCCATCCCACCGGGAATTGGGCCAATGCGCCGCCCAGAACGAAACAACCCAAAAACCAGCCTATCTGCCCTGCGTTCAGCCCCACCTCTTGCCCGTAGATCGGCCCGACCATGCGGAACGACGCCGAGGACAGCGCCGCCACGACCACCGCCGCGGCTGCAAGGGGCGAACGTTGCACCGCCAGACGCGGGCGCAGGCGCGGGGCATCGGGGGTTTCGGGCTGCGGATTGGTGGTCAGCGTCAGCGGCAGCAGGGCCGCGCAGCACAGGATCGCCAGCAGGTTGTAGGACACATAGCTGGCGGGCGTCAGGATGCCGATAATCAGCTGCGCCGCCAGCGCGCTGGTCATGTCGACCACGCGGTAAACGCCCATCGTGCGGCCGCGGGTCTCGTTCGTGACCTTGTCCTGCAACCACGCCTCGATCACCGTGTAGCACCCGGCAACGCACAGCCCCGACATGGTGCGCATCGCGATCCAGGCCAGCGGGTCGATCACCAACATATGCGCCATCAGCCCGATGGCCCCCGCCGCCGTAAAGGCGGCAAAGGCGCGCGAATGCCCGACGCTGCCCATCAGCCGGGGCGCCCACCAGCAGCCCACGAAGAAGCCAAGAAAATGCGCCGAGCCGAGCAGGCCGATCTGCGTGGTCGTGAACCCAAGTTCCAGACCCGAGAGCACATCCAGCGGCCCCACGCCCCCCGAAGACAGCTGCAGCAGCATGACCGACAGGAACAGGGCGGCGAAGGAGATCAGAAGACGCATGACGCCCCCTTCAAACCTGTGCCGCCCGGCGAGTGCTTGCGGGTTTTCGACGAAAACATGTCGCTCCCGGCGCTTTCTGCCCTTTGGATGTTATGCCTTCGCCGGGGTGGCGGTGCCTTCGATGCGGATCGGCTGGGTCGAGCCATCCTTGGCCTCGCCAAAGAAGATGGTCTGGTGTGGGAAGGGAATTTCGATCCCGCGTTCATCGAACACCCGCTTGAGGATGCCGTTATAGGCGCGGCCCGTGGCCCATTGCTTGCCCGGGATCGTCTTGATCCGTGCGCGCAGAACCACGGCGCTGTCGCCAAAGCTTTGCAGGCCGAACCATTCCAGGTCGCCGGTGATGGCCGCGCCCTGATCGGCGTCTTCGCGCAGCTCCTCGAAGCTGTCGACCATTGCGGCTTTCACTTCGTCCACGTTCTCGCGATAGGCCACGCCCATGTCGCAGACAAAGTACGAGAAATCGCGCGTGAAGTTCGACACCATGTCGACCGAGGAAAACGGGATCAGGTGGAAACAGCCCTGCACGTCGCGCAGGCTGACCGAACGGATCGTCAGCTTTTCCACCGTGCCGGTGGTGCCGCCCACGGTGATCACGTCGCCCACGTTGATCGCGTTCTCGAACTGGATGAAGATGCCGGTGATGATGTCCTGCACCATCTTCTGGGCGCCGAAACCGATGGCCAGGCCCAGCACCCCGGCCGAGGCCAGCAGCGGCCCGATATCCAGCCCGATTTCCGACAGGCAGAACATCAGCGCAAGGATGAAGATGGCGATGGTGCCCGCGTTGCGCAGCAGCGTCAGCAGCGTGGTTTCCCGCGCGGTGGCGATATTGCCGTAATCCGGGTTCAGGCGGTAATCGACCCAGCTGGTCATCGCCAGCCAGACACCATAGGCCACCAGAAGGATCCCGGCCAGCGAGATCAGCGACGAGGTGACGCGATAGCCCAGCTGGCTTTCCATCCAGTCACGCAGCGCGATCAGCCCGATCACATCCAGCGCGAACAGCACCACGATCAGCATGATGACAAAGCGCACAGCCATCAGCACGCGCGGCACCACGCGGTTCAGGCGCGGTTCAAGCAGGGGCAGCTTCAGGCTCAGATCCTGCGGCAGGCGCACGCCGCGCCCCACCATGCCCGACAGCAGGCCCGACAGCAGAGAGGCCAGGATGAGGGCAAGGATGATCTTGCCCGAGGCGATCAGCGCCGCAAAGGTCACATTGGGCGGCTGGGTCATGACAACGGCGAACATGCAGGCCAGATAGGCCAGCATGAACCAGTGCCAGTTCGCGGCCAGAGGGCGCAGGAATCCCCCGCGCCGGCGGGACTGTGTTTCCACGGCGTCAGGGCCGGTAAAGGCGGGGGCAAAGCCGGTTTCGGTGGCGACCTCGGCCTCGGTTTCGCGGCGGGCGTCCTCTTCGGCGGTGGCGGCCGGATCGGTCAGGCTCAGCTGCGCCATGATCCAGTCGGCGACGGCGGCGCGGTGACGGATTACCAGAACCACCAGATGCAGAAGCACGATCAGCGCCAGCAGGGCCGACACGGCGTTTCCGGCGGCAAAGCTGACACCCTGGTTGATGATCGGCACCACCAGAAGCTGGCCGTAGCCGATCACCGACACGATCACGTTGAAATTGCGTGCCAGTCGGCGCGCGGCCCGGTTCGACAGTGGCAGCACGCGCAGCCCCGCCGCGCTGGGCGACAGCATCGCGCGCATCGCGACCTTGAACATTTCCACCAGCAGGAAGGCGTTCAGATACATCGTCTGGCGAATGCCGATCTGGCCGAATTCCCCCACGACCAGCACGGTCACGGCATAGCCAATGGCCCAGGCCAGCATCACGACAACCGCGTCCATCGCGACCGAGCCAAGGAAGATCAGAACGGTGCGCACCGGCCCCGCGGCCTCGGCCCGGTGGCCCATGCGGCGATAGACCGGAATGGCGGCGCGTCGCAGGATCAGGAAGGTCGCGATGGTCAGCACGATCACCAGCCCCAGGTCCCACAGGGCGTCGCCAAGGATCGACAGTTCGTTGCCGCCCAGCCCGTTGAACACGGCGCCGGATGTGCCCATCGCCGCCCAGATCGTCGAGAGCTCGGCCACGGCGGTTTCGGCCACGTCCTGCGTTACCAGCGCGATGCGACGGCCCAGAGAGATATCGCTTTCGGTGTCGGCAACAGCTTCGGCCACTGTATCAGCGGGAATTTCAGCCGCGGCAGAGGTGCCTGCAAGCCCTTGTTCCAGCTCAGAAATCAGCTCTGCCCGGGCGGTGTCGTCCTTGAGGATCTCCAGCAGCGTCTGCAACCGGCCCGACGGTTCGCCTGCAGCAGATTCGCTGGTCTCGGGCTCTGCGCTGCCACCTGTGCCGGGCAGGATTTGTGCCGTGGCCCCGGACCCAAGGCCCAGTGACGCAAACAAAAGTGTGACAAGGGCAAGGGCGGCAAAAAGGTGGTGGCGCATGAGATCCGGTGCTGACTGTGTCTTTGGACGTACCGGCTATAGGCTAGTGTTTGGATTGGCAACGGCAAGGGCATCCACGCCCGTGCGACCGGTCGGCGGGGGTTCGCCCCGGCCGACCGCCTTGGCGCGGACAAGATCAAGCCCCCGGCGCGGGCCGGTCTGGGTGGCCTCCCATGCCATCGGCGGCTGCATCCGGGCGCGCCGCCGCTCCAGCCGCCAGCGCCGGGCGTCGCCCGCGTGGGCCGGGGCCATGTGCCAGCGGGTTTCCACCCCCGGCGCCCCGCCGTCACCCGGGGTCAGCAGCAGGCCCAGCGGCGGGGTGGCGGCATGGCGCGCGCCGGCCTCGGCCGCCAGATGCATCCGCCGCACCGCCGTCAGCCCCGGGGGGCCGGGCAGATCGGCCACCATCAGCGCCACCGCCCCGGCGCGCAACACCTCTTCCGCGCACCACAGCAGATCGGTGTCGCGGCGCGGGGCCACGAAGAGGAAGCGGGCCGGATCGGCAAAGGCCATCATCCCGTCGGGGTTGGGGGCGTCGGGCTGACGGTCGGGCGCGATCCAGATCACCGGGCCCTGCGTCAGCCCGGCCAGCCAGATCGCCAGCGTGCGCCGCGCCGGGCCGCAGGCCTCGTGCACGCGCATCAGCGACAGGCGCGCCTCGGCGCCCAAATGCAGCGCGGGCCCGGCGGGGTCGGGGGCGCTGTGCGACAGGGCGACAAGGCCGGGAAGGGGGGATCGATTCGCCATGGGTCATGGTGGCATGTTCGCTATTTGTTCTCAACCTGGGGGATGCGGTTTTGCAGTTGCCTTCGGCGGCGCGACAGGGATAGCCTTTGCGCTTATCCTCCATGCTGACGGTGCTGGCCCGTGGCACATCCGACGGGCAAGACTGAAATGGGCCGGACTGAAAGGACAAATCCAATGCAGATGAACCCGCTTGGCCGTACCGGCCTGACCGTTTCCGAACTGTGCCTTGGCACGATGACCTTCGGCAACCAGACCCCCGAGGCCGAGGGCCATGCCCAGATCGACCGCGCGCTGGCGGCGGGGATCAATTTCATCGACACCGCCGAGATGTATCCGGTGGCCCCGATCCGGGCCGAAACCGTGGGCCTGACCGAGCAGATCATCGGCAACTGGAACGCTGCCAACGCGGCGCGGCGGGGCGACTTCATTCTTGCGACGAAACATTCCGGCGAAGGGTCGCTGGCGCGTGGAGGTGAGCCGATCACGTCGGAGTCCATCCCGCGCACGATCGAAGGCTCGCTGAAGCGGTTGCAGACGGATTACATCGATCTTTACCAGTTTCACTGGCCCAATCGCGGCAGCTACATGTTCCGCAAGAACTGGGGCTATGACCCTTCGGGCCAGACGGCCGCCGACACGCGCGCCCATATCGAAGACGTGCTGGGCGCGCTGCAACGCGAGGTCGAGCGGGGCACGATCCGTCATTTCGGGCTGAGCAACGAAAGCGCCTGGGGCACCTCGCAGTTCCTGCGCGTGTCCGAAGATCGCGGCTGGCCCCGGGTGGCGACGATCCAGAACGAATATTCGCTGCTGTGCCGCCTATACGATACCGACTTGGCCGAGCTGAGCGTGAATGAAGACGTTGGTCTGATTGCGTTTTCGCCGCTGGCGGCGGGCTTCCTGACCGGCAAGTACCAGGGCGATGTGACGCCCGAAGGCTCGCGCCGCGAACGCACGGCGGATATGGGCGGGCGCGTCACCCCGCGCGTCTTCGACGCGGTCGAGGCCTATCTGGACATCGCGCGCCGCCACGGGATCGACCCGGTGCACATGGCGCTGGCCTGGTGCCGCACGCGGCCTTTCATGACCTCGGCCATTTTCGGCGCCACCACGATGCCGCAGCTGGAACAGGCGCTGGGGTCGGTCGAGGTGGTGCTGGGCGAAGAGGTGCTGAAAGAGATCGCCGCCGCGCATAAGGCGCATCCGATGCCCTACTAGGCTGGGGGCGGAGCCTCCGGCGGGAGTATTGGCGCCGAAAAGAAGCAGGGGCGCGGGATTTTCCGCGAATGTCGCGGCTGGACCCCAAGGCGGGTCGCATCCGGTTGCGCGTGACTGCGAATCGTGACTCCTTTGCGGCGCAAGAACAAGGAGACCTGCGATGCCCCTAGCGATGAACAAATCGGTTTTCATCACCTGTGCCGTGACCGGATCGGGGGGGACGCAGGACCGCAGCCCGCATGTGCCCCGTTCGCCCCAGCAGATCGCCGAGAGCGCGATCGCGGCGGCCAAGGCCGGGGCGGCAGTGGTGCATTGCCACGTGCGTGACCCGGAAACCGGCGCGCCGTCGCGGCGCTTGGATTTGTACCGGGAGGTGACGGATCGCATTCGCGACGCCGATGTTGACGTGGTGCTGAACCTGACAGCCGGGATGGGCGGCGACATGATCTTTGGTCCGACCGACAGCCCGCTGCCTTTGACCGAAGGCACCGACATGGTGGGCGCGGCCGAGCGGGTGGCCCATATCGCGGAATGCCTGCCCGAGATCTGCACGCTGGATTGCGGCACGATGAATTTCGCCGAGGCCGATTACGTGATGACCAACACGCCGGGAATGCTGACGGCGATGGGGCAGATGATGACCGACCTGGGCGTGAAGCCCGAGATCGAGGCCTTTGACACCGGGCATCTGTGGTACGCCAAGCACCTGGTGGAAAGCGGCGTGCTGGACGCGCCCGCGCTGTTGCAGCTTTGCATGGGCGTGCCGTGGGGCGCGCCGGACGATCTGAACACCTTCATGGCGATGGTGAACAACGTGCCGAAGGACTGGACCTTTTCGGCCTTCGCGCTGGGGCGCAACCAGATGGCCTATGTCGCGGCCAGCGTGCTGGCAGGCGGCAACGTGCGGGTCGGGCTGGAAGACAACCTGTGGTTGGACAAGGGCGTGCTGGCCGAGAACTGGCAGCTGGTCGAGCGCGCGCATGACATCATCGAGAACATGGGCGCGCGGGTCATTGGCCCGGCCGAGGTGCGTGAACAGCTGGGTCTGGTGAAACGGGCACCGAAGTGATTGCACGGGCGGCGGTTGGGGCGGTTCTGCTGGCGCTGGCGGGATGTATGCCCGGCGGCGGCGGATCGCCCTATCGCGACGCGGCGGCTCCGATTGCCGCGACCACCCGGTTCGAACCTGCCCGCATGGCGGGGCGGTGGGACGTGGTGGCGCTGTTTGCCGAAGGTGACGTGGCCGCCCCGCCGCCGGTTACCTATGCTTGGGATGCCGCGGCGGAGCATCTGGTGGTGGTGCCCGAGGCGGACGGCCCGCAGGCGCGGTTCGCTCCTCTGCGGGTGGTGGCGCCGGGGCGGCTGCGCCCGCTGGGGCGTGACGGCGTGGATGACGAAATCTGGGTGCTATGGAGCGATGCGGATTACCGCACCGTGGTGCTGAGCAATCGGGCGGGCAGCTTTGGACAGATCCTGAATCGGGGGGCGCTGGCGCCCGACCGGCTGGCCGCCGCGCGCGAGATACTGGATTGGTACGGGTTCGACTTGAGCCTGCTGCGGCAGGTGAACTAGGCGATCAAAAACACAACAGGAGACAGGGACATGAGCAAGGTGGCGGCCATCATCGGTGGCGGTGTGATCGGCGGCGGCTGGGCCGCGCGGTTTCTTCTGAACGGCTGGGATGTGCGGGTATTCGACCCGGACCCCCAGGCCGAGCGCAAGATCGGCGAGGTTCTGGCGAACGCACGCCACGCGCTGCCGGGGCTGTCGGATGTGGCGCTGCCCGAGGAAGGGCGGCTGAGCTTTCATGGCTCGATCGCCGAGGCGGTCGAGGGGGCCGCCTGGATTCAGGAGAGCGTGCCCGAACGGCTGGACCTGAAGCACAAGACATTCGCCGAGATTCAAGCGGCCTGCGGAGCGGATGCGTTCATCGGTTCGTCCACTTCGGGGTTCAAACCGAGCGAGCTGCAAGAAGGCGCGACCAATCCCGGGCAGATTTTCGTCGCCCATCCGTTCAACCCGGTCTACCTGCTGCCGCTGATCGAGATCGTGGCGACACCCGAGACCCCGACCGAACGGCTGGAAGAATTGCGCGCGCTACTGGTGGGGCTGGGGCTGTATCCGCTGATGGTGCGCAAGGAAATCGACGCCCATATCGCGGATCGCTTCCTTGAGGCTGTCTGGCGCGAGGCGCTGTGGCTGGTGAAGGATGGCGTGGCGACGACCGAAGAAATCGACAACGCGATCCGCTATGGATTCGGCATCCGCTGGGCGCAGATGGGTCTGTTTGAAACCTATCGCGTGGCCGGTGGCGAAGCCGGAATGAAGCATTTCATGGCCCAGTTCGGACCGGCGCTGAAATGGCCCTGGACCAAGCTGATGGATGTGCCCGAGTTCACCGACGAGCTGGTCGACCTGATCGCAGGGCAGTCGGACGAACAGTCGGGCGCCTATTCGATCCGCCAGCTGGAGCGCATTCGCGACGATAATCTGGTGGCGATGATGCGCGCGCTGAAGGCACAGGATTGGGGCGCCGGGGCACTGTTGAACGCCCATGACGCCACGCTGCGCGCGGGCACCGATCTGGACGGGCGCGCGGTGGACGGGTTGGCGCCGGGTGCCGTGGTGACGCTGCGCCGCGCGGTGCCGCCGGATTGGGCCGATTACAACGGCCACATGAACGAAGCGCGCTATCTGGATGCCTTCTGCGCTGCGACGGACCGGTTCATGGAGCTGGTGGGCTGTGACAGCGACTATATCGCGGCGGGGATGAGTTACTTCACGGCCGAGACCCATATTCGCCACCTGGGCGAGGTGCATCTGGGCCAGAAGATCGAGGTGCGCACGCAGATGTTGCTGGGCGAGGGCAAGAAGCTGCATCTGTATCACGAGATGCGTGCAGGCGAGGACCTTGTCGCGACGGGCGAGCATTTCCTGTTGCATGTCGATCTGTCCACGCGCCGCCCGTGTGACCCGGGCCCCGAGGTTGTGACGGGCCTTGCGCTGGTGGCAGCGGCCCAGTCCGATCTGACCTGGCCCGAGGGCGCGGGGCGGGCGATCCGGCGTCCGGGCTGAACGCGGGCCGTCGGTTTTGCGGCTGGTGGCAAGATTTTGAGCATTTGAGCCCAAAAGAAGGGGCGGGGTGTCCTGCCCCTTTTGTCATCCGATGCCCTCGCGCAGGCGTTTCAGGTGCGTGGGCAGATGGCGCGCCGAGAGGTCGGCCTCACGTACCAGAAGATCGAAATGGCCGGTGAAGGTGGCGATGCGTTCGCTGTCGCGGAAGGCCATGTAGTGGCCCCCGGCATAGAAGACGCAGAGCAGCGGGCCGAAGATGGTGATGGGCGCGCAATACAGTCGCCGGGCATCGAAAAGATAGATGCGCAGGCGCGGGTAAAGTTGATCACAAAGCGCGAGCAGTTGGTCGATCTGCTCGCGGCGGGTGTCGGCGGGAAGCCCGTGGTAATAGCCGATGCCATGAGCAAAACAGTGCAATTCGTGGATCGGCAGGCAGATTTCGTAGTCTGACCCGGACGAGCGCATCCAGTGCAGGCGGTCTTCAGACGCGCCGATGGCCTGGTCGGCGGTGCGGCCCAGGTGGGGGCTGTATTCCCATTCGATCAGCGCGCGGGTTTTCAGCATGTCGGGCAGGGCTGCGGGCACGTGGCGGATTTTGTAGCCCGCGGCTTCCTTGTGCCATTCAAAGATGCGTTCATCGACAAGGGCGCGCGGCGCTTCGGACATCGACAGGGCGCTGGCCATCAGTTCGGCCGCGCTTTCGGGTCGGTCCGAAAGCGACAGCAGCCAATCGGCCGAGACACCCAGCCGCGCGGCGCAGGCGCCGACCACATGGGCGTTGGGCAGGCGCGCGCCATCGCCGGATATCAGCTGCGAAATGGTCGAACGGTCGACGCCGATATCGCGGGCCAATTCGCTTTGGCTGAGGCCAGCGGCGCGCATGGCCTGAGCCAGCCGGCTGCGAAACCGGGCGGATCTGTCGCGCTTGTCGAGTTTTTCAATCATGTGTTTAATTTTATCACGGATAGCGGTTTTTGTTCACCATATACGGAATGGTCACGGTTTTGTGACTGTGTTGATCTGGGGGTGGGACAAGAACGGAAAATTGAATGGCACTGGCGACACAGACCGCCGGGCACGATGGTGTTCGGGCGGTGGAATGGGGAACGTTTTCACTTATATCAGCATGTTACATCGGGTGGGCCGTGGCGCTGTTCTGGCTGCCGGGGATCACGCTGGCAGGGGCGACCCTTGCCATGGCGGTGCTGATCACATTGCATTCTTCGCTGACGCATGAGGTGCTGCATGGCCATCCGTTCCGGTCGCGGTTCTGGAACGAGGTCACGATGTGGCTGCCGCTGGGGCTGCTGGTGCCCTATGGGCGCTTCCGCGACCTGCATCTGGCGCATCATCGCGATGCGCAGCTGACCGACCCTTATGACGATCCCGAAAGCAACTACCTGGACCCCGAGGTATGGCAGCGCCATCCGGGCTGGCTGAAACGGGTGCTTCTGCTGAACAACACACTGGCAGGGCGAATCCTGATCGGGCCGGTGGTTGGGATGGCGGTGTTCTATCGCAGCGAATGGCGCCAGATCCGCGGCGGCGACCGGGCGGCGCTGGCATCCTGGGGCGCGCATCTGCCCGGTATGGCGGCGGTGCTGGCGCTGGTACTCGCCTCGGGGATGCCGCTGTGGGCCTATGGGATCGCTGTTTATGCCTCTACCGGGATCCTGCGCATTCGGACGTTTCTGGAGCATCAGGCGCATGAACGCTGCCGAGCCCGCACTGTCATCATCGAAGACCGTAGCATACTGGCATTTCTTTTTCTGAACAACAACTTGCACGTCGTGCACCATATGCATCCGGGGGTGGCCTGGCACCGGCTTCCGGCGCTGTACCGGTCGGGGCGCGCGCGGTTCGTGACCATCAATGACGGGTATGTCTATCGGTCCTATGGCGAGGTGTTTCGCCGCTACCTCTTCCGCCGCAAGGATCCGGTGGCCCATCCGCTCTGGCGTCGGGACTGAAAGGCGGGCATGACGGGCCCATGGACATGTGGATTCCCGTCACCATCGCGGCCGCAGGGTTTCAGACCCTGCGGTTCATGCTTCAAAAAACGCTCAGCTCGACCCGGCTCAGCGCCTCGGGCGCGACATTCGCGCGGTTTGCCTATTCGGCGCCGATCGTGCTGGTGGGACTGGCAGTGGCGCTTTGGGCAACGGGCCAAGACCTGCCCGAAATGGGCGCTCGCTTCTGGGCCTTTGCGGCGCTGGGCGGGCTGACGCAAATCCTGGCGACACTGTTCGTGGTGATGCTGTTCAAGCAGCGCAATTTCGCCGTCGGCATCACCTTCAAGAAGACCGAGGTGATCCAGACCGCGCTGGTGGGGTTCATTCTGCTGGGCGAGGGGATCAGCCCGATGGCCTTTGGTGCG
Organism: Arenibacterium halophilum; assembly: GCF_005938225.1. Lineage (GTDB taxonomy): Bacteria > Pseudomonadota > Alphaproteobacteria > Rhodobacterales > Rhodobacteraceae > Arenibacterium > Arenibacterium halophilum. The sequence goes on from NZ_VCPC01000002.1 coordinate 210,509, forward strand.
ATCTGCATCGGGTTGGTGGCGGTTCTGGTCCTGTCTCGAACGCCCGAGGTGGCGGGGCCTTGGTGGCGTCATCTGACCACGCCTGCCTCGATGCTGGGGCTGGGATCGGGTGTGTTGTTCGCGATGTCGGGGGTCAGCTATCGCGGGGCATCGCTGGAGCTGGCGCTTGACCCGGCGTGGCGCGCGGGGGTGACGCTGGCGGCGGTGGTGACGATGCAAGCCGTGGCGATGGGACTGTGGCTGGCGCTGCGCGACGCGGGCGAACTGCGCGCAGTCTGGTCGGCGCGGCGCACGGCCGTCTGGGTCGGGCTGACCAGTCTTGCCGGATCGTTTTGCTGGTTTCTGGCGTTTACGCTGCAGAATGCCGCCTATGTGAACGCGGTTGGCCAGATCGAGATGATCTTTAGCCTGATCGCCACCGTACTGGTGTTCCGCGAACCCGTTACGCGGCGCGAACTGACCGGGATCGGGCTGTTGCTGTTGTCGATTCTGGTGCTGATCGTGGCGATCTGACCTAAGGCTGCGGGTAGCCGCGCAGGCGCAGGAAAAGGCTTTCTTCGGCGCCATTGTGGAAATAGGGCACGCTGGCGGGCGGCTCGTCGCTGGTGATGCGATCCGCCACCTCGGCCAGAACCACTTCGGTGATGAACGGAAGGTCGAAGTTGCGCGCGTCACCCAGACGGATCCATTGCAGATGCGAGAGTTCATCGCAGGCATGGGTGAAATCGTCCAGGTCGCCCTGAATATGCGCGGCGTCCACCAGGAAAAACCGCGCATCGAAGCGGCGCGGGCGGCCCGGAGGCGTCAGGGCGCGAAACACGAATTGCAACGCGCTGGCCGTAGGCAGGTTGCCGGTGGCGGCAAAGCGTTCCCAATCGGGCGGTGGGGGCGTTTCCCACGCGCCCGGCGTGCCCAGCACCAGCCCGGTTTCCTCCCACAGCTCGCGAATGGCGGCTGCGGCGAGCGCGTGTTGCAGGCCATCCTCTGATTCGTCCGTAAGCCGGGTGTGGCAGGGCTCGGGCAAGGCGGTGGCGAGCGGGACAGTGGCATCGGCTGCATCCACGGCCCCGCCGGGGAACACGAACTTGTTCGGCATGAAAACCGCCTTGGCGCCGCGCTGGCCCATCAGGATCGCCGGATCTGTGTGCCGGTCGCGCACCACGATCACCGTGGCGGCATTTCTGACTGCGGATTTGTCCATCTGTCCTGCCCCTTTGCGGGGCGTGCGGGCTAGTCGGGTTTTCCGAACCCGTACAGCCGCTTGGACCATTGATAGCCCACGATTGCCCCTTTCAATCGGGGTAGAAGGTAAAGCGAGAGCGCGACACAGCCAACCGCAAAAATCGTGAACAGAGTCAACGGCTCGGGCCGCCATGTCACAAAGGCGAAATGCAGCAGAGGCGCCATCAGGTGGCCGACGATCAGAATGGTCAGATAGGCCGGACCATCGTCGGCACGGTGATGAAACAGCTCTTGTTCGCAAGATTGGCAGCTGTCGTTGACCTTGAGATAGCCGTGCAAAAGCGGACCCTTGCCGCAATTCGGGCACTTCCGGCGCCATCCGCGCGCCAGCGCGGGCCAGATAGGGCGATCGTCGGCCTGCACCGACGGCGGGCTGGATTCGATATACGTCTGATCAGTCATGGCACCTGTTACTCCCGCGGCCAACATAGTGGGGATGGGCATGATTGATAGGGGCTGTGGCGGCTTGCGGCGCCATGTCGCAAAGCCTGTGCGAGAGGCAAGGGGGCTCGGGGCCCACCACAACCGTTACTTGGACACATCCAATCGCATCGATTGAGTTTTGCGCGACACCAGAGCCGTCCGGGCAGCCGGCCAACCTGCCAGGCGCTCCGCCAGACCTCATGGCTCATCCACTTCAAGCACGAAGGCACCGGGATCGATACGGTTGTCTATGGCGTCCACGATCTCTGGCCGCAGCGACGGGTCGTCCGGGTAGAACATACCCGTCTGACGCATCGCCCGCAGCACGCTGATATCGGTTCCCAGAAACTCCAGCGCGACGCGCGAGGCACCGGGTTTGCGGCCCCGGCGTGTCGGGCCGCCGGTCTGTATGCCCAGCAGGAAATCCACGCGGCTGCGATAGCTGGGATAGAGTGTCATCTGCGTGACCGAGTTCATTTCCAGTGTTTCGTACTCGAACAGCTGGATACGGTCGGCCAGTTGGAACAGCATGCCCTCGTACTTGTTCGACCGGAACCAGCGCCCGGTATCCGGGTCGCGGAGGATCTCGACGTTCTTGAAATAGCCGCGGCCATCGCGGACCACGATCCGGGCCAGCGATTTGATGATGCAGCCCTTGTTCCCGAAGGAATAGAAGTAACGGAAGTAATACCCTTCGTATCGGTCGACGGGGCTGGATCGTGCAAGCAATGCCTCGAGCCGTTGCATCGGCAATTCAAGCTGGGGGCGTGGAACTGGCTGGCGGCGCAGGCCGATGAGCTGCGCAAAGCGGCTTTCCTCCATCAGCATCTCGGAGTCCGTGACTCCAATAAAATCGCAAATCCGGCGCATGTTGTGCCGCGACGGGTGCACCTGCCCGTTGAGGTACTTGTTGAACTGCTGACGATTGATCCCGATCCGGCGGCATACGTCCGAGATCGAAGCGTGATAGCTGCAAGCGAGCGTCAGGTTCTTGGCGAAATTGGACATAGCTCTATCGCATATTGAAGCACCTTGTGTGTCAAGTGGCGCATAGGTGCGAAATTGTCATGCGCAGGGCCTTCGCTCATCCTGCGGTCATAAAAAGATTACAAACTCCGGCCCGACGGCACTCTGATTTGCCGTTACGACGGAAAGACCAACAGGAGCGACGACCTTGACCCTCACCAACACGACACGACGCACCTTCCTGACCTCGGCGGCAGCGCTTGGCGCGGCTGGTTTCTTTCCCGGCGGCGTTGGCATGCTGCGCGCGCAGGAAGGCCGGGTTCTGAACCTGCGTCTTGATGGCGACAACTCGATCCTTGATCCCGGCTACATGGTCGGTGGCACCGAGATCGAAGCCCAGAAGCAATGTCTGCCCTTCCTTGCCGAATACGTCCGTGATGGCGACACGTTCAGCTGGCAGCCCACGGCCTATGTGACCCGGCTGGAATATGTCGATGACACCCATATCGAATTTGAACTGGCCCCGGGGCTGGTTTGGTCTGGTGGGCACGGCACGCTCAAGGCATCGGACGTGGCTTATTCCTATGCCCGAATGAAAGACAGCGAATGGTCGGGCTATTTCGATGCGCTGGAAACCGTCGAGGTAACCGGCGAGCTGACAGGCACGCTGGTACTGAACAAGCCCTTCGCGCCCTTCATCATGGTCACGCTTTGCCATGGTCCGGGCGCCATCGTCTGCGAAGCGGCAACCGAAGCGGCGGGCGGCCGGTTCACCACCGAGTTTCCCGCGATTTGTGGCCCCTACACCTATTCCGCCACCCCCGGCCAGCGCGCCGTGTTCGAGAAAAACCCCGAATGGACCGGCCCGGCGCCGGGCTTTGATCGCGTTGTCTGCCATGTCATCACCGAGGTGCAGGCAGCCGAACTGGCCTACGAAGCCGGAGAGATCGACTGCACCGAACTGGGCCCCGACAGCCTCGCGCGCTATTCCAAGGAAATGCCCGAGAACACGGCGATCACCACCGCCGGACAGCTGCAGTATATGTGGATGGGCATGAACACCCAGCACCCGAAACTGCAGGACATCAAGGTGCGGCAGGCGATCCAGCACGCGGTCGATGTCGACAGCATCCTGGCGGGCGCCTTCGCCGGCACCTCGGCCAAGTCGCACGGCATTGTCTGCCCCGGCTTGCTGGGCGCGCGGTCCGATCATGGCTATACCTATGACCCCGCAAAGGCGCGTGAGCTGATGGCCGAATCCGGCGTGACCGGGCTGGAACTGACCCTGCGCACGCTGAACTGGCAGGAACGCCTTCTGACCGCGCAGATCATCCAGGCCAACCTGGCTGCGATCGGCATCACCGTGAACATCCTGCCGATGGAAAGCGGGCCATTCTGGGAAATGGGCATGGAAGAGGCCGGCGACACCTGGCAGGATCTCGAGCTGTGGATCATGCGCTTCGCCACCGTGCCCGATCCCTACGAGGCCACCCAGTGGTTCATTTCGGGTCAGGTTGGCATCTGGAACTGGGAACGCTGGACCGACGAGGAGTTCGACAGCCTTTATGACGAGGGCCTGTCCGAGACCGACACCGCCGCGCGCGAGGCGATTTACGTCCGCATGCAGGAGATCATGGATGCGACGGGCGCCTACGTCTGGATCAACCACGAGCCCGAAACCTATGCCCACAAGACCAGCATCGAGGTCGTGGCGGCGCCGTCAGGTGAACTGAACTATCACCGGTTCAAACCGGTCTGAGGCGTGACGCCTTCCTTCACGCCGTGATCGGCGCGGAGGAAGGCCAGCACGAACCGGGGGCAAATCCGGCATGATACCTTACCTGACAAAGCGACTGGGGCTGGCGGCGATTGTCGTCATGGCTGTCCTGTTGCTGCTGTTCTCGATGCTGCACATGATCCCGGGCAACCCGGCGATCCTGGCGCTCGGCACACGGGCCACGCCCGAGGCGATCGCGGAATACACCGCACGGATGCGTCTGAACGAACCGGTCGTGACGCAATTCTTCCATTTTCTCGGGAATGCGGTGCAGGGCGATCTTGGGCAGGATGTCTTCTCGAACCGACCGGTGACCGCGATCATCGCAGAGCGCATCGGCTTTTCGCTGGCGCTGATCTGCACCGGCATGGGCTGGGCGGTATTGCTGGGCGTGCCCCTTGGCTGCTTGGCGGCCGTGCGGCCGGGGTCGTGGCTCGACCGGGTAACCGGCATTTTCTCGGTCGGCATGATCGCGATACCGTCGTTCCTTGTCTCGATCTGGGCGCTGTTGCTTTTCTCTCTGGAACTGCGCTGGCTGCCAGCCATCGGCGCGGGCGAGCCCGGCGATTTCGCCGACCAACTGAGCCACCTCGTGCTGCCCGCCTTCGCCATCGGCTTGGGCTGGGTGGGCTACCTGGCCCGCATGGTCCGCGCCTCCATGCTCGAAGTGTTGGGAGAGCCCTACATCCGTTCGGCCCGCGCCTTCGGCCTGACACCGCGCCGCGTGGTGCTGGGTTATGCGCTGCGCGTTGCCATCTTGCCCACGATCACGCTGATCGGCATGGGCTTTGGCGGGCTGATTTCATCGGCCGTCTTCGCCGAGATCATCTTTTCCCGGCCCGGCGTCGGCAAGATGATCTTCGACGCGGTGTCGGACCGCAACTTTCCGATCGTGCAGGGCGGCGTTCTTGTCGCCACCTGTTTCTACATCCTCGTCGTCCTGATCTCAGATCTTCTCATTGCCTGGCTTGATCCCCGTGTCCGCTCTTCCCTCTGACCCCGTCGTTTCCGACACGACCGCCACCTCCGACGCCCTGCGCGAAAGCGCCGGCCGTGAACGGCGCGAGAAACTGGTGCGTTTTCTGACCGACTGGCAGGGGGTAACCGGCCTGTTGCTGGTGGTGATCTTCTTCGCCTCAGCCATCTTCGCGCCGTGGATCGCGCCCTACGATCCAAATGCGATGGACATCCCCGCCCGCATGTCGGGCCCCACCTGGGCCCATATCGCCGGAACCGATCAACTGGGCCGTGATACCTTCTCGCGTATCCTGCACGGCGGGCGCGTGGCGCTTTATATCGCGGCGATCGGGGTGTCCGCGTCGCTGTCGATCGGGCTGGTGCTGGGGATGATCGCGGGCTACGGGCCGCGCTGGCTGGACAACCTGCTGCTGCTGGCCTTCGATGCGGTGCGCTCGTTCCCGGCGGTCATCCTGGCGCTGGCCACGGTCGCCCTGACAGGACCAAGTCTGACGGTCGTGCTGGCCATCGTTATCCTGACCACGATCCCCAGCTACGGCCGGGTCGCCCGGACGGCGACGCTGGCCTTGCGTCACACCGAATTCATCCTGGCGGAACGCTCGCTAGGCGCATCGACGGGGCGGATCCTGTTCCAGCACGTCATGCCCAACGTCATCGGCCCGCTGCTGATCCTGGCCGCGATGGAGGTGCCTGTTGTCGTGTCGATCGAGGCCGGGCTGTCGTTCCTTGGCATCGGCGTGCTGCCGCCGCAGGCCAGCTGGGGCACGATCCTGAACGAAGGCTACCTTGTGATCCGCGATGCGCCCTGGATGGTGATCGCGGGAGGCATCCCGCTGATCCTGACGACGCTCGGTTTCACCTTCCTGGGCGAGGCGCTGCGCGACATCTTCGACCCGCGCATGGGGAGGGGACGATGAAGGACATGGTTTCCCGCACGGGCAATGACACGCTGCTGAGCATTGATGGCCTCACCCTCGATTTCCGCACCAACCGGGGTCGGGTGAAGGCGCTGCGCGACATATCGTTCCCGGTAAGGAAGGGCCGCATTCTTGGCATTGTCGGCGAAAGCGGATCGGGCAAAAGCACCGTATTGTGGTCGATCCTTGGCCTGCTTGCCGGGAATGCCGATGTCACGGCGGGCCGCATCGACTATGGTGACAAGAACCTGCTGACCCTCGATGCCGAGGGGCTGCGCGCCCTGCGCGGCGAGGAGGTCAGCGTTGTCTTCCAGGATCCGATGACCTCTCAGATCCCGGTGCTGCCCTATGCGCGCCAGATGTCGGATATCCTTTACCGTCGGTCCATGTCCGAGGCCGCCAAGCGTGCCGCCGCCGTGGACATGCTGCGCCGTGTCGGCATTCCTGACCCTGAAAGCAGGGTCGATGCCTATCCGCACCAGTTCTCGGGCGGGATGCGCCAGCGCGCGGGCATCGCGATGTCGATGCTGACCGGGCCGAACCTGCTGCTTGCGGACGAACCAACCACTGCGTTGGACGTCACCATGGAGGCCCAGATGATCGGCCTCATGCGGGGGCTGCGAGATGATTTCGACACCACGATCGTGGTGGTTTCGCACAACCTTGGCCTTATCGCCGAGATGTGCGACGACGTGGTGGTGATGTACGCGGGCGAGGTGGTTGAGACCGGCGAGGTTCACGACATCTTCCACAACGCCCGCCACCCCTATACGCGCGCCCTGCTGGAATGTGATCCGGCCCGAATCGCCGATGTCACGCGCAAGCTGCCGGTGATCCCTGGCGATATCCCCGACCTGACCAAGCCGCTGGCGGGCTGCATCTTCGCCGGCCGCTGCCAGAAGGCCATGCCCGCCTGCGTTACCACTGCACCGCCGCTGATCAAGCGCGGGACCGGTGCCGCCCGCTGTCACCTGCTGGAGGGGCCGCTGGCTGATCCCTCATGGCCGCCAGCGCCCGAGGTGCCCACTGTCGCGCGGGACACCGGGACTGCGACCGTGCGGGGTGCAGCAAAGGGCGAGCCACTTTTGGAGGTGCGCGATCTGAACGTCCAGTTCCGCACTATGGGCGCGTTGAAGGCGCGGATGAACGGGGTCGCGCGGCCCTTCGTCGATGCGGTGCTGGACGTCTCGCTCGATATTCGGCCCGGTGAAACGCTGGCGCTGGTGGGCGAAAGCGGATCTGGCAAGACGACGCTGGGCCGGACCATCCTGAACCTGCAATCCGCCGCCGGCGGTTCGGTCCGCTTCGACGGGGCCGAGATCGGCAACATGGCCGAACGCCGGTTCAAGCCGCTGCGCCGCGACATGGCCATGATGTTCCAGGATCCGGTCGGTTCGCTCTCGCCGCGCAAGTCGGTGCGCGCGCTGATCTCCGAGCCGCTGCTGATTCACGGCGCCGAGGGCCGCGACCTGGATGCCGAAGCCGAGCGGCTGGCAGACATGGTGCGCTTGCCGCGCGGTTTCCTGTCGCGCTACCCGCACGAACTGTCGGGCGGGCAGGCGCGCCGGGTCGGCGTGGCCCGTGCGCTGGCGCTGAACCCGCGCCTGATCGTGGCAGACGAGCCGACGGCGGGGCTGGACGTTTCGGTGCAGGGCGAGACCCTGAACCTGATGGCGGACCTGCAGGCCGAACACGGTCTCAGCTATCTGATCATCACCCACAACTTGCCGGTGGTGCGCCATATCGCGGACCGGATCGCCATCATGTATCTGGGCCGCATCGTCGAGGACGGGCCTGCGGCCGAGGTCTTTGCAAAACCCGCGCATCCCTATACCCGCGCGCTGGTCGAAGGGGTGCCGCAGCCCGATCCCGACCGCCGCCGTCCGCCCTCGGCTGCGATCGAGGGCGAGGTGCCCAGCCTGCTGCGCCGCCCCAAGGGCTGCGATTTCGCCACCCGCTGTCCGCTGGCCCGCGACGCCTGCCGCGTGGAGAAGCCCGAACACCGCCAACTCACGCCGGATCGCAGGCATGCCTGCCTGTTCCCGCTGATCGACACGCAAGACAACAAGAACAAGACGGAGACCCCATGAGCTACGGGATCTATATCGGACGAAACCTGACCGCAGACGGGCACGCCTGGCTGGCCGGCTACGGCGACGAGCCGTCAAGCCACTGGCTCGAGATCATCGACCGGGCCGAGCACGCCGCAGACGCCACCATCACCGTGGGCGTCGGCCCCGATAGCGACATGCCCGGTCATCGTACCGAAATCCCGCAGGCCGCGCGGACGGCCCGGCACATGCGCGTCAGCTACAGCTATTACCTTGGGGTGCCAGCACCGATTACGAATGGTGGGTTGAACGAACACGGCGTTGCGGTGCGCGATATCTGGTCGACATCCCGTAAGGCGCTGATCGAGATGACGCCTAAGGACCAGACCGGCCCGAATTATTCCGACCTGGCGCGGATCGTCGTCGAACGCGCCACCACCGCGCGTGAGGGCGTCGACATCATGGCCCGGTTGATCGCCGAGCACGGCTATTCCTGCTACGGCGGCAATTCGCATATCATCGCCGACCCGGACGAAGCCTGGGTGGTCATCCAGTTCTCGGGCGGCAAAGGGCTGTGGGTCGCGGAACGGCTCGGGCCGGACGACATCCGCGCCTCGCGCCCCGGCTATGTCGGTGTCGTGCCGCTGGAGCCGGACGAAACGTATTTGTATCCCGAGCACTTCATACAGACGGCAGTGGATCTTGGCTGGTACGACCCTGCGAGCGGTGCGCCCTTTGACGTGAATGCAATCTACGGCGACGGCAAGGGCCCGTGGAAGGGCATGGCCTGGGTCGAAGAGCAGATGCGCCAGCGCGCCGCCGCCGCGCCGCTGACCTTTGCCGACGTCTGCTGGTCGATCCAGACCGAGACGCTGACCGGGGACACTGCCGGTTACGGACAAGTCGTGCCACTGGTGCACCCCTCGCATTCCGACCTGCGGATGATGTGGCACGCCCCGGTCGGCCCCGTCACCGCGCCGCTGGTGCCGGTTTTCCTTGGCCAGACCGAGGTGCCGGACGAATTCGGTCAGCATCGCTATCTGACAACCGGAGAAGCGCACCGCTTTCTCGACCGTCGCAAGGAGGTCACGGACCCCGACACCGTCAGCCACGTCCCGCAGGGAGTCGAGGTCGCCGACAGCGCGGTCTACCAGTACAAGCGACTGATGCATCTGGCTTTTCAGGACGATGCCCTGCTGCGCGAGGTGTGGGATCACTGGCGCCTGATGGAGACGAAGCTGGCAGAGGACGTGCCCGCCGTCCTGCGTAGCGCCGAACTGCTGCTGGAGGCCGGTGAACCCGCTCTTGCCCGCCGCCTTATGACCCGAGAAAGCCATGCGTGGCTTTCAAAGGGCCTGGAGGATTGCCGCGCCCTGGTTGCTTCGGGATACGCCCGCCTGCGTCTGCGCGACGCGCTCAACCGCCACGGCAAGCCACTGGCGCCCGAGCAGTACTGGTAAGGGGCCGGGCCGACGTCGGGTGGTTGCGGGCACGCGGGTAATCGAAGGCGTCAATTTGGCTGCTTTTGCCCGATCCCCGTGCCACAGGGTCCAATGCCGGACGCGGGCGCTGCGCTGCCGATAACCCGAGTTTGCGCGGCTGGCAGGGCGGCTCCCATCAAACAGCGGTGCCTTCCGGAGGTGCCGGCGGGGTATCGCCCCGGCTGGCGCCGTCTGCATTGATGTTGAAATCGCAGCTGCAAGCGGCATAGTTCCAGCGCCTGGGATGGGGAGCAGCGGTCATGGCGAATTTGCAGCGCGGAACTCTCTCCCGGCAATTGACGCTCCGCCATCTGCGCGTGATCCACGGCCTGGCCGAGCATCGCCTTGTCGCGCGCGTTTCGGCGGCGCTGAATGTCACGCAGCCTGCGGTATCCAAACAGATTGCCGAGCTGGAAGAGATTGTCGGAACCCCGATCATCCGGCGCGAGCGGAACCGGCTGCACCTGACTCCGGTCGGGCTGCGGCTGGCAGATCATGCGCGTCAGGTGCTCAATCAGCTGGACCGGGCAGAATTCGATCTACAGGCGATGGCGAGCGGCGTTGCAGGCACCGTCAATATCGGCGTGGTCAGTTCCGTGGCGCCGATCGTGCTGCCCCAGGCGATTACCCTGTTCAAGAACGCCGCGCCCAATGCCAGCCTGTCGATCACCGAAGGGCATTTTGTTTCGCTCTATCCGCGGCTGGATGCAGGGCAGTTCGATCTGCTGATTGCCCGGACCTGGCAGCCGCAGGATCTTGAGGGGATCGACCAGACGGTCCTGCTGACCGAACCGCTGGTGGTGATCGCCGGGCGCAATCATCCGTTGGCGAAAATGGAGCAGATCGACTGGACCGAAGCGGTCGGCTGGCCCTGGATTCTGCCGCAGCCGGATTCGGTGGCGCGCCGGGCTGTGGATGCGATGTTTGCCGAACGCGGGGTGACGCCCCCGGGCAATACGATCTCGTCACTGTCCCTGTCGCTCAACCTTGAGCTTTTGCAGCAGATGCCGACGCTTGGCATGTTCCCGCAGAGCCTTGCAAAAGCCCATGTCGCCCGTGGCGATCTGGTGGTTCTGCCGCTGGATACCGGGGATTTCCTGTCCGAAGCGCGATGCTTCTGGAAGACAGGCGCGCCGCAGAACAACAGCGCCTTCGCCCTGTTTATGCAATGTCTGAGCCAGGTGTCGGAGCGCGGATAAACCATTCCGTTTGGTTAAGGTTGTGGGCGAAAAACTCATTATTTTTGCCCAAATCTTCATCATACCCTGAGCAGAGTTTCTGGGAGGAGCTGGCGTTCACGCACCGTGGAGGCCAGTTGGAGAGAATATGGACATTTCGACACCCACCGGGCTTTCGGCCCGGACGGTCCTGGCTGCCTTTGCGCGGGGGGACCTGACCCCAAGCGCCTATCTTGAGGCCTGCCTGTCCCATATTTCGCGCGTGAACCCCTTCATAAATGCGCTCACTGCCTTCAACACTGAACGCGCCGTGGCCGAGGCTGCCGCGGCCACGGCGCGCTGGCAGGATGGGGCGCCCAAGGGGGCGCTCGACGGTCTGCCGCTTGGGGTCAAGGACCTTCAGGACACCGCCGGGTTGCTGACCACCCACGGCAGTCCCCGGGCTGTTGCGAATGTGCCAAGCACCGATCTGCCAATGGTGGCCCGGCTGCGGGCGGCGGGGGCGATCGTGCTGGCCAAAACCAACGTGCCCGAGATGGGGGCCGGCGGAAACACCCGCAACCCGGTCTGGGGGGCGACGGGCAACCCGTTCAATCCGGCGCTGACCGCGGGGGGCTCTTCAGGGGGGTCGGCGGCAGCGCTCGCCGCGGATCTGCTGCCGATCTGCACCGGTTCCGACACTGGCGGGTCGCTGCGCCTGCCGGCCGCGATCTGCGGCATCGTCGGGTACCGCCCCTCGGTCGACGTGGTGGCACATCCGACGCGGCCGCTCGGGTGGTCCGGGATCTCGGTCCTTGGGCCGATGGCGCGGGATGTGGAGGATCTGATCCTGATGCTGCGCGCGGTGCATGGCGGCCATCCGAATGATCCGCTGTCGATGTCCTATCCGGCGGATCGGTTCGACAGGCTGGCCGAGAGGCCTCTGAGCACGCTTCGCCTGGGTTATTCCGAAGATTTCGGCGGCGCCCCCATCGATGCGGATATCCGGGCGACATTCCTGAAACGCATAGAGGCCATCGCGCCGCAGGTGTCCGAGTGCCGCGCGGTCGATATGGGCCTCGGCGCGATGGACCGAGTCTTTGACATCCTGCGCGCTGAAAGTTTCCTGACGGCTTTCGACGGGCCAGCGCGAGAGACACCCGAGTTGTTCGGGCCAACGATCCACGCCAATCTCGAACTGGGGCGCAGTTTCACGCTGACCGACCGGGGCTGGGCGCATGCCGAACAGACCCGCATCCTGCGCGCCTTCAATGCACGGATGGAGGGGCTGGATGCGATCCTTACACCAACCGTACCTGTCTCGCCCGGGCCCTGGAGCGCGCCGCACGTGACCCATATCGACGGCGAGGAGATGGATATCTATTACCGCTGGCTGGCGCTGACTTATCGCGGTTCGCTGACCGGTGGCCCCGCAATTACGCTGCCCGCCGGGCGGGACGGATCGGGGATGCCGTTTGGGCTTCAGATGCTGGGGGCTTCGCGCGGCGACACCGATCTGCTGGCCGTAGCGCGGAGTATGGAATCTTTCCTTGAGGCCGATCCCGAAACCGCCCGCCCGCGTCCCGACCTGTCAAAGCTGCGGGCCGTGACGCCCGCACTTCGGTCCATTGTGACGCATCCGCCCGTCCTTCATCCGCAACGCAGGGGCGCTGACCCGTCCGTGCACACCGCTGTCTGAGGCTCTCGATCATGTGGTTACTCCCCGTCCTCTTCGTCATGCTCCTGATCAGCGGCACGGCCTTTGCCTACCTCATGGGGGCGGTGTCGGTCTTTGCCTTCATCCTGGCGGGCAAGGCGCAGTTCCTTTCGGTGATGCCACAGAGGATCTTTGCGCAGCTCGATGTCTTTGCCTTCATGGCGATGCCGCTGTTCATCCTGACAGCCGAGATCATGACCAGGGCCGGCGTGACCCGCAGCCTGATCGACTTTGCCCTGTCCATCGTCGGGCGGCTGCGCGGCGGGCTTGGGCACGTCAATATCCTGACGAGCGTCTTCTTCGCCGGTATCTCGGGCTCTGCCATCGCAGACAGTGCCGCCTTGTCGCGGACCTTCGTGCCCGAGATGGAGGCACGGGGCTACGACCGCTATTACGCAGGCGCGATCACCGCGGCCTCGTCGATGATCGGGCCGATCATTCCGCCATCGATCATCATGATCATCTACGGCGGGCTGACCGGGGCTTCTGTTGCCGCGCTTTTCACCGCTGGCGTCATTCCCGGCGTGCTTCTCGCCGTGTCGCTTATGATGCTGAACGCGGTAATCGCGCGGGTGCGCCACCATCCGGGCGGGCCGTCGCCGGATCTGCCCAGGTTCTGGCCCAGCCTGCTGCGCGCGGCCCCGGCGCTGCTGCTGCCGGTGGTGATCCTGGGCAGTCTGGTGCTGGGCCTCGCCACGCCGACCGAAGGCTCTGCGGTGGCCGTGCTGTTCGCGCTGATCGCGGGGCAGTTCTACACCGGGCTGAGCCGCGAGATGATCCTGGACGCGCTTGAGGCGACCGCGCGGTTGACCGGCACGATCTTCGTCATCCTGGCCGCCATCTCGATCCTTGGGTTCCTGGCGGGCCAGCTGGGATGGAGCGAGGCCCTGGCCGGCTGGGTTGCGAGCTTTGGCCTGACGGGAACCAAGTACCTGTTCTTCCTTCTCGTCATCTTCCTGATCGCAGGTATGTTCATGGATACGCCGGTCGCGCTGACGCTGCTGATCCCGCTGTTCGCCCCGCAGGCGCTGGAGCAGGGGATCAACCCGACGCACCTGGGGATCGTGCTGTGCTTCAACCTCTGTGTTGGCCTGATCACACCGCCGCTTGGCAAATGCCTCGTCGTCGTCTCGGCGCTGACCAACCTCAATTACTGGAGACTGGCCTATACCGCGCTGCCGTTCGTGGCGGTCCAGGTCCTGCTGCTTTTCTCACTCGCCTACTGGCCGGAACTCTGCCTCTGGCTGCCGCGCCTTGCAGGCTTTTCCGTCGATTGACACCATTCAGGGAGGACCAAGAATGAAACTGAAACATATCGCACTGGCCGCACTCATGGCGACGGCCTCGGCCGCGTCTGCCGAAGTGAAGATCGCGCTTGATGGGGCACCCGATCCGAAGGTTTCTGGCACCTATAACTGGGTCATGGGCTTCAGCGAAGTTCTGGACAAGGCAGGGATGAAGGTGCGCGAGATGCCGCGGGATTCCGTGGGCAACGAGGCCGAGAAGTTCGATCAGCTTTCGACCGGGCTGCTGGAGCTTTCGCTGTCGGATGTGCGCGCTATTGCGCAGGTCGATCCGTTTATCTATGGGCTGCGTCTGCCCTATATGTTCGACGATGCGGCGCATATGCAGCGCGCACTGGCGGACGGCAAGATCTTCGACCGCGTGAACGAAGCCGTAGCAGGCCAGGACGTCATGCTGCTGGCCATCGTTCCGATCGGTCCCTCCTCGGGCATCATCACCACGAATGCCGCCGTGCGCACGCCGGACGACATGGCTGACCTGCGAATGCGGGCCCTGGATGACGCGCAGATCGCGATGTACAAGGCCTGGGGCACCACCGGGACTGTCGTGCCCTGGGGCGAAGTGCCCGCGGGTCTGCAAACCGGCGTGATCGACGGCTATCTGAATTCACCCTTCGTGCCGATTTCCTTCGGTCAGACCGATTTCGTCAAAAACTTCTCGGATTCGCGCGCGATCATCCCGATCCGGGCCGTGATCGCGTCGAAAATGTGGTATGACGGGCTGTCGGACACAGAGCGGAGCGCGGTGACGGACGCTATCGCGGCCGGCAATGCGGCGACTCAGGCCTGGCTTGACGTGGTCTCGAGCACCTCACTTGAGGCGTTGGAAGCGAAGGGCGTGACCGTGCAGCGCCTGACCGACGAGGAGCGAGGCGCTTTCCGCGAGCGTTCCAAGCAGGTTTACGAGTCCGGCCTGATGCCGTCGGATGACGTGAAAGTCTGGACGGACCTGTCCGACGCCACCCGCTAAGCCGATCCCGGGGCGCCGCAACCGGCGCCCCACGTCTTTTCTCCAGATCAGACGGAGTTGCACACCGTGTCCAATTTGATCATCAGCCTCAGCAACGGCCTTCACCGTATCGCCCGCAGCGTCGCCATGTTTGCCGTGGCTGGCATGTTCATCACCGTCATGATTCAGGTCGTGGCCCGCTATGTCTTTTCGTCTCCGCCGATCTGGACCGAGGATGTAGCGCGTTACATGATGGTCTGGACCGGGCTTCTGGGGACGACGCTGTCGTTCAAAGGCCGGTCGGATGCGGTGCTGATGAAGAGCGTGTTCCCGCCGCGCCCGGCCTTCATGGGTCTGGTGTCCGAGGCAATCCGCTCGGCTGCTGTGCTGAGCTTCATCCTGCCAGTGATCTGGTTTTCCTTCATGGGTTTGCGCGGGGGGCTCGCCAAGGGCTACCTGGCGCGGCAGGCGGGGCTGACGGCGGATACCCTGGGTATCGCCATGGTCTGGATCGCCGTGGTCGTGCCGATTGCCATGATCATCATCCTGATCCATCTTGCCGCGCAATGGGCGGAGGGCAGGGCCGAGGCGCCTGACACCCGCGATGCCGTCGTGGGGCTGGACTGAGACCCGACGGAAGATGGCCCTGACGCGAATGCGCCTTGGCCGCGCGTCGGGGAGCGGGCGCTGCCGAAACGCTGTTTGGAGACCCGCACAGGCTTAGTTCACGTGCCGGACGTTCGAATGGACCAGGGGCGCTGCCCCCGCCGCCCCTTGGGCGGCTCCCCCGGGATATTTGAACCCCAAAGAAATTGGGTGGCTCGCTGGCCGACCGCAGGGCGCGCATAAAAAAAGTTGCGGGTTTGGCGACGGAACGGCGGGGGCGGTCCGTTTGAGGGTGTGTCTGGCGGCGAAGGGCTGCCTGCGATAAAAGGAAAACACCATGACGAGCAAGTCGATCATTACCACCCTTCTGGTGGCCGGTCTGGCCGTGACAGGCTCCACGGCTCTGGCGCGGGGCGAGGGCGATGGTTCGCGCCACGGGATGAACTTCGAGGCGCTGGATGCCGATGGCAATGGCGAGGTTACACGAGAAGAGATGCGTGCCGCGCGCGAGGGTCGGTTCATGGAGGCCGACGCAGATGGCGACGGCAAGCTGAGCCGTGACGAGATGATTGCAGCGGCGCAGGAGCGGGCCGCGAAACGGGTCGACCAGATGATCAAACGGTTCGACACGGATGGCGACGGCGCCGTGTCGGCCGCAGAACTGCCGCAACCGGACGAAAAGCGCGCCGCGCGCATGTTCGACAAGATTGATGCCGACAACAGCGGTGGCATCTCGGCCGAGGAATTTGCTGAAGCCCGCGAGATGCGACGCGGCCATGGCAAGCGTCATCACAAGCGCGGGCCGGGTGACGCGGGCGAAGATTCGGCGCCCAAGGCCGACTGAGCGATTGGAGGGCATCCGTGCACGACCGTTTGATTGCATGGCCCGGGTGCCTGCGCGGGTGAGTGTTTCGCCCGCGCCTCTTGATGATCCGGATGCGGATCTACTGGCCCGGTTCGCGGGTGGCGACAGCACGGCGGCGCGCGCGTTGACCGACGGGTTGGGCGCGCGCAGCTACGCGGTGGCGCTGCGCGTTCTGGGAGATCGGGCGGAGGCGGAGGATGTCGCGCAGGAGGCGATGATGCGCCTGTGGCGGATCGCCCCTGATTGGGAGCCAGGGACGGCGAAAGTGAGCACATGGTTATATCGCGTCGTGATGAACCTGTGCATTGATCGCAAACGCCGCCGCAAGCGCAACGGCCCGGCGCTGGACGACGTGGCCGAGCCGGCCGATCCGGGCCCAAGCGTGGTGGGCCGGATGCAAGAGGCCGAACGGGCCGATGCCTTGCAGGGCGCCTTGATGGAGTTGCCCGAGCGGCAACGACTGGCCGTGATTCTGCGCCACATCGAAGGCCTGCCGAACCCCGAGATTGCGGGGATCATGGAGATCAGCACCGAGGCGGTCGAAAGCCTGACCGCCCGGGGCAAGAGGGCGCTGACGGCAATACTGTCGGGCCGGCGCGAGGAGCTTGGTTATGAAAACGCCTGATACGGAACGGTTTGAACGGGAAGACGGGGCCGATGGGCTGGACGCATTCTTTGCGGCGGCGCGTTCTGATGCACGCCTGCCGACGGACCTGGCAGCGCGGATGGTGCGCGATGCTGACGGAATGCACCGCAGCCGCACGCCCAACCGGCCCGGTCGCTGGGCGCAGCTGCGCGACGTTCTGGGCGGATGGTATGGTATGGGCGGCCTTGTCGCAGCCTGTGCGGCCGGGGTCTGGATGGGGTTTGCGCCGCCTGCGGGATTGCCGGATGCTGTTTCGCTTTTCGCAGGACAGGACAGCACGGCCGAACTGTATCTGAGTGAAAGTTTTGCCATGGCCATGGCAGAGGATGGGTGACAGGGATGCGCGAACCAATTGATAGACCCAAACGGCGGATATGGCTGCGAGCACTGTTTGCGGTTTCGCTTGCTTTGAACCTGCTTGTGGTCGGGTTGGCGACCGGGGCCATGCTGCGCCATGGCGGGCTGCGCGACGGGGCCGAGGGGCGGCGCCCTCCACCGTCGCTTGGAGCGGTAATGTATCGTGCCTTGCCGCGCGATGAACGCCACGCTCTTCGCGAGGCTTCGGTAGAGGGTGGCGATGGCGCTCGGGTGAAGGTGAGCCGCGGCGACAGTGTGGCGCGGATGGTCTCGCTGTTGCGTGCGCCCGACTTCGACGACGTCGCGGTTTCGCAGATTTTGGCGGAAGAGCGCACGCGGCGTGAGGATTGGGCCGATCGGGCCGAAAGCAACCTGATGCGCGTCGTGGCGGGCATGAGCGCGGCCGAGCGGCAGGCTTTTGCGGATCGGATGGAAGATGTCGCGCAGAAGCGTGGCAAGAAGTTCGCGAAATAGCAGGCAGCGGGCGCGGCTGCTGACGCGCATAGGGGTCAGGCGGCGGTTCCGGCCATCGTCACCTTGTTCCGGCCCGCGTCCTTGGCGCTGTACAGCGCGCGGTCTGCCTGTCCGATCAGCATATCGGTCAGGCGGTTCTCGGCCTCGGGCACGGCGGGTGGCTGAGCCATGACCAAGCCGATGCTTATCGACACGGAAATCGGTGTGTCGATGCCGGGAACAGGGAAAGGCCGGGCATTGATCTGCTGGCACATCCGATCGGCGGCGCGCAGTGCCTCATCCTCTGTCATGTCGGGCATGACGATCATGAATTCTTCGCCGCCAACGCGGGCGATCATGTCATCCGGGCGCAGGTGTTTTCGCAACCTTGCCGCAGTTTCAACCAGCACGGCATCGCCGGCAAGATGGCCGAATTTGTCATTGATCCGTTTGAAATGATCCAAGTCGGCCAGCATCAGCGCAAAACGTCCGCTTGTCCCATTGCGTGGCCCTTGCGCAATCTTGTTCAGGTAGGGCAATGCATAACGGCGGTTGTAAAGGCCTGTCATCGGATCAATCAGCGCGGCGCGCAGCCCGTTTCGCATCGTGTCGCGCAGGTGATCGGCGCGCAGCTTTTCCCGCAGGCGCGCTGTCAGGCGCAGCGAAAGTTCCTCGGCGCAGAAACCGGTGGGCATGGCATCGTTGGCGCCGCGGTCCAGCGCTTCGGCGGCCAGAGACGCGTCGGACGGCGCTGCAACAGCTATCAACGCAGCGGTGCGTGTGGCGGCCCGGGCGCGCAGATCGGCCAGCAGATGCAACCCGTTGCGCCGACCGTTGCCCGACACCTCGATCACGTAGGCGTCGAACGGGGGCTGGTCGGTTTGCTCGCCAATATCGCCGCGCTGCACGGCATGGAACCGGTTGCCTTTCCGAAGCGACAGTTGCTCGACCCAATTGACGCCAGTGTCGGCGCTGCGGGCCAGGATGGCCACGCGCGGTGCAAAGCTGAAGGCCCTTTGCGGCCGTTCGCCAAATCCCAACGCGGCCGATGACTCGCCGCTGGCCAGATCCTCGGCCTGGGGGGCGTGACGCAGCAGGTTACGGATACGCGCCTGAAATATCTGATCGTCGAAGGGTTGCGCCATCGCGTCGTCGATCCCGGCTTGCAGCGCGTTCAACCGGGCCTGCCTGTCGTTTTCTGGCGTAATGGCAAGGATTGGTATGTCGGCGGTGGCCCTGTCACTGCGCATCCGGGCCTTCAGCGTGATCGCATTGCCATCGGGCAGCCGCATCGCTGTAACGATCAGATCGGGCGTGGTTCGACGCACCAGCTGTTCTATGCCGTCCAACCGGTCGCTTTGCACGACATGGTATTGGGATGCGGACAGTTGAACCTTGAGCATGATTCGATTCGTTGCGATTCCGTCAACGACAAGCACGGTCACCGGCACGATGAAGCCCCTCGCTTTTTCATCAATATCTGGCGATTTTTTCTGATAGGAGTTAACAAACTCTTTCCGACAGCAGGAAAAGGCCGGGACCTTGGAATATTCGACGGATGCGGCCGAAACGCTGGCGCTGCAGGCGCTGGGGTGGCTGGTTGGAAATGATGATCTTTTGCCGGTGTTTCTGGGGGCGTCGGGGGCATCCGAGGCGGATGTGAAAGCCAATGCCACAGACCCGGCGTTTTTGGCGGCCGTGCTCGATTTTCTGCTGATGGACGATGCCTGGATCATCGCCTTCTGCGATTCGGCCAACGTAAGATACGACAAGATTTCCCAGGCCCGCGCGGCGCTGCCGGGCGGGGCACAGATGAACTGGACATGACATGACGATCAAGGCCATCGTTTTTGACAAGGACGGCACGCTGTTCGATTTCTCGGCAACCTGGGTTGCCTGGGCCGAGTCGTTTCTGTCGCGGCTGGCGGGGGGCGACCGGGACCTGACCCGCAGGTTGGGCCAGAGGATCGGGTTCGATACCGAGACACGGCGATTCCTGCCCGGGAGCGTCGCCATTGCCGACACGCCCCCGGATATCGTGGAGGCTTTGCTGCCATTGTTGCCGGGCATGCCTGCGGAAGAGGTTCTGGCTCTGCTCAATTCCGAAGCCGAGGCCGCGCCGCAGGTCGAGGCCGTGCCGCTGGCCCGGGTGCTGGGAGATTTGCGTGCGCGGGGGCTGCGTCTTGGCGTGGCGACCAACGATGCAGAGGTGCCGGCGCGGGCGCATATCACCTCGGCCGGTGTCGGGCATCACTTTGAATTCGTGGCCGGATCTGACAGCGGGCACGGGGCGAAACCTGCGCCCGGGCAACTGCTGGCTTTCGCATCGTATCTGCGGCTTGCGCCCGGTCAGATCGCCATGGTCGGCGACAGCTGTCATGATCTGGCAGCGGGGCGCGCGGCGGGGATGTCGACGATCGGCGTGCTGACAGGCATGGCGGGCGCCGACGAGCTGACCCCGCTGGCGGATGTCATCCTGCCCGATATCGGCCATATCGCTGGCTGGCTGGATCGCTGAGCCGGGTATTTTCCACCGTAAGTTCTAAAATCGACACATCGCGTCGCAATCAGGCCGGCGTTCAGGGCGGTGTTCCGGCTTGCTTGCCCTGCGCAGTGGCGGAGGGCTCGATGGCGGATACAACAGGCAAACGGCGGCGCGGCGGCGGGCGTGCCGGGAATGCGGCCCGCCGTGGGGGCGATGTTATAGAACAGATGCCGTGGCGCATGATCGAAAATATCGATCCGCCCATCGAACCGCTGACCCCCGAGGGCGTCGAGGCGATCCACGATTGCGCGATGCGTATCCTGGAAGAAATCGGCATCACCTTTCTGAATGACGAGGCGCTGGAGATCCTGCGCGAGGCCGGATGCCGGGTCGAAGGCGCGAATGTGCGCATGGGGCGCGAGTTCGTGATGGAGATGGTGGCAAAGGCGCCGTCGAGTTTCACGATCACGCCACGCAACCCGGCCCGCGAAATCACGATGGGCGGGCGCACGATGTTGTTCGGCAACGTGTCCTCTCCTCCGAACTATTGGGATATGGAGCTGGGCCGCAAGGTGCCCGGCACCCGAGAGCAATGCGCCAACCTGCTGAAACTGACGCAATATTTCAACTGCATCCATTTCGCGGGCGGCTATCCGGTGGAACCCGTCGACATCCACGCCTCGGTGCGGCATCTGGATGTGCTTTATGACAAGCTGACGCTGACCGACAAGGTGATGCACGCTTATTCGCTTGGGCGCGAGCGGGTCGAAGACGTGATGGAGATGGTGCGCATTGCCGGTGGCATGACCGACGAAGAATTCGAGTCGCGCCCGCATATGTACACCAACATCAACTCGACCTCGCCGCTGAAGCACGACGAGCCGATGATCGATGGGTGTCTGCGGCTGGTGCGGCGCGGACAGGCGGTCGTGGTGACGCCTTTTACGCTGGCCGGGGCGATGGCGCCCGTTACGATGGCCGGAGCGGTGGCGCAATCCATCGCCGAGGCACTGTGCGCGATTGCACTATTTCAATATGTACGCCCCGGATGCCCCTGTGGGATCGGTACTTTCACGTCCAATGTCGATATGAAGTCGGGCGCGCCCGCGTTCGGAACGCCCGAGTACATGCGCGCCACCCAGATGACGGGGCAGTTGGCGCGGTTCTACGGTCTGCCGATGCGATCCTCTGGCGTGTGCGCGGCCAACGTGCCCGATGGGCAGGCGATGTGGGAAACGTCGAACAGTCTCTGGGCCGCTGTCCAGTCGGGCACGAACATGGTGTATCACGCAGCCGGTTGGCTTGAGGGCGGACTGATTGCAAGCCCCGAGAAGTTCATTATGGACTGCGAGGTTCTGCAGCAAATTCAACGCTATATGGAGCCCGAGATCACCGCGACGACCCCCGATCATACCGCCTTTGACGCGATCAACTCGGTCGGCGATAGTGGCCACTTCTTCGGAATCCAGCACACGCAGGACAGATACACCAGCGCCTTCTACCAGCCCTTTCTAAGCGACTGGAAGAATTACGAGGGCTGGGAAGCTGCAGGCGCCGTCTGGACCCCAGAGCGCGCCCATCATCTGTTCAAGCAGATCATTGCCAGCTTCGAGCCGCCCGAGATGGATATTGCGATCCGCGACGAGCTTGCCGCTTTCGTCGAACGGCGCAAGGCGGAAGGCGGGGCTCCGACGGATTTCTGATTAAATTCAGTCTGGTGCAGGGCTGGCTTGACCTGTGCACAGGTTGTCCACCCGCCTATGTGTGTAAATGGGAAACCGCGATACTAAAGCGACTTTGCGCCGCATATCGCGCCCGGATCTGCCGGCCTTTCCATCGTGATCGAGGTCGGCGTGTCATATCCCTTATGGGCGGTCCTGCCGGTTTCGACGAACCCAAGCCTTGCGAATGTCGCATGGTTTTCAACCAGTTCGATGCGGGTTTGAAGGCGCAGCCGGGTCAGCCCCAAAGCAATGGCACGCTGCGCTGCCACGTCAATCAGCCGCGCGGCAAGGCCCTGCCGGCGCGCGCCCGGATCCACGGCCAGCTTGCCGATGTACAAGCTGTCGGGCTGCGGCGTCAGCGTTACGCAGGCAAGTGCCGGGGTGCCGATACACCAGATTTCGCCTGTCAGGGCCGCCCGCTCCATATCGGGCATCGTGAGCCGGTGCATGGAAGACGGCGGGTCGATCCGGCCGTCCATCTCGGCAAAGCAGCGCCGGATCAGGTCCAGCGTCTGGGCCAGTCCGGTCTCCCCGGGTTGCAGGCGGCGTGGGTTCATTGGTAAAAGTCCTGTCGCTTTCGCGAAATTTCCCCTAGCGTCCGACCACGCCCGGATCGCGCGAAGAATGCCGTCCAAACCGCCACAGGTAAAGCAGGAACCCCATGCCGGACCACATCGGAATACGCGCTGCAATGCCTTGGGCAGACAAGGCCGGGCTGGCGGCGATTGGCGCCGTGGCGGCGTTTCTGCTCTGGGGGTTCGGCAAGGCGATCGACCAACCCGAGGTTCCGGCTGCCATCCTGCTTGGCGCGTTCATTTTCGTGCTGACCCACGCCATTTTGACGATGTCGCTTGCCGGGCCGCTGCGCGTCGCGCAGGCACTGTTGGGCGCGCTGAGGTTGTCGCTGCCCCTGTCGGCCTTGGTGGTATGGTCCGGTCTTCGTCATCCGATGGCAACAGATGTGCTTGGGCAGGCCTCTACCATGGGGGCTGTCTGCGTCATCCTTTTGGTCGGCGCGCCGTTCCTGATGCTGCGCCTCGTCGCCCCGCGCGATTGGCTGCGGTATACCTCACTTTTCGACACGGCCTGGACGATGCACCTTCGGTTCCTTGGCGGGCTGCTGTTCGTCGGGATGGTCTGGCTGGTTCTGCTGATGTCGAATGCGCTGCTTGAACTGGTGCGGGTGCCGCTGCTGGATTGGCTGCTGGCGCCCGAGTGGTCGGGCTTTGTCCTGACCGGGCTGTTTCTGGGCATCGGCATGGCGGTTGTGCATGATCTGAGCGATACAGTTTCACCCTTTATCCTGTTCAGATTGCTGCGCATTCTGGTTCCGGTGGTGCTGTTGGTGCTGATCGTGTTCGTGGTGGCACTGCCGCTGAGCGGGTTGTCCGACATTTTTGGGCCCCTGTCGGCGGCGGGCGTGCTTATGGGAATGGTTCTGCTGGTTCTGACCCTGCTGAACGCGGCGATCGATCGCTCTGACAACAGGGCTGTTGGCGACGGATGGCTGGGTCGCGCCACGCGGTTTCTGGCCATCGGGATGGTTGTCCTCTGTGGCCTTGCCGTGTGGTCGGTTGCGGTTCGCGTGCAACAATACGGCTGGACACCCCAGCGTGTCGTTGCGCTTTTGGCGGCGCTGATGCTGCTGGCGTACGGCATCGCCTACGGGGCTATCGCGCTGCGTGGCGCGGATTGGAAGGGGCATCTGCGCGCCGCCAATGTCCGTCTTGCCATCGCGTCTGTCGTGGTCGCCGCGGTTCTGATGACGCCGGTTCTGAACCCCTACAGAATCACGACCTCCAGCCAGATCGCGCGCTACGACGCGGGGCGGATCGACCCCGAAGCGCTGCCGCTGTGGGAAATGGCGCACGAATGGGGCCATGCGGGGCAGGCGGGCTTGCTGCGTCTCGAAACAGCCGATGCACAGCCCGAAGGCGCCCGGCTACACGAACGGATCGCGCTGGCCCGCTCGGCGCGTAGCCTTTCGACCTATCGCGCCGAAGACAGGCGCCAGCAGCTACCGGATCGCATGGCGAAACTGGCCGAGTTGATGCCCGTGCGGCCTGTGGGCGCCTCGCGGCCTGATATCTTCGCGGAAACCTCCACCTATCGGCTTGAGACGTGGGAAGAGGGCTGTAACCGGCGCTTGCCGGGCGGGCGCCCGGGCTGTGTGCTGATCTTTGGCGGCTTCCTGCCCGAAGTGCCGCCGGACGAACAGGCCATTTTGCTGTATCGGCTGGGCGACGGCGGTGTCTGGGGCGGGTTCGCGAGTTTTCAGAACGGCGCGATTGCCGAGGTGCAGCCGCTGATGGACCCGCGCACTGGCACTACGCCGGATCTGGGTGTGGATGATATCGTGCGCGCGCTTGATGGCGGTTTTGACATCCGGCCCAGCCCGGCACAGGTGCTTTGGCTGGGCGATGTGCCGATTGGCCCCGCGCCGTAAAGACGTTTTGCCAAAGCGGGCGCCGTTGGCGGATTCTTAACCCGTGATCTGCAACAAGGCCCCATGCAAGACGGGGCCACGCGATGCACGGACTGATCAACAAGGCGGTACAATCCTTTTTCTGCCATACCTATGGCGCCGCACGATGGGATCGGGTCGTTCGTGCCGCCGATATCGGCGTTTCGGATTTCGAGGCGATGCTTGTCTACGATGACGAGGATTCGTTGAAATTGCTCGGTGCGGTGTGCATGGAACTTGACCGGCCCGAGGCGGAAGTGCTGGAAGATCTTGGAACATTCCTCGTGTCGCATCCCCAGCTTGAATCGCTGCGGCGCCTGTTGCGCTTTGGCGGGGTGGACTATGTCGAGTTTCTGCATTCGCTTGATGATCTGCCCGACCGGGTGCGCCTTGCGGTCTCTGATCTGATCCTGCCGCCGATGGAACTGCGCGAACATACCAGCGGGCTGTTC
Organism: Arenibacterium halophilum; assembly: GCF_005938225.1. Classification (GTDB taxonomy): domain Bacteria; phylum Pseudomonadota; class Alphaproteobacteria; order Rhodobacterales; family Rhodobacteraceae; genus Arenibacterium; species Arenibacterium halophilum. Next base: position 235,523 of record NZ_VCPC01000002.1, read on the forward strand.
ACGTTGACCTGCGCCAGCGGCCCGCCCGGCTTTGGCTCTGTCATGGTCGGCCTGCTGCGGGCGATGGCCGATGACTATGGCGCGCTGGTGATGCTGGATCATCGCGGCTTGCAGGACGGACGCGAGGTTATTTCCGTCGCGCTGGTGGAAAGCGCATTCGGCGAAGGGCGCAGCTTTGAACTCGGGGCCGCGTCATGAGCTTGATCCGCGACGAAATGGGCATCGTGATGGATCGGCTGTGCCCGATGCATGTCATCCTGGGGGACGACGGTCGCATCACGCGGGTTGGCCCCACTCTGCAAAAGCTGCGCCCCGATGTGCCAATGGCCGGTCAGATGTTCCTGGAACTGTTTGAACTGAACCGCCCGCGCGCGGTGAATTCGATGGCGGATCTGATCGAACGTCAAGGCGCCAAGCTGCACCTGCGGCTGCGCGATGTTCCGCGCACGGCGCTTAAGGGGCAGATCGTGAAGTTGCCCAATACCGCCGGGTCGGTCGTGAACCTGTCGTTCGGAATTTCGGTTCTGGATGCGGTGCGGGACTATGAATTGAACGCCGCCGATTTTGCCGCCACCGACCTGACCATCGAAATGCTCTATCTGGTCGAGGCAAAGTCGGCCGCGATGGAGGCGTCTCGCAAGCTGAACATGCGCCTGCAGGGCGCGATGATCGCGGCCGAGGAACAAGCCTATACCGACACGCTGACCGGGCTCAAAAACCGCCGTGCCATGGATTACCTGCTCGATCGGCTCATCCAGTCCGGAGGGCGGTTCGCACTGATGAACCTGGATCTGGACTATTTCAAGCAGGTGAACGATTCGCTTGGCCACGCGGCGGGCGATCACGTCTTACAGCGCGTGGCCCGCATCATGACCGAAGAAACCCGCGAAACCGACATGATCGCGCGGGTCGGGGGCGATGAATTCGTCGTGATCTTCAACCGGCTTGTTGATCGCGACCGGCTTGACCGGATCGCAACCAAGCTGATCGGCCGCATTCGTGAACCGGTGCTGTTCAAAGGAAATACCTGCCAGATCTCGGTTAGTATCGGCACTGTCCTGTCGCCCCCCTCGGGCGAGGTCACGGCCGAGCTTATGCTGCATCAGGCCGATATGGCGCTCTATGCCGCCAAGGATTCCGGGCGAGCGGCGCACTACTTCTACGCGCCCGAGATGGAGCGCCGCAAATCACGGATGAAGGCCGCGCCGGGCCCAGAGCGCGACCGACGACAGGTGGACTGACCCCGTTCAAAGCGCAGGGTTGCCGTAATCCCGTTGTTCGCAACGTCGGCCTTGCCCGTAACGGGGCCGAACGCGTAGGGTCAAGCCATTGGAAACTTGGCCTTTGCCCCGGATGCGTGTTCCGCAACCCGGGCACCGTGGGGCCAGGGGTGGCTAGGGGTGCGATGCGTATCGCCATGTTCATTGCGGCGATCCTGCTTGTCTTGGCGACGGGCGGCGCGGCCTATTTGCTGGTGCAGGCCTGTGGGGTGCGCCTGCCGCTGATCGGAACCGTCAGCTATTGCGCGCCCGATACCGGGGCCACCCGCGACCAACTGGCCGCCACGCTTCAGGACAGCCGCGACGCCGAGGCCGAAATCGCCGCACTGGAACGCGAGATCGCCTTGCTGGCCTGCAAGGCCGATCCGCCACCTCCACCGCCGCCGCCCGAACCCGAAACACCCAGCGGGCTGGACCCGGATGCCTTCCGGTCCGAGGATATCTCGGTCATGGAGGGCTGCTGGGAGCTGTCGTCGAACTATGACGTGCGCGACATCCGCAGCGACCGTGTGACCCGGTTCCGCTATTGGCAGATCTGTTTCGATGCGCAGGGCAACGGGCGCGAGATCATGCGCGCAACCGACGGCACCCAATGCAGCGGGGCGCTGTCCGGGCAATTGGGTCAGGGGCAGTTGACGATGCGCGAACCGGGCAACCTGCAATGCGACAACGGGTCCGAAATTTTCCGCCGTGACATCACCTGCACGCTGGATTCGGCGGGCCGGGCCAATTGCGAAAGCCTGCAACCGGAAATCAACGGACGCGGGCGCGCCACGCTGCGCCGCGCCGGGAGGTAGCCAAGATGAGCGATCATTTCCTGTCGAAACTGAAGGTGGCCAATGACGATTTTGTCGAGGCTGGCGGCCAGAGCGCGCTGGAACAATATGCCGCCCTGCAGGAGTTGCTGACCGAACATGCCGGCCCCGAGGTGGCAGCGATGTTCGCCGAGCCGCTGATCAGCCGGGGCAACGATGCCGCACCCCCGACTGTTTCGTGGTATACATCGCTGGCCGGAGAGGCGCGCCCGCTGGACCGGTTGCCGCCGCTGGAGCGCGACCGGATCGAAAGGTATCTGTCCGAACACCTGCGCCCTGTCCGCGCGCTGGCCGAGGCCGATCGCGGCGGGCTGGCGATGGGCGCGCTGACGACCTATGGCGCGTCTGACGTTCTTGTGGTCGACGGGCGGCCCGTGATCCAGAACTGGGGGCTTATGCCCGGCGGAGGCGGGGCAAACGCGGCCGCGCGTCCTGCGCACTATGGCGCGACCCTTGGTCGGTTCCTTCCTCTGGGGGTAGGGGCCGCCGCTTCAGCCATGCCTGCGTCGACGTCGGCAAAACCGCCCCCGCGTCAGACCCCGCCGCCGCCGCCGGTTGCCGCCCCGGCGCGGCTGACGCCGCTGGCTTGGGTGCCGCTGGTTGTGCTGTTGGTTCTGGCGGCGGGAACGCTGGCCTGGCTGCTGATACCCGGAAACCGCCTTTTCCCCGCGCCGGAAGCGACGGCCGTTACCGATGCCGATCGCCTTGCGGCCGCCCGCGCGGAAACCGCTGCGCTGGTGGCCCGTCGTGGGCAGTTGCAAGACCAGTTGGCTGGCGCCATGTGCCGCGCCGATGGCCAGTTGATCCTGCCCGGGGGGCTGACACCCGAGGGGCTGACTCCGCCGCCGCTTGGGCAGGTGCCACCGGATCGCGCCGATGCGGCCCCGGATGCGACTCTTCCCAGCCGTCCGACCCGCGTCGTGGTGCCCGATGGCGATGGCGCGGAAACGACCTTGCTCGCGCATCTCGAAGCGCGAACCGTGCTTGTCATCGCCGATGGGGCCACCGGTTCGGGCCTGTCGCTGGGCAACGGGCTGATCGTGACGAACAATCACGTTATTGACAGCGGAACAGGCGATGTATTCATTGTTGGCGCCGCGCTTCAGGCGCCTCAACGTGCCACAGTGGTTAAAACCACCGGCCCGCTGGACCAGACCGGAGGCGATTTTGCCCTGCTGCGCATCGATGACAGCACCTTGCCCGCGTTCGACTTTTACAGGGCACCGGGGTCGCTGGCGCTGACGAATGTGGTCGCGGCGGGCTTTCCGGGCGACGTGTTGGAAACCGATGCGCGTTTTGCGGCGCTGCGCCAAGGGGATGTGGGCGCCGTGCCGCCGCTGACCGTCACGGACGGTATCGTGAATACCGAACAGCAGCTGGGGAGCCGCACCAATGTTTTGATGCATTCGGCGGCGCTCTCGACCGGCAATTCCGGCGGCCCGCTGGTTGATATGTGCGGGCGCGTGGTTGGCGTGAACACCTTTGTGCGCAAGGGCACGATGCAGAATCGCGGCTTTGCGCTGGCAACGGGCGATCTGCTGGATTTCCTGTCGGGAACCGAGGCCGTGCCACAATTGGCCGACGCGCCTTGCGCACCCGTTGTCTTGCGCCCCGCGCTGGCCGGGGTGACCCCCGCGCCGCAGGACTGACCCGATGCGCGACACGCTGATCGTCACCTCGACGCCGGAAAACCTGATGCCGCTGGGCAGCCCGGCGCAGCGGTCGTTCGACCTGGTGACGGGGGTGGTCGCTGACCGCATTGGCGCCGATCACGCGGCCCTGTTCGCGGAACCGGTGCTGGACGCGCGCGGCACCAGCATCGACTGGCACGCGCCGCGCGCCGGGCAAGCCATGCCACTGTCCGATCTTGCCTCCGAAGAGGCGACCGAGGTCAAGTTGCGCCTGTCCGATATGGTCGCGCGTATTCTGGCAGAGGCTCAGGCGTTGCGAGAGATTGGCGGGGCAGATCAGCTGCGCCTCGCCGAAGCCCTTGAAAATGCAATGGAAGTGCCGGGGCAGGATCAGGTGTATGTGATACGCAGCCCCGATGGCGGGCTGGACCCGGTGTTGGTGCATTGGGCCTGGCTGCGCCAGACGCGCGCGCCGGTCCGTGGCGTACTGAGCGCGATGGTGCCGCGCGCGTCGGCGCCGGGGGCCGCAAGTGTCGGCGCGCAACAGGGCACGCATCCGGGGCTGTGGTGGCTGCTCGGGCTGGGATGGCTGGCTCTGGCGCTGATGCTGGCCGCGATCTGGTGGCTCAGCCTTGCGCCCTGCGGCCTGCGCCTGAGCGGGCCAAACGCCTGCGCCCCCGATCCGGCCGAAATCGCCGCCGCCGAGACCGATCACCGCATCGCCGCCGATGCCGTTGCCGCGCTGGAGCGCGAGATCGCGCTGGCCAATCGTCAGTGCCACCCGGTGGTGCCGCTGACGCCTGCCGCCGCGCCCGAGGACAAGACAGAGCTGCCCCAACCTCTGCGTCGCTTCGCTCGCATTGGCAGGCCGCCACAGGAGGCCGCGCATATTTTCCGCGCCGATTTACCTTTGCCGGGCGTTAAAGTTATGGTGATGCACAATCAGGCCGACCAAGGCGCCAGCAGGGGCCCCGGCATCGGCATATCGAGGTAAGGCGGCAGAATGCAGCATTCGACACAACTGGCTCCGCTGGTGGACTGGCGCGACGAGGTCACGCTGGTGCCTTGGTCGGGCGTGCAGATGCTCGATTTCGGGTTCCGGCTCGATACGCTCGATCTGCGCAACGCCCGCTTTGTCGAACGGGTGATCGGCGGCACCGAAGCGGCAGAGGAGTGGGCGCTGGTCCCGCTGACCGGCGATGCCGCGCTGGACGAAACCGCCGAGGAAGAAGCCCGCGCCGACGACGATGAATATTCGGTGCGCCCTGCGGCCGCGTTGGAGCCGTTTCTGGAAAAATGGGTGCCTGTGCCGGTCCTGCGGGTCAAGAACGATCGCGGCCCCGGGGGCGAGGAACGGTTCGATCCCGGCCCGACGGCATGGGCACGCTGCCGCGTGGTTGAACTGGATTCGCCCGATCCCGACACCGGCCACACCCACCGGGTGCAACTGGCGTTGGACACCGCGCTGGCCGAGGACGAACCGCCCCTGCAATACACCACCCCAACGATCGCGGATTCGGAAAAATCGCGCGATTTCAAATTCGTGTCCGATCCGGCGCGGATGGATTGGTTCCTGCGCCGCCCTGAACGCGATGGCGACGGCAACCTGCTGGATTTGCAGAAATGGGTGTCGGACTGGCTTGACGATCTGTTCATGGCCTTCAAGCGCGCCGAACGTCCCGGGCGTCCCATCACCCACGATGGCTTGCCGCATCGGTTTGAGCATTGGGCGCGCTACCTGGCGTTCCTGAGGCTGATCGACCATGCCGTTGCGGTGCCGCGCATCCGGTTGGTGAACACGGTCGATGCCCGCGATGGCGCCACCCCGGTCGAGGTTGACCTGGTGCTGGACGTGGGCAATTCGCGTACCTGCGGCATCCTCATCGAACGGTTTCCCGGCGCCGCGCGGCCCGAACTGGCGCGGTCCTTCCCGCTGGAAATCCGCGATCTGTCGCGGCCCGAATTGCTGTATTCCGGCTTGTTCGACAGCCGCGTGGAATTTGCAGAACACCGCATGGGTGATGAACGCTTTGCCAGCCGCTCGGGGCGGCGCAACGGGTTCCTCTGGCCCTCGATCGTGCGGATCGGCCCCGAGGCGCTGCGCCTTGTCGCAGGGGAAGAAGGGACCGAGACCGCCTCGGGCCTGTCCTCGCCCAAACGTTATCTGTGGGATGGCGCGCCCGCCCAGCAGGACTGGCGTTTTCATCATCACAACGACCCGAACAATCTGCCGAAATCGCTGCGCGCCGCCATGCGCTACATGACCGAAGCGGGCGACATGCTGACCCAGATCCGCGCGGACGAGGCCGACCGCCTGCGCCCGCGCAGCCGCACGCCGCATACGCCCGCGATCCGGCCCCGGTTCGCGCGCTCGTCGCTATTCGGGTTCATGCTGGCGGAAATCATCGCCCATGCGCTGGTGCAGGTGAATGCGCCCGCAGGCCGCGCGCGGCGGCGCGAATCCGATCTGCCGCGCCGATTGGATCGCATCATCCTGACCCTGCCGACCGCCACCACGGCGCAGGAACAGGCAATCATCCGGTCCAAGGCGCGCGGCGCGCTGGCGCTCGTGTGGGACATGCTCGGCCGCAAGGATGGCGAAAGCGCGATCAGCCAGATGCCCGAACTCGTTGTCGACTGGGACGAGGCCAGCTGCACCCAACTGGTCTATCTCTACTCTGAGCTGACGCAGAAATTCGAAGGCCGCATCGACCGCTTTCTTGAGTTGAAAGGCCGTGAACGTGACGGACGGCCCTCGCTTCGGCTGGCCTGTGTCGACATTGGCGGGGGCACCACCGACCTTATGGTGGTGACCTACACGGGCGAGGACAACCGCGTATTGCACCCGGTGCAGAATTTCCGCGAGGGGTTCCGCGTGGCGGGCGACGAGCTGTTGCAGCGCGTCATTGCCACCATCGTGCTGCCCGCGATCCAGCACCAGATCGAGGCCGCCGGGGGCCGCTTCGTTGCCGAAAAGATGCGCGAGCTGTTCACCGGTGACAGTGGCGGCATGGATCAGCGCACCGTGCAAAGCCGCCGCCAATTCGCGCTGCGTGTGCTGATGCCGATTGCCGTGGCCGTGCTGGGCGAAAGCGAAACCGCCGCACCCTTTGCGCCGCTGTCACTGACGCTGTCCAAGGTTCTGCCCGAACTTGCCCCGGCCGAGGGTGAAGAGGCTCCGTCCACGCTGGCCGCCTTCATCGAAGACGCCGCCGCCGAGCGGGGGGCCGAGGGGTTCCGGCTGGCCGATATGGTACTGCACTTCAACCGAGAAGACGTGGACGCCGCCGCGCGCGAGGTGTTCCAGCAGGCCATCGGCAACATGGCCGAGGTGATGGACCATTTGGGCGTCGACGTTGTGCTGCTGACGGGGCGGCCCTCGCGGCTGCCTGCGGTGCGGTCCATCTTGGAGGAAATGCTGGTGGTGCCGCCGCATCGCCTGATCTCGATGCACAGCTACAAGACGGGGCCGTGGTATCCGTTCCGCGACCGCATGACCCAGCGCATCGGCGATCCGAAATCCACCGTTGCGGTAGGGGGGATGCTGATTGCGCTGGCGGAATCGCGCATCCCGAATTTCAAGGTCGATACGCGCGCCTTCCGGATGCAATCCACCGCGCGCTATATCGGCGTGATGGAAGGCTCGGGCCAGATCACCGATGCGCGGGTACTGTTTTCAGATGTCGATCTGGATGCGCGCCGGTCGGCGGGCGATGCCACGCCTTCGGTCACGCTGACCTCGCCCATGTATCTGGGCGCGCGGCAATTGCCGCTGGAACGCTGGACGACGACTCCGCTGTACCGTCTGGATTTCGCGACTGCCTCGGCGGCGCAACGCGCGCCGCTGACGGTGCAGTTCGAGCGCACCGAATTCGATGGGGACCCAGACTCGGCCGCGCCCGAACAGGTGCTGCGCCGCGAGGCGATGCGCGAGGCCATCGCCGTCGACCTTGTCGAAGACGCCGAGGGCACCGAGATGAAGAAGACCGAAGTCGGGTTGCGGCTGCACACGCTGGGGTGCGAAGACGAGTACTGGATCGACACGGGGTTGTTCCGGCTGTGAGAAAGGTTTCCCGCCCATGACGACGCCAGAGCAGGAACAGCTGGCCCGCGACTGCGCCGAGGTCGCCGATCTGACGGCGCAGGCCCGCGACTGGATCGCGCGTCCCGAAAACGCTGATATGGTCGGGGCCGAGGCGCGCTCGCTCTCGCGCATGATGGGGCGGTCGATCCGGCGCAGCCGACGGCTGGCGCGGGCTGCGGAAACGCCGATGTCGGTATCGGTTTTCGGACCCAGCCAGGCGGGCAAATCGTTTCTTGTGTCGGTTCTGGCGCGCCCCGAAGGCGGGCGGCTGGTGGGTGCCTATGACGGCGGCGCGATGGATTACATCGCCGAGGTCAATCCCGAGGGCGAAGGCGAAAGCACGGGGCTGGTCACGCGCTTCACGATGGAGCGTCAGCCGACGCCCGAAGGATTTCCCATCCGCTTGTCGCTGCTGTCGGAATCCGACCTGATCCGCATCGTGGTCAATTCCTTCTTCAACGATGGCGACGGATCGGAAGAGCCGATCGACGTCTCTGATCTTTCCGCGCATCTTGACACTTACAAGGCGCGGGCCGGGGCGGTGCAGCCTGGGCTCGACGGCGATGGCGTGCTGGATATCGCCGAATATGTCGAAGCCACATTCCGCAAAAGCGCCTATGCCGCAGCGCTGAAACCCTTTTGGGAGGAAGCGGCCGAGATCGCACCGCGACTTGGGATCGAAGACCGCGCCGGTTTCTTTTCCGTGCTCTGGGGGCGTCATTCCGCGCTGGGCGACCTGTATGCCCAACTGGCCCGCGCGCTGGCCACGCTTGACCACGCAGAGGTGGTGCATGCCGAACGCGCCGCCCTGATCCCGCGCGGTCAATCCATCATCGACGTCAAAACGTTGACCGGGCTGCGCGGGGCCGATGTGGGCCCGCCGGTCGCGATCCGGACTGAGGCGGGGCGTGAACTGCGCCTGCCGCGAGCCGAGCTGTGCGCGCTGGCGGCTGAGCTGGTGTTTCCGATGCAGGATCGCCCCTCGGAACTTTTCGGGCGCACTGATCTGCTGGATTTCCCCGGTGCCCGCAACCGGTTCGAAGAGCCGCTCGACAAGACGTTGAACGATCTCGACAAGAACCTGCATCAGCTGCTGTTGCGAGGGAAAGTCGCGTATCTGTTCGACCGCTACGTCGAACATCAGGAAATCACCTCGATGCTGTTGTGCGTGCCCGGGTCGAACATGGAAACGCTTGATCTGCCCGGGTTGGTCGACACATGGATCGCGCGCACCCACGGTGACACGCCCGAGCAGCGCGCGCTGACGGACAACGTGCTGTTCTTCGTGCTGACGAAATTCGACATGCAATTGGGCGAATCCGCGGCCGATGGCGGCGTGGAAACGCGGTTTGAACGGCGGATGCAGGCGTCCTTGCTGGAACGCTTTGGCCGGGGGCAGGACCCTTGGGTGGATGAATGGACCCCGGGGCAGCCGTTCGAGAACTGTTATTGGCTGCGCAACCCCAACTATTACGTCGACGGTCTTGTTGAATACGATGACGCCCGGCGCGAACTGCGCCTGCGCCCCGAGAAACAGGCGCGCTTGGCCGAGCTGAAGTCGGGCTGTCTGTCGGCCCCGCCAGTGCGCCGCCACTTTGCCGAACCCGAACGCGCCTGGGATGCAGCAATGCAGCTGAACGATGGCGGGGTGACCTATCTGACCGAACAGCTGGCTCGCGTCTGCAAACCCGACAGCAAGCTGCGCCAGATCGCGGTGCAACTGGATGCGATCCGGGCCGAGCTGGCGCGCGCAATGCAACCCTATCACGTCTCGGATGATGTCGAGCAGCGCGTCGCCCAGGCGCAGGAGGCCGCAAACCGCGTGATCGACGATCTGGAACAGGTGCTGGCACGGCATCAGTTCGGTGCGGTTCTTTCGGGGCTGACGGTTGATCAGGACCTGATCGAGGCGCGGATTGGCCGTGTGCCAAGTTCCGTGCGGATCACCAGTGCCGTTGGCGGGGCAGGGGCGGAACCCGCGCGCCGCGGTCCGCAACGTCCGGGCCGTCCGCGCCCGGCCGAGGCCCGCGCGCCCGAAGCGGCGGCATCCGACATCCGGACCATGACGCTGGAGCAGTTTCAGGCGGAAACCGCGCTGGAATGCTGGATCGACGCGCTGAAGGCGTTCCGCGATGATCGCGCGCGGCTTGCCGCCTTTGGTCTTGGCGAACCCGCCGCCGGCGATCTGGTGGCAGAATTGATCCACGCGGTGCGCCGTACCGGACTGTTGGCGCGCATTGCCCGCGCCTTCGAGGCTGTGAATTTCGGGCTCTCGGTCGAAAAGCAGGCACCGCCCGCTGCAATCCTGGGGGCCGAACGGATCAACAGCTTTGTCGCCACGCTGGGCATGGACGATCAGCCCGAGAGCCAGCGCCCACAGGTTCAGGACGCAAATGGCGGCACACGCCCGGTGTTTCGCGCCCGGCCTGCACATGACACGGTCGACGGCCTGCCGCCACAGCCACGCAACATGGCAGAAACCATGTGGACGGATTGGGTGTTCGCGCTGGACGCGATGTTTCAGGCCAACGCAAAGGATGGCGCAGGCGGAGAGATCGACATTGAACAGAACCTTGCGCTGGGCCGGATCCTTGCCCAGCTGGAGAGCCCTGCGTGACCGTTCAGGTCCATCCAGATCCGCAGGAACCTGCGGGTGGCTACGCGTTTTTCGAGCTGCCCGAGGGCACGCTGGCCGAAGATCAGGTGACGCTGACGGTGTTCGACGCCTTTGGCGAACGCTGGCTCGGGCTGGATGCGGCGCCGGGCGCACCGGTGCCGGTGGGAGAGCCGCATTGGCAAGCCGATCCTCATGCGTTCGGGCCCTATACCGTCTATCGCCATGAAAGCGCCGATTGGGTGCGTGTTGGCCCCGAGATTGTGAATCAGGTTGGCGAGTACATGTCGCTGCGGCTGGGTATCGCTGGCGGCGATTATGCGGTGATCTGGCCCGATGACGTGCCGCCGCGCGCCGGGGCTGCCGTGCTGGGCGGCATCCGACCGCTGCGCAAACCGGCGCCCGAACCTGCACCCGCGCCTTTGCAGGCACCTGAGCCGGCCCCGGAACCCGAACCCGGCCCTGTACCAGAACCGCCAAAAAAGCCGGAACCGCGCAAGCCGTTGCGCGCAGAGCCAAAGTCCGGCACCAAGCCGCGCAGGCGGCTTTGGCCATGGCTTCTGCTGCTTCTCGCACTTCCTGCAGCCGTCGCGGCGTGGTGGTTCTGGCCTACGCCGACCTACGAGCCGGTGGCCGAAGCGGTTCCGGCCGCCGAACCTGTCGCGCAGCCGGTCACCGATCCCGGCAATCAGTGTGGGCTTGCCCCGCTGCTGTCCATTCCGGGCAGTTTCAGCGCTGTCGCGCCGCAACTGCGCGCCTGCGGCGATCAGGTCACCCCGGATATTGCGCTCACCGTGGTTGAAACCCATGTGGCACGCGACGATCCAGACGCGCTTTTGTTGATGGCCACCCTATATGATGGCACGGAACAGGATACGGATGTCGAGGAACGGATCGGACTGACCTTCAGCGCGGATGATACGCGCGCCGCCGAATATTACGCCCGCGCGGCTGATGCCGGGCTGGCGCGGGCGTCGGGGCGGCTTCAGGCCACCTGCGCGCGGCTGGAACAGGATACGTCGACATTGGCCAGGGGGGCTTTGGATGATTATTGTAACTAGGTTGGCCGTTGCGGCCACGATGGCGGTGATGGCTGCGATGCCTGCACCGCTGGCGGCGCAGACACCCGCACGACCCTTGCTGGTGGAAGGCAAGCAAAGCGTGTACCAGCGCGTGCTGACCCGCCCCGGCGCCGAACGCTTTCAGGCTGTGGATGCCGCGCCCGAAGGTGCCTATCCGGCCTTTCAGCCGCTGTACGTCTATGGTGAGCAGGCGGGCTGGTATCAGGTGGGCCGCTCGATCAGTTCCGGCCCCGAGGCATGGGTCAAGGCCGATACCGTCGTCGACTGGAAGCAGAATATCGTTGCCGCTTTCACCAACCCGGCCGGGCGTCAGCGTCAGGTTCTGTTTGAGACAGAAGACCAGCTGCGCGCCCTGATGGAACACGAGGCCCTGCGCGAGATGCAGGACCAACTGCTCGATCAGATCGCCTCGGACACCGTGCCGCCAGAGCGCGGCGTGGTGGCTGCCGAACCGCCCGTGTTCGTGAACATCGTCGATCAGCTGTACCTGATGCCGATCCTTGATTTCACGCAGGATCTGCACCCGCTGAACTACGAAGAGAACCTGCTGATGCAGGTTGCCTCGGTTCCCCTGCGCGAAGAGGGCCGGTCGCAGCCTCAGGACGATGGGTTCGATGCAGGCGTGGTGTTCGTGTTCGACACCACCCAATCGATGGAGCCCTATATCGCGCGCACGCAGGCCGCTGTGGAACAAGTCGTGCGCGACATTCGCGGCACCGAAACCGGCGATCGGGTGCAATTCGGAGTCACGGCGTTTCGCGACAACACCGAGGCCGCGCCCGAACTGGAATATCGCACCCGCACGCTGCTGCCGCTGCAACGCCGTGCCGACCAGTCCGAAGTGCTGGCGACGATCCGCGCGGCCACAAACGTGGCCTCGGTGGATTCGCCCGGTTTCAACGAAGACAGCCTTGCCGGGGTCGAAGATGCGGTGGATCTGACCGATTGGACGGCGGGCGGGGGCGACCCGTTCGATGCGCGGATCGTCATCCTGATCACCGACGCCGGTCCCAAGGATGTGCGCGACCCCAACGCACGCTCGCAGATCGGGGCGCGCGAAGTGCAGCGCGCCGCGCAGGACAAGGGCGTGGCGATCATGACGCTGCATCTGAAGACCCGTGCAGGCGGCGAGGCCCAGCACGCCTATGCCGAAGGCGCCTATCGCGAACTCAGCCGGTTCAACGACGATACATTTTACTATGGCATCGACAATGGCGCGCCCGAGGCATTCGAGGCCACGGTGCGCCGCGTCGTCACCGCGATCACCGATGTGATCCGCACCGCCCGTGACGAGGCGCCGGTGCTCTCGACCGAGGAAACCGGGCAAGAGCTGGTGAACCTCGGCCTGGCGATGCAGCTGGCCTATCTGGGCCGTCGCGAAGGCGCGCAGGCGCCCGATGTGATCGAAGGTTGGGTGTCGGAAAAAGCCATCGAAGATCCGGCGCGCCTGGCAATCGAACCCCGGCTTCTGGTGACCAAGAATGAAATGGCGACTATGGCCGATCTGCTGTCGCAACTGCTGACGCTGGGGGAACAGGCGCGCGGGGCCGAGGATGCGGCCAATTTCTTTACGCAGGTGCGCGACGTTGTCGCCCGCATGGCGCAGAACCCCGACCGACTGGTGAATACAGAGTCGGAGACGCTGGGCGGCGCTTTGGAATTTCTCGAGGATTTGCCCTACGAAAGCCAGCTGATGCTGACGACCGAGGATCGCTGGGCGCAAAGCGCGATGAACCGGCGCCAGATTCTGGACGGGATGCGGCAGAAGCTGGTGCAGTATCGCAAGTGGCTGCTGAACCCCGATGTCTGGACACCGCTGTATGACGGCGCACCCGATGGTGAATATGTCTTTGCCATGCCGTTCGACGTTCTGCCCTAGGCGGTGATGGAGGGGCTGCACCTTCACGATGCCTCGGTTTCGCTGCGCGATGGCGACAGGGCGTTCCGGGTGTCTGTCGACGATCTTGCGATAGCCCCGGGGCAGGCCGTGGCGCTGACCGGGGCCAGTGGCTCGGGCAAGACGCTGCTGCTCGAAGTGCTGGGCCTGCTGCGTCGCCCTGATCCCGAAACGCGCTACGTCTGGCGGGAAATCGATCTTGCCGGCACATGGGCGCGACGGGCCGAACTGGCCGCGCTGCGGGGCCGCATGTTCGGATTCGTGCCGCAAACCGGGGGCTTGCTGCCTTTTCTTGATGTGCGCGCGAATGTGGCCCTGCCGCAGCGGGTAACGGGACGCGAAGATGCCGCGCGCGTGGGCGCGTTGATTGAACGGCTCGGGCTGACGGCGGTGGCCGCGTTGCGACCGGGCGCGCTGTCGATCGGTCAGCGCCAGCGCGTGGCGGTGGCGCGCGCGCTGGCCCATCGCCCGCCCGTCATCATCGCGGATGAACCCACCGCCGCGCTGGACGGTGACACCGCCAGCGACGTTCTGGCACTGTTGTTGGATACGGCGGCGCAGGATGGCTGCGCCGTGATCCTGTCGTCGCACGATCACTCCCGTGTTGCGCCATTTGGCCTGCGCCGGGTGCACCTGACCAGCCAGCGCGAGGCGGGCGGGCAGGTGATCTCGACAGCGGAGGAGATGCCATGGTGATCCTCTCGCTTGCCATGCGCGATCTTTGGCGTGACAGGTTTTTCACGCTGTGCAACATCGCCATCATGGTTGGCATCCTTGTTCCGCTTCTGGTGTTGTTCGGCGTCAAGAACGGCGTGTATTCCGCGCTAGTAGGTGACATGCTGGCCGATCCGGCCAACCTTCAGATCGACACGGCGGGCAATGCCACCCTGTCCGAGGCAGACATCGCCCCGATCCGTGACTGGCCCGAGGTGGCCTTTGTCACGCCGCGCGTGCGGGGCCAGTTCGATTTCATGAACGTGCGCGCGGTTGATGGCCGCCGGATGCGCCCGGCGCTGGTGATCCCGTCGGGCGCGGGCGATCCGACCTTGCCGGATGGCGCCGATCTGGCTGCCGATGAGGTGGCGATCAGCGCACAACTGGCCGAGCAGCTGACCCTGGCGCCCGGCGACGCGATCCAGCTGGTATCGCAGGCCGAAGACCGCCCCCGCCAGCTGGTTCTGCCGATGCGCGTGGCGCTGGTGCTGGCCCCCGGCGCGGCCTCGGGGCGGGCGGTGCTGGCGCGGTTCGAAACGCTGGATCTGATCGAGGCATTTTACGATTCCTACAGCCTTCCCGACTATGGCATCGACACGGGTAAGGATTTGGCCACGCGCACCCCGGCCTATGCCGGTGCGCGGCTCTATGCCCGCCGGTTGGAAGAACTGGGCGCGCTCCAAGCCCGGGTTGAAACGCAGCTTGGTCTTGGCACGACCGCCCGCACGCGCGAGGTCGACTCGCTGTTGTCCTTGGGGCGCAAGCTCAACCTGGCGCTGGCAGGCACGGCGGCTTTGGCGGCGCTGGGGCTTGGTGCGGCGTTGGTGCTGGGGTTCTGGTCGCATGTGGTGCGCAAACGCGCGGTGCTGGCGGTGATCGCGCTGATCGGGCTGGGGCCGTGGCAACTTGCGCTGTTTCCGCTGGTACAGGCGGTGGTGACGGCCGCCGCTGGGCTGGCGACGTCTTTCGTGCTGTATGCGCTGGCTGCGCGGGGGGCCGGCTGGCTGTTCAGGGCCGAGATGGCGCAGGGCGCACCGTTGGCGGTGATCGCGCCGGGGCAGGGCGCGCTGATCGCACTCGCCTTGCTGGCGCTTGTGATGCTGTCCGCAGGCGCGGCGGCATGGCGGGCGCAACGGATCGACCCGGCCACAATCCTGCGGGACGCGATATGAAGGCGCGCGCACTCTTCCTTGCCTGTGCGCTGGTAGGCCCGGCCGCTGCGCAAGACGCGCCTTGGCCGGTTGACCTGTACGATCCTGCGGCCGAAGCCGGCGCGCCAGCCGATTTGGTGCTGCCCATGCCCTGCGGCGCGTCGATGGCCTTTCAGAAGGTCGTCGTGCCCGTCGAACCCGGCGACCCGCTGGCCGACCGGCGCCTGCGCCTGGGCCAGACGCAGGATGAAACCGGCTTTTCCGACTATCTGCGCGCGGGGTTCCTGCGCGGCGCCTTCACCGAAGGCGACGGCGGCACGACGTTCTACTACATCGCCCGGTATGAGCTGACACAAGGCCAGGTGCGCGCCCTGCGCGGCGATTGCAGCGCGCCGGGCCGAGCCGACCGGCTGGCGCAGGGCACGCTGTCTTGGTTCCAGGCGGTGCAACTGAGCGCGACCTATACCGAGTGGCTGATCGCGAACGAGGTGGCAGATCTGCCCGCCACCGACGGCGCTCCGGGCTTCCTGCGCCTGCCGACCGAGGCCGAGTGGGAATATGCCACCCGCGGCGGCGCCAAGGTCGAGCCGACGCAATTTCCCGCGCGCCATTTCTTCGGCGACGGCGCGTTGCAGGATTTTGCGCGGTTCCAGGGCAACGGATCATCACGCGGCCAGCTGGGGCCGATCGGGTTGCGCGCGGCCAACCCGCTGGGATTGTTCGACGTTTACGGCAACGCGGAAGAGCTGATGCTGGAACCGTTCCGCCTGAACGCCATCGGTCGCGATGGCGGGCAGGTGGGGGGCATCGTCACGCGCGGCGGGTCCGTCCTGTCGGACGCGCGGCAGGTCTACAGCGCGCAGCGCACCGAATATCCGCCCTTTGATGCCCGCACCGGCGCACCGCTGGCTTTTGAAACCTTTGGCGCGCGTTTCGTGATCTCGGCCCCCATTGCCACGTCCGACGCGCGGCTGCGCGCGATCCGCAGCCGCTGGATCGCCTTGGCTGAAAGCCTTGCCCGCCGTCCGACAGACAGCGGTGAACTGGACCCGACCGCGATATTGTCCGACCTGATCGAGGCGGAATCCGATCCGGTTCGCGGCGCGGCGCTGGACGATCTGAAACTGGCCTTCCGCCGCACCAGCGATCAGGCCCAGAGTGCCCAGCAGCAATCGGCCCGCGCCACGCTTCTAGCAGGGGCGATCTTTGTCGAGATGCTGGGCGATACCGAGGCCGACATCGCCGCGAAACAGGCCGGGATCCGGATGCTGATCGACCTGCAAAGGGCGGGCAACCAAAGCGCCGTCTACGCCCGGCAGGTCGCGAAACACGTGGTCGAAACCGATGCGCTGCGCCGCGAACGCGCGACCTATCTGCTGTCGTTCCGCGCCGCGCTGGATACGTTGACTGCTGATGTTGCCGCCCCCCTGCGCGAAGCGGCCTACAACGTCCTGCGCGAAGAGTTGACACTGGCGGGACGGCAGGCGCTTTTGCCCGTGCTCGACCGGTTCTGGGCCGATCTGGAGAGCTATTCCGCCGCGCCCGATCTTGACCCCGAGGCGCTGCTGGACCTTGCGCTGAACTAGCTCCGATGAAACGCGCCGATCACAATTGCGCTGCAAACTGCTGGATTCGGCTTGGGCGGGATCAGAAAACTTGACTTTCAGCCGGGGGTTTGTTCGGGTGTTGTTCTAGGTAAAGTCGTTTTTCCCGGTTCCCCGGGCCCGTTCTGCCGGGCGCAACAGGGGCTGGCTTCGGAGGTTTTTGAAATGTTGAAACGAAATCTTTGCGCATCCCTGATGGCTGCCAGCGTGATCGTCTTTCCGGTGGAGCGCGCGCAGGCCGATCGCGGCGCGGCGCTGCTGGGCGGTGCCCTGCTTGGCGGGATCATCGTCAACGAAATCAACAAGAACAAGCGTCGCCGCACGGTGTCCTCGGGTTCCAGCGCCGCCTATAGCGCGCAGCGCGCCCAGAACCGTCAGGTCCAGACCGCGTTGAACTACTTTGGCTACAATGCCGGTACGGTCGACGGGTCACTTGGCAGCCGCTCGCGCGCAGCTATTTCGCAGTATCAGGCGCAGATGGGGTTCAACCCCGATGGCGGTCTGGACGATTACGAACGTGATTTCCTGCTGGGAAGCCACCAGCGCGCGATGGCCTCGTCGCATGTGGCGCCATATAACCAGATCGTCGCGCAGCAGGGCCCGGCCGGACTGCTGCGGACCTATCGCAACGAGCAGCTGGGCATCTCGACCACCACAGCGGTGCAACCCGCGCCGGCTCCGGCGCCTGCGCCGGCACCTGTTCCGGTGGCAACGGCCCCCGCGCCTCAGCCAATGCCTGCACCAACACCGGCCCCGGCTGCGACGCCGGCCCCGACCGAGCCTGTTTCGGTCACCACCCGGTCCGACAATGCATCGCTGCCATCATTCACCTTCGGTCAGGCCGATCGCTCGGTCAGCCAGCACTGCAGCGAGATCAACGTGCTCACCGCTGCCAATGGCGGCATCACGGCGCCCGGCCGGGTGACGGATTCGGAATTCGCGCTGAACGAACAATTCTGCCTCGCCCGGACTCATGCGATGGCTGAATCGAACTCGATCACCGCCACGATCCCGAACCTGACCGAAGCGCAGATCGAACAGCAGTGCCAGGGTTTGGCGCAAGTCATCAAGCCGCAGCTTTCGGCCCTGCCGACAGCCCGCCCCGACATGGTCATAAGCGACGCCTCGGCCGTGCTGCAAGGTTCGGGCCAGCCGATGGCGCAGCTGATCTCGGGCGGCAAGGTCTGCCTCGGGGTTGGGTATCGCACCGACAACGCGGAAATGGCGCTGGCCTCTGCCGTGCTGCTCTCGGCTGCCGGTCAGCTTGGGTATGGCGAAGCTGTCAGCCACCACATGCGCGAAGGCTTTGGCACCGCTCAGGCGGATGCAGCCAAATCCGGCGCCTGGATGTCTCTGGCGCTGAACGCAGTCACTTCGACCGCTGGCGCTGCCGTGATGGGCCAGTCTCAGGACCGCGTCGCCGTGCTGCAGGATGCGAGCCAAGGGTCGGCCAGTGGTGGCGCCTCGGCGGGCCTGCCGGTCTTCCCGGCGCCTTCGGGCAACTGAGCCAGTCATACGCTCCGATACGCAATGATCGCCCCGGCCAGAAACGGTCGGGGCTTTTTGCTTCTTTAGGGCAGAAATATCCCGGGGGAGTCCCGCAGGGACGGGGGCAGAGCCCCTTCTTCTTGTCGCGGGCCTGGTGGGAATAAAAAATCCGTGCAGCTTTTTTGTGCCTGACAGGTAAGCGACTGGATTGGCAAAAAAACAAAAGCCGCCCAAAGGGCAGCTTTGTTTTCAACCGTGGGTGTCGGTTGATTTTGGAGCGGGCGAGGCGATTCGAACGCCCGACCCTAACCTTGGCAAGGTTATGCTCTACCCCTGAGCTACGCCCGCTTCCTTGTGAGGGCGGATGTATAAATATCTCGGATCGGCTGCAAGAGGAAAATCGCGGCTTACGAAAATTTTCTTGCCGCGCGACGGAAAACGGCCGATCCTGCGTTTGTATCTTGCGAGGTCCAATGGGAGTGTTCGCGGATGAAGTACCTGCAAACGATAAAAATAGCGATTCTGGGCGCGCTGATCTTCGTTGCGTTGCTGATCAGCTAGGGTGTCAGGCCGGTGACGCCCTATGACCTGGTCTGAGGCGCTGAGAGTTCTGCCCCCACCGTAGGGAGGTGGCAATACAATGGGTTGGGGGCGCTGCCCCCGTCCCTGCGGGACTCCCCCGGGATATTTTTGCCCCGAAGAAGAATTGCTCAAAGAAGAAGGGGCGCGCCGCGGCTATCTGGCGGCGCGCACGCGGGTTATTCCAATTCGACCAAAAGGTCCTTGGCGTCGATCTGGGTGCCGGGGGTGACGTGAACGGCCTTGATGGTGCCGTCGCGTTCGGCATGCAGGCCGGTTTCCATTTTCATGGCTTCGATGGTCAGCAGCAGGTCGCCCTGTTTGATCTTCTGTCCGACGCTTGCGCCGACCGAGGCGACAACGCCGGGCATCGGCGCGCCGATGTGGTTGGGGTTGCCGGCTTCTGCCTTGGGGCGTGCGGCTGTTGCGGCGGTGACCAGGCGGTTCGGAACGCGGATCACCCGGGGCTGGCCGTTCAACTCGAAGAACACCTTCACCTCGCCCTTTTCGTCGGTGTCGCCAATGGCTTGCAGGCGGATTTCCAGAGTCTTGCCGGGGTCGATCTCGGCGCTGATTTCCTCGCCCGGTTCCATACCATAGAAGAAGGTATGGGTTGGAAGCGTCCGCACCGGGCCATAGCTGCGGTGGCGGCCCATGTAATCCAGGAAGACCTTGGGATACATGAGGTATCCGTTCAGATCCTCGTCATCGATGCTCATGCCTTCCAACTCGGCGGAAAGTTTGCCACGGGTCTCTTCGATGTCTACCGGGGCGGCCTTTAGCCCTGGTCGGTCGAGATTGGGCTTTTCTCCTTTCAGCACTTTCTTGAGGATGGTGTCGGGAAAACCGCCCGGCGGCTGGCCGAGGTTGCCGCGCATCATGTCGATCACCGAGTCGGGGAAAGACACCTCGGTTTTCGGGTCTTCGACCTGCGCGCGTGTCAGTCCCTGAGACACCATCATCAGCGCCATGTCGCCCACCACCTTGGAGGAAGGCGTGACCTTGACGATGTCGCCGAACATGCGGTTCACATCGGCATACATCTGCGCCACCTCGTGCCAGCGTTCTTCCAGCCCCATCGAGCGGGCCTGCGCCTTGAGGTTGGTGAACTGCCCACCCGGCATCTCGTGCAGATAGACCTCGGAAGCCGGGGCCTGCATGCCCGATTCGAATGCCGCGTACTGGCCGCGTACCGCCTCCCAGTAATCCGAGATTTCGCGGATCGCCCCGATGTCGAGCCCGGTGTCGCGGTCGGTGTGGCGCAGCGCCTCGACCACCGAACCCAGCGTGGCTTGCGAGGTATTGCCCGAGAGCGCGTCCATCGCGCAATCGACCGCATCGACGCCCGCCTCAGATGCGGCCATGATGGTGGCGATGGCCACCCCGGCGGTGTCGTGGGTGTGGAAGTGGATCGGCAGGCCAACCTCTTCCTTCAGCGCCTTGACCAGCACGCGGGCGGCAGCGGGTTTCAGCAGGCCCGCCATATCCTTGAGGCCCAGGATATGGGCCCCGGCGTCGCGCAATTGCTTGCCCATCGCCACGTAGTACTTGAGGTCGTATTTGGCGCGGTCCGGGTCGAACAGATCGCCGGTATAGCAGACCGTGCCTTCGCAAATCTTGCCCGACTCGACCACCGCATCCATCGCCACGCGCATGTTTTCGACCCAGTTCAGCGAATCGAAGACGCGGAACACGTCGATGCCGGTTTCGGCGGCCTGTTTCACGAAGAACTTGACCACGTTGTCGGGGTAGTTGGTATAGCCGACCCCGTTGGCCCCGCGCAGCAGCATCTGGGTCATCAGGTTGGGCATCCGCTCGCGCAGGTCACGCAGGCGCTGCCAGGGGCATTCCTGCAGGAAGCGATAGGCCACGTCAAAGGTCGCGCCGCCCCAGCATTCCATCGAGAACAGCTGTGACAGGTTGGCGGAATAGGCAGGCGCCACTTTGATCATGTCGATCGATCGCATCCGCGTCGCCAGCAGCGACTGATGCCCGTCGCGCATCGTGGTGTCGGTGATCAGCAGCTGGCGCTGTGCCTTCATCCAGTCGGCCACCGCCTGCGGGCCCTTCTGCTCCAGCAGGTTGCGGGTGCCCATCATTGGCTCACCTCTCAGCGCGGGGGGCTTGGGCGCCTTCAGATCGGCGGCGGGCAGGGGGCGGTTCTTGGTTTCCGGGTGCCCGTTGACCGTGATGTCGGCGATATAGGTCAGCACCTTGGTGCCCCGGTCGCGGCGGCTGCGGAAGTTGAACAGCTCGGGCGTCGTGTCGATGAACTTGGTGGTGTATTCGTTCGACAGGAAGGTCGGGTGTTTCAGCAGGTTCTCGACAAAGGCGATGTTGGTCGACACGCCGCGGATGCGGAATTCGCGCAAGGCCCGGTCCATCCGGGCGATGGCCATCTCGGGCGTCGGCGCCTTGGCGGTGATCTTCGTCAGCAGCGAATCGTAGTAGCGCGTGATGACCCCGCCCGCGTAAGCCGTGCCGCCATCCAGCCGGATGCCCATGCCTGTCGCACTGCGATAGGCGGTGAGGCGGCCATAGTCGGGGATGAAATTGTTCTGCGGATCCTCGGTTGTGACGCGGCATTGCAGCGCGTGGCCGGTCAGGCGCACGTCATCCTGACTGTCCTTGCCGGTGGCCTCGGCAATTGTCTTGCCTTCGGCAATCAGGATCTGGGCGCGCACGATGTCGATGCCGGTCACCTCTTCGGTGACGGTATGTTCGACCTGCACGCGGGGGTTCACCTCGATAAAGTAGAACTGGCCCGACTCCATATCCATCAGGAATTCGACGGTGCCCGCGCATTCGTAATTCACGTGTTTGCAGATGCGATAGCCAAGTTCGCAGATCTCGGCGCGCTGATCTTCGCTCAGGTAGGGCGCGGGGGCGCGTTCGACGACCTTCTGGTTGCGGCGCTGGACCGAACAGTCGCGCTCGAACAGATGGTACATGTTCCCGTGCTTGTCGCCAAGGATCTGCACTTCGACGTGGCGGGCGCGGGTGATCATCTTTTCAAGATAGCCCTCGCCGTTGCCAAAGGCGGCCTCGGCCTCGCGGCGGCCTTCCTTGACCTTGTCTTCCAGCTCCTCCGGCTTTTCGATCGGGCGCATGCCGCGACCGCCGCCGCCCCAGGACGCCTTCAGCATCAGCGGATAGCCGATTTCGGCGGCCTCTGCCTTGATCGCCTTCATATCGTCGCCCAGCACTTCGGTTGCCGGGATCACCGGCACGCCGGCCTCGATGGCGACCTTGCGGGCGCTGGCCTTGTCACCCAGCTTGCGCATGGTCTCGGCGCGCGGCCCGATAAAGGTGATGCCCGCCGCGTCACAGGCATCGACGAATTCCGGGTTTTCCGACAGCAGGCCATAGCCGGGGTGGATCGCATCGGCGCCCGACTCGCGCGCCACGCGGATGATTTCCGGGATCGACAGATAGGCGGCCACCGGGCCCAGACCTTCGCCAATGCGATAGGCTTCGTCCGCCTTGAAGCGGTGCAGGCCCAGCTTGTCTTCCTCGGCATAGACCGCGACGGTCTTTTTTCCCATCTCGTTGGCGGCGCGCATGATGCGGATGGCAATCTCGCCCCGGTTGGCGATCAGGATCTTCTTGAAGTCTGGCATGGGTCTTCTCCGTGTTCGGCAAAAGCCTAGGATAATGCTGTCGCAGCGTAAACATGCCGCAGGTGCAAAATGGAGCTGCGGAAATTCATCTGGTGTTACAGGGGCGTATGGTGAAACGGCTTGGGCAGGTCGGTCAGCACGGGTGCGCCCAATTGGCCCATATTTGCGACCATGTCGCGCTGAAGCATGTCAATCAGGTGTGCCGGGCCGGCCGCGCCAAGCGCAGCAAGGGCAAAGTGAAAGGCGCGGCCCAGCATCACGAAATCGGCCCCCAGCGCGAGCGCGCGCAGGATATCCAGCCCCGATTCGATGCCGCTGTCGAAGATCAGCGGCAGGCGGGTGGCTTCGCGGATCGCGGGCAGCACCTCGATTGTTGCGGCGGCCCCGTCAAACTGGCGTCCGGCGTGGTTGCTGACCCAGATCGCATCGGCGCCCAGTTGTTCCAGCGTGGCGCAATCCTCGGGGCGCATCACGCCCTTGATCAGCAGCGCGCCCTCCCAATGATCGCGCAGCCATTTGACGTATTCGGCATCCGGCGAGGTGCGCAGCAGGTATCCCACATGGGCGGTTGGCGGCAGGTGCGCGCGATCCCCGCTGATATACTTGTCGAGCATCCGCATATGCGGAATGCCGCGCCGCGCCATGCCCAGCGCCCAGGCGGGACGCAGCGCGGTCTGCGCCAGCAGGCGCGGCGTCATCACCGGGGGAGAGGTCAGGCCCGACCGCGTCTGGCGTTCGCGGCGCGAGGCGACGGGCACATCCACCGTCAGGATCAGCCCGGTAAACCCCGCGTCGCGGGCGCGGGCCAGCATATCGTGGCGGATGCCTTCATCTTTGGGTGGATACAGCTGAAACCACGCGTTCTTGCCCAGATGCGGGGCGAGGTCTTCGGGGCTCTGGCTGGCGACCGTGCTCAGGCAATAGGGAATGCCGGCGGTGGCGGCGGCACGGGCAAGGGTGCACTCGGCGTCGGGCCAGATCAGCCCCGACATGCCGACCGGCGCAATCCCCACGGGCAGGGGGTAATCCTGGCCCAGAAAGCTGCAGGAGGTGCTGGTGTCCTGCGTGCCGTGCAGGATCGAGGGCGCAAAGCCGACCAGGTCCAGCGCGGCGCGGTTGCGCGCCTTTGTCGCCTCGGAGCCGGTGCCGCTGTCCAGATACTCCCAGACGAATTTCGGCACGCGCCGTCGCGCGCGGGCCTTCAGATCATCGACGCCGGGGAAGGTGCTGTGCAGGTCCATGCGCGGCATTTGCGTCGCTCGATTCGGAAATGTCCAGACTGTTAGCGCTGCCCGAAAGCGCACGCGAAACTTGGCGTGAATTGAAGGAACAAAGGTGGAACGGTTCTTTCCAATCGCCGGGCGATCGTCTATCTAGGAGCCATGAGCAGTTTCGACGATATCGACGCTTTCGAGGCGGCATCGCTGTCGGCCCGTGCCATGGCGGCGCGTCCGGCCCCCTATCTGGACGGGCTGAACCCGGCGCAGCGCGACGCGGTGGAACATCTGGACGGGCCGGTGCTGATGCTGGCGGGGGCGGGCACGGGCAAGACACGGGCGCTGACCGCGCGCATCGTGCACCTGCTGTCGGTGGGCAAGGCGCGCCCGAACGAAATTTTGGCGGTGACCTTCACCAACAAGGCCGCGCGCGAGATGAAGAACCGCGTAGGCGACATGCTGGGCCAGTCAATCGAGGGGATGCCCTGGCTGGGCACCTTCCACGCGATCTGTGTCAAGCTGTTGCGCCGCCATGCGGAACTGGCCGGGCTGAAATCGAATTTCACCATTCTGGATACCGACGATCAGATCCGCCTGCTGAAGCAGCTGATCCAGGCGGAAGGCATTGATGACAAACGCTGGCCCGCACGGATGCTGGCCAATATCATCGACGGCTGGAAGAACCGCGCGCTGACGCCCGACAAGGTGCCCACCGCCGATGCGGGCGCCTACAATCACCGCGGGGCGGAGTTGTACGCCCAGTACCAAACCCGCCTGCGCGAGTTGAACGCCGTCGATTTCGGCGATCTGCTGCTGCATATGGTCACGATCTTCCAAACCCACGCCGACGTGCTGGAGCAATATCAACGCTGGTTCCGCTATATTCTGGTGGACGAATATCAGGATACCAACGTCGCCCAGTACCTGTGGCTGCGGCTGCTGGCGAGTGCGCACAAGAATATCTGCTGTGTCGGCGACGACGATCAGTCGATCTATGGCTGGCGCGGCGCCGAGGTGGGCAACATCCTGCGGTTCGAAAAGGATTTTCCCGGCGCCCATGTGGTGCGGCTGGAGCAGAACTATCGCTCGACCCCGCATATTCTGGCCGCCGCATCGGGCGTGATCCGGGGCAATCAGGGGCGCCTTGGCAAAGAGCTGTGGACCGAGGCGGAAGAGGGCGAAAAGCTGCGCCTGATCGGCCATTGGGACGGCGAGGAAGAAGCGCGCTGGATCGGCGAAGAGATCGAGGCGATGCAGCGCGGCACGCGTGGAATGCGGCCGATGGGGCTGGACCAGATGGCGATTCTGGTGCGCGCCAGCCACCAGATGCGCGCGTTCGAAGACAGGTTCCTGACCATCGGGCTGCCCTATCGGGTCATCGGCGGGCCGCGATTCTACGAACGGCTCGAGATTCGCGATGCGATGGCCTATTTCCGTGTGGTCACAAGCCCCGACGACGATCTGGCGTTCGAACGCATCGTCAATACGCCCAAGCGCGGGCTTGGCGACAAGGCGCAGCAGGTGATTCAGCGTGTGGCGCGGGCCAATGGCGTGAACCTTGTGGAAGGCGCACGCATGGCTGTGGACGCCGGCGAGATCAAGGGCAAGGGCGGGGGCGAGCTGCGTCGCCTGATCGAGAGCATCGACCGCTGGTCCGCCATGGCGCGCGGGCCGCAGCGCGTGCTGGACCGGGACGACGACAGCGTGCTGGACGACGGCCCCACCCCGATGGAGCCCGGCGGGCTGGACCATCTGGAACTGGCCGAGACCATTCTGGACGAATCCGGCTATACCGCCATGTGGCAGAACGACAAGACGCCAGAGGCACCGGGGCGGCTGGAGAACCTGAAAGAACTGATCAAGGCGCTGGAAAGCTTTGATAACCTCCAGGGCTTTCTGGAGCACGTCAGCCTGATCATGGACAACGAGCAGGCCGATGCGGAGCAGAAAGTTACAATCATGACCCTGCATGCGGCCAAGGGGCTGGAATTTCCCGCCGTGTTCCTGCCGGGATGGGAGGATGGGCTGTTCCCGTCGCAGCGCAGCATGGATGAAAGCGGGCTGAAGGGGTTGGAGGAAGAACGGCGGCTGGCCTATGTCGGCATCACCCGCGCCGAGGAGATTTGTACCATTTCCTTTGCCGGGAACCGCCGCGTGTTCGGCCAGTGGCAATCGGCGCTGCCGTCGCGGTTCATCGACGAATTGCCCGAACAGCATGTCGAGGTGCTGACGCCTCCGGGGCTCTACGGTGGCGGCTATGGCGCCGCCGGGTCGGTCAGCGGCGGGATGCAGCAGCGCATGGCCGATGCCGATGGCTACAACTCTCCGGGGTGGAAGCGGTTGCAGTCGCGCGCGGGCCAGCGCGGCACGGCGCAACCGTCCGAAGTGCGCAGCACGGTGATCGACATGACCGCCGTCAGCGCCTTTGCCATGGGCGACCGGGTGTTTCACCAGAAATTCGGCTATGGCGCGGTGACAGGGATCGAGGGCGACAAGCTGGAAGTCGATTTCGAGAAGGCCGGGGTCAAGAAGGTCGTGGCGCGGTTCGTGACCAGCAGCGACGACGTTCCGTTCTAGCAGGGTCGGCGGGGGCGCTGCCCCCAGCCGCTGCGCGGCTTCCCCCGGGAT
This sequence comes from Arenibacterium halophilum, assembly GCF_005938225.1. Taxonomy (GTDB): domain Bacteria; phylum Pseudomonadota; class Alphaproteobacteria; order Rhodobacterales; family Rhodobacteraceae; genus Arenibacterium; species Arenibacterium halophilum. The sequence continues at coordinate 261,927 of NZ_VCPC01000002.1, forward strand.
ATTTGTGCCCCAAAGAAGCCGGGTTATTTGAGCGGGTGCGAGACCAGTTTGTTCAGTTTTCCTGCGTGGTCGGTGATGGTTTTCGACCGCGAGGACACTTCGCTGACCACGTCGTCGATGTCTTTGCTGATATCCTTGTAGGCCGACATCATCTGGGCGACGAGCGCCTCTGCCTCGCGTTCCAGCTGTTCGCATTGCGGGACCAGCTTGGCGGCGGTTTTGGGGGCGATCAGCAACAACGAGTCGAATTGAGCTTGTTTCTTGGTCAGCTTGGTCAACACGTCGAAGAGCGCGACCCAATACCCCTTGTTCTTTTCCACCGCCTTCTTGCCGAGCTCACGATGGCCTTCGACCGCTTGGCGCAGCATGATCCCTTCGACCATGATCTTGTCCATCAGGTTGACGTAGGCAGCGTTGTTCTTTTGCTCGGCCTTGGCGGCCTTTTGCAGAATGCGGCCATCAGTGGCTGTCATTTCCGGCAGCGGGCCGCCCATCAGGATCGCCGCCTCGGTAAGGCCGCCGACCGCGCCATCGGGTTTCATCTTGGCCTTTTTCTGGAAAGCCTGAACGGCGGCTTTGGTCAGCGGGCCGAAAATGCCATCGACTTTGAGCTTTGGCTTGGCACCGAGCCGGTTCAGATCGGTTTGCAGCCGCTCGACGGGCTTGCCTTTGCTGCCTTGCTTCAAAAGTCCCATGAAAACCCCCTGAAAAATAGGGCGAGGGTACAGCGGCGGCGCGAGTCGGCCTAGAAATTTCGAGGCAGAAAACAAAAACGGCGACGCCAAGGGAGGAGGAGGGCGTCGCCGTTCGTTGCAACATCCGAAGCTAGAGGGAGGAGAAGCCCCGGACGTATCTGGCCCGGCTGATCTGCCGGTATCTTGGTAAGGTCGCGGCGGCACCAGGGAGGAGGAGGGTGCCGCCGCTCTCTTACAACACCAGGGGCACAGGGAGGAGCGGCCCGAGGTGTATTCTGCTCCGGCGTCGTGCCGGGAATTTCGGTTCGAGGCGCGGCGGCACCAGGGAGGAGGAGGGTGCCGCCGCTCTCTTGCAACACCAAGGGCACAGGGAGGAGCGGCCCAAGGTGTATTCGGGTCCGGCGTTCAGCCGGGGTATTAGGTGCGACGGCATCGGGGAGGAGGATGATGCCGCCGCTGAACACAGACACTCCAGGGAGGAGGAGAGGAGTGCCTGATCTCTTAATTCCTGTCCGGGCGTTCGACCTTTGGGCCTGGTGTCCGGTAGTGCGCTGTGTTGCGCCTTATTTCGATACTCAAAATAACGAATTGCTGCGTTTGCACAATAGATGCTTTTTCAATGCTGCTATGCGGCAAGCGCATGGATAGGCAGAGTTTTTTGGAAAGGCTCGTGCTGCAACAGAGAAACTTTTGTTGCGTGACCTAACGGAAATAGGATGATTTTGCCTGCGAAATGGGCGAATTGCATATGATCTGAGCGGTGTGACGCTGGTGGCGCCATCAGTTTCTGCATCGGGCACGATTTTTGTGACGCCATGTCGCAACAGCCGTCTTGCCGAAAGTTATCGTCTCCTTTCTCGCGACACACATTCTGTTTGCGGGGTGCGAGTTGTCCGCGACTCGCGTCGGAATCAGGATGACGCTGCCCCCGGGGCCGCCACTGCGGTGGGAAGCTGTGGGATCGGTGGGAATACATGGGACAGACTCTGCGAGCATCCGAATCACGGGGCCGTGACGGGCCGTGATTTGAGCGAATTCGCCCCGATTGCGGTGGGGTGTCCGGCGTATCGGGTGTTGCAGTGCTGCCGGTTTGGGGCAGGTTGAACTTTTTTCTGGGAATGGATGGGAATTTCTTAGGTCGCCGCTTTGGGGCTATATATGGTGTGCGTTTTGTCACGAAAATCTATATGCGCGAAGACTTCGCGGGTTCTTCTTAAAAATATAGCGATCTTGGGCTGCGTTCCCGGTCGGGCGGGTCCAAATTCCCGTAAAATTCTCTTGCTTCCCATGATCTCCCATGGCATCCCTCTGTCATCGGATGAGGACGAGACAGCTCAGGGGCAACAAACGACCCCGAACCAATAAAAAGCAGGTTTCATACAGGCACTTCGCTTCATCAGACCAAGAGATCCGGCGCGCGGGCGAGCAGACATCCCCCCAGGTGGCGCGCGCAGCTGGACACCCCGCACAGCGGGACGAGGGGCGGCGGGTTGATCAGTGGCAGCAGATCAACGCGCCGTTTCTCATTTCTGGGGGTCAACTCGCGGGGGCGCGGACAAAGGGCAGGGCAGGTGAGCCGCAGGTTCAGAGGCGAAAGCCAGCATAAGGTGGACAGCAAGGGCAGGGTCTCGATCCCGGCCCAGTTTCGCCGTGTGCTCGAAACCTGCGACCCGAACTGGCAGGCGGGCGGCAACCCCGAGTTGGTCATCGTCTATGGTGACAAGCGCCGCGGCTACCTTGAATGCTATACCATCGAGGCGATCCAGGAAGTGGACGCCAAGATCGCCGCCTTGCCGCGTGGATCGGGCCCGCGCAAGACGCTGGAACGCCTTTTCAACCGTCAAAGCTATCAGATGAGCGTGGATGAGACCGGCCGCCTTGTGCTGCCGGCCAAACTGCGCGATCGGATCGGGCTGGACGGCGAGGCGGTGTTTGCCGGCGCGGGCGATACGTTTCAAATCTGGCACCCCGACGCCTATGACATCGAAACCGCCGAATCCGATGCGGCGCTGGAAGAATTGCCCGAGGATTTCGACCCGCTGATGTACCTGGACGGGATCACGCCCGACCAGCTGAAGGGGTAGGCGCATGGCACCGGATCGCCCAGATACATCGTCCGACACGCCCAAGGCCCCGCATGTTCCGGTTCTGCTACGCCCGCTGATCGAGCGGGTGTCGCCCGTTTCGGGGGTCTGGCTGGATGGCACATTCGGCGCGGGTGGCTATACCCGCGCGCTGTTGCAGGCCGGGGCCGAGCGGGTAATCGCGGTGGACCGTGACCCGCTGGCGTTTCAGATGGCGCAGGGTTGGGCGGGCGATTATGGCGACCGGCTGGTGATGCAGCCCGGCGTGTTTTCCAGGATGGACGACTACGCCCAGGATTTGGACGGCGTGGTGCTGGACTTGGGCGTGTCGTCCATGCAGCTGGATCTGGCCGAGCGGGGCTTTTCCTTCATGAAGGACGGCCCACTGGACATGCGCATGTCGCAGGACGGGCCAAGCGCGGCTGACATCGTCGCGACGGCGAGCGAGGCGCAGCTGGCCGATATCCTGTTTCATTACGGTGAGGAGCGCGCCAGCCGCCGCATCGCGCGGGCGATCCTGCGGGCACGCGAAGAGGCGCCGATAAAAACCACGCTGCAACTGGCAAAGCTGGTCGAATCCTGCCTGCCGCGCGCAAAGCCCGGGCAATCGCACCCGGCGACCCGCACATTTCAGGCGCTGCGCATCGCGGTGAACGGCGAATACGAAGAACTCTATCGCGGGCTGATGGCCGCCGAGCGGGCGTTGAAGCCGGGCGGGCTGCTGGCGGTGGTCAGCTTTCACTCGGTCGAGGATCGTATGGTCAAACGCTTCCTTGCCGCGCGAGCGGGGCAAAGCGGGCAGGCCAACCGCTATGCGCCGGTGCAGGATGAAAGCCCGGCGCAATTCGTGGCCGAGCCGAAGAAATCCATCGCGCCCGACGCCGAGGAACTGGAACAGAATCCGCGCGCACGCTCGGCCCGGTTGCGGATTGCGCGGCGCACCGATGCGCCCGCCGGAACGGTCGAGCCGCGCGAGATTTCAATGCCGCAGGTGGGCGAGGGACGCACATGAGAAACCTGGTGTATATCCTGACCGCGCTGGCGGTCTTTGGTCTGGCGTTCTGGGCCTATCGCGAAAACTATGCCACGCAGACCGTGCTGAAGCAGACCCAGCGGTTGCAGCGCGACATTGGCGCGGCGCAAATCCGGCTGGGCGTGTTGCGGGCGGAATGGGCCTATCTGAACCGCCCCGACCGGCTGATCGAGCTGGCCGAGCTGAATTTCGACCGTCTGGGCCTGCTGCCGCTGCGTCCCGATCAGTTCAGCCGCATCGACGAGGTCAGCTTTCCGCCGCCGCCCGAAGTGGGCGAGTCGCTTGAGTTGCCGGTGGTGAACCCGATCGACATTTCCACGATGACGATGCTTGATAGCGGGGAAAACCCATGATCCGCACGCCGCTGCGCCCGCTGGCCCGTATCCTTTCCGCCCGCGACCGGGGCGAAAACCCCGATGCCATCGAACGCGAGAACATTCGCCGTCGCCACGAGGATATGCAGGACAGGTCGCGCGCCCGGGCCGAGGGGCGGCTGCTGGTGCTTGGGCTGTTCTTTTTCTGCGCCTTCACCGTGGTTGGCGCGCGCATGGGCGTGATTGCCACCGCCGAGCCCGCCGAGCCGCTGGCCAACGCGGGCGGCACCCCGATCGCGGCGCAGCGTGGCGACATCGTGGACCGCAACGGCCATATCCTTGCGACCAACTTTGAAACGCACTCTCTCTATGCGCAACCGCCGATCCTGATCGACCCCGAGGCCGCCGCCAAGGGGCTGGCGCGTATCTTTCCCGACCTCAGCGAAGAGCGGTTGATCAAGGATTTCACCGGCAAGCGCAAATTCGTCTGGATCAAGAAGAAGATCAGCCCCGAGCAGAAACAGGCGGTGCATGATCTGGGTGATCCCGGTCTGCTGTTCGGCGCGCGCGAGATGCGGCTGTATCCCAACGGCCCGCTGGCGGCCCATGTGATGGGCGGCGCGTCTTTCGGCAAGGAGGCGGTGAACGCGGCCGAGGTGATCGGCACCGCCGGCGTGGAAAAACAGTTCGATACCTACCTGCGCGACCCGGCCAACGCGGGCAAGCCTCTGCAACTCTCGCTGGATCTGACGGTGCAGGCCGCGGCCGAACGGGTGCTGTACGGCGGCATGAAGATCATGAACGCCAAGGGGGCCGCCTCGATCCTGATGGATGTCCATACCGGCGAGGTGATCAGCGTCGTCAGCCTGCCCGATTTCGACCCGAACGACCGTCCGCGCCCGCCGACCTCGGGGTTTGACCCCTCGGTCAGCCCGCTGTTCAACCGCGCGGTGCAGGGCGTGTACGAACTCGGCTCGACCTTCAAGATCTTCGCCGCCGCGCAGGCGATGGAGCTGGGGCTGGTCACGCCCGAGACGATCATCGACATTCGCGGCCCGCTGCGCTGGGGCAAGTTCCGGATCAGCGATTTCCACTATTACGGCAAGGAGTTGTCGGTCACCAAGGTGATCGCCAAGTCGTCGAACATCGGCACCGCGCGCATGGCCCAGCAGATCGGGGCCGAGCGGCAGCAGAAATTCCTCTCGGCGCTGGGCTTCTTCGATGCCACGCCTTTCGAGATTGTCGAGGCAAGCGGCGGAAAACCGCTGTTGCCGCCGAACTGGTCCGAGCTGTCGGCGATGACGATTTCCTATGGGCACGGGCTGTCCGCCAGCCCGATGCATCTGGCCGCCGCCTATGCCGCCATCGCCAACGGCGGGCACTATGTTGCGCCCACGATCCTGCGCAAGGAGGGCCCGCAATACGGCCCCCGCGTGATGTCGGAAGAGGTGGCCAAAGCCTCGCGTACAATGCTGCGTCAGGTGGTGACCGAAGGCTCTGCCTCTATGGGCGAAGTGCCGGGATACGCGGTTGCGGGCAAGACGGGCACCGCCGACAAGCCCAAACCGCGCGGCGGCTATTACGAGGACAAGGTGATCGCGACCTTCGCCACCATGTTCCCCGCGCATGACCCGCGCTATGTGCTGGTGGTGACGCTGGACGAGCCCTCGGAAAATTCCGGGTCCGAGCCGCGCCGCACGGCTGGCTGGACCGCCGTTCCCGTCGCGGCCGAGCTGATCGGGCGCATCGCGCCGCTGCTGGGGCTGCGACCGGACGTTGAACCCAAGGTGCTGGCTGGTGTAACCCTGACCTCATCCAACTGACCGGGGCACATGGGCATGACCAATTCGGGGGCAACGAAACCGTTGAGCGCGCTGGCGCTGACGGCGCGCGGCGGGCATGACCCCCAGATCACGGGCCTCTCGGTTGACAGCCGCGACATCCGGCCCGGCGTGCTGTTCGCGGCGCTACCCGGTACGAATGTGCATGGTGCAACCTTTATCGAAACCGCCTTGCAGGCCGGGGCCGGGGCCATCCTGACCGACCGCGACGGGGCCGACATGGCCGCCGATGCGCTGGCAGGTCACGATGCCGCGCTGGTCATCGCCGAAGACCCGCGTCAGGCGCTGGCCGGGGCGGCGGCGCTGTGGTTCGGCGCGCAGCCCGGCGTGATGGCGGCGGTGACGGGCACCAATGGCAAAACCTCGGTTTCGACCTTCCTGCGCCAGATCTGGACGGAACTGGGCCATAGCGCGATCAACCTTGGCACCACCGGCGTTGAAGGCGCGTGGAGCGCGCCGCTGAAACACACCACGCCCGAGCCGATCACCCTGAACCGCGCGCTGGCACAGGCGGCGGCCCATGGCGTGACCCATGCGGCGATGGAAGCTTCCAGCCACGGGCTGGCGCAGCGCCGGCTGGACGGGGTGCACCTGCGCGCGGCGGGGTTCACCAACTTCACCCAGGACCATCTGGATTACCACGCCAGCTTTGACGACTATTTCGATGCCAAGGCCGGGCTGTTCCGCCGCGTGCTGCCCGATGAAGGCACCGCCGTCGTGAACCTTGACGACCCGCGCGGCCCCGAGATGCGCGCCATCGCCGCCGCGCGCGGCCAGAAGGTGCTGACAACGGGGCGCGGCGTCGGCGATCTGATCCTGCTGAACCAGCGGTTCGACGCCACGGGGCAGGACATCCGGTTTTCCTTCGGCGGGCGCACCTACCAGACCCGGCTGAACTTGATCGGCGGGTTTCAGGCGGAAAACGTGCTGCTGGCCTGCGGGCTGGCGATTGCCTGCGGTGATGCCCCCGATTCCGTGTTTGATACCTTGCCGCACCTCACCACCGTGCGGGGCCGGATGCAGCTGGCCGCGCAGCGCGGCAACGGCGCGTCGGTCTTTGTCGATTACGCCCATACGCCCGACGCGGTGGCGACAGCCCTGCGCGCCCTGCGCCCGCATGTGATGGGCCGCCTGATTGCCATCATCGGCGCGGGCGGAGACCGTGACGCGGGCAAGCGGCCACTGATGGGGCAGGCCGCGGCAGACCATGCCGACGCTGTGATCGTGACCGACGACAACCCGCGCAGCGAAGACCCGCGCGTGATCCGCGCGGCCGTTCTGGCCGGCGCACCCGGTGCCACCGAAGTGGCCGACCGGGCCGAGGCGATCCTGCGCGGCGCCGATATGCTTGGCCCGGGCGATGCGCTGCTGATCGCGGGCAAGGGGCATGAGACCGGGCAGATCATCGGCGACGATGTGCTGCATTTCGACGATAGCGAACAGGCCAGCGTCGCCGTGGCCGCGCTGGACGGGAGACTGGCATGACAGCGCCTCTTTGGACCGCTGATGAGGCCGCAAAGGCCACTGGCGGCACGGCCACGACCGACTGGCAGGCCACAGGCCTGTCGATCGATACACGTACGCTTGCACCGGGCGATCTGTTCATCGCGCTGACCGCGGCGCGGGACGGGCATGATTTCGTAGCTGCCGCGCTGGACAAGGGCGCCGCCGCCGCGCTGGTGACGCACCGCCCCGATGGCGTGGCCGAGGATGCACCGCTGCTGATCGTGCCCGACGTGCAGGCGGGGCTAGAGGCGCTGGGGGTTGCGGGGCGCGCACGCACGCGGGCGCGGGTGGTGGCGATAACCGGTTCGGTCGGCAAGACCTCGACCAAGGAAATGCTGGCGGGCATTTTAGGCGATCAGGGGCAGGTCCATGCCAGCGTCGCCAGCTACAACAACCATTGGGGCGTGCCGCTGACGCTGGCGCGGATGCCCGCCGAGACAGAATTTGCGGTGATCGAGATCGGGATGAACCATCCCGGTGAAATCGCGCCGCTGGCCCGGATGGCCCGGCCCCATGTCGCGCTGATTACCACCGTGGCCGCGGCGCATCTCGAGGCGTTCGACTCGGTGGCCTCTATCGCGGTGGAAAAGGCCAGCATTCTTGACGGGCTGGAACCGGGTGGCGTGGCGGTGCTGAACGCGGATATCGACACCGCCGCGATCCTTGCGGCCAAGGCGGCAGACCTGCGTGCGCGCACCATCGGCTTTGGCTGGCAGGGCACTGATTTCAAACTGAAAGATGTGCAGGTGACGGCAGATGCCACCGTGGTACAGGCCGAGTCTGACGGCGCGCCGCTGCTGTTCAAGCTGGGCACGCCGGGGCGGCATTTCGCGATGAACGGTCTGGGCGCGCTGGCGGCGGCGCAGGCGCTTGGTGCCGACATGGCGCTGGCCGCGATGAGCCTGGGCCGCTGGACGCCTTACCGGGGCCGGGGCACGCGCGAAACCATCTGGCTCGATCCGGTGGAAACCGATCTATGGCTCGAACTGATCGACGATGCCTATAACGCGAACCCGACCTCGATGGCTGCCGCGCTCGAGGTACTGGCCGCCGCGCCGGTGCGCAATGGAACGGGGCGGGTGTCAAAAGGGAGGCGCATCGCCTTTCTGGGCGATATGAAGGAGTTGGGGGGCGACGCTGCCGCGATGCACGCCGAGCTGGCCCGCCACCCGGCATTGGCGAAGATTGACACGATCCATTGCATCGGCCCGATGATGGCGCATCTGCACAAGGCGCTGCCCGAAGCGCAGCGCGGCCAATGGGCCGAGACCAGCGCCGAAATCGCCGCCGACGTGCGCCACAGGCTGGATAGCGGCGATGTTGTGCTGGCCAAGGGCTCGCTCAGCATGAAGGTCGCCACGGTCGTTGACGCCATCCGCAAAATGGGTCATGCGCGCCCGGATACGGTTCTGGCCGCCGAGGAGTGAGCCACCGATGACTGAACTGCCAGACAGGACAACCGCCACATGCTTTACTGGCTGACCGCGCTTTCGGACGGGGGGGATTTCTTCAACCTGTTCCGCTATATCACCTTCCGCGCCGGGGGGGCTTTCCTGACCGCGCTCGTGTTCGGGTTCCTGTTCGGTCGGCCACTGATCGCGGTGCTGCGGCGCACGCAGGGCAAGGGCCAGCCGATCCGCGATGACGGCCCCGAGGGGCATTTCGTCAAGGCGGGCACGCCGACGATGGGCGGTTTGCTGATCGTGGGGGCACTGACCACGGCCACGCTGCTTTGGGCGCGGCTCGACAATCCGTTCGTGTGGCTGGTGCTGTTCGTCACGCTGGCCTATGGGCTGATCGGTTTTGCCGACGATTACGCCAAGGTGTCGAAACAGAACACCAAGGGCGTGCCGGGCAAGCTGCGGATTTTGCTGGGTATTCTGATTGCCGGGGTGGCGGCCTTTCTGGCCAGCGCCTTCCACCCGGCCGAGTTGCAGAACCAGCTGGCGCTGCCGGTTTTCAAGAACACGCTGATCAATCTTGGCATCCTGTATATTCCCTTTGCGATCTGCGTGATCGTGGGGTCGGCCAATGCGGTGAACCTGACCGACGGGCTGGACGGTCTGGCGATCATGCCGGTGATGATTGCGGCCTCCACGCTGGGGGTGATTGCCTATGCGGTGGGGCGGGTCGACTTTACCGAATATCTGGATGTGCATTACGTGCCGGGCACCGGGGAAATCCTGATCTTTACGGCTGCGCTGTTTGGCGGCGGACTGGGGTTCCTGTGGTACAACGCGCCGCCAGCGGCCGTGTTCATGGGCGACACCGGCAGCCTTGCGCTGGGTGGCGCGCTGGGGGCCATCGCGGTGGTCACGAAACACGAGTTGGTGCTGGCCGTGGTCGGCGGGCTGTTCGTGGTCGAGGCGCTCTCGGTCATCATTCAGGTGCTGTATTTCAAGCGCACCGGGCGGCGCGTGTTTCTTATGGCGCCGATTCACCACCATTATGAAAAGAAGGGCTGGGCCGAGCCCACCATCGTGATCCGGTTTTGGATCATCTCGCTGATCCTCGCGATGATCGGTCTGGCGACGCTGAAGGTGCGCTAGGGACGAGGGAGCAGGGGGCTCTGCCCCCCTCCGCTTTGCGGAGTCCCCCGGGATATTTGGCCCCAAAGAATTGGACTTAGAACACCGACCAGTCCATGGCACGAGCGAGAAGTTCCATCGCTTCGGTGCCGAGTTTCGAATTGCCATAGGCATTGAGCCCCGGCGACCAGACCGCGACCGAAGCACGCCCCGGCACGATGGCGAGAATTCCTCCGCCCACGCCGCTTTTGGCGGGCAGCCCGGTGCGGAAGGCGAATTCGCCCGATCCGTCGTAATGCCCGCAGGTCAGCATCAGCGCGTTCAGGCGGCGGATACGGGGGCGGGCGACGAGGTTGGGCATGCCGGGCGCGCCGATCAGGAAGCGCCCGGCGCGGGCCAGCTGGCGGGCCGAAAGCTCGATCGCGCATTGGTGGAAATAGGTGCCCAGCGTCAGTTCCGGCGCGTGGCGCAGGTTGCCGCAGGCGCGCAGGAAATTGGCCAGCGCATAGTTCCGGTGGCCGTGCGCGTTTTCCGACAAAGCCACCTTGTCGTTGATATAGATGCTGTCGTCGCCCGCCGCGGCGCGCACGAAGCCGAGGATTTCGGCCAGCGCCTCTTTTGGCGGGCGCCCCGAGAGGATTTCATCGGTCACGACGATGGCGCCTGCATTGATGAAGGGGTTGCGAGGGATGCCCTGTTCGTATTCGAGCTGCACGATCGAGTTGAAGGCCGAGCCCGAAGGTTCGCGGCCCACCCGCGCCCAGAGTTGATCGCCTGCGCGGCCCAGCGCGATGGCCAGCGCGAAGACCTTGGTCACGCTTTGCGCCGAAAACGGCGTGTCGGCGGCGCCTGCGGTCAGCATCTCTCCGCCTGCGGTGGCAACCGCGATGCCGAATTGCCTGGGCGGGATTCGGGCGAGTTCGGGGATATAGCTGGCGACCTGGCCCCAGTCGTCGCTGGCCTGCATCCGGGTTGTGATCGTGTCGAGCGCCTGTTGCAGGCGGGCGGTATCCATGGGCGGTCCTTCGCTGGGCGCGGCGGGGTTGTGGGGGGCGCGCGTTCTGCGCATTGTGCCGCGCGACAGGATAAGGGGACAGTGTAAATGATTCCGGTCAAGGGTGTTGCGGGGCAGCGGATTGCGGTGCTGGGGCTGGGGCGGTCTGGTCTGGCCGCGGCGCGGGCGCTGCGCGACGGCGGGGCAGAGGTGGTGGCTTGGGATGACAACCCCGCTGCGCGGGCGACTGCCGAGGGCGAGGGGTTCGCAACCGCCGATCTGACGCGGGCCGGGGCCTTTGATCAGATCGCGGCGCTGATCGTGTCGCCCGGCATTCCGCATCTCTACCCTGCCCCGAACCCGGTCGTGATGGCCGCACTGCGGGCCGGTGTGCCCGTGGACAACGACATCGGGTTGTTCTTCCGGTCGTTCGCGACCGAGGAATGGCACAGTTTCGACATGCTGCCGCAGGTTGTCGCGGTGACGGGATCGAACGGGAAATCCACCACCTCGGCCCTGATCCACCACATCCTGAGCCATGCGCAGCGTCCCGCGCAGTTGGCGGGCAATATCGGGCGCGGTGTGCTTGATCTGGACCCAGCGGCGGATGGCGATGTGATCGTTTTAGAACTGTCATCGTATCAGACCGATCTGGCCCGCGCGTTGACGCCGGATGTGGCGGTGTTCACCAACCTCAGCCCCGACCATCTGGACCGGCATGCCGGGCTGGGCGGCTATTTCGCCGCGAAACGGCGGCTGTTTGCCGAGGGCGGGCCCGACCGCGCGGTGATCGGGGTGGACGAACCCGAAGGCGCCTATCTGGCCGGGCAGATGGCCGAGGGGCCGACGGATGACCGGGTGATCCGCGTCTCGGTGGCCGCGAAGCTGACCGGGCCGGGGTGGCAGGTGTTTGCGCGCAAGGGGTTCCTGTCGGAGTATCGCAAGGGGCGTCAGGTGGCCTCGATCGATTTGCGCGAGGTGGCGGGGCTGCCCGGGGCGCACAACCATCAGAACGCCTGTTGCGCCTATGCGGTGGCGCGCACGCTGGGCCTTGCGCCGCGGGTGATCGAGGCGGCGTTGCACAGCTATCCGGGGCTGCCGCACCGCAGCCAGATCGTCGCGCAGGCGGGCGGCGTGACCTATGTGAACGACAGCAAGGCGACCAATGTCGACAGCGCGGTGCAGGGGCTGCGCGCCTTTTCCAACATCCGCTGGATCTGTGGCGGATTGCAGAAGGAAGGCGGGCTGGAGGCGCTGAACGCGGCGTCGGGCAATGTGGCCAAGGCCTATGTGATCGGGCGGGAGGCGGCGCAATTCGCGCTGCAACTGACCTGCGAGACCGAGATTTGCACCGATATGGCGACCGCCGTCGCCCGCGCTCATGCCGAAGCGCAGCCGGGCGATACCGTGCTGCTGGCCCCGGCGGCGGCCAGTTTCGATCAATACGACAACTTTGAGAAACGCGGCGAGGCTTTCGCCGCCGAAGTCGCAAAGGTGACGGCCGGTTAGGCGTCGATCAGGGTCAGCATCCGGTTCTCGGTCGCAGACAGCCCGCGCAGCCCGGCGCCTTCGGGCGTTTGCGGGGTGTCCAGCAGGTCGATCACCTTGGGGTGGATGTAGGAATTGCGCGCCACGGTAGGGGTGTTCGCCAGCCGCGTGGCGGCGGCTTCGGACAGGGCCTTGATCGTGTCGGCGCCACCCTCGACTGCCTCGAACGCGGCAAGGGACCCGGCCCAGGTGCGGAACACCTTGGCGGTGGTGTCGCTGCCCGCGGCATCAGAGAGGTAGGCGTTCAGCCCGCCCGAGGTCAGGCTGCGCGCGATGCCGTCGTCATCGACCCACGACATCAGCGTCGCCCCCGGCAGGTCGCGCACCGTTTCCAGCACGCGCAGCAACTTGCGGTCGGTCAGGCGGCGGCGCACGGCCAGCCCGCCCTTGGCCGTGTAGCTGAGGTTCAGCCCCGTGCGGGTCAGCCGCAGGTGCCGCCGGGTCAGCGTCAGCGCGCCATAGGATCCGTTTTCGCGGGTATAGGCCTTGTTCCCGACGCGCAGCGACAGCCGGTCGATCAGCAGCGCGGCGGCGGCCAGGGCAAACGCCTCGCTTCCCACCTCTTCCGCCAGATCGCGGGCGATGCGGCGGCGGATGCGGGGCAGGGTGCGCCCGAATTCGGCCAGTCCGCCGAATTTCAGCAGGGCGCGGGCCTCGGCCCAATCGGGGTGATAGCGATATTGCTTGCGATGGCGGGCGTCCATGCCGGTGGCCAGCAGATGCCCACGCGCGTGCGGGCTGATCCAGACGTTATCGTAGGCGGGCGGCACAGCCAGCGCCTCGATCCGGGCGCGTTCGGCGCCGCGCGCGATGGTGGTGCCATCGGCCCCGCGATAGCTGAACCCGCGCCCGCAGCGCACCCGGGTGATGCCCGGCTCGCTGTCGGGATACCACAGCAGCCCCTTGGGAACCTCGGCCGTGCCCATGTTACTTGTGCCGCACTTCCGAGACGAGTTTCAGCACCTTTTGCCCATCGTCCTGTTCGATCACCAGTGCCGGATCGTCGGAAGAGCCATTGCGGGAGATATAGCTGCCGTTGATCTTGCGTTCGATCCGGTCTTCGTGGCGCTCGGTCACCTTGCCCTCGGCGGTGCCATTGCCCCAATCCCACTGAACCGTGCTGCCCTTGCGGATTGTCATCTGTGCCTCCCGGGGATGTGTGCCGGGAAAACGCCGCTAGACCTGTGGCGGTTCCGTGCCCGCGCGGGCGGCGATGGCGGTGCCGGCGGCGTGCCCCGAAGACCAGGCCCATTGGAAATTGTAGCCGCCCAGCCAGCCGGTCACATCCACCGCTTCGCCGATGGCGAACAGCCCGGGCAGCGCCTTGGATTCCATGGTTTTCGACGACAGCCCGTCGGTGTCGATGCCGCCCAGCGTCACTTCTGCGGTACGATACCCTTCGCTTCCAGACGGGGTCAGGTGCCAGCTGCGCAAGCCATCAACCAGCGTCTCGAGCGTGGCGTCCGATTGGTCGGCCAGCCGTGCGTCCAGCGGGACCGGAGTTGGCAAGGCCTCGACCAGACGGGCGGGCAGGGCACGCGCCAGAACGGTGCGCAGGGCGCGGCGGCCCTCGCTCTGACGGGTGTCGCGCAGCAGCTGCAACAGCGCGCCGGACGGGTCCAGATCGGCGACGATCTCCTCTCCCTCGCGCCAGTAGGACGACAGTTGCAGAACCGAGGGCCCCGACAGCCCGCGATGGGTGAACAGCATCGCCTCGTCAAAAGATGCGCGCGCGTTTGACAGCCGCACGGGCAGCGCCACGCCGGACAGATCGGCAAAGCGGTCGTTCGGAAAGGTAAAAGGCACCAGCGCGGGGCGCGTTTCGGTCATCGCAAGCCCGAACTGCTGCGCGATGTCATAGGCCAGTCCGGTGGCCCCCATCTTGGGGATGGATTTGCCGCCTGTGGCCAGCACGAGGTTCGGTGCGCTGACATCCTGGCGCTGCCCGTCGCGGTCCAGCGTGACATGGAACAGCCCATCGGCATGGCGCACCCCGGCGACCGAGGTGGCCAGCCACAGCTCGGCCCCTGCGCGCGCCATTTCGTCGCGCAACATCTGCACGATCTGCGTCGCGCGCCCGTCGCAGAACAGCTGGCCCAGCGTCTTTTCGTGCCAGGCGATGCCGTATCGCCCGACCAGATCAAGGAAATCCCACTGCGTATAGCGCGCCAGCGCCGATTTGCAGAAATGCGGATTGGCCGACAGGAAGTTTTCCGGCGTCGCGCCCATGTTGGTGAAATTGCAGCGCCCACCGCCGGAAATACGGATCTTTTCGCCCGGGGCGCGGGCATGGTCCACCACCAGCGTGCCGGGCCCGGCGTGGGCGGCACACATCATGCCGGCGGCCCCGGCGCCGAGGATGATCGTGGTATAGCGCATGGCGCGCCTTATGCCCGCCGGCGAGGCATGACGACAGGGCAAAATGCGCAAGGACCCGCAAACACGCGCCCGTGACCGAATGGGCCCCATCAATCTGCTGGCCTGAACGCGCAAATCACGCTATCCTTGGCGAACGAGACCCCGAAAACGGGGCGGTAGAGGCAGAAAACGGCGGTTGGCCATGACAGAGATGGTGTACGGCGCGGCTCCGGATCGGGGCGGCGAACCTATTCTTCCACGGTGGTGGCGCACGGTCGACAAGCTGTCGATGACCTGCGTTCTGCTGCTGTTTGTGGTCGGGCTGCTGCTGGGGCTGGCCTCTTCCCCGCCTTTGGCCGCGCGCAATGGCTTTGACGCTTTCCACTATGTCCAGCGTCAGGCGGTGTTCGGCTCGGCCGCGCTGGTGGCGATGTTCCTGACCTCGATGATGTCGCCGGTGCTGGTGCGGCGGCTGGCAACGATCGGCTTTCTGGGCGCCTTCATTGCGCTGGCGCTGCTGCCGTTTTTCGGCACCGATTTCGGCAAGGGCGCGGTGCGCTGGTTCAGCCTTGGGTTTGCCAGCGTGCAACCTTCGGAGTTCCTGAAGCCCGGGTTTGTCGTGGTGGCGGCGTGGCTGATCGCGGCAAGCCAGGAAATCAACGGCCCGCCGGGCAAAACATGGTCCTTCTCGCTGTGTGTCGCCATCGTGCTGATGCTGGCGATGCAGCCGGACTTCGGGCAGGCCTGCCTTGTGCTGTTTTCCTGGGGTGTGATGTATTTCGTCGCCGGCGCGCCGATGCTGCTGCTGGTATGCATGGCCGGGCTGGTGGTGCTGGCCGGGACGGTGGCCTATTCCAGCTCGGAACACTTCGCGCGTCGGATCGACGGCTTCCTGTCGCCGGATGTCGACCCGACCACCCAGCTGGGCTATGCCACTAACGCCATACGCGAAGGCGGGCTGTTCGGCGTCGGCGTGGGCGAGGGGCAGGTGAAATGGTCGCTGCCCGATGCGCATACCGATTTCATCATTGCGGTGGCCGCCGAAGAATACGGGCTGATCCTGGTGCTGGTCATCATCGCGCTGTACACGGTGGTTGTCGTGCGCTCGCTGCTGCGGCTGATCCGCGAACGCGATCCTTTCATCCGGCTTGCGGGCACCGGGCTGGCCTGCGTGTTCGGCGTGCAGGCGATGATCAACATGGGCGTGGCCGTGCGCCTGCTGCCCGCCAAGGGCATGACCCTGCCCTTTGTCAGCTACGGTGGGTCATCGCTGATTGCGGGTGGCATCGCGTTGGGCATGTTGCTGGCGCTGACGCGGACCCGGCCCCAGGGACAGATCAGCGACCTGCTGCGCGGGCGCGGAAGATGAGCGCGCCTTACCTGGTGATTGCCGCAGGCGGCACGGGCGGGCATATGTTCCCGGCCCAGGCGCTGGCCGAGGCGATGCTGCGCCGGGGCTGGCGGGTGCGGCTGTCAACAGATGCGCGCGGCGCGCGCTATACCGGCGGCTTCCCCCATTCGACCGAGATCACCGAGGTGCAAAGCGCGACCTTCGCGCGTGGCGGCGCACTGGGCCGCGCGATGGTGGTGCCCAAGATCGCGCTGGGCGTGGCGCGCACCGCCTGGAACATGTACCGCGACCGTCCCGATGTCGTGGTGGGCTTCGGCGGCTATCCTTCGATCCCGGCGCTTGGGGCGGCAACGCTGCTGAAGCTGCCGCGCATGATCCATGAACAGAACGGCGTGCTGGGCCGCGTGAACCAGATTTTCGCCCCCCGCGTGGAGGCTGTGGCTTGTGGTGTCTGGCCCACCGCGCTGCCCGAAGGGGCCGAAGGCATCCACGTCGGCAACCCCGTTCGCGCCGCCGTGCTGGAGCGTCAAGGGGCGAGCTATATCACGCCGGGCGACTACCCCATGTCGCTGCTGGTCATCGGTGGCAGCCAGGGCGCGCGCATCCTGTCGGATGTGGTGCCGCAGGCTATCGCCCTGCTGCCCGAACCGATGCGCGCCAACCTGCGCGTGGCGCAGCAGGCCCGCCCCGAAGACCTGGATCGCGTCAGCGCTGCCTACGCCGAGCTGGACGTGCGCGCCGATGTGCAGGCGTTCTTCACCGACATTCCCCGCCGCATGTCCGAGGCGCAGCTGGTGATCTCGCGCGCGGGGGCGTCTTCGATCGCCGATCTGACCGTGATCGGGCGGCCCTCGATCCTGATCCCCTTTGCCGCCGCCGCCGGAGACCACCAGACCGCCAATGCGCGCGGGCTGGTCGAGGCCGGGGCGGCCATAAAGATACCCGAATCGGCGCTTGACCCCAGCACGCTGGCCGCGCAAATCGAAACGATCCTTGCCAACCCCGCAGGTGCCGCGCAGATGTCGCGCGCGGCCATGGCGGTGGGGGCACCCGATGCGACCGAACGGCTGGTCGCGCTGGTCGAAGAACTTGCACAAAGGGAACCCGCATGACCCCAGCCACCAAATTGCCCGGCGACGTTGGGCCGATCCATTTTGTCGGCATTGGCGGCATCGGTATGTCGGGCATCGCCGAGGTGCTGATCAACCACGGTTACACTGTGCAGGGGTCCGACCTGAAAACCTCGCGCATCACCGACCGGCTGGCAGGGCTGGGCGCCACAATCTTTGAAGGCCAGCGCGCCGAGAACCTGGAAAACGCCGAGGTGGTCGTGATTTCCTCGGCCATCAAGACGGGCAACCCCGAGTTGGACGAGGCGCGGCGGCGTGGTCTTCCGGTGGTGCGGCGGGCCGAGATGCTGGCCGAGCTTATGCGCCTGAAATCCAACGTTGCCATCGCGGGCACCCACGGCAAGACGACGACCACGACGATGGTCGCCACGCTGTTGGACGCAGGCGGGCTCGATCCGACCGTCATCAACGGCGGCATCATCCACGCCTATGGCTCGAACGCGCGGGTGGGTCTGGGCGAATGGATGGTGGTCGAGGCCGATGAATCCGACGGCACCTTCAACCGGCTGCCGGCCACAATCGCCATCGTCACCAATATCGACCCCGAGCATATGGAGCATTGGGGCAGCTTCGACGCGCTGCGCGACGGGTTCCACGAATTCGTGTCGAACATCCCCTTCTACGGGCTGGCGGTGTGCTGCACCGATCATGTCGAGGTGCAGCGCCTTGTGGGCCGCATCACTGACCGGCGCGTGGTGACATACGGCTTCAACGCGCAGGCCGATGTGCGCGCGGTGAACCTGCACTATGAAAAAGGCGTGGCCCATTTCGACATCGCGCTGCAAGCCGACGAGATTGTGATCGAGGGCTGTACCCTGCCGATGCCGGGCGATCACAACGTGTCGAACGCGCTGTCGGCGGTGGCCGTCGCCCGCCACCTTGGCATGAAGGCCGAGGAAATCCGCACCGCGCTGGCCAATTTCGCTGGGGTCAATCGCCGCTTTACCCGCGTGGGCGAGGTGGATGGGGTGACCATCATCGACGATTACGGCCACCACCCGGTGGAAATCGCCGCCGTGCTGAAAGCCGCACGGCAAGCGACCGAGGGCCGGGTGATTGCCGTACACCAGCCGCATCGCTATTCGCGCCTGTCGTCGCTGTTCGATGATTTCTGCAACTGCTTCAACGAGGCCGACGTGGTCGCCATCGCCGAGGTCTATGCCGCCGGAGAGGACCCGATCCCCGGTGCCTCGCGCGATGACCTGGTCAGCGGGCTGATCCGCCACGGCCACCGCCACGCCCGCGCCATCGTGTCGGAGGACGATCTGGAGCGGCTGGTCCGCGAACAGGCGCGCCCCGGTGACATGGTCGTGTGTCTTGGCGCCGGGACGATCAGCGCTTGGGCAAACGCGCTGCCCGAGCGGCTGACCAATAAGGGAGCGGCGGCATGAGCACCTCGATCCTGCTGGCGGCGGCCTGGGTTTTCGCGGCGACGGCTGTCGCCTTCCTGCCGCTGCGCCTGCAGATGGTGCCGGGGCTGGCGCTGATGATCGCGGCGCCGCTCGTCATTGCCTACCTGGGCTTTCAGCACGGAGCGGTCGCGGCCATCGCCGGGACTGCCGGGTTCATTTCGATGTTCCGCCAGCCGCTGCGCCATTTCTTGGGGCGCCTGCGGAGACGGGCACAGGAACCGGTCGAATGACGCTCTCACTGGTGCTTGCGGCGCTCTGGGGCTTGGCGGCGAACATAATCGCCCTGTTGCCCAGCCGCGATCACCACTGGCGCAGTGCCTATGCGCTGATTGCCGTCGGCATCCCGATCGTCGGGTATGTCACCTGGCAGAACGGCCCCTGGGTCGGTCTGGCCGTACTTGTCGCAGGGATGAGCGTGCTGCGCTGGCCCGTGATCTATCTGTTCCGCTGGCTCCGCACACGGGTGTCAGGTGGCGCGGCGCGCTGATTTCGGCACGTTTCCTCATTGCCTGCCGAAAGGTGATTCCCGTTCCCGCCGGAATGGATTAACAGGGCGCCATGACCGGATTACCAACTCCCAAAGGCACCCTGACTCCGGGGCGCGACCTTTCTGAACTGACGTGGCTACGTGTGGGCGGCCCGGCGGATTTCCTGTTTCAGCCGAAGGACAAGGCCGATCTGGCCGAATTCCTGCGCAATCTGGATGCGTCGGTGCCGGTATTTCCCATGGGCGTCGGGTCCAATCTGATCGTGCGCGATGGGGGGCTGCGCGGGGTCGTGATCCGGCTGGGGCGCGGCTTCAACCAGATCGAATGCGACGGCACGCGCGTCACTGCAGGGGCGGCGGCGCTGGATGCGCATGTGGCTCGACGGGCGGCGGATGCGGGGCTGGATCTGACGTTCCTGCGCACGATCCCGGGCAGCATCGGCGGCGCGATACGGATGAACGCGGGCTGTTACGGCAGCTATGTCGCCGACCGGCTGGTGGCCGCCACCGTCATCACCCGCGAAGGGGCCGAGGTGCGGCTGACGCGCGACGATCTGAACCTGCGCTACCGCCAGTCTGATCTGCCCGAAGGCGCGGTGCTGATTTCCGCCGAATTCGAGGCGCCGCAGGGCGACCCCGAAGCGCTGCACGCCCGTATGGAAGACCAGCTGGCCCGCCGTGACGCGACCCAGCCGACGCGCGAACGCAGCGCCGGCTCGACCTTTCGCAATCCGGCCGGATTCAGCTCGACCGGGCAGGCGGATGATACCCATGATCTGAAGGCGTGGAAGCTGATTGACGACGCGGGCCTGCGCGGTGCGCGCCGGGGCGGCGCCCAGATGAGCGAGAAGCATTCGAACTTCATGATCAACACTGGCGGCGCCACGGCCGCAGATCTCGAATCGCTTGGCGAGGACGTGCGAAAAAAGGTTTACGCCTCCAGCGGGATAACGCTAGAATGGGAGATCATGCGGGTCGGCGATCCGCTGGCTTGAAACCGCCCCCCAAAGACCCGACAGGCACCAATGATACGGGGCAGGGGCGGTCCTGATACTAGAAACCGATCACACAGAAGATCGGGCAATTTGAGGCACTTGCGGTGGGTCATTCGAGCGTGACACCCCTGAAAGTGGCGGTATTGATGGGCGGGCCCTCGTCCGAGCGCGAGGTGTCCTTGTCAACGGGGCGCGAATGCGCCGCCGCGCTTCGGGGTGAAGGATACGAGGTTGTCGAGGTCGATGCCGGCCCCGATCTGGCGCAGCGGTTAAGCGCGATTGCGCCCGATGTGGCGTTCAACGCGTTGCATGGGCGCTGGGGCGAAGACGGCTGTGTGCAGGGCATCCTGGAATGGCTGCGCATTCCCTATACCCATTCGGGCGTGCTGGCCTCCGCTATGGCGATGGACAAGCAGCGCACCAAGGCCGCCTATGAATCCGCCGGTCTGCCAGTTGTGCCCTCGCTGATCGCCGCGCGTGACGACATCGCTGCGCGCCACCTGATGGAACCGCCCTATGTGGTGAAACCGAACAACGAAGGCAGTTCCGTAGGCATCTATTTCGTGCATGATGCCGCCGACAGCCCGCCGCAAATTGCCGATGACATGCCGGCCCGCATGATGGTCGAAGCCTATGTGCCGGGGCGCGAGCTGACGGTGACGGCGATGGACGGGCGTGCGCTGACGGTCACGGAAATCATCACCGATGGCTGGTACGACTATGATGCCAAATATGCCCCCGGCGGATCGCGTCACGTGGTCCCTGCCGAGGTGCCGGCCGATATCTTCGACCTGTGCATGGATTACGCGCTGCACGCACATCGCGCGCTGGGCTGCCGGGGCATTTCGCGCACCGATTTCCGCTGGGACGACACGCGCGGCGCCAAGGGGCTGTTCCTGTTGGAAACCAACACGCAACCCGGCATGACGCCCACGTCGCTTTCGCCCGAACAGGCCGGGGCGGCGGGCATGTCATTCGGTGCTCTGTGCCGCTGGCTGGTCGAGGACGCATCATGCGATCGCTAAGACGCAACCGCACGACGCATGATCCCGCGCCCTCACGACTCAGCTATCGGCTGCAACGGCTGATGCTGACACCTGGCGTGCGGCTGGGCCTGCGCATCGGCATTCCCTTTGCCATCGTTTTCGCCGCCACATCGGCCTATCTGGCGAATGATGTAAGGCGCGATGCGCTGATCGGCTATGTCAACAGTGTCCGCGCCTCGATCGAGGAGCGCCCCGAATTCATGGTCTCGCTCATGGCGATCGACGGGGCAGGGGCCTCGCTTGACGAAGACATCCGCGAGGTGGTGCCAATCGACTTCCCGGTCAGCTCGTTCGATCTGGATATCTCGGCCATTCGCGATCTTGTCACCGGGCTGGATCCGGTGAAGGCAGCGACCGTGCGTATCAGACCCGGCGGTATCTTGCAGATCGACGTGACCGAACGGCAGCCGGTGGTGCTGTGGCGCAACCGGCATGGTCTGGCGGTGCTGGACGAAGGCGGCGTGCATATCAAGCGGGTGCCAGAGCGCACCGATTTCCCGAACCTTCCGCTGATCGCGGGCGATGGCGCCAACCGCCATGTGCGCGAGGCGCTTGAGATCGTCTCCGCCGCCCAGCCTTTGGCAGACCGGATGCGCGGGCTGGTACGGGTTGGCGAGCGGCGGTGGGATGTGGTGCTGGATCGCGAACAGCGGATTCAACTGCCAACCGAGGGTCCTGTGCGTGCGCTGGAACGCGTGATCGCCCTGTCGGAAGCGCAGGATATGTTGCAGCGCGACGTGGCGGTGGTGGACATGCGGCTGGGTCAGCGGCCGACCCTGCGGATGAACGAACCAGCGGTGCAGGACTGGTGGCGCATTCGCGAGTTAAACGGCTATTAATCATGATAAAAACAAAAGGCGGGCAGCGGGCATGACGGATTTGTATCAATCGCAACGGGCGATGCGGCAGCTGCGCCAGCAGGCCCTGCAACGCGGCGTGATTGCCATTCTGGACGTCGGCAGCTCGAAAATTGCCTGTCTCGTGCTGCGCTTCGACGGGCTGGGACGGCTGAGCACCGACAACTCCATCGGCGCGCTGGCCGGGCAATCGGGCTTTCGTATCGTGGGGGCCGCCACGACCCGCTCGCGCGGGGTGAAATTTGGCGAAATTACCGCCATGCAGGAAACCGAACGCGCGATCCGCACCGCGCTTCAGGCCGCGCAGAAGATGGCCGAGGTGCGCGTTGATCACGTCATCGCCTGTTTCTCGGGCGCCGATCCCCGCTCGTACGGGCTGGACGCCACGGTCGAGTTGGAAGGCAACGTGGTGACAGAGAATGAAATCGCCCGCGTTCTGGCCGCCTGCGAGGTGCCGGAATACGGCGCGGGCCGCGAAGTGCTGCACGCCCAGCCGGTGAACTTCGCGCTCGACAACCGTTCAGGCCTGTCCGATCCGCGCGGCCAGCTGGGGCATGAGTTGGCCGCCGACATGCACATGCTGACAGTGGATTCCACCGCCGTGCAAAACCTGGCGCAATGCGTCAAACGCTGTGATCTGGAACTGGCGGGCATCGCGAACTCGGCCTATGTCTCGGGCCGTTCGGCGCTGGTGGAAGACGAGCAGGAATTGGGCGCGGCCTGCATCGACATGGGCGGCGGATCGACCGGCGTGTCGATCTTCATGAAGAAACACATGATCTATGCCGACTGCGTGCGCATGGGTGGCGATCATGTGACGCAGGACATTTCCATGGGCCTTGGCATCCCGATGGCGAACGCCGAACGCATGAAAACCTTCTACGGCGGTGTGCTGGCCACCGGCATGGACGATCGCGAGATGATCGAGATCGGCGGCGACACTGGCGATTACGAACATGACCGTCGCCGCGTCAGCCGGGCCGAGCTGATCGGCATCATGCGCCCCCGGGTCGAGGAAATTCTGGAAGAGGTGCGCGCGCGGCTGGATGCGGCGGGCTTCTCGCACCTGCCGTCGCAGCAGATCGTGCTGACGGGCGGGGGCAGCCAGACACCGGGGCTGGACGGTCTTGCGACACGCATCCTGGGCCAGCAGGTGCGGCTGGGCCGCCCGTTGCGCGTGCACGGGCTGCCGCAGTCGGCCACCGGGCCGGGCTTTGCATCGGTCGTCGGACTGTCGCTTTTCGCCGCGCATCCACAGGACGAATGGTGGGATTTCGAAGTGCCGATCGACCGGTATGCCAAGCGCAGTTTTGGCCGCGCGGTGCGCTGGATTCGGGACAACTGGTAAAGCGCGCTTCCGCAGAATCAGGTTGCGGCGGGGGGCTGCCGTGATACTGTTGTCCACAAGGCACGAAGAGGCCCGACAGGCGGACCGAGCAGTCCTCTGACATTCAATCGAACGATCATGCGCAGATTTTGTGCATGCTTGCCCGGCGCAACAGTCCGTTTCGCGCCGCTAGTATTACTTTGGCCTCGTGCCGCAAGATGTTGGCGTCCCGGCGAAATACTGCCAACGGGGTCTACTGCCTCTCCACATTTTGTATTGGATCTGTGTTTTTTGGGTGACGATCCTGTGTGCAACGGGTATTGTTGCCCTCAGGACAGAGCCGTCCGGCAGAGACGGTGGCGCGACACAACCGATTTAAGACAGGCGGACCTCAGAATGACTTTGAACCTATCGATGCCGGGTCAGGACGACCTCAAGCCGCGGATTACCGTATTTGGCGTGGGCGGTGCTGGCGGTAACGCCGTCAACAACATGATCGAAAAACAGCTGGACGGTGTCGAGTTCGTGGTGGCGAACACCGACGCGCAGGCGCTGCAGCAAAGCGCCGCGACCAGCCGCATCCAGATGGGTGTGAAGGTGACTGAAGGGTTGGGCGCCGGGGCGCGTGCCGCTGTGGGCGCGGCCGCTGCCGAAGAAAGCATCGAGGAAATCGTCGACCATCTGGCGGGCGCGCATATGTGCTTTATCACCGCTGGCATGGGCGGGGGCACCGGCACCGGCGCCGCGCCGATCATTGCGCAGGCCGCGCGCGAGCTAGGTGTGCTGACTGTCGGTGTTGTTACCAAGCCGTTCCAGTTTGAAGGCGCCAAGCGGATGCGCCAGGCCGAAGAAGGCGTCGAGCAGCTGCAGAAGATGGTCGACACGCTGATCATCATTCCGAACCAGAACCTGTTCCGTCTGGCCAACGAAAAGACCACCTTTACCGAAGCCTTCAGCATGGCTGATGACGTTCTGTATCAGGGTGTAAAAGGCGTGACCGACCTGATGGTGCGTCCGGGCCTGATCAACCTCGACTTTGCCGATGTCCGCGCCGTGATGGACGAAATGGGCAAGGCGATGATGGGCACCGGCGAAGCCGAAGGCGAAGATCGCGCCATTCAGGCGGCCGAGAAAGCCATCGCAAACCCGCTGCTGGACGAAATCAGCCTGCGCGGCGCAAAGGGTGTGCTGATCAACATCACCGGCAGCCACGATCTGACGCTGTTCGAGCTGGACGAAGCCGCCAACCGCATCCGCGAAGAGGTGGACCCGGACGCCAACATCATCGTCGGCTCGACTCTGGACACCGCGATGGAAGGTGTGATGCGCGTGAGCGTTGTTGCCACCGGCATCGACGCCTCGGAAAGCGTGGGCGACATGCCCGTGCCGCGCCGCTCGATGTCGCGCCCGCTGCCCAAGAAGATCGAAGACTACGAGCCCGTCAACGAAGAGATGCCCGAGCCCGCACAAACCCGCGTGTCGGCTGCCGCCGAAGAACCGGCGCAATACGAAGGCATGAGCGTTGTGGCCAGCAACGAGCCCGAGCCCGAGATGGAGCCCGAGCAGGACCTGTTCACCCAAGCCGAGCCCGAGATGGAAGACGATGGTCTGCCCGCGCCGGCCTATCGCCCCGAAGTGCCCGCGTTCGAGCCGCGCCTTGACGTGGAAGAAGAGGCACCCGAGGCCTTCGTCGCGCCGCGCCCGCGCCCTGCCGGAACGCCGTCGCCCGAGGCGTTGGCCCGGCTTCAGGCCGCCGCTGCAAAGCAGACACCGCGCCGCCCTGTTGCCGCACCCGAACCGCAGCGTGGGGCCGCACCTGCCGCTGATCGCAAAGGCTTTGGCATCAACTCGCTGATCAACCGGATGACAGGCCACGCCGCCGATACACCGGCGGAACGGCCCGCGCCGAAACCGGTGCGCCAGCAGCCGCAGATCCGGCAATCAGACTCGGTTGCGCGCGCAACTCCGGATCATGAAGACGATCAGGACAAGATCGAAATTCCGGCCTTCCTGCGCCGCCAAGCCAACTGATACCGTCACAATACATGGAAATGCGGCCGCCAAGTGCGGCCGTTTTTCTTTTTTATTACATGCATTTAGAGTGCTGGTGGCGGTATGCTGCCAATGTGTTACAGACATGTTTCATTCCGTTGCAAAGATTGAGTTGAGCCGGAACAAGGCAGCCGCTACCTGAGTTGCACCACTGAACGAACAGTGGATAAGGACATAAAATTCCGAGGCTCGTCTTGCAGAACACGATCAAATCACCGGTGGTTTTCGAAGGCGTGGGGCTACACACAGGGGCCCCCGTGAAGATGGTTCTGCGTCCGGCTTCCGCCGGTCACGGTGTCTGGTTTCGACGCACCGACATTCAGATCGGCAACGCACTGGTTCCTGCGCTGTGGGACGTTGTTGAACGCTCGCCGCTATGCACGCGACTGGTCAATCACTCGGGTGTGTCGGTTTCGACCGTCGAACACGTGATGGCGGCGCTGGCGGGCTGTGGGGTTCACAACTGCCTGATTGAAATCGACGGCCCCGAAGTGCCGATCCTTGATGGATCGTCGGCACCTTTCGTGCGGGGCATCATGGCGCGCGGCGTGCGCCGACTGGCGGCCCCGGTGCTGGCGTTTCAGGTTCTGAAACCGATCACTGTCGAAAAGGATGGCGCCAAGGCAACTCTGCTGCCGTCGGACAAGTTCGAAATCGAATTCCACATCGACTTTGCCGACAAGGCGATTGGTCGTCAAAGCAAGTCGCTTGACATGCACAACGGCACTTTCGCGCGTGAGTTGTGCGATAGCCGCACCTTCTGCCGTCAGGCCGATGTTGATGCGATGCATGAAAAGGGCCTGGCCCTTGGCGGCACGCTGGACAATGCCGTCGTCGTCGATGGCGACCGCGTGCTGAGCCCCGGCGGGTTCCGCCACGCTGACGAAGCCGTGCGCCACAAGATGCTGGACGCGCTTGGCGACCTCGCGTTGGCCGGTGGGCCGATCTTTGGCCGCTACATAGGAGAGAAGGCCGGGCACAGCCTGACCAACACGCTGCTGCGGGCGCTTTTCCAGACTCCGGGCGCCGTGCGCACCATCCTGTGCGACGCCGAGCAAGCCGACCGCCTGCCGGGTCAGGGCCTTGTTCTTTCGGAAATTCCCAACGTCGCGTGACCGAACGGCCCCATGCGGTTGACCTTGTCGCAGCGCAGGCCCATAACCCGTTTTGCACCGCACCTTATTGTGCTAGGTCAGTCCATGACCGGGGGGGCCGGTCAAGAATGCTAAGGGGTTCTCACGCATGAAAGGCGCCATGTCGCGGGTCAGGCTGATCGGAGCGGTTATAGCGGTGTCGGTGCTTGCCGCCTGCGGAGGTGGTGGGATCGGCGGTGGGCCAGCTGCGGATCGCAGCGAATCCCTTGAGGCCTACAGCCCCGACCAGATTTACGAACGCGGCGAATATGAACTGTCGCGCAACCGCACCGACGACGCGGCCTATTACTTCTCGGAAGTCGAGCGGCTCTATCCCTATTCGGAATGGGCGAAGCAGGGGCTTATCATGACCGCCTTCGCCTTTCACCAAGGCAAGGATTACGAAGAAAGCCGCGCCGCCGCCCAGCGGTACATCGATTTCTACCCGACCGAAGAAGATGCCGCCTATGCTCAATACCTGCTGGCGCTGTCCTATTACGACCAGATCGACGAGGTCGGGCGCGATCAGGGGCTGACCTTTCAGGCCCTGCAAGCGCTGCGCACCGTGATCGAGGTATATCCCGACAGCGAATATGCCACCTCGGCAGTGCTGAAATTCGATCTGGCGTTTGACCATCTGGCGCGCAAGGAAATGGAAGTTGGCCGCTACTATCTGAAGCGCAGCCATTTCACCGCTGCCATCAATCGCTTCCGCGTGGTGGTCGAGGATTTCCAGACCACCAGCCACACGCCCGAGGCGCTGCACCGTCTGGTCGAGGCCTATCTGGCGCTTGGTCTGGATGAAGAGGCGCAAAGCGCCGGCGCCATTCTGGGCCACAACTTCCAGTCGACCGAATGGTACGAAGACAGCTATGCGCTGCTGACAGGGCGCGGTTTGCAGCCGCGGGCACTGGGCGACAACTGGCTGGCCCGTATCTATCGTCAGACGGTCAAGGGCGCCTGGCTCTGAGCCGGGCAGGAGCCTGTCCTTTCGGAGTGTGGGCCGATGCTGCGCGCCCTTGATATTCGCGATCTGTTGATCATCGACCGGCTGGAGATTGCCTTTCAGCCGGGGCTGAATGTGCTGACCGGCGAAACCGGGGCGGGCAAGTCCATCCTGCTGGATTCGCTGGGGTTCGTACTGGGCTGGCGGGGCCGGGCCGAACTGGTGCGGCAGGGTGCCGAGCAGGGCGAGGTGACGGCTGTCTTCGATCTGTCCGCCGATCATCCGGCCCGTGCGGTGCTGGACGAGGCCGGGATTCCCTGTGGTTCGGAACTGATCCTGCGGCGCGTCAATACCGCAGAGGGGCGCAAGACGGCCTGGGTCAACGACCGTCGCGCCAGTGGCGAGGTGTTGCGCGCGCTGTCGGAAACGCTGGTTGAACTACACGGGCAGCACGATGACCGCGGGTTGCTGAACCCCCGCGGGCATCGTGACATGCTGGATGCCTTTGCCGGGCACGACGATCTGCGCGCCGATGTGCGTGCCGCGTGGCGCGCCCGCGCCGCCGCCGAACGCGCCGTGGCCGAGACCAAGGCCGCCTTGGAAGCCGTGCGCGCCGAGGAAGATTTCCTGCGCCATTCCGTGGCCGAATTGGACGGGCTGGCACCCGAGCAGGGCGAAGACGCCGCGCTGGACGTGGCGCGCCGCCGGATGCAGGGCGCGGAAAAGGTTCGCACCGATATCGCGCGCGCTTACGATTTGCTGGGCGGTAGCGGGGCCGAGGCCGCGCTGATGGACGCCATGCGCTGGCTGGATGGCGCGGCGGCGGAATCCGATGGCACACTGGATGCGCCCTTGGCCGCCTTGGGCCGCGCGATGGTGGAACTGACCGAGGCGCAGTCGGGCGTTGCCGCCAGCCTCGACGCGCTGGATTTCAACCCGACCGAGCTGGAAGAGACCGAGGAACGCCTGTTCGCGATCCGCGCCATGGCGCGCAAGCATGGCGTGCTGTCTGACGATCTGGCCGAATTCGCCGAAACCCTGCGCGCCCGGCTTGCGGCGCTGGACGCGGGCGAAGGCGATCTTGCCCGGCAAGAGGCCGATTTGCGCAAGGCGCGCGCGGCCTTTGATGCGGCGGCAGAGGCTCTGTCTGCTTCGCGTGTCGAACACGCCTCGGCGCTGGACGCGGCCGTGATGGCCGAGCTTGCCCCGCTGAAGATGGAGCGCGCGGTGTTTGCCACGGCGATTACCCCGGCAGACCCCGGCCCCGACGGGCGCGACAGCGTGGCCTTTACCGTCGCGACCAACCCGGGCGCGCCGGCTGGCCCGCTGAACAAGATCGCCTCGGGCGGTGAACTCAGCCGCTTCCTGCTGGCGCTGAAGGTCTGCCTGACCGGCGAACGGGCGGGCGTGACGATGATTTTCGACGAAATCGACCGGGGCGTGGGCGGGGCGACCGCCGATGCCGTGGGCCGGCGTCTGGCAAAGCTTGCGCAGTCGGGGCAGGTGCTGGTGGTGACACACTCTCCGCAGGTGGCCGCGCGCGGCGCGCATCACTGGCGTGTGCAGAAACAGGTTGAAGAGGGGATGACGCTCTCGACCGTCGTGCCGCTGGCGAAAACCGAACGCACCGACGAAATCGCCCGGATGTTGGCGGGCGATACGATTACCAAGGAAGCGCGGGCCGCCGCGCGTGCGCTGCTGGAAGGCTGACAGATGAGCATATCGCCAGACGACCCCGATTTGACACTCGACCCGTCTGATTGGGACGCTCTGCGCGCGCGTGCGCATACCATGTTGGATGCCGCGCTTGAGGAAATGCAGCGCAAGCCCGGTGGCCCGGTCTGGCAGGAACCGCCCGAGGCGCTGAAGGCCCTGTTTGACCGTGATCTGCCGGTGGAGGGCCTTGGGCCCGATGTTGTCAGCCAGGACATGCAGGCCTTGTTGCCGCATGGCGTGGGCAACACGCACCCCCGGTTCTTCGGCTGGGTGCATGGCAGCGGCACGCCCGCTGGCGTGGTGGCCGAAATCGCCGCGGCCGCGATGAACGCCAATCTTGGCGGGCGCGACCATGGCGCGATCTATGTGGAAAAGCAGGTGATGCGCTGGTGCCGCGAGTTGTTCGGCTTTCCCGAAGGGTCAAGCGGGCTGATCGTGTCGGGCACCTCGATGGCGACGATCATCGCGTTAAAGGCGGCACGTGACCGGGCGCTGGGTTTTGCCTCGCGCACCGAAGGCGTCGGCGCGGCGCGGCTGGTCGGCTATACGTCAACGCAAACCCACGCCTGCGTGGCGCGTGCCTTCGACATGCTGGGCCTTGGCAGCGACGCGCTGCGCCGTGTGCCCGTCAACGCGGCCTATGAAATCGATACCACCGCGCTGGCCGATGCCATCGCCCGCGACCGGGCAGAGGGGCTGACCCCCTTTGCCATCATCGGCACTGCGGGCAGCGTCGATCTGGGCGCCATCGACGATCTGGCCGCGCTGGCCCGCATCGCCGCCCGCGAAGACCTGTGGTTCCACGTCGACGGCGCCTTTGGCGCGTTGGCGGTTCTGTCAGAGCAACTGCGCCCGCGACTGGCAGGGATGGAGCGCGCCGACAGCCTGGCCTTTGATTTCCACAAGTGGATGCATGTGAACTATGACGCGGGGTTCGTGCTGATCCGGTCAGAAGAGGCGCATCGCCGCGCGTTTTCCGACCGCCCCGGTTATTTGCAAGGGGCGACCCGCGGGTTGGCCGCAGGCAACCCTTGGCCGGTGGAATACGGCCCCGAGCTGTCACGCGGGTTTCGCGCGCTGAAAGTCTGGGCCCAGATCGCCGAATTCGGCACAGCCCGGTTCGGCGCCCTGATCGATCGCAACTGCGCCCAGGCCGCCTATCTGGCCGATGCCGTGCGCGCCGACCCGGCGCTGGAGCTGATGGCGCCCGTCGCGCTGAACATCTGCTGTTTCCGTTACCTGGCGCCAGAGGCGATGGCCGCCGAACAGGACCATCTGACCGAAGAGCTGGTGATCGCGTTGCACCTGCGTGGCACGGCCGCTCCCTCGACCACCACGATCAACGGGCAGAAGGCGATCCGGGTGAACATCACCAATCATCGTACCGGCTTTGCCGATCTGGATCTCTTTCTGGAAGAGGTGCGCGCCGTGGCGGCCGATCTGATCGCCGGAATGGGCAGGAATACCGGTTAGACCCCGCCGCGAAACAGGATAGAACAAGGTATCCCAGCCAGCCGATTTCACGCCAAGATGACCAACGAACCGCCCTCTTTCCTGTCTGATCAGTACAAACAGGCCGTGACCGCCTGCAAGACGGGCTGGACAGTGATGCGTCGGCGCGGGCCGAGCCAGGTGCAGTTCTGGTTCATCGCTTTGGTGATCGGGATCGCGGCCGGCTTTGCCGCGCTGTTCTTCCGCAAGGGCATCGATGCGCTTCAGGCAGCGCTGTATGGCACGGACGATGTGCAGTTCCTGCACACTTTCGCGCAATCGCTGCCATGGTACTGGATCCTGATGCTGCCGGTTCTGGGCGGGCTGATCGTGGGCGTGATCCTGCATCGGTTCACGCCCGATGGTCGGGTGCGCGGCGTGGCCGACGTGATCGAGGGCGCAGCAATGCGCGATGGCCGG
The DNA here is from genome assembly GCF_005938225.1 of Arenibacterium halophilum. GTDB lineage: Bacteria > Pseudomonadota > Alphaproteobacteria > Rhodobacterales > Rhodobacteraceae > Arenibacterium > Arenibacterium halophilum. The sequence continues at coordinate 293,191 of NZ_VCPC01000002.1, forward strand.
GTCGAACGCCGGGCAGGGGCGGCGTCGATGGTGGCCTCGCTGATCACGCTGTCCTCGGGCGGGTCTTCGGGCCGCGAAGGCCCGGTTGTGCATATGGCGGGCGTGATCTCCACGCTGGTTTGCCGCAAGATCAACGCCGACGGGATCACCGGGCGCGACCTGCTTGGCTGTGCCGTGGCCGCCGCCGTCTCGGCCAGCTTCAACGCGCCCATTGCCGGGGCGCTCTTCGCACTCGAGGTCGTGCTGCGCCACTTCGCCGTGCACGCATTTGCCCCGATCGTGATCGCCTCGGTCGCCGGAACGGTCATCAACCGGCTGGAATTCGGAGACGTGACCGAATTCGTGCTGACGACACCTGGCGCCCTGCAATTCTACGTCGAATTGCCGGCCTTTCTGATGCTTGGGCTTGTCTGCGGGGTGGTCGCCGCCGCCCTCATGCGCTCGGTCTTCTGGGCCGAAGATTTGGGCACTCATTTGCAGCGCGGACTGCGCCTGCCGCGCTGGCTGCGCCCGGCGCTGGCCGGGGCGATGCTGGGCGCGCTGGCGATCTGGTATCCGCATATCATCGGCGTCGGCTATGAAACCACCTATCGTGCGCTTTCGGGCGATCTGATCCTGCACGAAGCACTCGTGTTTGCCGTGCTGAAAACCGTGGCCGTGGCCATCACCTTCGGCGGGCGTATGGGCGGAGGCATCTTTTCGCCCTCGCTGATGATCGGGGCGCTGACCGGGCTGGTCTTTGGTGTGATCGCCACCGGCGTTCTGCCTGATGTGTCGGGGTTGCCGACGCTCTATGCCTTTGCCGGGATGGGCGCGGTGGCGGCGGCAGTCCTTGGCGCACCCATCTCGACCACGCTCATCGTGTTCGAACTGACTGGAGACTGGCAGATCGGCCTCGCGGTTATGGTTTCGGTGTCGATGTCGACCGCGCTTGCCTCGCGGCTGGTCGATCGGTCGTTCTTCCTGACCCAGCTGGAACGGCGCAACATTCACCTCGCCGCTGGCCCCCAGGCCTACCTGCTGGCGATGTTCCGCGCCGGCGCCGTGATGCGCCCGATGGGCGATGCCCGTGGAGGCGAACCAGACGTGTGCCGAGAGATGATAGCCGAGGGGCTCTTCGTCGAGGCCTCCGCCACTCTCGAAGCTGCGATGCCGCTGTTCGAACGCGCCGACGTGGCGTTTCTGCCGGTGGTGACGCGCTCAAAAACGCAGCCGCCCGAACTTGTGGGAACCTTGTTCCATATCGACGCGCTGAAAGCCTACAACCGCGCGCTGGCCGCGACCGCGGCCGAGGAACACAGCTGACTTCGCGAAAGGCTGGCGGCAATATCGCGCTGCGCGCGATGCCTCCGGCGGGGATATTTAGGGCCCAAAGAAGCGCGGACCATGTCGCTTTCTTTGGGCTCCAAATATCCCGGGGGAGTCCGCGCAGCGGGCGGGGGCAGAGCCCCCTTCCACCTGTTTGACAAGGCGCCTCAGACCTGCTCGACCGCCACCTGTTCGCCCACATAAAATGCGATGTGCCCGGCAATCTCCGAAACACCGTCAATCGGTGTCTCATAGCTCCACGCGGCGTTCTCTAAGGTCGTCGACCGGGTGACTATGGAAAAATACGTCGCATCGCCCTTGTGTGGGCAGTGCGACGTCTTTTCGGTGCGGTCCAGAAAGGCCATGGCAATATCGCCCCGGGGGAAATAGATCACGGGCGGGTAATCGCCCTCGCTCAGCTCCAGCGCATTCGTGCTCTCGCCCAATACGGCGCCGCCCGAGCGGACAACCCAGTTGCCGCCTGCTTTGCGAATTTTGATGTGATCTGCCATGCCCGTCCTCTCCCCTTGTTGTGTCGCTCAAGCCGCCTGCATATGACAGTGAAATGTCACAGCGGCGCAGCCGCGGCATCCAACCACAGTTTGGCATCCTTGCCCACCCTGGGGCCGATCTTTTCGCGCACCTCGGCGTGGTAGGCATTCAGCCAGGCGCGTTCGTCCGCGCTCAGCATCTCGACGACGATCAGACGGCGGTCAATCGGTACAAAGGTCAGCGTCTGCCACTGCAGAAAGCTGCGTTCGGGATCGGCGCCCGGCAGATCGCCAAGGGGTTGCACCACCAGAAGATTTTCGATCCGGATGCCAAAGGCGCCTTCGCGGTAATAGCCGGGCTCATTGCTCAGGATCATGCCCTGCTCCAGCGGGATCGTGCTGGCGCGCGACAGGCGCTGCGGCCCTTCGTGGACGCTGAGATAGGCGCCAACACCATGGCCCAGCCCATGATTGAAATCCTGACCGGCAGCCCAGAGCGGTGCCCGCCCGATGCATTCGATGTCACGCCCGGCCAGCCCGGCGGGCCAGTGCAGCATCGACATGGCAATCATGCCTTTCAGAACCCGGGTAAAGGCTGCGCATTCTTCGGAGCCAGGGGCGCCAATGGCGACAGTCCGCGTGATGTCGGTGGTGCCGTCCAGATATTGCCCGCCGCTGTCCAGCACCAGCAAGTGCCCCTCTTCCAGCCGGGCATCGGTTTCCTCGGTCACGCGGTAGTGCATGATTGCACCGTTCGGTCCGGTGCCCGAAATCGTATCGAAACTGATATCCTGCAACGCGTTGTCACGGCGGCGGCACAGTTCCAGACGGGTTACAACGTCGATCTCCGTCAGGTTGCCGGCAGGTTGCGCATCAAGCCATGCCAACAGCTCGACCATCGCCGCCCCGTCGCGCAGGTGCGCTTGCGCCGCGCCCTCGATCTCGGCGTCGTTCTTGCGGGCCTTCGGCAGCGCGCAAGGGTCGTCTCCAGCCACCCATCGCCCCTCCAGCGCGTCTGCAACGGCCTGCGGCGCTGTCGCCGGATCCAGACGCACCCAACCGGAAAGCGGCTGTAGTGCTGCGCCGAACTCATTCGTGTCGAAGACAGCAACATCCGCGCCCAGATGGTCGGCCAGATCCACCAGCCGGTCCCGCCCCATGAACAGATCGACCCGACCGTTGGCATGCAGGATCGCAAACCCCAACGCCAGCGGATTGCGCGCAATGTCGCTGCCGCGAATGTTCAGAAGCCACATGATCGAATCCGGCTGTGTCAACACGGCGGACGTCTGTCCCGCGGTGGTCAGTCCGCGCGCCAGCCGGGCGATCTTGTCAGCACTGCTTTCCCCTGCAAACTCCAGCGGATGCGCCTTGATTGGCGCGGCAGGGGGGGGCGGCTGATCGGCCCAGATGGCATCCACCAGATTGGGCGTGCGCACCATCTCGATTCCGGTGTCCGCCAGCGCCTTGCCCCACCGCTCGACTTCGGAAATCGTGTGCAGCCACGGGTCGAACCCCACCTTTCCGCCCTGCGGAAGGTGCTCTTTCAACCAGCCCGGCAATTGCCGGTCGGGCCATGGCACCGGAGAATACACATCGGCCACCTGCGCTTTGACCTGCGTGCGATAGCGTCCGTCGATGAACACGCCCGCCACCTCGCGCAGCGCCGCGCAGAATCCGGCCGAACCGGTGAACCCGGTCAGCCATGCCAGACGCGCATCCCGTTCCGCCACGTATTCGCCCTGATGCGCGTCGGCGCGCGGCACCATGAATCCATCAAGCCCATGGCGCGCCATTTCGGCGCGCAAGGCGGCCAGACGCGGCGGCCCCTGTTCGGGGCGGGCGGTCACGTCGAAGGTCTGGAACATGGGGGTCTCCTTGGTTGGCCGATGCCACCCAACCGCGAAGCCGCCCGGGGTGCAAGCCGATTGCACCACCGGACCGCGGCTTCTTTTCGGTACAAATACTTTCGCCGAAGGCGGGCGAGCGTCAGCTGGCCTTGCGCATTCCCATCACCCGGGCGCGCGCGCGCGGATCACTGTCGAACAGCGCGGCAAGCTGTTCGGTCATCGCACCGGCCAGCTGCTCGACATCGGTGATTGTCACCGCGCGGTCGTAGTAACGGGTCACGTCATGGCCGATGCCGATGGCCAGCAATTCCACCAGCTTGCGCTTTTCCACCATGGCGATCACGTCGCGCAGGTGTTTTTCCAGATAATTCGCCGGGTTTACCGACAGCGTCGAATCGTCAACCGGGGCGCCGTCGGAAATCACCATCAGGATCTTGCGCTGCTCACGGCGGTTGATCATGCGGCGGTGCGCCCATTCCAGCGCCTCGCCGTCGATGTTTTCCTTCAGCAAGCCTTCCTTCATCATGAGGCCAAGGTTCGGCCGCGCACGGCGCCAGGGCGCATCGGCGCCTTTATAGATGATGTGGCGCAAATCGTTCAGGCGGCCGGGTTGCTGCGGGCGGCCATCGTTCAGCCATGCTTCGCGGGCCTGTCCGCCTTTCCACGCGCGGGTGGTGAACCCAAGGATCTCGACCTTGACGTTGCAGCGTTCCAGCGTGCGCGCCAGAACGTCGGCGCAGATCGCCGCGATCGAAATCGGACGCCCGCGCATCGAGCCCGAGTTATCCAGGAGCAGCGTCACCACTGTGTCACGGAATTCGGTGTCTTTCTCCACCTTGAAGGACAGCGGAGTCGTGGGGTTGGCAACCACGCGGGCCAGGCGCCCTGCGTCCAGGATGCCTTCCTCGCGGTCGAATTCCCAGCTGCGGTTCTGCTGGGCCTGAAGCCGGCGTTGCAGCTTGTTCGCCAGCCGGCTGACGGCGCCCTTCAGCGGCTCGAGCTGCTGATCCAGGTAGGCGCGCAGACGCTCCAGCTCGGCGGGTTCGGCCAAGTCCTCGGCGGCGATTTCCTCGTCGTGGGTGGTCAGGAACACCTTGTAATCCGGGTCGGCCTCTGACGCGGGCGGGGGGCCGGGCGGGTCAAGCGGCGCCTCGGCATCGGGCATTTCCGCATCTTCGCCCAACTCGTCATCGGCAAGATCATCCATTGACACCTGCGCATCCGCGGCATCCTGCTGATCGTCCTGCGAGCGTTCTGGATCGGCGTCGGCAGCATCATCGTCGCTGTCGTCATCGCCGGTGCTTTCCGGCTCCTGATCGTCGGACTGGTCTTCCTCGGCCTGATCTTCCTGTTCGTCGTCATTGGCGTCGGGGTCGTCGCCCAACTGATCGCCAAAGCCCAGATCCTTGATCACCTGCCGCGCCAGACGGGCAAAGGCCGACTGATCGGCCAGCATCTCGTTGATCTGCTCTAGGCTGCCGCCGGCCTGGTTCTCGATGAACCCGCGCCACAGGTTCATCACGTTCTCTGCGCCTCGTGGCAGATCGCGCCCTGTTGCCAGATGGCGCACCAGATACCCCGCCGCCATCGGCAGCGGCGCTTCCGAGCTTTGCGTTATCTGATCATACCCGCGCCGCAAGGCATCGTTGCCGATCTTGGCGTCGATGTTGCCGGCGGTGCCGGGCATGTCGCGCGCGCCCATCGCCTCGCATCGGGCAACTTCCATCGCCTCATACAGATCGCGCGCCATGTCACCCGGAGGGGCATAACGGGCGTGGGTGGCATTGTCGTGATACTTGCGGTGCATCGCCAGCGCATCGGCGGTGCCGCGCGCCAGCAGCACCTCTTCGCGGCTCATCCGGCGGCTGATCTGGGGCAGGCGCATAGCCTCGCCCGACAGGCCCGAGGGGTCGACCGTATAGCTGACCGTCAGTTCAGGGTCGTTGGCCATGACCTTGGTGGCCTCGGCCAGGGCCTTCTTGAACGGGTCGGCGGGGTTGTCTGACTTCTGCGCCATGTTTGGCCTTCTGATCGCTCGCGGAGTTCAAGGCCGCAACCTAAGCGCATTGATCGGGATTGACCAGCGCGGGCGGCACCACGGCTTCAGGAAATTAGGCGGGGAAGGGCTCTAAAGCACCAGCGCCCGACAGATGCGCAGGCGCTGTTCCAGCAATCGGTGGGCCCGGTCAACACGACGTTGATCCAGCGCATAATCGGCCTCGGCCAGCAGCACCGCCATTTCGCTCCACCCGTTGGTGCGCCATTGACGGGGCTGGGTTTCGGCAGTGCCATCGCGCAGCGCATCGGGCAGGATCGTATCGACCATCAGATCGAACAGATCGCGCAGGCGTTCATTTTCCGCCGCGTCGGGATCGTCCCAGGCGCGTTGTCGCGTGGCAAGCGCGGCCAGCCGCCCCGAGCATGTTGCAAAGACCTCGACCCGTTCCTGAGATCGTGAGGGAACGGCATTCGCCGCTGTGCCGGACAGAAGGCCGAGGCAGAGAACCATCAAGGGAAACATGTGGGCAGCGCGTGTCATGGGATCCAGCCTACCGCAGAATCCCTAACCGACAATTGAGTATATACATTGCATATGCAATTTCGTTGCAAATGGGATACATTTCCCCTGAGTCGTGCCGTGCTGATGCGGCGCGGTGCCTGAAAATCAGGCGATCCCGAACAGATGGATGCCTGTTTAGCCCAAGGTCAGCGCCCGGCACTCGGCAATGGCGCGGTCTGCCCCGGAACGTGCCATGCGCCTGTCGCGAGCCGATGTGGCGAATTCGGCGTGTAACAGCATTCTGGCCAGCAGGTGCTTGGCCTCGATCCGGCGCGCCAGGTGTTGTTTGGGGTTCGGGGCAGGAGCCGTTTCAAGTAGGTCAATCATGCCTTGCCGTTGGGCCCGCGTCAGATCCGCGCCCGCCGCGCCAATCAGCCACTGGTGTTCCATCAGGGCCGAAAGCCGGCCGGCACAGGTGGCAAACCGTGCGTAGGGGTCTGGCGTTTCACCCGCATGGACCGGAGCGCCAAGGCAGGTCAGCAGGGTATATGAAATGAAAATTTTTCGCATAGCGCCCATAATTCAAGCAGATCACTTAAGATACCGCCTGTCAAATGTGCGATCTGAAAACTTTTTGGTAACGTTGCCTAAAAATGAAAACGCCCGCCAGAGGCGGGCGCCGGTAATGCGATGTCGTCGGGTTTAGCCCAGCGAAACGCTGGCCGCGCTTTCGGGCAACTCTTCGTCAAAGCAGCGCTGATAGAACTCGGCCACGGTCTGGCGCTCAAGCTCGTCACACTTGTTCAGGAAGGACAGGCGGAAGGAATAGCCGACATCGCGGAAGATCTCTGCGTTCTGGGCCCAGGTGATGACGGTCCGAGGGCTCATCACGGTCGACAGGTCGCCGTTCATGAAGGCGGTTCGCGTCAGATCGGCCAGGGTGACCATCTGGCTGACGGTCTTGCGGCCCTTTTCGTTGTTGTAATGCGGCGCTTTCGACAGAACGATCGCAACCTCGGCGTCGTGGCTGAGGTAATTCAGCGTCGCCACAAGGCTCCAGCGGTCCATCTGCGCCTGGTTGATCTGCTGCGTGCCGTGATAGAGGCCCGTGGTGTCGCCAAGGCCCACGGTGTTCGATGTGGCAAACAGGCGGAAGTACTTGTTCGGCGTAATGATCTCGTTCTGATCCAGCAGCGTCAGCTTGCCGTCATGCTCCAGCACGCGCTGGATCACGAACATCACGTCGGCGCGGCCCGCATCGTATTCGTCGAACACGATGGCAGTGGGGTTGCGCAGCGCCCAGGGCAGGATGCCTTCGTGGAATTCCGTCACCTGCTTGCCGTCGCGCAGCTTGATCGCATCCTTGCCGATCAGGTCGATCCGGCTGATATGGCTGTCAAGGTTCACGCGCACGGTGGGCCAGTTCAACCGCGAGGCGACCTGTTCGATATGCGTCGATTTCCCGGTGCCGTGGTAGCCCTGGATCATGACGCGGCGGTTGTGGCTGAAGCCGGCCAGGATCGCCAGCGTGGTGTCGCGGTCGAACTTGTAGGTCGAATCGACTTCGGGCACACGGTCGGTCCGCTCGGGGAAGGCCTTGATCTTCATGTCGGTGTCGATGCCGAACACCTCGCGCACCGAAATTTCTTCCGTGGGTTTTGCGTTGATATCGATTCCGCCGTCGGCCATGCCTGTCGTCCTTGTCGCTTGCGCCCGGGGTGTTGTCTCGGACCGGGCGTTGGTGCCTCATTCTTGGCTCAAGGGCAAGAGGAAGCGGCGCCAGGCCCGTGTCATTGTTCGCGCGCGTTAGGGCGGGCTGCGCAAAAGGCGAGCAGACAGCGCTGAACACTTTGTGATGAAAAAATCGGCATCCATTTGAAACCAGTCCGGTCCGGGGCCCGTACCTCTTGTCATACCCGGCGCGCTGCCGGGCCAATGCTCAAGGGAGATAAGCATGTTCACGATCAAGACGTTTGCCGCCGCTGTTGCCAGCACCTGTGTTCTGGCGCTGCCCGCCGCTGCCGCCGAGAACCCGATGGTGGGTGGTGCGGCGATGTATGCCGACAAGAACATCGTCGAAAACGCGGTGAATTCCGCCGATCACACCACGCTGGTCGCCGCTGTGAAGGCCGCCGATCTTGTCGATACGCTGGCAGGCCCCGGCCCATTTACCGTGTTCGCCCCCACCAACGCAGCGTTCGACATGCTGCAGAAGGGCACTGTGGAGACCCTGCTGAAGCCCGAAAACAAGGAAATGCTGACCAAAGTCCTGACCTGCCATGTTGTGGCGGCTGATGCCATGTCGGACGCGATTGCCGGTATGATCAAGGACGACGGCGGTGTGCATCCGGTGTCGACGGTGGGCGGTTGCACCTTGCAGGCTAAAATGATGGGTGATGACATCGTGCTGGAGGACGAGCGTGGCCGCACCGCGACAGTGACCATCGCTGACGTCGATCAGTCGAACGGCGTGATCCACGTGATCGATACGGTTCTTCTGCCGGCGGAATAATGCCAGCCAGTGATCGCGCCTATGGGTCGGAGGTGCTGCTTCATGGCCCACAGGTGACGTCGACCTGAATATCAGGACGGTCCTTGCCCGGTGCGGCGGGGGCCGTTCCTGTTTTGCGCGCGGCCGTGGCGGGCGAAGTCAGGACAGGTGGGCATCCTGAAATACCTGATATTGCGCGGCAAAGGCGCGCTGATAGGCGGGCTGGGTCTCGGCACGGGCAATATAGGCGCCAAGGCGCGGGTAGCCTTCCAATATGCCCGCGCCGTCCAGCCTGCGGATCGCATGAACCATCACGATATCGGCGGCACTGAACGCTCCGGCGAACCAGTCCGCATCGCCAAGCGCGGCGGCAAGCTGATCGAGGCGCGCCCGGATCCGCGCATCCACCATGTCGAAACGCTCGGCCTGCCAAGGCTTGTCGGTTTCGAAGAACCGGACGGTTTCTCGCTCCAGAATTGGCGGCTCGACCGTGCTCAGAGCCGCGAACAGCCAACTGAGCGCACGGGCGCGCTGGACTGAATCCCGTGGTAAGAGGACCGGATGATGCTCTGCGATATGCAGAACGATGGCTCCCGACTCGAACATCGCAACGTCGCCGTCCTCGTATGCCGGGATTTGCCCGAAGGGCTGGCGCGCCAGGTGCGCGGGGTTTTTCATCTGCTGAGACGTCACCAGCCGCACGTCGTAGGGTTGCCCCACCTCCTCCAGCGCCCAGCGGACGCGCATATCGCGCGCCAGCCCGGCCCCTTTGTCAGGCGAGTCCTTGAAAGCTGTGAGTGTCGGCATGATCATTCCGGCTCCGTGAGGGCCACGTTCGGCCGAAAACTAGCACAAACCGATACACGGTCGTGCACGCGGTCGTAGTTTCGGTCTCGTAGAACGGCAAAAAGGCGCCCGGTTCCCCGCGCGCCCAGTCTCTGTCACCGGGACGGGGCCGGGTTCAATCCTTGAAGTTGCGGCTTGCCTTGATCTGATCCCAGGCCCAGACCACCTGCTGCAATTGTTCTTCCTGGCTGCGGTCGCCGCCGTTCATATCGGGGTGCAGTACCTTGATCAGAGCCTTGTAGGCTTTGCGCACCTCGGTCTTGGTCCAGCCGTCACCCGCATCAAGGATTTCGATCGCACGGCGCTCGGTGGGAGGCAGGCGGCGGCCTGAATTGTTGGTGCGGCGGCCCGGGTTCTGAGTGGCATTGGCGCCCAGAACCTGGTGCGGGTCCTCGATGCCAAGGCGGGCCCAGGCGCGCGCCTCGGGGTCGCTGATCGGCTTGGTGGTGCGTTCCCAGACTTTGTCTTTCGACATCTGAGCGTTCAGTTCGGCCTCGGTCGTGCCGTCGAAAAAGTTCCACTTGAGATTGTATTCGCGCACATGCTGCTGGCAGAACCAGAAATAGTCGTCCAGCACGTCCGGTGCCTTCGGCGCGCGGAACTTTCCGGGCTGGTCGCACCCTTCGTGTTCGCAGATACGGACCGAGGTCTCCGACGCGCCTGACATCCCACGCCGTCCGCGGGGGTTCTTTTTCTTCGCGGACGACACGGACATATCGAATCCAAAGGGGTCTGGTTTGGTCATCGGGCGATCCTCGGGATTGTACTTTTCGACTCGGAGGCCAGAGTTTAGTCTATGTCGCGACAGACGGAAGAGGGGAGCGGCAATAAATTTGCTGCATTGGATCAAAATGACCGTGACCGAGACGATACGCGACAGGTTGCAAGCGGCCTTTGCACCACACGCACTGGATGTGGTGGACGACAGCGAGCGCCACCGGGGCCATGCCGGTTATCAGGACGGCGGCGAGAGCCATTTCAACGTGCGAATCCGCGCGGCGGCCTTCGAGGGACAATCACGCATCGCGCGCCATCGGGCGGTCCATGACGCCTTGGGCAAAGACCTTGTCTCGCGCATCCACGCATTGTCGCTTGATATCGACAGCTAGACTGACATGGGGGCGCTGCCCCCGTCCCTGCGGGACTCCCCCGGAGTATTTTCGGAATAATGAAGAGGAGAAGACTCCCTGCTTCTTTGGGGGTCAAATATCCCCGCCGGAGGCATCGCGCGTCAGCGCGATCAGCACCCTTCCAGCGAGTTGCGCGATCAGTTTTTTGAGTCCTCGCCCGCGTTGTGGCGCATGGCTTTCTCGATGCCGGTCATCCGTTGGTCGGGCGCATCATCCTGTTCGTCATCCGGCGTGTCCACGGCGGGTTTCGTTGTGGGCGGGGTGTTCCGCGACGCGGTGACCGGCGGGGTTTTCCCGGCGGCGGGAGGGGTGCTGCTGATCGGGCGGGCCGCGGCGGCGCTGTCGGAATTGGCGGCGACCGACAGGGCAGATGCACCCGCGACCATCGGCAGGCCGGTTTCAACCACGCCCGCATTGGCCGTGGTATCCACCGAGGTGATTTCACGGCGGAACACCAGCAGGTTGCGCCAGTTGGTGGCGCTGCCGGTCAGGCCACTGCGTTCTTCGCTGGGCAGCAGTTCGGCGCGCTGGAACTCCCAGCCTTCGGCGCCCATCGTGTTGAGCAGGGATTCGACCGTGTGCGCAAAGCGGGTTTCGGGCGTTTTCAATCCCTTGGCCTTGGTGCCCTTGGCGGGGGCGGGGATCACCTTGTATTCGTAGACGGGCATATTTCTGGTCCTGCTTGCTCTGGCCGGATGCGGCTTGGCCGTGGCTTTGCCTTGAATGGCCGATCAGGCGCCTTGACGCAAGCCGATGCGGCGTCCGGCGCCGTCAGGGTGGGGCAGGTCGGCATGATCCTGCGCCATTGCGGCGATTCTGGCCTGAACGTCGTCGGGGAAGGCCGCGACGCGCGGGCCGGATTGATCTATCGACAGATGTAGCGTTTCGCCCGTCGCCGCCAGCCAGCCATCAACGTGGCGCAATTCCTGGAAGGAATGCACGCGCTTTGCGTCATGGTCGAGGATCTGGAACGTTGAAGTCACCAGATCGCCCAGCTTCAGCTCGCGCACATAGCGGACATGGAATTCGGCGGCAAAGGTCGTCATGCCGCTGGTTTTCACGTAGTCGAGCCCAAGGCCGAAATCGTCCCACACCTGATCGACGCCCCGGTCGAACAGGACCGAGTAGAACGCCATGTTGAGATGGCCGTTGTGGTCGATCCATGCCGGTTCAAGCGCCAGAGGCGAAGAGGTGAATACAGCCATGCCGAGTTACAGACCCAGCTTGGCCGAGACGATATCATTGACCGCCTTCGGATTCGCCTTGCCGCCTGTGGCCTTCATCACCTGACCCACGAACCAGCCGGCCAGCTTGGGGTTCTGCTTGGCCTTTTCGACCTGCGCCGGGTTGGCGGCGATGATCTCGTCCACGGCGGTTTCGATGGCGCCGGTATCGGTCACCTGCTTCATGCCTTCGGTTTCCACGATCTCTTCGGGGTCGCGGCCCGAGGTATAGCAGATCTCGAACACGTCCTTGGCGATCTTGCCGCTGATCGCATCGGATTTGATCAGGTCGACGATCTGGCCGATCTGTGCGGGCGATACCGGGCTGTCGGCCAGCTGGGTTTCGTCTTTTTTCAGGCGGCCGTAGAGTTCGTTGATGATCCAGTTCGCGGCCAGCTTGCCGTCGCGGCCTTCGGCGGCCTGTTCGAAATACCCGGCGGCTTCGACTTCGGCGGTCAGAACGCTGGCGTCATAGTCGCTGAGGCCAAAGCCCGTCATGAAACGGGCCTTCTTTTCATCGGGCAATTCCGGCAGTGAGGCCGCGATATCGTCGACCCAGGCCTGTTCGATTTCAAGCGGCAGCAGGTCGGGATCGGGGAAGTAGCGGTAATCATGCGCCTCTTCCTTCGACCTCTGGGTGCGGGTCTCGCCGGTGTCCGGGTCGAATCCGCGGGTTTCCTGGTCGACGGTGCCGCCGCCTTCGACAATGGCGATCTGGCGGCGGGCTTCGTAGTCGATGGCCTGCTGGATGAACCGCATCGAGTTCATGTTCTTAATTTCGCAACGTGTCCCGAGGTGCGAGAAATCGCCGCTTTCAAGATATTTTTCATATTGCCCGGGCAGGCAGACCGAGACGTTCACATCGGCGCGGAGATTTCCGTTCTGCATGTTGCCATCGCAGGTGCCAAGGTAGCGCAAAATCTGCCGCAACTTGGTGATATAGGCGGCAGCCTCATCCGCACCGCGGATGTCGGGGCGCGAAACAATCTCCATCAGGGCGACGCCTGCGCGGTTCAGGTCGACGAAGCTCATCGTTGGATCCATGTCGTGGATCGACTTGCCCGCGTCCTGTTCCAGGTGGATGCGTTCGATCCGGACGCGGCGCGCGATGCCTTCCCCCATTTCGACCAGCACTTCGCCTTCGCCCACGATGGGGTGATACAGCTGGGAAATCTGGTAGCCCGCCGGTTGGTCTGGGTAGAAATAGTTCTTGCGGTCAAACGCGCTGTTCAGGTTGATCGCGGCTTTCAGCCCAAGCCCGGTGCGTACGGCCTGATCGACGCAGAATTCGTTGATGACGGGCAGCATTCCGGGCATCGCCGCATCCACGAACGACACGTTGGAATTCGGCTCGGCCCCGAATTTGGTCGAGGCGCTCGAAAACAGCTTGGCCCGCGACGACACCTGGGCGTGGACTTCCATCCCGATGACCAGTTCCCAGTCGTGCTTGGCCCCGGCGATGGTTTTCACCTTGGGGGCCTCGTAGGTCAGATCCAGCATGTCGCGCGCCTCTTGTCCGCTATCCGGTTTGCGTTCTAGGCCAGCACAGGGGGCGGGGCAAGGGCGCGGGTTACGCGCGTTCAGATCGAGCGCATCGACAGGCCGGTTTCGGTGAAGGTGATATGGGTGCCGCGGCGGATGTCGTCGCCGAACACCTCGCCCAGAACCCGGAACGCAGAGCGGCGCCCGCGCGCGGCAAAGCGTTCGACCGAACCGACCGTTGCGTTGTTGTCGAACCGGTCAAGCGCATGGGCCCAGATCATCGGGTGCAGCTCGGTCAGGTGATCGCGGATCAGCCAGTCGGCGGAGGCCGCGACGCGCGCGCGCTTGTCTGCGTGGCGGTCATTGGGGCGGGCGTCGGAGCTGGCATCAAGCGGCAGCGTCAGTGCGCAGTAGGCTGCAAGCAGGTTGACGGTGGCCTGATCGGGGCGGGCGGCGACGATATCGTGCAACCCCGCGATGAAGCGATCTGCGTCAAGCCGATCAAAGGCGCCAGCGTCGCGGGCGATGGCGTCAAAACAGACCCAAGTGTAGCCTCCGTCGCCCCATATGTCGCGGGTGCGCGCAGCGGTGTTCTTTGCCTGCCGGTCAAGCTCGGCGTAGGAACCGAACCAACGGGGCAGCAGGTAATGCCCAAGGGCGCGCATGTGGCGGAAGTTATGCGGATCAAGGTCAATCAGGTCTTCGTAATCGTCGCTGATGCGCTGGTTGGGATCGCTTGCGCCCGCGAGCAGCGCGCATTGGGTCGCGGCCACCAGAGGGCTGTTCAACTCGACGCCGTTGTAGGGCGCCATCAGTCCGGTTGCGCGGTCGAAATGGGCGGCGCATTTCTGGCGGCGATCCTCGGGCAGACCGTCGCGCCAGTCGTTGCCTCGCCATGCCCAGCCGATATCCAGATGCGTCTGTGCAAGGATGGTGGCAAGGTAGGGAGCGGTGTCCGGGGTGGTGTCGAGATCGTGGCGCAGGGCTTCGAGAGCGTTGATTCCGGCAGTCAATGCCGGATCATCGCAGGCGCAGCCATCGCGGATCGCGGTGTCGGCGGCCTGCACCACGTCGGTGCGGGCCCCAAAGGCCAGAAGTTCGGCAACCGGCAGGCCCTGTCCGGTGGTGGCGCGGGCCATGTCGGCCTGATGGATTTCGTGCAACAGCGTGTCCCACATGTCTTGCCGGGCAAGGAACTGGCCGCGGGTGCGAGCGGCATCAGCGCGGGTCGTATCCTCTGTCAGCTCGCGCATCGGGATCGAGATATGGGTTTCCGGGCGCGGCGGCGGGAAGGCGCCAAGCGGCGTCTCGGACCCCGAAGGCTGCGCGCCGATCTGGGCGGTCGGCTTGAGGCAATCGGCGAGGCGCGTCATCAGCGCGAGGGGACGGGAACGCAAATTGGTGGCTCCGGGTATTGCTGTCATTCTGATGCAGACCATCGGCGCGGTTTCGGGCGCAAACAAGGCAGGGATAAGATGTTTGCGGTTTCGATGTGGGGTAATTGCAAGGCGCGACGTATAAGCGCGCTGGGGGCTGCTTCACCGCTGAGGGGATGTTCGATTTTCCCGTCTTTTCACCGGGATTTCAGCAGGCCCGGATGCGTTCATTTTTGTTACTATTGAACATCGGCAGGCTGCGCGATTTTTGCGCACAGCCTTGGACCCGGCGTCCAGCCTGTTGGCTAAACCCGTTTCACGATGTATGGCATGCTCCGTCCCGGATCGCCGGGCCCTCGAAGGACGCCACAAGGCTCGAAAGCCCGAAAGCGGGCACGGCATGTTGCGGTGACCTTCGGTGGAGGCGGCCGCCGGACGCACGACGGCGCCAAGCCCGTGCGGTGATTGCGCGCCAAGCCCCGGCATTCACGCAGATTTCACGGCGGGTCGCGCGTCACGCCGCCTTGCGAAACGCCTGATTGAAATTGGCAAGGTCGTCGCGGGGACAACATGACACAACATTACAGACAGCCAAAGGCCATGTCGGACCTCTTGCTTGAGATGCGGAATGTGCGCGCTTCTGACGCCGAGGCGGTGCATGAAATATTGAAGTCCGATCATGTGAACCGCGGCACCATGCGCTTGCCGATCGAGTCGCTTTCGATGGTGACCGAGAGGATCGCCGATACCCCCGGCGCAACCAAGATCGTCGCGATGCGGGGTGGCGCGGTTGCCGGCTATGCGGAACTGATACGCTATCCAATGCTTCCAAGGCACTGGCATTGCGCCGACATCAACCTGATCGCCACCCATCCCGGTCATCACGGCAAGGGGGTGGGTCACGCCCTGATGCAGCAGATGGTCGATCTTGCGGACAAGTGGCTGCAAATTCGCCGGCTCTCGCTTGTCGCCTGGGCGGGCAATCGGCGGGCCATCGCGTTGTATGAAGCCCTCGGGTTCGCAATTGAAGGCAGGATGCCCGGGTACGTGTTCCTTGACGGTGCCTACGAAGATGCGCTGGTCATGGGGCGCTTGCGGCCATTTGCGGACAGGGGCGAGGGCTAAGCATGGTATATGCTTTCGAAAACCGGGTCGTGCGTGGGTCCGATGGATGACGCTGTGTCTGTCGGGCGAAAGAGTCACGCGCCCTGACGGCGTAACGCCCGTGCGGTTGTGTGCGTGCTGATACCCCGGCTTTTCGACCGGGTTCAGGGCCTGACGTAATCCCGTTCAGGGCTAAGCAGGAGCAGCGCGCAATCCTCGAGGCCGGCGGCGCTCACAACCTCTGCATGGCTCTGGCGATCCGCTTCGGTCGACGGCCATAGAAGGAGTTCGGCGGTGCGGATGTAGAGTGAAAGCAGGCCGATCGGCTCTTCCGCCGCGAATGCCTGCATCGCATCCATTTCCTCTTGCGCCAAAATCCGGTCACCGTCCATCACGGCGCGTTCCAGAACGCTCGCGTGATACCACAGGACAGAATGTGCCAAGGAGCCCCGCGCGATACACGCCCGGCCCTGCGCGATCCAGTGATCGCGCGTCTCTCGATCTTCGGCGAGCAAGGCGGCATGACCAAGTATCTTGGCGCCGATATACGCGTCTGAAACGGCGTCTTCGAGAAACGGTGCAAGACGGTCGCGCGCTCTTTGGGGATCGCCCCGGCGCATGTAGAGCCAGGCATAAAGCGCCTCAACATCTTTCATGAACCGGGTTTCCCCCTTGGCCGTGGCGATGTTGGAAATCGCGAGCAGGTCCTGTTCCAGTCCTGTCAGGTCACCATTCGCTGTCCGCATTTCGGCGCGTATCTCGCGTGCGATGAGTTCCGTGCGCGCGGCGCCACATTGCACGGCGCTGTCAACGGCGACATCGGCCAGAAGAAAGGCCTGCGGACCGGGGTCGGCGAAAAACAGCGAGAAGGCGCGCATGAACATATATTCTTCGCGCACCAGCCCAAGCCCAGCCGTTTCGGCGGTTTCGATTGCCTTGGTGAAATGGTCATAGGCTGTGGCAAAGCGACCGGCCGCATAGGCTGCATCGCCAAGGCCACCGTGGCCGCGGGCGATCCCGCGGGGATCGCCTGTAGCTGCGGCCGCCGCGAGTGCGGCCGAGTGATGTGCCATGCAGGCGGCATGATCGCCCCGCACAAAGGCGCGATTTCCGCGCTGTTCATGGATTTCCGCCCGGACAGGGCCGGAAAGACCTCCTGCGTCTGCGATCTCTTCGGCCGCGTCCAGTGCCCGGTCTGCCTCTTCTCCACGACCAAGCCGGTGCAGGACAAGCGCCTGGCGGGTCAGCATGGCGACATGGGTCTGGGCTTTCGTGGCAAGGGCATGCGCGGCGCGGTAATCGTCCAGGGCTCCGGCCATGTCGCCGCGGGTCCGTCGGATGCTGGCGCGGCACGAATGCAGCTCGGCATGCGCTTCGGGGTCTGCGTCGCGGGCCAGTCCGGCCTCGATATAGGGAAACGCGGCCGAGAAGCGGCGCGCGGCAACCATCGCATTCGCGGCAGCCGCCGTTGCATGCCCGGCCTCGGTACCATCGGCGGCCCGCAGCGCATGGTCCGCCCATAAAAGCGCATCGTTGCCGCGAAAATAGGCTGCCGCCTTTGCGTGCCAGTTCTGCCGGGTCTGTTCGGGGATGGCCTCGTAGATCGCAAGGTGGATCAGGTCGTGTCCGAAGGCGAGGCCGGTATCGGTTTCGTGCAGCAGATCACCGGTCGCCCGCAGGCGTGCGGTATCGGGGAAAATGGCGGCGGCATCGGCCAGGTTGAAGCTGACGCCAAGAACAGCGGCCTGCCGCAGGGCGTCCCGCTCTGCTTCGGGCAGCCGTTCGACCTGCTCTTGCACCAGTTCGCCGACACTCGACGGCAAGGCACCCTCGGTCCAGTTCGCTTCCAGCAGCCGGATCAGGAACAGAGGGTGCCCGGCGGCCCGTTTGATCGCGGCTTCCGGCGCGGCGATGTCGGGCGCCACCGCGCGCACAAGATTGCGCGCTGTCGCCTCGGGCAGGGGCGGGAGCGCGACCCGGACAAGCCCGGACCGGCTGCGCACCGCAAGACGACGATCCAGGCTGCGCGATCCGGGGCGTTCGGTCAGCAGGAGAACGGCAGGGCTGTCCTGAAGGTGTTTGACGAGTTCGAGAATGAAATCGCCTGCCCCCATCGGCCGCCAGTGGCAGTCTTCCAAGACAAGAAGCAGCCCAGTTTGCCGCGCCACGCTGTTTAGCGCGTCGGCCAGGACATCAACGATGCGTGCCTGCTGCGCCTCGGGTGCGAGGGCACTCATCCGCAGTTCGACCTGAGTGTCGGTCCGAGCATCGCGCAGCCACGACCACACTGCCCGGTCGATCGAATTCGCATCGTCGCGTGGCGCAATGTCGGGCAATTCGGCCACGATCCTTTGTGCCAGATGACGCGACCCCGGAGTGAAGGCTTCGAACCTTGCCACCGCGATGGCCATCCCGGTCTCAGCACTGCGCCGGGCGATTTCGGTGGTCAGGCGGCTCTTGCCTATTCCGGCTTCTCCAGACAGGTGGATCGTCAGGCTGGTCCCGGCAGCCCGGGCTGCGGCGATGGCAGCGCCGATCTGTGCCAGTTCCGTGTCGCGTCCGATGATCGGCAGATCGGGGCGCTTACGCGTCGCGTCGGGTTGAAGGGCAACGGCGCGTTGGCCTGGCTGCACGGCCAGACCAAGGCGCGGCGCAAGATCCGCAGCAACCAGAATGGCGCCGGGTTCCGCCATTGCCGCTACGCGCCGGGCCTGAACGAGCAGACGGGATGCCAAGGCGTCCTCTGAGCCTGAAGGGATCAGCCCGAAAGACAGGCTCCGCCCAGCTACGGCGGCGATTCGCAACGCGGTATTCGATACTTCGTGCAGAGGCCTGCCGCTGAACAGGAAAGCCGCTTCGCCCGGGCCTGCCTCGACCGGGGCCGCACCTTCGGTGCTGGCGATGCTGCGCACTTCCGCGAAATCCGGAGCTCCATCCGCCTCCATGCAGAGCAGCAGGAAGGTGGAGCCGGTACCGGTTACATTGTCAGCCGCGTCGGCGCGAACCGGTTCCGGCGCGGCAGCGGGCGCGCCGGCGCCCCGGCGCAAGCGGTCATACATCGCGCGGGTTTCGGGTGCGGGATCGGTGCCAAGATCGCGGCGCAGCGCGGCTGCTAGCCCCTCGTATCGCGCCCTGACCGCGCCGCGCATTCCACGGGCGGCATCCAGCTGCATCAGACGCCGGTGCGCCGCTTCGTTCAGAGGGTCGTGGCCCAGCAACCGGTGCGCGACCGCCGCCGAGTCCGGGCTGTCTCCGATGCGCTCAAGCTCTCGCGACAGGGCGTCTGTGGCAAGGCTGGCAAGACGTGCGCGATGCTCTGCGATCGCCTGCGCCAGATCCGAGGCCGCCGAGTCCAGCCCGTCAAGGAACGGCCCGCGATACAGGCGCGCCGCCTCGGCCGGATCGTCGCGTGACAAAGCCTCGCCAAAGGCATCCAGATCGGTCACCACGTCAGGACCAAGCCGCAGATCCTCGCCCTCTGCCTCGATCCAGCCATCGCCGCCGACACGTCGGATCTGGGCCAGGGCCTGACGCAGGCTGACCCGGCCCTGTTCGGCATCGCTGTCTTCCCACAGCAAGGCGGCCAACCGTTGGCGGGTCATGGTCCGGCGCCGCGCGACAGCAAGCAGGCCGAGAAGAATCCGCGGCTTGCGAGCGCCAAGCGGAACCTTGGCACCATCCCTGGTTATCGCGAAACCCCCAAGAATTTCGAGCCGGAGGCCCATTTTCACGCACCTTTCACGCATGCACGCCCGGATGAATTCACGCTGACCGGGCAAACGTCGGCTCATCGGACATTTTCAGCGAGCCAACACATGAATCAATTCATTTCACGACCTCGCTCCGGAAAAACATCCGGAGCGTCACAGCCGCGCAAATGGCGCGGTCTGATCTCCCGCATCTTCGGATTGCCGCGGATCGACCCCATTGACGAGGTGTTCGGTCTGCCGCCGCAACTCCCGACCCTGCATCAAAACCCCAACCTATGGTGACCCACATGACAATCTATCGCAACAACCTTCCCCAGCTGGACGATACCCTGCTGCTGACCGATTCCGGTCTGGAAACGACGCTGATCTTTCACGACGGCCTCGACCTGCCGGCCTTTGCCGCTTACCCGCTGATGGAGACGCCCGAAGGGCGCGAAACGCTGGCGCGCTACTATCGCCGACACATCAGCATCGCCGCCGACCACGGCACCGGTTTCCTGCTGGAATCGCCGACCTGGCGCGCCAGCCGCGACTGGGGCGCGCAGCTGGGTCACAGCTCCGAAGACTTGGCTCGGATCAACCGGGCAGCCATCGGTTTCCTGTCGGATCTGCGCGGCGCCTCCGGATCGGTGCGCCCGATGGTGATCTCGGGCAATATCGGGCCGCGGGGCGATGGCTATCAGGCCAATACCGCCATGACCGAAGCCGAAGCCGAGGCCTATCACGCCGAGCAGATCGGCTGGTTCGCCGAAACCGACGTTGACATGGTGACCGCTGTGACCCTGTCGACCGTCGCCGAGGGCGTCGGGGTGATCCGCGCCGCCCAAAAGGCCGGCTTGCCCGTCGTGGTGTCCTACACGGTGGAAACCGACGGGCGTCTGCCCGACGGCACCCCGCTGGGCTGGGCCTTCGAGGAAACCGATGCGCGGACCGACGGCGGCGCGGCCTATTTCATGATCAACTGCGCCCACCCCGACCACTTCCACGAGGCGCTTGCGGCGGGGTCGGGATGGTTGAAGCGGATCGGCGGCGTGCGCGCCAATGCCTCGCGGCTCAGCCATGCAGAACTGGACGAGGCCGAAGAGCTTGACGCCGGTAACCCGGCCGAACTGGGGCGCGACTATGCCCGTCTGCGCCGCCTTTTGCCGAACCTTTCGGTCCTGGGCGGCTGTTGCGGCACCGATCACCGCCACGTCGAGGCGATGGCCGATTGCTGCGTGGCTTCCCGCGCCGCGTGATGCCCTGACCGCCCTGCAGGTGCCCGGGGATTTTCCCGGGCACCCCCAGTCACATCAATTTTTCAAAAGGAATAAATCTGTGATCGCGTCTCTTCCCGGATTTGGCATAATTTATGTGTCGGCTCGCGCCCGTTCTGTCGCTGTTGGCTCTGCCAGTCCTGAACCGCTCGGGCATGGCCCGACGACGCGCTATCGCGGCGTCGCCTATAGCAAGCCCGCAAACCGCCCTGCCAAGCCGACTGCCAATCTGCGCCTCGTGTCTCGCGGAGCCGAATAGGGGCCTGCAAACATACCGGTGCCTGGCCGCCCTTGCGCGTCGCGCTCCGGTATCGCGGCGCGGCGTACTGAAGATATCGCAGTCCTTCTCCGCCATTCGGGGCGGACCGCCACAAAACCAATTTGAAAGGTAAACTAATGACATTGATCAACCTGATCCGGCCCCAGACGGACGCCGCGAGGTCCCCCGCCAACCGCGCGCTGAACATCATTCAGCGTGCCTTCCAACAGGATCCGCCCGTGCGCTGGCTTTACCCGGACGATGCGGACTACAGGGCGTATTTTCCCGCTTTCGCAGCCGCACTTGGTGCGCCTGCGTTTCAAGAGGGCACATTGGGTCTCAACGCGGGGGCGGCGGCCCTCTGGATTCAGCCCGGGTCCGAACCGGACGAATCCGCGCTGTGCGAGATTATCGACCGCTCGCTTCCTGCGCATCGCAAGGCCGATGCCTTCGCCGTCATCCAGGAGATGGGTGCCCATCACCCGGACGAGCCGCACTGGTATCTTCCGGTAATCGGAACACAGCCTGACATGCAGGGGCACGGCCATGGGTCGGCTTTGCTGCGGCCGGTGCTCGAGATTTGCGATCGCACTGGCGTGCCCGCCTACCTCGAGGCAACGACAGAGCGCAATCGCGCGCTCTATGCCCGCCGCGGCTTTGTCGCCACGGCCGAGATCCGGGCCGCCGATTGCCCGCCGCTGACCGCCATGGTGCGCAGGCCCGGGTAGGAGGGGCAAGCGATTGACTCAGGGCCCCGACGCCCGGATCGCTGCATCCTGTTGTCGGGGTTGCCGTCGAGGTTCCACCTCCCTTGCCGGGAAACGTGATGAAAGGGGGCTCGGCCCCTGTCCGCTTTGCGGGTTCCCCAGAGATAATTTGCCCAGAGACAAGCGATGTCAGGCAAAGGTGAAATGGTTGCGCCGGGTCGCGACCCCATGGCTGGCAAGGGCGCGCTCGAGTGCGCGGTGTGGTGGTGAGCAGGGCGGCGGAAGAGTCACGCGGGTCTTATCGGCAAGAAAAAGGCGAATGCGGACCGAAAAATCCCAGCGGGTGTCGAACTGAACGCGCTCGATGTTGGAAAGGGCGGTCTGGCCGGACAATGTGCCGTGTCGCCACGAAAGGGTCTGCCCGTCGAGCAACAGCCGCGTCGGAGTGGCGCGCAAGAGATCCCAGGCCGCTGGCAAGCCAGCGCAGGCGAGCGGCGCGATGATCCACGGGCTGGCGTTAAGGCCGGCCGCGGCCCAGATCAGCGCCCCCCACCACACGGCCAGTGCAACAGCGGTGCGCCCGGAGCGGCCCGAGCTTTCGTAATGCAGCGTCGGGCCGGACGGCTCCGGGTGGTGGGCCAAGGCTCAGCTGCCCAGGATGCGGGTCACCATTTCCGTCGTGTCGCGGCTGAGGCCCGGTTGCGCGGCGATACGGGACAGCTCGGCGCGGATCAGCGCCTGACGGTCGCTGTCATAGCGGCGCCAGGTCTGGAACGCGGCGCACATGCGCGCGGTGGTCTGCGGGTTCAGCGGATCAAGTTTGATCAGCCATTCCGCCAGCAGCGAATAGCCCGAGCCGTCGGCGGCGTGGAAGCCTGCATGGTGGCCCGCCAGCGCCCCCAGCGTGGCGCGGAAGCGGTTGGGGTTCTTCCAGTTGAAGTCGGGGTGCTCCGTCAGTTTGCGCGCGACCGAGGCGGCCTGATCCGGCGTGGATTGGACAACTTGCAGCATGAACCACTTGTCGATCACCAGCCGGTCGCCTTGCCATTGGTCATAGAAGGCCTCAACCTGCGCGTCGCCTTTACCGGCGCGGATCAGCTGACCCAATGCCGAGAGTTGCAGCGTCATATTGTCGGCCTTGGCGTATTGGTCTTCGGCCCGGGCACCGCCATCAAGGCGCGTCAGCAGCGCCAGCAGCGCGCCGCCAAGGGCGCGTTTACCGGATTGTTCGGCGTCGGGGCTGTAAGGCTCGGTCACCTGGCAGGCCTCGAACAGGGCGGGCAGCATTTCGGCAGCCTGTTCGGCCAGCGCCTGGCGCAGGGTTTCGCAGGCGGTCCAGATCGCCATCGGATCGGGGCGGTGCCCCGCGTCGGCCTGTGCGGCGGCCAGTTCGGACTGCCCCGGAAGCGCCAGCATCAGCGCGCGATAGGCCGGGTCGAGGCCGTCGTCGCCCAGCACGCGACACATTCCATCCAGATAGGCCGGATCGGGGGCGGCACCGTGGAGCGCCATGTCGTTCAGCGTGGTGCGGGCCAGCGCCGTGGCTGCATCCCAGCGGTTGAAGGGGTCGGTGTCATGGGCCAGCAGGAAGGCGCGTTCTTCGGTCGTCACCTCGCGTTCAAGGATCACCGGCGCCGAAAATCCGCGCAGGATTGATGGCACGGGCCGTTCGGGCAGGCCGGTGAAGTCAAAGCTTTGCGTTGCCTCGGTCATTTCCAGCAGGCGGGTTTCGGCGACTTCCTCGCCCGAGGGCGCCAGCAGCCCGACGGCCACCGGGATCACCTGTGGCTGGGGCGAAGGGCTGGCGACGCTGGGCGGCGTGCTTTGGGTGAAGGTCAGCCGGTACGTGCCTGCATCGTCCCAGTCGTCCTGCACCGACAGGCGCGGGGTGCCGGCCTGGCTGTACCAGCGTTTGAACTGGGTCAGGTCGCGGCCGGTGACGTCTTCAAAGACCTTCAGCCAGTCCTCGATCGTGCAGGCCTGCCCGTCGTGGCGTGCGAAATACAGATCTAGCGCCTCGGCATAGGCGGCATCGCCCACAAGGCGGCGCAGCATCGCGATGACCTCGGCGCCTTTTTCATAGACGGTGGCAGTGTAGAAGTTATTGATCTCCTGAAAGCTTTCGGGCCGCACCGGATGCGCCAGCGGGCCGTTGTCTTCCGGGAACTGGCGCGCGCGCAGGTCGATCACGTCCGAGATACGTTTCACTGGGGCGCTGCGCATGTCGGCGGTGAACTGACTGTCGCGGAACACGGTCAGCCCTTCTTTCAGACACAGCTGGAACCAGTCGCGGCAGGTGATGCGATTGCCGGTCCAGTTGTGGAAATATTCATGCGCGATGATCGCCTCGATCCGTTCGAAATTCATGTCGGTCGAGGTTTCTGGGCTGGCGAGCACGGCGGAGGAGTTGAAGATGTTCAGCCCCTTGTTCTCCATCGCGCCCATGTTGAAATCGTCCACGGCGACGATGTTGAAGATATCAAGGTCGTATTCGCGGCCATACACCTCTTCGTCCCAGCGCATCGACCGTTTCAGCGCGTCCATGCCGAAGGCACATTTGCCCTCATCCCCGGGGCGGACCCAGAGGTTCAGCTCGACCTCGCGGCCCGTGCAGGTCTCGAACGTGCCGGGATGGGCGATCAGCTCGCCCGCGACCAGCGCGAACAGGTAGGCCGGCTTTGGCCAGGGGTCGTGCCATTCGGCCCAGGCCTCGCCGCTGTCGCCTTTGTTGCCGTTGGACAGCAGCACCGGCAGATCGCCGTTGATGCGCACGGTAAAGGTGCTCATCACATCGGGGCGGTCCGGGTAATAGGTGATCTTGCGAAAGCCCTCGGCCTCGCATTGGGTGCAATACATGCCGTTCGACATATACAGCCCCTCAAGTGCCGTATTGTTGGCCGGGTCGATCTCGACCTCGCATTCCCAGATGAAGGGCAGGGCGGGCACATCCAGCACCAGCCCTTCGGGCGACAGTTCGGGGTCGACCTCTTCACCGTTGATCCGGGCCGAGATCAGGGTCAGCCCCTCGCCATGCAAAAAGAACCGCGTGTCTTCGGCATCCGGGTTCGGGCGAAACGCGATGCGGCTGGTCACGCGCGTGGCGTTGGGGGCCAGATCGAAGGTCAGGTGCACGTCATCAACGATATAACCGAAGGGCGTGTAATCCTGCAGGTAGATCGTTTTGGGGGCGGCGTCTTTCATGCGGGCTCCATCACATTGGCGCGAGTGCGCGAAACCAATTGAGTTCTCCTGTTGTTAGGGTGTCGAAGGCCCCTTCGCAATCAATCTTGCGACGCGGGCAGGACAGGAACAGGAACGGAGACCGACATGTCAGCCCCCGACACAAATCTCGAGAAACAAAAACGCAATCATCGCGGCCCGCTGTCGGGCATCTGGCTTAGCCTGATCGTGGTGGCGGTTTTGTTTGTCGGCTGGCTGCTGTGGTACGCCGTGTCGCCCGACAGCGACGACACCGGTGGCCCGGTGATGGAAACGGAAACAACCGCGCCTGCAAACTAAGCGCGGAAGATGGATGGGTGGGCCGGGCGTGCAACAGTGCGTCCGGCCTTTTTGACTCGGCGCCATTCTGTGGTGAATTCTTCGGGGCAGGGCGAAACTGCTGCTTGGTAAGATTGGTCAGTAAAGATGACCAGCTTGTTGCCTATAGGAAACTTTCGTTCTAATGCTCGGCACGGAGATCAGAATGAAGGGGATTGCGACATGACCGAGCGGCACGACAAGAGCGGCCTTTCCGTAGCGGCCGAGCTGGTAGAGTTTATCGAGGCGCGGGCGCTGCCCGGCACAGGGATTGACGCCGCCACCTTCTGGGACGGTCTGGCGCGGATGGTGGAAAAGCTGGGGCCGAAAAACCGCGATTTTCTGGAACAGCGCGAAGCAATCCAGCAAAAGATCGACGCATGGCACCAATCGCGCCAAGGGCAGGCGCATGACGCCGCCGCCTATCGTGATTTCCTGACAGAGATCGGTTATCTGCTGCCCGAGGGGCCGGATTTCACCATCGAGACCCAAAACGTTGACCCGGAAATCGCTGGCATCGCCGGGCCACAGCTTGTGGTGCCGATTACCAACGCCCGCTTTGCGCTGAACGCGGCGAACGCGCGCTGGGGGTCGCTGTACGATGCGCTCTATGGCACCGATGCGCTGGGCGATCTGCCGGAAGGCGGCGGATATGACGCCGCGCGCGGCGCTCGGGTCATTGCATGGGGCCGCGATTTCCTGGATCGCGCTGTTCCGCTGGCCTCGGGGTTGTGGGCGGATGTGTCGAAGATCGAGGTCCAGAATGGCCAACTGTCGCCTGCGCTGGCCAATCCGGCGCAATTCACCGGCCATCAGGGAGACTCGGCCGCGCCGACCAGCGTTCTGCTGTCGAACAACGGGCTTGGCGTTGAAATCCTGATCGACGCCAGCTCGACCATCGGCGGCTCGGACAAGGCGGGTGTCTCGGATATTCGGCTTGAATCGGCCCTCTCGACCATCATGGATTGCGAGGATTCGGTTGCCTGCGTCGATGCCGAGGACAAGGTGCTGGCTTATGGCAATTGGCTGGGCCTGATGCGCGGCGATCTTGAAGATACTTTTGAAAAGGGCGGCAAAAAGGTCACGCGCGCCTTGCACGACGACGCCGAGTACACCGCCCCCGATGGCAGCAGCCTTGCCGTCAAAGGCCGCTCGCTGATGCTGGTGCGCAATGTCGGCCACCTGATGACCAACCCCGCCGTGCTGGACGGCGAAGGGCGCGAGATTGGCGAAGGGCTGATGGATGCGCTGGTCACCGTGATGATCGCCATGTACGACCTGAAGAAAGACAGTGGCCCGCGAAACAGCGAACACGGCTCGGTCTATATCGTGAAGCCCAAGATGCACGGCCCGCAAGAGGTGGCATTCGCGGTCGAGATTTTCGACATGGTCGAGGACATTCTTGGCCTGCCGCGCAACACCGTCAAGCTGGGCATCATGGACGAGGAACGCCGCACCTCGGTGAACCTCAAGGAATGTATCCGCGCCGCGAAATCGCGGGTGGCCTTCATCAACACCGGCTTCCTGGACCGTACCGGCGACGAGATTCATACCTCGATGGAGGCAGGCGCCATGCTGCCCAAGGGCGACATGAAGGCCACGCCTTGGATCGCGTCCTATGAAGATCGCAACGTCGATATCGGTCTGGCCTGCGGGTTGCAGGGGCGCGCGCAGGTGGGCAAGGGCATGTGGGCCATGCCCGACCGCATGGGCGACATGCTGGAGCAGAAGATCGGCCACCCGAAATCGGGCGCGACCTGCGCCTGGGTGCCCAGCCCCACCGCGGCCACGCTGCACGCGACGCATTACCACCAGGTAGACGTCTTCGCCCGTCAGGACGAAATCGCCGCCGGCGGGCCGCGCGGCACGCTGGACGATCTGCTGACCATTCCGGTGCTGACCGGGCGCAACCTGTCCTCGGACGAAATCGCGCGCGAGATCGAAAACAACGCGCAGGGTATTCTGGGCTATGTTGTGCGCTGGGTCGATCAGGGCGTCGGCTGTTCCAAGGTGCCTGACATCAATGATGTCGGCCTGATGGAAGACCGCGCCACCTGCCGTATTTCCAGCCAGGCGCTGGCGAACTGGCTGCACCACGGCGTGGTGTCCGAGGCCGAGGTGATGGCCGCCATGCGCAAGATGGCCGAGGTGGTGGACCGCCAGAACGCCGGCGATCCGGCTTATCGCCCGATGGCGCCCGACTACGACGGCGTGGCGTTTCAGGCGGCCTGCGATCTGGTATTCCGGGGGCGGGTGCAGCCTTCGGGCTATACCGAGCCGGTGCTTCATGCGCGGCGGCTGGAGTTGAAGGCCGCGGGCTAGGCGCCTGCGTTCAGACGAATTTCCAAGCAAGGGACAAAGACTATGATCAAGGCAAAACAGGCGCGCCGCATCGTGCGCGCCACCCGCAAGGCCGGGCGCGAGATGGGGCTGAACCCGCTGGCCGTGGTGGTGCTGGACGCAGGCGGCCACCCGATGGCGTTTGAACGCGAAGATGGCGCTTCGGCCGGGCGGTTCGAGATTGCTGCAGGCAAGGCCTTTGGCGCGGTGATGTTGGGCATGGCGGGCAAGGCACAGATGGCGCGGGCCGAACAGCAGGCCTATTTCGTGAACGCGATGAACGGCCTGTTCGGCGGGCGCTTCGTGCCGGTTCCGGGCGGTATCCTGCTGAAGAACGCCAAGGGCCGTGTCGTTGGCGCGGTGGGCGTGACGGGGGACACCTCGGACAATGACGCCGCCGCCGGTCTGGCCGGGATCGAAGCGGCAGGGCTGACAGGCGAAGCCTAGGCCCTCGGGCACGATTGCCCGGTTTCTGTGCGCAGGCTCACATCCACTTGGGCCGCTGCGCAGAGCCGGGTTGTTGCCGCGTTAACACTGCCGGTATACTAATGGGGCAAGGATCAACGCAGGCCCATCCACATGTCACGACCCGTCGTCGGTATCATCGGTAACGTTCATCTTCTCAACGATCAGTACCCGGTTCACGCGGGCGGGTCGATGAACTCGGCCGCCGTGGCCAGCGTCTCGGATTGTACTCCACTGCTGATCCCGGCTGATCCTGCATTGTGCCGGGTCGAAGATCTGCTCGACTGCTGCGACGGGTTCGTGCTGACTGGCGGGCGCCCCAACGTCCACCCCGAAGAATACGGCGAAGCCCCGACCGAGGCGCATGGCGCCTTTGACCGCGCGCGTGATGCCATCGTGCTGCCGCTGGTGCGCGCCTGCGTCGAACGCGGCCAGCCGTTTCTGGGCATCTGCCGGGGGTTCCAAGAAGTTAACGTGGCCATGGGCGGCACGCTCTATCCCGAAATCCGCGAGCTGCCGGGCCGCACCAACCACCGCATGCCCCCCGATGGCACGCTCGAGGAAAAATTTGCCCTGCGCCACGAAGTCACCCTGACCGAAGGCGGGCCGTTCCATCAGGTGTTCGGATCGCCCAAGGTGATGACAAACACGTTGCACGGGCAGGGGATCAAGGCGCCCGGCGCCCGGATTGTCATCGACGGCCACGCCCCCGATGGCACGCCCGAGGCGATCTATGTCCGTGACGCGCCCGGGTTCACCCTGTCGGTACAATGGCACCCTGAATGGAACGCCAAGAACGATCCCGTCTCGCGCCCGCTGTTCTGTGCCTTTGGCGCGGCTGTGCGGGATTGGGCCAAAGACAAACGGCCCTATCCATTGCGGCAGGCGGGTTAACCGCCCTTACACCAGCAGGTCAAAGTCGTGCATCAGCGGCAGGCTCCGCGCGCGGCGGCCTGTCAGATCGAACAGCGCATTGCCCAGCGCAGGCATTGACGGTGGTGTTCCCGGTTCCCCCGCGCCGCCCATATGCGCGTTGGTTTCCAGGACCGAAACCTCGGTCACCGGCGTGTTGTGAATGCGCAGCCCATCGTAATCGGGGAAATTCTGCTGCTCGACACGGCCCTCGGCAAAGGTGATTTCGCCGAAACACGCGGCAGACAGGCCATAGATCATGCCGCCCACCATCTGCGCCTCGACGATGCTGCGGTCCAGAGCGATCCCCATGTCACAGGCGATCCAGGCGCGGGCAATGCGGATGCCGTCCTCGGTCTGTTCCACTTCGACCACCTGCGCGACCGGGGTGCCGAAACTGTAAGTAAAAGCCACGCCGCGGCCCACGCCCTCAGGTGTTTTCCCCGTCCAGTTCGACATCTGCGCCACGGTTTCCAGACACCCGGCCGAGGGCGCATGTTCACCGCGCATCATCTGAAGCCGAAAGTCCAGCGGGTCGCGCCCGGCGGCATGGGCCAGTTCGTCCAGAAACGTGTCGTGGAAGAAACCGTTGAAGGAATTCCCGACCGACCGCCAGAAGCCGACGGGGATGTCCAGCGGCGCGATATGGCCGCGAATGCGGTAGTTCGGAATAGCATAAGGCTGGTTGAAGGCGCCTTCGACCAGCACCTTGTCGGGCCCCGCAGCAGGCAGACCCGCAAGGCGGCCCATCGCCTGATGCACCGCAGATTGCGCCGCGATCTGCCCGTCGACCATCACCGCTTTGCCGTTCTGAACCGCGCCGCGAAACCGCGCCACAGCCCCGGGGCGATAGAAGTCGTGGGTCATATCCTCGGCCCGCGACCATGTCAGCTGCACCGGCACGCCGGGCATCGCCACGGCCAGTTCGGTGGCATAGCTGGCAAAGTCCAGCTCTCCCCTGCGGCCGAACCCGCCGCCCATCAGCGTGGTGTGGATGGTCACGGCCTCGGGCTCCAGCCCGGCGATCTTGGCGCAGGTATTGCGCTGGAACACGGGCGTCTGGTTGCCGCACCAGACCTCTAGCGCGTCACCGGTGAAATGCGCGGTGGCGTTCATCGGCTCCATGGTGGCATGGGCCAGGTAGGGCGCGCGATACGCGGCCTCGACCAGCGTGGCACCTGTGGGCAGGGTGGCGACATCGCCATCGTCGCGCATCGTCGAATTTGGCGCATCGTCCAGCGCGGCAGCGATACGGGCAAAGACGGCATCGGTATCGGGCGGGTTGGGCGAGGCGCCCCATTGCACCTTAATCGCGTCCACCGCCTGCTGCGCGAGCCATGTGTTGCAAGCCACCACCGCCACGCCATTGGTCAGCGGCACCACCTTTTCCACCCCCGGCATCGCACGGGCGGCGGTATCGTCATAGCCCTGCATCGTTCCACCAAGCGCCGGGTTGATGCGCAGCGCGGCGAAGCGCATGTCGGGCAAGCGAACGTCGATCCCGAATTGCGCGGTGCCGGTGGATTTCGCCACCATGTCCACGCGCGGCTGCGATTTGCCAAGGATGCGCCAGTCGCGCGCATCGCGCAGCGCGGGTGCGCTGGGCGGCGTTATCTCGGCGGCGGCCCCGGCCAGCGCGGTATAGGGCAGTTCGGTGCCATCGGGCGCGATCACCTTGCCTTGCGCGGTGCGCAATTGGCCCACCGGCACGCCCAGCTGCTCGGCGGCGGCCAGCTTCAGCGTTTCGCGCGCCACGGCCCCGGCCTCGCGCATCCGGGTAAACCCGTCCTTCATCGAGGTTGACCCGCCCGTGATCTGAAAGCTGATCAGCTTGCCCAGAACGCCAAGCGCCTCGGCCACGGAATGCTGAAACTCCGACTTGTCGTAATCGCGCCCGGGCAGGGCATCGCCCACCACGGCGGAATTGTAATAGGCCTTGGCTGCCGGTCCGTGGATCACGCGCACATCCGCCATGTCAACGTCCAGTTCTTCGGCGATCAGCGCGGCCCATGTGGTATGCACGCCTTGCCCCATCTCGGCGCGGGGCGAAATCAGCGTGATGCCCTGCGCGTCGATCAGCACAAACGGCGTAATGGCGGCGGCGCCCTCGGGCGGAGTCAGCGGATTGGCGGCGGGCTGGCGGACCTTGTAGAGGCCAAAACCCACGCCGCCCACGATGGCGACCGAGCCGACAAGAAAGCTGCGCCGGGCGATTTTTCCGATGCGGGACATGGATTAAACCTCCTTCATCTTGGCAGAGGCGGTTTTCACCGCCGCCCGGATGCGCGGATAGGTCCCACAGCGGCACAGGTTGCCCTGCATCGCTTCGTCAATCTCGGCATCGCTTGGGTCGGGTATTTCAGCCAGCAGCGCGGCGGCCTGCATGATCTGGCCCGACTGGCAATAGCCGCATTGCGCCACCTGGTGTTCGACCCAGGCCGCTTGCACCGCAGACAGCGCGGCGGGGGTGCCCAAGCCTTCGATGGTCGTCACCTCGTCCCAGACATCGCCGACCGGCAATTGGCAGCTGCGCACGGCCACGCCGCCCACATGCACTGTGCAGGCGCCACAGGCCGCGATGCCGCAGCCGAATTTCGTGCCCGTCAGTCCCAGGTCGTCGCGCAGCACCCAGAGCAGGGGCACATTCTCGGGCAGGTCAGTCTGGTGGTCTGTGCCATTCACGGTCAGGGTTAGGGGCATGGGGAGTCCTCCGGCTGGGTTCTGACATAATGAACTAAAAGTGTCAGGTTGTAAATTGACAAAATTCACCAATTTTGTCAGAGCTGTCGCATGAGAAATGCGATTGCCCCCGACCCGCGCCAGCGGGCGATTCTGGATGCCGCTTGGCAGTGCTTTGCCGCCTATGGGTTTCGCAAGACATCCATGGATGACATTGCCCGCGCGGCGCAGATGTCGCGCCCGGCGCTGTATCAGCATTACCGCAACAAGGAAGACATCTTTCGCAGCCTCGCGGCGTGGTACTACGATCAGGCGATGATCGACGTGGGCAAGGCCCTGGCAGGGCAGGGCGACGTGCAAGGCGCGTTGCGCGCCGCGATGGCCACGCAGGGGGCCGAGATCGTGAAGGCGATGTTAAGCTCGCCGCATGGGATGGACCTGATCGATTCCACCAAGACGACCGCCGCCGATATCGTGACCGAGGGCGAGGCGCGGCTGACGGCGGTCTACGCAGATTGGCTGGCGGCGCAGGCACAGGCCGGGCGGGTGCGCCTGAGCGCCCCGGCAGAGCAGGTCGCGCAGACCATCACGGCGGCGATGAAGGGGCTGAAGATGGACGTGCCCGATTTCGACAGCTACCGGACGCGGCTGGCGACTTTGGCCGACATCGTGGCGGCCGGTCTGGCCAAACCCTAGGCCGCGCGCCGATCGACCAGCGCGTGACAGGCCAGACCGCCGACAGCAATCGACACGATCCCCAGAATGGCCGCCAGTGACAGCGTCGGCACGCCCGACAGGCCCGCGCCCAGCGTGCAGCCCCCGGCCAGCACGCCGCCCACGCCCATCAGCGCCGCGCCGAGAAAATAGCGGCCCGTGCCGCCCGGGCTGGCGAAACTCTGCCAACGGAAAGTGCCGAAGATCAGCGCCGATGCGCAGGCCCCGATCAGCACGCCGCCCACCAGAGCAGGGCCAAAGCTGGCGGGAATGGCGCTGGAGGCGATGACAAAGAACAGCGTTTCCGCGCTGGGTAAGGTGAAAGACATGCTTTCCATCGCGATCGGGTCGAAATCGTCGAACAGCACAAAGCCGGTGCCGACCCAGGCCAGAGGCACCAGCAGCCCGATCAGCGCGGCCATCAGCAGATGAGCGGGCCGGTTGCCCGAGCGCAGCGCGACGGCCAGACAGGCCAGCACGATCACCCCGGCCCAGACCGGCGCACCGCCCGGCAACGCGGCAAGCGAGATGGCATCGCCCATTGGCACGGTCACCGAACCAAGCGTCGTGCGCAGCGGGGCCAGCACGCCTTTCAGCGTGGCGTGGGCGACGATGGCAAAGACCATCAGCACCGTCAGCGCGCGCAGGTTGCCGCCCGCGCCCAGCACCGTCAGCCGCGAGACACATCCCCGCGTCAGCACCATGCCCGCGCCGAACATTAGACCGCCTGCGGCAATCGCCAGCGCGGGCAGGGCGGGGGCCATGAAGCGGTGTTCGTCAAAGCTGATCCAACCAAGCGCCACCGCGCCCTGCGTGCCGGCGACGGCCACGGCCAGCGCCATCAGCCAGATGCCAAGCGCGGCGCGCGCGTCCTCGCCCACCAGCGAGCGGCGGAAACAGAACTTGGTCCGCTCGGCCAAAACGCCGAACAGGATGCCAATCGCCAGGCCCAGCACAACGCTGGCCTGCCGGGCGGTGAACTCTTCGAAACCGAGGGACTCGAACATGGGGGCGCGCTTTTGTTAGGGGCGGGGTGCGCCCCCGGGATGGCGCAAATCGCGCCGTGGTTCAAGTCTGGGGGGCGCAGGCCGTGACCCGCGCCCCTTGGAAACGCCTAGCGCGACCGGCTGCGCGGGTCGAGCGCGTCGCGCAGACCGTCGCCCAGGTAGTTGACACTCAGCACCGTCAGCGAAATCGCCACACCCGGCCAGACCACGCGCGAGGGGTATTGCTGCAGGTAGTCCGTCGCGTCGAACAGCAGACGCCCCCAGGTCGGGAAATCCGGCGGAAAGCCAAGGCCAAGGAAGGACAGCGCGCTTTCCGTGATGATCGCGTTGGCGATGCCCAGCGTGGCCGAGACCATGATCGGCGACAGCACGTTGGGCAGGATATGGCGCGCGATCATCTTGGTGTTCGTCGTCCCGATGGACCGCGCCGCAAGCACGAATTCGCGTTCCTTCAGCGCCAGCACGTCGCCGCGCACGATGCGTGCGGTGGGCATCCAGCTGGTGATGCCGATGGCGCAGACGATCAGGATGAAAATGCCCTGTTCCGTGCCAAATGCCGCCGACAGCGGTTCGCGGAAAAGCAGCATCATCACCAGCAGCAGCGGCAGCAGGGGCAGCGCCAGGAACAGGTCGGTCAGGCGCATCAGCAAGCTGTCGAGCCGGCGGAAATACCCCGCCACCACACCGACGAACGAGCCAACGAACAGCGCCAGCAGCATCGCGGCAATCCCGACCGAAACCGAGGTACGCCCGCCCTCCATCATGCGCGCGAGCATGTCGCGGCCCAGCTGGTCGGTTCCGAAGGGATGCGCCAGCGACGGCCCCTGATTGCGCGCACGAATGTCGATCTGGGTCGCCTCGAGCGTCCAGAAGAACGGGCCAAGGAACACCGCAAAGACGATCAGCAGAAAGATGATGCCGCCCGCCATGGCGCCCTTGTGGTGGGTGAACTGATCCCACACGTTGCGCCACTGGCTGCGCGGCGCGGTGGTCAGCGTGTCGCGCAGGGGGCCTGCGGCGCCGATGGTGGCCTCGGACGCGGGGGCCAGCCCTTCGTCGGGCACAAGAGGCTCGCGATCAGTCATAGCGGATCCTCGGGTCAAGAATGCCGTACAGGACGTCGGCGATCAGGTTGAACAGCACGATCAGCACGGCAAAGATGAAGGTCAGCGTCTGCACCATCGGCAGGTCGTTGGCCTGAAGCGCGGTGATCAGTAGCTGGCCGATGCCGTTCACCTTGAACACCTGCTCGGTGATGATGGCGCCGCCAAAGATCGCCGGCACCCCCAGCGCGATCACGGTGACCACCGGAATCATCGAGTTGCGCAGGACGTGGACCATCACGACCGTGTACTCGCCCAACCCTTTGGCGCGCGCGGTGCGGACGTAATCCTGGTTCAGGTTGTCCAGCATCGAGGCCCGCATGAACCGGCTGGTCTGCGCGGTGATCTGCAGAGCCAGCACCATCACCGGCATGACCATCTGTTTCAGTTGCGTCACGAAGCTGTCCCAGCTGTTGACCACCAGCGTGGTGTCATAGATCGACGGGAACCAGCCCAGGTTGACGGAAAAGATCACGATCACCAGCACGCCGGAAAAGAACGGCGGCACCGAAAAGCCGATCATCGACACGAAGGTGCCCAACTGGTCGAACCACGAATACTGCCGGTAGGCCGAATAGATCCCGATGGGAATGGCGATGATCGTCGCGACGACATAGGCGGTGCCGACCACCCAGAGCGTCTGCGGAATGCGCTGCACCACGATGTCCATTACGGGCGACCGGGTCTGCCAGGAAATCACCCGCAGGTCGCCGGCGCTGAACGAGGTGCCGAAGATATGGTCGATCAGAACCTGCGGCTCGATCCAGAAGAACTGCACGATCCATTTCCAGAACCGGATATGCATGGGTTCGCCCAGCCCCAGCGCCTCGCGCATCTTTTCCTTGACCTCGGGCGGCACCGTCAGCGGCACCTGGGCCATCGGATCGCCGGGGGCGAGCTCCAGCAGCAGGAAAATCGCAAGGCTGATGAACAATAGGGTAGGGACAGCCAGAACGAGACGTCTGATCGTAAAAGTCAGCATGAGGCGACGCCTTTACAGCTTCGTCTTGTTGTTATTTTTGAGGCGGGTCGGATGGGCAGACAGCCCCGGAACCGGTCCGGGGCTGTGCCATCGCGTTTACGAGCCTTGCAGGCGGTGCCAGTCGGCCACGTTCCACAGTTCGCTGTCCCAGACGTTCAGGATGACGCCGCCCAAGGTGTTCGAGTGGGCCGACAGACGGCCACGGTGCACCAGCGGGATCATGCCGCCGCCTTCGATCACCATGTCATTCAGCTGACGCGCGATCTGGGCGCGTTCATCGGCACCGGCGGTCTTGGTCAGCTGCTCGTGCAGGGCGTCATACTCTTCCGAGCAGAAGCGCGCCACGTTCTCACCCTGCCACTGCGATGCCGGGCTGGGCACCTTGTCGCAAAGCGCGTTACCCAGATAGCTTTGGGGATCGGTGCCGTTGAATGTGTTGGCGTACATTTCCACGTCGGCATAGAACTTCTGGAAGGTGTCCGGGCTGCCCGGGTCACCGCCGAAGAACACCGAGGAGTTCACGTTGCGCAGCTCGGATTCGATGCCGATCTGGGTCCACCATTCCTTGATCAGCGCTTGGAAATCCTGACGCACGGCGTTGGTCGAGGTCTGGTAGAGGATCTTCATCGGCTTGCCATCGGGGGTTTCCCGAACGCCGTCGCCATTGGTGTCCTTATACCCGGCTTCTTCCAGCATCGCCTTGGCGCCTTCGATGTCCTGGGTGTCGCAGCTGAAGGTGTCGGAATTCACGGCCTCGGGCGCGGGCACCCAGTTGCAGGTGACCTTACCGGCCTGACCATAGCCGATTTCAACCAGCAGCGGGCGGTCGATCGCCATCGACATCGCCTTGTAGACCGCCGGATCGCCAAGGAAGGGGTGCGGGCGCACCACCGAGCGTTCGTCGGGCCCAAGCGCCGGATCGGGGTTGGTGTTGTTCAGCATGATGCGTTCCATCAGCGGACCAAAGCCCGCGACGGCCACGCCCTTGCCGCCTGCTTCCATGTTGGCGATCACGTCGGGCGCCAGCTGCAGGTTCCAGGCATAGTCGAATTCGCCGGTTTCCATCACGGCACGACCCGCGGCCGTCGCATCGCCGCCCCCTTTGAACAGGACCTTGGCAAAGGCCGGTTTGTCCGGGTGACGGAAGTTCGGGTTGGCCGACAGGGTGATCACGTCGTTGGGCTTGAATTCATCCACGACGAAGGGGCCGGTGCCGATCGGGTTGAAGTTCTGCTCGGTGCACTCCGGGGCCTTGGCGCCCATGCAATCGGCAAACTGAGCGGCCTGGATGATCGGGCTTTCGCCACCGACGAAGGGGCCATAGGGGAAGGGTGTGGGCGCGGCAAAGGTGACCTTGACGGTCAGATCGTCCACCACTTCGACCGAGCTGACGCCCTCGAACTTGGTAACCTGCGCGCAGCCGCCTGCCTCGTCCATGCAGTAATCGGCGGTGAATTTCACGTCGTTCGCGGTAAAGGGCGTGCCGTCCGACCACATGATGCCGGGGGTGATCTTCCAGGTGATCGTGGTCAGATCCTCGGACACGCCACCGTTTTCAACGGTCGGAATTTCGTCAACCAGCCAGGGGGTCAGCGTGCCTTCTTCGTCATAGCGGGCCAGCGGTTCGATCACGATCGACGCTGCTTCCACGTCTTTCGTGCCACCCGACAGGAAGGGGTTCATGATCGACGGCGCCTGCCAGTAAATGATGCTGACGGTGCCATCCGATCCGCGCTCGGCAAAGGCCGCGGGGGCCATTGCCAGCCCCGAGATCGCGCCCAGCAATAAGGCTCTGGTTTTCATTTTTCACTCCTTGTTGGACACATCGGTGTCTCTTTTTTCCCGCTTTCCCAGCGGGAAGCGACGGTATCGGGTTTGCGGCAAGCCTTTGCCGACACTAGGAATTTGCGTCCCAATGTTCGGCGTGGCCCAGTTTGTGCCTCCCGAATACGCAGCTATCGAAACAGAGTTTGAGAAAAAAGCAAGCCTTGCCTAGGGTAATGCGGGCGAAGGGTTTGACAGCAGATCGAACCGCGCCTTAGCCTTGGGCATTCCCGGGCAGCAACAACAGGGGAGCGGGGGCGCCATGCTCGACCAGCCGATTGCCGAAATCCAGAACCTGCGGGTGGAATTTCAAACAAAGGATGGCCCCGTCGTTGGGGTCGAGGATGTGTCGTTTTCGATCCGGCCGGGCGAAACCGTGTGCATCGTCGGCGAATCCGGGTCGGGCAAATCGGTGTCGTCCCTGTCGCTGATGCGGCTGGTGGAATACGGCGGCGGAGAGATTGCGGGCGGGCGGCTGCTGTTTGATCGCAAGGAGGGCGGGCAAACCGATCTGGCCACAACCGATCAGGCCGAAATGCGCGACATTCGCGGCAACGAGATCGGGATGATCTTTCAGGAGCCGATGACGGCGCTGAACCCGGTGTTCACCGTGGGCCGCCAGCTGACCGAGGGTCTGCGTGTGCATCGTGGCATGGGCAAGGCGCAGGCCCGTGCCCGCGCGCTGGAACTGCTGCGCGAGGTGCGCATTCCCGAACCGGAACGCCGGCTGGAGCAATACCCGCACGAACTTTCGGGCGGGATGCGCCAGCGCGTGGTGATCGCCATGGCGATGGCCTGCCGTCCGCGCCTTCTGATCGCGGATGAGCCGACCACCGCACTGGATGTGACCATTCAGGCCGAAATCCTTGCGCTGATGGACCGGCTCAAGCGCGAAACTGGCACGGCGGTAATGTTCATCACCCACGACATGGCCGTGGTGGCCCAGATGGCCGACCGCGTGGTTGTGATGTTCCGCGGCAACAAGGTGGAAGAGGGGCCGGTCGAGCAAATCTTCAACGCGCCCCAGCACCCTTATACCAAGGCGCTGCTGGCCGCTGTTCCCAAGCTGGGCGAAATGCAGGGCAAGGCCGCGCCGGAACCGATGCGCCTGCTGGGCGTCGAAGGGCAGAAGATCGCGCCGATCCCCGGCACCGATGAAACGCTGCTGAGCGTGCGCAATCTGACCACGCGCTTCCCGGTCAAGGGTGGGCTGATGCGGCGCACCGTGGCCAATGTGCACGCGGTCGAGGATGTGTCGTTTACGCTGAACAAGGGCCAGACACTCAGCCTCGTGGGGGAATCCGGGTGCGGCAAATCCACCGCCGGGCGCTCGATCCTGCGGCTGGTCGAACCGTTGCGGGGTAAGATCGACCTGGACGGCACAGATGTTCTGGCGCTGAACGCGTCCGAGCTGCGGCAGGCGCGGCGCGACATGCAGATGATCTTTCAGGATCCCTTTGCCTCGCTCAACCCGCAGATGCAGCTGATCGATCAGGTGGCGGAACCGATGCGTAACTATGGCATCGCCAGCGGGTCGGAAATCACCGACCGGGTGGCCCAGCTGTTCGACCGGGTGGAACTGCCGCGCAGCTTCATGCGCCGCTATCCGCATGAAATGTCGGGTGGTCAGCGCCAGCGTATTGCCATCGCCCGCGCGCTGGCCCTGCGCCCCAAGCTGATCGTCGCGGACGAGGCGGTGTCGGCGCTGGACGTGTCGGTGCAGGCGCAGGTGGTGAACCTGATGATGGAGCTTCAGGCCGATCTGGGCCTGTCCTACCTGTTCATCAGTCATGACATGGCCGTGGTGGAACGTGTCAGCCACCAGGTTGGCGTGATGTACCTGGGTCGCATCGTCGAAATCGGGCCGCGCGCGCGGGTGTTCGAAAACCCGCAGCACGCCTATACCAAGGCGCTGATGAAGGCGGTGCCGATCGCCGATCCGACCCTGCGCAAATCCGAACGTGATCTGAATTTCAAACCGATCCCCTCGCCGATCCATGGTCTGGACTACGACCCGCAGCCCTCGGCCTATGACGAGGTGGAACCGGGGCATTTCGTGCTGACCACCGACAGCGGGTACTAGGGCAACCAGAGGGGGCCACCATGCCGATCAAGAACCGTTTCGCCGAGCTGCATCCCGAAATCACCGGCTGGCGGCGGCATCTGCATACGATCCCCGAATTGCTGTTCGATCTGCCAAAAACCTCGGCCTATGTCGAAGGCGTCCTGCGTGAGATGGGGATCACCGATATCACCACGGGCATTGCGCAGACGGGCATCGTGGCGGTGATCGAGGGGCGCACCAACACCTCGGGCCGGGTGGTCGGGCTGCGCGCCGACATGGACGCGCTGCCAATTCAGGAGGCGACCGGGCTGGACTATGCCAGTACCCACCCCGGCAAGATGCACGCCTGCGGGCACGACGGGCACACCGCGATGTTGCTGGGCGCGGCCAAGTACCTGCACGAGACGCGGAATTTCGACGGCAAGGTCGTGTTGATCTTTCAGCCGGCGGAAGAGGGCGGTTGTGGCGGGCGCGTGATGTGCGACGAAGGCATGATGGAGCGTTGGGGCGTGCAAGAGGTGTACGGTATGCACAACCATCCCGGAGCTCCTGCCGGAGAGTTTCACATTCGCCCCGGGCCGCTGCTGGCGTCGGCCGACCAATTCGACGTGGTGCTGACCGGCAAGGGCGGCCATGCCGCCGCCCCGCACGAGGCGATCGACACCAATCTTGCCGCCGCTCATGTGATGGTAGCGCTGCAATCCATCGCCTCGCGCAACGTGGACCCTCTGAAACAGGTGATCGTTTCGGTCTGCACCCTGCGCAGCGAGACCGAGGCCTATAACGTGCTGCCGCAGACGGTGCTGCTGCGCGGCACGGTGCGCGCGCTGGACGGCGCGGTGCGCGACCTGGCGCAGGCGCGGCTGGAAAAGATCGTCAGCGCCACGGCCGATGCCTACGGCTGCACGGCCCAGATCGACTATCAACTTGGTTGCCCCGTTACGATGAACCACCCCGAGAACACGGATTTCGCCGCCGACATGGCCGAATCCGTCGCTGGCCGCGTCGAACGCAACACCGTGCCCATCATGGCGGGCGAGGATTTTTCGTTCATGCTCGAGGTGCGCCCCGGCGCCTATATGTTCCTTGGCAACGGAGATGGCCCGCAGGTGCACCACCCCGCCTATGTCTTCAACGATGACATCATCCCGGCGGGCTGTTCCTGGTTTGCCGAGATCGTGGAAAAACGGATGCCCGCCGCGTAAGCGCGGCACCAAGGAGGCCAAATGCCCGTCAAGAACCGCATCGCGGCCCTGCAACCCGAACTTGCGGCGCTGCGCCGCGATATTCACGCCCATCCCGAAATCGGGTTCGACACGCATCGTACTGCCGAATTGGTGGCCGCGCGGCTGCGCGACATCGGCTGTGACGAGGTGGCAACCGGCGTCGGCCAGACCGGCGTTGTCGGCGTGATCCGGGGCCGCAACGGCGGGGCGGGGCGCACCATCGGGCTGCGCGCCGATATGGACGCGCTGCCGATTGTCGAGGCGACGGGGGCGGGCCATGCCTCGCTGACCGAAGGCGCGATGCACGCCTGCGGGCACGACGGGCACACCACGATGGTGCTGGGTGCCGCGCAGTACCTGGCCGAGACGCGCAATTTCGACGGCACGGTGGTTGTGCTGTTCCAACCGGCCGAGGAACTGGGGTCGGGCGCCAAGGCGATGGTTGACGATGGCTGCATGGATCGCTGGGGTGTCGACGAGGTTTACGGGCTGCACAACATGCCCGGGATGCCGTCGGGTCAGTTTGCCATCCGGCCCGGCCCGGTGATGGCCGCGACGGATGAATTTTTCATCACCGTTCAGGGCAAGGGCGGCCATGCCGCCGCGCCGCATGACACCGTCGATACCACCGTTCTGGCCAGCCATATGGTCGTGGCGCTGCAAACCATCGTGGCGCGCAACATGGATCCGGTGAAACAGGGCGTGCTGTCGGTCACCGCCTTCACCACATCTTCCACCGCCTTCAACGTGATCCCCGATTCCGTGCGCCTGCGCGGCACCGTGCGCAGCCATGCCGCCGACATGCAGGATATGATCGAGGCCCG
The DNA here is from genome assembly GCF_005938225.1 of Arenibacterium halophilum. Classification (GTDB taxonomy): domain Bacteria; phylum Pseudomonadota; class Alphaproteobacteria; order Rhodobacterales; family Rhodobacteraceae; genus Arenibacterium; species Arenibacterium halophilum. The sequence continues at coordinate 334,602 of NZ_VCPC01000002.1, forward strand.
GATCGCCGAGGTGGCCCATGGTGTCGCCGCCACTTTCGGCGGCAGCGCGCAGGTCGAATATCTGCGCCATGTTCCGATCACCGTGAATTCCGACGAACCCGCCGCCTTTGCCGCCGGTATCGCGCGCGCCGTCTCGGGCGATTGCACAGAGGCCCCGCTGATCATGGGGGGCGAGGATTTTTCCTATATGCTTCAGGCCCGCCCCGGCGCGTTCATTTTCCTTGGCAACGGCGACAGCGCCGGGCTGCACCATCCCGAATACGATTTCAACGACGAGGTCATTCCGGCAGGCGCCAGCTGGTTCGCCGAACTGGTCGAACAACGGCTGCGCGCCTAGGCACACTGGATCGCACAGGCCGTGGCCCTAACTGGTTGATCCTGCCACCAGCAAGGACACCCAAGCCATGGCCGATGCGACCTTCAGCAAGACGTTCCTGCGCCGTGCCACCGGTGCCGAGGGGATGGACCAGACCGAAGCCCATAACGGCCTGCGTCATGTGATGGCGCTGTCGCTGACCAAGGTGGCCGACGGGCTGATCGACCCCAAGCTTATCCTGAGCTGGCTGATGACGGCGCTGGGCGCGCCCGGGTATCTGATCGGCGCGCTGGTGCCTCTGCGTGAAGCGGGGGCGTTGCTGCCGCAGATCGTGCTGGCCCCCCGCGTGCAGGCGATGCGGTATCGCAAGTGGATGTGGGTCGCGGGCAGCGCAGGGCAGGGCGCCTGTGCCGGGCTGATCGTACTGGCAGCCCTGACGCTGGAGGGCGTGGCCGCCGGTTTGGCGATCTGCGCCGCTCTGGCGGTGCTGGCGCTGTTCCGCGCCGCCTGTTCCGTGTCGTTCAAGGATATTCTGGGCAAGACTATCGCCAAGCGTCGGCGCGGCGCGATCACCGGGCTGGCCGGGTCGGTGTCGGCCGTGGCGGTGATTGTGCTGGCGCTTTTGCTGATGTCGGGCCTGTTTCAGAACCGCACGCTTGTCGTCGGGGCGATTGCACTGGCGGCGACCTTCTGGGGCATTGCGGCTTTGGTGATGTCGCGGCTGCGCGAGGAGGCATCTGACGACAATGGCGACTCCAAAATCACGTTACGGGCCGTGCTGCGCGACAATCCGCAACTCTGGCGCTTCATCGCGACGCGGGGTTTGCTGGTCTCGACCGCGCTGGCACCGCCTTACATCGTGTTGCTGGGTGGGGCCGAGCTGAACGCGCTGGGCGCGCTGCTGCTGGCGTCTGCCGTTGCAAGCCTTGTCAGCTCTTATGTCTGGGGGCGGCTTGCAGATCGGTCTTCGCGGCTGGTGCTGATCCGCTCGGGTCTGGTGGGCGGCGTGGCGCTGCTGGCGGCTGTGGGCGCGGGGTTATCCGGAGTGGAGGCCATCCCGGGCGTACTGCCTGCCATCCTGCTGGTGCTGATGGTGGCCTATCACGGGGTGCGGCAAGGCCGGTCAACCTATCTGGTCGATATGGCACCCGAGGATCAGCGCGCCAGTTATACCGCCGTGTCGAACACGGTGATAGGCGTGGCACTGCTGGCCGTTGGCGTGGTTGGCGGGCTTGGCTCGGTCGTGGGGCCGGCCTGGGTGCTTGCGGGCTTTGCCGCGATGGCATTTGCCGCCGCACTGGTCGGGCGCGGGTTGAACGAGGTTGAACAAGGCTAGACCCCGCGCTTTCGCTTGTCCTTCCCCGGAGCCGGGGCCAGTATGCCCGCGAAATGCCCCGGAAGGATCTAAGATGAACGAAGTCGATTGGTCGCGCCTCAAGGCGCACGAATTGCGTGCCCTTGCCCAACAGAACGCGGTGGTGATCCTGCCGATCGCCTCGATCGAACAGCACGGGCCGCATTTGCCGGTGATGACCGACACGAAACTGGGCTACGAGGTCGCCGTGCGCGCCGCGCGGCTGGCCTATGACACGCGGCCCGTCGTAGTGACGCCGGTCGTCTGGTCGGGGCTCAGTGAACATCACATGCCCTATGGCGGCACGCTCACCCTGTCGCATGGCACCTTCCGCGCCGTTCTGGCCGACTTGATCGACTCGCTCGTGCGGCACGGGTTCCACGACATCCTGATCTCCAACAGTCACGGCGGCAATATCATCGCGATGCAGCAGATTTGCGATGAATTGTCCTCGCAGGTCGATGCCACGCTGGTCGCGGTGACCTACCCCAGCGAGGCGGCGGCCGAGATCGGCGAGATCCTCGAAGATCAGCCCGGTCTGGCCCATGCCTGCGAAGGGGAAACCGCGATGATGATGGCGGTTGAACCCGGTCTGGTCGATACCTCCGATCTCGGCAGCCTCGCCAACGATGCCTCCGAGGGGCCGACATTCCTGCGCGCCGGGCGCTCGGCCTATCGCTGGCGTCCTTTCGTGCACATGACGGGCAATGGCGTGGCGGGCGATCCGGCTCGCGCGACGGCGGAAAAGGGCGAACGCCTGTTCGAGGTCAGCGCCAAGGCATTGGCGCGGCTGATCCGCGATCCGGCCACATGGGCGCCTGCGAAAGACCTGCGCGAGGGTGCCACCGGCGGCGTGCCCTTCCGGACAGACGGCGCATGAGCGCGCTGCAATTCCATACGCCGCAAGGGCGGCGGATCGCCTATCACCTGACCCCCGGCACCGGGCCCACGGTGGTGTTCCTGGGCGGGCTGAAATCCGACATGGACGGCACCAAGGCGCTGCATCTAGATGCATGGTGCGCCGCACGCGGACAGGCGTTCTTGCGCTTCGACTATTCCGGCCACGGGATCAGCAGCGGCACTTTTGAGGAGGGCTGCATCGGCGATTGGCATCAGGACACGCTCGCGCTGTTGGATGCAGTGGTGCAGGGGCCTCTGATCGTCGTCGGGTCTTCCATGGGCGGCTGGCAGGCGTTGCTTCTGGCCCGCGCCCGGCCCGAACGCGTCGCTGGCATGGTTACCATCGCTGCCGCCCCGGATTTCACCGAAGATGGCTATTGGGCGAATTTTTCTGACGCGCAGAAACAGGCGCTTGAAACGGTCGGCCATGTCGAACTGCCGTCCGATTACATGGAGCCCTACATCGTAACGCGACGCATGGTCCAGGATGGGCGCGACCATCTGGTGCTGCGCGCGCCGTTGTCACTGCCGTTCCCGGTGCGTTGCCTTCAGGGCACCGCCGATAGCGCCGTCAGCACCGAAACTGCGCTGCGCCTGCTGGATCACGCTGAATGCGACGACATGCGCCTGACGCTGGTGCGCGGCGCCGATCATCGGTTTTCCGATGAAGCTTGCCTTGGCTTGATCGAAACTGCCGTGGCCGAGGTGGCGTCCATGTCTGTGCCGGGGCGGCATTAACCGGCTGGAAATCCCTGTGTGCAAAAGTCTGCGTCGAATGAATCGATACAGGCTTTCGTATGAACTTCCTCGGCATGATACTTCTGCCCGTTCTGGCGGTCCTGGCCGGGCCGGTCGTGGTTCTGGCTGCACATCCACCGCTGCCGGGGGCGCCGGTGCTGGTGATCGCGCTGCCTTGGCACGATCCCGACGGCATCGTGGCCCTGTCCGGTGGTGCGCGGATCGGGCCTGAAATGTCGCCTATGGCGGTGCTGGCGCAACCTGAAAGCCCCGATTTTATCGCACGGGCCAACGCGGCTGGGGCTATTGGCGTTTTCGATGGGCAGTTTTTGGCGAATTGGTGCAGGGGATAATCAGTGGGTACGGATATGACGAATGAATACACGCGCGAGGCGAAGTGGCTGGCAACCGGCGCTTGGGCCGGGCCGGTGGCCTCGGCTGCCGCCGCCTGGTTCACCGGGGCTGATGTCGCGGTTGTCGCAGGGATCGCTGCTGTGTTCGCGCTGGCGGGCACGGTCGCCCAGCGATTTTCTCCAGCGGTTGCGCGCACCGGCGCGGCACAGGCGCTGACTGCGCAGGCCGTGGTGCTGAACGCGGCATTTGCCGGGCATCCGTGGCAGATTGATACCCACATGCTGTATTTCGCGTTGCTGGCTGTCACGACGATTCTGTACGACATCCGCGCGATCCTGGGAGCGACGCTGGTGGTCGCTGTGCATCACCTGTCTTTGACGTTCATCATGCCCAGCCTTGTTTTCCCTTCGGCCAGCATTGCGGAGAATATTCCGCGCACCGCCCTGCACGCTGTGATCCTTGTTATGGAAACGGCGGCGTTGGTTTACGCGGTGTACCATCAAAAGCAGCTTGCCGCGCAAATGAACCTGCAGAACGCCGACCTGGAACGCTCCAGCGCCGAGGCAGAACAGTCGCGCCAGAACGTGGAAGCCGCGCTGCGCGAGGCGGAAGCCGCACAAACAGCCTCTGCCAAATCCGAGGCCCGCGCGCAGGAGGCGCTGACCAAGGCGGAAGAGCAGGCAAAGCGCGCCGCAACTCTGGAACGGGAAGGGCGCGAAAGCTCCGAGCGCGAATTGCGCCACCGCGAAGAGATCGCTGAACAGCAGCGCGCCGCCGTCGATGCGCTGCGTGAAAGCCTCAAGGCTTTGCGCAACAACGATCTTTGCGCCAATATCAATGCGCGCCTCGACCCGGAATATGACGGGTTGAAAGCCGATTTCAACGCGGCCACCGAAGGGCTGCGTATGACTCTGGCCGCCGTGCGTCAGGCCGCCGATGTCATTGGAACCGAAGCCAACGCACTGGCCGCCGCCTCGGGTGACATGTCTCGCCGGACCGAAAGCCAGGCGTCCACCTTGGCCGAGATTTCATCGAACATGTCCTCGCTTACCGACCGGGTTCGCGAAACCGCCCAATCCGCGCGCGACGCCCAGACCGAAGCAGACGATACCCGGCAGGAAGTCGCGGCCAGCGCCGAGCTGGTCCAGCGGGCGGTGGTGGCCATGGGGGCCATCGAGACAAGCTCGAACCAAATTCAGAAAATCGTTGGCGTGATTGATGAAATCTCGTTCCAGACCAATCTGCTGGCGCTCAACGCCGGGGTCGAGGCCGCGCGTGCCGGAGAAAGCGGCAGGGGCTTTGCCGTGGTGGCCTCGGAGGTGCGCAACCTGGCCATGCGCAGTTCCGAAGCCGCTCAGGAGATCAAGACCTTGATCGCAGAAAGTGACGTGCGTGTCGCTGAGGGTGTCGGTCTTGTGCGCCAATCCGGGGATGTGAATTCCACCATCACCTCTGCTGTGAACGGCATCGTGCAGCGCGTTGTTGAAATTGCCACCAATGCAGAAAAGCAGTCCTCTTCGGTCGCCGATATCAACGGGGCATTGTCCAAGCTCGACTCGGTCACTCAGAAGAGCGCGGCAATGTTCGAAGAAACCGCTGCTGCCAGTGAAACCCTTCTGAACGGCACGCGCGAGCTTCATTCCGCGATCATGAACTTCAGGATAGATGCCGAGACGTCAGGATCGGTTCCTCGCGCCAGCGCTGCCTGACAGCGTGCCCACGGGCTGCACCCTGCACTCCACCGTCCGCGAACGTATCTGACGCGAAATCCGGCACGCGAGGCCTTAGCCGGATCCTGCCTGTTTGGGGCGGTGTCAATTGACGCCGCCCCATCTTTCGTCTGTGGTACCATCAGATCGCTGGTCACGGCAAATGAATGGGCACGGCATACAGGCGGAGTGGGCAGGATGAGCATCCCCTTGGTGTTATTGCCAGACGTGATGTGTGATTCACGGGCGTTCTGGCCCCAGATGAACGAACTCTCCGCCAGATGGACGATCACGGTGGCTCCGGTGACCCGCGCCGCGCGGTTCGAGGCGATCGCCAGCGAACTGCTCGCCGAGCTGCCCGCGCGATTTGCGCTGTTCGGGCTGAACTTTGGCGCGACAGTCGCGATGGATATCCTGCGCCAGGCGCCCGATCGGATTGATCGGCTGTGTCTTATGGGCGGCAGCCCCTTGCCCGAAGCCCCGGCTCAGGCCGCGGCGCGCGAGGATGCGATCATCGCGGCTCAAGCAGGCCGGCTTCAGGATGCGCTGGACACAATACGCCCGTCGCAGTTGCTGGCCGAAGGGTCAAACCGGCCGCTGACGAAAGCTTTGCTTGCCGAAATGGCGCGCGACCTTGGCGCCGATGTCTTTGTGCGGCAAGTCAGGGCAATGCAGCGCGCGCGGGATCAGCAGGCCATTCTGCGCCGCGCCAAAGTCTCTACCCTCATTGCCTGTGGAGCCGACGATAGGGTCACGCCTTTGAAACGCCACCAGTTTGTGGCCGAATTGATGCCGAATGCCCAACTGCATGTCATCGAAAACGCAGGGCACATGGCTCCGCTGGAGCAACCTGCGCAGGTGACCACGATGTTGGAGAACTGGCTTCAGGCGCCTTTGGTTCTATGGTAGGTCTGTCTATATGACCCGCTGCGGCGCAATGATCGGACGCCCGCTGACGTTATCAAAAAACGGCGTCTTGCGCCAGCGACCGGTCACGCGTGCTGATATAACCCGACCAACCACTTGAAAGAAGGCGATTGGATTGCCCGAATGACGGCTGCGGCCGTTTCCCGAAGGGCGAAAGGTGCGCAGCTTGACCGGGCCCAAGACATCACGATCAACCAATCGCCCGACGTGGACAGCGACAAATGGGAACTGTCGTTTCGGGGACGTATTGAACAGCGGAGTGGTGCAGCAGGCCGCATACCATCGCAGCGGGCCGGAGCGGGACATTTGAAAACAGGCCAATTGGTCCACCCCGGTGGCAAAACTCACCGTGTCGGCGGTGGTAATGAAAAGCCCGACGCCGGAATTTGCCGGGTCGGGCTGGTCAAGGTGAAGGTCGGCGCGCCGACAATCGGTGCAGAAGCACTGAACATGTGTGCCCGAATGCCGGGTGCAAGGATCAACCCGGCCCGACACCGCGCCGCAGGCGCAGCCAAAAGCCACGCCTGCCATTGCGCTCAGGCCGCGTTCTTGTTGGCAGGTTTCTTGGCCGTCTTGCTGCCGGGGGTGCCGTTGTTGGCATCGATGAAATCCAGCACCAGCGGCCGGATGTTGTTGCGCCAGGATTTGCCGGCGAAGATACCGTAGTGCCCGGCGCCGGGTTCAAGGTGGCTGGCTTTCATCTCGTCCGGCAGTCCGGTGCAGAGTTTCAGCGCAGCAACACACTGGCCCGGTGCGGAAATGTCGTCGTTCGCGCCTTCGACGGTTTTCACGGCGACCTTGGTGATCTTGCCGATATCGACCTTGTGGCCATCGACCACGAATTCGTTCTTGGCAATTTCGCCGTTCTTGAAGATGCGCTCCACCGTCGAGAGGTAGAATTCGGCGGTCATATCCATCACGGCAAGATATTCGTCGTAGAACCGGTTGTGCGCGTCATGGTCGGACGCCTGCCCATCGGCAACGCGCTTTATCTGGTCGGTAAAGGCCTTGCCGTGGCGTTCGGCGTTCATCGACATGAAGGACGACAGCTGCAGCAGACCGGGATAGACCAGCCGTCCGACACCCGGATATTTGAACCCGACACGCTGGATCATGGCCGACTCAAGCTGGCCCATGGTAACGCGGGCGCCGAAATCGGTCACTTCGGTCGGGGTGGCATCGGGGTCGATCGGGCCACCGATCAGCGTGAGGGAGCGCGGCTGCGCCTCCGGGTCCTGCTCGGCCAGATAGGCGGTGGCGGCCAGCGTCAGCGGCGCGGGCTGGCAGACGGCGATCACATGGGTGTCGGGGCCAAGTTCGCGCATGAAATCGACGAGGTAGAGAGTATAATCCTCGATGTCGAATTTACCGGCGCTGACGGGAATATCGCGCGCATTATGCCAATCGGTCACATAAAGCTCGACATCGCCCAGCAGGCTTTGCACGGTAGAGCGGAGCAAGGTTGCATAATGGCCCGACATCGGCGCCACAAGAAGCACCTTGCGTTTGCAGGGCTCGGACCCGGAGACGCGGAAGTGAATGAGATCGCCAAACGGACGTTCGATGACGGTTTCAACCTCGACAAGGTGGTCGCGGCCATCGGGGCCTGTCACGCTGTGAATGCCCCAGTCGGGTTTCACGACCATCCGGCTGAAGGTGCGTTCCGTCACCTCGCCCCAGGCTTCCATCCATTGCAACCCGGGGTTCGGGACCATCGCGAAGGCCGGGTAGGACGCCAGCGCGCGGGCGGAGGCACCAAGCCATTCGTTGGTGTTCCGCATCGTTTCCATCAGGTCGTAGGTCAGCATGTAACGCATATCGTGTCTCCTGAGTCGGGTCGGCAGAGCGGTCAATTCGTCGCTTTGCCTCCCGAAAGCGGCGACAGTATTCTGCATAGCAGCAAGAGTAGGGGGGAATTGTTGAGATGACAACAACGGAAGGCGAGGGCACCCAGCCTGTCCCGGAACATTTTGAACGACTTGCGGAAAATCTTGAAAAAGTCGAGGCATTGTCGCGCAGGCTTGTCGATGTGATGTCTCATAAAACGACGCATGATCCGGCCTTGAACGGCCCGAATCATGAACTGTTTGCACATGCAGCAACAGCCTATTGGGCCGAAGCCGTGCAGAACCCGGCCAAGTTTCTGGAACAGCAGGTGCAGTACTGGGGCCGCTCGGTCGCGCATTTCGCCGAGGCACAAAGCGCGCTGGCCAAGGGCAAGTTGCAAGCGCCCGACGACCCGGGCCCGAAGGACCGGCGCTTTGCCAATCCGCTGTGGGACACGCACCCCTATTTCAACTTCATCAAGCAGCAGTACCAGATCAATTCGAAGGCGATCGAGGATGCCGTCCAGTCGGTCGAGGAATTGGACGCGACAGAAAAGAAACGCCTGACTTATTTCGCGCGTCAGATCGTCGACATGATGGCGCCGACCAATTTCCTGGGCACCAACCCGGATGCACTGGAAAAGGCCGTCGCGACCGAGGGGCAATCGCTGGTGCAGGGGCTGGAGAATCTGGTCGCGGACCTGGAGGCGAACGACGGCGAGCTTGTCGTGCGGCTGGCCGACGACACGGCGTTCGAGTTGGGGCGTAACATCGCCACCTCTGAAGGCGAGGTGGTGTATCGCAACCGCATGATGGAGTTGATTCAGTATAAGGCGACCACCGACAAGGTGCACGAGATACCGCTGGTGATCTTTCCGCCCTGGATCAACAAGTTCTACATTCTTGATCTGAAAGCCCAGAACAGCCTGATCAAATGGATCACCGAGCAGGGCTACACGCTGTTCGTGGTCAGCTGGATCAACCCCGATGTCACCTATTCCGAGATCGGGATGGAGGATTACATCGAAGATGGCTATCTGGCTGCCTTCCGCGAGATCAAGGCGATCTGCGGCGTCAAGCAGGTGAACGCCGTTGGTTACTGCATCGCGGGGACCACACTGGCGCTGGTGCTGTCGCTGCTGAAACAGCAGGGCGACAAGTCGGTCAAATCCGCAACCTTCTTTACCGCGCTTACCGATTTCTCGGATCAGGGGGAATTCACGCCTTTCCTCAGTAACGATTTTATCGACGGGATCGAGGCCGAAGTGCAGCGCAAAGGGTACCTGCGATCCTATATCATGGCGCGGACCTTCAGCTATCTGCGCTCGAACGATCTGGTTTATACCCCCGCCATCCGCAGCTACATGATGGGCGAGGCGCCGCCCGCCTTCGATCTTCTGTACTGGAACGGCGACGGGTCGAACCTGCCGGGCAAGATGGCGGTGCAGTATCTGCGCGGACTGTGCCAGGGCAATGAATTCGCCAACGACGGCTATGAATTGATGGGCCACAAGCTGAAGCTGAGCGAGGTGGATGTGCCGCTGTGCTCGGTTGCCTGCGAGACCGACCACATCGCGGCGTGGAAGGATTGCTATCGCGGGGTGCAGCAGATGGGGGGCAAGAACAAGACCTTCATAATGACGCAGTCGGGCCATATCGCGGGCATCGTGAACCCGCCGTCGAAAAACAAATACGGCCATTATACCAATAACGATCTTTCGTTGTCTGCCAATGACTGGCAGGCGCAAGCCGAGTTTCACGAAGGGTCGTGGTGGCCTCTGTGGGGCAATTGGCTGAAGGCGAAATCGGGCAAGCAGATCGCCGCGCGCGAGGTCGGCGATTCGGATCATCCACCGCTTTCGCCCGCCCCCGGCACCTACGTAAAGGTCAAAGCCAAGGTCTGACCGCCGCTAACCCGATGATTTTGCTGGTGCAGCAGGTTTTTTTGCTGCACCGCAGAAAAAAACCTTGAATTGCTGCGGTGCAGCATGCATATTCCTGACAGCTGAACAAAACACGGGGCCGTCCCGAACAGCCGAAAAGGAATTTAGTTATGGCAAAGACCCAAGACTTCACCACCATGATGAAAGACATGATGGGCGCCTTCCCGGTAGACACCATGGCGTTCGACGATGCATTCAAAACCACCGCAACGCTGAATGAAAAACTGTCGGGCGTCGCTCTGGAAGCCGCCGAGAAATCGGCCGAGATTTCCAGCAAGTGGACCAAGGACACGCTGTCCAAGCTGGCCGACATGTCGAAAGCAAAATCCGAGCCCGCCGATTACGCCAAGGCAATGACCGATTTCGCATCGGCATCGGCCGAAGTGGCTGCCGAAAACATGGCCGCCTTCGCCGAGATCGCCAAGAAAGTCCAGATGGACACGGTTGAGCTGATGATGGCTGCTGGCAAGGATCTGACCGAAGACGCGACCGCCGCTGTCAAGAAAGCCAGCAGCGACATGACCACGGCCGCCAAGAAGGCCGCTGCCAAGTAAGCGTGGCAAGTGATCGTTTAACGATTGCCGATCTGTACCAACTCCTCCCAACCGGTACAATCGCAGGGGCGGGTCGCAAGACCCGCCCTTTCTTTTTGTTTTTTGCTGGCTTAGGGTTTGCTGCAACGCATCATTTCGGGAAGCGAACAGAATGGCCGAACCCCAGAAGCCGCTGCTGATAAAACGCTACGCAAGCCGGCGGCTATACAACACCGAAACCAGCGATTACGTGACGCTTGAAGATATCGCGCGCTTCATCCGCGAAGGCCGCGAGGTTCAAATTGTCGACCTGAAGTCCGGCGACGACCTGACCCGGCAATATCTGCTGCAAATTATCGCCGAACATGAAAGCCGGGGTGAAAACGTCCTGCCGGTGACCGTGCTGAACGATCTGGTGCGCAGCTACATGGTGCCCGGCGGTGGGATGATGCCTCAGTTCCTGCAATCGTCCTTCGACATGCTGCGCGAGAGCCAGGAAAAGATGGTCAAGAACATGACCGCGATGAACCCGATCGCCAAGATGCCCGGATTCGAGGTGATGCAGGCACAGCAGGATGCGTTTCTGAAAGCCATGACCAGCGGGTGGAGCGGCAGCAGCGGCCCCGAGCCGGAAAAGGACGGCGAAGGCGACGACGGCGATCTGGATGCCATCAAGAAACAGCTGGCGGAGCTGCAGGCGAAACTGTCGAAACTGAAATAGTTCACTACTTTCGACTTGAAAGTCGGGTTACAGGCCCTTTTGCGCCCATAGCACCCGTTTCGTGCCCGGTTCCGGCGGCATATCGCAGTAGGATCGAATCAAACGGTCAATCGCCTGGCGCGTGATGTGGCGGTGATCCTCGGAAAACCCAAGCGACGCGACCATTTTCCAATGGCCATACATCAGGCTGACGAACAGAAACGACAGCTCTTCGGCGGCCTGCGCGGTCAAATCCGGAAACTGGACCGAGAATTCGTGGCTTAGAACCTGCCCCACCAGCCGGTATTGATTGGCAAGGTTTTCGCGGATCGGGCGCGATTTCGTCGCCAGCGACAGCATGGCGTCATATACCTGATCGTCGCGGGGTTTGCGTTTTGCATCCAGAAGATCAAAGTAGAAATCCAGAAAAGCATCAACGCGCGCGGGGCCTTTCAGCTGTCCGGCGGTGGAAATCAGCGCCTCGCGATAGACAGCAGCCACCAGATCGCAGACTTCCAGCATCAAATCTTCATGCGATGAAAAGTGGTATCGGATCAGTTGGCGCGTCAGCCCGGTTTCGGCGGCGATGCTGTCATAGGATAGATGCGGCAGCCCATTCTTGCGAAGCGTGTCGTAGGCGCCTTGAATTATCTGTTCGCGCCGCGTCGGCGCGGTGTCGTCCAAAGTCATGTCCGCCAATTCCATCGATCAGCCTGAAACAATATTGAAAAACCGCCGCATCCAACTCAAGGCTGCTTGCGCTACCCTTTCGAAATGAAAAGCCCGAAGGTGGTATTCCTTCGGGCTTTTCGCGCTATAAGTGTGTTCTGCCTGTCGGGGGGACAGGCGGATCAGGCCAGTGTCAGGTGCCGAAGGCGCGCACCGGGCTGGTCACCTCGTCCATCGCATCCAGCAGGATATGGGCGATGGCATCATAGTCGGCTCTGCTCAGATGAACCGGCAGGCGCACGTCGCAGGCTGTCATCAGCATGGCACGGGTCTGCGGCAGATCGGGAATGTCGCCCAGAAATTTCCAGTTCCAGAAAGCGCGGGCGTTGTCGTCGGACCGGCCGAAGATCTGCACCTTGATGCCCCGCGCGGCGGCAGCATCGGAAAACGCGTCGATCTCGGCATCGCTCAGGCCGACAAGGTTGAACTGGATCGAATCCGGTGCGCGCTGTTCAGGTGCCAGCTTTTCCGGCACCTCGATATAGGCCGAGGTGTTCAGCCGTTCGGCCACGTAGTCATGCCCCCGGCGGCCATCCTGTACACGGCGGGCCAGCTCGGGCAGCTGCGGGCGGATCACTGCGGCCGAAAGGTTGCCCATACGCTGGTTGTACAGCGGCAGCGTGTTCTGGTGACGGGCAAAGGCATCCTGCAGCACCGGGTGTTTCTTCCAGTTGTGTTCGTAGGCGCCTGACATGATGATCGCGCGGGCGACCAGATCGGCGTCGTCGGTGATCAGGATGCCACCTTCGCCGGCGTTGATCATCTTGTAGGACTGGAACGAGAAGCAACCGATCTTGCCGATGGTGCCAATCTTGCGACCATGCCAGGTGGTGCCCAGCGAATGCGCCGCATCTTCGATCACAGGGATGCCGCGCGCCTCGCACAGAGCCATGATCGTGTCCATGTCGGATGTATGGCCGCGCATGTGGCTGATGATGACGGCGGAAATATCGTCGTCCAGCTTGCGTGAGAAATCCGACATATCAAGGCGGTAGTTGCTGCCGACCTCGCACAGGACGGGCACGCATTCGGCGTGGACCACGGCCGAGGGCACGGCAGCGAAGGTAAAGCCCGGGATCAGCACGCGGGCGTCGCGCGGAAGGTCCAGCGCCTTGAGTGACAAGAACAGCGCCGCCGAACAGGACGACACGGCCAGCGCGAATTTGCTGCCCATCATGGCGGCGAATTCAGCCTCGAGCAGGGCGACGGGCGCATCCTGCGGCGCGGTATAGCGGAACAGGTCGCCCGATTGCAGCAGCGCCTCGATCGCCTCGCGGGCGGCGGCGGGGATCGGTTCAGCCTGATGAACGTCTGGAGCCTGAGTCATTTTGGTTTTCCTTAATTCGACCTTTGGAAAAGGTAAAACAGTTCGGGGCGATGACAAAGCCTGAATGACCCAAGGTCATGACAAAATAATGTCATGGCGCGGGTATTGTTGCGGCTGCGAAACAGTGGCTGTCAGGCGGCCCCGGCGGCCAGAATGGCAACAGCCGGCTGATCCGTCTCGGGCAGCGCCCGCACCGCCCGCCACGCCCGCAATCCAGAGGTGCAGGCAAACACCGTCTGCCGCCCCGGCGCGGGGCGAAAGCGGGGCATTTCGTCGGGCAACAGCCGCTGTGCCTTTGGGTGCGCCGGGTCAGGGGCCTCGGTCTCATCGCGCAGGTCGTACACATCGTGGGCTTCGGTGATCTCGGACAGGCCAAGGATCGCGGGGCCGGGGGCTGCGGGCTCGGGCGCGCCATCAAACCGCAGCGAGGCCACCCGCCATGTCGCCAGATCACAGCGCATCAGCTGACCCAAAGCCGACGGCACATGCCCCAGCAGAACCGACAGCGCCATCTGCGCCTGCAAGGCCCCCAACATCGCGACGGCTGGCCCCATGACTCCGGCCGTGTCGCAGGACCCAAGTGTATCGGGCAGATCGGGAAACAGGGCACGCAGGCTGGGCGCGGTGCCGCAGAATCCGCCGACATAGCCCTCGCGCCGCAGCACCGAGGCCGAGATCATCGGGATCCCCCGCGCAAGGCAGAGATCGGACAGGGCATAGCTCAGCGCAAAGGAATCGGCGGCATCAATCGTCATGTCCACGCCTTGCAGCAGGTCGCGCAGGGCGGGGGGATCGGCGCGCCGGATATGCGGTGTTACCTGCACCTCGGGGTTCAGGCGGCGCAGTTCGGCGCAGGCCACCTGCGCCTTGGGCTGGCCTATGTGATCCATGCGGAACAGGGTCTGTCGGTGCAGGTTCGACAGCGACACGGTATCCGCGTCCACCACGTCAATCTTCCCGACACCCGCCCCGGCCAGTTGCGGCAGCAGGGTCGCGCCAAGTCCTCCGGCGCCGATCACCAGCACACGGGCGCGCGCCAGCCGGGCCTGACCGCTGGGGCCAACCTCGGGCAGCACCGTCTGGCGGGAATAGCGGCTCATCGCCGCGCGCTTTCGGTGGCTGCGACCCATGCGCGGCAGCGCGCCTCGGGATCGCCGGATTGTACAATATCGGTCACCACCGCCACGCTGTCGGCCCCCGCCGCCAGCGCCCCCGGTGCGCGCTCGGGTGTCATCCCGCCGATGGCGATCAGCGGCAAATCCCCGATCCGGCGCTTCCATCTGCCCAGCTTGTCCAGCCCCTGAGGCGCCCATGGCATCTGCTTCAGCAGCGTCGGATAGACCGGACCCAGCGCGACATAGGCAGGCCCTTGCGCCAGCGCGGTTTCAAGCTCTGCGTCGTCATGGGTCGACAGGCCCACGCGTACCCCGGCACGGCGCAGCGCGGCGAAATCGGCACGTGCCATGTCTTCCTGACCAAGGTGGACGAAGGAACAGTTCAGATCCAGCGCCAGTTCCCAATAGTCGTTCACCACCAGCTGCGCGCCATGCACGGCGCAGATGTCACGCGCGCGGGCGATCTGGCGGCGCAGCTCGGGGGCAGGCATGTCCTTCAGCCGCAGCTGGATCAGCCGCGCGCCCTGCGGCACCAGCAGTTCCAGTAGCGAGACATGGCCGACGATGGGGTAAAAGGGATCAAGCCAGCTCATGCCAATTCCGCCAGGCCAAGGATCGGGGTCGAGGCATGGGCCATGTCGCGCGGCGGCAGCAGCCCGGCGTCATGGGCCTCGCGCCCCGCCTGCACGGCGGCCCCGAAGGCGCGCGCCATGGCGACAGGGTCGCCCGCGCGGGCGACGGCGGTGTTCAGCAGCACCGCATCGAACCCCATTTCCATCGCCTGCGCCGCCTGACTGGGCGCGCCGATCCCGGCGTCGATCACCAGCGGCACGTCGGGGAAATGCGCCCGCATCGCGCGCAGCCCCTCGGGGTTGCGCAGGCCGTGCCCCGTGCCAATGGGCGCGCCCCATGGCATCAGCACCTCGCACCCGGCCTCCAGCAGGTATTCGCCCACGATCAGATCCTCGGTGGTGTAGGGAAACACCTGAAACCCGTCGGCGCACAGGCTGCGCGCCGCCTCGACCAGCGCGAAGGGGTCGGGTTGCAGCGTGTCGGCATGGCCGATGACCTCGAGCTTGATCCAGTTGGTGCCGAACAGTTCACGCGCCATCTGCGCCGTGGTCACCGCCTCGACCGCGCTGTGGCAGCCAGCGGTATTGGGCAAAACCCGCGCGCCGCTTGCGGCCAGAATCTCGCGAAACGCCGCGCCATCGGCGCCTTCCCGGCGCAGCGAGACGGTGATGACCTCGGCCCCCGAGGCGGCAATCGCCTGTTGCAGCACATGGGGCGAAGGGTATTGCGCGGTGCCCAGCATCAGGCGGCTGGTCAGGTCGACTCCGTAAAACATGGATTATCCTCCCTGCATCGGTGACAGGATTTCGACCCGCGCGCCCGGCGCCAGTCGGGCCTGCGCCCGCGCCGTGCGGGGGATGAATTGCCCGTCCAGCGCGGTGGCGACCGAGTGTTCGGGCAGGTCGCGTTCGGCGATCAGATCGGCCAAGGTTGCGGCGGCGGTGTCGACCGGCGCGCCGTTCAGATCAATGCGCATTGGCGCTCTCCTTTGCGAAATGCTGCACCAGGTCACCCGCCAGCGCCGGGGCCAGCAGAAAGCCGTGGCGGTACAGCCCGTTCAGATGCACCCGCGCGCCAGCGAAGCGCAGCGCGGGCAAGTTGTCGGGAAAGGCGGGGCGCAGACCGGCGGCCATGCCTGTCACCTCTGCCTCGGCAAATCCGGGGTGGATGGTGTGGGCCGCCGACATCAGCTCGGCCGCCGAGCGCAGCGTGATGCCGTCGCTGCGCGCGGTTTCCACCATCGTCGCGCCCACCATGTAATGATGCCCGCCGCGGGGCACGATGTAGCAGGGAAAGCGCGGATGGAGCAGCCGGACGGGTCGGGTCAGCCGCACGTCGGGCGCATGCAGCAGCAGCGTTTCCCCCCGCACGGCCCGCAGGTCGGGCAGCGCATCGCGCGCCGCCCAGCCCCGGCAATCGACCACCCGGTTGCCTGACATCGGACCCGGCGCGCGGAAGGCAACGCCGCGATCCACCAGCGACTGGCGCAGCGCGGCCAGCGCGTCCACCGGATCAAGATGGCCCTCGTCCGCGAAGAACAGCGCGCGGCGAAACCGGCCGGCCAGATCGGGTTCCAGCGTGCCGGGATCAACCGTGGCGTGGCCCGTGGTGGCACGCGCGAAACGGGTGAACTCGCCGCCGTCACGAGCAGCGGCCACCACCAGCGTTCCGTGCCGCGCCACGCCCGGCACCCGCGCGGCCCACCAGTCCACCGTGCTTTGGCCGCGCACTGTCACCTCTGAGGGCGCGCCGTCGGACTCGCAAAAGGGCGCCAGCATCCCGCCCGCCATGCGCGAGACGGGTGCGTTGCGCGCATCCTCCACCACGGTGACCGCATGGCCGGCCTCGCGCAGCGCGGTGGCAGCGCACAGCCCCGCCACTCCGGCCCCCAGAACGGTGATCATTCCGCCGGTTCCTTGGCGGGTACATAAAGCTCGCCGCCTTCTCGGAACTTCTCGGCCATCCGCTCCATCCCCGAGGCACGCTCGGCCTCGGCCCGGATGTCATGGCTGATCTTCATCGAGCAGAACTTTGGCCCGCACATCGAACAGAAATGCGCGACCTTATGCGCCTCTTTCGGCATGGTTTCGTCGTGCATCTCGCGCGCGGTGTCGGGATCAAGCCCAAGGTTGAACTGATCTTCCCAGCGGAATTCGAACCGGGCGCGGCTGATCGCATCGTCACGGCGCTGGGCGCCGGGATGGCCTTTGGCCAGATCGGCGGCATGGGCGGCCAGCTTGTAGGTGATGACGCCGGTTTTCACGTCGTCCCGGTCGGGCAGGCCAAGATGTTCCTTGGGCGTGACGTAGCACAGCATCGCCGTGCCGAACCAACCGATCATCGCAGCCCCGATGGCGCTGGTGATGTGGTCATACCCCGGCGCGATGTCGGTGGTCAGCGGCCCAAGCGTATAGAACGGCGCGTCCTGGCAATGTTCGATCTGCTCGTCCATGTTGGCCTTGATCTTGTGCATCGGCACATGGCCGGGGCCTTCGATCATCACCTGACAGTCCTTGGCCCAGGCGATTTTCGTCAGCTCTCCCAAGGTCTCAAGCTCGGCGAATTGTGCCGCGTCATTGGCATCGGCGATGGACCCGGGGCGCAGCCCGTCGCCCAGGCTGAAGCTGACATCATAGGCGCGGGCGATGTCGCAGATTTCGTCGAAATGTTCATACAGGAACGACTCGCGGTGGTGATGCAGGCACCATTTCGCCATGATCGACCCGCCGCGCGACACGATGCCTGTCACCCGCTTGGCCGTCATCGGCACCATATGCAGCCGCACGCCCGCGTGGATGGTAAAGTAATCGACGCCCTGTTCCGCCTGTTCGATCAGCGTGTCGCGAAACACCTCCCACGTCAGGTTCTCGGCGATGCCGTCGACCTTTTCCAGCGCCTGGTACAGCGGCACGGTGCCAATCGGCACCGGCGCATTGCGGATGATCCAGTCGCGGATGTTGTGAATGTTGCGCCCCGTCGACAGATCCATCACCGTATCCGCGCCCCAGCGGATCGCCCAGACCATCTTCTCGACCTCTTCGGCCATGCTCGACGTGACAGCCGAGTTGCCGATATTGGCGTTGATCTTCACCAGAAAGTTGCGCCCGATCACCATCGGTTCCAGCTCTCGGTGGTTGATGTTGGCGGGAATGATGGCGCGGCCTGCGGCGATTTCGTCGCGCACGAACTCGGGCGTCACCAAGTCGGGCAGGGTGGCGCCCATCGGATCGCCATCGCGGGAATGCGCGGCCAAGCGGCCTTCGTTCTCGCGGATCGCGGCGAATTCCATTTCGGCGGTCACGATGCCGGCGCGGGCATAGGCCATCTGGGTGACGGCACCATCGGTGGCGCGCAGCGGCGCGCGCTGATGCGGAAAGGCCGGGGTCAGCCGGTCGCCTGTGGCAAATCCGTTGTCGGCATCCGTCACCGCGCGGCCCGCGTATTCGGTGGTGTCGCCGCGCGCCGCGATCCAGTCGCCGCGCAGGTCGGGCAGGCCGCGCGCCACGTCGATCTGCGCGGTCGGGTCGGTATAGGGGCCCGAGCTGTCATAGACCGACAGCGCCGGTTCGTTCGACAGCGCAATCTCGCGCAGCGGCACGCGGATCGGGTGCAGCTGGCCCGGCACGTAAATCTTGCGCGACGCGGGTAGCGGCCCGGTGGTGACGGTGTGGGCGGGGGTGTTCATATGTTCTCTCCTTGCGAAAAGACCCAATGGAAACAGGTGGCAGAAAGCGGCCCACAGGCCGGTGGCGGCAATGCGCAACAGGCCCTTCGGCCCGAAAGGACCAACCGCGCCATCCGGCAATATCGGTGGAATGTCCCTCGGTCTTCCTACGCCAGCATCAACTGGGTCAGGTTCAAAGGGTCGCGTCACCGGGGTTTCCCCCTGTCAGCCTCTCAGTCCCCTTGGCGGGACTCCCCTGACGTAGGGGGACCGTACAAGATTGCGGCGGGCCGTCAACCGGGATCTTGCGCGCCTAGATTCCCAGCCGGTCGCGCAGGGCGTACCAGCTCATCGCAAGCACAAGCAGCGGGCTGCGCAGTGCCGCGCCGCCGGGGAAGGCGGGAATGGGCAGGGCGGCCATGGTGTCGAACCCCTCGGCCTGGCCTTGGATGGCGCGGGCCATCAGCATCCCGGCATGGGTCGCCGTGCCCAGCCCGTGACCGGAATAACCGGAGGCCGAAAGGATGTTCGGCCCCACCCGCGCGAGGTAGGGCAGGCGACGCATGGTGATCGCCAGCGTCCCGCCCCAGGCATAGTCGATGGGAATATCGCGCAGATGCGGGAAAATCTCGGACATCGGTTTGCGCACCTTGGCGGCGATGTCGGCGGGAAAACGATAGCCATAGCTTTCGCCGCCCCCGAACAGCAGCCGCTTGTCGGCGGACAGGCGGAAGTAATTGACCACGAATTTCGTATCCGCCACGGCCACGTCACGGGTCAGCACGCGGGCGGCGTCATCGCCCAGCGGCGCGGTGGCGGCGATGAAATTGTTGATCGGCATGACCCGCGCGGCCACCTGCCGGTTCAGATCGCCCAGGTAGCCGTTGCAGGCCAGGATCGCGTGATCGGCCAGCACATGGCCCTGGTCGGTGTCGATCCGCACCTTGGCGCCCGGCGTGATCTTCTGCACGCGGCTTGTTTCGTGAATCGCCACGCCCGCACCCTGCGCCGCCCGCGCCAGACCCAGCGCAAAGTTCAGCGGGTGCAGGTGCCCGGCCCCCATGTCCAGCGTGCCGCCGTGATAGGCGGGCGAAGGGCACAGCGCCTGGCAGGCGTCATGATCCAGCGTTTCGATCTGGTCATAGCCATAGTGGTCGCGCATATGATCGGCGTAGCGGTGCAGCTCGTCCGTTTCGCGCGCGGTGAACCCGATATGCGCCACCCCCGGTTTCAGATCGCAGGCGATGTCATGATCGCGGATCAGGGTGCGGACCAGAGCCTTGGCCTCTTCCCCCAGCGACCACAGCTTTTGCGCCGCCTCCATGCCGACCAGCGGTTCCAGCCCGTCCTGTTCGACCCGCTGGCCGCTGCCCAGCTGCCCGCCGTTGCGCCCCGAGGCGCCGAACCCGACGCGCTGCGCCTCGAGCAGGACGACAGACAGCCCCGCCTGCGCCAGATGCAGCGCCGCCGACAGCCCGGTGTATCCCGCGCCGACGACGCAGACATCGGCGCGCACTTCGCCCGTCAGGGGCGCGAACGGCGGCAAAGCGCTCGCCGTTGCCGCGTACCAGCTGGGTGGGTATTGCCCGGCGCGGTCATTGGCATCAAGAAGGTTCATCGCAACACGGCCCCGGCCGGATCAGACGTTCAGCAGCAGGTGTTCACGTTCCCACGGCGAAATCACCTGAAGGAATTCCTCGTACTCGGTGCGTTTCACGATGGAATAGACGCGGGCGAATTCCTCGCCCAGCACGCTGTGCAGGTCCACCGCCTCGTCGAACAGATCCAGCGCCTGGCCCAGCACGCGGGGAATATCCTCGTCCCCGTCATAGGCATCGCCGCGGAACTGCTTTTCGGGGCGCAGATCATTCATCAGCCCCAGATAGCCGCAGGCCAGGCTGGCCGCGATGCCCAAGTAGGGGTTGCAGTCCATCCCCGCCAGCCGGTTTTCGATCCGGCGCGAGTCGGGGGAGGACAGAGGGATGCGGATGCCGGTGGTGCGGTTGTCGCGCCCCCAGGCCAGGTTGATCGGCGCGGCGTGGTCCTTCACGTAGCGGCGATAGCTGTTCACATAGGGCGCCAGCACCGCGATGGCCGAGGGCAGATGCGCCTGCAAGCCACCGATGAAGTTGAAAAACGCATCGGTATCGCCACCCTGCGGGCCGGAAAACAGGTTGCGCCCGGTTTCCATGTCGATGATCGAATGGTGAATGTGCATCGCGCTGCCGGGTTCATCGGCGATGGGTTTGGCCATGAAGGTCGCAAAACAGTTGTGACGCAGCGCGGCCTCGCGGATCAGGCGTTTGAAGTAGAACACCTCGTCCGCCAGCTTGACGGGGTCGCCGTGGCGCAGGTTGATTTCCAACTGGCCGGCGCCGCCTTCCTGCGTGATGCCGTCGATCTCGAACCCCTGCGCCTCGGCGAAATCATAGATGTCGTCGATCACGGGGCCGAATTCATCCACCGCCGTCATCGAATAGGCCTGCCGCGCGGCGGCGGGCCGGCCCGAGCGGCCCATCATCGGTTCGATTTCCTTGGCCGGGTCAAGGTTGCGCGCCACAAGGAAAAATTCCATTTCCGGCGCGACAACGGGCTTCCAGCCCTGATCCTTGTACAGCTGCACCACCCGTTTCAGCACGTTGCGCGGGCTGCACGGGATCGGGTCGCCGTCGCGGTCATAGGCGTCGTGGATCACCTGAAGCGTCCAGTCGCCCGTCCAGGGGGCGGCGGTGGCGGTCGACATGTCCGGTTTCAGGATCATGTCGCGTTCGATGAACCCGTCCTCGCCCGCCGCTTCGCCCCAGTCGCCGGTGATGGTTTGAAAGAAGATGCTGTCAGGCAGGTGGAAATAGGCCTGTCGCGCGAATTTCGATGCGGGAACCGCCTTGCCCCGCGCGATGCCGGGCAGGTCCGAGACGATGCATTCCACCTCGTCCAGTCGGCGGTTTTCCAGATAGTCGCGGGCCGCCTGAGGCAGGTTGTCTGTCCATTCGGTCATGATTTGCTCGCGGTTAGGAAGACATTGGCCATCATCGTGGCCATGTCTGATTTGTGAACGGGCCCCGAGCTGAGCAGCTCGCCCGCGCTGTGCAGCAATTCGGGCGGAACAACGCCCTTGCCGCGCGTGCGGATCAGCCCGGCGATGAAATCGGCGTCATACTCGGGGTGGGGCTGGATTGTCAGGATGCTGTCGCCATAGGACAGGATCGCATTGGCGCAGAAATCGTTGCTGCCCAGCACTGTCGCGCCGGGGGGCAGCTTGGTCACCTGATCCTGATGCCAGGCGTTCAGCGCGATCTTGCGGTCGCCCATGTCGTATTCGGTGCGCCCGATGGCCCAGCCGCCGGGGTATTTTTCGACCTTGCCGCCAAGCGCCTGCGCAATGATCTGGTGCCCGAAACAGACGCCGACCAGCGGCTGGCCCTTGTCCTTGATCTCGCGGATCAGCGTTTCAAGCGGCGCGATCCAGGGGTGATCTTCGTAGGCGCCATGTCGTGACCCGGTGATCAGCCAGCCATCGGCCTCGGCCGCGCTGTCGGGCAGGGTTCCGTTTTCCACATCGTAGGTGGTGAAGGTAAAATCATGCCCGCCCAGCAGCGACTGGAACATCAGGTCATAATCATCGAACTCGCCCGAAAGCTCTTTCGGGGCGTGGCCGGTCTGGAGGATACCGATATGCATGGGACACACTTGGATATGATCAAAAACAAGGCTACCCGAGCCGCCGTCGGGCGACAAGGGGGGCCGTGGTCGCGGCTCAGACGGCTTCGAGGTAGGACAGCCAGTGCCGGTCGGGCGGGGTTTCGGCAAAGCGCGCCAGCTCCTGCCGCTTGGTCATGACAAGGTTCGCCACCAGCGCCGGGTCGAAGATGCGCGCCATCAGGGGCGAGGATTCGAACCTGTCGATCGCCTCGGCCCAGGATTGCGCAAGGCGCGGCACGCCGGTGATCTC
Organism: Arenibacterium halophilum; assembly: GCF_005938225.1. GTDB lineage: Bacteria > Pseudomonadota > Alphaproteobacteria > Rhodobacterales > Rhodobacteraceae > Arenibacterium > Arenibacterium halophilum. The sequence goes on from NZ_VCPC01000002.1 coordinate 357,262, forward strand.
ATAGGCGTTGCCGGTGATCGGGGCGGGCGGTTCCATCTTGTCTTCCAGCCCAACCAGCGCGGCCCCCAGCACGGCGGCCAGCATCAGGTAGGGGTTGATGTCGCCGCCCGCCACGCGGTGTTCGACGCGCCGCGCCGCCGGACTGCCGCCGGGGATGCGAATGGCGGCGGTGCGGTTTTCATAGGCCCAGACCGCGCTGACCGGCGCATGGGCACCGGGCACCAGCCGTTCATAGGAATTGCCGTGCGGCGCCAGGATCAGCGAACTGTCGGGCATCGCGGCAAGGCAGCCCGCGACCGCGTGGCGCAGCGCATCCGTTCCGCCCGGCCCGCCGTCGTCGAAGATGTTGCGCCCATCCTTGTCGACGATGGAAAAATGCAGGTGCATCCCGTTGCCCGCGTCGTCGGGGTAGGGTTTCGCCATGAAGGTCGCGGCAAAGCCGTGCTGACGCGCCAGTCCGCGCACCAAGGTCTTGAACAGCCACGCATCGTCGGCGGCGCGCATCGCCGTTTGGTGGGTCAGGTTCACCTCGAACTGGCCCAGCCCGCTTTCGGAAATCACCGTATCGGCGGGAATGCCCATTTCATCACAGGCCTCGTAAAGCTCGCTGAAATAGGCGTCGAACGAATCCAGTTGGCGCACAGACAGGATTGCGGCATTGGCAATGGCGCGGCCCGTCACCGGGTTGGTCGCGGCATGGGGCGCCATCGCGCTGTCGTCGATCAGGGTGAATTCCATCTCGGTCGCGGCGATCACCGTCAGCCCCAGCGCGTCGAACCGATCCACCACGCCCTGCAGCGCATGGCGCGGGTCGCCCTGGAACGGTGCGCCCTTGTCGGTGAACATTGCCATCGGCACCAACGCCGAGGGCACCTCGAGCCAGGGCATCGGCACCGCGCCCCGGTCGGTGGGCAGCAGCACGCCATCGGCATCGCCGCTTTCAAACACCAGCGGGCTGTCTTCGATATCGGCGCCCCAAAGATCAACGTTCAGCACCGACAGCGGCATGCGCACCACGCCTTCGTCGAGTTTTTGAGCATAAGAGCGCGGCACACGCTTGCCGCGCATCTGTCCGTTCAGATCGCTGGCGGCAACGCGGAAAGTGGGGAAATGGTTGAGATCCATGGAAAGACGACCGTGGTGAAGCTGATTATGACACAGGTCTAGCCAATGCCGCGCGACCTGTCATGCGAATTTGATCAAATTCCGCAACGGAGCATTTATCGGATCAGATTCGGGCGGAACCGCATCTTGGTGCGGCGTTCCTGCGGCAAGTGCCGGTTCAGCCGCCGGTTGATCAGACCGAAGACGGTGACCACCACCAGCGTGAACAGGATGAAGTAACCCGCCAGGATCGGGTAGGGCACAAAGGGGTTGAACGTCTTGTCCGCGAAGTAGCTGGCGTAATACAGCGCGTCGCCGCGTTGCTGCCAGGCCGGAAAGCCGGAAAAGAACACCAGCGTGGTGGCGTGGAACAGAAAGATCGCCTCGTTCGTGTAGGCGGGCCAGGCCAGCCGCAGCATGGTGGGCCAGACGATGCGCCGGAACCGGGGCCAGCCTGTCATGCCATAGGCATCCGCCGCCTCGACATCGCCCTTGGGGATCGACCGCAGCGCGCCATAGAAAATCTCGCCCGAGTAGGCGGCGGTGTTCAGGAACAGCACGATCAGCGCGCCCAGCCAAGCGGCGGTGAAGGGGCTGAAGACCGGGTATTGGCTTTTCAGGTTGAGGAACAGGAAATAGGCAAAGAAGAACTGGATGAACAGGGGCGAGCCCCGGAACAGGAAGATGAACCATTCCGCCGGCTTGCGCAGGATCCGCCGGGGAGAGGCCTTGGCCACCGCCAGCGCGGTCGCGAGGAAGAACCCCAGCAGCAGCGCAACAATGCCGAAATAGATGTTCCAGATCATGCCCGAGCCAATGAGCACAAAGTGTTCGCACAGCGTGAAGTCGCTGCGCGGCAGCAGCCGTTCGCCAATGCCAAGGCTGCGCAGCCCGTAATCCTGGATTGTCTGGAAACAGCTCATGCGGCGGCCTTTCGCTGGGCCTCGCCCGCCGTGGTGGCCTGCCCGTGGGCCAGCCGGATCATGATGCGGCTCAGCACGATCTCGGACACGCGGGTGAAGGCCAGATAGAACACCAGCAGGAACAGGAAATACCACATCCGCCAGTCGCCATGCGGGTAGTCGGTGAAGCGCGCTGTCTTGGTTCCGCCCAACTCGCGTGCCCAATAGACGATATCCTCGATCCCCAGCAGAAAGAGCAGCGGCGTCGCCTTGATCAGCACCATCCACAGGTTCGACAGGCCGGGCAAGGCATAGACCCACATCTGCGGCACAAGGATGCGCCAGAGGGTCTGCCGCCGCGACATGCCATAAGCCTCGGCCGTTTCCAGCTGGGCGCGCGGCACGGCGCGCATCCCGCCGAACAGTACATTGGCGGCGAAGGCGCCGAAGACGATGGCAAAGGTCAGCACCGCCAGCGCAAAGCCATAGGTTTCATGCACCCACTCGGGCGAGGTGCCCAGCGGTAGTTTCGCCGCCTGACAGACGATGAAATCGCTGCCCTGTCGGATCGGGGCATCCCAATCGGGGCATTTCACCTTGTGGCGGATGTATTCGAACCCTTGGTCCAGCGCGATGACGAAGAACAGGAAAAAGGCGATGTCGGGCACGCCCCGCACGATCGCGATATAGGTTTTGCCGAACCAGCGCAGCGGCGCGATATGCGACCGCGCAGCCATGGCCCCCAGGAACCCGAACCCCAGCGCCACGGGCGCCGTCACGGCCAGCAGGCCGATCACCTTCAGGAAGGCCAGGTAGAACGACATATGCGCGCCGGTCGTGACATAGCACGACAGCCACGTCAGCCCGGTCAGCGTGTCAGGATCGGCGCAATAGTCGAAAATCGGTTCAGCCTTTCGACAGGGTAGGGTTTACCCGACTGGTCAGCCGGGGTGGTCGCGTTAAGGTTGCGTCAGTCGCCAGCATATTTCCGGCGGCCAATCTATTAAGGAGAATTGATATGTCCGACAAATTTGTCTTCAAGAAACCAATTCCTGCCGTGATCGATACCGGGGAATTCCTGCCCCAGGCGTTCGAGGATCCTTTGTTCGGCAAGGAAGCCCCGCCAGTGTTCGAAGATCCGTTGTTCGGGTTCACGCCGCAGGGGTACATCAAGGTTCCCGATATTGAAGGCGAAAGCTTCTCTCCTGATGGCTTTGTCCCGGTAGGTTTCGAGGATCCCCTGTTCGGCTGACGCCCGAATGTGGAAGCGGCGCGACATTGGTCGCGCCGCAGCCATGCATCAGTAGGTGGTGACGCCGTCGCCGAACCACTTCACCAGCAGCTCGTTCAGCGAGCCATCTTCCTTCATCGAGGTGATCGCCGTGTCGAACTTGTCACGCAGCTCGCCGTCACTTTCGCGCAGGCCAAGGCCGATGCCGCCACCCAGCGGGACGCCTTCGCCCACGAACGTCAGCTCTCCGCCCGATTCCTCGACCAGCGGGACAAGATAGTCGTAGTCGGCAAACACCGCGTCGGCCTCGCCGTTGCGCACGGCGGCGACGGTTTCCTCTGGCGTGGCGAATTCAACCAGCGTCGCGCCGCTTTCGGCAACGTGGCCGGCCTGGATGGTCGCGGTCTGCGCGGCCACCACGCCACCCATCACGTCAACGTCGGTCGACAGGGCGACATAGGCGGATTCGGTGGGCGGATAGTAGTTCTGGGTAAAGTCGATCACCTGATCGCGTTCTTCGGTGATGCTCATCCCCGCGATGATGGTGTCATAGTTGCCCGACACCAGGTTGGGGATGATCGAATCCCAGTCGTTCTTGACCCACTCACAGGTCAGCTCGGCGCGCTTGCACAGCTCGTCTCCCAGCTCGCGCTCGAACCCGTCGACTTCACCCTTGTCATTGATGAAGTTGTACGGAGGGTAGGCGCCTTCGGTGCCCATGCGGATGGTGTCGCTTTGGGCCAGGGCCATACCGGCGCTCAGCGCAAGGGCGGCGGTGCCAAGGATAAGGGTCTTCATAATGGTTACTCCCAGTGGTTGTTGTTGTTCAGGTGGCGTGCGTGGCGGACAGGAAGCCGCGCAGCCGTTCCGATTTGGGCGCCCCGAACAGCGTATCGGGCGCGCCTTCTTCCTCGATCAGGCCTTGGTGCAGGAACACGACGTGATCGCTGACATCATGGGCCAGTTTCATGTCGTGGGTCACGATCAGCATGGTCCGCCCCTCGGCGGCCAGGTCCTTGATGACCTTCACGACTTCCTGTTCCAGTTCCGGGTCCAGCGCGCTGGTGGGTTCGTCGAACAACAGCGCCTCTGGCTCCATGCACAGCGCGCGCGCGATGGCGGCGCGTTGCTGCTGGCCGCCTGACATCTGCGCCGGGTAGACATCGCATTTGTCGCCGATGCCGACCTTGTCAAGATACTGGCGCGCCTTCTGTTCCACCTCGGCCCGGTCGCGGCGCAGCACGGTCAGCGGCGCCTCCATCACGTTCTGCAGGATCGTCATGTGCGACCACAGGTTGAACTGCTGGAACACCATCGACAGGTTGGTGCGGATGCGCAGCACTTGGCGCGCGTCGGCGGGGCGGCGCGCCGCGCCCGATCCGGCCCAGGTGACCGGTTCGCCCTTGAACAGGATGTCGCCCTGCTGGCTGTCTTCCAACAGGTTGGCGCAGCGCAGAAGCGTGGATTTGCCCGACCCGGACGACCCGATCAGCGATACCACATGCCCGCGTTCAGCGGTAATCGACACGCCCTTGAGCACCTCGAGAGCGCCATAGCTTTTGTGGATGTTCTTCAGTTCGATAACGGGCTGGGCGGCTGACACGCGGGATCCGTCTGTTTTTTCCGATTTTGCCTACTAGGGCGGAAAATCGCCCGCATTGCAACGCAGAATGCGGCATTTGGTCCGCCGGAAGCGGTTGGTTGACGAAACGGAAGGCAAACAGATGCCGGTTAGACGGGCTGAACAGTGGGGGTGGCGACGTTCAGATAATCCTCAAGCGGGATGTCGGTCAGCCCGTTCAGATGCAGCGCGCGCCGGTCGGCAGCGCCGATGTCGGCCATGGCCGCCGAAATGGCCGCGCGCAGGGCGGCGGCATCCTGACCGGGCGCGCAGATATAGGGCAGCCCGGGCGTCGACGGGGTTGCCGCGATCACCTGCAATCCATCAGCAACCGGATCGTGATCGCGGATCAGCGCCCATGTCAGTGCGTCGATCCCGGCGAAATCCGCCTCGTTCCGGGCGATGGCGTGGGCCGATTTCAAATGCCCCCCGGTGCCAAGATACTGCCCCGGCGTCACGCCGCTGGCGGCAAGGAAGGTCGTCGGCCCGGCCCAGCCGGATTGCGAGGCAGTTTCGTTATAGGCAAACCGCCGCCCGTTTTGCGCCGCAATGTCGGGCGTTTCGCCAGCGCGGATCACGATGAGAGAGCGGTAGTGCCCGGCGGGGCAGCCATCCAGCGCGTAATCGGGCGTTGCGATCTTTTGCACACGGTCATGCAGGCGCGAACGGTAGGGCAGGCCACAGGTCTGGCCCAGCACCAGATCGGGCGATTCCCACATTTCGAAATAATCCATGTCACGGGTCAGCCGCGCGGGGCCGTGGCCAAGGTGGTCGCGAATCGCCTGCCAGTAACGATCGTTCACCGGCTGGATAGCGGGCATGTCGTACATGCCAAGCATCGCGATCATCTGCGGTCTGCCTTCTGCCGGGCCAGGGCGCTGTCCTGATCCGTCACGCCCAGCAGGCTGGCCGTTAGCCGCATCAGCGCGTTTTCGCTGTCGGCGCGTTCACCATCGGCCAGCACGACCGACCACATCGCCTGCACCACCGCGCGGCGATGATCGTAATCCACCGCATCCTTGATCGCGCGGGTGAAGCGTACCGTATCGGGAGCCTCGGCCTCCAGCGTTTCCGCTTCGGCGCGCAGGGCGGCGGCCTCAGCCGCACTCAGGCCATAGCGCTGGGCAATCACGCGGTCGATCTGGGCGACCTCGGCCGGGGAATAATCGTTGTCCGAGCGGGCGATGCGCACCAGCAGGGCAGTCAGCGCCAGCCGCGCGTCACCATCGTTCAGCGGGGCCGGTTCAGGCGCAACAAGGCGCTTCAGGAAATCTGCAAACATGCAGGAGATATAGGCAATCCGCCCCGAAGGGCCAAGGCCGATTTATGGCTGCTCGGCGGCAGGTTCGGCGCCATTGCGTTCAAGAATGCGTGCCCGTGCAGCTTCGCTGTCGGCGGCGGACAGGCCCATGGCGCGGCGCGCGTCCTCGACGATCTTGACCTCGCCCTCGGATTCCTCGTCATCGGCCAGCACCACTTCCCACAGCGCGTCCAGCGCGGCGAGCCGTTCAGGCAACGTGGTGGTTTCGCGGATCAGCTTGCCAAAGGTATCAGTTTCCGGCGCAGCGGCGTGCAGCTTTTCGCAGGTGGCACGCACGCGGGCGGCCTCGATCGCGTTGTGGCTGTACATGCGGGCCAGAATCCGGTCGATCAGGCTGATTTCTTCAAATTTGTACATCCGGTCGGATTTCGCCACGCGCACCAGCAATGCGCCAAGTGCCAGTTCGGCATCCGGATCGGGTGCGGGCGGTGGCTCCTTCGGGCGGAACGATTGGAAGAATTTGTTCAGCATGGCCGCAGATTATCCCGTATCAGTTGAGCCGCCAAGCGGCTTGTCACTTCGCCCCGGCAGGTCAGAGCAACATCGCCAGCGCCAGTGTTCCAATGGCAAGCCCTGCCGAAACTTCAATCAAAGCGCCCGCGCGCCGCGCCGTTTCCGACCCGGCAAGCCCGGTCAGCATGCCTCCGCGCAGACCGGCGGCGGCAAGGGCAACAAGAACCGTCACCAGCGCGGTGCCCGCCGCCATTGCAAATGCCGCGGCAATTCCGGCGCCCGCGATGCCCATCTGCCATGTGATCAGCAAGACGAACACGGCCCCGGTGCAGGGCCGCATTGCGATCCCGGCGACCAGAATTGCCATGTCGCGCCAGCCCCGCGTGGCGCGAATATCCTCGACCGAGGGGCCGTGGCTATGCCCGCAGCTGTCGCAAGTGCCGTGATGATGGTGGTCGTGATGTGGACGCGCGCGCCAGATCCGACGCGCGCCGCGAAAGGCCAGCCACGCCCCGATTGCGGCAATGGCGGCATAGCTCAGCGGGGCCAGCGCATCTTCGGCGATGCCCACCATCCGCTCGCGTGTCAGCTGGAACAGCGCCAGACCGCCATGCACTAGCGCAATCGCCGTCACCGCCTGCCCGGCAGAAGACAATGCCGCCATCGCCGCCAGCCGGGCCACCGGAACATCGCGCGCCAGCCCATAGCCGCCCACCAGCACTTTGCCGTGACCGGGGCCGACTGCATGAAAGAAGCCATAAGCAAAACTGACCACCAGAAGACCGGCCAGCGCGCCCGCTGTTCCGGCGCGCAATTCGCGTAGCACCCGCGCCAGCGTGTTCTGGAACTCGCGCTGTTCGGCCGCGGCGAACCGGGCCACGGCATCGAACCCGCCCGCCAGCCAGACCGCGACCAACGCCGCCAGAAGGCCAAGACAGGCAAGGCCGATCACACGCCGGGACATTGCACCGTGATCCGCGTGGCAAAGGCTGCGCCCGGCTGGGGCAGATCGGTGTCGGCGATGTCGGTATCGCGGTCCAGCAGTTGCAACTGGTCCTGCAACTCCGCCAGCTTGCCTTGAATGTCGGGCAGGGCGGTTTCGATCATGCAGGCCTCGGCCCCCGTCACCCGCACCGGCAGCGTCACGTCATAGGCGGTGTAATAGGTCGCGTCATAGGGCAGCACTTCCACCATGGCCCCGCCCAGCACCGGAGTGTCCGCCACATCACGCAGATGGGTTGTGATGATGCGGCCGCCTGTCAGGTCAGCGGTGGGGGCGATGGGACGTGACAAGGCAACCTCGGCCCCGTCAATCCGCAGCGCTAGATCGCCGTTGAAGCCCTCGATCCACTTCATGTCGAAGCCGGTCAGCGTCTCGCGATCCGCGTCCGAGGCCTGCCCGTCGAAATCCTGATCGATGCCCAGATCCTGCGCGATCAACAGCGAGTAGTAATCGTCATAGGCCCAGGTGACCTTGACCTGCGCCAGCCGTCCGGCATCGTCGGCAATCAGCTCGACACCGGTGTCGACAAAGATATGCGGATGCGCCCCTGCGAGAGAGGGCAGCAGGACCGCACAGATATAGATCAGATGTTTCATGGCCAACCGCCCGGTTATGCCGCGAAACAAATCAAGGCGGCCAAGTCATTGCAAGCGCGCCGCACCGCCTTCGGCGGAAACCGGCGCCTGCACCGCATTACACCAGCCGCGACGTTTCCTTGGCTGCGCGCACGAAATCGGCAAACAGCGGGTGCGGCTCGAAGGGTTTCGATTTCAGCTCGGGGTGGAACTGCACGCCGATGAACCACGGGTGATCCTGCCATTCGACGATCTCGGGCAGGCGGCCATCGGGCGACATGCCGGAAAACTTCAACCCGACCTCTTCCAGCTTTTCGCGATAGCGCAGGTCAACTTCATAGCGGTGGCGGTGGCGCTCCTCGATCTGAGTGCTGCCGTAGACCTCGGCCACCTTGCTGCCCTCGGCCAGCATGGCGTCATAGGCGCCAAGGCGCATGGTGCCGCCTTTGTCGTCATCGACCTTGCGTTCCACGGTGTGGTTGCCCTGCACCCATTCCTTCAGGTGATAGACAACGGGTTCAAACCGCTTCTTGCCGGCCTCGTGGTCAAATTCCTCGGACCCGGCGGTCTTCATCCCGGCCACGTTGCGCGCCGCCTCGATCACCGCCATCTGCATCCCCAGGCAGATGCCAAGGTAGGGCACCTTGCGGGTGCGGGCGAATTCCGCCGCCTTGATCTTGCCCTCGGTGCCGCGTTCGCCAAAGCCGCCGGGCACAAGGATGGCGTGAAACCCTTCCAGGTGGGGCGCCGGATCTTCGGTGTCGAAAATCTCGGCATCGACCCATTCGACACGCACCTTGACCCGGTTCGCCATGCCGCCGTGGGTCAGTGCCTCGGCGATGGATTTATAGGCGTCTTCCAGCTGGGTGTACTTGCCCACAATCGCAACCTTCACCTCGCCTTCGGGGTTGTAGATGCGGTCGGCCACGTCTTCCCAGCGGTCCAGGTTGGGGCGCGGCGCCGGGGTGATCTGGAACGCATCCAGCACCGCCTGATCCAGCCCTTCGCGGTGATAGGCCAGCGGCGCCTCGTAGATCGATTTCAAATCCTGCGCGGCGATCACGCTGTCGGGGCGCACGTTGCAGAACAGCGCCAGCTTTTCGCGTTCCTTGGCCGGGATCGGCCCTTCCGAGCGGCAGACAAGAATGTCGGGCGCCAACCCGATCGAGCGCAATTCCTTCACCGAGTGCTGGGTCGGTTTGGTCTTCAGCTCGCCGCTCGCCTTGATGTAGGGCAGCAGGGTCAGATGCATGAAAATGCACTGACCGCGCGGGCGGTCCTGGCTGAACTGGCGGATGGCCTCGAAAAACGGCAACCCTTCGATATCACCCACGGTGCCGCCGATCTCGCACAGCATGAAATCGACCTCGTCCTCGCCGATGGCAATGAAATCTTTGATTTCATTCGTCACATGCGGGATCACCTGAATGGTCTTGCCCAGATAATCGCCCCGGCGTTCCTTCTCCAGCACGGTCGAATAAATCCGCCCCGAGCTGACCGAGTCGCTCATGCGGGCGGCGACGCCGGTGAAGCGTTCGTAATGCCCGAGGTCCAGATCGGTTTCCGCGCCGTCGTCGGTGACGAATACCTCGCCGTGTTCAAACGGGCTCATCGTGCCGGGGTCGACGTTCAGGTAGGGGTCCAGCTTGCGCAGGCGCACCGAAAACCCACGCGCCTGCAGAAGCGCCCCCAGCGCCGCCGAGGCAAGGCCCTTGCCAAGCGAAGAAACCACACCGCCGGTGATGAAGATGAAACGCGCCATAGGTGTTGCTGGCTCCCGTGAGTGTTCGCAGAAAATAAGTGATCGGCGGCTCCCGAAAAACCGCTGCCCACGGGAGTTCACCTATAGAGGATTCGTCGGCCAAGGGCAAGAGAACCGCAAGATGCTGTTGCGGTTCTTAACCTGTCGGCAAGGTCTTGTAGACTGGTGTCAGTCGGCGCGCGGCACCAGCGGGGCGTCGTCGCCCTGTGTCGGGGGCAATAGGTTGCCCGCATCCGGCACTGGCAACGGATCGGCACTTTCGCCTTGTGTGGGCTGATCGCCCAGACGGTCAAGAACCGAAGTGCCGGCCGCTTTTTCCGCCGCGATGATCGTCAGCGCCAGCGAGGTACAGATGAAAGCTGCCGCAAGAAGCCATGTCAGCTTGCCCAGGGCCGTTGCCGCCGCGCGGCCGCTCATCGCGCCGCCACCGCCACCGCCGCCCATTCCAAGGCCGCCGCCTTCCGAGCGCTGGAGCAGAACGATCCCGATCAGCCCGAAGGCAAGGATCAGGTGGATGATGAGAACGACGTTTTCCATGCGATTGTTCGGCTCCGGTCAGTAACGGGGGGTATCTATGCAAGATTGCCGCGCGGGGCAAGAGAGCTTTGCCGCCCTGCGGCAGGGACACATGGACGCGCGTGTGGACAGGTGGGAAACAAGCGTGCAATCTGCGCCCATGCCACATGACCATTCGGGCGATGCCCACCCTCATTCCCTGCTGCCCTCCGATCCCGCCCTGCGCGTCAAGGCGCTGGAAACGGTACTGGTGCGGCGCGGTCTGGTCGATCCGGCGGCGCTGGATGCGATCATCGATACCTATGAAAACAAGATCGGCCCGAAAAACGGGGCCGATGTGGTCGCGCGCGCCTGGAGCGATCCGGGCTTTCGCGCCGATTTGCTGGCCGATGCTACGGCGACCGTTTCGGCGCTGGGGTATTACGGACGGCAGGGCGAACATATCGTGGCGGTGGAAAACACGCCCGAGACTCACAACATGGTCGTTTGTACCTTATGTTCCTGCTATCCGTGGCCTTTGCTGGGCATCCCGCCCGCGTGGTACAAATCGGATGCCTATCGCGCCCGCGCGGTGCGCGAGCCGCGCAAGGTGCTGGCCGATTTCGGCGTGGCGCTGCCGCCCGACACCGCCGTGCGCGTGTGGGATTCAACCGCCGAGGTCCGTTATCTTGTCATCCCGATGCGACCCGAAGGCACCGACGGCCTCAGCCGCGAGGAGTTGGCCGCGCTGGTTTCGCGCGATTCGATGATCGGCACGGCGCTGGCGGGAGCCGCCGCATGACCCGCGTGCACGATATGGGCGGCCGATTTGGCGACGGACCGGTGATCCCCGACCCCGAGGGCGAGGTGTTTCACGACGACTGGCACGGCCGCGCGCTGGCGCTGACGCTGGCGGCCGGCGCGCTGGGGCAGTGGAACCTTGATATTTCGCGCCACGCCCGCGAGAGGCTGGGCCCGGATTACAACCGCTTCAGCTATTACGAGAAATGGATCGCGGCGACGGCCGATCTGCTGGTGGAAAACGGCGTGCTCGACGCCTCGGAGCTGACCGGCGACGCAACCGATGCGCCGCACCCGCTGGCGGCCCGCAAGCTGGCTGCCGAGGCCGTTTCCTCCGCGCTGTCGCGTGGCGGGCCGGTGGATCGCGATGCCGGGCCCGCCCCGATTTTTCAACCGGGGCAGGCGGTGCTGGTGCGCCGCCCCGCCGACAGCCAGCTGGTCGAAGGCGGGCACACGCGGCTGCCGGCCTATGCCGCTGGCGCGCGGGGCAAGGTGCTGCGTTGCCACGGAAATCACATCCTGCCCGATGCCCATGCCCACGGTCTGGGCGAAGCGCCCGAGCCGGTGTACGCGGTGGCCTTCCCGGCCTCTGAACTCTGGGCGCATCCCGAACACCCCCGCGACGAGGTGGTGATCGACCTGTGGCAATCCTATCTGACCGCCGCATGAGCCGCCCGAAGGAACCCGCCTTTGCCGAGCCATGGCACGCGCAGATCTTTGCGCTGACGGTGCACCTGTCCGAGTCGGGGCGCTTTACATGGCCTGGCTGGGCCGAGCGGTTCGGCGCCACGCTGGCGCGGCACGGGCTGGCGCGCGACTTGGATGGCGGTGACGATTACTTTATCGCCTGGCTGGAAACGCTGGAAACCTTCATGGCCGAAACCGGAGCGGCCCCCGCACCGGAAACAGCCGAGGTCCGCGCCCGGTGGGAGGCCGCGTATCTGGCAACACCCCACGGCCAGCCCGTACATATCGACGAAACCTGACGCCCCGCGCCTTTCCCGCGCGGCGCGCGAATTTGCGGTTTCGCTGGTCGAACGGCGCCGCTATACCGGCGCGGGTTTGATCCATTCGCAATCAGAGGACCATCTAATGGCCAATGTCGTCGTGGTCGGCGCCCAGTGGGGCGACGAGGGTAAGGGCAAGATCGTGGACTGGCTGAGCGAGCGCGCGGATGTCATCGCGCGCTTTCAGGGCGGTCACAACGCGGGCCATACGCTGGTGATCGACGGCAAGGTCTACAAGCTGAACGCGCTGCCCTCGGGTGTGGTGCGCGGCGGCAAGCTGAGTGTCATCGGCAACGGCGTGGTGCTGGACCCCTGGCACCTGGTCAAGGAAATCGCCTCGATCCGCGAGCAGGGTGTGGAAATCACGCCCGAAACGCTGATGATCGCGGAAAACACCCCGCTGATCCTGCCGATTCACGGCGAGCTGGATCGCGCGCGGGAAGAAGCGGCTTCAGCCGGGACCAAGATCGGCACCACAGGGCGCGGTATCGGCCCGGCCTATGAAGACAAGGTGGGGCGCCGATCGGTACGCGTGGCGGATCTGGCGGATGCCGAAACGCTGTCGGCGCGGGTTGATCGTGCCTTGCAGCACCATAACCCGCTGCGCCGGGGCCTTGGCATCGACGAAATCGACCGCGACGCGCTGATTGCCCAGCTGCAAGAGATCGCGGCAGAAATCCTGCCCTATGCCGCTCCGGTCTGGAAGGTGCTGAACGAAAAGCGCAAATCGGGCAAACGCATCCTGTTCGAAGGCGCGCAAGGCGCGCTGCTCGACATTGATTTCGGCACTTACCCCTTTGTCACTTCGTCCAACGTGATCGCGGGGCAAGCAGCGACCGGCGTCGGCATCGGCCCCGGCTCGATCGACTATGTTCTGGGCATCGTGAAGGCCTATACCACCCGCGTCGGGGAAGGCCCGTTCCCAAGCGAATTGCACGACGCCGATGGCCAGCGCCTGGGCGAGCGAGGCCGTGAATTCGGCACTGTCACTGGGCGCAAGCGGCGGTGTGGCTGGTTCGACGCGGCGCTTTTGCGTCAGACTTGCGCCACCAGCGGCGTGAACGGAATCGCGCTGACCAAGCTGGATGTGCTGGATGGGTTCGAGACGCTGAAGATCTGCGTAGGCTACGACTTGGACGGCACACGGCTGGACTACCTGCCGATGGCCGCCGAACAGCAGGCGCGCTGCACGCCCGTCTACGAGGAAATGCCGGGCTGGTCCGAATCGACCGAGGGCGCGCGCAGCTGGGCCGATCTGCCCGCCGAGGCCATCAAGTATGTGCGCCGCGTCGAGGAACTGATCGAATGCCCGGTCGCGCTGTTGTCGACCTCGCCCGAGCGGGACGACACGATTCTGGTGACAGACCCCTTCGCCGACTAGGCGAAGGCCAGCCAAACGGAGGGTGCCATGGCACTCAGCTACAAGGCGCGGCGGCGCTGGTCGCTTGTCATTCTGCTGATCGGGCTGCCGCTTTATATCGTGGTGGCGGTCACGGTCGTATCGCTGTTGGATCGCCCGTCCATCCTGGTTGAACTGGCGGTATACGTGGGGCTGGGCATTTTGTGGGCGCTGCCGTTCAAGTTCATCTTCAAGGGCGTCGGGCGCGAAGACCCGGAGGCCGGCAAGAATGACGGGGCCGGGCGCTAACGCCGCCGCCGATATGCAGGCTGCCAACCGTCTGGGCAGCTTGTGGATGATTGCCTCGATGGCAAGTTTCGCTATCGAAGACTCGCTGCTGAAAGCGGCCGCCGCTACGCTGCCCGTGGGGCAGGTCATGATCCTGTTCGGGCTGGGCGGTGCGGTTGTGTTCGCGGCGCTGCTTTGGCGCGACGGCGCGCCGCTGTTCATCCCCGAGGTCGTTTCGCGCCCAATGCGCTGGCGCGTGCTGTTCGAGGTCACCGGGCGGCTGTTCTATACGCTTGCCCTTGCGCTGATTCCGCTATCGGTCGCCACGGTGATCCTGCAGGCGACTCCGCTGGTGGTGGTCGCGGGCGCGGCGCTGGTGTTTCGCGAACCCGTGGGCTGGCGGCGATGGACGGCGATTTTCATTGGCCTGCTTGGAGTCGTGGTGATCGTCCAGCCCAGCGGAGACAGTTTTTCGATGCTCTCGCTGCTGGCGGTGGTCGGCATGGCGGGCTTTGCCGGGCGCGATCTGGCAAGCCGCGCGGCCCCCGCCAGCATCCCCACCGCGATGCTGGGGCTATACGGATTTCTGGCGATCGTGGTCGCGGGCATTCTGTTTTCGCTCTGGCAGGGCGCGGCGTTTGTCCTGCCCGGGTCGCCGGCCGCTTTGGGCTTGGCGGGGGCGGTGCTGGCGGGCGTGACCGGCTATAGCTGTCTGATGAAGGCGATGCGCACTGGCGATGTCTCGGCCGTGACCCCGTTCCGCTACACGCGCCTTCTGTTCGGCACCGCTCTGGGCGTTCTGGTCTTTGGCGAGGGGCTGACCTGGGCGATGGCCGCCGGGTCGGCGCTGATCCTGCTGTCGGGGTTGTTCATCATGTGGCGGGGCAAACAGGTGCGACCCAACTGAAACGCCTTGCGCCGGACCGTTGTATGAACGACCCGGCGCAAGGCATTGTTTCAGCGGCGTTTACCCGGCGGCGCGGCGGTCCGGGCGGAACCCGATATCGCTGCTGGCGGTAAAGCGGCCGCCGCTGGTTTTCTCGATCTTGCCATCGCGCAGCAGCTGCCCGAAAGACCGCAATCCGTCTTCGCGCTTGAACTCCTGGCCTTCCATCTGGCGGACCTTGTTCATCAGCTGCGGGCGTGAAAACTGGTTACGCCCTTCTACGAACGACATATAGGCCGCCGCCGCTTCCAGCAGCTCGGACAGGTCCGAGGCGCCCATCCGGTCGGCGAATTCGGCGAAGCCGCCCGATTTGGCATCGGCGATGATGTCTTCGTCTTCTGACGCTACACGGCGCGGACGCACCGGGCCGCGATCCTTGGCGATGGTGTCCAGATCGATGCGCTGCTCGGCCACCAGTTTCAGCGGTGCGGGTCGCGTGCCCGCGGGGCGATCCGGGCGCTGGCCCGACCCCGACACGGGGCGACGCGGGCGCACCACGCTGGCCAGATCGTCGCGATAGGCGCCATCCTCTGCATCGTCCTGCGTCGGGCGCCCGGCGGCGCGATCGGCGGCGGCAACGGCAGCAGCGGCGCGCAACTGGGTATAGGTCGCGCGGTTGGTCGAGGATTGTTCATCCTCCATCTTTTCTTCTGCCGCTGCCATCAGGCGCGACAGGTCATCCTCGGACTTGGCCGGTGTCGTGTCCTGACGCAGGCGGTGCGGCGTCGGCTGATGCACGGCTGCATGGTCTTCCTCGGGGGCTTCCGCATCGGCCATGTCCGGTTCAGCCTCGGCCACATCCGGTTCTGCAGCGGCGAATTGCGCCTGAACGGCCGCCAGCTCGCGCATCAGGTCAGCTTCGTCTTCGCCCGAGAGGGTCGAGGCGGACAGTTCTTCGGCGTCGCCATCCTCGTCTTCGTCGTCATCAAGCGCAAACAGCGATGTGTCGATGTCATCCTCGGGAAGATCATCTTCTGACACGACCTCTGCTATTGCCGCGTCAGACCCGTCGACGTCGTCGGTCAGTTCTTCGATCTCGCCTGCGGCCAGCGCGGCGTTCAGCTCGCTCCGCGACATGCGCAGAACACGCGGCGCGTCGTCGTCCGAATCGAGCAGGTTGACGATCTCGTCTTCTTCCTTGTCGGTCTCTTCGGCATCTTCTTCGGGGGCGTCAGCGGCCATCACAGCGGCCATCGGATCAAGGCCAAAGGCTTCCGGGGCGTCCGGATCGTCGAACAGCCCGTCGTCGTCGCCCCGGTCTTCTGCCTCTGCCACCGCTTCGTCGGCGTCGGTTGCATCTGCATCCAGTTCGGGCGTGTCGGCCAGATCCGCTGTCCCAAAGGCGTCTTCGGGATTTTCTTCCTCGACCAGATCGGCGTCGGGCGTGGTCTCTGCATCGTCTTCGCCGGTTTCTGCCGATGCATCGGACGCCACCGCATCAGGCGTCGGGTCATCCCGCACCTGCGTCAGAACCGACAGCGCGATAACCGAGTCATCCTCAGGGTCATAGTGTTCGTCATAACCATGCAGGTCTTGGCCGGTCGACAGGTCGGACAGATCGACATCGTCGGGCACGGCCTTGTCTTGCTTGATGCTTGCCGCGTCGATCCGGGCCAACGCCTGGCCGATTTCATCCGGGGCGGCAGGCTGCGGAGCGGCGGCTTCGGCTTCTGCCACGTCATCAATCGCAAGCGCCTCGGACAGATCGCTGACCGTACCGACAAGCAGATCGGTCCCGTAATCGTCCTCTGTCTCTTGTGCGGGCTGCGGCTCGGCCCGCGACACCACGGCGCGGATACGCTGAAGTTTCGCGGCAATGCTGTCGGGTTCCGGGGCAGGCTGGGGGGCCACCTCTTCGGCTTCGGCAACGGGCATCGCGGCAGGTGCGGCCACGGTCGGCTCGGGCATCGCCTTGGGCGTGGGGGCGGGCGTCGGCGTTGGCGCGGTTGGCACCGGAGCATAACTGGTGTGCGAGGGAGACTCGGCCGGTGCCGCAGGTGCAGTACCGTGATAATCGCTTGCCCGCAGGACAATGCCCGTGTCATCGCGGCGCGCTTCGACCTGGCGCGAAATCTCGCGCTGGGCGATATGGGCCAGCATCTCGGCGTCGATCTGCGGAGGCTCCGCACCGAAGAAACGGTCATCTGCGGCCAGATCGCGGAAGTATTCGGCGATCACCTTCATCGTTCCGAACGCATCCTCGAAGCCTTCCAAGGTGCAGGAAAACGTGCCGTAGGAAACGGTAAGGATCTTGTTGTTGTTAACCATCCGATGCGCGTCCTCTGCTTGTCGATACGCCAAAGGTTACCCCTATCAGCACGTCAAAAGCGGCCCGAATCTGTGAAACTGAACGTATCATTTCGTGGCGAGATTGTGATGACTTTCCAAAAATGCCATTAAATTCGGCGAGATGAACAAAATACTTAATGATTTTCCGGCGATAACGGTTGTTGGTGGCGGGGCCATCGGCGCAACCGATCTGTCCGAGGCGCTGGTCCTTGCTCCGTCGATCGTTGCGGCCGACGGCGGCGCGGCCGTGGTTCTGGCTGCAGGACGCCTGCCGGATATGGTGATCGGCGATTTCGATTCGCTTGACGCCACGGACCGCGCGCGCATTCCACCAGACCGGATGCATCATGTCGGCGAACAGGACAGCACCGACTTTGAAAAGGTGCTGACACGGCTTCAGGCCGATCTGATCGTGGGAATCGGGTTTCTTGGCAAACGGTTGGATCATCAGCTTGCAGCGCTGAACGCCTTGGCGCGGCTGCACCATCTTCCCTGCGTTCTGCTTGGTGCGCATGAGGTAGCCTTTCATCTTCCATCCCGGATTACCCTGAACCTAGAGCGAAACGACGTGGTGTCGCTGTTTCCGCTGGCCCCGGTGACGGGGCGCTCGGCTGGTTTGGAGTGGCCCATCGACGGGCTGGCCTTTGCGCCTGGCGCGCGCATCGGCACGTCAAACCGCGCGACGGGGCCTGTCGAGATTTGCATGGACGCCCCGGGCATGATCGCGCTTGTTCCAAGGGCGCGGCTGGCAAATGTCGCCGAGACGCTCAGATCTCGGGCGGGTGCGGCTGACCGGCGATAACTTCGGCATCCGACTGGCGGGCCATCCGGTGTTCCCGCAGGATCACGTAAAGCCCAGAGGCCATCGTCACCAGAATACCGATCGCGGCCAGTTGATCGGGGAAATCGCGAAAGATCAGCCAGCCAAAGGCCGTGGCGACAGGGATCTCGAGATATTGCATCGGCGCCAACGTGGCCGAGGGCGCAAAGCGCAGCGACCATGTCATGAGCAGGTGCGCGCAGGTGCCAAGAATGCCGATGGCGGCCAACAGCCACCATGTATCGGAAATGTCGAAGGTAACCGACAGGGCAGGGATACCGGCCTGATGTCCCCAGAGCAGCGCGGGAAACAGAATTGCACTGGCGATCACGCCGCTGACGGCCTGCAAGGCGATAGGGTCGGTTTCCTTGGCAATCCGGCGTGTGACCAGCATGAACAGCGCAAAGGTCACCGCGACGGCAAGCGGCCAAAGCGCGGGCCAGCCGACCTCGGCGAAACTGGGCTGGATCACCAGAAGCGTGCCGATGAATCCGACCACGCAGGCGCCAAGCCGCCGCACGCCGACTTCTTCGCCCAGTACGAATTTTCCCAGCAACAGCATCAGGAAAGGCATGACAAAGGCGATGGCGATGGCATCGGCAAGCGGCAGGTGCACCAGCGCGGTGAACATCGCGCCAATGCCTGCAATGTGCAACAGCGTGCGAAGCACGATCAGCCACAGAACGTGGCCCGAGGCCCGCCAGGGCCGCGCGGTCATCCAGACCAGCGGGAGCAACAAGAGCGCCTGTATCGCAAACCGCACGAACAGCAATTGCCCAAGCGGGATTTGCGGGCCCAGCAGCTTTGCAATGGAATCGCCAAGCGGCGCCAGTACGCAGAACCCAAGCATGAGGATGATGCCCAATGCGGGCCTGTCCTGTGTCATGCGCGGACACTAGGAACGAACGGCGCTGGCGGCAAGCCGGGAAAGGCGGGCTGTCGCGAGCGCCGGGAGGCGGCAACGATACAAGTGGGGGGGCTCTGCCCCCATCCCTTCGGGACTCCCCCGGAGTATTTCGGGAATAATGAAGTGGGAGCGAACCCCCTGCTTCTTTGGGCGATAAATATCCCCGCCGGAGGCATCGCGCGTCAGCGCGAACAACTTGCTTCAGCAGTTCGGGACGTTGACGGCGAGGCCGCCGAGCGAGGTTTCCTTGTATTTCTCGCTCATGTCCGCGCCGGTCTGGCGCATGGTTTCGATGCAGGCGTCCAGCGGAACAAGATGGGTGCCATCGCCCCGCAAGGCGAGGCTGGCGGCGCTGACGGCCTTGATGGCGCCCAGCCCATTGCGTTCGATGCAGGGCACCTGCACCAGTCCCTTGACCGGATCGCAGGTCATGCCGAGGTGATGTTCCAGCGCGATTTCGGCCGCGTTTTCGACCTGTTCCGGCGTGCCGCCCATCACGGCGCAAAGCCCTGCGGCAGCCATGGCCGAGGCGCTGCCGACTTCGGCCTGGCACCCGGCTTCGGCGCCGCTGATCGAGGCATTGTATTTGACGAGACCGCCGATGGCCGCCGCCGTCAGCAGGAAATCCTCGACCTTTGTGGCGCTTGCGCCGGGCACGTGATCGAGCCAATAGCGGATCACGGCAGGCACCACGCCGGCGGCGCCATTGGTGGGGGCGGTGACGACCTGGCCTCCGGCGGCGTTTTCCTCGTTCACCGCCATGGCGTAGGCACTCATCCAGTCGTTGATCGTATGCGGGGGGGTGATATTCAAGCCGCGTTCGGCCAGAAGCGCATCATGAATCGCCTTGGCGCGGCGCCGCACGTTGAGACCACCGGGCAGAGTGCCATCGGTGGTCAGGCCCCGGTCGATGCAGTCGTTCATCACCTGCCAGATGCGCGCCGAACCGCGGGCGAGATTGGTGGCTCCGTCGCGCGAGATTTCGTTGGCGCGTTTCATCGCGGCGATGGACTTGCCGGATTCTGCCGACATCTCAAGCATTTCGGCCGCGCTTTTGAAGGGGAAGGGGACGGGGGCGCCTTCGTCGGTGTCTTTTCCGGCGGCAAGCTCTTCCTCGGTCATTACAAAGCCGCCGCCGACCGAATAATAGACCTGTTGCAGCAGCACGTCGCCCTGGGCATCGGTGGCCATCAGGATCATCCCGTTGGCGTGGCCGGTCAGGGGCGTGTCATAGTCGAACAGCAGATCGCGGGTGGGATCGAAGTGCAGATCGCCAAGGCCCTCGGGTGACAGGGTTTTTGTTTCGCGGTTCTGTGCCAAGACGTCTTCGGCGCGGTCTGCGTCGTAGGTTTCGGGCTGAAACCCGGCCAGGCCCAGGATGGTTGCGCGGTCGGTCGCGTGGCCGACACCCGTGAAGGCAAGGCTGCCGTGCAGCGAAGCGCGCAGACCGGCGACATGGAAGGGCGCGGCGCGCACCCGGTCAAGAAACCGTGCGGCGGCCACCATTGGCCCCATGGTGTGCGAGGAGGAGGGGCCGATGCCCACCTTGAACATATCGAAAACAGAAAGGAACATGGCTGGGTGGCGTCCTGTTCGGGGTGGGCTTTGCCTAGCAGATAGCCGGTTGTCTGTCTGCCGCTGTGGTCAAAGGCGACATGTTTTGCACGAAAACTGAAGTGTCTGCGCGAATCCTTGGGCTCTGGGGCTGAAACGGAGGCCTGATTGAGTATTTGTGGAATAATGAAGCAGGGCGCGTGCGATGGGCGCAGCGTGACATAACGCCCCGCATTGGCGGCCCGGGAGGGGCAAATCGGCTCTCGCCCCCTGGGGATGCTTCGCCTATAACCCCGCAAAACCATCGGGAGTCACTGACATGACCGGAGAATTGTCGCCCATCGACAAGGCCAAGTTCGTGGCCGCCAGACGTGCGGCCGATTTCGTCGAGGACGGGATGCGCGTGGGGCTTGGCACCGGATCGACCGCGGCCTGGCTGGTACGCTGCCTTGGCGAGATGGTGCGCGACAACGGGTTGCGCATCAAGGGCGTGCCGACATCGACCCGGACGGCCGAGCTGGCGCGCGAAGTGGGGATCGAGGTGATCACGCTGGACGAGGCGCGCTGGCTGGATGTGACGATTGACGGGGCCGACGAATTCGACGGGCAGCTGAACCTGATCAAGGGCGGCGGCGGCGCGCTGTTGCAGGAGAAGATCGTGGCGACCGCGTCGGACCAGATGATCGTGATTGCCGATGCGGGCAAGGAGGTCGAGACTCTGGGGGCCTTTCCGCTGCCGGTCGAGGTGGTGCCCTTTGGCTGGAAGACCACGCAGGCGCTGATCGAGGAAACGTTGATTTCCATGGACGTGCTGGGGCGCAGCTCGACCCTGCGGATGAACGGGTCGCAGCCGTTCATCACGGACGAGGGCAACCATATCCTTGACCTGCATCTGAACCGGATCGGCAATCCGCGTCAGCTGGCGCTGGTGTTGAACCAGATGCCGGGGGTCGTTGAAAACGGGCTTTTCATAGATATCTGTGACGTTGTGGTGCTGGGCTTTGGCGATGGCCGCGTCGAGCTGCGCGATATCAACGAAGGCACGGTGCAGCACGACAAGATGGATTTTGTCGAGGGCGACAACCTGTTCGGCGATCTGGCGGACTAGGGCCATAGGCCGGATTTTCGAAGGGGCGGCCATTTGGTGGGCCCCTTTGACCTTGTGACCAGGAAAGAAGACGCGATGACATTCGACTATGACCTCTTCGTGATTGGCGGCGGTTCGGGCGGCGTGCGCGCCGCGCGGGTTGCGGCGGGTGACACCGGGGCGCGCGTGGCGCTGGCGGAAGAGGATCGCTATGGCGGGACCTGCGTGATCCGAGGGTGCGTGCCGAAAAAACTGATGGTGTTCGCGTCGGGTTATGGCCGCATGGCGGAAGAGGCGCGCAGCTATGGCTGGGACATGCAGGCCGTCGGCTTCGACTGGCTGGCGTTTCGCGGCAAGCTGCATGCCGAACTGGACCGGCTGGAAGGCATTTATCGTCGCTTGCTGGCGAATGCGGGTGTTGAAACCTTTGACGCGCGCGCCGTGGTCAAGGATGCCCATACGGTGCAGCTGTCCACCGGCGAGGTGAAGACGGCCAAGCATATCCTTATCGCGGTGGGTGGCTGGCCGACGCTGGCCGAGATTCCGGGGGCCGAGCTGGCGATCACCTCGAACGAGATTTTTCATCTGGATGCTTTGCCGAAATCGATGCTGATCGTGGGCGGAGGGTTCATTGCCTGCGAATTCGCGGGCGTAATGGCGCGGCTGGGCGTCCAGGTGACACAGTTCTACCGGGGCGAGCAGATCCTGCGCGGGTTCGATGACGAGGCGCGCGAAATGGTGGCGCAATCGCTGCGCGATCAGGGGGTGACGCTGCTGACCGGGATCAATGTCGCCGCGATGCGGCGTGATGGCGAGGGCATTCAGGTCGATGACACTGAAGGGAAAATCCACCATTTCGACAAGGTGATGTTTGCCACAGGCCGGTCGCCCAATACCGCCGGGCTGGGGCTGGAAGAGGTGGGTGTCAAGTTGGCGAAGAACGGCGCGATCGAGGTTGACGCCTATAGCCAGACGGCGATCCCGTCTATCTATGCCATCGGCGATGTGACCGACCGGGTGAACCTGACGCCGGTTGCGATCCGCGAAGGCATGGCGTTTGTGGAAACCGTGTTCAAGGGCAACCCCACGCCGGTCGACCATGATCTGATCCCAAGCGCAGTCTTCACTCAGCCTGAACTGGGCACCATTGGTCTGACCGAGGCCGAGGCAGCAAAGCAAGAACCGATCGAGGTGTACTCGACCAGTTTCCGGCCCATGCAAAGCAGCTTTGCCGGGGGCGAGGAAAAAGTGCTGATGAAGCTGGTTGTCAGCAAGGCAACGCGCCGTGTTCTGGGGTGCCATATCGTCGCGCCTGACGCGGGCGACATGATCCAGCTGGCGGGCATCGCGGTCAAAATGGGCGCGACAAAAGAGGATTTTGACCGGACCGTGGCGGTTCACCCCACCATGGCCGAAGAAATCGTGACGATGAAAGCACCTGTGCGGACAACTTGAATTTCGCAAGCGTTGCGCACAGTTTGATGCGAACTGCCGAAGCCGGGTTCTCCGGGACAGGTGGCAAGAGAGGGATAGGATAGTATGGCGGGCAACAGTGGCGGCCCCTGGGGGGGCGGAGGCTCTTCCGGCGGAGGCGGCAATCGCGGCAACAACGGTGGTAACGGTGGCGGAGATCGCAACGGTGGCGGCGGGCGCCGTCCTGAAGGCGGATCACAGATACCGGAAATCGACGACCTTGTGAAAAAGGGTCAGGAGCAGCTGCGGGTACTGATGGGCGGTCGTGGTGGCAACGGCTCTGGTGGTGGATCGCGCCGGGGCGGTGGCGGTCCGCTGTTCACGCGCGGCACCGTCGGCTTGGCCGTTGTGGCGGGCGTTGCGCTTTGGGCGCTGGCCAGCGTGTACACCGTGAAGCCCGAGGAAAAATCGGTAGAGCTGTTTCTGGGCCGTTATCATGCCACGGGAGAACCGGGCCTGAACTTTGCGCCCTGGCCGCTCGTGACCTATGAGAAATTGGCAGTAACCCGCGAACAGACCGAAGATATCGGCACAGGCCAGCGCGGCAGCGATGCCGGGCTGATGCTGACCGGCGATGAAAACGTGGTTGATATTGATTTCCAGGTCGTCTGGAACATCAACGATCCGGCGGAATTCCTGTTCAACCTGCGCGATCCGCGCCCGACGATCCGGGCTGTGTCGGAATCGGCCATGCGCGAAATCATCGCCCAGTCGAACCTTGCGCCGATCCTGAACCGCGACCGGGGCGTGATTGCCGACCAGCTGCACGACCTGATCCAGACCACGCTGGATGCCTATGACAGTGGCGTGAACATCATTCGTGTGAACTTTGACCGTGCCGATCCGCCGCAATCGGTGATCGACGCCTTCCGCGACGTGCAGGCGGCCGAGCAGGAGCGCGACCGCTCGCGCAACGTGGCCGATGCCTATGCCAACAAGGTGCTGGCAGAGGCGCGCGGCGAAGCGGCGCAGATCATGGAAGAGGCCGAGGGCTATCGCGCGCGCGTCGTGAACGAAGCGCAGGGTGAGGCCAGCCGTTTCAGCGCCGTGCTGGAGGAATATAGCAAGGCACCCGAGGTCACCCGCAAACGCCTGTATCTGGAAACGATGGAACAGGTGCTGGGCGACATCGACAAAGTGATCCTTGATGATGACGTGGGCGGTGCAGGGCAGGGTGTTGTGCCCTACCTGCCGCTGAATGAACTGGGCCGCAACCGGTCGGGCAACACCGGGGGGACGAACTGATGCGCAAGACAACCTTCATCCTGCCCGTCGTGGTGGTGGCGATTGCCGTTGCGCTGTCGTCGATGTTCATCGTCGACGAACGCGAACGTGCTCTGGTTCTGCAATTCGGCCGCGTGGTTGACGTGAAAGAAGAGCCGGGGCTGGCCTTCAAGATTCCGCTGTTCCAGCAGGTCGTGCGCTATGACGACCGGATCCTGAGCCGCGACATCGAACCGCTCGAGGTGACTCCGCTGGACGATCGTCGTCTCGTGGTCGACGCCTTCGCGCGCTATCGGATTTCTGATGTGATCCGCTTCCGTCAGGCGGTTGGTGCCGGGGGAATCGCTGCCGCTGAAAGCCGGCTTGATTCGATCCTGCGGGCAGAAACCCGCGAGGTGCTGGGCTCGGTGACGTCGAACGATATCCTCAGCTCGGACCGGGCGGCCCTGATGCTGCGCATTCGCAACAGCGCGATTGCCGCCGCGCGGGCGCTGGGCGTCGATATCATCGACGTGCGCTTGCAGTCGACCGATCTGCCCACGCAGAACCTTGCAGCCACCTTCGACCGGATGCGGGCTGAGCGGGAGCGCGAGGCGACCGATGAACGCGCCCGCGGCAACGAGGCGGCGCAGCGTATTCGCGCGCAGGCCGACCGCACCGTGGTCGAGCTGGTGTCCGAGGCGCAACGCGAGGCCGAGATCGTCCGAGGCGAAGCCGACGCGCTGCGCAACAACATCTTTGCCGAAGCCTTCGGTGCGGACGAAGAGTTCTTTGAATTCTATCGCTCGCTGACAGCCTACAGCCGGGCGTTGAAGGGCGGGAATACCTCGATGATCCTGTCGCCGGATTCCGAATTCTTCAATTATCTCAAATCGCCGTCGGGTGTGCGGCCCGCCGCGCAGCAATCGTCGCAGCAATCGTCTGCGGCTGGCGCTGTAGAGGCCGCGCCGCAGGCTGCTCCGGCACCTGCGACAACAGAAGATACGACTGATTCGGCCGCAACCGATACGCCCGCACCGGCGTCGGACGGATCGAATTGATCGCATACCTGTGCCTGGCCCTCGGGCTGGTATTTTTGGTGGAGGGGCTGGTCTGGGCACTGGCCCCTTCTTTTTTGGAACGGATGCTTGCGATGCTGCGCGATCTTCCGCTGCCGGCGCGTCGGCAGGCCGGGCTGCTTGGTATGGTGACCGGTGCCATGCTATTATGGCTGGCAAATGCGCTGGGCCTTTGATCCGTTCACCAAAGATCAAGACAATTTCACATAACCTTGAAACGGTGCAACAGTGTTTGCGGCCAACCGCTCAGCGACTACATTGGCCTCAGATGCAGGCGCCTTGGCGGTTTTGACCCGGTGGCGCGATATCGACAAGGAGAACTCCATTGCAATCACAGGCAGTCACCATTGCGCGGGCGCAGGTGGATTGGACGGCGGCACGCATCCGGCTTGCGCTGCTGACCCTTCTCACGCTGGCGCTTGTCGCGGCCCAGACGATCACGGCGCAGGCGCGCCCTGAAAGCCTTGCGCCGCTGGCTGAAAAGATCAGCCCCTCGGTGGTCAACATCACCACCTCGACCACGGTCGAAGGCCGCACCGGCCCGCAGGGCATGGTGCCCGAAGGATCCCCGTTCGAGGATTTCTTCCGCGAATTTCAGGATCGCAACAACAACAACGGCGAAGGCCGGCGTCCGCGTAAATCTTCGGCGCTGGGCTCGGGGTTCGTCATTTCGGAAGATGGCTTTGTTGTTACCAACAACCACGTCATTGATGGTGCCGACGAAATCACCATCGAATTCTTCTCGGGCAAAGAGCTTCCGGCCGAAGTTGTCGGAACCGATCCGAACACCGATATCGCTCTGCTGAAGGTCGAAACCGACAGCCCACTGCCCTTCGTTCAGTTCGGCGACAGCGATCAGGCGCTTGTGGGTGACTGGGTTATCGCCATGGGCAACCCGCTGGGGCAGGGCTTTTCCGTCAGCGCGGGCATCGTTTCGGCCCGCAACCGGGCGCTTTCCGGCACTTATGACGATTACATCCAGACTGATGCCGCCATCAACCGGGGCAACTCGGGCGGGCCGCTGTTCAACATGGATGGCGAGGTGATCGGCGTGAACACCGCGATCCTGTCGCCCAACGGCGGCTCGATCGGGATCGGGTTCTCGATGGCGTCGAACGTGGTGTCGCGCGTGGTGGATCAGCTGAAGGAATTCGGCGAAACCCGTCGCGGCTGGCTGGGTGTGCGCATCCAGGACGTGACCGATGACGTGGCCGAGGCGATGGGTCTTGCCAGTGCCTCGGGCGCGCTGGTCACCGATGTGCCGGATGGTCCGGCCAAGGATGCCGGCCTGCTGTCGGGCGATGTGATCACCGCATTCGACGGGGTCGATGTTACCGATACGCGCGGCCTGGTGCGCCAGGTGGGCAATACCACGGTTGGCAAATCGGTTCGTATCGTTGTGAACCGCGAAGGTGAAACCAAGACCATTCTGGTGACCCTCGGCCGCCGCGAAGAGGCCGAGCGTGCCGTGCCGGTTGCCCAGCCGGGCGAAACCGAAGAGGCCGAGAAATCGGTTCTGGGTCTTACCCTGACCCCGCTGACCGAAGATCAGCGCGCCGAACTGAACGTGCCCTCGGGCACCGAAGGCATCGTGGTGACAGCGGTCGACGAAGCCAGCCAGGCTTTTGAAAAGGGCCTGCGCGCAGGTGACGTGATCACCGAAGCCGGTCAGCAGAAAGTGACACGCCTGTCCGATCTGGATGACCGCATCGAAGAAGCGCGCGACGCCGGGCGCAAATCGCTGCTGCTGCTGGTGCGGCGCGCAGGCGAACCCCGCTTCGTGGCGCTGGCCCTAGAAGACGAATAACAGCATCCGCCCGCGGGCGGTCCCGCCCCCGGGCAAATCAAAAAATAAAGGCCATGTGCGGTGCACATGGCCTTTGTCGTTCTGAAATTTGAACCGTCTTAAACTCGTACCCGAAGCGTAGAACGCGCTTCCCTTACTGTGCCGAATGTTACCGCCGGCTACTCTTTAATCTGCGCCCCTAAATCGGAGGCAGGTTGGCCCTGTCCGGCCGCAAGGCCGTGGGACGGGTGTGGCCCGGAACGCCCGGACAAGGCCGATCTGGTCTGGCACCAAGGGTGTGAAACAACCCTTCGCTACGTTCTGGGGAGGACATATGCCACGGTGCTTTCCCTCTGTCGGGCCACCGGCTTTGGGATGGGATGGCGACCCTATGCCCCTGTTATGCCAGCCCGCGTGCGGCGCGACTGTGAACCATGTCACACAGGAACGGGAAAATGCGACAAGGGGCGAAAAACTTCAGATCTGGTCGGGGTCGGCCAGCATCTGCAAGGCGCTGCGATCCTTGACCGCCAACGCACCGCGCGCCGAATCGATCACACCAAGGCGTTTCCACCCCGACAGCGTCTTCGACACTGCCTCGCGCGTGGCCCCGACGAATTCGGCCAACTCGGCCTGGCTCAGGCTTAGCGTGGCGGTGCCGCCATCGGGCCGCTCGGTCAGATACAGGATCTTGCGCGCCAGCCGCGAGGGCATCGGCAGAAACACCTGTTCGTTCAACTGCCGGTCCATCCAGCGCATCCGCTGCCCGGCCAGATGGATCAGGTCGATCGCCAGATCGGGCGTCTTGCGGATTTGCACCAGCACATCGTCATAGCGCACGCGCCGTACGGTGCTGGGTTCCAGCGCGGTGACCGTGGCCGTGCGCTCGCCCGGATCGAACAGCGCGATTTCCCCGAACAGCGCCCCGGGCCGCATCACGTTCAGCGCCAGCTTGCGCCCGTCCAGCGACAGCACGCTGACATCCAGCGATCCGCTGACCACCGCGTAGAGCTCGCGCGCGGCGTCACCCTGCTCGAACAGCATGTCGCCCGTGTCCAGCCGGACCTCGGTCGACAGGGAATCGAGCATGTCTTTCAGGGCGTCCGACGCCTCTGACAGAAATCCGGTCTTGGGGAGTTTGTCTGCCGTCATCTTGCCTGTCCCGCTGGTTGCGCGCAGACTAGCAAAGCGTGCCATCGGCACAAGTGTTTTGGGTTACTCGGCGTCAGGCCGGGGCAGGGCGATCAACCCCAGCTTGCGCGCCGCAGTCAGCGACAACACCCCCGAATCAAGACCTTGGTCCGCCTGGTAGCGGCGCACCGCGGCACGTGTGCCCCTGTCCATCTCGCCATGAGCGCTGCCATGATACTGCCCGCGCGCGGCCAGCGCACGCTGCAGCGACATGACCAACTCGGGAGTCATCTGCGCGGGGCAGGGGGTTTCAAACCAGGTCTCGCGCCGGGGCGTCACGATCCGCTGCAGCGTTTCCGTCTTGAACAGCGCCGGACGCTGTACCGTTCCGTCGGCCAGAACCTCGGCCGGCTGCATCATCACCTGTTGGGTCACGGTTTCGATCACCGCAGGCGTCACGTTGCGGCCCCAGCAAGTGCCGGGCGCCGCACCCGGTGGCGCGGCGGTGCCGTCACCAAAGGCGCGAGAGTCGCCTTCCGTCACAGTGTCGCAGGCCGACAGCGCAACCATCAGAAGACCCAGCGCCGCAAGCCGGGCGAGGGGTGTCGGGCCGTCCGCGCGGCGGGGGAATTGTGTCATGCTCGATCTGCCTCTTGCGGGCGTGGCGGGAGACTACCCCGGATCAGCGGCCTGCGCAAAGTCTTCCATCGCGCGCACCACGTCAGCGTCGTCGCTCAGCAGCCGGTCCAGCAGGGGTGACATGTCCTCGATGCGTTCGGCAATCACATGGGTCACCTCATGGGCGCGCTGCACCCGCCCCGTCACCCGCAGCATCCGTCCGGAAATCACCGCGCGGCGAAAGCGTTCATAGATGCCGCGCCAGACGATCACGTTTACCACGCCGGTTTCATCCTCGAGCGTCACGAAAATCACCCCCTTGGCGGTGCCAGGGCGCTGGCGCAGGATCACCAGACCCGCCACCGCAACGCGCGCGCCGTCAGGGGGCGCCTCAAGCCGATTGGCAGGCAGGCAGGCCGGCGGGCGCGGCCAGTGTGTATCGGGACGTGGCAAGGGCATAAGGAACATTTAGCGAACAAAGGCAACATGTGTCCAGCACGATAAATCCCGCGATAAAAATGGGCTGGCATCGCCCGGACCGCTTGGCTAAGACTCCGCCGGAATGATCGCAAGGAGCCTGCGCCAATGGCGAAAA
Source organism: Arenibacterium halophilum (assembly GCF_005938225.1). GTDB lineage: Bacteria > Pseudomonadota > Alphaproteobacteria > Rhodobacterales > Rhodobacteraceae > Arenibacterium > Arenibacterium halophilum. The sequence continues at coordinate 386,652 of NZ_VCPC01000002.1, forward strand.
TCACCTATATCGAGCATAACGGCACCCGCCACGAAGTGGATGTCCCCAACGGCCTGACGGTGATGGAAGGCGCGCGTGACAACAACATTCCCGGCATCGAAGCCGATTGCGGCGGTGCTTGCGCCTGTTCCACCTGCCATGTCTATGTTGATCCGGCCTGGGTCGAAAAACTTCCGGCAAAGGAAGACATGGAAGAAGACATGCTCGATTTTGCGTTCGAACCCGATTCCGCCCGTTCGCGGCTGACCTGCCAGCTGCGCGTCAGCGACGATCTGGACGGGCTGGTCGTGCAAATGCCGGAAAAACAGATCTGATGCGCCGCGCGCGGCCGCGTTTTCGCGGCTGCCTGCTGGCCTTGGCGCTGGCTGCTCTCGCGCCGCAGGCCCACGCGGCCTGCGCGACCTCTCCGACAGAACCGGGCTTCACCGCCTGCCTGCACCGGCAGGACGGCTGGCCGCGTTATGGCCACGATGTGCTGGGAGACACGCCCGAATGGTCCACCCTGCGCATCGCGCGCGGTGGGAAGATCACCGACATCTCGCACCCCGGCCACATCTTCGAAGATGTGATCCCCCGCTTCGACGATATCACCGGCGATGGCCAGCCAGAGGTCTGGCTGGTGCAGTCCAGCTATACAGAGGGAGCCCGGGTTGTCGTCTACGACCCGAACGCCCCCGGTGCCCCAATCGCAGCAACGCCCTATATCGGCCAGGCCAACCGCTGGCTCGCCCCGGTCGGGGTGGCTGATCTGAACGGCGATGGCAGTCCCGAACTTGCCTATGTCGACAGGCCCCACCTGCGCCGGACCCTGCGCATCTGGCAGTTTCGCAAGGGCGCATTGCATGAAATCGCCACGCTGGATGGTGTCACCAATCACCGGATCGGCGATCCGGAAATCGGGGGTGGCATCCGCCCCTGTACAGGCACGCCAGAAATGATCGTCGCCTCAGCCGATTGGCGCCGCGTTCTGGCAATACGTCTGGTGGGAAACCGCCTTATGCAAAAGGATATCGGGCCCTACATCGGGCGAGAGTCGCTAGCGGCTGCCCTGATGTGCCGACACCAAGGCTGATCGCAGCCCCAACCTGTTCTTTGGGGCCAAATATCCCGGGGGAGTCCGCGCAGCGGATGGGGGCAGAGCCCCCTCTTCATCGGTAATTTTTGCTGTCCGAAGGCGAAGGCCTCTTACCGCTTGCGGTCGCGGCGTGAACTCATCGGCTGGAACGCCACGCCCACATGCGCCTCGCAATAGGGTTTGCCCGATTGCACCGGCAGGCCGCAGAACCAGAAATCCGGGGTTGCCGGGTCGCCGACGGGCCATTTGCAGGTCCGCTCGGTCAGCTCCATCAGGCTGATCTTCTTGGCCTTTTTCTCAACCTCGTTGACTTTGGCCAGCGCCTCGGGGCTGATTTCATTGGCCGAAGGCTGCGGCGGCAGCGGTTGCCCGGCAGGAATAATCTGGCGCCGTGCGGGCACGGCCGATTTCGTTTCGGGTGCCGCAGCCTGCGGACGGGCCGCTTCTGTCTTGGGGGCGGCGGGCTTGGGCTTGGTCTCGGGCTTGGCGGCCATCGGCTTGGCTTTCGGTGCGACGGGTTCGGGTTTGCTTGGCGGGGCGCCGGCGGTTCGGTTCGACAAACCCAGCCGATGCACCTTGCCGATCACCGCGTTGCGGGTGACCCCGCCCAGCTCTTTCGCGATCTGGCTGGCCGACTGTCCGTCGCTCCACATCTTCTTGAGCAATTCCACGCGTTCGTCGGTCCAGGACATGGGGCGCCTTTCAAGTTAAAAAGCGGCCCTCGATCCTCGGCCGCTTCCCTGTGTTGCAGGTTCTCTATTTTAATCACTCGGGCCAGAGTTACAAGGCGGGTCGTCGCGGTCTTTTCCTCGCCCTCATTTCGGGATCGGCGGAACCTGGTGCACCCGGCGTTCGCGCAAGGCAAGCACCAGCGCCCCGCCAAGAATGATCCCCGCGCCCAACAGCGTGACGGCATCGGGGCGGGCCCCGAACATCAGCGCGTCATAGACGGCCGCGAAGACCAGCGTGGCATAGCTGAAAGGCGCCACGAACGACGCATCCGCCCGTGCCACCCCGTTCAGAAACGCTGTCTGCGCACAGGCCATCAACACGCCGATCCCGGCCAGCGCCACCCATTGCAGCGCCGTGGGCGCGATCCACACCGGCCACACCGCCAGTGTTGCAATGCAGATGCCGATCAGGTTGTTCACCGTCAGGATTTGCAGGATCGGCTCGCGCCCCGACAGTTTCTTCATGAAGATCAGCTCGATCCCCATCGACACCGCCGCCGCCAGCGCCAGCAGCGCGGCGGGCTGGAAACTGGCCGGGGTCGGACGCAGCAGGATCGCCGCCCCGATGAGAGCGGCAATGGCTGCCGACCAACGGATCGGCCCGACCTTTTCGCCCAGCAGCGGAATGGCAAGGATCATGGCAAACACGGGATTCAGAAATGTGATCGCAGTGGCATCGGCCATCGGGATATGGGCGACCGAGGCAAACATCAGCGACACGCCAAGCCACCCGAACAGCGTGCGTGCCCCGTGCAGCCGCAGGTCGGGCGCGTGCAACCTGCGCCGCCGCACAGCAAGGATCACCAAAAAAGTGAGGCAGGCAAACAGGAACCGCCCATGGCTGATCTGCAGTGGATGCAGCGGTGTGCCAAGCGCGTTGATGCCAAGCGCATCCGACCCAAGTGCCTTCGCCAGCAGCGTCGTGCCCGCGATGAAGGCCGTCGCCGTCAGGATCAGCACGGCGGCCAGAAGCGGGTTTTGCGTGCGGGGTTCAAACATGAATGAAGCGATATACCGGCTGTTTCTGCGCACAAGCGCAATCGTGCGTTTCGTCGCGAAACCATTTGCATCGCGGCCCGCGTCGCCCTACACAGCCGGAATGAGCACCTGCATCTTCCCCCGCGGCCTGCGACGCCGACGCTGATCGCAACGTGGCCCCCGGGCCGCGCCTCTTGTGCTTGTCTGCCCAAACGGGCCCCTTCCTTACAGCTGTAATTGACCTTTCCGCCCGAAACGGGGCAACTGTCATTCAGGTTAACCCGATCCCTAAAAAGGAGGATCCGATGATCCCGTCCGTGCTGCCCACCTACTCTCGTGCGCCCCTGTCCTTCGTCAAAGGCGAAGGCGCCTGGCTTGTCGAGGCCGATGGCCGCCGATTCCTGGACCTCGGCGCGGGCATTGCGGTGAACTCGCTGGGCCATGCGCATCCCACACTGGTGGCGGCGCTGACCGAACAGGCGGGCGCGCTGTGGCACACCTCGAACCTCTACAACATTCCGCAGCAGCAGGCGCTGGCCGACAAGCTGGTCGAGCACAGCTTTGCCGACACGGTGTTCTTCACCAACTCGGGCACCGAGGCCTGCGAGCTGGCGGTGAAGATGGCGCGCAAATACTGGTACGAAAAAGGCCAGCCCGAGCGCACCGACATCATCACCTTCGAAGGCTCGTTCCATGGCCGCTCAGCGGCGGGGATCGCGGCTGCGGGCAGCGAGAAGATGACCAAGGGCTTCGGCCCGTTGCTACCCGGCTTCGTTCACCTGCCCTGGGGCGATGAAGATGCCTTGCGCGCGGCAATCACCGACAAAACGGCGGCGATCCTGATCGAACCGGTCCAGGGCGAAGGCGGTATCCGCCCGATGGAAGACAGCGCGCTGAAGGCGCTGCGTGCGCTTTGCGATGAAACCGGGACGCTTCTGGTCCTGGACGAGGTGCAATGCGGGGTTGGCCGTACCGGGCGGCTGTTCGCGCATGAATGGGCCGGTATCACGCCTGATATCATGATGGTGGCCAAAGGCATCGGCGGCGGCTTTCCGATCGGGGCGGTGCTGGCCACGGAAAACGCCGCCTCTGGCATGACGGCGGGCACCCACGGCTCGACCTATGGCGGCAACCCACTGGGGTGCGCCGTCGGCTGCGCGGTGATGGATGTGGTAACCGCGCCGGGCTTCCTTGACGATGTGGGGCGCAAGGCCGGCCGTCTGCGTCAAAAGCTGGAAGGATTGGTTGCCGCCCACCCCGAGGTGTTCGAGTCCGTGCGCGGTTCGGGGCTGATGCTGGGCCTGCGCTGCAAGGCGGTGAACGCCGATGTTGTGAAGGCCGGATATGGCGCAGGCGTGCTGACAGTGCCTGCAGGCGACAATGTGATCCGCCTGCTGCCCCCGCTGACCATCTCGGACGACGAAATCGACGAAGCGATTACCCGTCTCGATCAGGCCGCCAGCACCGTGTCGGCTGGCTAAGCGCCGTTTATCAAAGCAAGCGGTGCGCGGGACCTTCTCGCCACCGCAGGACGAAAGCGAAGACAGATCATGAAGCATTTCCTTGATATTCACAAAACCGATGCCGATGCCCTGCGGGGGATCATCGATCAGGCGGGCGCCATGAAGACCGCGCGTCAGGGCCGCAGCCGCGGTGCCGTGGACGATGAACAGCCGTTGGCCGGGCGCATGGTGGCGCTGATTTTCGAAAAGCCTTCGACCCGGACACGCGTGTCATTTGACGTGGGCGTGCGCCAGATGGGCGGACAGACCATGGTGCTCTCGGGCAGCGACATGCAACTGGGCCACGGCGAAACCATCGCCGACACGGCCCGCGTGCTCAGCCGCTATGTCGACATGATCATGATCCGCACATTTGACGAAAGCGTGCTGACCGAGATGGCGGAATTTTCCGACGTGCCGGTGATCAACGGATTGACCGACCGGACGCACCCCTGCCAGATCATGGCCGATGTCATGACGTTCGAGGAACACCGCGGGCCCATCGCGGGCAAGAAGGTGGTCTGGACGGGCGATGGCAACAACGTCTGCGCATCCTTCCTGCACGCCGCGGGCCAGTTCGGGTTCGACATGACCTTCACCGGCCCCGCGCAACTGGACCCCGAGGCGGAATTCGTCGGCTTTGCACGCAACAAGGGCAGCCGGATCGAGATCGAGCGCGACGCGGCAAAGGCGGTTCAGGGCGCCGATCTGGTGGTGGCCGACACCTGGGTCAGCATGCACGACGCGCAATCCGCCCGCGAACGGCGGCACAATCTGCTGCGTCCCTATCAGGTGAACGCCGAGTTGATGGCCCAAGCCAAGCCCGACGCGCTCTTCATGCACTGCCTGCCCGCCCACCGCGAGGAAGAGGTGACAAGCGCGGTGATGGACGGCCCGAATTCAGTGATCTTCGACGAAGCGGAAAACCGCCTCCACGCGCAAAAGGCGATCATGCGCTGGTGCCTCGGCGTCTGAGCCTGAGGCGACGAATATCGCGCTTCCGCGCGATGCCTCCGGCGGGGATATTTATAAGCCCAAAGAAGCGAGGGGGTCCCTAACCCCTTCTTTGGGCTCTAAATATCCCGGGGGAGTCCCGCAGGGACGGGGGCAGAGCCCCCTTTTTTTTCCAATTGCCGTCTCCCGGCTGCGGGGGGGACAGGGCACCAGGTCCGCGATCAATTCGCCAGTGCGTTCAGGATCAGGAAGATCACGCCAGACATCAGGGCTGCTGCCGGCACGGTGATGACCCAGGCCGCGATCACCGTCATGAAATGCGACCGGCGCACCAGCTTGCGGCGACGGCGTTCGGCCGAGGCAATGCGGGGTGCTGCCGGGGTTGCGTTCACCTGTTGCCGCAGGCGTTTCTCCATGTACCATTCGCGGAAAAACCCGACACCAAAAACCCCACCTACGGCGATGTGCGTCGAACTGACAGGCAGGCCGAGCCAACTGGCAAGGATCACCGTGATCGCGGCAGAAAGCGCCACGCAGAAGGCGCGCATCGGGTTCAGCTTGGTGATCTGGCTGCCGACCATGCGGATCAGTTTCGGCCCGAACAGGAACAGTCCGAAGGAGATGCCGAAAGCGCCGATCACCATGACCCATGTCGGGATCGTGACGCTGCTGGCGAAATCGCCCGATTGCGCCGCGTGGACAATGGCGGCCAGCGGCCCCACAGCATTGGCCACGTCATTCGCGCCGTGGGCAAAGGACAAGAGCGCCGCCGAGATCACCAGCGGCAAACCGAACAGCACCTTCAACGACTTGTTACGATTCTCCATCCCTTGCGAGCGGGCGCGGATCAGCGGACGCGACAAAGCCCATGTCAGAACGCCAACAGCCAGGCCCACCAGAACCGCCACGACCGGATCGACCGAGAGAATTTTCTTCAACCCTTTCATTGCAAGGTAGGTGGTAAAGGTGCCTGCCATCAGCCCGACAAGGATCGGCACCCAGACTCGGGCTGCGGCAATTTTGTCGTCCCGGTAGATCACCTTTGCCTTGATGAGCGCCAGGAAACCGGCGGCGACCGCGCCGCCCAGCAGGGGAGAGATGACCCAGCTGGCCGCGATGGTGCCCATCGTCGCCCAGTTGACCGCGCCAAGCCCGGCAGCCGCCACGCCCGCGCCGACAACGCCGCCGACCACCGAATGCGTGGTCGATACCGGTGCGCCCAGCCATGTTGCAAGGTTGACCCAAAGCGCGGAAGAGACCAGCGCCGCCATCATCGCCCAGATGAATGTGGACGGGTCGGCAATCGAGTTCGGATCGACAATGTCTTTCGAGATTGTCGCGACGACGTCGCCCCCGGCCAGCAAGGCCCCCGCGCTTTCGCAGATCGCGGCGATCAGGATCGCGCCGCCCATGGTCAGCGCGCGTGCGCCCACAGCGGGGCCCATGTTGTTGGCCACGTCGTTGGCGCCGATATTGATTGCCATATAGGCACCAAAGGCCGCAGCGGCCACCACGATTAGGCGTGTGTCAGGCTGGCCGAACAGCACGGCCGCAGCCAGGCCCGCGATCACGATAAAGGCCAGCGCAATGCCAGAACCAACCAGCGAGCGCCCGACATAGGCGGTGGCATATTCGACCTGGCTGATGCGGTTCAGATCGCGATCAAGCGTTTTCCAGGGGTGCCCCAGAGGTTCTTGTGCCATGGCGTGTATCCGTGATCCCCCAATCCGAAGTCCGCCCGCGCCTAAAGCCTTGGCGCCTCAGGATCAAGCGACCTGTCACAAAACCGTTGCAAAATCGTTGCAATCAGATCGCGCGCAGAATGTCCTGCAGGCCCGGTTCATCGACCATGTTGGCCGCGTCTTCGGCGCTGACCCAGCGACGCTGACGTTCGGGCGCCTCGGGGTAGGTGTCGGACATCTCGCAGACCCGGGCCAGGTAAACCTGGGTCTCAATCGGCGCGCTGGCACCGTTGTCGAGCACTTTGGAATACCCGTAGGTGCCAATGGGCACCGGCTGGATCTTGGCCTCGCGCACGCCAGCCTCTTCCCACGCTTCGCGCAGCGCCGCCTCGGACCCGCCCATCCCGTCGATGGGCCAGCCTTTGGGCACGATCCATCGCCCGGTGCCCCGGCTGGTGATCAGCAGGACATCCTTGCCGGTGTCGGTTTCGCGAAAACACAGGGCAGCGACCTGAACACGTTTCGGTCGAAGCAGCATGGGGCGAACAACCTCTTCCCATGCCTTTGAAATGGCACTCGTCATAGTATCTTGTTCCTAAATTCGCCTGCTCGTTTTTGTATTGCATTAGTATAGTCAATAATTCGTAAAAGGCAAATTTAGCAAAGACATCTTGGCAAAAGAGTTGGATTTTTCGGCGGGGTTGCACCTGTGGGGCCATAGGGCCATTTTCAGGCAAGGCAGTACAGGTGGGTGGCAGATGGCGAAGCAGGCGCAGATCGGGGTTTACGGGCTGGGCACCATGGGCAGCGCACTGGCGCTGAACCTTGCTGAACGAGGCAATCAGGTGGCCGTTGCCAACCGCGAGGTGGATTGGCTGGCGCCCTTCGTGGCGCGCTCGGGCGACTTGGCGGCGCGGATCGTGCCCTGCGAGACGGCCGAGAGTTTCGTGGCGGCTCTGGCGCGTCCCCGGGTTGTGGTACTGATGATCCCCTCTGGCGCGCCGGTGGACCAGATGATCGACACGCTGCGCCCGCTGCTTGAGTCGGGGGATATGATCGTGGATGCCGGGAATTCCGATTTCCACGACACGCGGCGCCGGTCTGACATGCTTGCCAGTGCGGGGCTGCATTACGTTGGTATGGGCGTGTCAGGCGGGGCCGAAGGCGCGCGCCATGGGCCGTCGATGATGGTCGGCGGCTCCGAGGAAAGCTGGACCCGGCTGCGCCCGCTACTGGAACCCTCGGCCGCGCGGTTTGGAGATGACGCGTGCATTGCCCATGTCGGCCCCGACGGCGCGGGGCATTTCGTCAAGACGGTGCACAACGGCATTGAATACGCCGATATGCAGTTGATTGCCGAGGTTTACGGGCTTTTGCGTGATGGGGGCGGCTGGGGCGCCGACCGCATTGCGGGACTGTTTGAATCCTGGAACGACGGGCCGCTGAAATCCTACCTTGTCGCCACCACGGCCAAGGTTCTGGCCGCACGCGATCCGGCAACCGGCAACCCTGTGGTCGACATCATCCGCGACAGCGCGGGGCAGAAGGGCACCGGGCGCTGGACGGTGATCGAGGCGCTGCGTCTGGGCCAGTCGGCCAGCGTGATCGAGGCCGCAGTCGGCGCGCGGGGCTGGTCCTCGGACGGGGCAGCGCGGCAGGCGGCGTCCGACGTTCTGGGCACACCGGCCACCGCCAAGCTGCCAGCGCGGCAAGATATGGAGCACGGCTTGCTGGCGGCGCGGATTCTGGCCCATGCGCAGGGGTTCCGCGTGATGTCGGTGGCGTCCGACGAATTCGGCTGGGGGCTGGACTTGGCGCGCGTTGCCGAAATCTGGCGCGCGGGCTGCATCATCCGCTCGGCGCTGCTGGATGATATCGCGGCCGCGATGCGCAGCGCGCCGCCGCATGGGCACCTGATCCTGGCGCCGCAGATCACCGCGACCTTGCGGCAGGTGGTGCCGGGGCTGCGGCGCGTGGTGGGCTGGGCCATGACGAATGGCTTGCCGGTGCCCGCGCTTTCGGCCGCATTGGCGTGGCACGACAGCATGCGCCGCGCGCGTGGCAGCGCCAACCTGATCCAGGCGCAGCGCGATTTCTTTGGCGCGCACGGGTTTCAACGGATCGACAGCGAGACCGGCGGCGATCACGGGCCGTGGCACACGGGGTGACTATGTCCCGCGCGGTTTGGCGCGCAGGGTAGGGTCCGCCTGCGTTGGGTCTTCGGGCCAGGGGTGTTTCGGATAGCTCGCGCGCATGTCCTTGCGTACGTCTGCGTAACTCCCGGCCCAGAACCCGGGCAGATCGCGGGTGACCTGGATCGGGCGTTGGGCGGGAGACAGAAGCGTCAGCTTGATCGGCTGGCCGGCGGCCAGGGGGTGGCGGGTGACGCCGAACATCTCTTGCAGGCGCAGCGCGATTTCCGGGCCATCGGGGGTGTAGTCGATGGCAACCTCGCGCCCCAGCGGCGTGGTAAAGCGTGCGGGCGCCACCCGGTTCAGCGTTTGGGTTGCGCCATAGTCCAGCATGGCACTCAAGGCGGGCAGAAGGTCGTAGGCCGCCCAATCCTGCGCCGAGGCTACTTTTCCCAGCATGGGCAAAAGCCAGTCCTCGAGCGTCGCCAGCAACGCATCGGGCGACATATCGGGCAGATCGTCATGGCCCATGGCGCGGGCCAGTTGGACCCGCTGCGCCAGCCGGTGTGCGGCGCCCGTCAGGTTCAACCCCAACTCGCGGATGCCGTCCAGCATGGCGCGGGCGATGCGCTCGGTCGGGGCGTCGCGCCAGGCGCGGTCGCCCAGCGCGACGGCGCCCAACCGTTCCTGTTGCCGCGCAATCACGCGGCGGTCGCGTTTGGACCAGGTGCAAATGTCGTGCCACGCGATGCGATCGGCGAAAAGGTCGCGGATATCGCTTTCGGTGATCGGTGCGGCCAGGCGGATCGTGGCCTCGCGCGGATCGCCATCGGTGTCGAGCGCCACAAGCCAGAGGGTCCCGGAGAGCGGGTCGTCGTCTTTCAGCATGGCGCCTTTGCCGCCCGACAGAAGGTAACGCGGCGCGTCACCGGGGCGGCGGCGCCCGATCCGGTCGGGGTAGGCAAGTGCGGCCATGGCGCCGGGCGACATCCCGCGCGCGGGCGGAGCGCCGCGTTCCAGCCGTTTTGCTTCAGCGCGTATCCGGTCGATCGCGCCGCGTGCAGGTTTCGGCGCGCGGGAAGGGTCACGCAGGGTGTTCAACCGCGCCGTTACATCCGAGCCCACGCCACGAAGCGGGTCGCGGTCGGCCAGCAAGGCGGCCAAGGCGGCCGCGTCGCGCCCCGCGGTTGCGATCATATGCGACAGACGCGGGTGTAGCGGCAGGGCGATCAGCGCCTTGCCGTGCGGCGTGATCCGGCCCGTGCCATCGAGTGCGCCCAGAAGTTCCAGCAAGGCGCGCGCTTCGGCCATGGCTGGGGCGGGGGGCTGCGTGGGAAAAGCCAGGTCTTCGGGCTGCGCGCCCCATGCGGCCAGTTCCAGAGCCAGACCGGCCAGATCCCCGGTTTCGATCTCGGTTGGGGGGAAGGCGACCAGCGCGCCTTCTTCGCCGCGAGTCCAGAGGCGATAGCAGATGCCTTCCGCCACGCGTCCGGCGCGCCCGCGCCGCTGGGTGGCCTCGGCGATGGACACACGCTCGGTGACCAGCCGCGCCATGCCCGATCCGGGATCGAATCGCGCACGCCGTGCCAGACCGGCATCAACCACGACGCGGATGTCGGGAATGGTCAGCGAAGTTTCGGCGATCGAGGTCGCCAGGACGATCTTGCGGCCCGTGCCCACCGGGGCGATGGCGGCGCGCTGGTCGGAAAAGGGCATGGCGCCATAGAGCGGGCGCAAGACGCAATCGCCGGGCAGGTGCGGGGCCAGCAGGAACTGCACGCGCCGGATTTCGGATTCGCCCGGCAGAAAGACAAGGATGCCGCCACCCCGGTCTGGATCCTTGGTGCGTGTTTGTGACTCAGACTGCTGCACCAGATCGGCCATCGCTTCGGCTATGCGGGGGCGGGGGCCGAGCGGGCGGTCAAGCCAGCGGGTGTCGACAGGGAAGGCGCGGCCCTCAGACGTGATGACGGGCGCGCCCATCAGCGTCGCCACCGGCCCGGCGTCAAGCGTGGCGGACATGGCGATCAGCATCAGATCGGGACGCAGGGCATCGGCCACATCAAGGCAAAGCGCGAGACCCAGATCCGCGTTCAAGGAGCGTTCGTGGAATTCATCGAAGATCACGGCGCCGATGCCGGGCAATTCGGGGTTGGATTGCAAGATGCGGGTCAGGATGCCTTCGGTCACCACCTCGATCCGGGTTTCGACCGAGGCTTTGGACTCGCCCCGGATGCGGTAGCCGACCTGCGCGCCCACGGTTTCACCCAGCTGCGCAGCCATCCGCTCGGCTGCCGCGCGGGCTGCCAGCCGGCGTGGTTCGAGCATCAGAATACGGCCAGAGACCAACCCCGAGTCCAGCAGTGCCAGCGGCACGCGCGTGGTTTTCCCGGCGCCCGGCGGTGCCTGCAGCACGGCGCGGGGCGTGCGGGCCAGGGCGGCCAGCAGCTCTGGCAAGGCGGTGTCGATCGGAAGCGCGGGTGTCATGGGGGCGTTATGGAGAAGGCGGGCGGCACCGTCCAGTGAGAGGACAGGCCGGGGGCCAGCCCCCGGACCCCCGGAGTATTTTTGCAATGGAGAAACAGGGGGCGGGGTGGACATTCGCGGGCGGGCCGCGTCATTTGGCGTGAGGTGACGGGGGTGCGCATGGATACGTTGGAACTGGCCGAGAAGGTGGAGCGGGGCGACCGGCGGGCGCTGGCGCGGGCGGTAACGCTGGTGGAGAGCGGGCGCGCCGATCACCGGGCCGAGGCGGTGACGGTGTTGGAGCGGCTGGCGAAAACGGGGCGGCAAGCGCTGCGCATCGGATTGTCGGGCACGCCGGGCGTGGGCAAATCGACGTTTATCGAAGCGTTTGGCATGATGCTGATCGCCCGGGGGCTGCGGGTGGCGGTGCTGGCGGTGGATCCTTCGAGCGCGCGTTCGGGCGGCTCGATCCTGGGCGACAAGACGCGCATGGACCGGCTGTCGCGCGAGGCGGGCGCCTTCATCCGGCCCTCGCCCAGCCAAACCCATCTGGGCGGCGTGGCGCGGCGCACGCGCGATGCGGTGGCGCTGTGCGAGGCGGCCGGGTTCGACGTGGTGCTGATCGAGACGGTCGGCGTGGGCCAGTCGGAAACCGTGGTGGCCGAGATGGCGGATATGTTCGTGCTGTTGCTGGCGCCGGCCGGCGGGGACGAGTTGCAGGGCGTCAAGCGCGGCATCATGGAAATGGCCGATCTGATCCTTGTGAACAAGGCGGATGGCGATCTGAAGACCTCGGCCTCGCGGACCTGCGCGGATTACGCCGGGGCGCTGCGTCTGTTGCGCAAGCGCCCGCAGGATCCCGAAGGCTTTCCCAAGGCGATGATGGTCTCTGCCGCGCAGGAGACAGGCCTGACGGAGGCCTGGGCCGAAATCGAGGCGCTGATCGGCTGGCGGCGCGAGAATGGGCATTGGCAGGGGCGGAGGGCCGAGCAGGCGCGGTTCTGGTTTCAGGAGGACGTGCGGCAGGCTTTGCTGGCGCAGTTGCAGACTCCGGACGCGCGCGCGCGGATGCGGGCGCTGGGTGATGCGGTGGCCCGGGGCGAAATGCCACCGGGGCGCGCGGCGCAGGATATGCTGGCGGATCTGAGGGCTGTCTCCGCGTCTTCGGGGAAGTGACTTGACCATGGGGGCGATTCCGCCTAAACGCAGCGAACGAATTTCGGGGCACGGCCGATGGCGGTGCCCCATTGTGTTGAACGGGCCGCACGCGCCCACATGACGAACCAGAGGATGAACCCATGTCGCGCGTTTGCGAATTGACCGGTAAGGGCCCGATGACGGGCAACAACGTCAGCCATGCCAACAACAAGACCCGTCGTCGTTTCCTGCCGAACCTGAACGATGTGACGCTTCAGTCGGAAGCGCTGGGCCGTGGCATCAAGATGCGGATTTCCGCCGCTGCCCTGCGCAGCGTCGACCACCGTGGCGGTCTGGACAAGTTTCTTGCCAAAGCCAAGGACACCGAGCTGTCGGCCCGGGTTCTGAAGGTGAAGAAGGAAATCCAGAAATCTGGCGGCAACGCTGTCGAAGCGGCTGTTTCCGAATAATATCTGTCTTTTGAGACAGCTTTGACGGCCTCGCATCTGCGGGGCCGTTTTGCGTTTCAGCGGTGCCCCGCCAAGAGGTGTTCGACCAGCGCGGGCACGGTTTGCGTGGCGCTGCCAAGGATGGTTTCGTCGAACTGGTCCGACGTGGCCGAGGGATCAAGATTGACCTCGATCGTCTGCGCTCCGGCCTCTTGCGCGGCCAGAACGAACCCGGCGGCGGGGTAAACCTGCCCCGAGGTGCCGATGGAAATGAACAGGTCGGCCCCGGCGAGGTGATCCAGAATCGCATCCATGAAATAGGGGATTTCGCCGAACCAGACCACGTCGGGCCGGGCAGACAGCCCGTTGCAGGCGGGACAGAGCGTATCCGGTGTCATCTGTGAAGGCGCTGGCCAGCGGTGGCCGCAGTGGGCGCAGAGCGCGCCTGCCAGCGTGCCGTGCATATGCAGGACGTTGCGCGCGCCAGCGGCTTCGTGCAGGGAATCGACATTCTGGGTTACGATGACCACGTTTTCCGGCCCCAGCGTTTGTTGCAGATGGGCGAGCGCGTGATGGGCGGAATTGGGCGCGGCCTTGGCGGCGGCCTCACGTCGCGCGTTATAGAAATCGTGCACCAACGCGGGGTTGCGGGCGAATCCTTCGGGGGTGGCGACATCCTCGATCCGGTGGCGCGCCCACAGCCCGCCTTCGTCACGGAAGGTGCCCAGCCCGCTTTCGGCCGAGATACCCGCCCCGGTGAGAATGACGATTTTCCGATGGGGTGCTGTGGTCATTTCAGGTGGCTCGCGTCAGGGTTGGCCGGTCTGGCAAGGAAGGGGATGCCTGTGATCCGCAGTGTTGTGTTTGTCTGTCTGGGTAACATATGCCGCTCGCCCGCGGCAGAGGCGGTTTTTCGCGCGCAAGCGCCCGGGCTGGCAAGCGACAGCGCCGGAACCAGCGACTGGCACGTTGGAGAGCCCCCTTATGGCGCGATGCAGGCGGCAGCGCTGGCGCGGGGGATAGACATGTCGGATTTGCGCGCGCGCCAGTTTGGACCGGAGGATTTTGCCCGCTTCGATTTGATCGTGGCGATGGATGGCGACAACCTTGCGCGGATCGAAGCGCAGCGGCCACAGGGCAGCGATACGCCTGTCCACCTGCTGACCGATTACGCGCCCGACAGCGGGGCCGACCATGTGCCAGATCCCTATTACACCCGCGACTTCGACGGGACGTTGGATTTGATCGAAAAGGCTGTTGGCGGGTTGATTGCCCAAATTTCGGGCGATCGGGAAGAGGTAGATTAAGTAAAGTGAAATAACACCAAAGGTCTTTTCAATACACCGTTGGCGCCATTGTGCTGCCCCAATCGCGCAGTGTTCTGTGGAGAAAGGCAACCGCAGGCGCGACAATGCAGCACAGGGCGACCACGCAGAGGCAAACCGAGGCAGGGCTACTCCGGCTCTTGCAGGGTACGCAGCTGCCCGGCAAGCCACGGCAGTTTCGCGATGGCCGGGTCGATCATGCTGGATTGCACCAGCTGGCGTGCAATATGTGCCACGTCGCGGGGCAGTTGATCGTGCCAGTCGGTGCCAGCAAACAAAGAGATCGTACGCGCGAAAGCGCCAAAGGGCAGCGCGAAGGCCTCGAGATCGTCGTGGAAGCGGCTGGTGCGCATGTAGCCCAGGGGCGTGGTGATCGCCCAGCCGATGCGCCGCGCCACCATCGCCATCAGCGCCGGATGGCTGCCGATCTCAAAGCGTTCTTCAAAGCTGAGTTTCTGCCGCGACAGGTGGGTTTCGATCTGGCGGCTGATCAGCTGATCGCGGGCATAGCGCAGGAACGGCAGCCCCGAAAGCTGCGACATGGGCGCCGCCGGCGTCGTGACGATGCCACGCGGGGCCACAAGGATAAACGGGTCGCGGGCCAGTGGAATTTCACGAATTCCGGCGTGCGCTTCACCGGTGCTGGCGGCAATCGCGATATGCAGCGCGCCTTCGGCCAGTGCGGCGCTGATGTCGTTGCTGGAGGCGGTAATCAGTTTGAAACGGCAGCGTGTCATGCTGTCGGCCAGCGCGGTTGCCAGCCTTGGGGTCAGGTCGTTGTCGAAATCGTCGATCATGCCGACCGACAGTTTGCTGAGATGGCTCAGGTCCATCACCGTCAGCTCGCTTTGGGCCTGGCGCAACTGGGCCAGCGCCGCCTCTGTCCGGGCAAGGAAGCTGCGCCCGGCGGGAGTCAGCCGCATGGGGCGGCGGGCATGATCGACCAGTTCGGTGCCAAGCGCGGTTTCAAGGTTGCGCAGCTGCTGGCTGACGGCGGGCTGGCTCAGCCCCGTCAGGGCCGCCGCCTGAGCCACCGATCCGGTCGCGGCCAGCGATTCGAAAACTTCCAGCCCGCGCAGGGTGACGCCCTTGTGCAACATGCGATTGGCTCCCTTCAATTCGCATTTCTTGAATATATGCTTCCCCAAGGTCAAGGGGTGAATGGCAAAGGAACGCCGCAATGGCTTTGACGAAATTGAAATCCGCGCCAGGCCTGACGGGCGATGCCGATTTGGAAACCGGCGCGATCGTGCGCACTATGCTGGACCGGATCGCGCAAGAGGGCGAGCAGGCCGTGGTTGACTATGCCCGTGATCTGGACGGCTGGACCGGGGCGATCGAGGTCTCGCAGGCCCAGGTCGATGCCGCCGAGGCGCAGCTGAGTGACGATCTGAAACTTGATATTCAATACGCGCATCAGAACATTCGCGCCTTTGCCCTGGCCCAACGCGCCAGCGCGCAGGAATTCGAGGTGCAGCTGCGCCCCGGGTTGTTCGCCGGGCAGCGCCATATCCCGTTGCAGACCGCCGGCTGCTATGTGCCGGGCGGTCGCTATGCCCATATCGCCTCGGCGCTGATGACGATCACAACGGCGCGCGCCGCCGGGGTGAAAAACGTGATCGCCTGCACGCCCGCGCGCGGCAGCGACGGCCCGGCGCCCGCAGTTCTTTATGCGATGCGACTGGCCGGGGCCGACCGGATCCTGTGCCTTGGCGGGGTGCAGGGGGTGGCCGCGCTGGCGCATGGGTTCTTTGGCGGCCAGCCGGCCGACATCCTCGTGGGCCCCGGCAACCAGTTCGTGGCCGAAGCCAAGCGGCAGATGTTCGGCCCCGTGGGGATCGACATGTTCGCCGGGCCGACCGATTCGATGATCCTGGCCGATGCCACGGCGGATGCGCTGACCATCGCGTGGGATCTGGTGGGGCAGGCCGAACACGGGCAGAATTCGCCGGTATCGCTGGTGACTACCGATGGCGATCTGGCGCGCGAGGTCATGCGCCTTGTGCCGCGCTGCATTGCCGAATTGCCCGAGGCAAATGCCGCCCCGGCGCGCGCCGCCTGGGCCGCGCTGGGGGAAGTCATTCTGGCCGAAGCGCCCGAGGATATGGCCGCCCATGCCGATGCCGAAGGCCCCGAGCACCTGCATGTGCAGGCCGCCGACCTGGAGTGGTGGAAGGCTCGACTGACCAGCTATGGATCGTTGTTCCTTGGGGAAAACACCACCGTTGCCTTTGGCGACAAGGCAGCCGGGCCAAACCATGTTCTGCCCACGTCAGGCGCGGCGCGCTATACCGGGGGCCTCAGCGTGCACAAGTTCCTGAAAACCGTGACATGGCAGCGGGTCGAGGACGCGGCGCTGGCCGATCTGGCGCAGGCCACGGCCAATATCTCGCGTCACGAAGGGATGGAGGCGCACGCCCGCACCGCCGATATCCGGCTTGCGCGGCTGGCGCCAGCTCAGCGAAGGGTGGGGCAGGGCTAAGCCGCCATAGCCACTGGGATCAGGTGCAGATTTCGGCGGCCTTGTCGCCGAAAGCCTTCCAGCGCTGCCAGAATTCGGAATGGCCGATCTTGTCCGACTGGCGGATTTCCTGCGCGCGATGCGGATCGGCAAAGAAACTTGCGCCCAGACGCTGGTCGCCATTTGAAAGCGATGCATCGGCCACCGATTGCACGCAGCCGCAGCGGGTATAGCTGGCACCGCTGCGTCCGGCCTGCATACAGGCCGTGGCAATCGGCCCCGTGCTGACCGTGTTCCGGCTGACCACGGTGCGGGATTTTCCGCCGCCACAAGACGCCACAAGCGTCACAACCATTGCCGCCACTACGACAAGTTTCATATTCTGCCCTCAAATCGCCGTCCGGTTGCACACATGGTATACGCCCCGGTGTTAATTGGCTGTTAAGCGCGGATCATGCCGTAAGTTCACAGCAATTTCAATCGGGACATGCGGTCCGGGCGATCACGCAAAGATAAAATCGCCCTGATCCAGATCGAACTGCGAGAGCGGGCCGTCTGCGCCTTTCACCAGGATTGTTTCGCCCATCACTGCAAGCGTGACATTGGCGCCTTTTTGCGCGATCACCAGATCGGTAAAGCCCAGCGTGTCGCCAAAGGCGGTCAGGTCGATCTTGTCCAGCCCGTCCTGATAATCGGTGATGACGTCGCGGCGGCGGTCCTGAACAAATATGAACACATCCTGAACCAGCCCGGGCCCGCCTGTCATCCGGTCGGCCCCGGCGCCATCGGTGAGCCGGTCCAGCCCATTCCCGCCGATCAGCCGGTCATTGCCCGACCCGCCGTCCATCACGTCGTTGCCATCGTGGCCGATCAGACGGTCGGCTCCGGCGCCGCCATACATGCGGTCGTTTCCGTCGCGCCCCAGCAACAGGTCGTCGCCGCTGTCGCCGCGCCGGATGTTGTCATTCCGGTTTCCGCTGATCGTATCGTCCTCGGCCACGAAACGGAGGCTGCGCAGTTCATCCACCGCACCCGTCGAGGCAAAGAGGAACTGTTTGCCGTCAATGTCCTGCGCCTCGATGTCATAGACCCGGCCCAATGGCGCCGAGTTTGGCGGAGTCAGTTCCTCGACTTCGGTCAGGGCGCCACCATTCGAGATTTGGAACACCGCCAGCGCGTTGCCGTATCCGCCCGCCGCGAGGTAGTGATTGCCGCCTTCGGTAAACACCTCGAGCGCTTCGGGGCTGCCCCAGGGATCGTCCCGCCCGGGTGTCTCCTGATCGACCAGTGTCAGCGTGCCATTGCGGTCGATCTCGTACACCATGATCGAGCCTGCTGTCGCTTCCGAGACGATCACAAAGCTGCGCCCACCAATCTGCACGGTTTCCAGGTCTGTCGGGTTGCGGTTGTATATCGCCGATTCCGAGGTTGGCAGGTTGTAGACCTGCCGCATCTCACCGGATTTGAAGAGGCGAAGAACCTGCATCGGTACGGCGTCGAAGTAGCCAAAAGTTACCACGAAATCGCGGTTCCCCACGCTGGCAACGTCGAATTTGGACGCATAGTCGAATTCGGTCGCGGTTTTGGCCAGTGGCTTCAGCGTGCCGTCGTCGCGCACCTGATAGGTCTGAAAGGCGTTGAAATTTCCGCTGTTTTCACGTGCATTCACGATCATGATGTCGCGCCCCGCGACGTTCGCGAATGTCGGGTCGATCCCGAAGGAACTGGCCACGCCGAATCCAGCCGATACGTCGTACTGCCGGATGCTCTGGATCAGGTCAGGCATGCCATCGGCCGTGATTTCGACCACGTGAATCCCCACCGTGCGTGTGGCCACGTTATTCACCTGCGACTGGCCCGCGCCGGTCAGGTAAACGAATTGCCCCTTCAGGGTTTCAAAGCTTTCGATGCCGGGGTCAACGAAGTGGTACATTTCCAGCCAATCAGAGGCGTGGCCGAACACGCTTTCAAACGTCATCTCGCCAGTGCCAGCAACATCGATCATGCCAACACCCGTGGTTTCCGACCCCGCCAGCAGATAGGTCTGCGTTTCGAAATCCAGCGTGGCGATGCGGCCGGGGCGGAAATACTCTGTGATGCTTTCGCCATTTACAAACGCCATGTCCCGCACACGTTGCAGGCTGTCGGTGTCAATCAGCGCCATGAAATGTCTCCAATGCTCAACAAGTTTTTGCCGCCCGAAGGGGCGCCAGTGAATTCTGGTGGCGGGGGACTGCTGCTGCCGCTTGACGCCTTATAAAATTGGCCTCATATCGCCACCATGACAGACCTCGCACATATCCGTAATTTCTCGATCGTCGCCCATATCGACCACGGGAAATCCACGCTTGCCGACCGGCTGATCCAGTCGACCAACACCGTCTCGGAACGCGAGATGAAAGAGCAGTTGCTTGACGCGATGGATATCGAGCGTGAGCGGGGCATCACCATCAAGGCGAACACCGTCCGGATCGAATATATCGCCGACAATGGCGAGCTTTACGTGCTGAACCTGATCGACACGCCCGGCCATGTCGATTTCGCCTACGAGGTGTCGCGATCGATGCACGCGGTCGAAGGCTCGCTGCTGGTGGTGGACAGTACCCAGGGGGTCGAGGCGCAGACGCTGGCCAACGTGTACCAGGCGATCGACGCCGATCACGAAATCGTGCCCGTGCTGAACAAGATCGACCTTCCGGCAAGCGAACCGGACCGGATCAAGGAACAGATCGAGGATGTGATCGGGATCGACGCCAGTAATGCGCTGCTGGTTTCTGCCAAATCGGGCATCGGGATCAAGGAAACGCTGGAAGCGATCTGTGCGCGCCTGCCGGCCCCCACGGGCGACCGTGACGCGCCGCTGAAGGCGATGCTGGTCGACAGCTGGTATGACCCCTACCTTGGCGTTGTCGTGCTGGTCCGCGTCATGGACGGCGTGATGAAGAAAAACGACCGCGTGAAATTCATGCGCAACGGCACAGTGCACCAGATCGACAAGATCGGCGTGTTCCGCCCCGCAATGCAGGACGTGGCCGAGCTTGGCCCGGGCGAGATCGGGTTTATCACCGCCTCGATCAAACAGGTGCGCGATACCAAGGTGGGCGACACCATCACGACGGAAAAGAAGGGCACCGACAAGCCGCTTCCGGGCTTCAAGCCGTCGATCCCGGTGGTGTTCTGCGGGCTGTTCCCGGTCGATTCTGCCGAGTTCGAAGATCTGCGCGACGCGATTGAAAAGCTGGCGCTGAACGATGCCTCTTTCAGCTACGAAATGGAAACCTCGGCCGCACTGGGTTTTGGCTTCCGTTGTGGCTTCCTTGGGTTGCTGCACCTCGAGGTGATCCGCGACCGGCTGGAACGCGAATACGATATCGAGCTCATCACGACCGCGCCGTCGGTGGTGTACCATGTCCACATGAAGGACGGGTCGATGCAGGAATTGCACAACCCCGCCGACATGCCCGACATGACCTATGTCGATCACATCGAAGAGCCGCGCATCAAGGCCACGATCATGGTGCCCGACGAATATCTGGGCGACGTGCTGAAGCTGTGCCAGGACCGGCGCGGCATCCAGCAGGAACTGACCTATGCGGGCACCCGGCCTCTGGTGGTGTATGATCTGCCGCTGAACGAGGTCGTGTTTGATTTCTACGACCGGCTGAAATCGGTCACGAAGGGCTACGCCAGTTTCGACTATCAGCTGACCGGGTATCGTCAGGACACGCTGGTGAAAATGTCGATCCTTGTGAACGACGAACCGGTCGATGCGCTGTCGATGATGGTGCACCGCGACCGTGCCGAGATGCGCGGCCGTGCGATGTGCGAAAAGCTGAAAGAGCTGATCCCCCGCCACATGTTCAAGATTCCGATCCAGGCGGCCATCGGCGGCAAGGTGATCGCGCGCGAAACCCTTAGCGCGATGCGCAAGGATGTGACGGCCAAGTGTTACGGTGGCGACGCCACGCGGAAACGCAAGCTGCTGGACAAGCAGAAGGCGGGTAAGAAGAAGATGCGCCAGTTCGGCAAGGTCGACATCCCGCAAGAGGCGTTCATCTCGGCGTTGAAGATGGACAACTGATCGGGATTGGCCGCAAGGGCAGGGGCCGCATTGGCGGCCCGGCCCGCAGCGATCAGATTTCGGTGGCGCGTGTCGTGCGCATAAGGACGTAGGCCATCGCCATCAGCGCGATGCCGGCCCAGCCGCCCAGCATGTAATAGCCCAGCGTGTGCCACAGGCTGCTGCCATAGGCGACCAGCCCATAGGCGCCTCCGGCCAGTCCGGTGAAGATGGATGCAAAGATGTGCCCCGTCATGTGCCCTGCTCCTCTTTTTCCCCATTAGGCCCGGGACTCCCCAGTCCCGTGACAGTTTTATTAACCATTTGCCCAATACCCGCCGGAGTGATGCAGCGGGAGCACATCTATTGGTTGAGCCGGGGTTAAAGTCAAGCCGCCGAATTCGGCGAGGCGTCCAGAAATACGCGCACGGCGGCCTCAAACTCGCGGGGTTTGTCGGCGTGCAGCCAGTGGCCTGCGCCCGGCAGGCTGGCAAAACGCGCGTGCGGGAACAGGGCGCGAATGGTGTCACGGTCGGCGCGGTCCACGTAAGAAGAACTTTGCCCGGTCAGGAACAGGGCGGGGCCGTCGAACTGGCTTGATACCTCGGGAAATGACATGATTTCAGGCATGTAGCGTTCCAGAATGTCAAGGTTCAGCCGCCATTTCCGGTTCGGCAAATCCAGCGATTGGGTAAAGAAACTTTGCAGCGCAGGCTCGACGCCTTGTTCGGCCAGTATGGCCTCGGCCTCGGATCGGCGGGTGACAGCCGAAACATCCACCGCGCGCATGGCGTGGATATACGCCATCTGAGAGTGTGAATACGCCTTCGGCGCGATATCGCCGACGATCAGGCGATTAACGGCAGATTCGTGCTGCAAGGCCAATACCATCGCCGCCTTGCCACCCATCGAGTGGCCCAGCACGTCGGCACGCCCGCCAACAGATTCGATCACCTCGGCCAGATCGGCGGCCATGTCGGTATAGCTGTGGCTGTCGGACCAATCGCTGTTGCCGTGGTTGCGCATGTCCACGGCGATCACCTGCCGGCTGTCGCTGAGCCGCTTGGCGATGACGCCCCAGTTGCGGGCAGACCCGTACAGCCCGTGCGCGATAATCAGCGGCAATAGCCCGTCGCGAGGGGCGCCATGTTCGATGGTGTTCAACATGGCCGGGGTTCTAGCCGTTGCGCCCGCGCGGCGCCAGTGGCAAGAAGGGCGGCGGTGAGACTGGCAAGCAGGGGCAGGGGATGCGCGAGGCCGAAACATTCCTGAAGGACACGGACGAGCTGACACAGATGCTGCGCGTCAAGATGGGCGTGCGCGGGCGCGGCTATGCCTCGGCCTTTGGACGCGCGAAACGGCGGCTGCCCCGCACGGTGCGCGCCGAGGGCCGCGTGCTGGCCGAGGGCCTGGCCATGGCCGAACATCCCAAGCTGCGCCAGACGCTGGACTTTCCGCGCCTGAAACGCGCCGGGGCCGAGATGCGAAGCCATCTGGGCGGAATCAATCTGGTGGAGCGGCGCAAGGGCGCGCTTCTGAACCTGCTGGGCGTCATCGTCTTCAACCTGCTGGTGGTCGTGACGCTGTTCATCATCTGGCTGGTCTGGCGCGGTTACGTCTGAGACGCACACAAAAGGGGCGACCCGAAGGCCGCCCCCTGTTCTTCGTGTTCGTATGCCTTACAGGTCGGGATACAGCGGGTAGCGCGCGCAAAGCGCCGACACCTCGGTCTTGACCTTTTCCTCGACCGCGCCATTGCCGTCTTCGCCATTGGCGGCCAGCCCATCGACAACTTCAACGATCCAGTCGGCAATCTGGCGGAACTCGGGTTCGCCGAAGCCACGGGTGGTGCCTGCCGGGGCGCCCAGACGGATGCCGCTGGTCACGAACGGCTTTTCCGGGTCAAACGGCACGCCGTTCTTGTTGCAGGTGATGTGCGCGCGGCCCAATGCGGCCTCGGCGGCCTTTCCGGTCACGCCCTTGGGGCGCAGGTCGGCCAGACAAAGATGGTTGTCGGTGCCGCCCGACACGATGTCGATGCCGCCCTTCATCAGCTGGTCGGCCATGGCGCGGGCGTTGGCCTGCACCTGACGGGCATAGTCCTTGAAGCCGGGGCGCAGCGCCTCGCCAAAGGCGACGGCCTTGGCCGCGATCACATGCATCAGCGGGCCGCCCTGAAGGCCGGGGAACACGGCCGAGTTGACCTTTTTCGCGATATCCGCGTCGTTGGTCAGGATCATGCCGCCACGCGGGCCACGCAGGGATTTGTGCGTGGTCGTGGTAACAACATGCGCGTGCGGCAGGGGCGAGGGATGCACGCCACCGGCCACGAGGCCCGCGATATGCGCCATGTCGACCATCAGGTAGGCGCCAACCTCGTCCGCGATCTCGCGGAAGGCGGCCCAGTCCCATTCACGCGAATAGGCGGTGCCCCCGGCCACGATCAGCTTGGGCTTGTTTTCCAGCGCCTTGGCGCGGATGTCTTCCATATCAAGCAGCTGATCCTGCTGGCGCACACCATAGGACACCACGTTGAACCACTTGCCCGACATGTTCACCGGGCTGCCGTGGGTCAGGTGACCGCCGGAGTTCAGGTCAAGCCCCATGAAGGTGTCGCCCGGCTTCAGCAGCGCAAGGAACACGGCCTGGTTCATCTGGCTGCCCGAGTTGGGCTGCACGTTGGCGAATTCACAGCCAAACAGCTCTTTCGCGCGCTCGATGGCCAAGGTTTCGGCCACGTCAACGAACTGGCAGCCGCCGTAATAGCGTTTGCCCGGGTAACCTTCGGCGTATTTGTTGGTCAGGACCGAGCCCTGTGCCTGCAGCACGGCAAGGCTGACGATGTTTTCCGAGGCGATAAGCTCGATCTCGTCGCGCTGGCGGCCAAGTTCATCAGTGACCGAGCCAAACAGCTCGGGGTCACGGCTCGACAGGGGTTCGGTGAAAAATCCGGCATCACGGTGGGGCGCGTTCATGCAAGGCTCCTATCTGGAAGAGGGCGGGATGCTGGCACGTGTCCTAGAGCAAACCCCGGCAGGGATAAAGTGCATTAGCGACGATTCAGGCGTGCCATGCGCCAAGTCCGGCACCAACTCTGGCCTTGGCGGGAAAGGTATGATTGTTTCGGGATCAACTGCACCCTGTCGGAAACTTTTTACATGGATCTGAAGATCGCGTTCATGGCCGGGCGCTCGGCTGCGGCCCGGGCGGCGTTCGACACGCTGGTCGGGCAATATGGCAATGTCGCGCCGGAGGCGGCCGAGTTCATCGTGGCGCTGGGCGGTGACGGGTTCATGTTGCGCGCGCTGCATGCCACGCAGGCGCTGTCGGCACCGGTATACGGCATGAACCGGGGCACCGTCGGGTTCCTGATGAACGAATACAGCGAATCCGATCTGCCGGACCGGCTGCGCGCCGCCGTGCAAGAGGTGATCAACCCGCTGACCATGGTGGCGATGGATCAGGCCGGGATGCGACATCAGGCGCTGGCCATCAACGAGGTGTCGCTGCTGCGGGCCGGGCCACAGGCGGCCAAGCTGCGAATCTCGGTCGACGGGCGGGTGCGACTGGATGAACTGGTCTGCGACGGGGCGCTGGTGGCGACTCCGGCCGGGTCAACGGCCTATAACTATTCCGCGCATGGGCCGATCCTGCCAATCGGGGCCGATGTCCTGGCACTGACGGCGATCGCGGCATTTCGGCCCCGGCGCTGGCGCGGTGCCCTTTTGCCAACCACGGCGCATGTACGGTTCGACGTGATCGAGGCCGACAAGCGCCCGGTGATGGCCGATGCCGATTCGATTTCCATCGCCGATATCGACTGGGTCGAAATCCGGTCGGACCCGCGGGTCACGCACCGGATTCTGTTTGATCCCGGCCATGGGTTGGAAGAGCGGCTGATTTCGGAACAGTTCCACTAGCGCCGCTGCGGCGGATTTTTCCGCCTGCCCCAGGAATGGCCCGTTTCAGTCGTAAATCGCCCTTCATTCAACGGCATACAGGTTTCATCGGTGTCAAACGGCCTGTGTTTCCCTGCCGGGGATGCGCGCAAGGGCTGCTGACGCGGCATCTGACGCCTTGGTAACAAGTACCCGGTTCAGGTTGATGACGCGCCAAGTTGCGGGCGCGGGGCAGGGCCTCGCGCCGCGCGCTTTTTGTGAAAAAAGGTCAGGATCGTCACGTTAGTGTAATGCGCTTCACTTACCCCTGCAGCCGATTAGGCGACAAAGGGCCCAGGCTGCATTTTCAGCCCTCTGATCCGATGACCGGCCAGAGTGTGATGGTAACAAGTGAACATATCGTTTCCCCGATCTGCGGGCGCAGGGCCCCAACCCTGCGTCCGCAATTCGTTTGGGCGGGGGCTCAGCCCATGCGCTTCCACAGCGGATCGCACATGCGTCCAAGCCGCGCTTCAACCGCTTGCATCGCGTCCACGATCAAGTCTTCGCGCCAGCGCCGCCCGACGATCTGCACGTTGATCGGTTGCGGCCCCTGCGGCAGGTCGGCCAGCCGCGTTGGCAGATTCCCGGCCGGCAATCCCATGAAGTTCATCGAATAGGACCACAGCGCCGACCCCAGCACCTCGCGCACGCCTTCCGCGCCTTCGGTGTCGCGGTCGGGGGCAAAGAAGGGCTGCGGCAGGAAGGGCGTCAGCACCAGCGGATAATCGTTCAGCAGAAGGCTCCAGACGCGCGCGTAATGGGTGCGTCGCGCCATCACGGTCAGCAACTCGCCGCCCTCGAACGGGGGGAACTGGCGGAAATATTCGTCAAAAATCGTGTTCACCGTGTCGGATCCGGCGGCGCGGATGTCATTGCCCAGCATTCCCAGAGTTTCGCCCATCAGCGCGCGATAGCCGTCCATCGCGCAATCCTTCAATTCGGGAGGGTCGATTTCGGTGATCTCGTATCCCGCATCAGAAAGCGCATCGCGGGCAGCCAGCAGGGCTTGTTCCACCTCGGGGTGCAGGTCGAACCCAAAGGTTTCCATGGTAAAGCCCACCTTCACCGGCCCGTCGAGCGGGTCCATCCGCCAGGGAAGGGGCACATGGAACGGGTCGCGCGCGTCGGGCGCGATCAGGCTGGGCATCCCCAGATGCAGGTCTTCGGCGGCGCGGGTGATCAGCCCCTGCACCGACATCGCCTGCGACAGCATCCCGCGTTCAGATTTTTGCCCCGGGTTCCACGCGGGCACGCGGCCCAGCCCCGGCTTCACCGTCACCGCACCATTTGCGGCGGCGGGAAAGCGCAGGCTGCCGCCGATGTCATTGCCATGAGCCAGCGCGCCGATCCCGGCCATCACCGCCGATCCGGCCCCGCCCGATGAACCACCCGCCGACACATGCCGCCCCCACGGGTTGTGCGTGCGCCCGTGCAGCGGGTTGTCGGTGTCGGCGCGGAACGAGAATTCCGGCGTATTGGTGCGCCCGATCACCACGGCGCCCGCGTTCAGCAGGTTGGCGACCAGCGGCGCATCCTCGGGCGCGATCAAATCGCGCAGGGCGGGCAGGCCGTTGCTGGTGGCCTGGCCCTTCTGATCGATGTTGATCTTGATTGTCACGGGTACCCCGAACAGCGGCCCCGGAGTCGCGCCGCCCGCCCGCGCCTTGTCCAGCGCCACGGCGCGGTCCAGCGCCTGCGCCGACAGATCGACGACGACGGCGTTCAGGTCGGGATTGGCGGCAGCCATGCGATCGACCGAGGATTGCACGGCAGCCTCGGCGGTGATGTCACCGTTTTGCAATTGGGTCGAAAGGTCGGTGGCTGTCAGCTGCCAGAGGGGGGAAGTTGTCATGTTCAGGGTCTCCTTGCCCCGACCCTAGGGCCGGAGCAGGAAAGACGCCACATCGGAATGCGCCTGCCGCTAGGGCAGTCAGGCGCCGGCATATCCGATCGTCTGCAAGGCGGCGCGAATTTCATCAAGGATTGCCGGATCGTCGATGGTCGCCGGCATCTTGAAGTCCTCGTTGTCGGCAATCTTGACCATGGTGGCGCGCAAAATCTTGCCCGAGCGAGTTTTGGGCAGGCGGTCCACCACGACCGACAGCTTGAACGCCGCCACGGGGCCGATCTGATCGCGCACCAGCTTGGCGCATTCGGCGGTGATGTCGCCATGTGGTCGGTTCACGCCCTTGGTCAGGATCACGAAACCAACGGGCAGTTGCCCCTTCAACGAGTCGCCCACGCCGATCACCGCGCATTCGGCCACGTCGGGATGGCTGGCCAGCACTTCTTCCATCGCGCCGGTCGACAGACGGTGCCCCGCGACGTTGATCACGTCATCGGTACGCGCCATGATATACAGGTATCCATCCTCGTCGATCATGCCCGCATCGCCGGTTTCATAATAACCGGGGAACGCGGTGAGGTAGGATTTGCGGAACCGGTCCTCGGCGTTCCACAGGGTTGGCAGCGTGCCCGGCGGCAGCGGCAGTTTCACCGCGATCGCGCCCAACTCGCCCGGTTTCATCGGGTGCCCGGCTTCGTCCAGGATTTGCACGTCATAGCCCGGCATCGGCACGGTGGGAGAGCCGACCTTGACCGGAAGCGCCTCGAGCCCGGCGGGGTTGCCCGCGATGGTCCAGCCGGTTTCCGTCTGCCACCAGTGATCGTAGACGGGCTTGCCCAGCACCTTCTGCGCCCATTCGATGGTATCGGGATCGGCGCGTTCGCCGGCAAGGTACAGCGCGCGCAGGCACGAGATGTCATAGCGTTTGACGCTGTCGCCTTTCGGATCTTCGCGTTTCACCGCGCGGATGGCGGTGGGGGCGGTGAAGAAGCTGCGCACGTTGTGTTCGGAAATCACCCGCCAGAAGGTGCCCGCATCGGGGGTGCCCACGGGCTTGCCCTCGAACACCACGGTGGTGTTGCCGTGGATCAGCGGGCCATAGGCGATATAGCTATGCCCCACGACCCAACCCACGTCCGACGCCGCCCAGAAAACATCGCCCGGATCGACGTTATAGATGTTCTTCATGGACCAGTTCAGCGCCACCAGATGCCCGCCGGTGGCGCGCACCACGCCCTTGGGCGCGCCGGTGGTGCCCGAGGTATAAAGGATATAGGCCGGGTGGCTGCCCGGCACGGGCACGCAATCGGCCGGGGCCACACCCTCCTGCACCGCGTCCCAATCGTAATCCCGGCCTTCGATCAGCTCGGCGCGCTCCTGATCGCGCTGAAAGATCACGCAGAACTCGGGCTTGTGGGTGGCCTGTTCGATGGCCCCGTCCAGCAGCGGTTTGTAATGCACCACGCGCCCCGGTTCCAACCCGCAGGACGCCGCGATGATGGCCTTGGGGGTGCAATCGTCGATCCGCACGGCCAGCTCATGCGCGGCAAACCCGCCAAAGACGACCGAGTGGATCGCCCCGATGCGTGCGCAGGCCAGCATCGCCACCAGCGCCTCGGGCACCATGGGCATGTAGATGATGACGCGGTCTCCGGTTTCGATCCCTTTGGCCTTCAGCGCCCCGGCCAGCTGCGCGACCTTTGCCTGCAATTGGGCAAAGGTGATGGCCGATTTGGTGCCGGTGATCGGGCTGTCGTAGATGATGGCGTTCTGATCGCCTCGGCCGTCGCGCACATGCCGGTCGACCGCGTTGAAACAGGTGTTCACCAGACCATCGTCAAACCACGAATAGATCGGCGCCTTGTCATCGTTCAGCGCCCGGGTCGGAAATTTTTCCCATTCGATGGCTTTGGCCGCTTCAGTCCAGAACCCTTCGGGGTCGGCTTTCCACCCTGCGTATACGTCCTTGTATCCCACGCCTCATCCTCCTCCGCGTCGTTGATACGGTGATAGGGCGGGTTTTGCGGCCTCGCAATATCGGCACCTGCGGTCAGGCGTCACGGTTGGCGCTAAACGTGATCGTGATCTCGGGCGGAAAGCGACGCGCGCGTCGAATTTGTGCAAGTGGAATCGGACCCGTGGTGGAAGTGTTAATTCAGGAGGAAACGCGGTGTTTCCCCCTGTGGTCAAAGGATTGTTGCCATGGGCGACAAGAAATCGAAACCGTCGAAACCCGGCGAAAAGACAGTCAAGAAATAACCCCAGAGCAAGGGCCTTCCGTCACGGGGGGCTCGGTTTCCCTCGTGACGGATCGCGCCTAACCGTAATGCGCAACAGGGGTGCCCGCGATGGCCCCCATGTTCAGCAAGCCCCGCGTGGTGATCGACGGCGACACGATATGCGCCTTGTTCCCCATCCCCATCAGGATCGGCCCCACCTCAAGCCCGCCGGCGCGCATCTTCAGGATGTTGCGCACGCCGCTGGCGGCATCGGCATGGGCAAAGACCAGCACGTTGGCCGCACCCTCCATCCGTGAATTCGGGAAGATCCGCGCGCGTAGCTGCGCATCCAGCGCGGTATCCACGTTCATTTCGCCTTCGTAGACGAAATCGCGGGGGCTGGAATCAAGGATCTCGAGCGCGCCGCGCAGGCGCTTGCCCGAGCCTTCCGCCTGATTGCCGAATTGCGATTGCGAACACAGCGCCACCTTGGGCGCGATGCCGAACCGGCGCACGTGGCGGGCCGCTCCGATGGCGATTTCAGCCAGTTGTTCGGGATTGGGCAGCTGATGCACATGGGTGTCGGCAATGAACAGCGGCCCGTCTTCCAGGATCATCAGGCTCAGCGCGCCCTGCGGATGCAGTGCCTCCGTTCCCAAGACCTGGCTGACATAGTTCAAATGCCAGCGGAATTCGCCGAAGGTGCCGCAGATCAGGCTGTCGGCCTCGCCCCGGTGGACCATGATCGCGCCGATGGCGGTCGTGTTGGTGCGCATCACGGCCTTGGCAATGTCGGGCGACACGCCGCGCCGCTGCATCAGCTCGTGGTAGGAATTCCAGTAATCGTAATAGCGCGGATCGTTTTCCGGGTTCACGATCTGCACGTTCTCGCCGGGCCGCAGGATCAGGCCGAACCGGTTGCAGCGCTGTTCGATCACGTCGGGGCGGCCGATCAGGATGGGCTGTTCGGTGGTTTCCTCCAGAATCGCCTGCGCCGCGCGCAGCACGCGTTCATCTTCGCCCTCGGCAAAGACGATCCGGCGCGACGCGACCTTGGCCGCCTCGAACACGGGGCGCATGAACAGGGCGGATTTGAACACGCTCTGGTTCAGCTTCTGTTTATAGGCGGCCATATCCGGGATCGGGCGCAGCGCCACGCCACTGTCCATCGCCGCCTGCGCGACCGAGGAGGACACGACCCCCACCAGACGCGGGTCGAAAGGTTTCGGGATCAGGTAGTCGGCGCCAAATGTCAGCTGTTCGCCACTATAGGCCGCCGCCGCCTCGGCGCTGGTGGTGGCGCGGGCCAGGTTCGCGATTCCGTCGATGCAGGCCAGTTCCATTTCATCGTTGATCTCGGTCGCGCCCACATCCAGCGCGCCGCGAAAGATGAAGGGAAAGCACAGCACATTGTTGACTTGATTGGGAAAATCGCTGCGGCCCGTGGCGATGATGGCATCAGGCGCCACCGCGCGCGCCGCATCGGGCAGGATTTCCGGCGTCGGGTTCGCCAGCGCAAAAATGATCGGGCGCGCCGCCATGCGCGCCACCATCTTGGGCGTCAGGACGTTGGGGCCGGACAGGCCAAGGAACAGGTCGGCCCCGTCGATCACCTGATCGAGGCTGCGCAGATCAGACGCTTGGGCAAAGGCCGCCTTTTGCGGGTTCATGTCTTCGGCGCGGCCTTCATAGACCAGCCCGTGAATGTCACACAGCCAGATGTTTTCGCGCCGCACGCCCAGCTTCATCAGCATGTTGAGGCAGGCAATCCCCGCCGCACCGCCCCCGGTCGACACGATCTTGATGTCCTCGAACGCCTTCTGCGCCACGAACAGCGCGTTCTTGGCGGCGGCACCCACCACGATCGCGGTGCCGTGCTGGTCGTCGTGGAATACCGGGATGTTCATCCGCTCGCGGCACAGCTGTTCAACGATGAAGCAGTCGGGGGCCTTGATGTCTTCGAGGTTGATCGCGCCAAAGGTCGGCGCCAGCGCGCAGACGATATCGGCCAGCTTCTCGGGGTCGGTTTCATCCACCTCGATATCGAAACAGTCGATATTGGCGAATTTCTTGAACAGGACGGCCTTGCCTTCCATCACCGGTTTCGAGGCCAGCGCGCCGATGTTGCCCAGGCCCAGAACGGCGGTTCCGTTCGACACCACCGCCACAAGGTTGCCGCGCGCGGTATAGCGGGCCGCCGTGGTCGGGTCGTCGCGGATTTCCAGACAGGCCTCGGCCACTCCGGGGGAATAGGCGCGCGCCAGATCGCGCCCGTTCGCCATGGGTTTGGTGGCGCGGATCTCCAGTTTTCCGGGCTTCGGGAACTCGTGATAATCAAGCGCCGCCTGGCGCAGGTTGGGTTGGTCAGTCACGGTATGCGCGCTCCTCAACTGTTTTGTTTAGCGTTAAACTAATTTTCCGGCGCGGCAAACGGGTGATTTAACGGCCCGCCTCGGAGGGCGGGTTGCCAAGGCCAAAATCTGCAGCCAGATTTGCCCGCGAAAGACCAAGCAAGAGGCCACCATGAGCGTTGTCACCGCCGAGATCCGTCTGCCCACCTCTGAGTTGCGGGATGACATACCGTTTTACACCAAGATTCTGGGGATGCGGATGGATATGATTTTTCCCGCCGATGACCCAAAAGTCGCGGTGTTCTCGGGGCATGGCCTGCGCCTGCGGATCGACGCCGACGCACCCGAAGCGCCGGGCACCATCCGTATTCTGTCGGACGATCCCGACGGTTTCGCCGATGGGAAGCGCCAGCTGGTCGCGCCGAATGGCACGAAAGTGGAAATCGACCATCGCAACCCACCCGTGGCCATGCCCGAAACCCAGCACGCCTTTGTCGTGCGACGTCTGGCCGATCAGGCGCCCTGGGTGATTGGCCGCGCGGGGATGCAGTACCGCGATCTGCTGCCCGACCGGCTGGGCGGGTCGATCATTGCCAGCCATATCCGCATCCCCGATGGCGGGCCGGTGCCCGACATGGTGCATTTCCACCGCGTCGGGTTTCAGCTGATCTTCTGCTATCGCGGCTGGGTCGATGTCGTCTACGAAGATCAGGGGCCCAAGATGCGGCTGACTGCGGGCGATTGTTTCATCCAGCCGCCGGAAATCCGGCACCGGGTGCTGGAAGCCTCGGACAATGTCGAGGTGATCGAGATCGGCGTGCCCGCCGAACATGTGACCGAGATCGACCACGAGATGGAATTGCCCACGCCGCACCTGCGCCCCGAGCGGGAATGGCAGGGCCAGCGGTTCGTGTTCAATCAGGCCAAGGGGGCCGAGTGGCTGCCGTTCCGGCTGCCCGGCTACATCTGCCGCGACACCACGATTGCCGATAACACCAAGGGCGTCGCGGGGGTTCAGGTCGTGCGCCCCGGCGAGGGCACGCCGCAATGGGCGCGCCACGACACCGACATCCTGTTCGGTTTCGTGATGCAGGGGCGTGCCACGCTCGAAAGCGAAGGCCGCGAGCCATCGCAGCTGGTGGCCGGGGATGCCTATGCGATCCCGCCGAACCTGCGCACCAGGCTGGGTGCGGCCAGCGACGACTTCGAACTGCTCGAAGTGGCCTTGCCCGGCGTGTTCACCACCACGCTTGATGGCTGACACAGGGGCTGACGCGGGGACAGGCGCGCGCGGCCGAACTTCTGCTTGCATCCCCTTGGGCGGGGCTGGCAACCTGAGTGCTCAGAAGACCAACCAGCCGGGGGAAAGATGACGCAAGATCTGAAATGGGCCGCGCTGGCCGTGCGCGAAAACGCCTATGCACCCTATTCGCGGTTCAAGGTGGGGGCCGCGATCCGGGGCGCATCGGGCAAGATTTACGCAGGCTGCAACGTCGAAAACGTGGCCTATCCCGAAGGCACCTGCGCCGAAGCGGGGGCGATTGCCGCCATGATTGCAGATGGCGAAACTGTCCTGACAGAGGTTTATGTGGTGGCCGATGCGCCCGACCCGGTGCCGCCTTGCGGAGGCTGCCGCCAGAAGCTTGCGGAATTCGGGGCGGCGGCGGTGCCTGTGACGCTCTCGACCACGGCGGGGGACGAACGCGGCGTGACCATCGGCGATCTGCTGCCCGGGGCGTTCGGCTCTGCCCATATGCCGGGCTTCTGAGGCGATGGATGCCCGTGCAATCATTGCCCGCCTGCGCAAGGGCGAAGTGCCAAGCGAGGATCAGCTGCGCTGGTTCGCGCAGGGGCTGGCCGATGGCGGAGTCAGCGATGCGCAGGCCGGCGCCTTTGCCATGGCGGTCTGCATGGGCCAGCTGGGCACCGAGGGGCGCGCCGCGCTGACCCGCGCAATGCGCGACAGCGGCAAGGTCATGTCGTGGTCCTTGCCCGGGCCGGTGGTCGACAAGCATTCGACCGGCGGCGTGGGCGATGCGGTGTCGTTCCTGCTGGCACCTGCGCTGGCGGAGTGCGGGGCCTTTGTGCCAATGATCTCGGGCCGGGGGCTGGGGCACACAGGCGGCACACTGGACAAGCTGGAATCCGTCCCCGGTGTGGCGACCCTGCTGCCGCAGGACAGGTTCCAACAGGTCGTCGCCAGCGCTGGCTGCGCCATCGTGGGCGCAACGGGCGAAATCGCCCCGGCAGACAAGCGGCTGTATGCGATCCGCGATGTGACGGCGACCGTTGAAAGCCTTGATCTGATCACCGCTTCGATCCTGTCGAAGAAGCTGGCCGAAGCGCCCGATGCGCTGGTGCTGGACGTCAAGACCGGCTCGGGTGCTTTCATGAAAACCCCCGAAGAGGCGCGCGCGCTGGCCAAGGCCTTGACCGAAACTGCACAGGCCGCCGGCTGCCCGACCCGCGCCGTAGTCAGCGATATGAGTCAGCCCTTGGCCCCCGCGCTGGGCAACGCGCTGGAAATCGCCGAGGTGATGCGCGTGTTGACCGAGGCGTGCACCGGCCCTCTGGCGCGGTTGACCGCGATCCTTGGGGGTGAGGCCCTGTGCGCCGCCGGTCTGGCCAAGACGGCGGATGCGGGCAAAAAGGCGATCTTCGACGTGCTGGCCGATGGCCGTGCCGCCGAACGCTTTGGCCGGATGCTGGCCGCGCAGGGCGGGCCGCTGGGCTTTGTCGACAACTGGGCGCGCTTCCTGCCCGAGGCGACGGTGATGCACGAGGTCACCGCGACCGAAACAGGCTATATCACCGCGATCGACGGTGAGGCGCTGGGCCTGACGGTCGTGGGCCTTGGCGGGGGGCGGCAGGTGGAAAGCGATACGGTCGATCCGGCGGTGGGCCTGTCGCGCGTTCTGGGGCTGGGCGAAAAGGTGCAGAAGGGCACGCCGCTGGCGGTGATCCATGCCAGCCGCGAAGACGCCGCGCGCCGGGCCGAGGGCGAGGTGCGCCGCGCCTATACCATCGGGCAAACCGCGCCGAAGCTGCCTGATCTTGTGCTGGAAAGGATCGGCTGATGCCGCGCGCCTTCCTTGTGGTGATGGATTCCGTCGGGATCGGCGGTGCGCCGGATGCCGACCGTTTTTTCAATGGCGACCGGCCCGACACGGGCGCGAACACGCTGGGCCACATCGCGCAGGCCTGTGCCGAGGGGCGCGCCGAGCAGGGGCGCAACGGGCCGTTGCAGGTGCCCGCGCTGGCGGCGCTGGGGCTTGGTGCGGCGATGCAGCAGGCCAGCGGCACGGATGGCGGGCTGCCGCCGCCCGATGGCACGGGGCGCTGGGGGGCAGCGGTTGAAACCAGCCCGGGTAAGGACACGCCTTCGGGCCACTGGGAGTTGGCCGGGCTGCCGGTGCCTTGGGAGTGGCACTACTTTCCGAACGACACCCCGTCCTTTCCACCCGATCTGTCCGCCCGCGTGGCCGAGTTGGCCGGAACCGACGGCATTCTTGGCAATTGCCACGCCTCGGGCACCGAGATTCTGGCGCGCCTTGGCGCCGAGCACATGCAAGCCGGCTGGCCGATCTGCTATACCTCGGCCGACAGCGTGTTTCAGATCGCCGCGCATGAGGACACATTCGGGCTGGACCGGTTGCTGGACCTCTGCCGCGCCATTGCCCCCACCTTGCACGCGATGAAGGTCGGGCGCGTGATCGCGCGCCCCTTTGTCGGCACGCCCGAGGCCGGGTTCACCCGTACCACCAACCGTCGCGATTTCGCCATCGCGCCGCCGGGGCCGATCCTGACGGATTGGGTGCAGGCAGCGGGCGGACATGTGCATGGCGTGGGCAAGATCGGCGACATTTTCTCGATGCAGGGCATCGACGACGTGCGCAAAGGCGATGACGCCACGCTGATGCGCCACCTTGCGGATCTGGTCGAGAGTGCCGCCGATCACAGCCTGACCTTCGCCAATTTCGTGGAATTCGACAGCCTGTACGGTCACCGCCGCGATGTATCGGGCTATGCCCGCGCGCTGGAAACCTTTGACGCAGGCATCGCGCCCATACTGGAAAATCTGCGCGACGGAGACATGATGATCCTGACCGCCGACCACGGCAACGACCCCAGCTGGAGTGGCACCGACCACACGCGAGAGGCGGTGCCGGTGCTGGTTGCGGGGCAGGGCGGCGGGCCGCTGGGTACGGTAGCCTTCACAGATGTGGCGGTCAGCATCGCCGCGCATCTGGGCGCGCAGGCCACGGGGCCGGGGCGCAGCTTTCTGTAAGCCGCGCCGCTTTCGCGGGTGCAGGCGCTTGTGAATCCCGCGCGGCTGTCGGAAAAGGGTCACCATCCGCATCATAGCCCGAGGCCGCCCATGACCGATCACCTGACCGAAGTCGCCCATCCGCTTGTCCAGCACAAGCTGACCCTGATGCGGGACAAGGCCACGCCCACGGCTGTTTTTCGTCAGCTTCTGCGCGAAATCACCCAGCTTCTGCTGTATGAAATCACCCGCGAGCTGCCGATGACCACCAAACCCATCGACACCCCGATGGAGGTGATGGACGCCCCCACGCTGGCGGGCAAGAAACTGGCGCTGGTGTCGATCCTGCGGGCCGGGAACGGGATGCTGGACGGCGCGCTGGAGCTGATCCCCTCGGCCCGGGTCGGGTTCGTGGGGCTGTACCGCGACGAGGAAACCCTGCAACCGGTCCAATATTACTACAAGGTGCCCGAGGCGATGGAGGACCGGCTGGTGATTGCCGTGGATCCGATGCTGGCCACCGGCAATTCCTCGGCTGCCGCAATCGACTTGCTGAAGCAATCCGGCGCGCGCGACATCCGCTTTTTGTGCCTATTGGCCGCGCCCGAAGGCATCGCCCGCATGAAAGAGGCGCACCCAGATGTGCCCATCGTGACGGCGGCGGTAGATCGGGGCCTGAACGATCATGGCTATATCATGCCGGGGCTTGGCGACGCGGGTGACCGGATGTTCGGCACCAAGTAGCCGAGGTGGCGCCAAGCCGCTGGCGGCGGAGTTTTTTCCGCCGCCGTGCTTTACGACTCAGGCAAGACCCGGCAGACTGCACCGCAATATCTTGTGGGGCCAGTCATGAGAGTAACAAGAATTATTGCGATCATACTTGGTTTGGGGTGGGCTTTCGGCGCCCCTGTCACCGCGCAGACGCTGCGGGATGCAGGGCCTCCGGCGGAATTTCCTCCGGCGTCCTACACCGGCAAGCAGTACGTCGACAGCAAGGGCTGTGTCTATATCCGTGCGGGGATCGACGGCAGCGTCACTTGGGTGCCGCGTGTCACGCGCCAGCGCAAGCTGCTGTGCGGGCAGGTGCCCTCGCTGTCGCCGGATCAGCTGGCGCGGGCCGGGTCTGCCCCGGCGCGGCCAGCGCCACCCGATGCGGTGGAAATCACGCTGACACCGGGGCAAGCCACAGCAACGCCCGCGCGCCCGGCGGCCACGCCTGCACCCGCACCGCGCACACCCTCTGCCGCGCCGGAGCCGACTGTGATTGCCCGGCCCGCGCCTGTGCGCACGGCTCCGAGAGCCCAGCCAGCCCAGCCGACGACCGTGCGCGTTCAGCCGGTTGCACCCGCCCCCAGACAAGCGCAGGCGGCGACGGCCCTTGCCCCCAGCACGCGCATTGTGCCGCGTCATATCTATGAAAACCGCCAGAACACCCGGGGCGGCACCGTGCCTAAGGGCTATCGCAAGTCGTGGGACGACGACCGGTTGAACCCCTATCGCGGCGAACGCACCGCCGCGCCAAGCGGCACCTTGCCGGTGCCACGCGTGCCCAAGGGATACCGCCCCGCGTGGGACGATGACCGGCTGAACCCGAACCGAGGCCCGCGCACTGCGCAGGGCGAAGCCGCAACCGACGCGATCTGGACCCGCACCGTTCCGCGCGAATTGATTCAGGAACCCACGCGCGGCCACGTCCGGCGCATCCCCAACAACGCGCGTAACGGCAATTCGCCGTTTTGGGAGCCGCCGGCGCGCGCGACAGTTGCCCAACCGCGCGTGTCGACACGATCGGAGCCTGTGGCCTCGACGGGGCAGGCCTTTGTGAGGGTGGCGGTCTACCGGGCCGAAGCGCAGGCGCGCACTGCTGCGCAATCGCTGGTCAAGACAGGCATGACGCTGCGGCTGGGCACCCTGCGTCACAAGGGAGAGACATTGCAGGTGGTAGTGGCCGGTCCGTTCCCGTCGCAAGCCACGGCCAGCGCGGCAGTGGGGCAATTGCGCGCCGCCGGGTTCAGCAACGCGCAGCTGCGGCGCACGCCCTAAGCAGGGATCAACCGCCGCAGACGCTTTGCAGCAGCACCCAGTCGCGATCTTTCAGCACCGGGGCGGGGGATTGGCCCGACAGCGGGTCAGCCTCGATCAGGCCGATGGTGGATTCGCCGGTGATGTCACGCGCATAGGCGTAAGGGGTCGAGGGCACCAGCGCCGCTTCGAACCCGTCCAGCAGACGATCCAGCGGCGGCGCAGTGCGTGGCGCAACCAGCACCCGTTCAGCATAGCCATCCAGAATCGCCTGGTTCAGATCGCCCGTGGTCAGCAGGCGAAAGCTGGCGGCGATCCCGCCTTGTTTCAGCACGTCGCCGAGCGGGTCGCGCAGCGCAGCGCGCGTTTTTTCGGCCACGATATACCCCGCCACCACCGAGGGGTCTTCGAAATCTTCGAACAGCGCGCGGTTCAGCAGGATGATCCCGCCGGGCAGGTGCAGACTGGTGCGGACACCACCGGGTAGCACAACCAGTTTGCGCACTTCCATCCGGCGCGCCAGCCGCGCCAGCACGGGGCCATTGTCAGAGGTTCGGCAGGCCCGGCCCGACACCCGCTCGACCCGGGTCAGCAGGGCCTCGCCAATCGCCTGCCGCTTGATCACTGGCACCAGCTTCAGCGCGTGACGCTCCATCGCGCCGGGCAGCCAGAACACCGCCAGCGCCGTCAGGATCAGCGCAACGGCCGCAGTGCCGACAAAGCGCAGCCGCCCCGGGCGCGGGCGGGCCCGATCGACGGCGGAGCGCAACCGTTCGATCGCCTCGATCATCTGGGCTTCTCTCTCGTCAAGGTCCAGCGTCTCGCCGGGGTCGCCCTCGGGGTGATAGGTGGCCGGCATCCGGCCCGGGTTCTTGCGGCGGATCGCGGCCAGAGACCAATGGGTCAGCGCGCGGCCCTGGAAATCGGAAATCGTGAGCGTCGCCTCGCCAACCGAAACAAGCACCTCGCGGCGCTGCGCCTCGGGCGTCGCGCGCCACAGGCCCGTCGCTTCGAGCCGCTCGTATTCCCTGAATGCCGTCATCCCGCCCGGGTCTGCCCTGCCTGCGCCAGCCCTATCACGCCGCTTTGACTGCGGTAAACGGGATAACGTGCCCAGAAGCCACACAGGATGCAGAATTCGCCATCATCACAGCGCCTTGGCCTTGCCGCGCAGCTCGAATTTCTGAATTTTCCCGGTCGAGGTTTTTGGCAGCTCTCCGAACACAACCTGTTTCGGCGTCTTGAACCCGGCCAGCCTTTCGCGGGCAAAGGCGATCAGCGCGGCAGCATCCCCCATCGCCCCCGGCTTCAGCTCGACAAAGGCGCAGGGCACTTCGCCCCATTTCTCGTCAGGTTTCGCCACCACGGCACAGAGCATCACATCTGGATGCCCCATCAGCACGCCTTCGACTTCAACGGACGAGATGTTTTCGCCGCCGGAGATGATCACATCTTTCGCCCGGTCGGTGATCTGCACGAAGCTGTCGGGGTGCTGCACGGCAATATCGCCCGAGTGGAAATAGCCGCCCTTGAAGGCTTCGGCTGTCGCTTCGGGGTTCTTGTAGTACCCCTTCATCACCCCATTGCCGCGCATCATGATTTCGCCGGTGGTTTCGCCATCCATCGGGGTTTGCCGCATCTGGTCGTCCATCACGGTGATGTGGTCGTAGATCGGCATCGCCACACCCTGACGTGCCTTGATCGCGGCGCGGTCGTCGCCTTGCAGATCATCCCAGTGGGGCCCCCAGGTGCACTCGGTTGCCGGGCCATAGGTTTCAGTCAGACCGTACACCTGCGTCACGTTGAACCCCATCGGTTCGATCCGGGCCAGCGTCGCCGGGGCAGGGGGGGCGCCTGCCGTGAACACCTCGACCGTGTGATCGAAGGCGCGCCGCTCGCTCTCGGGGGCGTTGACCAGCATGTTCAGCACGATGGGCGCCCCGCCGAAATGGGTCGCGCCTTCGTCGGCGATGGCGGAAAAGATCGCAGGCGCCGTGATGTCGCGGCAGCAGATGATGCGCCCGCCCAGCATCGGCATCATCCACGTATGACACCAGCCGTTGCAGTGAAACAGCGGCACGATGGTCAGGTAGCGCGGCCGCAGCACCATGCGCCAGCTGAGGATCTGCCCCATCGCGTTCAGATAGGCGCCGCGATGGTGGTAGACCACGCCCTTGGGCCGACCGGTGGTGCCAGAGGTGTAGTTCAGCGCGATGCTTTCCCATTCATCGTCGGGCATGATCCACTCGAACGCAGGATCGGCCCCGGCCAGCATGTCCTCATAAGTCAGATGCCGCCCGGTGGCGGGGAACCCGGCCTGTTCGTCGGGCACTTCGATCAGGATCGGCGCGGGGCCGTCCTGCGCGGCGATGGCCTGTTCGGCGAGATCAATGAACTGCGTGTCGGCCAGCACCACCTTGGCACCGCCGTGACCCAGGATATAGGCGACCGTATCCACATCCAGCCGCGTGTTGATCGTGTTCAGCACCGCACCACAGGCGGGCACGCCGAAATGCGCCTCGGCCTGGGCGGGCAGGTTCGGGATCAGCGTCGCCACCACATCGCCCGGCGCCACGCCCCGCGCCGCCAGCGCCGAGGCCAGCCGCGTGATGCGTTCGGCGTATTCCACATAGGTCTTGCGATGCGTGCCATAGACCACGGCCAGCTCGGGCCCATAGATCGACACCGCCCGCCGCAGGGTCGACAGCGGGGTCAGCGGCACATAGTTGGCCGGCCCCTTCTCCAGCCCGGTTTCATCCGCCATCCAGCCCATGTCAGCCCCTCCCATCTGTGCCGCGTCGCGCCAATTCTGCGCCGGGGCGCGCGCGAAGGAAAGCCCGTTATGCGATTGCGAAGGCGGGGAAAACCGCTAGCCTTGCGGCATGATCCTCAGCACCGGGCGGCGATACCTGTTCATCCATATCCCCAAGACGGGGGGCACGGCGCTGGCGCTGGCGCTGGAAGCGCGCGCGATGAAGGATGATATATTATTGGGGGACACGCCCAAGGCGCTGCGGCGGCGCGGCCGGGCGGCGCAGGGGGCGGCGCGCGGGCGGCTGTGGAAACATTCCACCCGCGCCGATGTCGAGGGGCTGGTCCCGACAGAGGTGCTGAACGACCTGTTCGCCTTCACCCTCGTGCGCAACCCGTGGGACCGGGCGGTCAGCTATTACCACTGGCTGCGCGCGCAAACCTTCGACCACCCGGCGGTGACCCTGGCCCGCACGCTTGATTTCAAGGGCTTCGTGACCGCCCCCCAGACCATCGCCGCCTTCCAGGCCAACCCGGCCGCGTCCTACCTGCGCAGCAGCGACGGCGAGGACCGCCCCGCGCTATTCATCCGCATCGAGCATTTCGATCAAGACGCCGCCCCCCTGTTCCACCACCTCGGCTTTCCCCTTGCCCTGGAGCGGGTCAACACCTCCGCCCGCGCAAGGGACCACCGGACATATTACGATGACGAAAGCGCCGAGGCTGTGGCGTTGGCGTGTTCAGAGGACATCGCGCGGTTTGGGTATGGGTTTTAAGGGGGTACGTGTACATTGATGTTGCGAGGGGGTGGATTCTAGCCGCTTCGCCGCGTCCTGTATGATTGTCATAGAAGCGCTTTATCGTCTCTCGCCAATCGATTCAGGGGCGCTCTTCAACTTTGGACGCCTACCACGCTTGTGGAATTTGGCGAAGGTACGACTCACTGACAAGAGAGCTAAATGAGCGATTTCATTCTCCGCTCTTTCCGAATTTTCCATATGATGCGAATTTTGGAAGGATGTCCGCGATCGCATCAATCTCGGGCCTGAAATCCTTCAGAGCCTTTTTGATTAATTCTGCAATCCTTTCTTGATCTTGGACGTCTTCCACGTTGAAAAAGTTCTTCTTAAAAATCTTCGAGTATTTGCGGCCTTCATCTGCTGCGCCTGCTTGAAATTTGATTCGCAGCCTGCTATTCGTCTTGGTGGCATTCTGAATGCCGTTGATCAAATCATGACGAAACTCGTGATCACTTGCCGGGCCGACTTCGGACATCAGTCTAATTTTTCCTGATGTGCCGTCTGCATCAACTGTCAGGCTTATCCACATTGTGATGGGAAATCCCATCGCCCAGTTTTCACAACCGTTCCAATAAAGTTTTCCCCCGCCAAGTGCTTTATGCCAGCTTTGGGGGAGAAAACTA
Source organism: Arenibacterium halophilum (assembly GCF_005938225.1). Taxonomy (GTDB): domain Bacteria; phylum Pseudomonadota; class Alphaproteobacteria; order Rhodobacterales; family Rhodobacteraceae; genus Arenibacterium; species Arenibacterium halophilum. The sequence goes on from NZ_VCPC01000002.1 coordinate 428,424, forward strand.
ATGCTGCTTGCGTCACAGTTATTGAAAACGAATCTCTCATTATCAACCTCTACTATATTTCCGTGCTCCAGTCCCTCCCCAAAAACCGAGTCGCATGCGAACGAGAAGTCTGTCGCTTTTCCGTGCTCAATGACAAAGTCCAAAACGCGCCGGTGATCGCGATAAAGCTGCCTAGCAAGCTTCTCCAGTTCTTTCTGCTCTTCACTCATTCCCGTAGCTTCCCGGATAATTTCAAGATAATGCTTTACAAATGTTTCAACTTCGGCAGTCAGGGGGTGGCGTCCCGACACGGCTTGCTGCTCCAGGATCTCGCAGATTGACCCATAGTTAATAGGAGCATATCTGTCGTCGTCAGGATCTTCGTCCCAAAGCGACAAAAAGATGCCTCGAATATGAGAAAAGTCGTCTTTGCTAAAGCTCGATTGGACCAACTTCAGATAGCGCGCCAGCTGATTGGTGTGTTGTCCGCTATCGAACTTGTTTTCGATCACGAAGATCCATTTGTTTGCTGGGCTCAGCAAGAGAATGTCAATATGCCTCCATTCGCGTCGAACTTCCGTATCCATCATGTCAGCTTGGGATACCTGCAACGCTGATGGGTGCATGGCCGTAGGATGTCCCCGTAGAGCCTCAGAGATGAAAGCTTTCAGAAACTTATCCCCCAAACCGTGCGTTTCCTGGGGGTTGAGAAGCCACGCGAGAATGGCTGAATGACGGATTTCCATTCTTGCCATTCGCATGGTTTTAATCGGATTGAACTTCGAAAGGTGTGCCCTGACATTGTCGAGGTCCCGGTTGTTGACGAATAAGCTTTCAAAGTCATCCAAGGTCGGGGCGGTATTTAAATCCGGAACGGCACTCATTGGCAAATCTCAAAAAATAATATTGTACAGGGTTGAATGTTTTGACCCGCAGCTTAGGCTAACTTCGCGGCGCTTCAATCCTTTCGATGTTTGACACGGAAAGTATGAGAAAGCAACGGCGCAGCACACAAAAGGGTCTTTCCTACACAGGATGTGCTGGCATCTGCAATACTCTGGCCTAGAATGAATCTCAGCTATGAGCCGAATTCCCCCAAAAAAAAGAGGCGCCCGAAGGCGCCTCTCTTAACTCTCCTCAGGCTGCCTTGGCTTCTGGCCCGAAGCGGCCGTAGAAGCTTTGGCCCTTGGCGGCCATCTCGCGCAGCAGGTCGGGGCATTTGAAGCGCTCGCCGTATTTGGCGGCCAGCTGGTCGCAGCGTTCGGCGGCGTAGGGGGTGCCGATGATGTCGAGCCAGCTGAACGGCCCGCCCGACCACGGCGCAAAGCCCCAGGCCAGAACGGCGCCCACGTCGCCTTCGCGGATGTCTTCCAGCACGCCTTCCTCGAGTGCGCGCACGGCCTCGAGCACCTGGGCGAACATCAGCCGTTCCTGCACCTCGATCAGGTCGGGCTGTTCCTCGGCGAGGGGGTATTTGTCGTGGATGCCCTTCCAGTAGCCGATGCGCTTGCCGTTCTCGTCATAGTCGAAGTACCCGGCCTTGGCCTTGCGCCCCAGGCGGCCCTTTTCCTCCATCCAGAACACCAGGTCGTCGGCCTCGGAGGCGGGGTATTCGTTGCCCATCGCCTCTTTCGTGGCGCGGGTGATCTTGGCGGCCAGGTCGATGCTGGTTTCATCGCCCAGCTGGATCGGCCCCACGGGGAAGCCCAGCTGCCGCGCGGCATTGTCGATCAGCACCGGCGCGACGCCTTCGGTGACCATGCGCGTCGCTTCGTTGCCATAGGGGATGATGCAGCGGTTGCAGTAGAAGAACCGCGCGTCGTTGACCACGATGGGCGTCTTGCGGATCTGGCGGACGTAATCCAGCGCCTTGGCCACGGCCCGGTCGCCGGTTTCCTGCCCCTTGATGATTTCGACCAGCAGCATCTTTTCAACCGGCGAGAAGAAGTGGATGCCGATGAAATCCTTGGGCCGCGAAAACGCCTTGGCCAGCCCGGTGATCGGCAGGGTCGAGGTGTTGGAGGCAAAGATGCAGTCCTCGGGGATGACCTGTTCCACCTTCTGGGTGATCTCGGCCTTGACCTTGGGGTCTTCGAACACCGCCTCGATGATCAGGTCGCAGCCTTTCAGCGCGTCGAGATCGGGGGTGGCGGTGATGAGGCCCAGCATCGCGTCCTTCTTCTCGGGGGTGACCTTCTTGCGCTGGATGCCCTTGTCCAGATAGGCCTCGGTATAGGCCTTGCCCTTGTCGGCGGCGGCCTGGTCGCGGTCGATCAGCACCACTTCGATCCCCGCCTGGGCCGAGACCAGCGCGATGCCCGCGCCCATCATGCCCGCGCCCAGCACGCCCAGCTTCTTGACGCGCTGGTCCGGCACGCCCTCGGGACGCACGGCGCCCTTTTCCAGCGCCTCCTTGTTGACAAACAGCGAGCGGATCATCGCGCCCGAGGATGGGTTCATCAGCACATGGGTGAACCAGCGCGCCTCGATCTTCAGCGCGGTGTCGAAATCCACCAGCGCGCCTTCGTAGACCGCGCTCAGCAGGGCCTTGGCGGCGGGGAAGGCGCCCTGGGTCTTGCCGTGGACCATGGCGCTGGCGCCGACGAAGGTCATGAACCCGGCAGGGTGATAGGGGGCGCCGCCGGGCATTTTATAGCCTTTGGCATCCCAGGGTTTCAGGATGTCGGCGTCCTTGGCGGTCAGCACCCACTCCTTCGCGGCGGCCAGCGGGTCGGCGACGACCTCGTCGATCACGCCCGCGCCTTTGGCCTTGGCCGGTTCCAGCATCTTGCCTTCCAGCAGCAGCGGCGAGGCCGCCATCGCGCCCAGCTTGCGCGCCAGCCGCGTGGTGCCGCCTGCGCCGGGGAAGATGCCGACCATGATCTCGGGCAGGCCGATGCGCGCCTTGGGGTTGTCGGCCACGAAGATGCGATGCGTTGCCAGCGGCAGTTCCAGCCCGATGCCCGCCGCGGTGCCGGGCAGTGCGGCGGCAATCGGCTTGCCGCCCTTGTTGGTTTTCGGGTCCATGCCCGCGCGCTCGATCTTGCGCAACAGGGCGTGCATCTGCATCGTTCCCTCGAACAGACCCTTGGCCGGATCGTCGCCCGCCTGTTCCTTCAGCGTGGCAAGCAGGTTCAGGTCCATCCCGCCAGCAAAGGAACCCTCCTTGCCGCTGGTGATGACGATGCCCTTGATGGCATCATCCGCCAGCGCCGTGTCGACCAGCGCGTCAAGTTCCGACAGGCCCTCGATCGACATCACGTTCATCGTCTTGCCGGGGCAGTCCCAGGTGATGATGGCAACGCCGTCGTCGCCGGTGGTCATGGTAAAATCGGTCATCTGTTTCTCCCTTCGTGGGGTATCTGAGATGGGGCACGGCGTGCGCCCCGAAATGTCTTGGTCAGGTCAGGCGCTCAGGCGGACCCACGGCCTACGCGTGGCGACGCATCCGACAGCCGCGTCGGCGGGCCCTCGGACCGGCTGACACGGGTGCGATCCATCGCCTGCAACCGCTCCATCCAGTCGGCATGGCCGATGGTGTGCGCGGTCGACACCGCCCGCCACACGCCCGCATCGCGCCGCAGCGTAATGGCCGAGCGATAGGGCGCGACAAAGCCTTCGTCGTGGCGGTACAGCTGCGTCTCGTAGGTGCCCGTAGCCAGCGTTTCCCCCAGCATCACGGTGTCGAAGACGTGATGCCGCAGGTCGCTGAACCCAAGGTCGCGCAGCCCCGTGCAGAAAAGGTGGAAATGGTCGGCCATGTCCGTCTCGCGCACGAAGGTCCGCGTGCCCGAGGCGGTGATCACCTGATAGGGCAGGGCGATCATCGACAGATAGGCGTTGACGTCCGAGGCATGAATGGCCTCGATCACCCGGTCCATGAAGTCCTGCAGGTTCAGCATCACACGCGCTCGAGGATCGTGGCCGCGCCCATGCCCGAGGCGATGCACAGCGTCGCCAGCCCGGTTTCCTTATCCGCGCGTTCCATTTCATCCAGCAGCGCGCCGATAATCATTGCCCCCGTGGCACCCAGCGGGTGGCCCATGGCGATGGCACCGCCGTTCACGTTAACGCGGTTGGAATCCACATCGAAGGCCTGCATGAACCGCAACACAACGCTGGCAAAGGCTTCGTTCACCTCGAACAGGTCGATGTCGCTGATCGCCATGCCGTTGTCAGCCAGGATCTTCTGCGTCACCGGCACCGGCCCGGTCAGCATGATGGTCGGGTCTGTCCCGATCTTCGCGGTGGCGCGGATGCGCGCGCGGGGTTTCAGGCCATTCTTCTCGCCGAATTCCTTCGACCCGATCAGCACGGCCGCCGCGCCATCGACGATCCCGCTGGAGTTGCCGGCATGGTGGATGTGGTTGATCCGCTCAAGGTGCGGGTACTTCAGCATCGCCACCTTGTCGAAACCGGGCATCACTTCGCCCATGTCCTTGAACGAGGCCTTGAGCGCGCCAAGGCTTTGCATGTCGGTCTCGGGGCGCATGTATTCGTCGCGGTCCAGGATCGGCAGGCCGTTCTGGTCGCGCACGGTGATGACGGATTTGGCAAAACGGCCATCGTCCCAGGCGGCCTTGGCCCGGCGCTGGGATTCCACGGCCAGCGCATCGGCCTCGTCCCGGGTGAACCCGTATTCGGTGGCGATGATGTCGGCGGAAATCCCCTGCGGTACGAAATACTTCTCCATCGCCAGTGTCGGATCCACGGCAATCGCCGCGCCATCGCTGCCCATCGGGACCCGGCCCATCATCTCGACCCCGCCGGCGATATAGGCCTCGCCCGCGCCGCCGCGTACCTGGTTGGCGGCCAGATTCACCGCCTCCATGCCCGAGGCGCAAAAGCGGTTGATCGCCAGGCCCGGGATCGATTCATCCAGATCCGACGCCAGCACCGCCGAGCGCGCCAGACAGCCGCCCTGTTCCGTCACCTGGGTCACATTGCCCCAGATCACGTCCTCGACGGCGTGGCCGTCCAGGTTGTTGCGCTCTTTCAGCGCGTTCAGCGTCAGCGCGGACAAGCGCACCGAAGTCAGCTCGTGCAGGGCGCCATCCTTGCGGCCCTTGCCGCGCGGGGTGCGCAAGGCATCATAGATATAAGCGTCGGTCATGTGGTCCTCCGTCAGGCCCGGTCGGCAGGCGAGCCGGGCATCAAGTCATAGGGGTGTTTCCAGCCGGGCTGCTCGGAGAGCCGGGTCAGCCAGGCATCGATATGGGGCCAGTCGGCACGGTCAAAGCCAAAGGGCTCGGGATAGTACAGGTATCCGCAGCACGACAGGTCGGCATTGGTCACGCCATCGCCCACGATCCAGTCGCGCCCGTCCAGATGCGCGTTCAGCACATCGTAGGCCGCTTTCAGGCGGCCCTGCGAGAAGGCGATGATATCCGGGTTGCGGTGCTTTTCCGGCAGGAAATTCATCAGAAACCGGGTCATTCCCGCCTGGCTCGACAGTTTGTGGTTGTCCCATAGAACCCAGCGCAGGACATCGTATTTTTCGGCCTGCGTCGTGCCGCCGAATTTGCCGCTCTTGTCGGTGACATATTGCTGGATCACGCCGGATTGCGTCAGCCGCAGATCGCCGTCGACCAGCACAGGCGCCTCGCCCATCACGTTCACACCGCTGCGGAATTCAGGGGTGCGTGTGGCGCCGTTGAAAAAATCGACATAGACCGGTTCCCAGTCGAGGCCCGACAGCTGCAAAGCGAGCGCCGCCTTGTAGGAATTCCCGCTTTCACCGAAGCAGTGCAGTTGGATAGTCATCGCGCGCAAGCCCCTCCCCGGGCGTGTGGTGCAACCGTTGGATTTGAGTATTTTTGCAAAGAAGAAGGGGACCTGCTTGCTTGGTAACCCGATTTTAACGTTGATCCTGTCTTGTCACAGGCGCGGTACAGGCTGGAGAGCCGATGACCGCCAAAGGAGAAGCCCGGCGCCTCTTGTGCGAGTGACGGAGAGTTGGATCGCGTTAGAGCCGCCGGGTGGACTGTCCTCTGCTTCTTCTTTGTCCAAATACTCCCGCCGGAGGCGGTCCAGGTGGTGCTGCGGGCGTGGCGGTGATCGGTCATAGCCCCCTCGCGATCAGTTCCTTCATAATTTCGTTGGTGCCGCCATAGATGCGCTGGACCCGGGCGTCGGCCCACATTTCGCCCACGGCATATTCCATCATGTAGCCATAGCCGCCGTGCAACTGCAGGCATTCATCCAGCACCTTGCCTTGGGCCTCGGTCGACCAGAGTTTGCTCATCGCGGCCTTGTCGACGCCAAGTTCGCCGCGCAGGTGCTCCTCCATACATTCGTTCAGGAAGGCACGCGACGCGGCGACCAGAGTCTTGCATTCGGCCAGTTTGAAGCGGGTGTTCTGGAACTGCATGATCGGGCCGTTGAAGGCCTCGCGTTCGCGGGCATAGGCGATGGTGCGTGTCAGCGCGCCTTCCATGGCGCCCTGCGCGGTGCAGGCGATGGTCAGCCGTTCCTGCGGGAGTTGCTGCATCATCTGATAAAAGCCCTGGCCTTCCTGCCCGCCAAGGATGTTCTCGGGCGGGATCTCTACATTGTCGAAGAAGAGCTCAGAGGTGTCCGCCGCGTGCATGCCGACTTTTTCGAGGTTTCGGCCGCGCTGAAACCCCGACGCGCCGTCGGTTTCGACCGCCACAAGCGACACGCCCTTGGCACCTTGGGTCGGGTCGGTTTTCGCGGCGACGAGGATCAGATTGGCATGCTGGCCGTTCGATATGAATGTCTTTTGCCCCGAGAGGCGATAGCTGTTGCCGTCGCGGACCGCCTTGGTGCGGATCGCTTGAACGTCGGATCCGGTGCCGGGTTCCGTCATCGCCAGCGCGCCGACCATCTCGCCTTTGGCCATGCGGGGCAGCCAGCGGCGCTTCTGATCCTCTGTTCCATAGGCCAGGATGTAGTGCGACACGATGGGACCGTGGATCGCCATGCCCCAGCTGGCGAGGTTGGCGCGCGCCGCTTCGATCAGGATCGCGGCATCAAAGCCGAAATCGCCGCCCGCGCCGCCATATTCCTCGGGGATGGATGGGCAGATCAGTCCGAGTTCGCCAGCCTGTTGCCAGATTTCACGATCCATGATGCCTTGCTTGCGCCAGCGTTCATAGTTCGGCACCCATTCGCGTTCGATGAACTGCGCCGTCATCTCGGCGATCATACGGTGCTCGTCGCGCATCCATGCGCCTTCGTTGACCAGCTTTTCCGTCACGGCTCTCCCCTTCCGTTCCTGTCTTTCCTTAGGTCTTGCGCGCGTCCAGCTCGGCGTTGAACTGGCGCAGGCGGTGGGTCAGGTTGTCCTGATCCACCACGCTTGTAAAGTTCTCGAACAGGAACGACAGCGCCTCGCCTTCGTCAAGCCCGGCCTCCTGCGCGAACCGCTTTAGCCTCCGGTATCCGTCTTCCGTCATGGCAACGGGAAAGCGGCGGGTCAGGCGAAAGCGTTTCGGCATCGGGTGTCCTTTCGAGCGCCTTGATCAGAAGTTGGCGGCGTCCAGCGTCATCACCGGATCGGCGCCGCTTTCGATGCGGGCGAGGTGCATCTTGGTCGCGGGCAGGCGGCGCGCCATGTAATAGCGCCCGGTCGCCAGCTTGGTTTCGTAGAACGTGGGGTCCTGCGTGCCGGCGTCAAGCGCGGCGCGGGCGGCCAGCGCCATCTGGGCCCAGACCAGCCCAAGGCAGACGTGACCGAACATGTGCATGAAGTCATAAGACCCGGCCAACGCGTTATTGGGGTTCTTCACGCCCTGCTGCATGAAATACATCCCCGCCGCCTGCAAATCCTTCGAGGCTGATTTCAGCGGTTCGAGGAAGTCGCGGTCAAACGCCTCGTCCTTGCCGGCGTTTTCCTTGGCAAAGGATTTCACCATCTCGAAGAAGGCCATCACATGCTTGCCGCCGTCCTGCGCCAGCTTGCGCCCCACGAGATCCAGCGCCTGAACGCCATTGGCGCCCTCGTAGATCATCGCGATCCGGGCATCGCGGGTAAACTGCGACATGCCCCATTCCTCGATATAGCCGTGCCCGCCATACACCTGCTGGGCCTGCACCGTCATGTCATAGCCCTGATCGGTCAGGAAGCCCTTGATGACCGGCGTCAGCAGCGACACGAGCCCATCGGCATCCTTATCGCCCTTGCGGTGCGCACTGTCGATCATCGAAGCGCCCCACAGGATGAAGGCGCGCGCGCCCTCGGCAAAGGATTTCTGGTCCATCAGGCTGCGGCGGATGTCGGGGTGCACGATCAGCGGATCGGCCGGGCCATCGGGATTCTTGGCGCCGGTCACGTCACGGCCCTGAAGCCTGTCCTTGGCGTAGAACAGCGCGTTCTGATAAGCGATTTCGGCCTGCGCCAGACCCTGCATCCCGACGCCCAGACGGGCCTCGTTCATCATGGTGAACATGGCGCGCATGCCCTTGTGCTCTTCGCCCAACAGATACCCGGTGGCGCCGTCATAGTTCATCACGCAGGTCGAGTTGCCGTGAATGCCCATCTTTTCCTCGATGTTGCCACAGGCCACACCGTTGCGCGCTCCAAGGCTGCCATCTTCGTTGACAAGGAACTTGGGCACGATGAACAGCGACACGCCCTTGATGCCTTCGGGGCCGCCGGCGATTTTCGCCAGCACAAGATGGATGATGTTGTCGGCCATGTCGTGTTCGCCGGACGAAATGAAAATCTTCTGCCCGGTGATCTTGTAGCTGCCGTCGTCCTGCGGATCGGCCTTGGTACGCATCAGGCCCAGGTCGGTACCGCAGTGCGATTCCGTCAGGTTCATGGTGCCGGTCCATTCGCAGGACACCATTTTCGGCAGATAGGTTGCCTTTTGCTGGTCCGAGCCATGCGCCAGGATCGCCGAGGCGGCGCCGTGAGTCAGGCCCTGATACATCGTAAAGGCCTGGTTCGACGACGAGAACATCTCGCCCACGGCGGTGTTCAGCACATAGGGCATATTCTGGCCACCGAATTCCTCGGGCATGTCCAGACCCGGCCAGCCGCCGTCGCGCATCTGGTCAAACGCCGCCTTGAAGCCTTCAGGCGTGCGCACCACGCCGTTTTCCAGCGTACAGCCTTGTGTATCCCCAACCACGTTCAGCGGGTGCAGCACTTCGGAGCTGATCTTGCCCGCCTCTTCCAGCACCGCCGAGGTGAACTCGGGTTCAAGCTCGTCATAGCCGGGCACATCACTTTGAGACACTTTCAGCATCTCGTGAAGGATGAACTGCATGTCCTTGGTCGGGGCGGTATAGCTGGGCATTCTGGCCTCCCTGAATGTCGTCGGTGTGGTCTGTGTTAAGGGTGGGGCGCCGCCTATTCGGCAGCGGCGCGCCGTGTTTCACTTGCGGCGACCATCTGCTCGCCCCATCGCAGCTGTTCCTGCAATTCGTCGATGGCGGCGGTCAGGTCGTCGCGCTGGCGTTCCATGTCGGCAAGCCGTTCGCGGGCGATTTCGACGGTGCGGCGCAGCTGCGTGTTCTGCTGGTCGCCCATGTCGTACATGTCCAGCAACTGGCGGATTTCCTCCAGGCTGAAGCCAAATCGCTTGCCGCGCAGGATCAGCTTCAGCCGGGCGCGATCGCGCCGTGTGAACAGCCGTTTCTGGCCCTGTCGCAGCGGGAACAGCAGTTCCTTGCTTTCATAGAACCGCAGGGTGCGCGCAGTGACGCCAAAGGCGTCGCACATCTCGCGGATGGTCATGTATGTTTCGGTCATCGGTTCATCTCGTCATTAGGAAACGGCGACGAATTGAGATCGGTCGCCTTCAATTACAACGATAGTTTACGTTGACGTAAGTTCGACGTCGCGTCACGAGGAAGTTGACGTAACAGTATGTCGCGTCAACCGCGTTTCACGCAATCTTGCGTCGCTGTCAGATGAGTGCCGAGCCGGGCAGTTTGCGCAGTTGCGCTCAGTTCAGCCGATTTCGCGCAGAGATTCGCGGCGCAGTTTCTGCAGCTCGTCCATCGCCTCGTCGATCTGCTTGCGCTGTTCCGTCAGCTCGACCATCTGGCGGTCGGCCATGTCGATGAAGGCCCGCATCTGCGCCTCGGTGCCGTCATTTTCGTAGATCAGCAGCCATTGGCGGATGTCTTCCAGCTGAAATCCCACCTTGCGGCCCCGCAGGATCAGCGTCATCCGGGCGCGTTCGCGCGCACCGTAAAACCGCGACCGGCCTTCGCGGCGCGGGTGCAGAAGTTCGATGTATTCGTAATAACGGAGCGTGCGCGGAGTGACGTCGAATGTGGCGCACATCTCCTTGAACGTCAGTTCCTTGTCCTGCATGGCCTCTTCCCCAGTTCCTGCCACGGGCCGGGCCCGGTGTTGGTTGCAGTTTCACAGGAAGGGCGGGGGGCTTCAAGGTGCCCCGAGGGCAAGTGCCGTAAAAACGCGCGCAAAGGTAGCGCGCAGGGTGCGACGCCGCAACCGGGGTTGTCCTTGGACGCGCGCTGCGGCCATAACATCGTACGACATCAGCCAGCCGGAGCCCGCCCATGCCGACCAACGCCGAGATGGCGCAGAAATTCATCACCGCGCTGCCCCATGCGCGCGAGTTGGGCATGACGCTGACCGAATTGGGCGACGGCTATGCCGAAATGGCGCTGCCCTACGATGCGCGGCTTGTGGGCGATCCGGCAACCGGAGTGATTCACGGCGGCGCGGTCTCTACCGTGATGGATACCTGCTGTGGCACGGCCGTGATGTCGCACCCCGATGCGCGTGGCGTGACCGCCACCATCGACCTGCGCATCGACTATATGCGCGCAGCGACTCCGGGCCAAACCGTCGTGGCCCGCGCCACTTGCGTACACATCACCCGCAACGTGGCCTTTGTGACGGCGACGGCGGTGGATGACGATACCGACAGCCCTGTAGCCCGCGCCAGCGGATCATTCACCGTGGGCGCCAACGCATGAGCCGCCCGCGTCCCGAACCCGTGCAGGTGGTCAAACAACGCCGCGATACCGCGCTGGCCGCGCTGTTGCAGGGCATCCCCTATGCGCGCTTCCTGAACATCACGTTTGACCGGCGCGGAGACGAGCTGACCGCTGTGCTGAACTTTCAGGACATGCTGATCGGCAACCCGACTTTGCCCGCGATCCACGGCGGGGTGACGGCGGCGTTTCTCGAGGTGGCTTCGATCGTCACGCTCAGCTGGTCGTACCTGTGGCCCGATATCGAAAGCGGCGAACTCGACCTGTCGGCGCTGACGCCCGCAACCATGCCGCGCCTACCCAAGACCATCGGGATCACGGTGGATTACCTGCGCTCGGGCCTGCCGCGCGATGCCTATGCGCGCGCGACGATTACCCGCAGCGGGCGGCGCTATGCCAGCGTGCAGGCCGAATCCTGGCAGGACAACCGCGACCGACCTTTCGCGCAGGCCACGGGGCGGTTCCTGATGCCGCAACCCAAGCGCGCCCAGAATGGCTGACATCGCCGCCTCCGGCACCGGCGTTGAGGATCGCCCGATCACCCATGCCCGGGTGTTGAAGATCGCGGTTCCGATCGTGCTGTCGAATGCGACCGTGCCGATCCTCGGGGCGGTCGATACCGGTGTGATCGGCCAGATCGGCGCCGCTGCCCCGATTGGCGCGGTGGGCATCGGCGCGATCATTCTGTCCTCGCTCTACTGGGTATTCGGGTTTCTGCGCATGGGCACCACCGGGCTGGCCGGGCAGGCGCTGGGCGCGGGCCGTCATGCCGAGGTGACGGCCATCCTGACCCGCGCCATCCTGATCGGCGCGTCGGGCGGGGCGCTGTTGATCCTGTTGCAACTGCCACTGTTCGCCGGGGCCTTCGCCGTGTCGCCCGCCTCGGACGAGGTGGAAACGCTGGCGCGGCAATACATGGGTGTGCGGGTCTGGTCCGCACCGGCGGCGATTGCCATCTACGGCGTCACCGGCTGGCTGATCGCGCAGGAACGCACCCGCGCGGTGCTGGTGCTGCAATTGTGGATGAACGGGCTGAACATCGCGCTGGACCTGTGGTTCGTGCTGGGCCTTGGCTGGGGCGTGCGCGGTGTGGCGCTGGCGACCTTTCTGGCGGAATGGTCGGGGCTGGCGCTGGCGCTCTGGCTGTGCCGGGGCGCGTTCATCGGGCCTGCGTGGCGTGACTGGGCGCGGGTGTTCGACGCCCAACGGCTGAAACGTATGATGACCGTCAATCTTGATATCCTGATCCGGTCGCTGGCGCTGATGTCGGTCTTTGTCACCTTCGTCTTTGTCGGATCCGACTTTGGAGATGTGACGCTGGCGGCCAACCAGATCCTGCTGCAATTCATCGAGATCACCGCCTTTGCGCTGGATGGTTTCGCCTTTGCGGCGGAATCGCTGGTGGCGCAGGCGGTGGGGGCGGCCAGCGTGCCGCGCCTGCGACGGGCGGTCTGGCTGGCGGGGGTATGGTCGGGGATCGGCGCGCTGGCGCTGGCGGCGCTGTTCCTGTTCGGCGGGGGCACCCTGATCGACATCATGACCACGGCCGAAGGCGTGCGCGCATCGGCGCGCGGCTATCTGGTGGTGATGGCGCTGGTGCCGATCCTGGGCGCGGCCAGCTGGCTGCTGGATGGCGTGTTTATCGGCGCGACCCGCACGGCGGACATGCGCAACATGGCGCTGCTGTCCGCCGCGATCTTTGCAGTGATCGCGGTTGTCCTGATTCCGATCTACGGCAACGCCGGGCTGTGGGCGGCCTTCCTTGCATCTTTCGTGGCGCGTGGCATCACGCTGGCGATCCGCTATCCCGCATTGGAACGCGCCACAGCCGCAGGCGCGCTTTAGTCTTGCAGCAGCTCCAGCAGTGCCTCGGGCGGGCGGCCAATCACGGCGCGGCCGCCTGAAATCCCCAAGGGGCGTTCGATCAGGATCGGATGCGCGGCCATCGCCTCCATCAACTCGGCCTCGGGGCTTTCGCGGGTCAGGCCCAGTTCCTTGAAGGTCTTCTCGCCGGTTCGCATCATGTCGATCACCGGTGGGCGGCCCAATGCCTCCCATGCGGCGCCAAGCTCGGCCAGCGTGGGCGGCGTGCTCAGGTAGGGGCGAATCCGCAGCTTCGCGCCATGTTCTTCCAGCAGGGCAAGCCCCTGACGCGATTTCGAGCAGCGCGGATTATGCCAGTATTCGATCATGTCCACTTTCCGTTTTCCGTTCCCACCGCCGCCTCGACAGAGGCAAAGCCATCCCGCGCCAACAGCGCGTCCAACTCCTGCGCGATCCGTGCGCCAAGGCTGAGACCCTGGTAGACCAACGCGGTGTAAAGTTGCACCGCCGAAGCCCCGGCGCGGATCTTTGTATAGGCATCTGCGGCCGAGCCAATGCCCCCCACGCCAATCAGCGGAACCTCGCCCTCGGTCAGCCTGTACAGCCGTGCCAGAACGCGCGTCGAGCGATCGAACAGTGGCGCACCGGAAAGGCCGCCCGCCTGATCGCGATGCGCGCTGCGCAATCCGTCGCGCGACAGGGTGGTGTTGGTGGCCACAATCGCCGACACGCCGCTGTCGAGTGCAAGGCTGGCGATGTCTTCGATCTCGGATTCGCTCAGATCGGGTGCGATCTTCAGAAAGATCGGCAGCGGCGCCGGCAGCTCGCGCCGCGCCTGCATCACGCCGGTCAGCAGCGCCTTCAACGCCTCCTTGCCCTGAAGATCGCGCAGCTTTTCGGTGTTGGGCGACGAAACGTTGACGGTGGCGAAATCCAGATGCGCCCCGCAATGGCGCAGAACGCGGGCGAAATCGGCGGACTTGTCTGTACTGTCCTTGTTGGCGCCAAGGTTCAGCCCGATCACGCCTTCGGTGGGGCGCGCGGCCAGCCGGGCGGCAATCGCCTCCATCCCGTCGTTGTTGAACCCGAAGCGGTTGATCGCGGCGCGATCCTCGCTCAGGCGGAACAGGCGCGGTTTCGGGTTGCCCGGCTGCGGGCGCGGGGTGGCGGCGCCCACCTCGACAAAGCCAAAGCCGGATCGCACCAGCGGCGCAAGGCAGTCCGCGTTCTTGTCGAACCCGGCGGCCAGCCCGATCGGGTTGGGCAGATCAAGCCCCGCCATCTGCGTGCGCAACCGGTGAGAAGTTACAACCCCGGGCATTGGTGCCAACCCCGCGCGCAGTGCACGCAACGCCAGACCATGCGCGCGCTCGGGGTCAATCTGGCGCAGCGCGGCCAGCCCGATCTGTTCCAGCGCGCTCATTCCATCCCCTCGGGGAAGCTGTGAGCTCCGTCGATCAGCGGCAAGTCCTGCGCCACGATCACATCGGCCAGCCGCAAAGGCCCGTAAAGATGCGGAAACAGCGCACCGCCGCGCGACGGCTCCCATTTCAGGTCGGGGCCAAGCGCCTCGGATTCCAGCGTCAGCAGCATCAGGTCGTCGGCCCCGGCGAAATGTTTTGCCGCCGTTTCCGCCGCCTGCGCAGCCGTCGAGAAATGGATGAAGCCGTCGGCCTCGTCCACGGGGGCGCCGGCGGTTTCGCCCTGCGCCTGAAACGCGGCCCACTCATGGGCCCTGAGTATCTTGTAAATCCGCATGGAACGGTGATGCCTTGGGCACGCGACAGGCGCAAGCCCCCGCGATGGGCGGCCTTCCGCTGCGACAGGCTTTGACTCGATCCGGAAACCGGCGCAGGCTTTGGCCATAAACCGACCGGGAGCTTTGCCATGATCACTCGATTCCTGACCGCCAGCGCCGCACTTGCCCTAAGCGCGGGCGTGGCGCAGGCCGACTACAGCCTGACCATTCTGCACACCAACGACTTCCACGCCCGCTTTGAACCGATCAGCAAGTATGACAGCGGTTGTTCCGCCGAGGACAACGGCGAAGGCAAGTGTTTTGGCGGCACCGCGCGCCTTGTCACCGCGATCAAGGATGCGCGCGCCCGGTCGAACAATTCGATCCTCGTCGATGGTGGAGACCAGTTTCAAGGCACGCTGTTCTACACGTATTACAAGGGCAAGCTGGCCGCCGAGATGATGAACAAGCTTGGCTATGACGGGATGACCGTTGGCAACCACGAATTCGACGATGGCCCCGAGGTCCTGCGCGGGTTCATGGACGCCATCGAGTTTCCGATTCTCATGAGCAATGCCGATGTCTCGGGCGAACCGCAACTGGCCGGCAAGCTGATGAAATCAACCGTCATCGAGCGCGGCGGCGAAAAGCTTGGCATGATCGGGCTGACCCCGCAGGACACCGACGAGCTGGCGAGCCCGGGGCCGAACATCATCTTCACCGATCCGGTCGATGCGGTGCAGTCCGAGGTGGACCGGCTGACCGAAGAGGGCGTGACCAAGATCATCGTGCTGTCGCATTCGGGATATGGCGTGGACCAGCGCGTTGCGGCGGAAACCACCGGAGTCGACGTGATCGTGGGCGGGCATTCAAACACGCTGCTGGGCGAGATGGAGGGCGCCGAGGGCCCTTACCCGACGATGGTGAACGGCGTCGCCATCGTATCGGCCTATGCCTACGGCAAGTTCCTGGGCGAGCTGAACGTGACTTTTGATGATGAGGGGGTCGTGACAAGCGCCAGCGGCGCGCCGTTGATCATGGATGCCGCCGTCGCCGAAGATACGCCAACTGTCGAGCGCATCGCCGAGGCGGCGAAACCCCTTGACGAAATTCGCAACAAGGTGGTCGCCCAGACCGATCAGGCCATTGGTGGTGACCGGGCTGTTTGCCGGGCCGAGGAATGCACCATGGGCAACCTGATCGCCGATGCGATGCTGGCCCGTGTCAAGGAACAGGGCATCCAGATCGCGATTCAGAACGGCGGCGGCATCCGCGCCAGCATCGACGCGGGCGAGGTGACAATGGGCGAAGTGCTGACCGTGCTGCCATTCCAGAACACGCTGTCGACCTTTCAGGTGTCGGGCGAAACCATGATGGCGGCGCTGGAGAATGGCGTGAGCCAGGTGGAAGAGGGCGGCGGCCGTTTTCCGCAGGTCGCCGGAATGAAGTTCGCCTTTGACGCGGCGGCCGAGCCGGGCGCGCGCGTGAGCGAGGTCTTCGTGATGGAGGCTGACCAATGGGTGCCGCTGGACCCGGCGAAAACCTATGGCGTGGTCTCGAACAACTACGTCCGCAATGGCGGCGACGGCTACAAGATGTTTCAGAACGCGGAAAACGCCTATGATTTCGGCCCTGACCTGGCCGACGTCACGGCGGAATATCTGGCCACCCACGCGCCTTATGCGCCCTATACCGACGGGCGTATTTCGCGCAAATGACGTGATCCAGGGGCGGGGGCTCTGCCCCCGTCCGCTGCGCGGACTCCCCCGGAGTATTTTGGGAATAATGAAGGGCGGCTAACGCCCGGCTTTTGTGAGGTTGCAAACAGCCACGTCAGGGAGGCGCCGCGCGCAGGCGCGATCAATCGATCGGTGATTGGAGTTCGGGCCACAGCGCTGGGTCAAGACCGTCGATCAAGGGCTGCAGCATCGCGGTGTGGTGCCGCCACCCGCCGACCGAACGGGCATGCACAGGCTGGCGGATTTGTGTGGCGCTGGCCGTCAGAACCTGCCCGGCATGGCGGTTGGGTTCGGCCATTTCGGGAGCTCGGTTCAGGCCACATGCATCGGCAAGGCTGTTTGACGCCTCTGCAATGTCGCGGGTGATGAATTCGTAGCTCAGGGACACAAGCTGTGTCGCCGGGATCACCGCCTGCCAGTGCGCCATCAGCCTTGCATAGGCGTTGAAACGGCGGGCCATGGCGGACATGTCGTAGGTATAGGCAAGCGCGGCGCCGGTGAAGCTGGTCCGCCACATCGACAGCGCCACGTCGCGCGGATCGCGGCGAATATGGATGATCCGGCTTTCGGGGAAGGCGGAGGCCAGCAGCCCGGCCAGGCGGTAGTTGTCGGGCATCTTGTCGACGTAGGCCTCTGTCGTGCCGGACAGATCGGGGAGCATCGCGGTATAATCAGAGCGGATCGCTTCTAGTGCCGCTTGGTCGAAGGGGGCGCCCGCCTCGATCTTGGGGTAGAGCAGGATGCCCGCGCTCGCCCGCTCGCCCAGCGCCGTCACGCGGGGATGCGCGGCCAGGATCGCTTCGGCCAGGGTGGTGCCGGATCGAGGCAGACCCACCACGAAGATCGGACGCGGCCCCGGGTGCCGGCTTGCGGTGCCGAATTCCAGCGGGATATCCATGATCCGGGCATCCAGACGCTCGGCCGCTTCCGCGTCGTGGGGCATCTGGCGGGCCATGGCGCGGTTGGCTTCGCCCAGCGCGCGTGCCATTGCGGCCGGGTCGCCCTCTTGGGCGGCGATGTGTCCCAGTGCGAATTGCAGCAGCGGTCGGGTCGAGTCGGTGCGGGGGAGGCGCCGGGCCGCGGCCTCGATCCTTGGCAGCAGGGCGCGGTTGGCCTCGGTATCGTTCAGGCGCGCCAGACGATCAAGCGCGTCGGCACTGTCGGGGGTCAGGCGCAGTACCTCGTGCAAGGCCGCGATCGCGGCCTGGGTGTCGCCGGTTTCGGTCAGGTGTGCGGCCAGCCGGAGCCGGGCGCCGGGGTGCTCGGGCGCAAGGCTGACGGCCCGGTCGAGTGCGGCGCGGGCCTCGTCGGTGCGCAGCTGGCGGGCAAGGGGCAGCGAGATGTTGATCAATGTCTCGACATCCGCGGGATTGAGACGCAGCGCTTCGTGGTAGTCGTCCAGCGCGGCGGCCTGTTGGCCCAGCCGGTCGCGCAGAACCGCGCGCAGGTTGAAGTTGCGTGCCCGCTCGGGCTGCAGCGCAATGGCACGATCCGCAGCCTTCGAGGCGCCGGTCAGGTCGCCGCCGGAAAGGCGGGCCTGGGCCAGCAAATAGAACAGGTCGCCATCGCCCGAAAGGGGCGTGGTCAGCCGGTCAAGCTGCTGGATCGCAAGCTCGGGCCGGCCCAGCAGAAGCAGGGATTGCGCCAGGTTCTTTCGGGCATCGTGGAAATCGGGGGCCAGTTTCAGTGCCTTGCGGAAATGCTCGACGCTGTCGGCGTAGCGCGTCATGGCAGACGCCGCGATTCCACACAGGTTATGCCCGACGGGGTGTTTTGGATGCCGCGATGCGATCTGGCGTGCGTGCTTGAAGGCGGCTTTGGGCGATCCCTCTCGCAGGAGTGCCAGGACTTTGTCGATGTCGGTCTGCATGGAAGTACGGCCTGTTGTCGTCGCGCCAGTCCGACAAACGCGGTTTGGCGGAGATTGTAAATATTCCATCACAAAAAGATGTCTTCGGCAGGCGGATTGTCAGCGATTCCACCCGGATGCCAGTGTGGTGCGCATGCGGTACGCTTGACTTGCGCCATGGCGCGCGCGGCCTATTCTATGGGAATGTGTGGTCGTTTTGCAGTCACCCTTCCGCCGGATGCGATGGCGCAGCTGTTTGCGGCGGTGCCATCCAATGACCTTCCGGAGGTGCCGAACTACAATGTCTGTCCCACGAACCGGGTTCATGTGGTGCGGTCGGCCGAGGCCTCGCGCCGTTTGGTCGGCATGCGCTGGGGGTTTCTGCCGCATTGGTACAAGGCCGAGAATGACGGGCCTTTGCTGATCAACGCGCGCGCCGAGACCCTGGCGGATAAACCTGCCTTTCGTGCGGCGTGCCGCGCACGGCGGTGTCTGATCGTGGCAAGCGGATTTTACGAGTGGACGAAGACGCCCGAGGGTACGCGGCTGCCGTGGTATTTTACACGGAACGACGGGGCGCCCATCGCGTTTGCCGGGATTTGGCAGTCGTGGGTCAAGGGGGACGACCCGATTGACACCTGTGCCATCGTGACGACGGCAGCAAACGAAGAGGTATCGCAGCTTCACCACAGGATGCCGTTGGTCCTGGAACCCGATGATTGGGGGCTGTGGCTGGGCGAAGACGGGCAGGGGGCCGCGCGGCTGATGCAGCCCGGCGCAGCGGGCGTGCTTGGCTGGCACCGGGTGGATCCGAAAGTGAATTCCAACCGGGCGCGCGGGGCGGAGTTGATTGAGCCGATTGCGGGATAAGATCAGGTTTCGGACTGATCGGGATCAGGCGGCACCCAGGGTGCCCGGCTGCTGCTGTTCCCGGCCATGGTGACCTTGTCCAGCAAATTTCGGAACAGCCGTTGTTCTTCAGATGTCAGACCGGTCAGGATGTCGGGTTGCAGGGCTTCGACATGGGGGCGGGCGGCGGTGTAGAGCGCGTGCCCTGCCTCGGTCAGAGTAAGGACCTTGGCGCGCCTGTCACGGGGGGACGTGGCGCGCGCGACGAGGCCTCGGGCCTCCATCCGGTCCAGCACCCGGCCCAGCGTCGCCCTGTCATAGGCGACAAGCCCGGCGATCGTCGCCTGATCGCTGCCTGGGTGATGGGTCAGCGCGCTGAGCACCCCGTATTGCACCGGGGTCAGGCTATGGCCCGCGCGCGCCATGTGATCCATGAACAGGCCGGTCGCGATCTGGTTCAGGCGGCGGATCAGGTGCCCGGGCATTGCGAAGATTTCCATGCGGGCATCCTTAAGCCACTGGCGCGGATTGACAAGCTGGGTTGTCGCGCAGCCTGTGCAGGGCCCTGTTCCTGCATCCAAGGGTGATGTATGGCCAATTGCGAAGATTCAGGCCCGGAGGGATGACATGGCGCTGGGGTTTGGCACGTTGGCCGAGATGCTGTCGCACGGGTTCGATACGGTGATCGATGTGCGCAGCCCGGCGGAATATGCCGAGGACCATGTGCCCGGCGCGATCAACCTGCCGGTGCTCGACAACGAAGAGCGTGCCCGGGTCGGCACGATCTACAAGCAGCAGAGCCCGTTCCTGGCGCGCAAGCTGGGTGCGGCGCTGGTGTTTCGCAATGCGGCCGACCATATCGAGCACCGGTTGAGCCACCATGAAGGCGGTTGGCAGCCGCTGGTTTATTGTTGGCGCGGGGGGCAACGGTCGGGGTCGTTTGCCTGGATGCTGGGGCAGATCGGCTGGCGGTCAGAGGCGCTGGAAGGAGGGTATCGCAGCTATCGGCGGCTGGTGAATGCGATGCTCTATGACCGGGCGTTGCCGCATCGGATCGTGTCGCTGGATGGCTATACCGGCACGGCCAAGACGCGGTTGCTGCATCTGCTGGCGGCGCGAGGAGTGCAGGTGCTGGATCTGGAAGGCGCGGCGAACCATCGCGGCTCTTTGCTTGGGGCGATGCCGGGGGGGCAGCCAAGCCAGAAGGCGTTTGAATCGACGTTGGCGGGTCAATTGTGCCGGTTTGATCCTGCGCGCCCCGTATTGGTGGAAGCGGAATCGAGCAAGATCGGAGAGCGGATCCTGCCACCCGCCTTGTGGGAGCCTATGAAACGGGCGCCCCGGATCGAAATTGTCGCTCCGATCGAGGCGCGTGCGCGTTATCTGGCACGCGAGTATGCCGATGTCCTGTCGGCCGGGGAAGATCTGCGCCATCGCCTGTCGTTCCTGCGCGAGGTGCGGGGCCGTGCGGTGGTGGAGGGTTGGGCGACGCTGAGCCGTTCCGGTGAGCACGAGGCGCTGACCCGCGCGCTGATGGAGCAGCATTATGATCCGGCTTATGACAAGGCGCGAGCAATTCATGGGACGACGGCGACAGTTCAAATTGCCTTGTCTGATCTGACTGACGGCGTGTTGGAGCGGGCGGCGGGGCAGATTGACGCTGCACTGGCGCGGATGTAGCGGGCACGTCGCGGGGGCGCTGCCCCCGCACCCCCGGAGTATTTCACGATGGTGAAGGGGGCGCGATGGTGAGCCTTGGCGGGCCGTCCGCGATGGTTCCGATGAGGAGCGCGGGGTAGCCTGCCTTTGTGAGAGCGGAAAGCGTGGGTTGGGCCGTGTCGGGGTGCACGGCGGCCAGCAGCCCGCCAGCGGTTTGCGGGTCGAACAGCAGATCGATCCGGTGGACATCGTCTGGCGCGGCGAGGCCGGGCAGGTAGGGGGCCTGGGCACGGTTCTGGGGGTAGAGCGTCGAGCGGATACCGGCGCGCGCGAGTGCTTCAGCGCCCTGCAGGAAGAGAGCGGGCGAGAGGGTGAGCGTGGCGGCGCACCCGGAGGCGTCGCAGATGTTCAGCAGGTGACCGGCGAGGCCAAAGCCGGTGACATCGGTCATGGCATGGGCCTGGGCGAGGAGGGCCGAGGCTGTGCCTTGGCTGTGGGTCATCTGGGCGTAAGCGGCGGCCACATCGGCACCGGGGGCGCGGCGCTGCATTTCGGCCGCCATCAGGACACCGCTGCCGATCGGTTTCGTCAGGATCAGCCGGTCGCCCGGGCGGGCACCCTTGAGGGCGACGGGCGGGTGCGGGCAGAGGCCGGTGAGGGTGAAGCCGATGGTGAGTTCATCGCCCACCGACGTATGGCCGCCGACGATCTCGGCGCCGGCGGCGCGCATGACCTCGTGGGCGGTTGTCATGATCTCGGACAGTTGGCGGGCCATGAGAGGCTCGCTCTGGCGGGGCAGGATCAGCGTGGCTGTCGCGGCCTGTGGCTGCGCGGCCATGGCCCAGATATCGCCCAGCGCGTGATGGGCGGCGATGCGGGTCATCAGAACGGGATCGTCGGTCAGGGCGCGCAGGTGATCGGATGTCATGACCTGTTGCACGGTGCCGGTTGTCATCAACGCCGCGTCGTCGCCGGGCAGGGGGGTGATGTCGGGCCGGTTCAAATGCGGAGTGCCAAGCGCTGCGCGCAGCGTGTCACGCCCGACTTTCGCACCGCAACCGCCGCACATGGGAGCGTCGCCAACTGCCTCGGCCAGTGCGCTGGTATGGTTCCGGGGCAGTTTGGGACGGGGCATCTTGGGCAGGTCTGAAAAGCGGGCCATGAACCGCTGGTCAATGCGGTCTTTCCAGCACCACATGAGCCGCCCGACCGGGGCCAGTCCGAAACGGTCGGCCAATGCGCTTTTGCGGCCGAGAGAGATGAGTTTCAGGTAGTCGGATTGCGGGTGATAGCGGCGTGGGCCTGCCTTGGTCAGCGCGGCGCGCAGGTTGTGGAACAGAACAGGGGCTTCGCGCACGGCGAAAACGCCGGCTTTGGGGCGCGGGGCGTGGGAGAGATGCGCACAGTCGCCCGTGGCCCAGATGGCCGGGTCGCTGGTTTGCAATTGCGCGTCAACGGTAACAAACCCATCCGTCAGGTGCAGCCCGGTGGCGTGTAGCCAGGGTGCGGGCCGGGCACCGGCGGCGCCGGAGATGAAATCAGCCGGGAGGGTGCGGCCATCGGCCAGGGTGACGGCATCGCCGGTGATCTCGGTGATCTGCGCCTGTTCGATCAGGGTCACGCCCTGCTGCGTCAGTTCGCTGAGCAGGCGGTGGCGCGCCCGAGGCCCCGTGGCCGCCAGCGCGTCGGCGCTGTCGACCAGCGTGACCCCGCCCGCGCGCCCCCTTTGGCGCAGCGCATGGGCCATGGCCAGTGCCAGTTCGGCCCCCGCTATCCCGGCGCCGATCACGACCACCTGTGCCGGGCCACTGCCTTTGCAGAACGCCTGCCAGCGGGCGGCGAAGAGGCCAAGGGGCTTGGCGGGCACCGCATGTTCGGGAAATCCCGGCAGGGCGGGCATGGCAGAGGTGACGCCGATGTCGAGCGCGCAGAGGTCGTATCCGATGGGCGGGCGGCCGGGCACATGGATCTGGCGCGCCTCGCGGTCGATCCCTTCGGCCGCGCCCAAAATCAGCCGCGCCCCGGCGTGACGGGCGAGGCGGACCAGATCAATGTCGAGTGCCGCGCGCGGGTAATGGCCGGCGATATGACCGGGCAACATGCCGGAATAAGTGGCCGTTGGTTCGGGGGTGATCAGGGTCAGCCGTGCCCCGGCCAGTGGCGACATGCCCCAGCGGCGCAGCACCAGCGCATGGGTGTGTCCGCCGCCGATCAGCACGATGTCATGGGTCAGGGGAAGCGGGGCGCCATTCATGCCCGGGGTTGTATCGAGGTGGCAGTGGGGCTGGCAATATCGGAAACAGGACTCACTTCCGCGTGTGGGGGCTTGCGCGGGCGGCGGTTTGGCGGATGAAACTGCATGCAAGCCACGCGGGAGACCCCAATGCAGACCAGTAGCCCCCTGACCGCCGCCGATGTTCTGGCGCGGCGCCTGTATGAGGCGGGTTGCCGCCATGCCTTCGGGATGCCGGGCGGCGAGGTGCTTGATCTGGTCGAGGCGCTGGAACGCGCGGGCATCGCCTTTATTCTCGCAAAGCATGAAAACGCCGCGGGCTTCATGGCCGAGGGCGTCTATCACCGCACCGGGGCGCCTGCGATATTGGTGGCGACGCTGGGGCCGGGCGCGCTCAACGGAGTGAACGTGGTTGCCAACGCGCATCAGGACAGGGTGCCGATGATCGTGCTGACGGGCTGTGTCGATGCCGACGAGGCGCTGCACTATACCCACCAGGTGCTGGATCATGGCGCGGTCTTTGCGCCGATCACCAAGGCGCAGTTTCGGTTGAGCGCCGGGGCGGCGGCGAATATTGCCGAGCGCGCCGTGACCGCGGCAACCGATCCGCGCCCCGGGCCGGTGCATGTGGATGTGCCGATTGGTGTGGCGGGGGCGCCGGTTGCGTCTGGCCCCGCGCCGCGGCGGGTGGCGCCGTCGCCACTGGTACCGGCAGGGGCCGATCTGGCCCGCGCGCGGTCCGCGCTGACGGGGGCGCAGCGGCCGATTGCCATATTGGGGCTGGATCTGCTGGAGGCAAGCGACCGCGCCGCGCTACAGGCGTTTGTCGAACATTTCGGCATTCCTTTCGTCACCACCTACAAGGCCAAGGGCATAGTGCCGGAAAGCCACCCCTTGTGCCTTGGCGCGGCGGGGCTGTCGCCCTTGGCCGACGGTCATCTGCTGCCGCTGTTTTCGCAGGCTGATGTGGTGCTGGCCATTGGCTATGACCCGATCGAAATGCGCAGTGGCTGGCGCGATCCTTGGTCGCCCGAGACGCAGATGGTGATCGACGTCTCACCGGTGGAGAACACGCATTACATGCACCAGGCCAGCCTGCATTTCCGCGCCGACATTCCGGCAACGCTGGATACTTTGGCCAGCGGCACGGCACCTGCGAAGGTCTGGCCCGACCACGCCCCGGATGAGGCACGCAAGGCGCTGGGCGCGGCGTTTGACCGCTCGGAACCGTGGGGCCCGGCTGCAATCATAGACGAAGCATGCGCCGTGCTGCCGTCCGACACGCTTGCCAGTGCCGACAGCGGCGCGCACCGCATTCTTCTGTCGCAGATGTGGCGGGTGGAGGAACCGCGCGGGCTGGTGCAATCCTCGGGGCTGTGCACCATGGGCTGCGCGCTGCCACTGGCGATCGGGATGAAACTGGCATCGCCCGATCGCCCGGTTGTCAGCTTTTCCGGCGATGCCGGGTTCCTGATGGTTGCGGGTGAACTGGCCTCGGCGGTCGAATTGAAGACCCCGGTCATCTGCATCGTCTTCGTCGATGCTTCGCTGGCGCTGATCGAGAAAAAGCAGCGCGAACGCCAGATGCCGAACCGCGGCGTGGATTTCGCGCGCCACGATTTCGCCGCCATCGGGCAGGCCTTTGGCGGGGCAGGGGCAACGGTGCGCAACCGGGCCGAACTGCGCGCGGCGCTTGATGCGGCATTGACCGCGCCAACCTTTACCGTGATCGCGGCCGAGATCGACCGGGGCGCCTATGACGGGCGCATCTAGCAGCGCTCTGCAACAATTCTCACGCGGGGGTACACCGGGTTTCACCAATGCGCGAGCCTTAGCAATAGCTTTTCTGCGGCCGCGTCCTGCCTGCTAACCTCTTGATCGGGCGCGCCGATGCGCCGGGGCATCTTGGGGCAGCGCCATGACGAACGAGCATTTACACCACCCGGATTTGGCGGGGGATGCGGCAGCGCAGGCCGATTGGGTCGCGGTGCAGATCGGGTTTCTGGCGCATTCGGCACAGACCCCGCAGGCAATGGCCCGCCTGCTGGCGGCGCGGCCTGAATTTTCGCGGGGCCATGCGGTGATGGGCCTGTTCTACCTGCTGCTGGGGCGGGCCGAGTTGATCGCCCCCGCGCGCGATGCGCTGAACAAGGCACGGTCGTCACAGTCCGGGGCGGATACGCAGTACGTTGCTGCGCTCGAGGCCTGGCTGGCAGGCGCGCCATCGCGCGCCGTGGCCTGCTGCGAAACCATCCTGCGCGACAGTCCACACGATGCGCTGGCGATGAAGCTGTCGCAGGCGATCCGATTTGTTCTGGGCGACAGCGCTGGAATGCGCCGCTCTATCGAGAGGGTGCTGCCCGCCTACGGCGCCGATCATCCCGCGCGCGGTTATGCGTTGGGCTGTCATGCGTTTACGCTGGAGGAAACCGGCGCGTATTCCCGTGCCGAGATCACCGGGCGACAGGCGCTGTGGCTGGCGCCCGACGATGCCTGGGGGCTGCACGCGGTGGCCCATGTGCACGACATGACGGGCCGCAGCGCCGAGGGGTTGGCCTGGCTGACGGGGCGAGAGGGCGCCTGGGCGCATTGCAACAACTTCCGCTATCACGTCTGGTGGCACATGGCGCTGATGCTGCTGGATCAGGGCGATATCGCCGGCGCGCTGGCGCTCTACGACCGTGAAATCCGGGCAGAGCGCACCGATGATTACCGCGATATCGCCAATGCGACCTCGCTTTTGATGCGGATCGAGCTGGAGGGCGGAACGGTTGGCGCCCGGTGGGAGGAGTTGGGCGCGCTTTGCGCGGCGCGCACCGGCGATGGCTGTCTGATCTTTGCCGATCTGCATTACATGCTGGCGCTGGAAGGCAGCGGGCGCGCCGCCGACAGTGCGGCGTTGTTGAAACGGGTGGCGCGCGACGGTGCCGCCCACTCGGGCGAGTTTGCCCGCTGCATGGCTGATCCCGGGCAAGAGGCGATGCTGGGACTGCGCGCCTTTGCCGCCGCAAACTGGGGCGCGGCCTTCACCCATCTGGCCCGGGCCCGCGCCACATTGCCGCGGGCTGGTGGCAGCCATGCCCAACGCGACATTTTCGAGCGAATGACTATCGATGCTGCTCTACGCGCTGGTTTTCTGGACGATGCCGAGCGTCTGCTGAGCGAAAGAACGCGCCTTCGCGCCATGCGCGAAGATCTCTATTGTGCAAAACGTCGTGATATGATCGAGCAAGCGCGGGAACCCGCTGGGCGCTACCGCGTTCCAGCCCAGTAAGTTCCTGACATGTCACAGGTTCGTTCATGACCGGCATCGCGCCAAGTACCAGTTTCGCCGCCCCTCGGGGCGGCTCTCAAACCGCTGTTTCCAGTGCCCCGGCTGCGGCCGTGTCCGGCCGAGATCCGCGGCTCGATTTCTATCGCGGACTGGCGATGTTCATCATTCTGGTCGCGCATATTCCCTATAACGCATGGGCGGGGTGGATTCCGGCGCGCTTTGGCTTTTCCGACGCAACCGAGATTTTCGTGTTTTGCTCGGGCATGGCCTCGGCCGTGGCCTTTGGCGGCGCCTTCCTGCGTCGGGGCTGGCTGATGGGCACAGCGCGGGTGATGTTTCGCTGCTGGCAAGTCTATTGGGCGCACATCTGCCTGTTCTTCTTTACGCTCACGGCGATGGCGGCGCTCGATCTCTATGGCGGGTTCGAAAAAAGCTATATCGACGATCTGAACCTGCGCTTCGTGATGGATGATCCGGCACCGCAGCTGGTAGGCATGTTCACGCTGACCTACGTGCCGAACTATTTCGATATCCTGCCGATGTATCTGGTGATCCTGGCGATGCTGCCGCTGGTAATGGGGCTGGCGCGCATCGGCACATGGGCGGTCGCGCTTTTTTGCATCGCCCTGTGGAGCGCGGCCAACATCGGATCAATCCACTTTCCGGCGGAACCCTGGTCGGCCCGCGAATGGTTCTTCAATCCCTTTGGCTGGCAACTGCTGTTCTTCACCGGCTTCGCATTCATGCGGGGCTGGATTCCGGCGCCGCCGGTGTCGAGCACACTGGTCTGGATTTGCGCTGGTGTCCTGATTCTATCGGCGCCGATCGGGTCGTGGAAGGTTTTTGAGTGGATCAATGCAGCTGCACCCGCGCTGGGTGACTCGCTGCGCGGCGTCTGGCGCGGCATCGACGCGCTCGACAAGGCGACCGGCTTTGCCCTGCGCGACAAGACCGATTTCAGCATCCTGCGCTATCTGCATTTCCTCGCGCTGGCCTATGTCGCATGGGTCGCGGCAGGGCCGGGCGGGGCGCATCTGCGCGCAGTGGCCTCTGGCGCGGCCGGTGAAGTCTGGCGCGGTCTGCTGGCGATTGTCACCAAGGTTGGTCAGCAATCTCTCGCCGTTTTCGTCGCCTCTATGGCGATTGCCCGCCTGCTCGGATTTGTCCTCGACCAGATTGGTCGTACAGGTGCGAGCTATGCGCTGGTTAACCTGATCGGCTTCGCCATCATCATTGCCGTGGCCTATGTGGCTGGCTGGTTCAAATCCCAACCGTGGAAGACCAAACGGACATGACACCGACACGACGTGCCTTCCTGACCGCAACAACTGCACTGGCGCTGGCCTGGGCTGGGCGGAGTTTTGCCTCGGATCAACCCGCTACGCCGTTTTCGCGCGACACCGTGATCGATATGGCGCGCGAACTCGCCAGCCGCGAATTCCGGCCGCGAGATCCGGTCCCGCAGGCGTGGCAGGATCTGACCTATGAACAGTATCGCGCGATATGGTTCCGCCCGACCGCCGCGCTCTGGGTCGAGAGCGACCGCCCCTATGCCGTTGATTTCTTTGCGCCGGGCCTTTATTTCAAACGTCCCGTGCGCATTGACGAAGTGGTTGATGGTCAAGCGCGCATTCTGCCTTTCCAGTTGGACGCCTTCGACCGCAGCGACCGCTTCCCCGACATTCCCGTTGGCGAAGACCTTGGCTTCTCCGGCTTCCGCCTGCGCACGGAAATGACGGAACCCGGCAAGAAGAACGAATTTTGCGTGTTTCAGGGCGCCAGCTATTTCCGCGCCATCGGTTACGGCCAGATCTACGGCCAATCGGCGCGCGGCCTTGCGATCAACACGGCCGAGCCCGAGGGCGAGGAATTTCCCGACTTCATCCATTTCTGGCTGGAAGCGCCTGCGCCGGGACAGCGCAACATGGTCGTGCATGCGCTGATGGACAGCCCCAGCCTGTCGGGCGCCTATCGGTTCGACATCCGGCCCGGCCCATCCTGCGTGATGGATGTTGAGGCCGTGATCTTTACCCGTGAACAGGTGAACAATATCGGCCTTGGCGCGTTGACCAGCATGTTCCTCTTCGATTCCGCTGATCGCACCCGCTTTGACGATTTCCGGCCCGCCGTGCATGACACGGATGGGCTGATGGTGTGGAATGGCGCGGGCGAGGCGCTGTGGCGCCCGCTGGCCAATCCGCGCCGGTTGCAGGTGTCGTCTTTTGTGGATCATATGCCGCGCGGCTTCGGCCTGATGCAGCGGGCGCGGGACCTGGCCGATTTCGACGATTTCGAGGCCAAGTACCACCGCCGCCCCGGCACATGGATCGAACCAAAGGGCGATTGGGGGCCGGGGTCGGTCACGCTGGTGGAAATCCCGGCGGACAAGGAAATATACGACAATATCGTGGCCTATTGGCGCCCGCGCGATGGTGTGCCAGCGGGCGAGCGAACGGAATTCGCCTATCGCCTGACGTGGGGCGAAGCGGCCCCCGTGGATACCGGCGTGGCGCGGGTCATGAACACCTCGACCGGGAAGGCACACGCGTGGTCGGAACATGAAAACGGCCGCATCGTCGCCATCGAATTCGAGGATCACCCCATGCTGGCCGACCCGCTGGACGATCTGACGCAGCGCGTCAGCTCGGGGCAGGCGGTGACGACCGACGGCGTGATCGAACGCAACCCCGAAACCGGCGCGGTGCGTCTGGTGTTCCAATTCGATCCGGGCGAGGCGCCCGAGGTCGAATTGCGCGCCCAGATCCGTCGCGGCGATAGCGCCGCAACAGAGGTCTGGCTGTACCGGTGGACCGCATGAGCGACCTGTCGATGATGCCGCCCGAGGCGCCACGCGCCATGCCGCAACAGGATTTCGCGCGCGCCTATCGCGATGCGCTGGCCCCGGCAGAACCGGCGGCGCAGGGCCTTGTGGGGCTATGGCGTGTCCTGGCATTCGTTCCCGCGCTGGGCATCACGGGCTGGCTCGCCTTCATCATGGTCGGCTGGTTTTCTGACGGCGGCATCAGCGTGGTCGAAGGCATCCTGCTGGCTCTGATCTGTTTCAACTTCTTCTGGATCGCCTTCACCGTCACCACTGTCCTGCTGGGCATGTGGTCTCTGTCACGGCAAGCGCCTCGTGTTCGGGGCAGCGCGGCGCGCCCGCTGGACGTGGCGCTGCTGATGCCGATCTACAACGAGGTGCCCTGGTACGTTCTGGGCAACGCCCGTTCGATGCTGGAAGAACTGCGCGCGCGCGGGGGCGGGCACCGCTTTGCCATGTTTATCCTGTCCGACACCCGCGACGATGCCATCGCGGCACAGGAACGCGCCAGCGTGCAGGCGCTGCGCGATGCGATGGGCCCCGAGTACGAACTGTATTACCGCCGCCGAGTGCAGAACACCGACCGAAAGGTGGGCAACATCCACGAATGGGTCACCCGCTGGGGCGGCGCGTGGGAGGCGATGCTGGTGCTGGACGCCGACAGCCTGATGACTGGTCGCGCCATCGTGCGGCTGGCCGATGCGCTGGCCCGCGATGACTCGGCCGGGTTGATCCAAAGTTTTCCGCAGCTGATCGGCGCGCAGACTGTCTTTGCCCGGATGCAGCAATTCGCAAATGGCGTCTACGGCGTGGCGCTGGCCGAAGGTTTGGCCCGCTGGTGCGGGCGCGAGGGGAACTATTGGGGCCACAATGCGATCATCCGCACCGCCGCCTTTGCCGCCTGCGCCGGGCTGCCGCATCTGCGCGATTTTCGTGGGCGCGAGCATCTGATCATGAGCCACGATTTCGTCGAGGCCGGGCTGCTGCGCCGCGCCGGCTGGGCCGTGCGGTTCCTGCCGCGCATCCGGGGCAGTTTCGAGGAAACCCCGCAGACGCTGATCGATCATATCCTGCGCGACCGGCGCTGGTGTCAGGGCAACCTGCAACACCTGTCGCTGCTGGGCACGCGCGGCCTGCGTGGCATTTCGCGGTTCCACATGTTCCACGGCGCCATCGGATACCTGCTGTCGCCGATGTGGTTTGCCCTGCTGGTGATGTGGGCGCTGATCGGGCAGGGCCGCGATGCCAGTGTTCTGACCTATTTCAGCCCCGACAACCCGCTGATGCCCACATGGCCCGTGCTGACCGAAGGGCGGCATGTTCTGATCATCGTGCTGATGTATGCGATGCTGCTGCTGCCCAAGCTGCTGGGCGTCGCCGCCCTGCCGATGACGGGGGCGAAGTTTTCCGAATTCGGCGGCAAGCGCCGGTTCGCCCGCGCCTTCCTGATTGAGGTGGTCCTGTCGATTGCCTATGCGCCCATCCTGATGGTGCAGCAGATGATCGCCGTGTTCCGCACGGTGACGGGGCTGCAAGGCGGCTGGTCACCGCAGGCGCGCTCTGGCGGGCAATACGGGCTGGGCACGCTGCTGAAATGCCACGCGCTGGAAACCGTCAGCGGCGTTGCGCTGCTCAGCGGCATGGCGGCGGGTCTGGTGTCGCTCTGGCTGCTGCCCATCGCGATCAGCCTTGCGCTGGCGGTGCCGCTGTCGGCGCTTTCGGGGCGCACTCTGGGTGGAGCGGCGCAGCGCCTGCTGGGCACGCGCGAAGATTACCGCGCTCCGCCGATCACGCTGGCCGCGCGCCATTATCGGAACGAGTTGAAGGCAATGCTGGAAGGCGCGGCGCCCATACGCACGGCGGCCGAATAGCTAGGGCCGGGGCAGCGCCTCGTACCAGTCCAGCATCATGTCGGACCAGCCGTCAGGAATGATATGACCGCCGGGAAACAGTGCAAATTCCAGCGCGCTGCCCGGGGCGCAGCCGGGCCAGCCTCGGCGCAGGAAATCCCCGGTCTGCCCAAGGGTTTGTGGCGCGTGGCTGTCACAGCCGTTGGTGTCGCGCCACAATTCCAGCCCGGCGAAAATGTCACCCTGAACAAACGCGCCACCACGCAGCGGACGGCCTTCAAGTGGCACTGTGCGATCCGTCCATCCATGGGTGTGGAACAGTCGAACCGGGGCGGCGCATTCCGTGGGTTGCGGGCGCCAGAACCCGCCTGCCACCGGCGCATAGGCCGAGAACAGGCCTGGCGTCTCGCACGCCAGATAGGTTGTCATGAAGCCGCCGGCGGAAAACCCCGCCAGCACCATGCGCGACCGGTCCAACCCGAACCGCGCCGCGGCATCGTCGGCGACAGCATTCAGAAACGCCGTTTCATCGCGCCCAAGCCATTGCCGCAGAAAGCCCCAGCTGGACCCTC
The DNA here is from genome assembly GCF_005938225.1 of Arenibacterium halophilum. Taxonomy (GTDB): domain Bacteria; phylum Pseudomonadota; class Alphaproteobacteria; order Rhodobacterales; family Rhodobacteraceae; genus Arenibacterium; species Arenibacterium halophilum. The sequence continues at coordinate 459,752 of NZ_VCPC01000002.1, forward strand.
CATTGCCGAAGCTGCGCCCGCCTGTGGGGGCAATTACCGCATATCCGCGCGCCAGAAGCGCGTCGATCACGCGTGCCCGGCCCATCATGCCCGCGCCGCTGCCCCCCGCGCCATGCAGCATGAAAACCGCAGGCCCATGCTCCACCCCGGGCACCCGGATGTGGTATTCGCCCGTGTCAATCTGGCAGGGGCCGGACGCCTCGGCACAATCGGCGCGCACCATTCCCGGGCAGGCCACGCTGGCCGCCGCTAAGGCGACCAGGCGCAAAAATTGCAAAGAGTAAGACATCACGCCGTTCCGCATGGGCAAACCCTGCGCCGCACCCGGGCGCAAAAGCAAGCCGTATCAATGGCCTTGGCACCTCACTTCCGCGTCAGCCCGTGCCTGCGACATTTTGTAAAATAGCGCCGGAACCGGCCCCCCTGTCGCCGACAGGTGGTGTCAAGGGTTTGACAGGGTAAAAAAATTCCTTACGCACTGTTAAGAGGTTCGACACATTCATCAAAACGGAGTGCCAGACTTGTCCCTGTTCCTGATCGCGGCCTTGCCGTTCCTGGGCGCGGTGTTTCCCGCTCTTCTGATCCGCGCGGGGCGCAATGCCTGTTCCTGGTCGGCGGGGCTGACCACGGCGCTGGCGCTGGTGGGGGTTCTGCTGCACGCGCCGGCCGTGATGCGGGGCGAGGTGATCCAGGCGCGGGCCGACTGGCTGCCCGGCCTTGGGCTGAACGCCAATTTCTTCATGGACGGGCTGGGGATGCTGTTTGCCATCCTGATCCTTGGGATTGGCCTGCTGATCATCATCTACGCGCGCAACTACCTGTCGCGCGAGGATCCGATGGGCAATTTCTATGCCTACCTGCTGTTGTTTCAGGGCGCGATGGTGGGGATTGTCCTCTCCGACAACATCCTGCTGCTGGTGATCTTCTGGGAATTGACCTCGCTATCTTCCTTCCTGCTGATCGGATACTGGCGGCACCTGCCCGAAGGCCGCCAAGGCGCGCGCATGGCGCTGGCGGTGACCGGGGCAGGGGGGCTGGCGCTGATTGGGGGCGTGCTGCTGCTGGGCCATATCGCGGGGAGCTATGACCTGACGGTGATCCTGCAACAGAAAGACGTGGTGCAAGAGTCGCCGCTGTACCTGACCGCGCTGATCCTGATCCTGCTGGGCTGTTTTACGAAATCCGCGCAATTCCCGTTCCATTTCTGGCTGCCCCACGCGATGGCGGCCCCAACGCCGGTGTCGGCCTACCTGCATTCGGCCACGATGGTGAAGGCCGGGCTGTTCCTGATGGCGCGGCTGTGGCCGGTGCTGGCAGGTACGCCCGAGTGGTTCTACATCGTTGCGACCGCCGGGTTGATCACAATGGTGCTTGGCGCGGTCATCGCGCTGTTCAAGGACGACCTGAAGGCGCTTCTGGCCTTTTCCACGGTCAGCCACCTAGGCCTGATCACGATGCTTCTGGGCTTTGGCACCACGGCGGCGGCCACGGCGGCGGTGTTCCACATCATCAACCACGCGACATTCAAGGCGGCGCTGTTCATGACCGCCGGCATCGTCGATCACGAGGCGCATACCCGCGACATCAAGCGCCTTGGCGGCTTGCGCAAGCTGATGCCGGTGACTTTCCTGCTGGCAACGCTGGCCGCGCTGTCGATGGCGGGCATTCCGCCGTTGAACGGCTTCCTGTCGAAGGAAATGATGCTTGAGGAAGCCTCGCACACCTATTGGCTCGACAATCACTGGCTGATCCCAGTGATGGTGACAATTGGCGCGCTGTTCTCGGCGGCCTATTCCTTCCGCTATGTGGTGCACACCTTCCTGGGACCGGTGCGCGACGACTACCCCCACCGCCCGCACGATCCGGGCGCGGGCATGTGGCTGTCGCCCGCGATCCTTGTGGCGCTGGTGGTGGCCATCGGTCTGTTCCCGCAGGCGATTGCCGGGCCGCTGGTGCATACGGTCGCTGATGCGGTGACGGGCCAGCAGCTGGACCATCACAAGCTGAAGCTGTGGCACGGCGTCACGCCGGCGCTGTACATGTCGGCGATCGCGGTGATCGGTGGGGCCATCCTGCTGGCAATGCATCGTCCGATGGATCGCGCCTGGATCGCGGCACCCCGCCCCGAGGCCAAAGCCATCTTCGACCGCTTGGTGGGCGCGCTGACCGCGTTGTGCCGGGGCGTGACCGACCGGCTGCACGACGGGGCGCTGGGCCGCTATGCCGCGATCTTCCTGGCGGTGATGCTGGTGCTGGGCGGCTATGCCTATGCCACGGGCACCACCATCGGCGCGACTCGCAGCGGGATGCCGGTGACTCTGCTGCCGCTGATCGGCTGGATCTGCCTCATCGGGTCCACCATCTGCGTGGTCTGGTTCCATCGCAACCGTCTGCTGACGCTGGTGCTGATCGGTGTTGTCGGGCTGGTGGTGTCGCTGTCGTTCAACTACTTCTCGGCGCCCGACCTTGCGCTGACCCAGCTGTCGGTCGAGGTGGTGACCATCATCTTGATGCTGCTGGCGCTGAACTTCATGCCGAAAACCACCCCGGCGGAAAGCTCGGGCGGGCGCAAGCTGCGCGACGCGGTTCTGTCGGTGGGCGGGGGGCTTGGCGTGGGCGGCCTGATCTATGCACTGCTGCGCGGCGACTCGGCCTTTCCCAGCATTTCGGCCTTTCACCTTGAGAATTCCTATAAGGGTGGCGGCGGTGACAACGTTGTGAACGTGATCCTCGTCGACTTCCGCGGCTTTGACACCTTCGGCGAGATCATCGTGCTGGGGATTGCCGCCGTGGTGATCTATGCCATCACCGAGGCCGTGATGCAGACCGGCGTACGCGCCAAGCTGCTGAACCGGGTGCCGGATCAGCCGGTGGCGGGCGACGCGCATCCGATGATGATGGTGGTGGTAACGCGGGTGATGATGCCCGTGGCGCTGATGGTGGCGGCCTATATCTTCTTCCGGGGCCACAACCAGCCGGGCGGCGGGTTCATCGCCGGCCTGATCGCCGCCATCGCGATCATCATGCAGTACATGGCTTCGGGCTATGGCTGGGCGACAGAACGCCAGCGCTATCCCTATCACGCGATCATCGGCTCGGGCGTTCTGGTGGCGGCGGCGACGGGCATGGGCGCATGGTTGAATGACCTGCCGTTCCTCACCAGCGCCTTTGGTTACATCTATCCGCCGGGTCTGGAAAAGTTCGAATGGGCCACTGCCGCGCTGTTCGATCTGGGCGTGTTCCTTGCCGTGGTGGGCGCGGTGCTTCTGGCGCTGGACAGCCTGTCGCGCTACGCGTGGAAACCCCATACCGACACGCCATACCCGATGGACATCAACCCTGCCCGAGACGAAGCTTTGGCCGAGGAGGGGCGGAAGGCATGAATATGGAACTGCTTGTCGCCTCGGCCATCGGGGTCCTGACCGCCGGAGGCATCTACCTGCTGCTGCGCCAGCGCACTTTCCCGGTGATCGTGGGGCTGTCGCTGCTGTCCTACGCGGTGAACATCTTTCTGTTCGCCACCGGGCGCCTGACCGTGGGCGCGCCGCCGGTGCTGCGGGACGGGGTCACCATCTATACCGACCCGCTGCCACAGGCGCTGGTGCTGACCGCCATCGTGATTTCCTTTGGCATGACGGCGGTGATCGTAATGATCGCCCTCAGCGCCTACCTCAGCGAAAATGACGACCGTATCGACATGACCGACCGCGTGGAAGACGACGCATGAGCCACTGGATCATCCTGCCCATCGTGCTGCCGGCGCTGCTGGCGCCCTTCATCCTGATGGTGATCCGGCACCACCTGGATCTGCAACGCATCTTTTCCGTCGCGGGCACCGTGCTGCTGGTGGCGATCACCGGCGGGCTGATGGCCCATGCCGCGACCGGTGAAATCACTGTTTACGAACTGGGCGACTGGCCCGCGCCCTTTGGCATCGTGCTGGTGCTGGACCGGCTCTCGGGGCTGATGATCGCCATGACGGCGGTGCTGGCGTTGATGGTGCTGATGTACGCGATCTGGTCGGGCTGGGACAATCGCGGCCGCCATTTCCATGCGCTGTTCCAGTTTCAGCTGATGGGCGTGCTGGGCGCTTTCCTGACAGGCGACGCCTTCAACCTCTTCGTGTTCTTCGAAGTTTTGCTGATCGCCTCTTACGGGCTGATGATTCACGGCGGCGGTGGGCGGCGCCTGCGCGCGGGCACGCAATACGTGGTCTACAACCTTGTCGGCTCGACCCTGTTCCTGTTCGCGCTGGGCACGATCTATGCCACCACCGGTACACTGAACATGGCCGACCTGGCAGTGAAGGCGGCCGAGATGCCCGCCGACCAGACCGCGCTGCTGCGGGTTGGCGCGGTGCTTCTGCTGCTGGTGTTCTGTGTCAAGGCGGCGGTGCTGCCGTTGCATTTCTGGCTGCCTGCCTCCTATGCCAATGCACCCGCCCCGGTGGCGGCGTTGTTCGCGATCATGACCAAGGTCGGCGCCTATTCGATCCTGCGGGTTTACACGCTGGTGTTCGGGCCCGATCTGGAGCTGACACAGGGGCTGATCGGCGAATGGCTGGTCATTGCCGCGCTGCTGACCGTGGTGGTCGGCATGGTCGGTATCCTCGGCTCGGCCTATATCGGGCGCATGGTGGCCTTTGCCACCATCGGATCGACCGGCACACTGTTGATCGCGATTTCGCTGTTCACGGGCGAGGCGACGGCGGCGGCGATCTACTACATGATCCATTCGACCTTTGCCGCCGCGATGATGTTCCTTGTGGCCGATCTGATCATCGAACGGCGCGGCGACACGATTTCGGCCCGCCCCCCGATGACTCATGGCGGCGTAATCTCGATTCTGTTCTTCATCGCCGCCATCGCCATGGCGGGGATGCCGCCGCTGTCGGGCTTTATCGGCAAGCTGCTGGTGCTGAACGCCAGCCGGGGCGCCGACCATGCGGTGGCGATCTGGGCGGTGATCCTGATCACCTCGCTTGTCGCGATCATCGGGCTGGCCCGCGCCGGCAGCCTTGTGTTCTGGAAGGCCCACGATACGGGCACCAAAGATCTGCCCTCGCCCGAGGGCACGCCGGACGAACCGCCCGAGGCCGACACGCCGTCGCCCGCGCGCCTGCCGATGGTGCCGGTCTTTGCGCTGGCCGGTATACTCGTGGCGCTGACCGTCTTTGCCGGGCCTGTGATGACCTATGCCGAGGCCGTGTCGGGCCAGTTGTACACGCCGTCCGATTATATCGACGCCGTCCTGAACAGGAGCCCTGAATGACCCTGTTTCGCCGCATCTTTCCGCATCCGCTGCTGACCGTGCTGCTGACACTGGTCTGGCTGATGCTGGTCAACCGCTTCTCTTGGAACTCGGTGATCTTCGGGTTCTTCCTTGGGCTGCTGATCCCCTTCGTGATCCGGCCGTATTGGCCGAACATGAGCCGGATGCGCCACCCCGGCAAGATTGCCGAATATGTCGCCGTCGTTCTTTATGATATCATCGTCGCCAATATCACCGTGGCGTGGCTGATCCTGTTCAAGCGCCGCGATCAGCTGCGGCAGGCGTGGATTTCCATCCCGCTGGAGTTGCGCACCCCCGAGGCGATCACCACGCTGGCGGCAACGATCACGCTGACGCCCGGCACCGTGTCCTGCGATATTTCGGACAAGGGGCACTACCTGCTGGTGCATTGCCTTCATGCCCCCGACCCGGACGCGGTGCGCGACGAAATCATCAACCGTTACGAACGCCGCCTGGTGGAGATTTTCGAATGATCGACTATGCGCTTTATTTCGCTTTCGCCTGCTTCGGGTCGGCCCTGCTGATGAACCTGTGGAAGATCGTGACCGCCCATGGCGTGGGCGATCGGGTTCTGGCGCTGGATACGATGGTGGTGAATTCCATCGCGATCCTTGTGCTGATGGGCATCTTTCAGGGCACCGAGGTGTTCTTTGAAGCGACCATGATCATCGCCATGCTTGGCTTTGTCTCGACCGTGGCCTTCGCGCGCTTCATGCTGCGCGGCAACATCATCGAATAGGGGTGGGGATGGAACAGATTTTCGATATCCTCGCGGCCATTTTCCTGGTCATCGGTGGCTTCTTCGGCTTCGTGGGGTCCTTCGGCCTGCTGAAACTGGGCGATCCCATGTCGCGCCTGCACGCGCCGACCAAGGCAACCACGCTGGGCGTGGGGGGCGTGCTGATCGCATCCCTGCTGCATTCCTTCGGGGCCGAGGGCTATGTCTCGGTGCACGAACTGCTGATCACGCTGTTCCTGTTCCTGACCGCGCCAATCACCGCGCTGTTCATCGCCAAGGCGCATATCCACCGCCACGGCGACGATTACGAGCTGCCCCCGACCGGCGGCGATGCCAGCTGGGCCGTGCTCAGCGACAGCGAGGAAGAGCCGGTCAAGACCGACTGATCACACGAACTTGCGGAAAATCCGGGTGGAATCGAAGATCGCTTCCAGCTGGTCCATTCGGTCGCGCGTCGCCTCCCACCGCAGGTCCTGCACGGCGGCAATCAGCGTTTCAGTCAGCAGCATCATCGATACGGTGCTGTCCCAGGCACTCGGCACCTCGATTCGGGCCTCGAAGGTATACCGCGCATGACGCGCGATGGGCGATTGCCACTGATCGGTCACCAGCACCGTCACCGCGCCACGCTCGGCTGCGATCTCGGCCAGCTTCAGCGTCGAATTCTCATAGCGACGGATGTCGTAGATCAGCACCACGTCATCTGGCTCCAGGTCCAGCAGCGCATGCGGCCAGGCGTTCGAGGTTGACCGGATGTGATGCACGCCCTTGCGCACCACCTGCATGTGCAGGTGCAGATATTCCGACAAGGCGTGGGTGATGCGCCCACCGGCAATGAACAGCGCGCGGTTTTCATCGGCCAGCAGGCGCGACACCGCGTCGAATTCATCCGGGTCCACATGGGCCAGCGTCTGGCGGATATTGCTCATCACCGCGTCGGTGAATCGATTCAGCAGATGTTCCTGCGGCGCCGATTGCGACCAGCGGTCGCGTTTCGCGATGGGGTTCGACACCTGCGCCTCAAGCTCGTCGCGCAGGGCGGCCTGGAACTCGGCAAAGCCGGAAAACCCCAGCTTTTGCACCATCCGCGCCACCGTGGGGGTAGAGACTCCGGCCTTTTCCGCCAGCCGCGTGATCGACCCAAGCCCCGACATCGGATAGTTTTCAAGGATCACATCGGCCAATTGGCGTTCGGCCCGGGTCAGGCTGTCGCTGATCTGTCTCACCCGTTGCTGTGCGGTGTCGCTCACGTGGCGCTGCCTCCGATGCTGCCGGTATTGTAAGCATAGTTTCAGGCCGTCCCGAAAAGAAGAAAAACTTTCAGAATTCCGGTTGACAGTCCGCCCCCCGATCAAGAAACCTGACCGCGACTGGGGGACGCATGACACTACGCCTGACAAGCACACGCGCCGCGATCAGCGAAGGCCCGATGACCAAGGGGCCGCTGCTGCTGATCTGCGAACATGCCTCTTGCGCGTTTCCGCCGGAATTCGGGGATCTTGGGCTGGCCGAGGACGTGCGCCGTAGCCATGTCGCCTGGGATCCGGGCGCGCTGGCGCTGACGCGCTACCTGGGCGACGCGCTTGGCGCGCCGCTGGTGGCGGGCAACGTCTCGCGGCTGCTGTATGATTGCAACCGCCCGCCCGAGGCGCCCGACGCCACGCCCGCCAAAAGCGAAGTCTTTGATATTCCCGGCAACACTGGGCTGGACGCCGCCGCGCGCAAGGACCGCGCCGACGCGATCTATCACCCGTTCAGCGCCGTCGTTGAAAGCGCCATTGCGCAGGTCAACCCCGCCGCCATCGTCACGATCCACAGCTTTACGCCCATCTACTTTGGCGCCCCGCGCGCGGTGGAAATCGGCGTGCTGCACGACGCCGACACGCGGCTGGCCGATGCGCTGCTGGCGGCGCTGCCGGGCACCCCGCCGCAGGTCGACCGCAATCAGCCCTACGGCCCGGAACACGGCGTGACCCATACGCTGAAGCGCCACGCGCTCCCCGACAACCGCCTGAACGTGATGCTCGAGGTGCGCAACGATCTGATCGCCGATGACGCAAGCGTGGCGCGGATTGGCGCGCTGCTGGCCCCGGCGCTGAAGGCGGCGTTGGCACAGGCTGGGCAGGGGGCGGCGCAATGACCGCGCTGATGGGAGCCTACGTCCGCGGCGTCGACGGCTTCAACCGCCGCATCGGGCGCTTCGTGATGTATGGCATCTTCGTCATGATGGCGATCCTGCTGTGGTCGTCGATTTCCAAGACCTTCTTCAACCCCTCGATGTGGACGCTGGAAATGGCGCAATTCGCCATGGTGGCCTATTACATTCTGGGCGGGCCCTATTCGATCCAGCTGGGCGCCAACGTGCGGATGGACCTGTTCTATGGCGATTGGTCGGTCGAGAAAAAGGCCTGGGTCGATGCCTTCACCGTGTTCTTCCTGCTGTTCTACCTTGTCATCCTGTTTCACGGAGCCATCGTTTCGACCGCCTATGGGCTGGGCTATTTCGGCGATGCGCCCTATGGCTATTTCGGCGGGCTGATCTGGGCCTTTGTCACCGGCGGCCCCGACGCGGCAGGCGAGGTGCTGGGCCATATGGAGCGCAGCCCGACCGCATGGCGCCCCTACCTCTGGCCGATCAAGATCATCATGATCTTCGGCTTCTTCCTGATGCTGTTGCAGGCGATTTCCGAGCTGCTGAAAGACATCGCAACCTTGCGCGGGGTCACGCTCTGATGTCGTATGAGATGATCGCCATCCTCATGTTCTCGACCATGATGCTGATGCTGTTCACCGGCCAGCGCGTGTTCGGGGCGATCGGATTCGTCGGGGTGATCTCGGCCGTGCTGCTGTGGGGGCCGGGAGGGTCCGATATCGGGTTTTCCGCCGCGATGAAGCTGATGAAATGGTATCCGCTGCTGACGCTGCCGATGTTCATTTTCATGGGCTATGTGCTGTCGGAATCCAAGATCGCCGATGACCTTTACAAGATGTTCCACGTCTGGATGGGGCCGGTGCGCGGCGGGCTGGCGATTGGCACGATCCTTCTGATGGTGCTGATTTCCGCGATGAACGGGCTGTCGGTCGCGGGCATGGCGATTGGCGCCACCATCGCGCTGCCCGAGCTGCTGAAACGCGGCTATGACAAGCAGATGGTCACCGGCGTGATTCAGGCCGGGTCGAGCCTTGGCATCCTTGTGCCGCCCTCGGTCGTGCTGGTGCTGTACGCGATGATCGCGCGTCAGCCGGTCGGGCAGCTGTGGCTGGCCGGGGTATTCCCGGGCCTGATGATGGCCGCGATGTTCATCGCCTACGTCGTGATCCGCTGCCGTATCCAGCCCGAACTTGGCCCTGTGCTGCCGCCCGAGGATCGCGACATCCCCCGCGCCGAAAAGCTGCGCCTGTTGCGCGCGGGTGTTCTGCCGCTGGTGATCTTTGCGGTGATGATGGTGCCCTTCATCAACGGCTGGACCTCGCTTGTCGAAAGCTCGGCCGTGGGCGCTCTGGCGGCCTTCCTGGCGGCCGTGCTGAAAGGGCGGATGACGCGCGAGGTGTTCGAAAACTCGGTCCGCAACACGCTGGGTATTTCCTGCATGTTCATGTGGATCATCCTGGCCGCGTTGGGCTTTGGCGCGGTGTTCGACGGGCTTGGCGCCGTGCGCGCGATTGAAAGCCTCTTCACCGATCAGCTGGGCCTGAGCCCCTGGATGATCCTGATCCTGATGCAGTTGTCCTTCATCGTGATGGGCACCTTCCTGGACGATACCGCCATGCTGGTGATCGTCGCGCCGCTGTACGTGCCGCTGGTCGATGCGCTGGGGTTCGACCTGATCTGGTACGGGGTGCTGTATACGATCACCACCCAGATCGCCTATATGACCCCGCCCTTCGGCTATAACCTGTTCCTGATGCGCGCCATGGCCCCGGCGGAAATCGGGCTGCGCGACATCTATCGCTCGATCGTTCCCTTTGTCATGGTGATGATCGTGGCGCTGACGATCGTGATGGCGTTTCCGCAGATCGCGCTTTGGCTGCCTGAATATGTTTACGGCAAATAACCCGCAAGAACTCTGACCCGCAGAGCAAGACCGACACAACAAGGAGAGACGAGATGACGACACGACGCAAGTTTCTGACCGGGGCGGCCGCCGCTGCCCCCGCCGCGCTGGCGACGCCTGCGCTGGCCCAATCCACCATCAAATGGCGGATGCAGACCTATGCGGGCCCGGCGCTGGCCGAGCACGTGATCGACCCGGCCATCAAGATGTTCAACACCATCGCCGGCGACCGGATGCAGATCGAACTGTTCTATGCCGATCAGCTGGTCCCGACCGGAGAGCTGTTCCGCGCCATGCAGCGCGGCACCATCGACGCGGTGCAGTCAGACGACGATTCGATGGCCTCGCCGACCGAAGTGACGGTGTTCGGCGGCTACTTCCCATTCGCCTCGCGCTATTCGCTGGATGTGCCGGTGCTGTTCAACCAGTACGGGTTGAACGAAATCTGGGACGAGGAATATTCCAAGGTTGGCGTGAAGCACATCAGCGCAGGCAGCTGGGACCCGTGCCATTTCGCCACCAAGGACCCGATCCGCAGCCTGAAGGACCTTGAAGGCAAGCGCGTTTTCACCTTCCCGACGGCGGGCCGCTTCCTGGCGCAGTTCGGCGTGGTGCCGGTGACACTGCCGTGGGAAGACATCGAAGTCGCGGTGCAGACCGGCGAGTTGGACGGCATCGCGTGGTCGGGCATCACCGAGGATTACACCGTCGGCTGGGCGGATGTGACGAACTACTTCCTGACCAACAACATTTCGGGCGCCTGGGCCGGCAGCTTCTTTGCCAACATGGACCGTTGGAACGAGTTGCCGGAAGACCTGCAAACCCTGTTCCGGGTCTGCTGTGACCAGTCTCATTACTATCGCCAGTGGTGGTACTGGGGCGGCGAGGCCTCGCTGCGGGTCGATGGCACCAAGATGGAGCTGACCACGATCCCCGATGCCGAATGGCAGACGGTCGAAGATGCGGCGGTGAAGTTCTGGGATGAAATCGCCGCCGAAAGCGAAACCAAGGCCCGGGTCGTGGAAATCTTCCGCAAATACAACTCGGATATGGCCAAGGCCGGGCGCCCCTACCGCTACGGCTAAGCCCTGCAGGCCGGGCAGACCCCGGGCCCGATGCACCATACCGCCGCTTCCTGCCGGGGCAGGGGCGGCCCCACCCGGGCCACACGCGGCCCGGGGCCACCCCCCGGCTCGGAGAGATTTATGCCCGGAAACCTTACACTTGACGCGCTGCGCACCCTGACCGAAACGGGCGAGATCGACACCGTTCTTGTCTGCGCCATCGACATGCAGGGCCGGTTGATGGGCAAACGCTTTCACGCCGCGCATTTCTGCGAAAGCGCGTGGAAGGAAACCCATTGCTGCAATTATCTGCTGGCGACCGACCTGGAGATGTGGACAGTGGACGGCTATGAATCGACCAGCTGGGAACGCGGCTACGGCGATTACACGCTGCGCCCCGACCTGGACACGCTGCGCCGCGCCGCATGGCTGGAAGGCACCGCGCTGGTGCTGTCGGACATCCTTGACCACCACGGGCACGCGCCGGTTGAACATTCGCCGCGTGCGCTGCTGAAGGCGCAGATCGCCCGCCTGGCCGAAATGGGCTATACCGCGACCACGGCGACCGAGCTTGAATTCTTTCTGTTCGAGCAGAGCTTTGACGCGCTGCGCAAGGATGGCTATCGCACGCTCGAGCCGATTTCCGGCTACAACGAGGATTACGCGATCTTCCAGACCACCAAGGAAGAAAAGATCATGCGCACCCTGCGCAACGGCTTGTACAAATCCGGCATTCCTGTGGAAAGTTCCAAGGGTGAGGCCGAGGCTGGCCAGGAAGAATTCAACATTCGCTATGCCGAGGCGATGGACACGGCAGACCACCACACGATTTCCAAACACGCCGCGAAAGAGGTCGGCTGGCAGCAAGGTCACGCCGTCAGCTTCCTGCCGAAATGGGCCCCTGACCGGGTTGGCTCGGCGGCGCATATCCATGTGTCGCTGCGCAACAAGGATGGCGATCCGGTGTTTCACGACCCAAAGGCCGAGCTGGGTATGTCCGAGCTGGCGCGCCATTTTCTGGGCGGTCTGCTGACCTATGCCGATGATATCACGTATTTCTTCGCGCCCTACGTGAACAGCTACAAGCGGTTCCAGAAAGGCAGCTTTGCCCCCACGCGCAAGGTCTGGTCGGTCGACAACCGCACCGCCGCCTTCCGTCTGTGCGGCGACAGTTCGCCCGCCGTGCGGGTTGAGTGCCGCGTGCCCGGCGCCGACATGAACCCCTACCTGGCCATGGCCGCGCTTTTTGCCGCGGGGATCAAGGGGATCGAGGAAAAACTTGATCCGGGCAAGCCGTCGGACGGCGACGCCTATGAGGGCACGAAGAAGGAAATCCCGACCACGCTGATGTCGGCCACGCTGGCGATGGCACAGTCGGAGATGCTGAAAGCGGCCTTTGGCGAGGCTGTCGTGCGCCACTATACCCGCGCCGCCGAGTGGGAGCAGGAGGCGTTCAACGCCGCCGTCACCGACTGGGAAATCAAGCGGGGGTTCGAGCGCGCCTGACGCGCCCGACCCCTGTGGATAATCGTGTGGACAACCCGGCAAAGCGCCGGAGTCCAGACGCTTGCACTGAAATGTTGATCCTCGTGGTCCGAGGATGGAGATGGAAATGACACAGGTTCTGAAATGTATCTCGCCGATCGACGGATCGGTGTTCGCCGAACGCCCCGCGCTGAGCGGCGAAGCCGCGCGCGCCGCAGTTGCCCGCGCCAGCAAGGCGCAAAAGGCCTGGGCGGCGCGGCCCTTGCAGGAGCGCGTTGATCTGGTGATGAAGGGCGTTGCCCGCATTGGAGAGATGAACGACGAGATCGTTCCCGAACTGGCCCACATGATGGGGCGGCCCGTGCGCTATGGCGGCGAATTCGGCGGCTTCAACGAGCGCGCAAGCTATATGGCCGAGATTGCCGAGCGCGCACTGGCGCCGATCAACATCGAAGACAGCGCCAAGTTCCGCCGCCTGATCAAGCGCGAACCCCATGGCCTCGTGCTGATCATCGCGCCGTGGAACTACCCCTACATGACGGCGATCAACGGCGTCGCGCCCGCGCTGATCGCGGGCAATACCGTGCTGCTGAAACACGCCACCCAGACCCTGCTGGTGGGCGAACGCATGGCGCGCGCCTTCCACGAGGCCGGTGTGCCCGAGGACGTTTTCCAGAACGTGTTCCTGGATCACGACACCACCTCTGGGTTGATCGCCGAAAAATCCTTTGGCTTCGTGAACTTCACCGGCTCGGTCGGGGCGGGGCAGGCGATTGAACGCGCCGCTGCGGGCACCTTTACCGGCGTCGGGCTGGAGTTGGGCGGCAAGGACCCGGGCTATGTGATGGAAGACGCGGACGTGCAGGCGGCCGCCGACACGCTGATCGACGGGGCGATGTTCAACTCGGGCCAGTGCTGCTGTGGGATCGAACGGATCTATGTGCATGAAAGCCTGTTCGACGATTTCCTTGGCCGCGCGCTGGAGATCGTGAACGGCTATACCCTTGGCAACCCGCTGGACCAAACCACGACCATGGGCCCGATGGCGCATGTGCGCTTTGCCGAACTGGTGCGGTCGCAGACCGCCGAGGCCGTCGCCGCAGGCGCCAAGGCCCATGTCGCGCCCTTTGCGGGCGACGACGGCGGCGCCTATCTGGGCCCGCAGATCCTCACCAACGTCGATCACACCATGCGCGTGATGCGCGAGGAAAGTTTCGGCCCTGTGGTCGGCATCATGCCGGTCAAATCCGACGAAGAGGCGCTGGCCTTGATGAACGACAGCGATTTCGGGCTGACCGCCTCGCTCTGGACACAGGACGTGGAGCGCGCCGAACGTCTGGGCGGCGCCATCGACACCGGCACCGTGTTCCTGAACCGCGCCGATTACCTTGACCCGGCGCTGTGCTGGACCGGCTGCAAATCCACCGGCAAGGGCGGATCGCTGTCGGAAATCGGCTATCACAACCTGACCCGCCCCAAATCCTACCATCTGAAAAAGGTGACACAATGAAACTGACCGGCAACTGGTCCTATCCCACGGCGATCAAATTCGGCGCCGGGCGCATCGCCGAACTGGCCGAGGCCTGCACCGCCTGCGGCATCACCAATCCGCTGCTTGTCACCGACAAGGGGCTGGCGGGCCTGCCGATCACGGCGCAGGCGCTTGATATCCTTGACGCCGCCGGCCTGGGCCGCGCGATGTTTTCGGACGTTGACCCGAACCCGAACGAGCTGAACCTGGCCGCCGGGCTGAAGGTGTACCGCGAAGGCGGGCACGACGGGGTGATCGCCTTTGGCGGTGGCTCGGGTCTGGACCTGGGCAAGATGGTTGCCTTCATGTCGGGCCAGTCGCGCCCGGTGTGGGACTTCGAAGATGTGGGCGATTGGTGGACGCGGGCCGACCCCGATGGCATCGCGCCGATCATCGCGGTGCCCACCACTGCCGGCACGGGCAGCGAAGTGGGGCGCGCCAGCGTCATCACCAATTCCGAAACCCATGTGAAGAAGATCATCTTCCACCCCAAGGTGCTGCCCTCGGTGGTGATTTCCGACCCGGAGCTGACCGTGGGCATGCCCAAGGCAATCACCGCGGGCACCGGCATGGATGCCTTTGCCCATTGTCTCGAGGCCTATTGCTCGCCGCATTATCACCCGATGAGCCAGGGCATCGCGCTGGAAGGGATGCGGCTGGTGAACGAATACCTGCCGCGTGCCTATGACGATGGTACCGACCTCGAGGCGCGCGCCCACATGATGAGCGCGGCAGCCATGGGCGCGGTGGCGTTCCAGAAGGGGCTGGGCGCGATCCATGCCCTGAGTCACCCGATCGGAGCGGTCTACAACACCCACCACGGCACCACGAACGCGGTGGTGATGGGCGCGGTTCTGGCCTTCAACCGCCCCGAGATCGAGGACCGTCTGGATGCGGCGGCGGCCTACCTGGGGATCCCGGGCGGCTATGCCGGGTTCTGCGACCATGTGGCGAACCTGTGCGCGCGGCTGAACATTCCCGAAGGGCTGCGCGCGCTTGGCGTGGGCGATGACCGGCTGGAAGAGTTGACCGAGATGGCGCTGCAAGACCCCAGTACCGGCGGCAACCCGGTTGAAATGACGCGCGAAAACACGCTGGCCCTGTTCCGCGCCGCGCTGTGACGTAACGATGATACCGGGCCGGGCATCGCGCCGCGGCCCGGTATCCCACGGCACCGTTGCCTTTCCTGTCCCGCCTCTGGCACAGTCGCCGGGGATGGATTGGAAAGGATACCGATGTTCACCGTTCACCACCTGAACAATTCGCGCTCGCAGCGCATCCTGTGGCTGCTTGAAGAACTCGAGCTGCCCTATGACCTGCGGAGGTATGAACGCGACGCGGTCACCAACCTTGCGCCGTCCGAGCTGGCCTCGGTGCATCCGCTGGGCAAATCGCCGGTGCTGGAACATGAAGGTCGCCGGATCGTCGAAAGCGGCGCGATTGTCGAATACCTCTGCGCGCGGCACGGGCGGCACATGCTGCCCCGCGTCGGCAGCGACGAGGCGATCACCCACCTTGAGCTGATGCATTTTGCCGAAGGGTCCGCGATGACGCCGATCCTGCTGGCTCTATACACACGCCGACTGGGAGAAGCCGCCGCGCCCCTGGGACCGCGCATCGAACAGCAGCTCAGCAGCCATTTCGCCTATATGGAACAGATGCTGCGCCCCTCGGGGCATTTCGTGCTGGATGACATTTCCGCCGTGGACGTGATGATGAGCTTTCCGGCCGAGATTGCCATCGCGCAGGGGCGGGGCAAGGTCTATCCTGGGCTCTCGGCATTTGTCGAGATGATCCACGCCCGCCCGGCCTGGCTGCGCGCGCTGGATCGCGGTGGCGCCTACAGTTTTGCCTGAATGCGGGCGGTGTTGCGTTCGCGCCCGGCGATGAACAGGCTGGCGCCAAAGATCACTCCGGCCCCGATCAGCGTGTAGCGGTCGGGGATTTCGCCGAACAGCCAGGCGCCCAGAAGTGCCGTCCAGATCAGTTTCAGAAAGTCGAACGGCAAAACGGCCGAGGCATCTGCTTCGCGGAAGGACTGGCTGATCGCCAGCTGCGCGATGGACCCGATGATGCCGATGAACACCAGTCCGCCCCATGCCGGCAGAGTGGGCCATTGCCAGACCCAGATCGCCGGACCGGCGGAAAAGACCGCAAGGAAGATGCTGGCCCAGGCCACGATTGTCAGGCTGCTTTCCGTGCGTGACAGCAGCTTGATGACAATCATCGCCAAGGCCCAGAGGGCGGCCGAAACCACCGCCAGAATGGCGCCCGTTTCGATCACCGCGAACCCGGGGCGCAGCACGATCAGCATGCCACCAAACCCCGCAAAGATCGCCGCGAACCGGTGAATCCGAAAGGTTTCGCCCAGAAGTACGACGCCAAGCGCTGCGGCAAAGATCGGGGCGGTAAAGCTGAGCGCGGTAACCTTGGCAAGCGGTGTCATGGCGATGGCAGAAAAGAACATCAGCATCGCCACGGCGTTGATCGCGCCGCGCAGGGCATGCATGGGGAACCGCTTGGTGCGCAGCTGCGCGAAACGCGCCGAAACCAGCATGGGCAGAAGGAAACAGAAACCGAAGACATTGCGCAGAAAGGCGATTTGCAGCGCTGGCAGCTCGGCCGACACCATCCGCACCACCGCGTGCATGGTGGCGAAGGCAACCGTCGAGGCGATCATCAAGAGCGCGCCGCGCATTGCCGGTGTCTGCTGGTCCCAGGCACCCCGGGCCGCGGTCATGTTCACATAGGCCATCTGTCTGTCGGCCTCCTTACGGGCCGTCTGTCACCGGTTTGCTTAACGTGGCAAGCATTCCTTGACCAGAGGTGTTTATATCGGAACGGAATTTCGTTCTGCGGAAAAACTGGCTGGCGCGGTCTTGTCTTTCCACCGGCTTTCCCTAAGGTTCGGCCGGAAATCTCACGACGGACGACACCGCAATGATCGATATTCGCCCCCCTCAGCCAGAGGCCCCGCCAACAGCCACAGTGGTTGACATGATCCGTGCCAGTGCCAGCAAAGATCCCGGGAAAGAGGCGGTGATTTGCGGCGATATCCGCCTGACATGGGCGCAGTTCGACGCGCGGGTGAACCGCGTGGCGCAGGCGCTGATTGCCACGGGTGTGCAAAAGGGCGACCGGGTGGCGATCCTGTCGCCGAATTCCATCGCCATGGCCGAGCTGTTCATCGGCATCATGCGGGCGGGCGGTGTGGTCACGCCGCTGTCGACAATGGCCTCGTCCGAGGCGCTGGAGAAGATGCTGGCGGATTGCGGTGCCAAGGCGCTGTTTCTGGCCGACCAATACCGCGCCCTGGTGGATCGCTTCATCGATGCGGCGCCGCTGAACCGGGTGGCGCTGGATTTCACCGCGCCGGGGTTTGACGATTATGAAACGCTGCTGGCCGCCGCGGATGACAGCGATCCGATGGTCCCGATCGCCATGTCGGATCCGGTGAACCTGATCTACTCCTCGGGCACCACCGGCACGCCCAAAGGCATCCTGCACAACCACTGGATGCGCGCGGCCCAGATGGACCGGGTCCACGCCAACGGCTATGACGACAACGCGCGCACGCTGCTGTCGACACCGCTTTATTCCAACACCACCATCGTGTCGTTCCTGCCGACGCTGGTGGGCGGTTCGACCGTTGTCCTGATGCCGAAATTCGAGGCCCGCCAATACCTTGCGCTGGTTCAGGCGGAACGGATCACCCACACGATGCTGGTGCCGGTGCAGTACAAGCGCATCATGGATGTGCCCGATTTCGACAGCTTCGATCTGTCGACGATGAAGGTGAAATTCTCGACGTCGGCGCCGCTGCGGGCCGATGTGAAAGCTGACGTTCTGGCGCGGTTTCCCGGCAAGCTGGTGGAATATTACGGGCTGACGGAAGGGGGCGGAGTCACGGTTCTGGTCGCCGACGAACACCCAGAAAAGCTGCATACCGTGGGCTTGCCTGCACCGGGCTGCGACATTCGCCTGATCGGCCCGGACGGGGCTGAAGTGGCGTCGGGGCAGGTTGGGGAAATCTGCGGCCGCTCACCTACGATGATGGCCGGGTATTTCGGCCGTGACGATCTGACGGAAGAGTACATCTGGACAGACGACGCGGGCAAAGTTTACTTCCGTTCGGGCGATATGGGCAGTTTCGATGCCGACGGGTTTCTTGTGCTGTCGGATCGCAAGAAAGACATGATTATCTCCGGCGGGCTCAACATCTTTGCCAACGATCTTGAATTGATCCTGCTGGCCGATCCGGATGTGACGGATGCGGCGGTGATCGGCGTGCCGTCCGAAGCTTGGGGCGAAACGCCGTTGGGTCTGGTTGTGCTGAGGCCCGGTGCGACGGCCTCGGCCGAAGATATTTGCGCCCGTGCCAATGCGCGCCTTGGCAAGAGCCATCGGCTGTCCAAGGTCGAACTGCGGGACGTGTTGCCGCGCAGCTCCATCGGGAAAATCCTGAAGAAGGAACTACGCGCCCCTTATTGGGAGAGCGCGTCGGCATGATTGCTGACAGGCCTATCGGGGTTCTGGGTGGCGGGCTGATCGGGCAAAGTTGGGCCAGCCTGTTTGCCGCGCAGGGCGCGCGCGTGATCGTTGTGGACCCGGCACCGGGGGCCGATGCCGCGATGGCCGCCTTCGTGCAGGCGGCCTGGCCTGATCTGTGCACGCTGGGCCTGGCGCAAGGCGAGGCGCCGGTGATCGCGGTAAGGGATGACATCGACGCCTTGCAAGGTGTTCACTTCGTTCAGGAAAATCTGCCCGACCGACTCGACATCAAGCACTGCGAAATCGCGCGGCTGGAGGGGGTGATCGGGGCAGACACCATCATCGCGTCGTCGTCGTCGTCGCTGATGCCCAGTGAGATTCAGGAGGGCGCCACCCATCCCGGCCGCATTCTTGTGGCCCATCCGATGAACCCGCCGCATCTGGTACCGATGGTCGAACTTGTCGCCGGGCGGCAGACCGCGCCGGAAACGGTGGACAGGGCCGAAGCCGTCTATCGCGCGATGAAGCGCGTCACCATTCGCGCCCGGAAAGAGGTGCGCGGCCATATCGCCAACCGCCTGACCAGCGCGCTGTATCGCGAGGCGGTGCATATGGTGGCCGAGGGGATCGCCGACGTGGCCGATATCGACCATGCCATCGCCTATGGTCCGGGGATGCGCTGGGCGCTGATGGGGCCGCATCTGACCTATCATATGGGCGGGGGTGCGGGTGGCTATCGCCACTACCTGACCCATCTTGGCCCCACGCAGGAAACCCGCTGGGCCGAGCTGGGCCAAAGCGCGCTGACGCCGGAACTGATTGACCAACTGGTCGCAGGCGTCGAGCACGAACTGGCCGAGATGGACCCAGACACACTGACCCGCCGCCGCGATGCCGCGCTGGTGGCGCTGAACCGATTGAAGACAGACCATCGGCTGTAGCGTTGTGCGCAGCCGCCAGAAAGGAAAGACGATGAACGGAGCCGAAAGCCTTGTCCGCAGCCTGATTGCCAGCGGGGTCGACACCTGTTTCACCAACCCCGGCACGTCGGAGATGCATTTCGTTGCGGCGCTGGACCATGTGCCGGGCATGCGCTCGGTGCTGGCGCTGTTCGAAGGCGTGGCAACCGGGGCCGCCGATGGCTATTGGCGCATGTCGGGCAAACCGGCCTGCACGCTGCTGCACCTTGGGCCAGGGCTCGCCAATGGCATCGCCAACCTGCACAACGCGAAAAAGGCGGGCTCGGGCGTGGTGAACATTGTCGGCGAACATGCCGAAACCCACCGCGCGCTGGATGCGCCCTTGATGTCCGACATCGAAGGGCTGGCGCGGCCTGTGTCGCATTGGGTACATACCTCGGTCAGCGCAGCGGACGTGGGGCGCGACGGGGCGGCGGCGGTGACGGCCGCGCGGCAGGCGCCGGGGCAGGTGGCGACGCTGATCCTGCCGTCCGATACCGCCTGGACAGACGGCGGCCCGGTGACCGAGGCCGAGGCGCCCGATGCGCGCACTTCGATTGACGCGGCGACCATGGAACAGGCTGCCCGCGCGCTGTCGGGGCCGGACAGCCTGCTGCTGCTGGGCGGCGCCGCTTTGGAGGCAGATACGCTTGAGATGGCCGGCAAGATCTCGGCGCAAACGGGCTGTGCGCTGCTGTCGGAATGGGCCAATGCGCGGCAGGAACGCGGGGCGGGCCGGGTGGCCGTGAACCGCGTGCCATATCCGATTGATGCGGCGCTGGACGTGCTGAGCAAATTCAAGCGGATCGTGCTGGTTGGCGCGCGTGCGCCCATCGGGTTCTTCGCCTATCCGGGCAAGCCCGCCCATCTGACCGCGCCGGGCACCGAGATCATCGCGCTGGCTGATGCCGGTGGCGACTTGGTCGCCGCGCTGGACGGTCTGATGCAGGAAACCGGCGCGGCCGGGGTCACGCCCGCCCATGTATCGGACCGCGCTCAGGTCACCGTGCCCTCTGGCCCGACGGAACCCCGATCCATCGCCAGCGCCATTGCCGCCACGCTGCCCGAAAACGCCATCGTCGTGGACGAGGCGATCACCACGGGCCGCGCGTTCTTCCCGGCGACCCATGGCGCCGCACCGCACAGCTGGCTAAACAACTGTGGCGGGTCCATCGGCTATGGCCTGCCGGTCGCCATCGGGGCCGCTGTGGCCCAGCCGGATCGCAAGGTGCTGGCGATGATCGGCGACGGCTCGGCCATGTATACGGTGCAATCGCTGTGGACCATGGCGCGTGAGGGGCTGGACGTGACGGTGCTGATATTTGCCAACAAGACCTATCAGATCCTGCGGGGCGAGCTGACCAACGTGGGTGTCGGCAACCCGGGGCCGCGCGCCATTGACATGCTCTCGCTGGATCGCCCGGCGCTGAACTGGGTCGACATGGCACGGGGAATGGGGGTCGAGGCCGAGCGCGTGGACGAAGCCACCGATCTGGCCCGCGCGATCAAGGCCGGCCTGTCCAGCGGCGGGCCCTACCTGATCGAAGTCACCTGTTAAGGCTGTCGCGCCCGGGGGCAGCTCCGGGCGCGCATCGGTTCAGAACCGGAAATAGCCGCCGTCGATCTGCAACAGCTGCCCGGTGTGATAAGCCGAGGCATCGCTGAGCAGATACACCGCGATCCCCCCGAAATCCGCCGGCTCGCCCCAGCGGCGCACGGGGATACGCTTGCCTGCCGCCTCGGCGAACTTGGCGTTGTCGCGCGCGTCCTCGGTCATGTCGGTGGCGATCCAGCCCGGCAAGATCGCATTCGCCGTGATGCCGTAGCGGGCAAATTCCACCGCCAGCGCATAAGTCATCGCGTTCAGCGCGCCCTTCGAGGCGGCGTAATGTTCCGCCCGCGCCGCGCCCGAGACCGAGGCCAGCGAAGACACGCAGGCCAGCCGTCCGCCCGGGTCGCCCGCATTGGCACGATCGACCATGTGGCGCAGCGCCGCCTGATAAGTGTGGTACACGCCGTCAAGGTTCACCGACATCACCCGCCGCCATTCATCGGGCGTGATCTCGAGGAACGACCGCGCCCCGCGCCCCGAGACGCCCGCATTGGCGAAACAGCCGTCGATCCGCCCGAAATCCTCCAGAGTGGCGGCCATCTGCGCGTCGACCTCGGCGCGGTCGGCCACGTTGCAGCTATAGGCCTTCACGCGCGTGCCATGGCCGCCCAGCTGCTCGGCTGCTGCTGCGTTCTTGTCGGGATTGGTGCCCCAGATCGCGATGTCGGCCCCGGCGGCCGCCATCGCGTTGGCCATGCCAAGCCCGATGCCGCCGTTGCCGCCGGTGACCAGCGCGACCTTGCCGGTCAGGTCGAATTGAGGTTTTGTCATGTGTGTGTCCTCTCCCTTGTCTTGCTCTGCGGTTCGGCGATGCGCCCCATCGCCTCGGCTGCAATCTCGAACGAGCGCAGCCGTGCAGCGTGGTCGTGAATTTGCCCGTTGAAAATGATCTCGTCCGGCGCGTATCGGTCGATCAACTCGGTGATCCCGCGATGAACGCTGTCAACGGGCCCCGATACAGACACCGACAGCGCCTGATCGACCATCCGCAGCATCGCCGGGTCGACATGGTCGGCGATATTGTCGACAGGCCGGGGCAGGGGGCCGGGCTGGCCACTGCGCAACCGCGCGAAGCCCAGTTGCATCGAGGATTTAAGATAGCGCCCCGTGGCCTCGTCCTCGGCGCCAAAAACGTTAACGGCCAGCATGAAATAGGGCGCGTCCAGCACCGCCGAGGGTTTGAAATGCTGGCGATAGACCTGCACCGCACTGTCCAGCGCGGCGGGCGCGAAATGCGAGGCAAAGGCATAAGGCAGCCCCAGTTGCGCCGCAAGTTCCGCGCCATACAGGCTGGAGCCAAGGATATACACAGGAACCCGCGTGCCCGCGCCCGGGAAGGCGCGCACCGGCTGATCGGGCGCGGGATCGCCCAGGAACCCCATCAGTTCCACCACATCGCGGGGGAAATCGTCCTGCTGGCTCATGTTGCGGCGCAAGGCCCATGCGGTACGCCCGTCGGTGCCGGGCGCGCGCCCGAGGCCCAGATCGACCCGGTCGGGGTACATCGTGGCAAGCGTGCCGAATTGCTCGGCGATCACCAGCGGGGCGTGGTTGGGCAGCATGATGCCGCCCGCGCCCACGCGGATGCGGTCGGTATGGGCCAGCACCTGCCCGATCACGACCGATGTCGCGGCGCTCGCAATGCCGGGCATGTTGTGATGTTCAGCCAGCCAATAGCGCGTGAACCCCAGCGCTTCGGCATGGCGGGCCAGCGCGACGGTATTGGACAGCGATGTCGCTGCGCTCCCGCCTTCACTGACCGGAGAAAGATCGAGTACGGAAAATCGCGGCATGAGCTGGCTCCTGTCTGAGGGTCGCAACCTATCAGCCTTTTCCCGGCAGACCAGAGCGTTTCGCGGCGCGACCGACGGTGTTCGGCACCGACTGCGCGGGCATTGAAAATTTTCATCGATTTTCTCCGATTTCGGGCTTGCCCCTGCCGGGCGACTGCTGCGTCAAAGCCACGACACAAGGCCATGCAAAACAACGGCTTGATCCGAAAATTGCAGGCCCTTTCCTGAAAAGGACGTGGATTCGGCACCTCGAAAATGCCGTGTCCGATTTCATCGAAAGTTAATGTCTGACCGTCAGTTTGCCGCTCTGAAACACTTGATCAGCAGCATCGGACATCTTGTCATGAAACAGCTTCTTCTCTCCTCGATCGCGGTCTGCTTGGCCAGCACTGCTATGGCTGCGGAACCGCAGGATTCCATGATCGCCTACGTGAATGACAATGTGCGACAGTTCTTCATGACGGGGCCGGTTCAATCCGCTGTCCGGTTTTCCGGGGCGAAACATGCAGATTTGGGCGACTCTGATATCGCCGCGCTGGATCAGCGCTGGCGACTGGAAATCGGACAGGCGGACCAACCGACCGTATCGGAAGTCGCCGAAAACGAACTGTCGCACAGCCTGCAGTCGATGGTGGAAGACAGCGGTGGGATCATCACGGAAATCATCGTGATGGACAACCGTGGCATGAATGTCGCCGTCAGTTCCGTTACCTCGGATTTCTGGCAAGGGGACGAAGCCAAGTTTCAGCAAACCTATCTTGTCGGCCCGGACGCCGTGCATGTGTCTGACGTCGATTTGGACGAGTCCAGCCAGACCTATCAGGCGCAGGTGTCTTTTGTCATCGTCGACAAGATGTCCGGCAGCCCAATCGGGGCCGTCACCGTCGGCGTCAACGCGGAAGCGTTCTGACAGCCTCGCAGCGCCTCCCAGTGTTCAAGTAATCGGAGACCTATTTCATGTCGATGTCCAAAGGCGGTCGAAAGATCGGTTCCATCTTCTTCACGATTGCAATTGTCATCACGGTCGTGATCGCCTCGGTTGTCGGCACGACATCCTTCATCGAGATGCGATCAGGCGCCGAATTGTCGGAAGAATTCGTCGCCGACATGGCTCGCCTTGAAAGCACGCTGGTGGCCGACAATCTGGCCGGCGCCGTCAAATTCGGCAAGGTAGAACCGATCCAGCAAACCTTCTACGATATTGCGCATGACTCTCAGGGGCAGGTGATCGGAACCCTCGCCATGTCAGCCGATGGAACTGTGCTGGCCGTCTCGGACGACGGCCGCCAGATCGAAGCCGGGCTGGTCGAGTCGGCAGAACAGGCTCTTGCCTCAGGCGAAATTGCGACGGCTCAGGGTGGTCACTGGATTGCCGTTCCAATTCGATATGGCGCAAACAATGATGTAATCGGTGTGATTTCGAATGCCTGGTCGCCTGAATTTCTTCAGGAGCGTTTTAACGAAAAGCTGGTGTTCGCCCTGTTGATGGCGGGCTTGGCATCGGTCCTGGCTATCGCAGCTGCGCTCTTTGTTTTCGGGCGCTTGATCGTCCGGCCTTTGACGCAAAGCCGCAAGGTCATCGTAGCCATCAGCGACTCTGATTATTCAGTAGAGATAAGTGGCGAAAAGCGAAACGACGAAATCGGCGATATCAACCGCGCGGTAAGCGTTCTTCGCGACAAGCTCGCCAAAGCGCACGCTGGACAAGAAGAAGCGTTGTTCAAAAGCACTGCTTTCATGGGCTGCAACTCGTCCATCATGATCGTCGATCCCGATCTCGTGATCCGCCATGCCAACGACAAGATGTACGAGCTGTTTGATAACCTCTCGGACGCGATGGCAAAGATGGCGCCCAAGCTTGATATCAAGAACCTTGTCGGGCAGTCTGCGGGCGTCTTCCACAAGAATACGCAGAACATTCGCAGCCTGCTTGAAAACCAGGGCGGTAAGCCTCTGTCGACCATCATCAAGTTTGGCGAAAGCCGAATTTCACTCACCATCAGCGCGATCGACTCTGAAGACGGCGTGCGCGCGGGCTATGTTCTTGAGTGGGCTGACATCACAACGAACTGGTACAATGGCGCCGTGATCGACGCGATTGATGCGAACCAGATGAAAGCCGATTTTGATATCTCCGGCGCATTCATCGCTGCCAATGCACCTTTCCTTGAGGCGGTCGAAGCGTCTCAAGACTCACTGAACGGTACCAAACTGTCTGGTATTGCAACGCCGACGGACTCGGGCATGACCATTGATGCGGTGACCCGTACGGTTCTGGAAAGCGGCGCCTTTGCAGGTAAGATCAAGTTCCAGTCCAAAAACGGCCCGGTCATTTGCTCGGACGGCAGCCTGACCTGCGTCCGCGACCATACCGGAAAGCCAATCCGCTTCCTTTGGCTCGGGCGCGATGTGACAACCGCCGAGAACGAGATCGAGGCCGCCCGGGCACAGCGCCGCGAAGCGGAACGCAATCAAACCGAAGTCGTAGAGGCGCTCCGCGTAGGGCTGAGCAAACTGAGCGGTGGAGATCTTACCGCGTCAATCGATAAACCCTTCTCGGGAACTTATGAGGAGCTTCGCGGCGACTACAACCGCACAGTCGAAACTCTCGCCAACGCTCTGGGCGAAATCGCCAAGAATGCCGAGAATATTCACAACGAAGCCAGCGAAATCAGCAGCACGGCTGATGGCTTGTCGCGCCGGACGGAAAGCACCGCGGCAACGCTCGAGCAGACTGCAGCTGCGCTCGACGAACTGACCTCCTCTGTCAACGCCGCCGCAAGCGGAGCTGCCCGGGCGGATGAAGCCGTGACGGCCGCCAAGGCGAACGCTGAGGACAGTGGCAAAGTGGTCCTTGATACTGTTTCGGCCATGGATCAGATCGCTGAGTCCTCTGACCGGATCACTTCGATTATCAAGGTGATCGACGACATCGCGTTTCAGACCAATCTTCTTGCCCTCAACGCCGGGGTCGAAGCCGCACGCGCTGGCGATGCCGGTCGGGGCTTCGCGGTGGTCGCCTCGGAAGTACGGGCACTTGCCCAGAGGTCGTCGGATGCCGCGCGTGAAATTAACGATCTAATCGCGAAAAGTGGCACTCAGGTTAAAACAGGCGTGGATCTTGTGGGTCGAACCGGCAAGGCACTGCAACAAATCGTAGAATCCGTTTCCGAGATTTCCAGCCTGGTATCTGATATCGCGACGTCGTCACGTCAGCAGTCGGCAAGCTTGTCTGAAATCAACAGCTCGGTCGCAGACCTCGATCAGTCGACGCAGCAGAACGCAGCACGGCTCGAGGAAACGACGGCGGCCAGTGAGTCCCTTCGTAATGACTCGGTAAAATTGGTTGATACGGTTTCTCATTTCAAGATTTCGAGCTCCACACGCGAGACCAATGGTGTTGTGAGCGGAGCCAATCGCCAGCCCCGCGATACCAACCGCTCAGGCCACGAAGCCAGCGAAACGCGTGCGCCCGCGCCGAAAAGAGTGGTCGGCGCTCAGGCCACAAGCGCGCAATGGGAAGATTTCTAATGCCTATGTCGCTGAAGCAGATGGTAGACGAATTGTTCAAACGCTCCACACAGCGAGAGCTTTGGCCGAAAGATAGAGCGAGCTTCGCGATATGCGCATCGAACACGTAATTCAAGGAGAGTTCAAGGCGTCCGACGATCCTGAGGTCACACTTACGACTATTCTCGGATCTTGTGTTTCAACATGCCTTTTTGATGCAATAGCGGGTGTAGGGGGAATGAATCATTTTCTGTTGCCAAAAGGTGATAGCGGAGCATCTGTTCAAAATCGTTACGGACTTCTTGCAATGGAGCTCTTGATAAACGAGCTTTTGAAAATGGGTGCAAGCAAATCGCGGCTTCAGGCCAAGCTATTCGGTGGTGCAATGATGGATAGTCGTCTTGGCCGAATAGGAGATGAAAACGGAAGATTTGCACTGGCATTTCTGGAGAATGAAAATATTCCTTGCATTTCCTCCAGTCTTGGGGGGACGGCTGCTAGGCGTGTGCGATTTACTCCTTCGAGTGGTGCGGCTCAACAAATGCTTATCGCTGACCATGTCGAGAAGGTTCCGGAACCAGTTGTCGAAGTTGGTCGGGCGGTCGATAGCGATATCACATTGTTCTAGGAGATCCGAATGAGTGTTTCAAAGATCGAACTAAGTGAAAAACTCGACCAGCGTAGCCTCCAGAGTTTATTCTTTAACTTAAAGGCGAAGGTCGGGCAGCCGGTTGAACTGGGCACAAGTCAGGTCCGGCATCTTGGCGGGCAATGCGCACAGGTATTAGTCGCCGCGGTGCGCAAGTGGAGCGCAGATGGTATCGAACTTTCGTTTGAAGAAACCGAAAGCTTTGTATCTATCGTCAGAAATCTTGGTCTTGAAGACGAGATTTTTCTGAAAGGAAGTGAGAGATGAGCACAAAAGTTTTGGCGATCGACGACTCGAGAACCATCCGCGAAATGTTGAAGCACACTCTATCAAGTGGTGGCTTCGATGTTCTATTGGCCGAAGACGGTCTGGACGGTGTTGAGAAGTTGGAAAATTTTAATCCGGATTTGGTCATAACGGATATTAATATGCCGCGCATGGATGGTTTTGGTGTGATAGAAGCAATTCGCCGTACTGAGAAGTTCAATGGCCTTCCGATATTGGTGCTGACTACCGAAAGCGCCCAGGAACTTAAAGAACGAGCGAAAAAGAGTGGTGCGACGGGTTGGATTGTCAAGCCATTTGATGATGAAAAACTGATTGGAACAATTCGCCGGATTACGGTGTAGGAGATTGAGATGAGTGCTTCGGCAGAAATTCGCCAGACCTTCTTCCAGGAGTGTGATGAGCTTTTAGAAGCGCTTGATGACGGTTTGTACGAAATCGACCAAGGCGTCGCAGATGGAGAAGTTGATGCCGAAACTGTAAATGCGGTGTTTCGATCTGTTCATTCAATAAAGGGTGGTGCTGCAGCATTTGGGTTGGATGACCTTGTGCATTTCGCACATCAATTCGAAACAGTTCTCGATGTGATGCGCGATGGCCAGCTTGTCCCAAATGAAGATGTGATGAAGGTGTGCCATCGCGCAGCCGATCATCTGAGCGATCTCGTCGCAGCAGGCCGTGATGAACGTGTGCTTGAAGGAAGCACGGGCGCTGATCTAATCAAGAAGCTGTCTGAGATTGGTGGACGTGAGGCGACAACTGGCAGCTCGGAGCAGCAATCCGTGGACGCCGGCGTCAGCTTTCAACCACTTGGCTTGTCTTTGCCGATGGATTTTACTTTTGAGGAGCCCGCTGAAAATGATTTCTCGATACAATTAATTCCTAGCGCCAGCCTTTATTCCAGTGGAAACGATGTTTCATTCCTACTTCGCGAGCTGATCGAACTGGGCGAAGTGAAAGTTTCTGTCGATACATCGGAGCTTCCCGATTTCGATGAGATGGATTGCAGTGATGCCTATTTTAAATGGTCGATCGACTTGCGTACAACGGAAGCCGCTTCGTCTGTTCGGGATGTTTTTGAGTTCGTCGATGGCATGTGTGAACTGGACGTTACGTCGCGGGAGCCAAGCGCGAAGCCGTCTGGAGAGACAGAAGAAGAAGATGATGACGGCCCGCCGGCGCTACCTTTGCTTAATGGCGCGAGCGAACCCGACGCTGTCGAACCGCCGAGACAACAGTCCGGCAGAAGCGAAGGTAAGGACAAGACCGGCGCTCAATCCGGGCCGAAAGCTACGGTACGGGTCAATCTCGATCTTGTTGACCGTCTCATTAATATGGTTGGGGAGCTTGTTATCAATCAGGCAGTTCTAACCCAGTGCATCGACGATGCTGGGTTATTGGACCGAGGCGATCTAGCCACGAGCCTTGCCGAATTCAAAAATCTCGCCCGTGACATCCAAGAGAGTGTCATGGCCATCCGGGCACAGTCTGTAAAGCCGCTCTTCCAAAGGATGGCACGAATTGTACGCGAAGCTGCGGAGTTATCGGGCAAGGATGCTGATTTCCAGACCGAAGAAGAAACTACCGAAGTCGATAAAACGATCATCGAACGTCTGGTAGATCCGCTGACTCACATGATCCGAAATGCTGTGGACCATGGCCTTGAATCCCGTGACGACAGGATCGCCGCTGGAAAGCCGGATCAAGGAACGATCATGTTGTCTGCCGCGCACCGTTCCGGTCGTGTCCTGATCGAGGTCTCCGATGACGGAGCCGGGATCAACCGACCCAAGGTTCTGAAAATCGCAACCGAAAAAGGCCTGGTTTCCCCTGATGCCCAGTTGAAGGATTCGGAGATTGACAATCTATTGTTCATGCCGGGCTTCTCAACCGCAGACAAGGTGTCGAACTTGTCCGGGCGCGGCGTTGGCATGGATGTGGTCAAAAGCGCGATCCAGAAGCTGGGTGGGCGGGTGAATATTCAGTCCACGCCGGGGAAGGGAACGACGATGTCGATCAGCCTTCCGCTGACGCTGGCTGTTCTGGACGGAATGGTTGTTGATGTGGCTGGGCAGACGATGGTTGTTCCGATCACGGCGATCGTCGAAACGCTTCGACCGAAGGCGGGCGACATTCACAGACTAGGTGCGGAAACATCTGTGGTCTCGGTGCGCAATAACCTTGTGCCGATCATCGATTTGGGCGTGGTTTTCGGACATCGATCTCAACCTATGGCCATCTCTGACATGGTCCTTTTGCTCGTCGAGTCAGACAACGGTACAAGTTGGGCGCTCGCCGTCGATCAGATTTTCGATCAGAGGCAGGTTGTTATTAAGGGTCTTGAAACGAACTACGGGCATGTTCCCGGTGTCGCCGCGGCCACGATATTGGGTGACGGTAATATCGCATTGATCATCGATCCCGAGGAAACCGCGCATCGCAACGGACCAGTGATCGATCAGCGTGATTTGGCTCTTTTTGACGAGGTATCTTGATGTCGGACCCTGCAGTATCGAACAACTCTCTTCGGGAACTGGTTACGTTTCGGGTGGGTGATCAGGATTTCTGTATCGACATCATGATGGTACGGGAAATCCGTGGGTGGACGCCTGCTACTCTCCTGCCGCATGCGCCAAGCTATGTACTTGGTGTGATCAACTTGCGCGGTTCGGTGGTGCCCATCGTGGATCTTGCCGCTCGGCTTGGCCTTGCACCCTCTGTGCCCGACCCCCGCCATGTCATAGTGATCGCCGTTGTGGGCACGCAGACTGTTGGATTCCTGGTAAATGCGGTGTCGGACATCATGGGGATTGATCAGGCTGACGTGCAACCAACCCCGGATGTGACATCAGAGGTTACACGCGCCTTTATCGAAGGGGTTATCGTGACGGATGAACGTATGCTGAGGGTCATCGACATCAAGACTGTGCTGCCCAAATGCATGGAGAGTGAAGACGCGCAATGACGAGCGTACCCGCTATCTCTGCCGAGCCCGCTCTGGCACGCGATGTGGAATACACATCTGGCGATTTTCAGCGGATCGCCAATCTTTTGAGGGAGCTTTCCGGGATCAGAATGCCTCCCTCGAATGAGGCACTGGTTTTCTCGCGCCTGTCAAAGCGTGTCAAACGGCTTGGGTATACGAGGTTTTCTGACTACGTCGACTTGATTGCAGGCGATGCCGAAGGCGAAGAGCGCGACGCCATGATTGAGGCTTTGACTACGAACACGACGCGATTTTTTCGCGAGGCGCATCACTTCGAGACCGTTGAAAGCGACTTGATGCCGGAAATTGTTCAAAGGTTAAAGCAAAACGACCGAATTCGCCTCTGGTCGGCTGGGTGCTCTTCCGGAGAAGAGCCGTATAGTTTGGCTGCGACCGTCGTGAAGTCATGCGCTGATGTGGCACAGTTCGATTTAAAAATTCTCGCGACGGATATTGACAGAAGTGTGATCAAAAAAGCCACCGCGGCACAATATCGTTCGGATAGCTGCTCTGCCGTTCCTGAAGAATACGCCAAAATCCTGTTCGATGGCCCCGTTGCCGAGCGTGACTACGTCGGCATTCACCCTCAGGTCAAATCCATGGTCACTTTCCGTTATCTGAACTTCATGGAGCCTTGGCCCGTACGGGGGCCTTTCACCGCGATTTTTTGCAGGAATGTAATGATTTACATGGAAGAAGAAACACAGGCGCAGGTTTGGTCGGGGCTTGCATCTGTACTGGAACCAGGCGGTTACCTGTTTATCGGACATTCCGAACGGGTAGGCCCAGAACTCAAAGGGTCACTCGAAATGATCGGCACAACAACGTTTCGCAAGATTTGATGCAGCGGCTGCAAAAGGAAGAAAATTAATGGCCCTTCGCGATTCTCTCTCGATCCTTATCGTTGATGACATGTCGACCAGCCGTAGTCTCATAATTATGGCGTTGGAAGAAATCGGGTTGAAAAAGCTTGATTTCGCCAAGGATGGTAAGGACGCACTTCAATCCCTCGCCAAGCGCCCGGCGCATCTTATCATTTCGGATTACAATATGCCTGGAATGGATGGACTCCACCTGTTGCAAGCTCTGCGTCAGAACCGGGCGACCCAGGGCATTGGGTTCATCTTGGTGAGCGGAAAGGTCAATCAGACGATCATCGATACCGGACGTAAACTCGGCATGAATAACTTCATACAAAAGCCGTTCACAACCGCGCAAATGCGTGACTGCATACAAGCGGTTACCGGGCCACTGTAATCGTGACGCATGGTCCGAACATTGGCCCAAGACCACTGTCATTTTTCCTGACCCGGTTTGCGGAAGAATTGCGCATTCTAAAGTCTGAAGGGCAGACGGTCGAAGAGGCAATCGGCGAATCGCTCCTTGAAGGGGTGGCGAACCCGCGCGACACACTCGCCAACCTTCAGAAGATTGATCTGGTCGTGCAGTCGCTGGGTGAACTGTCGACCTATCTAGAGACAATGGTAATCTCTTTGCCCATCGATCCAGAGCTGAACATGGACGATGCATTCAGACAGATCACCCTGCGTGATCTTGCGCGGACTTTGTCTGGTGGGTGGCGAAAGCCTGTGGTGGATTCTGCCGGCGAGACAACAGGCGAGGTAGAGTTGTTTTAACTTGCGGGGCTAGAATCAGGGCGCCAATATCCAAATTTTGTTTGTCTGCCTTGGCTGTTCCGTTGGGAGGCGTCGCTTGCCCTGTTAGCTTGTTTCACGTCTGCCTTCCCATACCCGATATTCAACAGAAAAACTTTTGGGCCAAATCACAAAAAACGCGATAATAACCGTATGATTGGAATTTTATGTGAATTGGGTGCCGCTATACTCAAGCATTTTCCTTTGGTCTTGCGCGGGGGTGAGGGTGGTATCACCTTCTCCCCTTAGAGTCCGCGTTCAAAAGTTAGCTGTTTTCAGGGTTTGGTCCTCTTCCGACCGTTTGTGAAACTTCCGCGGGGTAAGCCCGTCGAGGCTGGTGTGGTGGCGGTGGTGATTGTAGTCGTCGCGCCAGGCCGAGATAAGCTCCCGGGCGTGGCGCAGGTTGGCGAACAAGTGCTCGTTGAGGCACTCGTCCCTCCAGCGGCCATTGAAGCTCTCGACGACGCCGTTCTGCATGGGCTTGCCCGGCACGATGTAATCCCATTCCGCTTGGCGATCCTCTTGCCATTTCAGCATCGCGTTCGAGGTCAGCTCGGTTCCGTTATCGCTGAGCACCATGCAAGGATGGCCGCGCATCCCGGCGCTCCGATCCAGTTCGCGGGCAACGCGGTGTTCCGACAGCGAAGTGTCGACCACAGTCGCCAGGCATTCTCGGCTGAAGTCGTCGATCACGCAGAGGATGCGGAACCTTCGGCCGTCCGACAGCGTGTCTGATACAAAGTCGAGCGACCATCGTTGGGTTGGCCCGTGCGGGATTGTCATGGGCGCGCTGGTCCCGATCACGCGCTTGCGTCCGCCCCGTTTGCGGACGGTTAACCCTTCCTCGCGGTGGAGCCGGTAGAGCTTCTTCCAGTTCGCCTCCCAGCCCTCGCGCTTCAGCAGGATATGCAGGCGGCGATACCCGAACCGTTGCCGCTCGGACGCCAGCTCCCTCATCCTGACGCGCAGCTCCGTGTCAGCCGGATGCTTCGATGTGCGCCGATAGACACGCGGATCGATTCCTGCCAGCGCACAGGCGCGCCGCTGCGAACAGCTATTCTCTTTCATGGCCCCTCCTCTCGGCAGATTTGGCTTTGCCAAATCGCCTGCCGGGCACCTCGCACAGCCTTCCTCCTCGAACATTCGCCATTGTCGCACGGACCAATGGCGCGACAAGGCTCAACCTCACAAATATTTTCCGAGCATCTCTTTCAGTGCTGCCACATCCATCATCTGCTCGGCCAATATCTTGTTGAGCTTCGTGTTCTCGGCTTCGAGCGCCTTCAGCCGCTTCGTTTCGGCGACCTCCATGCCGCCCTACTTGCACCGCCAGTTGTAGAAAGTCGCGTCGCTGATCCCGTGCTTGCGGCACAGATCCGGCGCGCTCATGCCTGCCTGATGCTCCTTCAGAATACCAATTATCTGCGCTTCGCTGAACCGCGATCTCTTCATCGTCTGTCTCCTCAGTGGGAGAACAGGCTAACCTCAAATCGAGAACTTTTCAGGGGAGCATGTCAGGACGGCAACCCTGTGCGTTGCCCTCAGAAATCGCAATCCTCGCCAGCGGCGTGTGCGGATGGTCGCTTGGCTGGAATACACCTGTCTCGCATCGAATATCGTATCGAGTTTGCCGCGCAAATCGGCAGGTCGTTTTCGGTTTCGGTCCAGATTTGCGTGTCGTGAATATCAACCGGCGACGGATACGTTCGCGTGCGCCTTTGTTGTCATACACGAATGGGGTGCGGCGGAAGCTGCGGAAGACCCGGCGACCAAGCGTTTTCACGAAGGCTGCCTCTGCCATACATGATCTGGTTAGGCGGAACCGAGTCTGGGCAACCGGGTCGGGCTGCCTAGCCTCAGGCGGTAAACGGATCTTCTGGGTAGCCGACCGATTGCAGGTACAGCCCCTGCGGTGGGCAGACGGGGCCACATGCCGCCCGGTTCCGGGCCTCCAGCGCCGCGGTTACATCGTCCGGGCTCCAGGCGCCTGCGCCGACGCGCTCTAACGTGCCGACAAAGCTGCGCACCTGGTTGTGCAGGAAGGACCGTGCGCGCAGTTCGAACCGGGCTTCGGGGCCCGAGACGCCCTGGGAAAGCGAAACAGTGAAGGAATCCAGCGTCTTGACCGGGCTGGCGGCCTGGCAGATCGACGACCGGAACGTGGTGAAATCGTGCCGCCCGATCAGCCGGTCGGCGCCGGCCTGCATCGCCGCGATGTCCAGCTCACGTGAAACCTGCCAGACCTGTCCCGCATCGTGCACGGCAGGGGCGCGCCGCATCAGCAGGCGGAACAGGTAGCGCCGTTCCACGGCCGAGAACCGCGCGTGCCAGTCCTCGTTTACGGCGGCGCAGGCGGTGATCGCGACCGGCGCGGGTTTCAGGTGGAAATTCAGCGCCTCCGACAGGCGGAACGGATCCCAGTCGCGGGCCATGTCGCAATGGGCTACCTGGCCGATGGCATGCACGCCTGCATCGGTGCGCCCGGCCGCGGCGATGGTATGGGCACGCGGTTCCAGACGCGCCAGCGCGGCCTCGATCGCGCCCTGAACCGAGGGCTGATCGGCCTGACGTTGCCACCCGGCAAAGGGCGCGCCGTTGTATTCGATTTTCAACGCATAGCGGGGCATTGCGTCGACGTATCGCGGGGCGCGGTGCGGGGCAAGCCCGCTAAGGGCTGGCATCGGTCGCACGCAGGCCCTATTTACCGGGGAACGCGAAGGCAAACCAACCGGGGCAGGGCGCAGCAGGTGGGACTATCGACACTGGCCGACACGGTGCTGCGCAGCGCCGGCAACCTGGGCGATGGGGTCGCGGGCCTTGTGGGCGACACCACGATCCGGCTGGGCGTGACCGGGCTGGCGCGCTCGGGCAAGACGGTGTTCATCACCTCGCTGGTGGCCAACCTGATCGAACGGGGCCGGATGCCGGGGCTGGTGGCGGCGCAGGACGGGCGCATCGTCGCGGCCTATCTGCAACCCCAGCCTGACGATACTGTCGCGCGGTTCGCCTACGAATCGCATCTGTCGGACATGACGGGGCCTGATCCGCGCTGGCCCGACAACACCAAGGCGATTTCGGAACTTCGCCTGTCGCTGCGGGTGCGCCCTTCGGGGTTGCTGGCCGGGGTTCAGGGCGCGCGCACGGTGCATCTGGATATCGTGGATTACCCGGGCGAGTGGCTTCTGGACCTGGGACTGCTGGACACCAGCTATGCCGATTGGTCGCGCGACAGCCTTGCCCGTATGGGCACCCAGCCCGAAGCGCGCGATTTCATGGCCCAGGCCAAAGCGGTGGACGCGTCAGAGAAGCTGGACGAACCCCGCGCCAAGGCGCTCGCGCAGGCGTTCACCGAGGCGCTGGACCAAGCACAGCAAGCTGGCCGCGCTCATGCCACGCCGGGTCGGTTCCTGCTGCCGGGCGATCTGGCGGGGTCGCCGGTGCTGACATTCGCGCCCGTGCCAAGGCCCGAGACCACGCCGCGCGGCTGCCTCTGGCTTGAGATGGAGCGCCGGTTCGAGGCGTATAAATCCAAGGTGGTGATGCCGTTTTTCCGCGATCATTTCGCACGGATCGACCGGCAGGTGGTGCTGGTCGATGCACTGGGGGCGATCCGGCGCGGGCCCGAGGCGGTGGCCGAGATGCGCCGTAACCTGGCCGACCTGCTGCGCGCCTTCCGGCCCGGGCGCAACGGGTTCCTGTCGCGCCTGCTGCGCGGGCGGCGGGTTGACAAGATCCTGTTCGCCGCCACCAAGGCCGACCATCTGCACCACACGCAGCACGCCCAGCTGACCGCGATTGTCGAAACGCTGGTGCGCGATGCCCGGGAACGCGCGCGCTTTGCCGGGGCCGAAACGGGGGCCATGTCTCTGGCCTCACTCCGGGCCACGACGGAAGAGATGCGCCAACACGATGGCCGCGAATTGCCCTGTGTGCGCGGGCGGTTGCAGGATGGCCGACAGGCCGCGCTTTACCCCGGCGCCTTGCCCGAGGATCCGAATGCGATTTTCCACGACAATGCGGGCGATTGGCTGGATGGCTTCGACGCACTCGATTTCGCGCCCGCCCCGCTGACGTTGCGCCCCGGCGATGGCCCGCCGCACATCCGGTTGGACCGGGCGGCGCAATTCCTGTTCGGAGATCAGCTATGACCCCGAATTTGCGCGCCGCCCGGGCCGAAGACGCGAGTGCGCTGGGCCAGATCCTGTTTCAGTTCCAGCATCAGCACGATTGGATGCCCGAGCTGTATACGCAGGACGATTGCGAACATTTCTGCGCCACGATGATCGCGCGCGGCTGGGTGACTGTGGTGTGCTCCGGACACGATGTACGCGGGTTCATGGCGCGCGACGGGGCCGAAATTTGCGCGCTGTATCTGGCCGGGCGCTCCACCGGGCGGGGCATTGGCACCGCGCTGATTGACCATGCCAAGGCGACCGAGACGCAGCTGTGGCTGCGCTGCGCGGCCGCCAATGCCAGCGCCTGCCGGTTCTATCGTCGGCACGGGTTTGTCGAGGCCGCCCGCAGCGGAGGCGAAAGCAATGAAGAAAACATCCCCGACATCCTGTACGTCTGGCCGCGCGAGGCCCTGGCATGAGTAAGGGGCCGGTGATCTTCGATCTGGACGATGCGCCGCGTGATGATGCGGCGGATGTGGTCACGGCGCCTGCCGTTCCGGACGAACCGGGCGGACCACAGGGGCAGGCAGTGCAGATGGCGGCGCGGCTGGCGGTGCGGCGCCCGTCGCGGCTGCTGCGCTGGGCGTTCGGGCTGGCAGGGGCGGCGCTGGGGGCGGTGATCTCGGTCGCGGCGTGGGATTTCGTGCTGGGCCTGCTGGCGCGGGCGCCGGTGCTGGGCTGGATCGTCTCGGCCATCCTTGCGGCGCTGCTGCTGGTGTTGCTGGTCATCGCCCTGCGCGAACTGGCCGCGCTGGGGCGGCTGGGCCGCATCGACGGGTTGCGGCAGGCCGGCGCAATGGCGCGCGCAGATGCCGACCTCGACGGCGCGCGCCGCGTTGTGGACCGGCTGGTCGCTTTTTACGCGGGGCGCGATGATGTGTCCTGGGGGCGTAACCGGCTGCGCGAACGCGCCGCCGACCAGTTCGATGCCGATGCCCTGCTGAACCTGGCCGAGGCCGAGCTGCTGGCCCCGCTGGACGCCGCCGCACAGCGCGAGGTCGAGGCGGCGGCGCGTCGCGTTGCCACCGTGACGGCGCTGGTGCCGCTCGCGCTGGCCGATGTGATGGCGGCGCTGACATCGTCGCTGTCGATGATCCGGCGCATTGCCGAAATCTATGGCGGGCGCTCGGGGCTTGTGGGCAGCTGGCGGCTGACGCGGGCGGTGTTTGCCCATCTGGTCGCCACGGGCGCAGTGGCTGTCGGTGACGATCTGCTGGAGCCGGTTCTGGGCGGAACCGTTCTGGCGCGGCTTTCGCGCCGCTTTGGCGAGGGGCTGGTGAATGGCGCGCTGACCGCGCGGGTCGGCGTGGCCGCGATGGAAGTCTGCCGCCCTTTGCCGTTCAGCGAAACCCGCCAACCCCGCGCGCGCAGCATCGTGCGCCGCGCGCTGACGGGGCTCTTCGCGCGCGAATAGGGCGCGCAGGCGCCAAGGCAAATTCAGCCTGGCGAACTTTTCGTGATCGAAAAAAGTGAAACTCGGCCCTCCCGGCCTGCGTGACTGCGCGTGCATACACACAAACAGGGAGCATCCTCATGGCCCATCTGGCCTCATCCTTTTCATCCTACAGCACATTCCTTGAAGGCGCCGATGCGTATTGGTCGGTCGACCTTGGCGCGATGAACAACTCGGGCATCACGGGCACCGCCGTGCTGGCCGTGAACACCGAAGACGACGGCACCCGCTATCTGAACATTTCGATCGCGGCCGAAGGGCTGACCCCGAACGTGCAGCACGCGCAGCACGTTCACGGCACCTTTGATGGCACCGGCACCCCGACCGATGCGCGGATGCCCGACCTGACCGACGATGCCGACAAGGATGGGTTTGTCGAGGTATTCGAGGGGCTTGGCGCCTATGGCGACATCCTCTTGCCGCTGGTGAACAGCAGCGGCGCGCTGCCGACGACCGACGCGAACGGGCAGCTTGTGTTCATCCAGAGCTACGAGCTGGGCGATGACAGCAACTTTTTCAGCCCGGTGACCGGGAATGACTATACTGCGGATGATCTTATGCCGCTGGAGTTCCGCGAAATCGTTCTGCACGGCCAGAACGTCGGGTCGGGATTTGGCGCCGGTACCACCGGCGAGATCGATGGCACGCAGGATGGCTATGTCGGCCTGTTGCCCGTGGCCGCGGGCGAGATCGAGAGCACCAACAAGGCGCAGGCCGTCGACATGCTGGAGGATCAGTTCCAGATCGCTTCCGACACCTTCCGCCTGGCCGGCGGCAATGACGATCTGGATGCAGGCGCAGGGAATGACCGGATTTTCGGTGGCAAGGGAACGGATCGCCTGAATGGCGGTGCGGACGATGACCGGCTGTTCGGTGGCGCAGACAATGACATCCTGCGCGGCGATTCCGGCGATGACTTTGCCAAGGGCGGCGCGGGCAACGACCGTGTCGAAGGCGGTGACGGCAATGACAGGCTGTCCGGTCAGCAGGGCGCCGACACCATTCTGGGTGGTTCGGGCAATGACGTGATCCGGGGCAACCGAGGCTCGGACGAACTTGGCGGCAACGGCGGGGCGGACCGTCTGTTCGGCGGCGCCGGAAACGACTTCATCACCGGCGGCAATGGCCGCGACATCATGGCCGGTGGCGGTGGCTGGGATGAATTCATCTATAACGACATGTCCGAAGGCAACGATGTGATCCGCGACTTCGATGACGTGATGGACCTGATCAACGTGTCGGCGCTGGGCATCGGGTTCGACGACATCACCGTCACGTCGGCCGAGGCGGATGCCTCTTCGATGCTGAGCTTCGGCTCGACCACGATCCTGTTGCAGGGCATCACAACCGATATGGTGGATGCTGGCGATTTCGTCTTCTGATCGCGATTGACCCGGCACAAAGTAGCCGCCGCGCGTCATGGCGCGGCGGCTGTTTTTTGTCTTTGTGGTGCGTCAGCCGCGCGCCGCCGCCACTTCCAGATCCAGATGCCCCTGCAAACCCTGCGCAATCGGCAGTTCGCGGGCCAGTTTATCCAGATACATCTTTTCCTCGGGCGTGTCAGGGTCGATGGCCAGCGCCGAGGCCATGTAGATTTCGGCCCGCTGTTCATCGGTCCGCGCCATGCGGGCCAGCGCCACCGGGTCGGCAGGGGCCGAGAAGTAATCGAACAGCGCGGTCTTTTCCGCCGCACCCAGACCCAGCGTTTCGATCTGCTCGCGGATGCGTCGGTGTTCGTCGGCGTCGATATGATCGTCGCTGTTTGCCGCCGAAATCATCGCCCGCATTAGCACAAGGCGGAAATCATCGCCATCGGCGCCGGTGTCGTGATCGGGGTCGAACCCGCTGTCGGCGGGGGGCTTGGGCAGGGCAACGGGGTCGGCCGGGGTGGTCTGGGCCACCGATTTGCCTGCCTGCCAGTCGCTATAGGCTTTGTAGGCCAGCCCGCCAACGGCGGCCATGCCACCGTATTTCAACGCCTTGCCACCCAGCTTGCGGCCCTTTTTGGTGCCCAGCATCAGCGCCATCAGCCCGCCGGCAGCCGCGCCGCCCACCAGCCCTTGCGGCATTCCGCCAGCTTTTTTGCCCTGATCGGATGGGCCTGCGCCGCCCCCAAGAAACGAATTGATAAGTCCGCCGACATCCATCGCCTGATCCCCTTGAAACTGTTGCATTCAGTCCGAGCTAGGAAGGCGTCGGGCCCGTTGCAACCGCCCCCGCGAGGATGTGAGCGCGCCTTGCAAAAATACGCCGCCCGCGCGGGCTGGACGCCCTGCGCGACCGGGTGTACAAGCGCGCCCATGTTCGGCCCTGATGCGCGCTTCATTCGAATTACAGGCCCGGCGCTCTGATCAGAGCTGCCGGGACAAGGCGTATGGAAGACCGCGCCGCGCTTGCCTTATCTCCTCTCACGACCCATCCGAAGGACGCCCGACATGAGCGCCGAAACCCCCGATTATAAATCCACGCTGAACCTGCCGAAAACGGAGTTTCCGATGCGCGCGGGCCTGCCCAAGCGCGAACCCGACTGGCTGGCACGCTGGGAAAAGATCGGCGTCTATGACCGCCTGCGCGAAAAACAGGGCCGCCCCGATTTCGTGCTGCACGATGGCCCCCCCTATGCCAACGGGCACCTGCACATCGGCCACGCGCTGAACAAGACGATCAAGGACATGATCGTGCGCAGCCATCAGATGATGGGCCACGACAGCCGCTATGTGCCGGGCTGGGATTGCCACGGCCTGCCGATCGAATGGAAGATCGAGGAACAGTACCGCGCCAAGGGCCGCGACAAGGACGACGTGCCGATCGTCGATTTCCGCCAGGAATGCCGCAAGTTCGCCGAGGGCTGGGTCGACATCCAGCGCGAGGAATTCAAGCGCCTTGGCATCACCGGCAACTGGGCCGATCCCTACCTGACGATGAATTTCCACGCCGAGGCGGTGATCGCCGAGGAATTCATGAAGTTCCTGATGAACGGCACGCTCTACCAGGGCTCGAAGCCGGTGATGTGGTCACCCGTCGAGGAAACCGCCCTGGCCGAGGCCGAGGTGGAATACCACGACAAGGAGAGCTTTACCGTCTGGGTGAAGTTCAAGGTGGTCGCGCCCGCCGATCACAAGCTGTCCGGCGCGCAGGTCGTGATCTGGACCACGACGCCCTGGACCATGCCTTCGAACAAGGCCGTGGTGTACGGCGAAGGCATTTCGTACGGCCTCTACAAGGTGACCG
This sequence comes from Arenibacterium halophilum, assembly GCF_005938225.1. Taxonomy (GTDB): domain Bacteria; phylum Pseudomonadota; class Alphaproteobacteria; order Rhodobacterales; family Rhodobacteraceae; genus Arenibacterium; species Arenibacterium halophilum. The sequence goes on from NZ_VCPC01000002.1 coordinate 500,717, forward strand.
ATACGCCCGAGGAATGCTGGGCCAACGTGGGTGATACCTATCTGCTGGCCGACAACCTTGCGGCCGATGTGTTCAAGCGCGCGCGCCTTGGCGAAGATCAATATACCCGCGTCGGCGACGTGACGGCGCAGGACATGGCCGGGATCGGCCTTGCGCACCCCCTCGCCGGGGCCGAGGGCGCAAACGGCGAATGGGATGACATCCGCGATTTCCGCGCCGCCGATTTTGTGACTGACACCGAGGGCACCGGCTTCGTGCATTGCGCGCCCAGCCACGGGATGGAGGAATACGAACTCTATCGCGGGCTGGGGATGCTGGAACAGGTCATCACCTACAACGTGATGGACGATGGCACCTTCCGCCCCGATCTGCCGTTCTTCGGCGGCAAGGCGATCCTGCGGAACAAGCCCAAGAACGGCAGCTGGGAAGGCGATGCCAACGCCGCTGTCATCAGCAAGCTGGCCGAGGTTGGCGGGCTGTTGGCGCGCGGCAAGATCAAGCACAGCTATCCGCATTCGTGGCGCTCGAAGGCGCCGGTGATCTATCGCAACACGCCCCAGTGGTTTGCCGCCATCGACCGCAAGATCGACGACGGGCAGGGCACCCATGGCGACACGATCCGCGAACGCGCGCTGACCAGCATTGACGAGCTGGTGCAATGGACCCCGAAAACCGGGCGCAACCGTCTGCATTCGATGATCGAATCCCGCCCCGACTGGGTGCTCTCGCGCCAGCGGGCCTGGGGCGTTCCCCTGACCTGTTTCACGAAAAAGGGCGCGCTGCCGACCGACGCGGATTTCCTGCTGCGCAACCCGGATGTGAACGCCCGTATCGCGGCGGCCTTCGAGGAAGAAGGCGCCGATGCCTGGTATGTCGAGGGCGCCAAGGAACGCTTCCTCGGCGACAGCGTGAACCCGGATGACTACGATCAGGTGTTCGACATTCTTGATGTGTGGTTCGACTCTGGCTCGACCCATGCCTTTGTGCTGCGCGACCGCCCCGATGGCACGCCCGACGGCATCGCCGATGTCTATATGGAAGGCACCGACCAGCACCGCGGTTGGTTCCATTCCTCGATGTTGCAGGCCTGCGGCACCAAGGGCCGCGCGCCCTATCGCAACGTGGTGACCCACGGCTTCACGCTGGATGAAAAAGGCGCGAAGATGTCGAAATCTTTGGGCAATACCATCGTGCCCGAAGAGGTCATAAAGCAATATGGCGCCGACATCCTGCGCCTCTGGGTGGCGCAGACGGATTACACCGCCGACCAGCGGATCGGGCCGGAAATCCTGAAAGGCGTGGCCGACAGCTATCGCCGGTTGCGCAACACCATGCGCTACATGCTGGGCTCGCTGGCGGATTTCTCCGAGGCGGACCGCGTCGATCCGGCCGAGATGCCCGAACTTGAACGCTGGGTGCTGCACCGCCTGGCCGAGTTGGACAAGGTGGTGAAAGACGGCTACCGCGCCTTCGATTTCCAGGGCGTGTTCAGCACAGTGTTCAACTTTGCCACCGTCGATCTGTCGGCCTTCTACTTCGATATCCGCAAGGATGCGCTGTATTGCGATGGCGACACGCTGCGCCGCCGCGCCGCGCGCACGGTGCTGGATCTGCTGTTCCATCGGCTGACCACATGGCTGGCGCCTGTGCTGGTGTTCACGATGGAAGAGGTCTGGCTGGAACGGTTCCCGGGCGATGACAGCTCGGTCCATCTGGTCGACATGCCCGACACGCCCACCGACTGGCTGAACCCCGATCTGGCCACCAAATGGGCCGCGATCCGCCGCGCGCGCCGCGTGGTGACCGCCGCGCTCGAGGTACAGCGCACCGACAAGGTGATCGGCGCCTCGCTCGAGGCTGCGCCGGTAGTGCATGTTGCCGATGCCGAGGCACTGGAGGCGCTGAAATCGGTGTCGTTTGACGATCTCTGCATCACTTCGGGCATCGTGCTGACCGCCGATCCGGCCCCGGCCGAGGCCTTCCGCCTGCCCGAGGTCGAGGGCGTCGGCGTGGTGTTCGAACGCGCCGAGGGCGAGAAATGCCAGCGCTGCTGGAAAATCCTGCCCGACGTGGGGCAGCACGCGCATCCCAATGTTTGCGGACGCTGCGACAGCGCGCTGGGCTAAGGCCAGAGAATAGAAACGGGCGCGAGGGGGAACCTTCGCGCCTTTTTCCTTATAGCTGCGGGTCTTGACCGCATGGTCCCGCGCAGTGCGACCGCGCGTCGCTTGTGCCGGTTCGGTTCCTGCACAATAGTCGGCACGACATGGGCGACGCATTCTCCTTCCGACACGACCCGCAGGTTCCGCCGTTTGACGACAGCGCGCCGCTTGCCGTGATGGATGCCGACTGTGCGATCTGCAGTTGGGGCGCGCGCATGGTCCACCGGCTGGATACAAGCGGCAGGGTGCGCATCTGTCCGATCCAGACTCCGCTTGGCGCGGCCCTGTTGCGCCACTACGGGCTTGAACCGACCGATCCCTCAAGCTGGCTGTTCATCGACGAAGGGCGCGCCTTTCAGGATTTCGACGGCGTAATCCACGCGGCGCGGCGGTTCGGCGGATGGGGGCGGCTGGCGACTGTGCTGCTGATCCTGCCGCGACCGTTGCGCGATTGGCTGTACCAGCGGCTTGCGCGGAACAGATATGCCATCTTCGGGCGGGGGGATATGTGCGCGCTGCCGGACCCCGCGTTTCAAAAGCGCCTGCTGCGGTGAAGATCCTCGTTCTTGGCGGGTATGGCGTGTTCGGCGCCCGGCTGGCAAAGCTGCTTGTCGCCGACGGGCACGATGTGTGCATCGCCGGTCGGGATTTGGAACAGTCCCGATCCTGCGGGCGCGCGTTTGGGTGCCGGGCCATCCGGATGGATCGGTCGGGCAGCCTTGAGGCGCTGGCAGACTATGGCGTTGTTGTCGATGCCGCCGGGCCGTTCCACGCCTACGGGGATGACCCTTATCGCCTTGCCCGGGCGGCGATTGCGGCTGACGTCCACTACCTCGACCTGTCTGACAACGCGGATTTCTGCGCCGGTATAACGGCCCTGGATGCGTGGGCGCGACAGGCCGGGTTGTGCGTTGTCTCGGGCCTGTCGTCCGTTCCGGCGCTGTCCTCGGCTGCGGTGCGGGCGCTGTCCGGAACGGACGTGCCTGTGGTCATCGATACTGCCATTCTTCCGGGAAACCGCGCGCCCCGGGGCATGTCGGTCATGCAGTCGATCCTGTCTCAGGCGGGGCGGCCCATGCCAGCGTGGATCGGCAACCAGTGGGAACGCACGTTCGGCTGGTCGGACCCGGCGAATTACACCCTTCCCGGTGGATTGGTCCGGCAGGGTTGGCAGATCGAGGTGCCAGACCAGCGCCTGTTTCCTGCGCATTTCGGGGCGGAAACCGTGCGATTCCGGGCCGGGCTTGAGCTGGGCATCATGCGTTATGGGCTTGCCGTGTTTGCCATGCTGTGCCGCATTGTGCCGGTCCCCGTGACGCGGCCGGTTGTCCGTGGTTTCAAGGTGCTGGCCGATCTTCTGGCGCCACTTGGCAGCGGCCGCGGGGGCATGTCCGTCACGGTCACCACACGCCACGAACACCGAAGCTGGCGGTTGTTGGCCGAAGATGGCGACGGCCCCTTTATCCCCGCCGTGGCGGCCCGTGCCTTGCTGCGCCGCGCCGAATTGCCGGTTGGCGCCCGTCCCGCGATCGAAGCCATCACATTGGCCGAGGCCGAAGCCGCGATGGCGGATTTGCGCGTGGTGACCGAACGCAGCAGCGCGCCGACCACACCCATCTTTCCGCGTGTCCTGGGGAAGGATTTCGACGCTTTGCCCGGTGCGGTGAAAAACACCCACCAGACGCTTGGCACGTCGCGCTGGGTGGGGCGGTGCAAGGTTCAGCGCGGCAAGGGGGCTTGGGCGCGGCTTCTATGCGCGCTTTTCCGGTTTCCTGATGCGGCATCAGACGCCGAGGTTGAGGTCACCAAAACCGTCACGCCCCGTGGTGAAACTTGGACCCGGCGGTTTGACCAAGCCAGGTTCCGTTCGCATCTCTCGGTCGGACCAGAGGGGATGCGCGAACGGTTCGGCCCGTTCACCTTCTTGATCGGTTTGCAGGTTGACAAGGGCGCGCTGCACTATCCAGTCACCGCCGGGCGGCTGGGGCCGATCCCTTTGCCAAGGTGGATGCTGCCACTATCCGAAGCGCGCGAATTTGCAGAAGACGGCAGCTTTCATTTCGACGTGGCAATCCATGCGCCGCTGACCGGGTCGCTGATGGTGCGCTACAGCGGTGTTCTGGCGGCCAAGCGATCAGGAGACGCAACAAGGCCTCCAAAGCCGATTACTCTGTGACGCGCCTGCAACCGCCAAAGCAACTGTGCACCAATGAAAAGGGCGCGAAGGTTGCCCCTCGCGCCCTTCGTGTTTCTATCGAGCCGCGCCTAGTCCCAACAGCTGATCAGCACGGTCATGCCGGTGGCGATGCGGTTCATCTCGGCCGGGGGGATTGACCCGCGCTCGCCGCTTTGCGCGGGTGCAATTCCGGCGCGGTCCAGCACGGCGCGCAGGGCGGTGGCATCGGCGGCCAGGCTCACGTTCGCGGGCAGCTGCTGATTTTCGCCACCGGGGGCGGGCAGCAACATGCCGACCACGCCGCCGCTGATGTCGATCACCGGGCCACCGGCATCGCCGGGCTGCGCGTTCAGCGCCAGCCGGGCAAGTTCGGTTTCGCCTTGCAGGCCCTTGATGTCGGCCAGCGTGCCAAAGGTCAGCGTGGGCGCGCCCAGAACGCCGCCGTAGGAAAAGCCCGACACGGCGATATCCGATTGCAGCCGGGGCGCATCGTCGCGCAGCGCGGCCACGGCCAGCGGGGCCAGCGGACGGTTCGGTTTCAGTACGGCCACGCCAAGGCGGTCGTCACTCGCCACAACGCTCAGGTCGAAATCGTCATCGGCGGTCAACCGGGTGCAGCCCTGCAGCACTTCGGTGGTGGTCACAACGGTGCCCGCCGTGTCGATGAAGAAGCCCGAGCGCGACAGGCGTGGCTTGCGGATTTCCAGCCCCGAGATCAGGTCGATATTCTGCTCGGCATCGCCTCCGGCCGCCGGGTCCAGTACGCCTTCGGTGCGGGCAAAGCTGGCTTTCATCGCGGCCAGAACCCGGTTGCGGCGGGGTTCGTCATTGGTCGGCCAGATCAGCGTAAAGCCCTTGATCTGCCCGTTCTCCAGCGCCGCCTGCGTGTAGGACACGATGCTGCCATTGCGCCCTTCGATGGTGAAACTGTCGCCACCGCGTTCACGCGGGCCGTTCAGCGGCACGATTTCCAGCGTCTGCATGATGTCATAAAGACCATACAGTGTTGCCTGCGTGCCGGGCTGGCTGATCTGCAGAACACGGGCGCCCATGTCGCCAGTTGCGTCATAGTGGGCAAACGGCGGCTCGTAACGGGCGAATGCGACTTCGCCCATCGGCATGTCCATCGCGATTCCGGCCTGCGCATCCCTGTGCGGCGCCATGCCGACCGAGATCAACGGCGCGTTATAGTCGTCCATCAGCATCTGGCGCTGCATCGTGGTCAGCACGCCGGTCTGATCCAGACCTTTCGAGCCCTGCCATTCCGCCATCGAACCACGGGTGCCGCGCCCAAAGGCGCCATCAATGGCCGCGTTGTAAAACCCGGCCGCCTGCAACGCCACCTGAAGCTGCATCCGCTCTTCGCGGGACAGCAGGCTTTCGCTGCGCCGCGCGTCCGACACCGATTCCGGGTCAATCACAGGGGCAGGGGCCTGCGGGGCGGTTTCGGCCACCTGCGCGGGCTGCTCGGGTTGCTGTTCGGGTTCGGGCGTGGGCTCGGCCACCTGCTCGGGCTGCGTCTGGCCCGGCGCAGGCACGGCACCCTGACCCAGAACATTCGCGCCCACGGGCCAGAACTGCTGGCCCAGGTTCGACGAGAACGCGATAAAGGCATCCTGCGGAATCTGGCGCTCGGATTTATAGACACGCAGCGCCTGTTCCGCATCTTCGCGGGTGTAGGGGCCCAGCACGATACCGTACCAGTTTCCGCCCAGCGAAAAGCCGTTCACATCGGCCAGCGCACCGGCATACAGCCGCGCGCGTTCCTGCGCGACACGCAGGCTTGGATGGGCCTCGATCTGGAGCCAGACAACCTCCTGTTGGGCGGCGGCTGGTCGTATCAGAACGGCCAGGGCGAACAATAGGGAAAGGGCTAAGCTCTTCATCGTGCCTCATCTCAAATGGGTATCATCAGATCTGCGGCAGATAATCAGGAATGCAGGGTGAAATCCATGCCAATTGCGCACCATCAACGCGAGTTTTGCGGCGTTGACCCCATCCGGTCACAGGCATAGGAAAGGGCCCAAGCAAAAGCCCCCGGGGCCGGTGCCCCTGGCCCCCGTTGCGATGGCAGAAACGGAAGATGACATGATCGACAGCGCGCCGCGTTCATTCCAGGAAATCATCCTGCGGCTTCAGGCATATTGGGCCTCGAAAGGCTGTGCCGTGCTGCAACCCTATGACATGGAGGTCGGTGCCGGCACGTTCCACCCGGCCACCACGCTGCGCGCGCTTGGCTCGAACCCCTGGGCGGCGGCCTATGTTCAGCCCTCGCGCCGCCCGACCGACGGGCGGTACGGTGAAAACCCGAACCGGCTGCAACACTATTACCAGTACCAGGTGCTGATCAAACCCAGCCCGCCCGACCTGCAAGACCTGTACCTTGGATCGCTCCGCGCCATCGGCATCGACATGGATCTGCACGACATCCGCTTTGTCGAGGACGACTGGGAAAGCCCGACGCTGGGCGCTTGGGGCCTGGGCTGGGAAGTCTGGTGCGACGGCATGGAAGTGTCGCAGTTCACGTATTTTCAACAGGTTGGCGGCCATGACTGCGCGCCCGTCTCGGGCGAGCTGACGTACGGCCTGGAACGGCTGGCGATGTATGTGCTGGGGGTCGAGCATGTGATGGACATGCCCTACAACGACCCGGGCGCGCCGATCCCGCTGTCCTATGGCGACGTGTTCCGCCAGACGGAAGAGGAATACGCGCGCTGGAACTTCGACGTCGCCAATACCGAGGTGCTGCTCGATCACTTTGTCGAGGCAGAGGCCGAGTGCAAGGCGATCCTGGATCAGGACGACACCGACCCGAAAACCGGCAAGCGTATCGTGATGGCGCATCCGGCCTATGACCAGTGCATCAAGGCCAGCCACATCTTCAACCTGCTGGACGCGCGCGGTGTGATTTCCGTCACTGAACGGCAGGCCTATATCGGGCGGGTCCGGGCGCTGGCCAAGCAATGCGCCGATGCCTTCGTGCGCACCGGTGCCGGTGGATACGAGGCATGAATGGCAAGGCGATTGTTGCGGTGCTGACGCTGTCTGCGGCCCTGGCTGGCGGGGCGTTGTATTACCTTCAGGTCTACGGCTATTATCACGAGGTTGAGGCCAAGCCCGACCCCGTGTCGCTGGTGCTGCTGGCCGACAACCTTCCCGAACCGATCCTGGCCGAGAACTTTCAGGCGATTGACGCCGACAGTTCTCCGATCCGCTATCGCGCCTGTTTCACCACGCCTATGACGGTGGCAGTGCTTAGCGAAACCTATGTGATGGTCGACAACCCCAAACCGCTGAACGCGCCGGGCTGGTTCGATTGCTTCAACGCCGAAGCCATCGGCGCCGAGCTTGAGGCAGGCACCGCACTGGCCTTTCTGGGCCAGAAAAACGTGCATTTCGGGGTCGATCAGATTGTCGCCATCACCGACGACGGTCGCGGCTATATCTGGCACGAGCTGAACGAATGCGGCGAAAAATCCTATGACGGCACCGTGGTGGGCGAAGCCTGCCCCGATCGCCCCGCCGGAGTGTCGCAGTGAGCCTGACCGACGCCGAACGCAAAGCCCGCCGCAAGGCGCGCCGCCGGCTGGCCCGCGCTCGGGCCGAAGGCATGTTGTCCGGCGTCGTCTCGATGCTGCGCCCCGGAGATGTGGCGGTGGATTGCGGCGCCAACGTGGGCGAGGTCGCGGCGCAGCTGGCAGCAACTGGCGCCCGCGTTCATGCGTTCGAACCCGATCCGCTGGCCTTTGCCGCCCTGTCGGATCGGCTGGGCAAAGCCGACAACGTGACGCTGCATTACGCCGCCGTCGGCCCCGAGGCCGGGCAGGGCGCCCTGCATCGCGCTACCGATTTCGCCGACGATCCCACCGCGCGCACCACCCGCAGCACATTGGTGCCGGGCGGGGCGGGTATGGACAGCGCCGATACGCTGCCGGTTCAGGTGGTCGACCTGCCGGATTTCCTGCGGACCTGCTTGAAATCACACGATGATATCGCCTTTCTCAAGCTCGACATCGAAGGCGCCGAACTGGCGCTGCTCGACCGGCTGGACCGCGACGGGCTGTTGCACCGCATCCGCCTGACCGTTGCCGAAACACACGAGGGCAAGTTTCCGGCCCTGCGCGCCAGCTACAAGGCGCTGCGCGACCGGATCGCTGCCACCTACCCGAAAACCCGCGTCAACCTTGAATGGACATGACGCCGCCGCCTGACGAGGGATACCGCCCATGCCCGATTTGCTGATCGAACTCTTCTCCGAGGAAATCCCCGCGCGGATGCAGACCCGCGCCGCCGAGGATCTGAAAAAGCGCATGACCGATGCGCTGGTCGAGGCCGGGCTGACCTATGCGGGCGCCGCCTCCTTTTCCACGCCGCGCCGTCTGGTGCTGACGGTGGGCGGGTTGCTCGCGGCCTCGCCCGCGCAGCGCGAAGAACGCAAGGGCCCCCGCTTCGATGCGCCCGAAAAGGCAATCGAAGGCTTCCTGCGCGGGGCAGGCGTGACACGCGAGGCGTTGATTGAACGCGACACGCCCAAGGGCGCGGTGTTCTTTGCCGTGATCGACAAGCCGGGCCGCCCCGCCGCCGAAATCGTGGCCGAGGCGCTGGAACAGGTGATCCGCGATTTCCCCTGGCCCAAGTCGATGCGCTGGGGCAGCGGCAGCCTGCGCTGGGTCCGGCCGCTGCATTCGATCCTGTGCATCCTGACGGATGAGGCAGGTGCCGAGGTGGTGCCGCTGAACATCGACGGCATCCCGTCGGGCAATACCACGCGCGGCCATCGCTTCATGGCGCCGGACGCGTTTTCTGTTTCGTCGTTCGAGGATTACGAGGCGAAGCTCAAGCGTGCCCATGTCACGCTCTCGGCGCAGGAACGCGCCGATCAGATCAAATCCGACGCCGAAAACCTGGCCTTCGCCGCCGGGCTTGAAGTGGTCGAAGATGCCGCGCTGCTGGCCGAAGTCGCCGGGCTGGTCGAGAAGCCCGTCGTGCTGATGGGTGACATCGGTGCCGATTTCCTGACCCTGCCGCCCGAGGTGCTGCAAACCAGCATGCGTGAGCATCAGAAATTCTTTTCCGTGCGCAACGCGAAAACCGGTCGGATCGAGAAATTCATTACCGTCGCCAACCGCGAAACCGCCGACAATGGCGCAACCATCCTTGCGGGCAACCAGAAGGTGCTGGCGGCGCGGCTGTCGGACGCGAAATTCTTCTGGGAAAACGATCTGCGCGTTGCCAAGGCCGACATCAACGCCTGGGTGCAATCGCTTGAAAACGTGACCTTCCACAACAAACTGGGCAGCCAGGCCGAGCGCATTTCCCGCATCGCCGCGCTGGCGCGGGAACTGGCCCCGGTGACCGGTGCCGATGCCGAGGCCGCCGATCAGGCCGCGCGACTGGCCAAGGCCGATCTGTCGTCGGAAATGGTCTATGAATTCCCCGAACTTCAGGGGCTTATGGGGCGGTATTACATCGAATCCGCAGGCCTTCCGGAAGATGTGGCCGCCGTGGCCCAGGATCACTATTCCCCGCTCGGCCCGTCCGACACCGTGCCGACCGCGCCCTTGTCGGTCACGGTCGCGCTTGCCGACAAGCTCGACACGCTGGCCGGGTTCTGGGCGATTGACGAAAAACCGACCGGCTCCAAAGACCCCTTCGCCCTGCGCCGCGCCGCGCTGGGGGTGATCCGGCTGGTGCTGGAGAACGGGTTGGCGCTGTCGCTGGGCGAGGCGATTGCTCGGGCCAACTCGGGTGCCGATGTGGCTGATCTGACAGGGTTCTTCCACGACCGCCTGAAGGTCTACCTGCGCGATCAGGGAATCCGGCATGACATCATCGACGCCTGCATCGCGATGCCGGGCAATGACGATCTGGCCTTGCTGGCGCGGCGGGCGCAGGCGCTGAGCGACGTGCTGAAAACCGAAGACGGCGAAAACCTGTTGCAAGGGTTCAAGCGTGCCAACAACATCCTCAGCCAGGCCGAGGCCAAGGACGGCGTGGAATATTCCTTTGGCGCCGACCGCAAACTGGCGCGCGACCCGGCGGAAGTGGCTTTGTTCGATGCGCTCGATGCCGCCGAGGCGCGGATTGCCCCGGCGCTCAAGGCGCAGGATTTCGCCGAGGCGATGGCGGCAATGGCCGCCCTGCGCGGGCCGGTTGACGGGTTCTTTGACGCGGTGATGATCAACGATGAAAACGACATCGTTCGCCGCAACCGTCTGAATCTGCTTAGCCAAATTCGCCAGACTTGCACCCGCGTCGCCGACCTGACCAAGATCGAGGGGTGAGGCGCGTCCCGGAAACGCTCCAGTGGAGCGTTCCAGCGCCGAACGGGCGGAGCCCAGGGGTCAAGGCGCGCCCGGAAACGCTCCAGTGGAGCGTTTCAGCGCCGAACGGGCGGAGCCCAGCGAGGCGCTAAAGCACCCCTTTAGCCCTACCTGATGTCATTTTCGTAACGGTCAGCGTGGGCTCCCCCTTGCGTCGGCAAGTGTCTGGCCTATTCTGCCCGCATCACGAAAGGTGCTGCAGTGCAGAATTCTCCTGATGTCATGCCGATCACGGCCAAGGCCAACCTCGCGACCGACTCTCACGGCGGGCGGGCGAAATGCCTGCAGCGTCTGGTCCGGCTTGATCTGCCGGTGCCGCATTCGGTCGCGTTGTCCTTTGACGCGGTGCACGCCATCGCCAACGGTGTGATGCCGGATATCGCGGGAATTGTGGGGCAGTTCACTTCGGGTGCGCTGCTGTGTGTGCGGCCCTCGTCGGCCGATCCCGATTGGGGCGGGCCGGGTGCGGTGCTGAACGTGGGTATGAATGATGCCCAGCACGTGCGCCTCAGCAACACGCTCGGCCACGATGCGGCGACGGCACTCTATTCACGGTTTGTTCAGGCATACGGGATACATGTGGCCCGGCTGGACCCGGATATCTTCGACGATTTCAGCGGCACGGATGAAGATACGCTGCGCGACATTCTTGCCGCTTACGAGGCAGAGGCCGACGAAAGGTTTCCGCAGGATATCGAAACTCAGCTGACTGGGGTGCTCCGGTCGATGGCGCGGGCTTGGGATGGCACCTCGGCCCGGCTGCTGCGGGCTGCGCGTGGCGCGCCACCCGACGCGGGGTTGGGGCTGGTGGTGCAGCAGATGATCTCTGGCTTTGGGCAGGGGGAATGCGGGTCGGGCGTGTTCCAGCTGGTCAATACCAGCACCGGCGCCGCGCAGATCACGGGCCGTTACCTCAGCCAAAGCCAGGGCCGCGAGGCGCTGGGCGCAGGGGCGGGCGCGCTGTATCTCGAACGGGATGAACGGGGCCGGTCTTTGGAAGATGCCGCACCGGGGGCGTTTGCCGCGCTCAAGGCGCATGCGGCGTTGATGCGGCAGAAGCTGCGCGAAGAGATGCAGATCGAATTCGTGATCGCAGACGGGAAGGTGCATATTCTGGACGGCGTTCGCGTGCCGCGCTCGGCCCATGCGGCGGTGCGGATCGCTGTGCGGCTGGCGAGTGACGACATCATCACCCCGCAAGAGGCGGTGATGCGGGTGGAACCCAACATGCTCACCGAATTGTTGCACCGGCAGGTCGACCCCGAGGCCGAGCGCGATGTATTGGGCACCGGCATCGCGGCCAGCCCTGGCGCGGCGACCGGGCGCATCGTGTTCAGCGCGATCGAGGCGCAGGCGAGTGCGGCCCGCCGCGAGCCCTGCGTGCTGGTGCGGCGCGAAACCTCGCCCGAGGATGTGCGCGGCATGCATGCCTCTGTGGCCGTGTTGACGGAACGTGGCGGGATGACCAGCCACGCCGCCGTGATCGGGCGTGGGATGGGTCTGCCCTGTATCGTGGGCGCGTCGTCCTTGCGGTTCGATACACGCGCGGGGCAGATCATCGCGGCTGACGGGCGCGTGCTGAAAGCGGGTGACATTATCACCATTGACGGCAGTTCAGGCGAAATCCTTGCCGGGTCGCCCAGCATGTTGGAGCCCGCGCAGGACGATGCGTTCCAGCGGTTGATGGCCTGGGCCGACGCGGAACGCGATATCGGCATCCGCGCCAATGCCGACACACCCGAAGACGCGCAGACCGCGCGCAACTTCAACGCGCAGGGCATCGGGCTGTGTCGGACCGAGCATATGTTCTTTGATCCCGCGCGCCTGATCGTGATGCGCGAGATGATCTTTGCCGAAACCAGTTCGGGCCGCGCCTCGGTTCTGGAACGGCTGCTGCCGATGCAACGTGATGATTTCACGCAGCTTTTCCGCATCATGGAAGGGCAGCCGGTGTGTATCCGTCTGTTCGATCCGCCGTTGCACGAATTCCTGCCCACCACCCGCGATGGTCAGCTGCAACTGGCCGAGGCGCTGGACATCCCGATCAGCGCGGTGACGCGGCGCGTGGACCAGATGCGCGAACACAATCCCATGCTGGGGCTGCGCGGTGTTCGGCTGGGCGTGACGGTGCCGGAAATCTATGACATGCAGGCGCGCGCCATCTTCGAGGCGACGATCGAAGCCAGCCGCGATGGCGCCCCGGTGGTGCCCGAGATCATGATCCCGCTTGTGTCGGCCAAGCGCGAGGTCGAGCTGGTGAAATCCCGCATCGACGCGGTGGCCACCGCCGTGCGGTCCGAGCGCGGGCAGGATTTCGACTATCGCCTTGGCGTGATGGTGGAAACGCCGCGCGCCGCGTTGCGGGCGCAGGACATCGCGGCCCACGCGGCGTTCCTTAGTTTTGGCACCAACGACCTGACCCAGATGACCTATGGCTTGTCGCGCGACGATGCGGGGCGGTTCATGTCGGCCTACGTCCAGCAGGGCGTGTTCCCCGAAGACCCGTTCCACGTGATGGATCAGGACGGCGTGGGCGAGCTGCTGAAGCTGGGCGCCTCGCGCGGGCGGGCGGCGAAGCCGGGAATCACCCTTTCGATCTGTGGCGAACATGGCGGCAATCCCGAATCGATTGCCTTCTGTCGCGAGGCCGGATTCGACTATGTGTCGTGTTCGCCCTTCCGTGTCCCGGTTGCGCGGCTTGCGGCGGCGCAACTGGCGATAAACCACAAGATGGGCGATCAGAAATCATCCCTCGCCCAGATGTTGTTAAAGTGGAGACCGCGCGCGCGTCGCCAAGCCTGACCTGACAAGCAGGCCTTTGCCTGCGACACCCTGACGTTCTGGCCATTCATGTGTTGTTCATGTATCAGCCTGCGAGTGCTTTTCGCGGGCGTGTGGTTTTTATTTGGCCTGATGGGGGTAATTATGAAGCGATTCTTTGCAGCCGTTCTGGCGGCCACCATGGGCCTTACGCCCATGACCGTGCAGGCCGAGGCCGATCTGAAATCCCTGTTCGAGCGTGAACAGGTCACGCTCAGCAGCCTTCCGGGGCGCCATCTGAAGTCGATGCTGACCGAATCTGCGCCGCGCGATCGCAACCGTCCCAAAAGCTTCAGCTATTCTGCCGACTGGCTCGACAATCAGCCCAAGGCCAAGGGCGACGACCAGTTCCGCTGCCTTGCCGAGGCGCTGTATTTCGAAGCGCGCGGCGAAACCGTCAAGGGCCAGTTCGCCGTGGCCGAGGTCATCATGAACCGGGTCAAGAGCGCGCGCTTCCCTGCCACACCCTGCGGTGTCGTGAAGCAGGGCACGGGCCGGCGCTATCAGTGCCAGTTCACCTATACCTGCGATGGCTACAAGGACGTGATCGCCGAGAAAAAGGCCTATGAGCGGGTGGCCAAGGTGGCCCGCGCGGTGATGGACGGCACTTTTGGCGCGCTGACTGGCGGTGCCACGCATTACCATACAACGGCTGTGCGTCCGAAATGGGCGCGGGTCTACCAGAAAACCGCGCGGATCGGCGTGCATGTGTTCTATCGGCACAATTACCGGACAGCCAGCGCCGACTGATGGCGCTTTCAACGGCTGGTGCGGCGCTGGCGGGCCTGTTAGACGGCATCTGCCCTTCTAGGGTGCGCCTGAATCGGCCGACCTGATCCCCGGGTTGCCGCCCCCAATGGGAGACGCAACCGTGAGTTCCGAAATCCGACTGGCCTTTGAGCATCCCTCCGAGCGCGCGCGGGCAACCGCCTCTGACCAGCCGCTGGACCGTATCTCGCTGCGCGATCATATCGTCGAGGTCGAAATCGGCGCGTTTCAGGCGGAACGAGGCCGGTCCCAGCGCATCTGTTTCAACGTCGTCGTTGAAGTCCAGCCTCTGACCGGCCCGATTGACGACGACGTTGATCGCATCCTGTCCTACGACCGGGTGACAGAGGCCATCGCGCACGAGCTGTCGGCGGAACGGCTGAACCTGCTGGAGACCCTGGCGGAACGTGTGGCCGACCGTATCCTGCTTGAACCTCAGGCCGTAAGAGTCTTTGTCCGCATCGAAAAGCTGGATCGTGGCCCAGGCGCGCTTGGGGTGGAAATCGTGCGCGCGCAGGACGCGCCAGCGGCTGTCACGCCCGAAGATGACCGTCCGCACCCGCGCCTTGTGTACCTGTCGAACAGCGCCATTGCTTCGGATCATCTGACCGGGTGGCTGGATCAGTTGCAGACCCGCAAACGCCCGCTGCTGCTTTGCGTCGGGATGCCTGATGCGCCGCGCCCAACCACGGGCCATCGTATGACCCAGCGCCGGATCGACCTGCTGGCAATTGAACAGACCGCCTGGATGCTGGCCGCGCGCGATCCGCGCTGCGTGGTGGTGGAAACAAGAACCGAACTGGACTGGGCGATGAAGAACGGCCAGATCAGCGTCTGGGCCCCGTCCAAGATCGTGCTGGATGCGGTCGACGGCCCGCAAGTCGATCCGGGTGACGCGGTGGCGCTGGCGGCGTGGTTTGCCGATACCTTTGCCGCAGACGAGATGCTGGTGATCGGTGCCGAACTGCCCGAAGGCAGCGATGTGCGGCTGCGCGCGGTGTCGCCCGATCAGGCGGTGCTGTGATGGACTATATCCGCCCGCTGGTGCAGCACGGCGCCGCGCGCCCCGATGATGCGCTGCCCTTGGCGGGGCGGGCCGATCTGTGGTTCTCCCATGCCGAAGTGTTGACGCGAGAGGGCGCGCCAAGCGTCTTACCCGTGGGTAAGGTCGCGCCAGAGGTGCTGGAGCGGCTGACGGTTCCGCGTGTCGATTATGCGGGCCTGTCGATGGACACGCCCCGTATCATGGGCATCGTCAATACCACACCCGACAGCTTTTCCGACGGGGGCCGCCATGCACTGGCTGCCGATGCGCTGGTTGGGGCGGGGGCGATGGCAACGGCAGGGGCCGACATTCTGGACATCGGCGGCGAGTCCACGCGCCCCGGCGCTGAAACCGTGCCCGATGCGGAAGAGATCCAGCGCACCGAGCCGGTGATCGCCGCGCTGAGCCGCGACAATGCGGCGGTAATCTCGATTGATACGCGCAAGGCGGCGGTGGGCCGGGCTGCCGTCGAGGCAGGCGCCGCGATTGTCAATGATGTCAGTGGCTTTACCTACGATCCTCATCTGGCGGATGTGGCCGTGCAATCTGGTGCCGCCGTCTGCGTGATGCACGCGCTGGGCGATCCGGCGACCATGCAGGACGACCCGCAATATGATGATGTGCTGCTGGACGTCTACGATTATCTGGCGGAACGGGTGGTCGCACTCGAGGCCATGGGCATCGAGCGTGCGCGCATCGCCATCGACCCGGGCATCGGCTTTGGCAAGACGGTCGAGCATAACCTCGCGCTGCTGCGCGGGCTGTCGCTGTTTCACGGGCTGGGCTGCCCGATCTTGCTGGGCGTGTCGCGCAAGGGGTTCATCGGGCGCATTGGTCAGCAACCTGACGCGGCGTTGCGCGCTCCCGGCTCCATCGCCTTGGGGCTTGAAGGTCTGGCGCAGGGCGTGCAGATCCTGCGGGTACATGATGTGGCCGAAACCGTGCAGGCGGTGCGGCTGTGGCAGGCGGTAAGGTAAATGCGAAAACTGTTCGGAACCGATGGCGTGCGTGGCACGGCGAATGTGGCCCCCATGACGGCGGATATGGCGCTGCGCATCGGGGCGGCCGTGGGGCGCTATTTCCGCAGGGATTCGGGCGGTGTGCATCGCGTTGTCATCGGCAAGGACACGCGGCTGTCGGGCTATATGTTCGAAAATGCGCTGACGGCGGGGCTGACCAGTACGGGCATGAACGTGCTGCTGCTGGGGCCGGTGCCGACACCTGCCGTGGGTTTGATGACACGGTCCATGCGGGCCGATCTGGGCGTGATGATTTCCGCCAGCCACAACCCGGCGCAGGACAATGGGATCAAGTTCTTCGGCCCCGATGGGTTCAAGCTGTCCGATCAGGCCGAGGCCGAGATAGAGGCGCTGGTGGAAAAGGGTGTCGAACCCGCACAAGCCCCCAATATCGGACGTGCCAAGCGGGTTGACGACGCGCGGTTCCGCTATGGCGAGCGCGTCAAATCCTCGCTTCCGCGCGATCTGCGGCTGGACGGGCTGAAGGTGGTGGTTGACTGTGCCAATGGCGCGGCGCACCGGGCGGCGCCGGAGATCCTCTGGGAGCTGGGTGCCGATGTGATCCCCATGGGCATCTCGCCCGATGGGACGAATATCAACCGGGGCTGCGGCTCGACCCAGCCGATGGCCGCGGCCGAGATGGTGGTAGCGCAAGGCGCGCATGTGGGCATCTGTCTGGATGGCGACGCCGACCGCGTCATCATGATCGACGAAAACGGCGCGGTGGCCGATGGCGATCAGTTCATGGCGCTGCTGGCCGGGCGCTGGGCTGCCGAAGACAGGCTGGCGGGTGGGGCGCTGGTGGCCACCGTGATGTCGAACCTCGGGTTGGAACGGTTTCTTGAATCCAAAGGCCTGCGGCTGGAACGCACCGCCGTGGGCGACCGATACGTGGTGGAGCGGATGCGGGCCGGCGGCTTCAACCTTGGGGGCGAGCAATCGGGCCATATCGTGATGAGCGATTATGCCACGACGGGCGACGGGCTGATGGCCGGGCTGCATTTTCTGGCCGAGATGGTGCGCTCGGGTCAGCCGGCCAGCGCTCTGGCGCGCCAGTTCGATCCGGTGCCGCAACTGCTGCGCAACGTACGCTACAGCGCGGGGCAGACGCCGCTGGAAGATGCCGGCGTCAAGGCCGCCATCGCGGCAAGCGAGGCCGACCTGGCCGGAACCGGGCGGCTGCTGATCCGCAAATCGGGGACCGAGCCGTTGATCCGCGTGATGGCGGAATGTACGGACGAGGCGCGGTTGAACGCGGCGGTTGAGCGCGTTGTCGGCGCGGTAGAACAGGCGCTGTGATGCACGCTTGACCCGTATTCTTCGGTGGCCCTAGTGTCGTGCCGTTGAATATATGGGAGGATTTCAATGCGAGTGTTCAAGGCGTCGATTTGCGCCGCGTTTGGTTTGGTGTTTGCGGCCGGCGTGGCGCACGCCGAGATGTCGGTGAAACTGGGCGCGCCCTGGGGCGGCAAGAAGGTTCCGAATGGGCAGCAATGCACCCTGCACGGGGGCAAGGGCGCGACGCCGCCGATGACGGTCAGCGGGCTGCCTGCGGGCACCGCCGGGATCGTCGTGGAATATGACGACAAATCCTATGCGCCGCTGGCCACCAAGGGCGGGCATGGCACGCTGATCTACCCGGCCTCGGGTGCCTCGGCCAAGCTGCCTGCGGTGCCGGGGCTGACGGACAAGCTGCCCGGCGGGGTGCGCGTGGTGAAGCGCTCGCGCGGCAAGGGGCAATATGCGTCCAAAGGCTATCTGCCGCCTTGTTCCGGGGGGCAGGGCAACAAGTACACCGCCACGTTGAAGGCCGTGAACGGCCAAGGCAAGGTGCTGGAAAAGACGACCATCGTAATCGGAACCTATTGAAATGAAAAAGGGCGCCCGCGGGGGCGCCCTTTGCTGGTCTGGGGTGGGCCGGATCAGTTCTTTTGCTTGTCGACCATCTTGCCGGCGGAAATCCAGGGCATCATGGCGCGCAGCTTTTCGCCAACCTGCTCGATCTGGTGTTCGTCGTTCAGGCGGCGCGTGCCTTTGAAATAGGGCTGGCCAGCGGCGTTTTCCTGCATGAAATCACGTACGAACTTGCCGGTCTGGATGTCGCGCAGAACCGCTTTCATCTTTGCCTTGGTTTCGTCGTAGGGCAGGATGCGCGGGCCCGAGACGTATTCGCCATACTCGGCGGTGTTCGAGATCGAGTAGTTCATGTTGGCGATGCCGCCTTCGTAGATCAGGTCCACGATCAGCTTCACCTCGTGCAGACACTCGAAATAGGCCATTTCGGGCGCGTAACCGGCTTCGACCAGGGTTTCAAAGCCCATGCGGATCAGCTCGACCAAGCCGCCGCAGAGCACGGCCTGCTCGCCGAAGAGGTCGGTTTCGCATTCTTCGCGGAAGTTGGTTTCGATGATGCCCGAACGGCCGCCGCCGATGGCCGAGCAGTAGGACAGGCCCAGTTCCAGCGCCTTGCCCGAGGCATCGTTGTGCACGGCCACGAGGCAGGGCACGCCGCCGCCCTTGGTGTATTCGCCACGCACGGTGTGGCCGGGGCCCTTGGGTGCCATCATGATGACATCGACGCCCGCCTTGGGTTCGATCAGGCCGAAATGCACGTTCAGACCGTGGGCAAAGGCAATCGCCGCGCCTTCGCGCAGGTTGTCGTGGACGTATTTCTTGTAGGTTTCGGCCTGCAGTTCATCGGGCATGGTGAACATGATCAGGTCGCACCATGCGGCGGCCTCGGCGATGCCCATGACCTTGAGACCTTCGGCTTCGGCTTTCTTGGCGCTGGCCGAGCCTTCGCGCAGGGCGACAACAAGGTTCTTTGCACCACTGTCGCGCAGGTTCAGCGCATGGGCGTGGCCCTGGCTGCCATAGCCCAGAATGGCGACTTTTTTATCCTTGATCAGGTTAATGTCGCAGTCACGATCGTAATAGACTCGCATGGGATGTCTCCTCTTGGTCCCGGTGTTGATTGGGGCCTGTTTACCGGGACGTTGCGGTGATTGCGATTGCTGTGCAATTGAGTATTTAGATCAAAGAAGAAGAACAATGCGCCAAATGTGAGAATCGTGAAATGATCATGCTTGACGATCTGGACAGGCGGCTGCTTCGGCACTTTCAGGCCGAGCCGTCGCTGTCGACCGCCGAACTGGCCGAGCGGGCGGGCGTCACGGCGGCGACCTGCTGGCGGCGGCTGGAGCGGATGCAGGGCGCGGGCGTGATCCTGGGGCAGGAGGCGGTGATCGACTGGGCCGCGCTGGGCTATGCGGTCGAGGTATCGTTGCGGTTCACGCTGGAGAAGGCCAACGCGCGGGCGTTCGACGAATTCCTGGCCGCCGCGCGCGAGGTGCCCGAGGTGCTGGAGATCCAGACCTTTCTGGGCCGGGTCGACGTGCGGCTGTCGGTGATTGCGCGGGACATGGCGCATTACCAGCAGCTGTATCGTGAGCGGATCCTGACGCTGCCGCATATCGCGGATATCGAGCCGTTGATGCATATCTCGCGGATCAAGTCGGACGAGGTGTTGCCGGTATGATCGAGCTGGACGAGATCGACCGCCGCATCCTGCTGGCGCTGGCGCGGGATGCCACGCAAAGCGCGGGCGCCCTGGGGCGGCGGTTTGGCCTGTCGCAGCCTGCCATGTGGCGCCGGATTCGGCGATTGCAGGAGGCGGGGGCGATCAAGGGGCGGCGGTTGCGGTTGAACGCCGAGGCGCTGGGGTTTGGCGTGACCGTGTTTCTGGGCGTCAAGCTGGGGCGCAAGGGGCGCGCCAGCCTGTCGGATTTTGAACGTGCCGTCAGCGCCATTCCCGAGGTGCAGACGGTGGAGCATGTGCTGGGCCTTTATGATTTTCGCCTGCGGGTGGTGGCGCGCGATCTGCCCGATTTCGAGCGGGTGCTGCGGCGGCGGATCATGACGCTGCCGGGCGCGGGCGAGGTCGAGGCCAATGTGCTGCTGAGCGAGGAGCGGCTGCCGGGGCCGCTGTAGCGGCATATCCGCTTTGCCAAGGGGCGGGCGGCGCGCTATGACCCGGGGCAGATGCCCCCGAAGGAGCCTGCGATGCCTGCCTTGCTTGACACTGTCGATCCCGATGGACTGGAAGAATTTTCCGTCGTTTTCACCGACCGCTCGCTGAATCATATGTCGATGCGGTTCCAGAAGGTGATGCGTGACATCTCGGAAATGTTGAAAGAGGTGTATAACGCCGATGCGGTTGCCGTGATCCCCGGTGGCGGCACCTATGCGATGGAGGCGGTTGCGCGGCAGTTCGCGCGCGGGGCCGAGGTGCTGGTGGTGCGCAACGGCTGGTTTTCCTATCGCTGGAGCCAGATCATCGAGACGGGTGGGCTGACCAGCGGCGCCACCGTGATGAAGGCACGCCAGACCGGCAATGCGGCGCCGTCGCCCTTTGCGCCTGCGCCGATTGCGGATGTTGTGGCTGAAATTCGCGCGAAGAAGCCCGCCGTGGTTTTTGCGCCCCATGTGGAAACCGCGGCCGGGGTGATCCTGCCCGACGATTACGTGGCCGCGCTGGCCGCTGCCGCCCATGAGGTGGGGGCGCTGATGGTGCTCGATTGCATCGCCTCGGGCTGTGCCTGGGTCGATATGAAGGCGCTCGGGGTCGATGTGCTGATCTCGGCCCCGCAAAAGGGGTGGAGCGCCTCGCCCTGTGCCGGTCTGGTGATGCTGTCGGCCACGGCGCTGGAGCGGCTCGAGGACAGCCAGTCGGACAGCTTTGCCATCGACCTGAAAAAATGGCGCGCGATCATGGCGGCCTATGAGGGCGGCGGGCACGCCTATCACGCCACCATGCCGACGGACGCCTTGCAGGAATTCCGCGACACGATGATCGAGACGCGGGACTATGGCTTTGACCGCCTGCGCGAGGCGCAGTGGAAGCTGGGCGATGGGGTGCGTGCGATGCTGCGCGAGCGGGGTGTGACCTCGGTTGCCGCCGATGGGTTCGGTGCGCCGGGTGTGGTGGTGAGCTACACCACCTCGCCCGAGGTGCAGTCGGGCCGGGCGTTCGCCGCGAAGGGGATGCAGATTGCCGCAGGCGTGCCGCTGCAATGTGACGAGCCCGAGGGGTTTTCCACCTTCCGGCTGGGGCTGTTCGGGCTGGACAAGCTCTATGATGTCGATGCCACGCTGGCGCGGCTGAAACGGGTGCTGGACGAGGTGCTTTAGGCCGTCGTTTTCGGGCGCCATGCGATGTTGCTGCTGGCGCCTAGTCCATACCGCAGACAGGCGGCGATGGTCAGCAAGGCGAGGGCGAACCATGCCGCGCCCCACAGCATGGTGGTGCCGCCGAATTCGGTGGCCAGCATCCGCGCGTCGCTGTCCAGATGGGCGCGGCGCAGGGTGTCGTCAAAAATATCGAGCGGTACGTAGATCATGCTGGCCATGCCGATCAGCCGCAGGATCAGATCATTCACGTCGCGCGACAGATAGGCGGCCGCCGCGATCAGCGCGGCGCCCGTTCCTGCCGCAAAGCCGATGGCAAAGATGCCCTGCATGTAGAGCGCGGCAGAGGCCACCAGCACCGCGCCAAGCGTGGCCGCTATGGCGCGGTCGGCGTGGGTGCGCAGGGCGGCGATGAACAGGACAACCCCGATTGCAAGCGAGCCGATATAGCCCGCGCAGAGGATCACGAAGCGATTGCCGCCGCGCGAAATCACCTGTCCGCCCTGGGACAGGGTGATGTGCATGTCGACCACCTCTCCTCCGGTCAGCAGCGTGGCTGCCGCGTGCGAAAGTTCGTGAAACAACACCAACAGCAGCTTGAGCGGCATAACCACCGGCGTGGACCAGAGCAGGCAGAGGGCAAGGCACAGCGCGGCAAGCTGCCAGTGCCGGCCAAAAGCGGCGGGCAGGCTGGTCATTTCCGGCGCAGCCCCAGCCCCATGTGCATCAGACCGTGGCGCACCGGCGTCAGCCCGTGCAGCGTGTTCAGCGCGGCGGCGCGCAGGTCGCGTAGCGGCTGGGCCCGGGCCATGGCGGCGCGATTGAGCAGGTCGATGCCCGTGCTGCGCAACGCGATATCGGTATGGCGCGCGCGGGCATAGGCATCAAGCATCGGCGCATCGCCAAGCCCCTCGGGACGGGCCTGTGCCAGGTCCAGCAGGCAGGCCAGATCGGCCAAAGACGTGTTGAGCCCCTGCGCGCCGATGGGCGGCATCACATGGGCGGCTTCGGCCATCAGGGCCAACCGCTCGGCCGTCAGCCGCGTCGCGCGTTGCGAGATGATCGGCCACAGGCTGCGCGCGCTCAGTAGCGTGAGCGGCCCGAACAGCGCGCAGGACCGTTCGGTCATCGCGGCCTCGAATTCGGGCACCGGCATCTGCGCCAGATCGGCCGCGCGGGCGCCCGGCTCCATCCAGACCACGGCCGAGGACGGCATCCCGTTCTGGTCGGGCAGGGGCACCAGCGTGAACGGGCCGCCGGTGCGGTGGATTTCGGTCGAGACGTTATCGTGCGGTATCGGGTGCGAAACGGCGAAGGCCAGCGCCTTTTGTCCGTAGCGCTGCGTGGTCACGCTGATGCCCGCCGCCTGCCGCATCGGCGAGTTGCGCCCGTCGGCGGCTATGACCAGTTTGGCGTTGATCACGTCGCCGTCGCTGAGCGTCACGCGCGCGCCCGTGGTGCGGGTGAACAGAGATTTGGTGCCAATACCGGGGCGGAAATCGACCCCGGGCAGGTCGGCCAGTCGGGCCGCCATTTCGCGCCGCAGCAGCCAGTTCGGCAGGTTCCAGCCAAAGGGACGCTCGGAAATCTCGTCGGCCACGAAATCGCGGATGCTGCGCGCCTCGGGGGCCGGGCCGCCGGCATCGACGATGCGCATGACTTGCAGCGGCATGGCGTGCGGGGCAAGCCGCGCCCACAGGCCCGCACGTTCCAGCAGATCCCGCGCGGGTTGCAGGAATGCGGTGCTGCGCAGGTCGGCGCCATCCTGCGTGGAATCGGTGATGGGAGGGGCCGGATCGACGCAGATCACCCGGAACCCGGCATCGCCGAACACGGCCGCCGCGGTCAGCCCGGCCACGCCGCCGCCGGAAATCAGGATGTCGCAGCTCGTCATGTCAGGCGCTCAGCTTGCCAAGGAAATCGGTCAGATCGGCGGTGTGGTGGTGGATATGCGCGGCCTCGATCGCGGTGGGGGCGACGTGCACGGTGCGCATCCCCATGTCATGCGGCGCGGCAAGGTTGCGGGGGTCGTCCTCGAACATGGCGGCGCGGGTCGGGTCCAGCCGGTCGAGCCCGAACACCGTGTCAAAGGCGGCGCGTTCGGGTTTGGGCAGGAAATTCGCGTGTTCCACTCCGTAGATCGCATCGAACAGCCCCGACAGACCGCGCGCCGCCAGCACCCTCTCGGCATAGGGCGCGGACCCGTTGGTATAGACGATGCGGCGGCCGGGCAGGGCCTTGATATGCTGGGCGAGGGCGGCATCCTGCGGCAGGTGCGACATGTCGATTTCGTGCACGTGGGTCAAATACGGCGTTGGATCGACGTCATGTTCGCGCATCAGCCCGGCCAGCGTGGTGCCATAGGTGTGCCAGTAATGTTTGCGCAGCCGGTCGGCTTCGTCCCGGTCGACGCCGATGCTGTCCATGACATATTGCGTCATGCGCACTTCGATCTGGTCGAACAGCCGTGCCTCGGGCGGGTACAGCGTGTTGTCGAGATCAAACACCCAGGTGTCGACGTGATTGAAGGCGGCTTTGCTCATGTGGATGAGTTACGTCATCGCCCCGGTGCTTTCAATGGCGCGGCTTTAAATCGCGCGGGGGGAATGCGACCTTGATTGCCGGGCGGGGCGACCTGTAGACATGCGCAACCCGCTAACGCCGGACGGTGCCGATGAAAGACAGAAAACCCGCCCAGACCGATGCCTATTCGCTGATACTGGAAGCGATCGACATGGGCGAATTCCGCCCGGGTGATCGTCTGGTGGAAAGCGATCTGGCTGACCGTTTCGGCGTGTCGCGCACCCCGATCCGCGAGGCATTGCAACGGCTTGAAACGCAATCGCTGCTGGCACGGGACGGGCGGTCGCTGATCGTGGCTTCTCTGGACCACAATCAGATGGCCGAACTGTACGTGGTGCGCCGCGAGCTGGAAGGGCTGGCCGCGCGGCTGGCCGCCCGCCACGCCAGCGCCGAGGAAATCGCCGTGCTGCGCGATATGGTGCAGGCCGATGACGCGCTGGTAAACGATACTGCCGCGCTGGCACGTGCCAACAGGCGCTTCCACAAGCAGCTGCATCTGGCCTCGCACAATCGCTATCTGGTGCAGCAGCTGGACCTTGTGCATCGCACGATGGTGCTGATGGCGACGACCTCGCTGGCGGCAGAGGGGCGCGGCGCGGCGGCGCAGGGCGAACACCGCGCCATCGTGGCGGCGATTGCGAGCCGCGACGAGGATGGCGCCGAACAGGCCTTGCAGGATCACATCTCGGGCGCCTTCGTCACCCGGCTGAAACAGGATGCCACGGCGCGCGACACGGCAGGCTAGGGCGGGCGGTGGCCGCCATGTTTTGCATCGACCTGGGCCACGCCATGTTCCGTCTTGTCCCAGAAATATGGCGCAAAGATCAGCTCGGCCACGGCTTTGATGGCCGCCAGCGCGCCCAGCGGAAAATAGAACAGCAGCGTCGGCACCCATGCGATGAGAAAGCCGCGCCGCGCCCGAATGACGGCGACCATCGCGATAGACATCGAACAGAGCTCTGCCAGCAGCATGGCGCCGCTTGCGCCCAGGATAACCTGCCCCGAAGCCGACGCCTGCAGAGGATGACCCAGCCCCAGCAGAAACAGCCAGAAGCTCCACAAGACTGGGGCCAGTATGAACTGGCTGAGCGTGCCCAGGAAAAATGCCTGCATCCCCAGGAACCGCAGTGGGCCCAGATCGCGCCACAGCTGCAAAGGCGCGCGCATATGAACGATATAGGTGACCAGAAACCCCTTGAGCCAGCGTGACCGTTGCTTGATCCAGGCCCAGGGGCGGCAATTTGCCTCTTCATAGGTGACACTGGAGAGCATTTCCGTCCGGTATCCGGCCCGGCACAGGCGGACCCCCAGATCGGCGTCTTCCGTCACGTTATGGGCATCCCAGCCGCCCAGCGCCTCCAGCCTGTCGCGCCGCATGAACAGCGTGGTGCCCCCCAGCGGCACGACAAGACCCAGCCGCGCGATGCCCGGCAGGATGACGCGAAACCAGGCGGAATATTCGATGGTGAAACACCGCGCGATCCAGTTGGTGCGCGGATTGTAGTAATCCAGAACACCCTGAACGCAGGCCACATCGGGCGAGGCGCGGGCAAAATGTTCGGCCACGCGTTCGATCTGATCATAGGCCGGCGCATCTTCCGCATCCCAGATGCCGATGATGGACCCGCGACAGAAATCCAAGGCATAGTTCATCGCGCGCGGCTTGGTGCGCAGGCCGGAATGGTCGGGCACCTCGACGATGCGCATCCAATGCGGCAGGCGGGCGGCCCGCAGCGCCGAACGGGTGACGGCATCGCCTTCTTCCAGCACCAGCACAACGTCAAGCAGGGCTTTGGGATAGGTCAGACGGGTCAGCCGGCGCACCAGAGTTTCCGCGATCCGGCTTTCGCGATAAAGCGGCACCAGAACCGACACCCGGGGCCGCGGCGGGCCACCCAGGGCGCCACCGTCCTGGCGCTCGGGCAGGGGGGGATCACCGGTCAGCAGCTGCGCGGCCACGGCTGCCAGTTTCAGCGTCAGGAACAGCGACAGGCAGAACAGGGCCAGCACCGACAGAGCGGTCAGCGCGGCAACCGGGGTGATCCAGATGGCAAGCGCCGTCAACACCAGAAGCCCGGCCGGAATCATTTGCACGACCGGCCCGATCCCACGGCAGCTGAACCGCGCGGCAACCCGTGTATCTGCCTTGTGGGCCAACGGTGCGCGATAGGCGCGGGCGATTTCGGCCTCGATCTCGGCCTCGGTGCCCAGAACCACGATAACGGGGCCGAATATCGCGGCCAACGCGGGGCGCAGCGCCTCGAACCGGTCGGGGCGCGACGTGGCAAAGGCGACAACCTCGCCCATGCGCAGCCAGGGGATCACCCGATGGTGCAAACAGAATTCCGGCGTAAGCCGCAGGCACAGGTCGGGCGCGGCGGGCGAGGTTTCAAAATCGACGCGGTTCAATCCGGTCTGACGTTGCAACGCCGCCAGCAGCATTGCGGGCGAAATCGCCCCGTCGGCCACAAGGATTTCGCCCAGGGGCGCCGAAAGCGTGCGTTGCAGATGCAACGCCTTCACCAGCTGTTCTGGCGTGATGTCGCCGCTTTCGACAAGGTGGCGCCCCAGCGGCTGATGCCCTGTGCGCGGCGGTGGAACGCGGCGCGAAAGATCGCGCCGCAGGGGAAGTGTGGCCATACCGAAACTCGCCAGAAACTGCCGCTGCAGAATCCCGGACTGCGGTTAATAGCTGGTTAAAATGACTACCCAAATCTGGGGAGGTCGCAGGTTTTTCGTTAACGCCGCGGGGCCGCTGCCCTAGGCTGGCTGACGCTCGGCCATGGCGGCGGCGAACCGTTCGAACAGGTAATAGCTGTCTTGCGGGCCGGGGCTGGCCTCGGGGTGGTATTGCACCGACCAGACCGGGCGATCCGCCATGCGGATGCCGCAGTTCGACCCATCAAACAGCGAGCGGTGCGTTTCAATCACCCCGGCGGGCAGGCTTTGCGCATCCACGGCAAATCCGTGGTTCATCGATGTGATTTCCACCTTGCCGGTTTCCAGATCCTTGACCGGGTGATTGGCGCCGTGGTGGCCGTGGTTCATCTTGACCGTGCGCGCGCCCAGTGCCAGCGCGAGCATCTGGTGGCCAAGGCAGATACCGAACACGGGCATGTCGCGTTGCTCCATCACCTCGCGGATCATCGGCACGGCATAGGCGCCGGTGGCTGCCGGGTCGCCCGGACCGTTCGACAGGAACAGCCCGTCGGGCGCGTGCGCCAGCACCTCTTCCGCCGTCGCGGAGGCTGGCAAGACAGTCACATCGCAACCGACCGTTGCAAGACAGCGCAGGATGTTGCGCTTGGCGCCGTAATCCACGGCGACGACCTTGAATTTGGGATCTTTCTGTTCGGAATAGCCCTCGGGCCAGGCCCAGCGCATTTCGTTCCAGCGATAGGATTGGGCGCAGGTGACATCCTTTGCCAGGTCAACGCCTTCCAGCCCCTTGAACCCGCGTGCGGCTGCCACAAGCGCGGCAATGTCGAAGTTGCCATCCGGATCATGGGCGAGCGCCACATGCGGCGCGCCGCTTTGACGGATCGCCCGGGTCAGCCGCCGCGTGTCGACGCCGCCAATGGCAATGCGCCCGCGCCGTTCCAGCCAGGTCTTGAGGTTTTCGGCGCTGCGCCAGTTGCTGGGCGCGGTCGGATCCCATTTCACCACCAGCCCCTCGGCCACCGGATCGCCGGTTTCATCGTCATCCGGGTTTACGCCGACGTTGCCTACATGCGGAAAGGTGAAGGTGACGATCTGCCCCGCATAGGACGGATCGGTCATGATTTCCTGATAGCCTGTCATCGCAGTGTTGAAACACAGCTCGGCCACGGTCTGCCCGGTGGCGCCGAACCCGTTTCCGTAAAAGATGGTGCCATCGGCAAGGGCAAGGCAGGCGGTGGGCTTGGCCGGGGTGCTGGCAGACATGGCGCGACTCTCTGATGACGGGTTCGGGTAAATCTCTGGCTATCTAAGGGGGGGCGACAGGGGGGTCAACCGGCCTGATGTGATAGCATGCCGCACCATGCCCCGGTGACGTGGCGAAAGCGCAGGTTGCCGGGGCAACGAGTTTTGCCTATGGTGCGAAGCTTGACGCTCCATGGGGATGGACAGACAAGATGGAACTACGGTCTCGGGTCAATGCGGCCCTGAAACAGGCCATGCTCGACAAGGCGGCGACCCGCCTGTCGACGCTTCGGCTGATCAATGCCGCGATCAAGGATCAGGATATTGCCGCGCGCACCAGCACCGGCAATGACGAGGGCGTGGGCGATGCCGAAGTCCTTGCGATCCTCGGCAAGATGGTAAAGCAGCGCCAGGAAAGCGCGCGCGCCTACGAAGAGGGCGGGCGGCTTGACCTGGCCGAACGCGAAGAATCGGAAATCGAGGTGATCACCGAATTCCTGCCGCGCCAGCTGGACGATGAGGAAATGGTGGATGCCGTCGGCTCTGCGATTTCAAACACCGGCGCCGAATCGATTCGCGACATGGGCAAGGTGATGGCCGAGCTGAAATCGCGCTACACCGGCCAGATGGATTTCGCCAAGGTGGGCCCTCTGGTCAAGTCGCGCCTCTGCGCGGGCTCGGCCTGATCGAGCGAATCGTTCGACGCAACGGCGTTGGGGGCTCTGCCCCCCTCCGCTGCGCGGAGTCCCCCGGGATATTTGGACCCCAAAGAAGTATGCGGGGGTCTTTGCTTCTTTGGGCTTCAAATATCCCCGCCGGAGGCATCGCGCGGCAGCGCGAACGGTGGGGCACCTCAATCTGCAAGCTGTTTATTCTGCTGATGCGCGCAGACGTGCGGACATCTCGTGGTACAGCGCGACCCGTTCGTCTTCCGACAGGAAGGCGCCAATTTCGACCGTGCGGCCATTCCCTGTTAACGTGACATAGTTTGGCACAGGGCCTGAGGCCAGGTGAAGTTCGGCGCGGGCCCAGTACCGGTTGCAGCGCCATTCCATAGGGGCCGCGTTGTGCCTCTCATGCAGCAGGTATGCCTCGCGCGGGCCAAGCGTAAGCGTTTCGCGCAGCTGCGCCGCGCGTCGGTTGCGATGAATTGCAAACCACACACCGGCCACGGCCATCATCAGGAACGGCAGCAGCGCCCAGAGCAGGACCGAGCCGAGCAGCGCCAGCAGAGGCAGTGTCAGCATCACGCAGGTCGATCCGATGAACAGCACGAAGCCCCGTGGAGGCAGCGACTGATGCGGCCATAGGGTCAGCCTGTCATGACCTTCGGGCGTTTTGGACCATTCGGTGGGCATTATCTCGATATTCGCAAACACAACAAAAAAGGGCTCCGATACGGATCGGAGCCCTTTGAATTTTGTCTTGGCTCCGGCGCTTAGTGCGCCGGGGTCTTGTCCCAGTCTTCCTGTTTCGGAAGAATCTCGAACGTATGTTCCGGCGGCGGGCTGGGCAGGGTCCATTCCAGCGTGTCCGCGTATTCGTTCCAGGGGTTCGCCTCGGTCACGCGGGCACCGCGTGTGAGGGTGTAGAACATGACCCCGAAGAAGAAGAGGAACGATGCGAAGGACAGGAAGGCGCCCAGGCTCGACCAGTGGTTCCAGTAGGCAAACGCCTCGGGGTAGTCGATGTAGCGGCGCGGCATGCCCTGACGGCCCAGGAAGTGCTGGGGGAAGAAGGTCAGGTTCGCACCGATGAACATCGCCCAGAAGTGCAGCTTGCCGGCCCATTCCGGGTACATCCGGCCAGTCATCTTGGGCAGGTAGAAGTAGATGCCCGCGAAGATGGCGAAGATGGCGCCAAGGCTCATGACGTAGTGGAAGTGGGCCACAACGTAGTAGGTGTCGTGGTAGTACCGGTCCACGGCAGCCTGGCTGAGCACGATGCCGGTGACGCCGCCGACGGTGAACAGGAACAGGAAGCCGAAGGCCCAGAGCATCGGGGTCTTGAATTCGATCGAGCCGCCCCACATCGTGGCGATCCAGCTGAATACCTTCACGCCTGTCGGCACCGCGATGACCATCGTCGCCAGCATGAAGTAGGCCTGCTGGTTCAGGGTCATGCCGACCGTGTACATGTGGTGCGCCCAGACGACGAAGCCCAGCGCGCCGATCGCGATGAGGGCCCAGACCATCGGCAGGTAGCCGAACACGG
This sequence comes from Arenibacterium halophilum, assembly GCF_005938225.1. Classification (GTDB taxonomy): domain Bacteria; phylum Pseudomonadota; class Alphaproteobacteria; order Rhodobacterales; family Rhodobacteraceae; genus Arenibacterium; species Arenibacterium halophilum. The sequence continues at coordinate 530,917 of NZ_VCPC01000002.1, forward strand.
GCTTGCGCGAGAAGGTCGCGATCACGTGGCTGATGATGCCGAAGCCCGGGAGGATGATGATATACACCTCGGGGTGGCCGAAGAACCACAGGATGTGCTGATACAGGATGGGGTCACCGCCGCCGGCCGGGTCGAAGAAGGTGAAGCCGAAGTTACGGTCCATCAACAGCATGGTGATGGCGCCTGCCAGAACCGGCAGCGACAGCAGGATCAGCCATGCGGTGACGAAGATCGACCAGGCAAACAGCGGCACCTTGAACAGGGTCATGCCGGGGGCACGCATGTTCAGGAAGGTGGTGATCATGTTGATCGCGCCCAGGATCGACGAGGCGCCCGAAACGTGCACCGCAAAGATCGCGAGGTCCATCGACATGCCGCCTTCGCGCACGGAGAGCGGCGGGTAAAGCACCCAGCCCACGCCCGAGCCGAGCTGGTCGTTGCCGCCCGGTGCCAGGACCGAGCAGACCGCAAGCGTTGTGCCCGCGATATAAAGCCAGAACGACAGGTTGTTCATCCGCGGGAACGCCATGTCCGGCGCGCCGATCTGAAGCGGCATGAAGTAGTTGCCAAAGCCGCCGAACAGCGCCGGAATCACCACGAAGAACATCATAAGGATGCCGTGGCCGGTGATCAGCACGTTCCAGAGGTGGCCGTTCGGGGTACATTCGCCGGCGGCCGCCGCGGTGAAACGCGCGCCTTCCATACACATGTACTGAACGCCGGGGTTCATCAGCTCCAGCCGCATGTAAACGGTGAATGCGACCGAGATGAAACCGACAAGGGCCGAGACGATCAGGTAGAGAATCCCGATGTCCTTGTGGTTGGTGGACATGAACCAGCGGGTAAAGAAACCGCGGGTGTCCTCGTGTTCGTGGCCATGAATGGCTGCGTCGGCCATCGGGCACCTCCTGATTGACGTGTGATCGCCCGCCGGATGGACGGGACGCAAGTGTAGGGGCGTTTTAGAATGCCTGCCCTGCTGCTTCAATGGGCGATATCGGAATCGGGGCGGATAAATTGCCGCGCCCCGCGCGGGCTTAGGCCGCTCTTGACGTGGTTTGCGGCCCTGTCATACCGGGCGCACAACCTGCCAATCCGGAGAGACGTGATGCCCGAGTATGACCCCGACAACATCTTTGCCAAGCTGCTGCGCGGCGAGATTCCGGCGCAGCGGATTTACGAGGATGATGCGACGCTGGCCTTCATGGACATCATGCCGCGCGCCGACGGGCATTGCCTTGTGATCCCGAAAACGCCCTGCCGCAACCTGTTGGATGCCAGCGCCGAGCAACTGTCGGCGGTGATCGCGACCACGCAGAGGGTGGCAAATGCCGCAAAGGCTGCGCTGGGGGCGACGGGTGTCACGATCCAGCAGTTCAACGAAACGGATGGCGGGCAAGAGGTGTTTCACCTGCATTTCCACATTCTGCCCCGCCACGAAGGTGTGGCACTGCGCGCGCCCGGACAGATGGGCGATATGGAGGCCATCGCCGCGATTGCCGAGAAAATCCGCGCCGAACTGGCCTGATCAGGAGAGTGGCCCGCTGACGGGCGCGTCATGGGGCGCGGCGCAATCGTCGTGGTGTCCCAGCGCGTGCAGCACCGCGCAGGTGCTGTCGGGGCCTGCGTGGAGGTGGTCGCAGGCCATCACGATGCGGTCCAACTCGGCTTCCAGTGCCTGAAGCCGCGCGATGCGGCTGCGCAGCCCGTCGCGCTGGTTGCGCGCGATGGCATGGGCGCGGTTCAGGCTGGGGCCTGTCGCGCCTTCCAGCGACAACAGGTCAATCACATCGTCCAGCGGAAGGCCAAGGTCGCGGGCGTGGCGGATGAAGCGCAGTCGCTCCAGCGCCGCGCGGTCGTATCGGCGCTGGTTCCCGGCGGTGCGCCCCGGCGGGTCGATCAGACCGCGCGTCTCGTAGAACCGGATGGTGGGCACCTTGACCCCGCTCAGCTCTGACAGGCGGCCGATGGCATACATCGCAAGATTCCTCTTGAAGCTATAGTCGCTATAGGAATTACGTAGGCCAGGTGACCGATTCAAGGACGGAAAGGACGCCATCATGCCGCACGACCACCACGACCACACAGGACTTGGGCATCACGGGCATTCACACGCTCATATTGACCCCAACGCCGGCGACGCCCGGCTGATCTGGGCGATTGTCGTCAACATGGGCCTGACCCTGGCACAGGTGGTCGGGGGGATCCTGTCGGGATCGCTCGCGCTGATCGCCGATGCGCTGCACAATTTCTCGGACGCCATCGCGCTGATCATCGCCATCATCGCGCGCCGGATTGCACGGCGCCCGGCCACCCCGGGGATGAGTTTCGGCTATGGCCGCGCCGAGGTGGTGGCGGCGCTGGTCAACTATACCACGCTGGTCGTGCTGGCGCTGTACCTGATCTACGAAGGCGTGCTGCGCGCGCTGGCGCCGGAGCCGATCGACGGCTGGATGGTGGTCTGGATCGCGGGCATCGCGCTGGCGGTGGATCTGGTGACCGCCGCGCTGACCTATTCGATGTCGAAGGACAGTATGAACATCCGCGCGGCCTTTCTGCACAACCTTGCCGACGCGCTTGGTTCGGTCGCCGTGATCCTTGCGGGAACCTTTGTCATCCTCTGGGGTTACACATGGGTAGACCCGCTGGCGACGCTTCTGATTGCAGGATACATCCTGTGGCATGTCGCAACAGAAATCGGCGGGGTGATCCGCGTTCTGATGTTGGGCAGCCCGCCTCAGATCGACATGACCGGACTGGCGGGCGTAATGGAGGAGACGGACGGCGTTGCCGGGGTGCACCATCTGCACGTCTGGCAAATGCAGGAAAACCAGACGACACTCGAAGCGCATGTTCAGATCGAACCGGGTCGCTGGTTCGAGGCCGATGCGATCAAGGCGCGGCTGAAGCATCAGCTTGGCGAAAGATTCGGCATTGACCATTCGACACTGGAACTGGAGTGCGCAAACCACGCCTGCCGCAATCCGCGCCAATTCGGGCACGGATAACGCGGCGGGGGGATGGCACAGGCTGAAATAGAAATTGCCGCCCCGGGTGTCGGGGCGGCAGTGGGTATGAAAGCGTTGTCCAAGGCTGGGACCCTGGTCAAATCGGGTAGATAGGAAAAAGCATCGCCACTCACGAAAGGAACGATGCGCTAACCCTATGTGTTGTCCGTGTTGGTTTCATGACCCATATGGGTTAAAAATTTGATCTTTTAGAAAATTTTTGTCAAATTTCGCAGCCGCAGGTTGTGTGTTTTCGAAAGAGGGACCCCATTCGCGACGATCCTGGCATAATCGATAGTGCTGGCAGCACGCGCGACCGCGTGATCGCGGCGATTTACGAAACCGTGATTCGCCCCGGCCTGTATGATTCGTTCATGGAGGCGTGGGAGCAGCACATCCGCTATGAACTTGGGAGGCTTGAAGAAACGATTTCTGCCTCTGGTGACACGCTTCCTGCGGATGCGCCTGAATTGGACATTGATCCGGGGTTGCAGGCGCATTTCGCCCGGGCCTACGAAATCCTCGAACAGTTTGGCCGCAAGATGCCACCGCCCGACATGGTCGAGGCGGTGCGCGGGGCCGAAGGCTTTGCGATCCTGCTGGATGCGGCGGGGCGCTGCATTGCCGTCAGCGCGCGTACCCGGGACACATTGCCCGATAAGCCCTGCCACGAAGCGGTGGCCGACATTCTTGTTGCGGGCAGCCGCGACCTGCTGGATCAGATGCTGGCCGCCGTGCAGGCCGGCAAATCCGATACGCCACCCGTGGTCCTGGCCACCGGAGTGCTGCCCCGCCATCTGATGGCGCGCGTTGTGAAGGCCCCGGCACAAACTGGCGGCAATGGGCTTGCGCTTGCGATCGAGGCGCTGGAGTACCGCTGGAGCAAACGTGCCGAAGCGATGCTGATTGCGTCCTTCTCATTGTCGCGCGCCGAGGTGGATATCGTGCGCCACCTGTTGGCTGGCCTCAGTCTGCGCGACATCGCCGCCCATACCGGACGGTCAGAACATACGGTCCGCAACCAGTCCAAGGCGGTGCTGGCCAAGACCGGTGCGCCGGGGCAGGTGGATCTGATCCGGCTGGTGGTGTTCCTGATCAATCAGGACACCCGCAACCGCAGCCGTCGCGCTGCCGCTCCGTCGATGACGCGGACAATGATGCGAATGTCGTCGGGCAAGGCGATGCAGCTGTACGACATGGGGCCGCGCGACGGCGTTCCGGTGATCTTCCTGCACGGAATGCTCGAGGGGCCTGCGGCGCTGGAGCACCATCACGACAGGCTGGTGTCAGAAGGGTTTCGCGTATTGATGCCCGCGCGGCCGGGGTACGGCCAGTCCGAACCGGCACATCGCCCACGGGGTACGATCGATCTGCTGCAATCCCATGTGGTCGAGCTGATCGAGACGCGCGGGTTGAAACGTCCGGTTCTGCTGGGCAACCTTGGAGGGGCACTGTTTGCCCATGTGCTGGCATGTCGCCTGCACGATCATGTGGCAGGCGCGGTGACCTGCTCCGGGCCTGCACCGATCACCCGGATCAGCCAGTTCGCCCAGATGGCGCCGCGCCAGCGCGTGGTGGCCTATACCGCGCGATTTGCACCGGCGCTGCTGCCCACGGTGCTGCGGGCAGGGATTGCCCAGATCGACGGCAATGAAATCGACGAATTCATGGCTGCGCTGTTCAAGCCCGGCACGCATGAATACGCGATGATCGAACGGCTGGGCGTGGCCGCCACGATGCAGGCCGGGTTCCGGTTCTCGGTCGAGCAGGGGCCATCGGGATTTGCCACCGACAGCCATTTTATCGTGCGCGACTGGAGACACGAAATCAGGGGCGCCAGCCCGCGTGTCATCAACCTGAAAGGCGAGATGGACACCATTGCCCCGGCGTCGATCATGGCAGAAGCAATGCGCGATCTGCCCAATGTCGAGGTCCGCGTGGTGAAAGACGCCGGGCAGTTGCTGATCTATGAAGCGCCCGATGTGGTGATCGACGCCCTGCGCGAGGTTTCGGGTGCGGATTAAATCACAGGTTCCGCGCCGAATGTTGCGTCAAAGCTGTGCATCAGCGCCACGTCCAGATCTTCCATCGTAACGGGCAGCCCCAGTTCGACAAGGCTGGTCACGCCGAAATCGCTGATCCCGCAGGGCACGATGCCATCGAAATGGCTCAGGTCTGGATCGACGTTGACGGAAATGCCATGAAAGCTGACCCATTTGCGCAGCCGGATGCCGATGGCGGCGATCTTGTCTTCGCTGAGAGTGCCGTCGGGGCGCAGGGGCCGGTCGGGCCGTTCGACCCAGACGCCGACGCGGCCTTCTCGGATGTCACCGGTGACGTTGAACTCGGCCAGCGCGGCAATGATCCAGCGTTCCAGCCGCTCGACAAAGGCGCGCACGTCACGCCCGCGCTGGTTGAGATCAAGCATCACGTAGGCAACACGCTGCCCCGGTCCGTGATAGGTATATTGCCCGCCCCGCCGCGCGGTAAAAACGGGAAAGCGGTCCGGATCGGTCAGATCCTCGGGCCGGGCGCTGGTTCCGGCGGTGTAAAGCGGCGGATGTTCCAGCAACCAGATGCATTCCTCGGCCCGGCCCGCGATGATGTCGGCGACACGCGCCTCCATCCACGAAAGCGCGGTGTCGTAAGGGGTCAGCCCGTCTGAAACGATCCATTCCATGACGGTTCCCTAGACGGTGGCCGCCTCTTGCGCAACGCGGCTCAGCGCCTGGGCATAGGTATCGACGCCCTGTGCCCCGCTGAGAAGGTACTTGCCGCCCAGAATGACGGCCGGCACGGCGCTGATGCCGCGATCGGTCCAGGCGCGCTGATGGGCGCGGGTGGCGTCGGCATGGCTGCCGGTCTCGAGAACGCCGCGCGCGGCGTCGCCATCCAACCCGACCGAGGCAGCAGTATCGACCAGCACGTCATGGTCCGACACATCGCGGCCATCGGTGAAGAAGGCCGTGAACAGCGCCAGTTTCAGCGGGTGCTGCAGGTTCTGCTCCACCGCCCAGTCCAGCAGCTGATGCGCGGCAAAGGTATTCACCATGCGCATGTCGTCGGCATAGTTGAAGGTAAACCCAAGCTCGGCGCCCAAAGCGGTCAGCCGGTCGCGCGCCGCGCGGCTTTGCTCGGGCGTGGTGCCATATTTCTCGGCCAGGTGTTCGCGCAGGTTTTGGCCCTCAGTGGGCATTGTGGGGTTCAGCTCGAACGGATGCCAGCGGATATAGGCGCCAAGTCCCACGCGCGTCAGCGCCTGTTCCAGCTGGCGATAGCCAACAATGCACCAGGGGCAGACAACATCCGATACGATATCGACCTGTATGGCGGCGGGTGGCTGTGTCATTGGTTGGGTCCTTTCTGGATTTGACGGGCAGCCGAGGCGGGATCCGGCCGTGATTTGGGGCCTCGGAAATATTTCTGACGTGGCAGTGCGTTCCGTGGCGTTTGCCCCTTCACAAGCCGAAGGCGGTCGTCTATAGCCCTGCCCACCAAGCCAAGATAGTGCGGTCGTGGCGGAATTGGTAGACGCGCAGCGTTGAGGTCGCTGTGGGGTAACACCCGTGAAGGTTCGAGTCCTTTCGACCGCACCACTTTTTCAGAAAATCAATGCTCGAAAGCTGTCGATCTTCCTGCGGCTTCTCCCATTCCCATGCAATCTCGCGGCCAAAAAAATCTAAGATTTTTTTGAACCCGGCGCCCGCAGTGCGGGCGCCTTCGAAAGAGATGTGTCAGCTGGCATCGAATTCCGCATGATAGCCGTCGATCAGGGCAACCTCGTCGCGGGCACCCAGGATGACTGGAACGCGTTGGTGCGGCTGGTCCGGCTCCACCTCCATGATCCGGGTGCGGCCTGTCGACGCCGCGCCGCCGGCCTGTTCGACAAGAAACGCCATCGGGTTCGCTTCGTAGAACAGGCGCAGCTTGCCGCCTTGGGTGCGGTTCTTTTCATCCATCGGATACAGGAACACACCACCCCGAATAAGGATGCGATGCACTTCGGCCACCATCGAGGCGACCCAGCGCATGTTGAACGTCTTGCCGCGCGGCCCGCTTTCGCCCTGCACGCATTCTTCGACATAGCGGCGCACTGGCGGCTCCCACCACTGCGCGCGGCTGGCGTTGATCGCGAATTCGCCTGCCGCGGCGGGGATTGCGATATCGTCGTGGGTCAGACGAAATTCGCCCAGCCCGGTGTCGAGCGTGAAGCCACGCACACCGTCGCCGGTCGACAGCATCAGCATCGTCGAGGGGCCATAGAGCGCATAGCCCGCGGCCACCTGTTCGACACCCGCCCGCAGCACGGTGGCATAATCGGTGGTTTCAGGCACGTCCTCCAGCCGCAGGATCGAGAAGATCGAGCCGACCGACACGTTCACATCGATGTTCGAAGAGCCATCGAGCGGGTCGAAGAACAGAACATAGCGGCCACGGGCGAAGCGCGCCGGGATCTCCTGTACCTCGTCCAGTTCTTCCGAGACCATGCAGGCCAGCACGCCGCTGTGCGCGCAATGTTCAAGGAAGATGTCATTGGCGATCACGTCGAGCTTCTTCTGCGTTTCGCCCTGGACGTTCTGCGACCCGTGGCTGCCCAGCACACCGGCCAGCGCCCCGTCGCGCAGGCTGGCCGAGATTGCCTTGCAGGCGGTCGCGATGCTGTTCAGAAGAATCACCAGATCGGTATCCAGCCCGGTTTCGCGGGCGGCGTGCAGCAGGTGCTGGTCGAGGGTCAGGGCGGTATCGGTCACGTCTCTCTCCGGTCGCATGAGGGCGCTTTGGCCCGTTGACCCCGTTCTTACGGTGTTGTGCGCCCGTGGGCCAGCCCGCGACGCCTGGTAGGGGCGTGGTCCCGGCGCTTGACAAGGGGCGGGCGGGCTGCGCAGATGCACCCCGCTGGTGCCCGGGGTCCGTCCCGGGTGAAAAGGGAATGCGACAGGGGCCGGAACGGACACCCAAGCGCAGCCGCCCCCGCGACCGTGACCGGAGAGGTTGCCCGATGGCCACTGGCGATATGCCGGGAAGGCGGGGTTGCCGGCAGGGAGTCTCCCTGACATCCGCAAGCCGGGAGACCTGCCAGCGTGACGACAACGTGAACCGGGCGGGGTGTTCCGGTGACGGGTCCTGCCTTGCGGGCCTGTGTGTGCCTTTCCCCGCCGAAGCTGGAACAGGACTGCCGACGTGAGCGACATGCCGCACCCGACCGAACTGCTTGTCTGTACCACCTGCCGCATGGGGCAGGAGATCGGGCCCGACGGGGTGCGCCCAGGGGCACGCCTTCATGCCGAGCTGACGACGATGGACTGGCCCGAGGGGGTGCACCTGCGCCCGGTCGAATGCCTGTCGAACTGCGACTCGGGCTGTTCGGTGGTGTTGCGCGGTGGTGCGCGGCGCTGGACCTATGTCTATGGTCGCCTGACGCCCGAAATGGCCGCAACCGTGCATGCGGGCGCGACGCTTTATCACCATACCGACAATGGGCTGGTGCCATGGCGCAGCCGCCCCGAACATTTCCGCAAGAACTGTATCGCCCGAATTCCCCCGCTGGAGACCCCGGAATGAACGACCTGACCAAACTTCCCGTGACCGTGATCACCGGCTTCCTCGGCTCGGGCAAGACCACGCTGATCCGCCATCTGATGCAGAACCCGCAGGGGCGGCGGCTGGCGGTGATCGTCAACGAATTCGGCGATGTTGGCGTGGATGGCGATATTCTGAAATCCTGCGCCATTCCCGACTGCCCCGAGGAAAACATCCTTGAACTCGCCAATGGCTGCATCTGCTGCACCGTGGCCGACGATTTCATCCCGACGATCGAGTCGCTGATGGCGCTGGACCCGCGCCCCGATCACATCCTGATCGAAACCTCGGGGCTGGCGCTGCCGAAACCGCTGCTGAAGGCCTTCGACTGGCCCGATATCCGCTCGCGCATCACGGTGGACGGGGTGATCGCGCTTGCCGATGCCGAGGCCGTGGCGGCGGGCCGCTTTGCGCCCGACGTGGCGCGGGTGGATGCCCAGCGTCTGGCCGACGACAGCCTGGACCATGAAACGCCGCTGTCCGAGGTGTTCGAGGACCAGATCTCCTGCGCCGATATCGTGCTGCTGACCAAGCCCGATCTGGCCGGGGCCGAAGGGATCGAGAAAGCGCGCGCGGTGATTGCGGACGAAGCGCCGCGCCCGCTGCCCGTGGTCGAGGTGGCCGAAGGCGCGGTTGACCCGCGCGTGATCCTGGGCCTTGGCGCCGCAGCGGAAGACGACATGGACGCCCGTCCCAGCCACCACGATGGCGCCGACGATCACGAGCACGACGATTTCGACAGCGTGGTGATCGAGCTGGACGAGGTCGAGGACGTGCCCGCGCTGGTCGCCCGGATCGAGACGCTGGCAAAGACGCGCAACATCCTGCGCGTGAAGGGCTATGTCGCCGTTTCGGGCAAGCCGATGCGCCTGCTGGTGCAGGCCGTGGGCGCGCGGGTGCGGCACCAGTTCGACCGCCCCTGGGGTCCGAATGAACCCCGCCGGACGCGGCTGGTGGTGATCGCCGAACATGACGACATCGATGCGCAGGCGATCCGCGCGGCGCTGGTGGGCTAGGGCGATGACGGCGGCGCGCCACGGCCGGGCAGGGGCCATGTGACATGCATGTGGTGTTCCGCGAAAGCCACGGGTTGGACGATGCCGACACGCCGGTCGACATGGGCCAAAGCCCGGCCGATCTGGTGGTGCTGTCGTTTTCCGACAGCGACCTTGGCGCCTTTGCGGCGGGCTGGCATCGGGCGCGCGGGGCGGGGTTTGAACCCACTTTGCGGCTGGCGAACCTGTCGGCCCTGCGGCACCCGCTGTCGGTCGACACCTATATCGAGAACACGCTGGAGCACGCGCGCGGCATCCTGATCCGGCTGATCGGGGGGCAGGCCTATTGGCCCTATGGGCTGCAACAGGTCGAACGGATCGCGCGCGACAAGGGCATCGCGCTGGCGGTGCTGCCGGCGGACGGGCGGCCCGATGCACGGCTGGATACGGTTTCGACCCTGCCGAAATCAACGCTGGATCACCTCGCCCGGCTGTGTGACGGCGGCGGGCCGGTCGCGGCGCAGGCGGCGCTGGCGCAGCTGGCCTTGGCCGCCGGGTTCTATGCCGGTCCGGTGCGCGGCGCGCGGATGGTGCCGCAGGTCGGCGCGTGGCAACCCGAGGGCGGCGTGATCTGCCCCGCCGTGGCGCTGCCGTTTGCGTCGGACAAACCGCGCATCGTGCTGACGTTTTACCGCGCCTATCTGGCGGCGGCCGATATGGCCCCGATTGCCGCGCTGTACCACGCGTTTCAGGCGCAGGGCTTCGACGTGGTCGCGCTGTTTGCGCCCTCGCTGAAGGCGCCCGTCGCGGCGGGGTGGCTGCGCCGACAGATCGCGCGGATTGCACCGCAAGCCATTGTAAACGCAACCGCCTTTTCCGCCATGGGCGACGATGGCCGCTCTCCTCTCGACGCGGCCGGGGTGCCGGTGTTTCAGGTCGCGTTGGCAACCTCGGACCGCGCCGCCTGGGAGGGGGGCGAGCGGGGCCTGTCGCCTGCCGATCTGGCGATGCATGTGGTTCTGCCAGAGGTCGATGGCCGCCTGTTCGCCGGCGTCATCAGTTTCAAGGAGCCGGGCGCGCGGGATCCCGATCTGGAATTTGCGCGGCTGGAACATCGCCCGGCGGCGGATCGGATTAATGCGGTGGTTGCGCGGGTCGCCGCCCACGTCGGCCTGCGTGCGAAAGGCGGGTCGGCGCGCCCGCTGATCGTGCTGTCGACCTATCCGGGCAAGCCGTGGCAGATGGCCCATGCGGTGGGGCTGGACGCGCTGGCCTCGGCGCAGGCGATCCTGTCGGATCTGGACGCGCCCGTGCCCGGCGATCTGGCGCAAGGCTTGCTGGACGACACGCTGGATTGGTCGCTGGGCGACTACCTTGCCGCGCTGGACACGCTGCCGCAAAGCCTGCGTGACGAACTGCATGCCGCATGGGGGCCGCCGCAGGACGATCCGGCCTGCCGCGATGGGGCATTCCGTTTTGCCGCGCTGCGCTGTGGCGCGGCCACCGTTGCCTTGCAACCCGAACGCGGGCAGGTGGCGGCGCGCGACGATGACTATCACGACCTGTCGCGCGTGCCGCGCCATGGCTATGTGGCGTTTTACCTTTGGGCGCGCCGCGCGCTGGGGGTGGACGCGCTGATCCACGTCGGTGCGCATGGCACGCTGGAATGGCTGCCGGGCAAATCCGTGGCGCTGGGCGATGCCTGCTGGCCCGAGGCGCTGATTGGCGATCTGCCAGTGGTCTATCCCTTTATCGTGAACGATCCGGGCGAAGCGGCGCAGGCCAAGCGGCGTATCGGGGCGATCACCATCGGCCACCTGCCACCGCCGCTGAAGGCCAGCGACACGCCCGACCGTTTCGTGCGGCTGGAAACCCTGCTGGACGAATTTTCCAACGCCGACGGGCTGGACCCGAAGCGCCGCGACCGGCTGCAAAGCGACATTCGCACCGAGGCGCAGGCGCTTGGGGTGGAAGATGACCTTGGCCTGGATCGCGCCGCCAGCACGGCCGAGGCGATCACCCGGATCGACCGCTTCGTCTGCGACATCAAGGAAAGCCAGTATGGCGACGGGCTGCATGTCTTCGCGCGCGCGCCGCAGGGGGCGATGCCGTTTGAAACCGCGGAGTCCATCACCGCCGAGGGGCAGAGCCTGCGCGCCGCGCTGTCGGGGCGGCAGGTCGCACCGGGGCCGTCCGGGTCGCCCTGGCGGGGGCGGGCCGATGTGCTGCCCACCGGGCGCAACCTGTTCACCACCGATCCGCGCAGCGTGCCCACGCGCTCGGCCCATGCGCAGGGCGTGAAGCTGGCCGAGGAACTGGTGCGCCGCCACCTGCAGGACGAAGGCGAATACCCGCGCGGTCTGGTGGTTGACCTGTGGGGATCGGCCACCATGCGCACGGCGGGCGAGGAATTCGCCATGGCGCTGCACCTGCTGGGCGTGCGGCCCGTGTGGGACGCCGGGAGCGAGCGTGTCTCGGGCATTGAAATCCTGCCGATCACCGACCTGTCCCGCCCGCGCATCGATATTACCCTGCGTGTCTCGGGCCTGTTCCGCGATGTCTTCCCGACTCTGACCGCGCTGTTCGCCCGTGCCTTGCGGGCGCTGGCCGAGCGGGACGAGGCGGCGGATTGGAACCCCTATGCCGGGCAGGCGATGCGGCCGCGCATCTTTGGCCCGGCGCCGGGCAACTATGGCGTGGGTATGGGCGATCTGGCGGAAACCTTCACCGACGCCGCGCGGATGCAGGCCGGGCAGGCCTGGCTGGACGCCAGCGCCTGGGCGCTGGATGGGGCCGAACCGGTCGCCGACCGTGCCGCGCTGGCCGAAAGAGTCGCGGCGGCGGATGCCTTCGTGCACCTTCAGGATCTGCCGGAAACCGACGTTCTGCTGGCCGCCGATTATGCCAATCACGAGGCCGGGTTTGCCGCTGCCAAGCGCGTAACCGGCGGAGGCGAGGCGCGGCTGTATCATCTGGATTCCACCGATCCTGCCGCCCCGCGCGCGCGCCTGCTGCCCGAGGAAATCGCCCGTGTCGTCCACGCCCGCGCCGCGCATCCGGGCTGGATCGCGGGGATGCAGCGCCACGGCTTTCGCGGGGCGGCGGAAATTGCCGCAACGCTGGATCACATAGCGGCCTTTGCCAACCTGGCGCAGGCGGTTGGCCCGCATCTGTTTGACACCTATTACGCGGCGACGCTGGGCGATGTTCAGGTTGCCGCCTTCCTTGAACAGGCCAATCCCGGCGCGCATCGTGCCATGGTCGACCAGTTCCGCGCCCTGGCCGAGGCCGGGCTGTGGCAGACGCGGCGCAACTCCATCGCCGCCGGGCTGGCCGCGTCATGAGCGAACCAGTCGTAAAAGGATGGTGCCCCGGCGCGTATCGCCCGATGATGTCGGGCGACGGGCTGATCGTGCGGGTGCGCCCGCGTCTCGGGCGGCTGAGCCGGGCGCAGGTGCTGGGCCTCTGCGAGGCCGCCGCCACCCATTCCGGCGGCATCATCGACCTGACCAACCGCGCCAACCTGCAACTGCGCGGCGTGGCCGAGGACGCGCACGAGCCGCTTCTGGCGCAGCTCTTCGCGCTGGGGCTGGTTGATGCCGACCCCGAAACCGAGTCGCGGCGCAATTTGATCGTCGCGCCCTTCTGGCAGCCCGGCGACCTGATTCACCGCATCGCTGCCGAGCTGAGCAATCGCCTGCACGAATTGCCCGATCTGCCCGCCAAATTCGGCTTTTCCGTCGATTGCAGCGTCTCGCCCTTGCTAGCCGGAGAATCCGCAGACATCCGGGTGGAACGCACCGCAACCGGCGGCATCCTTGTGCGCGCCGATGGGCGCACCGCGGGCCGGGCCGTCGCCCCGGAAGAGGCGGTCGACACCGTTCTGGCGCTGGCCCATTGGTTCGCCACCAACCGGGGCGAGGCGCGGCGCATGGCTGTCGTGTCGGACCAACTGGGCGAGGATTGGGCGCAGGAATTCTCCGCACCGCCACGCCCGCGCCCCGATGCCGGGCCGCATGCCGATGGCATGATGGTCGGCGTGCCATTTGGCAGCACAAGCGCCCCGGCGCTGGCCGCGCTGGTCGAGCAAACCGGCGCGCAGGCGGTGACGGTCACGCCGTGGCGTCTGCTGCATCTGCCGGGGGTGGCCCATGTGCGCCGCCCCGGTTTCATCACCGAACCGGGCGATCCACTGCTGGCGACCCATGCCTGCCCCGGTGCGCCGCTGTGCCCGCAGGGCACCGTTGCCACCCGCGATCTGGCGCGCGCGCTGGCGCCGCGCGTTGGCGGGGGGCTGCATGTCTCTGGCTGCGCCAAGGGCTGCGCCTATCCGCGCCCCGCGCCGCGCACGCTTGTCGGGCGCGAGGGCGCCTTTGATCTTGTCCGAGAGGGGTGTTCATGGGATGAGCCCGAATTGCGCGCCCTGTCGCCCGATACGCTTTTGAACCGACCGGAGCTGTTGTGAATGCCCTACACCTATGAAACCGACGGCGCCGCCATCTATGAACAATCGTTCCGCACCATCCGGGCCGAGGCCGATCTGGCGCGGTTTCCGGCGGACGAGGAACAGGTCGCCGTGCGCATGATCCACGCCGCCGGGATGGTGGGGCTGGAGCAGTTCATCCGCTTTTCGCCCGGCGTGGTGGCAGCCGCGCGTGACGCGCTGACTGCCGGCGCGCCGATCCTGTGCGATGCGCGCATGGTCAGCGAAGGCGTGACCCGCCCGCGTCTGCCCGCCGACAACGACATCATCTGCACCCTGCATGACGACGGCGTGCGCGACCTTGCCGCGCGCATGGGCAACACCAGAAGCGCCGCCGCGCTGGAACTGTGGCGCGACCGATTGGAGGGCGCGGTGGTGGCCATCGGCAATGCGCCCACGGCGCTGTTTCACCTGCTGAACATGCTGGAGGACCCGGGCTGCCCGCGCCCTGCGGCGATCATCGGCTGCCCGGTGGGCTTTGTCGGCGCGGTCGAATCCAAGGACGCGCTGTGGCAGGCCCAGCCGGTGCCCAGCATCATCGTTGAGGGCCGTCTAGGCGGCAGCGCGATCACCGTCGCGGCCATCAACGCCATCGCGAGCCGCGCGGAATGAGCGCGCCGGGCACCATTCACGGCGTCGGCCTTGGCCCCGGCGCGGTCGACCTGATGAGCGTGCGCGCCGACCGCCTGCTGCGCAACGCCCGCCATGTGGCGTTCTTTCGCAAGGCCGGGCGCGCCGGGCAGGCGCGCGGCATCGTCGAGGGGCTGCTGCACCCCGAGGCGGTGGAATTTCCGATGGAATACCCGGTGACGACCGAAATTCCGCTGAGCGATCCGCGCTATAATGAAATCCTTTCGGAATTCTACGAAACCTGCGCCGCGCATCTGCGCGCCCTGTCGGCGCAGGGCGAGGATGTGGTGGTGCTGTGCGAAGGCGATCCGTTCTTCTACGGGTCCTTCATGCACCTGCATTCGCGGCTGACTGGCAATACCCCGGTGCAGGTGGTCCCCGCGACCACGGGCATGTCGGCGGCCTGGACGGCGACGGGCCAGCCGGTGACATGGGGCGACGATGTGCTGACCGTGCTGATGGGCACCTTGCCAGAGGGTGATCTGACCCGCCGCATGAAGGATACCGACGCGCTGGTGGTGATGAAGATCGGGCGCAACATGCCCAAGATCCGCCGCGCGCTGGAATCCGCCGGGCTGCTTGCCCGCGCCTGGCTGGTGCAATACGCCGCCATGGCGCGTGAAACCGTGCAGCCGCTGGCCGAGGCCGATTGCGAAAATGCGCCTTATTTTTCGATCGTCATCGTGCACGGGCAGGGGCGCCGGCCATGAGCGGGGGCGTCGTCATCGCGGGCCTTGGCCCCGGAACCGAGGCGCTGATAACGCCCGAGGTCTCGTCGGCGCTGGACTGGGCCACTGATATCGTCGGCTATATTCCCTATGTGCGCCGCGTGACGCCGCGCGCGGGGCTGACGCTGCATGAAAGCGACAACCGGGTTGAACTGGACCGCTCGCGCCACGCGCTGGAAATGGCCAGCGAAGGGCGGCGCGTTGTCGTGGTGTCCTCGGGCGATCCCGGCGTCTTTGCCATGGCCTCGGCCGTGTTCGAGGCGGTGGAAGCGGGGCCCGAGGCCTGGCGCGCGCTGGACATCCGCGTGCTGCCCGGCATCACCGCGATGCTGGCGGCGGCGGCGCGGGCGGGCGCGCCCTTGGGTCACGATTTCTGTGCCATCAACCTGAGCGACAACCTCAAGCCCTGGGCGCTGATCGAGAAGCGGTTGCGCCTTGCCGCGCAGGCGGATTTCGCGATGGCCTTCTACAACCCGCGCTCGAAATCCCGCCCCGAAGGCTTTGGCCGTGCGCTGCGTCTGTTGCAGGAAGAATGCGGCGACGCGCGCCCGATCCTCTTCGCGCGCGCTGTGTCCACCCCCGAGGAACGCATCACCTGCGTGCCGCTGACCGAGGCGACCGAGGATATGGCGGATATGCGCACCGTCGTGATCCTGGGCAATTCGGCCACCCGGATCATCCCGCGCCCCGAGGGGCAATTCGTCTATACCCCAAGGTCCGTCCCGGAATGAGCGAGCCAGTCGAACACCGCGTCGATGTCGTGTACCTCGGCCCGCTGCGGCAGGGCGGGGCGGTCGATCATCAGCATCGGGATCGACAGCGCGCGTGCGGCATCCACCTTGGCACGCGCGCCGCTGCCGCCGGCGTTCTTGGCGACGACCAGCTCGATCCCGTGGCGCTGCATCAGGGCGATGTCCTGCTCCACCGTGAACGGCCCGCGCGACACTTCGATCGCGCAGTCGGGCAGGGGCAACGGGCCATCCGGCGCATCGACCAGCCGCAGCAGGTAGAAATGCGCGGGTTGCGTGGCGAAGGCGTCCAGATGCATCCGGCCAATCGCCAGCATCACACGCCGCTTCGGCCCCTCCAGCGCGGCGACGGCGGCGGGAATGTCGGGCACATGGTGCCAGTTGTCGCCCGGTTGCGCCTCCCACGGTTGGCGGGTCAGGGCCAGCAGCGGGATGTTGCAGGCGGCGCAGGCGGCAACCGCATTGGCGCTGATCCCGGCGGCAAAGGGGTGCGTGGCATCGACCACATGGGTGATGCCTGTGTCGCGCAGCCAGTCGGCCATGGCCTCGACCCCGCCGAAGCCGCCGACACGGGTCGGCAGCGGTTGCGCCTTAGGGTCGGCGACACGGCCCGCGTAGGAAAACACCGCGCGCAATCCCGCATCGCTAATGGCCTGGGCCAGCGCGGTCGCCTCGGTGGTGCCGCCCAGCACCAGGATATGTTGCGCCATGTCTGAGGATCCCTGGCTTTCCATCATCGGGTTGGGCGAAGATGGACCGGATGGGTTGTCGCCCGCAACCCGTCAGGCACTGGCGCGCGCCGAAATCGTGATGGGTCCGCTCAGGCATCTGGCGTTGCTGGGCGAAACAGGCGCGGAGACCATTGCATGGCCGGTGCCCTTTGCCGATGGGGTGGAGCGTCTGCTGGCGCTGCGGGGGCGTCGGGTGGCGGTGCTGGCCTCGGGCGATCCGTTCTGGTTTGGCGCGGGCAGCGTGCTGGCGGCGCGGCTGTCGCCGGGCGAATGGCGCGCCTATCCGGGGCCGTCGTGCTTTTCGCTGGCCGCCGCGCGGCTGGGCTGGCCGCTGGAGCGGACCGCCTGTTTCAGCCTGCACGCCGCGCCGTTCGAACGGCTGCGCGCGCACCTGGCCCCTGGCGCGCGCGCGATTGCCACGCTGCGCGACGGGGCGGCGGTGAATGAGCTGGCCGCATGGCTGACCGAGCAAGGCTTTGGCCTGTCCTCCCTGCGCGTGATGGAGGCGTTGGGCGGCCCGCGCGAACGTGTCCGGCTGGTTCACGCCGACGCCTGCGCGCTGGCAGATGTGGCCGCGCCGGTCTGCGTTGCCATCGAAGTGGCGGGCACGGGCCGCATGTTGACCCGCGCGGCAGGGCGGGCGGACGAATGGTTCGACAATGACGGACAGATCACCAAGCGCCCGGTGCGCGCGCTGACACTGTCGGCACTGGCCCCGCGCGCGGGCGAACATCTATGGGACATCGGGGCGGGATCTGGGTCAATCGCCCTGGAATGGCTGCTGAGCGGTGACACCTGCACCGCCACCGCGATCGAGGGCAACGCGGCCCGTGCTTCCAACATCCGCGCCAATGCCGCGCGGCTGGGGGTCGACCACCGGCTGACGCTGGTTGAAGGGCGCACGCCCGAAGTGCTGACGCAAGAGCTGGCCGCGCCTGATGCGGTGTTCATCGGCGGCGGGCTGTCACAAGATCTGCTGGATGCGCTGTGGGTGAAGGTCGCGCCAAACACCCGGCTGGTCGCCAATGCGGTGACACTGGAATCCGAGGCTCTGCTGGCTGCATGGCATGAGGACAAGGGGGGCGATATGCTGCGTATCGAATTGGCCAAAGCCAAGCCGCTGGGAAATCGTCGCGGCTGGGCTTCGGCCTATCCGATCGTACAATGGAGCGTGACACGATGAGAGTTGCCGGATTGGGATTTCGCCACGGTGCGACCGAGCAAAGCCTTGCCGACGCACTGGCCCGTGCCGGGGGCGAGGTGACCGCCCTGGCCACACCCGCCGACAAGGCCGAAGCGCCCGCGATCGTGGCGCTGGCACAGACGCTGGGCCTTCCGGTGGTGGCCGTGCCGGGGCTCGACCTGCGCGCCGCACCCACGCTGACGCATTCCGACCGCGTAATGGCAAAGCGCGGCACCGGGTCGGTGGCCGAAGCCGCCGCGCTGGCTGCTGCCGGGCCGAGTGCCCGGCTGGTGGCGGCACGCGTTGTCTCGGGCGACCGCATGGCGACCTGCGCCATCGCAACAGGGGAAGTTGAATGACCGTCCATTTCATTGGCGCCGGGCCCGGTGCCGCCGACCTGATCACCCTGCGCGGACGCGACATCATCGCCTCTTGCCCGGTGTGCCTCTATGCCGGGTCTCTGGTTCCGCGCGAAATTCTGGGCCATTGCCCCGAAGGTGCGCGAATCGTGAACACCGCGCCGATGGATCTGGACGCGATCATCGACGAAATCCGCCGCGCGCATGAGGCCGGGCAGGACGTGGCCCGGCTGCATTCGGGCGATCTGTCGGTCTGGTCCGCGATGGGCGAACAGATGCGCCGGTTACGCGCGCTGGATATTCCCGTGTCGGTCACTCCGGGCGTGCCGTCTTTTGCCGCCGCGGCGGCGTCTTTGGGCGCGGAACTGACGCTGCCGGGGCTGGCGCAATCGGTGGTGCTGACCCGCACGCCGGGGCGCGCTTCGTCGATGCCGCAGGGCGAGACGCTGGCGAATTTCGCCGCCACCGGCGCGACGCTGGCGATTCACCTGTCGATTCAGAACCTTGCGCAGGTGGTGGCCGATCTGACCCCGGTCTACGGCGGCGACTGCCCGGTTGCGGTGGTCTATCGCGCCAGCTGGCCGGATGAGCGCATCCTGCGCAGCACGCTGGCCCGGATCGAGGGTGAAATGGACGACCAGATCGCGCGTACCGCGATTATCCTTGTCGGTCCGGCGCTGGGCGGCGAGGGGTTCGCGGAAAGCTGCCTGTATTCGGCGGATTACGACCGCCGCTATCGCCCGCAAAGTGCCGAGTCGCCCTGGTCGGAGTGGAGCGAACAGGATGGCTGAGGTTCCCGGCGTCCTCGTGTCCGCCCCGGGATCGGGCACCGGCAAAACCACTGTGATGCTGGGCCTGCTGCGCGCGCTGCGCGAGGACGGGCTGACGGTGCAGCCGTTCAAGAGCGGACCGGACTACATCGACCCGGCCTTTCACCTTGCGGCGGCGGGGCGCGCGTCGTTCAACATCGACAGCTGGGCGATGAGGGCGGGGCTGATCGCCTCGGTCGCGGAACAGGCGCAGGGCGCCGATATGGTGGTGGCCGAAGGGTCGATGGGCCTGTTCGATGGCGTCGCCTTTGCCGGGGCCTGCGGGCATGGCACCAGCGCGGAAACCGCGATCCGAATGGGCTGGCCCGTGGTGCTGGTACTGGATATTTCCGGTCAGGCGCAATCGGCGGCGGCCACGGCGCTGGGGTTCCAGCGCTACAACCCCGATCTGCGCCTTGCGGGCGTGATCCTGAACCGCTGCGCCAGCCCGCGTCACGAACGGCTGACCCGGCTGGGGATGGAGCAGGTGGGCATTCCGGTGCTGGGCTGCCTGCCGCGCCGGGGCGACCTGGCGCTGCCTGAACGCCACCTTGGCCTGATCCAGGCGGTCGAACACCCCGATCTGGAAGCCGCGATCGCCGGATATGCCGCCTTCCTGCGCGAGAATGTCGATCTGGCCGCGATCCGTGCGGTAGCCGGGGCGCGGGCGCTGACGGATACGCCCACCGGGCTGCCGCGCCCGCCCGCGCAGCGCATTGCGCTGGCCCGCGACGCGGCGTTTTCCTTTACCTATCCGCATGTTCTGGAAGGCTGGCGCGCCGCCGGCGCCGAGATCGTGCCGTTTTCGCCACTGGCGGATGACGCCCCCGATGCCAGCGCCGATCTGGTCTGGCTGCCGGGCGGCTACCCCGAGCTGCATGGCGCCACGCTGGCCAGCGCGACCCGCTTTCGCGAAGGGCTGCGCCGCCACGCCGAAACCCGGCCTGTGCATGGTGAATGCGGGGGCTACATGGCGCTTGGGCAGGCGCTGATCGACAAGGATGGCACCCGGCACGAGATGGCCGGGCTGCTGGGTCTGGTGACATCTTACGAAAAGCGCAAGTTTCACCTTGGCTATCGCCGCGCCGTGCTGCGCGCGCCGATGCCGGGGCAGGGCGTTGGCTCGGCGCTGCGGGGCCACGAATTCCATTACTCCACCATTCTGGACGCGCCCGACGCGCCCCTGGCCCGCGTGAGCGACGCCGAAGGTGCCGAGGTGCCGGAAACCGGCTCGGCCCGGGGCCATGTCACCGGCAGCTTCTTTCACATGATCGCCGAAGAAGGGCAGGGAACCAAATGACCGGATTTGTCAGCTTTGTCGGTTCTGGCCCCGGCGACCCGGAATTGTTGACGCTGAAGGCGGTCGACCGGCTGAAACGGGCCGAGGCGGTGCTGTTCGACGATCTGTCGTCGGGCGCCTTGCTGGGCCATGCGGGCAAGACGGCCGAACTGGTCGGGGTGGGCAAACGCGCCGGGCGGCCCTCGCCCCGGCAGGATCACGTCAGCCGCCTGCTGGTCGATTACGCGCAGACCGGCGCGCGGGTGGTGCGGCTCAAAAGCGGCGATGGCGGCATTTTCGGCCGTCTGGAAGAGGAAATCGTCGCCCTGCGTGCGGCGGGTATTCCTTACGAGATCATCCCCGGCGTGCCTTCGGCCTGCGCCGCAGCTGCGGCTGCCGGGATCCCTCTGACGCGGCGGCTGACCGCGCGGCGGGTGCAGTTTGTCACTGGCCACGATGTATCCGGCGCGCTGCCCGAAGATCTGAACCTGGCCGCGCTGGCCGATGCGCAGGCCACGACGGTGGTCTTCATGGGCAAACGCACCTTTCCGCGCCTCGCCGCGCTGCTGACGGGGGCCGGGCTGCCGGGCGATACGCCTGCCTTGCTGGCGGAATCGGTGGGCGGCGCGGAACAGAGCCTTGAGCGCAGCACCATCGACGCGCTGGCCCAGCGGTTCCAGGGCGATCCAGGCAGCGCGCCGGCGCTGATCCTTTATGGCCCGCTGGCCGAGGCCTAGGCGATGCAGCAACTGTTCCTGATCGGCATCGGCACCGGCAACCCCGATCACGTCACGGGCGAGGCGCGGCGTGTGATGGCCGACGCCGATCTGATCCTGATCCCGCGCAAGGGCGCGGACAAAGCCGACCTGGCCGACCTGCGGCGTCAGATCGTTCATGCGGTGCTAGGCCCGGATGCGCCGGTGGTGGAATTCGACCTGCCGCGCCGCGATGCCTCGGGCGATTACCTGACCGGCGTCGACGCCTGGCACGATGCCATCGCCCGGGCCTGGGTAGACGCCGCCGGGCAGGCGCAGCGGGTCGCGCTGCTGATCTGGGGCGATCCTTCTCTGTATGACAGCTCTCTGCGTATCGCCGCGCGGCTCGACCCGGCGCCCACCATCCGCGTGGTGCCCGGGATCACCGCCGTGCAGGCGCTGACGGCGGCACATGCGATCCCGGTCAACGAAATTGGCGCGCCCTTCGTGGTGACCACGGGCCGCCGCCTGCGCGACGAAGGCTGGCCCCCCGGCGTGGACACGGCGGTGGTGATGCTGGACGGCCAATGCTCATTCCAGTCGCTGTCCGAGCCTGAGCGATACGACATCTGGTGGGGCGCCTATGTCGGCATGGCCGAGCAAATCCTCGACCGCGGCCCCTTGCCCGAGGCCGCCGCGCGCATCGTCGCCACCCGCGCCAGGGCCCGCGCCGATCACGGGTGGATCATGGATATCTACCTGCTGCGGCGGCGGTAAGGATCATTCGGTTGGTAAAATCAGAATGGGTTCAGCCTCTTCGCTCTGGATCCGTTCGATGAAGTCGCGCCCGTTTATCCCTTTGGCAATCAACGTGCGTGACAGGTCAGCCTGAGACGCGGTGCGTAGCCGGATCTCCGAACAGTCCTGCGAGATACTGGCGGCCAGATCGGCCCCGCCTTGCAGTTTTTCAGCCAGCACATCGCGCGGCATTAGAAATGCAAGGTCTTGCAGCCGGTCGCACTGTCGGCCAACCCGCTGCACGGCGGCTTCTTTCATGTCGAGCCAGATCAGCGATTTGACCTGGGTCGCTCCGCACATCGCCAGCCCCGCCAAGAGGGTTCGCAACAGTCCGGCGTCGACCTTGGCTTCGATCACCACGCTGGCG
The DNA here is from genome assembly GCF_005938225.1 of Arenibacterium halophilum. Classification (GTDB taxonomy): domain Bacteria; phylum Pseudomonadota; class Alphaproteobacteria; order Rhodobacterales; family Rhodobacteraceae; genus Arenibacterium; species Arenibacterium halophilum. The sequence continues at coordinate 553,311 of NZ_VCPC01000002.1, forward strand.
ATGCCAGAGTGCAATTCGTCGAACACATAGCTGAGGCGTTCCTCGACCTCGCGCATGACGCTGTCACCGTCAGGGCGAACCTCGGCCTCTTGCATCCGGTCCACGGCGGTGCGGACGGTGACCAGTTTGCGCCGCAGATCCATATCGCGCCATTGCGATGGCAGAGCGTCGATCTTGCCTTCGATGGTACCAAGTGCCGTGTCGATCTGGCCAAGACGGTGCAGGATCATCGCCGTTGAGGCCGCGGTTACGCCGACGCCCACCACGGATGACGCAAGCGTGGCGATCTGAAGCGATTGCATCGCTCCCATCATGGATTGCATCGCGCTTAACTTGTTCGAGATTGCTGCATTTTGCGCGATCCCGACCAGATTGGTGACGCCGGTCGGATCGATGGACAGACCCGTCTGAAGCACCTTTTGCAGCGCGCCGGTTTCCTGCAAGTGTGCGACGATCCGGCCGGTCTGTACATTCTTCAAGATCGCGCCATGTCGCTTCAATTCACCGGACGCGATCTGTTTTGCGAATTCTTCGGCAATGTAAAAAGGAATACTCATTCAATCAGCTCCAGCCGTTTTCTTGCGACGGCCTCAAGTTCTTTTTGCAGTTGCCGTTTCAAGGAGTTGGCTTTTGGTTTTTCAGGGTCCCCCAGAACGATGCCGTCGATCCATTTGTGGATGGACTGCCTGAAATTCTGCTTTAATCGGTTGAGGTTTCTGTTCCTGAATGCCGGACCCGCGGCCGCGGCAATCGCGGCGCCAGCCAGAGCGACAACGGGAACAACCGCGAGGCCGGTTGCGCCAACAGAGAACCCAAGGACGGTAGTTCCGGCGACGGCCAGACCCCCGCTTGCGAATGGCACGGCTGCGACAGGGGCGACCGAAAAAACTACCGTGGCAGTTGTTTCGCCGATCTCGCTATAGCTCAATTTGTCTAACTGGCCGTTGCCTTCCACTTCCTCGGCCGAAGCCTTGAAGGATTCGTCCAAATCGTGCGTGAGTTCCGCGTAGAGCTTGGATGTCCATTCTTCGACGATCGGATTCAGTTCATTGGTCCGGACGGCCTTGCGAGAAAACGTCTTGTACCAGCCGAGTTCGTCAATCTTCTGATCCACCTTGTAGTAGAGCGCGGGCAGTCGATCCGGGATCGTCTTGGAAATGTGGTCTTGCGCCGCTTCCCACCAATCCATGATTTCGGCACGTTGAAGTTCGTTCGGGGGCTGCATGAATGTCCTATGGTCTGACGTGCAACGATGCTGGCAATGACGTGCATCAGGTAAATAATTACCGGCCAGTTTTCGCGGAACGGCCTGTCCGGTCAAGGACTTGAGTGCAGTTTGTCTGTCGCTCACATGAAAAAGGCCCCTTCCGGGGCCTTTTGTCGTTTCGAATTCTATCCGGCCTCAGCCATACACCAGCCGTGGCAGCCAGGTGATGACCTGCGGGAAGACCATGCATATCACCAGCCCGACCAGTTGCAGGAACAGAAAGGGCAGGGCGGATTTGAAGATGTCGCTCATCGGGATGTCGGCCGGAGCGACGCCGCGCAGGTAGAACAGCGCATAGCCGAAGGGCGGCGAGAGAAAGCTCATCTGCATGTTCACGAGGTAGAGCACGCCGAACCACAGCACGAGGTCATCCACGTCGCCCAGCCCGAAGGCCTGCGCGCCAAGCGCCTTGATGATCGGCACGAAGATCGGCACGCACAGAAGCAGGATGCCGACCCAGTCAAGGAACATGCCCAGGATCACCAGCAGGATCTGCATCAGGATCAGGATGCCCCAGGGCCCGAGGCCGGTGGCGGCAAGGCTGTCCTGCACGAACTGCTGCCCGCCTTCCAGAACATAGAGCCCGACAAAGATCGTCGCGCCGAACATGATCCAGATCACCATGGCAGAGGCCTTGAGCGTGGTGGTGCAGGCCTCGCGCACGGTGGGCCAATCCAGCTTGCGATGGATGGCGGCGACGATGAAGGCGCCGAAAGTGCCGATGCCCGCCGCCTCGACCGGGGTGGCGACGCCGGAAAAGATGATGCCCAGCACCACCACGACCAGCGTGATCGGGGCCGTCATCTTGCCGATCAGGCGCAGCTTTTCGGCGTTCGACACCCGTTCTTCGGGCGGGATGGCCGGGCCGACGGCGGGGTTGATGTAGGACCGCGTCACCACATAGGCGATATACATCCCCGACAGCATCAGCCCCGGAATGACCGCGCCGATGAACAGCTCGCCCACCGATTGCTCGGCCACCACGGCATAGATGATGGCCAGGATCGACGGCGGGATCAGGATGCCCAGCGTACCGCCTGCCATGATCGAACCCATGGCGATCTTGGGGTCATAGTGGCGTTTCAGCATGGCGGGCAGGGCGATGATACCCATCGTCACCACCGCCGCGCCGATCACGCCGACCATGGCGGCCAGGATGGTCGAGGCGATGATCGTCGCCGCCGCCAGCCCGCCTTTCAGCCCGCCCATGACCTTGTAGATCACGTCGAACATGTCGTTGATGATGCCTGCCCGTTCCAGCATCGCCGCCATGAAGATGAACAGCGGGATGGCCGACAGCTGATAGTTCGTCATCAGCGGGAAGATGCGCGAGGGCACGATGTTCAGCGCGCGCGCATCGCCCAGGATGAACAGGAAGACACAGGCCAGACCGCCGGTGACAAAGGCCAGGGGCAGCCCCGCCATCAGCAGGGCCAGCAGGCTGCCGAACATGATGAGTGTCAGCCACTCGATTCCGATTTCGATGCCCATGCCTTATGCCCCTCTTGCCACGGCGCGAATGTCCTTGGACAGCTTCGAGATGCCCTGAAGCACCAGAAGCACGCCGCCCATCACCATGACCCATTTCATCGGCCACAGCGGCACTTCCCATTCGTTGAAGCTGATCTCGCCCCAGCGGATGTTGTCGCCGGTCCACTGATCCAGCCCGAGGCTGCCCAGCATTCCGAAGAACGTGGTTTCCCCTCGCGCCCAGGCCGACACGACCGAGTTGCCCGTGGGCACCGCCAGCGCGTCCATCGCGAAGATCCAGCTGGTGACCAGCAGGGTGCCCGCGAAGATGAAGAAGAAGATCGAGGTCACCAGATCGACCCATGCCTTTTTCGGGCGGGTCAGGGGCGCATAGAAGATATCGACGCGCACATGGCTTTCGGTCAGCATCGCATAGGCGCCCGCGATCAGGTATTGCATCCCGAACATCAGGTACATGGATTCATGCGCCCAATTGGTGGGCGAGCCGAAGACATAGCGCGCGATCACCTCATAGTAATAGACGAAAACGGCGATCACCGCCCAATAGGCCACGAATTCACCACAGAACAGAGACAGCCGGTCGATCCAGTTCTCGGCGTAATCGGCGTCGTGCTTCGGGCCTTCCTCGGCTTCGGCGGCCGCCAGCGCGCGTTCGGCGTCGGAAATCTCTTCCTCGGCGGGGAGGTTCGCATTGGCGCGGCGCACCAGCATCGGCAGCAGCAGCAGGTCGATCACCAGCAGCGCAAGGATCAGATAGAACGCATAGCCAGCCGCATCGCTCCAGAAGGCGCGGGTGGCGGCGGCCTCGTCCCGCTTGGGCGCGATCGAGTCGAGCGTGGCGCGGGCGTCGCTCAGGCGGGTTTCGCCCTTGGAAATGGTGTCCTCGGCCCGTGTCAGTCGGCGCTCGGCCGACTTCTGTGCAAAAGACCCTTCTTCGGCTTCGGCCGCCGCGGCCTGCAATCCGGCGAGGTCTTCGCGCGCGTCGGCCACCCGGCTTTCCTCGCGGTCCACGGTGCGCTGGGCCACCCGCAATTCGTTGGCAAAGCCCGACAGCACAGTGCGCGCGTCGTGGGTCTGGGCGTTGGCGTACAGCACGAACAGGAAGATCGGGATATAAACCAGCCCCCAGAGGCTTTTGATATAGAAACGGTGCAGCCCCAGGATGCCGCCGGTGACGGCGATCATATAGGCCAGCGGAAGGGTATAGCGTTTCCGTGACGGTTGCGGGCGGCGCGACAGGATCATCGCGACAATGGGAAAGACGATCAGTCCGACCCAGTACAACCAATGCGGCAGCGTGAAGCTGAGACCCGGCATACGGTCCTCTTTGGAATGGAGAGTCAGGAAAAGCCGCCCGGGGCGCGCGTTTGGCCCCGGGCGGCAGCTAGGCTGCGCCTATGCGGTCAGAGCTTGAGCTCGAGTCCTTGGGTCAGCGCCGGATCCACATAGCCAAGCGAGCCGGACTGCATGTAATCGAGCTGAATCTTGAACACACGCGCGGCGTTCGGATCGCGGTTGGCGTAGTCGAACCAGATCGGCACGGCGACTTCGGTCATCAGGTCCACGTCGTCCTGGGACAGACGCGTGACTTCGGTGCCGTCGGCCTCGAACTTGCCCCAGGCTTCCTGGTCGGCCTTCTGGATCGCGGCATAATGCATGTCGGAATAGACGTGCGTTTCCATCTCGATGAACTGCTTCATCTGCGGTGACAGCGCGTCCCAAGCCGCCTGACCCACGGTGATGTCCATGATGTCGACCGGCTGGTACAGCGACATGAAGCCCGGAGGGCCCATCACGATGTAATCGGTCACCTGGCTGAAGCCGAGCGCGTAGTTCACCGCCGGGCCCACATAGTCGGCCACGTCGATGGTGCCCTTTTCCAGCGCCGGGAAGATTTCCGAACCGGGCAGAACGGTGGTTTCCGCGCCGATGGCGTTGAAGACTTCGGCTACCATGCCGCCGGGCAGGCGCATCTTGCGGCCAGCAAAGTCGTCGATCGACCGGATCGGCACCTTCGAGTGGATGATGTTGGCATCGTGGTGCACGGGCCCGACAAAGTGCATCCCCTGCGCGGCGTACAGCTCGCGGGCGATGTCGATGCCGCCCAGGCCATAATAGAACGTGTCGAATTCCGAAGGCTGGCGCAGGCCCAGCGGGATCGAGGTCAGGAAGGTGGCCGCCGGGATGATGCCCTGCGCGTAGATGGTGAACGGGTTCACCGCGTCCAGAACGCCGTTTTTCACCGCGTCGAACAGCTGGAAATCGCCCACGACGTCATTGGCACCAAAGGGCGTAAAGGCCAGCTCGCCGCCGGTCTTTTCCTGTATCGAAGCGCACCAGTCCTTGAAAATCTGCAAACCGGCGCCACCGGGCCAGGATGTCTGGATTTTCCAGGTGGTGCCATTGGCCTGTGCCCCGGCGATATGCGGCGCGGCCAGCGTTGCGGCACCGGCTCCGGCCAGTGTGCGCAGGGCCGCGCGGCGGTTTGTCAGTCGTGTCATGTCAGTCCTCCCATGTGGTTGCGCAGCGATTTTATGGGCCTCCTGAGTGGCTCTGCCGTTTCCTCCAAGAAGGCAGGGCCGGGGACCAATTTTCGCTGTCGCACCATATGAATACGCATACTTGTGTGTTTTGGACAAGATAATTTGCCAATTGGAGGGGAATTGCACGGTTTGGCAGGGGTTTCAGACACGAAAAGTGGCCCTATGCCGGGAGGGGCGCAAGGGACCTGACCAAATCGGGCAGTTTGTCGGGGCTAGAGGGCCAGCCTCATGCGGGTGCCGCCGCGCGCGCGGGAACAGCAGGTGACGATCCGGTCGCCCGCGTCGCGCTCGGCCCGGGTCAGCACCCGGTCGCGGTGGTCGGGATCGCCCGCGAGCACGGTGCATTCACAGGTGCCGCACAGCCCTTCTTCGCAGTCCGAGGGAACGTCGACCCCGGCGGCGCGCAACGCCTGCAACAGCGACTGGTCAGCGCCCACTGTCAGCGTCAGGCCACTGTCGGCCAGATCGACGGTGAAGGGGTCGCCATGGCCCTGCGCGGCATCCGCATCGGTGGTAAAATGTTCAACATGCAGCGTGCCATCGGGGGTATCGGCGGTCAGTGCCTCCAGCGCCGAGATCATCGCATCCGGTCCGCAGGCGTGGATCACCCCGCCTTCGGGGCGCGCGGCGACCAGCGTGGCCAGATCGGCGCGGGAGTTCTCGCCCGAGACATGCAGCGTCAAGTGATTGCCGTGATCGCGCGCCAGACGGTCCAGGAACGCCATCCTGTCACGCGCGCGCCCACAGTAATGCAGGCTGTAAGCGCGGCCCGTGGCGCGCAGATGGTCGGCCATCGCGAGGATCGGCGTGATCCCGATGCCGCCCGCGATCAGCGTGTGATGCGGCGCCGCCGGGTGCACCCGGAAATGGCAATGCGGGCCGCTCATCCGCAGGGTGGCACCTTCGCACAGCGCCTTGTGCAGGTGGACCGAACCGCCGCGCCCGGCGTCTTCGCGCAGGATCGCGATGTCATAGGTGTCGGCCCCCGGCGCGCCACACAGCGAATACTTTCGGTCGAACCCATCCACATGCAGATCGACATGCGCGCCCGGTTCCCACGCGGGCAGCGGGCGGCCAGAGGCTTCGGCCAGACGCAGGGCAAGGATGCCATCTGCCGTGGGCCAGACCTTGACAACCCGAAGGCTGCGCGCGATCTCGCGCCGCTCGGGCGGGCCGACGGGGTAAGACATGCGCGGGGTCAGGCGGTCGGGGTCGTCGGCCTCGGGGTTCTTCGCCACGTCCCATGTCACCCAGAGGTGGTCGGGCCCGCGGAAAGAGGTGTTCGGCAGGTAGGTGAACACCTGATCCGGGTCCAGCTGCATATGGGGCAGGCGGCGGGTCAGCTCCTCGAGTATGATGCGCAGTTCCATCCGTGCAAGGTTCTTGCCAAGGCACTGGTGGCTGCCATAGCCGAACGTCAGGTGATTGACGGCATTTCCGCGATAGATGTCGAAATCGTCAGCGGCGGCGAAATGCCCGTCGTCATGGTTGCCCGAGGCGGTGACGATCAGCAGGTTCGCGCCTTCGGGCAGATCGACTCCGCCAAGCGTCACGGCCCGCGTGGTGCGCCGCCGCCATGCCACGACCGATCCGGCGTAACGCAGGCATTCTTCGGCTGCGTTCGGGATCAGGCGCGGATCGGCGCATATGTCCTCCCACGCCTCGCGGTGGGTCAGCAGCAGCTTGACCGCGTTTGCGGCGGCATGGGCGGTGGTTTCATGGGCCGCGACGATGATCGCCATCATCATCGAATGCAGGTAGCTGTCGGTCACCACGCTGGAATCCACGGCATTCTTGCGGATCGCCTCGTGCATCCAGCCGGGGCCGTCTGGTTCCTGTTTCATCCGCTCCAGCACTTCGCCCGCAAAGGTCCAGAATTGGCCGACATCATGGGCCAGCTTTACCTGCTGTTCGGGCGAGGGGCGGCCCCATGTGTTGACGGTATGGGCGATGGAAAAGGCGCGCAGGCGGTCCATGTCGTCTTCGGGCACGCCAAGGAAATGCAGTGCCACGGTCAGCGGCACCTCCCATAGCATCTGCTCGACCAGATCGGCGCGGCCCGTGGCGATGAACCCATCGACCTTTTCGCGAACAAGACGGCGCACCATGTCTTCGTGATGGGCAAGGTTCGCCGGCAGGAAATGATCCAGCAGCACTCGGCGACGTTCCATGTGGGCCGGTTCATCCTCGTTCACCAACGTGCGGTTCATCGCATAGTTGTAGCTGGCCAGAACCTGTGTCGCCTCGTCGGAAAAGGGCGTGATCTTTTCCAGCACGTTGGCCGGAGAGAACGTCAGATTGTCGCGGAACACCGCCTTGATGTCATCATAGCGCGCCACCACCCAATAGCCCAACTCGGGGCTATAGAACACGGGCTCCTCGGCGCGGGCCCATGCCAGCGCGGCGGCGGGATCGGCCTGATAGGGCGCGACGAAGGGGTCAAACGCCTGCGCGCGCGGTGAGACGGGGCAGGTGCCCGAATGGGCCGGGCAGGCGGCGGGCGTGGGTGTGGACATCGGCGGGTTCCTCCTTGCACGCGGCACGCGCCCGGATTGGGTATCCGCCGCAGATGGCGCGCGTCAAGTTTTCGGGGCTTCGTACCCTATCCGCGCGTGGAACCGCGCCAGTTCCCCCGCCGTGGGGGCCTGACCACTGAACGTTTTGACATAGCGCGGGGCACGCGGCACGCGCTCGGCCAGCGGTTCATCGACCTGCATCGAGATATAGCCGATCTGCGTCAGGTAGACGGTGCGCGCGCGCACGTCGGCCTCTTCGCTGTCGAACCCGAAACGTTCGAACATCGCGCGGATCGCGGCCAACCGCGTCTCGTCCGCGCGGTGCACACGCGCGGCCACGTCATCCGACTGATGCGCCCATCCCCGCACCGCGAAATCCAGCCGGGGTTCGAACAGCGCATCGTCATAAAACACGACGATCAGGTTCAGCACCGCCTCGGCCACGGTTTCGGCATAGGCGGAACAGGCATCGACAAAGGCGCCGGTGTTCTTGGCTTCCCAATCCGCCAGCAGCGCATCCAGCAGCGCGCCGCGATCCTTGAAGAACCAGTAGAAACTGGTGCGCGCGATCTGCAACCGGGTCGCCAGCGGCTGAATCTTCACCGCGTCGACCCCGGTGTCGAGCAGGGCGGCGCGGGCCGCGTCCAGCCACAGCTCGCGCGAGCCGCGCCAGCCGGTTGTCTTATCAGGGTCTGCCATATCGCTCATGCCCGATTGATAGGCTGCCTGCGGCTGCGGCACAATCGAAATATACAGGTATGAACGCTTACTTGACATAGGTGCACATTTTGGCAAAGGATGCCGCAGATGCCAAGGAGGCCGCCCATGTCGAACGATCCCCTTCTCCAGCCCTACCAGTTGAAGCACCTGACTCTGCGCAACCGGATCATGACCACCAGCCATGAACCGGCCTATCCCGAAGACGGGATGCCAAAGGAACGCTATGCCGCCTATCACGCGGAACGGGCCAGGGCGGGGGTGGCGCTGGCAATGACGGCAGGCTCGGCGGCGGTGTCGAAAGACAGCCCTCCGGTGTTCAACAACATCCTGGCCTACAAGGACGAGGTGGTGCCCTATATTCGCCAGCTGACCGATGCCTGCCACGACCATGGCTGCGCGGTGATGATCCAGCTGACGCACCTGGGGCGGCGTACAACGTGGAACAAGGGCAACTGGCTGCCGTCGGTGTCGTCGTCGAAACACCGCGAACCGGCACACCGGGCCTTCCCGAAACTGGCCGAGGATTGGGACATCACCCGCATCATCAGCGATTTCGCCGATGCGACCGAGCGGATGAAAGAGGGCGGCATGGACGGGATCGAGCTTCAGGTCTATGGCCACCTGCTGGATCAATTCTGGTCGCCGCTGACCAACGATCTGGACGGGCCCTATGGCGGGCAAACGCTCGACAGCCGGATGAAGCTGCTGATGGATGTGCTGGCGGGCATCCGCAAACGGGCGGGCAACGACTTCATCGTCGGGCTGCGCTATACCGCGGACGAGGCCGAGGCGGGGGGTATCACGCCCGAAGAAGGCATCGAGATTTCGAAGAAGCTGGCCGATTCCGGTATGGTCGATTTCCTGAACGTGATCCGGGGGCGCATCCATACCGACCCGGCGATGACCGATGTGATCCCGGTACAGGGGATGAAGAACGCGCCGCATCTGGATTTCGCCGGCGCGGTCAAGGCGGCCACGGGGATGCCCACCTTCCACGCCGCCAAGATCCCCGATGTCGCCACCGCGCGCCATGCGGTGCAGGCGGGGCTGCTGGATATGGTGGGCATGACGCGCGCCCATATGGCCGACCCGCATATCGTGCAGAAGATCGTGGAAGGCCGCGAGGATGACATTCGCCCTTGTGTCGGGGCGACCTATTGTCTTGACCGCATCTATGCGGCGGGCGAGGCGCTGTGCATCCACAACCCCGCCACCGGGCGCGAGTTGACGATGCCGCATACGATTGCGCCTGCGCAGACGGCCAAGCGCGTGGTTGTCGTGGGCGCAGGCCCGGCCGGGCTCGAAGCCGCGCGCGTTGCCGCCGAGCGCGGGCACAAGGTGACCGTGTTCGAAGCCCAGCCTGATCCCGGCGGGCAGGTGCGGCTGACTGCGCTGAACCCGCGTCGGCGCGAGATGATCTCGATCATCGACTGGCGCATGGCGCAATGCGCGGCTCGTGATGTGGAGTTCCGGTTCAACACTTGGGCCGAGGTCGAAGACGTGACCGCGCTGAACCCCGATGTGGTGATCGTGGCGACCGGGGGCATGCCGAACTTGCAGCTGTTCGAAGCAGGCGAACCCGATCATGTTGTCAGCGCCTGGGACCTGATTTCCGGCGACGTGAAGCCAGGCCAGGATGTGCTGATCTACGACGAAAGCGGCGATCATCCGGGCGTGATGGCCGCCGAAGTCGCCGCGAATGCGGGCGCCAAGGTCGAGGTGATGACGCCCGACCGCACCTTTGCCCCCGACATCATGGCGATGAACCTTGTCCCCTACATGCGCGCGCTGCAAGACAAGGACGTGACCTTTACCGTCACCCGCCGCCTGAAGGGCGTGGCGAAAGACGGCAACCGCCTGACCGCGACCATCGGCACCGACTACAGCGATTTCACCCGCGACCAGAGCTATGACCAGATCGTGGTGAACTATGGCACCATGCCGCTGGACGAGCTGTATTTCGATCTGAAACCGCTGTCGTCGAATGGCGGCGCGGTGGATCACGAGGCGCTGATTGCAGGCATGCCGCAGACCATCGCCAGCAATGCCGACGGCACGTTCCAGCTATTCCGCATCGGTGACGCGGTCAGCGCCCGCAACACCCACGCGGCGATCTATGACGCGCTGCGGCTGGTGAAGGATATCTAGGGGGACTCAGATCTCGCAATCCGACTGATTTCTGCCCGTGCCAAGGGCAAGGTCGGCGACTTTCTCGGGCGCGGCGTGCAGCCGCCCCGAGGCGGCTCGATCTGGTTGCCGTCACCCATAACCACAGGTTCGACGGTAAACTTGACCGATCTGCACCACGTCAATCCGAGAGGAAAAGTGGTGGGCGACCCTGGAATCGAACCAGGCGTGCGTCTCCGCGAGGGAGTTACAGTCCCCTGCCACACCTTGCGGCCTGTCGCCCACTGTCGGTTGCCATTGCGTCCGACGTGGGGGCGTGATTACAAGCGCGCCAAAGGGCCGTCAACAGGAAAATCCCATCGGATTTCATCAGGTCCGAACCGCGCGCCGCCACGGAGGATATCACATGAAAAAGCCGAAATGGGTTGTCGAGAAGGAACAGGCGAAAAAGGCCTCTGCTGCCGAAACCGTCTGGCTGTTCGGGTTGCATGCGGTGCGGGATGCGCTGCTGAACCCACGGCGTGAAAAGCTGCGCCTGCTGGTGACCCGCAATGCCCGCGACAAGCTGGCCGATGCGATTGCCGAGGCAGGTATCGAGGCAGAGGACTCGGATCCGCGCCGCTTTGCCGCGCCGATCGATCCGGGCTCGGTGCATCAGGGGGCGGCGCTGGAAGTGAAGCCGCTGAATTGGGGCAGCATCGCCGATGTTTGTATAGGCGCCGCCGCGCCGCGCGTGATCCTGCTGGATCGCGTGACCGACCCGCATAACGTGGGCGCGATCCTGCGCTCGGCCGAGGTGCTGGGCGCCAGCGCGGTGATCGGCACGCGCCACCATTCGGCGCCGGAAACCGGGGCGCTGGCCAAAACCGCCAGCGGCGCGCTGGAGCGTCAGCCCTATCTGCGGGTGCGCAATCTGGCCGAGGCGATCGAGGAATTGCAGGCGATGGGCTATGCCGTCTTTGGCTTGGATGGTGAGGCCGAGCAGACCATCGGCGAAGCGATGCAGGGCCGCGTGGACGGCGCGGTGGCGCTGGTGCTGGGGGCCGAAGGGCCGGGCCTGCGCGCCAAGACCCGCGAAACGGTGGATGCACTGGTGAAAATCCCGGCCTGGGGCGATTTCGGCTCGCTCAACGTGTCGAACGCGGCGGCAGTGGCGCTATACGCCTCGCGCGTCGGAGGCTGACATCTCGGCGATGGCATTGGGTTCGGCCCGGTCGCGCAGGGTGGAAAACACGCGCCCCTTGACCGACCACGAGACGCCAAAGGCCACGAGCGCCAGGGCCTCGAACCAGAAGGTCAGGTTCAGCCGGTTCCAGGTACAGCCGTCGGCACAGCTTTTCTGAATGAAAAAGCTGAAATACCCCAGCGCCAGAATCGCCAGCACGATGAGCCCGCCGCAAGTGCGATAGAGCCGGTTGCGCCACAGCTTGCGCCCGGTGCAGCCCGCGCCGCGCAGGGCGCTGACCGACTGCGGGCGCGGAAATACGACAAGCGCGTAATAGGCCAGCACCGCAAACATCCCCAGCGCCGAGAGGTAGTGGATTTTGGTGATCAGCGTGCTGCTGACACCCAAGGTGCCCCAGAAATCGAACCCGGTATTGGTTGCCTCCAGCGCGGTGGCAAGTTCCGCGATCAGCGCGGCGTCACTGCTGCCCAGCGTGTCGCGCAGCGCCGACATATCCAGCGCGGTTGCCCCGCTGGCGCCCGACAGAAACAGCCGCGTGACCGCGCCCGCAAACTCTTCGCACCCTGAACTGGCAGCGGGCACCAGCGCCACGCCAAAGGCGCAAAGCCCGGCAATGCGCACCGCGATCATGTCGCGCCGGGTGTGACCCAGATAGCCATCGACCGGGCCGGGCGCCTTGTAGAAGAACGCCAGAAGTGTGCCGATCAGGAACAGCGACCCGACCAGAAGATCACCGCCCAGACGTGTGTAGTAGTAGTGGCTGATCGAATCGATGCCCCGGCAGGTGCCACCGGCGGCGCTGACTGTCAGCAGGGCAAACGGCAGCCCCAGCGCGACCAGCCCGACCGCCTTGTTCACGGCCTCGAGGCTGACGCGAAAGGGCAGGCCACGCCCCGCGTTTCTGTTCAGATGCTGCGTGTCCATTCCGGGCTCCGTGACAAGGGCTGTTCGAAAGGATCGACCGGATCGCGGCGCCGATCAATCCCGGGTTGCGTAAGCTGTCTCGCCAAAGCCTTTATCGGCGGCAAATGCGTCGTGCGGCGGCGATAGGATCGTGTAACAAATATCACGTGATCGCGCGGCATCGGGGGGCTGGCGGTTTTGTGTCTTTGCGCGCGCGGCGCGCCGTTTCATTCTGTTGCGGAATGGTCCGGCGTGCACGAGGGTCACCGGACTCCGACAAGAGGCGCCCTGATGGTTCGGGTTTTGATGATTGCTGCACTGGTCCTGTCCGCGTTTGTCGGCGCAGCGCAGGCCGACCGCGCGGTCTATCTGGCGCGCCATGGGCTGGGCGCCGGAGGCTATGACGTGGTGGCCTATGTCACGCAGGGCGCGGCGGTTGAGGGCCGCCCGGCACACCGGATTCTATGGAAAGGTGTCGTGTGGCAATTTGCGTCGCAGGCCAACCGCGAGAGGTTCGAGGCCGATCCACGTACCTATGCCCCACGATTCGGCGGCTACTGCGCGGTGGCGATGGCGCACAACCGGCTGGCAGAGATTGACCCCGAGCGCGGTTGGCTTGTTCACGAGGGGCGATTGTACCTGACACATGACGCGCAGGCTCGCGACGCGCTGCTGCGCGACCCCGCCGCAGTTCTGACCCGGGCACAGGCGAACTGGCCGCACATCCTGGCCGCCGGCCAATAAGTGAAATCACGGTTTCGCGATGGCCCTTTTTTCTTCAGCGCTGTTTCCTAAATGTAACGTATTCGCAAGCCGGAACTCTTGCGGAGAACATTACTGTCCCTCGTTCCGTACCTCGCGCCCAGGGCTCATGCGCTCTGGGCGCTTTTTTGTCTGTCCATGCCGGGGTAGGGTGATGACATGAGCTATTCCGACGATCTGTTGAGAACCGTACTGAAGCGCGCCCGGCGCATCGCCGTGGTAGGAGTTTCGGCCAATCCTGTACGCCCCAGCTATTTCGTGGCGCGCTACCTGTCGCTGAAAGGGTTTCAAGTGATACCGGTGAACCCGGGGCACGCCGGAGAAACGCTGTTCGGCGCGCGCGTTGTCGGGTCTTTGGCCGAGATCGAGGGCAAGGTCGATATGGTGGATATCTTCCGCCGCTCGGAGGCGGTGCCGCCCATCGTCGACGAGGCACTGGAGCTTTTCCCGGAGTTGCAGACCATCTGGATGCAGATCGGTGTCGAACATGCCGAGGCCGCGGCCAAGGCCGAAGCGCGCGGCGTCACGGTGATCATGAATCGCTGCCCCAAGATTGAATATCAGCGCCTGTTCGGGGAATTGCGCATGGGCGGCTTTGCCACGGGGATCGTGTCGTCGAAGCTGTGAGGCTTGCCTAGAAGGGGGCTCTGCCCCCCTCCGCTGCGCGGAGTCCCCCGGGATATTTGACCCCAAAGAAGATCGGGTCAGGTTGTGCGGGCGGATTTTTCCACGATGCCGCTGGTGCCCTGGCGGCGGTCGAGTTCGCTCAAAACGTCCGAGAGCGGCACATCTCGGGCGGCCAGCATCACCAGCAGGTGATAGAGCACGTCGGCGGCCTCGGAGGTGAGGCGGGCGCGGTCGCCCTTGACGGCCTCGATGATGGCCTCGATCGCCTCTTCCCCGAATTTCTCGGCGCATTTTTCCGGGCCGCGCGACAGCAGCTTGGCTGTCCAGCTGCTGTCGGGATCTGCGCTTTTGCGGGATTCAATCGTGGCGGCGAGGGCGTCGAGCGTGGTCATGTCAGCCTCATCGGAATGCCAGCGGCGGCCATGTGCTGTTTGGCCTGCTGAATGGTGAATTCGCCAAAGTGGAAGATCGAGGCGGCCAGGACCGCGCTTGCGCCGCCCTCAGTGATGCCTTCGACCAGATGGTCGAGCGTACCGACCCCGCCCGAGGCGATTACCGGCACGGGAACGGCATCGGCGATGGCGCGGGTCAGGGGCAGGTTGAACCCCGCCCGGGTGCCGTCACGGTCCATCGAGGTGAGAAGGATTTCTCCGGCGCCCTTGGCAACCACCGTCCGCGCGAAATCCACCGCGTCGATACCTGTGGGGCGGCGCCCGCCGTGGGTAAAGATTTCCCATTTCCCGGGCGCGGTTGTCTTGGCGTCGATGGCAACCACGATACACTGGCTTCCGAACTGGTTCGCAGCCTCGGCGACGACCTCGGGGTTGGCCACGGCGGCCGAGTTGAACGACACCTTGTCGGCCCCGGCCAGCAACAGATCGCGCACGTCAGTCCGGCTGCGCACGCCGCCGCCCACGGTCAGCGGGATATAGCATTGTTCTGCCGTGCGGCGCACCACATCGAACATTGTTCCACGGTTTTCATGGGTGGCGTGAATGTCGAGAAAGCAGAGCTCATCCGCCCCGGCGGCATCGTAGGCACGGGCGGATTCGACCGGATCGCCCGCATCGCGCAGACCGACAAAATTGACGCCCTTGACCACGCGGCCATCGGCGACATCGAGACAGGGGATCACACGAGTCTTCAGCATATGGGCGCTTATAGCGTGCCCGCGCGCGGGAACAAGCATTGGCGTTGAAGCGCCGGTCACGCGGCGGTGACGGAACCGGCCTGTGGATAAAATCGTTGTAAAGTCAAACGAGCAGGAGAAATCCGATGAAACAACTTGTAAGTGATGCGGTGATTTCGGTCATGTCGAACCCGATGTCGGCCGAGTTGGAAGTGGTGCATTGCGAGGCGCCGGTGCGGCGCGCGGTGCGTGCGGTCGAGCAATCCGTGGCCAGTGCCGGAGGCGTGATCGTGAACCGGTTTGATGGCGCAACGGGCCTGAGCCGGTTCGTTGACCCGCCTTGGGCCTGCGTGTTCTTTCGGGGCCGCCCTGACGGGGTCGGAACAGGACGCGACAGGCTTTTGACTGACCCGGTCGTGCAGGCAATCATCGAAACGGATGGCGACGGCGGTGTCTGGATCAGGTTCGACGCCTCGGGCGCGCCTTATCACGGAGAAATGCCGCTGAACGCGGCGTAACCCTTAACTCAGTGCAGCCAGCGCGGCCTTCAGGTCGATCGCCCCTTCGTAAAGCGCGCGACCCGATATCGCGCCGTCAAGTTGCGTTCCGCAGTCACGCAAGGCGATCAAATCGTCCAGCGAACTAACCCCGCCCGAGGCAATGACCGGGATCGAAACGGATTGCGCCAATGCGGCCGTGGATTCGATATTCGGGCCTTGCATCGCGCCATCGCGGTTGATGTCAGTGTAGATGATCGCCGCGACGCCCGCATCTTCAAAGGATCTGGCAAGGTCGGTGGCCTGAACATCGGTTTCCTCGGCCCAGCCTTTAGTTGCAACGCGTCCGTCACGAGCGTCGATCCCGACAGCGATCTTGCCGGGGAAAGCACGCGCAGCGTCACGCACCAGATCGGGGTTTTCGACCGCCACGGTGCCAAGAATCACGCGCGCCAAGCCTTTGGAAATCCAGGATTCGATGGTCGCCATGTCACGAATGCCGCCGCCCAATTGCGCTGGCACCGGACAAGCGGCCAAGATTGCTTCGACCGCAGCGGCATTGACCGGAGTGCCAGCGAAGGCGCCGTTGAGGTCAACAAGATGCAACCACTGGCAACCGGCTTCCACAAACCCGCGCGCCGGGGCGGTCGGGTCGTCGTTGAACACGGTCGCCTTCTCCATATCGCCACGCAACAGGCGTACGGCCTGACCGTCTTTTAGATCGATGGCGGGGTAGAGGATCATGGCGCGGCCCTTGTCGTTGTTCACAGCGCATATGCCATGTGGTCCCAAAGGGTGCAACGTCCCGCGCAGCAGGGCTTGCGCGACGGTGTCCTGACGGGCAAGGATGGGCCAAACCGGAGGAGAATTCATGAAACGTATCCTGATTGCAGCCGTCATGGCGCTAGGCGCTGGCGCCGCTCAGGCGGACCCGGCAGAAGGCCTGTGGAAGACCGAAGTGGACGATGGCGCCTATGCCCACGTGCGGCTGGTGCCCTGCGGCGCGGCGATCTGCGGCAAGATGGAACGCACTTTCAATGCCGATGGCGAATATGCTTCGCCCAATATTGGCAAACCACTGGTGATCGACATGGTTCCCGATGGCAGCGGTGGCTACAGGGGGCAGGTGTGGCGGCCGGCGAACGGCAAGATTTATGTCGGCAAGATGGATTTGAACGGCAACAGTCTTGCGCTGCGCGGCTGCGTGGCCGGAGGCCTGATCTGTTCGAAACAGACCTGGACGCGGCTGGAGTAGCGCCTAGGGCGCCCAGCTCAGGAAATTCGCGATCAAGCGCAGGCCGGTGGCCTGGCTTTTCTCGGGGTGGAATTGGGTGCCGATCATCGTACCGCGGCCGACGATGGCGGTGACTGCGCCGCCATGATCAACGGAGGCCAACCGCTGGTCGGGGGCGTGGGTATCCATCTGATAGGAGTGCACGAAGTAGGCGTGGTCGCCGGTTGAGATGCCGTCAAGCACCGGGTGCGTCTGCTCGATCATCAGATCGTTCCATCCCATGTGCGGAATTTTCAAGCTCGGGTCATCGGTTGTGATCCGGCGCACGTCGCCGTCGATCCAGCCAAGCCCGGGGGTCTCTTCGTATTCGTGGCCAGTAGTCGCCATCAGCTGCATCCCGACACAGATGCCAAGGAAGGGACGGCCACGCGTTTCAACGGCTTCGACCAACGCATCGAACAACCCCGAATGACCACGCAGTGCTGCCGCGCAGGCCGGGAAAGCACCGTCGCCCGGCAAGACGATCCGGTCCGCCCCGGCGACCACTTCGGCCTTGTCTGTCACCACAACCTTGCCTGCACCCGTTTCCTGCGCCATGCGCTGAAACGCCTTCTCGGCCGAATGCAGGTTTCCGCTTTCATAGTCGATGATAGCCGTCAACATTGTCGGAGTCCTTCGTGATGGGCGCGGCCCGGGCATAGGCCAGCGGGTGGGGCTTGCCAAGAGGGGGCTCTGCCCCCGCCGCCCGTTCCGGGCGACTCCCCCGGAGTTTTTGAACAAAGAAGAAGAAAGATCCCTCGCTTCTTCTTTGCAAAAGTACTCAAAAAGCCCGGCTGGCCTAAAGCGATCCCTTGGTCGATGGCACGGCCTGTGCCGCGCGCGGGTCCTGTGCGACGGCGGCGCGCAGCGCGCGGGCGGTGGCCTTGAACGTGGCCTCGGCGATGTGGTGGCTGTTGAACCCGTGCAGCAGGTCGAGGTGCAGAGTGATGCCGCCGTGGGTCGAGAGCGCCTGGAAGAATTCGCGCACGAGTTCTGTATCAAATGTGCCGATCTTCTGGGTCGGCAGGTCAATGTTCCAGACAAGGAACGGCCGCCCCGACAGATCAAGCGCGCAGGCGACCTGTGCGTCGTCCATCGGCAGGCGGCATTCGCCGTATCGCCGGATGCCGCGTTTGTCGCCAAGCGCCTGGCTCAGCGCCTGACCAATCGCGATCCCGGTGTCTTCGACGGTGTGGTGATCGTCGATATGCAGATCGCCCTTGGCGCGCACCGTCATGTCGATCAAGGCGTGGCGCGCCAGCTGGTCAAGCATGTGATCGAAGAACCCGATGCCGGTCTGATTGTCATAGGTTCCGGTGCCGTCCAGATTGATCTGGACGGTGATCTCGGTTTCGGCGGTCTTGCGGGTGATGTCGCCCAGGCGCATGTGTCTGATCCCTTGATGGTCGCCGCCTTATATGGCCGGGCTGGCCGCTTTCCAATAGGGCGGGGGCGCTAGGGCGACAGCTGTGGCAGCTCTGCCGGGGATTGCGCGTGGCGGGGCGGCGTGTCAGCTTGGCCCGGAAATCAGAACGGAACATTCCATGAGCACCTGTGTCTTCATCCAGATCCGCTGCAAGCCCGGCACCACCTACAAGGTGGCCGAGAACATCGCGCTGCGGGAAATCCATTCCGAGCTTTATTCCACCTCGGGCGATTTCGACCTGCTGATGAAGCTGTACATCCCTTCGGACGCCGATGTGGGCAAGTACATCAACGACCAGCTTCTGGACATCGAAGGAATCGAGAGGTCGCTGACCACGATGACGTTCAAGGTTTTCTAGCGGCAAGGTGTTTTGAAGCCTAACGCAACAGCGCAGGCAGCCATGTCGCGAGCCCCGGCAGCAGCAGGATTGCGCCCAGCACGAGCAGCTTCATCGTGATGAAGGGCATGACGGCGGCATAGATCGTCGACATGCGGATCTCGGGTGGGGCGACGCCGCGCATCACGAAGAGCAGCAGGCCGAAGGGCGGCGTGAGCAGCCCGATCTCCATCGTCAGCAGGTAGACGACGCCAAGGATCAGCGGGTCGATGCCGGCCGCCTTGGCCAGCGGCACGAAGATCGGCACCGTCACCATCAACATGCTGACCTGGTCGACGAAACACCCCAGCAGCAGCAGCAGCGCGATCATGCCCAGCAGGATGCCGGTGGGGCCAAGGTTGTAGCCCTCGATCACGCGGATCACGCCCGAGGTCGCCCCCGAGAACGACAGTACCTGCGCAAAGGTCTGCGAGGTCATGATGATGAACAGGATCATCACCGAAAGTTTCACCGTTTCCAGCAGCGCATTGCGCATCTTGACCCAGCTGAGCGCGCGATAGGCCGCGCCTACGGCCAGCGCGGCGACTGATCCAAGCGCCGCGCTTTCGGTGGGCGTGGCAAGGCCCAGCAGCAATGATCCGATCACCACGGCAAAGATCGCCGAAAGCGGCAGCACATAGACCACGAAAGGCCGCCAGCGTTCGGCCAGCGTCAGGTCGGGGGCCGGATCGGGCGGGGCGAGGGTGGGATTCATCAGCACGCGCACCACGATGTAGACCACGAACCCGACCGACAGGATCAGCGCGGGCAGCACGCCCGCGAGCAGCAACCCGGCGATGGAAATGCCCGCAAGGCTGCCCACCAGTACCGCCAGCGCCGAGGGCGGGATCAGCATGGCGATGGCGCCCGAAGCCATGATCGGCCCCATTGCCAGCGTGGGTGCATAGCCTTTCTTCAGCATCCCCGGCAACAGCGTGCTGCCGAGCATGGCGGTATTGGCAATGGTCGAGCCCGAGAGCGCGGCAAAGATCGTGCCGCCGAACACGGTGACGACCGAGAGCCGCCCGGGGATGCGCGTCACCACCCGGTCGACCGCGTCGATGGCGCGATGGGCCACGCCGGTCTGAAACAGGATTTCCCCCATCAGGATGAACAGCGGAATGGGCGCAAGTTGGAAATTCGCTACCGATTGCGCGGCGTTGCGGGTCAGTTGCACCAATCCCCGGTCACCGCCCAGCACCTCGTAGGCGCCGAAGATGGTGACGGTTAGGAAGGAAAAGGCGACCGGCAGGCCAAGCAGGAGCAATGCGCCCAGCCCGCCAAGCATCAGCGCCAGAAGAAGCGGCCATTCCATCGTGTCAAAGTCCTGTTGCGGCTTGTGTGCGGCGGGGCGGGCGGGCGGTCTGGCGCAGGAACTCAAGCGTCAGCAGGGCAAAGGCCACGGGCATCAGCACCAGCGTCAGCCATTCGGGGATGGTAAAGGCCGTGCGGATCATCGACCCCTTGGCGTAAGAGGCCAGCGTCGCCTGAAGCGAGAACCAGCAGACCGCGCCGCTGACAACGGCGCCGAACAGCGCAATGGCGCGCGCCAAAGGCCCGGCCATGCGCGGGGGCAGGTGGCTGGTCAGCAAATCGACCGACACGTGCGAGGCAATCGACAGCACCCAGGGCGCGCCGAGGAATGTGGCAACCAAAAGCCCATATTGCACTGCATCCAGCAGGCCGTAGATCGGCGTGCCAAAGGCGTTGCGCAGCACCACATTGGCCGAAATCGCCAGTGCAGAGGCGCCGAAGATCAGGCCCGACAGCCACGCGCAGGCAAGCAGGACGGTATCGAAAATCCGGTCTGGCATCTTGTTCGCTTGATCGGGAGGGGGGCGGCGCACCCGCGGGCGCGCCGCGAGCCAATTATTCGGTCAGGCAGGGCTTGAGATCGGCGGCGATCTTTTCATCGATCGCGGCAACCGCTTCCCACCCGGCGGTCTGCGCCGTGTCGAGCCAGGACTTCGATGTATCTGCATCGAATGCGATCACCTCGATCCCGGCTTCGGCCTGCTTGGCGGCCTCTGCCTCGTTGATCGACAGATTCTCGGCGCTGCGGGCCTCGGTCCACTCGGCGGCGTCTTCGAGGACTTTCTTGGCCTCGTCCGACAGCTCGTTCCATTTGTCGAGGTTGACGAGGAAGTTCACATCGACCTGATAAAACCCGGGATCGACGCGGTATTTGGTCTGCTCGTCCCAGCCAAGGTCCATCACGCCCTGCACCGGCCAGCCGTAGCCGTCGATGGCGCCGCGTTCCAGCGCGGTATAGACCTCGCCCGGGGCGGTGCGCACCAGCGTGGCGCCCAGCTTTTCGAACATCGCGCGGTACACCGGGGTCACCCGGATCGTCAGGCCCGACAGGTCGGTCGTGTCGATTGGCTTGGTCAGGTACAGGTGAAACTGGATGTGATCGCCGGTGCGGGCGAGGTATTTCACATTCATCTGTTCTTGGTGCAGCGCGTCGATCTTGTCGTAGCAACCGTTTGCGCGCTGGTCCTGAATGGTGTTCGTCGCCAGATGCAGCGCGTCGCCCGTGGGTAGCAGGTTGGTATAGAACGCCGTGGTGTTGTTGGCGATATCGACGATGCCGTTCGACACTGCATTGCCCAACTCGAACGTCGGAACCGCCTCGGGCCCGCCGACATAGTTGATCTGCACGACGCCCTTGCCGGTTTCGTTCACCCGCTCGACGAAGGCCTCGAAAGGCCGCGAAAAGGTGGTGCCCCCGGCAAAGGCGGTAACGCCTTTCAGCGTGACCTCTTCTGCGGTGGCGCCGGTTGCGGCCAATGCGATCAGGCTCGCGGCCATGGCAAACTGTTTCATCTGGGTCTCCTCCCCCTTTGATCGGGCGGGTTCCGGAATCGCCGGGCCCGCCCTTTGGTTCATCATAAGCACGCGCGGTGCTTTCATGCAATAAAATGCATACGCATATTGTTTCATGCAGGATTGTGCAGCCATCCCGCATCGATTTCGGGCAGCGGGATCGCGGCGCGCAGCTCGGCCGTATAGGGGTGTGCGGGGGTGTCGAACACCTGTGGCGTCGGTCCCTGTTCCACGATTTCACCGGCGCGCAACACCACGACCGTATCGCACAGCCGCCGGATCACCGACAGATCATGGCTGATGAAGGCCATCGTCAGCTTCATTTCGGCCACGAGGTTTTCCAGCAGCACCATGATCTGCGCCTGTGTCGACACGTCCAGCCCCGAGACGATTTCATCACATAGGATAAAGCGCGGGTTCAGCGCGATGGCGCGGGCGATGCCCACGCGCTGGCGTTGCCCGCCCGACAGCTGATGCGGATAGCGCCCGGCAAAATCGCGGCCCAGCTGCACCCGGTCCAACGCCTCAAGCGCGCGCGCCTCGGCACTGTCGATGCCGTTCACGCGCAGCGGGTCGGCCACGATGCGGCCCACGGTGTGGCGCGGGTTGAGTGATGACATCGGATCCTGAAAGATCATCTGAAGATCGCGGCGCATCGGTGCCAGCCTCGCTGGCCCAAGGTGCGTGATGTCGGTTCCGTCAAAGTCGATCTGACCGCCTGTCGGTTCCAGAAGACGGATCAGGCAGCGCCCCAGCGTCGATTTACCCGACCCGCTTTCGCCAACGATTCCGGTGACTTGCCCGGCGGGTATGGTCAGGTTCAACCCTTTGAGGATGTCGATCCGGGGCGCCGCGCCGAACAGGGGCCGCGCGTTAAGGTCGGGCAGGGACAGGTGCAGATCGCGCACCGTGAACAGATCAGCCATGCCCGTTCCCCCATGCGGCGTCGGCCGCTGCAATATCATGGCGCAACCCTTCGATGATGGAGGGCGGCACCGGCAACAGCGAATCGTCCGGCGCGTCATAGCGCGGTGTCGCCTGTATCAGCGCGCGGGCGTAGGGGTGGCCTCCGTCACCGGCAAACAGCGCCTCGACCGGTGTCTGGCTGACCACGGTGCCGGCAAACAGCACCGACACGGACTGGCAAATCTTGGCAACCACCCCCATGTCGTGCGTCACGAACAACAGCGCCGTGCCGTGGCGCGCCTGCATGTCGGCGATCAGCCGCAGGATTTGCCGCTGTACGGTCACATCCAGCGCGGTGGTGGGTTCGTCGGCGATGATCAACTCGGGCTCGGCGGCAAAGGCGGCGGCGATCAGCACGCGCTGGCGCATCCCGCCCGAGAGTTCGTGCGGATAGGCGCGCAGCACGCGTTCGGGCGCGCGGATCGACACCTCGTTGAACAACTCCAGCGCGCGGGCCTCGGCGCGGGACCGATCCCAGCCCAGGATATGCACCAGCCGGTCGGTCACCTGCGGGCCAACCCGGCGGCAGGGGTTCAGCGCGCTAAGAGGGTCCTGCGGGATGATCGCGGTGCGCGCGCCGATCATGCGGCGGCGCTTGTGTTTACCTAAAGCGCTCAGATCGGTACCATCTAGCGTGATTGTGCCCGACACCTGCCGCACCGTGGGCGGCAGCAGCCCGGCAATCGTCTTGCCGATCATCGACTTGCCCGCGCCGCTTTCGCCCACCAGCCCGTGCACCTCGCCCCGCTGAACCCGCAGCGAGACATCGCGCAGCAGACGTGGCCCGCGCCGCCCGAGCCGGATGTTCAGCCCTTGGATGTCCAGAAGTGCGCTCATTTCAACACCGGGTCAAAGCGGTCCTTCAGCCCCTCGCCAAATTGCGAGAACGACAGGACGGTGAAGAACAGGACGATCATCGGGAACACCAGTACCCACCAGGCAAAGTGAATCTGGGTGCGCCCTTCGGCGATCATGCCACCCCAGGTGGGGTCGTCCGAGGAAATCGACAGGTTCACGAAGCTCAGGATCGCCTCGACGATGACGGCGATGCCCATTTCAAGGCTCAGCAGCACGCCGATGGTGGGCAGCACGTTCGGCAGCACCTCTTTCAGCAGGATACCGCCCCGGCTGCGCCCGATCACCAGCGCGCTGTCGACGTAGTCCATGCGCGCCTGTGTCATGGTTTCCGCCCGCACCACGCGGCAGAAGCGGGTCCAGTCGATCACCGCGATGGCGATGATGACGGAATGCAGCCCCGTGCCCAGCACCGCCACCAGCAGGATGGCGAACAGGACGGGCGGAAAGCTCATCCAGATATCGACGATGCGGCCAATGATCCGGTCGGGCCAGCCGCCGAAATACCCCGCGATCAGGCCAAGCGCCGACCCGATCAGGCAGGCGGCCCCGCCGGCAAGAATCGCCACCACCAACGCAATCTGCGTGCCATAGACCAGGCGGCTAAGAACGTCGCGGCCAAGGCTGTCGGTGCCAAGGTAATAGCCGGGTTCCGAACCGGGCAGCCAGACAGGCGGCAGCCGTTCCAGGAACAGGTCCTGCGCCAGCGGGTCATGCGGCGCGATCAGCGGCGCCAGTAGCGCGGCGGCACACAGCAGCATCAGCCAGCCCCCGGCCAGCCACAGGCGAAAGGGAATGCCGCGCTCAGCCATGACGCAACCTCGGGTTCAGGGCGGCATAGGCCAGATCGACGACGATGTTGATCGCGATGAACAGGACCGAGAACAGCAGAACAATGCCCTGGATCAATGGCAGGTCGCGGTTGATGACCGCGTCAATGGCGAGGTTGCCCAAACCTTCGTAGGAAAACAGCTTTTCGATGATGACGGTGCCGCCGATCAGAAAGGTAAACTGCACCCCCACCAGCGTCAGCGTGGGCAGCATTGCGTTGCGCATTGCCTCGCGCCAGATCACGGCGAATTCGCCGAACCCATTGGCACGGGCCAGCATCACGTAATCCAGCCCCATCACCTCTTTCAGCGATTGTTTCAGCACCTGCGCGATCACCGCCGACAGCGGCAGACCCAATGCAATCGCGGGCAAGGCCATATGTGCCAGCAGGTCGCGCAGCACCGCGCCATCGAAGCGGAGGATGGATTCGAACAGGTAGAAGTTTGTCACATAGTCGATGTCGATCCGGGGCGAGATGCGGCCCGAGACCGGGAACAGCGGGATCGCCACGCCCAGAACGAGGATGAACAGCAGCCCCCAAAGGAAATCCGGGATCGACAGGGTGATGCCGTTCCACAGGTCGATCGCCCCTTCCGTCGCGCTCTGGCGGCGACGTGTCCCAAGAATTGCGAGCGCGAATCCCAGCACCACGGCGATGACCAGCGCGGCAAAGGCAAGCTCCAGCGTGGCGGGCAGGCGGCCCAGCACCACGCCAAGAACATCCTGCCGCAATGAGATCGACGTGCCGAAATCGCCACGCAGGATACCTCCCAGCCAGATCACGAATTGCTCGACCAGCGATTTGTCGAGCCCGTAGAGCGCGCGCAGACGGTCGATATCGGCCTCGGACGCACCAGGCGGCAGCATCATGGCGATCGGGTTCCCGGGGGCAACGCGGATGACCACGAAGACCACGACGGCAACGCCGAACAGCGTGACGAGAATGTTCAGAAGCCTGCCCAGCAGGCTACGCAAAGTCATCTTGGGGCATTCTTTCCGGGCCGGCCGCCTGCGAACAGGGGCCGGCCCTGACCGATCAGGCCGGTTTCACCTGATAGGGGTGCAGCGCGCCGCTGACATTGGGCGTCACGCTCAGCCCGGTGCGATGCACGATGGGCTGCACATACTGGATCAGCGGAATGACATAGCCTTCCTCGGCGATGTATTTGTCGACCTCTTTCCAGCCCGCGATGCGTGCCTCTTCATTCGCCTCGCCCCACAGCGGCGCGATCTTCTCGATCAGGTCGGGCGTGTCCCACACCGAATGCGGCGAGGGGCCGAACATGGCAAAGCCGGTCGAGGTGGCCGGATCGCCCACCGAGTTGCCCCAGTTGTAGAAGGCCGCCGGGGCCAGTTGATCGGCCGCGCGCAGTTCATAGTGCTTGGCGATCTCGTAAACCTCGATCTCGGCCTCGATGCCGACCCGGCGCCACAGCCCGACGATGGCCTGGATCATCTCGTAATCCTTGGGCTTGAAGCCGCGCGTCGTCTGGATGGTGAATTTCACCGGGTTATCAGGTCCATAGCCCGAGGCCGCGAGTAGCTCCTTAGCCTTTTCCGGGTCATAGGGCACCTTGATCGAGGCGTCATAGGCCGCGTATTCCGGCGTTTGCAGCGTGTCGATCGGCACGCCATAGCCCGACAGCAGCCGGTCGACGATCAGCGACTTGTCGATGGCATGGGCGGCGGCAAGGCGCACGTTCTTGTCGGTCATCACCTCGATATCGTTCAGGAAAATCATGCCGATATCGCTGACCGGGGTGGTCACGCCCTCCAGCCCGTCTTTGGCGGTCAGGCGGTCATATTCCTCATAGGGGATTTCCAGCGTGATGTCGGACGCGCCGCTTTCAATCTCGGCCACGCGTGACGAGGCGTCGGTGACGAACTTCAGCGTCACGGTGTCGAACGCCGGGGCGCCGCCCCAATAGTCGGGGTTGGCTTTCAGCCGCAGGTAGGCGTTGCGCTCGAACTTGTCGACCATATAGGGCCCGGTCCCGATGGGCGCGGCCTCGAACCCTTCGGCGCCGACCTTTTCGTAATAGGCCTTGGGCAGCACATAGCCGGTCAGGAAGCCCATCCACTTGAACAGGGTGGGTTCGAATTCGATCACGTCGGCGGTGATGACATTGCCGTCGATGGCAAAGTTGCCGATCTTGGACCAGACGAACTGAATCGGGTTGCCCGTGTCGGCAGCACCTGCGCGTTCCAGCGACCAGACGACATCTTCGGCCGTGAAATCCGACCCGTCGTGCCATTTCACCCCGTCGCGCACCACCATGCGGATGCGGGTGTTGTCATCGGTCCAGCCCCATTCGGTGATCAATCCGCCAGTAAAGCTCAGGTCGGGTTCCTGATTGATGTATTGATCAAAGACCGACTGATAGATGCCCTGAATCGTCGGGTTCACCGCCGAAGGGCCGACCGTGGGGTCGAAGGACGGCAGGTTGACGTTATAGGCGATGGTCAGTTCGCCCGACTGCGCGCGCGCGCCGTTCGGCAAACCCAGCGCGCCAAAGCCAAGCCCGGCGATCCCATAGCCCATGAGGGCCCGTCTGGTGAGTGTCATGAAAACCTCCTGTGTCTATCCGTGGGTGCCCATGGCGGGCGGCGGACTGTTGGAATATGCGCGGCGATTTTTCGCCGTCTCGTATGTAGGTTCGATAGTTGCTTTAAGCCTGAAACTTGTCAATGCATATATATTTGCCGCGCCGTGCGCGGCCTATTTTGCCAGCTGGTTTGCCAGCATTGTGCCCGATCCTGCGCCCACTCCGGCTCCGGGCCACGTGCCCGCGCCCACAAGGTGCAAGCGCTTGATCGGCGTAGACCAGTCTGCATGACCAGGGGCCGGTCGGAAAAGGAAATTCTGCGAAATGTGGTGGCTGCCGCATATCTGGTCACCTCCAACAAGGTTCGGGTTGTCCTGTTCCAGATCGGCAGGGGACATGACGGCCTGGCCAAGGATTTTGCCGCGGATGCCAGGGGCATAGCTGTCGAGGATGTCGAGGATTCGCTTGGCAAAGGATGCCTTTGCGCCATCCCAGTCGCGCGCGTCGATCTGACCGGCAGCATCGCCCAGGATCGTGCCCGGCGCCATGCGGGCCTGCACCCAAAGCGTGTGTTTGCCTTTCGGGGCGCGGGTGGAATCAACTGTCGTGGGCTGGCCTACCACCAGCACCGGCTGGCGCGGCAACAGCCCCGCCGTGGCCTCGGCGTAGGCGGTCGTCATTGTGTGCATGTCGGGCGCCAGATGCACATAGGCAAAGCGCTTCAGCTCGTCCCCGGCGGCCCAATCAGGCAGGCTATCCAGCGCAAGATGCAGCATGAAGGTGCCCGGT
Source organism: Arenibacterium halophilum (assembly GCF_005938225.1). Taxonomy (GTDB): domain Bacteria; phylum Pseudomonadota; class Alphaproteobacteria; order Rhodobacterales; family Rhodobacteraceae; genus Arenibacterium; species Arenibacterium halophilum. Next base: position 580,967 of record NZ_VCPC01000002.1, read on the forward strand.
GCGTGGCGAAATTTGCCCATGGCGCGATCATATCGGGCGTTGCCCGTGCTGCCGCCCAGCAGGCGCGGAATGGCACCCGGAGCCGTGTTTGCGATCACCGCCTTTGCGGCGTCGATCCGGCGCCCGTCGGCCAGCTCGACCCCGCTGGCGACCCCATTGGTTTCAATGATTCGCGTAACTGTCTGATTGCATTCAATCTTGCCGCGATAGGCTTCTATGGTGCCGGTCAGGGCATTGATCATCGTGTCGGCCCCGCCACGCCCGATCACCATTCCAAAGCTTTGGTTCGCCATGCCTTCAAGATAGGGAAACAAAGCGCCGCCCGCCTGATCTGGCGGGAAATCCAGATGCATCCCCCAGGCGGCCAGCATGGCCCTGACGCGCGGGCTTTCAAAGTTCTCTTCAAGAAAGGCGCGCGGCGATTTGGTCATCAGATGGGCCGTATCGCGCAGGAATTCAGTGCCGCGCGCGCGCCAGATGCCATAAGCCGTCCGCGCCAGGCGCCAGGGTGTCATTGGCGTGCCAAGCACGGAAAAGATGTGAGGCGCGTCTTGTGCGAATCCGGCCACCATCGCCTGCCACGTCTCGGCGTCCCGGCGTGAGAACCCGGCAATCCTGGCCGACGTCAGCGCCAGATCGGTCGACACACCCAGCCACCGGCCATCTGGGAAGGCAGATGCGAAACAATGCTTTACGGGCACGAACTCAAGCCCATGCCGCGCCAATTCCTCCCCGTGCTGCGAATTGAACCCGGACCCGGCGAACAGCGAAAGGTTCATCGCGCCGATGTCGTGGCGAAAGCCGGGTTGCGTCAACTCTCGCGTTTTGACGGCACCGCCGGGTTGGTCGGATTGTTCAAAGACCTGAACGCTCCACCCCTTCATCGCCAGATGGGCGGCCGCCGCCAGCCCATTGTGCCCGGCGCCGATCACCACCGCATCAACCATAACCTGATCCCTGTTTGTCGTCTTGTTGTTCACAAGATATTTGCAGGTTCATATATTTTTGTCTACGCTCCTGAAAAAAGCACACAACAGGAGATGGTGATGGCGACGGCCGAACTTTTGAAGGAACTGGGAACGCAGCTTTTGTCGAAACAGATCGAAGTGGTCGATCTGACAGGGACACTGGGGCCGAACACGCCCATTCTGCAATTGCCCGAGGATTTCGCGAAAAACACGCCCAAGGTCGAGATTCACAAGATCAGCGAATATGACGAAGACGGCCCGTTCTTTGCGTGGAACTGGATGGTTCTGGGCGAGCACACCGGAACCCATTTCGATGCGCCGCACCATTGGATCACCGGCAAGGATTACGAGGACGGCTATACCGACACGCTGGATTTGTCGCGCGTTGTGGCGCCGGTGAACGTGATCGACTGTTCCGCGCAATCGGCCGAGGACCCTGATTTTCTACTGACAGCCGAAGGGGTTAAGGCGTGGGAGACCGAGCACGGCGAAATTGGCGCAGGCGAGTGGGTCGTGATGCGCAGCGACTGGGACAAACGCGCCGATGACGAGGCCGCATTCCTGAATGCGGACGAAACCGGGCCGCATTCGCCCGGGCCCACGCCCGACTGCATCCAGTACCTGATGGACAAGAAGATCGTCGGTTGGGGCAGCCAGTGCATTGGCACCGATGCCGGTCAGGCTGGCGGGATGGAGCCGCCGTTCCCCGCGCATAACCTGTTGCACCTAAACAATTGTTTTGGTCTCGCTTCGCTTGCTAACCTCGACAAGCTGCCGCCGAAAGGCGCGATCATGATCTGCGCGCCGCTGAAGATTCAGAAGGGCACCGGCAGCCCGATCCGCGCGCTTGCGCTGGTGGCGCGCTGAACGTCATGGCGGGCGGCTATGACGTTGCCATCATCGGCAGCGGGATCAACGCGCTTGTCTGCGCGGCGCTTCTAGGCAAGCGCGGCAAGCGTGTATTGGTGTTGGAACGCAATGATCAGTTGGGCGGGTGCCTGCGGACCGAGGCGCTGACCGCGCCCGGTTTCCTGCATGACGTGATGGCGACCACCTTTGTGCTGTTTCGCGTCGGCCCCGCCAATGCCGCTCTGGGCGAAGACCTGGCGCGTCATGGTGTGGAATTCTGCGACACCGACGCGCCAACGGCGGTTCTGCGCCCCGATGGCTCGGCCGCGATACTGCACATGGATCGCGCGAAGAACATGGCCATGTTCGAGGGGTTGGCGCAGGGCGACAGCGCTGGTTTTGCCAATGCGGCCGATGACATAGGTGCCAATGCTGATCTGATTTTCGCGCTGCTGGGGCAGGGGCTGTGGACCCGCAAGACGGCCACGTTGCTGGCGCGCGAGGCTTGGCGGCGCGGGCCACGAAACCTGCTGGCGTTTATGGGCGGCGCGCTTGGCACGGCCCGGGGCTGGCTGGAAAGCGATTTCCAATCTGAAACGGCGCGCGCCTTGTTCGCCCCTTGGGTGCTGCACTGCGGTTTGGGTCCGGAATCGGCCTACTCAGCCCAGATGGCGCGGGTGATTGCCTTTACACTGGAAGTGGCTGGTGCGCCTATCATCAAAGGCGGCGCTGCGCGGATGGTCGACGGGCTTCGCGCGATCATCGAAGAAAACGGCGGCTACCTGAGAACCGGGGCAGATGTCGCTGAAATCATGGTGACAAATGGGGCCGCAACCGGCGTCAGGCTGTCGGATGGAGAAGTCGTCAAAGCCGGTAAGGTCGTTGCGTCGGTCACGCCGACGCAGCTCTATGGGCGTTTGGTCGCGCAACCTTCGGAGGCAGCGCAAGAGGCGACTCGGACCTATCAGTACGGCAAGGGCAACTTCCAACTGCACTACGCGCTGAATGCCCCACCAAAGTGGAATGCGCCAGGGCTGGAGAACGTGGCACTGGTGCATCTGACACCCGGATTGGATGGCGTGTCGCGTGCCGCGAACGAGGCTGAGCGGGGCCAGCTACCCGCCGAACCGACGATTTGCGTGGGCCAGCCCACCGCGCTCGATCCTTCGCGCGCGCCAGAGGGGCAGGCCATCCTGTGGTTGCAGATGCCCGAAGCGCCGCGCCACGTCAAAGGCGATGCGGCGGGCAAAATCCCCGTGGGCGATGGCACGTGGACGACCGAGTTGCGCGAGGCCTATGCCAACCGGATCGAAGAGCGGCTGGCGCAGCATATCGACGGGTTTCGCGACACGGTTATCGCCCGGCGGGCCCTGTCGCCCGCAGATCTTGAATTCATGAATATGAACCTAGTTGGCGGCGACCCCTATGGCGGTTACTGCGGGCTGGATCAATTTTTTGCCTGGCGGCCGTTCAAGGGGTCTCGCAACCACGCGACCGAGATCAAGAACCTTCTGCATATAGGGGCTTCCACGCATCCCGGCCCCGGTTTGGGCGCGGGATCTGGCGTTCTTGCTTCCGGGGCGATCCGTTAGCGGCCACAGGGCTTGCCAAGGCACCCCGGAATGATGAATATATGCATATGAATACAATTGTGAGCAACCTGAGGGGCGCCAATGGCTGAAAGATCGTTCAAAAAAGAGGTTGAACAGCTGCGTATCGGCGCCGGGCGGGTCTTTCGCGGCGAAGGCATTCTGGCAATCACGAAGGCACTGCTTGAGAACGGTGTCGGCTATGTCGGCGGCTATCAAGGCGCGCCGATCAGCCATCTGATGGACGTTCTGGCCGATGCCGAAGACCTGATGGGCGAGCTTGGCGTGCGGTTCGAGGCCAACGCCTCGGAGGCGGCCGCAACGGCGATGCTGGCGGCATCTGTGCATTACCCGATTCGCGGGGCCGTCACATTCAAAGGGCCAGTCGGGGCGAACGTGGCTTCGGATGCGCTTGCCAACCTGGCTTCGGGCGGGGTGACGGGCGGCGCGCTGATTATCGTGGGCGAGGATTACGGCGAAGGATCGTCGATCATGCAGGAGCGCAGCCACGCCTTTGCGACGAAATCGCAGGTCTGGCTGCTGGATCCGCGCCCCAATCTGCCCTCGCTGACGCAAGCGGTGCGGCATGGGTTTGAACTGTCCGAGGCGTCGAACACGCCGGTGATGATGCTGATGCGGATCCGCAGCTGCCACGTTCATGGCGCGTTTGATGCGGGGGATAACATGGCGCCACCACTAACGGTGCGCGATGCCTTGGCCAATCCGAACCGTAATACCGACCGGATCGTTTTGCCGCCGTTTTCGTATATTCACGAACAGGAAAAAATCAACAAACGCCTGCCGCAGGCGATAGAATACATCAAGAAACATGCACTGAACGAACATTTCGGCCCTGAGGGTGGGAAAGTCGGCATCGCCGTGCAGGGCGGCATGTACAATGGGCTGATCCGGGCGCTGCAACGGCTGGGACTGGCCGATGTACATGGCGAAAGCCAGCTGCCGATCTACGTCATGAACGTCGCCTATCCGATTGTCGAAGATCAGTTTATCGAGTTTTGCACAGGCAAGGATGCGGTGCTGATCGTGGAAGAGGGCCAGCCCGATTACCTGGAACAGGCGCTGCGCGCGGTGCTGCACAAGGCCGACATCCGCGATGTGAGGATTTCCGGCAAGGACGTGCTGCCCATGGCGGGCGAATACACCGGCCGCGTCATGTTGGAGGGGGTCGAGGGGTTCCTGCGCAAACATGCCTCGGACCTGCTGCCGCCCCAGACGCGGGCCCCGAACCGCCCGGACGAGGCCGCCGAGATTCCCGACCTGACCAAGGTGGTGCCGATGCGCCCGCCGGGGTTCTGCACGGGGTGCCCGGAACGGCCGATCTTTGCCGCGATGAAGCTGGTCGAGGAGGAACTGGGCCAGCATCAGGTCGCCTGTGACATCGGCTGCCACCTGTTCTCGATCATGCCGCCTTTCCATATCGGCGGCACGACAATGGGGTTCGGCCTTGGCCCGGCCTCGAACGCGGCCTTTGACGGCGGCGGTGAAAAGCGCCCGATCTCGATTATTGGCGACGGCGGATTCTGGCACAACGGGCTGAGTTCATCCATCGGCAACGCGGTCTTCAACAAGTCCGACGGCGTGACCATCGTGGTCGACAACTACTATTCCGCGGCCACGGGGGGGCAGGATATCCTGTCAAGCCGGGCAACGAATGACACCAAGGCCACCAACAATTCGATCGCCGGTGCGGTCAAAGGCGTCGGCGTCGAGTGGGTGCGTGAGATTGACCGCACCTATGACGTGAAAAAGGTGCGCGACACGCTGAAAGAGGCGCTGACCACCGATCACAAGGGCCCCAAGGTCATCGTTGCGTCCTCGGAGTGCATGTTGAACAAGCAGCGCCGCGAACGCCCGCTGATGGCGGCGGCGATCAAGGAAGGGCGGCGGGTGGAAAAGCCCAAGTTCGGCGTGGATGACGACATCTGCACCGGCGATCACGCCTGTATGCGGCTGTCGGGGTGCCCCTCGCTGACGCTGAAAATGCCTGACGATCCGCTGCGCGACGACCCGATTGCCCATATCGACCAGTCCTGCGTGGGCTGCGGCAACTGTGGCGAGGTGGCGGATACCGCCGTGTTGTGCCCGTCGTTCTACCGCGCTGATCTGGTTCACAATCCGTCGGTGTTCGAACGCTGGTGGGCCGGCGTGAACCGGCGCGCGATTGGCTGGCTGCAGGACAGGCGCGCGAAACGGCGGCTGACCTGGGCCCCCGCGATGAAGCCTGCGGAATGAACGCGCCCGTGTTGCCACAGGGCACCCGCGATGCGCGGGTGGACCAGATCATCAAACTTGCCGTGCTGGCCGTTGGCGGGCAGGGGGGCGGCGTGCTCTCGGGCTGGATCGTATCGGTGGCCGAGGCCAACGGCTATGTCGCGCAATCGACCTCGGTCGCCGGGGTGGCGCAGCGCACCGGGGCCACGATCTATTACATCGAGATGATGCCAGAGGGTGAAAAGTCGCCCGTCTTCGCGCTGGCCCCGGCCGAGGGCGACGTGGACATCCTGATCGCGGCCGAGATGATGGAGGCGGGCCGCGCCATCATGCGCGGTTTCGTGACGCCCGACCAGACGACGCTGATCGGCTCGACCCATCGCAACCTTGCGACGGTCGAAAAGGTGGTGCCGGGCAGCGGGATCACCGACAGCAATCAGGTCCGCAAGGCTGCCGCCGCCGCCGCGCGCGAGTTCATCGCCTTTGATATGGAGGCAATGGCGCTGAAGGCCGGTTCGGTGATTTCGGCCAGCCTGTTCGGCGCATTGGCAGGGTCTGGCACGCTGCCGTTTCCGGTGGAAACCTACCGCGACACCATCCGCGCCTCGGGCCGTGGAGTGGAGAAATCGCTGGCGGCCTTCGATCTGGCCTATACTGCCGCTCAGGCGCGCGAAACCGATGCGGCGCCTGCGCCCAGAGCTTCGGCGCCCGATCACGTGAATGGGCCCGCGCGCATGGTGCAGGAATTGAACAACCTGCACAACCGCGTTGCTGCGCTGCCGGAGCCTGCACAGCAGATGGCGCAGGCCGGGCTGCGCAAGGTGGTGGATTATCAGGATCTGGCCTATGGCGCGGCCTATCTGGACCGGCTGGGGGCCATTGCGCAGGCCGACACGCAGGCGGGTGGCGCGGATCACGGGTATGAGTTCACGATGACCGCAGCCAAATACCTTGCCAATGCACTGTGCTACGATGACATTCTGCGCGTGGCCGACCTGAAAACACGCGCGGGCCGCTTTGACCGTGTCGACGCCGAGGTGGGGGCCAATCCCGACACGCTGGTGCAGCTCACCGAATACGTCCATCCCGGCGCCGCCGAATTTGTCAGCCTGATGCCTGCCGGTTTGGGCGCTTGGACGGAACGTCGCCCCGGGTTGATGCGCGCCATCGACCGTGTGGTGAACCGGGGGCGGCGGATGCGGTCTGACAGGCTGTGGTCGTTCATGATGCTGTACCTGATGGGCGGCGCGCGGCGCTGGCGTCGCGGGATGCTGAGGCACCGCAACGAGATGGCGCACATCGACAGCTGGCTTGATCTGGCGCTAGGCCGACTAAGCGGCGATTACCGCTTAGCCACCGAGACGCTGAAAACCCGGCGTCTGATCAAGGGCTACAGCGACACTCACGCGCGTGGGCTGGCGAAATTCGACAAGGTGATCGCGGGGTCGATGCTGGTCGAAGGGCGCGAGGATGCCGCCGATTGGGTCGCCCGGCTGATCGCCGCCGCGCTGGCCGATCCCGAGGGCAAGGCGCTGGATGGCGCGTTGGAGACGATCCGCAGCTTCACAACCGCGGGAACCGCTTGAGAGACTTGACAGTCTTTCTTTGGGCCTTGAAATTTTAAGCTTGAAATGTTTTGCGGAGCCGGGTGAAATCCGGCCATCGTTTCAGGAGGAGCCAACATGCCCACGATCACAGTTCATCCCGAGGGCTGGAAGCCCGCCAAGGGCTATGCAAACGGCATGGTGGCCGAGGGCCGCGTCCTGTTCGTGGGCGGTCAGATCGGCTGGACCGCCGATCAGGTGTTTGAGGCGCAGGATTTCATCGGCCAGATGGTTCAGGCGCTGAAGAACATTCGAGACGTGGTGGAAGCCGCCGGCGGATCGGTGGCCGATATCGTTCGGCTGACGTGGTACGTGACCGACAAGGCCGAATATGTCGCCAATCAGGGCAAGGTGGGTGCGGCCTATCGCGACGTGATGGGCTATCATTTCCCGGCGATGACAATGGTTGTCGTCTCGGCGCTGGTCGAGGACGAGGCTAAGGTTGAAATTGAGGCGACTGCCGTTCTGGCCCCGCTGACCGACCCGGAAAAGGGGCGATAAGGCGCGCGATCATGGCTGTAGATTTCTTTCTCGATATCCCGATAAGCTTTGGTCATTGCGACCCCGCTGGCATCGTCTTCTACCCGAACTACTACCGGTGGTTCGATCGCTGCTTTCACACCTTTCTGCAGGAACGGGGCGGCGGCCACCGGGCGCTGTGCGCCAAGCTGGACGCGCGGGGAATCGGGCTGATGGACAGCGGCGCGCGGTTCCCGGCCCCTGCGTCCGAGGGCGATCTGATGACACTGTCGATGACCATCGCGGAATGGGGCAGCAAGACGCTGCGTCTGGCCTACGAGGGGCAGGTAAGCGGACGCACTGTTGTCGAAGGCTTCGAGGTACGCGGCATGTTCGTAGAACGCGACGGGCGGCTGCGCGCGGGCGATATGGCCGAGCTGCGGGCGGCTTTGTCGGGCGTTTGATGTACCGTCGATTTTCCCGCGCGACAATAGTTGACAATATCACTCAGGTTAAGATAGCTCAAGGCTACAACGTGTAGCCAGCCAGATGCCCGTCAGCACGTCACCTCAATCCTTTGAAGGAGACGTCTCATGGCTTCGACCCTTTCGATCAACGCTTCCGCCTTTTCATCCGGCGGATATGACACGCGCAGCTTTTTCGCGGAATTCTTTGCCGGCCTTGCCGCCGATTCGATGACCTATTTCGGTGGCACGCCCGACAGCGCCTACGGCGGCACCTACTATGTGAACGGCTCGCAGGTGGTGGCGCGCTATACCGAAGGCGAAGACGATGGCGCACCGCTGGCGGATGCGGCGGTGATCGTGGATGGCACAGATCTTGCCTATGATTTCATTCACAACGGCGCGGCATACGGGCACGGGATTTCCGGTGAAATCGACAGTCTGAATTTTGGCGCATGGGGCGCTGGCACCACAGGCACAGAAGGTACGGGCGATGCCGGCCGCGTGTCGGACTTTGACACAGGGCTGTATATCGAAGGCTTCGACATCAGCGCGGCTGTCGGCAGCGGGTCGGACGCGGAAACCAATCCGGTTTACGCGCTATACAAGATGGTTCAGACTCTGGATGCCGACGGTCTGAACGAACTCCTGGCAGACTATGCCCTTGAAATCACAGGCAGCGCACAGCGCGATGTGCTGTTCGGGTCTGACTATGATGACGTCCTGATGGGCGGTGGCGGACGTGACCGGTTGGTTGGCGGAGCGGGCGACGACATCCTCGTTGGCGGCAGCGGCAACGATGTGCTGAATGGCGGATCGGGCTGGGATGTTCTGACCGGAGGCGCGGGAAATGACACGCTGCGGGGCGGCGGTGGCCGGGACGTACTGAAGGGCGGCGATGGCGATGATATTCTTAACGGCGGCGCCGGTCGCGACCGGCTGACCGGCGGCGAAGGGGCCGATACCTTCGTGATGACGCCCAACGCAGGCTTCGACATCATCACCGATTTCGACGGCACCGAGGATGTCATCGATGTCACCGCGCTTGGCCTGGACGGCGTGGCCGATTTCACCGTCAGCGACGTGGCGAAGGGCACGCTTCTGGTGGCCGCAGATGTGAGCATTCAACTGAACGGTGTCGCGAGCGCCGATCTGACCGACGATTTCTTCGTCTTCTGAAGCTCATCCCGCGCGGACTGCCTTGGCAGCCGCGCTGCGCGGTCTGCTTCGGCGGGCCGCGCCTCGCGGTTCGCCCTCGGGCCGCGTGACCTTTTTCCGCCTGACCGGTTCTGACACATGCGTTGTTCCCTGATCGCCTTATGCGCCGGCCTGCCGATGGCAGCCCCTGTGGTCGCGCAGGATCTGATCGAGTTGGATCCGATTTCGGTCGAAGCCGAAGCGGATCAGGACGTTCCCCCAACCACGGCCGTGATCTCTGCCGAACAGATGGAGACCCAGTATCAGGGCGCGCCGCTGGGCACGGTGCTGCGGGGCACCGCTGGCGTGACCGTACAGGGCGGCAGTGTCGGCGGCGGCGAGATGACGATCAACATTCGCGGGTTGCAGGAACAGGGCCGCATCGCCGTGACGGTGGATGGCATGCGGGAAAATTTCGCCCGCGCGGGGCACAGCGCCAACGGCAGCTTTTCCGTCGATAACGAGATGCTGCGCGAAGTTCAGGTGTCGCGCGGGCCGGGCGCCAAAGCCGGGGCCATCGGCGGTGCCGTCAACATGCGCCGGGTGCGGGCGGACGATCTGCTGAGCGCGGGCGGGGCGACGGGCGGTGAATTTCGCCTGCGCTATGGCAGCGATTTCCACACGCCCACCGTGCATGGTGCCTTGGCCACCCGGCTGGGCGCGGCCAGCGATGTGGCGCTGGCCTTTACCCGCGCGCAGGTCGATGATTACCACGCGCCCGATGGCACGCAGGTCTATGCGGCGCAGTTGAAACGCTCGCTTCTGGCCACGCTGGCGACAACGACCGAAGCGGGTAACCGCCTGTCCTTTACCGCCAGCCAGCTGTCGCAGGACTATATCACCGGCCAATTCGCCGGAACGCCGCGCGACAACGATCTGCGCAAGCGCGATTACCGGTTCGGCTATGAGGCCGCTGACATCGGCGGCTGGGCGCTGGATGCCTCGGTCTACCAGATCACCACCGACGTGACCCAGCGCGCCTTGCCCCCGCTGGCCCCGGAAACCCGCAGCTATACCACCCAAACCCGGGGCGCGCTGATCGAGGCCGCGCGCACGTTTGTCTGGGGCGGGCGCACGCATGATATTGCGTTTACTCTGGACACCTTCCGCGATTCAGTCGTGGCGAATGACCCGTCGGGCAGCCTGACGCCTTCGGGATCGCGCAGCTTTCTTTCACTGGCGGCAACCGATCGGATCGCACTGGGGCGTGCGGCTCTGACGCTGGGCTTGTCGGCCGACCTGTACCGCCTGAACAGCCCGGATGGCAGCGCCAGCGGGCAGGGCCTGTCGCCCCGAATGACATTCGAATTTCCTTTGACCGAAGCGACCACACTCCACAGCACGCTGGCGCTGACATACCGCTTTCCGACGCTCAGCGAAGCGCTGGTCAGCGGATTACACCCGGAACCTGCGACCTTCGAGATCCGTCCGAACCCGTCGCTTGGGCCGGAAAAGTCGCTGTCTTTCGATCTGGGCGTTTCACATCTGCGCTCAAACCTGTTCGCGACGGGCGATAGGCTGGATCTGCGGGCCACCGTGTTTCAGAACCGGGTGCGCGATTACATCGGGCTGGAACGCGTTGGCGGGCTGTTCAACAGCTACTACCAATACGCCAACATCAACCGCGTGCGCCTGCGCGGGATCGAACTTGATGCCACCTATACCACCGATGCTTTCTATCTGCAGTTGAGCGGGCAGAAGATGGCCGGGATCAACTTGGATACCCGCGACGAGCTGGAGCGCGTGCCGCCCGACCGGCTGGTGCTGACGGCCGGTCTGCACAGCCGCGACCGGCGCGGCGCATACGGCATCCGCTACACCGCCACGGGCAGCAAGGGCGGCACGATCCCGGCGCAGGCGTGGAACACCGTCGATCTGTTCCTGCACCGCGACATTGGCGACAGCGCGCGCCTGTCGCTGGCGCTGAACAACATCACCGACGAAACCTATACGCCGCATCTGGAAATCCAGCCGGCCCAGGGCGTCAACGCGCAGCTTTCCGTCACGCTTCGGTTCTAGCCCCCCGCCAGGGGCCGGGCGCGGATCAACAGAAGGGAAACCACCATGACGATCACCATCACGCTGACCTCCCCGGGCGCAGGGCTGGGTATCAACTTCAACAAGGGGCTTCGGACGCATTTCAACGGCTACGAGCCGTTTGAACTGCCGATTTTCCTGCCCGAAACCGGAGAGACGCAACAGATTCTGCATCTGGACACCCCGGCCGAGGGGCAAGAGGCTGATACGCGGCTGGTGCTGCTGGAAGGCAGCGATTTTGTCTATACCTTCTCGAACCATTCGGTCAGCGGCACCATAGACTCGATCCGCCTGGGCACACTGGGCGCGGCCTGGGATGAACAAACCGGCGATCTGGCGGTGGACGACGCGGGCCTGGTCTCGGACATGGGCGATTACATCACCCTCAGCGGGCTGAACATCGTGAACCCAGTCGGTGTGAAGGGTGAGGTGCACGACATCGTGCGTGGCATGATGGGCGGCAGTTATGAGGGTGGCAGCGTGGACCCGACGCCCATTTTCGACGTGATCTGGGGCGAAGGCCACGATGTAACCGGTACATCCGGCGACGACCGCTATGCCGGCTCAAAAGTTTCCGATGTGGTGCGCGGCGGCGCGGGCGATGACGTTCTGAAAGGGCGGGGCGGCGCCGATACCATTTTTGGCGGGGCGGGCGATGACCGGATCATCGGTGGCGCAGGCCGCGACACGATGACCGGCGGCACAGGCGCGGATACGTTTGTCTTTGCGGCGGCCAAACATGCCAAGGGCGATGTCATCACCGATTTCCTGCCGCGTCAGGGCGATGTTCTGACGTTCAGGCCGATGGATGCCCGCGAAGACATTGATGGCAACCAGAGGTTCACCCTGATCTGGGACGCCGAGTTCAGCGGTCGTTCGGGCGAACTGCGGGTTTGGACGCGGGGTGGCGATACCTATGTCGCTGGCGACACCGATGGCGATGGCCAGCTGGATTTCCGCCTCATGCTGGAAGGTCGCCCGTCGTTGGATGCGGATGATTTCATCCTGTGACGGGCAGGGCACTCCGGGGGGGCGCCCCGGGGTGCCCTAAAGTGCGGAAGCGTGGGGCAGAAGGAACGTCGCGCCGCTCTCTGGTGCAATGTTGACATGCACGGGGCAGTCAAAAGCGGTGGACAGTCGGTCATCGGTCAGCACATCGGCCACGGTGCCTTGCGCAACGGTTTGCCCATTGTGGATCAGCGCGACATGGTCCGCATAGATCGCGGTCAGGTTCAGATCATGCATTACGGCAATCACGCCGCCGCCCCGGCGGGCATAGGCGCGCGCCAGCTCCATCACCTGCAACTGGTGGCCAAGGTCAAGGCTTGATACCGGCTCATCCAGCAAGAGCCAGCGTGGCGTGTCCGCCTCGACCGGCTCCCACACCTGCGCCAGCACGCGGGCCAGTTGCGCCCGCTGTTGTTCTCCGCCCGAGAGATCCTGAAAATACCTCTGCGCATGGTGGCTTAGATCGACGGCGGCCAGCGCCTGGTCTGCGATTTGGGGCCGTGCGGCGTGGCGGCCTGCGGCCAGCCCCATGCGCACCACTTCAATCACCGTGAAGGGAAATGCCAGCGCACTGGCCTGCGGCAGCACGCCCCGCGTTGCGGCCAGGTCTCCCAGCGACAGCGCGCGTGCGTCGCACCCATTCAGCGTGATTTCGCCACGGCTGGGGATCTCTCCGATGATTGCTTTCAACAGTGTTGATTTGCCCGATCCGTTCGGCCCGACAATGGCGGTGACCTGCCCGGGTCGCGCTGTCAGCGCCGCGCCTGTCAGGATGACGCGGCGGTTGATTTCGACCAGAATGTTCGCTGCGGTATAGCTCATATGTCCACGGCCCCTCGGTTGCGCAGGACGATCCACAGGAACACTGGTGCCCCCATCAGCGCGGTAACGATTCCGATGGGCAGCTCGGCCGGGGCGATCAGCACCCGCGCGGCACAATCCGCCAGGATCAGCAGAGCGGCCCCCAGCAAAGCGGCATTGGGCAGCAGCGCGCGATGATCCGGCCCGCTTGCCAGACGCAGCAGATGCGGCACCACGATGCCGATAAACCCGATGGTACCTGCCACGGCCACGGCGGCCCCGGTGCCGAAGGCCACGATCAGGATCGCGCCGGTTTTCAACCGCTCGAGCGGGATTCCCATATGCATGGCCGCCGCTTCGCCAAGGGCCAGACCGTTCAGGCCTCGCGCCAGCAGCGGTGCCGCCACTATGGCAGGCAGGATCATCGCGGCCGCCGACCAGACCTTGGGCCAGGTTGCCCCGGCAAGCGAGCCAAGGTTCCAGAACGTCAGGTCGCGCAGCTGCTGATCGTCGGCGAGGTAGGTCAGCAAGCCCGTCAGCGCAAAGGCCAGCGCGCTCATAGCAATGCCGGCCAGTAGCATCGTGGCAACCGACGTGCGCCCGGCGCGGGTGGAAATGCGGTAGAGTGCGATGGTCGTGACCCAGCCGCCAAGAAACGCTGCCAGCGGCAAGAGCGCGGGGCCAAGCCAAGCGAGCAGCGCCGGGGGCAGGGCGGCGCCCAGCACGATGGCGGATATGGCGCCAAGGCTGGCCCCGGCGCTTACGCCGACCAGACCCGGATCGGCCAGCGGATTGCGGAACAGCCCCTGCATCACCGCGCCAGACACGGCCAGCCCGGCCCCGACAAGGATGCCGACAAACAGGCGCGGCAGGCGGATGTCGAACAGGATGATCCGCGCGCCCATGTCCAGCGCATCGCCATTGATCCACCCCAGAAGCGCGCCGCGCACTTGCGCCCCGGCCGCGCCCGTTGTCATTGACAGGGCGCAGGCGAGCAGCAGAAGCAGCCATAGCAACCGGTGCAGCCGCCATGCGCGGTCGGCGCGGTCGCCAAGGCGCGACGGGATGTGTTGTGTTTCAGCGGTCATACAAGGCTTGCGACAGCTCGCCGATGGCCTGGGCCGTGCGTGGGCCGAACCCCAGAAGATACAGCCCGTTCATGCGGATCACAGCGCCTGTTTCTGCCGCCGGGCTGCCCGACAGTGCGGGCAGGGCGAACAGCGCGGCATCGTCCAGCGCGTGGCCGCGTGCGCGGTCCATCATCAGGATCACCTCGGGCGCGGCTTGGATCACGGCTTCGTCCGACATCAGCTTATACCCCGAAAACCCCTGCGCCGCATTCTGGCCACCGGCAAGCGCGATCATCGCATCGGCGCCGGTGTCCTGCCCGGCGGCCATGATCTTGCCGTCCTGAAGGGTCAGGATGAACAAGACCTTGCTTTGGTCCTCGGGCGCCATGTCACGGGCAAGGGCCTGTGCCTGCGCCATGTCGGCGCTGATCTGCATTGCCAGCGCGGCAGCGACATCCTGCTGGTTCAGCGCGGCACCGACGGCCGTGATCTTGGCCGCGATCCCTTCGGCGGAAAACGCCTCTTGCAGCGTGACAACGGGCACACCGGCGGCGCGCAGCACCTCCATCGTGGCGGGGGGGCCGGCATCGGCCTCGGCGATCACCAGATCGGGCGCCTGCGCCAGAACCCCTTCGGGCGAGAGCGCGCGCAGATAGCCGACATCGGGCAGGGCCGTCACCTCGGGCGGAAAGACCGAGGTCGTGTCGCGCGCGATCAGCCGGTCCTGCTGACCCAGAGCATAGACAATTTCCGTCACCGAGCCTCCGGCCGCGATCACGCGGTCCTGTGCAGCAGCCGTCATTGCCAGAGACAGCGCAAGAGCCGCGCCCGCAAATCGGGCTATCATGCGTCGGCCCCGGGCAGGGTGGCAACGATTTCGGCCCATGCGGCGCGATGGTCGTTGGCCTCTTTCGCGACGGGGAAGACCTGGAAGATCAAGTTGCCTTGCGCGTCAAACGCCTCGAACGACAGCGCATTGCCCCGCTTCGTGGGCTTTTCGACGGCCCAGACTTCGGCCACGTGATCCTGTCGCAGGTGCAGATTGAACCCGGGGTCCAGCACGTTTTCCCATGGACCCATCGCCTTCAGCGTCTTGAACGGCCCCGAGTGGATTTCGATGCAGCCCGCGTTGCCGACGAAGGTCATGACATGGGCGCCGCTGGCCTGAACCGCCTGCATCATTGCGGGAATGGCGGCAGGCGACAGCGGACGCACGAATTCATCGCCTGCGATGCGATAGGCGCCAAGGCGGTTCATCTTGAGCTTGGCGCAGAGCCGCAGGAATTGATGCGTGTCGGTCAGGCGGCGCCACTCTGACAGCAGGATATCGCGCTTCTCGGGAGCAGATTTGGCGCCTTCCGGCGCGGCGCGGTCGTCCACGGCGATGACATCGGCCTGTTCCGGCAGCGCCAGCTCGGTGACCAGGCGGTCCCACCCGTCCAAGTCCGAAGCCGGGCGCAGATAGACCTTGTGGATTGCGTCTCCTGCAGCATCGAAAACCTGAATGCTGCGACGCGGGCCGGTGTCGGTGTCTTCGACGAAGGCAAAGCCATGCACCCAGTGGCGCGGGAACATGCGCATGTCGAGCCCGGGTTCCAGAGTCATGGCGGCGTGCTCTCCGGCGTGGAAATTCTCATACCGCCCGTCGATCTCGATCACACAGCTTTCGTTTCGGGTCAGTGCCATGCAGGTGCCAAGCTGCCCAAGCGCGGGAAACAGGCGATCGGGGTGGGCGGCGATGGCGGTCGCGCCGTGGCCGATGCGGGCGGCGATCAGTTGTGCCTCGCGCAGGCCCAACTGATGCGCGATATCGCGGGCGCGGCCCTGTTGCGCGGCCCATTGCGCGCGGATTTCGGCTGCGGTGCGTGCGGGTGCAAGCGTGTCGGTCATGAAAGGCCCCTGCCTTGAAAATGGCTCGGGCCGGGCCCGAATTTGATTCCTGAGTAAAATGCTATGGAATCTTTTGCAAGGGTGAAGGCACGAGGCTTTCAGGGGGATTGATTGCAACAGGACGGTGTGACGCGGGCACGGGAAAAGGAGGGGGCGCTGCCCCCGTCCCTACGGGACTCCCCCGGGATATTTGGCCCCAAAGAAGCGGTCAGGGTCAGTTTGTCAGCGAGAGCGTTTGTTCGATCAATTGCCCGTCGACCGAGAGCGGGCGGTGATCGTTGGCGTTGAGCGTGGCTTTGACCGTCACCTCGCCTTTGGGCAGGGTGGCAATATGCATCCAGGGCCCGTAGAGGCGGCCGATCTTGGTACCGTTGACGTAAACATGCGCGTGGCCCTGGCCCGGCTGATGCGCACCTCCGGCGTTTTCTGGCGCGAACGCGAAATTCGTGGTGGCAAGGTGCAGGTTCCAGCCGCTCACCGGGTCTGGCTGTACGTCAAGTTGTAAGGCAGGGGCCGGTTGGCTGCCATTAAGGACCAAGGGCATGTCGTGGTCATGAGCCATGCCGTCGCCCGATGCCGCATGTGCGCCGCGCTGTGCCGGGTCGGCGTGATCGTGGCCGTCGAGCGTGACACCCGAGGAGGCGGCGATGGTAAAGCCGATGCCGCCGCCGAAAACCAGCCCGATGAGGAAGAGGGGAAGGGAACGATCCATCCTGTTTCCGATCTGGTTGCCCCGCCCCGCGATGGGGGCAGGGACAGGAAAGTCAGGCCAGGCGCGCGTCGTCGCGGGCCCAGATATAACCCGCCAAACCGCCAAGGATGACCCAGGCCGCGAGGCCGACGCCAAGGGCGCGGGCGGCGAAGAGGGCGCCGATTTCGGTCGGGACCGGGCCGGTGAACACATCGGGTTCCGGCGCGCCGATCACATGCGGCGCCAGTAGCAGCACGACGGCCACGCCCCAGGCCACCCAGCTGTGCCCAAAGCCAATCAGCCACATGGCGATACCGGCTGCGGCCACGGTGGCAAACCACCAGATCTGGCGCGCATAGACATCGGCGGCGGCGACGCCCGGCACTTCGGGGGCCAGTGTGAACCCCGGGGCCAGATGCACGGCGACGAAGGCGGCAAGACCCCAGATCAGCCCGATACGGCCGTCGATCCGTGCGCCGCGCGTTTGAGCAAGCGCCATCAGCGCCACCAGTACCATCGCGTAGCCCGCGTAGACCAACATTGTGAAGACGATACTCAGCCCGTCACGCAATGCATCGAACCCGGGCAAGTCGGGATGCGCCGAGACAGTTGACTCGGCTCCGAAATGCACAAGCTCGCCGCCCTCGTAAAGTTCGGCATGTAGCAGAACGGGCTGTACGAACACCAACTGCAGCAGGGCGGCAAACAACCCCGCTGCAGCACCAGCGAGCAACGCGCTGGTCAGCAGTCGTGAAAACATCGGATCAGTGGCAGGGGAAGCCGGTCGCGTGACGCACGTCATGTGCCGCGTCGTGCAGCGTTCCGGCCTGCACATGGCCGGTGACGAAAACGACACCGAGGCCGATCAGAGCGACGGTGATCATCGCGGTGATGCCAGAGGCGCGGCCGGTTGCGCGGGTTGCCTGGCCAAGTTGGGCGGTCTGTGTCGTCATGTCAGTCTCCTTGCCTTCACACCCGAAGGCACTGTGGTTTCACCAATGTCCGGCAGGTCTCCTGGCTCGCGGGTCGGTGCCCTGACTGGCCTTCCCGGATTGCTCCAGTGGCATTGTCAGCCGGGCTCGCCGCTTACAGTTGCGGGGACAGCCGCGGGATCGGCACCCAAACGATACCTCACCGCGTTCCCTCTTGCCTCCGTCCCGTTTCGGGGATGGAACCGAACACGTCCAAGTGATGCCGCAAGAGGGAAGCCGCGTCAATCTGTTGCGTGCGAAATCAGAAAGGAACTGCAAAAAGGATATGGCGGGTCTGGAATTGCGCCGAACGCGGACTTAAACTGACTGCAAATACATTGCATTTTCAGGTATCCGTTTTGTCACTATGTTTCGCATTGAATTGTGCGTTCGATGACCGGCACCGGGCCGGGGTCGGCATGTTTCAGGGTAACGCGCGTCGGAGCGCGCCATGACGCGCCCAACCTCCACGCAAGAAGAGATTACCGACGTTCTGGAACGGGCCCATCGCGACTCAGATCATGCCACCGTCCTTGATGTGATTGCCCGGCGGGGCGAGGAGTTGCGGCCCGCAATTCGGACGTTTCACGCGGCGCGTGCGCTCTTGAAGGCGGGCCAGTCCCAACATGCGCTTGCGGCGCTTGACGAGATGCCCGGCACGTCACATCAGCGATGGCACCGCAAACTCCGGCTTCGTGCGCTGGTTGCCTTGGGTCGCTGGAACGCGGCGCGCGATCTTGTCGAGTCAGGACGGTTTTCGGCGACGTTTCTAAGGGCCATCAGCCCTCAGGCCAGCAGCGCGGCGCTGGCAGCCGGGGCGTTGCACGAGGCCGAGGCCTGGGGCTTGCGTTATCGCTGCGCCCTGTCGGGTCGGGATGCGCATTTCGTGGACGATCTGATTGCGCTGATCCTGTTGGAGGATTTCGCCGCGTTGAAGGCGCGGTTGGCGTTATGCGGACCAGGCGCCGGAGAGGCATTGGGCGAAGCGATACAGGGGGCGGCACAGAGGCTGGAAGATGATGGCATTTCTCCCGATTCGCTGGGTCGCAGGCTGTCTCGGATATTTGCGCTGGCGCCTGATCTGAAGTCGATGTGGGCCCTGTTCGATGGGATGAATCACGGCCGGATGCCAGCCTCTGCAACTCTCGGCGCGATGGTGTGGCGCCGTATGGGCACGCTGTTGCCCCCGGTGCCGATCCGCTATGACGATGCGCCGGTTGCGCATTGCGCCTTTGTATCGCCGCTGCCCGAGATCGACCGCGTGGCGGACTGGATTGGCGTTGTGCCAGAAGCGCGCGCTGACTGGCACAGACGCCACGCCGCGGCGCAGGCCCGGGTTTCAGAGCTATCGGCTGCAATTCTGGGCAGTTCTGCGCATCGCGCCGATTTGGCCCGCCGGCTGCCGCCAGTAGACTGGAGCGAGCTGCGCGCGGCATTGGCACAGGGCACCCCGGTGATTTTGACAGCTTGCCATGCCAGTATCGCAACCGTTCTTCCGCTGGAGCTTTGTCGAAGCGGGATCGACGTGCGCGTGGTCTCTCCGCCGCGGTTTTTCGCCAACGTGCCAGAGTACGTGGCCCTGCATTACGCCGATCTGGACGGACGCCATGCGCTGCGCACGGCGCGGCGCATGATCGATCTCTTGCGTGCTGGTCGCTGCATATTCGTCATGGCAGATGGCCAGATCGGGGCGCGGGCGTATGACGATCCCGAACTGGGCGTTCGGGCGCGCCTGCCGTCGGGCCTTTGGCCATTGGCGCGCCGCTATGGCGCGCGGGTGTTTTTCATGCAGTCCGGGTGGAGTGAGGGCCGACTGCAAACCCGGCTGAACGAGATGGCGATGCCAGATCAAGACCTGGACGATGCCGCGCTGAACGCGCTTTGGCATCGAGAGGTACTTTGCAGGCTCCACGCGGGATGGCGCGAAGATTTACGGAATATTCATCGGAACCGGGTTGTCTTGCAGGTGACGCGGCCTGGCGTGACTGCGATTTGAAGATCGCCGGTGCGGGTGTCGCTATGGGCGTGGTCCCAACTGCACAAAGGATATCTGATGAAACGATTTGGCGTGGTTACGGGGGCAGCCGCAGTCGGCGCACTGGCGCTGTCAGGATGCGACAGGTACGCATATGAGACCGAGCCGGTGACGCTGTCGACAACCTATGGCACCGTGGTGTGCCAGCTTTACATGCCCAACACCGTTCTGTGGGACGAGGCGATTGCGCACCCCGAAGCAATGCCGAAAGCCGAGGCCGACCGCATGTGCCGCAGCGAAGGGCACCGACGGATCAACGCCGGTTAATCCGTCATCTGGTCGCGGATTTCGGCGATGACTTTCTGCCACAGCTCGGGCGGCTGGGCGCCCGGCACGGCGTGTTTGCCCGCGACGATATAGGTCGGGACAGAGCTGACGCCCATCTCGCGCGCTTGCGCGTCGCGGGCGCGAATGTCGTCGATGTCGGATTCACTGTTCAGCAGGCGCAGCACAACCGAAGCGTCCATGCCTATGCCATCCGCCAGATCAGCCAGCACTTCGGCTTGCCCGATGTCACGGCCTTCAACGAAATAGGCCGCGAACAGCGCATCAACCGCCGCCTGCTGTTTGCTTTCGATTCCGGCCCAATGGATCAGCCGGTGGGCATCCAGCGTGTTGGGCGTGCGTTGCATGGCTTCGAAGTTGATGGTCAGCCCGGCAGCCTTGGCGTGTTCGGCGACGGGGGCGTAGGCCCGCACAGCGCCTTCTTGTCCACCGAATTTCGCCTCAAGATAGGCGCGCCTATCCATACCCTCGCGCGGCATATCTGGGTTCAGCTGAAACGGGTGCCATTGCAGCGCCAGCGGGTGGTCTGGAACCGCGGCCAGTGCTTTGTCCAGATGTGCCTTGCCGATATAGCACCACGGGCAGATCGGATCGGACAGGATATCCAGTTGAACGGTCGTTTGCGTCATTGCGGGCGGCTTTCGAACAGGGGTTTCAGGTCGCGGCGCGACAGTTTGCCGTTCGGATTGGTCGGCATCTCGGGCAGGTGCACATAGGCGCGCGGCTGTTTGTAGCGGGCCAGCCGGTCTTGTGCGCGCGCAGCCAGCACGGCATCGGCCACCGGTTCAGGGCCGGTATAGAAGGCGACGATAATGAAGGTGTCGGGTTTGATCTCAACGTCGGTCACGCCGATCTGCTCGACGCCCGGCACTCCGGTCAATGCGGTTTCAACTTCGATGGGCGATACCCGATAGCCGCCGGCGTTCATCATGTCGTCATCGCGCCCCTCGTATGACACCTGGCCCGAGGGCGCCATGCTGCCCCGATCGCCGGTCAGGAACCAGTCGCCGCGAAACCGGGCGGCGGTTTCGTCGGGCGCGTTGAGGTAAGCAAGCATCAACCCCGGGTCGTCACGGTGCACAGCGATTGTTCCTGGCTCGCCATAGGGCACCGGCCCGTCTTCGCCCAGAATGGCAACGCGGCGCCCGACCTGCGGAAATCCCAGCGCGCCATCCTCGGCTGGCCGCGTGGGCGCCCCCGAGATGAAGGTTGAACATTCCGACATGCCGAAGGCCTCGAAAATCCCGGTTCCGGTGGCCTCTTCCCATGCCGATTTCAGCGCGGGTGACAGCTTTTCGCCGGCTGCCAGCCCGTGGCGCAGCTGCGGCAAATAAAGTTTTTCACCCGATTTCAGCATCTTGCGGAACACACCCGGAGCGGCGGCCAAAAGCGTCGCCCCATGCGCCGCCAGCAGCGCAGGCAGGCGCGCCGGATCGGTCCCCGGTTCGGGGATCAGGGCGGTGGCGCCGATGGTCCAGGGGTCCATCAGCCCGGTGCCCAGCGTATAGGTCCAGTTGAAGGCGCCCGCGTGCAGCAGCCTGTCATCGACGCGCAGCCCATACCAGCCGTCAAACATCATCTGGCGCGCCCAGATTGCCCTGTGGGCGTGGGCGACGGGGCGCGGCCGCCCCGAAGTGCCCGAGGTGTAAACTATATATCCCAGACGGTCGGGCGGCCCCATGTCGAAATCGCAGGGCGGTAACGCCCGCATCGCCTGCAACTCTGGCAATCCGATTTCGCGGTGGCCCGGCGCACCGGTCACGTTTGGATCGCGCAGCACGGCGGCCGGCGACAAGTCGGCCAGGATGTCCGCGACTTCGGGTTCGGTCAGTTGCGAAGATGTTGGCACCGGCACGATCCCGGCGGCGATGGCACCCAGGTAGGCGATCGGGAAATCGATCGTGTTGCCCAACCGCAGCACCACGATGTCACCGGGCGCCAGCCCGGCCTGCAACAGCCCTGTTCCGGTGCCCTGCACGGCGGCGGAAATTTCGCCATGCGACCAGGTTTGAGCGCCTGTTTCGCTCAGCACCTGCAAGGCGGGCTTGTCAGGCGTTGCCCGACCGCGCGCCAGCACATGGGCGGCCATGTTGAAAGGGGCGGGGCAGGGCGGCGGCGGCCCCTGATCGAATATCGAAACCATGGGCTTGGGTAGCGGGCGGCGTGCGCCGTTGCAAGAGCGTGCGCGCCTGCCTATAGAACAGCGCATGAACAACCGTGATCCGAAATCGCTGATCCGTATCGCGCACGAGACCGGCGCCGAGACCCAGGCCGAGCCGCTTGACCTGGGCGCACGGGTGCGTGAACTGCGCAAGGCACGCGACTGGACGCTGGAACAGGCGGCCAGCAAGGCGGGGCTGGCGCGCTCTACGCTGTCCAAGATCGAGAACGGGCAGATGTCGCCCACCTATGACGCGCTGAAGAAGCTGGCGACCGGGTTGCAGATTTCGATCCCCCAGCTGTTCACCACGCCTCAGCGCGATCAGGTGAACGGGCGCATGGCCGTCACCAAAGCCGACGATGGCCAGCCGCTGGCAACGGCCACCTATGAACATACCCTGCTGGCCGAAACGCTGACGAAAAAGCAGATGTTGCCCTACCGGGCCCGCGTGCGCGCCCGCAGGATGGAGGAATTCGACGGCTGGGTGCGCCACGATGGCGAAGAATTTCTGTATGTGCTGACCGGGGTGGTTCGCCTGTATACCGAGTTCTATGAACCGATCGAGATGCGGCGCGGCGACAGCGCCTATTACGATGCCACGATGGGGCACAATGTGGTGTCTGTCAGCCCCGAGGATGCAACGATCCTGTGGGTGACCTCGCTGAATTCGGTGGGTTGATCCCTAGGCCGGATGGCGCTGGCCGTTGGCGCGAACCAGTTCGCGCGACAGTGACTCGATATACAGCAGGTCGTCGATCTCTTCGCGGGCTTCGATCAGCGAAAGCTTGTGAACATCGGCCACATAGGCCTCGAACGCGCGCCTGTCTTTGCGGCGTCGTTCCATGATTGCGGGGTCGAGCCCGGGGAACCTGGCGCGCACCCGCGCGGACCAAGCGGACCAGTTGGTATCAGTTTCTATCCAGTTCATGGCGGCGCACCTCTCGGCTGTCGCTGGAAAGTCAACACTGACGGTCGCAAAGGGTTGGTTACCAAAGAATGCGGCAACATGTCGCACTGTTTATTTCCCAAGTCGCCCAGTGTTTCATCAAGTGTCGGCAGAACATGTGCGCAGGCGGGTGCAAGGTGGCGCTAACGTGCTGCGATAAAAGCTGAAAATGCAGATCCTGTTGATGCAGGCTGTCAGGGTGAGTGCGTGCCCGTTCCACCTGCGAACCTGTCGGCCAATATTCGCCGTTATACATCCTGATCGGCTTGTCCCGGCGCAACGGCTGAGATTGCCGGGTCTGTCAGGGCGTGTTCCACCAGACTTCGGGAAGGAATCCCGGCCGGTCGCCGTACACCGGGGTATGATCGGGAAAGGCCAGATAGCGCGAATGTGCAATGCGATCCGTCTGGTATTGCCACAGCGGAACCACGTAGCGCCCGGCCATCAGCACCCGGTCCAGCGCGCGGGTCGCGGCCACAAGCCCGGCGTGGTCCGAGGCGCCCAGCAGCGCGTCGATCATGGCGTCCACGGCCGGCGATTTGACTCCCATCAGGTTGCGCGAGCCCGGCTGATCCGCCTGCGCGCTGCCCCAATACAGGCGCTGTTCATTGCCGGGGCTCAGCGACAGATCGCGGCGGAAGGTGGTGATGTCGAAATCTTGCGAGGCCTCGCGTGCGGTAAATTGCGCGTTGTCGACCCGGTCGATGCGCAGTGCGATGCCCAGCCGTTCCAGCGCCTGCGCGTAGATGTTGACGATGCCCTGGCTGGCGGTGTCGCCCTGGCGCAGAACCACTGTCAGCGTCAGGGGCTGGCCATCGGCACCGCGCCTTTGGCCGTCGACCACGGGCCATCCTGCCTGCGTCAGAAGATCGGCAGCGCGGCGCAGGTTGCCCCGGTTGCGGGCGGTTCCGTCGGATTCCGGCAGCGCATACCCCTCGATCGCGCCCGGAGGCAGGGTGTCCTGGAAGGGCAGCAGCAGATCGCGCACGGCACCCTCGGCGGGACCGGGGCGCATCCCCAGTTCGGAGTTGTCGAAATAAGAGTTGATCCGCGGCTGGCTGCCGCCCGTCACGGTGTCGTTGATGAATTCGAAGTTGAAGGCATGCAGCAGGGCATCGCGCACGCGCCAATCGTCCAGCGGCGCGCGGCGGGTATTCATCACAAACCCCGTCATCCCCGTGGGGCGGCCATGGCTCAGTTCCGATTTCACCACGTCGCCGCGCGTGACGGCCGGGAAATCATACTGCGTGGCCCAACTGTCGGCATTCGTTTCGCGCATGACCGTGACGGTGCCCGCCTTGAAGGCCTCGAAGGCGACCGAGGCATCGCCAAAGAATTCCAGCACGATCTGGTCGAAATTCATCGTCCCCCGCCGGAAAGGGATGTTCGCCCCCCAATAATCGGGGTTCTTTTGCAAGGTCACGCTGCGCCCCGCGTCAAAGGCCGCCACGGTATAGGGGCCAGAGCCAACGGGAATCTCGGCCAGCGGGGCATTTGCGAAATCCGCGCCGTCCCATTGCGCCTTCTTCAGAATCGGGCGCATCCCGGCCAGCAGCGCCAGTTCCGGGTTGTCGTTGTTAAAACTGATCCGAATGCCGCGTTCGCCCACCGACTCGATCTGGTCAACCTGACCCCAGAAGCCGCGATAGCGCAGGTGGCCCTTGGTGCCGAGTGTTTCATAGGACCAGATCACGTCTTCCACCGTCACCGGGCTGCCATCCGAAAATCTTGCCTCGGGCCGGAGGGTGAATTCGACCCAGGATCGGTCCGGCGCTGTCTTGACTGATTCGGCCAGAAGCCCGTATAGCGAGAATGGTTCGTCCAGGCTTCGCCCCATAAGCGATTCATAGCCGAGGAACTGCCATTGCCAGGGCGGGGTGCCCTTGGTGACAAACGGATTGAGCGAGTCGAAGCCGCCGGTATTGGCGAACACGATGCGCCCACCCTTGGGCGCATCGGGGTTGGCATAAGGCAGAGACACAAAATCCGGTGGCAGGGCCGGGGCGCCGTACATAGCTATGCCATGCGACGATTCTGCATGTGCGCAAACCGTGCTGGCCACAAGGATGATTCCGGCAAGGATCGCGCGGGTGCGCGAGAAAAATACTGGTCGCATTATGGCAACAATTCCGCTCTGGCCTTATTTTCTTGCCCCCCTGACTAGCCGGGGATTCACGTCTTTTCAAACTTTTAGCTTGGCTGGTGGCTTGGAGTTGCTTATAAAGGCCTCACTGCTCGATAGGTTTCTTGCCTGTATGAAACCTGCCTCAATAACTTAACGCCCGCCTTGCGCGGGCGTTTTTTTTTGGCCATCAGGCGCGCCGGGCAAGCTCCCCTTCAGTTGTTTCGGAAACGTGAACCATGGTGCGGGTTGAAACAGCGCCATTCCCTTTGCAGATGCAGCATGTAGGGTACGACCAACCGTGCCAACAACTGAAAGGTCTGGATATGTCACTTGCAGGAAAAACCGCCGTCATCACGGGCTCTACCTCGGGGATCGGGTTGGGCATCGCGTGGGAACTGGCGCGGGATGGCGCGAATATCGTGCTGAATTCCTTCACCGATAGCGAGGATGACCATGCGCTGGCCGCCAAGATCGCAGAAGAAACCGGGGTGAAGGTCACGTATATCCAGGCCGATATGTCCAAGGCGGACCAGTGCCGCGCCCTGATCGAGAAAGCCGGCGCTTGCGATATCCTTGTGAATAACGCGGGTATCCAGCACGTCGCCGCCATCGACGAATTCCCGACCGAGAAATGGGACGCGATCATCGCGATCAACATGAATTCGGCCTTTCATACAACGGCGGCCGCCCTGCCGAAGATGCGCAAGGCCGGCTGGGGCCGGGTGATCAATGTGGCCTCGGCGCATGGCTTGCGTGCCTCTCCGTTCAAATCGGCCTATGTTACCGCCAAGCACGGTATCGTCGGCATGACCAAGGTCGTGGCGCTGGAAACCGCGAAAGACCCGATCACCGCGAATGCGATCTGTCCGGGCTACGTGCTGACCCCGCTGGTGGAATCGCAAATCCCAGACACGGCCAAGGAGTACGGGATTTCCGAGGACGAAGCTGTGGAGAAGGTGATTCTCGCCAAACAGCCGTCCAAGGAGTTCGTCACCGTCGAACAGATCGCCGGGATCGCCAAGTTCCTGTGCTCGCCCGCCGCCGACCAGATCACAGGCACCCAGATGGTGGCCGATGGTGGCTGGACCGCCGCTTGACAGTTGCGCGCGGGCCAAGGCGGCCCGCGCCAACACCACCGGTCAGATCACCCGAACCTGAGTGCCGACAGGCGTGATTTCGAACAGCTCGGCAATCATTTCATTATACAGCCCGATACACCCGTCCGACGACGGGCGCCCGATCTTGCGGGTGTCGTGGGTGCCGTGGATCAGATAGGCGGGCCAACCCAGGTACATCGCGTGGGTGCCCAGCGGGTTACCGGGGCCGGGGGGCATGTATTTCAGCTCGGGGTTGCGTTCCACCATCGAGGGCGTCGGCGTCCAGTCGGGGCCGACCTTCTTGCGCACCACCTCGGTATAGCCGCGCTTGGTCAGATCTTCGCTGATCGGAACAGAGGTGGGAAACACCCGGTAATCGCTGCCATCGGCGTTCCAGTAATGCAGCGCGCGCGAGGTGGTATCGGCCACGATGCTGGCCACGCCAAGGCTGTCGAAATGGTCACGCCAGTCCTGCGCGGCAAAGCTGGAGGTATTGCGGCGCACGCCGGGGGCGTTGGGGTCACGGTCGCCCATGGGGGCCGATTGTACCTGGGCCAGCGCCGGGGTGCCCAGCAGCGGAAGTGCCGCGCCGGTGATAATGAAATGTCTTCGCGTCAGCATGGGTTACCTTTACTGCTCGGGTATTTTTTGTCCTTCTAGCCCAAGCGGTCGCGCACGGGCCATTCACATGATCGAGATGATGGCGAGTAATGCTGCGGCGCGGCATTGTGCCGCTGGTCACACGTGCTCGCAGCGCCTAGGTGGTGAGGAGTGCCCACATAAGGATCCGGTCATGGCCCGCAACGTGAAACGCATCAATCTGGCCCTGCAAGGCGGCGGGGCGCATGGCGCCTTTACCTGGGGCGCGCTGGATCGCCTGCTGGACGACGACGGGATCGAGATTTCGGGCATCACAGGCACCTCGGCGGGGGCGTTGAACGGGGCGGCCCTGAAAGCCGGTTTGGTCGGCGGCGGGCGTGATGGCGCGCGTGCGGCGCTGGACGATCTGTGGACGCGCGTGGGCGCGGTCGAGGATGATTTTCTAAGCAAGTGGATGGCGTGGGTCGCGACCGGCCCGCTGGCGCGCAGCATGGAATATTCGCCGGCCTATTTTCTGGCCGACGCCTGGGCGCGGATGGTGTCGCCCTATGCCACGGGGCCGTTCTACGCCAATCCGCTGAAGCCGATCGTCGAGGCCTTTGAATTCGACAAGATATGCCACCATGACGGCCCGCCGCTATATATCTGCGCCACGCGTGTGCGCACCGGCAAGATTCGCATCTTCAGCGGGGACGAGCTGAGCAGCGATGCGATCATGGCCTCGGCCTGTCTGCCGACCATGTTCCGCGCGGTCGAAATTGACGATCCCGAAACCGGCCGGACCGAGGCCTATTGGGACGGCGGTTATACCGGGAACCCTGCGCTGTTCCCGCTGTTCAACAGCAACCTGCCCGACGACGTGCTGATCGTGAACATCAACCCGCTGGAGCGTGACATGATCCCGCGCACGCCACAGCAGATTCAGAACCGGATCAACGAAATCAGCTTCAACTCTTCGCTGTTGCGCGAATTGCGCGCCATCAACTTTGTTCAGCGGTTGTTGGACCACGGCGATCTGCCTTCGGGCCGGATGAGCCGGGTTCTGGTGCATATGATCGACGATGACGAGCTGATGAATGCGCTGTCCGTGGCAACCAAGCTGATGCCGAACCCGCTGGTTCTGAACCGCCTGAAAGAGGCGGGGCGCCGTGCGATGGATGGCTTTCTCAGCAACCACCGCGACGATCTGGGCAAGCGCAGCACCGTCGATCTGGAAACGATGTACGGCTAGCGCTTATTCGGGCGGGCGCGTCGGATCCTTGCCGTTAGGGTAAACCAGACCAGCCGAAATCACCAGCTTGGCCGCGTCTTCCACACTCATGTCCAGTTCGATCACGTCTTCCTTGGGGAAGAACAGAAGAAAGCCCGACGTGGGGTTGGGAGTCGTGGGAACGAAGATGCTCATCAGCGCGCCGCTCGTTTCGGCCCGGCTCGAGATTTCACCCTTTGCGGTGGTCGAGACAAAGCCAATGGCCCATATGCCCTTGCGCGGGTACTGGATCAGACAGGCCTTTTCGAACGAGCGTTCCGATTGGGCAAACACGGTTTCCGAGATCTGCTTGATCCCGGAATAGATCGACCGCACCACTGGCATCCTGTCGACAAGGCTTTCGCCATAGCGGATCAGCGAGCGCCCGATCAGCCCCTTGGCAATCCACCCGACGACAATGGTGAAGACAAGGAAGATGATGACGCCGACACCACGCAGGTTGATGCCGATATATTGCTCGGGCCGGAACTGATGCGGCACCAGCGGCAGGACGACCCCGTCGATCCAGCCGATCACCGTCCAGATCAGCCAGATGGTCAGGCCCACGGGCGCGATGACAACCAGACCGGTCAGGAAGGACGCCCGCAGGCGTCCGAAGCGGCGCGGGGTGCGCCGTTGTGGTTCTTCATCAAATGGGGTGTTCATCGTTCGTCCGCTTGCTCCGGGCGCAAACTATGCACATCCCGGGCCGCTTACAATGGCTCGGGCGTCGAAGTCCTTCGCGATTGCAAGGAATCGTTAATGGCGATGGCAATTTGCGCAGCAAGGCGGGCGTTGTTGCGCACCAGCGCAATATTGGCGGCAAGCGAGCGGCCATCGGTCAGATCGAAAATGCGTTGCAGCAGGAAGGGGGTGACCGCCTTGCCTGCGATTTCCTGAATATCGGCATCGGACTGGGCCTGCGCGATGATGGGTGCCAGGGTTTCGGCGGCGATCTCGTCGGGCAGGGGGACCGGATTTGCGATCAATTGGCCGCCGGGCACACCAAGGGCGGCGCGCATCAGGTGGGCGCGGGCGATCTCGGCCGGGGTGTCCATGCGCAGGGGCGCCGGAAAAGGCGAACGCGCAGACCAGAAGGCGGGCACCTCGTCTTGCCCGTAGGCGATGACGGGAACGCCCAGCGTTTCCAGCACCTCTAGTGTCTTGGCGGTGTCGAGGATAGCCTTGGGCCCGGCGGCGACGACGGTAACGGCGGTCTGCGCCAGTTCATGCAGATCGGCCGAGATGTCGAAGGTGGTTTCCGCGCCCCTGTGAACGCCGCCGATGCCGCCGGTCGCAAAGACATGGATGCCCACCAGCCGCGCGGCGATCATCGTGGCGGCAACGGTGGTGGCGCCGGTGCCGCCACTGGCAAGGCAGGCGGCGAAATCGGCGCGCGACAGCTTGGCGACGCCCTTCGCCTGACCCAGCGTATCCAGCTGGTCGTCGGTCAGCCCGATGTGCAGGGTGCCGTCAAGCACTGCGATGGTGGCAGGCACCGCGCCCTGGTCGCGGATGTCGGTTTCCACGGCGCGCGCGGTGGCGACGTTCTGCGGATAGGGCATCCCGTGGGTGATGATGGTGCTTTCCAGCGCGACGACGGGGCGGTTCTGATCCAGCGCCTCGGCGACCTCGGGCGAATGGGCAAGGGCGATCACAGCGGGGTCTCTCCTGATACGTAGCGCGCGGCGGCCTGAAGCGCGCGTTCCAGCGCGGTGGTGCGGTCGGCGCCGTCGCGTTCGGCAGCGATGTGGGCCGCCATGAAGGTATCGCCCGCGCCGGTCACGCGGGTGACTAGAACCCGGGGCGGTTCGCGGCTGATGCAGCCCTGCGCATCGGCATCTGATGCGCTGCGCCCGCCATCGGTCACCAGCACGCGGCGCGCGCCCCGCGCCAGCAGCCCGGCGGCGGCGGTTTCGGTATCGGCAAACTCAGCCTGGCACAGCAGCCCGGCCTCTTCGAGGTTGACGTAAAGCGTGCTGCTCGGGTGCGGCAGCAGGGGCAGAAGCCGCGCCGCCTTGCCAGGCGAGGCTGGCGCCACGCGCAGGTCGGCGCGGGCGAAAGACGGACTGCGGGCGATGGTTTCCAGCAGCGCCTGCGTCAGGTTGCCATCCAGCGCGACGGTGCCGGTAAAAGGGGCTTCTGGGCTGCCAAGCGCGCCGTTGTCCAGCGGGCGCAGGATCTTGTCGCCCGCCGCTTCCAGCGAATGCGCATCGGCAATCGCCGCGATCAGCCCGTTGGCACCTTCGACCGCCATGTAGCGATCGGTCGGCAGGTCATCCGATCGGTAGAGATGCGTCGTGTCCATGCCCATGGCGGCGCAGGCGGCGACCAGTTCGTCGCCTTCCGCGTCGCGGCCCACGGCGCTGAGCAGGACGGGCCGCAGACCAAAGCGCGCCAGCGTCATCGCGATGTTCAGCGCGACGCCGCCGGGCAGGCGGCTGATGCGGCCGGGCACGTCGGCGCCTTGCCGCATGTGGCTGGCGGTGCGGCCGATCACATCCCAGAGGACGGAGCCGATGCAGAGGACAGAGGAGGAAGCGGGCGATGTCATTCGCCGTTTGTGCCGCCATTTCGGGCCGTGGACAAGGTGGCCTCGACCTGAATCGCGCGCCTTGCGGCGCACTTGATGCTGGCGCCGCCCTCCGGGCGCCGCGGTTGGGCGTTTGGCGCGGGCTTGACTAGGGAACTGCGAAGGTCATCGCGGCCCAGAGGCTTTCATAAACGATGTCGCCACCCGGGGGCGCGGGGCGCAGGACGACGGCATCGGCAAGGTAGCTGTGCCCGGGGGTGACGGGCAGGGTAACGATGCCTTGCGCATCTGTTCGGTAAAGGGTGGTTGTGACCGTCCCATCGGGGGCCTTGTCGAACAGTTCGACCTGCGCATTACCGCGAGATTTGCCTTGATAAAGCAGGCGCAGACGCACTGTTCCGTCATGGTCGGCATAGGGGTTGGTCAGCGCGACGAATTCGGTTTCCATGCCGGTCGGCTGGTCGGCACCGGCCCCATCGCCTACGGCCACCAATGCCTTGGCAAAACGGCGGTAACTTTCGGTGAAATCCGATTCGGGCAGACCGCGGGCCGCATGATCGGCGGCGGAGACGGCAAGGTCCTTGTGCGCGACGAAGGACTGGAATGTCGCCATCTCGGCATAGGTGACCCGTGCAGGCCGGGTTACATGCAGGATCACCAGCAACCCCGAACTGGGCGGCGCGGTGGTGGACAGGGCCGGAATATCGCCCATGCGCGATTTAACCGGTTCCGTATTTGCCCCCTGAATCAGCTCGAACCGGGCGGTTTTCGTGCTGAAATACGCCAGAGGGGCGCCTTTGAAGGATTGCCCGTTGCGCAGGTGCGCCACCAGCGGCGCACCGGGCGCGACGCGATAGTCTTCTGGTGAAATCCAGAACTCATGGGCAAGGGCCGGCAGGCATGACAGGATGGCCGCGACAACAATGGCAAGAGAGAGACAGGGGCGCATGAGGGCAAGAATAGGCTGGCTGGCGATCTTGGCAATGTTGGCGGCATTGCCGGTGCGGGCGCATGAGGTGATTCCGACCATCGGCGATCTGACGGTGGCCGAGGGCCGGGTCGAGCTGGTGCTGCGCATGACGGCCGAGGCGTTTGTCGCCGGCGTCGATCTGGATCATGTTGCCGAAACCGATTCGTCCGACGCGGCCGCCCGCTATGACGCCCTGCGTGCCTTGCCGCCCGAGGCGTTGCAGGCAGAGATCACGGAATGGTCCGGGCCATGGCTGGACCGGCTTGATCTGACGATCGACGGCACGCCGGTGCCACTAGGGCTCGGTTCGGTCGCGGCCGATGAGGTGGGCGATGTCACATTTGTTCGCCCGACCATTCTGACGCTGGAAGGCATCGCGCCGCCGGGGGCGGGCGACCTTCGGCTGACCTGGCCGCAGGGCGCCGGAGAGCTGGTATTGCGCCAGCAGGGCGTGGATGAGCCCTTTACCGGCTTGCTGACGGGGGGCACGCAAAGCCCGCCGATCCCGGTAGATGGCGGCGCGGCGCTGGGCGGTTGGGCCACATTCGTCAGCTATATCCCGGTGGGGTTCGATCATATTCTGCCCAAGGGGCTGGATCACATTCTATTCGTCCTGGGGTTGTTTTTCCTGTCCACGCGGCTGCGGCCGCTGCTGTGGCAGGTCAGCGCCTTCACGCTGGCGCATACGGTGACGCTGGCGCTGGGGGCGATGGGCTGGGTCCGTGTGCCCGGCGCGATTGTCGAACCACTGATCGCCGCCTCGATCGTCTATGTCGCGGTGGAAAACGTGATGACCTCGCGGCTGCACCGTTGGCGACCGGTGGTGATTTTCTGTTTCGGTCTGTTGCACGGGTTGGGCTTTGCCAGCGTGCTGGGCGATTTCGGCCTGCCAGCGGGGCAGTTCGTGCCTGCACTTCTGGGGTTCAACATTGGCGTCGAATTGGGCCAGCTGACCGTGATCGCGCTGGCGTTTCTGGCCGTTGGGGCATGGTTCCGCGACAAGCCGTGGTACCGGGCGCGCATCGCGATCCCGGCATCCTGTGCGATTGCGGCAGTGGGCGTCTGGTGGGTGGTGGAGCGGGTGTTCCTGTAGTGCCTTAACCCGCCAGTGGCGCCAGCAACTCGGCCAGCGCCTTTTCGGGCGTGTCCGATCCCCAGATTTCGGTCCCGATGCCGAAGAAATCGGTGACCGGTGCAAGCTCGGCAACGCGCTCGGGGGTCAGGTTGCCCTCGGCCACCACGGGCACTTCGATCATTTCCGACCACCACTGGAACAGGTCCGGCTCGGCGCGCGTGCCATCATCCAGCGCGCTGTCGCCCACGGGGCCAAAGCTGATGTAATCGGCCCCGGCTTCGCCCGCGCTCATCCCGTCGTGACGCGAGGCGCCGCAGAAGGCGCCGACAATCGCGTCCGGCCCCAGCGTCTTGCGTGCGGCACGCACAGAACGGGCGGCATCGCTAAGGTGCACGCCGTCCAGCCCCAGCCGCTGTGCCAGCAGAGTATGGTCCGCCACCACCAGCGCCACGTCGCGGGCATGGGCCACCTCGCGCAGCGTGTCGGCGGCGCGAGCGATGTCATCCTCGTCGCGGGTGGCCATGCTCAGACGCAGGCAGGCGATCGCGGTGCTGTCCAGCACGGCGGCCAGCTGCGCTGCAAAGGGCTCCAGCTCGAAAGCAGGGGGCGTGACAAGATAAAGTTGCGGCTGTTCCGGCGCGGTCATGGTGCATATCCCAGGCGTTTCGCGGCCCCCTCTAGCGGATATGGGCGCGCCTGCAAAGCCAAACCGCGACGGGCGCGCCTTGCACGCTGGACGCGCGCACCTTAGAGGAAGCGCGTTGCCAAAGCCCGGGGTCCGTCCATGCCAACCGATCAGAAACAGCCCGCTTTCGTGCTTGTGCGTCCGCAGATGGGCGAAAACATCGGCGCGGCGGCGCGGGCCATGTGGAATTTCGGGCTGGACAGGATGCGCGTGGTCGCCCCGCGCGATGGCTGGCCCAACGAAAAGGCGGTCGTGATGGCCAGCGGCGCCGGGCGGCTGCTGGACGAGGCGCAGGTCTACACCGATGTGCCCGAGGCGCTGGCCGATTGCACCTATGTGATGGCCACCACGGCGCGGCCGCGCGGGCTGACCAAGACGGTGTTCAGCCCCGAACGCGCGATGCAGGTGGCGCGCGAAAAGCTGGAGGCCGGCGAACGGGTCGCCGTGCTGTTCGGGCCGGAGCGCGCCGGGCTCGAAAATGACGAAATCGCGCGCGCCAACGCCATCATCTCGGTCCCGGTGAACCCGGTCTTCGCCTCGCTGAATCTGGCGCAATGCGCATTGCTGGTGGGGTACGAATGGATGCGGCAGGCGGGCACACACGCCGATGAAACCGTCACGCTGGGCAAGACCGACTGGGCAAACGGCGCCGAGATCGCGGCGCTGGGCGATCACTACGAGGACGCGCTCGAACAGGCCGGGTTCTTCTTTCCAGACCACAAGGCCCAGTCGATGAAGCAGAACCTGCGCAACCTCTGGTCGCGGATGCCGCTGACGCAGGTGGATGTGCGGATGCTGCACGGGGTGCTGCGGCAGATGGTCCGCTGGAAGGACAAGGACCAGTGATCGCGCTGGACGCCCGGCAGGGCCGCGCCTAGGTTCTGCCCCAGCCAGACGGCCGAAATACAAGCAAGAGGTCTTTATGAGCGGCAAGCGCAGCATCTTCGAAGAGGTCGGCGAGACCACCCTAACCCGGCCCGAGCCGCAGACTGGCATCATCGACCGCGGCCGCACCGGCGCGCGGCGCGGCATCCGGGTCTGGCTGATGGTGCTCTTCGCGCTGGTCGTCGCGATGATCGTGGTGGGTGGGCTGACCCGGCTGACTGACAGCGGGCTGTCGATCACCGAATGGCGCCCCGTGACAGGCGCGCTGCCCCCGATGAACGAAGCCGACTGGCAATCGGAATTCGAGAAATACAAGCAGATCGACCAGTTTCAGCTGCAACATGCCTGGATGGAGCTATCTGATTTCAAACAGATCTACTGGTGGGAATGGTCGCACCGCCAGCTGGGCCGGGTGATCGGCGTGATCTGGGCCGTGGGGTTCCTCGGATTCCTGATTGCGCGGCAAATCCCCGTCGGCTGGACAGGGCGGCTGCTGTGGATCGGCGCGCTTGGTGGGGCGCAGGGTGCGATCGGCTGGTGGATGGTCGCCTCGGGCGTGACCCAGGGCGAAGGCGTGACAACCGTGGCCAGCTACCGGCTCGCAACGCACCTTGGCCTGGCCTTCGCGATCCTTGGCTTCATCGCGTGGTATGTCTTCCTCCTGGGCCGCACCGAGCGTGACCTGATGCAGGCCCGCCGCGGGCGCGAAACAAGGCTGTTCGGCCTTGGTACGGGCCTTATGCATTTCGCCATTCTGCAAATACTCATCGGCGCGCTGGTGGCGGGCATCGACGCCGGTCGCACTTACAACGACTGGCCACTCATGGCGGGGCAATTCTTCCCGCCGAACGCCTTCCCCGAGGTGCCGCTGTGGCGCAACCTGTTTGAAAGCCCGGGTCTGGTGCAATTCATCCACCGTTGCGCGGGCTACCTTTTGTTCATTTTTGGCATCGTGGCCTTGTTGAAAGGGCGACGCAGCGCCAATCCCGCGACGCGCTTTGCCTTTACCGCCGCCTTTGCCGCGCTCGCGGTGCAGGTCGCGCTGGGCATCATGACGGTGCTTTACGAGGCGCAGCTGCACGTCGCGATCACCCATCAACTCGTGGCCGTGATCCTGTGGGTT
Source organism: Arenibacterium halophilum (assembly GCF_005938225.1). Classification (GTDB taxonomy): domain Bacteria; phylum Pseudomonadota; class Alphaproteobacteria; order Rhodobacterales; family Rhodobacteraceae; genus Arenibacterium; species Arenibacterium halophilum. Next base: position 616,566 of record NZ_VCPC01000002.1, read on the forward strand.
CTGATCCTGCGGGCGCGGTTCATGGCGGCCTATCCGGTTGCAACCTCGATCAGGGAGCGGTGACATGACCGATTTCGAACAGCTCATGGCGTATCAGCGCGAAACCTCGGCGCTGGCGCAGGTTGCAGGCCGACTGGGGTGGGACCAGGAAACCGTGATGCCGCGCGGCGCGGCGGGCCAGCGGTCCGAGGAAATGGCGGCGATGGAATCCGTGCTGCACGAGCGGCGCAGTTCGGCCCGGGTGGGCGACTTGCTGGAAACGGCACAAGCCCCGGACGCGGCAGGCGAGGCGCAGCTGCGCGACATCCGCCGCGCGTTTGAACGCGCCAACAAGGTGCCCGCCGATCTGGCAAAGCAGATCGCCCGCGTCACCTCGCAGGCGCAGGGGCTCTGGGCACAGGCCCGGGCCGACGAAGATGTGGCCGCCTTCCTGCCGGTGCTGGAGCAGGTCGTCGCGCTGAAACGTCAGGAAGGCGCGGCGCTGGCGAACGGTGGCGATGTCTATGACGCGATGCTGGACGATTACGAACCGGGCATGACAGCGGTCGAGATCTCGGCCCTGTTTGATGCCATGCGCCCGCGCCTGGTGGCGCTGCGCGCGGCGGTGCTGGCGCAATCCTCGCCACGCGGCGTGACGGGGCATTTCGACGAACAGGCCCAGATGCAACTGGCCCGGCGCGTCGCCAAGGTGTTCGGATATGACATGTCGCGCGGTCGCGTCGACAAGGCGGTACATCCGTTCAGCTCGGGCAGCGGATCTGATGTGCGCATCACCACGCGCACCAACGGGCATGACCCGTTCAATTGCCTTTATTCCACGATACACGAGGTCGGCCACGCCACCTATGAGCAGAACATCGCGCCCGACTATGCGCTGACCCCGCTGGGGCAGGGCGTGTCGATGGGCGTGCATGAAAGCCAGAGCCGGATCTACGAAAACCAGCTGGGCCGCAGCCGTGCCTTCACCGGCTGGCTGTTTACCGAAATGAAAGCCGCCTTTGGAGATTTCGGTGTGGCCGATGCCGATGCCTTCTACGCTGCGGTGAACAGGGTTGCCAAAGGCCATATCCGCACCGAGGCGGACGAGGTGCAATACAATCTGCACATCATGCTGCGCTACGATCTGGAACGCGCGTTGATGGCGGGCGATTTGCAGGTCACCGAGCTGGAAGCGGCTTGGAATGACAGGTTCGCCGCCGATTTTGGCTATGGGGTCGACAAACCCTCGAACGGTTGCCTGCAAGATGTGCATTGGTCGGTCGGGCTGTTTGGCTACTTTCCAACCTACAGCCTTGGCAACGTCTACGCGGGGTGCCTGCACGAGGCGTTGCGCCGCGCGGTGCCCGATCTGGATACCCAGCTGGCAGCGGGTGACACCAGCGGCGCAACGGCCTGGCTGGCGGAAAATGTGCAATGCCACGGCGGGCTTTACGCGCCGCGCGACCTGATCGAACGCGCCTATGGCCACGACGTGTCGGAAGCGCCCCTGCTGGACTATCTTGAAGCGAAATTCAACGCGATCTACGAGGTTTGAATTCCCCCAGGGGCTGGCGGCCTTCCCGCCGGCCCATTCACGTTTTGGTAGAATTTAACCCGATTTAAACTCGTTTCCGGCGAAACCGGGGGCGGGTGTCGCGAATGCCCATTGTATTTGCCATAACTCTGGCATTAAGTAGATGAACGGCAAGAACACCAATTGGTGACGGCCGCATGAGTTTCGCTGTCCGGTCAGGGTGTAGGACAACCGGCACCTCCGGACAGGCTGATTTGGTACCGTTTATCGGCGCCAGTGGAGTACCTTCGACCAGCGGGAAATCTGCGGGCCGAAGGAAAAAATGGGCAGGCGTGGATCACTCCCGTCTGTCGGAGCAGAACCGCGATGACGCGCGCGCAGACAGTGAGATCACGAGCAGGGGGGCGGACGACCGCACCTTGCCGCGCGCCGTCGGATATCGCCCTTTCAAGACACTTCCCCAACCGCGCCCGTCCACCAGGGCGCACGCGATTGCGGTCGTGCATCAAGGACACATGTCGAAGAAAATGCTTATCGATGCCACCCACGCGGAAGAGACCCGCGTCGTGGTGGTGGACGGAAACAAGGTCGAGGAGTTCGATTTTGAATCCGAGAACAAACGGCAGCTTGCCGGCAACATCTACCTTGCAAAGGTAACGCGGGTCGAACCGTCGCTTCAGGCGGCTTTTGTCGACTATGGCGGAAATCGCCATGGGTTCCTGGCGTTTTCGGAAATCCACCCGGATTACTACCAGATTCCGATCGCCGACCGTCAGGCCCTGATGGAGGAAGAGCGCGCTTACGCCGAGGCCCAGCAGGCCCGCGAAGAGGGCGACGAAGACAAGCCCAAGAGCAAAAGCCGCTCGCGGTCGCGCTCGCGTTCGAAATCCAGCGCCTCTGCGGTCACGTCTGACGACGCGGTGGAAACCCGCGAGGTCGAGACCGAAATCAACGGCATGGAAACCATCGATCTGAGCGATGGCGACGCCCCTGCCGAAGACGAAACCTCTGCGGCTGTCGAGCCCCAGTCCGAGGCCGAAGCCGATGCTTCGCCGGTGCAGGACGAAAGCGCCGAGGCCGACAAGGCCAAGCACGATGACGACCAGGATATCGAAGACGACGGTGCCGCGGCCAGCGCGTCCGACAAGGATTCGACCATCGAATCCGTCGCCGACGAGGATGACCCGGAAGACCTGCGGCCGCCGCGCAAACCGCGCCCGCGCCGGTATAAGATTCAGGAAGTCATCAAGGTGCGCCAGGTTCTGCTGGTGCAGGTGGTCAAGGAAGAGCGCGGCAACAAGGGCGCGGCTCTGACCACGTACCTCAGCCTCGCGGGCCGCTACTGCGTGCTGATGCCGAACACCGCCCGTGGTGGAGGAATTTCGCGCAAGATCACCAATGCCGCCGACCGCAAAAAGCTAAAGGAAATCGCCAGCGAGATCGACGTGCCGACCGGCGCGGGGCTGATCGTGCGCACCGCCGGTGCGAAACGCACCAAGGCCGAGATCAAGCGCGATTACGAATACCTGCTGCGCCTGTGGGAGCAGATCCGCGAACTCACGCTGAAATCCATCGCGCCGACGAAGATCTATGAAGAGGGCGACCTGATCAAACGGTCGATCCGCGATCTGTACAACCGCGACATCGACGAAGTGTTCGTCGAGGGCGAGCGCGGCTATCGCATCGCCAAGGACTTCATGAAAATGATCATGCCGTCCCACGCGAAGAACGTGAAGCTGTACAACGAAACCCTGCCGTTGTTCGCGCGCTACCAGGTCGAAAGCTATCTGGCGGGCATGTTCAACCCGACGGTTCAGCTGAAATCGGGCGGGTACATCGTGATCGGCGTGACCGAGGCGCTTGTGGCGATCGACGTGAACTCGGGCCGGGCGACCAAGGAAGGCTCGATCGAGGAAACCGCGCTCAAGACCAACCTTGAAGCCGCTGACGAAGTGGCACGCCAGCTGCGTCTGCGCGACCTTGCGGGCCTGATCGTGATCGATTTCATCGACATGGACGAGCGCAAGAATAACGCCTCGGTCGAAAAACGCATGAAGGACCGGCTGAAAACCGACCGGGCGCGCATCCAGGTGGGCCGGATTTCCGGCTTCGGCCTGATGGAGATGAGCCGCCAGCGTTTGCGCCCCGGCATGATCGAGGCGACAACCCAGCCCTGTACTGCCTGCCACGGCACCGGTCTGATCCGCTCGGACGACAACATGGCGCTGTCGATCCTGCGTCAGGTCGAAGAAGAAGGCACGCGCCGCCGCTCGCGCGAGGTGCTGGTGAAATGCCCGGTGGGCATCGCCAACTTCCTGATGAACCAGAAGCGCGAACATATCGCCCAGATCGAGGCGCGCTATGGCATGTCCGTCCGCATCGAAGGCGACCCGCATCTGGTCAGCCCGGATTTCTCGCTCGAGAAGTTCAAGACGGCCTCGCGGTCGATCCCTGTGTCCACCGCGCCGGTGGTGTCGGCCAATGCCGCGCTGATGAGCGATCTTGACGAGGAAGAGGACGACACGGTCGAGGCCGAAGAGGCGCCCGAGGCCCCGCAGGCGGAGACGCCCGAGGCCGATGGCGAAACCAAGCCCAAGCGCAAGCGCCGTCGGCGTCGGCGTCGCAGCAAATCGTCCTCGGACAGCGATGGCGACACTGGTGACAACGGCGAAAATGGTGACACCGACGACAGCGAGCCGGATGAAGCGCCTGCTGCCGAAGCCGAGGCTGCCGCCGATCCCGTCGTCGCTGACGCCGCCCCCGAGGCGGAAGAAGAGGCGCCCAAGCCCGCCAAACGCTCTCGGTCGTCCCGGTCGCGGTCGTCTAAGTCCAAGGCGAAAGAAGCCGAGGTTGCAGAGGGTGCCGAACCATCTGCAGCAGACGCACCTGCCGAGGACGCGCCCGCCGAGGAGAAGCCGAAGGTCAAGCGGACCCGCAGTTCGTCACGCTCGAAGACCGCGAAAGCCGTTGCCGAGGCCGAGGCTGCGCCCGAAGCAACAGCCGAAGCCGCACCCGAGGTGAAATCTGCCACCGCGCCTGAAACTGCCGAGGCTCCTGCCGTAGAAGCGGCTCCCGAACCGGTCGAGACACCGGCGGCAGAGGTTTCACCCGAGCCAGCAGAGGCCCAGACAGCAGAGGTGACGCCAGAGCCCGAAACCGCCCCCGAAGCAGAGGCCACGCCGGAGCCGGTCGCAGAAGCTGCGCCCGAGCCGGTCGCGGCCCCGGAACCCGAGCCTGTTCCGGCCGAGGCGGATGAGGCGCCCAAGCCGAAACGCCGGGGATGGTGGTCGCTTGGCGCCAAATAGGCCGGGCTGAAAATGACAAGATGCAGACGCGCGCCAACCGGCGCGCGTTTTGCGTTCAGCCGCCTTTGCGGATCACATAGACCTGGTGCGCGCCGTCTTCGCCCTGCGACACCAGCGCATGTCCGGCTTCGGCGCAAAAATGGGGAATGTCGATGATTGCCGCGGGATCGTCGGCCAGCACCCGAAGGCACGCGCCGTCAGAAAGCGATTTCAACCGCTTGCGCGCTTTCAGTACGGGCAGGGGGCACAGCAGCCCCGTGGCATCCAATGTCTGCTCGGCATCATCCATGAGGTCGGGATAATCCTGTTGTTACACCCTGTCCACAAGGTTGTGACCGCCGGTGCCCGGCTAGGAGGTGACCGCGCCCTGCTGATGGCATAAGTCAGTCGATATGTTCGGAATCGAGATCATGGACGCCGGGCTTGTGCCCGCGATGCTTGTGGCGCTGGTGGCTGGCGTCATCAGCTTTCTGTCGCCCTGCGTGCTGCCCATCGTGCCGCCCTACCTCGCATATATGAGCGGGGTGTCTCTGGGCGAGATGGAAGGCGGGGGCAGGGCCCGGCGCAAGGCGGGGCTGGCGGCGCTGTTCTTTGTGCTGGGGCTGTCGACCGTCTTTCTTCTGCTCGGCTTCACGGCTTCTGTTTTCGGCGCTTTCGTGCTGCAAAATCAGGAGCTGTTCGCCAAGGTTTCGGGCGCGGTGGTGATCATTTTCGGCCTGCATTTCCTAGGGGTTTTCCGCATTCCATTTCTCGACCGGGAGGCGCGGATCGACGCGGGCGATGCGGGCGGGTCGGCCTTTGGCGCCTATCTGCTGGGGTTGGCATTTGCCTTTGGTTGGACGCCTTGCATCGGGCCGCAACTGGGCGCGATCCTGTCGCTGGCGGCCTCTGAGGCCTCGGTCGCGCGGGGAACCGTTCTGCTGGGCGTCTATGCCGCGGGTCTGGGCATTCCTTTCCTGCTGGCGGCGCTGTTTCTGACCCGGTCGATGGCGGTGATGAACCGGCTGAAGCGACACATGGGGCTGATCGAAAAGATCATGGGCATTCTGTTGCTGGTGGTGGGGATCGCGCTGATCACAGGGGCGTTTTCGGCCTTTTCCTGGTGGTTGCTGGAAACCTTCCCCGCGCTGGCAACACTGGGATGATCGCCTTGCCGAAGTCGCGCACCCCGGCCTAAGCTGCGCCGCGAAGGCGAGGGCAGACATGGGCAGCGACGAGGCAGAACAGGCAGCAGTCAGCGGCGCATCTGTGCGACGCCGTACTGTGTTCTATATCCCCGGATTCGATCCGGTTCCGCCACGCCGCTACCGCGAGTTGTACCGAAGCGAAGGGGCCGCGCAGGCGGCGATCTCCGGCTATGATCTTGTTCTGTCATCGGGAGGTGATCCGGGCACATTCGGCTGGCAAGTCGCGGCACAGATCGACGGGTCAGAAGTGAACACGAAGTTCGAGGTGCTGGTCTGGTCCGATATCGTTCGCCACAGCATGTCGGGCTCGATCCCGTCGACCTACTGGCAGCTCTGTCGCACCGCGTGGACCTATTTCGCCACGGGCGCGCTGTGGCGGCTTATGCGGCTGCGCAAGGGGCCTGTGATCGCTGCACTCTACCCGGTTGCGATGTTGCTGGGGCAAGCAGTGCTTGCGGTGGCGGTTGCGCTGGGGATCAGTGCAAGTCTTGCGCGCGCCGCCCCGGACGGGGTGTTGATCAGCGGTATGGCCTGGGCGATCGGACTTGCCGCGGGCCTTGGTATACTGCGCTGGTGCAAGTCCCATGATGGCCGGGTCTTTGCCTACTACCTGATGCACGATTACGCCTTTACCGCGCAGCTGGGTGGGGCCAATCCGCCCGAGCTAGATCGCCGTCTGGCCGAGTTCGGCGAACGTGTCGCAAAGGCGCTGACCGGGAATGTGGACGAGGTCCTGGTGGTCGGCCACTCATCTGGTGCGCATCTGGCGGTGCAGATGCTGGCCAATCTTCATCGATGCCGCCGGATGCCCGCAAACGGCCCGGCACTGGGGCTTCTGACGCTGGGGCAGGTGGTGCCGATGGTGTCTTTTCTGCCAAAGGCCTTTGCTCTGCGGCGCGACCTGCGCGACCTGTCCGAGGCGCCCGGCGTGACGTGGGTCGACGTGACCGCGCCGGGTGATGGCTGTTCCTTCGCACTATGCGATCCGGTGGCGGTCAGCGGAGTGGCGGGGCCGGGCAAACGCTGGCCTCTGGTGATCTCGGCCGCCTTTACGCAAACCCTGTCTCCGGCGCGTTGGCGCGCGCTGCGCTGGCGGTTTTTTCGGCTGCATTTCCAATATCTCTGCGCCTTCGACCGGCCTGGCGATTACGATTATTTCCGCATCACTGCGGGGCCTTTGACCCTGTCCCAGCGGTTTCATGGCCGTGCGCCCTCGGCCAGTCGCATTGAGCGACCCGTCAACGGGCATGTGTCGATGGGGTCGGAATGACAGTGCTGCCCCCCAAACCGCCATCGCGGCCCGACCGCGTGTCTCTGTGGCGGTACATGCGGCTGTTCCGGCAGGATATCCTTTCGGCTCAACCGGCGCGGCTGTACCGCGCCTGGATGGCTGAGTTTCGCACGCCTTTCTTCCGGTCCTACCTTTTGAACCAACCCGAGCTGATCGACCTTGTGCTGAAACGACGCCCCGAAGATTTCCCGAAATCCGACAGGATCGGTGAAGGACTGCGCCCGCTCTTGGGGCAGTCGGTGTTTCTGACCAATGGTGAAATCTGGAAGCGACAGCGCCGGATCATCGACCCTGCGTTTGAAGGCGGGCGGCTGCGCGACAGTTTTGGCGCGATGTGGGCAGCAAGTGAGGCTGCGATTGCGCGGCTGCAGACGCAGATCTGCAAATCCGATGAGGTGGAGATCGAGGCGGTGACAAGCCACGCGGCAGCGGATGTCATCTTTCGCACGCTGTTCTCCATTCCGATCGAGCACCGTGTCGCGGCAAAGGTCTTCGCCGAGTTTCAGGCGTTTCAGCGCAGTCAGCCGCTGCTGAACCTGGCCGCTTTTGTGCCGCTGCCCCGCTGGATGCCGCGGTTTCACGCCCGGTCTGCGCGCAAGGCCGCACAAGCGATCCGCGCCTTGATTACCGAGTTGACTGAAACCCGTCAGGATGAGATCGACAGCGGGCAGGCACCGGCCGATCTCGCCACAAAAATCATGACATTGCGTGACCCGGACAGCGGGAGGGGGTTCGACACGGAAGAGATGGTCGATCATGTGGCGATCTTTTTCCTTGCGGGTCACGAAACCAGCGCCTCGGCTTTGGCATGGGCGCTTTACCTTGTCGCGACACATCCTGACTGGCAGGAGAAGATCGCCGCAGAGGCCGCTTCGGTTGACATATGGGACGTCGCAGCCGTGAGCCGGCTGAGGGTATCGCGTGATGTCTTCCGGGAAACGCTGCGCCTCTATCCACCGGTGCCGATGATGGTACGCGAAACACGCTGCCCGGAACGGTTTCGTGGTCGTGATATCCCTGAGGGAGCGCAACTGGTGCTGAGCCCGTGGCATCTGCATCGTCACGAACGGCTCTGGGATGCGCCGGATGCCTTTGATCCGGGCCGCTGGAGCACCGAGAATGGCCAATACTGTCGTCGCGACGCCTTCATACCCTTTTCCGCGGGCGCGCGTGTCTGCCCCGGCGCAGGGTTTGCGATGATTGAAGGGCCATTGCTGCTGGCCCGGCTGGTTCAGCATTTCCGCTTTGAGTCTGCCCCCCACAAGCCCCCAGTGCCATCTGCACATCTGACCGTGCGCTCCAGAGACGGGATCCGGCTGACCGTAAGCCGCAGAACCGCGGGCGAAAACTTTCCCTGAAAGTTTTGACAAAAGTCTCGAAGAGACTTTTGGGTGTCACACCCAAAGACGGATAGGTTGATTGTTGCAGAAGATCACGACCTGATCGCCGTTCATCACAGCATGGTACCCACGTCTTTGCAGTTCGCGTTGAAAAGCCTCACGGCCCACAATAAGGTCGATGTCCTTGAGTGACCGACGCACAACTTGCCCCTGGCGCGCTGCTTTGGCTTCGAAGATGCGTTGCATCCAGATCGTCGGTGGCAGATGTGGCAAAATATGGGTCATGCGGCCACAATGGCGATTGTTGGTTAACGTTGCTTTAAGCGCTCAAGAACATAGAGCCGGATCGCCGATGCCAGTCCTGTACCCACATCGCGGCTGGCATCAATTTCTGCAGCAAGCACGTTGACAGGTTTGCCCTGATCGGCCGCGATCTCGCGGAAACTGTCCCAGAATGCGTCTTCGAGTGAGACGCTGGTGCGGTGGCCCCGTAAAGTCAGCGATCTTTTCCGTGGAGGGCTCATTCGTCGATCTTGTGTCCGTCCAACTTGCGATCCGCGCGCACGCGGTCGTGTTCCGCTGCCGATTTTTCTGCTTTGCTTCTGCCGAACTTGACCGAATTGGCATCCGCACGGGCCGTTTTTTCGGCCCGCGCCTTTTGCTTTCGAAACCGGTTCAGGTTGACCGGCTGGGCCATCACTTGGGCCCGATCATATCTTCTGGACGCACCACGCGGTCAAACGTCTCTTCATCCACGAATCCAAGGGCAATCGCCTCTTCCTTCAGCGTTGTGCCGTTCTTGTGCGCCGTCTTGGCCACCTTGGTCGCGTTGTCATAGCCAATGGTGGGCGCCAGCGCCGTGACCAGCATAAGCGACTCTTTCATCAGCTTCTCGATCCGGGCTTCATTGGCCTGAATGCCCACCACCATGTTGTCGGTGAAAGCGCTGGCCGAGTCGCCGAGCAACTGCATCGATTGCAGCACGTTGTAGCTCATCATCGGATTGTAGACGTTCAGCTCGAAATGACCCTGCGAGCCGGCCATGCCGACGGCGGCATCGTTGCCCATGACATGCGCGCAGACCATGGTGAGCGCTTCGGCCTGGGTCGGATTGACCTTGCCCGGCATGATCGAACTTCCGGGTTCGTTTTCCGGCAGGATCAACTCTCCCAGACCCGAGCGCGGGCCAGAGCCCAGCAGACGGATGTCGTTGGCGATCTTGAACAGGCTCGCCGCTACCGTCTTCAGCGCACCCGAGAACATGACCATCGCGTCATGCGCGGCCAGCGCCTCGAACTTGTTGGGCGCGGTGACAAAGGGGAGGCCGGTGATTTCGGCCATGTTGGCGGCCACGGCCTCGCCCCAGCCCTTTTTCGTGTTGAGCCCGGTGCCCACGGCGGTGCCGCCCTGCGCCAGTTCGTAGATGTCGGGCAGGCAGGCGTTGACCCGCGCGATTCCCTTGCGCACCTGATGCGCATATCCGGAAAACTCCTGCCCCAGCGTCAACGGGGTGGCGTCTTGGGTGTGGGTCCGGCCGATCTTGATGATATCCTTGAACTCGTCCCGCTTGGCTTCAAGCGCGGCGGCCAGTTTTTCCAGCCCCGGCAGCAGCACATCGCGGGCCTGCATGGCGATGCCCACATGCATCGCGGTCGGGAAGGTATCGTTCGACGATTGGCCCATGTTGCAGTGATCGTTCGGGTGCACGGGCTTTTTCGAACCCATCTCGCCGCCCAGCATCTCGATCGCGCGGTTGCCGATCACCTCGTTGGCATTCATGTTCGATTGCGTGCCCGATCCGGTCTGCCACACGACCAGCGGAAAATTGTCGTCGAACTTGCCCTCGATCACCTCGCCCGCGGCAGCAATGATGGCCTCGGCCAGCTCGGGCTCCAGCGCACCGTTGGCCTTGTTCGCCATGGCACAGGCCTGTTTCACCACGCCAAGCGCGCGGATGATCGGCACGGGTTGCTTTTCCCAGCCGATCGGGAAGTTCATGATCGACCGTTGGGTCTGCGCGCCCCAGTATTTATCCGCAGGAACCTCAAGCGGGCCAAAGCTGTCGGTCTCGGTACGGGTCTGTGCCATCTGTCGCTCCGTGAACTGTATCTCTGCGCCGTGATCTACCGCTCTGTGCACGCGCGCGCAATCGGCCTGTCCCCGGCATTGTCGTGAATTCGGGGCTATGTCTGTCGCTAACATCCGCGATTTGCCGTATTGCCCATCCTGCCTGCGCCGCTAAGATCGTTCAATGCCGCAGATATCCTGCGATCCGTCCCTGCACAGGAGCCCAGATCATGTCGTTCGTCCGCAGGCCCTTGTATCTTGCCCTTGCTCTGCTGGTCGGGCTTTGGGCCAACGCGCTTCACGCCGACATCGCGCGCTTCATCGGCGACTACTCCGGCACGGCCGAAGTTGAAACCTATGACGGAACGGTGGCCAAGCGTGACATGAGCGTGTCGATCTCTGCGACCGACAAAGGCTTCAGCCTGCGCTGGAACTCGACCACCTATCGTGACGGAACGGCCAAGACGAAATCCTACCGCATCGCCTTCGTTCCAAGCGATCGTCCAGATGTCTACGCCGCCGCGATGACCAAGAATGTCTTCGGGCATCAGGTTCCGTTGGACCCGATGAAGGGCGAACCCTATGTCTGGGCCCGCATCACGGGCGACACGTTGACGGTCTATTCGCTCTACGTGACCGACACTGGCGGATACGAGCTTCAGCAGTTCGACCGCACCCTTTCCGACGGTGGCCTGGATCTGGAATTCACCCGGCTGACGAACGGTGAGCCGGGGCGCACCATCTCGACGTTCCTGAAACGCGAAAACTGACTCTGGCATTCTCCAGGAAAAAAATATCCCGGAACCCCCCGCAGGGGTGGGGGCAGAGGCCCCAGCCACGTCTCTATTTGCGGAAACTGTCCAAAGAGACCACCTGACCGTCGCTCTTGGGTGCATCCTTCGAGGATGGCGCGTTTGCATCGCGGTCCGGGTCGGTATTGGTTGGCTCGGGCGACGGGTCGTCATCGGCACTCTCGAACCGCAGCCCGAATTCCACCGACGGATCGACGAAGGTCTTGATCGCGTCATAGGGCACATACAGGGGTTCGGGCGAGTCTCCGAAATTCAGCGTCACCGCGAATCCGTCTTCGCCGACTTCAAGGTTGTCGTACCAGTGCTGCATCACCACTGTCATCTCGCCCGGGTATCGGTCGGCCAGCCAGTCCGCCAGTTCGGCATCGGGGTGCGAGGTATCGAAGGTGATGAAGAAATGATGCTGGCCGGGCAGGCCGCCGCGCTCGGCGATATCCTGCAACACTGTCCTGATCAGGCCGCGCATGGCCGTGTGCATCAGGTTTCCGTAATCAATCCCGCGCGTCATCTGCGTAGTTCCCGATCCAAGTGGTCTCAGCATAGGCTAACGCGCCGCAGAGGAAAGGCCAAGGCACCGGATTTCGTCACCTTGCCGCGCGGGACCGCCCGGTCCGACGGCATTGCGCCCGTCAGCGGCCCAATGACTTGACCATCGCCTCGAGCCGGATCAGCCGCGCTTCCAGCTTTGATTTCTCGACCTGTTTCATGGCAGTCTGGGCATACGCTTCGGCCTCTTGCCGGACCCGCTCGACCTCCTTGTCCATTTCCTTTTTCGACTCCAGCGTCCGCGCCTTCAACAGCTTTTCCTGCAATTCCATCCGCCGCGTCGTCGATTTCATATCCTCGCTGCGGTCGCGGTCCAGCTTGTTGTAATGGGTTTCCAGCAGCTTCTCGATGTCCTTCTCGCTGGTCAGGCTGTCGGCCAGAACCTTGATCCGGTCTTCGTTGAATTTCAGTCGCTTGGTCACGTCGCCCAGTTGCTTTTCGACGGCAGTCAGCCGTTTGCCCAGGGATTTCACGTCGTCGGCCATTCAAAGTTCCTTCTCGAAATGCATGCGCCCCACGCTAGGGCGGGAACGCCGCCATGCCAAGGCTTCAGGCCGCGCGCCCGCTCAACGCAACTCCGGCCCCGGCAAAGGATCAAGAAAAGGGAAAGTGCAGGCTTCTGTTGCCAGGTGCCTGCGAACCCCGCCTTACGCTGCTAGGCGCAAGGGCTTAAGTTTCGGTCTTGTTACTGCTTACGCAGCAACGGCAACCGGAGCACGATTGTCATTTGCAATTGTACTTTTTTCGCCGGTAACGGTGGCAGACAGCCGGGACAAGGCAAAACCCCTTTAGACGTTCGTCGATCCTGTTTCGGCCCCATGATCCCCAAATGAAGGATGTTTGGTGGAGCCGCCGGGTACCGCCCCCGGGTCCGATCCGCTTATTACGAGCGCGTTTATGTCCATAGTCCCGAAGGACAGGATGCAATATAGAGCGGGCGCTGCCGGATTTAAAGCCCCGGCGTGTCACCCGATCGCGGAAGATTTGCGGCAATCAGCCAGGCGGCCAGCGCGATTTCGATCGCGGCAAAGGCGCCGGCCTTGCCCAGCGGCGGGTTATCCAGAATCAGCGACAGGCAGCGACCCGTCGCTGCACCGGCATAGACGAATCCCAGCATTGCATAGGCGATGGGGTTGCCCAGCCAGATCGCGGCAAGCGCGACCACGACGAATAGTCCGCCGGCCGAGGCGCGCAGCTCGCTATAGCCCATCGTCGAGCCGTTTGTTGTCAGGTCCAGCGCACCGGCGGCATAGGCGGGCGCCAGCAGGGCGATCAGCCCGAAAGCCACGGTCAGCAGCGCGGCAGCGATGTTCAGCGTATCTGTCATGCGAACGGATGTAACGCGGCGTCGGGCGGTGACAAGGCCAGTTTGCCCGCGCAGGCAAATCGTGCAATCTCGGCTCGAAGACGGGGAGGAGTTCGATGCGGCAATGGGGCAGGGTGCGGTCGGCGCTGTGGCTGGCGTTCTTCGGGGTGATCCTTTGGGCGTGGTGGCAGCTATTTGCCATGAGCACGGGCATGGGGCTGGATCTGCTGGGCCGCCCCAATGCGATGGCCGAGGCGATGCGGCGCATGGATCCGCGTATGGACATGCCGATGCCGATGGCCGAATTCCGGCCGCTGTTTGCGATGTGGGCGCTGATGATGGCGGCAATGATGCTGCCGACGCTGGTGCCGACCCTGCGCACCTATGACGACCTGATCCGAATCGCCGATGGCACGCGCGCCGGGTGGCTGGGGGTGCTGGCGGGCTATGCCCTGGTCTGGATCGGGATGGCCGCGCTGTTTGCCGGGGTGCAACAGGCGCTGTTGTTCGCGGGGGTGATCGACATGCTGGGAATCGCCACCTCGCGCTGGATCGGCGCGGCGCTGCTGGTGGCGACGGGCGCGTTTCAGTTCACCCGGCTCAAGGCCGTGTGCCATGGCGTGTGCCACAGCCCGATGATGTATTTTCTGGGCCACTGGTGGGCGGGCGGCGCGGGGGGCCTGCGCATGGGGTTGGGGCTGGGCGCATATTGTGCGGTCTGCTGCTGGGGCTTCATGGCGCTGGGCTTTGTCGGCGGGGTGATGAGCCTTGCGTGGATGGGCATTGCCACCTTGCTGATGATCGTGGAAAAATTGCCGCAAATTGGCCACTACATACTTAAGCCGGTCGGGGCGGTTCTGATCCTTGCCGGGGTCGCGCTGGCCGCGTGGCCTTTGATCGCCGGCGCATGACTAAGATGACAGGAGGAACCACATGGCCCTGACCCGACGCCCCGATGCCGACAAGCTGCCCGTCAGCCAGCGCATCGACCAGCGCATGCCCAACCCGGGCCGCACAAGGATGAGCCCGACCGACTGGGCCATCAAGGGAGAGCTGTTCCTGAACTGCTCGTGCGAGGTGTTCTGCCCCTGCGTGATTTCGCTGGGCGCGCACCCTCCGACCGAGGGCCATTGTCATGCCTGGATGGGGATCATCATCGACAGCGGCCATTACGAGGGCGAGGATCTCTCGGGCCTGAACGTGGGCCTGCTGGTCGATATTCCAGGCCGCATGGGCGAGGGCAACTGGAAGGTTGCCGCCTATGTTGACGAACGCGCCAGCGGGCGGGCCTATCACGGGCTGCTGCAAATCTTCTCGGGGCAGGCCGGGGGCACCACGGGGCTTTTCACCATGCTGGTGAGCGAAATCATCGGTGCCGAACGCGCGCCCGTGGCAATCGAGCGTGACGGGCGCAAGCGGCGCATCACCATCGGCCGAAAGATCCAGGGCGAGATCGAGATGATCGAGGGCCGCGACGCAGACCACCCCGTGATGGTATCGAATTCCAAATACTGGATGGGCCCCGACATTTTTGCCGCCAAGGGGCTGCGATCGAAGGTGCGCGATTACGGGCGGGTCTGGGACTTCGGCGGCAAATCGGCCGAGGTCTGCCCGATCGACTGGAAAGGCCCCAAGCCATGATCGACCGCGACTATTGCGTGACAATGGCGCGCTACAATCGCTGGCAGAACGACCAGCTGGAAACGCTGCTGGGGGCGCTCGGGTCTGCGGATCTGACGCAGGACAGGGGCGCGTTCTTCGGTTCGATGCTGGGAACGGTGAACCATATCTTCTGGGGCGACATGATGTGGATGTCGCGCTTTGACGGCGGTGCGGGGCCGGAACAGCCCGCAAGCGAAAGCGCGCAGGTGTTTCCCACACTGGCGGCATGGGCTGCCGAACGGTTCCGGCTGGACGGGCGCATCCGGCAATGGGCGCTGGGCATCCACGCGGTTGACCTTGCCGGGAATCTGACGTGGTATTCCGGATCGGCCGGGCGCGAGGTGACCGCGCCCATGGGACAGTTGGTCGTCCACTTTTTCAACCACCAGACACATCATCGGGGCCAGGTGCACGCGATGCTGACGGCGACCGGATCAAAAGCGCCTGTCAGTGACCTGTTCCTGATGCCCGAACAGACATAGCGGCACAGGGCCGCCGACTTAGAAAGGAACCCCAATGGTCAACGCCTTGATCGTGACGAAAGACGACGAAACCGGAAAGACACAGGCCAGTGTCGAACGGATCGACGACAGCCGCCTGCCTGCCGGAGAGGTCACGGTGGCCGTGGAGTATTCCACCGTCAATTACAAGGACGGACTGTGCCTTGGACCGGGCGGCGGGCTGGTGAGGAATTATCCGCATGTGCCCGGGATCGATTTCGCCGGAACAGTCGAAGCCTCTGACGACAACCGCTACAAACCCGGCGACAAGGTGGTGCTGACCGGCTGGCGCGTGGGCGAGGCGCATTGGGGTGGCTATGCCGAAAAGGCCCGTGTCAAAGCCGACTGGCTGGTGCCGCTGCCGGAAGGGCTGACGACACGGCAGGCTATGGCTGTGGGCACGGCCGGATTTACTGCGATGCTGTCGGTTCTGGCGTTGGAAGATCACGGGTTGGTGCCCGGCAATGGCCCGGTTCTGGTGACGGGTGCCGCGGGCGGTGTTGGCTCGGTCGCCACGGCGATCCTGGCGAAGCTGGGGCATGAAGTGGCGGCGGTCACCGGCCGTCCCGAGACGTCGGATTACCTGACATCGCTGGGGGCCACACAGATCGTCGCGCGCGAGGACATCAACGAAACCGTGAAACGCCCGCTGGAAAGCGAAACATGGGCCGGGTGTATCGACGCCGTCGGCGGGGCGATGCTGGCGCGGGTGCTCGGGCAGATGAAATACGGCGCCAGCGTTGCCGCCGTGGGGCTGGCCGGGGGCGCGGCGCTGCCGGCAACGGTAGTGCCCTTCCTGCTGCGCGGCGTGAACCTGCTTGGCATCGACAGCGTGATGCAGCCCTTCGACAACCGCCAGCGCGCTTGGGCACGGGTTGCCAGCGATCTGCCGCTCGAAAAGTTGGACGCGATGATCCAGCCTGCCACCCTGGCCGATCTGCCCGCGCTTGGGGCCGATATCCTTGCCGGAAAGGTGCGTGGCCGCGTCGTGGTCGACGTGCGCGCCTGACCTTCGGCCAATCACCCGACCGTGACGTATTTGTAACGGCATGAGTCGCGACTGTTTGCTTGCCCCGGCGAATTCCCGCTAGGTTGGGCGCGGGACGCTGCGGCAAGCTGCCGCAGGTTTCGGGGCCGCCGCCCGGCTGGGCGGGTGCGCGCGCAGGTCACTGGCGGCGCGTTCCGGGTTTCACGAGCAGACCGCATCGGCCAGGCCGCCACAAAGCCCAGTGACACGACAACGAGGGGGCCAGACACATGGCTGATGCGACAGACCCGCAGGGAATTCCCGAGCCCGAGGGCCACACGGTGCCGATCGACACCGATTACGAAGTGGGACAACACAATCTGGACGGGCAAGTCGGGCCGTTCGGCTTTGACATTCACAACCCCGTCTTCCTGATCTCCGGCCTGAGCATCGTTGCCTTTGTGGCCTATGCGCTGGTTGCGCCCGGTCAGGCGGCGGAATTCTTTGGCTGGCTCCGGCCCGCGCTGACCAGCACGTTCGACTGGTTTTTCCTATGGTCGGCCAACATTTTCGTGCTGTTCTGCCTATTCCTGATCGTCAGCCCCTGGGGCTCGGTCCGGTTGGGCGGGTCCGAAGCGGTGCCGGATTACGGCTATGTCGGCTGGTTCGCCATGCTGTTTGCCGCAGGCATGGGCATCGGGCTTATGTTCTTCGGCGTTCTGGAACCCGTCTATCACATGGCGATTTCCGAACCGCTGGGCGTGCCGTCGCCGATCGCCGAAGATGGTAGCATCATCGCAGCCAACGTCGACGCCGCACACAAGATGGGCCTTGCGGCAACGTCCTACCATTGGGCGCTGCACCCTTGGGCGATCTACGCGGTGGTGGCGCTGGCGCTGGCGTTGTTCACCTATAACAAGGGCCTGCCGCTGACCATTCGCTCGGCTTTTTACCCGATCTTCGGTGAACGGGTCTGGGGCTGGGTTGGTCATGTGATCGACACGCTGGCCGTGTTCGCAACGCTGTTCGGCCTTGCCACCTCGCTTGGGTTCGGGGCGCAGCAGGCCAATGCCGGCCTGAACTTTGTTTATGGCATCCCCAACTCGCTCACCGTGCAGGTCATCCTGATCCTTGCGATTACCGGCGTTGCAACTATCTCGGTCATTCGTGGCCTTGATGGCGGCGTGAAAATCCTGAGCGAAATCAACATGGGTCTGGCGGCGCTGCTGCTGTTGTTCGTGCTGTTCGCCGCGGGCGCCGGCACCATCCTGAGCGAGTTCTTCAACGGCCTTGTCACCTATGCCAAGACGGTGATCCCGCTGTCGAACCCGCATGGGCGCGAAGACACCGGGTACATGCAGGGCTGGACAGCCTTCTACTGGGCGTGGTGGATCAGCTGGTCACCCTTCGTTGGCATGTTCATCGCCCGCGTCAGCCGGGGCCGTACGGTACGGGAATTCATCATCTGCGTGCTGATCATCCCCTCGCTGGTGTGCCTGCTGTGGATGGCCGTGTTCGGCGGTGCCGCAATCCAGGACGTGCTGACCAGCCCGGAAACCAGCCAGGTCAAGGCGCAGGTGATCGATGCCTACAGCCCGGAACTGTCGCTGTTCGCGATGCTGGCCAGCCTGCCGTTGGCCGGGATCACCTCGACCATTGGGGTAATCCTCGTGATCGTGTTCTTCGTCACCTCGTCGGATTCCGGCTCGCTGGTGATCGACACGATCACGGCGGGCGGCAAGGTGGATGCGCCGCTGCCGCAGCGGGTGTTCTGGTGTACTTTCGAGGGGCTTGTCGCCATTGCGCTGCTGATCGGCGGTGGCCTCGGCGCGCTGCAGGCGATGGTGATCTCGACCGGGTTGCCGTTCACGGTGATCCTGCTGATGATCTGCTATGCAATCCTGCGCGGGCTGATGAGCGAAAAACGCTGATCGCGCCACACGCTGCAAAGGAAAGGCCCCGGATCGGTTCCGGGGCCTTTTTTCGTTGGGCGGCTGATGCTTGACGCCTGTTTCAAAGCCCGGCAAAGCTGGCGCCATGAAAATGGATACCGATTTTGTCCGGGCGCAATTCCCGGCCTTTCAACAGCCCTCTCTGGCGGATTATGCGAATTTCGAAAACGCCGGCGGGTCGTATACATGCGGCGCGGTGATCGACCGGCTGACGCGCTTCTACACCGAACGCAAGACCCAGCCCTATGGCCCGTCGGCGCCCAGCCGGGCGGGGGGCGAGGAAATTGATGACGCCCGCGCGCGTCTGTCTGCCATGCTGGGGATCGAAAGCGACGAACTCAGCTTTGGCCCATCGACCACGCAGAACACCTATGTGCTGTCGCAGGCATTTCGCAAATGGATGTCGCCGGGCGAGGCGATCATTGTCACCAATCAGGACCACGAGGCCAACTCCGGCCCGTGGCGGCGGCTGGCCGAAGACGGGATCGAGATTCGCGAATGGCGGATGGACCCGGCGACCGGCACGCTGAACCCCGAAGACCTTGAACCGCTGCTGGACGAAAAGGTGCGGCTGGTCTGTTTCCCGCATTGTTCCAACGTGATCGGTGAAATCAATCCGGTGACGGAGATCATCGCCATGGCCCATGCGGCGGGGGCCTTTGTCTGTGTCGATGGGGTGTCCTACGCGCCGCACGGGTTGCCCGATGTGGGCAGCTTGGGGCCCGATATCTACCTGTTTTCGGCTTATAAAACCTATGGACCCCATCTGGGCCTGATGGCGATACGGCGCAACTTGGGAGAGTTGCTGCCCAATCAAGGGCACCATTTCAACGGTGGCGTGCTGTACCAGCGGTTTACGCCTGCCGGGCCGGACCATGCCCAGATTGCCGCCTGCGCAGGGATGGCCGACTACTTTGACGCGCTCTGCGATCACCACGGTGGCCCGGCGACGGGGGCTGCCGCACGGGGGGCTTTCGTACACGACCTGATGCGCGCACGCGAAACCGAGCTGCTTCAGCCGCTTTTGGACGCGGTGAAATCGCGCAACGCGGTGCGCTTGCTGGGCCCTGATACGGCCGCGCACCGCGCGCCCACGGTTGCGCTGGCGCTGCACGGTGATCCGGTGGATGTGAACCGCGCGCTGGCCGAACGCGGCATCATCGCCAACGCCAGCAATTTCTATGCCGGGCGGGCGCTGTCGGGTGTCGGGCTGGACGAGGGGCAAGAGGTGCTGCGCCTCAGCTTCACACACTACACATCCGACGCGGAACTGTCGAAATTGCTCGATGCGGTCGACGCCCTACTTTGATTGTGATCCGTTGCGGGCTGGCCCCCGTATCGGAACGCAATTGAAGTTGGGGGCGCTGTGGCCGATCAGAATTCACCCGTTATCCTGTGGCTGCGCCGCGATCTGCGCCTGTCCGACCATCCCGCCCTTGATGCAGCCTGTTCCTCGGGGCGGCCGGTTATTCCGGTCTTCATCCTTGACGAGGTGACCGAGGCGATCGGAGCCGCGCCCAAGTGGCGGCTGGGGCTGGGTATCGGCCATCTGGCAAAGCGGCTGGAAGACAAAGGCAGCCGTCTGATCCTGCGCCGGGGCAAGGCGCGTGACGTCCTGCGCGATCTGATCGAGGACACCGGGGCAGGGGCTGTCTATTGGTCGCGTCTTTATGATCCCGACAGCATGGCACGGGACAAGTGGATCAAGCAGGCACTGAACGACGACGGGATCGAGGCGAAATCCTTTCGCGGCCACCTGCTGTTTGAACCTTGGGAGGTCGAAACCGGCACCGGCGGATTCTACAAGGTGTTCACACCGATGTGGAAAAACGTCCGCGAACGTTCAGTGCCCGAACCGCTGCGCGCGCCTGCGAAAATTCCGGCGCCGAGCAAATGGCCAAAGTCCGACGAGCTGGAGGGCTGGGCGCTGGGCGCCGCGATGAACCGGGGCGCGCATGTGATGCGCGCGCACATCCGGTTGGGCGAAGAGGCGGCGATGGACCGGCTGGATTACTTCATCGACGCGAAGGTGGCCGATTACGCCGATCAGCGCGATTTTCCCGCGCGCGATGGCACCTCGACCCTGTCCGAGCCGTTGACCTATGGCGAAATCAGCCCGGCGCGCTGCTGGCACGCGGCGCTGCGGGCCGAACACGGCGGCGATGCGGCGGGCGCGGTGACCTTCCGCAAGGAACTGGTCTGGCGCGAGTTTGCCTATCACCTGATGTACCACACGCCGCGCCTGACCACCGGCAACTGGCGCGAGGATTGGGACGCCTTCCCCTGGACCACCGACGAACGCCGCGCCGAGGTGCGCGCCTGGAAAGAGGGCCGCACCGGCATTCCCATCGTCGATGCGGGGATGCGTGAATTGCAGGTGACGGGGCGGATGCACAACCGCGTGCGCATGATCGTCGCCAGCTACCTGACGAAGCATCTGATGTGTCATTGGAAGATCGGGCAGGATTGGTTCGCCGATCAGCTGGTCGATTGGGATCCGGCCAGCAATGCGCTGGGCTGGCAATGGGTGGCCGGCTCTGGCCCCGATGCGGCGCCTTACTTCCGCGTGTTCAATCCGCTGACCCAGGCCGAGAAATTCGACCCGAAGGCGCGCTATCGCAACGCTTGGATCGCCGAGGGGCAGGCCGATCCCCCCGACACGGCGCTGGCTTATTTTGATGCGATCCCGCGGCGCTGGGCGCGCGCGGCCAGCGATGCCTACCCCGATCCCGTGGTCACCCACGAGGCGGGCAGAAAGGCAGCATTGAACGCTTACGAAAACCGGGAATTCTGAACCGGATGAACAAGATACTTGCCAGTGGTGGCAAAAGCGCCAAGACTTGGGCGCAGAAGTGGGAATGTGGGATGATCCTGACCGAAACCAGCGGCCAAAGCGGGCTGCCCCGTTATTTTGCGCCGGCCTTTGCCCAGATGAAGCGGCTGAAACACGGCCGCCTTGATGTTGTGCTGTCCGACGGTCGCGTGTTCCGCGCCGAAGGGCCGAACCCCGGGCCGGTGGCGGAGCTGCACGTGCATCATCACGATGTCTTTGCCCGGCTGATCCGCGAAGGCGACCTTGGGTTTTGCGATGCCTACCTTGAGGAATGGTGGAGCACGCCCGACCTGCAAGCCTTCATGGACCTTGTGCATCAGGACAACGATGAAATCTATGACGGCTTTCCCGGCATGGGGCTGGTGCGCTTTTATGAACGCGCGCGCGCGTGGCTGCGTCGCAACCATCGCGCGCAGGCGCGGCGCAACATTTCGTACCACTACGACCTGGGAAACGATTTTTACAAGCTGTGGCTTGACGATACGATGACATATTCAAGTGCCCTGTTCGAAACCGGGCAGGAGAGTACGGAAAAGGCACAGATCGCCAAATATGCCAGCATGGTCGATCAGATGGGCGCCCAGCCCGGCGATCATATCCTGGAAATCGGCTGCGGCTGGGGCGGCTTTGCGGAATACGCCGCGCGCGAACGCGGGTTGCGGGTAACGGGGCTGACCATCAGTCAGGAACAGTTCAACTACGCCACGCAGCGCATTGAAAAGGCGGGGCTATCCGATTTGGTGACGCTGAAGCTTCAGGACTATCGCGATGAAACTGGCACCTATGATGGTGTCGCCAGTATCGAGATGTTCGAAGCTGTCGGTCAGAAATACTGGCCGGTGTATTTCGACACGCTTCGCGAGCGGTTGAAGCCCGGGCGCAACGCCACGCTCCAAATCATCACGGTGGCCGACCGGCGTTGGGAGTTGTACCAGCAGGGGATTGATTTCATTCAGAAATACATCTTCCCCGGTGGCATGTTGCCTAGCCCCGGCGCGCTGCGTGAACAGATCGACGCCGCCGGACTTGGCATCGTGCGGTCGGTCGAATTCGGCAAGAGTTACGACATCACGCTGCGCCGCTGGCACGAAACCTTCAACGACAGGTGGGACCAGATCGCCGAGATGGGTTTTGACAACAGGTTCAAGCGGATGTGGAATTTCTATTTGACTTCATGTGCCGCCGCCTTCGACAGTGCCACTGTTGACGTGACGCAAATTACCGTGTCGCGACCTGCCTGAAGAGAACCCACATGCCTGACGCCGCCCGACTGGTTGCAGCACTTGGCCTTGCGATCACGGCCTTCATCGTGTCGGGGCAGATCATGCCGCTGATGCCCGAGGGGCTCGATTTCGGCTATTTCACCTATGTGAACATGGGGATCGGGGCGATCACCGGCTGGGTCGTCATGGGCAAGCGCGCCGGGCGCGGGGTCACGGCGGCCATCAACAACGGCATCACCGGCGTCGTTGCGATGGTATTCTGGGGGTTGTTCGTCCAGGGCTGCTACGAGATGTTCCGCATGGCGATGCGGAACCGATATGACGGGCCGTTCGATGCGGTGTTGGGTATCTTCGAAATCGGCGCCGACTATGGCATCATCATGTTCGAACCCAATATCATCTTAACGCTTCTGGTCGGTGGCGTCCTGACAGGGCTTGCCACCGAATACGCCTGGCGCACCTGGCGGTGACGGGGCAAAAACGGACGATGACCAACCTGTTCTTCTATGGCACCCTGTGCCATCTGCCGTTGCTGGAATGTGTTCTGGGCCGGCCACGCGCCAACCTGCATATCGCCGACGCCCGGCTTGTGGGTCACGCGGTTTGCAGCGTCGCGGGCGAGACTTTTCCGGCGATCACTGCCAGGCCGGGCGCGATAGCATGGGGCATCGTCGTGCGCGATCTGAGCGACGAAGATGTCGCGCGGCTGCGCTATTACGAAGGCGGGTTCGACTATGGCCAGACTCCGCTGCAGGTCGAAACCGCCGAAGGCATGGTCACCGCGCAGGTGTTCTTCCCCGAGCCCGGCCGCTGGGCGCTAACGGGCGCGTGGCACTTGGCCGACTGGCAGCGCGCGCATGCCCCGATGGTGATGGCCGCCGCCGAGGAGATCATGGCCTGGTATGGCCGAAAACTCGCCGAGGACATCGCTGCGCGCTATACGCCGATCAACATCCGCGCCCATGCCCGCGTGCTGGCCGGGCAACGCACCCCCGACCCGGACCGCGACCTGACCCGCGACGTGGTGGTGCAGGCGCGGCGCCACGCCTACATGAACTTCTTTTCCCTGCGCGAGGTCGATCTGCAATTTCGCCAGCACGACGGTTCCCTTGGGCCTGTGCTCAACCGGGGTGCGCTGTTCGTGGGCGAAGCGGTCGTGGTGCTGCCCTATGATCCGGTGCGCGATTGCGTGCTGCTGGTCGAACAGTTCCGCGCGCCGGTCTTCATGGCGGGCGATCCCGCGCCCTGGGTGTGGGAACCAGTGGCCGGGCTGATCGACCCGGGCGAAACCCCCGAACAAGCCGCCCGTCGCGAGGCGCAGGAAGAGGCGGGTCTGACGCTGGACAGGCTGTTGCCTGCAGGGCGCATGTATTCCTCGACCGGGTCATCCTCGGAATTCCTGAACCTGTTCATCGGACTGGCCGATCTGGGCGGGCACCATCCGCAGGATGGCGGGTTGGCCGAAGAGGGCGAGGATATTCGCAGCCGCCTTGTCAGTTTTGACAAGCTGATCGAAGGCGTCGACAATGACCGCTGGCGCGACATGCCGCTTGTCACCACCGCCCTGTGGCTGGCCCGGCATCGCGACCGGCTGCGGCAGGCGTAAAGACAGCGTTTCGCCAAACCGCGAAACCAAAGAACGATTGCCCTTCCTGCTGCAACGCCACGCGCGCGCCCGTTCTGTCCTGCGTGCTTGAGGTCGGGCCAAAGCGGCATTACAGCTAGGGGCATATATGGGAGTACCTTCATGCGCATCGCGAGCGATCTGGCTGACGCCATCGGCAACACCCCCCTGATCCGCCTGCGCCGGGTCAGCGAGGAAACCGGCTGCACCATTCTGGGCAAGGCCGAGTTCATGAATCCGGGCCAGTCGGTCAAGGACCGCGCGGCCCTGTTCATCATCAAGGACGCGCTGGAGAAGGGCACGCTGAAGCCGGGCGGCACCATCGTGGAAGGCACCGCCGGGAACACGGGCATCGGGCTGGCGCTGGTCGGGGCCTCGATGGGGTTCAAGACGGTGATCGTGATCCCCGAAACACAGAGCCAGGAAAAGAAGGACATGCTGCGCCTTGCGGGTGCCGAGCTGGTTCAGGTGCCTGCGGCGCCCTATAAAAATCCCAACAATTATGTGCGCTATTCACAGAGACTTGCCGAAGAGCTTGCACAAAGTGAACCAAATGGCGCGATCTGGGCCAATCAGTTCGACAACGTCGCCAACAAGCGCGCCCATATCGAAGGCACGGGCCCCGAGATCTGGGAACAGACCGGGGGCAAAGTGGATGGTTTCGTCGCAGCCGTCGGTTCGGGCGGAACGCTGGTGGGCGTGGCCGAGGTTCTGCAACCCAAGGGCGTGAAGGTTGCTCTGGCCGATCCGATGGGCGCGGCGCTGTACAGTTTCTACACCGAAGGCGAATTCAAGTCCGAAGGCAATTCGATCACCGAAGGGATCGGGCAGGGGCGGATCACCGAGAACCTGAAAGGCTTCACGCCGGATTACGCCTATCAAATCCCTGATGAAGAGGCGCTGCCTTACGTCTTTGACCTGCTGAGCGAAGAGGGGCTGTGCCTTGGCGGTTCCTCGGGCATCAACGTGGCCGGTGCCGTGCGGTTGGCGCGCGACCTGGGGCCAGGGCACACCATCGTCACGATCCTCTGCGATTATGGCAACCGCTATCAGTCGAAACTGTTCAACCCGGAATTCCTCGCCGAAAAGGGCCTGCCCGTGCCGACATGGCTGGATCGCGCACCTGCGTCGATCCCCGGCGTTTTCGTCGACGGCTGATGCGTCGGTCGCGCGTTCCTGTGCGGGGTCTGCTGGCAGGCCTGCTGTTGTGGATGGGGCTGGTGTTGCTGGCGCCCTTCGCGCTGGCGCAGGACGGCCCTGATTATACCGCGTGGTCGCGGGTTGCCTCGCGCGCCGAGGAATCGGTCGCCACGGGCCGCGCCTCTGACGACGCGCTGGAAGCATTGCGCGCCCAGATCGTCGAATGGCGGCAGCAGTTCCTGACAGCGCAGGGCCCCAACGCCGACCGGATCGCGACCTTGCAGGGGCAGATCGCCTCGCTTGGCCCGGCCCCCGATACCGAAGCAGGCGCGGCGCCCGAGGCCGAAGATGTTGCAGCCCGGCGCGAGGAACTGACCCGGCAACTGGCGGAATTGCGCGCGCCCGTTCAGGCCGCAGAGGAAGCCTATAGCCGGGCTGACGGGCTGATCCGCGAAATCGACACGCTGATCCGCGAACGCCGTACCGACAGGTTGCTGTCGCTGGGGCCATCGCCGCTGAACCCCACCCGCTGGCCCGAGGCTGGCGCGGCGCTGGGGGGCACAATGTCGGAAATCTGGCGCGAGGCAGGCGAAGCCCGGCGCTCGGCCTCGGTGGCGCGCACGCTGCGTGACAGGTTGCCGGTGATCCTGCTGCTGCTTGTCGGGGGACTTTTCCTGATCGTGCGCAGCCGTGGCTTTGTGAGCCGCATCGCCGAGGTGCTGCGCAACCGTGCGCGGCGCGGCGATCCGGTCTGGGCGTTTCTGCTGTCTTTGGGGCAGATCGTCCTGCCTCTGGTCGGGGTCTTGCTGGTTACGGTTGCCGTCCAGACAGCGGGGCTGTCGGGTGGGCGGCTTGGCGCGCTGATCGGGGCTCTCCCGGCCTGGGCGGCCTCGTTGCTGTTGATCTGGTGGCTGGGCGAACAGGTTTTTTCCGGCAACGACGCGGTGGCCACCATCCCCATCGACACCGGCCGGCGCCCCGAGGCGCGGCTGCATGTGGCCATTCTGGCAATCTGCATGGTGGCCCACGGGATCGTGCAGACCTTTGCTGGGCTCGACGATTACGCGGGCGATACCGAATTCCTGATTGAATTCCCGCTTGTCGTGATCGCTGGCGTCACCTTGTTTCGGCTGGGTCACCTGCTGGCAGGCCTGCGCCCGGATCAGAGCGACGAAGATGTCGAGCCGATGTTTGCGCATCGTGTGGTAAGGGCGATTGGCAAAGCCACGATGGCCGTCGGAATTGTGGCGCCGTTGCTGATGGCCATCGGCTATGGTGCCGCCGCGCTGGCGTTGGTCTATCCGACCGCCTCGACCTTGTTCCTGCTGGGTCTTATAACCGTCCTCCAGCGGTTCATCTACGATCTGTTCGACATGGCGTCCAAGGGCGACAGGGCAGGGCGCGGCGCGCTGATCCCCGTTTTGGCGGGCTTTGCCGTGTCGCTGGCGGCGATCCCGCTGCTGGCGCTGATCTGGGGTGCGCGCGTCACCGACCTGACCGAGGTCTGGGCCCGCTTCCAAGAGGGCTTTACTGTCGGCGACAGCCGCATTTCGCCCACCGATTTTCTGACCTTCGCGCTGGTCTTTGCTCTTGGCTACGGGCTGACCCGGCTGTTGCAAGGGGCGCTGCGCACGTCCGTTCTGCCCAAGACGCGGATTGGTGCGGGCGGGCAGACGGCCTTGCTGTCGGGCATCGGCTATGTCGGCATCTTCCTTGCGGCGCTGATAGCCATTACCTCGGCCGGAGTCGATCTTACGGCGCTTGGCTATGTCGCCGGTGCCCTCTCGGTCGGGATCGGTTTCGGCCTCCAGAACATCGTGTCGAACTTTGTCTCGGGCATCATCCTGCTGATCGAACGCCCGATCTCCAAGGGAGACTGGATCGAGGTCGGTGGCCAGCAGGGCTATGTGCGCGACATTTCGGTGCGCTCCACACGGATCGAAACCTTCGATCGGACCGATGTGATCGTGCCGAACTCGGATTTCATTTCCGGCACTGTCACCAACTATACGCGCGGCAATACGATCGGCCGCGTGATCGCGCCGGTGGGCGTGGCCTACGGCACCGACACGCGCAAGGTTGAAAAGCTTTTGGAAGAGATCGCGCGCGCGCATCCGATGGTTCTGGAGAACCCGCCGCCCGCGGTGGTGTTCCGCGGGTTTGGAGCTGACAGCCTCGATTTCGAGATCCGCGCCATCCTGCGCGACGTGAACTGGGTGCTGTCGGTGCATTCCGACATGAACCATGAAATCGCCCGGGTCTTTGCGGAAGAGGGGATCGAGATACCTTTTGCCCAGCGCGATGTCTGGCTGCGCAACCCCGAGACGCTGACGCGCAAAGCGCCCGAAGAGCCCGCCACTCCCAAGGTGGAACCCGTATCACGCGCCAACCCGCCAAGTTCGGCGGCCAAGGGCGAAGAACCGACCTGATTGGGCCCGTTGGGCGCAGCGTTCCGGCCCATCGCGGCGAAAGTGCAAACAGACCCACAAGCCCCTTGCCCTTGCCCAAGGTCCTTTGCTATGGGGTCGCGAACGGAGAGGTGGCCGAGTGGTCGAAGGCGCACGCCTGGAAAGTGTGTAGGCGGGAAACCGTCTCCAGGGTTCGAATCCCTGTCTCTCCGCCACCGATGCCAGTCTCGGTGAGACGTAAGGTTTTACCTTTAAATTATTCCCTGTTTCCGGCGGCTTAAGGACGTGTCCGTCGTACAGAGACGCATGATTTGGCCTTCTCCCTCTTACTGTCCGTTGAACGTCTCAAATCGGTTTTTGACCGGGGTCGCTTTGGCGCGGTTTGCGGATTTACAGGGAAAGAACAGGGAATTTTGATGTTTTTGCCTCGGTGATGGGCGAAATCACGTTTTTTGGTTCCTGTTTCTGACGTAATAGCAAAGGCTTGCAGGAATTTCCCTGTTCTTCTGAAAACAGGGAATTTGTTACACTTGATCAGGGATTTTTTGAGTGCCGAGCAGGGAATCTCCAAGCGCGAACAGGGAATGTGGTTTGGGTGCTGATCTTAGCGGAAGCGAGGTGTTCCAAGTTCGGCAAGCCCGCCATCGTCTTCATCCACCTCGTCGCGAAGATCGGCCCAGAGCAGTGTGACGGCGTGGCCGCTTTTTTCAACGCGCGTCTGTTCGCTCAACTCCACCTCCGGACGGCTGGTCCAGATCTGGGCGTGGGTCTCGTCCATTTCGGTAAAGCCTCTTGTGCCGTTGGCCACCGCGGCTGCGGCCAGATACGATTTAGGCAAGAGCTGTCCTCGGGAAACGGTCAGAAACGGAAACGCCCTGGTTTCGATGGCATATCGGATTTTGCCGTTTATGGACCAGATCGCCGCGAGGGGGTGCGGGGGCAGGTCGATGATCCGACGCAGCGAGGCTTCGAGGCTGAGATCGAGGTGTTCCCTCATCCGCTGTGCGCGGCGCAGGTCCGGATCGTCAGCCAGAAAGGAAGAGACGGTAGCAACCGGGGCCAAGACTTCGATGGCGAACAGATTGGCTTCGTTCTCTTGACGGAAATGCGAATTGGCGTTCCTTGCTTCCTTGAAGTCCTCTTGCATGCAACAAAAGCCGTCGTCGGAAAACAGGACGTGGCGCTCCATCAGGAAATGGCCGAGTTCGTGGGCGATGGTGAACCGGGCCCGGCGTTTGCAGTGACGTGTGTTTGCCAGGATTGACCCGGGGCGGCGCCGCTGATCCGTGAGCAACATCCCTTCGAACCCGTCGAACGTATCAAGGCGGATATTCTCGATGTCGAGCTGGTGGGCGATGTCTTCGATGGGCACAGGGCCATCGACGGGTCCCAAGAGCCGGTGCAGCGCCTGTCCCAGCCGAGGCGGCTTGTGGATGTCGGCGAGGTCCACCCTGTAAAGAGGCATGCGGTCAGGACTCTGCGTCTGTCTTGACGCTCATGGACGCGATCATCTGTTCGACGATGTTGCGATCGCGCTCCGTAAGTTCTTGGAGACTGCGATGGATCGGTTCGATCTGCATCTCAGTCTTGTTTGGTTCCTTTGCCTCGCCGTTCAGGACGTCGATTCTGACGCCAAAATGCGCGGCCAGCTTGCGGACCAGTTCGAAGGAGGGATTCTTGCTGCGACCCTTCTCCAACTCCGAGACATGAGCTTTGGATACGCCCACCTTGTCAGCGACCTGCTGCAGAGACTCGCCTGACTTTTGCCTCAGGCTGAACAACTGCTCCCCGATATCCATGACGCTCTCCCGTTTGATATGGCTACCCCGCCTATACGCTCGAAATTGACGATTGACCCATCGTAAGTTGCGTTTAACGGGCGAGGCCGATGGGCCAATTCCGCGGCGAGCAGTAAAAAACAAGGAGCCACCATATGGCCCAGCAGAATATCGATTTGATTTCCACGGGTGATCTGTCCGCCTGGGCGCGTGACGCGCGCACCCATTCGAAAAAGCAGGTCCGTTAGATTGCCGACAGTATCGAGACCTTCGGGTTCACCAATCCGGTGCTGATCGACGAGAGCCGCACCATCTTTGCGGATCATGGATGGGTTGCGGCCGCGCGCTTGCTGGGGATGGCCGAAGTGCCATGTCTTCGTCTTGATCATATGAGCGAGGCAGAAAAGCGTGCCTATGTGCTGGCCGACAACAAGCTGGCCTTGAACGCGGGGTGGGATGACGAACTTTTCGAGCATCGTGTCGAAGGTGCAGTTCTCGGCCATGCATGGCGAGGCTTTCGTAGCTGCCGCCGGAAATCTCGACCACCGCCACGGCGTCGGCGAGGTCGAAGCCTCCTTTCTGGAAATCGGCTGAATTCAGCTTCACCCCGACTCCGAAAGTGGACGCATCACGCGCACGGACCGCCCTAACGACCTCGGTCAGGACGCGGGCGCGATTCTCCAGTGAACCGCCCCACTGGTCGGTTCGACGGTTGGTGAGCGGCGAAAGGACCTGGCTCAGTAGGTAGCCATGCGCGGCATGGAGCTGCACACAGTCAAACCAAGCCTGCTCGGCCCGTGCGGCGGTCACGGCGAACTGGTCGATGACCTTTCGGATATCTGCCTCGGTATTGCGCGCGGCTCGAAAAAGAGCGAGGAGTGCTTGCCCATGTCCACCCGCGCCGCGGAGGGCGCGATCGCCGTGGCATGGGTGGCGACAAAAACCTGGCGGCCGGGGTGGCTTATCTGCATCCACATCCATGCGCCTTCGGCCTTGCCGGCCTCGGCCCACTCCCTGAAGGGTGCCACGGGTTGCTGCGCATCGAGGACCACGCCCCCGGGGCCGGTGACGGCGTCTGCCGCGACCATGACGTTCCCTGTGATGATGAGGCCAGCGCCGCCCGCGCCCCATGTCCTGTAGAGTTGTCGCAGCTGCGCTCCAGGCAGATGGGTCCCGTCGGCGAGATTCTCTTCCATCGCCACCTTGGCGATACGGTTCCGAATGATCTGCCCGCTTGGCAGAGCCAGCGGCGTTTCGAGGAGTGATGGTGACTGAGCGTCGAACATTTTAGCGATCCTTGATTTGTGGTCGCTACGAATATCGGGCTTTAACCTAAGTTTAAGGTCAAGGGGGCCGACAACGAAAATCGGGGAAATTGCCTAGGCGGCAGGCGTTACGACCTCCCGCATTCGCTTTTACGAGAAAAAGTGCATCATCGCGCCCGCCGATCGGGGCGAAAACGGATATTGGGACTACCCCGCTGAACTGGTCGACGTGCTGCGCTTCATCGAAAGGGCCCAGGAACTCGGCTTCTCGCTGAAGGAAAACGCCAGCATCGAGGTCGACGCGGGGACCACATCGTGTCGTGTGCAGACGCCCTGCCGATGCTCTCGGCGAAACTGGAGGCGATCACCGCGCTGATCGAAGAGGCAAAGGCGCGAAAGACGCGGATAGAAGCTCTCATGGCAGAGATGACAGCTGGAAAGCCTGAAGCTGCGGTGGCTCACCCCGCACGCCGCCGCCGCGCATGAAATTGAGCTTGGGCTGTTTTCAACTGGACGCGTGAATAGTGTGCACGACCTCTCCCGCGATTCACGGTCAAGATCGGCCCATTGCGGACCTTCGAGATGATCGCGAAGAATGACCGCTCCCAGCCCGATTGAAGACATCTGCGCAGAGCCGCTTCCATCCTCCTAGAGGTTTCATGACTTTTTCGGGAACATCCACCCACTGGAAGGTTGTTGACTCCGTGTAACAGCAGGAGATCCCCGATGGCCTACACCCGCTTTTTCCTCATGATCGCGACGTCGACCTTGTTGATGTTCGGGCTGATGTATCTGAACACCTACCTCGTCAGCCATGTTTTCTGGTCCGAAACGCGGGCCTACATGGCACTGGTCATGGGCGCGGTCATGGCCTTCGTCATGCTGGCCTTCATGCTCGGCATGTATAAGAACCGCACCGCCAATATCGCGATCTTCGCCGGGTCCATCCTCGTGTTCGCCGGGGCGCTGTGGCTCGTGCGCAGCCAGATTACGGTTCAGGACCGCTCCTACATGAGTGCCATGATCCCGCACCATTCGATTGCGATCATGACCTCCTCCCGCGCCAATCTGACCGATCCGCGGGTTCAGGAACTGGCGGACAGCATCATCTACGCGCAGGACAAGGAGATCGCCGAGATGCGCTACCTGCTCGGCGACATCACGTCCAATGGCGAAGCGCAGCCGGGGCCTGCTGCGCCCGCGCCGGAGTTGAAAGACGCAGCCGAGGCGCTCTCGACCGAGGTCGTCAAGACTATCGACCCGGAGTTCCTGACGGAAGACGACATCGCGAAGGCCTTCCCCGATGGCGCCGCCTGCCGCTTTTCCTACACCGAGACCAGTCCGCCGGTGCTCGTGACCGGCAACGACGGCGCGCTGATCCGGATCAGCGGCGACCTTGTCCGGCTTGAGGCCGACGGCGACGGATTTGCCGCCGACCCGCTGTCGGCGCAGGTCAACCAGACGGACGACGGCGATCTGCACGACCTGATTGTGACTGCCGGTCCTGACTACACCGCCGGGTTCCGCGGCCAGTTCACCTGCGCGAACTGAGGAGATCGACATGCCCAAGGACACCAAGCAGACCGCCGCCCTCTACCGCATGGTCATGCCCGAGCACACCTGCCCCTATGGCCTGAAGTCGAAGCATCTGCTCGAAACTCACGGCTACGAGGTGGAAGACCACCACCTCAAGACCCGGGAAGAAACCGACGCCTTCATGCGCGAGCATGATGTGAAGACGACTCCGCAAACCTTCATCGACGGCGAGCGGATCGGAGGCCACGACGACTTGCGCATCTTCCTCGGGATCGACCCGCCGAAGGAGGAACAGAGCGACACAAGTTACCGGCCCGTCATCGCGATCTTCACGGTGTGCGCGCTGCTGGCCCTGGGGCTGGCCTGGCACCAGTATGGCACCTTCCTGACCTGGCAGAGCTGCATCTGGTTCATCTCGCTGTCTATGACGGTTCTGGCGATCCAGAAGTTGCAGGATGTCGAGCAGTTCTCGACCATGTTCCTCAACTACGACCTGCTGGCGAAACGATGGGTGCCCTACGGCAAAATCTATCCCTACGGTGAGGCGCTGGCCGGCATCCTGATGACAGCTGGGATCCTGCCGTGGATATCGGCCCCGGTGGCGCTCGTCATCGGGACGATCGGCGCGGTGAGCGTGTTCAAGGCGGTCTACATCGACAAGCGCGAACTCAAGTGTGCCTGCGTAGGCGGGGACTCGAATGTGCCGCTTGGGTTCATCTCGCTGACCGAGAACCTGATGATGATGCTCATGGGGATCTGGATGGGCATCGTGGCTTTCGCGGGATGAACGGAAGTGTGATGGGCCGCCAGCGTTGACCTTTCACAGCGCATCGCGTCATACTCTGGCAACTCATCCGGAGGTTCTGTGCGGCATATCCTCGTCATTATCGCGTTGATCGTCACCGCCTGGGCGTTTCTGCCCGGCGCTGCGCAAGCGCACGAGATGTCATATGCCGAGTTGGAGGGCGACTGTGCCGACTGCCCTGGCATGGACGAGACTGGCGGGCACGCATCAGGCGTCGCCTGTCATCACGCCGCGGGCTGTGGTCCGGCACTCTACACACTGCCTGTCTTTGTGTCGCTTGCCGTGGAACCGGTGATCTTCCGCAGCACGCGCCTTCACGACACGATCGTCCTGCGATCGGTTTCCCTCTCCCGGGACCTGCCGCCCCCACGAGCCTGACTGCTTCGGAGCCGCGACTGCGACAGTGATCGCAGTTTACCGATATGCTGGGCCTTTTTGGCCAAGCCAGTCAGGATCATGACCAATGAACAAGATTTTGCCCGCCGCCTTGGCCGCAGTCGCTATTGCTGGCGGAGCGTATTACCTCGCCCGACCTAGTGCCCTTGAACCAAGCGCCCAGCCAGCTCAAGGCGAACCGCTCGTCTCGATCACTGTGCCCGAGGCGCTGTCTTCCGATGCCATGATAGGCAAGCGGGCCTTCGACGCGACCTGCGCCGCCTGCCACGGGGCCAACGCAAGCGGCAAGATGGGCTTCGGTCCGCCACTCGTGCACAAGATCTACGAACCGAACCACCATGCTGATATGGCCTTCGTGATGGCGGTGCAGAACGGGGTTCGCGCCCATCACTGGCCCTTCGGCGATATGCCCGCACAATCAGGGCTGACACAGGCCGATGTCGGCGCGATCATCACCTATGTCCGCGAGTTGCAACAGGCCAATGGGATTGAATGACATGTTCTTACGCATGACAAGACGCGCCTTCTGCGGCGCTATGGCGGGGACGGCAGGCTTGGCGACCCTTCCAGTTCGGGCGGCGGCACCAGAGACCCTGACAGCCCGCGTCGCCACTGCTCAGATCGCCCCGCCGAAATACGCTGCGACCAAGGTCTGGACCTATGACGGCGCTTTGCCCGGTCCGGTGCTGCGTGTGCCTCAGGGCGGGCGTGTGACCCGCCGCCTGGTAAACGACTTGCCGGTATCAACGACAATCCATTGGCATGGCATTCGCATCGACAATGCAATGGACGGCGTTGCGGGACTCACCCAGGATGCCGTGCCGCCCGGAGGGACATTCGACTACGACTTTTCGGTACCCGATGCGGGCACGTATTGGTACCACGCTCATACCAACTCGATGGAACAGGTGGCCCGAGGGCTGGCCGGGGCGCTTATCGTAGAGGAGTCCACCCCGCCTGACGTGGATCGGGACGAGGTGATCCTGTTCGACGACTGGCTACTGAACCCCGAAGATGCCCAGCTCATTGAGCCGATGCGCCACCCCATGCACCTTAGCCACGCGGGCCGTATCGGCAACCTGCTGGGGGCCAACGGCACCTATGATCCCGTCCTGGAGACACGTCCCAACGAACGGTTGCGCCTGCGGCTGATCAACGGGGCCAATGCGCGGATCTTCGTTTTGCGGCTGCACGGGATGCAAGGCTGGATGGTTGCGCTGGACGGAATGCCGTTGGCCAAGCCCGAACCGGTCAGCGGCGACATGGTTCTTGCACCGGCGCAAAGGATCGACCTGATTGTCGATGTGACCGCGAGCGACGGAAAGGAGGCCGCGTTGCTGCACCCCGCCGGCGACGACAGCTGGGAAGTGCTGGTACGAATGCCCGTCACGGGCGCCGCCAGTACCGATGCGCGCGACGCGCCCGCCGCGTTGCCGCCCAACCCACGCATGGACCTGCCTCAACTCGACAGCGCCCAGCGGCTGACGATGGCAATGCAG
This sequence comes from Arenibacterium halophilum, assembly GCF_005938225.1. GTDB lineage: Bacteria > Pseudomonadota > Alphaproteobacteria > Rhodobacterales > Rhodobacteraceae > Arenibacterium > Arenibacterium halophilum. The sequence continues at coordinate 651,521 of NZ_VCPC01000002.1, forward strand.
GGCGGAGCAATGTCAGGCATGGCGTCGGCCCGATTTGAAGGCCGAGACACCAACTTCCGCGAGTTGGCGGGGCGCGGGCAGTTCTGGGCTTTGTCAGGGCAAAGCGGAATGAGCGACACACCCTTTGCCAGCCTGTCCCTTGGTGAAACTGTTCATCTCACGTTGATGAATGACACCGCTTTTCCGCACGCCATGCATCTGCACGGAATGCACTTTCGTCAGGTTTACAGCGATGGCACATTCGGCCCGATGCGCGACACGATCCTCAGCCAGCCGAATGACCCGCTGGAAATCGCCTTTGTCGCTGATAATCCCGGCAAGTGGCTGTTCCACTGTCACATGCTCGCCCATGCGGCGTCCGGCATGACAACCTGGATCAATGTAAGCTGACCCCCCCAACAGGACGGAATGAACATGAAAAAATACATCGCCATCGCTCTTATCGCTGCCGGAACCGCGGCCTTTGCCCATAGTGGCGTGAAGGACCCTGATGTGATGAACCGCATGATGGGCATGTCGGAGCTGGCCAAGCAGATGAAGGCCATCGGCAGCATGGCCAAAGGTCAGACCACTTTCGACCCGGAGGCCCTTAACGCAGCGTTGGGCAAGATCTCCGAGGAGGCGGGCTATATCCCGTCACTCTTCGAAAACAAGGCGCTCGATCCGAAATCCGAGGCCCTGCCGGTGATCTGGGACAACTTCGACACATTCACGGCGCGCGCGACGGACCTCGAAGAGATTTCGGGCGGGCTGGTCGGCACCATCCAGACTTCGACCGACCTCGGACCGGCGATGCAGCAGATCGGGAAAGCCTGCAGTGCGTGCCACGCGGACTTCCGCGCGAAATGAGGCTGGTGACAGCTCTGTTCGCCTGCGCTGCAACGGTGGCGCAGGCTGAACACCGGCTTACGGATCGAGATATTGACGCCGGTGCCGCTCTCTATGCCGAGGCTTGCGCGTCCTGTCATGGTGCCGATCTCGAAGGTCAGCCCGACTGGCGCACGCCCGGAGAGGACGGCATCCTGCCCGCACCTCCGCATGATGTGACCGGCCACACCTGGCACCACGACACGCCGCTCCTTCTGGAATACACGCTGAAGGGTGGCCAGGCCGCGATGGAGGCCCGGGGTGTCACAGGGTTCAAGAGCGGGATGCCTGCCTTCGAGGGGACGCTAACCGAAGACGAGGCGCTCGATATCCTCGCCTTCATCCGGTCGACCTGGCCCGAGCGGGCGCAGGAGGTGCAGAGCCAGCAAACACATGCGTCGCAATGAGGGGCTACAACGACGCAGCCCCTCTGATATGTCTCATTCGCTCATGATCTCGGTCACGGTCAGCTTGCCTTTCACGCGATCGGCCGTGAACTCGACCTCCTGACCTTCGGACAGGCCTTCGAGCATCGCGGGGTCGGCGACTTCGAAGACCATTGTCATTGCGTCCATCTCGAGGTTGGCCAGCGGGCCGTGGTCAATGGTCAGGCGGTTCCACTGGGTGTCGATCTTGGTAATCGTGCCCATGCTCATCTCCATGTCGCCGTGATCGCCGGAATGGGTGCCCTCTGCGACGGCGGTGGTGGCGAAGAGAGCGAAAGCAAGGGTCATCAGGGTTTTCATACGGGGTGTCCTTTCAAGACAAGAGTGGACGCGACCGGACAGGCCGGGCGCCGGGGGGAAATCAGCCGCGACGCACATGATCGCGGGGAGAGATGATGGTGTCGGGGCGGTCGTTGCGGGCCTCCTCGGGAAGTTCGCCGGTCCATTCCCAGGCTTCGGTGCCCGGCGGGTTTTCATACCAGCCGGGATCAGAGTAATCGCCGGGCGCGATACCTTCGCGGACCTTCACGACAGAGAACATGCCGCCCATCTCAAGCGGGCCGTAGGGGCCCCAGCCGGTCATCATCGGAATCGTGTTGTCGGGCAGCTCCATCGACATTTCGCCCATGTCGGCCATGCCGGCGGTGCCCATGGGCATGTAGCCGCGCGTTTCCTTCCGGATCATGCCGGTCAGCTTTCGCTTGTCGGCCCCGATGAATGTGGGCAGGTCATGGCCCATGGCGTTCATAGTGTGGTGCGACTTGTGGCAGTGGATGGCCCAGTCGCCTTCGTGCACTGCGTCGAATTCATAGGCGCGCATGGCGCCGACGGGAATGTCGATGGACACCTCGGGCCAGCGGGCCGACTCTGGCACCCAGCCACCGTCGGTGCAGGTGACCTCGAAGTCATAGCCGTGCATGTGGATGGGGTGGTTCGTCATCGTCAGGTTGCCGCAGCGAACCCTGACGCGATCCCCCTTGTTGACGACCAGCGGGTCGATGTCCGGGAAGATCCGGCTGTTCCAGGTCCACATGTTGAAGTTGGTCATCTCGGCCACGCGCGGGATGTAGGTGCCCGGGTCGATGTCGTAGGCCGCGAGCAGGAAGGCGAAATCCCGATCCACCGGCATGTAGGCCGGATCGCGCGGGTGCACGATGAAAAGGCCCATCATCCCCATGGCCATCTGCACCATCTCATCCGCGTGCGGGTGATACATGAAGGTCCCGGACTTGGTCAGGTCGAATTCATAGACGAAGGTTTTGCCCGGCGGGATCGCCGGGTGCGACAGGCCGCCGACACCATCCATCCCCGAGGGCAGGATCAGCCCGTGCCAATGCACGGAGGTGTGTTCGGGCAGGCGGTTGGTGACGTAGATGCGCACCCGCTCTCCCTCCACCGCCTCGATGGTCGGGCCGGTGGACTGGCCGTTGTAGCCCCAGAGCCGCGCCATCATGCCGTTGGCCATGATCCTTTCGACCGGCTCGGCAACCAGGTGGAACTCCTTCACATTGCCGTTCATGCGCCAGGGCAGCGACCAGCCGTTCAGGGTGACGACCGGGTTGTAGTCCGGTCCGTTGGACGGGCGCGGCGGAACCTGCGTGTTCGGGCTGTCATAGCTGGCGGCTTCAGGAAGGTCCCGGAACCGGGTCTGGGCCTGAGCGGCCGAGGCCATGGCAAGGCCGGCCCCGCCGGCAAGAAGTTGTCTGCGGTTCATTCTACACCTCCTGTCGCACCACCCCAGATGGCGGCGGTCATGGCTGCCTCGGCGTGCCAGTAGTCGGCCTTTGCCTCGGCATAGCTGAGTTCGGCTTCAAGGCCCTCGCGGGCGTCGGTGATCAGCTCAAACGTCGAGGTGAGCATGCCGTTGTACGACTTCAGCGCCTCCTCATCTATCGTGCGGCGCAGCGGCAGCACCTCGTCGCGCCAGTGTCGGGCGATGTTGTATTTGCCGGTAACGGCAGCATGGGCCGAACGCGCCTCGGACCGGGCGTTCACCGCCGCCTGCGCCAGTTCGTTCGCCGCGCGCATGTAGACCAGCTCTCCACGGCGGTTGATCAACTTTCCGGTATCATAGAGCGGGATCTCGAAGCTCGCCTCAAGAACGCGCGAGGTCTCCGTCTCGCGTCCCGTGGGCGTGTTTGACCGCTCGACCTCGGCGCCCGCGGTGATCTCTATATCCGAGAGCATCCGCGTCTGACCTTCCAGCCGGTATTCCTGCGCGATGGATGTCAGCTCAAGTCGTCCAATGGCGAGGTCGGTGCGGTGCTCGAGCGCCAGCTTCTCGATATCCGACCGGCCCGGTCGGCGACCGGGCAGACCTGGCAGGCGATCCGGAACATAGAAGTCGATATCCGCACCCCAAAGCCCCATGAGCCGGGTCAGCCTCTCCTTCGCCAACTGCGCCTCCAGCCGGGCATCGGCGCGTTCGGCGGCGAGTTCGGCAGTAAACACATGCTCCCGCGCCTGATCGGCCCGGTTCATTGCCCCGGTGCGCCCCAGTTCGGCGGCAAGTTCCGATGCGGCATCAGCCGTGCCCTGCGCCCGCCCGATCAGCGCGGCGGCCTCGAAGGCCGCGACCGCGTCGATCCACGCCTGACGCGTCTCGGTCGCCAGCGCGATGGTCGCCCCGAGGGCGGCGAACTGCGCTTGCTGGAACTTTGTCTGCGCAATCGCCCGGCGGGGCTTCACGGTCGCCGCATCGAGGATCGCGCCCGTCACCACCGCCTCGAGCGAGCGGGCCAGCCCGACCTCGCCGATGCCCGAGATGGTGACGCCGAACGACGGCACCGGGCCAAGCGCGACCTCCCAGAGATCCGCCGCCGAGAGGCCCAGATCGGCATAGGCGGCCTGGAGACCGCGGTTGTTCATCAGCGCCACCTGCACGGCCGTGTCGGGTCCGATGGTCTTGCGGTGCACCAGGGCGCGGGCCCGGGCCTCGTTCGCGGCCAGTTCGGCAGCCGATTGCGCCCAGACGCCCGATGCGCCGGTGGCCTGTTTTGCCCCGCTGGACACCAGCGGGAACCCCGCGCCGGGGGCCGAGGCCCGGCCGACCAGCCCTGCATCCGCGCAGGCCGCAAGGGCCAGCGGCAGAAGTGCCGCTGCCATCTTGAGGGGTCTTTTCATGACGACCCTCCCGGCGCCTGCGCGTCGTTCAGCTGGCGCCAGTCACCCGGCGCCTCGATGGCCCGTGAGGTATGCGTGACAGCGGGCCCGGTCGGGGCGGCGCGTGCGGTCATTGGATCAGCGGCCCGCGTGAGCGGGTCGGCTAGAGGGGGCTCGAACGGCTGAGTGCAGCCCACAAGCGCCAGCGGCACGGCGGCCGCCAAAAGGAACTTCATGATGGGTCTCCGGAAGGGATCGGCAGAGCGGGCGCCGGAAAGCGCCCTACGACAGCTCGATCACGCCTTCGGAGGTCGTCGCAGCCCGTTCGGGCGCGCCAGTTCGGTCAGGTCGGACGATGACAGGTCATGCGGCGCACTCGATGCGATCCGGCCACTGCCCAGCACCATGGGCATCACCGTCAGCTCAGCCACGCAGGCGTGGTCACAGCATTTAGGGGCCGAGTCCGTCGAGGCTTCATCCGAAGTCGCGACCAGCTCATGTATGCCTTGGTCCGCTCCATGGTGGGAATGATCCATTGCGGCAGTCGCAGGCTGGTGCGCGGCGTGACCCATGGTAAGATTTGCCCGCTGTTCGCACAGCATGGTGCCGGACATGGCCATGACGGCGACCGGAGCGATCACCATCATCAGCCCGGTCAACGCCAGGAACAGTGCGAGCAGGTATTTCGTCATTGTGATCGCATCATCTTATAGGCTGGCCACCGTGACAAGTCACAAGCGCATCAGCTTGGCACGTTCCGGCACTACGACCAGAAACACCACTTTGAACGCCCTTTCTACTGATCGGATAAACAGCCCTTCTTGCTCAATGCAGCTAACGACCGTTTTCCGCCCATTCTGTTGAAAAGCATTTGCTCGCGACCGCGGTACTGGTTCGCTTGATGCGGCCTTTGGCTGCGTTTTTCGTCAGGCTTTCCAAGGTTGCTGTGGAGGGGTTATGACCACTCTTGCGGTGCCTGGTTTGGCAGCGGCCATGATCCGGAGGCGGCGAGTCGATCCAGGCATTTTGGCCGTACCGGTGTGACCGCAACCGGAGATAAGAACGATCATCAAAACCGAAGAGACGTTCCTGTTCGGACCAGTCTAGGGGAATTGTTATGCTGACCAAACGCTTCAGGGTTAGATCGGCCGGTTGGTAGCCCTTGAGCATTGCGGATTGTATCTTCGGGGACAGAAAGGCGAGCTGAGCACGGGTTCTGATATAGGACCCGAGAAGTTTCTCCTTCCTAGCAATGTCGGATACCTGGGTGCTGGATTTGAGCTGACGGGCCCAGCCATAGACGCGGATCAGCATAGCGCGGAGGACCGCACCGGACGTGGTTCGGAAGATGCTGCTGGCCGGTGTGGCTATCGACGCCCTGGTCGCGGGCGGGGCTGGCAGCAGCCCTGTTGGCTCGATGCCTTGGTGAGCGAATGTGAAGCGCGGGCGCAGCTTGAGCGGGCGCTTGGCGAAGTTTCCGGTTGGCGAGCCGACTAGGCAGTACGGTCTCCGTCTCCGGGATAACAGTCCCCTCGGCCTGCGCCTGAGCTGACAGGGACACCTGGGGACATTCTTTCATTATCTCCCTAGTGGAAAATACCGTTTACCAATCGGCAAAAGCAGCCAATGGCACAATACTCTCACTTGGTCTGGCATTTACGCCATCTCGCTGCATATTGCGAGAATCTATAAGCTTTTTCCTCGCTGAACACGCGCCAGCCTCCGATTCTATCGCAATGCCAAATCGTGTTTGCAACAGTCTCAATACGACTTGGACACCTACAGCCCCGTACACCTAAGTAAGCAAAGGGAGACAGGCGGTGAAGTACTTGATGATGGTGACATCCGCATTTTCGGCATCGGCACGAGAGCGTGTCGTCTGCACAATCGCGCAGGAGGTCGGGAAAACGTCTCCCATGATTTCGGGAGGCCAGTGCGAAGAGCGGATGTCATCCGCGTCAACGTTCAAGATCGCCATCAGCTTTATGAACCCTTCTCGGGGTCGGGGACGACCTTTATCGCGGCGCAGTCCTGCCAACGGGTCTGCCATGCCATGGAACTGGACCCGGCCTATGTCGATGTGGCGGTGCTGCGATGGCAGGCCTTTACCGAGCAAGTGGCGACGATCGAGGGGGCCGGGATGACATTCGACGAGGTGGCGCGCGAGCGGGGACGGCGCGGGGAGGCAAACTCCCACGCCCGCGAAATTGGCATGGGGGGTATCCGCGGCGTCCCCCCAACAAAACATGGCAAACTGCCACGTCCTTACGCGACCAACCCGGGGCCTGAGGTGAGTTGATGCGCGGACGCAAACCCAAACCCACGGCGCTGAAACTGATCGAGGGCAACCCCGGCAAGCGCCCGATCAACGGCCACGAGCCGAAGCCGTCGGCAGCGCGGCCGACCTGTCCTTCACATCTGTCGCCCACGGCCAAGGCGGAATGGAAGCGTCTCGCCGGGGGGCTGCACCGGATCGGCTTGCTCACGCAGGCGGATCGTACTGCGCTCGCGGCTTACTGCCAGGCCTATGGCAAATGGGTGGAGGCGGAGAAGAAGCTGGCCGGGACACCGACGCTGCTGAAGATGCCCTCGGGGTACATTCAGCTCTCGCCTTGGGTGACGATCAGCAACCAACATATGGAGTTGATGGCGAAGTACATGGTCGAACTGGGCCTGACACCCTCTTCTCGCTCGCGGATGAGGCATACTCACCCGCCGCGGTGGGCAGTGGCACGTGTCCAACGTAAGGAACCTCGTGGCGCGAATTGATCGGCTTGATGTTGAAAGCCAGCGAAGTCGGTAAGGTTGCGAACCGCCAATGCCTTGCTTGGAATGAATGCGGAGTTAGCAGAGGAAAGCAGCGGTCGGAGCTTGAGTTGACAGGCATTTTTGACCTTGAGCGCAATTTGACCTTTGGTCAGCACATCTAGCTGACCCGCGCCACCGCTCTCTCAGATTGCTGTCAATTCGGTGCCGCATCAAATGCAACCGCTCCGTCCTTGCAGAGTCCGGTTCGCATTCGTCTGATTGCATCAAGCTGCATGATGGCATTTCCGCCGAATCTGACAATCACCGCTTGAAATTTGTCACCGATTGTAGCGGAACCGGAGGGATCACTCGCGCCCAAGAAAAATATCCAAGTCTGTGATTGACACTGTCTATGTAGTCGCGTCTCCTGGAGTGCGGGGGCGGGTCGATCATTGCGTTTCGCCATATTTTTTGATGCGAAATCCAAGGATTTGTCCATGACATATATTTCCACCAAGTCCATGCGCAATGCACTGGCTCAGAATGAAATCGATAGTACCAGTAAAGCCGTAGCCGCTGCCGGCATATCTACCATGCTTAACAGCTACGTCACTACTCTTGATATTCTTATGGATAGGGCATTGGAAGACATGCCCAAAAACCCAGGGAGATTTCTTCAGGCGACACTCCCGGCAAAGGTTATGTCAGGCGTCTTCAATCTGGGCACCGCGTTCTTAGATAATCAATTCGAAGGCAGCGACCGGCGGATGATTGACAGTATTGTGGACGTCGCTGTTGGGGCTGGAGTTGGTGCGTTGGCGGGCGCGGTAGCTCCTTATGCGGTAGCCGCGCTTGCCGGAGCCGGTGTAACAGTTGGGAGCCCGGTCTTGGCCGCGATCCTCCTTGGTACGGTCATTACCATTGGTGTGGATGAAAGCGAGCTACTTGATCCAGTTAAAGATAAAATTGGCGATTTCATCGAAGGTTCGGGGCCTGTAATCAAAGAAGCGTGGGATGCAACGGCCGCAGCAATAGGAGATGCAGCAGATTCCATTACAGATTGGGGCGAGCAAAGGCTGAAAGACTTGGCAGAAGCCATAGATAAGGCTCCTGCAAAAGCCGCTGAGCTGATTGACGACTTTAAGAAGGGGTATGAGGCCGCCAAGAAAAAGCTGGCAGATGCGGCCGATGATGCCGTGCGTGACCTTGGGCTTGGACAGGATCTGGATGACCTCGTCGGTAAGGTGAAAGAAAAACTGAAGGATCTCTCTGACGCGCTGCCCAAGAATCCGGATGAGGCGCTGGAGAAGCTGGGCGAGGGCCTGAAAAAACTGGGCGATGCGGTGGGAGACGCCACCGGGAAGGTGGGCGATTGGCTAGAGGGCTTGCGCGATTGGTTCGAGCAGGCCATCGAGGATTCGATCCCGCGGCTGCGCGATCCCATCGTGCTTGACCTGAATGGTGATGGCGTTCAACTCGTCAGCCGCGCGGACGCAAATGTCCGGTTCGATTTCGATAACGACGGGTTTGCCGAGTCATCGGGCTGGCTGTCAGCACAGGATGGGTTCTTGGCCGCAGACTGGAATGGCGACGGTAATATCAACAACGTGACCGAGTTGTTTGGCGACGAATTCACCTCTGGTTTCGACGCCATGGCCGCTTTGGATACGAATGGCGACTCCGTTCTGGATGCGAATGATGCCCAATGGCGAAAATTGCGCGTCTGGCAGGATGCCAACAGCAATGGGCAGACTGACTCTGGGGAATTGCTGCGCCTGTCGGCTTTTGATATCGCCAGTATTGATCTGAATTTTACAACGGTCAATTTCAATGCCGGAGCAAATCTGATTTCTGAGAAGGGTGTCTATACAACGGATAACGGCAAAAGTTTCGAAATTGCCGATGTCTGGTTCGACTTTGACAATGTCAATAGTCGCAGTTTGAGTGTGGGTAGCGTTTCGGATAGTATCAAAGCGTTGCCCAACCTGCGAGGCTATGGCGACATAGCCGATCTGCATGTGGCAATGGAAACCGATGCGGCTTTGGCGCGTCGCGTCAAAAAACTGATGGAGATCACTCCCGATCAGATCATCGAAGCCAGCGGCCTGATCGAGGAAATCGTGTTCCGGTGGCTTGGCACCTTCAACGAAGACCGCAATGGCCGTGGCGAGAATTTTGACGGGCGGGTTCTTGCGACGCTGGAGGTGATCACGGGCACACCGTTTGATGTGAACGGTGTAACCAATCCCCCGGCCGAGGCCGTTGCTGCGCTGACGGGCGCGTGGCAGTCGGTTGTAAATTCAGCTGCGGCGAGGCTTTTGTTGCAGGGGCCGTTTGCCGGGGTTCTGTCCGGTCTGACCTATTCGGTTGAGACCGATACGCTCTACATGGTCGGCTCTGCCGAAACGATGCTGGCCGATTTCGCCGCAATAGCACCGGACGGCGACGGTGCAGATCAGATCGCATTTTTTGCAACGGTTTTGAGCCTTGTCGAGTCCGTAGGCGCAGACAACGGGTTCGATCTGGAAAATCCCGAGTTTGTTGCCTTGCGCGAGGTTCTACTGGAACCTCTGGGCTTGGTCGGGAATACCTTTGTCGATCTTGCGACAGAGGTCAGGATCCTAGGTGGTGCCGCGCCAGTGGTCGAGACGCACAATATCCGCGGGACGAGCGTTTACGGCGAATTTAACGATGACATCACCTTGACCGGCACGAACGAAAAGGCGGTGTTCGGAAATGGTGGCGACGACAGGATATACGCCGGGACCGCGGGTGCATCGGTGATGAATGGCGGCGAGGGCGACGACACGTTGCGTGGCGGCCGATACAACGACTGGCTCGATGGCGGCGCCGGGCACGACTTGTTGCTGGGCGGGTCGGGCAATGACACCTATGTTGTGGATTCGGCTTCAGATGTGATTATCGAGACGCTCTACGGTGGCATTGATACGGTGAGGGCGCATATCAACTTTTCGCTGGATTGGTCTCTCGAGAACCTGACTTTGCTGGGCGCCGCCAATCTAAGCGGGAAGGGCAACGACAACGGCAACCGTATCATTGGCAATGCGGGGAACAACGATCTGTATGGGTATGCCGGACGAGACTATCTGGATGGTGGTCTTGGGGCCGATACCATGACGGGAGGGAGCGATGACGATTCATATGTGGTCGACAGTCAGGGAGACCAAGTCGTTGAGCGCCGGAACGGTGGCACCGATCACGTCTATGCGTCGATCACCTTCACCCTTGGGCGCAATCTGGAAAATCTGACGCTGACGGGCGAAAGCGACCTGAATGCAACGGGCAATCGCTACAACAATTCGATTTATGGGAACGATGGGGATAATCGCCTGGATGGCGGGGCCGGCGGCTATGATCGGCTGTACGGCGGATTAGGCGATGATGTCTACATTCTGCGAAGCGGAGGAACCGCATCTGATGTTGCAGATGGTGGACATGATATCGTGAGGGCGTTTTTTTCGACCAGTCTTGGTGCCTACATTGAAGACCTCATTCTTGTCGGAGGTGACGCTATTGACGGTACCGGAAACGAGTTTTCCAACAAGATAACTGGTAATGGTTCGGCGAACCGCTTGGATGGGAGAGTGGGCGCTGATACCATGATTGGCGGCGGCGGAGACGACGTCTACGTCGTCGACGATTCAGGCGACAGCGTAGTGGAGCTTGACGGCGAAGGCCGCGATGAAGTTTTCAGCAGCATTTCAATCTCGATGTTCGCGAACACAGAAGTCCTTACGCTGACGGGCTATGAGGCGATCAATGCGACCGGTTCGCGGTCCGCTGACGAGATAAATGGTAACTCTTACGACAACACGATTTCAGGCAATCGGGGCAGCGACATCCTTCGCGGAAATTCCGGATTCGACTCGCTGGTCGGCGGGACCGGGAGCGACAGCCTTTTTGGCGGCAATGATGATGATGTGTTGAAGGGGGGAAATGGTAACGATCTTCTGGATGGCGGAACCGGTGCCGACAGGATGGTCGGCGGCGGCGGAAACGATACCTATGTCGTGGACAACCTCAAAGACCGGATTGTCGAACGCAAAGGCGTCGATACGGTCAACGCGATGATTGATTTCACCCTTGGGAAGGGGGTTGAAAACCTCGTCCTTCTTGAAACAAGCAATGCCCGTGCCGGAGTAGGCAATGGCGGTCGCAACGATCTGACGGGAAACCGCTACGATAACGTTCTGGACGGAAAAGTCGGGGCCGACACCATGAGCGGGCTCGCGGGTAACGATTTCTATTATGTGGACAATGCCGGTGACGTGGTTGTCGAACATGAAAATGCCGGAACCGATACGGTAATCGCATCGGTTGACTACGCGCTTGGCGAAAACGTCGAGCACCTTACGCTGACCGGTGAAGCCCACATTGACGGAACTGGCAACGCGGCTTCGAATGTCATTTATGGGAATGGTGGTCGTAACACGCTGACCGGCAATGACGGTAACGACACACTGGATGGAGGCCTTTTGGCCGACCGCATGATAGGAGGCACGGGGAACGACACATACTACGTCGATCACGGCAAAGATGTTGTGATCGAAAAGCTCGGCGAAGGCACGGATACAGTCTACTCCGGTGTCAACTTTAAAATGGAAGATGTGATCGAAGTTCTGCACCTGACCGGGAGCGGAAATCTGCGTGGATACGGTGGAGCATTTGACAGCACGATACACGGAAATGACGGGAATAACCGGCTGGATGGCGGTTCGGGTGGGCGAAATACTTTGCACGGTGGTAGCGGGAATGATACCTACGTCGCCCGCACTGCGGCGACCTACGGATATGAAAACGCTGATGCTGGCATTGACGAATGGATCACATATTTCTCGACCACGCTTGGTGCAAATTTTGAACGCCTCCGCCTGCAGGGCGACGAAAACCTGGATGGCACTGGGAATGCGCTCGACAACCGAATTCAAGGTAACTCGGGCGATAATACGCTGAACGGTGCTGCAGGTGCTGACCGTATGATCGGTCGCGCGGGCGATGACACCTACGTTGTAGATAACATCGGCGATGTCATAGTCGAAAAGAGCAATCAAGGTGTTGACTTGGTGCGTTCGTCTGTGTCGTTCGTTCTAGGTGCAAACATCGAAGATCTTGAACTGACTGGAAATGGCGCGATCGACGGAACAGGCAACTCTGAAGACAACGTTCTCCTTGGCACTGGCGCAGCGAACAGACTGACCGGTGGCAATGGTAGTGATTCACTGCGCGGTTATGCGGGTAATGATGCGCTGAACGGCGGAAATGGTGCCGATATACTTGATGGCGGAGTGGGTGATGACACCATGGCAGGCGGTAGTGGAAACGATATCTACTACGTGGACTCATCAGGCGATGAAGTGGTCGAATTAGCCGGAGAAGGCACAGACGAGGTGATTTCCACAGTCAGCTATCTGCTGGACGCCAATGTTGAAATTCTAAGATTGAGCGGAAATGGAACTTTGGACGCTGGTGGCAATGCTTTGGACAATACGATCTGGGGCAACGGCGCGAATAATGTGCTTGACGGGAAAGCCGGTGCCGACCTTCTTATCGGCGGTGGTGGGAATGACATATACCTCGTAGACAATATACGTGATGTGGTGATCGAGCTCTATGGCGAAGGTCTGGACGAAATTCGGTCTACGGTCAATTTCTCGCTTGACGAAGAAATCGAAAGGCTGACGCTGTTCGGCTCGAAATCCGTCGATGGAACCGGAAACCGCCTTGCAAACACGTTAACTGGTAATTCGGCCGCAAATACTCTCAGAGGTATGGGCGGAGACGACATTCTGAATGGGGAAGCGGGGGCTGACACCCTGATCGGAGGATTGGGCCGTGACACGCTGGATGGTGGGTTGGGCCACGATACATTCGTTTTTGAAACGGCACAAGACAGCGCCAACGGGTATTACGACGCGGATTGGATCAATAACTTCAGCGTGCTGGGCTCCGATAAGATCGACCTTTCCTTGATTGACGGAGATGTGTCGGTTGCCGGTGTGCAAGAGCTTGCATTTATCGAGGATCGTGCTTTCTCGAGTGCGGGGCAAATCCGTTTCGAGGCAAACGGATCGAGTGCTACTTCGATTCTGATTAACCTCGACGCTGATATCAATACGATCGAAATGCGGATAAACCTAGACCGCGTCTATTCACTTACGGCTCAAGATTTCATTTTGTAGTAGGTCGGATAAGCAAGTTTCACGGTCTTGTCAGAAGAAACGAAGTTGAAAGAGGCAGATGGGCCGTAGGCTCTCCCAATGGCCAGACGCTCCCCATTTCACTACTCCAAAGTGATCTGAGACCCGACTCTCCTCCGGTTTCCGGGAGAGTCCGCAGGTTGATGTCTGGGCCTATGCGGCGCGCATTGCCAGCCCCTTCTTTGCCACGAACTCGGCAGGCGTGATGTTCCCCAGTTCCGAGTGAGGGCGGTGGTATTTGTAGTCGTGCTGCCATATCCGGATCTGTTCGCGGGCATCGGTCAGAGACGAGAACAGCGTTTCGTTGAGAAACTCATCCCGGAAACGCCCGTTGAAGCTTTCGACGAAGCCATTCTGCATGGGCTTTCCTGGAGCGATGTTGTGCCATTCGACGCCTTTGCGCTGGCACCAGCTCAGGACAGTCATCGAGGTCAGTTCCGGTCCATTGTCCGAAACCACCATTGCAGGCTGGCCGCGGCGCAAAATCAACGCATCGAGCTCGCGCACGACGCGCAGGCCAAAGAGCGACGTGTCCGCCACCAGCGCCAGGCACTCCCGGCTGTAGTCGTCGACCACGGCCAGAACCCGGAACCGGCGGCCATCCGTCAGCGCATCACTGACGAAGTCGAGCCTCCAGCGCTGGTTGGGGGCATCCGGCACCAGCATCGGCCTGCGCGTTCCCAGGACCCGCTTCCGGCCGCCGCAGCGGCACACTTGGAGGGTCGTCGGGGAAACGTTCCCCCGGACCGCTTCCTGATCCTCCTCCATCCTCGCGGTAGAGCCGCCTGAGCTTCTTCAGGTTCATCCATTGCCGGGCAGGCGGTTTGGCAAAGCCAAATCTGCTGAGAAGGACGATCCCCTGCCGTTCCAGCATCACATGGATGCGCCGATAGCCAAACCGCCGCCGCTCGGCTGCCACTGCCTTCATCGCAGTCCTCGCCTCAGCATCATCCTGTTGCAGGCTGCGATAGCGCACGCTCGACCGATCCACCGCCAGGGCCCGGCACGCCCGACGCTGGCTCACCCCGTGGACCGCCACGACATGTGCCACCGCTTCCCGCTTCACGGATGCGTCCATTGTCCTCGGACCAATGGCGGAAATGGCCGCATCGCTACCACTTTCGCGAGGCGACATCCTTCAAAATCGCATTGTCCAGCATCGTTTTCGCCAGCAGCTTCTTCAGCTTCGAGTTCTCGTCCCCGAGCGCCTTTAACCGCCAGGCATCCAACACCTCGAACCCGCCGAACTGCGCCTTGTATTTGTAGAACGTCGCCGCGCTGACCCCGTGCTTGCGGCAGACATCGGCCTTCGCCATGCCCGCCTCCTGCTCCTTCAGCATCCCTACGATCTGGCCCCGATGGGCTTCCGCGGCCCCACTGGGGCCACGGTCCCAGCTCCAATCCGTAAACCTTGAACGCTTCAGTGTCCGTCTCCTGGTTGGAGCGGCCTCTACCTCAAATTGGAGGAAGATACGGGGCTCGGGTCACCGTCAATGCACACATCGGTTCGCGTTCGTCTGACAGCACCTCGACGAGGCCTGTCGCAAGTTCACCGCCCGGGACGGGGCGCGCAATGACAGCGTTCTGATAGCCTAGGCAATCGTACGTGCTCTGGCGGTGAATGCAGCTAAAGTTCAGCATCGCGTCGAACACCTGTTTGCCGAATCGCTGGCGGACACGCATCGGCAGAACAAGGCGTGCGCCGACGAATGGCTGAACACAGCGGCGCACTACAAGATCGAGTGGGAGCAGGTGCTGAACCGACGTATGATTCTTAAAATCAACACTCTGCCGCACCCGCACCGGGTCAAGATCGACATGAATACGGGCGCTGCATGTATCGAGGCCGCGGCATGTATCTTGCCTCATTCGGCGCCCGATAGCCGCCACCGAGCTTCGGGACCTGCGGCGTGCGCCAGGAATAGGAAAATTTCTGGATCGTCGGTGAACGCCTTCATTTTTTCCGGTTAAATCCGAGGCGCGCCGCGTGGTCGCGTGGGTTTACCACACGTGTTGGCACTCGACTTTGGCTCGTCATAGACAGATGCTTCAGTCGCATCGATAACTGGTGACCAATCCGGAGCGAGACCTTGACCGCGGACCTTGAAGTTTTTCTGCTTGGCGATCTGCGCGTGGTCTCTTCAGGCAATGAAATGGTGCTGCCCGCGTCACGCAAGGCACGCGCCTTGCTGGGCTTTCTGGTTGCGACAGGTCGGCCGCATCGGCGCGAACGGCTGTGCGACCTGCTCTGGGATCTTCCCAGCGATCCGAGGGCGGCGCTGCGTTGGGCGATGACAAAGCTGCGCAAGGTGGTCGATACGCCGGGCCGGTCGCGGATCGCGGCCGATCGCGAAAGGGTGGCTTTCGTCAAGGATTGCGTTCGGGTGGATACGCATCAGATTTACGCAAGGCTCGCAGAAGCCGGGGGAGGGGTGCCGTTTGCGGATCTCGAGGTGATGGCCGGCCAGTTGGAGGGCGTATTTCTTGACGGGCTCGACAATGCTGGCGACGACGACTTTGCCGCCTGGCTGATGGCCGAGCGGGAGGATGCCCGCCTTGCCCGACTCGACGTGTTGCGTCGGCTTGCTGCGCACCCCGATGCCGGGCCAGCGGCTGACAAGTGGCGCAAGTTGTGGCGCGCGGCTGATCCTTCCGCCAACATGGTTGACGATTCCGCTGCGCCGTCCAATCGGACCCAGAACAAACCCGCCGGGCGGCCTGACCATGCGGCGCGGGCGCGCAGGAATGCCCTGAAATCGCAACGCATCGGTTTCTGCGAGGCCGAAGACGGCGCCAAGATCGCCTTTGCCTCGGTCGGGGACGGACCGCCGCTGCTGAAGGCGGCGAACTGGCTCAACCATCTGGAGTTCGACTGGGCCAGCCCGATCTGGGGCCGCAGTTTCGCCGAGCTTGCCCGCTTTCGCAGCTTCATCCGTTACGACGAACGCGGCTGTGGCCTGTCGGACTGGGATGTCGCCGACCTTGGGTTCGATGCCTTCGTGTCGGACCTCGAAGCGGTGGCGGACAAGCTGGGTCTTGAGCGTTTCCCCCTGCTTGGCATTTCGCAAGGCTGTGCAGTGTCCATCGAATACGCCGTGCGCCACCCCGAGCGTGTTTCGGGCCTGATCCTGTTCGGAGGCTATGCCGCCGGTTGGCGCCATCTGGCCAGCCCCGAGGAACAGGCGCGGCGCGAGGCGGTTCTGACGCTGACCAAACTGGGCTGGGGCACCGACAACCCGGCCTATCGGCACATCTTTTCGAAAACCTTCATGCCCGACGCCGGACCCGAGGTGCTTGACTGGTTCGACGACTTCCAGCGTCAGACCGCATCGCCCGACAATGCGGCACGGTTTCAGGACGCGTTCGGCCACATCGACGTGCGCGACCGGCTGGCGCAGGTGCGCGTGCCGACGCTGGTTCTGCACTCGCGCCACGATCAGCGCATCCCTCTGGACATGGGACGCGCCATCGCCTCGGCCATTCCCGACGCGCAATTCGTCGTGCTGGAAAGCAAGAACCACATTCTGCTTGACCACGAACCGGCGTGGCGCAAGGCCTACCTGGCCATCGGCCGGTTTCTTGCCGAACACGGCATCTGACGCCTCAACCGGCGCCGCACCCGTTCCGAACCTGAACCAGTCCGCTGCCAAACAGGCGATCCGGTCCCGGCGCGCCCAGGTCGCGGGCACGGCTTGCGAGCCAGTCGCGTGCCGCAGCGGCAGACCCCAGCCGGGCTGCCATGGGATCGGCGGCGAGCAAGGCCGTGACGAAGGGCGCGGCCACCGAGGTGCCCGACAGATACACGCCACCGTCGCGCGGCACGAAAACGTCCACGCCCGGCGCAGCGATGTCGACATGCCCGCCTTCCGGCGCCTCCGCGTATAGCGCGAGGGCGGCGTCAAGCGCGGTCACCCCGATTGTCTGGCGGAAGGCGGCGGGATAGCGCGGCGGGCCGTCCCGGCCGGTATTGCCCACCGCCGCCACGACGATCAGACCGCGCCGTTCGGCCGCTTGAACTGCGCGGTCAAGTATCTTGTTGTACGGTCCGGCCAAGCTGACATTGACGATCCCGACGCCGCTGTCCTGCATCCAGTCGAGCGCGCGCACCAGCGTATCGACCCCGGCCGCAGGGGCGCCGCCCTCGGTTCGTCCGATCACCGCCGCATGATACAGACGTGCCCCGGTCAGCCGCCCCGGTCCGGCGATGAGCTGGGCGATGGCGGTGCCGTGGGCGGTATCTCTGCCAGCGGCGACGAACTGACGCCGCACGATATCGACGCCGGCAAGGCCCATCGCCTTGGGATCGATGTCGGTATCAAGGGTCCCAATCGGGACTTGCGCGGCGCAGCCCGCCTCTGGCCAGCCGATCAGCGCATTTGCGTATTCGCGGCCCTTGGGCAATGACGCGGCAACTGGCGCGCTATAGGCGTGATTGACGCCAGCAGTCGCGCCCGGCTCGATCGTTTCGATCTGCCGGATCGCCTCCGCGCCACTGACGTCGGGCGGCAGGCGGAACACCAGCATTTCCTGCCCCAGTCCTTCCAGCGTTTCGCGGCTTAGCAGATCGAAGGTCGCGACACTTGTCAGGCGGTCGGCGCTGGCGGCGCTGTCGGTCAGCACGACGAGGCTTGTGGTATCGTAGAGGGTGCCTGCGTCCGCGGCGATGACCTCGGCGGGTGGCGGATCAAGCACGACACCCTGCGCAAGGGCAGGACAGGCGAGAAGAGCGAAGAATGCGGCAAGCCGGATCACGGTGCTGATCCTTTCCTGTTGAGGATGCGTTCCGCCGGAAAATTTTTCCCGACGATTGAACCGTTGCACCAACTGGCGCGACGAAGAAAGACAGGCAGGCCGGACGCGGCCCGCCACAAGACCACAGAGGAGCCCCAGCCATGGCACAAAATACGGATTTCCCAGGCGACGACGACCTGCTTGACCATATCGCCGGACGCGCCGCGCCCGAGGTTTCCGCCCGGATCGAGGCGGCCGCCGAACACGATCCGCATCTTGCCGCCGACATCGCCCTGATGCGCGGGGCCAAGGCGGCGCTGGCCGATGCGACCACAGAGTCTCCGCCGGGCGCGCTTGGCTGGGCGCGGCTCGAACGTTCGATTGACCGCACCTCGTTTCCGGCGCGCTGGCCTGCCTGGCAGGTGGCCGCGGCCAGCGCGGTTGCGGCTGTCCTGCTGTGGCAATTCGCTGTCGTGCCGGCCTTTGTTGCCGGATCGGGCGGCGGCTACGTCACCGCGACAGGCACCGTAAAAGGCGTATCCGCAACCGTCGCCTTTGCGCCGGGCGCGACCGAGGCGCAGGTCCGCGCGGTATTGCTCGCCGCTGGCGCCACGATGACCGGCGGGCCGAGTGCGCTGGGGCTGTGGACGCTCGGGTTCGCAGACGAGGCCGCGCGCGATGCGGCGTTGGTGCGGATGCGATCCGCCACGGGCGTGGTGGAAAGCATTCAGGGCAACTGACCGTTGGTCGCCAGTAACTGACACAAGGGTATGCGACGACGCCCAAGGGCCTTGCCGTCGCCCCCTTGGGGAGGGGCGACACGACCTGCAAAACGGGAAGGTCAAATTGCTGCGTCCCGCGTCAGGCAGTGCATCAGCAGTTTCTTCGCGTGGTGAATCCGCGTCTTGATGGTGCCGACGGGCACACCTTCGACCGTGGCCGCCTCGGGGTAGGACAGATCTTCGAAAAACGTCAACCGGACTGCGGCCTGCTGCGCCGGGGTCAGCTTGCCGATGCAGGCGCGCAGGCGCTCGGCGTCCGACGCGGCCTCAATCACAGCAAGGGGCGAGGGCGCCTCGTCGGGGATGGTGTCGTCGGGAAGGTCGCGCAGCGTAGTGCGGCGGCTTCGGCGCAGGCGATCCACGGCCTTGTTGCGCGCGATCCCATATAGCCAGGTCCTGGGCGCGGAGGCCCCGCGAAAGCGGACTGCGTTGCGCCAGACCTCAAGAAACGTCTCTTGCAGGATATCCGACGCCTCGATGGCATCGCCGATGCGGAGACGGATAAAGCGGTGCAGCCCGGCTTGGTGGCGGTCGTAAAACGCCCTCATCGCCGTTCTGTCTCCGCGCCCGATGCGGTCGATAAGGTCAACATCGCCGTCCCGCAGGGGTCCGTCTTGCACGTGAGAGTCGCGCGGATGTGGGCCGGGTGCCGCCCGCTCCGCGAATTCGGGATTGGTCACGACCCTCAACGAAACCGTCGAAGCGGACGACGGCCCGTCGATGGGTCTGGTCTGTCGCCGGGTCACAGGCCTGTCCCTCCCTCTTCGCTGTCGGTTCAATAACCGGACAGGGCACGGGCGCAGGCGCCGTGCGACATCGATAACTCATCCCGTTTCGCGCGCGCGCGTTGACGCCAGCGTTGTCACCAGCGTTGTAATTTGCGCATTTGGCCGTTGTTTTCGTCGCTCACGTCCAATGCAAAAAAATGTTCCGCTGAAATTGAACCGTTGCGCCTGTCCAACCGACCCATCTGCAATCCGGCCGATCTGGCTGGGCATTTTTTGCAAAGGCAGAGGACAATCCAATGGCTGACCAGAACGGAACTGCAGGCGACGACATCCTGAACGGCACGGACGAGACCGACCGCATCAAGGGACTCGGGGGCAACGACACGATCAACGGCCTTGGCGGCAACGACCGGCTGGAAGGCGGTGACGGCAACGACATTCTGGATGGCGGCGCAGGTGTCGACGTCATCATCGGCGGCGACGGAGACGACACCATCCTTGGCACCGGCTTCGTCGACGGCGAGACGTTTCAGGGCAACGGCGGCACCGATTTCCTTGATCTGTCCGGCGAAGACCGCGACGTCGAGGTCCGCCTGAACTCCAGCAACCAGCGCCTGCTGGCCGATGGCGTGACCGTGGTGTTGCAGAGTATCGAGGGCGTGGCGACCGGCGATGGCGACGATATCGTGCGGGGGACTGACGGCGCCAACCTGATCCGCACAGGCGGCGGCAACGACTTCGTGAACGCCGGGAATGGCATCGACGATGTTGATCTGGGCGCTGGCAATGACACCGTTCAGGATGGCGGTAATGGCGCCGATACCTACACCGGCGGGAGCGGGCGCGATACGCTCGACTACTCGCAGTCGGTCGATGGCATTTCGATCACACGCGACATCGGCGGTGCGGTAATCGTGACAGGAGGCCGGGCGGCCGGTGACATTTTTACGGGGTTCGAGATCATTCGCGGCTCGAACAGCGCCGACACCATCGAGATGGTCAATGGTCTTGACACGGTCGAAGGCCTGGGCGGGAACGACGTGTTCATCGCCGGGGCGGCGGCCGCAACCTTTGACGGCGGCAGCGGCACCGATGCGGTCGACTATATCGCGGCCACCGGGGGCGTGGTCGCCGATCTGAGCGATCAGTCCAACAACAGCGGTTTTGCCGCGGGTGACACCTATGTGTCGATCGAAGAGCTCCGGGGCTCGCTTTTCGACGACACGCTTGCAGGCTCTGCGGGCAATGACCGGCTTTTCGGCAAGGAAGGCGACGATCTGCTGATCGGCGGCGCCGGGGCCGACCGTCTGGATGGGGGCGACGGCATCGACACCGTGGACTATTCCGCCTCCGCAACGGGCGTCACGGTCAAACTGAACACGAACTCTGGCAGCGGCGGCGATGCGCAGGGCGACGTCATCGTCGACGTCGAGAATGTCATCGGGTCCGCGCATGACGACGCGATCACGGGCAACAACGCAGACAACCTGATCGAAACCGGCGCAGGGGATGACATTGTCAACGCCTTGGGCGGCAATGACATCATCCGCACCGGCGCGGGCGACGACGTGATCCGGGCCTCGGCCGGGGCCGACCTGATCGACGGTGGCGCCGGGTTCGACGAGCTTGATTATTCCAATGCGGGCGCGGCGCTGTTCATCGGTCGCGAAGGCCCGGTCCGTGGCGGACTTGCGGACGGCGACACCTTCCGCAACATCGAACAGATCACCGGCACCGGCGCAGGCGACGTCATGGCGTTGCAGGAGGGTGTCGAGGTACTGTCCGGCCGCAACGGCAACGACCATCTGACCGCCTTCGGGGGCACTTTCGAGCTGGTTGGCGGTGGCGACAGCGACACGCTCGAGCTTGTTCTGGGTGAAGCGGCCGCAACGCGCGCCACCTTCAATGGCGGGTCGGGCACCGACACCCTGCTGATCTCGGGCCAGGCGGGCGCCGAGGACTTCCGCGACGACACGTTGTCCGGCCTCGACCGGCTGGCCTTCAGCACCGGACTTGGCCAGGATTACGATGTGACGTTTCTCGGCACGCAGTGGGGCTTTGGCAACGTCCGTAGCAACACGCCGTTCCGTGGCAGCGAAGCGATCACCATCAGGATCGACATGGGCGATCGCACCAGCCTCAACCTCGACAACACCTCGCTGACCGGCATGGTCGCTGGAACCGACCGTTTCGTGATCACCGGCGATGCCGATGACGAGGCGGTGAACGGCACCGCTCTGAACGATCAGATCGCGCTGGGCGACGGGGACGACACGATCCGGGGGCGTGCGGGCGATGACGTTCTCGACGGCGGCAACGGCAATGATTTTCTGCAAGGCGACCGTGGCAACGATATCATCTTCGGTGGCGATGGTGACGATACCATCTCTGGTGGTGACGGCGACGATGTGATCTCGGGCGGCGATGGCGCTGACCGGATCAACGGTGATGGCGGCAACGACATCATCGACTATTCCGCCTCGGACGCGGCGGTGATCGTGAACCTCGACGCCCGCAGCGCGACCGGAGGCCACGCATCGGGCGACGTTCTGTCGGGCATCGACGGCATCACCGGCAGCGACTTCGACGATGTGCTGACGGGCCAGGGAGCCGGCAACCAGATCAACGGGGGCCGGGGCAACGACGTGATCGACGGCCTTGGCGGCGATGACGTGCTCGACGGCGGGGGCAACAACGACACCGTGAACGGCGGTTCGGGCAATGACATTCTCCGGGGCGGGTTTGGCCGCGACATCCTTTCGGGCGGAGCCGGGGCGGACCTTATCGACGGTGGAAACGGACGCGATCTGGCCAGCTACGAGACATCTAACGCAGCAGTTCGGATCGACCTGAGCGGCCAGGAACGCGCCTTTGGTGGCGACGCCACGGGCGACCTGCTTGTCAATATCGAGGACGCACTTGGTTCGCGCTTTGGCGATACGATTGCCGGGTCCGCCGTGGCCAACGTCCTGAGCGGTGGCGAGGGCAACGACATCTTGATGGGTCGGGCCGGACACGACACCCTGAATGGCGACGAAGGCGATGATGATCTGATCGGCGGCGCGGGCAACGACCAGCTCGATGGTGGCGCAGGTCTGGACCGGGCGATTTTTTCGGGCGCCTTCGCCGAGTTTACCGTCACCGTGAATGCGGATGACAGCGTGACTGTCGTCGGACAGGGAACCGATACCCTGCGCGAAATCGAGACTCTTGTGTTCGACGACCAAACGGTTGCCGTTTCCAGCCTCCCGCGCGTTATCGTCGCCGACAGCGCCGACAATGTCCTGATCGGCGGCGACGGCGATGACCTGCTTGACGGCGGAGGCGGCGCAGACGTTGTCCGAGGCGGCGATGGCGACGATCAGGTGTCGGGCGGCAAGGGGGCCGACATCGTCGGCGGCGGGACCGGAGATGACATCCTCTTCGGCGGTCCGGGCCTCGACACCTTTGTCTTTGGAGAGGGGTTCGACCGCGATATCATTCGCGACTATCGCCAAGGGCGCGACAGCATCGAATTGGACCTCGGGTTGTTTGACGAATTGGGGTTCACGCCATCCGGTCAGGAGGTCGTCGACATATTTGGCACGCTGAACAGCACGGGTAAGGCGTTGACCTTCGATTTCGGCGATGGCGATAGCCTTAAGGTTCGCGATAAGTTCGGCATCGACCTGACGACCTTTGGGGATGATCTCTTCCTGGTCTGAGGTCGCCCGAGCGATGTGGGCCCACCGTTGCCCGATCTGTCGCGGCGGTGGGGCAGCAGCGTAAAGCGGCTGTTCGGGTTGCGTCTCTTTGGCTTGGAAGCGTAGCCTTCGGTCTTCATGCATGCATCCATGCTCGGGTTCTGCGCAACCCGAGCCTTCGAGTTGGCACTGTCAGAAGAACCTGGCGTGAGCCGGAGCAGTGTGTTGGCCAGTGTCCTTTCACGTAAAGGCGCTCTCCTTTCATATACTTCAAGACAAGCTCCAAGATCATTCGCCTTGCGGTGATGAAATTGGCGAGGTTTCCCGCTCCCCTCCGCGACGTGGAGCATATGCATCACGCGCGGCGCGGCGATATCGGTCACGAAACCATCGGAAAATGGTGGCACAGGTTCGGTTCAATATTCGCCTTGGAAATCCGAAAACGGCGGAGCGAGGAGATACAATCAAGTCCATGGCGTTGGCACGGTCGGCCTGAGGCGGTCGTCACGGACAGACTCTGCTCGTAAGGCGCTGCTTTGCGTGATATCGGAGCAGCTGATCGCCAGAAAACGGGCCGGTGGGTGAACAAACGCGCTGAGACCTCAACCTGCCATTCCGACGACGTAATCGGGCGAAGCTCCGCTTTCGGAGGTTGCAAAGTCTTCAGAAATTCGCCTCCGTCCACGCCTCGAATTACAACCTGTTCAACGCGAAGCGCAGCCTCTCCTCGCAAGCCAGTTTCAGGAACAAACCCCGCCGCCGCTCTCGCCGAGTTGCGCGGCCTCTGCCCGACAAAAAGGGCCGCCATTCTGCGTTTGCCGAAATCGGTTCGCATTCGTCTGACAGCACCGTTTGTCAGCACCCGACTGGTCGCCGAGCGCTAACCCTCCGCCGCCGCTATGCCAAAGCGCTGGCGGTAGGCAGCAGGGGCGGTTCCAACGAGCTTGTGAAAGATCTTTCGAAAGGCCGCAGGGTCGGAATAGCCGACATCCCAGGCGATCCGATCAACTGGATCGATCGTACGCTCAAGGCACTCGCGCGCCTTGGCAATGCGAACCTGCTGGAGGTAGGTGTTCGGGCGATGCCCGGTGGCGGCGGTAAAACGGCGCAGGAAGGTTCGCTCTGTCAGCCCGGCCACGGCGTGAAGATCGGCCTGCTGAAGCGGTTCGGAGAGATGCGCGTGCAGGTGGTGCTGGGCCCGGCGGATGGCGACGTCACCGTGGTCGAAACGTGGCACAAAGGCCGCGAAGGGCCGCTGGCTGGAACGGGGCGGGTCGATCAGCAGAAAGCGCGCCGTGGCGAGCATTGTGGCCGGTCCGAGGAAACGCTCGACCAGGGTGAGGCCGAGGTCGGTCCACGCAAGGATGCCACCCGCGGTCACGATATCGCCGTCGTCCAGAACCATCCTGTCGTCGGCGACATGGATATCCGGAAAGCGGCGCGCGAGCTGTTCGGCGAAGGCCCAGTGTGTGGTGGCGCGACGTCCGTTCATCAGCCCGGTTTCGGCCAGCACGAAGGCCCCCGCACAGACCGACCCCAGCACGGTGCCCTCGCTGTGGCGCGCCCGCAACCAGTCGGCGGCGGCGGGATAGGGTTCCATTTTCTCGGGCATCACCAAACTGGGCGGCGCGATGGCGTGGCTGAGGCGGTGCGGCCGGCCCGGGTGGCTATCCCATGTGCAGGCCACCTCCTTGTCGGTGGACTGCCAGTGCGACACCCGGATCACCCGCCCGTCCGCCCATTCACCGGCAATGCGGAAGAGGTCGGTCATGCCGTAGATCGCCGAGAGCTGGCAGTCGGGGTAGATCAGCAAGCCGATTTCAGCCACGGGGGCTGCAGCGCGAGACATATTTTGGTTCACCTTCATGATTGCGGTTTGTCCAACTTTGCGCGAGTTGATTTATCCTGAAAATCGCAATTCCACATCTCTTTTTGTCCTCCTTATCGGAATGACGGTTAGGTCGTAGCTTCCATTCATAATCTGAACGGAGTGAAACCCACACGCACCTGACAAAGCGACCGGCGGGGCCGCCACCGCCGACCAGGCATCAATTGAACTGGGCCATGTCGCCCATGGGGGCGCGGTTGTTAGCATCGTCAGTTTTGCCTCGAAGGATGTCAATTTCGCCACGTCCCTTGATGCCGCGACCCATCTATCTCTGTCCACATCGAAACCGAAAGGACTGGCAATGACACCCGATCTTACACGGCGGGAAATTCTCAAGGGCGCAACGGCTGCGGCCGCGCTCTTCACCTTGCCGACCTCCATCCTGGCTCAAATCGAAGGACACCTCACGATGGCTACGATCACCACCCGCGACGGCACCGAAATCTTCTACAAGGACTGGGGCCCGAAGGACGCCCAGCCTGTGGTCTTCCACCACGGCTGGCCGCTCTCCGGAGACGACTGGGACAACCAGATGCTGTTCTTTCTCGGCGAGGGCTACCGCGTCATTGCCCATGACCGCCGCGGCCACGGTCGCTCCGAGCAGGTCTCGGACGGTCACGACATGGACCATTACGCTGCCGACGTTGCAGACTTGGCCCGCGCACTCGACCTGCGCGATGCCATCCATATCGGCCACTCCACCGGCGGCGGCGAGGTGGCGCGCTACGTCGCCATTTCCGAGCCTGGACGGGTGGCCAAGGCTGCGCTGCTGGGCGCGGTACCTCCGATCATGGTGGCCTCCGAGACCAACCCCGACGGCGTGCCGCCGGAGGTTTTCGATGGCTTCCGCGCCGCCCTGGCCGCCAACCGCGCCCAGTTCTTTCTCGATGTGCCCTCCGGCCCCTTCTACGGATTCAACCGCGAGGGTGCCGAGGTCAGCGAGGGCCTGATCCGCAACTGGTGGCGGCAGGGCATGAGCGGCGGCGCCAAGGCGCATTACGACGGCATCAGGGCCTTCTCGGAAACCGACTTCACCGAGGACCTGAAGGCCATCACCCAGCCGGTGCTGGTGCTGCACGGCGAGGATGACCAGGTCGTGCCGATCGACAACTCGGCACACAAGGCGATCAAGCTGCTGCGGAACGGCACGCTGAAGACCTATCCGGGCCTGTCGCACGGCTTCTTCGCCACGCACCCCGACCTGATCAACGCCGATCTGTTGGCCTTCGCCCGCAGCTGAGGCCGCGACGGGCCGCGCCCGCCCCTTGGCGCGGACCGACACAAGCCCACCCAATCTTCCAACCAAAAGGACCGATCCGATGACCAAGTTTCAGAATCTCATCGCCGCAGCCGCTGCGGCCGCCACCGCGGGGACCATCGGCATCACCGATGCCTCCGCTCAGACCCGCATCCCCGATGACCAGACCATCCGCAACGTTGTTTTGGTGCATGGCGCCTTCGCCGACGCATCCGGCTGGCGCGGCGTCTACGACGACCTGACAGCGCGCGGCTACAATGTGACGATGGTGCAGAACCCGCTGACATCGCTGGCCGATGACGTGGCCGCCACCAACCGGGCGCTGGGCAGGCAGGACGGACCGGCGATCCTCGTCGGCCACTCCTGGGGCGGCACGGTCATCACAGAGGCGGGCATTCACCCCAATGTGGCCGGGCTTGTCTATGTCTCTGCGTTGTCGCCTGACGCGGGCGAAACCACCGCACAGCTGTACGACGGCTTCACCTCGCCGCCCGAGTTCAAGCTCGACATCGGCGAGGACGGCTACGGTTTCGTCGCGCCCGCCAGCTTCCAAGCCGGGTTCGCTCATGACGTGAGCGATGCCGATGTGGCCTTCATGCGCGATGCTCAGGTGCCGATCAACATGGAGGTCTTCGGGACCGTTCTGGAGAACGCTGCATGGCGCACCAAGCCGAGCTGGGCCGTGATCGCCACCGAGGACAAGGCCTTCGCCCAAGAGATGCTGCACCACATGGCTGCCCGCATCGGGGCCAAGGTCACTGAGGTTGCTGCCAGCCACGCGGTCTTCATGACCCGGCCTGCCGAGGTGGCGGCTACCATCGACGAGGCCGCCCGCGAGGCGCTGCTTCCTGCCAACTGAACCACCTGCCCGCGACCGAAGGCCCAGCGTCTGCGGCTGCGGGCGACTACCACCCCAAGGGCCATGACACCCGCGAAACGAACATTACATCAAGGAGCCGAACATGAAGATCCTCTACGAAACCCACGCCACCGCCAGCGGCAACGGCCGCGACGGCACCGCCTCAATCGAAGACGGTGCGCTCACCCTGTCGCTGTCGACACCCAAGGCCCTGGGCGGACCGGGCGGCGAAGGCACCAACCCCGAGCAACTCTTCGCCAGCGGCTACGCGGCCTGCTTCCTCAGTGCTCTGCGCTTCATCGCCGGTCGTCAGAAGCAGAAATTATCCGAGGACACCAGCGTGACCGCCACCGTGGGCATCGGCCCCCGGGACAACGGGGCGGGCTTTGCGCTGGACATTGCACTGTCCGCAAGCCTGCCCGGCCTCGAGGGAGAGCTCGCCAGGAAACTGGTGGAAGAGGCCCATGCCACATGCCCCTATTCGCACCTGGCGCGTGAAGGCGCGCAGGTGCGGCTGAGTGTTGCCTGAGCCGCTTTCTCAAATCTCATCTCAAGGGCACCGTGGGCAGATCCGCTCCCGGTGCCTTTTTCATGAACCAGTCGTCTGACGCCCGCGAGACGACCGGGCGAGCTCGCGCGCCAGGTCCACGAAGACCTTGAAGGCCGCGGGTGGGTTCCGCCGGCTGGGGTAGTACAGGCAAAGTGGGGACAAAGGCGGGGTCCACTCGTCAAGCACCCGCACCAGCCGCCCCGCGTCTATATCGGCCTGAACATCCGATTCCATGAAATAGCCGATCCCGACCGACTCGAGCGCGGCAATGCGCGCGATGCTTGCCTCATCGAGCGTGATCGGGCCGTCAACGTCCACTTGCACCGGCTCGCCCTCGGATTCGAATTGCCAGCGGAACATGCCCCCGTTGGGGAGCCGCGTGCGGATGCAGGCATGGGACAGCAGGTCAGACGGAACGTGCGGCGGCTTGTGGCTGGCAAAATAAGCCGGGCTTCCGACAACTGCGTAGCGCCGCGCGGGGCCGATCGGAATAGCGATCATATCGCTTGGCACAAGCGGCTGGCTGCGAATCCCGAAATCGAAGCCGTCGGCGACGATATCCACGAGGTTCCCCTCGGTGACAACGTCGACGCGAACCTCGGGAAACCGCCGGAGAAACTCTAGGACCAGCGGTGCCAGGATCTCGCGCCCTGCCGTGGCAAAAGTGTTGATCCGCAGCGCGCCCGAGGGCGTTTCCTGCTGCGAACGGACCGTGTCGAGTGCCTGGTGGATGTCGCGCAGGGCCGGACTCACCTGATCGACGAACCTGCGTCCGGCCCCGGTCAGCGACACGCTGCGGGTGGTCCGGTTGAACAGGCGCACGCCAAGCTGCTCCTCAAGCTTGGCGATGGCATTGCTCAGTGCGCTGGTCGACATACCCAGATCAAGCGCGGCTGCCCTGAAGGAGCCCCTGCGGCTGATTGCCAGAACCGCATCGAAATCCGTGAGCTTGTAGATGGCCATTGTCCTGAAATCCGCAATTCCACATCTCATTTTGTCCCGGTTATCGGCATTCCGTCAACGTCCTAGATTTGGGGTGATCAGCAACGGAGCTGAGAAGAACAGGAGAATGATCATGAGTATCGACCTTCCGGACGTCATCGACACCTACTTCAAAGCCGACAAGAAGAGCGACGCCCAAGCGATCTCGGAGTGCTTCACACAGGACGCCGTGGTCGTCGACGAAGGCAACACCTATACCGGGCGCGACGCGATCCGGCAGTGGATGGCGAATGCTTCGACCAAGTACACCTACACCGTCGAACCCTTCGCCCTGGCAAAGGAGGCCGGGCATACCGTCGTCAACAGCCACCTCGTCGGCAACTTTCCCGGCAGCCCGGTGGACCTGAGGTACTTTTTTGTGCTGAAGGACGGGATGATCACCGAGCTGGAGATCGTGCCATGAACTCCTTCATAACGCTTGAAGGCAAGCGCGCGCTTGTCACCTCCGGCACGCGCGGTGCCGGGGCTGCCACGGTTCGGCTCTTCGAGGAATTGGGCGCGCGGGTGTTGACCACTGCCCGCACGCGGCCTCCAGAGATGTCCGAGGCACAGTTCGTGGCGGCCGACCTGACCGACTCCGGCGGTTGCGCTGAGGTGGCCGAGGCGGTGCGCGAAAGACTGGGCGGCGTGGACGTGGTGGTGCATATGCTGGGCGGCTCTTCCGCCCCGGCGGGCGGTTACCGGGCGCTGGATGATGTGGAGTGGCAGAAGGAGATTGACCTGAACCTGATGCCGGCAATCCGGCTCGACCGCGCGCTGCTGCCCGGCATGGAAGCGCAGGGCGCCGGCGTGGTGATCCATGTCACCTCGATCCAGAGCCAGTTGCCGCTTCCGGAGGCAACGACGGCCTACGCAGCCGCGAAGGCAGCGCTCTCAACCTACAGCAAAAGTCTGTCGAAGCAGGTCTCGCCCAACGGCGTACGTGTAGTGCGGGTGTCTCCGGGATGGATCGAAACGGAGTCCGCCGTGGAGCTGGCAAGGCGCCTTGCCTCGGAGCACGGGGTAGATGTCCAGCAGGGCAAGCAGATGATCATGGACTCGCTTGGCGGCGTGCCTATTGGGCGACCATCAACGCCGGACGAGATCGCCAATCTGATCGCCTTTATCGCGTCAGACCGCGCGGGCACGATCACAGGCACGGAATACGTGATTGACGGCGGTACCGTGCCGACGGCTTAAATTCCTAAGAGGACCGAGCAGCAAACCGCGCCGCCGCACTTTCCGGGTGGCGTGGTCTTTGCGCGATAAGAAGGGCAGCCGTCCTGCCCTTGCGGAGTCTGGCCCGCGTTTGTCTGACAACCCCGGGGTGCATTCCATGCAAATCTGTATAGGGCCGGTCGTGCCGTTCCCACAGGCGGGCGAACGCCGAATTTACAACCGGTATGATCCGGGCGTCCGGTTGGTCCATCTGTAAAAGGCGCGGTGGAAGTTCGACGGAGCGGAATAACCGGTGTCAAAAGCGATCTGTTCGATGCTCTCCGTCCCGAGCTGAAGCGCGCGGATCGCGATGTCGCGGCGCAGGGCGTCCTTTATGCTTTGAAAAGAGGTGCCTTCTTCCTTCAACCGTCGGTTCAGCGTCCGGGGCGTGACTTTCAGGGCCCGGGCCGCATCGGGAAGCTGACAGCTCTGCCAAGTCGCTCCGTAAAGGAAGGCGCGCACGCGCAGGCTGTTCGTATGGGCCCGCGAGCCGGTGAAGATCCAGTCAAGCGGCGCACGCTGGAGGAACGTGGAGGCTTCGGCGGGGCTGCGCGTGACCGGACGGTCAAAGTTGCGTGGGTCGAACAGGATGCTGGTATGCGTGGCGTCGAACGCGAGCGTGCAGGGAAACACCACCGAATAATCCGCTGCGAAGTCTGGACGGGCAAAGGCAAGGCGCACCTCCTTCACCGGGGTTTCGGACCCACCCAGCCAGGACAGCAGGCCATGCGCCAATTTGAGGATCAGCATGTGGCCGAAACGCTGGGGCTTGGTGTCGGGGGCGTAGGGCAGCAAGGCCAGTTCCACGTCTTGCGGATTGCTGCGCAACTCCAGGCGAAAGTCATCCAGCAGCAGGTTCCAGAATGTCGAAAACCGAAACAGCGCCGAGACCATGCTGCGTGCCTCACGCTGCACGGTCAGGAGATGCTGCAGGGCGCGCGGGCGGATCGGGCGGCTCCAGAGGCCCATCATTTCATCGCCGGTCGCCGGCGCGGCCAACTGGTACAGGGTTGCGATGTCCTCGAGCGTGATGCGCTGTGTCGGCACCATCGGGCCAGTTGGCAGACCGGAGCGCTCCAGAAGGGAGATCATTTCCTCCGGGGTGCAGCGAGACCGCAACGCATCAAGCCAGTCCTGGATGAACGCTGCTGATACGGTCGTCAGGGAGATCGGGTCGTGACCGGTCATGGAGGGCCTTGGCCGTGGCGTGATCGGATAAGAGTTTGGCAAGATATGAGATTATTGGCAAGGCATGGAACGGCTATGAGGCGACAAGTCATAATTCATGATCAAGAGTGTCGCATGTCCTATCAGCCGCCCGTGCAGGATTTGATGTTCTGCATAGAACACCTGTCCCACTGGCAAAGTGTGTGCTTGCTCGACGCTTATGAGGACTGCGAGCTGTCGGATATCGGCGCCGCGCTGGAGGGCCATGCCCGGTTCTGCGCCGAACAGGTCGCGCCGCTCTCGCAGGAGG
Organism: Arenibacterium halophilum; assembly: GCF_005938225.1. Classification (GTDB taxonomy): domain Bacteria; phylum Pseudomonadota; class Alphaproteobacteria; order Rhodobacterales; family Rhodobacteraceae; genus Arenibacterium; species Arenibacterium halophilum. The sequence goes on from NZ_VCPC01000002.1 coordinate 683,057, forward strand.
GTGACCGGCGCGGCGCCCGCTTTGACAATGGCTGGGTGACCCTGCCAGAGGGCCACGCGCGGGCCTATGCGCAGTTCGTCGAGATGGGCTGGCAGGCGCTGACCCATCCGGCGGAATTTGGTGGCATCGGGATGCCCCGCGCCGTTGGTGCGGCGGCGGTCGAGATGTTGAATGCCGCCGACATGAGCTTTGGCCTCTGTCCCCTTCTGACCGACGGGGCGATCGAGGCGCTGCTGCTGACCGGCTCGGACGAGCAGAAGGCCATCTACCTTCCGCCGCTGATCGCAGGGCGCTGGTCGGGCACGATGAACCTGACCGAGCCGCAGGCGGGCAGCGATCTGGGCCGGGTGACGACAAAGGCGATGCAACGCGCTGACCGTACTTACGGCGTCACTGGTACCAAGATCTTCATTACCTACGGCGCCCATGACCTGACCGAGAACATCATCCACCTCGTGCTGGCGCGCACGCCCGATGCGCCGGCCGGGCCGAAGGGGTTGAGCCTTTTCATCGTGCCGCAGAAACTCGTGAAACCGGACGGAACGCCCGGCGCCGCGAACGCTGTCACCTGCGTGAGCATCGAACACAAGTTGGGGGTGCGTGCGAGCCCGACTGCCGTGCTGGATTACGACGATGCCACCGGTTTCCTGATCGGTGAAGAAAACCGGGGCCTCGAATACATGTTCATCATGATGAACGCTGCGCGGTTTTCCGTGGGCGTGCAGGGCGTTGCGATTTCCGAGCGGGCCTATCAGTGCGCCTTGGCCTACGCGCGCGATCGCGTGCAAAGCCGCCCGATGAACGGGAGCGCCAAGGACGCGGTGCCGATCATCCAGCATCCGGACGTGCGCCGGATGCTGATGCGGATGCGCAGCCTCACCGAAGGCGGGCGGGCGATGGCGATGGCAACCGCTGGGTTACTGGACCTTGCGCATCATGGCGATGACCGCGAGGCGCTTGCGCTGGCCGAGTTCATGGTGCCGCTGGTCAAGAGCTTTTGCACGGAACGCGCGGTCGATGTTACCTCGCTGGGGCTTCAGGTTCATGGCGGCATGGGTTTCATCGAGGAGACCGGCGCCGCGCAATTCTACCGCGACGCCCGCATCCTGCCGATCTACGAGGGCACCACGGCCATTCAGGCCAACGACTTCGTGGGGCGAAAGGTGATGCGTGACGGCGGCGAAACCGCGCGACGCTTCGCGGCAGACATCAGGCAGACCGAAGCCCGGCTGGGCCGGGGCGACGCTTCGGCGCAGGCGATCAGTGCGGCCCTCGCCGAGGCGCGGGGCGCCTTCGAGGCGGCGCTGGGCTGGATGCTGGAGACCGACCGCAAGGATATCGACGCGGTCTATGCCGGTTCTGTCCCGTTTCTGATGCTGGCGGGCAACCTCGCGGCGGGCTGGCAGCTCGCCCGGGGCGCGCTGGCGGCGCAGGCGGCGCTGGGGGACGGACAGGACAGTGCCTTCCTCTCCGGCAAGGTCGCCAGCGCGTTGTTCTACGCCCGCCACATTCTGCCCGAATGCGCCACCGATAAGGCCCGTATCCTGCACGGCGCGCCAAGCCTGCTCGACGTGGCCTTCCCCGAATAACCCCCTGAAAGGACTTGCCCCATGAATGACGTCGTGAACTCCGACAGCTACGAACGCCTCACGATTTCCGAGCGTGACAACGGCCTGTATGTCGTATCGCTGAACCGCCCGGAAAAGCGCAACGCGCTGGATGTGGTGACGATCGAAGAACTGATCCGCTTTTTCAGTGGCGCGCGGATGGCAGGCGTCCGTGCGGTGTTGCTGGCGGGCGAGGGCGATCACTTCTGCGCGGGTCTCGACCTGGTCGAACACTGGAAGGCCGACCGCAGCCCCGATGATTTCATGCACGTCTGTCTGCGCTGGCACGAGGCCTTCAACAAGATGGAATATGGCGGGGTGCCCATCATTGCAGCACTTCAGGGCGCGGTTGTTGGTGGCGGGCTGGAACTGGCCAGCGCTGCTCATGTGCGGGTGATCGACCCCGGCACCTATTTCGCCCTGCCCGAAGGCCAGCGCGGTATCTTTACCGGCGGCGGCGCGACGATCCGGGTGTCGGACATGATCGGCAAGTACCGCATGATCGACATGATCCTGACGGGCCGCGTCTATCAGGGGCAGGAGGCGGTTGACCTCGGTCTGGCGCAATACATCACAGAGGACGGCGGCAGTTTTGCCAAGGCGATGGAACTCGCGGACAAGGTCGCGCAGAACCTGCCGCTGACGAACTTTGCCATCTGTTCGGCGGTCAGCCACATGAACAACATGTCCGGCATGGACGCCGCTTATGCAGAGGCCTTTGTCGGGGGCATCGTCAATACGCAACCGGCGGCGCGTGAACGGCTCGAGGCCTTTGCCAACAAAACCGCCGCCCGCGTGCGGCCCAACAGCTGACCCGGGCCGCCCCGTCATGCGCCGCACCCCTCCGTCCGATCTCAAAGATACAAGGCCGTCATGGTCGAAGCCCTGCCCGAATCACCCCACGGCACGATCCGGAAGTTACAGCTTCGCAATCGCGCCACAGAACCGGAGTATCCTCCAATGGCCCTGATCTCCCCGTCGCGCCGCCTGCGGCGCACCCCATTCTCCGATGGCGTCGAAGCCTCCGGGGTAAAAGCGTACACCGTCTACAACCACATGCTGTTGCCGACGGCTTTCCGTTCGATCGAAGAGGACTATCACCACCTTAAGCAAGCTGTGCAGGTCTGGGACGTTGCCTGCGAACGTCAGGTCGAGCTACGCGGCCCCGATGCCGGGCGTCTGGTTCAGTTGCTGACACCTCGCGACCTGCGGTCGATGTTGCCAGGTCAGTGCTACTATGTGCCCATCGTCGACGAGACCGGCGGCATGTTGAACGACCCGGTGGCGGTGAAGCTGGCCGAGGATCGCTGGTGGATCTCGATTGCCGACAGCGATCTGCTCTATTGGATAAAGGGGTTGGCCTACGGCTATCGCCTTGACGTGCTGGTAGACGAACCCGACGTGTCACCGCTCGCCGTGCAGGGTCCGCGCGCCGATGATCTCATGGCGGCGGTTTTCGGCGACGCTGTGCGAAACATACGCTTCTTCCGTTTTGCTCATCTGGATTTTCAAGGGCACGATATGGTCGTCGCGCGGTCGGGCTATTCCAAGCAAGGCGGATTCGAGATTTATGTCGAAGGCGAACAGCTTGGCATGCCGCTTTGGAATGCCTTGATGGAAGCCGGCAAATCACTGGACGTTCATGCCGGCTGTCCCAATCTGATAGAACGGATCGAGAGCGGTTTGCTGTCCTACGGCAACGACATGACCGACGACAACACGCCCCACGAATGCGGGCTGGGGAGGTTCTGCAACACACAGACGGCGATCGGCTGCATCGGTCGGGACGCGTTGCTGCGCGTGGCGAAGGAAGGCCCGGTCAAGCAGATCCGCGCGCTGGAGATAGATGGACCAGCCGTGCCCGGCTGCGATCGCTGGTGGCCGCTGAAACATGGGGCGGACATGGTTGGCCGCGTTTCGTCGGCAGCGTGGTCGCCGGACTTCCAAACGAATGTCGCCATCGGCATGGTACGCATGACCCACTGGGACGCTGGCGCCGAGCTGACTGTCGAGACGCCCGCCGGGCAGCGACAGGTCAGAGTCCGTGAGGGTTTCTGGGCCTAGCTGCCTGGCGCAGATGATGAATCTGCGTTTCCCTCTATTGGATTGTGTTCTTGCGCAAAGGACCGCCAGCTTGAAATGGCGGCGCACAGGTCGCGCTGCAAAGGCAGGCGTTCCGCAATGAGGGAAGAGCCAAACACAAAGGCCAACCTAGCCAGCTGGATGCGAATGCTCTGGGCGAATATTGGGTTTTAGGCCTTCTTGCAGAACGAAGCAGGTTCACACGTCCAGCCCGAAGCTGCCCTCGAACCGACGCTTTGCCCAACGGACAAGCTCATGCAAACTGGGCAGGAAGCAGTCGTTCGCTGCGCAGGTTGCGAACGACTGCTTGCGAGAGGGACGGTTTAGGCCGGCCGGCTGTGGCGCTTGCGAAAGTTTTTGTCTGGAGGGAACTTAATTGGCGTTATGAACGTGAGTCACATGAAGGCGGCATTGCTCGGCAAAAATGACCGACCCATCTTCGCTGGAGCATCTAGCTGGAATGACCACATATCTACACAGCCTCGGGACCGCAGTTCCTGCGCACGTCCTCTCTCAGGATGTCGTTCTCTCTCTCGCCGAGGAAGTTCTCGGCCCCAGATATCCTCAGTTCGAGCGGTTACGTCCGACGTTTCAGTCCGCAGGGATTAAGCGGCGCTATTCTGTTGTACCCCCGGAATGGTTTCTGGAGGATCATGGCTGGAAAGATCGCAATGACGCGTATCTTGCTGGTGCGACCTCTCTGTTCATGGATGCCGCAAGTCGTGCCTTGGCGGCTGCGGGTTGGAGCGCCGCAGAGATTGATTGCATCGTGACAGTATCGTCCACCGGCATCGCAACGCCCACGCTGGAGGCACGCGCTATGGCGCAGATGGGTTTCCGCTCTGACGTGCGCCGAGTGCCGGTTTTCGGCCTTGGCTGCGGCGGCGGGGTTGCGGGGCTTTCGATTGCTCAGTCCCTGGCCGAAGCACGGTCGACGGACCGAATTCTTCTGGTTGTCGTCGAAGCCTGTTCCATATCGTTCCGTAACGATCGCCTTCAAAAGGCGGACATCATCGCGACAGTCCTGTTCGGTGACGGTGCCGCTGCAGCCTGTCTGTCGGGACGAGAAGCGCCGGGACAACGCATAACATTGGAGCCCGGTGCCCAGATCACATGGCCCGATACGCTTGGCATCATGGGCTGGGATGTAGATGATGCCGCACTTGGAGTTGTTTTCGACCGCGCGATCCCCGATTTCGTCGACGAACATCTGTCGGCTGCTGCAAGCACGGCTCTGTCGAACTGTGGCATGACGTACGACGACGTGGATCGGTTTGTCTGTCATCCCGGAGGCGCAAAGGTTGTCACCGCGATTGAACGCGCGTTGCGTCTCGAGCAAGGCGTTCTTGTGGCTGAACGCGAAGTTCTGCGCGATGTCGGGAACATGTCGGCGCCGACCGTCCTGTTTGTCTTGAATCGGGTTCTTGAGTCGGGGCAGACGGGTCGGTTTATGACCTCGGCGCTCGGACCGGGCTTTACCGGATCCTTTTTACCAATGACGGTGGAAGCGGCATGACGATCGGGGCCTCGCTGTTCATCGCCTTTCTGGTGGTGCAACGCCTGTCGGAACTTCTGATTGCGCGGCGTAACACCTCTGCTTTGCTGGCCGCAGGCGCACGGGAAGTGGGCGCGGGACATTACCCGGCAATAGTTGCGCTCCACGCGGCATGGCTCGTCTGCATCGTCGTCTTCGGATACGATGAGCAGGTCCGAGGTATCTGGCTGGTCCTGTTCGCCATCCTTCAGGCTTTGCGGCTGTGGATCCTCATGTCGCTTGGGTCGCGCTGGACGACACGGATCATCGTCACCGATACACCCCTTGTGCGGCGCGGTCCCTATCGCTGGATCAACCACCCGAACTATGTGCTCGTGGTGCTAGAGATCGCCATAGCGCCGATGGTTCTGGGGCTGTGGCAGATTGCGTTGGCGTTTTCGGCGCTGAACGCGTTGATGCTGACAATTCGCATTCGTTCTGAAAACGCGGCGCTTGCCGCGATGCGGTCCGCGTGATCTGGCTCTCTCGCTTGACCGGGCGCCCCTGGAGCCTCGTCATTGCCCTGATCCTTCTGTTCGCAGGCGTGATGGCGCGGGTTGGCGATCTTGAGTTTGATGCAGATATCAACCGTGCATTCTACACCGACAGCCCCTTGTCGCAGGCACAGGAACGATTTGAGGACAGCGTTCCCGGGCGTCAAACCGAAGTGGCGTTGCTGATTGAAGCCGAAAGTGGCTTTACCTCGGACGACATGGAAGAAGGGCGTAATCTGGCAGACGGGATAGCTGAAACGGCTGGTGTCGCGGCGGTCGTCTCTCCCTTCTCGCTGATGTTTCCGCCCGGCCATCCAGAGTTCGCGGATGAACCCGTGATCCTGCCGAATGCCGACCCGGAGGTGACAGCAGACCGCCTTGAAGCATTCCGGGCGCTCGGGACGGGCCTGCCGACCCTGTTTGAGGATGACGCCATGTTGATCATGGCGTCGGTCAACACTGCAGAGCGCCCATTGCCGGAGACACTGAGCGCGCTCGATACCCTCATCTCTGCAAAGAAAATCCTGTCGGTCACCGTTACCGGACCGGATGTTATGGGGCTCGCAATCAGCGAAGGGTTGAAGGGTGACCTGTTGCGGCTCAACGCGATTGGGGCGGCGCTTGTCGTGATTGCGACACTGGCATTTCTCGGCGATGTGAAGCTTGCAGTCGCGGCGATCGTGCCAGCGCTGTTGGGCATGATCGGCACGGTCGGTTTGGCGGCGTGGATGGGCATCCCGATCACCGTTCTGAACAACGTCATTCCGATGCTGATCCTCGTGATCGGCGTGGCAAACGGATTGCATCTGGCTGTGAATCTGGCGGATGCCGAGGGCGCAATGCAAGACCGGGTAACATCAACGCTGCAGACAGTCGGTCCTGCCAGCCTGCTAACCGCCGGGACAACCGCGATTGCATTCGGGTCCATCCTGACCTCATCGAACGCACAACTGGTCGATTTCGCATGGCTCGGCGCGGCAGCCATGGTGCTGTCGGTCGTCTTTCTGCTGCCCGGCTTTGCCGCGCTCGCCTTGCTTCTTGCGCCCCGACCGCGCCAGATTGGCGGTGTCGCGTCAGGGTGGGCCACTGCGATCGGCACGGCATCCGCGCGGCGACCGAAAGTTGTGGTCGCCTGCGCTTTCGTGCTTCTCCTCGCCTCCGGAGCCGCCTTCGCCACCACAACCGCCTGGTTCCCGCTAAGCCGCTATTTGCCCGATGACAGCCCCCTTGCAGCCGCGAATGATCGCATCTCGGACAAATTCACCGGCGTCTTTACCGCTTGGGTCGAACTGCCGCCGGACGCGGAATGGCCTGAATTCGCTCGGGTTGTCGAAGCGGTAGAGGCTGTGACGGTGGAAGGGGCGGTAGGCTCCGAACTCTCGTTGGCGCGCTGGATTGGGACCGAAAGCGAGGCGCCACCTGACGCGCTGTTCAATCGTTTTCCTGCCACCCTTGTCCAGCGGCTTCACGGCAGCGATACCGGAGTTCGCCGCTTTGCCGTCTCGCTTCCAGATCCCATGCAATCGGACACGACGCTGGCCTATTTCGACCGCGTCGAGGCCGCCGCTCTGCAAGCGGGGGCCGCGAGAGTGATCGGAATGCCGGCGATCTTGCGTCATGGGTCTGTCGACCTGATCGGCGCGCTTTCAACGGGGCTGGTTCTGGCCAGTATTGGCGGCGCCATCATCGTGGCCCTGGCGTTTCAAAGCTTTCGCCTCATGCCGTTGGTTTTGTTCGTTAATCTTCTTCCCGTACTGATTGTCGGCTCGGCGCCGCATCTGCTCAATGCCGGCCATATGACACCACCCTTGGGATTGGCCCTGACCATCGCGTTCGGTATCGCCATCGACGATACCGTGCATCTGCTGACGCGATATCGGCAATCCGTGCGGGTCGGCCTGCCACCGGGACCGGCCTTGAGGCACGCCTTGAAAACCGCTGGAGGCGTGATGATCATGACGACACTCCTTTTGAGCATCGGCCTCGCAGTGACTGCGTTCAGTGCGTTTGAACCCGTCCGACTGTTCGGAGCCACGCTGATCATCAGCTTGATTGCAGCGTTACTGACGGACCTGATCCTGCTCCCCGCTCTATTGGCGATGAGACGCAGAGAAAATTACTTTGATGAAGGCAATTCCAGTCTGCGAAGGTGAAACACCGAACACTCATTGCGGTGAATCTGCGTGGTCGCTTAGGGCCGGAAGTGACGGTAACACATCTGTAGTCAGCCGACTTGCGAGATTCACTGCCGCATGTCCGCTTGGAGCCCAATGTGGATATTGATACTGTTATGTCGTAATCTCTTTATAGCAGTTTAACACTGTCGAAACTTCTGGGGTTTCTGGTCGCTCTACCACATCATTCCAGTGTTCTTTTTCAATTCCCGTAAGTGTTTCCCATGCCGAAACCGTTTGATCGTAAAGAAGCGAGACGCGACATAGAGTTGCTCTTGAGAGGGCTGTCTTATTACCGCGAATGGCGAATTCTCGTCCTCAGCCTGGCACATCCCTATTCAACTGAGGAGGAGATCGAGAATCAAGTTGTGGTGCCAGCCGCGACATGGCTGGCCATCTTCGACAGTACCAAGGGTTCTCGTTGCACTCAGGTCACTGATGAGGTGCGACAATGGTACGCTCATACGCTCGCGGAGCTTTTCCAAATCAGGCAATCAAGTAGCGAGGCACGCGACATAGTGGACAGCTTCCTGCTACAGTTTGAAGCCGAGGTCGGATACAGCTTCCAATCCAAAAGCGGTGCGGTACATAGGGTAGGGAAGGTGGCGCTGAAGCGCGGCAGGATCACAACCGAGATGCAGTATTACATACTAAAAGAGATCGACGTCGATCCGACATCGAGCATCTTCACAGAGGAAGAAGTTTTGAAGATCCTGAACATGCTGAGTACCTTCGAGAACCGACAGCAACTGATGTAGGTCTCGCAACGATAGATGTTTGGCCGAACGCCCGCTTCGTCCGTATCGCCGACAGTCACCCACGAGTGTCTTGTCAGAAGAAGAGACGTTGAGACGGGCAGGGTGCCTTCATAGGTTCGCTTGATGAACCGACGTTCCCCATTTCGCGACTTCAAAACCAGCCCCGAAATCATCCGTCTGGCGGATTATAAATGTGCAGTTTCCTTGGTTGCCACTGGTGATGCGCACGTATTGTACCCGAACTTCGGGGTCGGACGATGATCCGGCGCAGCGAGGCTTCGAGGCTGAGATGAGATGGTCCCGTATCTGCTGCGCGCGGCGTGGGAATACGCGCCGCAGCGCCGCACGTTTGCTTGAGCCATTTTTTCGAGCGAGTAGGTGCAGTCTTTCGCAGTCACGGCGAAATTCAGTAAGAAAGATCGGCTTTGACCGCAATTCTGCCGTCTCTTCAAAGTGCCGCACAGCGGCCCGTTGAACAACACCTTTGCTGCCGCTGCGCGACCAAACGCCTCGAAGCCGTCCGTGGCGCAGAATATTCCGGCATTGCGCGCGTTTAGGCGCTATGCCGATGTATGCGCCCATGAAACAAAGCGCTCCACTTCGGCTAGGCGCGGATGTTCGCCGCGGGTCACGGCCCAAAAGGTTCTGCCGGGCAAATCCGTGCCCGACAGGCGTATCAGGTGCCCGGCTGCGACAGCGGCGCCAGCCAGCACGCTGGACGCCAATACCACGCCCTGACCTGCAAGCGCGGAGTCGATGGCATTGATTTCCTCGGAAAAGTGCTGGGCGATCTCTGGCGCCGCATGCCCAAGACCGGCTGCGTGAGACCAGCGCTGCCAGCTGGGCGACGTTTCCGCGCCACAATTCCAGCGGTACTGGATCAGCGGCAGGCGCAAGACACCGGCGTCATCGTTGATCGGAGTCCGGCGCAGCAATTCCGGAGCGCAGAGCGGGATCAGTCGGTCTTCGAACAGCGGGAGCCAGTGACCTTCGGGCTGCGACCGGACCGCATAGCGTATGGCAAAGTCGATATCACTGCCCGACAGGTCTACTGGCAGATTGTCGGCCTCGACTTTCAGGTTCAGCCCGGTCTGACTGCGCAATGCGGGCAGACGCCGCATGAGCCAGAGGCTGGCGAAGGCCACCGTAACGGAAACCGTCAGCGGACGGTCCGTATCCGGCTGCGAAATCCCTGCGATGGCACTGCTCATGCGGTCGAAACTATCACGCAGCACCGGGTACAATGCCGCGCCTTCCGCTGACAGGCGGATTGGGCGCGGATAGCGGTGGAAGAGTTTCACCTGCAGGATCTCCTCCAAGTGTCGGATCTGGTGGCTTATCGCGGTTGGCGTCAGGTGAAGTTCGGCCGCAGCTCGGGCAAAATGCAGATGCCGGGCGGCGGCTTCAAAAGCGCGTAGTGCGTGGAGCGGAGGCAGGCGCCGCATCGGTTCAATCCCTTTCGTTCGGCGTGGTGCCAGGGTGAATTTCTCTCATCCTGGACATGAAAAATTCGCCTTCGCCAGAGGATTGGCCGCTTGGTACGCACAGTGCGCAGCGCATAAACTCAGGAGATTGCCCATGCCCACTCTGTTGCGAATTGATGCAAGCGCCCAGCTTGAAGAACGTTCTCTTACACGTCATCTGACCGGGTTGTTCACGCAAAACTTTCTGGCTCACGCGCCGGGTACGAAGGTGATCATCCGAGATGTCGGCCTGAACCCGATTCCCGCGATCGACCATAAATTCATCCATGCCGCCTTTACCCCGCCCGACGCACGTGAGCCTTGGATGAACGAGCGTCTGGCGCTTTCCGACGCGTTGATCGATGAGGTGATCGCGGCGGATATCGTCGTCCTGGGGGCGCCGATGTACAATTACGGAATGCCGAGCGCCCTGAAAGGTTGGATCGACCACATCGCGCGGATCGGCCGGACCTTTTCCTTTGACCTTGCCCGCGGCGACACGCCGATCGAGCCGATCCTTTCGGGAAAGCGGCTGGTGGTGCTGTCTTCGCGTGGTGAATTTGGCTTTGCTCCCGGTGGCGTGCGGGCCCATCTCAACGCGCTTGACCCGGCTCTGGCGGCTTGTGCACATTACTTCGGCGTAGCGCAGGCGGATATCGAAACGATCGCCATCGAGTATCAGGAATTCAAAGACGCGCGTCACGAGGCGTCGGTTAAATCGGCAGAGGCCCGCGCCGCTAGCCTGGCCGTGAAACTGGCGGGTGGAGCAGCGCAAGCGGCCTGAAACAAACCTTTGAAACGATACTGCAAGGCGGCGCGGACCGAAATTCGCGCCGCTATTTTTTTGTGCCGTCAGGTTCACTCGGGGTCTCGGTGTAGCATGACTTCCAGCGCTTGCGGCCGCGCATCTGTGCCATTGATCGGCAACAGGTCCATCGGGCAGCAGGAGATAACCACCACAGCATCCATTTCAGCGCGGAACAGCACATGATCCCCTTTTGTCGAGACAGGGGGCCGCCACTCCATCGCGCCACCTTCGACGACAGGCGTGTTCATCCAGAGATTCAGCGGGCAAGGCACTGATGTTGGACGTACACCGATTGCCCCCAGCGCCATGCGCAGGTTGTCGGTGCAATTGTCGTGATAACCGTGATGTCCAAGCTGGGCATACCGGTGAATATCGCAGGACGCGACAAGCGTGTCATGAACGCCGGGCGAGCTGTCTTCAACCAGTGTCAGGATAGGGCGCCGCCGGTTGGTCACCAGCGCGTCGCCGGGGCGGGGCGACACGCGCCGCAGCGTCGGGCGCAGATGTTCCATCGACAGATATTCGTTGCAGTCGCCTTCTGCAAAAGCCCAGAAATCGCCAATCTGGCTGCCGTGGCAGTTGATAACCGAAAGCAGCTCCCGCTTTTTCAGGCGCATCGCCCGGCCCTGACGGGCGGGAATTGTGTAGGTCGTATCCGGGCTGATGCGGCCATGCTCTGCAAGAGTCTGATATGCGCTTGGGTTTTTACCGTCGGGCCGTGCGGCATCAAAGGGAGTCTTGAGGGTATCCATCTGTGTTTCTCCATCAGGACGGAATGTGTGTAGGGCGAAGCGGGGCTTGTTCGGCCCTTGGACCGGTTGGCCGATCATGTCAGAGGCTCAGATCTGGCACGCTTAGTGACGCCCTTGATTGCGACAATAGCCTTCCAGGAGACAGTTCTCCCATCCAATGGGGGCATTCTTTCGGTGCGACTATCGCTGTGACGCGCTTGCGCGCGGGCCGTTAACAGGGGCGGGGAAGCCTCCGATTGCCGTGCCGCTCGTTTCAGAGCATTCATGGTATTGTCGAGAACGGATTTCACGCAGCCCTCACCTTAGTACCCGGCAAGGACTGTCGCGCACGGTCCAGAAGGAAACCGTCGTCAGAGTGCCAGGACGCATAGACCCGGGCGCCGATGCTTGCGTCCAGCTGCTCCAGATCTCGCTGCTGAAGCTGCGCAACAAGGCTGTGGCCAGATGCGGTTTCCAGGTGCAAATTCACCACGGCTCCGGCAAACTCCTCTGATACCAACGTACAGGCGATTTCGTTTTCACCCCAGCCCGGCGTAATCGTCACAGAGATCCTGTCAGCCCGTACAGCCAGGACTGCGGCTGCGCCTTCGGCCAATCCGCAGCTGTGGGATAGCCGGACTTTGCCGTCGCGTGTGTTCAGGAAGCGTTTGCTGTCCTCCCGGCCCAAAACCTTGCCTTCCAGCAGGCTGATCCCACCGACAAACTGCGCCACAAATTTGCTGCGGGGCCGCAGGAATATGTCCTGCGGGCTGCCTATCTGCTCCACTTTTCCCAGGTTCATGATGACAACCCGATCGGCGAGCGAAAAGGCCTCTGAATGGCTATGGGTGACATAGACAAACGTGATGCCAAGCTCGCGTTGGAGTTTTTTCAGTTCGCCCTGCATCTTGATTGCCATATGGGCGTCCAGTGCCGAAAGCGGCTCGTCCAAGAGCAGCACTTTGGGTTCCAGCACCAGGCTGCGGGCAAGGGCAACGCGCTGGCGCTGACCGCCTGACAGACGCGCGACATTGCGGTCTGCGTAGGTGGATATCCCCAATCGCTCAAGCCAGTCGTCGGCGCGGCGGCGACGTTCTGCCCTGGCAACGCCACGCATCTGCAGACCGAACTCGACGTTTTCACGCACGGTCATGAAGGGGAACAGCGCCAGGCTTTGCCAAACCATGGGGGTTTCCCGCTCCCAGACCGGCAGCTGATCGATGCGTTTGCCCGCAAGGGTGATTTCACCGCGGTCTGCGGTTTCAAGTCCGGCCAGCATACGCAGGCTTGTGGTCTTGCCACAGCCGGACGGCCCCATGATTGCGATGAACTCTCCTTCGCAAATATCCAGCGAAAACTCTTCCACGGCGATGAAGTTGCCATAGGACTTGGCAAGCCCGTCAAGTTTCAGATGCGTGTTGGTCATGATGTCTCCTCCTTGGACATGGCGCCGCCGCTCTGGCGCAGGACCACGGCAAGCGCGATCAGAACCAGCGTCAGTGTGACGGTAAAACTCAATGTGCCGATGACGTGGATGGTCGGGTCGACCTGCCCCTGAAGCGTGGTCAGAACCGCAACGGGAATGGTCTGGTTCAATCCGCCGGTGAACCAAGAGATCACATATTCGTCGAATGACACGGCAAAGGTGATCAAGAAGGCCGCGAGGATGGCGGGAACCGTATGCGGCAACACGATACGGCCAAGCGCGGAATGCGGCGGCGCACCAAGGTTCTGGGCTGCGGTTTCCAGCGTCCGATCCAGTTGCGCCAGCCGCAGACGGCAGACCGCCATCGCAAAGGGCGCGGCGATGACAACATGCGCGGCAACGACTGCCGCAAGCGTGCCGGCAATTCCAATGCGGGAGAAAAAGGCCAGCATCGCCAGACCCAGGATAACCAGCGGCACCGTCGGCGGAAGCAAAGCCAGCGCCAGCACGGCTTTCTGCCCAAAGAACCTGAAACGGTAGTCCGCATAGGCTGCGGCAAATCCCAGGGCTGTGGCAATCAGGGCGGTGAATCCGGCAACCGTCAGGCTGTTCCAGAGGGCCTCCAACATGGCCCGGTCGGTCAGGACCTGCGCATACCATTGGGTGCTGAACCCGGACATGCTGAGGCTTGGGAAGCGGTCCGCGCTGAAGGAAAACAGGACCGCCGACAGGATCGGTGCGTAGAGCAGGATGAAAACCAACGCGAGTCCGGCAACCCAGAAGGCTATTGGCAAAGCGTGTTTCAGATGTGGTGGCATGTCTTATCCTTTCTCGCGGTAGGCCCAGAGGACGGTGACGAAGGCGGTGACCAGAAGGCTGGCGATCATCAAGAGCGACACCACGGCGGCGCGCGGCCATTGCTGACCGGCCCGAACAAGGTCAGTCACGAGGATCGGCAGGGTTTGGAAGGCACCGCCACCCAGATAGGAGGCGCTGACAAACTCGGCATAGGACAACAGGAACGCAAACAGCAGCCCCAGAGTCAGCCCCGGTCGGGCCGCGGGCAGGATAACGCGGAACAGGATCGCCCGGGGACGTGCGCCCAGGTTGGCAGCGGCCGAAATTCCGGTCCGGTCCACATTGGCGAGGGCGATGGTCTGCAGGATCAGAACCACCGGCAGCGCGAGCGTTGCATGGCCAAGAAACAGAGCGAAATAGGTGTTGAGCAGGCTGTCCCCCTTGCCACCGAACGCCTGAACGATGGAGGAGATCACACCGCCTTCAGTCAGGAAGACCTGCCAGGAGTAGATGCGGACGAGATAGCTTGTGAAAAACGGCGCAATCGCAAGGCCCAGCAGGATCAGCCGTTGGCGCGGGGCTGCGACAAAGGCCATCGCGTAGGAGGCCGGAAAGGCCAGAAGCGAAATCACGACCGCGCTCGCCATCGACAGCCCATAGCTGCGCCAGAAACTGGCCCAGAGGAAATCAAGGCCCAGAACATGACGCCAGGCCGCCAGCGTGGCGTCCGGCGTCAGACGATAGTTCACCACGGACCAGAATGAAATCGCCACCAGCAAGCCAAGCGGCACTGCGAAGAAAAGCAGCAGCCAGACGGGCATCGGAAGGATCCAGAGCGCCGGCCAGGTACGGCGAAAAAGGAAGGGCAGTCGGCGCCCCGAAGTGCGGGCCGGTAAAGCAGGGGAGTTCATGTCGATATCTCCGATAGGGCTGCGGCCCCGACGATTGTGCCGGGGCCGGACCGGACATCAGGCGTTTTTGTAACGCGTCCAGGCGTCGTTCCAGATTTCCAGCGATTGCTGTACCGGAAGCTCTCGCAGCCGGATGCGCCCGGCGCGGATCTCGTCGAGTGCGTTGGGTCCGTTCAGTGCCATGTTCTGGCGCCGCGCCTCTCCCGGCAGTTCATCATTCAGCTTCGCCCAGCCTGCCCGCGTCGGGATCATCGCCGGATACGCCTTGAGCGTCGCGGTTTTCACCTGTCCTTCTGGCGACAGCATGTACTGAATGAATGATCGGGCCAGATCCTGGTTTCCTGACCGCGCGCCGATTGATAGCGACTCGGTCCATTGCAGGCCGCCTTCCTCGGGGATGGTCGTCGTGACATCCGCACCATCGCGGGCAAGCACGCCGGTGATCCAGTCGCCGATGCCGGGAATAGCGGAAACCTCGCCAGAACGCAGCGCTGACAGCATCCCGCCGTAATCGTAGAAGCCGCGCACCTGGGGCCGGAGCGACATCATCGTTCCGGTCAAATCCGCCCAGTGCGCCTCGTCAAGGTCAAAAGGCGACGGATTGCCATTGAGGAGGCTCAAGGTGCCCAGATTGGGCAGATGCCAGTCGAAATGGCCAATGCGTCCCTGATGCCGAGGCTCCCACATGGTGCGATAGCTGCGGGCCTCCGCTTCACTCATCGCTGTGCGGTTATGGGACAGCCCGAGAAAACCGAACCGCAGGAAAACCGCATAGGGCTGACCGTCGAACCAGTGGCCGCGAAAATTCTGAAACTCCGGAAAAAAGTCGTCGAACGGGTAGTCCTCGGGCGCCAACGGTTCAATGAATCCAGCTTGCTGCAATTGCACGACGTATTCTGCGTCTGACAGGATCAAATCGTAGGTTCCGGCCGGGGACTGTGCCATTTGCGCGAGCATCTGGTCGCCGCCCACATATTCCTTGGCGCGGATGCGAACGTTGTGCGTCTCCTCGAACGCGCCAATCACGTCGGGGTCGGCATGGCCTGCCCAGGTGAGTATCGACAGGTCGCGGCGGCCCTGTGCGCGCAGGATGGCCGGGGTGGCGATCGAGGCTGCGACCGCAAGCCCCCCCTTGATCAACCGCCGCCGGGTGGTGATACTGTTGTGTGTCATTTTTAACCTCCCTTTTCATTTCACAAGCTTCAGAAAGAGAAGGCCAAAAAACAAATGACCATTCGTCAGGCCGTGCTGAGATTTTTTTGCGCAATTGGCTTTTGCCATGCGTAAACTTCCGCCGTTAAACGCAATTCGAGCCTTCGAAGCGGTCGCCAGAAGGCTCAGTTTTGCCGAGGCCGCGGAAGAGCTGAGCGTCACTGCCACCGCCATCAGCCACCAGATCAGACATTTGGAGGCCTACCTTGGATTCCAGGTGGTCGAACGCCGCCCCCGTCAGATCGCCCTTACACCCGCGGGGCAGGAGTTGTTCCCCAAGCTGCAGTCGGCGTTTGATATTCTGGGCGAGGCCTTTGCAATGCTCGACAAGGACGTCGAGCAATCGCTGGTTCGGGTCACGACAACATATGCCTTTGCGGAGCGCTGGCTGGTTCCACGCCTGCCGGACTTTTTCGACAAACATGGCGAGATCAGGGTTGAGGTCGAGACCAGTGACAACCTTCTGGACTTGCGGGCAGACCGGTTGGACCTGACGATCCGATATGGCCCCCAGAGCTCTGCGACTGAAGATGCGGAGGTTTTGTTCTCGGATCGCTATGTCCCCGTCAGTCTGGCTGACCGCCCGGAAACCGGCTTGCAGGACGACCGGCTTCTGGGCTTCCGCTGGCGTAACCCGGACATGGGCGGCCCGACCTGGGAAGAATGGTTCAAGGAAGCCGGGGAACCGTTCCCGTCGGGCCGCATTACCCGTTTCAGCGATGAATGTGCGGCTTTTAATGCGCTGGATCAGGGACTGGGACTGCTTTTGTCCAGCAGTGCGCTGGTCGATCAGGGTCTGCAGTCAGGCCGCTACCGACAAATCCCTGGCCCTGAGTTGCGCGGATTTGTCTATTACCTTGTGCTCAATCCGCTGTCGCGCAACAAGCACGGGGTCAAAGTTTTCGCCGATTGGGTTAGGCGCGCCGCCACACATCAATGAGCCCGACCACCTCTGCATCGACAGCGTTCATTATTCCGCGTTCTACATTTAGCTGAGTATAAACCACAGGCACAAAGCGCGCTATCGGACCGGGTAGCAAACAGCTCACGCATCTCAATGATGCTTTGATCCACATGCCACGACACCGATCATTCAATTTGGAAATGCTTTCGCGGATTAAAGCAATGTCTGCCTAGTGTCGAACGATTGACTCCATCATCGTTGGCGTCTGTATTGCGGTGGCCTTGAAATACGCTTTTACCGGTATGAAACCTCTGTAGCGTGAGTTTCTTGGCCGGGTTCCATCCGGTCGGAACATGAATTCCAAGGCTTTTTACCAACGCGCGACCATTCGGAAACCACGCAGCGCTGCAAGCCGCCGAGCTGGCATTTGTCTCTACGCGGGAAAAGGTACTTCCGGCAGCATCAGGGATACGTTGGGTTACCAATCCAATGCATCGGCGTAGGCGTCGCGCGGCAATGCGTGCCGGGCGTACCAAACATCCTCGGGGTAGATGTCTAGGATGCGTTCGGCTTGCTCGTACTCTGCGGCCCGGGCCGGCGACCAATCAATCCCGGCCTTGCCGGTCAGCAATATTGCCTCGCCACTGGTGAAATCCGGAATGAACAGCCCGGCTCGGCCGCTAACCTCGATATTGCCAAGCGTGTTGTAGAACCGGTTACCGGCATAATCCGGGAAGGAAAGGGAGCCGCCCGCATTCTGGCGAAGGACGCCAGGCCGCCCTCCGCGGTGGGAAACATCCGCACCATCTTTCGCGTAAGTCGCGATGAAGAATGTGTCCGCTGAAGAGATGATCCGCCGGGCAGCCGCATCGCCGAGTGCAACCCGAACACCTTCGGCGGGCGGCAATGGCCCGGCAGTCAGGTCGAGATCGCGCGTTCGGATGTATTTCGGGCAGTTGCCAAAGCTCTGTTCGACGTCGATCGACAGAACGTCCACTGCTGCGGCAGTGACAACGCCATTCATCCGGTTGCGCCGCCGCGTCGCGAAGTCCAGCCCAAGCACTGCCGCCTTGCTGCCCGCCCGCAGATCCAGGCCGAGCGGTTCGGCCAGCACCGGGCGGGTGCGCATCGTCAGCCGGGTGGACGTCGCCTGCGCCTGCGTTGGCAGTGGGCAAATCGTGGCCCAGGGCCGGCCCTGCATATCCCGCAGGCCTGCAAACAGGAGAGGCAGACTTTCGAAGAAGGCTTGATGCTGCGCCGGCAAACTCGCCTGGATGGCGCGGGCGGCGCGTAGCCGCCATTCTGCTGGCACACCGGCGCGGTCCTGCACCGTGCGTTCACCGGCGTGAAAGACATGATCGGGCCGGGCCATAGGATTGTTCTTCATGGGTCAAAGACCAAGCTCGGACAGGCCCGGGTGATCGTCAGGTCGGCGGCCAAGCGGCCAGCGAAGTTTCCGCTCGTCCTCGCGGATCGGGAGTTCGTTGATGCTGGCATGGCGATGCGCCATCAAACCGTCCTCGGCGAATTCCCAGTTCTCGTTGCCATAGGCTCGAAACCATTGCCCGCTGTCATCGCGGTATTCATACGCATAGCGCACGGCGATGCGGTTGCCCGCATAGGCCCAGAGTTCCTTGATCAGGCGATACTCCATTTCACGAGCCCATTTGCGGGTCAGAAAGGCCTCAATCTCGGCGCGGCCCACCGGGAATTCGGCGCGGTTGCGCCAGCGGCTGCCGGGCGTATAGGCCAGCGCAACCTGGGCCGGATCGCGGGAATTCCAGCCGTCCTCGGCCAGACGGATCTTTTCCTTCGCGCTGTCTTTGGTAAACGGGGGAAGCGGGGGGCGGCTCATCGGCATGACCTTTCCTGTTTGGGGCATTGGTGGAGGAGGCAGGCGGCCAGAAAAAACCCGGCCGCCGCCAGGGTCAGGCTGCGATCTCGGCCGCATCGATCGCGGGGAAATCGATCTCGGTCTGGGCGAGTTCGTTCAGGTAGTTGGTCCAGATGTTCAGGGCGACATGCTGCACGATCTCGATGATTTGGCCGTCGTCATAGCCTGCATCGCGGATTTCATTCAGATCACTGGCAGCAACGCGGCCACGCGCGTTGAGAACCTTGACTGCGAACCGCACCGCAGCATCAGCCTTGACATCGTTCGACCGGCCAGCACGGTTGGCCGCGATTTCGGCGGCGTCGAGCTTGGCGAGGTTTTTGCCAAGATAGGTGTGGGCCGAGAGGCAGTAGTTGCACCCGTTCGCTTGCGCCACGGCCAAGGCTATGCGTTCGCGGGTGGCAGCCGGCAGGCGGCCTTTGCCAAGGGCGCCGAAAATGCCGAGATACCCTTCCAGCGCAGCCGGGCTGACACTGGCCAGGCGGAACAAATTCGGGACAGACCCCAACTGCTTCTCGACGGCTTGCAACAGCGGCTGCGATGCTCCGGGCGCGGCTGCAATGCTGGATGGATAGGTGATGCGGGACATGGGAGAACTCCTTTGTTTGCTGAGTGAGGCAGACTTAGGGGCTTCCATGAAACGGGTGTAGATTGTAATTTCGGAACATACATTCTCAAAATTTGGAAGCAGTATGACCGACCGGCTTGAGACAATGTCGATTTTCGTGCGCGTCGTGGACGAAGGGAGCCTGACAGCCGGCGCCCGTGCTTTGGCGATGCCGATGGCCACCGTCAGCCGCCGGATTTCCGAGCTCGAGGACAAGCTCGGGGCTGAGTTGTTGCTTCGGTCTCCCCGGGGGCTGACGCTCACGGATACCGGCCAGACCTATGTCGCGGACTGCCGCAGGATTCTCGAAGAGGTTGCAGAGGCAGAGCGCAATGCCAGTGGTGAATTTACGGCCCCGCGGGGTACACTGACCATGACCGCGCCCATCGTCTTTGGCCGGTTGCACGTGCTGCCCGTGGTGAGCGCCTTCCTGAGGACTTTCCCGGATATCGACATACGGCTGGAACTGACGGACCGTTCTGTCAACCTGCACGAGGAACACCTTGATTTGGCGGTGCGTATCGGCCCGCTTTTGGACAGTATGTTCATTGCCCGTAAAGTGGGCGAGGTGCGCCGCATCATTTGCGCCAGTCCCTCTTATCTGGAGAAACACGAAACTCCCAAGACTCCCGGCGACTTGGCTCAGCTGGACGCCATTACCTTTCAGCGCCTCATGTCGCCGCAGAACTGGCGGTCCGGAACCGAGCCGCCGCAGAAAGCCATACCAATGCGTTCGCGGCTGATCGTGAATACTGCCGAAGCGGCGATTGACGCTGCCATTGACGGGCTGGGCGTCACGCGGGTCCTGTCCTACCAGGCCGCTCAGGCGATCAAGGCCGGGAGGCTCGTGCCGCTTCTGCAGGATTTCGAACCGGCCCCCTGGCCGGTCCACCTCCTCTACGAGCCCCGCGCCCTGATCCCGCAGAAACTCCGCGCGTTCCTCGATTTTGCCGCGCCAAGAATTGCAACTGGCATGGCCTGACCCTCTCGCACAGGCGGTCGCTGCGATGGCATGGCGGGTCGCTTAAAAGTCGTTGCGAAGGTCTGCTTCCAAGGCGTCGCGGACGATTTCTGTCGATCGCGGCGAATTCACACGCTGCCGCTGGTCCTTCCGGTGTCTAGGCAGATGCAGGAACGCCCGCTTCAGTCGGTCACTCGTGGCTCAGAGCGACTTGCTGAAGGCTTCCTGCTTGCTTTCCGGCCGGGAAATCTTCACATGAGCTCAGCTAACGTTTTTCTGCGACCCTCGGCCTCCGTTCTCCCGGCTTCAGTCGATCAATCAGTCTGACATTGCCGGGCTGCCGCATCCTGCGGGCAGCACCCAGAGCAGGAGATCACGGATATGGCCAATGGCACCGTGAAATGCTTCACCACAAAGAAAGGTTTTGGCTCTATCGAGCCAGAGAACGGCGGTCGGGACGTCTTTGCCAACATCTCGGTCGTTAACCGGGCGGGCCTGACCGGCCTCGCAGATGCTCAGAAGGTCACTTTCAAAATTGAAGAAGGCCGCAACAACACAGAGAGCGCGACCAATCTCATACTCGGCTGAGCCACACCTCCTCGCGTGCCCTGAGGGGCCCCCGGCGACGGAATCCCCAAGACTTTCAGAAGTTTGGCCGATGGACCCAGATCCAATCAAAGCGCCTGATACTGCACAGTCGTGGACGCGACGCCTCGCGGCTTATCGCACGCCGATCCCGTCGCGCAGTCGTTTTGAACTGGCGGTCACGGCACTCCCTTTTGCGATAATCTTTGCCTTGTCATGGTGGTCTTTGGCGATCAGCCCGTGGCTTTCTGTCGGTTTGTCGCTTATCAACGCAGCTTTCGTGATCCGGCTCTTTGTCATACAGCATGACTGCGGCCACGGTGCATTTTTCGCGTCCCGGTTCTGGAACGGTTGGTGCGGGCGGATCATTGGCGTGCTGACGCTTACGCCGTACGGTATGTGGAAACAGAACCATGCGCTTCACCACGCGACGACCGGCAACCTTGACCAACGCGGCACCGGGGATATCCCGACTCTGACGATCGAGGAATATCGCGCCAAGCCGCTGATCGCGCGGATCGGATACCGGCTGCTGCGGAACCCGGTCATCCTCTTCGGTGTGATTGCGGCCTTTAATTTCCTGATCTGGAACCGTGTGCCGCCCAACCCCCTGAACGCGCGGCGGGGCGAGTGGAAAAGCGCCCTGGGTAACGATGCGGCGGTCATCGTTCTTCTTGGGCTGCTTTACAGTCTGGGCGGTGTTCCGGTGCTGATATGCGTCTACCTGCCGATGATGGTGCTCGCGTCAATCGTCGGCACCTGGCTATTCTACGTCCAGCATCAGTTCGAAGAAACTTCCTGGGACCAGGACACCGACTGGACCGTTCAGGACGCGGCGTTTCACGGGTCGTCCTTTTACGTGCTGCCGCCGGTCCTGACCTGGATTACGGCGAACATCGGGGCGCACCATATCCATCACCTGGCCAGTCGCATCCCCTTTTACCGGCTTCCCGAAGTTCTTCGGGACCACGGAGAACTCAACCAGATTGGACGCATCACGATCCGCGAAAGTCTTGGCTGCGCGAGGCTCGCGCTATGGGACGAGTCTGAACGCCGACTCGTGTCCTTCAGGGATGCCCGCAAGGTGTTGACAGAACCGCACCCCAACCCGGCCCGTTGATGTACTTCGACGGTAGCCCAAAGGTGATCGGGCTGGGTGCCAATAGCGAAGGTTTGGTTGTCGGGGGCCGTCTGCAACTCGCTGCGGTGCCGGATGAACACGATAAGCGCATCGTTGCACACTGCACCGCAAGGCCGAACAGTGAAATGCGCTTTTGAAGAGCTATCTACAAATAAAATCCGGGACCGCTTGATCGCCAGTAGGACCGGCATAGCCCCAACTGAGAGGTCGAACTCAATATGTGCCGCGTCTTTGCCTACATCGGGCAGGAAATACCGTTGTCGAGCCTTCTTCTGGAGCCGGAGAACAGTCTGATCAATCAGAGCCTGGATCCGGAGTTGCATCCGAACCTCCAGCTGGCGGGCTGGGGCTTTGGAGCCTGGAGCGAGCACCTTCTGAAGCCAGAAGAACCGCTGCTTTATCACAGGCCCAAGGCGGCGTTTTATGACGACAATGCCAAGGGCATCCTTCCGAGCTTGCAGGCCAGCACCTTGCTGGCGCATGTGCGGGCGTCGGGGTACGATGCTGGCGTCGTCCAGGCGGACGAGAACTGTCACCCGTTTTCCTTTGACGAAACCCCCTGGATCATAGCCCAGAACGGCGCCTTGCCGAACTGGAGAGTGTTGCAGAGGGAATTGCTGGTATATTGCGAAGATCGCTATCTCAAGCAGATGCGCGGCACGACGGATACGGAATTCCTGTACGTTTTGCTTTTGTCGCTGCTCGATGGAGATAGCGATGACGACGTGAAGCAGGGGTTCGAAAAACTGCTCAAGGTTATTGTCGAGGCAATGAAAAAGCTTGATCTGGCGGCGCTGACAAAGCTGAAAGTTGCACTGGTCAGTCCCGATCGGATCATCGGCGTCAATTATGGCTGCGGCCACAAAGGCGATACGGATGTGACCGGCGACTGGAAGAAACTTCGGGAGGAGGATTTGCCTCTCTCGATGTTGCTGGAGCCCATGTATCTGCTCCTCGGCAAGAACTTCCAGAATTACGAAAATTCATACGAGGTTGACGCCTGTCCGGCAGACGAAGCGACATCCGCCATTTTTGCGTCCGAGCCTCTTACCGAAGATGGGGACGAATGGATGACGATCGAATTCGGCGAAATCGTCGCGCTTGAGAACAAGGGCGGAGCCATTTCGAAAACGGTAAGCAAGTTGAATGTATGACCGGCGGGTTCCGACACGCCGTTCCCACCGCATGGCACAGGTCGCCGGAGCAATGACGCGTGGCTGATCGTTACCAAAATTTCCAAGAACTCTCCGAGGCATCGTCGGCTGAGGTCGACTTTCGCATCCGGTCCAAGGACCGAGGCTCCTCCGTCGTGATCCTCGCACCGCACGGCGGCACGATCGAACCTGAAACCGCTGAAATCGCGATAGCGATCGCGGGGTCCGATTATTCCTATTACGTCTTCGAAGCACTGAAGGCCGGGGCGCATGGTGATTTCCATATCACCTCTCATCGCTTCGACGAGCCGACCGCGCTTGACCTTGTCAGCAGATCCGAGACCGCGATTGCGATTCACGGGCGGAAAGACGACGGGAGCAACTCTGTCTGGCTTGGTGGGCGGGCGACCGTTTTGCGCGATGCCATAGGTGCCGCGCTGCAGCACGCAGGTTTCGACGCGGAACCAAACAAGAAGCTGCCGGGCGTACATGAGCTCAATATCTGCAACCGAACGCGGTCTGGCGAGGGCGTGCAGCTGGAGCTTTCGCGGTCTTTCCGAAGCAAGCTGAAAATGGAGCCGCCGCTCCTCGGGAGGTTCTGCAAGGCCATCCGCGACGGTATCCAGTCAAGTTAAGAAACCAGACACGAAGCGAGGTGGGGCAGAGCCGTTGATGATGAAGACGCTGCGGCCGCAAAGCGGGGTGACGCGCGCGGCCGCCCTGCTTATTCCGCCTGCGCTGCAAGCATTCCGAGATGCAGATCGGCATGGCCGCCGACCACTATATTGGCGGTCAGCCGCTTGACGAAGAAGCCGACCTGACACTCCGATGTCATGCCGATCGCGCCATGCATCTGCACCGCTTCCTCGGCAATGCGGCGACCCGACCAGCAGGCCTGCACCCAGGCCTTGCGGGCCAGCGTTGGGGCTTCTGACGCCCCGGCATCAGTCGCCATCGCTGCGGCAAGCATCAGTGCACGGGCTTCGTCAAGCGCCACATGCATGTCGGTATAGCGATGCTGCAGCGCCTGAAAGGTGCCGATGGCGCGCCCGAACTGTTGCCGGGTCTCAAGCTGTGTTCGGGTCATCTGGGTGAGCCGGTGCATCGCACCGCAGGAATCCGCGGCCAAGGCGATGTGGAGCGCGGCTTGCAGGCGCGCAGTCAGAGCCGGGTCCGCCTCGATGCGGTCGCCTTCAGCCACGGCCACACCCTTCAGTGAGAGGCGCGCCACGTCCCTTTCGTCTGGCCCGGGATACGGGAGGACATTCAGACCGGGCGCATCCGCCGGCACCGCGAAAAAGCAGGCGTCTCCGGTCGGGCCGACCGCGCTGACAACGATCAGCCCGGCATCGCGGCAGCCAAGGGTAGGGGCCTTGACCCCATCCAATTTCCAGCCTGCATCGGTGCGGGTTGCCGTCGTGGCCTGCGTGCCCAGATCGTGGCGGAAGTCGGCCTCGGCGAAGGCCGCGCCCAGTTTCAGGTCTCCGGCGAGTGCGCGGGACAGCAATTCGGCGTGACGAGGCGACCCGGCCAAGGCGGTGGCGCCCAGAATGGAGTGCCCCAGCATCCCGTCCGACAACCCGGCACGTCCGATTGCCTGCATCAGGATTGCCGCGCCAGACATGCCAAGACCCGCCCCTCCGGCAGCTTCGTCCAGATGACAACCGAGCCAGCCCATTTCGGCCATTTCGATCCAGCGGCTCTCGCCCGAAGTGCAGCCATTGGTGAACTTCTCGGCCATCGTGGCCAGAAGCGCTTCATCTTCGTCAAGTTCGAAATCCATTTCGCTCTCCTCAGAGGTCCAGCAACGCGGTGGCAAGGATGGTTCGCTGGATCTCGTTAGATCCGCCCCAGATGCTCAGCTTGCGCATGTTGAGGTAGTCTGCCAGCGCCGCACCGTGCCGCTGGTCCTTGGGACTATCGCCGAGGCCATTGAGCCAATTCTGATCGAGACACAGCCCGTCGATACCTGCCAGATCGAGTGCAAGCTGTGACAGCGCCTGCGAGATCTCGGTGCCGCGCAGCTTCAGCTTGGCTGCATCATTGCCGATGTCGCGCCCGGCGTTCAGCGCGCTGAGAATGCGCAGCTCCATAAGTTCAAGCGCCGAAAGTTCAACGTCGAGCGTGGCAAGCCGGGTCGCGATGCGCGCGCGTTCGCCAGCGACAGGGTGCGGCTTGGCCCGTGCATCGGCCGCAAGGCGTTTCAGATGCCGGCGCGAGCGCGCCGCGTTCGACATATTCAGCCGCTCATGCGACAGCAGGAACTTGGCATAGGTCCAGCCCTTGTTCTCTTCGCCGATCCGGTTCTCGACCGGAACCCGCACTTCGTCGAGAAAGACTTCGTTCAGTTCCTTGTCGCCGTCCATCATCGGGATTTGCCGAACCGTGACACCCGGCGATGTCATGTCGATCAGCAGAAAGGTGATCCCGGCCTGCTTCTTGACGTCGGGGTCGGTCCGCACGAGGCAGAACATCCAGTCGGCCCATTGCGCATACGTGGTCCAGACTTTCTGACCTGTCACCACATATTCGTCGCCATCGCGCACTGCGCGGGTCTTGAGGCTGGCAAGGTCGGATCCGGCGCCGGGTTCCGAAAACCCCTGGCACCACCAGTCGCGGCTGTCCCGGATACCGGGCAGAAACCGCCGTTTCTGGTTGTCATTGCCGAAGGTGTAGATGACCGGCCCGATCATCCCGATCCCGAACTGCTTGAGCCGGGGGGTTGGCAGGTTGCTGTATTCCTGCTCGAACAGATAGCGCTGCGTCGCGGAAAAGCCGGGTCCTCCCTCGGCTGCAGGCCAGCCGACGGTCAGCCAGTTGCGGGTGGCAAGAATCTTTTCCCAGCGTTGGAAATCCGATTTCGCCAGCCGCTGCCCAAGCTCGGATTTGCGCGCGATATCCTCGGGCAAGTTGGCGGTCAGAAAGGCGCGGACATCGGCGCGAAACGCACGGTCGGCTTCGGAGAATGCATATCTCATGACGGGGTGCCTGCTGTCTTTCCGGGGTTTAGTCGGCTGCGTTGGGTATCGTTCAACCCGGGCAGATCCCGCAGGATCGCTTCGGTATCGGCTCCGCGGGCCGGGGCGCGGGTCAAGACGCCGCGTGGGCTTCCGGCAAAATGCACCGGCTGTTCCGGCGCGCGCAGCGTGTCAAAAACATCATGGGCCAGTGGGCGGAAAACACCCCGTTGTGCGCAGTGCTCGCTTTCGACCGCCTCGGCGACATCCCAGATCGGCGAACTGGGCACCTGCGCAGCCAGCAACGTGGTTACGACCTCATCGACGTTGCGATCTGCGGCCCAGGCTTCCAGCGCGGCAGCGATCTCGGCCCGGTTGGCGGTCCTGCTTTGCACGCTGGAAAAACGCGGATCTGTCGCCCAGTCGGCGCGGCCGATCGCCTCGGCCAAGCGCGCGAAAAGCTGGTTGTTGGCCACGGCGACGATGAAATGGCCGTCGCGGGCCGCATAGGTGCCGAAGGGTTCGGTCAGCGCATGACGGTTGCCGTGACGCATTGGCGCGACGCCCTGGCCCTGATAACGCGAAAGCGCGGTCGGCATCATAGCAATCAGCGAATCCAGCATGGCCACATCCAGATAACGGCCCTCGCCGGTGCGCGCCCGGTGGAACAGGGCGGTGGAAATGCCGAAAGCCGCGAATATTCCAGCGCTGACATCGGCGACGGAATCGCCAACCAGCATGGGCGGGCCATCGGCGGCGCCGGTGATGCTCATCAGCCCGCTCATAGCCTGAGCGATCACGTCATAACTGGGCCGGCGCGACAGCGGGCCTTTCTGGCCGAAGCCGGAGATCGAGCAATAGACCAGATCGGGTTTCAGCGCGCGGAGGTCGTCATAGCCGATGCCCAGCCGCGCTGCCACACCGGGGCGAAAATTCTCGATCACCACGTCGGCGGTGGCCACCAGCTTGCGGGCGGCGTCCAGCGCGTCCGGGTCCTTCAGGTCGAGGCAGACGCTTTTCTTGCCGCGATTGATCAGCGCAAAATTCACGCTTTCACCGTCCCGTATCACGCCCATCATCCGCTGGTCATCGCCCTGTGGCGGCTCAACCTTGATGACGTCGGCCCCAAGGTCGGCCAGCATGGCCGTGCAATAGGGGCCAGCCAGCACACGTGAGAAATCAATGATGCGGATGCCGCCGAGCAAGCGGGGTGCGCGCGTGATGTCTGGTTCCAAGGTCGTCTCCTGTCACAACAAAAACAACTTGTATATATGTGTATAGTCAATAAGGTGAATGCGTCAACATTGATGGCGCCGAGACCCGTGTACCGGCGTCGCGGGCAAACCCCGAAGCACGCAAAGGACGGAAGCTGATGTCCTCAAAGCTGGCCCGACGGCGCAATGGCACAGTGGGCAGGGTGCGCGACAGCCAGACTTCGGGCCACAGGCGTGATGACGAAACGTACCTGTTTCGGTGTTCGCGCTGGTTGGTGCGTGACGTTGCGCTGCACGCTGAGTTGGTTGAAAAAACAAAGGCTACGGGAGTTAGTCCGGGTTTTTGGTTCAGGTAAAAGGAAAGGCAGAAGGTGTCACAGGACTATCCATTCGAAACCAACGCCTGGACCCGTCGGGTCACCACGGGCTCGGCGCAGGCGCAAACCTGGTTCAATCGGGGGCTCGCCTGGACCTATGGCTACAACCACGAAGAAGCGGTGTTTTGCTTCCGTCAGGCGTTGGCCCACGATCCCGGCTGCGCCATGGCGTGGTGGGGCATCGCCTATGCCAGTGGCCCCTTTTACAACCGCCCGTGGATCCGGTTCACTCCGGCGGAGGTGGCGGCGACCCTGCCAACCTGCAACGAGGCGGCGGCGCGGGCCGTGGCCTGTTCTGATGGCGCGACGCCGCAAGAACAGGCGCTGATCCGATCAATCATCCTGCGCTACCCGCAGTCCGAAGCTGCCCCGCAAGCCGAGCTGGCGCACTGGCACGACGCCTATACCGACGCGATGCGCGCCGCCCACGGCCAGTTTGGCGACGATCTGGATATCGCCGCGCTTTTCGTCGAGGCGGCGGTGACGCGAACCCCGCGCAGGCTGTGGGATATCCGCACCGGCGCGCCGCTGCCGGGGGCGGATATCCGGGAATGCTGTGATGTGCTGGAACGGGCGCTTCAGCAGATGGCCCGCCAGGGCGGCACACCCCATCCGGGCGTTCTGCATATGTATCTGCACGCTCTTGAAATGTCGCAGACGCCGGAAGATGCGCTGGTCGCCGCTGACATGATGCGCGATCTGGCGCGGGACGAGGGCCATTTCCACCACATGCCTGCGCATATCTATGTTCAGTGCGGCGACTACGCCCAGTCGGTGGCGGTCAGCAAGCGCGCGATCGCGGTCGATGATCGCTATCTGGCAGAGCGCGGCGCGCGCAACTTCTACACCACTGCGCGCTGCCACGATCTGCATCTTGGCATGTTCTCGGCGATGATGCTGGGCCACTATGGCGAGGCTATCCATGCCGCCGACCGGATCTGTACCACGGCCACCCCCGATCTGATCGGCGGCAGCTTTCCCTTCATGGCGGCGATCCTTGATGGCTACTCGGCGATGCGCACCCATGTACAGGTGCGCTTTGGCAAATGGCGCGAGCTGGCCGCCGAACCCGCACCCGAGACGCCCGAGCTGACTCCGATCCGGGTTGCGATGCATGCCTATGGGCAGGGGGTCGCCAATTCGGCTCTCGGCCGCATCGAAGAGGCTGAAGCGGCAAGGCGGCGGCTTGATACCGCCATGTCGAATATTCCGTCTGATGCCATCTTCCTCAGCAATCCCATCGTCGAGATGCTGGCCGTGGGCGAGGCAATGCTGGAAGGCGAGCTGGAATACCGCAAGCGCAACTACGATCAGGCCTTCCGTGCCCTGCGTCTGGCGGCCGAGCGCGACGACAATCTGGCCTACACCGAGCCATGGGCCTGGATGCATCCGCCGCGTCACGCGCTGGGCGCGCTGCTGGCCGAGCAGGGGCGTTTGACCGAGGCTGAAGATGTCTATCGCGCTGATCTGGGGCTGAACGATCAGGTTGCCCGGTGCACTCAGCATCCCGATAATGTCTGGGCGCTGAGTGGCCTGCTGGAATGTGTGACGGCGCGGGGCGACTCTGACGCGGTGGCGATGATCGCGCAAAAGCTGAAGATTGCGCAGGCGCGGACCGATATTCCCGTCACCTCTGCCTGCTGTTGCCGTGGCGGTCCGTGACGACAGGTCTTTATCCCATCAGTCAGGCCGGTGCAGGCTGACCCCTTCGGGTATTTTGCCCCGGCGATCTGATATAAAACGGATGCAGGGGCACTGACCCAACAGAACCCGCCAAGGGCGTTTCAGCAGGCTTACGCGCGCAGCAACTTTCGCGACGTTGTGCATCTCAATCGAACTCGCGCTCTTGGCCTCTTTGCGTTCAATCGCTTCCTGCCGATGCTCCGCAACCTTTGGGCCCGGTCACACGCGCCTGGAAATCGGTCAGAATGGCACGTCTGTGACGTTGCCTGGCCCTTTGAAGCGGCCGGTAAACCGGAAGGCGCCGCCGGGGTGAATGAGTTGGACGTACGTGATGATATCGTCGCGCAGCCAGGTACGGCGCACCAGCCGCAGGCAGGGTGTGATCTCGTCAATTTCCAGCAGCCGACCGAACTCGGGTCCGGCCGCCACCGCGTCGAGCTTGTGTTCGACTTCGGTGAATTGAACGGTCCGCTGCAAATAATCCGACGCGGTTGTTTCGCTGTAATCCTGATCAAGGAACTCGGGCGCGAACTTTGGCACCACGAGCCGCGCCTCGATCTGGATCGGTTTGCCGTCGCTGAGGTGCAGAACCTGAAGCTTCAGGATCTCGGTTCCAACCGGCACTTCCAGCCGCCCGGCTTCCTGCTTGGTCGCCGGCCCGCGCTCTGACTTGAGCGGGATGCTCGAATGTTCGTGCCCCTGATCGGCGATTTCCTTGGCGATGCTCCGCACCTCGAACAGCGGCGCCAGTGGCTTGAATTCGGCGACAAAGGTGCCAAGGCCCTGAACCCGGTTCAGCCGACCTTCGACCGTCAGTTCCGACACCGCCCGGTTCACCGTCATCCGCGAGGCCGAGAACTGTTTTGCCAGCTCGGCCTCCGACGGGATTCGGTCGCCCGGCGCCAGTTCACCGCTCGACACACCGTCGATGATGAAATCCTTGATCTGACGGCTCAGCGGAACCTGGGATAGTTTTGCCGGTCGCTTCATCTTGTGCCTCGTATCAGCCATGCGCCTCATTCTTAAGCTCTTTTTTCGACCAATGCAGCCTCGTATCGAGACCCGGCGGAATTTGTTTGCAATAATTGTATATACCAGCATAGACTTGTCAATCATGTCAGGCCGTTTGCCGGTCGAAGGCATGGGGCAAAGCGGTCGACGGGGGCGCTTTGCGGATATGGAACAGGGAGTCTGAGCATGTTGGACAACTTCAAGAAAATCTCGATGGTCGTGGGGCTCGCGGCAATGACTGCGGCCTCTCCGGTGCTGGCGCAGGACACCGTGAGATTGCGGTTTGCAAGCGCCTTTTCACCGATGAGCGCGAACAATCGCGTCAGCGTTCCGGCCTTCATCAAGGCGGTCGAGGACGCGTCGGAAGGCACGCTGAAAATCGAGCATTACCCGGGCGGTTCGCTGGGCAAGAGCCCGGTGCAGCAATTGTCGATGGTTGAAAACGGCATCACCGACATCGCCGAAGTGGTGACCGCCTATACCCCGGGCCGTTTCCCGGAACTGTCGGTTTTTGAATTGCCGTTCCTGGCAGACACGAACGTAGAAGCCGGTCTGGCTGCCTACCAGATGTACGACAAGGGCCTGGTGTCCGACTTTGACGATCTGATGCTCGTCGGGATCATCATGACAGGGCCCTATGCGCTCGACGCGACTGCACCGCTGGCGAATATCGACGACCTCGCAGGCAAGCGCCTGCGTGTCGCCGGGCCGATCCAGACCGAAATGGCCAGCCTGCTGGGCGCCACGCCGGTGGGCAATGTCCCGGCTCCGCAGATTGCCGAGAATATCTCGCGCGGGCTGCTCGAAGGGTCGATGATGGCGCCCGGTAACCTGTACAATTTCCGGATTGCGGACGCCGCCAAGCATCACGTCTGGGATCTCAAGCTTGGCTCGGTTGCGGTGATCTTCCCGATGCGGCGCGACACCTACGAAAAGCTTCCGCCCAAGGCCAAGGCCGCGTTTGATACCTACTCGGGCGAGTGGTTCACCCGCGTTCTTGGCGAGGGGCTGGACAAGCAGCAGGACGAGGCCAAGGCCAAGATAGAGGCCGACAGCGAACACACCGTCTATAGCTGGACCGACGCGCAGATCGAAGAAGCCCGTGCGCTGCTGCAACCTGTCGTCGATGAATGGAACAAGCCCAACGATAACGGTGTGAACCTCTACGAAGAGGCGAACGCGGCTCTGGAAGAGGTTCGCGCCGGAAACTGAAGTTCGGAGCGACATGAACAGGGGCAGGGCGGCACAATGCGTCGCCCTGCCAATCTCATCACATGGAGACGTCGGAATGTCGGCAAGTTCACTGATCCTGAGATTGCTGAAACAAAGCGAGGGCGTGGCCGCTGTCGGGTTGCTGGGATTGCTGGCACTGTCCGTCGCAACTTTTGCCGATGTGATCATGCGCGGCGTGTTCAACGAACCGATCTACGGCCTGAGCGATCTCGTCGAAATCGTAACGCCGCCTATCGTTGCATCATGTTTCCCCGTGGCCCTCGCGGCACGGCAGAATATCACCATACGGTTTCTGGGGCGCGCCTTGCCGCCGCGCGGCGGTCAGGCCATCGAACTCTTCGGGCAGATCATCGTGCTGCTTGTGCTGATCGGCATCACCTGGCGCGTCGGCGACTATGCCTATGACATCTTCCGCAATGATCAGGTGACCTGGCTGCTACATCTGCCGGCCTGGCCCACCTGGTTCCTGACGACCTTGCTGCTGGCGCTCTGTGTGCCGATGCAGTGCCTGATTCTGGCAGAGAATGTCCAGAATTTGCGGCTGGGCAATCCGTTGATGTCGGACCATCCCGAATTCGACGGCGACGTCGAAACCACGAAAAACGTGCAGTAGGACGAAATACATGGATCCGCTACTTATTGGATTGCTCGGCTTTGCCGGAATGCTCGTTCTGATCGCGCTCCACGTGCCGATCGGGATCGCCATGGCGGCGGCGGGTGTGATCGGCTTTGCGGCCCTGACCGGCAACGTGAATGCCGCCATCGCCATGTTCGGCACCGAGACCGCGGGTGCGATTTCCAGCCCCGAGTTGGTGATTATCCCGATGTTTCTTCTGATGGGGTCTTTTGCCGGGACTTCGGGTTTGGCCGGGGATCTTTACCGCCTTGCCAATGCGCTGATCGGTCACCGCAGGGGCGGCCTTGCAATGGCGACCATTGCCGGTTGCGGGGGCTTTGGCGCGGCCTGCGGTTCATCCATCGCGACCACGGCCACCATGGCCCGGATCGCCTTGCCGGAAATGGAAAGCCGCAAGTATGCACAGAGCCTTGGCGCCGGAAGCATCGCCGCTGGTGGCACGCTGGGGTCGCTGATCCCGCCGTCGTCGATCATGCTGATCTACGCTTTCCTGACCGAGCAATTCGTCGTTGATATGTTCATCGCCGGGATTCTGCCGGGCATTCTGACCATCGCGATCTACGTGTTGGCGATCTATGTCATTGTGCGCCGCGATCCCTCGCTGGGTCCGGCGGGGCCTCGGGTGTCCTGGGGCCAGGCTGGCCGTGTGGCGCTGTCGACCTGGGGCATCATCCTTGTCATCTCGATCATGACGGTAGGACTCTATGGCGGCATCTTCACCGTGACTGAAGCTGCGGCAGCCGGGGTTCTGGTGACGATGCTGTTCGCCTACGCCCGGGGCAAGCTCAACTGGGCCAACCTGCGCAGTGCGGTGGCCGAGACGGCCCATAGCGTTGGGATGCTTTATACCATCCTGATCGGTGCGCATATCTTCTCGAACTTCGTCACCCTGACCCAACTGCCCTCTGCCATGGTCGGGTGGATCGTTTCGCTTGATCTTGCGCCGTTGATGGTGATCCTGGTTCTGGCGGTAATGTATATCGCGCTGGGCGCGATCTTTGACGCCATTGCCGCGATGGTGATCACTCTGCCCTTTGTCTTTCCCCTGGTGACCGAAGGCCTTGGCTACGATCCCATCTGGTGGGGCATCGTGATGATCGTGGTGATCGAGATCGGGATGATCACACCGCCCATTGGCATCAATGTCTTCGTGATGCATGGCGTCCGGCGCGACATTCCGCTGAGTACGATTTTCAAGGGGATTGTGCCGTTTTTCGGAGCGGATATCGTGCGCTTGCTGCTGATCATCCTGTTCCCCGCGATTTCGATATGGTTGCCGCAATCGATGTGACGATCGCCGGCCCGGTCAGTTCAAACAATCCCGGCCGGAGGCGTGGCGGGTCTAGCGGGCTTGAACGGGCCTGTCCGCCTCTGCCGGGGTGCGCCCGGATCGCCCTTCGAGCAGATGGGCCTGAATTTTTTCGGCGGTCTCCTGGAGCGCTTGGAGGAGTTCTTCCTTGCGACCGGGTTCCTTCAGGCGCACGGGCGCAAGCGAGATATTCGCCGCTGCGATCACGCGGCCGCCTGCGGCCCGTATCGGGACCGCAAGGCCAGCGATGCCCTCTTCCAGTTCGCGATACACCATCGACCAGCCTTGGGCCTTGTCACTCACAATCGCCGCCTTCAGGCGGTCCGGTTCCGTGATTGTCCAAGGGGTAAACGCGTCGAGCCGGACCGTCTCGAGGTAGTGTTTGAGTTCTCTATCAGAGAGTTCTGCAAGTTGGATCCGGCCCATGGAATTTGCATGGGCGGGGACCCGGCTGCCCACGTTCAGCGAATTCTTCAGAATGCGCTGGGTCTGCACCCGAAGCACGTAGACGATATCGTGCCCATCCAGCACCGAAATGGATGAACTTTCGCCAACCCTGGAGGCCAGCGCCTGAATATCTGCCTCGGCAAAGCGCCAGATTTCAGATGACGACAGGTAGGCAAAACCAAGATCAAGGATTTTTGGTGTCAGGGAAAAGTATTTCCCATCGGTGGCTGCATAGCCAAGCGTGACCAGCGTATGAAGCAGCCGCCTTGCCGTGGATCGCGTGACACCTGTTCGCTCTGCAACGTCCGACAGGGTCAGTACACGCGAACCTTCGTCGAAGGTCGTGATTACCTTCAGTCCGCGGGCAAAGGTTTGGGCGTAGGTGTTCGATGGTTCGTTCTCGGACATCGGCCCTCCTGTTCTCTATTCAAACAAATGCAGCGCTTCGCGCTTTCGGACGGATTTCCCGAGTTGACGCACGGCTGAACCGTGTCTCAGGTTTTACATCAGTTGTTTGAATAATGCGCAAGATGTTTGAATAGAAAACATTTTGGGCAAGTAGGAGGCGAGCGCATGAATGTAATGGGCGAAAATTTTGAAACGGATTTCTGGAAGGAAGTGAACGACCGCGCGACATGGGATATGATCGTTCCGGGCGAGCTGCGCGAAACCCGGCCAGTCACGCTGACAAAGCAAATCATCCAGGATTTTGCCCGCAAGGTTGGCGAAGACAATCCGCTGTACTTCGACGAAGACTATGCCAAGTCGACGCCCTATGGCGGCATCGTTGCGCCCCCGTCGATCCACATCCTGCTGATGTTCGCATGCACAACGTCGAAAGACTGGATGCGCTCGCCGGGCACGATCAACGCAGGCCAGAACTGGTACTACAACGCGCCGATCCGGCCCGACGACACGATCACCATGCGTGGCACGGCGCTGGACAAGTTTATCAAGAAGGATCGGCTTTTCGCGGTTCACGAGAACCTCTTTACCAACCAGCACGGGCAGGTGGTCTGCACGGGCCGCGGCCAGACCATTCGGCCCGTATGAGGAGACACGATTATGAACGCGCAGGAAAACTATGAGAAAATCCAGACTGGCGATGTTGTCGAGGGGCGGCCCTTTACGGTGACAACGGACACGATCCAGGATTTCGGCGATGCGTCGCTGGACTATAACCCGCTGCATTTTGATCCGAACTGGATGGAAAAGAACGACTTTGGCGGAACCTCGTTCAATGGGGTCATCATGCACGGGATGCAGAATTTCGCGCTGATCACCCGCACCCTGACAGATTGGTTGGTGCCGCGCGGTGGCTATCACCGGCGGCTGGAAACGCGCTGGATCAAGCCAGTGAAACTGGGTGACACCATCACCCCCGAAGCCAAGGTGATCCGCAAGAACCCGACCGACGGTGGGCTTTGGGTGCAATTCGACATCATCGTCAAGAACCAGCAGGGCGAACCCGTAGCGACAGGGCAGGCTCTGGCTGAATTCCGCGACACGATCCCGGCCTGAGGAGCAGGCAGGCCATCGCCTGCCTGATCGGGATTTTGTTTGAAACCAAAGGGAGGAACGACAATGTTCAAGTCAATAACACGGCGCGGAGCGCTGGCTATGGCCATCGCGATGCTGCCGGCCATGGGAATGGCGCAGGACGTACCGAAATTCTTTAAGATCGTGTCAACGTCCCCCGGCGGCCTGTGGCACACCTTCGGCACGCAGTTGGCAGACAAGCTGGGCAAGGCGTTTCCAGAGATGGCGGTCAGCCACGTGCCCGGCGGGTCGAACGTAAACCACAAGCTGGTCAGCTCTGGCGATGCCCAGATGGGGTTCAGTTTCTCCCCGACGTCGATTGAGGCGTGGAACGGGGAAGGCGGGTTTGACCAGCAGTGGCAGGACGCGCGCGTTGTCGGCACGTTCTATCCTGCCTATCTGCATGCCGTGGCGCGCAAAGGCGCGGGCATCGAAAAGATGGAAGATCTTCAGGGGAAAGTCATTAGCCCTGGCAAGCGCGAGTGGTCCACCGCGGCCATCGCAATGCAGATTCTTAACGACTTCGGCATCACCGAGGAAAGCCTTTCGGAAAACGGCGGGCAGATGCAGTACCTTGGGTTTGGCGATGTGACCAACATGATGGCCGACCGTCGGCTGGACGCCTTCATGTATTATTCCTCGGTGCCCAGCCCGCTGTTGCTGAAGCTGAATGAGCAGCCGGGAATCACCATCGTGCCCTATACGCAGGAAGAGGTTGACCGGATCCTGCCGACCCTGACTCCCAAGGGCGCCTATGTTGAAATGACCTATCCGGCCGATCCGTACAAAGACAGCGCAGGCAATTTTCCGGTGCCGACGATGTGGTCGATCTTTCTTGTGAACAAGGATGTGCCGGACGCCGTTGTGTATGAGCTGACAAAGATCCTCTACGAAGATACGGACCTTAAAAAGTTCATGGGGGCCGATCCGTCCCTGGCGCTCGACTATGCAACAACCGGTCTTAAGGGCGGCGCAATTCCGTTTCATCCGGGCGCGCAGAAGTACCTCGAGGAGAAGGGCGCATACTGAATACGCCCTTTGACGAACCAGCTTTCCTGAAGGACTGCAGACGTGTCGGATAGACGTAGGTTTGAAACCGCGACGGATGCCTATGTGTCAGGGCAGGCGCTGCCTGTCCCGTCATGGCTGGTTGCCATCATCATCGCGGTCTCGCTTGGGACCGCGATGTATCATTTGCTTGGCGGATTGTTCGGAACCGCCGAAGCCTTCCGGCATCGCACAGCCCATATCACGCTGTTTCTTGTGCTTGGCTTCCTGTTCTTTCCGCTTGGGCGATCTGATTGGCAGGAAAAACTGCGCTGGACGACCGTGATCGACTTTGCGCTGATCTCAGCCGCAGTCGGCGTGTTCATCTACCGAATGCAGGACGTTGACGCCTTGGCGTCGCGGTCGAGTTTTCCAAACCAGGGCGATGTCATCAGCGGGGCTATTCTGGTGCTGCTGGTGCTCGAGGCGGTGCGGCGGACCGTGGGCCTTTCCCTTGTCGTTCTGCCGGCGATGTTCATGTTCCACGCCCTCTATTCCGATCACTTCCCGTCCATTTTTCTGGCCGCGCCAACGCGGTTTTCATCGCTGATCGGGTATCTGACTGTCGATCTTGACGGGATGCTGGGCGTTCCGATTGCTGTATCTTCTTCGTTTATCGTAATTTTCATGATGTACGGCGCGGTTCTGGTGCGCTCTGGCGCGGGTACGTTTTTTACCGATCTTGCCTTTGCCGCGACCGGGTGGATGTCGGGTGGGGCAGCCAAGGCCGCCGCCCTGGCGTCCGGTCTTTACGGAACGCTGTCGGGCAGCACGACGGCGAATGTCGTGACGACCGGGTCCTTTACCATTCCGCTCATGAAAAGTTCGGGATTCAATCCGCGCTTTGCAGCGTCAGTCGAGGCGATGGCATCGAATGGTGGCCAGATAGTGCCGCCGGTCATGGGCGCGGCCGCGTTCATCATTCCAATGTATATTCCCGGCGCCAGCTATCGTGACGTCGTGCTGGCAGCCGCCATTCCAGCAGTTCTGTATTATATCTCGATCCTCGCCATGATCCATTTCCAGGCCAAGCGCGCCGGGCTGACCGGCGTTGCGCGGAAAGATTTGCCAAGCGCGTGGATCACCTTGCGGAAAGGCTGGCCGATCCTGATCGCGTTCGGCGCGATTATCGGGTTTCTCTTGTCGGGGTTCACCCCGATGATTGCGGGTGCGACTGCGCTTGTGCTGACGGTTGTTGTCACGATGTTCCGGGCGGAAACGCGCCTGACGCCACAGGATCTTTGCGCCGCGCTCGAGGTAGGCATTCGCGCAACGATCCCGATTGTCATGGCCTGTGCCGCAGCTGGGATCATCATCGGGTCGATGGATTTGTCAGGACTTGCCGGGCGCGTGTCCGGGGCGGTGACCCTACTGGCAGATGGCAAACTGGCGCTGGCGCTTGTCATCACCGCGATCGTCTGCGTCATCCTTGGCATGGGGATGACGACAACCATCGTCTACATCACCCTTGCTGCCTTGGTTGCGCCGTCGATCACCGAAATGGGGGCGCCGGTGATGGCCGCCAACCTGTTCATCTTTTACTTCGGGTGCCTGTCCGGTGTCACTCCGCCGGTGGCTTTGACCACCTATGCTGCTGCCGGGATTGCCGGATCCAACCCGTGGTCAACCGGTATCGAGGCCGTGAAAGTCGGGATCGCCTCGTTCCTGATCCCATTCATGTTCATCTACACCCCGAGCCTGCTTCTGGACGGTGCGTGGTACAGGATCGCGATCGACAGTGTCACGGCGGCGATCGGGATCATTTGCCTCGCTGCCGCCGTGCAAGGGTATTTCCGGCGCCTGCTTGGGCCTTGGGAACGCAAGGCGCTTGGGGCCACGGCGCTTTTGTTCATCGTGCCGACCTGGGAAACCATGCTGGCGGCCGGCGCGGTTCTGATCCTGCTGTGGTTCAGCGGGCGCAGCGATCAGGAGGAGAGGGCCGGTGCATAGACTGATATTCCAATGGGCCGCCTTCGCGCTCGTGCTGGCCGTGGCGGTCGTGCCTGCGTGGCTGGGCCTCCATTTCCGGCACTTCTTGCCCTACATGGGCGCGATGGTATCGTTTGCGATCCTGGCCGTGATCTGGCTGCGCCTGTTTCGTCGCGACAGGGATGTAGCCGATGAATGACCACCACGCGGCCTTCGCTGGGCTCAAGGTTCTCGATTTTACCGCTGGTGTTGCGGGGCCACATGCCACCCAGATCATGGCGCTTCACGGCGCCGAGGTCATAAAGGTCGAGCCGCTGAAGGGCGAGTGGGGGCGGACCCTGGGCCGCGCCTATGGAAGCCATACGGCGCATTCGATTGCCTTCAATCGCGGCAAGAAAAGTCTCGCCGTCGATTTGAAGAACCCCGAGATTCTGGCTGCTGTGAAATCCCTTGCCCGGTCGGCAGACATCATCGCCGAGAGTTTCAGGCCCGGCGTGATGGCACGCTTCGGATTGTCGTACGACCAACTGACGCGGGACAATACTGGCCTTATATATCTGTCCATCTCCGGCTTCGGTCAAACTGGCCCTTATGTGGAGCGTCCGGTCACTGACGCGGTGATTCAGGCCTTCTCGGGCTGGATGACAATGAATGCCGACAGCCGGGGGGTGCCGCAGCGCTCGCGGATGGTGGCGATGGATGTGATGACCGGCCTTTATGGCTGCAACGCCGTGGCCATGGCCATGATTGCCAAACTGCGCTTTGGTCACGGGAAATGGATCGACTGTAGCCTCATGCAGTCTGCCGCGGCCTTTCAGACCCCCAAGATGATTGAATACCATCTTCAAAACGGCGACACCGGCAACCTTTATGCCCCCGTCGGTGCCTTTCCGACCCGCGATGGGCAGATCAATATTACGACCATGCGGGATGATCATTTTGCGGCGCTCTGCCGGGTACTGGAGCGAGAGCAACTGGCGGACGAGCCAAGGTTCAAGACGGCGACCGATCGGCTTGAACACGAAACGGAACTGAACGCGATCCTGTTCGAAGCGTTCGCGGAACGAGATTCCGAAGACTGGGCCGCTCGGTTGACCAAGGCGGACCTGATGAACTCGGTTGTGTACAGCTATTCGGACTACTTCCAGGATAAGCATGTGACTCAGGTTGGTTCGTACGATTGGCTCGATCACCCCCGTGTCGGACCCGTACCTGTCCCGGGTGTTCCCGGCGCGCCTGAGTCCTTCGCTGCAAGCCCGGAGATCGGACAGCACAGCGTGGATGTGTTGCATGGTGCCGGGCTTCACGTGACCGAAATCGAGCGGTTGTCAGAAGCCGGAGCCGTGACAATAGGTTGAACCTAGGGGCCCATCGCCGTTTCGCGGCATTTGGTCTTTTCCAGAATTAATCCGGCTTGTCGTCAGACTGCCTGTGTAACGACCGTCTTTGCGCCGCGAAGCGGGGGCTGAGTCATGAACGTGGCGTCAATATCGGCGGCCACATCTTTCGATATGCGGGCGCAGCTCGGCCGGCTTGTTCAGCCTGTCATGCACACCGGTGCCATCAGATATCGTGGCGGCAGGACCACGTCAGTTTGGCGGCTTCGCGTGCCGCGATGATGTGATCCGGCACCTCGCGGACCGGCATATTATAAAAAATTCAAAGGCTTATTTTGCGCGGCTTTGCCCGTGATCTTCTGGGCTGCTCCACTCCGTCCGAGGTTCGCGGCCTGCGTATCTTGGGCGTCATCAAGAGGCGTTCCAGCAGGGCGTGCAGAGGCTACGATTGTTTTTCCAAGTTATCGCTTGACATAATAGCCTCAATGTTTTTCAAAGATATCGCTTGTTTTAATAATCCGACTGGCCACACAGCCAATGCACCGTGACCGCCGGACCCATGAAAAGGAGACCGTAATATGGCTTTTGAACTGCCCGCACTGTCCTACTCCCACTCGGCCCTGGCCGAGCGCGGCATGAGCCAGGAAACGCTGGAACTGCACCATGATAAGCACCACCAGGCCTATGTGACGGCGCTCAACGGCTTCGTCGAGGGCAACGCGGCCCTGCAGGGCAAGTCGCTGGAAGAGATCATCGCACTGTCTTACGGCGATGATGCGCTGGCAGGCGTGTTCAACCAGGCGGGCCAGCACTGGAACCACATCCATTTCTGGAACGCGCTGTCGCCCAACGGTGGCGGCATCCCCGGCGGGCTCGAGGCCAAGCTGGTCGAGAGCTTCGGCTCGGTCGATGACTTCAAGACCGCCTTCAAGACCGCCGCGACCACGCAGTTCGGCTCGGGCTGGGCATGGCTGATCCAGAAGGCTGACGGGTCTCTGGGCGTGACCAAAACGCCCAATGGGGTCAACCCGCTGGCCACCGGCGAAGGCACCGCGCTGCTTGGGCTCGACGTGTGGGAACACAGCTACTACGTCGATTTCCGCAACCGCCGCCCGGACTACGTGACGAACTTCCTCGACAAGCTGGCGAATTACGAATTCGCCGAAGCCAACCTGGCCTGATCGCCAGCGGCCTGCCTCCCCGGGAGGAGGGGGCAGGCACCGCGCAAAAGGATCACCCTGATGACATCTCTTCCCTGGCGCGCCATCCTTGCCTGGCTGCTCGCTGCGTTCTTCCTGCTTGGTGGCACGCTCAACATCTTCCCCTCGGCCACAATCCTCGCCGATTATGAACGCTGGGGCTATCCGGATGGCTTCAACCGGGTCACCGGGCTGCTTGAATGGACCGCCGCGCTGCTGATCCTGCTGCGTCGTACCCGCTTCTACGGCAGCCTGCTTGGCGCGACGGTCATGGCTGCTGCTGCGCTGACGGTGATGCTGCACGGCGAATTCGGCCACGCAGGCCTGCCGCTGATCGTGCTGTCCGTGTCCCTGCTGACGGCGGCGCTGTGGCGCCCCGAGCGGGGCTCGAAAGGCTTCCGCCCCGGCGGTTGACGCCACTTTAAGTTTCCCAAGACCTGCGCCGCCCGCGAAACCAACGCACCGGCCTTCCGGAAGGGAAGGGCCGGACGGTGGCCCCTTTCTCAGGAGTTCCGAAATGCCCCCGATCTCTCGGCCCGCTCGCCGTGCCGCTTTCTCATTGTTTGTACTTGGCGCAGCCGTGCTCAACCCTGCCATGTCCTGCGCCCAGGGTTATCCTCCGCCGTCCGTCGGTGTCGTCATCGTCGAGCCGCAGCGCGTCGAGGTCGCGTCGGAGCTGCCCGGCCGCATCAGCCCCACCCGCGTTGCCGAGGTGCGCCCTCGCATCGGCGGCATCGTCGAGCGGCGCGTTTTCACGCAAGGCAGCACGGTTCAGGCCGGTGACGTGCTGTATGAACTTGATCGTTTGCCCTACGAGGTCGCCGTCGATGCCGCCCGTGCCAGTGTTGCGCGGGCCGAGGCGGGGCGCGCCGATGCCCGCCAGACAGAGACGCGCCTGACCTCGCTGCGGGCGCGCAACGTCGCCAGCCAGGCCGACCTCGATTCCGCTGAAACTGCCGTGTTGCAGGCCAATGCAGCACTGGCCGAGGCGCAGGCGCAGTTGCGTGCCGCCGAGATCAACCTTGGCTACACAGAGGTGCGCGCCCCCATCGCCGGACGCACCGGCCGGGCGCTGACCACCGAAGGCGCACTGGTGAGCGCGCAGGGCGAGGTGATGACCACGATCCAGGCGCTCGATACCGTCTATGCCGACATGCAGCAGCCGGTGTCGGAACTGCTGCGTCTGCGCCGCGCCTTGGACGCGGGCGAAATCACCGAGCTGGCCCCCGGCGCTGCTGCGGTGCAGCTCTATCTTGATGACGGATCCCTGTACCCGCATCCCGGCAAGCTGCTGTTCTCCGAGGTGTCGGTTGAACGCTCCAGCGGGCAGGTGACCCTGCGCGCCGAGGTGCCGAACCCGGAAGGCACGCTGCTGCCCGGAATGTACGTGCGCGTCTGGGTCGATCAGGCAGTGCGCGAGGAGGCGCTTATCGTTCCGGCTCAGGCGCTGCGGCGCGATGCGTCGGGTCAGGCCCAACTGATGCTGGTCGAAGATGGTGTGGTCGCCGCACGTTCCGTGACCGAGGGGCGCAGCACCGGCACCGCGCTCACCATCCAGGAGGGGCTCGCCCCGGGCGACATGGTGATTGTCGACGGCTTTCAGAAGATCGGGCCCGGAGCGCCGGTCACCCCGGTCTGCTGGACCGATCCCGCCGCCGAGGGCGCGCCTTCCGACATCTGCGCGCGCGCCGTCGACGCGCTTACTCCCGCGAACTGAGGCCCGACCATGGCACGTTTCTTCATCGACAACCCGGTGCTGGCCTGGGTCATCGCGATCTTCATCACCCTGGCGGGCGCGCTGTCGCTGCCCTCGCTTCCGGTGGCCCAGTACCCCAATGTTGCCCCGCCGCAGGTCACCATCTCGACCCGCTTCGCCGGGGCCTCGCCCGAGGATCTGTATCAGCAGGTCACCCGCCCCATCGAGGAAGAGCTGAACGGCATTCCCGGCCTTCTCTATTTC
The DNA here is from genome assembly GCF_005938225.1 of Arenibacterium halophilum. Taxonomy (GTDB): domain Bacteria; phylum Pseudomonadota; class Alphaproteobacteria; order Rhodobacterales; family Rhodobacteraceae; genus Arenibacterium; species Arenibacterium halophilum. Next base: position 726,180 of record NZ_VCPC01000002.1, read on the forward strand.
GAATCCACCTCCGAGGCGACGGGCGCTGTGACGATCACCGTCACATTCGCGTCTGGCAGCAGTATTTCACAGGCCGTGGTAGAAACGCAGAACCGCCTGCGGCGGGTCGAATCCTCGCTGCCGCCCCAGGTTCAGCAGCAGGGTGTTCTGGTCGAAGAGGCCGGCAGCAGCTACCTGATGTTCGTCTCTCTCGCCGCAGCGCCCGAGGCAGGCTATGATTCCGTGGGACTGGCGGACTATGCCACCCGCTTCGTGCTGAACGAGATCCGACGGGTCGAGGGCGTCGGCAAGGCGCAGCTGTTCTCGGCCGAGCGGGCGATGCGGGTCTGGATCGACCCGGCAAAGCTCGTGGGGCTTGACCTGTCGGTCACCGACATCACCGCCGCCATCGCAGAACAGAACGCGCAGGTCTCGGCCGGCTCCGTCGGCGTGGACCCGGCGACCGAGGGCCAGCAGACCCAGGCGACGCTTCTGGTCACCGGCCAGCTGCGCACGCCCGAGGAATTTGGCCAGATCGTCCTGCGGGCAGGCGAGGACGGCTCTATCGTGCGCTTGTCTGACGTGGCGCGCATCGAAATGGATGCCGAGTTCTATTCCTTCAAGTCCTATCTCAACGGCGAGGAAGCCGCGCAGATCGGCATCCAGTTGTCGCCCTCGGGAAATGCGCTCGACACCGCCGAAGCCGTGCGGACGCTGCTGGACGAGCTGTCGGCGGGCTTCCCCGAAGGCGTGGTGGCGTCGATCCCCTATGACACCACCCCATTCGTGTCGGCCTCGATCGAGAAGGTGGTGCACACGCTGATCGAAGCGGTCGCGCTGGTCTTCGTGGTGATGCTGATCTTCCTTCAGAACCTGCGCTACACCATCATCCCGATGCTGGTGGTTCCGATCGCGCTGGCGGGCACGCTGGCGGTGATGCTGGCGGCGGGGTTTTCGATCAACGTGCTGACCATGTTCGCAATGATCCTCGCCATCGGCATCCTTGTGGACGACGCAATCGTTGTCGTGGAAAACGTCGAGCGCATCATGTCCGAAGAGGGGCTCTCGCCCCGCGAGGCGTCGAAAAAGGCAATGGGCCAGATCTCCGGGGCCATTATCGGCATCACGCTGGCGCTGATGGCGGTGTTCATCCCGCTGGCGTTCTTCCCCGGCTCGGTGGGCATCATCTATCAGCAGTTCTCTCTGACGATGGTGGTGTCGATCTTCTTTTCGGCCTTCCTTGCGTTGTCGCTGACGCCTGCGCTCTGCGCGACCTTCCTGAAACCCATTCCAAAGGGCCACGGCCATGCCCGGAAAGGCCCGGCGGGCTGGTTCAACCGCAACTTCGACCGCGCGTCGAAAGGCTACGCCGGGGGCGTGCGGGGGCTGGTGCGCCGTTCGGGGCGGATGATGTTGATCTATGCCGCGCTGGTGGCGGGGCTGGGCTATGTCTACGTGCAGATCCCCGCCGCCTTCCTGCCGCAAGAGGATCAGGGCTATCTTATCGCATCGTTGCAATCGCCGCCCGAGGCGACGTCGTTTCGGATGCGCGAAGTGACCAAGCAGGCCGAGGCGTTTGCGCTGGGCACAAAGGGCGTGGCCGACGTGGTAACGGTTCAGGGCTTTTCCTTCTCGGGGCAGGGGCCGAACTCCGCCGTCAGTTTCCTGACACTGGAGGATTGGGCCAAACGTGAAAGCCCTGAACTGGGCGCGGCAGCGCTTGCAGGGCAACTGTCGGGGATGCTGTTCTCGATCCGCGACAGCTTTGCCTTCGCCATCTCGCCGCCGCCCATCCAGGGGCTCGGCACCGGCTCGGGCTTCAGCTTCCGTCTTCAGGACCGCGCGAACCTGGGTAACGCCGCGCTGCAACAGGCCGCGGGCCAGATCATGGGCGCGGGCGCAGAAAGCCCGATCCTTGGCCAGATGTATATCGAGGGGCTGCAACCGGGACCGCAGCTGCGCCTCGACGTGGACCGCGAAAAAGCCAATGCCTTCGGCGTCACCTTCGGCGAGATCAACCGCACCATCTCGGTCGCGCTGGGGTCGGGCTACGTTAATGATTTCCCCAACGACGGCAAGATGCAGAGCGTCATCGTGCAGGCCGAGGCCGAGGCGCGCAGCAGTATCGAAGAGGTGCTGAAGCTCAATGTCCGCAACGTGCAGGGCGGGATGGTGCCGCTGTCGTCCTTCGCGCGGGCTGAATGGGGCTTCGGCCCGTCGCAGATCGTCGGGTACAACGGTTACCCGTCGATCCGCATCAATGGCGAGGCAGCGCCGGGCTATTCCTCGGGCGAGGCGTTGGCCGAGATGCAGCGCATCGCAGGCGATCTGCCGCCGGGCTTTGGCTACGAATGGACCGGGCAATCCTTGCAGGAGATCGAGAGCGGCAGCCAGGCACCGATCCTGATCGGGCTGTCGGTGCTGTTCGTCTTCCTCTGCCTCGCGGGGCTGTATGGCAGCTGGTCAATCCCGCTGGCGGTGATGCTGATCGTGCCGATGGGCGCCATCGGGGCGGTGGCGGCAGTGACGCTGGCGGGCCTGTCGAACGACGTGTTCTTTACCGTGGGCCTTATCACCATCGTCGGGCTGTCGGCCAAGAACGCCATCCTGATCGTCGAGGTCGCCAAGGACCTGATCACCGAAGGCAAGGGCCTCATCGACGCCACGGTCGAGGCCTGCCGCCTGCGCTTCCGTCCGATCCTGATGACCTCGCTCGCCTTCACCATGGGGGTGATCCCGATGGCCATCGCCACGGGCCCCTCGGCGGCCAGCCAGAACGCCATCGGCATCAACGTGGTGGGTGGCATGATCTCGGCCACGGTGCTGGGGGTGATCTTCGCGCCAGTGTTCTTCGTTTTCGTAATGAAGCTCACCGGCACCCACAAGCGCCTTGGCAGCCCGGAGCGGGGCTGACCGCCTTGCCCATTCCCTCCTGAAAGACAGACCATGATACGTTTCTCCCTCATCCCGGCCGTGCTTGCGCTGTGCGCCTGCACCGTCGGCCCCGACCACGTTCCCCCAATCCAGCCGCTTGCCGCACAGTTCGCCGAAGGCGATGCGCGGCCAGCCGGCGACGCCGCGATGCAATTGTGGTGGCGGTCCTACAACGACCGGCTGCTGAATGATCTGGTTCAGGCCGGGCTGCGCCAAAACCTTGATATCAAGACGGCGCTAAGCCGCGTGGCAGAGGCGCAGGCCGCCGCCCGCGCGACCGGTCTGCCGGCACAGATCAGCGGATCGCTTGTGGCCGACAGCATCCGGTCTGGCGGGAACGGTGTCGCGGGCACGGTCACGACCTCTGGAGCCAGCGCGATGCCCGCGCTGATGCTGGACCTGTTCGGTGGTGAACGCCGCGCACGGGAAACGGCTTTGGCCTCGCTGCAATCGGCAGAACTTGGCGTTGGCACGGCGCAACTTGCCCTGCTCTCGTCGCTTGTCAGCAACTACATCGATCTGCGCTACTATCAGAACGCAATGGCCATCACCCAACAGACCCTTGAAACACGGCGCGATACGCTGCGCCTCGTGCAGGGGCAGCGCGAGGCAGGTGCCGCGACGGCGCTTGACGAGGCACAGGCACAGGCGGCACTGGACGAGGCGCAAGCGGTTTTGCCCAACCTTGAACAGGGCTACTACGCATCTTCCTACGCCATCGCGACGCTGCTCGCGCAGCCGGTGCAGGCGATTGGTTCCCGGCTTCAACGCGGTGCCGCCCAACCTCGTCCCGGGCGCAGTGCCGCTGCCGGAATACCCGCCGACCTGCTGCGCAACCGTCCCGATTTGCGTGCCGCCGAAGCCGAACTTGCCGCTGCGACCGCCCGCGTCGGGGTCAGCGCGGCGCAGCTTTATCCGTCGCTGCAACTTGGCGGCACGGTTTCGATATCCGATGGGGTGACCAGCTGGAGCTACGGGCCGCAGCTGTCGATCCCGGTGCTGAGCCGGGGCGTGCTGAAGGCCAACCGCGACGCCGCCATCGCCCGGGCTGACCAAGCTAGACTCGCTTGGCGCGGCGCGGTGCTGGGGGCGGTCGAGGAGGTGCAGGCCGCGCAAAGCGATTACCTCCGCAACCGCCGTGCCGTCGCCGCCTATCAGCGCAGTGTGGCATCATTCGAGCGGGTCGTGTCACTGTCACGCGAAACCTATGAAGGCGGCACGACGACGCTGCTCGACTACCTGGAGGTTCAACGCTCTCTTGCCGCCGCCCGAATGACGCTGGCATCCGGGCTACGCGATCTTGCAGCCAGTTGGGCCCGCTTGCAGGTCGCTGCGGGCAAGGGGTGGTCGCTTGCGCCCACCTCCGCAGGCTGAAGAACGCCACCACAAGCCGTCGGCAGCGATCGGAATTTCGGGTGGCTGCTATGCGGCGACTTGAGTTCGCGTCACAAAGCCGCTCTGGGCCGAAATGTTCCAATCTGCTACATGTCGGCGCATGTCTTCTGCCAAAGTGTTTCCAGAGCGCTCAAAAAGTCGAGGGACATTGTTAGTGCCATGATCGCACCCCCATTCCGCTTTCCGACCAATTCAGCAATCGAATTTATCGCGATCCGACTTGGTCTTCGTAACGATCCACACATGCAGGATTGGGCGATTGAAGTTGCGGAGGCGTCAGATATTCCAAGGTATCTGGCCCTATTTCAAGACGCCGGAATCAATGAAGAGGTACGTTTTGCCCTTGCCGAAATGACCATCCAGGCCTTCGAGGACTGGACATATGAGGCGCGAAATCCGGACCTGAATTCAAATCCGGAATGGGCGTGGTTTCTGTCTTACCTTGCCGAGAATGCAAAGGTTCATGAATGGCAAATCTGGTACTGGGCAGGTTGGGACAATAGCCTGGACGATACCTGGCAGGTCGCGCCGTACATGCGTCGCTTGTATCAGGGCTACCTGGCGGCCAGCGCGTAGCAGGCAAGCTTTCCAGGCGGGCCTTCGCCTTGTCCAGTACGGCAACGGTGGGAAGGCGCGCGCTGGGGCAGATTAGAATCGCCGTGCGTATCCTTCGAACATGGCCTCGCGCCAGAGGGGGGATCGCGGGGGGCTTTACCTTCGGGAAATCACTCAAATCTGCAATCAGAAGGCGAGCGCCCAGGCGGCGATTCCGTCTGCAGGATATGTCCCACAGTGAGAAGGAAAGCTCTGCGACCTGTTAGCGTTTGAAAAGGGTTCTGCGAACTTGACAGGTGATGCTGTTCTGATCAGTGATCTAAGGCAGGGGGTGGACGATCGTCCGCACAATAAAAAATTCAGCGCTCGGCATCCTGTTCCTTTTGCCGTGTTAGATAGTTTTTGTTTATGGGGGCGTTATGGCCGCTAAGTTGGAAACGGTTACGTTTGAGTCCAAAAGCCTGCTGCCGTGGAATTTTGGCAGCGATACATATTACGGCGTTCGCAACGCCAGTCTGGGCAATCTCAGCCTCGACTCTGGCGATATGCTCTCCACAAGCGGCAAGTTAAGCCACAGCTTCGATATCGGTGGTCGCTGGAGCCCTGTGGACGCCTCGGGAACGGCCTATTTCAACTACAAGATCGGGTTGCAACCCTACGTCGAATCCAACTCGGTCGGCAGTTTCACCACCAGTCTTAGCGGCACAATGGATGTCAGCTATGGCAACGCCAATTTGCGTAGCGAGGCGACCGACGCCTTCACCTTTGACGTTCTGTCTTACGAATCCACCACGGCCGAGCTCAATTACGAAAGCTTTCGGGCGAAGACGTTCGAGGCGGGAATCAAGCTGCTTTATGACATCGATGTCGGCATTAAAAACTTGCGCCTTGATGTTGTCTTCTTTGATGAGAAGAAAGAGGATCTGGTTCAGTTTATTGGCGATGTGAACAACGTACCCGAGCCAATAAAGCTGTTCCAGTTTTCCAGCCCATCGCAAAGCTTCGAGATTTTCGACTGGCTCGAGCTGAGCTTGAACCAGCCCAATGGCGCAGACATCGAAGCGAGTTGGTCGAGCGACGGACAGGGCAGTGCCCCCGTGGTCAGCGGCAGGGGAACTGCCGATGATTTCTTCATCAACCTGCGGGCCGATCTTGATAAGCTGGGCACATCATTCCTGAAGAAGTTCGGCGGGCCGAACGGAATCAGCATTGCCACGACGCTGGAGGAAACCGTTTTCCTCGACGCCGACCTCGACCTGCACGAATTTTTCAAGGCGGTTCCGGAAGACTGGTTCAGTATCGAAGCAACGGCAATCAACCTTTACGCCGACGGTGGTTTGAAGGTTGGAGAGGCGATGACGGTCGACTACCGGTCGAAGAAGGCCGGGATGACGGATGCGAACCTTCCCGACGTTACGGTGACGGTGACGGTCACGGATCCGGGAACCGGCTGGACAAGCACCCAGACCTCGACGCTTGATGCGCTGCTTGCCGGTTCGGCGGATGCCAACCGGATCGAAATCGAAGCGCCCGATTTGCCGAGTGGCGAGCGGCTGCGCGATGCAAAGATGTCGGTAACCTATTCGCTGAACCAGGCCGCGGTACAGCACAGGGCCGGCGTAGACATTGGCATGGCCATCGGGGTCGAGGGCTTGACGCTGGATCTGAAGGGCAAAGGGGCCACGCTGATCAACGTCGGACCTTACCTTGATTTCAAGCTCGAGCAGGACATCCAACTTCCGCTGCCGTTCTCGAACAGCTTCAACCTGACGTCGAAGGAATTCAAAAGCGTCACCAAGACCTATGACGTGGTCTACACGGATGCAGCGCCAAGCGATCTGGATGTAGGCGATCCGGAATTCAAGACCAAGGTTTTGAAGGCGCTGAACGGGCTGAGCGAGCAGACATTGCACGCAGTTCAAGGCGCCGACTACCTGTGGGCGGACAACGTCAAGAACGGTGTCTCCCAGCAGAAACTGTACAAGGTCAAGGATGGCGAAAATCAGTTCGGGCTGCAGGGCGGTTCCCCAACTTCGGGGACCGCATCGACCTATATCTGGCAGGGTGACACCGACGCCACCGTGAACGTTGACAGGGGCCAGACGACCGACGGCGTGTTCCACGAGAATTACGTGGTCCTGGTGGCAAGCGACGACCCGCAGGCGACCAGCGGGTTGCGGGCCCAGTTCGATCTGACCAACGGATCGCATATTTTGCATGCCGGGTCATCGACGATCGAGAAGTACAATTTCCTGTCGTTCCTGCCTCAGGCCAAATCCGCCAAGTACACGCAGTATGTCGGGTCCTGGCCCAACATACTCGAGACAGACCGCAACATCGGCGCCATTGTTGGCAGCAAGAACGCCGACGTTCTGGCCCTGATTGCGCCGCAGGGCCAGCAGCAGGGCGGCCAGTTCTTTGACGGCGGCAGCAATGGCACCCAGGTTGGCGATATCCACCAGTCCGACTTTGACATCTTCGTCGCCAACCTGCGCGGTTTGATGCCAGACACCAGGATCGTGTGGGACATTCACGCAGCACAACGGGCAACGTTCAACAACGATCCGAATGCCTTTGTCCGCATCGACCAGGGCACCGGGCCCAATTCCGAAGGGATCGTTGTCGGCAACGTGGAATCCGTTGTTCTGTCGACCGGCCGGCGCGACGACGCGATCGTTCTTGGCTTCGGCGCAGACTACCTGCAAACCAATGAAGGCGCCGATTACGTGCAGTCGGTCTGGGATTCCGCAAACGATACCGTTGATCTTGGAAACGGCGACGATTGGATCGAGCTGAAGAGCGAGTTTGCAATAGTTGCCGACCATGGCAATCGTGATCGCAGCACGCCTCAGGGGGCAACGCACATCACTTCTGTCGATACCATTTATGGCGGCCGCGGCATCGACGAGGCGATCGTGGAAGCGCCGGCGTACGATGAAGACGGAATCCCGCAGTACGACGAAAATAACCAGCCGTTTCAGATCACAGAAGACGCCAGAACTCGAGAGGCCGAGGATGGCGGCCTGATGATCCAGATTGGCGGCAGGTTCGAAAATCCGGTTTCTGCCAAGGCGGATATCAATGCCCTGCGTGCCGTGTTGGAGCAACAAAAGGCCGTCGTGCCCACGCAGGGCAAGACCCTTGTGCTGGGCGAGGCGCGGCACGAAATTTCATACATCCGCGATGACCTTGTGGCTTATAAGGACGCCAACAACTATCGCTACGCCCGAGACGTCATAAAATTTGATGCGTCGCTTGAGCGGATTTCGGTGATCGGCAGTGCCGACAAGGCCGATGTGGCGCTGTACACCGGCGGCATGATCTATGACGGCAAAGGCAACACGACGGCCGGTCAGCCGGGCGATGTGTTCATCGCGAACCTGGGGCTTTATGAGGATCTGATCGGCCCCGATGGCGTGTACCTGGATGCGGGCCAGCGCAGCAACATCGGGCCCTCGGTGGTGCAGAATTTTTCCCGGCTGATCGTGGACGGAACATCCAAGGATGACATCATCGTCGGCGGCTCCGGCGCGAATTCGATCAAGGGTGGCGCGGGCAATGACCGGCTTGAAGATGGCGGCCGCGGTGGAGAGCGTAGCGTGCTGGCGGGAGAAGCCGGAGACGATACCGTCACCTGGAGGTCGGGCGATGCCGACTGGCTTTATGGCGATGGTTCCTACGCGCTTGCTACCGGAACCGACCACGACCTGCTTGTCGTCCGATCCAGCGGCAATGAAACCCAGGGCCTGCGCTGGGTTCTGAACCGCCCGTTCCACGCGCCCGGCGCGGAGGGCGGAACCCTGTTGTCGGCCAGCAGTACGTCCCACGACCTGCTTCAGAACTTCGACAACCTGCACAACGCGCTCAAGGGGATCGCCTACAACTATGTCGCCTTCGACATGACCACAGGTGTCAAGGCGAACTGGTCGAATGAAATGGCGCGCTTCAACGCCTTCGAGGCGGTAGACATCGTCGCAACAGACGCCCATGACGATCTGCTGTTGTATCTTGGCGGCACCTATTATGACGGTGGCGAGCGCGCTGGCGACAACGACGTCTTCATGGCGGATTTCAACGAAACGAAAACCGGCATCGCCCTGCAGATCACCGATGACGGCATGACCCAGGTGATCGGCGACGGGATTACCGTCAAGGGGATCGACAGCGCCTATATTCGTGGGTCGCAGGCCCGCGATGTTCTGATCGGCGGGTCTTTCGACGACTGGTTCCATGGCTACAAGGGCAACGATACGATCTCGGTCGGCGCGGGCAAGGATACGGCCTATGGTGGCGACGGCGATGATCGCCTGATCTGGGATGTCAGCATGGGTCTTGGCGCCACGGACGGCGAAGACACGATCACCGGCGGGAACGGCATCGATACGCTGGTGATGATCACCTCGCACACGACGGCGCACTTCCCGTTCTCGTACAAGATCAACGGTGTAAGTTATGGCGCCGATCTTGGATGGTCGGGCACCGCCGAATCCTATGCCTTCAGCGAGGCGCTGAAGCTGGCCCAAGTCTACCATGTCGGCGAAGATTTCGCCTTTGGCATCGGCGGAACCTATCAGGGCGCAACGGTCAAGGACATCGAGCGGGTCGAATTCTACGGCTCGCGGTACTTCAGTGATCTCGCCCTGATGACCGAAGTCGGCCACTACCAGGCCATGGAACCGCTGTCGATGAAGGACGAGGGCATCAACGATGCCGAGCACTTCGAGAGCGGAGAGGCCGACACCTTCGTCGCCAACCTCAGCCATTTGACAACCGGCTGGACGGTTGAACTGAACGCGGGTCTTGCCGGAGTTTCGAAGATTGGCACCGATACCACGGTGCTTGGGTTCGAGGATTATGTGCTGCTGATGGGCTCGGGCAACGATACCGTCATGGGCAGCAGCGGGTTTGAATATATCGATGGGGGCGCGGGCGACGATTACCTGTCGACCGGCGGCCATCGTCGCACCAATGATACAACGGGCGTGCTGCGCGACAAGCTGTTTGGCGGCGCCGGAAACGACAGGCTGGAAATCATCGCCAACGAAGGCGACCTTGACGGCGGAACGGGCGTGGACACCGCGATTTTCCACTACGATCCGAACGGGCGCGAGGGTGGCGGCACGACGCTTACGGCCAGTGTGACCTACGGGGGCAACCAAACATTTGCCATCCCCAGCACCAACGTCTGGACCGCGGCCAAGATGATGGAAACCGCGACGGCCATGTACCGCGATGCGCTGCCCGGTATGACGCAGTTGCATTATGGCGGCATCGCCGATGTGACCCTCACGGGGGTCGAGCATCTGAACATCGGCCGCAATCGTCCGCTGACCAAAGACGAGAGGGACCCGGTGCTGAGCCTGGTCGCTCTTTCCGGCTCCAGCACCCTGTCGGGCGGGAACAATGTCGACGTTCTGTTCTCGAACACCGGCGACGACACGCTGTCGGGCGAAGGCGGCAAGGATGTCTATTTCTTCGGACTGAATTCCGGGCACGACACGATCCTTGGCGAAGGCCAGTACGGCGGCAGCCTGGTCTTCTACGGCAGCACGCAGAACGACATCACCTGGAAAGCGGCGGACGATGACCCTTGGTCGTTGCTTCTCACCCACAAGGGCGGCACGGTTCTGATCAAGAACTACTGGATTTACACGGCCGGGTTGAATTTCGACGTGATCGTCAGCAACGGCAGCGGCGGAACCACGACGTTCACCATCAAGACGAAGACGTCGGCAACCATGGCCGAGTCGGGCCCGGCGTTCCGTGGTGCGGATCTGTTGGCCAGTCTGGGATCATCGGCGCAGACCGATCCCACATCGGGGTCGAATGATGCCGAGGCGCAAGACCTGCGTGTCATCGACGGCACCGCCGGGGATGACGAGGTGCACGGCACCGGCAAGGCCGAGATCGTACACGGCTATGATGGCGACGATATCCTGATGGGCGGCGGCGGCGGCGATCTGCTGAATGGCGGCGCTGGCAATGACGGCGTAAGCTATCATGATGAAACAGGTTTCGAATATGAGGCGACAATCGTCGATCTTGCCCGCGGGCAAGGTCTGGGCGGTGCGGCCCTGCGGGACAGCTATGTCAACATCGAGAACGCCTATGGCGTCCTTACGTCGAACAACTGGCTGATCGGGAATGCCGGGGCCAACCGGTTGTTCGGTGGCAACGTCGAAGACCAGCTGGAAGGTGGCGCAGGCGACGATACCCTGGCTGGGTTCGGCGGCGACGACTATCTTGACGGCGGGGCGGGTGACGACACGTTGATCGGCGGCGACGGCGGCGATGCGCTGTTTGGCGGCGATGGAAACGACACACTTGACGGTGGCGCAGGCAACGACGCGCTGTCCGGCGGTGCGGGCGACGATGTTATCGAGGGCGACGCCGGCAACGACACGGCCAACGGCGGCGAAGGCGACGACACCTACATCTACGGTGGGTACGATAACCCTGATGTGCTGTTCGAAGACGGGTTCGACAGCTTCGATGGCGGCGAAGGCGGTGAAACCGTTGGCGATACACTGGACCTGTCGAAATACGGGCACGGCGTCATGATCCGCTACGACACGGAACACGCCGCGAATGTGGCCAGCGACGATGGCGCCGGGCTGGCGCTCGAGGACTGGTCCGAGATCGTCAAGGCCGTGAATGTCGAACGTTTCGTGGCAACGGACCAAAGCGATTACGTGGTCGACTCGCTTGGCGGCGTCTTCCACATGGCAGGCGGGGCAGACATCGTCCGGATCGAGGATGGGGCCAGCGGTGGCATCTATCACGGTGGCGATGGCACCGATGCGCTGATCAGTCTGGCCGATGCCGAGGCCGGGGTGGTCATCAATCTGGACAGCGCGGATCTGGCCCGTGGCACGACGGGAATCCTGACCGATGGCAACGGCATATCAAGCTACTTCACTGGTTTTGAACTGTTTGCCGGCACGCGCTTTGCCGACAGCTTCACCGGCGACGCCGGGGCCAACGTCTTCGAAGATGGCGCCGGAGCGGACACGTTCGACGGCGGCGCAGGATCGGACATCCTGCTGGCGGGCGTGTCTCGTGCCAAGTTCAACGACACCTACGCAGGTGGCGAGGGTCAGGATCGCATCAGCTATGCCGACGCGACCCGCGACATTGATGTGAACCTTGCCAAAGGGCTTGCGAGCAACATCGGCAAGGGCAAAGGGCTTGGCATCGGGCGTGACACGATTTCGGGCTTCGAGCATGTGATAACCGGCCGCGGCGACGACCGGCTGACCGGCAGCGACGGGGATGACATTCTTGACGCGGGCGCGGGTCACGACATCGTAAAAGGTGGCCGTGGCAACGACATGATCATCGGCGGGATCGGCAACGACACGATCAACGGCGACACCGGCAAGAACCTGAAGAAATTCACCGATACCGTTGATTACAGCGGCATCAACAAGGGGCTTCGGGTTGAATTCGGCGGGGCCACCGACACGGTCAAGACCAAGGCCAAAAACGGTTGGACAGACACGCTCAAGAACGTCGAGGCGATTGTCGGCGGCGCAGCCAACGATTTGTTCATCGGCAGCGCCAAGGCCGATCACGTGGTCTATGGCGGCGCGGCGGGCACCGGCGGGTTTGACATCTTCCGTGGCAAGGGCGGCATCGACACATTCGATCTGTCGACCTTCGGCGCGGCCGTTCGAATGGATCTGGCGGCCAAAGTCGAAATCAGAACCAACGACACGCGCGATGCGACGTCCGGTGGGTCATTCCGAAAGGTCGCAGACCTGACAAGCGTCGAAAACGTTGTTCTGACGGATTACGATGACCTCGCATTTGGCACCGCGAAGAAAGACACGATCCGCGGCCGCGACGGCAACGATGTGATGGTGGGCCGAGCCGGTGATGACCTGCTGTTCGGCGACCTGGGCAACGACACAGTCGACTACTCGCAAGAGGAAGGCACTGTCGCCCATCGCCTGAAAGGTGGCACCATCTTTGAAAACGCGCGCACGTTCAGTGGCGTGATCGTCGATCTGAGCCACGCGGTCGGGCTGTTCCAGAACAGTGCGCAGACGGCTTTCGACACCTATGGCGATATCGATACGCTGGTGCAGATCGAGAACGTGATCGGAACGAACCGCGGCGACCTGATCGTCGGTACGGCGTCTGCAAACCGGCTTGTCAGTATGGGTGGCAACGACTTTCTCTTCGGGGTCAATGGCGACAACTATCTGGATGCCGGTGCAGGTCGCGATCAGGTTCTGGGCGGGGTTGGCAACGATACCATCCTTGGTGGATCGGGCAACGACAAGCTGTACGGCGATCTGGGCGACGATCTGATCGACGGCGGCACCGGACGCGACATCATGGTCGGCGGAGCGGGCGACGATATCTATGTCGTCGACAACCGCCGCGACAAGGTGCGCGAGATTGCCGGGAATGGCGTCGATACCGTGCTGTCGTCAATCAAGTTCAAGCTCAGCGCTACGCTTGAGGTGCTGGAACTGACCGGCAAGGCCAACGTGGGGGGGATCGGCGCAGCCGGGGTCGACAACGTCCTGATCGGCAATGACGGCAACAACCGTCTGGACGGCCGTGGCGGCGCGAACACGATCTATGGCGGCGATGGCAACGACAGGCTGATCGATCTGGATGGCGGCGACGACCTTTACGGCGGCGATGGCGACGACCACTATGTTCTGGGCGCGTCGGATACCCTGGTCATGGAGTATCGCGACCACGGTATCGACACCGTCGAGACCTCGGCCAGCTTCATCCTTGGCGCCAATATCGAGAACCTTGTCCAGACCGGAACGGCCGATATCGACGGGGTCGGGAATCGTGAAGACAACACGATCACCGGCAACGCCGGGGCCAACATGCTGGTCGGCGCCGATGGCGACGACACCATCGACGGCGGCGCGGGCAACGACGAAATCTGGGGCGACGATGGCGACGACGTTCTGAAAGGCGGCGCGGGCGACGACGTGATCGACGGCGGGCTTGGCGACGATCATCTTCAGGGCCAGCTGGGAGACGACGTGCTGTATGGCGGCGGCGGTGCCGACGTTTTGGAAGGCGGCGAAGGCGATGACATTCTGCTGGTCGAGCTTGGCTTTTCCGAAGCACGGGGCGACGCCGGGGTGGATACGCTTGCGGTGCTGAATGCAACCGGCGGCATATTCGTCGACCTCGGCTCGACCGTGGTGCCAGTCAGCGACCTGCCCATGATGGGCCTGATGGATCAGGCGGTGTTCTTCGGCGGATCGTATTACGCGCAGCTGGCGCTTCGGGACAATTTCGACGATGCCGTCGCCCGTGCAGCTGCCCAAGGTGGCACGATGCTGCAAATCGACAGCCATGTCGAAAACCAGTTTATCGCCGGCCAATACACACCTTCGTATTTCGATCCGGTGTGGATCGGGGCCACGGATGTTCAGGAAGAGGGCACCTATCGCGACCTGTCCGGCCAACCGATTGACCCCTCGCTTTACAACTGGGCGCCGGGCGAGCCGAATGATGCCATCGGCGGCGAGGACTATTTGCAGATGGTGGACAACGGCACCTGGAACGATGCGACAATCGAACCCTCATTCTTCCCGAGGACAGTGGTCGAATTCAACCTGAGTTCTGCCCCGCTGGCCCAGGGCGTAACGGGCGCTCCGGTTCTGGCCGGAATCGAGAATGCCTTTGGCACCGATTTCGCCGATATTCTGCGCGGGACGGACGATGCCAACCAGCTGTCCGGGCTGGATGGAGGCGACATCCTCCTGGGCCTTGGTGGAGCTGACCGTCTCGAAGGCGGCGATGGTGACGATGTGCTGGACGGCGGCGAGGGCAACGACATCCTCGTCGGTGGCGACGGGGCGGATCAGTTCGTCTTCCTCGCTGGCGGCGGGTCGGATGAAATTCTCGACTTTGTCGGCTCTGCGGCTGTTGCTCCGGGCGCGATGCACGACGTGATCGACCTTCGCGCACTTGATCTGGACTATGCGACGGTGGCCCTGTCGCAAACTGTCGACGGCGTTTCGATCGCGGGGCAGGGCGTGTCAATCCTTCTGCGTGGCCTCACGCTGGCAGAGATCGGACAGGACGATTTCCTCTGATCGATCTGTAACGGGACAGGGCGCACTGTCGCAAAGAACCTGTCCGAGGCTGCGGGCGTGTCCGCAGCTTGAGCGGACAGCCAAGCCAGTTTGATTTCGCTGCTTTGAAAAAAGCGGCGAAATCACGTATTTGCCGTCTTTGAATGCGGTGCTCCGCTGCAATCTCACTTTGGGGGATTGCCAACTTGCCTGTACCACTGTTTCGGTCGGCTGGCGTGTCCTTGGCGCGGGACAACGCCCAACCGTCTGGCCCGTGCAGGGGCTGGTACATATGTGCCTGACAGCCCCAACCGGCGCTTGGTGACAATATCACTGAAGCGGTGCCGCCAAAGCGCTACATCATGGTCAACCTACATTTCTGGAGGACGCCATGACAGCCAATGTCGGAACCGTTGACCGTATCCTGCGCGCCGCGCTTGGACTGGTCTTGCTATATCTTGCCTTCTTCAGCGGCATGCCGCTCTTTGCCCAATCTCTGTTCAAGTATGGTGCGGCCATTGTCGGCGTCGTCATGCTTGCGACGTCACTCGTGAAGATCTGCCCGCTTTACGCGGTTTTCGGTCTCAAGACCTGCCGGGAGTGCTGAGATGGAGACCGTATTTACACCCGTGACGTCGTTCGGCGGCGGTCTGCTCATTGGCCTTGGGGCCGTTCTTCTGATGCTCGGTCTTGGCCGGATCTTCGGCGCAACGGGCATTCTGTCGGGCGCGATCTTTGCCGAGAGCCGGGAAGAAATGTCGTGGCGCGTTGCCCTGATCGCCGGGATGATTCTGGCACCGGCGCTTATTTATGCCCTGACCGGGGCGATGCCGGCTCTGACGGTTCCGGTCAGCCCGGTGATGATCGCCGTGGGCGGCGTGATCGTGGGGCTTGGCGCAAGCCTTGGTTCGGGATGCACATCCGGGCACGGCGTCTGTGGCTTGTCGCGCCTGTCGATCCGTTCGCTGGTTGCGGTCCCAACCTTCATGGCCACGGCCGCAGTCACCGTTTTTCTTGTCCGCCACGTGTTTGGAGGCTGATCCATGAAGCTCATCTTCGCCCTCATTGCAGGTCTGGTCTTTGGCATGGGCATCGCCCTTTCGGGCATGATGGACCCGGCCAAGGTTCTCAACTTCTTCGATGTCGCGGGCAGTTGGGACCCGAGCCTCGCCTTCGTCATGGGCGGCGCGCTTGTGGTTGCCGGGATCGGCTATCGCTTGGTCTGGCGGCGCAACGCTCCGCTGTTTGCCGGACGCTTTCAGGTTCCTACCGGGACCGAGATCGACATGAAGCTTGTCGGCGGCTCGGCCTTGTTCGGGATCGGCTGGGGCATCGCCGGCTTCTGCCCCGGGGCGGCAATTCCGGCCCTTGGCACCGGACGCTGGGAAGTCGTGCTGTTTCTGGCCGCCGTCATCGTCGGCTTCTGGCTGCGCCGCATCATCGCGCCGCAACGGCAGCAACGCGTGGCGCCCTGAGCCGCCTCGAGATTAAAGGAGAGAACCCCATGACATATCCCGTCAATATGAGCATCAAACCGGAGGTTCAGGCCTTTTTCGACGAGGCCACGAACACCATCAGCTATATCGTCAAGGATCCGTCATCGAACGCCTGCGCCATCGTCGACAGCGTGATGGACATCGACTATGCCGCCGGGCGCATCACTTATGACCATGCGGATGAACTTATCCGCCAGGTGCAGTCCCAGGGGCTGACGCTGGAGTGGATCATCGAAACCCACGTCCACGCCGATCACCTGTCGGCAGCCCCCTACATCCAGCAGACGTTGGGCGGCAAGATCGGCATCGGCGCGAAGATCATGGTCGTGCAGGAAACGTTCGGAAAGGTGTTCAACGAAGGAACCGAATTCCAGCGTGACGGCAGCCAGTTCGACCGTCTGTTCGACGATGGCGATGTCTATATGATCGGCAAATTGCCCGCCTTCGCGATGTACACGCCAGGGCACACGCCCGCCTGCATGGTGCATGTGATGGGCGATGCGGCTTTCGTCGGCGATACGTTGTTCATGCCCGATGGCGGCTCGGCCCGTGCGGATTTCCCGGGCGGCGATGCGGCAACGCTTTACGATTCGATCCAGAAGGTTCTGGCCCTGCCGGACGATATGCGGCTTTTCATGTGTCACGACTACGGGCCGAACGGGCGCGACATTCAGTGGGAAACGACGGTCGGCGAAGAAAAGGCTCAGAACATCCACGTCGGCCAAGGCAAGACGAAGGAGGATTTCGTCAGGTTCCGCACCGAACGTGACGCGACCCTTGCCATGCCCCGGCTCATCATCCCCTCGCTGCAGGTGAACATGCGCGCAGGCGACGTGCCGACCGACAGCGATGGCAACCCGATGCTCAAGGTGCCGCTGAACAGACTTTGATCGAATTCCACCGGGAGGAGGACAAAAATGCAGTTCAAGAAAATCTCGCCAAAAGTTTCGGTGTCGCCGCAGATCGCGGTCAAGGATATCGCTGCGATCAAGGCCGCCGGGTATCGTGCGATCATCTGCAATCGCCCCGATGGAGAAGGCGCGGACCAGCCCAGCTTCGAGGAAATCGAGGCCGCAGCAAAGGCCGAGGGGATCGAAGCGCGCTATGTTCCGGTCGAGTCGGGGATGGTGACCGATCAGGACGTGGCGGCCTTTGGCCAGGCGCTGGCCGAAGTGCAGCGCCCGGTTCTGGCCTTTTGTCGAACTGGCACACGCTCGGCGACGCTCTGGTCCTTGCACGAAGCGAAGAAGCGGCCCGTGCCCGAAATTCTCGCCATGACGAAAGCGGCTGGCTATGACATGACCGGTGTCGCGCGGCGCGTTGCCAATGGCGGCAAGACCCCGACCGACGCCGGCGATGCCCACTATGGCGTGGTTATTGTCGGCGCGGGGGCTGGTGGGATCTCGGTTGCGGCCAGCCTCAAGTCGCGCAAGCCGGACCTGGAGATCGCGATCATCGACCCCGCCGAAATCCACTATTACCAGCCCGGCTGGACGATGGTTGGCGGTGGCATATTCGAGGCACAGGACACCGCAAAGACAATGGGCAGCCTGATCCCGAAAGGGGTCAAATGGATCAAGGCCGCTGTTGCAGCCTTCGAGCCGCAGAACAATGCGGTCATCCTCGATGGGTGCCGTGTTGTGAAATATGATCGCCTTGTCGTCTGTCCCGGGCTCAAGCTGGACTGGGGCAAGGTCGAAGGGCTCGAGGAAACGCTTGGCCGGAACGGGGTGACCTCGAACTACCGCTATGATCTTGCGCCCTACACATGGCAGCTGGTTCAGAAGATGCAGGCAGGCCGGGCGATTTTCACGCAGCCCCCGATGCCGATCAAATGCGCCGGGGCGCCCCAAAAGGCGATGTACCTGTCAGGCGACGCCTGGTTCAGGCGCAATGCTCTGAAATCAATCGATATCCAGTTCATGAATGCCGGCGGGGTGCTGTTCGGGGTCAAGGACTATGTGCCGGCGCTGATGGACTACGTGAACAAGTACGACGCGACATTGAACTTTTTTCACAACCTGATCTCGGTCGATGGCCCGGCCAAAAAAGCCACGTTCGCGGTCGCCAAGCCCGACACGGACCCGACCGAAGTGACCGTCGAGTTCGACATGATGCATGTCTGCCCGCCGCAGACAGCACCGGACTTCATCCGCGTCTCGCCGCTGGCGGATCCGGCGGGTTGGGTCGATGTGGATCAGGCAACGCTGCGCCACAAGAGCTTTGACAACATCTGGTCGCTTGGCGACGTGATGAATGCGCCCAATGCCAAGACAGCGGCGGCGGCGCGCAAGCAGGCCCCCACGGTGGCCGAAAACATCGTAGCCGACATCGCCGGTCGGTCCGCCGTGGCGCAATACGACGGTTACGGGTCGTGCCCGCTGACGGTCGAGCGCGGCAAGATTGTTCTGGCCGAGTTCGGATATGGCGGGGTGCTGAAACCCAGTTTTCCCGCCGCGTTGATCGATGGCACGAAGCCAAGTCGTACCGCGTGGTTCCTGAAGGAAAAAATGCTGCCGCCGATCTACTGGCAGGCGATGCTGCGCGGGCGCGAATGGATGGCGAAGCCCGAAAAGTTGGAAGCTCGGGCCGAATGATTGATTGGCGCGCCGTCGCCGCTTTCAGGCGATGGCGCGTCGGCCTAGGGGGCTTACAATCCGCGCCCCCGCCACATATCCGCGAGAGACTGCAATGACGCCACGATTTGTCCGCTATCTGCCGATCCTCACATGGGGCAGGCACTATGATCGATCCGCGCTGACGAACGATCTTGTCGCGGCAGTGATCGTGACGATCATGCTGATCCCGCAATCGTTGGCCTATGCCCTTCTTGCGGGGCTGCCGCCCGAAGCGGGGCTTTACGCTTCGATTGCGCCGATCCTGCTCTATGCGGTGTTTGGCACCTCCCGCGCGCTTGCCGTGGGGCCGGTGGCGGTGGTGTCGCTTCTGACCGCCTCTGCCGTCGCTCAGGTGGCCGAGCAGGGCACGGCCGGGTATGCGGTGGCCGCGCTGACTTTGGCGGCGCTGTCTGGCGGCTTCCTGTTGCTGCTCGGCGTGTTCCGGCTGGGTTTTCTGGCCAATTTCCTCAGCCATCCGGTGATCGCGGGGTTTATCACGGCCTCGGGCATCCTGATCGCGACCAGCCAGCTCAAACACATCCTCGGGGTCGAGGGCGGCGGGCATACGCTGATCGATATGGTCAGCGCGCTTGTGTCCCATGCCGGGCAGGTCAATCCGGTGACCGTCCTTATCGGCGTCACGGCCACGGCCTTTCTGTTCTGGGTCCGCAAGGGGGTGAAGCCGCTGTTGGTCAGGATGGGGGCAGGGCCTCGTCTGGCCGACATCGCTACCAAAGCGGGGCCCGTGGCGGCGGTTGTGGCAACCACGTTCGCGGTGTGGGCCTTTGGTCTGGCCGAGCGCGGCGTCTCGGTCGTGGGGGAGGTACCGCAAGCCCTGCCGCCGCTGACGCTTCCGGGGTACGCGCCGGACCTGATCCGACAATTGGCGATCCCGGCAATCCTGATTTCCATCATCGGCTTTGTGGAATCCATCTCTGTCGCGCAGACACTTGCCGCCAAGAAGCGTCAGCGCATCGACCCGAACCAGGAACTGATCGGCCTTGGTGCGGCCAACCTTGGCGCGGCCTTTACGGGTGGCTACCCGGTCACCGGCGGTTTCTCACGCTCGGTCGTGAACTTCGACGCGGGCGCCGAAACACCGGCGGCAGGCGCCTTCACGGCCATCGGTCTTGCGGTTGCCGCGCTCGCGCTGACGCCGCTTGTCTATTACCTGCCCAACGCAACGCTGGCCGCCACCATCGTGGTTGCCGTTCTTAGCCTCGTCGATTTCGCGATCCTGAAGAAAACCTGGTCTTACTCTCGCGCCGATTTCGCAGCGGTCGCCGCGACGATCCTTCTGACCCTGACGCTTGGGGTCGAAATTGGCGTGGCCTCTGGCGTGATCCTGTCGATCGCACTGCACCTTTACAAAACCTCAAAGCCGCACGTTGCCGAAGTGGGGCTGGTTCCGGGCACCAATCACTTCCGCAATATCCACCGGCACGACGTCACCACCGACCCCGAGGTACTGGCGCTGCGCGTGGACGAGAGCCTTTATTTCGTGAATGCCCGGTTCCTTGAGGACCTGATCCAGGATCGCGTGGTCGATGGTGCGGCGCTGCGTCATGTGATCCTGATGTGTTCTGCCGTGAACGAGATTGATTATTCTGCCCTCGAAAGCCTGGAGGCGATCAACCTCAGGCTCCGGGATCTGGGGGTGGGGCTGCACCTGTCGGAAGTGAAGGGGCCGGTGATGGACCGCCTGAAGACAACGCACTTCCTTGATCAGTTGAACGGGCGGGTCTTCCTGTCGCAGTATGATGCCTGGACGGCGCTTGCTAAGCCGAACGATCCGGCCAAGGCGGCAGAATGACCGAACAGGGACTGGCGGATTGCCGATCCCTGTCTACTGCCGCTCCTCAGTGGCTTAAAAGTCTGTCGATATTGGTTTCCAACCCGATCCGTCAGGACGCTGCCGATGCAACCGCGGGGGTGCAAGCCTAAGCCGAGGCGTCTGTCGTGGTGACGGTCAAGGTGTCATCGCCGCGCTTGCCGTTTTCCAGCCAGTCTCTTTCGCGATCTTCGATAAGGTTCCACAAGACGGTCCAGAATCCGCGCATTGCTTCGGGGCCGGCAGCCGCGCAGGCGCGGCCGATGCGGTCGAACTGGAAAGACGTGATTTTGCGCAACATCTCTTCGCCCTCTGGGGTGGTGTGCAGATGCCGTTGCCGCCGGTCGATTTCGGAAGTCCGCTGCTGGATCAGACCCATGCGGACAAGATCGCCCATGGGGCGGTGAATGTTCTGATTTGTCACTCGGATCAGGTCCAGCAACTGGCCAACCGTGATGCCCGGAGACTGGGTGACAAAATAAAGAATGCGGTGGTGGACCCGACCCAAGCCAAGACCAAGATCGGCAATGCGCCTGTCACCATCATCAATCAAGTTGAGGTGGGCCAGAAAATGCAACTCCAGTGTCAGCGAGCGCGCCGCGAGCGAGTCTGCCGGGGGCCATTCCTTTGTGGATAAGCGCGCATCTGAAGAAGGTTGCTGGTCGGGCATATCTACTGGCGTCCTGAACGTAACTTGTTGGCATCGCATGTTTAGCGTCACGGGCAGAAGATACAAGTTTCAAACTATAGTCGAAACAAAACTATAACAATCTTATTGACATTAATTTGGCGATGATGTGATCTTGCTCAAGACCGGAGCTCCGGTCGCTCAAGGGAGGAAAAAATGAATATTTTCGGAAAGGCGGCACTTTTTGCCGCCGGGGCAGCCGCGCTTGTCGCGAACCCGGCGCTGGCAGACGAAGACGCGTTCCGCGTTGGTGGAATTGTCTCGCTAAGCGGCGCGTATGGCGTGATTGGCGAGTCGATGCGCAAGGGCGCGGAACTGGCGGCAGAAGCCCGGGGTGGAACGGTTCTGGGCGCGCCGATCGTGTTTGAATGGGAAGATACCGAAACCAATCCGCAGATCGCTGTTCAGAAAGCATCGGCCCTTATGGGCAAGGGCGTGGACATGTTGTTTGGGGCCGTGAGTTCGGGCTCGACACTTGCGGTGATGAAGGTATCCGAGCGGCGCGGCGTTCCGCTTATTGTCACGCTTTCGGCCAGTGACCGGATCACGGGCGAGGACATGGCTTCCAACACCTTCCGCACCTCAAACCCGGTGCGGATGGAAAACACGATGATGGCCGAGTTCGTGGGCCGCGAAAAGCTGGGCAAGATATATGCCGTTGTCGCGGACTACGGGGTAGGGCGCGACATGTGGGACGACCTGAAGGGGCGTCTGGATGCGGTAGGGGCCGAGATCGTGGCAGAGGATTATCCGCCGCTGGGAGGCCGGGACTACGCGCTGATTATCGACAAGATCAAGAAGACCGATGCCGACGGTGTCGTGATGATCATGACCGGCGGCGATGCGATCACCTTCCTCAAGCAGTCGGGGCAGGTCGGGCTGAAAGACGAAAAGCAGATTTTCGGCACGATGGTCATGGACGAGATGATGGGCGAGGCGGTCGGAGATCTGTCCTTTGGCGTCAACTCGACCCTGCGCTACCACTTTGCCATCGACAACGAGGTCAACCGGGCCTTCGTGGAGTCCTACGTTGCAAAATACGGCGTCTACCCCGACCAGGCCGCAGGCGAAGCCTATGACGGCATGGCGTGGTTCCTGGACGTGGTGGAGGAAACCGGCGTCTGGGATCAGCAGGCGTGGATCAAGGCCTTTTCGACCTCGACCAATACGAAGTCATTGGAAGGCGTGAAGGTCATGCGCGCCTGCGACCATCAGGCGGCGCAATCGGGCATCTTTGGCAAGGCCATCAAGGGCGAAGCACCGCATCCGAATGTGACGATGGAGATCTCGTATCAATTCGACAGCGAAACCCTGTTTCCTGCCTGCGACTGATCAGGACTGCGGCCTCGAACTGGGCCGCAGTTTTATCCTCGGCTACAGATGACGGACACCATATGCGACTGATCGACTATTTTCAGAAGGGTCTAGAGCACGGGCCCGAACAGCCCGCCTTTGTCGACGGGCATTCCCGCCTGACCTACGCGGACGCAGATGAAATCGCGCGGCGGATTGCTTCGGCGCTTCATGGGCGGGGTTTGGCAAACGGAACCCGATCTGCCTTGTTCAGCCCGAATTATGCCTCTGCATTCGTTGGGCTTGTCGGCATATTTCACGCCGGGAATGTTTGGGTTCCGACGAATGCCCGGAATTCTGTCGATGCCAATGTTCACATGCTGAACCTGACATCCTGCGAAGTGCTGTTCTATCACAGCGATCTGGAAGATGCCGCTCTGGATATGATCCGGCAGGTGCCCTCGCTCAAGCTGGTGGTGTGTCTTGATCGGGACGGGCGCGATGGCGCGCCGTCGCTTGACGCCTTCGCCACAGCGGGCGACGGAACCTTGCCGGACGTGCCCGACGATGAGGATCGCATCGCGTCCGTCTTTCCGACAGGGGGAACGACGGGGCTGTCGAAGGGGGCGCAATGGTCCCACGGTACCTGGGGGCAGATGGTTCAGGAATTCTGGGCCAACATGCCTTGCGAGGGGCGTGCAGTTCACCTGGTGGCGGGTCCGATGACACATGCGGCAGGCGGGCTTGCCGTGATGGCGATGGCGCGGGGCGCGACAAACGTCGTCATTCCGAAGGCAGATCCCGAACTGATCATGCAAAGCATTCAGGAGCACGGGATCACGCATCTGTATCTGCCGCCAACCGTTCTTTACATGATGCTGTCGCACCCGAATGTGCGGAATTACGACTATTCCAGCCTGCAGTATTTCGTGCTGGCTGCCGCGCCCTGTGCACCGGAGAAGTTGCGCGAAGCATTGGAGGTGTTCGGGCCGGTCATGTGCCAGTGCTATGGGCAGGCCGAAGCGCCGATGTTCATTTCTTTCCTCGGGCGCGATGTTCTGAGTGATGCCGCAAAGGGCAATGTAGCGCACCGTTTTGCAAGCTGCGGGCGCCCCAGCCTGAGCGTGCGCACCGCGATCCTAGATGATGACGGGGCCGAGGTGCCTTGTGGCGAACGCGGCGAAATCGCGGTGCGCGGGCCGCTTGTCTTTGATGGATACGTCAATAATCCCAAGGCGATGCAAAGTGCATTCCGCGCCGGCTGGCTGTTGACCGGTGATGTCGGCTATCGCGACGAAGACGGGTTCCTGTACATCGTGGACCGCAAGAAGGACATGATCGTTACCGGCGGCTTCAATGTCTTCAGCGCCGAAGTTGAACAGGTGATCCTGTCGCATCCTGCCGTCAACGATTGCGCCGTCGTGGGCGTGCCCGACGCCAAGTGGGGCGAAGCCGTGAAGGCCGTGCTGGAGCTCAAGGCCGGGAGCACCGCTTTCGATCCATCCGAGATCATCGAGCTTGTGAAGCAGCAACTGGGTGGGGTGCATGCCCCCAAAAGCGTCGACGTCTGGCAGACGCTGCCCCGCAGCCCCGCAGGCAAGGTGCTGAAGCGGGACATCCGCGAACAATTCTGGGTCGGCGAAACGCGCGCTGTCTGATCTTGCCCGTGTAGGAAAACCATGACCGGAACTTTGATCATTGGCCTCAGCATCGCGATGATGCTTTTCTTGCTGGCGGCCGGGCTGACCATCATCTTCGGGATGCTGGGGGTCATCAATTTCGCCCACGGCGTGCTGTACATGGTGGGCGGTTTCATCGCCGTCGAAGTCGTCAACCAGACAGGAAACTTCTGGCTGTCCCTGTTGGTGGCGCCTTTGGCCGTGGCCGCGCTTAGTGCCTTGCTTGAAATACTGCTGCTCAGGCCGCTCTATGACCGGGATCATGTCGAACAGCTGTTGATGACATTCGGTATCATCCTCGTGCTCGACGAAGTGGTGCGCACGGTCTGGGGGCTTGGCTATCACGACATCCCACTACCCGGGAGCCTTTCTGGCGCCATACCCGTCTTCGACTCTGACGTGGCCGTCTATCGGTTGTTCCTGATCGGGGCGGGGCTGATCGCCGGGCTTGGGCTGTTCGCGCTGATCGAGTGGACGAAACTCGGGATCGTTCTGCGCGGCGCGATGACCCATCCCGCGATGGTCCGCAGCCTTGGCATCCCTGTATCGACCATCCGAACGATTGTCTTCGCGCTGGGCGGCGGGCTGGCCGCACTTGCCGGAACCATTGCCGCGCCGCTTATTCCGATCCAGGTCGGCATGGGTTTCGGCATCATCGTGGACTGTTTCATCGTGGTGATCCTTGGCGGCCTTGGAAATATCCGGGGCGCGATCGCCGCAGCCCTGTTGTTGGGGCTCGTGCGGGCCTTTGGTCAGCAGTACTTTCCCGAATGGATCGAACTGTCGACCTATCTGGTCCTGATGATCGTTCTGCTGTGGCGGCCGCAAGGATTGTTCACCTTTTCAAAGGGGCGCAAGGCATGACCCGCGGCAAATGGCACCTTAACCTGACGCTGGCGACAGTGATCCCCTTGGCGGTGATTGTCCTGTCGTTCCTCGGCGGCGCACCGCTGCACACATTGCTGTCGCTGATCGTGGTCTGGTCGATCTTTGCAATCGGGTTCGACCTGATCTTCGGCCTGACCGGCATCATATCTTTCGGTCACGCGGCATTCTTCGGCATCGGGGCCTACGCTTATGCTGTTCTGACGCTGTCGTGGGGCGTATCGGAAGGGGTGGCGCTACTGGCCGCGATCCTTTTCGGAACGGTTCTTGGCGCGCTGTTCGGAATAGTCTCTTTGCGCATTTCGGGCATCTACTTTGGCCTGACCACGCTGATCATGGCCGAGATGGTCAACCATCTGATCGCGATCAAGCTGAAACGATGGACAGGTGGAACGGATGGGCTGGCGGGCGTCAGCCGTCCCGAAATCCTGGGGCTGAATGTCTATGACGACCACATATACCTGATGCTTCTGGTCCTTGTTTTCTGGCTGGTCCTGCTTGGCGCGGCTGTGCTGCGGGCGTCGGCCTATGGGCAGGTGTTAAGCGCCATCCGGCAAAACCCGGTCCGGGCGGAACAGCTTGGCTATGACGTCTCTATGTACAAGTGTTCGGCCTTCGCGATCTCGGGAGGGGTTTCCGGGCTGGCCGGGGCGCTGCTTGGCGGTCTGATCTACTATGTCGGCCCGCAGATGACCCACTGGGCAACCTCTGGCGACGTTTTGATCATGACAGTGCTGGGCGGGCGCGGAACCTTTGCCGGACCGGTGGTCGGGGTGGCGCTGTTCGAATTCCTGCGCGAGGGCGTCGGCGACATATCAGACCACTGGCACGGGTTGCTGGGGCTCATCTTCATCGCCGTCACCCTCTGGATGCCTGGTGGCGTGGTCGGGCTGATCCAAGAGCGGGTACGACGCCGCCGCGCACTCAGGGCGGAACTGCGCCGCGCCACGATCCGGACGGAGGGCGCGACATGACCCATGCGATGAGCTGCAAGGGGATCGGCGTCAGCTTTGGCAAGTTTCGCGCCCTGAATGATGTCAACCTCGATTTCCCGGCTGGTCGTGTGACCGCGCTGATCGGTCCGAACGGAGCCGGAAAGACGACGCTTCTGAACGTTCTGTCCGGCATCCTGACCGCCGATCGCGGGCAGATCACGGTGGGTGGGCAAGACGTGACCCATATGGCGCCGCATCGACGCGCGGCGCTTGGGATCGCCCGATCCTTCCAGATCTTCACCATCTTTCCGGAAATGACCGTTCTGGAAAACGTCCGCTTTGCGCGCCAGCGCAAGCACCTGAAGGTGGCTCTGCCGTGGCAGCTTGCCCATCGTATGTCCCAGACCCGCCGCGACGCGATGGCGGTTCTCGACCGGTTCGGACTGGCCGATCTGGCTCAGACACAGGCGGCAAACCTGTCGCACGGCAAACAGCGGGCTCTGGAACTTGCGATTGTCGTGGTGAACGAACCGGAATTGCTGTTGCTGGATGAACCTTTGGCGGGGGTTGGCCATTCCGAGATGGAAGAGTTTTCCGCATTGGTCGGCGAAGCCATACAGGGGCGCACCGCGATCCTTGTCGAGCATAACATGGACATGGTGATGGGGATCTCGGACCAGATCGTTGTGCTTCTTGGCGGCGAAGTGCTGGCCAAGGGCACGCCGTCGGATATCCGCAGCGATCCGCGCGTCCGTGACGCCTATCTGGGAGAGGCGACATGCTGACATTGCGCAACGCGGATGCCTGTTACGGCGCGGCACAGGCGCTTCACCAGGTGTCGCTATCGGCAGGTCCGGGCGATGTTCTGGCCTTGGCGGGTCGGAACGGGGCAGGGAAGAGCACCGCGCTGAAAGTCCTTGCCGGGCACCTCGCGCTGCGCTCGGGAACGCTCGAGTTCGACGGCAAGACCCTGGCTAACCCGACGCCCGAAATGATGAGCCATCTGGGCGTGGCCTATGTGCCGGAAGATCGGCAGGTGTTCCCATCGCTCAGCGTGCGCGAAAATCTGGTCATTTCGACGGTGGCCCATCCCCGACCCAGAGGCGGCTGGACAATCGACAGGGTGTTCGAGTTGTTCCCGCGCCTGAAAGAGCGTCGTCGCGCCTTTGGGCAGGAATTGTCCGGCGGAGAGCAGCAGATGCTGGCCATCGGCCGCGCCCTTTTGTGCCAGCCGCGTCTGTTGCTGCTGGACGAGCCCACCGAAGGTTTGGCGCCGGTTGTCGTTGCCGCCGTTGTCGAAGCCATTCGGGAAATCGTGGCTGAAAAGGCCGGCATCATCATCGTCGAGCAGAATTTCACCGTTCCCGAGGCGCTCGCCACATCCTTTTCGGTGATGGACACCGGCAGGATCGCCTGGAACGGCACCAAGGCCGAATACATGGAAAACCGACGGGACGTGATGTCTCTGCTTTCGGGGCTGGGATCGGATGCCCAACCGCAGCCGACCTGACCCTGAAAGCAAAAAACTCATACAGCGTGGAGCGCATTGAACATGGACAAGAAAAGCACCCCGATCGTTGCCGGTGTCGGAATGGTCAAATTCGAGAAACCCGGTCAATCGGACACCTATGACGTGATGGCCGCAAGGGCCGTGCGCGAGGCGCTGGAAGATGCGGGGCTGGATTACAGCATGATCCAATCTGCCTATGCTGGATATGTCTACGGCGACAGCACCAGCGGGCAGAAGGCGCTGTACCATGTGGGGATGACCGGGATTCCGATCGTCAATGTGAACAATAACTGCTCGACCGGATCGACGGCCCTATACCTAGCCCGTCAGGCCATCGAGAGCGGCGCCGCTGACTGTGTGCTGGCTGTCGGCTTTGAACAGATGCGCCCCGGGGCGCTGGGCGATGTGTTCGAGGACCGGCCAAGCCCCTTTCAGGCGTTTGACGAGGCCACGGACCGCTGTGTCGGCGATGTGCCGGTCCCGCTTGCGCTGCGCTATTTCGGCGGGGCCGGTCTGGCGCATATGGAAAAATACGGCACCACGCTGCGGGATTTCGCCGAGGTACGCGCAAAAGCCAGCAGGCACGCGGCGCGCAACCCCCTCGCGCTGTTCCGAAAAGAGATCACCGCAGATGATGTTCTGGAGTCAGCCGAACTTTGGCCCGGCGCTTTGACACGTCTGATGGCATGCCCTCCGACTTGCGGCGCTGCGGCGGCCGTTCTGGTGTCGCCTGCGTTTGCGCGGCGCCACGGGCTTGAGGGCGGCGTCGGCATCGTCGCGCAGGACATGGTGACAGACCGCCCGGGCACCTTTGACAGCAACGACATGATGCGTGTCGTTGGCTATGATATGACGGTCGAGGCCTCGCGCCGGGTGTACGAGAAAGCGGGCGTCGGACCGGAGGACCTCGATGTGGTCGAGCTGCACGATTGTTTCGCCCAGAACGAGCTGATTACCTACGAAGGTCTTGGCCTGTGCCCGGAAGGCGGCGCGCAGAAGTTTATCCATGACAAAGGCAACACCTATGGTGGCAACGTCGTGGTCAATTCCTCTGGTGGTCTTTTGTCCAAGGGGCATCCGCTTGGCGCGACCGGGTTGGCGCAATGCTATGAACTGACCCATCAGTTGCGTGGAACGGCCGGTGACCGACAGGTCGAAGGGGCCCGCGCGGCCTTGCAGCATAACCTGGGACTTGGCGGCGCCTGCGTGGTGACCCTGTACCAGGCCATCTGACCAAGACGGCACTGTTCGGTGGGCATTTGCCTTGAACCGGGCAGTGTCTTCCGCCTGATGGCGCGGATCACAGATGCCATCGGGCGCTGACACGCGACGGTCAGGCGGACAGGGCCGTTGGCGGAATGATCAACGGCTGATGCTGCCTGTGTTCGAGATAGCGCCACATCTCGGTGACCACCGCAGTCGTGTTTCGCTCCAGGCGATGCAGGCAGATATCGACATCAATGGCCCAGCAGCTTTGCCCCGCCCACGCCAGAAGTCCGCTGTCTATGTCCGGCTGCACAAGGCTGAGCGGCAGCCAGGCAACACCAAGGCCATCGCGCGCCCGCAGCCTCAACGCCCCGGCAAGACTGCTCTGATACACAAGGTCCAGTCGCTGACAGATGCCACGTTCTGCCAGAATGGGTTCGATATGCTTTCGGATCGGGGCGGATTCATCGAATTTCAGAAACGGAATTGGCCCGGCATTTGTATCATCGATCTCGAATTGCGGCGAACCGTCAGGGTGCGCTTTGCAGACGGGCACCAATTGGTCTGATCCAATTTTGAGAGATGTTATATCGGGGTTTCTTTCCACGCCCGCGGCGTGACCGCTTTCAAACGAGATCACGAAATCGACGAGCTCGTGATTCAGGTCTTCCACACAGTTCGGTAAATCGTCTGCCCGCAACCTGGAAATGATCGGTCCGAACTCCAGTTCCAGGGCTTGCAACCAGGCAGGGTAGAACCGCCAGCCGATGGAATGTTGTGCTGCAAAGTTCACGATGTATTTGTCTGGCTTTGCAAGGGCCTCTCGGATCGAGGCCCTCTCGCTTTCAATTCGGGACAGGGCGTGTTGGCCAGCCTCAAGCATCTGTTGGCCTGCCAGCGTGAGGCGCACCGGATGACGCGAGCGGTCAACCAGTGGGGCGCCGACCCAATCCTCCAACGCGCGGATGCGCCGGCTGAAGGCAGATTGGCTGATATTGTTCTGTGCGGCTGCCTGAGAGAAATGCCCTGTCTCTGCAAGCGTCGCGAGATCCTCAAACCAGTTGGTGTCCATGGCGTAATTCTTGATGCGTTTCCTGCATAATGTTTGCTGAACATAGCATTGGTCAGGAGCCGGGTAGTGAGTCAATCTTGCTGACAAGAAACAGCTCACGAAAAACGTAAACTTGCGGAATGGAGGGGTTCCCATGCTGCTATCGCACTTTCCGAGGGCACTTTTGTGTCACCGGCAGACGCCGCTCGAGCCGATGGAAAACCTGACCAGGCTGCTTGGCGGGCCTCGCCTTTTCGTAAAGCGGGACGATTGCACCGGCCTCGGCACGGGCGGAAACAAGGCAAGAAAGCTGGATTTCCTGATGGGGGATGCGCTGGCCAAGGGGGCGGCTTGCGTGGTCACCCAGGGTGCCGTTCAGTCCAACCATGCCCGTCAGACAGCGGCGGCGGCCGCGCGGCTTGGCCTGAAATGTCACATCCTTCTGGAACGTCGGGTGCCGGACACCGATGCGTCTTACGAGGAAACCGGCAACGTCCTGCTGGACACCCTGTTCGGCGCCGAAATCAGCTTTCATCCGCCGGGATTGGATATGAATGCGCTGGCCATGGAAAAGGCCGAAGCGCTCACGGCCGCAGGGCAGGCGGCCTATTTCATTCCGGGCGGCGGGTCGAACCGCATTGGTGCCCTTGGCTATGTCAGCTGCGCTTACGAAATTGTCGCTCAGTCCGAGGCGATGGGGCTGGATATCGACGTGGTGGTTCAGGCCACCGGCAGTGCGGGCACCCAGGCCGGTCTGGTCGCCGGGCTGGAAGGAATGCGCAGCGGTATCGACGTTGTTGGCATCAGCGTCCGGCACCCGGAAGAGCGGCAGGTCAGCGCGGTGCACAAACTTGCCAATGAAACCGCTGAATATATTGGCAATAGCGACGGCATCCCGCGCGACCGCGTGATTGCTGACGACAGCTATGTGGGGCCCGGCTACGGTCAGCCCACCGACGAAATGGTCGAGGCCATCGAACTGATGGCGCGGCACGAAGGAATTCTTCTTGATCCGGTGTATTCCGGCAAGGGGATGGCCGGTCTGATTGGCATGATCCGGGGAGGACGGTTCACACCCGATCAGAACGTGGTTTTCCTTCACACGGGCGGCGCCACGGCGCTGTTCGCTTACGGGGAGTTGTTCGACAACTCCGGGAGGGTTTCGAAAACAAGCAAACAACAAACTCAGATGACAACGGGAGCTTAAAATGAAACATGTGAAAAGACTGGCGGCGAGCATACTGGCGTTGACGGTGACTGTAACAGCCGGTCACGCCGAGACGGTGCTGAAGCTGGGGCACGTATCCAGCCCAGAGAACGTCTATCACAAGGGTGCCCTTCGGTTTGCCGAAAAGGTTTCGGAACTGACGGACGGGGCCGTGACTATCGATGCGCTCTGCTGTGCACAGCTTGGCAATGACGTGGCCCAGGCAAAGACGGTGCAACTCGGCGCGCAAGACCTTGCCATCGTGTCATCCAACAACCTGGCGCAGTTCGATCCCAAGATCGACATCTTTAGCCTGCCGGCGCTGTTTCAGGATATTCCCTCGGCACAAAAGGCCGTGTTTGGCCCGGTCGGTGACGAAATCTTTGAAAATTTCATGAAAACCACGGGCATGCGGGTCATCTATACCACCGCCTGGGGATCGCGCGCCGTCATCAATAACAAAGTCGCCGTGAAGACCCCCGCCGACATGGATGGCCTGTTGCTGCGTTCGCCGGGCAGCCCGGTGATGAATGCGACCTACAAGGCATTCGGTGCCAACCCGACGCCGGTTGCCTTTGCCGAATTGTTCACCGCGCTTCAGCAAAAGACAGTAGATGGCGCAGACATGTCGCCATGTGATGTGCTCACGCTGAAATACTACGAGGTTCAGAACCATCTGACCACGACCAACCTGTTCACAGGCTTTGGCATGGTCATCATGAACGAACGCAAGTTCCAGTCGCTGAGCGAAAGCGAGCAGGAGGCGATCCTGGCCGCCGGGCGTGAGGCGGGCGAATATTCCTGGGGCCTGACCGCACAGTGCGATCTGGACGGTATCGCCAAGGCGAAAGAAGTCGGCATGGAGGTTGTCATGCTGGAGCCTGACGAACGCGCGGTGTTCTTCGACGCTGCCCGCGGCGTCTGGGACGAATTCGCGGACCGTGTGGGCGGGCGCGATCTGATCGACCGTCTGGTCGCAGCCTCGCAGTAATCGGCGAGCGGAAAAGCCTGACCGTCGGGCGCGCAGAGGCGCGGCCGACGTCCTCCGATTACGGTCCATCCGTTCATCTTGCCGATAGGACTTCTTTCATGAAACGACTTTTCATGTGGCTGAATCGTGCAGATCAGGTGGTGTTGATCTGCCTTCTTTCCACCCTCGTCTGTGTTCTGTTTCTTCAGGTCACCTCTCGCTTCATCTTCAAGCTGCCTATCGAATGGTCCGAGGAAATGGCCCGGTTCCTGTTCATCTGGTTCTGCTGGTTCGGATGCAGCTATGCGACGATCAACTACCATCACATCCGCATCACGGCGCATTTCCGGATCATGCCGGTTCCCCTGGCCTTGCTGCTGTTGCGGGTCGGAGATGTCTTGTGGATCCTCTTCAATCTCGTGGTGATCTGGGGTGGGGTTCTTTACCTGATGTCGATCCGCGAATACCCCTATCGGGCGATGATCACAGACATCGACATGTTCTGGATCTTCCTGCCTATCCCCGTGATCTTCACGATCTTCACCCTTCGCGTCGCGAAGAATCTCTTTGATCGCGATTACTTCGACCGCTCCATGAGCGAGGTTGAACTGGAAGCGGCGGAAGAAATCGCAATCGCGCAGACAGGAGCGAAGCAATGAGTGTCGGCGCCGCCATTGGCATATCCTTCGTCGTAAGCCTGCTGCTTGGAATGCCCATCGCCATCTCGATGGGCGCGGCATCAGTCGTCGCGATCTTCATCTCGGGGCTGCCGATCACCTTCCTTGTCCAGGTGATGTTCGAGGCACTGAATTCGTTCCCGCTGATCGCGATTCCGCTGTTCATCCTTGCGGGCGGCATCATGGAAAAAGGCGGGCTGTCGCAGCGGATCGTGAATATCTTCATGCCGCTGATCGGGCGGACCTATGGCGGGCTTGCCGTGGTGACGATCATGGCCTGCATGTTCTTTGCGGCCATCTCGGGCTCGGGTCCGCCGACCGTCGCCGCGATCGGGTCGATCATGATCCCCTCGATGCTGAAGCAGGGCTACTCTGCCAATTTCTCGGGTGCTGTCACGGCGTCCGGCGGAACGCTCGGCATCCTGATCCCGCCGTCCGTCCCGATGATCATCTATGGCATCAGTTCCGACACATCGATCCCAAGGCTGTTTGCGGCGGGCATCATCCCCGGGATCATCGTGGGCACCTTGCTGATCGCCGCGGCCTATCTCCTGTCGCGCCGCGCCGGATACCGGTCTGAAGAAAGCCGGGTCGATTTCGCGGCCTTCCGTGTCGCCCTGCGCGAAGGGTTCTGGGCGCTGATGGCGCCGGTGATCATCCTTGGCGGCATCTACGCGTCGATCTTCACCCCGACCGAATCCGCCGTTGTTGCCGTGGTCTACGGGTTGTTCGTTTCGACATTCGTCTACCGCGAAACCAGCTTTGCCAAGCTGAAGGAGGTGTTTCTATTCTGCGCCACGATCAGCGGCTCGATCCTTGTGATTATCACGACGGCCACTGTCTTCGGTCAGATCCTGACACTCCAGAACATTCCGCAGGAACTGGCCGCCTGGATCGGAAGCCTGTCGGACAACAAATACGTCATCCTGATCATCATCTGCCTTGTGCTGATCTTCATCGGGATGTGGATGGACACGATCGCCCAGATCATCCTGCTGACGCCGGTTCTTCTGCCAGTGGTCATCGGGCTGGGGGTGGACCCGGTGCATTTCGGGATCATCTTCGTGCTGTGCTGCGAGATCGGTTTCCTGACGCCACCGCTGGGCGTGAACCTGTTCGTGGCGATGCGTCTGACGGGATGCTCGATCGAGAGCCTGTCGAAATCGGCGTTACCCTACGTGATCGTGCTGATCCTTGCGATCGTGCTCATCATCTTCCTGCCCCAGCTCACGCTCTGGATCCCCAATCTCATCTATGGATGAAAGGAATATTGAATGCTGAATTTCAGGCGCCACGGACGGGGGCCCGCGCTGGTCTTCCAACATGGCTACCTCGGGGGCAATTCGCTCTGGAACCCGCAGCTGACCTTCTTCTCGCGTATGTTCGACGTCATCATCCCCGATGCCCCGGGCTATGCGGGCAGCGCGGGCGAGCCAGTGGCCGAGACGATTGCCGAGATGGCAGAGGCGAATTTTGCGCTGCTCGATCATCTCGGGATCGACGACTTTTGCCTTGTCGGCCATTCAATGGGCGGCATGATCGTTCAGGAAATGGCCGCTCAGCAAGAACGCCGGATCCGCAAACTTGTGCTGTATGGCACGGCCTGCTCGGGCAAAATGCCAAGACGGTTCGAAACCTTCGAGGAAACAGCCAACTCGGTTCGTCAAGACGGGCTCGAGGCAATGGGCCGCCGCATCGGCAAGACGTGGTTTGTCGAAGGCGAGGACGCGCCGAACTACTGGCTTTGCCAGAATTCGGGCAACGGGACGACACTCGAGGCCGCTCTGGCCGGTTTGCGCGCCATGCCCGCCTGGGATGGCTCGGACAGGCTTGGCAATCTGTCCATGCCGGTTATGGTGATGGGCGGTGATCGCGACAGATCGTACAGCCTGGACGAGATGGTGCACCTGTATCGCTCCATCCCGAATGCGCGCCTCGGCCTGTTGCCGCATTGTGCCCACAACGCCCATCTGGAAAAGCCGGACCTGTTCAACCAGATCCTCGCCGATTTCCTGCTGGAAACCTAGGGCGCCACGTCTCTTGGAAGAGCGAAATGGGCTTCGAGCGGTTCGCTGTGTGTTGTCTTGGTCGCTCAAATTCGCCTGTAATCCGAAGGCTCCTTAGGTACACGGCGAGCCTTCGGATTTCGATCACTGTTTTGTGAAGATCGGCTTCCCTCGGGCAAGAATTGACTTGTTGGTCAAACCTGTATCTGTTTCGCACTATTGCCTGACCGAAATGGCAAATCACCAACAGGAGACGACCATGACCAAGCTTTCACGCGCCCTGAGCCTGTCGGCTTCAGCACTCGCGCTGGCCCTGGCCGCCGGAACGGCTTCGGCCGAGACAATCCGCTGGGCCCGTGTGGCCGATGCGCTGACGCTCGACCCGCACAGCCAGAACGAAGGGCCGACACTGACCCTGCTGCGCCACATCTACAGCACGCTGGTATCGCGCAATGCCGACGGCACGCTTGAACCCAGCCTTGCCACCAGCTGGGAAATCCACCCCGACGATCCTTCGATCTGGGTTCTGACCCTGCGCGAGGGCGTTACCTTTCAGGACGGCTCTGCCTTTACCGCCGAAGACGTTGTCTTTTCCTACGAACGTGTTCTGCACGAAAGCTCGGGCTTCCGCGCCATCCATGCCGATGTCGAAGGCGCCGAGGCGATCGACGATTATACCGTGCATGTGAAAATGTCCGGTCCGTCGCCGCTGTATCCCAACAACCTGACCAACTTCTTCATCGTCGACAAGGATTGGGCCGAGGCCAACGATGTGGTCGCGCCGCAGAACTTTGCCGCGGGCGAAGAAAACTTTGCCGTCCGCAACACCAACGGCACCGGGCCGTACAAGCTGGTATCCCGCGATCCCGAAGTGCGCACCGTGATGGAAGCCTTCGACGGTTTCTGGGGCGACGCGCCTGCCGCGACCGAGGTGATCTATCAACCGATCCCCGAAGCCGCGACCCGCATTGCGGCGCTGCTGTCGGGCGAAGTCGATTTCGTGCAGGACGTTCCGGTTCAGGACATCGCGCGGCTGGAGCAGACCGACGGTGTAAAGGTCGTCACCGGCCCCGAAAACCGCAACCTCTTCTTCTCCTATGACATGACGTCGGAGAAACTGCGCTCGTCGAACGTGGACGACAACCCGTTCTCGCATCCCGAGATCCGCGAAGCCATGGCGCTGACGCTGGACCGTGATGCCATCCAGAAGGTGGTCATGCGCGGCCAGTCGCAGCCCTCTGCCGCGCCGCTGCCGCCCTTCGTGAACGGCTGGACGGAAGAGATGAACGCCTACGACGCGCCGGATGTTGCCCGTGCGACGGAACTGGTGAAATCTGTCTATCCCGACGGCTTCTCGGTGCAGCTTGACTGCCCGAATGACCGCTATCTGAACGACGAAGCGATCTGTCAGGCCGTCGTTGGCATGATGGGCCGGATCGGCATCGACGTGTCGCTGAACGCACAGTCGCGATCGCTCCATTTCCCACTGATCGAGAAATGGGAAACCGATTTCTATCTGCTGGGCTGGGGCGTACCGACATTTGACTCGGCCTATATCTTCAACTTCCTCGTCCACACCCGTGAAGACTCTTATGGCGCCTACAACGGCGGCAAGTATTCCAACGCCGAGGTCGATGCGAAGATCGAAGAGATCGCCACGATGACCGATCTTGAGGCCCGCGATGCCGTGATCGGCGAAATCTGGGATCAGGTGATGGAAGATCGCGTCTTCCTGAACGTGCACAACCAGCTGCTGGCCTATGCGGTGAAGGATGGTCTCAACATCGAGGTGCACCCCGAGAACCAGCCGACCATGTGGACCGTGACGTTCGACTGATCGGACAACCGGTAACACGCGCCCGGCCGGCCTTTCTGGTCGGCCGGGCGTTTCCAGTCGAAGCAGCCCACCATTACGATCCGGACCGGCCGCCCAGACGTCGAAGCCCCGCCACGCGCGCCTCATGACGGGACAGAAAAATGATCGCATTCATCATCCGCCGCCTTATCCAGTCGATCATCGTCATGGTCGCTGTTGCTGCGGTGTCCTTCGCGCTGTTCCGCTTTGTCGGTGATCCGATCAATTCGATG
The DNA here is from genome assembly GCF_005938225.1 of Arenibacterium halophilum. Taxonomy (GTDB): domain Bacteria; phylum Pseudomonadota; class Alphaproteobacteria; order Rhodobacterales; family Rhodobacteraceae; genus Arenibacterium; species Arenibacterium halophilum. Next base: position 763,244 of record NZ_VCPC01000002.1, read on the forward strand.
GTCGGGCAGGAAGCCTCGATCGACGACCGGCAGGCGCTGCGCGACAGTCTTGGTCTGAACGATCCGATCATCACGCAGTTCGGTCGTTTCATAGGCAATGCTTTGCAAGGCGAATTCGGTATTTCCTACCGTCTTCAGATGCCGGTTACCGAACTTATCATGCAGCGCCTCCCGGCCACGCTTGAGCTTGCGCTGGTCTCGGGGACACTGGCCTTCATCACCGGGCTGGGGCTGGGCGTTTATACGGCTTTGCGACGGCGCGGAGTGCTGTCGAACGTTATCATGACCGGCTCGCTGATCGGTGTGTCGCTGCCCACCTTCCTGATCGGTGTCCTGCTGATCTGGGTTTTCGCGGTCGAGCTGCGCTGGCTGCCGTCGAACGGCCGCGGAGAGGTCGTCTCTATCGGGTCGTGGTGGTCGACCGGGTTCCTCACCACCTCGGGGCGGCTGGCGCTGATCCTTCCGGCGATCACGCTGGGGCTGTACCAGATGACGCTGATCATGCGGCTGGTGCGGGCCGAATTGCTTGAGGTGCTGCGCTCTGACTTTATCAAATTCGCCCGTGCACGTGGCCTGTCGGCCCGCGCGGTGAATTTCGGCCACGCGCTGAAAAACACGCTTGTTCCGGTTATCACGATTACCGGGCTGCAGCTTGGGTCGATCATCGCCTTCGCCATCATCACCGAGACGGTGTTCAACTGGCCGGGTGTCGGCGCGCTGTTCATCAGTTCGGTCCGCTTTGTCGATGTGCCGGTGATGTCGGCCTATCTGATGATGATCGCGCTGATCTTCGTCATCATAAACCTGATTGTCGATCTGCTGTACTACGCGGTCGATCCACGTCTGCGCGTTGATCGCGCAGCGCACAGCCATTGAGGAGCCACCCATGACTCCGGAAACACAAGCCCCCCAGACAAAGGCGCCCGGCCGCCTGTACCGCGCGTGGGACAGTGATCTGGCCTATGCCTTTCGTACCGCGCCGGTTGCCATCGTGGCAACGCTGGTGGTGCTGGTTGTCGTCTTCTGTTCCGTCTTTGCGCCCCTGATTGCGCCGATGAACCCCTACAATCCGGCCGCGCTGAACCTGATGAACGGCTTCACCCCTCCGATGGAGCCGAATGCCTTTACCGGAGAGGTGTTTCTGCTTGGGGCAGACGGGCAGGGGCGCGATATGCTGTCGACTATCATGTACGGCACGCGCACCTCGCTGTTCGTCGGGGCGATGGCGGTACTGTTCGCGATGGTCATGGGCATTTCCATCGGGCTTTTCGCCGGCTGGCGTGGCGGCTGGGTCGACAGCGCGTTGATGCGGATCGCGGATGTGCAGCTGGCCTTTCCGGCGATCCTGATCGCGCTGCTGGTGTTCGGCATCGCCCGGGGCTTCATTCCCGACGGCCTGCGCGACCAGCTGGCCATCTGGGTACTGATCGTCGCCATCGGGCTGTCGGACTGGGTGCAATTCGCCCGCGTGGTGCGCGGGGCCTCGATGGTCGAGAAGAACAAGGAATACGTGCAGGCCGCGCAGGTGATCGGAGCGCATCCGCTCAAGATCATGTTCCGCCATATCCTGCCCAACGTGATGGGGCCGGTGCTGGTCATCGCCACCATCAGCCTTGCGCTGGCAATCATCGCCGAGGCGACGCTGTCGTTTCTTGGCGTCGGCGTCCCTCCGACCCAGCCCAGCCTTGGGACGCTGATCCGGGTTGGTCAGGGCTTCCTGATTTCCGGAGAGTGGTGGATCCTGCTGTTTCCCGCTGTCACGCTGCTTGCGCTGGCGCTCTCGGTCAATCTGCTGGGCGACTGGCTGCGCGACGCCTTGAACCCGCGCCTGCGATAAGGGAGCCCGCAATGACTGATGCAAAGACCGAACCGCTTTTGTCCGTCCGCGATCTTGTGGTCGAATTTCCAACACGCCGCGGTGTGCTGCGGGCGCTGGACCGGGTCAGTTTCGACATCATGCCGGGCGAGGTTCTGGGCATGGTGGGCGAATCCGGTGCCGGCAAGTCGATCACCGGCGCGTCGATCATCGGCCTGATCGAGCCGCCGGGCCGGATCGCCAGCGGCGAGATACGCCTGAAGGGCGAGCGGATCGACACGCTTGGCCCCGAGGCGATGCGCCGGGTGCGCGGGCGGCGGATCGGGATGGTTTTTCAGGACCCGCTGACCTCGCTCAATCCGCTGTATACCGTGGCGCAGCAGCTGACCGAAACGATCCGCACGCATATCGACATCTCGAAGGGCGAGGCGCGCAAACGCGCCATCGCCTTGCTGGACCGGGTCGGCATTCCGGCCGCAGCGCGCAGGATCGACGATTATCCGCACCATTTCTCGGGCGGGATGCGGCAGCGCGTGGTGATCGCACTGGCGCTTTGCGCCGAACCCGAACTTGTCATCGCCGACGAGCCGACGACCGCGCTGGACGTGTCGGTGCAATCGCAGATCATCGAAGTGCTCAAGGATATCTGCGCCGAAAGGGGCGCGGCGGTCATGCTGATTACCCATGACATGGGCGTTATTGCCGAGACTGCGGACCGGGTCGCCGTTCTGTACGCTGGGCGGATGGCAGAGATCGGGCCCGTGCGCGACGTCATTACCGAGGCGCTGCATCCCTATACCGCCGGCCTCATGGGCTCGATCCCGACCCTGACGCAAGAAACAGACCGGCTGGTGCAGATCCCCGGCGCGATGCCGCGGCTGCATGCCATCCCACAGGGCTGTGCCTTCAACCCCCGATGCGAGCGGGCCTTTGCCCCCTGCCGCGAGACGCGGCCCGATCTGATAAGCCGGGAGGGCGGTCGCGATGTCGCCTGCTGGCTCTACGACCCCGCCCGGACAGGAGAGTTGCGTGATGCCTGACCCGCTTGTGAAAATCGAAGGCCTGACCCGTCGCTTCGATGTCTCGAAGCCCTGGCTCAACCGGGTGATCGAACGCGATGACAAGCAGTTCCTGACGGCCAACGCCGATGTCAGCTTTGAAATCGCCAAGGGCGAGACCTTTGCGCTTGTCGGCGAAAGCGGGTCGGGCAAGTCCACCATCGCCAAGATGGTTGTCGGCCTGTTGCCACCATCGGCGGGCACCATCCGTTTTGATGGGCAGCGGATCGACGCAAGCCTTGGCATTCCGCGCAGCCTGCGCCGCCGGTTCCAGATGATCTTTCAGGATCCTTTCGCCAGCCTCAATCCACGCTGGCGGGTGGGGGAAATCATCTCGGAACCGATCCGTACGTTTGGTCTGATGAACGCCACCGATGCCAGGGCCGAAGCCGCGCGCCTGCTCGAGGTCGTCGGCCTGTCGGCTTCGGATGTAACAAAGTATCCGCACGAGTTCTCGGGCGGTCAGCGGCAGCGGATCGCCATCGCGCGGGCTCTGTCCTCCAAGCCCGAATTCATTGTCTGCGACGAACCAACATCGGCGCTGGATGTCTCGGTTCAGGCGCAGATCCTGAACCTGATGCGGGACCTTCAGGATGAATTCGGCCTGACCTACCTTCTGATCAGCCACGATTTGTCGGTCGTGCGACACATGGCGACTCGGATCGGCGTGCTGTACCTTGGCCGTCTGGTCGAGGTCGCTCAGGGCAAGCGGTTGTTCGCAGAGCCACAGCATCCCTATACACGGATGCTGCTTGACGCGGTGCCGGATCTTGCCCTGTCAGGCCGTCGCCGCCGTCCTGTCGAAGGGGAAATCCCCAACCCGATCTCACCGCCGTCCGGCTGCGCGTTTCATCCCCGCTGCCCCTTGGCGTTTGATCGCTGCCGGACCGAAATTCCGCAGCCCAGGCCCACTCCGGCGGGGCAAGCCGCCTGCCACGCGCTGGACGACATGGTCCCGGCGTAAACGTTGATATCGCTATATTGCGCGGCAGCAACGGCGGTCGCGCCGCTGTGGGCCAGAGCGCGGGCATCAGACAGCGCGTCAGGTTTCGATTTTGCGCATGGCCCAGCTGACGCTGAAGCCATGTAAAATCGTGGACAGCAGAATGATCAGCCCGACCAGCGACCAAAGCTGACTTTCGTTCACGAATTCCATGTGGTTCATCGCGTAGCACAGATAGTAGATCGAACCGATCCCGCGCACGCCATAAACGGCGATGGCGGCCCGATCCTGGCGGGGCATATCGGTTCCCGCCAGGCTGAGCCATCCAGAGACCGGGCGCACGATCAGGATCAGGATCAGGGCAATCCATACCTGGTTCCATGTCAGATCGGCAAACACGATCGGCAGGATAGACCCAAGTGCTATCAGCAGGACAGACGTCAGCGCGTGTTCAATCGACTCGGAAAAATCATGCAGCCGCCGGTGAAAGTGGTGGTCCTCCTCCACCCGCCGCAGGGTCAGCCCCATGACCGCAACAGCGATGAAGCCGTAGCCCTCCACCAGTTCGGTCGATCCGTAGCAGAGCAACACTCCGGCAAGCGCGATCACCCCCGAACCAGTATCCGCCAGCGGGGCCTTGCGTGGCACCGAGAACAGCACGAACGCAAGCGCACGACCGCCAGCCCATCCCGCGCAAGCGCCGATGGCGATGCGATAGCAGACATCCCAGGCGAACCATTCCACGGCCCAACTCCCGGGGTTCAGACCTTCGGCAGCCACAATCAGCCCCAGATAGACAAAGGGAAAGGCCAGACCGTCGTTCAACCCGGCTTCGGTTGTCAGGGTAAACCGTACGGGGTGCTCGCCCCCTTCATGTGGGGGGCCAACTTGCACATCGGCGGCCAGCACCGGGTCGGTTGGGGCCACCACAGCGCCAAGCAGGATCGCGCCGGCCACTGTCAATCCTTCCAACCCGATGCCAAGCAAGGCCACAAGCGTGATGGTCAGCGGCATACCAATGACCAGCAATCGGACGGTGGGCCCCCAGTTCCGCCAGGGTCTTACGCTGTCGATCCGCATGCCGGTTCCGAACAGCGCGATGATAACGGTCAGTTCGCTCAGCAGTTCCCAAGGCAAGGGCGTGTCTCGCGGGTCCGGGAGGGATGGTACGTCTGGAATAGCCAATGTGGCGACAGCGCCAAAAATGATCATCAGCGGCGCCGAGGCCGGTTCGTTGCGGCTGACAAGCCGAGGCAGCCAGCGCGCGGTGATGACAATTATTCCAATCGCCGCGAGGGCAATATGATAGGGATTCAGGGCAAAAAAAGAGTCCGGGATCATGGGGGCGTCAATTCAAGAAAGTGTTGAATTGAAATTTTAGGTCTCGTGCCCGTTCTGGCAACGACTTATGCGGGGTCGACGGCCCTGTCAGGTTGCATGAAGCCGCGTGCTGATTGGACGCAAGCGGACCGGGGGCGGTTGGCGGATAGGCGATTGGTCACAGCATGTTGCACCGCTCGCCGCGGTGTCGCGTCGCGTCGTGTTCGCTTGAATCGTGAAACGCATGGCCCTGTATCGGCCGTGCGCCACCTATTTTCCACCACGTGTCGGCTTGATACTCTTGGATGGGCGCTTGGCGCTGCTGGCCTTGCTTCGCGGTTTTCCAGACCCTTTGCCCAACGCGGTCACCGCCGCGCGCGCGCGGTTCTTCTTGCTGCTCGGCTTGCCTTTGGGCGGCGGCGGCCCCTTGGGCTTGCGGTATGGTCTGGCGGCGTTTCCGGGCTCGGCAGCGGGACTTTCGATTGCGTCCTTGCGGCTGTCGCTTGCCCGGTACGTGCGGTCGCGATCGGGCGTCGCGGCCTCATCAGCCTCTTGCCGGGCAGACGCTTGCGCCTTGTGCCGATGCGGTTTGGCACTGGTTGTCTTGCGGCTGGCACCATCCCGTTTGAACCCGCCTCCTTTGCCGGCGAGGTCGGGTGGCGAGGCAAGCTGGGTGATCTGCGCACCCTTTTCCAGTTCCATGCTTTCGCCGACCGTTGCAAGAAAACCGGCGACGGCGGCGTTGCTGATCTGCACGAAACTCTGGTCGCTCTGAACCCGAATTGCGCCGATGTCGTCTTTTGACAGGCCGCCTGCCTTGCACAGCATCGGCAACAGCCGGCGCGGTTCGGCGCCCGCGTCGCGGCCACCCGACACTGCGAACCACGTCGCCGGGCCAAACTCTCTGGCGCGCTCCGGTTTGGCGTCCAAGTCTGCCAGTTCTTCCGGCGGGGCGCGCAGCGTGTGCAGCAGGCGCAGGTACCCGGCGGCGAGCTGCTCGGGCGAAAACGCTTCCAGAAGCCGGTTCACGCTCTCCTGCTCGTCCTCGGTTGCCACTTCTTGCCACGACGGGTCCGAAAACAGCCGCTCTTCGTCCATCGCGCGGACATCGGCCGCAGACGGAGCCATACCCCAGTCGGCCCGAAGCTTGGCCCACCCCAGCAATCGCTCGGCCTTCTTGCGCGTGCGCGGCGTGACGACCAGAACGCTCACACCCTTGCGCCCGGCGCGCCCCGTGCGGCCGGAGCGGTGCAACAGGGTTTCCTGGTTGGACGGCAGTTCGGCATGAACGACCAGATCGAGCCGCGGCAGGTCGATCCCGCGCGCGGCGACATCGGTCGCCACGCAGACCTGCGCGCGCCCGTCACGCATGGATTGCAAGGCGTGTGTGCGTTCGGACTGCGACAGTTCGCCCGACAAGGCCACTGCGTTGAACCCGCGGTTCGACAGCCGCGCCGCCAGCCTGTTGACCGTGGCACGCGTGTTGGCAAAGACCAGCGCGCTGGGGGCCTCGTAGTACCGCAACGTGTTGATGACCGCGTTGTCCATATCCCGTTCGGCCGCCATCAGCGCGCGGTACTCAATATCGGTGTGCTGCGGGGTTTCGGATTTGGCGACGATCCGTTCGGCGTCAGTCTGGTACCCTTTCGCCAGTGCGGCGATGGCGGGCGGAACGGTCGCCGAAAACAGCAGGGTCTGCCGGTCCGCGGGCAATTCGTCGAGAATGAATTCAAGCTCTTCGCGGAACCCGAGGTCGAGCATCTCGTCGGCCTCGTCCAGCACAACGGCACGTACGGCGGAGAGGTCGATAGAGCCGCGCATGATGTGGTCGCGCAGCCGCCCCGGCGTTGCGGCAACGATATGCGCCCCGCGTTCCAGCGCGCGGCGTTCGTCGCGCATGTCCATGCCGCCAACGCAAGAGGCCAGAACCACCCCCGCCTTGGCGTACAGCCACCCGAGCTCGCGTTTGACCTGCAAGGCCAACTCGCGCGTCGGGGCAATGACCAGCGCCAGAGGTGTGGCGCCCGGCGCAAAGGCATCATCTTCCCCTAAAAGTGTGGGCGCGATGGCAAGGCCGAACCCCAGTGTCTTGCCCGAACCGGTCTGCGCCGAAACAAGCAGATCGCGACCTTCCAGAGCGGGGTCGAGCACGGCGGTCTGAACCGGGGTCAATGTGGAATAGCCACGGTCATCCAGGGCCGCTCGAAGTGCAGGGTGCATTGGAATCTTACTCTCGGGACCTGCTGTAGGCCATCCTGGCCGGCCAGCGGTTATGTTTCGCGCCGGCAAGGGCGCATGGACAGCCGCACTTAGGGCAATTGCAGCCACTTGTATAGGTCCAAGGGCGCGTCGGCGCCGTCTGGGGCGCCGTGTCGCATCGGTGAAAGACCTGATCGCATGTGGGCGGGTGCTGTGCCAGCGGCGACCAAACCTTTCAATTTGCTCTTCTCGCGGCAATTGCAGTGGGCCCGGCAGCCTGCTTCAGCCGAGAACTTTGCCTCTCCCGAGGTCCGAAATGCGAAGGGAGTCGCGGTTCTTGGCTTGCATCTCAAGGTCTGCTTTGGCTGAGGCCTTGTATCAACCTGTCGTTTGTCTTGACTAATGGGCGACCTGATTGTCACCCTCTTTAAATGTTCAATTATATTTTCTTACCTGAGGATGTTCTTGTTTCTGTCCCGAAAGACATGACCAAATTCAAGTGCCTTATACTCATCGAGCGTGAAGTAGGTGAGGATTACCGTTACTTGGTCAGCAAAGCTCTTGTGGAAGCTGGATGCCTCTATTCGTTGGCGTGGGGAATTGATTGTTCTGCATGGGATGATAGCGTCGATTGGGCCTTTCTGGAGGCCTATGATTTCAAAGCCTTTCCTGAGGAAAAATTCGTCATGACAACTTGGCATGAAAACGAATCTCTCGCGGAGACGGTGGCGTTTGCAAAACACTGCACCAAATACTCTGAGGTGAAGCTTGAAGATATCTTAGTGCTTGATTTTGCACACCAAGAACGCGGCGACTACATCAAGAAGCTATACTTGGCCGCTTGAGAGATTCAATTTGTACAGATCGCAGAACCGGTCAATGTGGCCCCCGGTGAACCTTCGCTGCGCATTGCGCTGACGTTCGAAGTGTGGACAACAGTTGCCTTTGCAGCGGCCGCACCGATAGCTGCTTTTGCAGGTCTTCCCAAAATCGGGGCGCAACTCACCCGGCTGCAGGTAAACTCCCCGTGTGTCAGGGTGATTGGGCCGTGGTGTCAACTAGGTGTATGTCATGCAGAGACCATTAAGAAACAGCCCTGGGGAGATTCCGAGATGACGAACCCGTACCCGAGCCGACGAACCGTTTTCTCTACCGTGGGGGCCGCGCTTCTTGTCGGTGCCACGGGCCTGCGCCTGCCCGCTCGCGCGCAATCCTTTGAACCCACACCGTCGATGCGGGGCGGTTCCAACAATTACCGCCCCGGCGCGCCGATCGTGGACCGGATCGGCAATGGCGGGTTCTGGACCAGCGGAACCGTACGCCGGGCGGGCGACGGAGCGCCTCTGGCCGGGCGGCGAATTCAGGTCTGGGCCCATACGACAGAAGGCAACGAACGGGACGCACGCTCGCACGGTGCGACGCTGACCAACGAGGCCGGGGAGTTCCGGATCGAGATGCCGCAGATCGTGCCCGCCTTTGGTCAACCTCACGGGCACCTCGTCTATGATGCCGACTATGATGACGGAGGGTTCGAGACGGTCTTTCTGCGACCCGTGATGGAGCGGGCGTCCGACACCAGCCTGCAAGTCGAGTTCGTTCTGCGCCCCGTCTGATGGCCCCGATGCGCGGCGCTTTGATATGGTCGGCGCTGGTTTTGGCAATTGCCGTGCCACTGATCGCCGCTGCGCAAAGTCCGCTTTTGCAATGGCGCGACCCGGTTTACATCATCGCCGGATTTGCCGGGATCGTCGGCCTTGCACTGCTGCTGGTGCAGTTCCTGTTGATCGCAGGCGTTCTTCCCGGAGTGCCCGCACGGCGCGCCCATATCTGGACAGGCGCGGGACTGGTGATCGCGGTCTTTCTCCATGTGGCGGGGCTTTGGATAACCAGCCCGCCAGATGTGGTTGACGTTCTGCTGTTCCGGTCGCCAACACCGTTTTCCGTCTGGGGTGTGGTGGCGATGTGGGCCGTATTTGCCACCGCGGGTCTTGCCGCCTTCCGAAAACGACTGGGGTTGCGCGCCTGGCGGCTTGGGCACAACGCGGCGGCAGTTGTGATCGTGTCAGGAACGGTCATACATGCCTGGCTTATTCAGGGGGCAATGGAGGTGACGACGAAACTGGGGCTTTGTCTTGTCGTGGTGGCTGCTGCCGTGTGGGTTCTGCGCCGCCGCCGCGTCTGGCGAATGCTCCGCTGATGATTGAGATGTCGGGTTTTTGTTGCAGGATCATTCATCGCTCTCGGATATTTGATGTTGGCGACTTTTGATCCCGTGGACTCGACCGCCGGTGAAAATAGAACCTTGGCGACAAACGGGCGCAGAAACAGGCATGCCGCACGCGCATCTAATGTCTATGCGTTCTGACTCTTGATGCTAGAGTTCCGTTAACAGTCAAACTAAACGAAAGCTCCTTCAATGTATGCGCTTCGGCAAATCATCCTCGGCTGCGCCTTGCTTGCTGTCGGGCTTTACGTCTGGATCGCTTACGTGCCTGCGGCGCTGCCGTTTCTGAATCGGGTCGGCCTGCTTGATCTTCTGGGTATAGAGGCTCCGCAAGCCCAGGACGCCGGACCGCAGCGCGGGTCAAGACCTGACAGCGCGGCGCGCGTGGTGACCGAGCGGGTCGGGGAACGCGTGCTTGCGGATAACATCACGGCCATAGGCAATGGCAGGGCCCGCCGGTCCGTTAGCGTCAGGGCGAACGCCGAAGGCACCGTCACCGATCTGGCACTCGAAGCCGGCCAGTATGTGGAAAGCGGCACCGTCATCGTGCAGCTTCAGGATCAGGCGGAACAGATCGCGCTGGAACGTGCGCAGATCGAGCTGAAGAACAGTGTCGCCGACTCGGAGAGGATCACGCAATTGGCCGCGACAGGCGCCGTCACAGAGGTGCGGATGCTGGAAACCGAACTGGCGCTTCGAAGCGCGGAACTGGCCGTGCGTCAGGCAGAATTCGATCTGTCGGAACGTCAGATCAGGGCGCCGATTTCCGGGTCGATCGGGATCATCGACCTTGAAGTGGGCGACCGGGTCAGCCCGCAGGATATCCTTGTCACGATCACCGATCGATCAGACATTCTGATTGATTTCCGTGTTCCCGAACGGGTTGTCGGAAAGATTGCGATCGGTCAGAGCATTGATGTGACCCCTCTGGGCCTGTCCGAGCGGCCCTTGGTAGGAGAAGTCGCTGCGATTGACGCCGTTGTGGACCGCGCCAGCAGAACGTTGCTGGTTCGGGGGCGGGTGTCGAACGAGCAGGATATGTTGCGCGATGGAATGGCCTTTTCGGTAAGCCTGTCTTTTCCCGGCGAAACGTTGTTGTCGGTCGCCCCCCTTGCGCTTCGGTGGTCCAGCACCGGCCCCCACGTCTGGGCCGTTCGCGATGGCGTCGCCGAAGAGGTGCCGGTGGCAATCGTGCAGCGCAACACCGATGCGGTTCTCGTCACGTCAGATAGCCTGAAACCGGGCGACATGATCGTCACCGAGGGGGTCCAGACCTTGCGGGCAGGGAGCAAGGTAACCCCCGTTGCCAAAGAGGAAGAAGCTGCGTCTGCCGGCTTGCTTACGGCGCAAGGGGCTCGGTTGTGAGCGCACCCTCCAAATCCGATGCACCCGGCACGGCATTGTTCGTCCGCCGGCCAATACTGGCCTTTGTCCTGAACGCGCTTATCGTTCTTGCCGGGGTTGCCGGACTGGTTGGCGCGGAAATTCGCGAGTTGCCCAATGTGGACCGGCCCGTGGTGACGATCACGACTCCGTTTCCAGGCGCCTCGCCGGAATCCGTCGATCAGGAATTGACGGGTCGGATCGAGGGCGCGGTCGGGCGGGTGTCCGGGGTGCGCAGCATTTCGTCAAACTCGCGCTTTGGACGCAGCCGTGTCACGGTCGAGTTCAACGACAGCATTGACGTCGACGTCGCCGCGACAGATGTGCGCGATGCCGTCGCAAGAATTGTCAACGACTTGCCCGAAGACGCGGATCGCCCTGAAGTCGTCAAAGCCGATGCAAACGCGCAGCCTGTCATGCGGATCGCGGTAATTTCGGACGGGCGTTCGCCGCAGGAACTGACGGCCATTGTACAGGACCGGGTCGAGGATCGGCTGATATCTATCGAAGGGGTTGCCGACCTTCAGATCTATGGAGACCGCGAGCCGATCTTTCGTGTCGACATCGACCAACTCGAGCTGGCCAGCAGGGGGCTGACGCTGGCGGATATGGAGAGGGCCCTGTCCAACGTGGCCCTTGATACGCCCGCGGGCGATCTGGCCGGTGACCGCCAGTCCATCAACGTGCGCACGACGGCGAATGTGGCAACGACCGAGGCATTTGCCGCGCTTGAGCTCATGAACAACGTCACTATCGGCGATGTCGCACAGGTGACCTTGGGCCCCGCACCCGGAGAGACGATCCTGCGTGCCAATGGCCAGCAGGGTGTTGGCATCGGTGTCATCCGGCAGTCTACGTCGAACACGCTGGAAATCTCGGAAAGCGTGCACGAGGTTGTCGCCGAGCTGAACCGCACCCTTCCCGAAGATGTCGAGGTCATCGTGACGTCCGATGACGCGGTCTTTATCTCCGGGTCGATTGCCGAGGTGCTCAAGACACTTGGGATTGCCGTCGCCATCGTTGTGGCTGTCATCTTCCTGTTCCTGCGCGATTTTCGTGCAACGCTTATCCCGGCGCTGACCCTTCCGGTGGCGCTGGTCGGCACGCTGGCCGCGATCTATCTGGCTGGCTTTTCGGTCAATATCCTGACGCTGCTGGCTTTGGTCCTGGCGACCGGAATGGTGGTGGACGATGCCATCGTCGTGCTGGAAAACATCGTTCGGCAGCGTGCGGCCGGAATGGGGCCGCGCGCTGCGGCGGTTCATGGAACATCCCAAGTTTTCTTTGCGGTCGTCACGACAACCGCGACTCTCGCCGCCGTCTTCGTCCCTTTGTCTTTTCTGCCGGGGCAGGCAGGCGGGTTGTTTCGCGAATTCGGGTTCACGCTGGCCATGTCGGTGCTGCTGTCGTCCATCGTCGCGCTTAGCCTGTGTCCGGTTCTTGCCAGTCGATTTCTGACCAAACCGCCGAAGAAAAACGCGACCGGCCCGATGATCTGGCTTGGGACTCGTCTTATGCGGCTCTATGAGGCGTCCTTGCGTGCAGCTTTGGCCATGCCCGCCTTGATCGTGCTGATCGCCGTTTTCGTCGCTGCGACCGCCGCCATGATCGCTGGCGGCATACGGCAGGAACTCACCCCGTCCGAGGATCGCGGTGTCGTGCTGCTGAGCATAACGGCACCGCAGGGGGTGTCATTGGCCTATACGCAGTCCAAGATGAACGAGATCGAGGAGGCCGTGTCGCCGCTGATCGAAGAGGGTGAGATTTCGCATACCTTCGCCTTCAGTGGATTTAGCGCCGATAACCGCGGGTTCATGGTGTTCACACTGGCCAAATGGGAAGACCGAAGCCGGGGGCAGCAGGACATCGTGCGCGATATCAGGGCAAAGCTGTCCGACGTGATCGGCGTGCGTGCATTCGTGATCCAGCCCAACTCGCTTGGCATCCGTGGCGCGGGCAGGGGCCTTGCCTTCGCCATCACGGGCAGCAGTTACGAGCAACTGGCGGATGCCGCCGAAGAGATCGTGCAACGCCTGCGCCAGAACCCCGACATGGGGCAGGTTCAACTGGAATATGAACGCACGCAGCCGCAGATCTTTGTTCAGATCGACAGATCTCTGGCCGCGGATCTGGATATCGACATCACCGGGCTTGGCCGTGCGCTGCAGGCCATGCTGGACGGCCGCAAGGTCAGTTCGGTGTTCATCGAGGACAAGAGCTATGACGTCCAGATGCTCTCCACCTCAAATCCGATCAACGATCCGGGCGATCTGGAGAACATTTTCGTCCAGACGGGCAGCGGGCTGATGGTGCCGATGTCCAGCTTCGTGACGCTTGAGGAACGCGCCATTGCCCCCGAACTTGACCGCGAGGGGCAGAACCGTTCGGTCGAACTGACGGCTGGGCTTACTCCCGAATTGTCGCTTGGCGATGCGATGACACAAGTCCGCGCGATTGGCGCCGAGGTTCTGTCGGATGAAAACCGGATCGTGCCGCTGGCCGAGGCTGCAACGCTGGACCAGACAACCTCTGGCCTGCTTGTCACCTTCGGATTTGCGATTCTTGTGGTGTTTCTGGTTCTGGGCGCCCAGTTCGAAAGCTTTATCTCAGCTGTGGTGGTTATGGCCACGGTCCCGCTTGGCTTGGCCTGCGCGGTCTTTGCACTGCTGCTGACGGGGCAGAGCCTGAATGTCTACAGTCAGATCGGTTTGGTCATGCTGATCGGGATCATGGCCAAGAACGGAATTCTGATTGTCGAATTTGCCAATCAGCTGCGTGATAAGGGCCAGTCTGTGCATGATGCGATTCTGGATGCCGCGACCGTCCGGCTCCGCCCCGTCATGATGACCATGACCTCGACGGTCGTGGGCGGCGTGCCATTGGTGATTTCAACCGGGGCGGGGGCCGAGGCACGCGAAGCTCTGGGTTGGGTCATCGTTGGCGGACTTGGTCTGGCGACGCTTTCAACGCTTTACCTGACACCGGTCGCCTACCTGTTGCTGGCCCGGTTCTCGGCGCCCAAAGCGCGGGAAGAGGCGCGTCTGGAAGAAGAGCTGATCGCGGCCCGCGCCCAAATTTGAAAACGCAGGTGGCGCTGTATTGGACCAAATCCGTGTTACCGGTCCAAACCTGTCTGATCGGCTTGGAGGGCAAAAGACGGTTCTTGATCCCGGCCGGTGCGGCGCGTCACCAAGGCCCGCCAAGTTGCAAGTCGGTCTGCTCCGCGCGCTCTGCAAGGGCTTCGACAGCGTCGAAATCCGGTTCGGCGAACCGGTCCAGCCCAAGGTTTGCCAGCAGGGCCGCCGCCTCGGGCAGCTGATGCGACCGAAGCAGGGCCTTCGCAAGATCGGCGGCAACTGCACGGTCAAGCGCCTGCGCCGCAACCAGCATGGGGAAGGGCGCGCGCGCGGTCGTCGCCACAGTCTTCAGCCCGGCAATCTGGTCCGGGGCGTGGAGCGTCAGCAGCTGCCAGGCATAGGCATCGACCGCACCCGCGTCCGCGCGGCCCGACCGCAGGGCCTCGACCACTGCGAACGGTGTGACCAGGGGGCCAACCGTTGCAACCCGCGCCAAAGGATCACGCGCGGCAAGAAATTCGCGCGGCGCATTGTAGCCCGATTGCGAGTCTCGCACGGTCCACGCCCAGCGGGCCTTCGTCAGATCCGCGCCATCCTCGGGGCTGTCCCGCATGACGATCTGGCTGGCGTAGTACGGCCCGCCTTCCGACCAGCTTTCGGTCGAAACCGGCGCGGCCAACACAAAGGGCCGGGCGTCGCGCGGGCGCTGCTGATAGGGAAAACCACACATGAAGGCGGCCCCCAAATCTGGCCGCGCCCAAAGCCCATCCAGCGGTGCCGGAGCCTCATAGCCGATGATGTTCAGCCTGTGCCCCGTGGTCTCGGACAACCAATCGAACATCGCATCCCACGCCGCCCGCGCAGCCGGTGCCACGTTGTACATGCGCGAACAGGCGACCGGCCCCGTGTCTTGTCGGGGTGTCATGCGAAGGCCCCGCTGGGTGTTCAACGGAACCGAAGGCGCTGGCCCAGACCCATCGCGCGCGCCTTGTCCACCATGGCGGCCCCAAGCGCGACATCCGTGGATGACAGGCCGCGGTGCCAGAACAGGATGGTTTCGTCGTCGCTTTCACGTCCCGGGCGGGCGCCACAGGCGATCTGGCCCATCTCGGCATGCAGGGTCTCTTCGGTCACCTTGCCTTCGTCCACGTGGCGACGCAGGGCGCCGTAGGGGCGGCCGGGCCCGCACTGGCCCCAGTCGTCGACCACGACCTTGTCCATGATGTCTGTCAGGTCGAACTCCAGCGCGCTCATGGTGCCGTAGGGCACGACAAAGGCGCCTTTCTTGACCCAGGATGTCTTGAACAGGGGGGTCGGCTCGGGCAGGCGGCTGGCCTCGATCAGAATGTCGGCATCCTTCAGGCAGTCTTCCCAGTTGTCGGTGACGATGATCTTCTTGCCAAGATCCTGCTCCAGCCGCTCGGCAAAGGCATTGCGGCTTTCGGGACGGCGCGAATGCACGCGGATTTCCTCGAAATCATACAGGTGATCCAGCAGGCGGACATTCCAGTAAGACGTGCCGCGCGCGCCTACATGACCTAGGACCTTGCTGTCCTTGCGGGCAAGGTGCTTGGCGCCAATGGCTGTCACCGCGCCGGTGCGCATGTCGGTGATCGCAGTGGCATCGACGATGGCCTTGGGGATACCGGTTTCCGGATCGAACAAATTCAGCACCGCCAGTTCAGAGGGCAGGCCGTGCTTGTAGTTGTCGACGAAATCGCCAACCACCTTCACACCGGCATAGCCAAGCGATTTCACATAGCCGCGCAGGACGTTGAAGTGCCCCTTGTCCGAGCTTTCCGGCACAAGGTGAACGCGCGGCTCGATAACGGTTTCCCCGCGCCCCTGATCGGCCAGCGCTTTTTCGACGGCCGTGAGGATTTCCTCGTCGGTCAGCGCCAGTTCAGCGACGTCGATTGCGTTCAGATAGTCGATCCAAAGTTCCTGCATGGTCTTCACTCCCGGGATGGTGTCGTTCTGGAAAAGGGCTGCGCTGGCAGCGCTGCGAGGGCGGTAAGGGGTTCGACGGACTTCATGTTTGTCCGCTTGGCGTTGGTGGCAGATCTGAGCGCAGCATGTCGGCCATGGCGCGAAAATCCGGGCCTTGCGCGCGGTCCTCGGTCAGCGGTGCAACCAAGCCGCGCACCGCCGCATAGGCCCAAGCGGTGCCCTCGCCAAGCATGTCGGTCACGCCGCGAAGCTCGACCGCCTGAGCCGAGACGACCAGTTCGATTGCGACAAGCAGGCGAAAGCGGTCGATGATCGTCGCCGTCTTGGCCAGAACGCCCGGTGCGAGCGATGCGTGATCCTCGACACCATCGGCAACCGGGATCGGGGGGAAGGCCATCGGCGTGGCAAGGTGGCGAATTTCGGCTTCCAGCGCCGAAAGTGTTTTCTGCACCGTTGCGAACCCGTTGCGACTGCTGCCCATCGGCGACAGGAACCGTGGCAAATCCGAGATGCCGGGCGACATGATCTGCATGCAGCGGTGCGTGGTGGCCGAGGCGCATTGCGCGATGGCAAGGCCAAGCCGCTCCCACGACAGGGCCAGCGCGGTCGTGTCGAAATTGCCGTTATGCAGGAGGATACCGTCATCGACCAGCACCACCGGGTTGTCACCGGGGCCGCGCAATTCGATGGCTGTCGCCTCGGCGGCCTCATCGCGCGCATGCAGCAATGCGCCCCAGATTTGCGGCGCGCAACGATAGCTGAGCGGGTCTTGAAGGCGTCGCGCCACGCCCTCGTTCAGCAGGGCGCTGCCAGACAGCAACGCCATCAGCCGCGCCCCGGCCTCGACCTGCCCGAAAGCCGGGCGCAGCGACAGCACCCTTGGATCAAGCACCGAGGTGGCCGCGCGAAACGCTTCGAACGCCAGCGCGGTGGCGCTGAGCGACCACGAGATCAACCGGTTCAGATCATCCAGCGCAAGACACGCCTGCGCGATCGAAAAGGCATTGGCCGACACCATCGCATGCCCGTCCCGCGGGCCCAGCTTCAGCGGGGCGAAACCCGCGCGTGACAGCGCCTCACGGGCGGGCAGAATTTCACCTTTGTATTCCGCCTCGCCGTGGCCCATCAGCCCACGTGTCACATCCGACATCTGGGCAAGGTCTGCCTCGCCGACAGAGCCGAGCGCGTAGACAAGCGGGTGCACCCCGGCATTCAGTGCATCAACGAGCGTCTGGGCCACGCCAAACGAAATGCCCGAAGCGCCACCGGCAAAGCCGGCAAGGCGGGCGGCCATGATGGCCCTGACGGTTTCGACCGGAAGCGGAGTGCCCACGCCAACGGCGCGGGCCTGTGGCACGCGCTGCTGAAAGGCGGTGACATCCGCAAGGTCGAGGCGCGTATCGACGCTCGCACCCAAACCCGTGGTCAGGCCATAGACAGGCACATTGCATGCAAGCTGTGTCTCGACGATATCGCGTGCTGCCTGGATCCGGGTCTGCATCCCAACCGACAGCTTTACATGCGCCCGGGTGCGCGCGATGGCCGCGATGTCGGAAACACTCGGGGGCAGATCGCCAAGCTGGATATCGGGATGGTCTGGCACGCGA
This sequence comes from Arenibacterium halophilum, assembly GCF_005938225.1. Classification (GTDB taxonomy): domain Bacteria; phylum Pseudomonadota; class Alphaproteobacteria; order Rhodobacterales; family Rhodobacteraceae; genus Arenibacterium; species Arenibacterium halophilum. The sequence continues at coordinate 780,821 of NZ_VCPC01000002.1, forward strand.
TCGCTTTCAGAGGTTAGCCGAGGTGGTTACGTGTGTACTGGTATATACAACCTGTGATGTGTCATGGCTGCAAGCACAAAATGACACTTACCGGCATTTTCCGGCCCACGCGGGGGCACAATGCTGACGTAGCCCTCAACTTGGTGCCGGGACAGACCCCTGTGAATGCGGATTATCCAAGGAAAAGACAGCACATAAATCGGTAAGGCATAAATGTACGCCGGCCGCTCCGGCGACGCGACCGGGTGATGCATGGATCTTGCGGGAGCTGCAAGTTTATGGAAACCGCCCTTGTTCAGGAGCCGGTTTACTCCGGTCCTGCGAAACCGAATTGCGGGGTCGTGGACCGAGTACAGGGCAGGGATCGTTGGATTGAGCCCCGCTTCAAGCCGCAGACACCAACTTGGGCAGAAGGTCGCGTACCTCTTTGACAAGTTGCCCCGAGGCCCCTGTATCGCCGTGGATATAGCCAGACAAGGCGCGCTGGAACAGCCCGTCGAACACGGCGTAAAGCGATGCCCGCGACAGCGTGGGGTGACCGCCGGCAAGACCGCAATAGGTGTTGCAGACCCGCCAAACCATGTCCTCCAGCTTGCGGTCGATGATCGAGATATCTTCGTGAAAAGCGTCCTCGAACAAGGATTGCGCCCGAAGATCGTACCACAGCCGATGCAGCGGTGCCTCGCGCTCGAGCGTTTCGACAAGGCGATCGCAAAATGCGTCCAGCAGGGCATCGGCGCTGCTGGCCTCGACCACGACATCGTCGTAGCGGGTCACGCAGATTGATTTGTAATAGCTGACACAGCAGGTGATGAGGTCAAGCTTGTCGCTGAAGTAATAGTGCAGAACGCCATGCGAATATTGGCTATGCTGCGCGATTTCGCGGAGCGACGTGTTCGCATACCCAAGCGTGGCAAGGGTTTCGAGCGCGGCTTTGGCCAGCTCGATGCGTTTTCTTGCGAACTTGTCGACGGCCTCTTGCGTTGGCGCGCGTGCCTCGACGCGTTCCAGATTCTCAAGGCTCGCGCGGACGTCGAGGGTCTGCATTCCTGGCGACCTTCCTGTCTGTTTCATCGTTCAGTGGCTGCCATGGCCCAAGGGTGGCATCCTGATTTCGCTGTGAATTTACAGGCCTGAACAGAATTTGACAACTGTCCAAATTTTTGCCTTGACAGTTGTCCAGAAAAATTTGGACAGTTGTCAAGAATTTGCGGGGCCTTTGTGCCACCCCGGTTGAGGAGCCGGGCGACAGGTTCGGGAATACATCCGCCCTAAGGCGGATTTTTGGGAGGAAAGATGAATGCTAAACGGGAAAACAGCGCTTGTGACGGGCGGCGCACGGGGGATCGGCGCAGAAATTGCGCGCGCTTTGGCGGCCAAGGGGGCCAAGGTCATGTTGGGCGATGTGCTTGACGATCTGGCGGCGGAAACCGCGAAGAACATCGGTGCGGGCGCAGCCGCGGTGAAGCTGGATGTGACGCAGGATGCGTCGTGGGAAGCTGCCGTTCAGGCCACGATCGATACGCATGGCGGATTCGACATCCTGATCAACAATGCGGGCGTCGAAATTACCTCGCTGGTCATGTCTGTCGAAGCCGACGACATCCGCAAGATGTGCGACGTGAATATCGTTGGACCGCTTCTGGGGATGAAGCATGCGTTTCGCGCGATGGGGCCTGAAGGGGCGGCCGGGAAAAGCGGCGCGATTGTCAACGTGGCCTCGGTTGCAGCCACGATCGCCTTTCCGGCCATAGCTGGCTACTCGGCGACGAAGTCGGCGGTGGACCGGATGACCAAGGTCGCCGCGATGGAGGCGGGCAAGCTGGGGCTCAACATTCGCGTCAACTGTTTGTACCCGGGGCTGGCCGCGACCGAGATGGGTTTGAAGCTGGCCAACGATATCGTCGCGCTTGGCCTTGCCGAGACCGTCGAAGCCGCCATCGGCGGCGTGGTCGAACAGACGCCACTGGGCCGTCTGGCCGAGATTTCTGACATCGCGGATGGGGCGGTTTTCCTCGCCTCGGATCAATCCCGCTTCATCACCGGCGCGGGCCTGCCCGTCGACGGTGGGATGGGCATGTAAGCCCGAAGTTTCGAAAGGAAATTATCATGAGCAAGAAACCCGTCGTCGTCTACGGGGTGTCCGGCTATACCGGTCGTCTCGTCTGCGAATACCTGCGCGAATACAACATTCCCTTCATCGCGGCCGGTCGTGACAAGGCAAGGACCCAGGCCGTGGTCGACAAGATCCCCGGTATCGAATCCGCCGATTACGAGGTCGTTCAGGTTGAACATACCGTCGAGGCGCTGACCGAGCTGTTCAGGGGGGCGCAGGTGGTCTGCAACATGGTCGGCCCTTTCATCAAATTCGGCCCCGAAGTGGTCGAGGCCTGCCTGCAAGCCGGGGTTCACTACACCGACACCACGGGCGAACAGGATTGGGTTCTGAAATGTGAACAGGACTGGGGCACCAAATTCGCCGAGAAAGGTCTGCTTCTGTCGCCGAACAACGCGCAGATGTACACCACGGGCGAGATCGCCGCGAACATTTGCCTCGAGACTCCCGGCCTCGACACGCTCGACATTCTGGTGCTGTGGAAAGGTTTCCCGACCTATGCGTCCACCCAGACGATCTTTACCATACTCAAGGCGGATTGGTATTATCTGGAGCGCAACCAGTATGTGAAATGGGATCTTCAGGCCAGCGCCGAAGTGGTCGTTCCGGGGATGCACGAAACCGCGATTGCCGTGCCCTGGGGCGGCACCGCGCACCCGGTCTGGTTCAAGAACGATCCACGCGTCAGCAACGTAAAGGTGCTGGGTGGCGTGATGAACAGGGCCGTCATGGAAGGCGTGGTGCAAACCACCAAGATGGTCGCCGAAGAGATCCGTCCGCTACCGTTCGAAGAGCAGGAAAAGGCCCTGAGCGATATCGCCAACTCGGTGACGGCAGACATGCCACCGCGCGAAAACCCACGTGAGAACACGACCATTGACAGCGTTTACGCCTCGGGGCCGCTGGGACGGGCGCATTGCGTCCTCCACGGCAACTCCAACTACAAGCAAACGGGCATGTTGCAGGCCTATGCCGCCTATTCGCTTTTGCAGCAGCCGCCGAAACGCGTTGGTTTTGCCAGTGCCTGTCAGGCCTTCGGTCACCGCGAACTTCTGGGTCAGCTCCGGTCGTTCGGGCTGTTGATGAAGCCGCAGTTGACCGTTCAAGACTGAGTATAAGAGCGGCGTGGTCCAGTGCATCGCGCCGCCCCCGGGCTGGATTACGAAAGGCAATCTCATGCGATTGACCGACTACCTCGACAAGGGGGCCAGCCTCGGCCCCGAGGCCCCCTGCCTGCGGATGGACGATCGCTGCCTGTCTTACGGCGAGGTCCAGCGCCTGAGCCACCGCATCGCGCGCGCCTTGGAGGCGGCATGCGTGCTGCCCGGCGACAAGGTCGCGATCCTGTCGGGCAATGATCCGATCGCCTTCTCCTGTGTCTTCGGCATTGCGCGCGCGGGTGCCGTCTGGTGCCCGGTGAACCCCCGCAACGAATACCGCGAGAACGCAGAGTTTTTGGCGGGAACGGACTGCAAGTTTCTGATTTTTCATAGCGATTACGCCGATATGGTCGCCCGGATGCAGCCCGAACTGACGCAGCTTGACGCGCTTGTTTGCCTTGACCGAGCCACCGATTTCGCACCGTGCTTCGACGATTGGCTGGCCCCGGTGTCCGATGACCCGGTCGATATTCGGCCGGTGGACGATCTTGTCATGCTGCCGGGCACGGGCGGGACAACCGGCAAGCCGAAAAGCGTCATGCTGACCGGCCACAACATCGAAATGATGAGCGCTCTGACGCTGATGGGGTATCCCTTCGCCAACCGCCCCGTCTATCTGGCTGTCGCGCCGCTGACCCACGCCGCTGGCGTTCTGTGCTTTCCGATCATGGCGAAGGGCGGCGAGATCATCATCATGAAGGGGCCGGACCTTGACCGGTTCCTCGGGCTGATCTCTGCGCACCGTGTGACGCACACTTTCCTGCCGCCGACCGTTATTTACATGCTGCTTGACCACCCCGGGCTTGGCAGAGCCGATCTCTCGTCACTGCAGTGTTTCTGGTACGGTGCCGCGCCCATGTCGAAGGTGCGGCTGATCGAGGCGTTGGAGCGGATTGGCCCGATGGGGCAGTTGTTCGGTCAGACCGAAGCGCCGATGATGATTTCGATGATGGCGCCTGCGGATCACCGCACCGCCAACGGCCAAATCCGGACGGACAAGCTTGGCTCGGCCGGGCGGGTGGCGCCGCTGGTGCATGCCACCATCCGCGACCCGGAGGGCCGCGCGCTTCCCGTCGGAGAGTGCGGCGAGATCTGCGTGAAAGGGCCGCTGGTCATGTCTGGCTACTACAAGAACCCCAAGGCGACAGACGACACCATCCGGGACGGTTGGCTACATACCGGGGATCTGGGTTACCTCGACGCCGAGGGCTTTCTTTATATCGTCGACCGCGCCAAGGACATGATTATCACCGGCGGGTTCAACGTTTATTCCATCGAAGTCGAGCAGGCATTGCAAAGCCACCCCTCGGTTCAGGATTGCGCGGTGATTGGTCTGCCCGATGACAAATGGGGCGAACGGCTGGTCTGTGTGGTGCAGCCTCGCCCCGGGCACAGCGTCGACGAGGACGCAATCAGGGCGCATGTGAAGACGTTGATCGGAGCGGTGAAGTCTCCGAAACAGGTTTTCATATGGGACGATCTGCCCCGGTCCAAGGTGGGCAAGGTTGTGAAACCCGAGATCAAGGCGATGCTATTGCGCGATGCGCAGGTCAAAACGACGGCAAAAGGATAGTGGGGTCGCGTCCGGTACTCTGGGCCTCGCGCCTTACATGGCAAGGCGGCAGGAAACCGCTTGCCGGTCCAGACCCGTCTAGGGACGCGATGTTTCCACTCTTCAGATCGTCGTGTGCAAATAGTCCGCCGTTTCGCGGTTGGCGGGCAGGAAGGTTTCCAGTGTCAACTCGGACAATCCGATGTCCATCGCCGTCCCAAGCACGGTTGTCGCGCTTATGAACGAAAGCTTCCGGCTCGCGATGTCGAGTGTCAGGGGGATCGCCACGCGATTGACGGCTTTTGGCGCGCCGGTTGTCCATGGCCGCGATCCGGATGGCACAGGATAGGACTTCAATTCGTCAATCAAACTCGAGGTCGCCGCATCCGGGGCCGCCTTGTTCTGCGCGGAAAGACGGGTCAGGATGTGGTGCCGCCACTCCCGATAATTGGCGATGTGTTTGCCAAACCCGTCGGGATGCAAGCTCAGGCGCAGCGCATTGACGGGCGGCGCCATCATCGGCGCGGGCACATCCCGGAAAAGACCAAGCAGGGCAGCGTTGGCGTGGACGATTGTCCAGTGCCTGTCCATCGCCAGGGCGGGGTAGGGCGCATGCGCGTCGATCAGGTCTTTCACCGCCTGGTAGGTTGCTGCAACATCTTCATCGTCGGCGGACCTGTCGTGATAGCAGTGGGCGAAGCCTGCGGTGTGCAGCAGGTCATTGCGCGCCCGTAGGGACAGATCGAGCGTTTCGGCTAGCAACAGAACCATGTCCCGGCTCGGCGCACTGCGCCCCGTTTCCAGAAAGCTCAGATGGCGCTGCGAAATCTCTGCGTCCGAGGCCAGCGCAAGCTGACTGAAGCCGCGCTTTTCGCGCCAGGAACGTAGCGATGTCGCAAAGGTCATGTGATCCATTGATGCAGTATAACCCGCTTTCACGCTGTCTCGATTACCTTTCAGGTCATAATCCCGATGTTTCTGGCGGCGGCATTCTATGACGTGCCAGGTAATCGACGCGCGGCGCGCTTTCCCCGACGCTTCAAAGCAGTTGAACCCTGCGAAGGAGCGGAAGCGATGTTTGAACTGAACGCAAAAACGATCTTCACCCTGGATGCCATCCTCTGCCTTGTCATGGGCGCGGCCCTTGCTGCGGCATCAGGCTTGGTTGCGGCCCTGCTGGGGATGCCGGCCGGGCTGATCTTCTGGTCTGGCATCCTTCTTTTGCCCGTGGCCGCCCTGATTACTCTTGCAGCCAGCACAGGGAACAGGGCCTTGGGCTGGATCGTCATTCTTGGCAATCTCGGATGGATCGTTGCCAGCCTTGTTGTTGCGGCCTTCGTTCCGGCGAACCTGCTGGGTACGATTTTCGTGCTGGTGCAGGCAGGCGTTGTCGGAGTTTTCGTATGGATTGAACGGGCGGCAATGGGCCGGGCAAACGCGGTGCCCGCCTAGGTGCGATGGTCGCTGACGGTGCAACAGCTCTTGCCGAAGCCCGGATCGGCAAGAACTGTCGCGCTGTCGGTCGAGCCGGGCGGATCGCGTCAGATAACGTCGATACCCATCTGTCGAAACGCGTCCAGCTGTTCGTCCTGCGCGGTCTTGCTGGTCACCAGTGTGTCGATGGCATCTACATCCCAGGACTGCACTCGGCTGGTGGCCCCCAGCTTGGTGTGGTCTGCCAGAATGATCGAGCGCTGTGCTTGCGCCCCCATTGCAATTGAAATTTCAGCTTCTTGCAGATCGTAGAAGAACGCGCCTTTTCTCGGGTGCAGGGCCACCGGCGCGGAAAAGCACAGATCAACCTGAAAACGGCGGATTTCGGACAGGGTAAGTTCGCCCACGCTGGCAGGGACATCCGCGGCGATCCGACCGCCCAGAAGCAGGATGTCGATATCGGCGGCTTGCAGCGTGATGGCGATGTCCAGTGAATTGGTGATGACGGATATGCCCGGCACCTTGGCCAGCTCTTTCGCGAAGATGGCGGTGGTTGAACCGGCATCCACCATAAGAGTCTGGCCCGGCTGGATCAGCTCGACCGCCTTTTTCGCGATCTCGGATTTGGCGCGGTTCTGGGTTGTCAGCCGCTCGCGGAACGGATCTTCGGTGCGCGCCTGCGGAAGCACCGCACCGCCGTGAACCCGGGCGACCTTGCCAATCTCTTCAAGGTCCAGAAGGTCGCGGCGTACGGTTTCCCGCGAAACGCCCATCATCTCGGCCAGATCGTTGGCGTTGACCTGCTGGGTCGCGGCCAACATCGACAAAATCCGCTGATGACGCTCCTTTGCCCACATCAGTTCGTTTCCCTGGACCCGCTGCGCCGGTTCATCAGCAACAGGATCAGCTTCATAAACAGAACCGCCGTACAGACAACCGCCATCACGCAAGTCGAAAAGGCAGCTGCCTGCGAGGTCAGCCCCGCATCGTCAAGCCGCATGATCGTCACGGCGGCCACGCTCAGGTTCGGGGTTGTCAGGAACACGACCGCCGACAACGTCACCATCGAGCGCATGAACAGGAAGAAAAAGACCGACACCAGCATCGGCGCGATGAATGGCGCCACGATGTCGCGCGCGGTGCGCCCCAGCCCCGCGCCAAGCGATCCTGCCGCCTCTTCCAAGGCGGGGGGCAATTGCCGAAAGCCGGTGGCTACGGTCAGGAACCCCTGCGTGTGGTAGTGGTAGAAATTGACGATCGCGATCAGCGCAGCCGTGCCATACAGAAGGTACAGCGGCGTCGCCGTGGAATTGAACGTCAGGATATAAGCCAGGCCCAGCACCATACCGGGCACTGCGGCTGGCATCGCGGCCAAAATCTGGATCGGTTGCGCAAGCGCCTGTGGCAGGCGGCGCAGGCCCAGCCCCAGAAGGAACACCGCGATGGTGCCGCCAGCGGCCGCCGCCAGCGAAATCACGATCGTCATCCACAGGGACCCGTAGCCGCCTGCCAGTGTTATGTCGTAATGTTTGAACGACAGCCCCATGTTGTAGGGCCAAAGCTTGACGAAACTGGCATAGACCACGATTGCGATCACCGCCACGATCCCGGCGCAGATCAGCGCCGAGACAAAAGCCATGCTGATATCGCGCAGGGGCGAAAAACTAGGGCGAAAGGGCACTTGCCCGGTGGTTTGCGCCGCCTGCTGCCGCTTTATCGCCTGCCGCTCGATGGCGTATGAAATCACTGTCGGCAGCAGCAGCATGATGCCCACAACGGCCCCCATGTTGAAGTTTCGCTGCCCGACCACCTGACTGTAAATTTCGGTCGCAAGGACGGAATAGTCACCGCCGATCACCGCGGCGTTGCCGAAATCGGTGATCGTGATGGTGAAGCACACAAAGGCCGCATTCAGAATGCCAAACCGCGCGGCGGGCAGGGTGAGGTCACGGAATTGCCGCCAGGGCTGGGCGCCCATGACCTCTGCGGCCTCGTAGGTGCGCGCATCCAGCAGGACAAGCGCGGCGCCGATGATCATCACCGCTTGCGGCAGGGCGTACAGCGTATTGGCGATCAGCAGCCCCCAGAACCCGTAGATTTCAATCTCGACTCCAAGCGCGCGGCTGATCACCCCGTTGCGTCCCAGCAGAAAGATCAGACCAAGCGCCTGCACCAGCGACGGGGCAAGCAGCGGCAGCACGATAATGGCGCGGATCAGCCATTTGCCGCGAAACGCACAGCGATACAGGGCGTGCGCAATGATGAACCCCAGAAAAACACTGAGCGCCGTGGTCGCACCACCCATGACCAGCGAATGCCGCGTCGCGCGCCAGAACCCGGACGACCCCAGAACGGTGGTATAGTTTTCGATGCCATAGCTATCGCCAACGGTGATCGACCGCAGGAAGACAATCGCCATGGGATAGGCGAAGAACAGGATCAGACCCAGCAGCGGCAGCCCGACACAGGCCAGCGTCAGCAGCCGGTCGGCGTCGAACTGGCGGCGGGGAGAAGAGGCGGCGGTGTTCATCATTCGGCCGCCGCGCTCTGGCTGACATCATCCAGGACCCATGTGCACGCTTGCCCACCGATGCCAAGCGCCACGCGGTCGCCTACATGGCAGGGGTTGGCACCGTGCGTTTCCACCAGAAGCGGTCCGGCAGGGCTGTCCACTTCCAGCCGTCGCAGGTTGCCCAGAAAACTGATGCTGCGCACCGAGGCCGTGCCGGTTTCGTCCGGTGTCACGCCAATCTGCTCGGGTCGGATGCACGCCAGATAGCTGTCGCCACCCGTCGGGCGCGTTGCCAACAGATCGGGGAAGCACCGGGTGACCGTCTCGGACGTCAGCAAATTGCTGATGCCCATGAATTCCGCGACAAAGCGGGTGGCGGGGCGGTGGTAAAGATCTTCGGGCGTTCCGGCCTGTACCACAACGCCGTGATTCATGCAGATGATCTTGTCGGCCAGCGCAAGCGCCTCTTCCTGATCGTGCGTCACCATCAGCGTCGGAATGCCAAGGCTGCGCTGAACCTGCCGGATTTCGTCGCGTAGGGTCGCGCGCACCTTGGCATCAAGCGCCGAGAGCGGTTCGTCCAGCAGCAGTACGCGCGGGTCGACCGCGATGGCGCGCGCAAGCGCAATGCGCTGCTGTTGCCCGCCCGAGAGTTGGCCGGGCAGCTTGTCGGCGACCTGCGGCAGCTTGACCAGTTCGAGCAAGTCTTTGACCCGGGATGCAATATCGCCTTTGGGTGCGCCGCGGATCTTCAGCCCGTAGCCGATGTTTTCGGCCACGGTCATGTTGGGAAACAGCGAATAGGACTGGAACACAATGCCGAACCCACGCTTGCGGGCGGGCAGATCGGCCAAAGAGGCGCCCTCTAGCGTGATGTCGCCACTGTCAAGATCGGTCAGCCCGGCGATCAGCCGCAGCAGCGTTGTCTTGCCGCATCCCGATGGCCCCAGAAGGCAGACGAATTCGCCCTTTTCGATCTCGATCGACACCTTGTCGAGTGCCGTGAAGCTACCGTAGGTCTTGGTGGCGTCGCTGACGGTCAGATACATGAAGGGCGTGCTTTCCTGCGTGTTTTTGGCAACCCCTCGGGGCCGCGGGGGGCGGGGCGGCGTTGGCCGCCCCGTGGCCGGCTTAACGACCGAACTTTTCTTTCCACTGTTCTTTCACAGCGGTTTGCTGGGTTGCGGCCTTCACAAAGTCCACATCCGCCAGAACTGTCGAGATGTCAGCAGGAAGCCCGGCTTTCTCGGCCGCTTCCGAGGCATCGACACCCGGGATGGTGATCAGCGCCTTGTACTTCTGATAAAGACCGATGGCCTCGTCCGACATCGTCCAGTCGAGGAAGGCCTTCGCACCCTCCATATTGTCGGAGCTTGCCATCAGGCCCGATGCCTCAAGCTCGTATCCAACGCCGCCTTCCGGGAAAACCATCGCCAAGGGATAGCCTTCTTCGATCGACTGCATCGCGGTGAAGGCCAGCGAGATGCCAACGGTATATTCCCCGACGCGGGCCGATTTGCAGGGCTTCGACCCGGAAGACGTGTACTGCGCCATGTTCGGATCGACCGCTTCCAGCTGCGCCCAGCCGGCCTCTTCGCCCATGCTTTGCAACACGGCGTTCACGTGCAGATAGCCGGTGCCCGAGGAATTCGGGTCGGGCATCAGGACTTCGTCCTTGAATGCGGGGTTTTCCAGATCGGCCCAGCTTTTCGGCATCGGCAGGCCTTTTTCTTCCAGCCGCGCGGTATTCACACAGAATGCGCCCATATAGCCGATGGGAGCGAACCATTTGCCATCTGCGCCGCGGAACGTGTCGGGCAGTACATCGGCGCCCTTGGCTGCGTAGGGCTCCAGCATCTCAAGGATCTGCGGGTCCATCATCGCGCTGGCGGCCCAGCCCCAGATCACGTCGGCCTGCGGGTTGCCCGCCTCGGCCAGCAGGCGCGCGCCCAGCTTGCCCGTCGACAGACGCAGCACGTTGATTTCGGTGTCGGGCATGGCGGCCTGCGCCGCCTCGATATAGGCCGCGATCTCTTCTTCTTCGAGCGCGGTATAAACGGTTAGTTCATCGGCCAGTGTCGGCGCGGCAAGGCACAGGGCCGACATCGACACTGCGGCGGTCTGAATCCAGGTTTTCATGGTAATCTCCTTGTTGATCCATCTCGTGTTTGTCCGGATCGCTGTCCGGCTGTCTGCGGGCCCTGAAACAACCCGTTCTTGTTGTCCGACCCGTCTGCGGGGTCTGGGGTTATTTGTGTAGTCTTGCGTTTTTGTGGCATTTGTCTACGGTTTATTTCAAAAGCAGGCGTTCCCCGCCCGCCGGACCTGCATTTGAGGCAATTCATGCAAAATCTTTCACACCTTTCGGAGACGGATGAGCTTGCGCAGTTCGCCATGACCCTCGCCGACACGACCGACGTGATGGCCATGACCTATTTTCGCAAGCCGCTGGATATCGAATCGAAATCCGATCATTCGCCCGTGACGCAAGCCGACAGGGCCATCGAGGCCGAGATGCGGCGCCAGATCACGCAGGCCTATCCCGCGCACGGTATTCTTGGCGAAGAACAAGACAGCGCGCGGCTTGACGCGTCGCATATCTGGGTCATCGACCCGATTGACGGCACGAAAAGCTTTCTGTCGGGTATGCCGACCTTTGGCACACTGATCGCTTGCCGTGCGCATGGCGTGCTGGAACTGGGTGTCATCTCTATCCCGCCAACGGGCGAGCGCTGGACCGGTCAGCGCGGAAAGCCTACGGTTCTGAACGGCGTTCCCTGCCAGACCAGCGGGCGAACCACCCTTGCAGAGGCAATTCTCTATACAACCAGCCCCGACAGCTTTGACGCGTCAGGACTGACCCGGTTCGAAACGCTGTCACAAAAGGTCGCCATGCGCCGGTTTGGCGGAGACTGTTATGGATACGGTCTTCTTGCGTCGGGGCATGTCGACCTGCTGGTCGAGATGAACCTGCAACCCTACGACTACATGGCGCTTGTTCCGGTTGTCGAAGGCGCAGGGGGCGTCATCACCGACTGGACTGGTCAGCCGCTGACGTTGGCTTCGGAGGGCAGGGTGATTGCAGCCGCCAGTGCGGCCTTGCATGCAGAGGCGATTGCCGTACTGAAGTCCAACGCTCAAGCGCGGTGATCGGACGTTCCGGCCCCAGGGGACGCAGCCCTAGAGGGGCGCGTGCGACCGCAGCGCCGATTCCAAAGGGGCCCGGACGACTGTGCATTCGTACGGCCCCAAGCTCCGCACGGAATGTCGAGAGCTTGATACGTAAGGACGGGTACAAGCCTACGGCCGGGCCCCATCCAGAAGATCGTGGCCTCGCGTAAGTGGTACCGCCCGGCGTCAGGCGGGAGGCGGTGGCGCATGTCGTGGAAGCCCACGGTGTGAGCCAGGGCCGGGCATGCAAGGCATTGGCGGTGAAACGGTCGGGCGTGCGCTATCGCAGCGTGCGACCGGACCATGCCGAGGCGAGGGCCGCGATCGAGGCTGTCGCAGCCGAGAGGCGTCGGTTTGGCTATCGCCGCATCCAAATGATGCTGGAACGGCAGGGGATCGCTCCTCTCAGGACATCGCTGCGCGATGCCCTTCCCGGCAGTGGATGAACCTGAAGAAACTCGGGCGGCTCACTCCGTCCGGACCAGAACCAAGGAAGTCTATTGCACGAACTGCTTTTGCCCCGAAATGGACCACGCCGCAAAACGTCGTCCACAATCGGACCGACGGAAGTCAACAACGCCAGCTATTTTGTACAGGAGCATCACACCAAATGGCAGCCCGTAGGGGAATCGAACCCCTCTTTCCAGGTTGAAAACCTGGCGTCCTAACCGATAGACGAACGGGCCACTTGGTGTGAGCGGGTCTTTAAGTAATCCCGCCGAGGGGCGCAAGAGGAAAAAATGGCAATCGTGCGAATTCTTTTTTTTCCTCGCCGGATCAGGCCTTTGCAGCGTCGTCCAAACGCAGCTGAACGCTGCTGCGACCGCCCCATGTGTTGATCTCAAGCCGCCCGGCCACGTGAAAGCGTGCACCACCGTGGTTGCTCAGCGTTGGGCCAAGATCGGTGTCGAAAGCGCCAAAGGAAATCGCGTCGATTCCATTGCCCATGCCGTCGCGCAATCGCACTTTCAAATGCCCCGAACCAACCTCGCGCGCGTGGGCGACTTGCAGATCGGGCAGGGCAAACCGTGGGGCCGGGGCCGAGGCGCCAAAGGGCCCGGCCTGCTCGAGCGTTGCGATCAACTCGGTGGTGGCGGCGGCTGGCATCAGCGTCCCGTCAAGGCGCAGATCGGCGGGCCCGGCGTTGCCCGCACCCTGCTTTGCCAAAAGCTCCGACAGGCGCGCCATCGCAGCGTCCAGACGATCGCGCGCCACGGTCAGCCCGGCGGCCATCTTGTGTCCGCCCCCGGCGATCAGCAACCCCTCTTGCGCCAGCCGGTGGATCGCCGCGCCAAGATCAACCCCAGGGATTGATCGGCCCGAGCCTTTGCCGATATCACCATCGAATCCGATCACCACGGCAGGGCGGTTGGTGGCTTCCTTGATGCGGGCAGCAACGATCCCGACAACGCCGGGATGCCAGCCATCTTCGGCCGCCCAGACCAGCGGTTCCGCCAGCCCGCGCGCTTCGGCCTGCTCCATCGCGCGGGCGCGCACGGCGGCTTCGATTTCGCGCCGCTCGGTGTTCAGCGCATCCAGGCGCTCGGCCAGCGCGGCAGCTTCGTGCGGCGAGTCGGTGGCCAGCAGGCGCGCGCCCAGATCGGCCTGGCCGATGCGTCCACCGGCGTTGACACGGGGGCCCAGAAGGAACCCAAGGTGATAGGCCGACGGCGCCTGGTCCATCCGCGCCACATCGGAGAGTGCCACAAGCCCAGGCCGGGCGCGCCGCGCCATAACCACCAATCCCTGCCGCACCAGCGCCCGGTTGGCCCCGATCAAGGGCGCCACATCGGCCACGGTCGCCAGCGCCACCAGATCAAGCAGAGCCATCAGGTCCGGTCCTGTGGGCCGCCCGGCCTCGCGCAGTTGACGGCGCACCTCGACCAGCATCAGGAACACGACCCCGGCCGCGCAAAGATACCCCAGCGCGCCGTCCTCGTCCTGCCGGTTCGGATTGACCACGGCCACGGCGGGCGGCAAATGCTCGCCACCCAGGTGGTGGTCCAGCACGATCACCTCGGCGCCCTCTGCGGCCGCGATCGGACCATGCGACAGGGTTCCGCAATCGACACAGACGATCAGATCGTGATCGCGGGCGAGGGCGCGCATGGCTTCGTCATTGGGGCCATAGCCTTCGTCGATCCGGTCGGGCACGTATAGCGTTGCCCGAACCCCCATCTCGCGCAGCCAGACCAGCAGCAGCGCGGCGGAAGATCCGCCATCCACGTCGTAATCGGCAAAAACGGCAATGCGCTCGCGCCGCACCACTGCAGCAATGAAACGTGCGGCGGCCTTTTCCATGTCCTTCAGCCCACGTGGGTCGGGCAGCAGATCACGCAACTGCGGCGTCAGGAATCCGGTCGCCTCATGCGCGGCCACGCCCATCCGGGCCAGAACCCGGCAGACCGGGGCGGGCAAGGCGGTGGTCTGCTCGATCAACTCGGCGGCACGCTCCACCTCGACCGAGGCGCCAACCCAACGCCGCCCGGTCAGCGAAGTTTCAACATTCAGAAATGACACGCGGCTTGGCCCTTATCTTCCGGGGAATCCGCCGGCCCCCCGGCGAAACCCGCTTTTTCATTATTCCGGAAATACTCCCGCCGGAGGCCTCTGCCCTGTGGGCCAGCGCAATGGCTTCGGATCACTCGAAGGGCGTGCGGTATTCCATACGCCGCACGGATCCGGTTTTCGACCGCATCAGCAACGTGGTGCAGGTGACCCAGCCGGGTTCACGGCGAATGCCGGGGAGCAGAGTGCCTCCGGTTACTCCGGTTGCGGCAAAGATCACGTCGCGCGTCACCATGTCGTCGCGGCGGTAGACGCGGTCCAGATCCCTGATGCCGGCCTTGGCGGCGCGCGCTTTTTCATCTTCGTTGCGGAACAGCAAACGGCCTTCGATCTGGCCACCCATGCATTTCAGCGCCGCGGCCGCCAGAACGCCTTCGGGGGCGCCGCCGGTGCCCATGTACATGTCGATTCCGGTCATGGCGCTGTCGGCGCAATGCATCACGCCCGCCACATCGCCATCGGTGATCAGCCGGATCGACGCGCCGGTCGAGCGGACTTCGGCAATCATCGCCTCGTGGCGCGGGCGTTCCAGGATGCAGACGGTGATATCCTTGGGCGCGCAGCCCTTTTCGGTCGCCAGCGCCGAGATCCGCGTGGCGGGCGGCATGTCGAGCGTCACCAGCCCCTCGGGATAGCCCGGGCCAATGGCGAGCTTGTCCATATAGACATCGGGTGCGTGCAGCATCGACCCGCGTGGACCCATCGCGATGACGGTCAGCGCGTTAGGCATGTCCTTGGCGGTCAGCGTGGTGCCTTCCAGCGGGTCAAGGGCGATATCGACACCGGGGCCTTTGCCGGTGCCGACCTCCTCCCCGATGAACAGCATCGGGGCTTCGTCGCGTTCACCTTCGCCGATCACCACGACGCCGCTGATGTCCAGAAGGTTCAGCTGCTCGCGCATGGCGTTGACGGCGGCTTGATCCGCGGCCTTTTCATCACCGCGCCCGACCAGCGACGCCGAAGCCAGCGCTGCCTGCTCGGCCACCCGGGCAAGGCCCAGAGACAACATGCGATCGTGAAATTCTGCGGTATCCGACATCGGGCTGTCCCTTGAGATTCGTGGCTTGGCTGCGATCTGCACGGGCACGTCCCATGCGCCCTAGTTGGGCATGGGTTTAGCCTTGCGGTGCCAGTGGCACAAGATCCGGTGGCGTTTGGCGCGGTGTTGGAGGGGGCTCTGCCCCCCTCCGGCTGTGCCGGAGTCCCCCGGGATATTTATGTCCCAAAGAAGCGGGAAGGGGCCGTAGCCTAGACGCTTTCGATGCGCAGGGCCACCGGTTCCGAGACGATGACATCGGTCTGGCGCATGGCCTCGATGGCCTCGTCCAGCGCTGCGCGGGTGGTCTTATGGGTGACGAAAAGCACGGGCGCCGCGCCCTCGGAGTGGCCATACTGGCGCATCCGGTCGATGGAGACGCCAGCGTTGCCCAGAAGCGTTGCCACGCGGGCCAGCGCGCCGGGTTTGTCGACCAGCGTCATGCGCAGGTAGAAGGGCGCCGGCAGGCCGGAAGTGGCGGGCGGGACCTGTTCCAGCGTGGTTGCGGGCTGCCCGAAAGTGGGCAGGCGGAAGCCGCGCGCCAGGTCGCAGACATCGCCCATCACCGCGCTGGCCGTCGGGCCCTGGCCGGCGCCGGGGCCACGCAGTACGATCTGCTCTACCGCGTCGCCTTCGATCACCACCATGTTGGTGCCGCCTTCGAGTTGGCCCAGCGGGCTGTCGGCGGGCACGAGGCAGGGCTGCATGCGCTGTTCCAGTCCGCGACCCGTGCGGCGCGCCACGCCCAGCAGCTTGATCCGATACCCCATGTCGGCGGCCTGGCGGATATCGTCGATCTTGATGCGTTCTATACCCTCGATGTCGATGCCTGCAAAATCGGGCTGGGTGCCGAAGGCGATCGATGAAAGCAGTGCCAGTTTGTGGCCTGCATCGATCCCGCCCACGTCGAGCGTGGGGTCCGCCTCGAGATAGCCAAGGTCAGAGGCTTCCTGAAACACGGTGTCATAGCCCAGTCCGGCGCTTTCCATCCGGGTCAGGATATAGTTGCAGGTGCCGTTCATCACGCCCATCACCCGGGTCACCTGGTTGCCGGCGAGCCCTTCGGTCAGCGCCTTGATGACGGGGATGCCGCCGGCTACGGCGGCCTCGAAGCGGATGGCGCGGCCTTTGGCTTCGGCCTCTTCCGCGAGAGTCTGGCCGTGGATCGCCAGCATTGCCTTGTTGGCGGTCACCACGTCCTTGCCGGTGTCCAGCGCGGCACGGGTGGCGGCAAGCGCGGGTCCGTCCGATCCGCCCATCAACTCGACGAAGACATCGATATCGTCGCGGCGGGCGAGGGCGACGGGGTCGTCTTCCCATTCGTAGCCCGTCAAAGACACGCCGCGATCCTTGTCACGGTTGCGGGCAGAAACGGCGGTGATGGTGATCTCGCGCCCGGTGCGGGCGCTCAGCATCGCAGCATGGGTTCGCACGATCCGCACAACCCCCGCGCCAACCGTGCCCAAGCCTGCAATCCCAAGGCGCAAAGGTGCCGCCATCTGCCTGTCCTTCCAAAACGTTTTCGGTTTGCCGTGCCTTAGCCGTTTCGCCCGAGCGGCGCAACGCGTCAAAGAACCTTGGGTCAGTTGTCGGTGACGGATGTATTCAACCGCGCGCGGTCATCGGCTGACAGGGGCGGGGCGCCGGCCTGCAGGCGACGGGCCCGGGCCTGCAAAGCGGCGCGGCGGGCGTCAAGCTGACGGGCCAGTTGCGCGCCATCTTCCTTGGGGGTGGCCGGCGTGGTCAGGCTGGCATCAAGGGGAATCAGGGTTGGGAACGGTGCATCGCGCAGATCAGGGGCGATCCGCTCTCCGAGGTCGGGCACATCGATACAGCCCGCGACACTGGCGACCAGCGCCGTACTGGCAAGAACTGCGCGAATCCGGGGCAATGTCTGGGCTCCTTGCGGTGTGCGATGGCATCCTGCACTGCGCCGCGCGGCGGTGCAACCGCGTGGTGCGAAGGGTGGATGATCTTGGGCTTCTATTTGAACGGGTGTTCAGATAGCGTTTGGCCATGGCTCGCACGCAAGGATCCTCGTCTGACATTACCGGCCCGCGCATTCGCCGGGTGGCCGAACGGCTGTTCGCGCAGGCGGGGTACGCAGCCGTGTCGATGCGCCAGATCGCGGCAGAGGTCGGCGTGCAGGCGGGGGCCCTGTATAACTATACGCCGGACAAGCAGTCGCTGCTGTTCTCTCTGATGGAACGCCATCTGCACGAGGTGCTGGAGGGCTGGGACACGCTGAAGAGCACAGGCACGCCGCAAGAGCAGTTGGCGGCGTTTGTGCGGTTCCACATCGGGTTTCACCTTGAACGGCCCGATGCGGTGTTCATCGCCTACATGGAGCTGCGCAATCTCACACCCGAGAATTTCGCCCGCGTCGAGGGCCTGCGTCGCCGGTATGAGACCATTCCGGAGCGAATCCTTCAGGCCGGGATTGACGCAGGGGAATTTGCCGTGCCCGACCCGCGTGTGGCGACACTGGCGGTGATTGCAATGTTGAACGGGGTCAATACCTGGTACAGGCCGGGTGGCCGTCTGACGTTGGAACAGGTGGAAGACCTGTATCTGGACATGGTGCGCAAGTCGCTTTCGGCGGGTTAAAAGCGCCGCCCCGAAGGGCGGCACCAAAGTGTCAATGGGCGGGCTTGATGAAGGTGCCGCTGCGCAACTCGGTCATGGCCTGCATCAGCTCGGCTTTGGTATTCATCACGATCGGACCGTGCCAGGCCACCGGCTCGGCAATCGGCGCGCCCGAGATCAGCAGGAACCGCACGCCCTCTGGCCCGGCCTGCACTGTCACCTCGTCCCCGGTGCCAAAGCGGATCAGAGTGCGGTTGCCCGACATATCGCGAATGTTCACCTCTTGCCCGGCGACTTCCTTTTCCAGCAGCACGCCGGTCGGGGCCGAGGCATCGGCAAAGGCGGCGGCCCCTTCGAAGACATAGGCAAACGCCCGGCGATAGGTGTCGATCCGAAACGTCTTGCGCACCCCGGCGGGGATCGAGATATCAAGATACTGCGGATCGGCGGCGATGCCATCGACCGGGCCCGTCTTGCCCCAGAAGCTGCCCACGATCACGCGCACGCGGGTGCCGTCATCGTCCACGACCTCGGGGATCTCACCCGACGACACATCCTGATAGCGCGGCGCGGTCATTTTCTGCGCGGCGGGCAGGTTGCCCCACAGCTGAAACCCATGCATCTGGCCCTGCGCGTTCCCTTGCGGCATTTCCTGGTGCATGATGCCCGACCCTGCGGTCATCCACTGCACATCTCCGGCGCCAAGCGTGCCGGTGTTGCCAAGGGAATCCCCGTGTTCGACGGTGCCCGACAGCACATAGGTGATGGTCTCGATCCCGCGATGGGGATGCCAGGGAAAACCGCGGAGGAAATCCTCGGGGCGTTCGTTGCGGAAATCGTCGAACAGCAGGAAAGGGTCCAGCTCGGTCGGGTCCTGAAACCCGAAGGCACGGTGCAGTTTGACTCCGGCGCCCTCCATGGTGGGCTGAGCGTGGCGGGTTTCGGTAACGGGACGGATCGACATGGTGTCAGCCTCCTGATGAATGGTTGCTACCAATATAACCGTGCGTGTGTGCAGAACAATGCGCCGCTGCACACGTTTCATGTGCAGCGGCGCGCGGTAAACAGGGTACTCTTTACAAACAACACGTGCGGGAAACAGTCCGCACCGGGGCGAAAACCACGCCCCGAACTCATGCCCCGAACGAGGGGCTCTTATTCAGCCCCTGTCAGGTCCGACGCAAAACCATGCGCCGTCGATACTGATCTTTTCGTCGTTTCCGGTGTGGAACCGATAGTAGGTGATGTCGCCGCGCGGCAGCGTCTGAACGCCCGGCAGCCCGACAAGTCGCGCGGCGGGAACTGCGGTGAACTGGCCCGACACATTCGGCGACCAGATCATTTGTCCCGGCGACACCAGCATGGTGCGCGCAGGATAGGTGCCGCCGATGGCCTTGGCCCGAATGTGGACCGGATGGGCAGCGTGGTGGCGGGCCATGAAATCGGCATCCAGTCGGATTTTGTCGATCCACAGGATCTCGCGGTAGGCGCCGGTGATCGTTTTCACCTTGTCGCGGCGGCGCAGCGCCTCGATCGGCAGGTCGCCAAAGATGGTGGCGATACGGCACTTGCCATCGAAGCCGGGAAGCGTCCATTTGACGGGCGCTGTCCGGTCGGAAGCGGCACGCGTTTCGTCGCGTGTCGGCGCAGCGGATTTCGCCATGACCGAGGCAAGCAGCGCGTCTTCGGCTTTGAGATCAAGGGCGGTGCCACATAGCGGAGCCGGGGCGGCCGGAGTTTCGGCCGCCTCGGTTAGCGGACGCGCCCGGGCCGGAACAGAGGCCGGAACGGAAGCATGGTCCGGCCCAGATAGCGCAACATGCGCCATGGCCGGTGCGGTATCGACACGGCGGAAACGGGATGCGCCGAATGTCTTGAACATGGGGAACTCGTTAAGGTGTTTCATAAAATTGTAGGTATCCCCAGCAGTGTCTCCGCACCAGAAATTTGCCCGATTCAGGTTAATTCGCACGTTTTTCGGGGTGATTTTGGAAACAGTCCTGCAACCAGAGGCTGCGAAATTGCCACTGGGAAAACAGTGACAAAGTTTTGCCGCATTCCGGGTGTGCGACTCGGCCGACTCACTTGGGGGTTGCAGGCGAGAGCGATGCGACGGCTCGGGGGTTGCGCGGCGGCGCGGGGCCGCGCAGAAAGGCCTTTCAGGTGCGTCGATAGGCGGCGACACAGGCAGGCGCGCGCGCAACAAGGGGCAGGGCTGACATGGATGATGAAATTCTGGCCGTGGTCGAAGCCTCGGCGATCCGGCGGTGGATGGGGATCGCGATGCTGGCGTTCGTGGCCTTCCTTGTGCTGTATGTCGCCTTTGCCACGCCGCCCGACCTGCTGTGGCAGATCTTCCTGATGCTGGTGGGCGGCATCGCTTTGTGGACGGCGGAACGTATGCGCCGTGCCACGACCGCGCGTCTGGAGCTGACGCGGACCGAACTGCGCGACAGTGTCGCCGGGACCATCGTGGCGCTGGACGACATCGCCACCGTGGATCGCGGCACATTTGCCTTCAAACCGTCAAACGGGTTTCTGATCCGCACGAAAAAACCCGGCGCGCGTGGGTGGCGGCCGGGTTTGTGGTGGCGCATGGGGCGCCGGATCGGGGTGGGCGGGGTTGCCGCCGCGCATCAGACAAAGGCAATGGCCGAAGCGCTGAGCATGCACCTTCTGGCCCGAGATGGCGCGCCCTAGACGGGATCGTCGGGCGAATTGTCCTCGGGGTAGTCGTCGGGCGTTTCCCAGACCAGCTGCGACACGAAGCGTGGCCGCGTGAAGACGAAGTTGTCGAGGTTGATGTTGTCGAGCCCGACGTTGAACAGCGGCACGAAGACATTGTTGGTTTCCACCAGGATCACGCGCTCGTTGTCGGGCATCACCGGCAGTTGCGATTCAATGTCCGAGATGTTGGCATCGGTCAGTTCGGCCGGGTAACCGCGATTGGCGGACCAGTCGAGGTAATACCGTTCTTCGCCTTCGTCCCAGCGGATCACCGAAATTCGCACATCCACCCGCGAGGTTGCCCGCGTCATCAGGCGCATAACCTCGACCATGCTGTCGATGTAGGCGTCGTTGATGCCTTCGGTCTCGCGCGAGATAAGGTCCGAGATTGTATAGGCGGCCTTCAGGTTCAGCGAGCTTTGCCGGTAGCCATCGAAGAAGACGTAACAGGCCATGAACGTCCAGAACAGGATCGGCATTGCCAGCACGAATTCGATGGTGACGTTGCCCGAGGTGTCACGGGCAAACAGGGACAGGCGGCGTTTCAGGGCGTGCATCAACATGGCTTACCTCGGTTCCTGAACGAAGGCCGAAATCGCGACGAGCGAGAATTGCCCGGCGCCGTCCTTCTTGATGTTCTTACCAAGCCCGGTCGTGGGGAAGATCGGGTCGATTTTGGCGCAGGCGCGCAGGATCATCAGATCGTTCTCCAGCGCATCGTTCTTGAAGTGCACTTTGGGCGCCACCTCTTCCGACTTGTCGGTGCAGGTGGGTGTATCGGAAATACCTTCCCCCCATTCGCGCGGGTTTACTTGGACCATCTCCAGCAGCATGTTCTCGCGGCAGCTGTCGATGAACCCGGCGCGTTCGCACAGAAGATCCTTGATTTCATCGTGCTGTGGCGCGGCGCCGGTGGACAGGCGGATGTCGCGCACCGTCTGGTCCATCGCACGCTCCAGCATCGCGTGTTGCAGGCTGACCATCCCCAGTTCGACCGATGACAGCAGCAGCATCAGCATGGCGGGAAAGGTGATGGCGAATTCGACAACGGCGGCGCCGTCCTCGGCCCGCCCAAAGCGGCGGACCCTGTTCCAAACTGTCGTAATCATTGTGTCAGCCTCAGTTTGCGGATCGAGGTTGCGATGGCCGAGAAGGCATCGGCGATATCAAGCCCTTCGACTTCGAAGAAATGGCTGTCAGAGCTGGCGCAATCCTTCAGCGTGCGCAGGCCTACCTTCGGCGCCTCGAGCCCGATCGTGTAGACGATCACGCCCTTGTCTTTGGTCGCACCGCAAATGTGCTTGGTGTACTGGTTCTTGGCTGAAGATTCGCGCTTTTCATAAGCGGCAGACAACCATTGGCCGCTGGCGCTGTTAGTATAGCTGTACAGATAATTCGCGATCCAGCGCAGCGACGCCTGGTTGAACAGCTCGGTATAAGGCAGGCGCACGGCGTCTCCGGTTTCCTCGTCACCATAGGGGTGATCTTCCCAGCGATTGCGATGCGGCCACCAGAAGTGCGGATTGCCCTGCGAATGGTACACACTGTAGCGATCGGCCACTGCGTTGTACCAAACATTCGAATCGCCAGTGCGCAGCGAGGGGTTCAGGAAATACTGATCGGTGTTTTCGCCATCGGAAATCAGCACGATGATCTTCAGCGTTTCGCCGTTGTCATAGTCCAGCGGGCGACCGACGAACCGGGGATCAACCTCGCCCTCGGCGGCCAGCAGGGCAACCGGGCCGCGCAGGCTCGGATCGAGCATGGCGGCGCCCCATTTCATGCCCAGGTCGATCGAGGTGTTGCCACCGGCTGTCATCGAATCGATATGCGCGTGCAGCTGTTCGCGGTTCCCGCTGAGGGGCAGGATTGCGGTGCCTGCGCGCACCGGGCAAACGGGCAGGTCGATCGAGCCTTCGGAATAGGTGAAGGGATCGAAGTGGGCCGTCCTCTCAAGATCGTCGGTGACCTTGATATCGGTTTTCTTGAACTGTTCGGGGATGAAGTTCACGCAGTGCGAATAGCTGTGTTCGTTCGAGACATTGAACTTGCTCAGCAGTGGCTCGCCCGCGTTGACCTGCGTGGCGTAGGGAATGATTGAGATCGACGAGGCATTGGTCATGCCGCCCAGAAGCGTATCCACGAATTCCTTGGCCGATGTCTTGAGGTTGACCAGACGGTTGTTGCGGCTCATCGAACCGGACACGTCCAGCACCAGCGAAATTTCAACCGAGCTGACCCGCTCTTCGGCGGTGCCCTTCGCGGGCGCCGTCATCGTATCCAGCCCGGTCATGTGCATGAACTGCGTGCGCACCTCGGCATCTGCGGTAGCCGACACGGTGCGATAGCCCAGTCCCTGAGACAGCGACACCGCCCGAAGGTTGCTGCCAAGTCCGGCCTTGTTGAAATAATCCCGAACCACGTCGGCGGGTTCCAGGGTCTGTTCAAGGTCGGCGGCGGCCAGAACGGCGCGGTCCAGCGTGTATTGCAGCTCGGACCGGTCACGCTCGAACCGCATGAGGTCGATCCCGATACCCCCCACCATCAGGATCAACACGAAGATATAGACGCCGAAAATCAGCAGCGTTCCCTCTTCGTCGCGAGCAAATCGTTTTAGTCGTTTCGAAGCTTTTGCATGTGCCGGCGTTGCCGCCGGCATGTCAAATGCAGGAATTCGGTCTTGTGGCACAGTCATTGTCTACCTCTTCTGCCGCCGAGGGGCGCGGCACGCGGGAACGGAATACATCCCGAAACTTGTCGGCGAAAATTCGGGCTGAAATGGGGCAGAACCGGGCGGAATTCGGTGTATTCGAGGCGCGATCTGGCGACGATCCGGGTTAAATCGGGGGGTTGTTCGCGCGAAGGGAACAAAGCCGGATAAATCCATAAACTTGTTGGAATTTCCGTCCGAATTGCGACCACGCTCAAAAAATATGCAACTCGTGTTTGCATATTGTCACGATCTGGCGACTACTAGGGGAACGACCGAGCCGAACGAACGAGGAGATATGTCGATGGCGGTGGCGAACGAACCAAGTTTCCGGGAAAGTGTCGATCTGATGTTCAACCGCGCGGTGGCGCTGATGGACCTGCCGCCGGGGCTGGAGGAGAAAATCCGCGTCTGCAATGCCACATATACGGTGCGTTTCGGGGTGCGGCTGCGCGGGCAGATCCACACGTTTACCGGCTACCGCTCGGTTCATTCCGAACACATGGAGCCGGTCAAGGGCGGCATTCGTTTCGCGATGGGCGTGAACCAGGATGAGGTCGAGGCGCTGGCCGCGCTGATGACCTATAAGTGCGCGCTGGTTGAAGCGCCATTTGGCGGGTCCAAGGGCGGATTGCGGATTGATCCGCGCCAGTATGACGAACACGAGCTGGAACAGATCACGCGCCGCTTCGCGTACGAGCTGATCAAGCGCGACCTGATAAACCCCAGTCAGAACGTACCCGCCCCCGACATGGGCACGGGCGAACGTGAAATGGCGTGGATCGCCGACCAATACGCGCGCATGAACACGACCGATATCAACTCGCGCGCCTGCGTGACCGGCAAGCCGATCAATGCCGGTGGTATCCAGGGCAGAACAGAAGCAACGGGGCGGGGTGTGCAATACGCCCTGCGCGAATTCTTCCGCGATCCACGCGATGTGGAGATGGCCGGGCTGTCGGGAGAGTTGGATGGCAAGACTGTGATCGTTCAGGGCCTTGGCAACGTGGGCTATCACGCGGCCAAGTTCCTGTCGGAAGAAGACGGTTGCAAGATCGTCGGCATCATCGAACGCGATGGCGCGCTGGTCAGCAAGGATGGCCTGAACGTCGAGGCGGTGCATCACTGGATCGCGAACCACGGCGGGGTGACGGGCTACCCCGATGCGCAGCATGTGGCAGACGGCGCGACGGTTCTGGAAGAACCCTGCGACATCCTGATCCCGGCGGCGATGGAGGGTGTCATCAACCTTGGCAATGCCGAGCGGATTCAGGCCCCGTTGATCATCGAGGCCGCGAATGGCCCCGTCACCGCCGGAGCCGACGATATCCTGCGCAAGAAGGGAACGGTGATCATTCCCGACATGTACGCCAACGCGGGCGGTGTGACCGTTTCCTACTTCGAGTGGGTCAAGAACCTGAGCCACATCCGCTTTGGCCGCATGGGCCGTCGGCAGGAGGAATCGCGCCACCAGTTGATCGTCGAAGAACTGGAGCGCCTGTCTGCCGACCGCGATCTTGGCTGGACGCTCAGCCCCGGGTTCAAGGAAAAGTACCTGCGTGGCGCGGGCGAACTTGAACTCGTGCGCTCGGGTCTGGATGACACGATGCGCATTGCCTACCAGTCCATGCGCGAAGTCTGGCATGGCCGCGGGGATGTGGATGACCTGCGCACCGCTGCCTATCTGGTCAGCATTGGCAAGGTGGCGGCCAGCTATCGCGCCAAGGGGCTGTAGCACGCAAGCGCGGTCCGCCGGCCTTATCGGCGGACCGACCAAGCTGCGACCCCGGTTGCAAAAACGACCGATCTGGTCGCGCATAGACATGTTCCTGTCGAAAACCCGCGCGGCGCGCGGCGGCTCCCATTGCTAGTACTGGGGCGATCTGGTTCTATCCCGGCGCAGGCAACGGCCCCGTCGCGAACGGGGCCACGCGCGTTTCGGGAGTATGTAAGAAGATGCGGTTTTCCGGGCTCCGGGTTCTGAAGGAAGGGCTGACTGGCAACAAGGGCTGGGGGCCGCACTGGCGCGATCCGGAACCAAAGGCGGAATACGATATCGTCATCATCGGCGGCGGCGGGCACGGTCTGTCGACCGCCTATTATCTGGCGCGCGAGCATGGGTTGAAGAACATCGCCGTGCTGGAAAAGGGCTATATCGGCGGCGGCAACGTGGGTCGAAACACCACCATCGTGCGCGCCAATTACTTCCTGCCCGGCAACAGCGAATTCTATTCCCATTCGCTGAAGCTGTGGGAAGGGCTGGAAGAAGATCTGAACTATAACGTGATGCACAGCCAGCGCGGGCTGATCAACCTGTTCCACTCCGACGGGCAGCGCGATGCTTTTGCACGGCGTGGCAATGCGATGATCAACCAGGGCGACGACGCGATCCTGCTGTCGCGCGAGGGCGTGCGCAAACATCTGCCGTACCTCGATTTCGACAATGTGCGCTTTCCGATCTATGGCGGGCTGTATCATCCGCGCGGGGGCACGGCGCGCCACGATGCCGTGGCCTGGGGCTATGCGCGCGGGGCGTCGGACCGGGGCGTGGACATCATCCAGAATTGCGAAGTGACGGGGATCGACCGTGAGGGTGGGCGCGTCACCGGGGTGCAAACTTCGCGCGGGGGGATCCGGGCCAAGAAGGTTGCCATCGTGGTGGCGGGCCGATCCGGTCAGGTGGCGGCGATGGCGGGGATGCGCCTGCCGATCGAGAGCCACGTCCTCCAGGCCTTCGTGACCGAGGGGCTGAAGCCGGTGATCGACCATGTCATCAGCTTTGGCATGGGGCATTTCTATATCAGCCAGTCCGACAAGGGCGGGCTGGTGTTTGGCGGTGACCTAGACATGTACGCCTCTTACGCGCAGCGCGGGAACCTGCCTCTGGTCGAACATGTGATGGAGGCGGGGATGACGCTGATGCCGATGATCGGCAAGGCGCGCGTGTTGCGCTCATGGGGCGGGATCATGGACATGACGCCCGATGGGTCCCCCATCATCGACAAGACTGATATCGACGGGCTCTATATCGATTGCGGCTGGTGTTACGGCGGGTTCAAGGCGGTGCCGGCCTCGGGCAATTGTTTCGCGCATCTGGTGGCCACCGACAGGCCCCACCCGGCGGCCGAGAGGTTCCGGCTGGACCGGTTCCGCACCGGCAACGGGCTGATGGATGAAGAAGGGACCGGTTCCCAGCACAACCTGCACTAGCGGCAGTTTGGCGGTGACACCGATGAAACGGAAAGCAACGACATGAGACTGACCTGCCCGATCTGTGGCGAACGCGACCGTCGCGAGTTCTACTATAAAGGCGACGCCGTCGCCGAACACCGGCCCGACCCCGACGCGGGGGAAGCGGCCTGGGACGATTACGTGCATCTGCGCGACAACCCGGCCGGGGTGACACGCGACCTGTGGTATCACGAAATGGGCTGCAACGCCTGGGTCGTCGTCACCCGCAACACGCTGACGCATGAGGTGATCGAGACGCGGCTTGCGACAGGAGGCGGCGCATGAGGATCGCGGGCAAGGGGCTGATCGACCGCACCGACGCGGTGCAGTTCAGCTTTGACGGGCGCATGTTCCAGGGCTACCGGGGTGATACGCTGGCCTCGGCCCTGCTGGCCAACGGGCAGCACCTTGTGGGGCGGTCGTTCAAGTATCACCGCCCGCGCGGCATCTTGACCTCGGGCAGCGAGGAACCCAACGCGCTGGTCACCGTGGGGCGGGGCGGGCGGCAATCGCCCAATGTGCGCGCCACGGTCCAGGAAATCCACGACGGGCTTGAGGCGCGCAGCCAGAATCGCTGGCCCTCGCTGAATTTCGACGTGATGGCGGTGAACGATCTGGCGTCGCCCTTCCTTGGGGCGGGGTTCTACTACAAGACCTTCATGTATCCGCGCGCCTTCTGGGAAAAGCTGTATGAGCCGGTGATCCGCCGCGCCGCCGGGCTGGGCGCGCTGTCGGGGGCCAACAACACCGACCGCTATGACCGGGCGTTCGCTTTCTGCGACCTGCTGGTGATCGGGGCCGGGCCAACGGGCCTTATGGCCGCGCTGACGGCGGCACGCGCGGGTGCCGACGTGATCCTCGCGGACGAGGATTTCCGCATGGGCGGCCGTCTGCTGGCGGAAACCGACCAGATCGACGGCCAGCCCGCCCACGACTGGGCGCGCGACATCCTCGAAGAGCTGGCCGAGATGGACAACGTGCGCCTGATGCCGCGCACCAACGTCTTTGGCGCCTATGACCAGGGCACCTATGGCGCGCTGGAGCGGCTGGAACATCACACCGCGACCCGTCGCGCGGGCGCGCCGGTCGAATGCTACTGGCGCATCGTGGCGCGGCAGGCGGTGCTGGCGGCCGGGTCCATCGAACGGCCCATCGCGTTTCGCAACAACGACCGCCCCGGCATCATGACCGCGGGTGCCGTGCGCTCCTATCTGAACCGCTGGGGCGTGGCGCCGGGCAAACGGGTTGCCGTGTTTTCCAACAACGACGACGGGCTGCGCACCGCGCGCGATCTGGTGGCCGCCGGGGTGCATGTGTCCGCGCTGATCGACAGCCGCCATGACGCGCCCGACCTGCCGGCCGAGCTGCGCGGACTGCGCTATGTCAAGGGTGCCAAGGTCTGCGACAGCGGCGGGCGCCTGCGGGTGGATCGCGTGACCTATCGCTCGGTCAGTGGCGAAGACAGCGTGCAGGCCGATTGCCTTGCCATGGCGGGCGGCTGGAACCCCACGGTGCACCTGACCTGCCACATGAACGGACGGCCCGTCTGGAACGAAGATATCCAAAGCTTTGTGCCCGCGCAGGGCGCTGTTCCGGGGTTGCACCCGGCGGGGGCCTGCAATGGCGTGTTTTCCACGCTGGCCTGTCTGCGCGACGGGCAGCGCGCGGCGATCGACGCGCTGGGCGCCATCGGCATCACCGCCACGGCGGGCGATCTGCCGCGGGCCGAGGATGCGCCGTACCGGATCACGCCGCTGTGGGCGGTTCCGGGGAAAGGGCGCGCCTGGCTCGATTTCCAGAACGACGTGACCGTGAAGGACGTGAAACAGGCCGCCACGGAAAACTTCCGCTCGGTCGAGCATATGAAACGCTACACCACACAGGGCATGGCGACCGATCAGGGCAAGAATTCCAACGTCGCGGCGCTGGCGGTTCTGGCCGATGTCACCGGGCGCGGCATTCCCGAAACCGGTACGACCACCTTCCGCCCGCCGTTTTCACCGGTCAGCATTGCCGCGCTGGGCGGACCCGGTCAGGGCAAAGGCTTTGCGCCGCAACGATTTACCACCAGCCATAAGGCCAGCGTCGAGGCGAGCGCCCCGATGATTGAGGCCGGGTTGTGGTATCGCCCCAGCTACTTCCCCGCGCCGGGGGAAACCACATGGCGGCAATCCTGCGACCGCGAGGTCGGGATGGTGCGCAACACAGTCGGTGTCTGCGATGTCTCGACCCTGGGCAAGATCGATATCCAAGGCAAGGATGCGGGCGCCTTCCTTGATTTCGTCTATACCAACACCTTCTCGACGCTGAAGGTGGGGCGCGTGCGCTATGGTCTGATGCTGCGCGAAGACGGCTTCGTCATGGATGACGGCACCACCGCGCGGCTGGGCGAAACCCACTATGTGATGACCACCACCACCGCCGCCGCGGGCGAGGTGATGCGCCACCTTGAATTCGCCCGACAGGCGCTGCTACCCGACATGGACGTGACGCTGATGTCGGTCACCGAGCAATGGGCACAGTTCGCCATCGCCGGTCCGAAGTCGCGCGCGCTGCTGGATGATCTGCTGGACGATCCGCTGGCCGAGGGCGACTGGCCCTTCATGGCCTGCGGTCCAGTGACGGTCTCGGGCGTGCAGGGGCGGCTGTTCCGCATCTCGTTCTCGGGCGAACACGCCTATGAACTGGCGGTGCCCGCGCGCTATGGCGACAGCCTGTTCCGGGCGCTGGTGGACCAGGCCAAGGCGCTGGGCGGTGGTGCTTACGGGATGGAGGCGCTGAACGTGCTGCGCATCGAAAAGGGCTTCATCACCCACGCCGAGATTCACGGCCGTATCACGGCCGACGATCTGGGCATGGGCGGGATGGTGTCGCAGAAAAAGGATTGTATCGGCAAGACGATGTCGGAACGGCCAGGCCTGTCGGGGCCGTCGCGCGAACAGCTGGTTGGCCTGCGCCCCGTGGGCGAAGTCAAACAGCTGACCGCAGGCGCCCACCTGTTCGAGCCCGAGGCCGAAGCCACGCGCGAGAACGATCAGGGCTATGTCACCTCGGTCTGCTATTCGCCGACGCTGGGGACCATGCTGGGCATGGGGTTCCTGAAGAACGGCATCGCGCGGATCGGGGAAAAGGTGCGCATGGTCGATCACCTGCGCGATGTGGAAGCGATTTGCGAAGTCACCCACCCGGTGGTCTTCGACCCGGAAGGAGGGCGCGTACGTGGTTGATCTGGTTGCCAAATCCCCCTGTGACGGCCTGCTGCCGCCTGAAATCGCCGGTCTGCGCCTTGTCGAACCTGCGCCGCAGCGCCTGACATCCATCGCGCCGCTGCGCGGGCAGGAAACAGCCGTGGCCGAGTCGCTGGGCGTCACGCTGCCCGTACCGGGGCAGTCGGCCAAGGCCGGTGGGGTCGAGCTGGTCTGGTTCGGCATGGGCACTTATCTCGCGCTTGGCGAGATCACGACCGACCTGTCGGGCAAAGCCGCGCTGACTGATCAAAGCGATGCCTGGACGGTCGTGGAACTGACAGGTCCAAGGGCCGAAGACGTGCTGGCCCGCCTTGCGCCGGTGGATTTCCGCCTGTCGCAGTTTGCCGTGGGCGCCACCGCACGCACCGAGATTGCGCATATGATGGGGTCGATCACGCGGCTGGCACAGGATCGGTTCCGCGTGATGGTGTTCCGGTCCATGGCGAAAACGCTCGTTCACGATTTCACCTTGGCAATGGAAGCTGTCGGCGCACGCGGTTAAACTGTGCGCTGACCCATGATTCCGGAGTAGCCTACATGATCCGCCTTGCCATCGCCGCCATCCTTCTTGCCGCCCCCGTCCAGGCCGAGGTCAGCAAGGCCGAAAGCTGCCTGTATCAGGCGCAGGTGGTTGCGGCGATCCAGAAGGCGCGGCTGGACCGCGTGAAGGAACGTGATGTCCCTGCCGCCATTGCGAAAACATCGCCCACTTGGCCTGAAAGCTATAACGCAGCGATCCCGCTGATCGCGCCCTGGGTTTACGAAAAGAAGATGCGCGTGGTGCGCAACAACGACCTGTCTGAGGCTTGGAACGAGGTGTGCCTGGCCAATTGACCCGATGGCGCGGCGGGGTCTTACACCCCGCCGCGCCCGTGGTATGATCTGGAATGAGCCTCCCACCCGGTTTCCTTGACGAACTGCGCAACCGTGCCAGCCTCTCGCAGGTGGCGGGCCGCAAAGTCATGTGGGACAGCCGGAAATCGAATCAGGGCAAGGGCGACATGTGGGCGCCGTGCCCGTTCCACCAGGAAAAATCGGCCTCGTTCCATGTCGATGACCGCAAGGGGTTCTATTACTGCTTCGGCTGTCACGCCAAGGGCGACGTGCTGACCTTCATCCGCGAGACCGAGAACGTCGGCTTCATGGAAGCGGTCGAGATCCTGGCCCGCGAGGTTGGCATGGAAATGCCCGCCCGCGATCCGCGCGCCCAGCAGAAGGCCGACCGCCGCAGCGAACTGGCCGAGGTGATGGAGGACGCGGTGCGCTTCTTCCGCCGCAACCTCAGCACCGGCAACGGGCAGGACGCGCGCGAGTACCTGGCCCGCCGTGGGCTAAGCGACAAGGCGCTGGACCGCTGGGAAATCGGGTTCGCGCCCGATGGCTGGCAGGGGCTGTTCGACCACCTGACCGGCAAGGGCGTGCCCGAGGACCGGATCATCGACGCGGGTCTGGCGCGCGCCTCGACCAAGGGCAAGCGGCCCTATGACGTGTTCCGCAACCGGATCATGTTTCCGATCCGCGATGCGCGCGGGCGCTGCATTGCCTTCGGGGGCCGCGCGATGGACCCGAACGACAACGCCAAGTATCTGAATTCGCCCGAAACCCTGCTGTTCGACAAAGGGCAGAGCCTGTTCAACCACGGTCCCGCGCGCGAGGCTGCGGGCAAGGGCCAGCCGCTGATCGTGGCCGAGGGTTACATGGACGTGATCGCCCTGGCCGAGGCCGGGTTCACCGCCGCCGTCGCGCCGCTGGGCACCGCCGTGACCGAGGGCCAGTTGCAGATGATGTGGCGCATGGCGCCCGAACCGATCATCGCGCTGGATGGCGACAAGGCGGGGCTGAACGCCGCGCGGCGGCTGATTGACCTGTCGCTGCCGCTGCTGGAAGCCGGGCAATCGCTGAGATTCGCCATCATGCCCGAGGGCCAGGACCCCGACGACCTGATCCGCGCCAAGGGGCCGGGTGCAGTGCAGGAGGTGCTGGACACCGCGATGCCGATGGTCCGCCTGCTGTGGCAGCGCGAAACCGAGGGCCGCGAGTATGACAGCCCCGAGCGCAAGGCCGCGCTCGACAAGGCGCTGCGCGAAAAGATCAAGACGATCCGCGACCCCTCGATCCGCCTGCACTACGGCGAGGAGATCAAGGCGTTGCGGCAGGAGTTGTTCAACCCGCGCCGGGGCGGGCAGGGCGGTAGCGGCTTTCGCCCGCGTGGCGGGTTTGCCAAACCGCCCGCAACGGCGCGGCTGACCACGCGCGCCTCGATGCTGGTGGCGGCGGGTGACGGGGTGGAAACCCGGAACCGCATTGCCGTGATCCTGGCCGCGCTGATCGGCACGCCGCGCGTCGCTGAACGGTTTGAACGCGGGCTGGAAATGATGGATTGCACCGACCCGGATCACCGCGCGATCCGCGACATCATCCTGCGCCGCTATCACGACGAAACTTGCGATATGCGGGGCGAGATTGTCGCGGAAATCGGGCCGCACGCTCTTGAAAACCTGTTTGCGCTTCGCCATGTGGCGATCAACCCGGCGGTACGACAGCCCGGCGACGAAGAGGTCGCGGGCATGACACTGGCCGAGGAACTGGCCAAACTTGACGCGCAACGCGGCTGGTCGGCCGAAATCGCCGAGGCGGTCGAGGATCTGGCCCATGGCGAGGATGAGGCGCTGACCTGGCGGCTAAGCCAGGCGGCACAGGCCCGAAACACCGCGATGCGATCCGAGCATGAGGACAGGGCCGAATACGACACAGCCGAGAACGGCGCCCGAATCAATCGTGACGAACGCAACGCCCTGAATGCGCTGCTGGACCGAATCGGGCACTCCAAACGGCAACACTAAGCTGTTTTCGTAAGGAAAAACGAAAGAAATCTGGGTAAACGGGTGGCCGAATCGACGAATCACGCTATTGATTCGGATCACCAGCGAATCGCCCGTACCGTCAGGAGCATTGAATGGCCGCCAAAGACAACGACGACTCAAAGACCGAAGATCAGGACGCCGAAATCTCGCTCGATATGAGCCAGGCCGCCGTCAAGAAGATGATCGGCGAGGCGCGTGAAAAAGGCTATATCACCTACGATCAGCTGAACCAGGTGCTGCCGCCCGATCAGGTCAGTTCCGAGCAGATCGAGGATGTGATGTCGATGCTGTCCGAAATGGGCATCAACATCATCGAGGACGAAGAAGCCGAAGAGGAAGAGCAAAAGGGCTCGACCGATGTGGTCGCGCAGAACGACGCGCGCGAGATCACGCTAGGCTCTGGCACCCAGGAAAAACTTGACCGTACCGATGACCCGGTGCGCATGTACCTGCGCGAGATGGGCAGCGTCGAACTGCTGAGCCGCGAGGGCGAGATTGCCATCGCCAAGCGGATCGAAGCCGGTCGCAACACGATGATCGCCGGGCTGTGCGAAAGCCCGCTGACCTTTCAGGCGATCACCATCTGGCGCGACGAACTTCTGTCAGAAGACATTCTGCTGCGCGACGTGATCGATCTGGAAACCACCTTTGGCAACCAGATGGGTGAAGACGGCGACGTGGAAGAGCCGCTGGTTGCCGGGGCTTCCACCTCGGAGACGGCGAAGGAAAAGACCGAGGATTCCCCCGAGTTGGACGCCGACGGCAACCCGATTGCCCGCGACGACGACGAGGACGAGGACGATCAGGCCAATATGTCGCTTGCCGCGATGGAGGCCGCGCTGAAGGATCAGGTGCTGACCACGCTCGAGGTTATCGCCAACAACTATGCGCAGCTGTCCGAAATGCAGGACAGCCGTATCTCGGCCACGCTGAACGAAGACGGGTCGTTTTCGGATCAGGACGAAAGCACCTACCAGTCGCTGCGCTCGGAAATCGTTGAACTGGTGAACGGGCTTCACCTGCACAACAACCGGATCGAGGCGCTGATCGACCAGCTGTACGGCATCAACCGCCGCGTGATGTCGATTGACAGCTCGATGGTCAAACTGGCCGACCAGGCGCGCATCAACCGTCGTGAATTCGTCGATGAATACCGCGGGCGTGAACTCGACCCGAACTGGCTTTCGGATATGGCCGACAAACCCGGTCGGGGCTGGCAGATGTTCATCGAACGCTCGACTGACAAGGTCGAGGAGCTGCGCGCGGACATGGCGCAGGTCGGTCAATACGTCGGCCTTGATATCAGCGAATTCCGCCGCATCGTGCAGCAGGTTCAGAAGGGCGAGAAAGAGGCCCGCCAGGCCAAGAAGGAAATGGTCGAGGCGAACCTGCGTCTGGTGATCTCCATCGCCAAGAAGTACACCAACCGCGGCTTGCAATTCCTTGATCTTATTCAGGAAGGCAACATCGGCCTGATGAAGGCGGTGGACAAGTTCGAATACCGTCGCGGGTATAAGTTCAGCACCTACGCCACATGGTGGATTCGTCAGGCGATCACCCGCTCGATCGCCGATCAGGCGCGCACCATCCGTATTCCGGTTCACATGATCGAGACGATCAACAAGCTGGTCCGCACCGGGCGCCAGATGCTGCACGAGATCGGCCGCGAACCGACGCCGGAAGAACTGGCCGAAAAGCTGCAAATGCCGCTGGAGAAGGTTCGCAAGGTGATGAAGATCGCCAAGGAACCGATTTCGCTGGAAACGCCGATCGGCGACGAGGAAGACAGCCAGCTTGGCGATTTCATCGAGGACAAGAACGCAGTCCTGCCGCTGGATTCCGCGATTCAGGAAAACCTGAAGGAAACCACGACCCGCGTTCTGGCCAGCCTCACCCCACGCGAAGAACGGGTTCTTCGGATGCGGTTTGGCATCGGCATGAACACCGACCACACGCTGGAAGAGGTCGGCCAGCAGTTCAGCGTGACACGCGAGCGGATTCGCCAGATCGAGGCGAAGGCGCTCCGCAAGCTGAAGCACCCCAGCCGAAGCCG
This sequence comes from Arenibacterium halophilum, assembly GCF_005938225.1. Lineage (GTDB taxonomy): Bacteria > Pseudomonadota > Alphaproteobacteria > Rhodobacterales > Rhodobacteraceae > Arenibacterium > Arenibacterium halophilum. The sequence continues at coordinate 815,789 of NZ_VCPC01000002.1, forward strand.
CAAACTGCGCAGCTTCCTCGATCAGTAAGCGCATTGGCGGGGCCCTTGGCCCCGCTGCTAGCGGCTATGTGATCCATGTCATATTGTCTTTGCGCGGCATCGCGATAGGTTTCATTGAGGGACGGGCCAGTTCAGGAAAGGCTCATCAGATGAAACATATCCTTTTGCTTGCCGCGCTTGCGTCCGTGCCGTCATCAGCCTCGGCGTGGCGCGCGTTCAATAGCCATGATGTCTATCCGCTATCGGATGGCGTGTTCGAAGTGGTGTCCGAAGTTGGGTCGGGCGCGGCCGACTACTGGTGCGGCGCGGGCGATTTCGCCTATCGCGGCGTTGGCGCTGCGGCGGCGCAGCGGGTTTATATCTGGCGCGCGATCGGCCCCAGCGTCACACGGCCCGGGCGTAAGGCGGTGCAGTTTTCATTAACCCCACCACCGGGTGCGGATACTGATCCTAAGCTGACACTGTCGGTGCGCGCAGTCGGGGATAACCTCCGCGCCGCAGCTGCGCAGCAATACTGCTTTGGGAATGATCCAGAGGACGGGTTTCCCTATCGTCCGTAATAAATTCAAGAGAGGCCAGCATGTTCAACGCTTTCCTTAAAGTCGCCGCCGTGGGGTTGGCCTGTGCGCCCGTCGCAGCATCGGCCTGGACCGCCGACAATCGGCTGGATGTGAACCCGCTGCCAAACGGTGATTTCGAAGTCATAGGTGACCCGGGTTCAGGCGGCTCGGACTACTGGTGCGCGGCAGGCGATTACGCAATGGTTGTCCTTGGTGCCCAAGGCACGGATCGCGTGTACATCACCCGTGGGCGCGGCACACCGGAAACCAGCAACCGCAAGTCTGGCGTCCAGTTTTCGCTGACTGCTCCTGCAACGGCGCCTCAGGGTCTGCAACTGTTCATGGATATGCGCCGCGTGGGCGACAATTTGGGCGTGACCTTTGCGCGGAACTACTGCCTTGATCGCAAGGTGCACGAATTCTGAGTGCCCATGCGTATTGAGTCTGACCAGACCGAGCTGGAAATCGCCACCCGTGGCCCCGGCCTGTACGAGTTCACCGATCATGTTACGCGATGGTTGTCTTCGCAGCCGGGCCAAGGGCGCGGGGGTCTGTTGACCGTATTCGTGCGTCACACGTCCTGTTCGCTGCTGATACAGGAAAATGCGGATCCTGACGTGCAGCGTGATCTGCTGGCGTGGCTGAAACGGTTCGTGCCGTCTGCCGACGACCCTTCGCTGGGGTATCTCCGTCATCGCGCGGAAGGCCCGGATGACATGCCTGCCCATATCAAGGCCGCCGTCCTGCCGGTGTCTCTTTCGATTCCCGTCGCGCAGGGGCGGATGGTTCTGGGCACGTGGCAGGGCATTTACCTGTTCGAACATCGCGATCACCCGCACCGCCGCCGGGTTTTCCTGCATCTGTCTGGCTGAGCGACCAAAAGCGTGGCTTTTTCCCCACCGCATGTAGTGGCGACCAAAAGGCACTACACAAGCGTTTTGCGCCGTCCTATAGTCGCTGTGGATAAAGGGGGGCGAACCCCCACGAGCGGGATAATTCAAGGGGGATCGCCATGCGCTGTCCGTTTTGCGGAAACATCGACACTCAGGTCAAAGACAGTCGCCCGGCCGAGGATCACGTGTCGATTCGTCGGCGCCGGTTCTGTCCGGCCTGTGGCGGGCGATTCACCACCTATGAACGCGTGCAGCTGCGCGATCTGGTCGTGATCAAATCCAGTGGCAAGCGCGAGGATTTCGACCGGGACAAGCTGGAGCGCTCGATCCGCATTTCGATGCAGAAACGCCCGATTGAACCGGAACGCATCGACCAGATGATCTCGGGCATCGTGCGCCGGCTGGAAAGCATGGGCGAAACCGATATCCCCAGCCACAAGATTGGCGAGATCGTGATGGAGGCGCTGGCCCGGATCGACACGGTTGCCTACGTGCGCTTTGCCAGCGTTTACAAGAACTTCCAGGCTGCTGACGATTTCGAAGATTTCGTGCACGAGCTGCGCCCGCCCAGCCCGACGGAAGAGTGAGCGCGCAAGACACACGGTTCATGGCCCTTGCGCTGTCGCTGGGGCGCCGCGGGATGGGCCAATGCTGGCCCAACCCGGCCGTGGGCTGCGTGATCGTTAAGGATGGCCGGATAGTCGGGCGCGGCTGGACCCAGCCGGGCGGTCGGCCCCACGCGGAAACCGAAGCACTGGCGCAGGCCGGGGCATTGGCGCGTGGCGCTACGGCCTATGTCACGCTGGAGCCTTGCGCCCATCACGGCAAGACTCCGCCCTGCGCTGACGCGCTGATTTCGGCCGGTATCGCCCGCGTTGTGGCCCCGATCGAAGACAGCGATACCCGCGTGTCCGGGCAGGGATTTGCCCGCCTGCGCGAGGCCGGGGTGACGGTGAAAACCGGCGTTCTGGCCGATCAGGCCGCGCGCGATCATGCTGGCTTTCTGCAACGCTGCGAAGTGGGGCGGCCCTTCGTCACCCTGAAACTGGCCAGCAGCTTTGACGGCCGTATCGCCACCGCTACGGGACAAAGCCAGTGGATCACCGGGCCCGAAGCGCGGCGCTTTGTGCACGGGATGCGCATGCGCCACGATGCGGTGATGGTGGGGGCAGGCACCGCGCGGGCCGACGACCCGTCGCTGACAGTGCGCGACATGGGCGTGTCCCGGCAGCCGGTGCGCGTGGTCGTGTCGCGCCGGTTGGAATTGCCGCTGATCGGCACGCTGGCGCGCACGGCGAAAGACGTGCCCGTCTGGCTGTGCCACGGGGCTGATGTGGATGCGAAACGGCGCGAGACGTGGCAAGGCCTTGGCGCGCGGATGTTTTCCTGTGGTCTCTCGGGGGCGCAGCTGGATCCGGCCGATGTGTTGTTTCACTTGGGGCAGGCCGGTCTGACCCGGGTGTTCTGCGAAGGCGGCAGTGCGCTGGCGGCCTCGCTTCTGGCGGCTGATCTGGTGGACGAGCTGGTGGGCTTCAGCGCCGGGCTGGTGATCGGGGCCGAGGGCCTGCCCGCCATCGGGGCCATGGGGCTGGCCAACCTGTCCGAGGCCGCGCGGTTCGATCTGGTCGAGGTGCGTGATCTGGGCGGCGATGTGGTGCACCGCTGGCGGCGGCGTCTGGCCTGAGGCCTAGCGCCACAGGTGCGCCCAAGTGGCGAGCATTCCCTGTAGCTTTGACAGCCCACGCAGCATTGGCGGCTGGTGCGTGTGCCCAGCCGCAAGTCGCGCCACCGCCACTTCGACCGGGCAGGGCTGGCCTGTCACCGGGTCAAGGTAGCGCGGGTAATCGATCAGCGTCGCATGAACCAGCCCGGCGAGTGTTGGCCGTGCCACGCGCCGCGTAGGCGGTTGTCCCAAGTCGCGCGTCAGCCCCCAGCCGGCATAAAACGGTGCGCCCAGCGTGGTGACAGGGATTTTGCGCAACAGCGCTTCAAATCCCATCAGCGAGGTAAGTGTGAACAGCTCGTCGCAGGCCTCGATCAGCGCAACTGGGTCGGCGTTGTCGGCGACCACATCGGCCAGATCGCGCGCGTCGATTGCACCGGGGCGCAGCCCGGCTTCGACGTCAGGGTGCGGTTTGTAAACAATCACAGCCGCAGGCCGCGCCGCACGTACGGCGCGCAGCAGGTCGGCGTTCGTACAAATGTCGCTTGCGCCGGTCAGGACCGAGGCATCGTTTTCCACCTGTCCCGGCACCAGCACAAGGTGCTTGTCGGGAAGATCGGGCAGGGTGCCGCCAAGATTGTACTTGGTCAGGCGGCCCTTGGTCAGTGTTGCGATCAACCGCTCGGCGCGCATCAGTTGCGCGCCAGTCAGGCTGGCACGCCGGGCGATCCAATGTTCTAGATCGCTGGGGCGCGACGGATCGTAATAGATGCCCGCGCTGTCGGCCACCAGCGACAACGGCGGCACAAGTTGCGCGCCCAGCCCGCGCGAGCGCAGGAACCCGTCCTCGACCCGCGTCACGCCCGGCTCGCTCGCCTGGCGTGCGCTGGACCAAGCCAAGCGGGCACGGCCCTGCACGGGCGAGTCACGAAAGATTACCCGTTTTTCGCGGCCAAAGAACCGTTGCATATGCGGGCGTTTCCACAGGCGGATGCCGTGCGCGACCCAGCCATGCCTGTCCTGCCGCCAGGCGCGCACCTGCGCGTCAAGATTGTCCAGAACAGTTTCGATTTCGCACAATGTATCGGTGAATGGGTCGTACCACGTGGGGTAGAGGATCATCGCGGCGGCGAACAGCTGGGCGGTGGTCAATTGTCTTTCGCGGCGCGGCACCGGGGTTTCATCCTGCGTGCGGCCCCAACCGACATAGAACGGCTGGCCAAACACACGCGGGCGATGCCCGGCCAGGATCGCTTCGAACCCCAGATGAGACGATACGGTGTAAACGCCCACTGCGCCTTCCAGCAGGGTCCAGGGGCTGATGTTGGATTCGTCCAGCGAGATACGGCGGTTGGTATCGGCCTCGGAGAAATAGCCGGGCCGATACCCGTTCCGCGTTTCCGGGTGGGTCTTGATGACGATGCGGGCGCCGGGGTGTTCTTCCTGCGCAAACACCAGCATTTCGCGGAACAGCGCGTCATTGCCGCCGCTGGCGCGGACCGAGGCATCGTCGCGCGTCTGATCGACCACCAGCACATAGCCGGGTTCGGGCGGCGTCGCGGTGGGATCGGTAGCGCTGTATTTGCTCAGATGCCCCTCGCGCATCCGGGCGATGGCGTCGCGGGCGCGGTTCAGCAGGGCGGTATCGTCCAGCGGCGCAGTCGCCAGCAGGGTTTCCAGATCGCTGGGCGTGGCCGGGTCGAAATGCACGCCGGACCGGTCAAGGCACAGGCCCATCGGCGGCTCGCCCGTGCGGCCCGGATGCAACGAGCGCAGAAACGCATCCTCGACCCGGAGCAGGGGCGCGCCTATGCGTTCGGCAACGGCACGGCCCCGGTGGGCGGTCGGGCTGTTGCCCCAGATCGCCACGGCATCGCCATCACCCGGCCGGCCCAGCCGCACGTCGTACCCGGCAAGGTGCAGGATGCGGCGCAGCCGCCGCTGCATCACGAACCCGCCGTTGTAGACAAGGACCCGCTGGCGCGGGCCGTCTGCCCCGGCGGGGATCATACTAGCCGCCTGTCAGGGTTTGCACATCCGCCACCGGCGTGATCGCGCCCAGAACCAGTGAAATCGTCTTGGTCCACTGGGCATAGGGGGCCTCGGTCACGTAGAGCGTGTCATCGTCGCGGATCACGAAGTCGCGGGCCAGGAACAGCCCGTTGGGCTCTTTCAGGTTCAGCACATAAATCAGCCGCTGCGCGCCTTGCAGATCGGTTCGGCCCAGAACCTGATTGGCGATCTCGGCCGGTTCGTTGCGGAAGACGAACACGCCGGTCGGGTCGGAACTGGTGGCGACCAGCCCGCCGACTTGCGCGATGGCCTCCAGCGCCGAGAGGTTCTGCGATTCAAATGGCACGCGGGCCTGCTGGCTCATCGCGCCAAGGGCGGTGAACGAGCGTGTGTCTTCCTCGACCAGAATGCGGTCGCCCGCGCGCAGGGCGATGTCCAGCGCCGGGTTGTCGTAAAGGTCCTGGAACCAGACCTTGCCGCGATGGCCGCCCCGGATCACGGTGATCTGGGCGATCTCGGGTTCGATCGTCACGCCGCCCGCCTTGGCCAGCATCGCCGAGAGCGTGCGCGTCGGCCGCTCGATCGGATAGACGCCCTGACCGCCGACCGCACCCACCAGCGACACGGTCGAGCCGTCCCCGGCGACACGGCGCACCTCGACCTGCGGGTCGGGGGTCTGATCGTCCAGGCGCGAGGTGATGAGCTCGCGCAGCTGGTTTGGCGTGTTCCCGGCGGCGCGCACACGGCCTGCGTAGGGCACAAAGATGAACCCGGCGCTGTCGACCTGCACCTCTTCCAGAACGGTGGAATTGCCGGTCTGCCCGGCCAGCAGCCCGTCTTGCACGTTTTCCCAGATGGTCAGCCCCAGCACGTCGCCGGGGCGGATGGTGTCGGATGTCAGCTGGGCCGCGTTCACGAAGCCCGAGGAAAAACCAAGCGCGGGCACCACGGCGGTGGCGCGGGTCACGCGGTCGTTGACGGCAACCACGAATGCATCGCCTTCGCGCTGTACCGACCCCGAGAAGATTTGCCGCTTGTTCGGGCCCAGCTGCGGCAGGCCGCAACCCGCCACAATGCCCAGAATCGCCAAAGCCGCGACGGGGCTGGCCCATCGGCTGGTAAGGGGTTTCACTGCTCGGTCTCCTCGACCCGTTATTGTTCTGCCGTCTTTTTCCGGTGAATCTAGCGGGGTTTGCGCGGAAAATCCAGCGAAACGAATCAGCTGGCCCGGTCGATCAGCCGCAACTGTTGCCGCGGCGCCGCTGCGCCCGATTTCAGCGCGTCATACGGATCGGTCGGGGCCAGCATCATATCGACGGCCAGCCGGAGCAGTTGCCGGCGCCCCTTGGCCGAGTAGAACCCGCCCGGAACCTGACTGGTTTCCAGCAGGAAGCGGCGAAAATCCTTGTAGGCGCGGCTGTCTGGCCGTGGCGCACCGGCAAAGAAGTCGGCAAGCGGCAGGTCGCTGACGAATTCCGGCTTGGCATAGACCGCGCGGCCAAACACCTTCAGCGGAATGCCGCGCCACAGCACCTGCTGACCGGCGGTGGAATTCACCGTCACCGCGCTGCGGGCGTCGTTCAGCAGCGTGGCCAGCTTGCCGCCGCGCACGTAATGCACCCGGCCCAGCAAGCCGTGTTGCCGCGCCAAGCGGCGCACGGTGGCGGGCAGGGGCGCGCGCCCGTCCTCCAGCGGATGGGCCTTGATGACAAGGTGATGATGGCGCGGAGCACCGCTGGCAAAACCCTGGAACACCTCGGCCAGGAAATCTGTCATCGAGGGAAACGGCGAATGTTCCCTGAACGAGGCGTCGTGTTCCAGTTGCAGCAGCGCAAGGTGATAGGGAAAGCCGCCGCGCCGGATACGCCAAGTGGCGATGCGCCGGTCCAGCGCGTGAAACGGCATCAGTAGCAGCCGTTTCAGATGCAGGCGGAATTCCTGCTTCACGGACAGCTCGCGATGCGGGCGAAAGTTTCGGAACCGTCCGTTTCGAAACATCACGAACCAATGATACAGCGCGCCATAAAACACGTGGTGGCGCATGTCGCCCCAATGCGACGGCGGCAGCGGGGTATCCAGATCGCATCGCTCCATCGCCGCTTGCATCTGGGTCAGTGTCATCTCCATCAGCCGCGAGTGCCCGTTCGATCCGCCGCGTTCATAGGTCACCCAATAGGGGCGCAGGTATCCTTCCTCGAACACATGCACCGTCAGCCCCCGGGCGCGGGCCAACGCCACCGCCTGCGCGTGAATGGGGCGCGTGTCGCCGTATAACACGATGTCGGTAACGCCGTGGGTCTCCAGCATATCGGCCAGCCGGTCGGGCCAGAGTTCGGGCGCATCCTCATAGGGCAGGAATGTTGCGCGAGCAGGCCAGAACGCCGCATCGCCCGCGTTGAACCCGACACGCCAGACCCGCGCGCCCGCCCGCACCAGCATCCGCCCCAGCGCGCCGAAGAACGGCCCGTGCGGCCCCTGAAGAAACAGGAACACCCGCTGGTCGATTGCATCTGGCGTCATGCGCCGATCCTTCTGCCCGTCGTGCCGTGTTGCCCTGTGCCGGGCAATCTGGACGAACTATGGCCCCGTGCGGACCGTGGGGCAAGCGCCGGGGCTTGCCCACGCCGAACGGGGTGGTTACCTCTGTGACGGAAAAGCATTAAGGAGCGGTTGCATGTTTACCGGGATCATCACCGATGTGGGCCGGATCGCGGCGCTGGAACAGCAGGGCGATCTGCGGGCGCGCATCGAAACCGCATATGACACATCCGGCATCGACATCGGCGCGTCGATCGCGTCGGACGGGGTGTGCCTGACGGTGATCGACCTTGGGCCGAACTGGTATGACGTTCAGATCAGCGCGGAAACCGTGTCGAAAACCAACATCGGCGCCTGGGCCGTGGGCAGCCGCGTGAATCTGGAACGCGCGCTGCGCGTGGGGGACGAGCTGGGCGGCCATATCGTGTCGGGCCATGTCGATGGCGTGGCCGAGGTGATCGCCGTGACGCCCGAGGGCGACAGCACCCGCATCATCCTGCGCGCGCCCGATGCGCTGGCGCGCTTCATCGCGGCCAAGGGATCGGTCGCGCTGAACGGCACCTCGCTTACGGTGAACGATGTGGCGGGAACCGAATTCGGCATCAACGTTATTCCCCACACGCAGGCTGAAACCACATGGGGCGGGGTCACGGTGGGCGACCGCGTGAACCTGGAAATCGACACGCTGGCGCGCTATGTCGCCCGGCTGGCAGAGGTGGCGTGATGACAGCCGGTATCGGACACAACAACGGCCCCGTGATGGAAGCGGGGCAGACCTATCGCGCCTATCAGTGGCGGCAGGCGCAGCGCGCCCTGATGCCCGAGGCGATTCCGCTGCAGATTGTTCGGATGCGGATGCGCCGCGCGACCGAACTGGGGATGAGTTACAAGGCCTATGCCAGCGTGCGCCGCACCAGCGGGCATGACATCCTTGGCCTGCTGTTTTCGTCGAATGCGCTGCGCATCATTGGCAATGGCGCCCGGATGCCGGAAGACGAACGCGCAAGGCTGGAGGCGGTGGTGAAAGCCAGCAAGCTGGCGATGGTGCATCGCCCCAATCACCCCGGCGTGGTGCTGGCCCAGAACCCCGAGCTGGATGCGACCGACGCCGCCCCGCTGTTCACCGACAGTTGGAGCGCCATGCGCGCGCGGCTGGAACAGTTCGTGCAGACCCAGCAGTTGCCGGGCAACCGCGTGCTGGTGGTGGGTGACGCGCCGCTGGAATCGGAATGGGCCACGGCCGCGCGGGCGGCAGGCTATCTGCCGGCGGATGCCTACTTCGCACAGCCCTTGCGCTAGAACGCGAAGAAAACGCGGCGCGCTTCGTCTGGTAATGCGCGCCGGTTGCGGCTATCTGCTTGGCAAACGTACCAAGGAAAGCTGCCGTTCATGAGCTTTGAGACACCCGGCCCCGTCGAAGCGGGTCTGAGCGATGCGATTTCACCGATCACCGACATCATCGCGGCGGCCCGCCGTGGCGAGATGTTCATTCTGGTCGATCACGAAGACCGCGAGAACGAAGGCGATCTGGTGATCGCGGCGGAATTCGCCGATGCCAAGGCGATCAACTTCATGGCGACGCATGGGCGCGGGCTGATCTGTCTGCCCATGACGGCCGAACGGGTCGACCGGCTGGGCCTGCCGATGATGGCGGTCAACAACTCGTCGCGGCATGAAACGCCGTTCACCGTGTCGATCGAGGCGCGCGAAGGCGTGAGCACCGGCATCTCTGCCGCCGACCGCGCGCTGACCATCGCCACAGCGATCAATGAACAGAATACGATGGCCAGCCTTGCGACGCCGGGCCATATCTTCCCGCTGCGCGCGCGCCGCGGTGGCGTGCTTGTGCGCGCCGGCCATACCGAGGCAGCGGTGGATATCGCCCGCCTTGCCGGGTTGAAGCCCGCCGGTGTGATCTGCGAGATCATGCGCGAAGACGGCACCATGGCGCGGCTGCCCGATCTGGTTGAATTTGCCAAGCAGCATGGCCTGCTGATCGGCACGATTTCCGATCTGATCGCCTATCGCAGCCGCAACGATAACCTTGTCGACGAAACCGGCCGCGAAACGGTCGTGTCTGAATTCGGTGGCGAATGGGATATGCGGCTGTTCACCGACCAAACCCACAACATCGAACACGTCGTGCTGATCAAGGGCGACATCACCACGCCCGAGCCGGTGCTGACCCGGACGCACGCCATGCACGAAGCCTCGGACATTCTGGGTATCGGGCAGAAATCGGCGCGCGAGTTGCCCCGCGCGATGGAGATCATCGCCGAGGAGGGGCGCGGTGTCGTCTGCCTGTTCCGCCAACCGCGCCGCACGCTTTACGCGCAGGACGAAGAGGGCGTGCGCACGATCAAGCATACCGGCCTTGGCGCGCAGATCCTGTCGAAACTTGGCGTCCATAAATTGGTGCTACTGACGGATTCGCCCGAAACCCGCTATGTCGGGCTTGACGCCTATGACATCACCATCGCCGGCACCCGCCGCATCCTGTCCGGAGACTGACATGGCCCAAAGCGAAACCCACTATTCCCTGCCGCGCCCCGAATTCGATGCGCCGGTAAAGCTGTTGATCGTCGTCGCGCCCTATTACAAGGACATCGCCGACCAGCTGGTGGCGGGCGCCAAGGCGGAAATTGAAGCCGCGGGCGGCACTTGGGATCTGGTCGAGGTGCCCGGCGCGCTGGAAGTGCCCAGCGCCATAGCGCTGGCCGACCGGCTGTCGAATTTTGACGGCTATGTCGCGCTTGGCTGCGTGATCCGGGGCGAGACGACGCACTACGACACGGTCTGCAATGATTCCAGCCGCGCGCTGCAATTGATGGGGTTGCAGGGTCTGGCGATCGGCAACGGCATCCTGACCGTGGAAAACCGCAAACAGGCCGAGGTGCGCGCCGAAGCGGCTGGCCAGAACAAGGGCGGCGGCGCGGCGGCGGCGGCCTTGCATCTGATCGCACTCGCCCGTAAGTGGGGCGCCCAGCGCAAGGGCATCGGGTTCAAACCCGAGTCCGGCAGCTATCGGATTGCAGGCGACGACAACGGAACCCCCACAGCATGACCAGCGACGCGCCCGTTTCGGGCAACCAGAAACGCAAGATGAAATCGGCGGCGCGGCTGTATGCCGTGCAGGCGCTGTTCCAGATGGAAGCCGCGCAGCAATCCACCACATCGGTGGTGCGCGAATTCCTCGATCACCGGTTCGGCGCCACCTATGACGGCGACGAGATGGCCGAGGGCGATGCCGATCTGTTCCGCGACTTGATCGAACAGGCGGTGAACCATCAGGCGAAGATCGACCAGATGACCGACCGGGCGTTGGTGGCGAAATGGCCGATCGACCGGATCGACCCGACACTGCGCGCGCTGTTCCGCGCCTCGGGGGCCGAAATCGTACTGGCGCAAACGCCGCCCAAGGTGGTGATTTCCGAATTCGTCGATGTGGCGCGCGCCTTCTTCCCTGAAGGGCGCGAACCGAAATTCGTGAACGCGGTACTGGATCACATGGCCCGCGAGGCCCGGCCCGAGGCGTTTTAAGCCCACGCTACAGCGCGTGGGCAGTTCCTAATGCCAATACATCGCCCGTGGGCGCGCCGGAGGTGGAGCCGCCAACCGGTTCGTCGCTGATCGCCAGTGTCAGACCCTCGGGCGCGCGCAGGTGGTCGGGCAGGGCAATGGTGGCCTGCGCGCTCTCGGGCAGCACGCCCAGGGATTGTGGCGGCTGATCGCCCTGAATCGCCCACAACTCCAACACGCGGCCCGGCCGCGCGGCACCTTCAACGCGGGTCAGGCGCAGGCTGCCGTCTGACGGTTCATACACCGCAAGGATCTGCGGCGCGCCGGCCTCGCCTGCCAGATGCGATACATAGCCAACGCCCGGGTCTGGCCCGACCAGCGATTGGACGCCCAGAAAGGCCGCCAACGCCAGGGCGGCCAGGCTGACCCCTTGCCACAGCCACAAAGCCTGCCACCAAGGCCGACGCGGGGCCGGCTCGCCGAACAGGCGGGCGATCAAGGCTTTCTTCACCGCCGCACGCGGTGCGCGTTCGGGGAACTCGTGGTTCATCTGCGCAAAATGCTGCACCCATGTCAGAACCCGCCCGCGCAGTACAGGATCGCGGGCAAGCGCCGCCTCGAATGCGGCCTCTTCCGACGGCTCAAGCAGGCGCAGCACGTATTCGGCGCTTTGCATGTCGTGTTCTTCTGGGGTGGCGGACTCTGTCATCGCTGCATACAGGCCTGAAGCGCGATAAGAGATCGCCGCAGCCAGGTACGCACTGTGTTCAGCGGTACACTCAGCTTGTCGGCCAGCTCCGCATAGCTCAGCCCCTCAAGGTAAGCCCCTCGCACGGCGGCGGCGCGCGTGTCGTCCAGCTCGCGCAGGCAGGCCACGATCCGCTCGGCTTCCGACCGCGCAACGGCATTGGCTTCGGGGGTGGGGGCGCTGTCGGCAACGTGCTCGATCACGTCGTCCGACCCGGCCGCACGGCGCCGCCGCAGGCGGTCAATGGCGGTATTCCGTGCAATTGTGATCAGCCATGTCATCGGGCTCATCCCGTTCGAGCGATAGCGGTCAGCATTGCGCCAGACCTTCATGAAACTTTCCTGCAAGGCATCCTCGGCACTTGCGCGGTTATTCAAGATACGCAGGCACACCCCGAAAAGTTTCGCCGAGGTGGCGTCATAGAGACGGGAAAACGCCACGCGGTCGCCAAGTGCCACACGCGCGATCCAGTCTTCCAGTTTTGCAGTGTCGGCCAGCCCCGCGATGATCGCCCCCGGTCCGGGCGCTTTGCGGCCCGCGTTGAAATTCCAGCTTCAACCTAGCCAACCCGCAGGCAGTTTCAAAACAAAATTAACGATTACGCAGGGAGTGAAGTGGCGGGACCACCAGTCAACCGTGTGGTTTTGATTCCCGAGGACCTGTATATACAGGTGGGCGCCAGGTACCTGGACCAGGATCCAGACAGAGCCAGCTCCCTCGGATTTGCTTAAGGCCACCGGAATGCAACCGTTCACAAGAAGGGCAGAACCCGCCACGCCCTGAGATAGGCCGGGCCGGGCGTCGGGGCAAGGGGGATCGCGGCAAATCTTTGCCGCGCGGCAGGGAAGGGTGGACCGTCGCGGGGTTGATTTTTGTTCACCTATTGTTCATGCTTGACCTATGACCCTGGCCTTCACAGAACCACCCAGTCCGAAACCCGGCCAGTTGCTGGCCCGAGGCGTCTGCCGGATGCTGGCGGCGCATGGCTTCGTCACGGTCGAGGAAATGGTGCCAAGCCGCGGCCTGCGGGTGGATGTGATGGCGCTTGGCCCCAAGGGCGAGATCTGGATTGTCGAATGCAAATCCTGCCGCGCTGATTTCCAGGGAGACGCGAAATGGCATGGCTACCTGGAGTGGTGCGACAGGTACTTCTGGGCCGTGGATCAGGAATTTCCGACCGATCTGTTGCCCGACACCAGCGGGCTGATCGTGGCCGACGCCTATGACGGCGAGATCCTCCGCATGGCGCCCGAGACGAAACTCGCCCCGGCCCGCCGCAAGGTGATGATCCAAAAATTCGCCACCCACGCTGCGCGTCGCCTTCAGGCGCTGCGCGATCCCGGCGTGGCTGCAATCTACGGACCGGACCCGGCCTAAGACGCCTTAGCGTTTGACCGATTGTGCCGCCTTCGCGGCAGCCCTGATTTCCTCGGCAATTTCCTCGGCTTCCTCGGGGTCGAAGTCCATCGGAATCTCGACGCCCTGAGCCTCGACAAAAATGCGGACCATGCCCGAGTCGGTCGGCCCGATCTGAAGGTTCGCCTCGACGTCGCGCTGTGTATTAATGCCCATGATCTGTCTCCGTGAAGAAGACCTGTGCTAGCTTGGACCACGTTGGGAATCAAGGGAGGAAACCGGATGGCCGACACGCCCGGCGACGCGCTGCACCTGAGGCGATTCCGGCCCGAAGACGCCGCATGGCTGATCGAACGTCACGACACTCTGTATCGGCGCGACGAAGGGTTCGATGCCAGCTTTGGCGAATTGGTGGCGAAGATTATCAACGATTTCCTTGCCGAACACGACGCGACGCGTGAAGCCGGTTGGGTCGCCGAAGAAAACGGCCAACGCCTTGGCAGCATCTTCTGCGTCTCGGCGGAAAAGACAACGGCCAAGCTGCGCCTGTTTCTGCTGGACCCGGGCGCACGCGGCAAAGGGCTTGGCAAGCATATGTTGCGCCATTGCATGGCGTTCGCCCGTGCAGCCGGTTATCGCGACATGGTTCTCTGGACCCATGAAAGCCACCGCGCGGCCTGCGCGCTTTATGCGGCAACAGGCTGGCAGTTGATCGAGAGCCGTCCGGTCCATTCTTTCGGAGTCGATCTCGTGGAGCAGAACTGGACGATCACCCTCTAGGCCGCTTTATTTCGATCAAACAGTTTGTCGGGAAAACTCCGGCAAGACCCCTTGCATTCATTTCGGCCCTTGGGTACATCCGCCGCCAGTGCCGCCTTAGCTCAGTTGGTTAGAGCGCTGGATTGTGGATCCAGAGGTCCCCTGTTCAAGCCAGGGAGGCGGTACCATCTTCCAAGAGTTGGCTTGAAGGCAATTGCGTTCCGGTTGCTTTACAACGTCGCCGGGGGCTCTGCCCCCGTCCCTGCGGGACTCCCCCGGAGTATTTGCGGAATAATGAAGTGGGAAAGGTCCCTGCTTCTTTGGGCTCTAAATATCCCCGCCGGAGGCTATCGCGCGAAGCGCGATAAATGCGCAACGGCGGACCCTAGTTCGCGACGTCGATGGTTTGGATCATCTGGCCGTCCGCGCGGCTGAAGATCAGGATGCGTCGCCCCTTATCGGTGACGACGGCATACCAGTCGGGGGTCATGGTGAAGGCCTCGGCGGTGATGCCACCCGGCAGGGAGATCGTGTCAGGAACGACTTGGCGCTGTGTCGAGAAACGGATGACAAGCAGGGCCACGATAAGTAAAAGCCCGCCAATCATCACAGCCGTCAGCACGGTTACAAGGCGCCGGAGAAACCGCAGGTTTGCCGGTTCGGGCGCGTCATTCAGGGGATCGTTCATGGCGCTTCGCCTTGTGGAATTCAGTATCGCGGATAATCCGCCGTCGCGTCTTGATAAGGCGCTTTCGCGGGATGTGCCAGACGATGCGGCGTTGTCCCGGTCTCGGCTGGCGCGGTTGATCGCAGAGGGCGCGGTGTCCGTGGATGGCTCGGTTGTAACCGATACGCGGGCCCCGGTTGCAGAGGGGGCCGCCATTGCGATCACGGTACAAGAGGCCGAGGACAGCCATATCGCCCCGGAACCGATTCCCCTGACAATTGTCCACGAGGATGACGATCTTCTGGTGGTGGACAAGCCCGTTGGCATGGTGGTGCACCCGGCACCGGGCAGCCCATCGGGAACGCTGGTCAACGCGTTGCTCCATCATTTTGGCGGCGACCTGTCTGGCGTGGGTGGGGTGCGCCGGCCGGGCATTGTGCACCGGATCGACAAGGATACGTCGGGTCTGTTGGTCGTGGCCAAGAGCGATGCGGCGCATCACGGCCTGGCGGCGCAATTCGCGCGCCATACGGTCGAACGCTATTATCGCGCCTTCTGTTACGGGATTCCCGATGCGGGGGATGCGCGGTTGCGCGGCGTGCGCGGTGTCGGGTTCGAGCCGGGCAATATCCTGCGCATCACCTCGCAACTGGCACGGCACAGAACCGACCGGCAGCGGCAGGCCGTTGTATTTCAGGGCGGACGCCACGCCGTGACCCGGGCGCGGGTGGTCGATACGTTTGGCACGCCGCCGTGCCTGGCCGAGGTGGAGTGCTGGCTGGAAACCGGGCGCACGCATCAGATTCGCGTGCATCTGGCCCACGCCGGCCACGCGTTGATCGGCGATCCGGTTTATGGCGGCCGTCGCAAAGTGCCCGCGCGGGCGTTGTCCAAGGCCGGGCAGGCCGCGGTGCAGCAGTTTCCGCGGCAGGCGCTGCATGCGGCCGTTCTGGGCTTTCACCATCCGGTGACCGGGGATGCGTTACGCTTCGAGTCGCTGCTGCCAGATGATATGGTGGCTCTGCGGGATGACCTGGCCCTGTCTCACGATTGAGTGACGGAACACGCGTGCCTGTGCGTGCGTCATTTCTTTGAACCGCGGTGCGGGGGTGACGCTGATGCTGTGCGAATGCGCACATCACGAGGGTCTTTTCCGGTGACGTGTTCTTGACGATATGAAGTTGACGCTTGAAACCTGCTGTTTGCGCTCCCATATGGCATGTTAAGAGTATAAACATAAGAAGGGACGGGCCCATGGCAAACTACGCAAATCTTCCGGCGCCGACACCCGAAGGCGGGCTGAACCGGTACATGCAGGAAATTCGCAAATTTCCGCTGCTGGAACCGGAAGAGGAATACATGCTCGCCAAGCGGTGGGTGGAAGAACAGGACACTGAAGCTGCGCATAAGATGGTTACCAGCCACCTGCGTCTGGCGGCCAAGATCGCTATGGGATATCGCGGCTATGGTCTGCCGCAGGCCGAAGTGATTTCCGAAGCGAACGTGGGCTTGATGCAGGCGGTCAAGCGGTTTGACCCTGAAAAGGGCTTTCGTCTTGCGACCTATGCGATGTGGTGGATCCGCGCCTCGATTCAGGAATATATCCTGCGATCGTGGAGCCTTGTGAAGCTGGGTACGACCAGCGCGCAGAAAAAGCTGTTCTTCAACCTGCGCAAGGCCAAGGCGCGCATCGGCGCACTGGAAGAGGGCGATCTGCACCCCGATAACGTCAAGCAGATCGCAACCGATCTGGGCGTGACCGAGGATGAGGTCATCAGCATGAACCGGCGCATGTCGGGCGGGGATGCGTCGCTGAATGCCACCGTTGGGGCCGAAGGCGAAGGCACCATGCAGTGGCAGGATTGGCTGGAAGATGAGGATGCCGATCAGGCCAGCGACTACGAGGCGCGCGACGAACTCGAGGCGCGGCGCGATCTGCTGGTGCAGTCCTTCGATGTTCTGAACGACCGCGAAAAGGACATTCTGACCCAGCGGCGTCTGACCGAAGAGGCGGTGACGCTGGAAGACTTGAGCGGCCAGTACAACGTCAGCCGGGAACGGATCCGCCAGATCGAGGTGCGCGCGTTTGAGAAGCTTCAGAAGCGGATGCGCGAACTGGCCTCCGAACGCGGCATGATTGGCGCGGCCTGACGGTCTGAACACGAAAAAACCGGGGGCAGGCGAACTTTCGCCGGCCCCTTTTTACGTGCGGGTCCGGGCCAATCCGCGGGATTGCCGTTGATTGCCACTTGCCGCCGCGTTACCCCGGTCTAGATCGCGCAAGGAAAGGCCGCCGCATGAAGATGCACGAAACGTTCATTAAGCCGATGCATCCCGAAGGCATCAAATTCGTGGCCATCTTTGCTGCGATTGCCTTGGTGCTGTTTTGGCTGTGGGAACCGTTGGGCTGGCTTGGGTTTGGTCTAACAGTCTGGTGTTACTATTTTTTCCGAGATCCGAAACGGAGCGTTCCGGACCGGGAAGGGCTGATCGTCTCTCCTGCCGACGGGGTTGTTTCACTGATCGAACCTGCAGCACCGCCGCCAGAGTTGGGGATGGGTGACGCGCCACTCACGCGGGTCAGCGTGTTCATGTCGGTGTTTAACTGCCATGTGAACCGCGCGCCGATTGCGGGCCAGGTCGACAAGATGGTGTACCGCCCGGGCAAGTTTCTGAACGCCTCGCTCGACAAGGCCAGCGAAGACAATGAACGCAACAGCCTTGCCCTGCTGTTGCCCGATGGACGGCGTATCGCGGTGGTGCAGATTGCCGGTCTGGTGGCGCGGCGCATCGTGCCGTTCGTCGAGGAAGGCCAGAGCCTGCGCACCGGAGAACGGTTCGGGCTGATCCGGTTCGGCTCGCGACTGGATGTGTACCTGCCCGAAGGCGTGTCGCCTCTGGTGGCGCTGGGGCAGACGATGGTGGCCGGTGAAAGCATCATCGCCGATCTGAATTCGCCCGAGCTGCGCCGGTTGGCGCAGAGTATCTGAGCATG
The DNA here is from genome assembly GCF_005938225.1 of Arenibacterium halophilum. GTDB lineage: Bacteria > Pseudomonadota > Alphaproteobacteria > Rhodobacterales > Rhodobacteraceae > Arenibacterium > Arenibacterium halophilum. Next base: position 833,500 of record NZ_VCPC01000002.1, read on the forward strand.
TCCCGTCGCGCCCCCCTTCGGTCCATGCGACCCATTCAGATGTTGCCCAATCTGATGACACTGGGCGCGATTTGTGCGGGGCTCACCTCGGTCCGGTTTGCGTTCGACGGCAATGCCGGGCTGTCCATGTCACTGATCGTTCTGGCGGCTGTGCTGGACGGGCTTGATGGCACCGTGGCGCGGCTTCTGAAAAGCGAAAGCGAGATCGGGGCCGAGTTGGACAGCCTTGCCGATTTCGTGAATTTCGGCGTGGCGCCGGGGCTGCTGCTGTATCTGTGGGCGCTGCAAAGCGGGCGCAGCGCGGGATGGATCGCGGTTCTGATCTTTGCGATCTGCTGCGCGATGCGGTTGGCGCGCTACAACGTCATGTCGCGCAAGGAGCCGGGCAAGAAGCAGATGTATTTCTCAGGCGTCCCAGCCCCTGGCGGCGCGCTGTTGGTTCTGATGCCGCTGGTTCTTGCCCGCGTCCTGCCCGAAATATTCCAGCCTGTTCTGCACACCTTTGCCGGTATCTGGCTGGTTCTGGTGGGCATGATGATGATTTCGACGATTCCGACACCGTCGCCCAAGCTGCTGAAGGTGTCGCGCGACAAGGCGGCGTATGTGATGGTGGCGTCGGTGGGTCTTATCGCGGCCTTCTTTACCTATCCCTGGCCCGTCGTTCTGGCCGTTGAGCTGGGCTACCTCGCGATCCTGGCCAGGTTCGCTTTGCGTCGCAAGCACTTGATACCCGAGGAGAATTGAGCAGTGAAGGCAAGCAATGTCGCCACGTCCTACCGTCGGTGGGCGCCGATATACGACCGCACGTTCGGTGCCGTGACCAATGCCGGTCGCAAGCGCGCCGCAGCTCACGCCAGTGCGCGGGGCGGAGCCCTTCTCGAAGTGGGAGTCGGCACTGGCCTGGCTTTGCCGGAATATGGGTCCAACGTCGATGTCACGGGGGTGGATTACTCGCCCGAGATGCTGGCCAAGGCCAAGGCGCGGGTGGCAAATCAACGCCTGCACAACGTGCGTGAGCTCCGTCAGATGGATGCGCGTGAGTTGGATTTTCCCGACGAAACCTTCGATTTCGTCGCCGCGATGCACGTGTTGTCGGTGGTGCCCGAACCGCGCCGGGTGATGTCGGAAATTGCCCGGGTCTGCAAGCCGGGCGGCGATGTTCTGATCGTTAACCACTTCGCCCGCGAAAAGGGATTTCTCTCGGTCGCAGAACGGGTTACGGCGCCTCTTGAAAGTGTTCTGGGTTGGCATTCGGATTTCGAGATAACGGACGTTCTGAATGAACCAACCCTTTCGGAAACCGCGCGTGAAAGCCTGCCGCCGATTGGCCTGATGACCTGGCTGGTCTTGACGAAAACGCATTAGGCCGGGCAGCATCGCAGAAAAGCCAGGTCGGAGGCTGGATGACGCTGCGTTGGGGAATACTGGGCGCTTCGAACTTTGCCAGAGCCTTTATGGGTCCGGCCATTCACGCAGCGCGACAGTCGGCCTTGGTGGCGCTGGCGACATCAAGCGCCAAAAAGGCCATTGGGTTCAGCGCCTTTTGCCCCGATCTTCGTGTGCATTCCGACTATGACGCGCTGCTTTCCGATCCTGACATTGACGCGGTGTATATCCCGCTGCCCAATACGCTGCATGTCGACTGGACGCTGAAGGCATTGGATGCGGGCAAGCATGTCCTGTGCGAAAAGCCGATCGCAATGGCGGCGTCCGACATCGACCGGCTGATCGCCAAACGCGACGAAACCGGATTGCTGGCGGCCGAGGCTTATATGATCGTGCATCACCCGCAATGGCTGCGCGCGCGCGAAATGCTGCGCGATGGCGCCATCGGCCGACTGGCCCATGTCGAAGGTACGTTTACCTACAATAACCCGGACGCGGCCAACATCCGCAACAAGGCCGAGATGGGCGGCGGTGGCATCGCTGATATCGGGGTCTACACCTACGGTGCGACCCGTTGGATGACTGGGCAAGAGCCAGAGGCGATCACCCACGCCGATTTGACTTATGAAAACGGTGTCGATGTGGTCGCCCGCGTGTCCGCCCGGTTCCCGGGGTTCACGGCGCAGTGGATGAATTCGACCCGGATGCATCCGATGCAGCAGATGACGTTTATCGGCGATGCCGGTGCGATCCGTCTGACCGCGCCCTTCAACGCCAATGTCTATGGCGAGGCGCGCGTCGAACTGCATCAGCCCGATCTGGGCCTGCGCGTGGAACGGTTTCCGGCGGCAAACCATTATATCCTGCAGGTCGAGGCATTTTCCCGCTCGGTGCGTGACGGCGAGCCGTTTGGCTGGCCGCTGGAACAGGCGCGCGGCACGCAGGCGATGATCGACGCGATTCATACGCACGCGAAAGGGGTGTGACATGGCTGGAGGATGGTCGCGTGATGGCGCTGTGGGCGAACAGATCGAAGCGTCGATCAAGGACGAGTTGGACCGCATGAGGGCCCGCCGCGCGCCTGTGGGCGAGTCGGCCGCGCATTGCGCCGAATGCGAGGAGCCGATCCCCGAAAAGCGCCGCGCCGCAATCCCCGGAGTCAAGCTGTGCATCGACTGCCAGTCCGAGCGCGATGGCCGCGCGGTACAGCGCGGCGGCATCAACCGGCGCGGCAGCAAGGATAGCCAGTTGAAGTAAAGGGCCACTCACGCAACGGGTGCGGGCCAGAGCGCATGGAAATGGTGCACCGGCCCGTGGCCGCCGCCCACATCCAATTGATCGGCAGCCGCCAGGGAAAGGGTCAGATAATCTTTGGCGCTTGCCACGGCGCCGGGCACTTGCCGCCCCGGCAATAGGGCTGCAATCGCCGCAGACAGGGTGCAGCCGGTGCCATGATCATTCGTCGTCGTGATGCGCGGCGCGGGCAGGGCGGTAACGTGGCCATTGCGCCCCGCCAACAGGTCGGTGCTGTCGGCGCTGTTCTCGAGATGCCCGCCCTTCAGCAGCACCCATTCAGCTCCAAGCGCCAGCAGATCGGGCAGGGCATCCTGCATGGCTGCGCCGTTCCACGCGTCAGCGCGGTCCAGCAGCACGGCAGCTTCGGGCAGGTTCGGCGTGATGATGGTGGCCAGCGGCAGCAGCTCGTCGCGCAGGGCGGTGACTGCCTCGGGCGCCAGCAAGGCATGGCCGCTTTTCGCCACCATCACCGGATCCAGCACGATATTGCGGGCTTTATGGGCACGCAGCCGATCGGCCACTACTCGAGCGATCCCGGCATTCGCGATCATCCCGATCTTCACGGCGTCGATGCGCACGTCTTCCAGCACCGCGTCGATCTGCTCGGCCACGAAACCCGGGTCCAGCGCCACGAACTGCCGCACTCCGCGCGTGTTTTGGGCCACCACCGCCGTGATCGCCGAGCAGGCATAGGCGCCGAGGGCTGAAAACGCCTTGATGTCGGCCTGTATCCCGGCGCCACCCGACGGATCGGTGCCCGCGATGGTTAGAACATTGGCAATATGCCCGGTGGGCGCTGGGATGGTTTGGGGGTGCATGGGCGGCCTCGCATATTGAGGCCGGCTAGGGCAGAAAGCGTATCGGTCCTGTCCCTTCGCCGGCATGATCCGGATCAGGTTCAAAGGGTCACCGCGCCGCCCCGGTTTCGCCGGGCCTAGCGGACTCTCAGCCCCTTGTCAGGGCTCCCCTCGGTGACGACACGATAGCAGGCCGCTGGGCATGTGCAACGCGAATGCCCCGAGCCGGACGGTTTGGGCCGGTCCGCTGGGCCTTTCTGCAAGGGAACGATCATGCTCGATGAAAATCGGGCTTGCACCTTTCTTGTGTTATAAGATATCGCATTTGATACGTTATAACATTACGGAAGTCGGGGTGTTCGCGTGCAGTGTCTGACCGGGTTCAGCCGCTGTTGAAATCACTCCTGCAATTCATCACCCCGGCAGCCTGCTGACCGGAACCGGAGAGGATATGCCATGTTGGATGTGGTTGTGATCGGAGGGAGCTTTGCCGGCTTGAGTGCCGCCCTGCAACTTGCGCGGGCCAGCCGCTCGGTGCTCGTCATAGACGCGGGAGAGCCGCGAAACCGCGCCTCTGCCGCTGCGCATGGCGTGCCCGGGTGGGATGGTGTTCCGCCCGCAGATATCCTCGCGCGGTTTCGGGCGGATCTGGCCGGGTATCCTACCGTTCGTGTTCTGGAAAACCGGGCAGAGCACATCACGGGCGAGATCGACGCCTATCACGTGATCACCGCGAGCGGACAGAGCTTTGATGCCCGCCGGATCATACTTGCACATGGTGTGCGGGATATCCTGCCCGATCTGCCGGGCCTTTCCGGGGCCTGGGGGCGGACCGTCCTGCATTGTCCCTATTGCCATGGCTACGAAGTGAAGGGCCAGCCGCTGGCCGTTCTGGCGACCGGGCCGATGGCGGCACATCAGGCGCATATGCTTCGTGCCGACTGGAGCGATGACGTGACCGTTCTGGTCAATGGGGCCGAGGGGCTGGACGAATCCGGCCTCATCGCGGCGGGTCTCAAGATCGAGCATCGCGCTCCTGTTCGGGTCGCGCGGGCAGAGGGCATTGGTGTTTGGTTCCACGATGGGACGGAGACCCAATTTGCTGCGGTCTTCACGGCGCCGAAGGTCAGTCTGGCACAGTCTCCGGCCGACGGACTTGGCCTGGGCATGTCCGACGGGCCGATGGGTCCCTATGTGCGCACCGGTCCGATGCAGCAAACCGATATGCCCGGTGTCTTCGCGGCGGGCGACCTCGCAACGCCGATGTGGAACGTCAACTTCGCCGTCGGTGATGGCGCCCGCGCCGGTACGGGCTGCCACCAGTCGCTTCTCTTCCCCGATTTCATTCCCGCTCTCGAAAAGGACGCCACATGACACATGCTCTTGATCCCCGCCTTCCCGTCACTGTCCTGTCGGGATTTCTTGGCGCAGGCAAAACGACGCTGCTGAACCGCGTGCTGAACAATCGCGACGGGCGCCGCGTGGCCGTGATCGTCAATGATATGTCCGAGCTCAACATCGACGCCGATCTGGTCCGTGCCGACACCGAGTTGTCGCGCACCGACGAAACGCTTGTTGAAATGTCCAACGGCTGCATTTGCTGCACCCTGCGCGACGACCTGCTGCAAGAAGTCCGCAAGCTGGCCGGGGAAGAACGGTTTGACTACCTGCTGATCGAATCGACCGGAATTTCCGAGCCGCTGCCCGTGGCGGCCACTTTCGATTTTCGGGACGAGGCGGGAGAAAGCCTGTCGGATGTCGCGCGGCTCGACACGATGGTGACAGTGGTCGATGCAGTCAACCTGCTGAACGACTACGCCAGCCACGATTTTCTGCACGACCGGGGCGAAACCCTCGGCGACGAGGACGAGCGCACGCTGGTTCACCTGCTGACCGATCAGATCGAATTCGCCGATGTGGTTGTTCTGAACAAGGTGACGGATGCAGGCCCGGCAAAGGTGGACGCCGCCCGCAAGATCATCCGCAGCCTCAATGCCGACGCGAAGATCATCGAGGTTGACCGCTCGGATGTTCCGGCGGACGTGATCCTGAATACGGGTCTTTTCGATTTCGGACGCGCGCACGAGCATCCGATGTGGGCGAAAGAGCTCTATGGCTTTGCCGACCATGTGCCTGAAACCGAGGAATACGGCGTTGCCTCTTATGTCTATCGCGCGCGTCAGCCTTTCGACCCGTCCAAGGTTCTCGAGGTTCTGAATGGCGATCTGCCCGGCGTCATCCGCGCCAAGGGCCATTTCTGGGTCGCGACGCGGCCCGATTGGGTGGCCGAATTCTCGCTTGCCGGAGCGCTTTCGTCGGTGACGCCGCTGGGCCAGTGGTGGGCCACCGTGCCGCGCGAACGTCACCCCGACACCGATAGCGCCCGCGCCTATCTGGCGCAGCATTGGGTCGACCCTTGGGGCGACCGGCGGCAAGAGATCGTGTTTATCGGCGCAGGCATCGACTGGCCGTTGCTGAAAACGCGGCTGGACGCGGCCTTGGTTCCCCAGAGGATCGCCCCCGGCCCGGACGCGCTGCCCGACTTGCCAGACCCGTTTCCGATCTGGCGGAGGGCGGCTGCGTGACGGTGGTCCGCGTACCCCAATGTATCCATGCCTCGCTCCACGACGTGGGGGCAGAGGTATGAGGCGCAATGTTTCCACCACGTTGCGCCGTCGCCTCAGGGGCGATCCAATGCAGGCCTATGATGCCCTGCCGCGACCCTTGCGGCTGTGGCTGGCGCAGGCCGCTTTGCCGTGGTCGCCGGTGTCGTGCCGCCGGATCTGGGCCAGGGCCCGGGCCGAGGGCGCAAGCCACGACGACATTCTCGACCGGCTCGATCGGGCCGAACAGATGACCCTTTCCCGCGATCGGCTTTAGCTACCTGCCATAAGCCGCGCAATCCCCGACGTTCAACAGGATCAAAGACCATGAAGCATACCCTGGCAGTTCTTGCCGCCGCTCTGATCACCACGGCATCGCCCGTGCTGGCCGACAACACGCTCGACGTTGTTGCGCAATTCGAAATCCAATCGCCCGAGCCCTCGACCTCGGGCTATATCTTCACCCGCATGGGCGTGGCCGAGACGCTGACCAATGCCGATCCCAAGGGCGCGCTAACGCCCGGTCTCGCGACCGAGTGGGCGGCGTCCGAGGACGGTCTGAGCTGGACTTTCACCCTGCGCGACGGGGTGCAGTTCCATGATGGCTCTGCGATGACGGCAGACACCGTGGCCAGCGCGCTGGACATCGCCCGAGCCAAGCCCGGTCCGCTTGCGAAGACCCCTGTAACGGGGATGGAGGCCGGGGAAGGCGCCGTTGTCATGACCCTGTCCGAACCCTTTGCCGCGCTCCCGGCTTACCTCGCCCACTACAGCGCGCAGATTCTCGCACCCGCCGCCTATGGCGCGGATGGCGCTGGGGTCCGTGTCATCGGTACCGGGCCTTACAGGATCACCGATCTGGCCCCGCCACTAGGCCTGAAAGCCGAAGCCTTCGCCGACTATTGGGGCAGCGCGCCGCATGTGCCGATGGTCAGCTACGCCGCCGTCAGCCGGGTCGAGACGCGCGCGCTGATGGCCGAATCCGGCGAGGCGGACTTTGTATTCGGTCTGGATCCCGCCTCGGTCGCGCGACTGGGCATGTCGGATGCGGCCACCGTGCATTCCGTCGCGATACCGCGCACGCTGCTGATCAAGGTGAACGCAAGCCATCCCGCCTTGTCGGAACCTGAGGCGCGGCAAGCGCTGTCGCTGGCCATCGACCGGGAGGCCATCGCCAAAGCTGTTCTGCGCTATCCCGAAGGGGCGACCCAGCTGTTCCCGCCGTCAGTCGGGGACTGGCACGACGATAGCCTTGCCCCCTTGGCCTATGACCCCGAGGCGGCCAAGGCACTGCTGGCCGATCTGGGCTGGGCCACTGGCAACGACGGCATCCTGACCCGGGATGGTGGGCGATTTGCCGTGACCCTGACCACCTATCCCGACCGGCCCGAACTGCCGCTCGTGGCATCGGTTCTGGAACAGCAGTTTCGCGCCATCGGGGTAGAGCTGACGATCAACACCACCAATTCCTCCGAGATCAGCTCGGGCCATCAGGACGGATCGCTCGATCTCGGTCTGATCGCGCGGAACTTTGGTCTGATCCCGAACCCTGTGGGCACGGTTCTTTCCGACTACGCGCCGACCGGCGACTGGGGGGCCATGGGTTGGCAGAATGACGAGATCGTGGAGCTGGCCCGCGCCGTCGGGCGTGGCGACGGCGGAGATAAGGAGCGTGCCCGGATCGCCGAAATCCTGCAAACCGAGCTGCCGATCATCCCGATCGCCTGGTATCGTCAGACGCTGGCCGTGGCCACGGGCGTCGAGGGCACGGTGATCGACCCATGGGAACGGAGCTTTGGCCTGTCGGATCTGACGCTGGCGCAATGAACACGTTGATAACACGGGGCATTCAGGCCCTTATGGTGGCGGTCCTGATCGGGGCCGCTACATTTGCTATGATGCGCGCCCTGCCAGGTGATGCGGCCTATCGGATCGCCGCCGGTCGGTATGGTTACGACAATGTCGACACCGCTGCCGCCGATGCGGTGCGCGATGAACTCGGGCTTGGCGGTCCGGCGCTGCCCGCCTTTCTGAGCTGGCTGGGTGATCTGCTGCGACTGGATTTCGGCACCTCTCTGGTCACCGGCAACCCGGTGATTGAAGAGATCGGGCATCAGCTGGGCGCGTCGATGGCGCTGGCCGGGGTCGCCGTGCTTTTGTCGCTGGTCCTCGGGCCGCCACTGGGCATCCTTGCCGGGCTCCGGCCCGGTGGCGTGCTCGACCGGCTGCTTCTGGTCGTATCCACCGGGCTGAAGGCTGTGCCGCAGTTCCTGATGGCCCTGATCCTTATCCTGATCCTGTCGGTGCAGTTCCGTCTGCTGCCCGCCGCCGGGCATGGCGAGGCGCGGCACTTCATCCTGCCTGCCCTGGCGCTGGCACTTGGACTGGCCGCCGTCAACGCACGGATCGCGCGGGACGCCATGGCGCGGATCGGCGCAATGCCATTTTACAGCTTTGCCCAGTGGAAGGGGCTGAGTCCGCATCAGACGCTGTGGCGGCACGGGCTGCGCAACGTCTCGGTGCCGCTGCTGACCTATCTCGGGCTTCAGTTCGTGACGCTTGTCGAGGGCGTCGTGGTGGTCGAGGCGGTCTTTGGCTGGCCCGGCATTGGCCATGCACTGGTGCACGCGATCTTTTCCCGCGATGTGCCGATGGTGCAGGGCACGGCGCTGTGCCTGGGGCTGAGCTTTGTTCTCATCAACGCCGTCATCGACGTTCTCACGCAGCGCATCGATCCAAGGAGAGCCACATGAGTGACGCCGTGATGATCCCGCGTCCCGCGGGCCATGCCACGCGCTGGATCGGCGCCACGCTGGTGGCCACCGTGCTGGTCTTTTCCCTGATCGGTCCGCTGGCCGTGCCGGGTGATCCTTTCGCGCAATCACTGATGAAGGCGCTCTCGGGGCCGGAGCCGGGGGCGCCGCTTGGCTATGACCACCTTGGGCGGTCGATCTTTCACCGGCTGGCGCATGCTCTGCGCCTGTCACCTGCCATCGCGATAGCCGCGGTGCTGAGCGCCGGGCTTGCCGGCTTGGTCCTTGGCACCGTGGCAGCCGCGCGAGGCGGCTGGACCGACCGAATCCTGACCACCCTGGCTGACGCATTGCTGGCGCTGCCGGGGCTTCTGCTGGTGCTCATCGTGCTGGCCATCTTGCCCGGCACGGCATTTGGCTTCTGGGCTGGCTTGTCGCTTGTGCTGTGGGTCGAGTTCTTCCGCCTGACCCGTGCGGCCACGCGCGAGGTGTTGGTCTCGCCCGCAGTGCAGGCGACGCGGCTGCTGGGCTTCGGGCCAATCTACATCTTCCGCACCCACATCTGGCCGGAAATCGCGCCCATGATGCTGACGGCGGCGGCGTTTGGCACCGCAACCGCGATCATGGCCATCGCCGCGCTTGGCTTCGTGCACGTGGGCATGCGCGCTCCGACGCCGGAACTGGGCCTGATGATGGTGGAACTGCTGCCCTACTGGCGCGAGGCACCTATGGCGTTGCTGTCGCCCGTGATCGCCACCTTCGCCCTGCTTCTGAGCCTGACCCTTCTGGCCGGGAGCCGCGAGACATGACCCTATTGAACGCCGAAGACATTACGGTGTCGCAGGGCGGAACGCCGATCCTGCACCCCGTATCGCTGCATCTGGAACCCGGCGAGCCGCTGGTCATTCTGGGCGAAACCGGGTCGGGCAAATCGCTTCTGGCACAAGCCATCATGGGCACCCTGCCGCGGGACCTGACGGCGCGGGGCCGGGTGGCCTTGGGCGATCACCTGCTGGATGCGGCACGGCCCAACGGGTTCCGCCCGCTCTGGGGCCGCCAGATCGCGGTGCTGCCGCAGGAGCCCTGGCTGTCACTCGATCCGCTGATGCGCGCCTCTGGCCAAGTGGCCGAGGCGCATCGGCTGGTGCGAGGTCTGGGGAAAGGGGAGGCGCGGGCACAGGCGACCAGCGACCTTGACCGGCTAGGCCTGAGCGGCGCTGGTGCCCGCTACCCGCACGAGTTGTCGGGCGGCATGGCGCAGCGCGTTGCCATCGCTGCCGCACGGGCCGGGGGCGCACGGGTCGTCATCGCGGATGAACCGACCAAGGGTCTGGACGCCGCAAGGCGGGACGAGGTGGCGGACCTGCTGCTCGCCGAACTGGCGCGCGGCGGCGGGTTGCTGGTCATCACCCACGATCTGGCACTGGCGAGGCGTGTTGGCGGGCGGATGATCGTTCTGCGCGAAGGTCGCGTCGTTGAGACCGGCGCGACCGCGTCCGTGATGGGCGCACCGACGCAGGCCTATACCCGTGATCTGATTGCCGCCGATCCGGAAAACTGGGCGCTGCGGACACCAGCGGCGCCCGGGGCGCCCGTGCTGACCGCGACCGGGCTGGCAGCGGACCGGGGCGGGGCGCGGCTCTTCTCGGGACTGTCGTTTGACCTGGCCGAGGGTCGCATCCTTGGTGTCACCGGGCCGTCCGGTTGTGGCAAATCCACACTTGGCGATGTGGTGCTGGGGCTGCTCCGTGCTTCCGAAGGCCGTGTGGACAAGGCCAAAGGTCTGACCGCCACGGCGTTCCAGAAGCTCTACCAGGATCCCGTCGCGGCCTTTCCCCGCCACCGGACCCTTGAGCCAACGCTCCTCGACGTCGCCCGCCGCCACGGCCAGTCGCAAGCGCGGATCGACGCGCTGATGCCGCGCCTCGGTCTTGCCCCCGTGCTGCTGACACGCAGGCCCGATGCCGTGTCGGGAGGAGAGCTTCAGCGGCTGGCCCTGCTGCGCCTGCTGCTCGTCCGGCCGAAGTTCATCTTTGCGGACGAACCGACCTCGCGCCTCGATCCCATCACGCAGAAGCAGGTGATCGACCTGCTCTGCGATATGGCCGAGACCGAGGGCTGTGCCATCATGCTGGTCAGCCATGATCCGGCGCTGGTAGCCCGGACGGCGGACCATGTGCTGTCGCTTGGACCCGATGCGGCAAACGTGGATGTGACCCCGCCGCGTGTCGCGCGGGCGTTGCAATGACGCCGTGGACCTATCGGCAATGACAGAACGTATCACGGAACGGCTGGTTTTGGCTTTTGCCGCCGTGGTCCTGACCTGAGGCTGGCGTGTTCCTTGCGCCCTGTCTGTCGCAGGCAGGGCGCAAGGAAATTTCAGTCAGGTTGGAGCCGGTCACCCGGGAATGTCAGACCGGGGCTGCCAGCCGGTTGTTGGCGCGCCAGGTAACCCAGAAATTGATCGCGACGATCACCAGCACGACCAGCGGCGCGATGGCGTGGCTGAATTCGCCGTTCAGCAGAACCGTGCCAGCCGCCGATGCCATCACACCGGCTGCAAGAAGGCTGCCAATCAGGCGCGTTGCAGGCAGTGCGATCAGCACCGCCGCAGTCCACTCCAGAATGCCGGTGAGGTAATGGAACCAGCCCGGATACCCCCAACGGGTATAATCCGCCTGAATTTGCTCGGAGGCGAAGATGTTCATGGTGCCGCCAAGAACAAAAAAGGCAGCAATCAGGGCTGCGAAAATGTGGCGCCAAGGAATTGATTTCATAAGGTGTTCTCCGGTCTTATGGCGTCAGGCCGCTTCATCAGAGGGGCTGGACAGTGTTGAAGGTTCGATCGTGCCAGATAAGGGGGCGGACTTTGCCATCTAGCGTTATGTTCTGCGGGTGACCGACAAAGAGGATGTGGCCACTGGTTTCCAAATGTTTCCCGAGGGTACAATCCATCGCCGCGACAGCGCCGCTTAGTCGGGGCATACCAGAGGGCCAACTTCCCCAGTCTCCGTGCTGGAAGCGCTCGGCGCGCGCGACCTTGCCTGCGAAGGCGTCGGCCACCGCGTGCTGGGACTCCGAGAGCATGGCAAAGGAGAAACCGGCGGTTCGGCAGATCATATCCGCAAGTTCCGAGTCGGCACGGATCGACACGAGGATCGCCGGCGGTTCGACCGCAAGTGAGAAGACGGCCGTGACCGTTCGTCCCCACCGTGCGCCGTTTTCGTGGCACGTGACGACACAGGTGGTTGCGGCGAGCGCCGCCATCGCATCGCGAAAATCCTGCTGGATTCCGGCACTGGAAACCGCTGGAGTGGTGTGGAGTGTCATGATCCGCTTCCCTGTCCCGCGTTCGGCGAGAAATGTGTCTTCAGCTTGTCGGCCTCGCCGTCCATGGAGTCTGCATTCGCGGGCGGTTCGCGCGCTTCGATGATGACGGGCCAAATCTCGGCGTATCTGCGATTGAATTCGACCCAGCTCCCTGCCTCGGCGTCGGTGTCGGGGCGGATCGCGTCAGCTGGGCATTCGGGTTCGCAGACGCCGCAGTCAATGCACTCCTCGGGGTGTATCACCAGCATGTTCTCGCCCTCGTAAAAGCAATCCACGGGGCAAACATCGACGCAGTCGGTGTACTTGCAGGCGATGCAGTTCTCGGTAACGACGTATGTCATGGGGTCCCGGAATTATTCCGCCGCGCGTTAAAGCGCACGGCGTGCCCGCGATCAGGCAAGGTTGGGTTTGTCGAAGGCGTTCAGCGCGGTGATATCGGTCAGCTGATGCCTATCATACTGAGGTTCCAGCGGTTTCTGGCTCTTGCCGAGATCGGCCAAGGCAGGGTTGCCATAGGTCAGACTGAGCAGGACAAAGGCCATTCGCTGTCTCCGTTTACAGGCGCGGTTGCATCGCGCGGTGCATTTCGATATTTAATCAAGTTAATGCTTTGAAAAACATTGGAGGCATTATGTCAAGCGATGACTTGGATAAACACGGCTGGTCGCCACGGGCCCCTGCCGAGCGGATCCTGATGGTGCTGAAGATGCGCGGCGCGCTGACCTCTGCGCAGGTGGGCGAGCGCCTTGGGATCACCGGAGAGGCCGCGCGACAGCAACTGCTGAAACTCGCCGAAGACGGTCTTGTTTCGGATGAGCGTCGCGCCGCCGGACGGGGGCGTCCTTCTGTCTATTGGCACCTGACCGACGCGGGGCAGGCGCGGTTTCCCGACAGCCACGCAGCGCTGACCGTGGACATCCTGCGCAGCATTTCAGAGGTTCTGGGCGAGGATGCGTTAAATCGCATCATCAGCGCGCGCGAGTTGACCACTCAGGCGCTGTACAAGGAGGCGATGTCGGATTGCGCCAGTCTGAAAGACCGCGTTGCCCGGCTGGCCGAATTGCGCACAGCCGAGGGCTACATGGCCAGCGCCGAAGAGGGGCAGGCCGGAGAACTGCTATTGGTCGAAAACCATTGCCCCATTTGCGCGGCAGCGACGTTTTGTCAGGGCTTTTGCCGGGCCGAAAAGGCTGTGTTCCAGAACGTGCTGGGCACAGGTGCCTCGGTCGAACGGGTGCAACACATCGTCAGCGGCGGTCGCCGCTGCACCTATGTCATCCGCGAGGCCACGGAATGAGCGAACAGCCCCGGGCGCCTGTGCCACGGTCGCCGGAGGCCGTCGACGAGGGGTTGGACGAGGCGATGATCCACGACGTCGTTCACCACTTTTACGCCACAGCCCGTGAGGATCCGGTGATCGGCCCGGTTTTCCGGGCGCATGTCCCGGATGCCCAGTGGCACCATCACCTGGCCCGGATTGAAACCTTCTGGTGTTCGACCCTTTTGGGAACGCGCACCTACGACGGGCGTCCTATGCCCAAGCACCTTGCGATCCCAGAACTGTCGGACGTCCATTTCCGCCGCTGGCTGGCCCTGTTCCGGCACACCGTCGAAATGCTTTGCCCGCCGAAAACGGCACAGCTCTTCGTCGCGCGCTCCGAGCGCATTGCCGAGGCGTTCCGGATCAACATCGCGATGCACCGAAAGAAGGACCTGGTTTTTCACGCACCCTTGACGCGTGAGCCCTATCCTTGAGGCCATTGCCTTCGCGCGACAGGCCGGCCTGCCGTTTCACATGCTTGGGGGCGGCAGCAATGTGGTGCTTGCCCCGGATGTCAGGGCTGTCGTCGGCCTGATGCACTTGCGCGGGCGCCGAATTCAGGAATTACCCGATAGCTTCCGCGTGACCGCCCGGGCAGGGGAACCTGGGGCGATCTTGTGCGCTGGACCGTCGCGCAGGGCGTGGGGGGCTTGGAAAACCTTGCCGGCAATCCCGGGACTGTCGGGGCTGCGCCGGTTCAGAATATTGGCGCTTACGGGGTGAACCGGAGCGATGTCTTCGAGGCACTGGTGGCTATCGGCATTACGACCGGGTGCAATGTCCGGTTTGCCAAGTCGGACTGTGCCTTCGGGTCTCGCGGAAGCCCTTTCAAGGCCGAGCCGGGCCACTGCATTGTGCTTGAAGTGTCGCTTCTGTTGCCGCGTCCTTGGCAAGCCGTCCGCAGCTATGCGGGCTTGCGGACCCTTCCAAAAAGAAGCGACCCGGCAGACGTCATGCAGGCTGTTCTGACGCGCCGCGGATCGCGGATACCAGACTGGCGCTTGACGGGTAACGCCGGATTTTTTTACCAATCCGGTCGTGTCCGCTCAGCTTGCAGACACATGCCCAACGATGCCGGCGCATCCCGTCGATGGCGGCGTGAAACTCTCGGCTGGTTGGCTGCTCGATGCCTGTGGCTTCAAAGGTGCCCATCTGGGCGGCGCCGGGTTTTATGAGCGACACGCCCTCGTCCTTGTGAACCAGCGTGACGCCAGCTTTGACGATGTGACGATCTTCGCCGCGCAGGCCCGCACCGCGGTCCAGGCTCGTTACGGTGTCAGACTGGAGCAAGAGCCAAAGACAATGTATTAGCGGCGGACGCCTGTGCCGCGGTACTGGTGCGCGAAGTCTGCGAGCGAGCAGCTTCTTACATGCAATTCGGTCGCCGGTTGGCCAGAGCAGACCCGCTTAGCAGATCCTGGAAAGCAGACGCTGGCCACCCCGCGATACGGCACCCAAGCGCGGCTATGTGGAGTCAGTCGGGGTGTTCTGGAGAAGTGGACAACCTTGACGCCCCCGTGGCAATGCCCCTCCGTCTGGGTAACCGGGCCAAACCCGGGATGAGGCAAATTACGGTGCAATAATTCGGGATCAAGGCATCATTGGGTTGCACCAGCCCCGAAAACGGGGCCAAAAGGCCCACAACTCAAGGACGTCAGGTCGGATGACAATGCGCGAAGAGCCGGTAAGGCAAAGGGTTTCTAAGGTCCGAAGTGCTGCACGCCTGAGCGTGGCGCCGATGATGGATTGGACGGATCGCCACTGCCGGTTCCTGCACCGCCAGTTCAGCGCGCGGACGTTGCTCTATACCGAAATGGTGACGGCCCCGGCGCTGGTTCGGGGCGGTGCAACACATCTGCTGGATCATGACGCGCGGGAACAGCCAGTGGCGTTGCAACTCGGCGGCTCCGATCCCGGCGAACTGGCCGAGGCGGCCGCCCTTGGCGCAGACGCCGGCTATCCCGAAATCAACCTCAATTGCGGTTGCCCGTCCGACCGGGTGAAATCCGGGCTTTTCGGCGCGGTGTTGATGGCTGACCCGGCCCGCGTGGCCGCCTGTGTCTCCGCCATGGCGCAGTCGGTCGGCGACAGGGCCGAGATCACCGTAAAATGCCGCATTGGCATCGACGATCAGACACCGGCAACCGTGCTGCCCGATTTCCTGCAGCAGATCGCGGATGCCGGTGTGTCCCGGGTCACGGTGCACGCGCGCAAAGCCTGGCTTCAGGGGCTCAGCCCCAAGGAAAACCGCGATATTCCGCCACTGGACTATGATCTTGTCCTGCGCATGAAAGATCGCTTTCCAAACTTGCACCTGTCGGTCAACGGCGGCATCACCACGCTCGATCAGGCGCAGGGCTTCCTCGATCGTGGCATCGACGGTGTGATGATCGGGCGCGCGGCCTATCATGACCCGGCCTCGGTTCTCTCACGGGCCGATCCGGAGATTTACGGCCAGGGTACGGCAGCCGATCCTGACAAGGTGGTCACCGCAATGCGCCCCTATATCGCGGCGCACCTGGAACAAGGCGGGAAATTGCACCAGATCAGCCGCCACATGCTGGGCCTGTTCACGGGCCGTCCCGGCGCCCGCATCTGGCGCCGCCACCTGTCCGAAGGGGCGCATCGCCCTGGCGCCGGGCTCGAGGTGGTCGATGCAGCCCAAACGGCCCGCACCGAAGCAGAAGCCACAACGGCCGAAACCCTCTGATCGCCCTTTCAATATTCCGGAAATACTCCGGGGGAGTCCCGTAGGGACGGGGGCAGAGCCCCCTTTTGTCCATTTCCGCCTCCCGTCGGCAGAGGCAGATGTCCTACCCCGTTACGACCCTTGCACCGCTTCAATCCGTCCCGGCAGCATGGCCAGCGTCAGACACAACGCGATCACCGCGCAAAGGGCAATCGCCCCGATCATCGGCAGCGCGGTGCCGTCAAAGAACGGCCCCGCCAGCGCGATCATCAAACCGCCCGCCAGCATCTGCAACGTTCCCCCAAGGGACGAGGCAAGCCCGGCGTGTTCGCCATGGTCATCCAGTGCCAGAACCATCGTGGTGGGAATGACAACGCCAAGGCACGCATTGGCCAGAAACAACAGCACCGCAATCGCGATCAAGGTCGCCTGACCGGCCAGCGCCGCTCCCAGCAGAGCCAAAGCAAAACCCGAGAATCCGAAAATCCCGAACCGCACCAGCCGTCGCATCCCCAGCTTTTCGCCCAGGTATCCAGCCATTTGCGAGGCGGTGAAGAAGCCGATCGCATTCACCGCGAAGGCGATGGAAAAGCCGGTCGGCGTCAGCCCGAACTGCGTGACATAAACAAAGGGAGCCGAGGCGATGAAGACGAAAAAGCTCGCCATGCCAAAGCCGCCGATCAGTGTCAGGCCCATGAAGCCGCCATCGCGCAGCAGATGGGCCGATCCGTGCAGCAAGGCGCGCGGAGAAATCGGGGTGCGCCGCTCGGCCGGCAGGGTTTCGGGTTGCAGCGTCACCGTCAGGATCAGCGCCAGCACAGCCAGAACGCAGAGCACGGCAAACACCATGCGCCAGCCCGACACGGCGATCACGCCGCTGCCCGCCAGCGGGGCCAGCATCGGCGAGACCGCGATCACCAGCATGATCATCGCCATCAGCTTGGTCGCCTCGGGGCCGGTGTACATGTCGCGTACAATGGCGCGCGGCACCACCATCAGCGCGGCGCCTCCCAACCCCTGGAACGCGCGCCATGCGACCAGCGATTCTACCGACCCAGCCAGCGTCGCGCCAAGCGAGCCAAGCGTGAACACGGCCAGACCCAGAAGGATGGGCAAGCGGCGGCCATAACGGTCGGCCATCGGTCCATAGATCATCTGCGCCAGGCCGAAAGCGATGAAATAGCCGGTCAGCGTCATCTGCACAGCTGTCTCGGACGTGCCGAAATCCTCGGCGATGCGGGGCAGGGCGGGCAGGTACATGTCAATGGCGAAGGGGCCGACCAATGCCAGCAGGCCCAGAACAAGTCCGGTGCGGAGCATGAGATATTCCTTGAGGTATAGGCGTCAGAGGGCAAAAGCCGGGCGACTCGGTGGCGACCATAGCCTGCTCGCAGACATATGCCAATAGCACACGTTTGGCGCTTGCCGACCGCCCCGCCCATGCGCTTTATGGCGCCAAACCGACACGCAGCGAAAGCACCGCCATGCCCGATACCACCTTGTTGATCGAAATGCTGATCCTTTTGCTGGTGATCGGTGCCATCGCCGGGGTTCTGGCCGGATTGCTGGGCGTGGGCGGCGGTATCGTTCTGGTTCCCGCCTTTTTCTATGCCTTTCAGACGCTGGGCTATGGCGGGCCGCAACTGATGCAGTTGTGTCTTGCCACCTCGCTTGCCACGATCATCGTGACTTCGGTGCGCTCAGTGCTCAGCCACAACCGCAAAGGTGCCGTGGATTGGGAGATTTTGCGCACCTGGGCGCCCGGTATTGCGATTGGGGCGATCCTTGGCGTGCTGGTTGCGGCCTCGCTGCGCTCGGTCACGCTTCAGGTTGTGTTCGGGGTCTTCGGGATTGTGATCGGGCTTTACATGGGCTTTGGACGCGCCTCGTGGCGACTGGGCGATGAAATGCCGAAGGGGTTGAAACGCGCGATCCTGTCGCCGCTGATGGGGTTCATGTCGGTGCTGATGGGCATCGGCGGGGGCAGCTTCGGCGTGCCCACCATGAGCCTGTTCAACGTGCCGATCCACCGTGCGGTGGCGACGGCGGCGGGCTTTGGCGTGCTGATCGCGGTGCCCTCGGTCATCGGTTTCCTGTTCCTGCCCATCGCCGCCGAACATCGCCCGCCGCTGACCGTGGGCGCGGTCAACCTTGTGGCCTTTTTCGTGGTGATCGCGATGACGCTGATCACGGCTCCGCTGGGGGTGAAGCTGGCCCATGCGATGGACCCGAAACCGCTGAAGCGGGTGTTCGCCGTGTTCCTGACGCTGGTCGCGCTGAACATGCTGCGCAAGGCGCTGGGGTGGTAGATTAACCCTCGCCGCGCGACATCCGCGCCGCGCGTCCGCCCCGGCGTTTCGCCAGCCGTGGCGCGCGCGCAGGCAGCTCTGCCATGACGGCGCGGCGTTCCTCGGCGCTCATCCGCGACCAGCGGGCGATTTCGTCGATGCTGCGCAGGCAACCGGTGCAAATCCGTTCCACCGGATGCACCACGCAGATTTTCACGCAGGGAGAGTCGACCTCGTCGCGTTTCCAGACCTCTTCCGCCATCAGCCCTCGCGCTCCAGATGGCGCATCCGGTCCAGCGCGCCTTGCAGGATGAAACTGGCGGCAACGTGGTCGATCACCTCGGCACGACGGCGGCGCGAGGTATCGGCCTCGAGCAGCGCGCGCTCGGCAGCGACGGTCGACAGGCGTTCGTCCCAGAACCCGATCGGCAGGTCGATCCGCGCCGCAAGGTTGCGGGCAAAGGCGCGCGTGGCCTGACAGCGGGGGCCCTCGGTGCCGTCCATGTTGCGCGGCAGGCCCAGCAGAACGGCCCCCACCTCGCGCGCGGCAAAAATCGCCTCGAGCGCCTCGGCGTCCAGCGTGAACTTGCGCCGCTTCACCGTCTCGACCGGAGTCGCGACCGAGCGGATACGGTCGGACAGGGCCACGCCGATGGTCTTGGTGCCAAGGTCCAGCCCGGCGATGGCGCGCATCGGCGGGCAGGCGGCGGCGAATTCGGCAAAATCGTCGTGGATCATTCAGCTATCCCTGCGCGCTGTGCGGCCTGTTCTATCTGCTCCAGCGCAGCGCTGTCACCGGCAAAGCGGTTGCGCGCCTCATCTGCGATGGCACGGGCGCGGTCCACCTCGCCCAACACGCCAAGCGCCGCGATCAGCCGAGCCCACTCCGGTGCCGGGCCCCCTTCTTCTGCGAGCCGGGCGGCCAACCCCTCGACCATACCTTGAATCATCTCTTGTCGGCCAGCGTCGTCCAGTTCGGCGGCATTGGCGACATCTTCGGCCGTTGGGCCGGAGGCCTGCGCAGGCAGGGCGTAGTCGACGCCCGCCAGCCGCGCGGCATCGGCGATTTGCGACCGGATCGCGGGGACCCAGGGCGCATCTGGCGGGCTGGCCTGCAGCAGCCTGTTCCATATGCGAAAGGCACGGTCGGGCCGGGCGTTCTGGGCCTCAAGAAGCCCCATGTAATACTGCGCCGGCCCACTGCGCGGATCGCGGGCCAACGTGTCCTTCAAGGCCTGTTCCGCAGTGGGCGAGACATAGCCCCCCGCCGCGAGGATCAGAAGATCGGCATAACTGGCATAATCGCCAGCACCTGCGCCGTCGCCCTTGATGTCGATCACGCGGGCCTGCGCCGCATGGGCAGCGACAAAGTTGCCAAGGGCGGATTCATGACGCGCCAGCAGTTGGTTGCCCTGAAGGTCATCCGGCCGCTGCGCCACGGTTTCGCGCAGCTGTGCCACAAGCGCCAGGTATTCCGGCCCCGGGTCCTGCGCCGGGGATTGCGCAGGCGTCTGCGCTTCGGCGTCAGACTGAGTGGGGCGTTCGGTGCGCAGTCGCTCGGCCATGGCATAGCGTGTCTGCAAGCCCATATCGCCATAGCCCGGCACCCCGAGCCACGCGTAGAGCCCAAGGCTTCCAACGACGAGAACCGCGCCAAGCGCCAGTGCGGGCGCCTTGCCTGCTGGTGCAGAAACCGATGTCGCATCGCGTGCGGCGCTGTCGGCAGCCAGGATGCGGCGGGCGACTTCGGTGCGCAGTTGCTCGGCTTCCGACTCGGGGATGGTGCCGCGCGCGCGGTCGCGCTCGATCTCGGCCAGCTGATCGCGATAAACCGACATGTCATGCGACGCTGTCGTGTCGCCTGCATCGCGCGAGGCGGTCATCACGCGGGCGATCAGCCCTGCGACGGCCAGCGCGACGAGCGCGGGAATGATCCAGAAAACCATGGGCTCTCCTGCCTTTGGCCCGATTGCTGCGTCTGTCTAGCCGCGCAAGGCCGATGACAAAAGGGGCGATACGGTCACAACCGCCGGGGTGCGACATCAAATCTTTGGGCATGTCGCAAATCATGCCGCGAATGCCGCCCATGGTATCCTCTTTTTAGCGGCGTGAGCCAGATACGGGGGGTAGGATACCAAGGTCCGAATCCATGCCGGGGGTGCACCAGATGAAACGCTATTCCGCCTTTGCCGTTGCGCGCGAAGCCCTGCGGTTTCACACGGGATGGGAGCGCGCCTGGCGCAGCCCCGAGCCGCGCCGCCGCTATGACGTGGTGATCGTGGGCGCGGGTGGCCATGGGCTGGCCACCGCCTATTACCTTGGCAAGAATTTCGGCATCACCAATGTCGCGGTGATCGAAAAGGGCTGGCTGGGCGGCGGCAACACGGGCCGCAACACCACCATCATCCGCTCGAACTATCTGCAGGACCCGTCGGCCGCGATCTATGAAAAGGCGCGCGGCCTGTATGAAACGCTCAGCCAGGACCTGAACTATAACGTGATGTTCAGCCCGCGTGGCGTGATGATGCTCGCGCAAACCCAGCACGAGATCCGCGGCTATCAGCGCACGGCCCATGCCAACGCGCTGCAGGGCGTTGAAACCCGGTTCATCACCCCGGCCGAGGTGAAGGAACTGTGCCCGATCATCGAACTCGACGGGCCGCGCTACCCGGTGCTGGGCGCGCTGTGGCAGCCGCGCGGCGGCACGGCGCGCCACGATGCTGTGGCCTGGGGGTATGCGCGGGCCTGTTCGGCCATGGGCATGGACATTATCCAGAAATGCGAGGTCACCGGCATCCGCAGCGAAAACGGCAAGGTGCGCGGCGTCGACACCACCAAGGGCCCGATCGACTGTGCCAAGCTGGGCATCGTCGTTGCGGGCCATTCCGGCGTTCTGGCCGAACAGGCGGGGTTCCGCCTGCCGATTGAAAGCCTTGCGCTGCAGGCGCTGGTATCGGAACCGATCAAGCCCTGCATGGATGTGGTCGTGATGGCCAACACGGTGCACGGCTACATGAGCCAGTCCGACAAGGGCGAAATGGTGATCGGCGGCGGCACCGACGGGTTCAACAACTACACCCAGCGCGGCAGCTTCCACCATATCGAGGAAACCGTCCGCGCCCTGATCGAAACCTTCCCGATGATTTCCCGGCTCAAGATGCTGCGCCAGTGGGGCGGTATCGTGGACATGACCGGCGACCGCTCGCCTATTCTGTCGAAAACGCCCATTGAGGGCTGTTTCGTGAACTGTGGCTGGGGCACCGGCGGGTTCAAGGCAATCCCCGGTTCCGGCTGGGCTATGGCCGAGCTGATGGCGCAGGGGCGGTCTCCGTTGGCCGAGGAATTCTCGCTCGACCGGTTCCGCGTCGGCAAGTTCATCGACGAAAGCGTCGCGGCAGGGGTTGCCCACTGATGGGCGCCTGCTGCCACATATCTTCAGCTCCACGCCGTTCGGCGGGTTCCTGCGCATCCTATGGCGGTGCCCGGAACCGTGCCCGGGTTCATGGTGTTGTTCTCCCAATCGTAAACACGAAGGAGGAAGCACCATGGCCAACCCTGATCTGCACGGAACTGAATACAGCAACAACGGCACCTACGTCGAGCGCGAGCGTATTGAACGCAAAGAAAGCTCGGGCACAGGCATTGCCTTCATCGTTGGCGGCCTTGTCGTCGCGGCTCTTGTCCTGTTCTGGTTGTTCGCTGGCGCCGATACTGCACCGGTTGCAACCGGCACCGATGCCGGCGACGTGTCCGTCACCGTCGAAGGCGCCGACGCCCCGGCAGCGCAAACGGCAACTCCGGACGCCGCAGCCCCGGCGGCTGACTCGGCTGCACCTGCTGCAGACTCGGCTGCTCCGGCTGAAACCGCACCGGCTGCACCCGTCGAAAACAACTAAGGCGCGAGCGCGCGTCCCGGGGTTGCCCCATAGCGGGCAACCCGATGCTTTTTTTCGGAATTTCGTGAAAAAGTCGCCAAACTGCGGGAACCAATTCGCCCCGGCATCTGTTGCGCATACAAGAAGCAGCAACAAAAGAGCGACAGTATGTCTTACCAATCAAACACAACGTCGAGCGCCGGGACAACGGGGCTTGCCTTCATCCTTGGCGGCGTCGTCGTCGCGCTTGGTGTTGTGGTCTGGCTTGCCTTCGGCAATGGTCTGCCCTCAAGCGATCAGCCTGACATCCGTATCGAATTGCCCGGCGGCCAAGCCATCGAAGGCGAAGTTTCCGGAAACTGACGGGGGCCTGCCCCTCGCAGGCGGCGCAGGCTGCGCCGCGCAACCAGTAAGTAGATTTAAAGAGTTCAGGATGGGCCCGCCTCGTGCCCGTCCTTTTCCCGTTTCGGGCCACGCATTTGTGGCCTGCCACGCGAACTCTCCCCTTATCACTCCCCACTTTCCAGCTGATGCCCGGCCCCGGCCGAATGCATCCGCCTGCCTGACCGGAGGTCTGCCATGCTGATCCTTGAATGTCCCTGTTGCGGTGTCCTTGCGGATGAAACCGAGCTGACAGCCGGTGGCGAGGCGCATCTGAAACGCTTTGGCCCGGAGTCGTCGGATGACGAGTTTGAGGGTTATCTGTTCCGGCGTGAAAACCCGCGCGGGGTGCATTTCGAACGCTGGCGCCATTCGCATGGCTGCGGCAAGTGGTTCCACGCCGCGCGCAATACCGTGACGCTCGAGGTTTACGGCACTTACTCGGCGCAGACGACCGAGCCGCCCGAAGCGATCCGCCAGAAAATCTCGGGCGTTGCGCCCGGCTGGAAATGGCGGTTGTTCAAATGACCCGCCCCGCATCGAACCCCTACAAGAACCTCACATCCGAAAGGGCCAAGGGATGAGCCAGCGCCTGCCCAAAGGGGGCCGTCTGATCGACCGCTCCACCGAAATGTCGTTTACCTTCAACGGTCAGACGCTGCACGGCTATGCCGGAGACACGCTGGCCTCGGCTCTGCTGGCCAATGATCGCATGATGGTGGGCCGGTCGTTTAAGTACCACCGCCCGCGTGGCGTGGTCGCCAGCGGCGCGGAAGAGCCCAACGCCCTGATCAACATGGGGCAAGGGTCGCGGTTTGAACCCAACCAGCGCGCCACAACGACGGAACTGTTTTCCGGCCTGACCGCACGGTCCCAGAACCACTGGCCCTCGCTTGACTTCGACGTGGGCGCGGTCAACGCGCATCTGTCGCGGTTTTTGCCGGCGGGCTTCTACTACAAGATGTTCATCCACCCCCGGTCGTTCTGGAAACACGTCTACGAACCCTTCATCCGCCAGTCGGCGGGTCTGGGCCAGGCGCCCACGGAACGTGACGCCGACACCTATGAGCACTTCTATGCCTTCGCCGACGTGCTGGTGATCGGCGGCGGGATTGCCGGGCTGGAAGCTGCGCGGGCTGCGGGCGCTTCGGGTGCAAAGGTGCTCGTGCTGGAGCAGACCGCCCACTGGGGCGGGCGCGCGCCGGTCGATGGCGGGCATGTGGGCGGCCGCCCGGTCGAGGATTACATCGACAGCCTCGTGGCCGAGTTGCAGGCAATGGAGAACGTGACCCTGCGCAGCCGCTGCATGGGGGCGGGCGTCTATGACCACGGCTATGTGCTGGGCTATGAACGCCTGAACGATCACCGCCCGGGTCAGGATGGTCCGCGTCACCGCCTGTGGCGGATCCGCGCGAAACAGATTGTCACCGCGACGGGCGCCATCGAACGGCCGCTGTCCTTTGCGGGCAACGATGTGCCGGGCGTCATGCTTGCCTCGGCCATGCGCGACTATGTGGTGAACTGGGGCGTGACTCCGGGCCAGCGCGTGGTGGTGGCCACCAACAACGACGACGCCTATCGCACGGCGATTGCGTTGAAAAAGGCGGGCGTGGACGTTCTGCGCATTCTGGATGCGCGCGAAACCGGTGGCGGGGCATTGATGAACACAGCCCGCGACATGGGCATCCGCATCGATTGTGGCCGGGGCATCGGCAAGGTCACCGGCGGCAAGCGCGTGAAAAAGGTGCAAATCTGCGCTCAGGCCGGGGCTGGTGGCGCGCTTGAGGAGATCGCCTGCGACGCGGTCGCCATGTCGGGCGGCTGGTCTCCGGTCGTACACCTGTGGTCGCATTGCGGCGGCAAGCTGCTGTGGGACGGCGATCAGGCGCATTTCCGCCCCGACCCGTCGCGCGCCCCCACCGGGGCCGATGGCAAGCCGTTTGTCACGGTCGCCGGGTCGGCCAACGGGCACCTTGGGCTGGACGCGATCCTGCCCGACGCGGGCGAGGCCGGGCGCGTTGCTGCGCAGGCCGCCGGGTTCAAACCCAAACGCGCCGCCGCCGTCGCCGTGGACCCCACGACCGAGGCCCCGATGGAACCCGTCTGGATGATGCCTGCGCAGGCACGCCCGGCGCTGCGGGCGAAGGCGTGGCTGGATTACCAGAACGACGTGAAAGTGTCAGACGTGCGGCTGGCCGCGCAGGAAGGCTATGAAAGCGTCGAACACACCAAGCGGTACACAACGCTTGGTATGGCAACGGATCAGGGAAAGCTTTCCAATATCAACGGTCTGGCAACGCTTGCTGATGCATTGGGCGAGGCCATTCCCAACGTCGGCACCACCACGTTCCGCCCGCCCTATACGCCGATCTCGATGGGGTCGATCGGGGGCGAGGCGCGCGGCGCGGTGTTCCAGCCAGTGCGAGAAACGCCGATGTACGGCTGGCATGATAGCCACGGCGCCGATTGGGAGCCGGTGGGCCAATGGCGCCGTCCCTATGCCTATGTGCGCCCCGGCGAAACCACCCATGACGCGGTGATGCGCGAGGTGAGGAACGTTCGCGAAGGCGTTGGAATGCTTGATGCATCCACGCTGGGCAAGATCGTGGTCAAGGGCCCCGACGCGGGCCGCTTCCTTGACATGCTGTATACCAACATGATGTCGACGCTGAAGCCCGGCAAATGCCGTTATGGCCTGATGTGCAGCGAGAACGGCTTTCTGATCGACGATGGTGTGGTTGCCCGGATCGACGAAGATACCTTCCTGTGCCACACCACCACCGGCGGCGCGGATCGCATCCACGCCCATATGGAGGAATGGCTGCAAACCGAATGGTGGGACTGGCAGGTCTACACCGCGAACATGACCGAACAATACGCCCAGATCGCGGTTGTCGGCCCCAAGGCGCGGGTGCTGCTGGAAAAACTGGGCGGGATGGACCTGTCGAAAGAGTCGCTTGCTTTCATGGAATGGCGCGACGGCAAGATCGGCAGCTTCGATGCGCGGGTCTATCGCATCTCGTTCTCGGGCGAGCTGAGCTATGAGATCGCCGTGCCTGCCAGCCAGGGGCAGGCGTTCTGGGATGCGCTGATGCAGGCGGGGGCCGACCTGGGCGTGATGCCCTATGGCACCGAGGCGCTGCACATCCTGCGCGCCGAGAAGGGGTTCATCATGATCGGCGATGAAACCGATGGCACGGTGATCCCGCAGGATCTGGGCCTGAACTGGGCGATCTCGAAGAAGAAAACCGACTACCTGGGCAAGCGAGCGCAATCGCGCGATCACATGACCGACCCGACCCGCTGGAAACTGGTGGGGCTGGAAACCGTCGATGGCTCGGTGATCCCCGATGGCGCCTATGCGGTGGCCGAGGGCACCAACGCCAACGGTCAACGCAACACCCAGGGTCGCGTCACCTCGACCTATCATTCGCCGACGC
Organism: Arenibacterium halophilum; assembly: GCF_005938225.1. Classification (GTDB taxonomy): domain Bacteria; phylum Pseudomonadota; class Alphaproteobacteria; order Rhodobacterales; family Rhodobacteraceae; genus Arenibacterium; species Arenibacterium halophilum. Next base: position 859,659 of record NZ_VCPC01000002.1, read on the forward strand.
TGGGCAAGGGCATCGCCATGGGGCTGGTGCTGAACGGCCCCGACCGCATGGGCGAGGTGATCGATTTCCCCGGCACCGATGGTACGGTCTACAAGGCAAAGATCGTCGATCCGGTGTTCTACGACAAGGACGGAGAAAAGCAGAATGTTTGACCTTCAAAGCGCATTGGCCAACGCCCGCTTCGACGGGATCGCCCAAATCCGCGAACTGGGCCTGCAAGGCATGATCACCCTGCGCGGCGATGTTGCCGCGCCCGTGCTGAAAAAGGCCGCGACTGCCGCATCCGGCACCGCGATGCCGGGGCAGCGCAAGGCGGTGTTCTCTGACACCGGCGGGATGGCGTGGATGTCGCCGGACGAATTGCTGATCCTGTGCCCCTATGCCGAGGTGACAGACCGGCTGGAGGCGCTGACAGACGCGCTGGCAGGCACCCACGCGCTTGCCGTCAACGTGTCGGACGCGCGCGCCGTGTTCGAGGTCAGCGGGCCGCACGCGCGCGAGGTGGTGGCGAAACTCTGCCCCGTCGATCTGTCGCCGCAGGCCTTCTCCCCCGGCGATTTCCGACGCACCCGCATGGCGCAGGTGGCCGCCGCGATCTGGGCCGATGACGACCAGACGCTGCGTATCATCTGTTTCCGCTCGGTCGCGCGCTATGTCTTTGGCGTGCTGTCGGTGGCGGCGCAAAAAGGTTCGGAAGTAGGGTATTTTCAAGCCGGTTAGCGGCCGTGACCGGGAACGGGGCTTGACGCCGCCGGGTTCCGCGCTCACTTATCCGGTAACCGATGCAACCATGACAAGGGGGCCCGAAATGGCTTTTGAACTTCCCGATCTTCCCTATGCGCACGATGCGCTGGCAAGCGATGGCATGTCCAAGGAAACGCTGGAATATCACCACGATATTCACCACAAGGCCTATGTCGACAACGGCAACAAGCTGATCGCCGGAACCGAGTGGGACGGCAAATCGCTGGAAGAGATCATCAAGGGCACCTACGACAAATCCGCTGTCGCCCAGTCGGGGATCTTCAACAACATCAGCCAGCTGTGGAACCACAACCAGTTCTGGGAAATGATGTCGCCGGGCGCGTCGAGCATGCCGGGCGAGCTGGAAAAGGCGCTGACCGACAGCTTCGGCTCGGTCGACAAGTTCAAGGAAGAATTCAGCGCCGCCGGTGCCGGCCAGTTCGGCTCGGGCTGGGCCTGGCTGGTCAAGGACACCGATGGCGGCCTGAAGGTCACCAAGACGGAAAACGGCGTGAACCCGCTGTGCTTCGGCCAGACCGCTCTGCTGGGCTGCGACGTGTGGGAACATTCCTACTACATCGATTTCCGCAACAAGCGCCCGGCCTACCTGACCAACTTCCTCGACAAGCTGGTGAACTGGGAAAACGTCGCCTCGCGCATGTAAGCGCCGCGACCATCTGACTGTTTCAACCGCCGGGGCCGCGTGTCTCGGCGGTTTTCTTTTGCGACCGTTACGATTGCGCTGCCTTGACGTGGCCAAGGGCGCGTGTCAGGCAGCCTCGGTAACAACCGGGCAAGTGCTGATGAGCGATACCAGAAAGGGACTGCTGGCCGCCTTCCTCGGATGCGTGATGTGGGGGCTTTTCCCCATCCTGTTTCGCATGATGGCCCATATCCCGCCGGTCGAAGTGCTGGCCCATCGCGCAACGTGGTCTTTTCTATTTTTCATGGGTCTATTGGCCCTGCAACGGCGTCTGCCCGCGTTTCGGCATGCCCTGACTCACCGTGCGACCCTTGTGCCCCTGGTCTGTGCGATGGTGATGATCTCCTCCAACTGGCTGGTGTTCATCTATGCGACCAGCTCGGGCCAGACGACACAGGTCAGTCTTGGCTACTATATCTTTCCTTTGGCCGCCGTGCTGGTTGGGCGGGTTTGGTTCAGCGAACGCCTTGGGTTGGTTCAGGGTGTCGCGGTGGCGCTGGCGGCGGCGGCGGTGATGACCCTTGCGTTGGCGCAGGGCGCCTTGCCGTGGATTTCGCTGTATCTGGCGATGTCGTTCTGCCTGTACGGGGTGGTCAAGAAACGGCTCGATTTGGGGCCGGTGCTGTCGGTTGCGGCCGAGGTCGCCCTGTTTCTGCCGGTGGCGCTGGTGATCCTGGCGTCAACCTCACTGTCGGGTCAGGGGGCGTTTGGCGCCAGCTTGCAAGACAGCGTGCTGCTGGTTGTCGGCGGCGTCATTACAGCCGTTCCCTTGATCCTGTTCAGTTACGCGGCAAGGCGCGTGCCATTGGGGACGCTCGGGATCCTGCAATACATCAGCCCGTCGATGCATTTTCTATGCGCCACACTGCTGTTTGGCGAGCCCTTCACCACGGCGCATAAGATCGCCTTCCCAATGATCTGGAGTGCGCTGGTTGTGTTTTCCATCGCAACCCTGCGCCAGGATCGCGTCGCGCGTCGCCTTGCCATGGTGCCACCAGCGGTGCCCACCACAGTGAACACCGCTCCGCGCGCCTAGCAGGCGCGCAGAACTTCCATGTTGCGCCTAGCAGGCGCGCAGCTCTTCCATCGCGGCTTCGGGCGTGTCGACCACGCGGAACAGCCCGCGCAGCGAGGCATCGGCAAAGCCCTGGTCGATAACGTGATCCACCAGCGCCAGCAGCGGCTCCCAGTAACCTTCGGTGTTCAGAACAAGGATCGGCTTGGCGTGCAATTTCAGCTGCGCCCAGGTCAGCACTTCGAAAAATTCATCCAGCGAACCTGCACCGCCCGGCAGCACCACAACTGCATCGGCGTTCATGTACATCACCTTCTTGCGCTCGTGCATGGTTTCGGTGACGACATAGCTGGTCAGGTCTTTCTTGCCGACTTCCCAGGCCACCAGATGCGCCGGGATCACGCCGAACGTGCGCCCGCCCGCGCCCTGCGCCGCGCGCGCCACTTCGCCCATCAGCCCCACGTCGCCCGCGCCATAGACCAACTGCCAGTCTGCATGCGCCAGCGCGGTTCCAAGCGCGCGTGCGGCCTCGGTGTAGGCGGGAAGGGCGCCGGGGCGGGATCCGCAATAGACGCAAACGGATGTCACGGGCATGGGCTGACCTTTCGGATAGGGAAATAGGCGATTTGGCGCTTTGACCCCTGATAACGCGGTTGCTAGAGTTGCTCAACTCTGCGGCAGAGCGGGCAATCGCTCTGTGGCACTCTGGGGAAGGGCAAGGATGGCAAACGGTTCGGGCGCGTTCAGCGTGAAATCACTCGTGGGAATGGCGCTGCTGGTGGCAGCGGTGATCGCAAGCGGGGTCTACCTTACGGGCGGGGTGTCGGACCTGCCGGTCACGACAACGGCGCAGACCGACACGGGCAAGACTTCGGGCCAGACTTTGAGTCAGACGGCGGAACCGCCTGCCACATCATCCCAGCCTCAGCCAGAAGCCCAAGCAACACCCGAGGCCAAGCCAGACGCTCCCGCGCAGGCAGAGGCAACCCCCGATCCCGCATCGCCAGCGCCCTCTGACGCCGCTGAGGCGACCGATCCAGCGCCGGAACCTGTGGCCCCGATCATCACCTTCACCCGTGTCGAACCCGATGGCAGCGCGCTGTTCGCCGGGTCGTCCGAGCCGGGCGCGCGTCTGATCTTTTTGTTGGACGGTGTGGAAATCGGCGATGCCATTGCCGGAACGGACGGTAAATTCGCACACATGCTGGACATCGGAGCCAGCAATCAGCCCCGCGTTCTGGCTTTGGTGTCCGAACACGAAGGCACGCAGGTGGAGTCAGACGATCAACTGATCCTCGCCCCCGTTGCGGCCGAACCTGTCGTCACCGCGCAGGCCGATCCGGCCCCCGAGGCCACGCAACCGGCGCCGTCGCAGCCTGCTTCGGACCAGCCAGCAGCCGATCAAACGGCCGAGCCCACGCCAGAGCCGCAGGCTGAGCCCACCACCGATCCTGTGCAGACCGCCGAAGCGGAAACGCCAGGCACGACCGCCGTCGCGCCAGCCTCCACCACAAAGGCCGCCCCGGTGCAGACAGCCCAGGTGGAGCCAACACCAGAGCCGTCACCCTTGGCGCGCATCCCCGCGACAGAAACGGCCCCTAACCCTGCGCCCGAGGCGACCGCACCGGACACATCGCCTGGTGAAGCAGCGCAAGAGTCGCAGCAGACAGCCAGCACGACAGAAGCGGCCGCACCGGCCCCCGAAAGCGCCGAGACCGCTGCCGCGGAGTCGGACACGGCTGCGGGGTCGGCTGAAGACTCGGCCAGGCAGATTGCCGAGGTATCTGCACAGACGCAGCCCCAGCCAGCGGATGACCCGGCCAGCCCTGCGCCGGTACAATCGGCGCAAGCCGGCGACGCGGTGGCAGCCGCGGGCCAATCCGAAGAAACCGCCGATGCAACGCCGGTGGAATCGTCATCCCCGGCGTCGAACCCGGCGGCAGCGCCTTCGACAAACGCCGAACCAGCGCCGCAAACCGCGACGGCGGATCCGGCCAGCGACGTGCAACAAACATCAGAACCGGTGACCCAGACCGCAGAAAACACGGGCCAAACCGCAGAAGACACGCCCAAAACCGCCCCCACGAGGCAGGACACGCCCGCGCCAAGCACCACCACTGTCGCCGCCCTTGCCGACGAGCCTGCCAAGGCGCCGGTGCCCCAATCCGCGACGACTTCGGTGACCCCTGTGGAAACCCGCGCGCCCGCCACGCCGCCAGCCCCCGCCGGGATCGCGGTGATCCGCGCCTCGCGCGACGGAATCGAACTGCTGCAACCGGCCAGCCCCGACCGCCCCGAAGCAATGGACCAGATTGCGCTCGACACCATCGGCTATTCCGAGGCGGGCGAGGTTGAACTCTCGGGCCGGTCGCAGGGCCTGTCCACCGTGCGCGTCTACCTTGATAACCGCGCCGTCGCCGATCTGGACGCAGACGATCAGGGCCGCTGGGCCGGTGCGCTGAACGGTGTCGCCCCTGGCATCTACACCCTGCGCCTTGACGAACTGGACGCAGGCGGCGATGTGCTCAGCCGCCTTGAAACGCCCTTCAAACGCGAAGCGCCCGAGGTGCTGAACCCGCCCGCCAGTGAAACCGCGCCCCAGGGTTCGGCCCTGATCCGTGCGGTGACGGTGCAAAAGGGCGATACCCTTTGGGCGATCTCGCGCGAACGCTATGGCGACGGCGTGATGTATGTCCGTGTGTTCGAGGCCAACCGAGATGCGATCCGCGACCCCGATCTGATCTATCCCGGGCAGGTTTTTACCATCCCCGAATGACAGTGCAGCCGCGCACATTGCAAGGGGCGGTGCTGCACTGGCCTTTGCCGGGCACCCGGCCTATATGGATCGCCCATAGCAAGGCCAGCCGATGACCCAAGCCACCGATCCACACGCCCCTTCAGACGAACGCGCCAGCCGGGCCCGCGTGATCCGAAAGGTTGCGCCCTACCTCTGGCCCAAGGACGCGCCCGCCATGCGCACCCGCGTGGTGCTGTCGATGGTGCTTCTTGTGGTGGCCAAGCTGATCGCCGTCTACACGCCGATCCTCTACAAGGGGGCGGTCGACACGCTGGCGGGCGAAGGCGTGCCGCCGGTTGCGCTGGGGGCGATCGGGCTGACGGTGGCCTATGGCGTCGCGCGGATGCTGAACGTGGGCTTTCAGCAGTTGCGCGATGCGGTCTTTGCCCCGGTGGCGCAACGTGCCCTGCGTCAACTGGCGCTGGAAACCTTTCACCACATCCACCGCCTGTCGATGCGCTATCACATTTCGCGCCGCACCGGCGGGCTGTCGCGGATCATCGAGCGCGGGGTGAAGGGTGTCGAATTCCTGCTGCGCTTCCTGCTGTTCTCGATCGCGCCGCTGATCCTGGAACTGCTGCTGGTGGCGATCATCCTGACCGTGCTCTTCGACGCCTGGTATCTTCTGATCGTGGTGGTGACCATCGCCGCCTATGTCTGGTTCACACTGGCCGTCACCGAATGGCGCGTACGCCTGCGCAAGCAGATGAACGATCAGGACACCGACGCCAACCAGAAGGCCATCGACAGCCTGCTGAACTATGAAACGGTGAAATATTTCAATGCCGAACAGCGCGAAGCCGCCCGTTACGACAACGCGATGAAAGGCTATGAAACCGCCGCCCTGAAGACCGCCTATTCGCTGTCCTTCCTGAACGCCGGGCAATCGCTTTTCATCACCCTTGGGTTGATCGGAGTCATGTTACTGGCGGCGATTGGCGTGCAGAACGGCACGTTGACGGTGGGCGATTTCGTGATGGTCAACGCCTATATGATCCAGATTACCGTGCCACTGAATTTCCTTGGCAGCGTCTACCGCGAAATTCGTCAGGCGTTGGTCGATATGGGCGAAATGTTCGATCTGCTGGAACAACCGGCCGAAATCACCACGCGCCCCAATGCGAAACCGCTGCAAATCTCGGGCGGCGAAATTGAATTGGACAATGTACAATTCGGATATGATCGCAGCCGCGAAATTCTGAAAGGCATCTCTTTTTCGATAAAGCCCGGGCAAAGTGTTGCCATCGTTGGCGCCACTGGATCCGGTAAATCCACGATTGGTCGCCTGCTGTTCCGCTTCTACGATGTCTGGGACGGCGCGCTGAAAATCGACGGGCAGGATGTGCGCGACCTGACACAGGACAGCCTGCACGCCGCCATAGGAGTCGTGCCGCAGGACACGGTGCTGTTCAATGACACGATCCGCTACAACATCGCCTATGGCCGCGATGGCGCCAGCCAGGACGACATCGAAAATGCCGCCCGTGCAGCTCAGATCCACGATTTCATCCAGTCGCTGCCCGAAGGCTATGACACCACAGTGGGCGAGCGCGGGCTGAAGCTCTCGGGCGGCGAGAAGCAACGCGTCGGGATCGCCCGAACCCTGTTGAAGGATCCACCGATCCTGCTGCTGGACGAAGCGACCAGCGCGCTCGACAGCGATACCGAACGCGACATCCAGGCTGCGCTGGATCGCGCCGGGCAGGGGCGCACCGTCATCATGATTGCGCATCGGCTTTCAACCGTGGCCGAGGCAGATCAGATCGTGGTGCTCGAACAAGGTACGATCGTCGAAACCGGAACCCATGACGATCTGCTCGCGCGTGGGGGCCGCTACGCCCAGCTCTGGTCGCGTCAGAAAGCGGAAGAGGTCCGCGCTTCGGCATAAGAGGCAGTCGGCCGGGGGGGCTGCACGTCTCGCGGGCCCACCGGCGCGCCATCGACCTCGTAGACCAACGCGACATCTGTCACGATGTCCGCCTTGCGCGTCGCGAACCGAAGCTGCGATCCGATCTCAAGACACCGCCAGAGATCGGGAAACATGGTCTTGCGCAGCGCAACAAGCGAAACGTCAATACCATCGGGCCAGATATAGGCCGTGGTGCGTTCCCGGTCAAAGAACAGGACAGTTCCGTACACGTCTTGGCCGCTCCATTTCTTGCTGCCAATTGCGCCATCATTTCTGATGTCATGCTGCGCAATTAACATTTATTATGCATGCCAAATACATATTAATTCTTGAATTTTTATATTTGCACGAATTAATCTCTATTTAAACATAATTCTGACAAGAGCCGGTCTGCCTGAGGTTGTGTTGCTTTTTTGGCAAGGCACCATTGTCAGGCACGGCGCTGCCCCGCCTTTCACCTTCGCGTAAATACTCCGGGGGACTCCCGCAGGGAGGGGGGCAGAGCCCCCTTGCTGGAGCCGCTATTCAGCCGCTCCCCGGAGCCTACTCCGCTGCGCGCATCGGGGTGGGCATAGCCGGTGCCTGTGCCTCCGCCTCTGGCGCCATCAGCGCACTGTCCCACTGAATTTCGGTCGCGGGCAAGCGACGGGCCTCGCGGCGCAGCCGCATGTCGCGCGCAATGCGCGAACTTCGGCCCGACGTGAGCCGTGCCAGCAGTCGCCCGATCCATGTGGCATAAACCCCGGCCCAGACCCGCAGCGCCAGGAAGGAAGGCGTCACGATCAGGGTCAGCACCGTGGCAATGCCCAGCCCGAACACCACCGCGGTCGCCAGCTGTTTCCACCACAGCGAGGTTGGCGAATTGATCGAATAGCCACCCCCGATGAAATCAAGGCTCAGCCCGAACATCATCGGCGCCAGGCCAGCCATCGTGGTGATCGTGGTCAGCAGCACCGGGCGGATGCGCGATTCTGCGGTGCGGATGATCGCCTCGATCCGGGGCATGTAGCGGCTGTATTCCTGGTAGGTGTCGATCAGCACGATGTTGTTGTTCACCACGATCCCGGCCAGCGCCACGATCCCCGTGCCCGTCATGATGATCGAAAACGGCTGATTCATCACCATCATCCCGATCAGGACGCCGGTGGTCGACAGCACCACCGCCAGCAGCACCAGGACCGAGTTGTAGAAGCTGTTGAACTGCGCCAGCAGGATGATGAACATCAGCCCCAGCGCACCCAGAAACGCGTTCTGCAGGAACGCGCCGGATTCGGCCTGTTCTTCCTGATCGCCGGTCCATTCCCAGGTGATCGCTGCGGGCAAGGGGTTGGTTTCCAGCCATTCGGTTATGACCCCGATCCGCTCGTTCGCGTTGATCGGGGATATGCGTGCGTCGCCGTCCGCCAGCGCACTTCGCAAGGCGTCAGTGCTCTCGGCGCCCGTCAGTTGCTCAACCGTATAGCCTGCGCCATTTGGGCCCGTTATCGTGCCGCTCTGACCTTCGGGCAGGGCGCGCAACACCGCCAGCCGGGTTTCACTGCCCACCGGCCCGCTGACCGCCTTGAACAGGCCCGCGCTCACGTCCGCCTTCACGTCGTAATGCCGCTTCTGATCGACCCGGCTGATCTTGGCCAGTTTGGCCACCGGCTCGCGGGTGATGAAGTTCGACAGGGGCACCAGTCCGCCCTCGGTGCGCACCTTGAGCGTGTCGAGCGTCGACAGCACCCGGTCTTCGGCAGGCAGACGTACGCGAATGTCGATTTCCTCGTCCGAGCTCGGCACCCGCATCGAATCCAGAAAGATGCCGCGCGTCACCAGCTGCACCATGGCGCCCACCGTGGCGACATCGGCGCCGAACCGGCCGGCCTTTTCCACATCGACGTTGATCTGCCAGTCGATGCCGGGCAGGGGCAGGCTGTCTTCGATCTGGATCAGCCCCGGTACGGATTGGAAATGCTGTCGCGCCAGCCGCGTCGCCTCGTTCAGCTCGTCCCAGCCATCGCCGAACAGACGCAGATGCACCGGCTTGCCCGAGGCGGGGCCCTGTGCCAGCGCAAGGATCTCCGCCTCGAACCCCGGCAGCTTGGCCAGTTCGCCGTTCAACTGGTCGATCACCGTGTCGCCATCGAAGTCCGGCGCGGTGACATGGCGGGTGAAGCGGCCATTCAGGAAAGGTTCGTCCACCTGGGGGCGATCCTCCCACGGGATGATTTCGAACTGCACCTGCCCGATGGTGTCAGGCGGTTGCTGATTGCCGCTGGTGTCGGTGTTCAGCCCGCCGTCGCCCGCAAAGGCAAAGACGTTGATGACGGCGGGGTGCGCGCTGACCACGTCCTCGACCTGCCGCACCATCGCATCGGATTCCGTGAGCGAGATATTGCCCCGCGCCCGCACGAAAACCGTGGCCTGTTCCGGCTCGGATTCGACAAAGAACTCGACGCCCTTGGAATTCGCCGGAAACAGGATGAAGGCGACGTAGAACACCGCCCCGAAGACCGCGCCAATCGCGACCACCGGCATCACCGGGTTGCCCGCGATGGCCTTGATCGCCCAGCCGAAAGGCGTCAGCCGGTGGCCGCTGTCTACACGCCGCGCGCGCCGTTCCACCCGCGCCGCCCCCAGCGCGACCGAGGCCGCAAACGCACCGGCCAGGAAGAGCACCGCGCCAATCAGCGACCCCGGCATCGCCCCGGTGCCCGCGCCCATCAGGTAGGCCGGGTTCAGCACCTGCATCGCGCCCAGGAACATCGCGTACCACGCCAGCGGCACCAGCAGCGCGCAGACCACCCAGGGCAGCCGCCGCCGCAGTGCATCCGACGCTCGGTCGAAACTGCGCGACATGCGCCCGGTCACACCGCCCATCACTGGCAGGTACACCAGCGCCACGATCAGCGAGGCCCCCAGCACGAAGATGATCGTAACCGGCAGCATCCCCATGAATTCACCTGGCACGCCCGGCCAGAACAGCATCGGCAGGAAGGCGCAGAGCGTCGTCGCGGTGGAGGAAATCACCGGCCAGAACATGCGCTGCGCCGCTTCGACATAGGCGTGCATCGGGCCGATCCCGTCGTTGATGCGCTTGTCGGCGTATTCCACCACCACGATGGCGCCATCCACCAGCATCCCCACGGCCAGGATCAGCCCGAACATCACAATGTTGGAAATGGTCACGCCCATCAGGGCAAGAAAGGCAAAACACAGCAGAAAAGATGTGGGAATTGCAAATCCGACCAGAAGCGCGGCACGGCTGCCAAGCGAGGCCAGCACCACTATCATCACCAACGCCACTGCCGTCAGAACTGAACCTTCCAGCTGGCTGACCATCGACCCGACAACCCGGCTCTGGTCGTTCGAGGTGCCGACCTGAACCGCGGCCTGCAATTCCTCGGGCCATTTCGCGCTGGACGCGGCAACCGTTTCCTTGATCTGTGCCACCGTGTCGATCAGGTTGTAACCCTTGCGCTTGACCACCTGCAGCGCGACCGTCGCCTCTCCGTTGAAGCGCGCAGTGCCAACACGATCTTCAAAGGTGAAATTAATCTCGGCCAGATCGCCCAGCGTCACCACCCGGTCGCCATTCGTCTTGACGGGCAGGGCATAGACATCGCGCGGCTCGTCAAAGGACGACGGGATTTTCACGCTGAACGTGCCCTGATCGGATTCCACCTCTCCGGCGGCAATCAACTGGTTGTTGTTGCGCACCACGTTGACCAGTTCAGCTGCGGTAACGTTGTAGGCTTCAAGCCGCTGCGGGTCGATCACGACCTCCAGCATCTCGTCGCGGTTGCCGGCGATGCCGGCTTCCAGCACCGAATCCATCGCTTCCAGGTCGTCCTGCAGATCCTTGGCGATGCGCGCCATGGTGCGTTCGGGCACGGCGCCTGTCAGGTTCACGATAACGATGGGGAATTCAGAAAAGTTGATCTCGGTGATCGAATACTTCTCGTAGCCTTCGGGAAACTTGCCCTCGGCCGTGTTCATCGCGTCGCGCACGTCGGCCATGATGGCCGTCTTGTCCCAGCCGAATTCAAACTCCAGCGCCACGCCGCCATAGCCCTCGGCGGCGGTGGCCGACATCTTCTTCAACCCGTCCAGATCGGCCAGTTCCGTTTCCATCGGTTTGACCAGCAGCGTCTCGGAGTCGGCGGCCGAGATGCCGGGGAAGGGTACAGAGATGAAAAGCGCCGGGATCTCGATGTCCGGCTCGCCCTCTTTCGGCAATGTCCAATAGGCGAAACCGCCGATGATCAGCGACAGCGCGATGAAGGCAAGGATCATCCGGGCCCGGTCTGCGGCCCAGGCAACCAGCCCCGTCATTTGCCGGCCTCGCGATAGGTCGGCGCGACCTGCACGCCCTGGGTCACGAAATCCTGCCCGACGACGATCACGTCGGCTTCGGCCGCCAGCCCCGAGACCCAGACGCCGCTGGATTCATCGCGCAGCATCCTGACGGGCACGAATTGCACCACGTTGTCGGCGTCCACGATGCGCACGCCCAACTGGCCGTCGTTGTTCAGCGTCAGTGCCGATTGCGGCAGCTTGTGCGCCTGCGCGCCCTTGGACGAAATCGCGATGGTGGCGGTCTGCCCGTCGCTGATGCTCAGATCGGGGTTGGGCACTGTCACCTCGGCCAGGAAGGTGCGCGTGGTCGGGTCGGCAGAGCGGCTGACAAATGTCACCTCGCCCGCCACGCGGTGCCCGTCGACCAGCTCGGCCCCCGCCTGCGCGCCCAGCTTCACGCGCGAGATTTCCGTTTCGGGGACATAGCCCACCAGCTTGATCGGGTTCAGCTGAATCACCGTGGCGCACAGTGACCCGGGCTGCATCAGGCTGCCCAACTCGGCCGAGTCGCTTTCCAGCAGCCCGGCAAAGGGCGCAGTGATCTTCAGCCGGGTAATTTCCTTTTCGGCGGCGGCTACAGCGGCGGTGGCGGCCTCGATACCCGATTCGCTGCTCTCCACCCCGGCCTCGGCCGATGCGATTCCCGCTTCGGCGCTCCGCACACCCGCGCGGGCGGATTTCAGCCGGGTTTCCGAGGCATAGCCCTCGGCGCTCAGCTTCTCGGCGGCGTTATAGTTGATTTCGGCCTCTTCCAGCAGAGCGCGCGCCTCTTCCAGCCGCGCCTCGGCTTCTGGGCGGTGGCTGCGGGCCTCGGTCAGACGGGCGCGCGCCTCGGTCAGCGTTGCCTCGCGCGTGCCCGGATCCAGCTCGCACAGCAGATCGCCCTGCGCCACCTGCGCGCCCTTGCGCAGCGGTTCCGAGATCACCGTGGCCGAGGTTTCGGCACGCACTTCGACCTGGCGCGAGGCTTTGGTTTCACCTCGCAGGATCACGGCGTTGTCGATCTCCTGCGCGCTCGAGCGCAGCACCACAACGCCAACCCGCGGTGTGGCCTTGGCAGCCGGACCTGCCTCTGCGGTGCTCTCTTCCTCTGCAACGGGGCGGTCGTCACCGCGGGCAAAGGCCAGCATGCTGTCTCGCTCGAATACCGCCAGATACAGGGCGAACGTGACCAGAAGAGCGGTCAGGATCGGTATTACACGCATGTCGGGCCTTTCGCAGCGGCAAGCGCACCCAAACCGAAGGTGCCGGATGCCGTAAATATAGGGTCGTTATAATCTGAACTAACCGGTTCAGAATAAATTTTTTCGCCTCCCTCTGCAAGGCGGAGACGTGCGGGAAACGCTGGCAGACTTGGCTTGCGCCTTGATGCGGGTTAATAGAAAGCGAATGTGCCGATTTTTCGGCAGGATACAGGTACGAAAACGGGCTGTTTCAGGCATGGCGCACCCGGGAATCGCGGTCACGGCCAGGGGGGCAAATGAGCGATAGCGACAGTTTCATCGACGAAGTAACGGAAGAGGTCCGCCGCGACCGGCTGTTCGGATACTTCCGCCGCTATGGCTGGATCGCCGCCGTGGTTATCGTGGTCGTGGTCGGCGGGGCGGCGTGGAACGAATACCAGAAGGCCCAGTCGCGCGCTCAGGCGCAGGCCATTGGCGACCAGCTTCTGGCCGCGATGCGCGAAAATGACGCATCCGCCCGTGCCTCACGTCTGCAGGCGATCGATCCGGTCGGCCCCGGCGAATCCGCTATCGTGGCCATGTCGCTGGCCGGTGCGCAGGCTGAAGCGGGCGATACTGCCGCCGCCGCCGAGGCGCTGAACGCCATCGCGGTGAACGGCGAGTTACCCGAAATCTATCGTCAGATCGCCGCCTTCAAGGCGCTGACGCTGCAATCCGCCTCGATGACATTTGCCGAACGCCGCGCCGCGTTCGAAAACCTCGCGCGCCCCGGTGCGCCGCTGCGCACTCTGGCCGAGGAACAGCTGGCCCTGATCGACGCCGATGCCGGCGAGACCGAGGCCGCGATTACCCGCTTTCAGGCGCTGCTTCAGGACGCCGAAGCCAGCGGTGATCTTCAGCAACGCGCGATGCAGGCCATCGTGGCGCTTGGCGGCACGCCCCAGCCCCGCGCAGGCGGGCAGGGGTAAGGTATGGCTGGCGAAGAAGCTGCGCCCCACGCGCGAAATAACGGACAGGTTGGTATGAACGCATCGTTTTCCGAACCCCGCCATGCGACACGGCGGATAGCGCCGCTTGGGCTGGCCGCCTGTGTGCTGCTGCTGCTGGGCGCCTGTGCCGAAAAGGAAATCATCTTCAAGGGCGAACGCGAAGACATCCGCGAGATGACCGCCGACACCAGCCTGGAGCGCGCCCCGGACGAGGCCGACAACGTCTCGCGCGCCATTCGCCTGCCGTCGCAGGTGAACAACGCCAGCTGGCAGCAAAGCATCGGCACCGCCTCGCACCGCGTGGCGCACCCCGCGCTTGGTTCCAACCCGGCGCGTATCTGGAGCGCAAATATCGGGTCAGGCGATGGCCGCCGCGTGCGCATCACCGCCGATCCGGTGGTTGCGAACGGGCTGATCTATACGCTCGACAGCGGCGCGCGCGTCAGCGCGGTGAATACCTCGGGGCAGGTGGTCTGGTCGGTCGACCTGATCCCCGTCACCGACGATGAAGAGGACGCAACCGGCGGCGGCATGGCCTATGACAAGGGCACGCTGTATGTGTCCTCGGGCTATGGCCGCCTGACCGCGCTGGACGCCACCAGCGGCGCGGTGCGCTGGCATCAGCGCCTGGAATCGACCGGCAGCGGCACCCCGATGATCGACAACGGCCTGATCTATCTGGTCGCGGGCGATGACACCGGCTGGGCCATCAACACCAAAGACGGCCGCGTGGAATGGCAGATCGAAGCCGCACCCAGCGTCGCCAACGTGCTGGGCGCCCCGGCCCCGGCCATCGCGGGAGACTATGTGGTCTTTGCTTTCGGATCGGGTGAACTCACCGCCGCCTTCAAGCGCGGCGGGTTGCGCCGGTGGAGCACGAACGTCGGCGGCGGCCGCGTCGGGCAAGCGTCCTCGCGTATCAGCGACATCACCGGCAGCCCGGTTGTGGTGGGCCGCACCATCTACGCAGGCAACCACTCGGGCCGCACAGCCGCGATTTCTACGCTGGATGGCAAACCGGTCTGGACAGCCCGCAACGGCGCGCTTGGCCCGGTCTGGCCCGCAGGCGACAGCGTGTTCGCAGTCACCGAACAGCGCCAGCTGGTGCGCTTCGACGCCAACAGCGGAGTGGTGGTCTGGGCCCGCGACCTGCCGGGATACGTCAAGCAGAAGCCAAAGAGGCGCGCCGAAGTTTACGGCAACTACGGCCCCATCCTCGCGGGCGGCCGTCTTGTAGTGGCCAGCAACGACGGCTTCCTGCGCTTCTTCTCTCCGCAGGACGGCAGCCTTGTGGGCCAGGCCGAAGTGCCGGGCGGTGCCACCACCGCGCCGGTCGTGGCGAACGGCACTCTCTACGTCGTCGGCACCACCGGCCAACTGCACGCTTTCCGTTAGCGGCGATATGCGCTAAACCGCGCTTCTGGACGTGCCCCCCGGCGCGTCCCGCAGTATTCGGAACGCGCGTGTCATGACCTTTACACTGGCCATCGTCGGCCGCCCCAACGTGGGCAAATCGACCCTGTTCAACCGGCTTGTCGGCAAACGGCTGGCGCTGGTCGACGACCAGCCCGGCGTCACCCGCGACCTGCGCGAAGGCGCCGCGCGCCTGGCCGACCTGCGGTTCACCGTGATCGATACCGCCGGTCTGGAGGACGCCAACGATGACAGCCTGCAAGGCCGGATGCGCCGCCTGACCGAACGCGCCGTCGATATGGCCGATGTCTGCCTGTTCATGGTCGACGCCCGTACAGGGATCACCCCGACCGACGAGATGTTCGCCGAGATCCTGCGCAAACGCGCGGGTCACGTTCTGCTGGCCGCCAACAAGGCCGAAGGTGCCGCCGCCGATGCCGGTGTGATCGACGCCTGGGGCCTTGGCCTGGGCGAACCGATCCGCCTGTCCGCCGAACACGGCGAGGGGCTGAATGACCTCTACACCCAGTTGATGCCGCTGGCCGATGCCTTTGCCGAGCGTGCGTCCGAGGATGCGCCCGACACGGATGTCGACCTCGACGAGGACGATGACACGGACGAAGCCGCGCCCGCCCGCAAACCCACCAAGTCGCGCCCGCTGCAAGTGGCCGTGGTAGGCCGCCCCAACGCGGGCAAATCGACGCTCATCAACCGCATCATCGGCGAAGAGCGCCTGCTGACCGGCCCCGAGGCAGGTATCACCCGCGATTCGATCTCGCTCCAGATCGACTGGCAGGGCACGCCCATGCGCCTGTTCGACACCGCCGGGATGCGGCGCAAGGCGAAGGTGCAGGAAAAGCTGGAAAAGCTCTCGGTCTCCGACGGCCTGCGCGCCGTCAAATTCGCCGAGGTGGTGGTGGTCCTGCTGGATGCCGCGATCCCCTTCGAACAGCAGGATCTGCGCATCGCCGACCTCGCCGAGCGCGAGGGGCGCGCCGTGGTGATCGCTGTGAACAAATGGGACATCGAGGAAGACAAGCAGGACAAGCTGCGAGAGCTCAAGGAAGCTTTCGAACGCCTTCTGCCGCAACTGCGCGGTGCGCCGCTGGTGACGGTCTCGGCCAAGACGGGGCGCGGGCTCGACCGGCTGCACGGCGCCATCCTGCGCGCCTACGATGTCTGGAACCGCCGCGTGACGACGGCCCAGCTGAACCGCTGGCTGACTGGAATGCTCGAACAGCACCCGCCTCCGGCGCCACAGGGCAAACGGATCAAACTGCGCTACATGACCCAGGCGAAAACCCGCCCGCCGGGATTCGTGGTCATGTGCAGCCACCCCGACAAGATGCCCGACAGCTACTCGCGCTATCTCGTCAACGGTCTGCGGGAAGATTTCGACATGCCCGGCACCCCGATCCGCCTGCACATGCGTGGCCAAAGCGACAAGAACCCCTACAAGGGCCGGCGCGAACGCAATGCCGGCGCGCTCACCAAGCACCTCGGGAAAAACCGCAAGGGCTGAAGATCGCGCTGACGCGCGATGCCTCCGGCGGGGATATTTGAAGCCCAAAGAAGCGGCGGCTTCCCCAACTTCTTTGGGCCATAAATATCCCGGGGGAGTCCCGCAGGGACGGGGGCAGCGCCCCCTTCCTCCTTCAATGCCGCCTCCTGGCGCCATGTGGCAGACCCTCTTCTTCTTGTATTTGCGCCTTCAGGTGGCAGGTGGGCCGCACTTTGCCGGGCGCGCGTGTGCCCGTTGAAGTTGTTACATGAATCGGGCATCCTTAACCAATTGATGCCCAATTGACGAGTTGCGCCATGGCCACTTCACCGGCCTCTGACTTCAACCTCCGTGCCCATACCCGCGCCTATTGCGAGAAGGACAACCGCCTCGCCGCGCTGTCCTATTTTGGCACCTTCGCGGTCTATTTCGCCTCGCTTTTCCTGGCGATCACCTATGTGCACCTTTGGTGGGTCCTGGCACCGATGGCGCTGGTGCATGCCATGTCGGCGGTCCGGCTCTATGTGCTGCAGCACGATACCGGGCACCATTCGCTCTTTGCCACGCGGGGGCAGAACGAACTCGCCGGCCATGTGCTGTCGCCCTTCACCTTCGCCCCCTTCGAGGTGATGAAGCAGAACCACAACCTGCACCACGCCAACATCGGCAACCTCGACCACCGCGAAACCGGCGAGATCCACACGATGACGTTGCGCGAATGGCACGCGGCCGGGATGTGGCGACGGTTGTTCTACCGGCTCTACCGCAATCCTCTCGTCTTTGTGCCCCTTGGCTCGGCGTTTACCTATTTCGTCCGTTACCGCTGGCCCAAGAACACCACGCGATTCGGCATTCCCGGCGTGATCCTCCACAACCTGGCCATAGCCGCCTATATCGGGTTGCTTTACTGGTTCGCCGGCACAACCGGTGTGCTCGTCTGGTTGGGCGCTTCATTCCTTGGCGGCATGATCGGCGTCTTCCTTGTCTACCTGCAGCACAATTTCGAAGATACCTATTGGGATCGCCGCCCCGATCTCGACCCGCAGATCGCCGCGATCCAGGGGTCGTCCTGTCTCGATTTCGGCTGGTGGTTCGATCACACGGTGGCTTGCATCACGCTGCATGATATCCACCACTTCAACGCCCGCATCCCCAGCTATCGCCTGCGTGCCTGTCATTATGCGCTGCCTGAGCATGTGGCACCCCGCCGGATCAAATTTCCCGAGGCCGTCGCGGCGCTCAATCTGAAACTCTGGGACGAAGATCAGGGCCGCCTTGTGCCATTCCCGCCAGGGGAATTTCCGGCACAATCCAAAGCGAGCAGCTGAAATATGCCCCGCCGGGGTTGATTTGGCATATCAGGTGTATATACAAAAGATATCTTCAAGCGTAAGCCTCGTGGTATACCAATGTAGGAGCTTGAACATGTCGAAGTCATCGAAACTCAAATCGCTTAAGGCCGAAGTCAAACTGCGCAAGAAGAAAGTCGCGCGGCAGGAAGCCAAGCTGAAGCAGGCAAAGAAGGCGCTCAAGAAGGCCGCATAGCCCGCCCTGACGATTTGAAGAAGGACACAGCCATGACTGCACTCACCGATATTCCCGGCGTCGGTCCGACACTTGCTGCGCTGTTCAGGGACCACGGGTTCGACAGCGTCGAGGCGGTGGCATCGGCCACGCCCGCGCAGCTCATGCAGGTGCCCCGGATCGGCGCCCTGCGGGCGCCGGCTCTGATCGCTCTGGCGCGCGATCTTGCAAAGGCGTCTCCCGCGCCCGAGGCTGCGAAAGCCGATGCCAAACCGATGGATGCATCGTCCTCTAATCCCGCGACACCAGGGGCAGAGGATGGCACAAAGCCTGATAAATCGACCAAGAAGAAAACCAAGGCGAAAAAGTCCAAAGCAGGCTCGAAAAAAAAATCCAAGCTCGAAAAGTCGAAGCCATCGAAATCCAAGAAACCGGCCAAGAAAACCACGGCAAAGTCAGCCGACAGTAAAAAGCCCAAATCAACCCAAAAGGACAAATCTTCGAAGAAGTCCAAGCCGGCCACTTCAAAGAACTCGACCAAACCCACCAAGAAAAAGAAAAAATAGCCGCGCCGACCATTCGGCGCCAGGGGACAGGGGGACCGCTTGCCCCCTTGCTTCACCTTCACGAAAATACTCCGGGGGAGTTCGCCATAGCGAACGGGGGCAGAGCCCCCTATACCTTCCATTGCCGCCTCCCGGCGGCGGGGGCAGCGCCCCTATCCCACGGCTACAGCCGCGCGCCGGGCTCGCTCAACTTGAAGAACAGCGCCACCAGCATCACGACAATGGCCGCAATTGAGGCTGCAACGATCAGCCCGTTCTGCCCCCAGTTCGACACCACGATCCCGATCAGCGCCCAGACGATCGGCGCCCCATACAGCCAATCCGTCGTCCGCCGCCGCAGAACCCAGACTCCAAGCGCCAGCACAACAACCAGCGCCAGAATCGCGCCCGCCTGCGCCGAAACCACGCCATAGCCCGACAGCACGAGTCCCAGAGCCACCGGCGAGGCCGCCGTCAACCAGCCCGCATACACGCTGATCGGCGCCCGCGCGGTCCATCGGTCCAACACGGGCGTGCGCCGCAACGCCGCCAGCGCAAACCCCAGCATGATCCAGATCAGCACCACCGCGGCCGGCGCACTGACATTCGCCACCGGCAGCCAGGCCGCCCCCACGCCAACCGACAGGGCATAGGCCGGGCGCATCGCCTCCCAATCGGGTGCGCGCCGCCGCGCCAACAGACCGTAGACGGACCCTACCAGCAACCACAGGTAGATGAGGCCCCAGATCGCAAAGGCATAGCCCGCAGGCTGCACCGGCGGGTCGATCTGCGGCACCGGGAACTGCTCGGGCCGGAACCCGCCGAAATCCGGCACCAGCAGGGGCGAGCTGACAAAGGCCAGCGTGACGGCGGCGCTCAGCACCGCCATCAGCGTCGGACGGCGCGGATCGCTCATTCCAGCGCGCCCGCCGCATTCAGCCGGGTCTTGCCGCCCAGGTAGGGCGCCAGCTCCTCGGGCAGCTCGACCGAGCCGTCTTCCTGCTGGCCGTTCTCCAGCACCGCGATAAGGCAGCGCCCCACCGCCAGGCCCGAGCCATTCAGCGTATGCACGAACTCGGGTTTGCCGCCGCCTTCGGGACGGAACCGCGCGTTCATCCGCCGCGCCTGGAAATCGCCGGTGGTCGAAACGCTGGAAATCTCGCGATAGGTGTTCTGCCCCGGCAGCCAGGCCTCGATGTCAAACGTGCGCCGCGCGCCGAACCCCATGTCGCCGGTGCACAGGATCACCGTGCGATAGGGAATCCCCAACGCCTCCAGGATCCCCTCGGCACAGCGCAGCATCCGTTTCTGCTCGGCGTCGCTCTCATCCGGGTGGGTGATCGACACCATCTCGACCTTCTCGAACTGGTGCTGGCGCAGCATCCCCGAGGTATCCTTGCCCGCACTGCCGGCTTCGCTGCGGAAACACAGCGTATGCGCCGTCATGCGGATCGGCAGGGAGCCGGCCTCAAGGATATCCTCGGCCACGGAATAGGTCAGCGGCACCTCCGAGGTCGGCACCAGCCACCAGCCATTCGTGGTCTGGTAACTGTCGTCGCCGAACTTGGGGAGCTTGTCAGTGCCATACATCGCCTCGTCGCGCACCAGCACGGGGCTGTTCACCTCGGTCAGCCCATTCTGGTCCACATGCGTGTCCACCATGAACTGCGCCAGCGCCCGGTGAATCCGCGCCACGGCACCCTTCAGCATCACGAAGCGCGCGCCCGAAATCTTGCCCGCAGTGCCGAAATCCATCGCGCCGGCCACACCGCCGATCTCGAAATGCTCTTTCGGCGCAAAACCGAAGTCGCGCGGCGTGCCCCAGCGGGTCACCTCGACGTTGTCAGCCTCATCGGTGCCTTCGGGCACATCTTCGGCCGGCAGGTTCGGGATTCGCGCCAGCATGTCGGCCAGTTGCGCGTCCAGCGCCTTGGCCTCACCCTGCATCGTGCCCACTTCGGCCTTCTTCTCGGCCACCAGCGCGCGCAACCGCTCGAACTCGGCTTCGTCACCCGATGCCTTGGCCGCGCCCACGGCCTTGCTGGCGGCATTCTGCGCCGCCTGCGCCTCTTCCGAAGCTTGGATCTTGGCCCGCCGCGCGCTGTCCAGCTCCAGCACCTGCGACGACATCCCCGCATCCCCGCGCCGCGCAAGCGCGGCATCGAAACCGGCGGGGTTTTCGCGAATGGCACGAATGTCATGCATGGGCCTGATCCTTGTCTGAGTCGTTTCGCGCGCCTTATGCCCCATTCCCCGCCCCGGGGGTAGGGGGCGTGGGCCTTGGCCGATCCCGCCAAATCGGCTATCCTTGCGCCACCCGCAGGCTCATTTCGCCCCTGGGCAAAATTCCCCAAGACCAATTCCGTTTGAAATCCTTCAAAAACCCGGAGCGTTCCCCATGCGCAATCTGCTTTTCATTGCTCTTGTAACGGCCCTTGCCAGTCCCGCAGTTGCGGGCCCCAAACGTATCAAGACCGAACAGGAATTCACCCAGCTCATCGTCGGACGTGACCTGACCAATCCCGCCGGCACCGTGCGCGCCGAACCGGGCGGCAAGCTGCGCGGGAACATCGCGGGCGCAAAGATCATCGGCGGCGGCTGGAATTGGCAACAGGGCTATTTCTGCCGCGCCTTGAAAACCGCGAAACGCGAATGGCCATCCGAATGCCAGCTGGTCAAGGTCGACGGCAATACGCTTACCTTCACCGGGCAGCAGGGCAAGGGCGAAATCTCCACCTGGACAATCAACTGAGCCACGCCCCGGTTCGCAAATCTCCCTGCTTCTTTTCGGCCCAAATACTCGAAATCCCGACCTCCGCCCCGGGCGCCTCCACCGGTGCCCGCAGGGCCGCCGCGCCCCGCGCCACATCCTGCCCGAACCCGCCTTGCAAAGCCCCCCCTCAGCGCATAGGTTCCGCCCACATTCGCGGGGGGCGCCCGCGATCCGATATTCAAGAAGGAAGACCCCATGGAAGGTGGCGCAATCGCCCAGTTTCTCCCGCTGATCCTGATTTTCGGGATTATGTATTTTCTGCTCATTCGGCCCCAGCAGAAAAAGGTCAAACAGCATCAGGCCATGGTCGAAGCGCTGCGCCGCGGCGACAAGGTGGTGACGCAGGGCGGCATCATCGGCGAAGTCGTGAAGGTCAAGGAAGGCGGCGAGATCGAGGTCGAGATCGCAGAGGGCGTCAAGGTGCGTGTCATCAAGTCCACCATAGCCACGGTGATGAGCAAGACCGAACCGGCCAAGTAACCGGCCACGCGCGAAGAAGGGGCAGGTAATGCTGCACATCGATCTCTGGAAGCGTGCGCTGATCTGGCTGGTCTGCGCCGCTGGCATCGTGCTTTCAATGCCGAATGCCTTTTACACGCGGGTCGAAGGCCATAACGATGCCATCGCCGCGATCGAGGCGGGCAATGACAGCCCCGAACTTCAGGCGCAGGCGGCGCAATGGCCCTCTTGGCTGCCGACTGATCTTGTGAACCTCGGGCTTGACCTGCGCGGCGGCGCGCATTTGCTGGCCGAGGTTCAGGTGTCCGATGTCTACGCCACCCGGATGGAGGCGCTCTGGCCCGATGTGCGCGATGCGCTGCGCCCCGAGCGCGATGCGGTCGGCGGCGTGCGCCGTGTCCAGTCTGCTCCGGGCGAGCTGCGCGTGCGCATCGGCAACCCCGATGGCATGGCCCGCGCGGTCGAGGTGGTGCGCGGGCTTGCCCGCCCGATCCAGACGCTTTCGGGCGTAGGCGCCAACGATATCGAGGTGGGAACCGAGGGCGACATCATCATTGTCACCCTGTCCGAAGCCGAACAGCAGGCCACCGACGATCGCACGGTGCGGCAGGCGCTGGAAATCATTCGTCGCCGCATCGACGCCGTTGGCACCCGCGAACCCACGATCCAGCGTCAGGGCGCCGACCGGATTTTGATTCAGGTCCCGGGCATCGGCTCGGCCACGGAACTCAAGGACATCATCGGCACCACCGCTCAGCTGACGTTCAACCCCGTCGTGTCGCGCGGCACCGACCCGGACGCCCGCGCCGGCACGGGTAACAAACTGGTGCCCTCGCTCGACGAAGAAGGCACCTATTATACCATCGAATCCAATCCCGTGGTCACGGGTGAGGAACTGACCGATGCCCAACCGGCATTCGACCAGAACGGCCGCCCGGCGGTCAATTTCCGGTTCAATACGTCCGGCGCACGCAAATTCGGCGACTACACCCGCGACAACATCGGCCAGCCCTTTGCCATCGTCCTTGATGACGAAGTGATCTCGGCCCCCGTGATCCAAAGCCACATCCCCGGCGGCTCGGGCATCATCACCGGCCGCTTTACGGTCGAGGAATCGACGAACCTTGCGGTGCTGCTGCGCGCAGGCGCGCTGCCTGCGGGCATGACGTTCCTGGAAGAACGGACAATCGGCCCTGAATTGGGGCAGGACAGCATCGACGCGGGCAAGATTGCCACCGCCGTTGCCTTTGGCGCGGTCCTGATCTTCATGGCGCTCAGCTATGGGTTGTTCGGCATCTTCGCCAATATCGCATTGATCCTGAACATCGCGTTGCTTTTCGGGCTGCTGTCGCTGCTGGGCGGCACGCTGACCCTGCCTGGTATTGCCGGGATCGTGCTGACAGTCGGTATGGCGGTCGATGCCAACGTGCTGATCTTTGAACGCATTCGAGAAGAGCTGAAAACTGCGCGCGGCCCCGCCCGCGCCATCGAACTGGGGTATGAAAAGGCGCTCTCGGCCATCCTTGACGCCAACATCACCACCTTCATCACCGCGATCATCCTGTTCGTCATGGGCTCGGGCCCGGTACGCGGGTTTGCCATTACCCTTGGCCTTGGGATCGTTACCTCGGTCTTCACCGCGATCTTCGTGACCCGCCTGCTGGTGGTCATGTGGTTCGAACGCCGCCGCCCCAAGACAATCGAGGTCTGAGATGCGCCTGAAACTTGTTCCCCAGGAAACCAGCTTTGATTTCTTCTCGCGGTGGAAGTTGTGGTTCGGCATCTCGATGGTGCTGATCGTGCTGGCCGCCGTGTCCTTCGGCGTGCGCGGGCTGAACTTCGGCATCGACTTCCGTGGCGGCACGAGTATCCGTACCGAAAGCACGACGGACCTTGATATCGGCGCCTATCGCGACGCGCTGAACGCGCTGAACCTTGGCGATATCTCGATCTCCGAGGTGTTCGATCCGGCATTCGGCGAAGACCGGCATGTTGCCATGATCCGGATTCAGGCGCAGGACGATCAGGAAGCGGTCAGTGCCGAGATGATCGAAGCCGTCGAAACCGCACTCACCGAGGTGGTGCCCGACATCCGCTTCGTCTCGGTCGAATCCGTTGGCCCCAAAGTGTCGGGCGAGTTGATCCAGACGGCGATCTATGCGGTTCTGGCGGCAATTGGCGCGGTGCTTGTCTATGTCTGGTTGCGGTTCGAATGGCAGTTCGCGGTGGGCGCCGTGGTGGCGCTGGTACACGACGTGATCCTGACGATCGGTGTGTTCTCGGAACTTCAGATCAAATTCGACCTCGCGATCATCGCCGCGCTGCTGACCATCGTGGGCTATTCGCTGAACGATACGGTGGTGGTCTTCGACCGGGTGCGTGAGAACCTGCGCAAATACAAATCCCGCCCGCTGGCCGAGGTGCTGAACCTGTCGATCAACGAAACCCTCAGCCGGACCTTCATGACCTCCTTCACCACGCTGCTGGCGCTGTTTGCGCTGATCGCGCTGGGGGGCGACGTGATCCGCGGTTTCGTTTTTGCGATGATATGGGGCATCTTCGTCGGCACCTATTCGTCGGTCTTCATTGCCTCGACGATTCTGCTGTGGCTGGGCGTGAAACGTGACTGGTCGAAAACCGACAAGAACGAAGGCAATCAATACGCCAACATCGATGCCTAAGGGGCAGGGTGCCCGGCCGGGCCTCGCGTCATGACACTCGACGATCTGGCCGAGGTTCCGGCGCTGGTGCTGGCCTTGCCGGGGCTGGGCTGGCTGGTCCTTGCGGTGATGGTTGCCGGGCTGGTGCGCGGCTTTGCCGGGTTCGGCAGTGCCATGATCATCATGCCGGTCGCCAGTTCCGTGCTCACCCCGGTTGGCGCGCTGACCTTCCTGATCATGACGGAACTGTTCGGCCCGCTGCCCAACCTGCGTGCGGGATGGCGCACCTGTGATCGCGGTGATGTGGCCCGTCTGAGCTTTGGCGCGCTGGTGGCGCTGCCACTTGGCGTCTACGGGCTGTCGCGCCTGCCGGTCGATCTGTTCGGATGGGTGGTGTCGGGCGTTGTACTGGTGTTGCTGGTGGCGCTGATGTCGGGCTGGCGATACCACGGTCGGCTGACGCCCTCGCTGGTCACCGGCACCGGCGCGCTTGGCGGCGCGATGGCGGGCGCGGTTGGGTTGGCAGGTCCACCGGTTATCATGCTCTACATGGCCTCGACCCTGCCGATCGCGAAAATCCGCGCCACGCTGTTGCTGTTCCTCTTCGTCATCGACCTGCTGATGATCACCGTCTTTGCGGCTTGGGGCCTTCTGCTGATCGAACCGATGGTGGCGGGCGTCCTGCTGGCGGTGCCCTACATGCTGGCCAACCGCGCCGGAGCCCTGCTGTTCCGCCCGGAAACCGAGTCGCGTTTCCGTGCGGTTGCCTATACGATCATTGCGGCATCGGCCATCCTGGGCCTGCCGGTGTTTGCCGCGGGCCACTAGGCCCCGAACCGCGAAAGGAGCCGCCCCATGCGCCTGAACGAAGTCACCTATACCGATGCCGTTCCGGTTGATGGCTATGGCCCGGGCTTCTTTCGCATCGGCGGCACCGTGTTCCACGGCCCCGTCCTTACCGGCCCCGACGGCCCCCAGCCCTGGGGCGGGGTCGACGATACCGCCCCGCTGCTGGCGCTGGTCGGCAAGGTCGACGTGCTGTTCCTGGGCACCGGGGCCGACATCGCCCATGCCCCCGCCGCCCTGCGCGCCACGTTGGAACAGGCCGGTCTCGGGGTCGAGGTGATGGCCTCGCCCGCCGCCTGCCGCACTTACAACGTGCTGCTCAGCGAAGGCCGCCGCGTTGGTCTGGCCCTGTTGCCCGTTGCCGCACCCGACACGGCAGTGTGACCGCACCCCGATTTCAGGCTTTTTGACGCCCCGCCAATGGGCTAAGCCAACCTAATGATGCTTGGCCTTCACGATCTTTCGGTCGCGCGCGGCGGCCGCCCGGTGCTTTCGGGGCTGTCACTGGCGCTTGCGCCCGGGCAGGCGCTGATCCTGCGCGGGCCCAACGGCGTGGGCAAGACCACGCTGCTGCGCACCATCGCCGGGCTGCAACCGCCGTTTGCCGGACAGGTCGACTGCGCCCCGGAAACCGTGGCCTATGCCGCCCATTCCGACGGGCTGAAACCCACGCTTACCGTGGCCGAGAACCTCAGGTTCTGGGCGGCGATCTTCGGCACGCGCGACATCAACCCGGCTTTGGCCGCCTACGACCTCGCGCCGCTGGCCGAGCGTCCCGCAGGCATGCTCTCGGCCGGGCAGAAACGCCGCCTTGGCCTTGCCAGGCTCATGGTCACCAACCGCCCGCTCTGGGCGCTCGACGAACCGACCGTTTCGCTCGACACCACGGCTGTGGCGCAATTCGCCACCGTGCTGCGCGACCATCTGGGGCAGGGCGGCGCCGCCCTCATAGCCACCCATATCGACCTGGGGATCACCGCCGATACGCTCGACCTCGGGCCCTACCGCGCCGCGCCCGACCGCGGAGATGCCTTCGACGATGCCTTCGAGGATTGGGCATGAGAGCCCTTTTGAAACGCGACCTCACCCTCGCCCTGCGCGCAGGCGGCGGCTTTGGCCTGGGGCTTGCCTTCTTCCTGATCGTCACGGTCATGGTGCCCTTCGCCATCGGCCCGCAACCCGAACTGCTGGCCCGTATCGCTCCCGGCGTCCTCTGGATCGGCGCGCTGCTGGCCTGCCTGCTTTCGCTCGATCGCCTGCTTGCGCTTGATTGGGAAGACGGCAGCCTTGATCTGCTCGCCACGGCGCCCCTGCCGCTGGAAACCGCGATGGCGACCAAGGCGCTCGCGCATTGGCTCACCACCGGGCTGCCTCTGACGGTGGCCGCCCCATTGCTTGGCGTGCTGCTGCACCTGCCGGCGCCGGGCCACCTCTGGCTCACGCTATCGCTGGCACTTGGCACCCCGGCACTTTCGATGATCGGCACCTTTGGCGCGGCGCTGACCGTCGGGCTCAAACGCGGCGGACTGCTGCTGTCGCTGCTCGTGCTGCCGCTTTACGTGCCCACGCTGATCTTCGGGGCCGAACTGGCCCGCCGTGGCGCGGAAGGACTCGCCACACAGACCCCCATGCTGATGCTCGCGGGCCTGACGCTCGGCACCTGCGCCCTGCTGCCCTTCGCCAGCGCCGCCGCCCTCCGCATCTCGCTTCGCTGACCAAACCCGCCTCTCATCCGTCTTTGGGCGACAAATATCCCGGGGGAACCCGCAAAGCGGGCGGGGGCAGAGCCCCCGCAACACCCTCCTCCGGTCGGTTCCAGCCACCACTGGACTCCCGATTGCCCCGCGTCAATCTGCCGACCTCTTCGTGAATTGCCGCCCCCCGGTTAACCCGCTAGAACAGCGCCATGTCACTCTGGCAATACGCAAATCCGCGGAAGTTTCTGGCCACGTCCGAACGTGTCCTGCCAGCCCTCTGGGCCGGGGCAGTGCTATGCCTGCTCGTCGGGCTGACATGGGGCTTTGCCTTCACGCCTGACGATTATCGTCAGGGCAGCACGGTCAAAATCATTTACCTGCATGTGCCCTCGGCGCTGATGGCGATCAATGCCTGGCTGATGATGCTGGTCGCTTCGCTGGTCTGGCTGGTGCGCCGCCACCACGTCAGCGCGCTGGCCGCCCGCGCCGCCGCCCCGGTGGGCGCCACGATGACGGTCATCGCACTGGCCACGGGGGCCATCTGGGGGCAGCCGATGTGGGGCACGTGGTGGGCGTGGGATCCGCGGCTGACGTCCTTCCTGATCCTGTTCCTGTTCTACCTCGGCTACATCGCGCTTTGGTCGTCGATCGACCAGCCCGATACCGCCGCCGACCTGACCAGCGTGCTCTGCCTCGTTGGATCGGTCTTTGCAATCCTGTCGCGTTACGCAGTCAACTTCTGGAACCAGGGGCTGCACCAGGGCGCCTCTCTCAGCCTCGACAAAGAGGAAAACGTGGCTGATGTCTTCTATCACCCACTTCTGATCTGCATTGCAGGCTTCGTTCTTCTGTTCCTCGCGCTCGTTCTCTACCGCACCGGAACCGAAATCCGCGCCCGCCGCATTCGCGCGCTCTTGTTGCGCCAAGGGGCCGAGGTATGAGCGTCGATCTCGGAAAATACGCCACCACCGTGCTCTCGGCATATGCGGCAAGCCTCGTGCTGCTGGCGCTGCTGGTGGCCGTCACCTTCTGGCGTGGCCGCAAGATCCGCGCCCGGATGACTGCGCTCGACGCCACGAAATCCAAGGCCCGATCCGATGCCGCGCATTAAGCCCCTGATGATCCTGCCTCCGCTGGTCTTCGGCGCTTTCGTGGCGCTGGCCGCGTTCGGCATGTTTCGTGACGATCCCGAGTCGCTTCCCAGCGCACTTGCGGGTCGTGCCGCGCCGCCGGTGAAACTCGAACCGCTTGGCCAGAATGAAACCTTCACCGATAACACCCTGCGCAATGGTCAGATCAAATTGGTGAACTTCTGGGCCAGCTGGTGTGCGCCCTGCCGCGCCGAGCACTCCAACCTCGAGGCGCTGGCTGCCGAGGGCCTGCCAATCTACGGCATCAACTACAAGGACGATCCCGCTAAGGCGCAGGCGTTCCTAGATGAACTTGGCGATCCCTATACGGCCATCGGCACCGACGAATCCGGCCGCACCGCGCTCGAATGGGGTCTCTACGGTGTGCCCGAAACCTATGTGGTGGATGGAGACGGCACAATCCTGTTGCGCCACGCCGGGCCGATCACCCAGCGCATCATCGACAGCACTCTTCGGCCTGCCTTGGAGCAGGCGCAAGGCCGCTAAACGCGCCACATCCTAAAAAAAGGAAAACCGCGCTGACGCGCGGTGCCTTTGGCGAGGATATTTGACCCCAAAGAACACGAGGCCTCATACCATCTTTGGGGGAGAAATATCCCGGGGGGTGCGGGGGGCAGAGCCCCCCGCCTTGGTCGGATCGCGTCAGCGATCCGAAACCATGTTCATCAGGCCGCGCTCGCCAGGTTGCGCAGCACGTAGTGCAGCACGCCGCCGTGTTCGATGTATTCGATCTCGATCGCGGTATCGATACGGCACTTCACGGTGATCGTCTTGACCGAGCCATCCGCCATGGTGATCTCGCAGGGCACTTCCTGCAGCGGCTTGATCGTGTCCAGCCCCTTGATCGATACGGTTTCTTCCCCGGTCAGACCCAGCGAGATGCGGGTGTCACTGCCGGTGAACTCGAACGGAATCACGCCCATGCCCACCAGGTTCGAGCGGTGGATACGCTCGAAGCTTTCGGCGATCACGGCCTTCACGCCCAGCAGCGCGGTGCCTTTTGCCGCCCAGTCGCGTGAAGATCCGGCACCATACAGTTCGCCACCGAAGATCACCAGCGGGGTGCCAGCCTCCTGATAGGCCATCGAGGCGTCATAGATCGAGGTCTGTTCGCCATCGGGGCCCTTGGTATAGCCGCCTTCGACCCCGTCCAGCATCTCGTTGCGGATGCGGATGTTTGCGAAGGTGCCGCGCATCATCACCTCGTGGTTGCCGCGACGCGACCCGTACGAATTGAATTCGCGCACCGGCACCTGACGGTCAACCAGGTATTTGCCGGCCGGCGTGGTGTCCTTGAACGACCCGGCGGGGCTGATGTGGTCGGTGGTGATCATATCGCCCAGCACGGCCAGAACGCGCGCACCTTCGATGTTGCTGATCGTGCCCGGTTCTTTCCCCATGCCCTGGAAATAGGGCGGATTCTGAACATAGGTCGAGGCCGCCGGCCAGTCATAGGTCAAGCTGTCGGTGATTTCGACGCCCTGCCACTTTTCGTCGCCCTTGAAGACATCGGCGTATTTGCTCTGGAAGGCTTCGCGCGTCACGGTCGCCTCGACCAGATCTGCGATTTCCTTCTGGCTCGGCCAGATATCTTTCAGGTAGACATCGTTGCCGTCCTTGTCCTGGCCCAGCACGGCGGTTGTGATGTCGACATTCATGTCGCCCACCAGCGCATAGGCCACCACCAGCGGCGGAGAGGCAAGGTAGTTGGCGCGCACATCGGGGCTGATGCGGCCCTCGAAGTTGCGGTTGCCCGACAGCACCGAGGTGGCGATCAGGTCGTAATCGTTGATCGCCTTCGAAATCGGCGCCTCGAGCGGGCCTGAGTTGCCGATGCAGGTGGTGCAGCCATAGCCGACCAGGTTGAAACCGACCTTGTCCAGGTCTTCCTGAAGCCCGGCCGCCTCCAGATAGGCCGAGACCACCTGGCTGCCCGGTGCAAGCGAGGTTTTCACCCAGGGCTTGCGCGTCAGGCCCAGCGCCGCCGCCTTGCGGGCGACAAGCCCGGCGCCGATCATCACATAGGGGTTCGACGTGTTGGTGCAGGACGTGATCGACGCGATTACGATGGACCCGTCGTGCAACTGGTAATGGCCGTCCTCGGTGGTGACATAGCCCCGCTTGTGGTGGCCTTCGTCGCCCGGAATCTCGCGCGGTTCCGGCGCACCGCCTTCACCTTCCCAGCGCACTTCCGACGATTTCGAGGTATCGACACCGCCGCGCACGCCTTTGACGTAGTCGCCAAAGGCTTTGGCCGCGCCGTCCAGCGCAATGTAATCCTGCGGGCGTTTCGGGCCGGAAATTGCGGGTACGATGGTGCCCATGTCCAGGCTCAGCGTGTCGGTGTAGACCGGCGCGTAATCCGCATCGCGCCAGAACCCGTTTTCCTTGGCATAGGCCTCGACCAGGGCGATCCGGTCCTTGTCGCGGCCGGTGTTGGTCAGGTAGCGGATGGTTTCGTCGTCGATCGGGAAGAAGCCGCAGGTGGCACCGTATTCCGGCGCCATGTTGGCAATGGTCGCCCGGTCGGCCAGCGGCAGGGTATCAAGGCCCGCGCCGTAGAATTCGACGAATTTGCCCACGACGCCTTTTTCGCGCAGCATCTCGACCACTTTCAGCACCAGGTCGGTGCCGGTGGTGCCTTCGACCATCTTGCCGGTCAGCTCGAACCCGATGACTTCCGGGATCAGCATGGAAATCGGCTGGCCCAGCATCGCGGCCTCGGCCTCGATCCCGCCAACGCCCCAGCCCAGCACGGCCGCGCCGTTCACCATCGTGGTGTGGCTGTCGGTGCCGACCAGAGTGTCGGGATAGGCGACTTCGTCACCGTTCTGGTCCACGTCGGTCCAGACCGTCTGCGCGAGGTATTCCAGGTTCACCTGGTGGCAGATGCCTGTGCCGGGCGGGACCACGCGGAAGTTGTTGAATGCCTTCTGACCCCATTTCAGGAAGACATAGCGCTCCATGTTGCGCTCGTACTCGCGGTCCACGTTCATCTGGAACGCGCGCGGGTTGCCGAATTCGTCGATCATCACCGAGTGGTCGATGACCAGATCGACCGGGTTCAGCGGGTTGATCTTTTCCGCGTCTCCACCCAGCGCCACGATCCCGTCGCGCATGGCGGCAAGGTCAACCACGGCGGGAACGCCGGTGAAATCCTGCATCAGCACGCGCGCCGGGCGATAGGCGATCTCGCGCGGGTTGTTGCCGCCTTTGTCGGCCCATTCCGAGAAGGCCTTGATGTCATCCACCGACACCGTCTTGCCGTCTTCGAAACGCAGCATGTTTTCCAGAACGACTTTCAGCGCGGCGGGCAATTTCGAAAAATCGCCAAGCCCGGCCTCGGTCGCGGCGGGGATGGAGTAATAGGAGATGGTCTTGCCGTTCACGCTGATCGTCTTGCGTGTCTTGGCGGTGTCCTGTCCAACGGTGATGGGCATGGTGGCCTCCTCAATGAACCTAGGATTGCGGATTCGCTGCCTGCTATCTGCATCAGGAGCCGCACGCTTTCAATAGCGATCACGGGGGGTGCGACGTTTTTTGTATACCATTGCACACAATTCCGGTGCCGGATGGTTGCACTCACGTCACTTCGGCGGGCGTCTCAAGAATGATTGATTTCCTATTTCAGGGTCGGATGGCTAGATGCTAGGGCAAGAAGCCAAGGAAAATCCCCTGATGAAACTGATCGCCGCCTGTTTATCCGCCATCCTTGCCGTTTCGGCAGCAGAGGCGGCGGATGATCCCGTGGTGGTCGAACTGTTTACCTCTCAGGGGTGTTCATCGTGTCCGCCCGCAGATGATCTGCTGCGCGAACTGGCCACGCGCGATGATGTGCTGCCGCTGGCGCTGCACGTCGATTACTGGGATTACATTGGCTGGAAGGATCCGTTCGCCAACCCCGCCTTTACCAAGCGGCAGAAGGCCTACGCCCGGGCTGGAGGGCGGCGGATGATCTATACCCCCCAGATGATCGTGAACGGGACCGAGGATTTGGTTGGCGTCAAGACGATGGAACTGGCCGATCTGATCATGGCACACAAGGCCGCGCCGACCCGCGTGTCGCTGAAGGCGCATCGCGATGGCGCCACGCTGACGATCCGGCTGGCGCCCGCCGATCAGCCGCTAAAAGGCCCTTTGACTGTTCATCTCGTACGGTTCGTGCCGCTTCAGACGACTGAAATCACCCGTGGCGAAAACGCCGGGCGCACCATCGACTATGCCAATGTGGTCAGCAACTGGGCTGTGCTGGGCCAATGGGACGGGTCGTCGGACACGGAACTCTCGGCGGATGTGGATGGCCCCGATCAGGTGGCCGTGCTGGTCCAATCCGGTACGACGGGCCCGATCATGGCCGCTGCGCGTCCCTAGTCCTGCCCGGGCTGCAGGCCCACGTCGAACCAGGGCTTCCAGCGCCGGTGGATCCAGAACCACTGATCCATGTGGCGGCGCACCAATTCCTCCAGTCCGTCGTTGATGGCCTGTGTCATCGTTTCGGCGTCGGAATGCACAATCGGCGCGTGCATTTCTATTTCAAAGTTGAGCCCGTCCGGCTTGCGCACGGCATAGACGGGGATCATCTCGGCCCCGTGCTTCAGCGCCAGCTCGGCCGGCACGACCGAGGTAACAGCCGGCTTGCCAAAGAAATCCAGCGCCCGCCCGCCGTGGGCGTGCAGATCGCCGACGATGGCAATGATGCCGCCACCTTTGAGATGGCGCACCATTTCGATCATGCCGCGGCGGCCCTGTTCGAACATCGGCGTGCCGATACCTGAAATCGTGCGCACGTAATGCTCGTTGAAGAACGGGTTCGCCATGCGCCGATATAATGCGCCCATCGCATGGCCACGATGGATCAACCCGGCGCGCGCCACGTCGTAATTGCCGAAATGCCCGGTCATCAGGATCACGGGCCGCCCTTCGGCGCGCGCGGCCTCCAGCGCCGCAAGCCCCGGTCCGGTAATCGGCGCGGCATGGGCACGGCGCAGGAATTCCGCGCCCGAGTACAACTCGATCAGGGTGCGCCCGGCGTTGTCGGGCACCGCGCGGCACAGGCGGTTCACTTCGGCCACGGGCATCTCGGGGCAGACCAGCGCCAGATTGTCACGCACCCTTCGCCGCAACCCGGCCAAGGGCGCCACAACGCGCGACACCAGCCAGCCCATCGCGGGCACCCGCCAGCGATAGGGCACCGCCAGCGTCGCCCCGATCAGGCCGCGCAGCACCAGGTTCCCGGCGTAGTACCGGACGCGTGCGCCTTGGCTCAGGCTGTCGGGATGTTCAGGCACCGGGCGCGCTCCGCACGAAGGTTTCGCGATACCAGACGTAGATACCGGCGCTGGCGATCACAAGTGTGCCCACCACTGTCCACAGGTCCGGCACCTCGGAAAACAGCATGAATCCCCAGAAGGCGGCAAAGATCAGCCCGGTATAGGAATAGGGCGCCAGCATTGCCGCTTCGCCTTGGGTAAAGGCGCGGATCAGGGCCAGCTGGCCCAGGGTGCCCGCGCAGGCAATCAGCGCCATCAGCCCCAGCGACACCAAGTCAGGCGTCTGCCACGCAAAGGGCACCAGAACCGACAGGATCACCGTGCCCACCAGCCCGGTATAGTACAGCGAAGTCCAGACATCTTCATCGGCGCCCACCCGACGCGTCAGCAGCACATAGCCGGAATAGCAGGTCGCCGCGACCAGCGGCAGGATGGCGGGCAGGGAGAACACCTCGGACCCGGGGCGGATTACGATCATCGCGCCAACCAGCGCCGCGCCAATCCCGGCCACACGCCGAATGCCCAGCCGCTCGCCCAGAAACAGCGCCGCGCCCAGAGTGATGAGCACGGGGTTCGTCGACATCAGCGCCGCCGCATCGGTCAGCGGGATGAAGGCCAGCGAGGTAAAGAAAAATCCGGTCGCGCACATCAGCATGATCGAGCGCGCCACCTGCAAGACAGGGTGCCGCGTGCGCACAACGTCCCTCAACCGGGGTGCGACGAGGATCAGCACCAGCGCCATTTGCCCCGCATAGCGCACCCAAAGCGCCGGAAGAACGCCAACCCGCGCCGTCAGCGCCTTTACGCTGGCGTCCATCAGCGAAAAGCAGAAGATCGCAAGGATCGCCAGCAAGATCGCCTGATTGCGCTGTGCCAGAACGGCCGAGGCGCTCATGTGCGTGCCTCGGGGCCGTCGCTTGCCGTGTCGCGCGGGGCGACAGGGTCGGGCCATGGGCAGGCGCGCCCCGTGATAGCTGAGGAAAGACAATCCGTGGCGCGCCGCTGGGGCAGGCCGACGACGAAAAACGGGCAGGGCGCGTAAACTGGCATGGTTTGGTGATATGCGCCCGGTGACCGGCTGTCCATCGGTGCCGAACAGTGGCAGTAAAAATCCGCGTGGCAAGGCGGGTGCCGCGGAGTCAGATCGCCTGCCCATGTTCGTGTCGTCTGTACCGCGCCCGCAATGCCCGTCTGACACCGCCTAAGCCAAGAACCAAATCGCAGATTTGACCTGTATTGCCAGAGCTGTGGTTATTCCTCTTCCCCGTCTTCGTCGTCCGGCACCACCAGTTCGATATCGCCGATCTGGATGAGTTCGCGGATCGCAATGACCACCTCGTTCATGGCGGCTTCGGCGTCTTTTCCCTTTACCTTGCCGCGGTCCGTCACCTCGTCGCGCAGGTTGTCGGCCATACGTTGCGACATGTTCGAGAACAGGAATTCGACCACGCCCGATGTCTGTTCGTCGGTGGCGCCCGCCAAGGCGGTCACCAGAACGTTGGGATCGACGGCGCGCACCACGGCAGGCACATCGGTGGGTTTCACGCGGGCCGAGATATGGGCGAAGGTGAAAATTTCTTTCCGGACCCGTTCCGCGAATTCGGCATCGGTTTCGTCAAGCGAGGACAGCATGTCGTCGCGCGTGTCCTTGGACGAGATGTTGAGGATTGCGCCGACCCGCGCGCCGGGGTCATCTTCAAACGCGATTTCAGGGCGGTCATCCAGCTGCGCAGCAAGTGACAGGCCGATCCTGTCAACCGCGTCAGGGGTGACACGGCCTGTTTGCGAGATCGCATAGGTGATGCGCCGCGCCAGGGGGCCGGGCAGTTTGCCCAGCAATTCCGCCGCCTTCACGGTTTCCAGCTTCGACAGCAACACCGCCGCCACCTCGATGCTTTCGGCTTGGGCGATGGCCAGCAATTCGTCGGTCTTGGCCGCACGCAAGCGATCCCAGGGATCGCCCAGCTGACGCACGCCAGCCTCTTTCCGAAGGCGGGCGGCGGTTTGCGGAGAGATCTTGCCATCCAGCGCCGAGAGCGCCCCCGCGATGCCCTTGGGAAAGGCCAGGCCCAAAGCCTCGAGCGCGTCGGCGAATTCCTCGGCCACGGCGGTCATGGTGGCCTTGTCGATCAGCCCCATGCGGCCCATTTTCTGGGTCAGCGCGGCCTGCAACTCATCTGGCAGCGATTCCAGCGGGATGTCGGCGCCGTGATTCATCAGCAAGCGTACCACGATGGCCGCCTTTGCCCGCCGGTCCAATGCCGCGGGTGATCCACCCGATGGTGTGGGCGACGGTTTTGTATCGCCGCCGCCCATCATCATCGGCAACCCCATCAGGGGAGCGTTGTCCTGCATAAGCCTGCCCTAGCCAAATCCATGGTCAAACCGTTGCGATGCAATCTGACAAAGACCGGTAAAGAAAGGCTGAAACGGGACTAGTAATTATAGGTCGTGCCGGTGGCGATGGCCTGCCGAAGCGAAGCCTCGGCCCATGTTCCTTTGCCGCCGCGCGCGGTGATTTCGCGCCATTGTGTCACGGCACCGTCGATGTCTCCGGCATCCACCATGCCTTGACCCATGTAAGACCTGGCAAGGATGTTGTCGGGGTTCTGTGTCAGCGCACGGTCATAGAATGCCTGTGCCTGAACCGTATCGCCCAGTTTGCGGTGGGTGAAGCCCCAATAGGTCAGCACACGATCGTCCTGTTGATTCGGCATCGCGGCCAGTACGCCCTGCGCGTCGGAAATGCGCCCGGCATAGGCCAGTTCACGCACTGCATCATAAAGCGTATCGGCATCCAGAGACGAGTCTTTCGGATCGACGCAGGTTTTCGTCTTTTCGTCCCAGACCTGCACGCCTTCGCAGCTTTGCGTGGTCTTGGTGGTGCTGGGCGGCGTCGTGCTGTCGCTGCCGGTGCCAGCGGCATGGGCGGTGGCGGGCAGGGCAAAGGCCAGCGCAAGGGCCGGCAGGGTCAGGAAGCGCATGAATAAACTCCGCATAAGGTTTGCCCCGGAGGCATTTCCACCGGGATCGGGCAATCGTTACATGGGCCGGATGGCCTAGCCAGTGACCTGCTTCACACAGGATTTCGAGGCGGCATCCCACATCATACCCTCGGCGCAGGATTGCGCCTGTTTCTGTCCGCAGCCCGCGGCAAGCGCGAGCGTCGGGGCGAGGGTGAGAGAAAGGGCGGTCAGTGCGATCTTGAGCGGCATGGCATCCTCCGATCTGCGGCTCTGAATGCAGTGAGCGTAGCGCAGGTGGCGGATTTCACCAAATCCTTTGCAAAGCGGGGCCCGGGATGGGCGCGGGCTGGCCGAAGCGGCGCTGCAATTTCAAGCGGTCCGCGCCGTTACGTTTCGCGCACGAAACGTTTGAAGTTGATTGTAAATCAATACTTATCAAACGCTTCTGCGGCTTTCTTCAACGCGATGGTGAATTCGGGCAGGAGCCTTGGACAGCCCCCGCCCGGAGGTGCTTAGCTGTCCTTGAACACGCGGGCAAAGATCGTGTCGACGTGTTTGGTGTGATAGCCAAGGTCGAATTTCTCGTTGATCTCGTCCTCGCTCAGCGCGGCGCGAACTTCTTCATCGGCCAGCAGCTCCTCGCGGAAGTCGGTGCGGTGATCCCAGACTTTCATCGCGTTGCGCTGCACCAGGCGATAGGCGTCTTCGCGGCTGACACCGGCCTGCGTCAGCGCCAGCAGCACCCGCTGGCTCATCACGAGGCCGGGGAACTTGTTCATGTTGTCCAGCATGTTCTGGGGATAGACCAGCAGCTTGTCGATCACCGAAGTCAGCCGGGCCAGCGCGAAATCGAGCGTGATGGTCGCGTCGGGGCCGATGTTGCGCTCGACCGAGGAATGCGAAATGTCCCGTTCGTGCCAAAGCGCGACGTTTTCCATCGCGGGCACCACCGTCATGCGGACCAGACGCGCGAGGCCGGTCAGGTTTTCCGTCAGCACCGGGTTCTTCTTGTGCGGCATCGCCGAAGAGCCTTTCTGACCCATCGAGAAGAATTCGGCGGCTTCCAGCACCTCGGTGCGCTGCATGTGGCGGATTTCGATGGCGATGTTCTCGATCGACGAGGCGACGACGCCAAGCGCGGCGAAGAACGCGGCGTGACGGTCGCGCGGAATGACCTGGGTGCTGATCGGCTCGGGTTCCAGCCCCAGTTTCTTGCAGACGTGTTCCTCGACCGCCGGGTCGATGTTGGCGAATGTGCCGACCGCGCCGGAAATCGCGCCGGTGGCGATTTCGAACCGGGCCTTTTCCAGCCGGTTCAGGTTGCGATCCATTTCCGCGTAGAAGCGCGCAAAGGTCAGCCCCATGGTGGTGGGTTCGGCGTGGATGCCGTGGCTGCGCCCGATGCGCACTGTGTCCTTGTGTTCAAAGGCGCGGCGCTTCAGCGCGGCGAGCAGCTGTTTCACATCCTCGATCAGGATGTCCGAGGCGCGCACAAGCTGAACGTTGAAACAGGTGTCGAGCACGTCGGAACTGGTCATGCCCTGGTGTACGAACCGCGCTTCCTCGCTGCCGACATGCTCGGCCAGGTGCGTCAGGAAGGCGATCACGTCATGTTTGGTCACCGCCTCGATTTCATCAATGCGGGCCACGTCGAATTCCACGTCCTTGGCTTTCCACACGGCGTCGGCGTTTTCGCGCGGGATCACGCCCAGATCGGCCATGGCGTCGCAGGCGTGCGCCTCGATTTCATACCAGATGCGGAATTTGGTCTCGGGCGACCAGATGGCAACCATGTCGGGGCGGGAATAGCGGGGGATCATTGGCAGCGGCACCGTTTTGTGATTGGGAAAGGTCGCGGCGGGTTTAGACCGCCACGCGGGGCGCGGCAAGCTGTTAGGCAAGACGGGGGTGAACGCATGGGGCAACGGGTGCTGGCGGATTTCGCGGGGCGCTGGCGGCTGGAGCGGCGGATCGTGCAGCGCGATGGCCCGGCGGCGCGGTTTTCCGGCGTGGCCGAATGGCGTGGCGACGCCGAGGCGCTGGACTTGCTGGAGCAGGGAACACTGAGCGTGGGCGACCAGCCGCCGATGCAGGCCGAGCGGCGCTATCGCTGGCTGGCCGATCTGACGGTGCTGTTCGACGACGGGCGGTATTTCCACCAGGTGCCGCCCGGGGGTGGCCCGACGGGCCACTGGTGCGACCCCGACATGTATCGCGTGATGTATCGCTTTGGCAGTTGGCCGGCGTTTGAAACGGTCTGGCGGGTCAAAGGCCCGCGCAAGGATTATGCGATGGTGTCGCACTATGCGCGGCTGGGCTGATACAGGTCAGTGCGGCAGGACGCGGGCCTTGTGGGCCTTTTCCGCAGCCTGCGCCAGTTGGCGCCCGGTCGCTGCGCCGGAACCGCGCGCGGCGGGCGAGTCAGGCGGCAGGTAGAGGTGCACAGCCGTGCCTGATGGCGCGGTTTCGATCACGATGCCCCCGCCGCTCTGTTCGGCGAAACCGGACACCATGGCCAGACCCATTCCGCTGCCTGTGCCGGGTGGCTTTGTAGTGAAAAAAGGCTCGGCGACATGAGGCAATACGCTGGCCGGGATACCCGGCCCGCTGTCGCGCACGGTGAATTGGACATACCGTCCTGCTGGCAGAATTCGCCCATTCAGCATTTCTTGCGGTGACATATGCAGCGAGTCGGCAATCGACAATGTGACCGGGGTGCCAGGGCGGCTTTCCTGGGCCTCTGCTGCATTCAGGATAAGCGCCAGAAGCGCCGTCACGAGCTGTGCCTGATCTGTTACAAGATGCAGCGACGACGATGGCCGCATCACCGAGAGGGGCGTTGACGCGGGAATAAGATCGTCCGAGAGCATCTGGATTTCGTCGGTCAAGGACTGCAAGTCCACAAGCTCGGGCGTGATCCGCGCGGTGCGGGCATAGGACAGAAGATGGCGCACCAGATCGGCAGCACGGTCTGCGGCCAGTTGCGCCTCGACCAGCAGGTCTTCGCGGTCCTGTCGGGTGGCTACCATGCGTGCCAGTTCAAGATTGCCGCGAATAGCGGTCAGCAAATTGTTGAAATCATGAGCGATTCCGCTGGAAATTCGGCCGATGGCCTCCAACTTCTGCGCCTCCGCCTGATGAATGGCGGCCCGACGCGAAAACTTAATGCGATTGCGCACCGCGATCTGGGCAATGTGGAAATAGGTCACGGCCGCCGCGCCACTCAGCGCCATGGCCCCGGCGACCCAGACATCCGCGACATTCGCCATGTGATGTGCGGTTATCAAAACGGCTGCCGCTGCCACCAGCGCCGTTTTACCCATAACCAGAAGCGGCTGGGTATCACCGCGCCAGATCAGGAATACCAGCGTTGCGATCATCAGAGCCACAGCCGAGAATTGCAGCGGCGGGTCGTCCACCAGTGCCATGCACACCGGCATCCACAGGAACGAAGCCATGATCACAAGATACAGCAGCGCCGCCACGTTCAGATCGCCCGGATCGGACGAGTCGACATGTGTTTTCAGAAACCTCCAATGAAGGAGGTGAAGCGCGAAATAGATCGGCAGCCACAGCAAAGCCGATGTCCATCCAGTATACAGATAAAGGATTGCGCTGCCGACAGCGAGGATGGCGAAGCGCATCGAAAGTTCGATGGCGCTCGGATATTCGGCGCGGTATAGGCGCTCTATCTCGCTGCGGCGGCGATGAGGCATTGAAAATGGGCCCTGAGAATGCGCGCGACGGTAGGCGTGAACGGGGACTCGGTCAATGGTACATGGGTTGTTTTTGCAACTCGTTCGCAGCTTCACGCTGATCTTTGCCAACCGGGGCCGAACCGAGGGCGGACATGACTGATACATTGGCGACGCTGCAAACAACTATCCCTTACAACCCGCTTGAAGACAGGCGCCTGCCGGGCGTGGCGCCGCTCGATATGGAAGACTGGCTGATCGCGGACGAGGCCTTTGCCGGCCAGATGGCGCGGCGCGATAGACTGCTGACCACACAGCCGGATACGGTCCGGGCGCTGGACCGGAGCGCGCAGGCCGCAGCCGAGGAAGTGCTCGATATGGCACTTGCACAGGCCTATCCCGGTGCAGGTGTGGACGTGACGCGCCACGATGGCATACATGTCCCGATTGACCGGACCGATCCGCTGCTGACATTGGGGCGGTTGGTGCAGGAAGATGTCTGTATCCTGCAGAAACAAGGCGACGAACACGTTCTGACCGGCGCGGTGCTGTGCTTCCCGGCCAGCTGGTCTCTGGACGAAAAATTCATGCGTCCGCTTGCCCGCATCCACGAGCCTGTCGATACGTATGACACTGACATGGCCCGGCGGGTCCAGCGACTGTTCGACGGGGTTCGCCCGGGGCGCCCTCTATGGCGCTGCAACGCGATCTGGTATGACGACGCTGAATTGCACCAGCCCCGCCGCGAAGGGGTGCGCCGCGCCGCGCCTTCGCGAGACACGGCCGCCTTCCTGCGCAGCGAACGGCAATGCATCCTGCGCCTGCCCGAAACCGGAGCGGTTGTGTTTTCGATCCATACCTACGTGGTGAAAAACCCGCATAGCCAAGGCATACGAAGACAGGTTCTGATCTGAGTATTTTTGGAATGATGAAACAGGGAGCGGCACTTCCGCTTCTTTGAGGCTCAAATATCCCGGGGGAGTCCCGCAGGGGCGGAGGCAGAGCCCTCTGATGTCGTCTCGGGGCGTGCGACACATGCGGCTAAAAACCCGCACCCCGGGGGGTTAGCGCCGGGGTGTACTCTTTACCGAACGGTGCTTTGGCCTGGGCTAGAGCGGCAGGGCCGCGACCGCGCTTTCCAGAGCCCCGGTGCTGTGCAGCATAAAAGTGAGTCCCGTCAGGGCGAGCACATGAGTATTCAGGCGGAAATCTTCGCCACGGAT
Organism: Arenibacterium halophilum; assembly: GCF_005938225.1. Lineage (GTDB taxonomy): Bacteria > Pseudomonadota > Alphaproteobacteria > Rhodobacterales > Rhodobacteraceae > Arenibacterium > Arenibacterium halophilum. The sequence continues at coordinate 901,064 of NZ_VCPC01000002.1, forward strand.
CAGATTCACGGCAGCGACAGAGGCTGCAACCGGCGCGGACATGAAGGCGATCATGCCGGTCATGCCCCAGACAGCAAGGCGGCTGACGTCACTGGGGCCGGCCTCGGCATCCTTGCCGGTGCGCTTGCCGACCGAGGCGTCCGCGGCCAGCGGTTCGGAGCGGAACACGATGGCCAACCGGTCTTCGGGAGAGACAGGTGCCGGGGTTTCGCTGCCATATTCGGGAACAGGGGCCAGTCGCGGATCGGCAATGCGGGCCATGGCATCATCGGTGTGCTCGGCCTCGGGAGTGATGGCGGCGAAGGCCGAGAGGAAATCGGCGGTGTTCATCACGGTCAGCGGATCAAGCCACTCGATCATCCGAACGTCTGCCACGGCGCAGATGCGGTGCAGCATCACGGCCAGCAGCATTTCCGAAATCTCGCGATCGTCACGGACCGGGTCCATCGGCGTCATGTCGATCTGGATGCGCCAGTGCTTTTTCGCGGCCTGCGCGTGGCCTGTGTTGATGCCGCCGATAGCGTCGATGCACATGCTGCGCTTGGCGTGTTCGCCCGGAGTAATCCCCTGCATCATCGACAGTTTGACCACGTGGTGGCTGCCAAGGATGCGCGCGGTACGGGGGGTCTGAAGGCTGTTGCGGTCGACCGGGTGGCCGTAATCCTCGAAGGTGGCCGCGACGATCCGGCTGAACCGGTCAAGCATGTCGGCCTCGGTACCAAAGACGACGACGCCACAGTGAAATCTGCTGCGATGGGACATGAAACTGCCCTTCCTTCCTGTATGGCCTGCTTATCTGATCTCGATGGAAACAGTCTGTTCGGGAAGGGTGGTTTTCCTGTGACCGAAAGTGAAAAACTTGTGGGCATTTACAATCACAGGTTGGGCGGATACCCGCTCAAATCTGCTTAAAATACCTCTGAGATGGGGCGATTTCGCAGATTCGAAGGCGCGACTGGGGCGTGATTGTGGCGTCGGCGGGGTCTGGCCGTCGATTAGCCGTCGATTCTGGCCGCCGTGATGGCTATGGCCTTCTGGTAAACCGTGGCGCCGTTCCACTGCTGGATGGCGGCGAAATTGGGCTGTCCGGGCTGATAGCCGCGGCCCGGGCGCCAGCCCTTGGCGCGCAGGAAATTCGCGGTCGAGGCCATGGCATCGGAGAGGTCGTAGAAGTCGATGCGCCCGTCGCCATTGCCATCCACGCCGAATTGCAGTGCGTTGCCTGGCAAGAACTGGGTATGGCCAAGTTCACCATGCTTCGCGCCCTGCGTCGCGGAGGTGATCGCGCCCATGTCGACGAGCCGCAATGCTCCGATGGCGTGGGGGATAAAGAACGCCGAGCGGCGACAATCATAGGCCAGGGTGGTGATGGCCGAAACCACGGCGCTGTCGCCCATGAAATTGCCGAATCCGGTTTCCATCCCGTGCAGCGCCAGCAGGATGCCCGCGGGCACGCCGTATTGCCGTTCCAGCGCGGCGTAGAAATTGGGGTTCGAGGCCTTGCGTTTGCGTCCGATGCGCACGATGGCATCGGCGCCGCGCACCTGCATGAACTTGTCCAGCGAGTATTTGAAACTTTTCTGGTTGCGGTCGGCGGCGATGGTGCGGGTGGCATAATCTGCGGCTGCCAGGGCCTGAAGCCCGCGTTTGCCGACTCCGGCACGGCGCGCCTGATCGGCGAAGTCCTGTTTCCACTGGGCAAAGCCGCTGCCGGTGTTGCCGCAGGTTTGGGCGGCCAAAGGCGCGGTGGCGAGGGTCAGGGCAATTGCAAGCGGGGTCAGGACACGGAAAAGGGGCATGGGCGGGCCTAGCAACTGGTTACAGATGCCAGAACCTTGTGCCAGCGGGCCGCGCCATTCAAGCCCCGGGATAAGCTATTGCTGTGGCTGTGTGGTGGTCAGACCGTCCGAGAAGGTGGCCTGCAACAGCTTTTGCGGTACGTTCAGAAGCGGCAGGCCGATCCACAGGAACAGGCCCACGCCAACGAGAATCATCCATGTCGGGCTGGAGCCCGAGCGTTCGCGCGGCGAGGCCGACAGCCCCGCGAGGCCAACAGGATCGGTGTCGTGGTCGCGCGCCGAGCGGTCCGGGGTCCATTCGTCGTTTGGACGGGGAGCAGCTTCGGCGCTGTGGCCCGATATCGCGGCATAGCCCGGGTGCGGCAGAAAGGGCTGACCGGCGGTCTGGCGCGGGCGTTGCGGTGCGGTTTCCGAGAACGACACTACGATGCGCCCGGCGGGAAAGGCCGCATTGGCCGAGAGGTGACGCACGTAAAGCGCGGTGCCCAGTTTTTCACTCAGCTGGTCGCCATGGGCCAGAGGAAGCGCGCCGCGCGTGGCCTGATGCAGCAGCGTATCCAGCAGGGTTTGCGCCATGTCCATCGGGACTGGTTCGGGGATGTCTTCGACGATCAAGGTGCGCCCCAGAAGGTACTGCGAATTGTGCGCGATCAGGCGGCGGAGGGGTGGCTCTGCGCGGTCGCCTTCGGGTGCGTCCGGGCGGGAGAGGTCGGGATGCACGACAAGCGCGGGGGGCAGCGGCTGGCCCAGTTCGATATCCAGGTCCTTGGGCGTATACATCAGGTCAGACGTGCACAGATGCGCAGCGCGGCAGCGGTAGCGGCGATGCACCATGCGCAGCAGCGCGAACAACAGTTTGAGGCGCTGTTCGACCGGGGCTGGTTCCACCGCATCAAGCGTGACCGGAGAGGTGCCGCTGCCAACCGAGATCACGACATGCGCGCGGCAGGAGTTCACCAGAGCAGGGAAATCGGCGTCTTTCGCGGCGCTGACGGGAGAGGCCAGCGCGCGAGCCAGAGCCTGCGCGCCGATCGGGTTGGCATGCACTGCGATCGTGGCGTGCAGCTTGCCGTCGGTCAGCAACGCGAATTGCGGCGTGGCCATCTGGTCAAGCGCGAAAGTGCCGAGCTTATGCTTCGTGTTCAGCTCGTCCAGCACGGAGACCGGATCGAAGCCCGGTTTCGAATCGTACAGAAGCGCGGCCTGCGTCGTCAGTGAAATGTCGGGCATTGGGGGTGCCTGTCGGTAAAAGCTGCTCGGAAGTGTCCGGATAAACGTGGCGATCGTTGGGCGGCGCGATGTAAATCCGGCGGTTTTTATTATGGGCGGGTCAGTTGGTCGCTGTTGGCGGCTCGGCGGGCTGATCGGGGGCGGGTTCAGACACCGAATGCGATGGGGCGGTCACCTCGGCCACGCGGCCGATGGTGTCGGACAGTGTTTCGTCAAAGGCGATGGCCAGCGCGCGCGCGTGGGGCTGCATCGCGGATGGCAGGTAGGGAGCCAGATCATTGGCAAAGAGCGCGCCGCAGAATAGCACCCCGGCGCACATCACAATCGCACGGCCCAACCCGCCGCGTTTCGGGCGCATGAGCCGTTCCATAGAGTTCACATCTTCGCCCACGAAGGGTGCGATGACGGGCTGTTTTGGCCCTTTTCCCGAATTGCGTGCCTCGATCCGGGCAACGCGGGATGCAAAATCGGTCTGGGCGCGCATGGCCTGGTCCTCTGGCGGCGGGTGTCATGGGGGGCTCCCCGGGCTGCACCATCGCGCTGAATCGCGCCGGAATTCGGGGCGAAACATGGCAATTCACGGGCCGCCGCCATCAGTGTTAAGCGGCGGTTACCGCTCAAACGAATACGGGGCGCCCTATGGGCGCCCCGATCCTTGCCGCATGACCCGAGGGGATCAGCAGCTGTAGTACATGCCGAATTCCACCGGGTGGGGGGTGGTTTCGTATTTCAGGACTTCTTCCATCTTCAGTTCGATGTAGCCCTCGATCTGGTCCTTGGTGAACACGTCACCGGCCAGCAGGTAATCCATGTCGCCTTCCAGCTCGGTCAGGGCTTCGCGCAGCGAGCCGCAGACGGTCGGGATGCCGGCCAGTTCTTCGGCGGGCAGGTCGTACAGGTTCTTGTCCATGGCTTCGCCCGGATCGATCTTGTTCTTGATGCCGTCCAGGCCGGCCATCAGGAGTGCTGCAAACGCCAGGTAGGGGTTTGCCGAGGGATCGGGGAAACGCGCTTCGACGCGCTTGGCTTTCGGCGATTCGGTCCATGGGATACGGACACAGCCCGAACGGTTGCGGGCCGAGTAGGCGCGCAGAACGGGCGCTTCAAAGCCGGGGACCAGGCGCTTGTAGCTGTTGGTGCCGGGGTTGGTGAACGCGTTCAGCGACTTGGCGTGCTTCAGGATACCGCCGATGAAATACAGCGCTTCCTGGCTGAGATCGGCGTATTTGTCGCCCGCAAACAGCGGCTTGCCGTCTTTCCAGATCGACATGTTCACGTGCATGCCCGAGCCGTTGTCGCCATAGATCGGCTTCGGCATGAAGGTCGCCGATTTGCCGTAGGCGTGGGCCACGTTGTGGATCACGTATTTGTATTTCTGAAGCTCGTCCGCCTGTTTGGTCAGGGTCGAGAAGATCAGGCCCAGTTCGTGCTGGCACGAGGCCACTTCGTGGTGGTGCTTGTCGACCTTCATGCCAAGACGCTTCATCGTCGACAGCATTTCGGCGCGCAGATCCTGCGCTTCGTCGACCGGGTTCACCGGGAAGTAACCGCCTTTGAGGCCCGGGCGGTGGCCCATGTTGCCCATTTCGAAATCGGCATCGGTGTTCCACGAGGCGTCGGTCGCGTCGACTTCGTAGGACACCTTGTTGATGGTGTTCGAGAATTTGACGTTGTCGAACAGGAAGAATTCAGCCTCGGGGCCCATGTAGGCCACATCGCCGATGCCGGATTCTTTCAGATAGGCCTCGGCCTTTTCAGCAGTGCCGCGCGGGTCGCGCTCATAGCTTTCGCCGGTGTCGGGTTCCACGACCGAGCAGTGGATGCAGAGCGTCTTTTCGGCATAGAACGGGTCGATATAGGCGCTTTCGGTGTCGGGCATCAGTTTCATGTCCGACGCTTCGATCGATTTCCAGCCCGCGACGGACGAACCGTCGAACATGAAGCCTTCTTCCAGGAAATCTTCGTCGACCAGATCGGCCACAACGGTCACGTGCTGGAGCTTGCCGCGCGTGTCGGTGAAACGGATGTCGACATACTCGATGTCCTCATCCTTGATCAGCTTGAGAACTGCCTTGTTGCTCATTCTCTTTGGTCCCCTTTATTGGAAATTTTGGAGTTTTTTACAGCGCGTCCGAGCCGGTTTCGCCGGTCCGGATGCGGATGGTCTGTTCAACCGTGGTGACGAAGATCTTGCCGTCGCCGATCTTGTCGGTCTTGGCGGCCGCGATGATCGCCTCGATCGCGCCGTCGACCTGTTCGTCGTCCAGCACCACCTCGATCTTCACCTTGGGCAGGAAATCGACGACGTATTCGGCGCCGCGATAGAGCTCGGTGTGGCCCTTCTGACGGCCGAAACCCTTGACCTCGATCACCGACAGGCCCTGCACGCCGACGTCCTGCAACGCCTCTTTGACTTCGTCCAGTTTGAACGGCTTGATGATCGCTTCGATCTTCTTCATCGGCGGGCTCCTCGCAACCTGTTTGGCCGGGTATGATCATTGTTCGGTGACACTCTCAATCGACGCGCTAGGATGCGCGAGGGGTGCAAGGCGAATTCCTGTGGGTGAGATTAAAATTTATGCTTAACGATGTAAAAATAGGCGAAACTGAATCTCGGGTTGTGCGCGCGTGAAGATTGGGCCGACCGAGCTTTTGACGGCCGCACAGATGCGCGCGATTGAACAGGCTGCCATCGACTCTGGCGCCGTCACCGGGCTGGAGCTGATGGAGCGCGCCGGGCAGGGCGTGGTTGACGCGATCTTCGAGGAATGGCCCGAGCTTGCGCCGGGCGTGGCCGTGGTTCTGTGCGGCCCCGGCAACAACGGCGGCGACGGGTTCGTCGTGGCGCGGCTGTTGAAGGAACGGGGCTGGGAGGTGGAGGTGTATCTGTACGGCGACCCGGGCAAACTGCCCCCGGACGCGCGGGCGAATTATGATCGTTGGGCGGCGATGGGGGAGGTTCATGCCCTTGGGTTTCCGGTGCTGGAGCCAGAGGCCGTAAGCGATCTGGCGAGCCTGCTAGTTCGCGAGATCACGCCTGACCCGGCAAAGAGAGGCCGGCTGCCAGTTGCCCTGGTTGTCGATGGCATTTTCGGGACGGGTTTGTCGAGGGCGCCTGATGCTTTGGGGCCGATCTTCGATCTTGCCGACAACCTGCATGGCGCAACGCAGGCGCGCTGGATTGCGATCGATGTTCCGACGGGGCTGTGTGCTGACAGCGGTCGGATCTGGCCCCGGGGCGAGGCGCAGGATTCGCCCAATGCGATTCTGTCGGCCGATCTTACGATTGCCTTTCATCGCGGCAAGTTGGGCCATGCGATCGGTGACGGGGCGCGCTGGAGCGATAGGGTCGTGGTCAAGGACATCGGGCTTGATGGTTTGGTGTACGAGACCGAGGGTAGCGCCCGACCGCGGGCGGGGGCAAAGCGCCCGCCCGGGGGGGCGGTCGGGCGCTGCCCGGCGATGCCGGGCGTGGTGCATCTGATCCAAGGGCCGGGTGGCGGGCTGGACAAGGCGGCAGGGCATAAATTCAGCCACGGCCATGCGCTGATCCTGTCGGGCGGATCCGGGCGCACCGGCGCGGCGCGGTTGGCGGCGCGCGGCGCACTGCGGATCGGGGCGGGGCTGGTGACGCTGGGGGTGCCCGGATCGGCCCAGCTGGAAGTGGCGGCGCAGGTGACGGCGGTGATGCTGCGGCGTGTAGATGACGGCGACGGGATGGCCGATGTGATGCAGGACAAGCGCATCAATGCGCTGTGCCTTGGTCCGGGTCTGGGCGTGGAGCGTGCCGCCGGGCTGGTGGCCGCGGCGCTGGCCGCGCCGCACCGTCCGGCGTTGGTACTGGACGCCGACGCGTTGACGGCCATTGCCCGGGCGCCCGAATTGTTCGCGGCCCTGCATGACCGCTGTGTCCTCACGCCCCACGGCGGGGAATTCGCGCGGCTGTTTCCCGACATTGACGCACGGCTGGCAGAGGCGCCGACACGCGGCCCGGCCTATTCCAAGGTCGATGCAACCCGCGAGGCGGCCGCGCGCTGTGGGGCGGTGGTGCTGTTCAAAGGTGCGGATACGGTGATTGCCAGCCCCGACGGGCAATGCGCGGTCAACGCGGCGTCGTATGATCGCGCCGCGCCCTGGTTGGCCACGGCCGGGTCAGGCGATGTGCTGGCCGGGTTCATCACGGGGCTGCTGTCGCGGGGGTTCGCGCCCATGCAGGCGGCTGAAACCGCTGCCTGGTTGCATGTGGAATGTGCTCGCGCCTTCGGCCCCGGGCTGATCGCCGAAGATCTGCCCGAGGTTCTGCCCCGCGTGCTGGCGCGGTTGGAGGCGGGCTAGGCCCTAGTCCTCCATCGCTTCCAGCTCGTCGATCATATCCGAGATCATGGTCAGCCCCTTGTCCCAGAAGGCCGGATCGCTGGCATCAAGACCGAAGGGCGCCAGCAGCTCCTTGTGGTGCTTCGACCCGCCCGCCTTCAGCATGTCGAAATACTTGTCCTGGAAGTCCGGCGCGCCCTCGGCGTAGACCGAGTAGAGCGCGTTCACCAGCCCGTCGCCAAAGGCATAGGCATAGACGTAGAAGGGCGAATGCACGAAATGCGGGATGTAGCACCAGAAGGTCTCGTACCCGTCCATGAAGTCGAACGCCGGCCCAAGGCTTTCGCCCTGAACGCTCATCCACAGGGCGTTGATGTCTTCGGGCGTCAACTCGCCTCCGCGCCGGGCCTCGTGCAGCTTGCATTCGAAATCGTAGAACGCGATCTGGCGCACGACCGTGTTGATCATGTCTTCGACCTTGCCGGCCAGAAGCACCTTGCGTTGTGCGGGCGTCTGCGCGCCATCCAGCAACTTGCGGAAGGTCAGCATCTCGCCAAAGACACTCGCGGTTTCCGCCAGCGTCAGCGGGGTGGAGGACAGCATCTCGCCCTGGCCGGCGGCCAGCACCTGGTGCACGCCATGCCCGAGTTCATGCGCCAGCGTCATCACGTCGCGCGGCTTGCCCAGGTAGTTCAGCATCACATAGGGGTGCACATCGGTGACGGTGGGGTGCGCAAAGGCCCCCGGCGCCTTGCCCGGCTTCACGCCCGCGTCGATCCAGCCCTTGCGGAAGAACGGCTCGGCAATCTCGCCCATGCGGGGATCGAAGGCGTTATAGGCCTCCATCACGGTTTTTTCGGCCTGCTCCCAGCCGACGGTGCGCGGATCGTCCATCGGCAAGGGCGCGTTGCGGTCCCAGACCTGCATGCGGTCAAGGCCCAGCCACTTGCGCTTCAGCTCGTAATAGCGGTGGCTGAGACGAGGGTAGGCGTTGACGACGGCCGTGCGCAGGGCCTCGACCACCTCGGGTTCGACATCGTTGGACAGGTGCCGCCCGGTCTGGGCCGTGGGCATGCCGCGCCAGCGGTCGATCACTTCCTTTTCCTTGGCCTGCGTGTTGTGGACGCGGGCAAAGGTCTTGACGTTCTCGCCGAACACTGCGGCCAGCTCGCGCGCGGCGGCTTCGCGGGTCTCGCGCGTTGGGTCTGTCAGCAGGTTCAGCGTGCCTTCGATGTTCAGCGGCTCTCCATCGACCTCGAATTCCAGCCCGGCGATGGTTTCATCGAACAAACGCTCCCAAGCGTCACCAACCACGCCAAGATCGTGCAGGAATTTTTCCAGCTCGTCGGACAGTTGGTAGGGCTTCATCGCACGAATGCGGTCGAAGACGGGCTTGTAGCGGGCAAGCTCGGCGTTCTGGGCAAATAGCGCATCCAGATGGCCGTCACCCAGCCGGTTGAGTTCCAGCGTGAAGAACACCAGCGGCGTGGTGAAGTTGGTGATCTTTTCCTGGCAATCCGACATGAACTTGGCGCGACCGCCATCGGTTGTCAGCTGATAATAGCGCAGGCCGGCATAGGACATGATCCGCCCGGCAACGGCGCTGATGCGTTCGTTGCGCAGCACGCAATCAAGGAAGCCCTTGGCGTCAAGCCCGGCCAGCTTGCCTTCGTAGTCGGCGGCAAAAGAGGCGCAGGCGGATTCAAGCCAGTCGAGGTCGCGCTTCAGCTCGGGCGCGTCCTGGCCAGTGTAAAGATCGCTGAGGTCCCACTCGGGCAGATCTCCAAGGTTCTTGCCGCCCGGGGCGGCGTTGGCATCGCGAAGGGGAAAGGGCAGGTGGAGCATGGAAAACCTCTTGTCTGGCGTTGGGCAACATCTAGGCAATGCCGGCGCGCTTCACAACCGGTGCCGGGGACTCTGCCCCCGTCCGCTGCGCGGCCTCCCCCGGAGTATTTTGCGAATAGTGAAGCGGGAAAGGGCCCCATATTTCTTTGAGGTTCAAATATCCCCGCCGGAGGCTTCGCGCGGTACGCGCGAATGGGCGGCGCGCAGCGGCGCCTAGCCGTATTGTGCCAGGATCGCGCGCAGGTCGTCCAGGGTATTGGCCTCTTGCACCGGTTTGTCGTGGCGCCAGCGCGCCATGCGGGGAAAGCGCAGAGCAAGTCCGGATTTGTGGCGTGGGCTTTCGTGGATGCCTTCAAAGGCGATTTCGAACACATGTTCGGGCGTGACCTGTCGCACGGGGCCGAATTTCTGCCGGGTGTTCCTGCGGACCCAGTTGGTGATCTGGCGGAATTCCGCGTCCGACAGGCCGGAATAGGCCTTGGTGAAAGGGACGAGGTCATTGCCGTTCCAGACGGCAAAGGTGAAATCGGTGAACAGGTTCGCCCGCCGTCCGCTACCGGATTGGGCGTAGATCATCACCGCGTCCACGGTCAGCGGGTCGAGTTTCCATTTCCACCAGTCGCCCTTTTTCCGGCCCACCTGGTAGGGGCTGGAGAGGCGTTTCAGCATCAGCCCCTCGGCGCGTTCCTCGCGGGCGGTGATGCGGCGTTCGGCGAGCTCGGACCAATCGGTGAAGCGCACCGTGGGGGCCAGCCGAAGCGGGGCGTCGAGCGGGAGGCTTGCGAACAGGTCTTCGAGTTGCGCACGGCGGTCGGCAAGCGGCTGGGAGCGCAGGTCCTGCCCCTGCCATTCGAGGAGGTCGTAGGCATAGAGCACGACGGGCGCACTGTTCAGCAGCGTCTTGGGCACGGTCTTGCGGCCGATGCGCTTTTGCAGGGCATTGAAGCTGTCGGGATGACCGGCCGTGTCGCCCGACCAGACGAGGATTTCGCCATCTAGCACCGTGCCATCCGGCAGGAAATCGGGCGCGCGGGCGAATTCGGGGAAGGCGGGCGAGACCAGTTCGCCTCCGCGCGACCAGGTGAAATGCTGGCCATCGCGCACCACCAGCTGGCCCCGGATGCCGTCCCATTTCCACTCGGCCTGCCAGTCGGCGGGGTCCCCAAGGTCCTCGGGTGGCTGTTCCAGCGGGTAGGCCAAGTAGAACGGGTAGGGGCGCGAGGCATCGTCGCCCGCGTCATCGGCTTCGGCCAGGCGGTGCCAGGTGGTGGTTTCGGGCGTCCAGTCACCCATCAGCCGATGCGCGAGGTCGGAGTCGTCGCGCCCCGTGGCGCGGGCCATGGCGCGGGTCATCAGCTTCTGGCTGACGCCGATGCGGAAGCCGCCGGTAATCAGCTTGTTGAACAGGAAACGCTCGTCGGTGTCGAGCCTGTCCCAGGCCGACTCGATCGCCTTGCGTTTGGCAAGCTCGTCCAGCGGGGCAAGGTCGGCAAGAAAGCCGATCCAGTCGGTCAGGCTGCGGTCTTCCGGGGCGCCTGGCGGCGGCAAGATCAGCGCGACGGTTTCAGCGAGGTCGCCCGCCACGGCGTAACTTTCCTCGACCAGCCAGAGCGGCAGGCCCGCGCGCTCGGCCGCCCATTCGCGCAGGCGCGCGGCCGGGACGGCGCGGCGCGGGCGGCGCCCGGTGAACAGCGCCACTGTCCAGAGCCGGTCCTGGTCCGGGGCTTCCGAGAGATAGGCGGCCAGCGCGTCAAGCTTTACAGTGGTGCGGGTGGTCTGATCGACCCCGCGGACCATCTCGGCAAAGCGTTTCATGCGGCGGCCTCGGGGGGACCGTCCTCGGCCTCGTCGCCGCCGTACTGTGTGCCCAGCACCTCGGCCTGCAGCCCTTGCGCCGCGAGATGGCGCGAGAACACATCGGTATAACCATGCGTGACCATCACGCGGCTGGCGCCTGTCTCGGCGACGGCGCGGTTCAGCGCGTCCCAATCCGCGTGATCGGACAGCACGAAGCCGCGATCAAGGCCGCGGCGGCGGCGCACGCCGCGCAGGCGCATCCAGCCGCTTGCGGTGGCGGTCGAGATCTTGCCAAACCGCCGCGCCCAGGTGCTGCCCAGCGCGCCCGGCGGGGCGACTACCAGCGCGCCGGGGTAGTCGGCGGCCTTGGTATCGGGCGTTACGGGGATTGTATCGGGCAGCGGATAGCCCTGTGCCCGCAGGATATCGGTGATGGCGCCCACTGCGCCGTGGGTCAGGATCGGGCCGATCGCCGGGTCGAGCATCGACAGAACGCGCTGCGCCTTGCCAAGACTGTAGGCGCCCAGCATCGCGATCATTCCGGCCTCGCGCGTGTCACGCCACCAGGCGTTGATATCGCGCGCGACCTCGGCCTGGTCTGGCCAGCGGAACACCGGCAGGCCAAAGGTGCTCTCGGTGATGAAGGTATGGCAGGCCACCGGCTCGAACGGCTCCGACAGCCCGTCTGGCGCCAGCTTGTAATCGCCCGATACCACCCAGACCTCGCCGCCGCGTTCAATGCGGATCTGCGCCGAGCCGGGCACATGCCCGGCGGGGAGAAAGCTGACCGTGACACCGTTGATTGCACGGGATGCGCCATAGGCGATACCCTCAAGCGTGATATCCCCAAGACGGTGGCGCAGAACGGGGCCGGCGGCATCGGTGGCCAGGTAGTGCGCGCTGCCCTGGCGGGCATGATCGGCGTGAGCATGGGTGATCAGCGCGCGGTCGACCGGTTGCCAGGGATCAACGTGAAAATCGCCGTCAGCGCAATACAGCCCGGCGTCGGAGACCGTCAGAAGAGGCGTTTTATAACTATGTCCCATGTGGCGGAGTTAGGGCCGGGACGGGGTCTGTCCACCAGCACGGGCAGCGATGAATTCGCGCGTCGCGCGAAGCCTCCGGCGGGGATATTTGGACCTCAAAGACGTAAGGGCATTTTTCCGCTTCACTATTCGCGAAATACTCCGGGGGAGTCCCGCAGGGACGGGGGCAGAGCCCCTTTGTCTCAACACCGTTAGGGGGTCAGGCGGTTTTGACGCTCAGGTCGCCCGAGGCGCTTTCAGGTCGGTAGCGGCCCGAGAAGAGATCGGCCATGCGGTCGAAGACGCGGGCTCGGATGGTGGAATTTTCCATCATCACCTCGTGTTCGGCCCCGGCGACCACGTCAAGTTCGCCACCCGGCCAGCGGCGCATCCGGTCGGCCACGGCGGCCGTGTCGATGATGCGCTCCTGCGCGCCGAGGAAGCAGATGCAGGGCAGGTCGGGCGAAGCCTGGCGCGACAGGTATTTGCATTCTTCCAGCCCCTCTCGCAGCCAGATCAGGCTGGGCCCGCCAAGGCCAAGATCAGGGTAGGAGATCAGCTGGCGCTGCATGAAGGCATACATGTCGGTATCCGTCGTGAGCATGTTGCCCTCGAACGGTTTCGCCATGACGTAGCTTTCATAGGTCGTGCTGGGCGGCAGGCGGTTGCCCATGCCAACCAAGTTCGCCACACGGGGCAAGGCCCATCCGAACGGGCGTACCAGGGCCGACATGTAGATGCCCCACATCGGCCCGGTAAAGGCGCAGGTTTCGACCGGCAGCCCCTGCAGCGCGGCGCGCAACCCGATGGCGCCGCCCATCGAGTGGCCGATCAGGTGCCAGGGTTCGGGCGCGCCAAGTTCGCGTGCCAGCGCAACCGTAGCCTCGACATCGTGTTGATAGTCGAGAAAATTGACCACATGGCCCACGCGGCGGTCGGGCAGCAGCCGGTCGGCCAGGCCCTGGCCGCGCCAGTCCACCGCGATGGTGGCGAATCCGCGCCGCGCAAGATCGGCGGCAGCGGCGCCGTATTTTTCGACGAATTCGGTGCGCCCCGGGAACAGCAGCACCGTTCCCGTGGCATTTTCACAGGGCCAATAGCCGACCCGGATGCGCACGCCGTCCTGCGTGGTGCACCAGTAGGCCGCACCGCCCTCCGGCCCGTCTGCCACGTCGTCGTAGAAAGGGGCCGGTTGCAGGGTCATCAGCCCAGCACCGAGGCCAGTTTCATCGCCATTCCCATGTCGCCATCGACCGAGAGCTTGCCGGTCATGAAGGCGCTGGTGGGGTTCATGTCGCCTTCAAAGATCGACTGGAAGGTTTCGGAATCGGCGCTCAGCGTGACATCGGCCTCTTCGTCGCCGACGCGTGCGCCGTCGCCGTCCAGCATGATCGCGCCTTCGTCGGCGATGGCAAACTTGGCGATGCCGTCGAAATCGGCGCCCGCCATCTTCGTGTTCAACTCGGCAACCGCCTGTTCAAGAAATTCGCTCATGATCCCCTCATGGATAATTGACGCGCGGGCCTATGGCCTTTGGCGCGCGCCGCGTTACACTGATACCCGTTATGAGCATTCATCATCCCAATCTCAAAGGTACCGTGGCGGCACTTGGTGTCATAGTCATGTATTCCTTACTTCCGGCTCTTCCAGCGGTTGCGCAGGATCCGGCCGAGCCGCCGCAACTGGACGAGCCGACCATTTCCCTGTCGGTGCCGGACCCCGACATGGACAACGTGCCGGATTCGCGGGACGAGGCCGAGTTGCTTCGCCAGCTGGCACAGTCGGACGAAGCCGGGGCCCGGCGGATCGACCGCCAGTTGCAGGCGCTGTGGAGCCAGAGCGGGTCACCCGCGATGGATTTGCTGCTGAAGCGGGGGCGTGATGCGATGGAGGTGGACGATTCGAAAACCGCCATCGAGCATCTGACCGCGCTGACCGACCACGCGCCCGAATTCGCCGAAGGCTATCACATGCGCGCCTCGGCCTATTTCTCGGCCGATCTGCTGGGCCCGGCGATTGCCGATCTTGAACGCGCGCTGGCCTTGAACCCGAACAATTACAACGCCATCTACGGGCTGGGCGCGATCCTGGAAACGCTGGACGACAAGCAACGCGCCCATGACGCCTATGAACGGGTGCTTGAAATTCATCCCTATCACGAGGAGGCGCTGGCAGGTATGGAGCGGCTGAAACCCGGGATCGAGGGACGCGCGCTGTAGCTTTGCTGGGTGGGCAGAGCTTTCGGCAGGATGTAGGGCACGAGTAGAACTGGGCACACCGCCAATGACCATGTCATCGCAGGTTGCGGCCGTCCTTGGCCCGACCAACACGGGCAAGACCCATTATGCCATCGAGCGCATGCTGGGCCATCGCACCGGGATCATCGGCCTGCCGCTGCGGCTGCTGGCGCGCGAGGTCTATGACCGCATCGTCGCGATCCGGGGGCCGTCGGTGGTGGCGCTGGTCACGGGCGAGGAACGCATCGTGCCGCCGCGCACGCAGTACTGGGTCTGTACCGTCGAGGCGATGCCCGAGGGGATGGGCACAGATTTCCTGGCCGTGGACGAAATCCAGCTCTGTGCCGACCCAGAACGCGGCCATGTCTTTACCGACCGGCTGCTGCGCGCACGTGGCACGCACGAGACGCTGTTCCTGGGCTCCGACACCATGCGCGGCCCCATTCAGGCGCTGGTGCCCGAGGCGCGGTTCATCCGGCGCGAGCGGATGTCGCAACTGGTGTATTCAGGTGGCAAGAAGATAAGCAGAATGCCCCCGCGCAGCGCCATCGTGGGGTTCAGTGTTGATAATGTCTATGCCATCGCGGAACTGATCCGACGCCAGAAGGGCGGTGCGGCGGTGGTTATGGGCGCGCTCAGCCCGCGCACGCGCAACGCGCAGGTGGCGCTCTATCAGAATGGCGAGGTCGATTACCTGGTGGCGACCGATGCCATCGGGATGGGTCTGAACCTGGATATCGACCATGTGGCATTTTCGGCGCTGACCAAGTTCGACGGGCGCCGGATGCGCCCGCTGGCTCCGAACGAGCTGGCGCAGATCGCCGGGCGGGCCGGGCGCGGCATGAGCCACGGCACTTTTGGCGTGACGGGCGAGGCGCGGCCGCTGGATGAAGGCGTGGCGCAGGCGATCATGGAACATCGCTTCACCCCGCTGAAGAAACTCAATTGGCGCAATGCGGCGTTGCAGTTCGGAACCTGCGACGCGCTGATCCGCTCGCTCGAGGCGGGGCCGCAGAACGAACATCTTGTTCGGGCACGCGACGCCGACGATCTGCTGGCGCTGAAAACCCTTAGCGCCATCCCCGAGGTGTCCGCGCGCGCCAGTGACGGTGTTTCGGTCCGCCTGTTGTGGGATGTGTGCCGGATTCCGGATTTCCGCGGCATCAGCCACGGCGAGCATACCTCGCTGCTGCAACGTATTTTCGAGCATCTTTTCGAACAGGGCCGGGTGCCCGATGACTGGCTGGCCCGACAGATTCGCCGGATCGATCGAACCGATGGCGATATTGATGCGTTAAGCAAACGTCTGGCCTTTATCCGCACTTGGACATATGTCGCTCAGCGCAAGGGCTGGACTGCGGACGAAAGCCATTGGCGTGCGGAAACGCGCGCGGTAGAAGACAGGGTGTCGGATGCGCTGCACGACCGCCTGACACAGCGGTTCGTGGACCGTAGGACCTCGGTGCTGTTGCGCCGGTTGAAACAGAAGGAGGCCCTCTTGGCCGATGTGAATGACAAGGGCGAAGTGACCGTCGAGGGTGAATTCGTCGGGAAGCTGGAAGGGTTTCGTTTCAAGGCCGACAAGAGCGCGGCCGGAGCCGAGGAAAAGGCGCTGAAGGCGGCGTCTCTTCAGGCGCTGGCACCGCACTTCCACCTGATGGCCGACCGTTTCTACAACGCCCCCGATTCCGAGCTGGATTTCACCGAGCAGGGCGGGTTGATGTGGGGCTCCAGCGCCGTGGGCAAGCTAGTCCCCGGCTCCGAGCCGCTGAAGCCGCAGGTCGATGTGTTCGTCGACGAGGTGGCCGGGCCCGAGGTGACGCAGAAGGTGCAACGCCGCCTGCAGCATTTCATCGACCGCAAGATTGCCGCCCTGTTCGAGCCGTTGATCGGGTTGCAACGCGATGACACGCTGAACGGTCTGGCACGGGGATTTGCCTTCCGCATGGTCGAGGCCATGGGCATCCTGCCGCGCGCCGATGTCGCGCAAGAGGTGAAGGATCTGGATCAGGACGCGCGTGGATCGCTGCGCAAGCATGGATTGCGGTTCGGTCAGTTCACCGTGTTCATGCCGTTGCTGCTGAAACCCGCGCCAACGCGCCTGCGTCTGGTGCTCTGGGCTCTGGCAAACGGCCAGTCCGATTTCCCCGAAGCGCCGCCTCCGGGGTTGGTGACGGTGCCGACGGTGGCGGACGCGCCCGAGGGCTATCACACCATGTGCGGCTATCGCGCTGCGGGCACCCGCGCCATTCGCATCGACATGCTGGAACGTCTGGCCGACATGCTGCGCGCTGAAAACAGCCGCGCCGGTTTTGAAGCCAAGCCCGACATGCTGTCGATCACCGGCATGACGCTGGAACAGTTCGCCGACCTGATGGGCGGGCTGGGCTATAATGCGGAACGGGGCGAGCGCGAGAAGGTCAAACCGGTGGATGCCGTCGTGCCGGGCGCCGATACCACGCCAATTTCTGATGACATCCCAGTCGCCGATCGCGGTGACATGCCCGCGCCGGGCGCCGTGACCGAAGAGCCGGGCGAGCCCGTGCCCGCCGATGTAACGCCCGACGTGGCCGCCATCCCTGACGAGGGCGTCGCCCCCATTGCAGAAACCCCGGCCGAGCCCGAAGCTGAACCGGCCGTGCCGGAGCAGAGCGAGACCGAGATCGCGCCCGGCGTTGCCGCCGATGCCGAAGTCGCCGGGCCGGAAACCGAGGTGTTCTTTACCTTCACCTGGGGCCGCCCGCAGAACCAGAACCGGGGCCGCAACCAGCGCGCGGGTGGCAAGCCGCAGGGCAAGGGCCGTCCGCAGGGCGGCAAGCCTCAGGGCGGCAAACGCAACGACAAGGGTCGCGGCGGGGACAAGGCGAAAGGGCCCAAGAATTTCTCGGCCCGTCCGCCGCGCCCCGAGAAGAAGATCGACCCCGACAACCCGTTCGCTGCGGCCCTGATGGGGCTGCGCGACAACAAGTAGCCGCGCGATGGCCACGGGTGCGGAAAAGCTGCGCATCGACAAGTGGCTTTGGCACGCCCGCTTTTTCAAGACGCGCACATTGGCGGCCAAGCTGGTGGGCGCGGGCGCGGTCCGGATAAACTCGGTCCGCGTCACCAAGTCCGCCCATGGCGTAGGCCCGGGCGATGTTCTGACGTTTGCCCAAACACAACGGGTGCGGGTCATCAAGGTGGTCGCCTTGGGCGAGAGGCGCGGACCGGCCCCCGAGGCGCAGGCGCTGTACGAAGACCTGACGCCGCCCGATGACACCCCGGCAACCGCCGAACGGGTCGGCGCGCGCCCCACCAAGCGCGACCGCCGCGCGCTGGATGCGCTGAACGACCCATGGGGCGAAGGCGACGCGTGACGCTTTGCCAGCGGATCGTGCGAATGCGGAACAATCGTTCGCCACGCCCCGCAATTGTCGAACCATGCGTCTTTCTGCGGCCTGACGGCTTGAATGCCCCGTATCCGTGATTTAGCTAGGCCGGTGAAGCATTACGGAACGCCGACATGACCTATATCGTCAACGATAACTGCATCGCCTGCAAATACACGGACTGCGTCGAGGTTTGCCCCGTCGACTGTTTCTACGAGGGCGAGAACATGTTGGTGATCCATCCGGATGAATGTATCGACTGTGGCGTTTGCGAACCGGAATGCCCGGCCGACGCGATCCGTCCCGATACCGATCCGGGCACTGAAACATGGGTTGAATTCAACCGTAAATATGCCGAGCTCTGGCCTGTCATCATCACCCGCAAGGACCCGCTGCCCGAGGCAGAGGAACGCGACGGCGAGACTGGCAAGCTCGAGAAATACTTTTCCGAGACGCCCGGCGAAGGCGGCTGAGCGATTCGAATCACGTTGGGCGTGGGTGCCGGCAGCTTGCCGGGCCAATCGTCTGTGTTTGCAGCTATTTTATGCGGTTTCCGTTGCGTCAGCTTCCATATGGGCCATTTTTGTGATATGGTTCCGTTACAAACTATGGAAACAGCCGGTCGGACCCAATTGATCACTCTGGAATGGGTCTTCGTGACATCGGACAACACGCAAACGTGCCGGGACATGGCAGTGCCCCGTTGCGGTTTTCGTGTCTTTGCAGATGCGGCCGGGTTATTGGGAAGTCCTGAATGACCAAATCGAAAAAGCTCGAATTCCGCCCCAACGACTATGTGGTCTACCCGGCCCACGGCGTTGGCCAGATCGTATCGATCGAAGAGCAGGAAGTCGCCGGTCTGTCGCTTGAACTGTTCGTGATCTCGTTCGAGAAGGACAAGATGACGCTGCGTGTGCCCACGCACAAGGCCACCGAAATCGGGATGCGCTCGCTCAGCTCGCCCGATGTGATCAGCCAGGCGATGAAAACGCTGAAGGGCAAGGCCAAGGTGAAACGCGCCATGTGGTCGCGCCGGGCGCAGGAATACGAACAGAAAATCAACTCGGGTGATCTGATCTCGATCGCCGAAGTGGTGCGCGATCTGCACCGCACCGACGACCAGCGCGAACAAAGCTATTCCGAGCGGCAGCTGTACGAAGCTGCGCTGGAGCGGCTGACGCGCGAAGTTGCGGCCGTGGGCGGGGGCGATGAAGTTGTCGCGGCCAAGCAGGTCGATGACGTGCTGATGTCGCGCGCGGCCTAACCGCTCTTTTACACGACAATCGCAACCGCGCCTTTCGGGGCGCGGTTTTTTCATGCGCTACAAGTGGGCGGCAAAGGCCAGCAGCATGGCGATTTCCCCCAGTTGCTGCGACGCGCCCAGGATATCGCCGGTCTGCCCTCCGATCCGTTTGCGCGCCTGCCGCGCCAGCCACGCCAGCGCCAGTGCGCCCAGCAGCGCACCGGTGACCACCTCAGCGCCGGCGGCCAGCCATGCCAGCGCCAGACCAAGCGACAGCCCAATGGCGCAGGCACGTGCCGTGGGGCGTCCCACCCCATGCGACAGGCCAAAATCGCGGGCGTGGGGCAGGGCGGCCATCAGCACCGGCATCCCCGCGCGCGACAGGCAGGCGGCGGCGACAATCGCGCCGGGGGCCACGGGCAGCAGCGCGGCGATCAGCGCCCACCGCAGGCCCAGCGACAGCACCAGCGCAATGGCCCCATAGGCCCCCACGGTGCTGTCTTTCATGATCTCCAGCCGTCGTTCGCGGGTGTGCCCACCCCACAGCCCGTCCAACGTATCGGCCAGCCCGTCCTCGTGCATCGCGCCCGTCGCGGCGCATTGCACCACCAGTGCCAGCCCGGCGGCCACCATCGCAGGCAACCCTGCGTGCAGCGCGAGGACTCCGGCCAAAGCGGCGAGCCCGCCCACCACCAGCCCGGCCAGCGGAAAGGCCCAGACCACGCGCGCCTGCCGCTGGAACGCGGCATCGGGCAGGCGCGGCAGGGGCAGGCGCGTCAGCAGCGCCAGCGCGACAAGGATGTCACGCGCGCGGTCGGCCTTGTCGTTTTCGGGCATTCACGCGGCCTTTCCCGGGGTTGTGCGGCGGGGTGCATGGGTTAAACACCGCGATGACGAATGATGCAATGAGGCTTTGAATGCTGCCCGACCTGAGTGACCTTTCGACGTTCCGTACCCTGCTGGCACAGGCCCCTGCGCCGGATCAGCCCGCGCTGGAGGCCGCGCGCGACCGCAACGGGCAGCTGACGAAACCGCCGGGCGCGCTGGGTCGGCTCGAGGATCTGGCGATCTGGTACGCGGGCTGGCGCGGCACTGGCCGCCCCCGGGTCGAGGCGCCGCAGGTGATCGTCTTCGCGGGCAACCACGGCGTGACCGCGCAGGGGGTGTCGGCCTTCCCGCCCGAGGTGACCGTGCAGATGGTCGCCAACTTTCAGGCGGGCGGTGCGGCGATCAACCAGCTGGCGCAGGCGGCCGGGGCCACGATGACGGTGCACGCGTTGGACCTTGACCGCCCCACGGTCGATTTCACCACCGGCCCTGCGATGAGCGAGGCCGAGTTGCTTGACGCGCTGCGCACCGGATGGACTGCGGTGGATCCTCAGGCCGACGTGCTGGTGGTGGGTGAGATGGGCATCGGCAACACCACCCCCGCCGCCGCGATCTGCACCGCGCTATTTGGCGGTGACGCGGGCAGCTGGACAGGTCGGGGCACCGGCGTGGACGATGCCGGGCTGGCGCTGAAAACCGATGTGGTGGCGCGGGGCGTCGCGCTGCACGCCGAAGCCGCAGGCGACGGGATCGAGGTGCTGCGCCGCCTGGGCGGGCGCGAGATTGCCGCCATGGCGGGCGCGATGGCCGCCGCGCGCGTGCTGCGAATTCCGGTCGTGCTGGATGGCTTCATCTGCTGCGCGGCGGCGGCCTGTTTGCAGGCGGTGGCCCAGGGCGCGCTGGATCACGCCGTCGCCGGCCACCAAAGCGCCGAGGGCGCCCACGCTGCGCTGCTGGGCAAACTGGGGAAAGAACCGCTGCTGACCCTCGGCCTGCGACTTGGCGAAGGCTCGGGCGGGGCACTGGCGCTAGGCGTCCTGAAAGCCGCCATCGCCTGCCACAGCGGCATGGCGACATTCGCCGAGGCAGGGGTGTCTGAGGGGGAGTGATCGGGTAGAGGGGGAACGGGGCCCGAGGCGGTTTGGTCGCCTTGGGTGTTTCTGGGCTGTGAAGGTCGGTTAAGAGCCCATAGCGAACAGTCGGAGGCGTAGCTTCAGGCGCAGACCCAGCAAGGGCTACTGCCCGCACACTGTCGGCGGTGGTAAAGTGCTGTTCCCTGTATAAGATACAGCATGAAAGATACAGCATAATTTTTGAGAGATAGCCGTTATGAGCAAATATGATATTTTAAGGGAGATATCTCGCGAACTGGAAACATTTGACGCCGGTCTGAAGAATATTTTTAAGTGCCCAATCTGTCTGCGAGACCTTCCGGTTGGGAATATTGATTCAAAAGACCGCCAATTTTCAATCGATGAGGAACACATCATTCCAAAATCAGTTGGCGGAAAAATAACAATATTCCTCTGTAAATCGTGCAACAACACTGCTGGCTCAAAGCATACAAAATGGCTTGGCGAATATATAGAAATATTTGAGGGCAAGGCGCCATTTCACGCTTCTGGAAAAAAGCAGAAAGCCACTGCCACTGCCGATGGTTATACGATTAATGGCACCTTAAAAGTGGCTGAAGGCGGGGATCTGGAGTTTGTCGCACTGCGCAGTCATTCGCATCCGCACGCTTTTGAGGGGCATGTAAATGCCCCATCTGGTTCCAAACTCACTGTGCAAGTTGATGTTCCAGCCTATCGGCAAGAGAAGCTGGTCGGGGTTGGTTTTCTGGCTGCGGCTTACGAGCTTTGGTTCAAAAATTTTGGGTACTCATTCGTACTGCAAAAATCGCTAGATATCGTCCGGGAGCAAATATCCAACCCAGAAGAAGACATCATTGACTGGTGCTATACTATAGACACGGAGGAGTATTTTGGTGAAGGACAGATTCTGAGGGAGCCAGCCATCGGTGTGATGAGGTTTGGACAAGATCACTTCGCCATAGCTGTGATCTTTAATCAGATAGTCATCCTTCCATCTCCGACAAAGCAGCACCCTGATAGGGCGCATTACAAGGAAATCCGTCATCTACTATTGTCGCTGAAGCCACAGATTGCTCCACGTTTTCAGAACCGTTGTACTGGGCCTGGATACATGATTTGTGGTGACGATTTGATTGTCAGACCAGACATGGTGGATCTAAGCGCTAAGCCTGTGCGGCAAGTAATCATGCCTGCATTGCAAAAATGGGCCTAAGCGGAGGTCCGCTTTGCCCAATTTGTTCGCATAGTCGACTTTGACCGCTCTAGCGCGGTATCGGCTCCAATCGACCTACAACGTAGACCCGCCCAAACTCGCCAAACACCTACCCTGCCTTCTTCCGGTCCGTGTCCGACACCCGGTTCAGCAGGGCGGTTTCCAGTTCTTTTTCCAGCTCTTTTGAGCGGGCGATGTAGGCGGCGTTTTCTCCGGCGGGGAGGTTCGGGTCCCAGACCTCGGCCAGGCGGAGGACGGATTCGCGATCGTGGGCATAGAACATCTGTTCGGCCTCGGCGGCCTCGTATTCGCTGAGGCCGACGTTTTCCAGGACATAGCGCCCGGCGCGGAGCGAGCTGTCGAACATCTCGCGCACGATGTCGTTGGCGCCGGCGCGGTACAGGCGGAAGACGTGGTTACGGTCGTAGGCGCGGGCGACGATGTGCAGGTCGGGCCTCTGGCGGCGGGCATAGGCCACCAGCTGGGTCGCCTTGTCGGGATCGTCCAGCGCCACCACCAGCACGCGCGCCTTGGCAAGCCCCGCGGCCTTCAGCAGCTCGGGGCGGGTCGGGTCGCCGAGGAAGCCCTTGAAGCCAAAGCGGCGCATCAGCTGGATCGTCTGCATGTCGTGGTCAAGCACGACCGTCTTGAACCCGCTGGCCTGCACCAGCCGGTTCACGATCTGCCCGAAGCGGCCGATGCCCGCGATGATGACGGGGCCCTCGGTGTCGATCTTGTCGGCCTCGTAACCCGATCCGCCATCGCGCATCCGGCGCGAGATCTGATCGTAGAGGATGAACAGCAGCGGCGTGATCAGCATGGTCAGCGCGATCACCAGCAGCAGTTTTTCCGACACGTCGCGCGGGATCACGTTCTGCTGGACGGAAAAGGCGATGAGGACAAAGCCGAATTCGCCCGCCTGCGCCAGCGACAGCGTGAACAGCCAGCGATCGCGCCCCTTGAGCCGGAAGGCGCGGCCCAGCCCATAGAGGATGACGCCCTTGGCGACGATCACCAGAACCGCCAGCCCGATCAGGTCGCCCGGATCGGCGAAGAAGGTGTCAAAGTCGATCCCCGCGCCCACGGTGATGAAGAACAGGCCCAGCAACAGGCCCTTGAACGGCTCAAGGTCGCTTTCCAGTTCATGGCGGAATTCGCTGTTCGCCAGCACGACGCCCGCAAGGAAGGCGCCAAGCGCGGGCGACAGGCCCACCAGCATCATCAGAAAGGAAATCCCGACCACGATCAGCAGCGCCAGCGCGGTATACATCTCGCGCAGGCGGGTGGCGTGGATGAAGCGGAACACCGGCCGGATCAGGTAGACCCCCGTCAGGATCACCACACCGATCGCCCCCAGCGTGACAAGCGTGACACCCCAGCCGGGCAACCCTTCGACCAGAGAGGGCACATGCCCATGCGCCTCGGCCGCCTGATGCACGGCCAGCGAGATCGAGCCGTCTTCGTTGATGGCGCCATAGATCGGGGCGGCCAGCAGCGGCAGGAAGGCCAGGATCGGGATCACCGCGATGTCCTGCGTCAGCAGCACCGAAAAGGCGGATCGCCCGCCACCGGTCTGCATCAGCCCCTTTTCGGAAAGGGTTTGCAGCACGATGGCGGTCGAGGACAACGACAGCGTCAGCCCGATGGCGAGCGCGACCGACCAAACCTGCCCGGCGGCCATCGCGGCCCCCATCAGCGCCAGCGTGCTGACCACCACCTGCATCCCGCCCATGCCGATAAGCCGGTGGCGCATTTCCCACAGCGCGCGCGGTTCCAGCTCAAGCCCGATCAGGAACAGCATCATCACCACGCCAAATTCGGCAAAGTGTTGTAATTCCTGGGTTTCGCTGCCCACGAGGTGGAAGGCAGGTCCAATCAGGATTCCCGCCGCCAGATACCCCAGAACCGAGCCAAGCCCCAGCCGCGAAGCAATGGGCACCGCGATCACGGCGGCGGCAAGGTAGATCGAAGCCTGGTAGAGAAAGCTTTCCATGGCGTGGGCAATATCCTGTCGACTATGCGCCCATGATCCGACGGGGGGGGCGACAAACTCAACCCGCAAAACGCGGGGATGACGGAAAGTTTCGCGCTATCGGCGTGCTCAGGTCGGCAGGGGCGCGTCGCGTTTCAGCTGGTCCATCACGATCTGGCTTTGCACCCGCGCGACCGACGGATGCGGCAGAAGCACCTCGTGCAGCAGGCGGTTCAGCGCGGGCAGGTCCGAGCAGTAGACGCGCAGCAGGTAATCGGCCTCGCCTGTCATGGTCCATGCGCTGGTGATTTCCGGGCGCGATTGCACCAGCCGGGCAAATTCGCGCGATTGCTGCGGCCCATGGGTGGCCAGTTGCACCTGAACGAACCCCTGGACGGCAAGCCCGATGCGCTGCGGATCCAGCCGCGCGGCATAGCCCTGGATATAGCCCTCGGTTTCCAGCCGCTGACGGCGACGCCCGGCCTGGCTGGGCGAGAGGTTCAGAAGCTCTCCCAACTGCTGCGCGGTGAGGTGCGCGTTCTGTTGCAGGGCCGAGAGCAGGCGGGAATCGGTGTCATCCAGCATATGCGGCGTTTTTCCATACTTGGTCGCAATAGTGCGTAGCATACGCATAAAATAGGTTCCGGGGAACGAAGAATGCGCAGAAACAGCATGGGTCCTGCGATAAAATGCATCCAAAGCGGTTCGTTCCGCGTTGACTTGTCAGACAGGAGGATGCCATGGGCCCGTTCCCGCACGACGCACCGAAATCGAAAATCACCCCGGAAAACCCCGCCGGCACCGACGGTTTTGAATTCGTCGAGTTTGCCCACCCCGACCCGGAAGAGCTGCGCGGTGTCTTCTCGCGCATGGGGTACGAGTTGGTCGGCCGCCACAAGACCAAGAACATCGAGCTGTGGCAGCAGGGCGATATCACCTATCTGCTGAATGCCGAGCCGAACAGCTTTGCCGCGCGCTTCGTGGAAGAGCACGGACCCTGCGCCCCTTCGATGGGCTGGCGCGTGGTGGATGCGCAGAAGGCCTTCGACCATGCGGTGTCGAAAGGCGCCGAGCCCTACGAGGGCGATGACAAATCCATGGATGTGCCCGCGATCAAGGGCATCGGCGGGTCGCTGATCTATTTCATCGACCAGTATTACGAGACGTCGCCCTATAACGAAGAATTCGAGTGGCTGAAGCAGTCCAAGCCGCGCGGCGTGGGGTTCTATTACCTCGACCACCTGACCCACAACGTGTTCAAGGGCAACATGGACAAATGGTTCCGGTTCTACGGCGACCTGTTCAATTTCCGCGAGATCCGGTTCTTTGACATCGAGGGCAAATTCACCGGGCTGTTCAGCCGCGCGCTGACCTCGCCCTGTGGGCGCATCCGCATCCCGATCAACGAAGACCGGGGCGAAACCGGGCAGATCGTGGCCTATTTGAAGAAGTACAACGGCGAAGGCATCCAGCATATCGCTGTCGGCTCGGACGATATTTACGACAGCACCGATGCGATTGCCGAGATGGGCGTGAAATTCATGCCCGGCCCGCCGGACACCTATTACGACATGTCGAAAACCCGCGTGGTCGATCACGAAGAACCGATCGAGCGGATGAAGAAGCACGGCATCCTGATCGACGGCGAAGGCGTGGTGGATGGCGGCGAGACCCGCATCCTGCTGCAAATCTTCTCGAAAACCGTGATCGGACCGATCTTCTTCGAGTTCATCCAGCGCAAGGGCGACGACGGCTTTGGCGAGGGCAACTTCAAGGCGCTGTTCGAAAGCATCGAACAAGAGCAGATCGACAACGGCGAAATCGCCGCCGAATAACACCGATCAGACGTGAGACAGGCCAGCCGGTGCGCCCCCCGCGCGCCGGCTGTTGCTTGCGTGCCATGAGGGTACGGGTGACGTTGGGGAAGCTGCTGCCTGTTAATTGTGCGCTTTGTAGGAAGTCGTTAACAAAAAGGACGGCGCGCATCATGGCCGCGCCGGCATTTGAAATATCCCGAGGCAGATCATGTCCAACATCGTCATTTACGACTACGTCAACCAGCTGAGCTTTCCCGGCTTCGATACCATCATGAACGCCGAGCCGACCGGGGCGTATTATGGCCCGACACGGATCTCGGGGTATGTCGACAGCTTCTACGTTTCCATGAATGGGTCATTCACCTATTCAAGCTATGACGTCACCGGCACCCTGAGCGGGATCAGCATTTATCATGGTGGCCAACCCGTGCTGGTCTATTCGGGCTTCAATGTCGATCTGGACGACCTGTTCTATGGCATCCCGTCGGAAGATCCGTTTCTGAAAGGCGATGATACCATCACGTCGTACTGGAATACGGGTGAATATTACGACTCGGGCACCGGCAATGATCGCATTCGCCTTGGCACTGGCGACGATACCGTGATCGGCGGCGCAGGGGTGGATACCTATGTGTTGGAAACCGCTTTTGACCCGGCAACGATCAGCTGGTCCGGATCGCGCTTCGTGATCGACGGTGTCTTTGGTCACGACACGCTGTCCGGCATCGAACTCGTCGAGTTTGCCGATGCTACATATGCGCTGGCCTTCGGGTCGGGCACAACGACCGATGGAGATGTGCACGCGCAGACCCGTGGCGTGGTGAACGACCTTATCGTGGGCAATTCCTACAGCGAGACCATACATGGGTTTGCCGGGACGGACCGGCTCTACGGTAACCGGGGCGACGATAAAATTTTCGGTGGCGCCGGGATCGATCTGTTGAACGGCGGAGCAGGCAACGACCGGCTGTTCGGCGGAGACGATTACGACCTGCTGATCGGTGGGACCGGACGGGATTTTCTGAACGGTGGGGCCGCGGGCGACCGGCTTCGAGGTAGCGCGGGACACGACACGCTGCTTGGGGCGCTTGGCAATGATACGCTGCTGGGCGAAGGCGGCAATGATCTGCTGAAGGGCCAGAAGGGCAATGATGTCCTGACCGGTGGCTCCGGCCGCGATACCTTCTATTTCCGGAAGGGCGACGGCCGCGACACGATCACGGATTTCGCCGTTGGCACCGACACGATCGAGATCGCTCGCGGCGCGGCGCGGTTCCGGGCACTGGAGCTGTCGCAGGAAGGCGACGATGTGGTGGTGGCTTTTGCCAATGTGGTGATCCGGGTCGAGGATGTGACACTGGCGGCGATGGACGACGCGTTGAACTTTCTGTTCTGACACGCATGCGCGTTGACGTGGGGTAAGGGGGGCGCTGCCCCCCTCCGCTGCGCGGAGTCCCCCGGAGTATTTTGCGATGGTGAAGCGGGACTGCGGCCATGCTTCATTAAGGCTCAAATATTCTCGCCGAAGGCAATCGGGCGCCGCGCGACTTCGCAGGGGGCGCGTTTATATCAGCTGCTGGGGATCTTGAGCGTGTGGTTGCGGCCGCCCTTTTGATAGCGCAACTCGCTGTCGCCAATGGCGACGATGCGACCCCCGTCGACGTTGTCGCCAACCTTGACCTTCTTGTAGCGCCCGCTGGGCAGTCGGATCAGGGCGCGGCGATTTGAGGGGGTTCCGTAGACGCCGATCAGGTTGAGCTGCCGCAGGTTGATTGCGTTGCGCACGGTGGCCTGGCGCGACACCGACGCGCTGGTGGGAATGCGCGGCGCAACGGTGGCCGCCGCGACGGTTTCCGGTTCTGGTTGGTCATCGGGTTCGCTGCGTTCGACGATAGCCGCGAAATCGCGCGGACGCCCATCCGGCCGGACCGAGGCGACCACCGCGAGACGCGTTGCATCGGCAAGGTCGGCCGGCGAGGCAGGCGTGACGTTTGACAGAACCCCGGCGGCAGCGGACTGGCGTTCTTCGATGGCGCTGGCCTGCGCGCGGGCCGCGGCATTTGCGACGGCTTCGGCCTGACGCTGCAATTCCGCTTGTTCCTGAACGGATTGCGGGCGCGCACGTGGGCGCAGCCCTGCCAGTTCGGTTCGGGTGAGCCCACCAAGCTGGCTGCGTTCGTTTTGTTCCACCAAGTCATCCGGGCGTGCGCGGGGCCGGCGCTGAGACAGGCGGGATTGCTGGGCAACTGTTTCGGCAGCGGCGTCATCCTCGGGCGTGCTGCGTTCGGGGTAGCGGCGCGGTTTCACCGGCGGCGCCGCGGCATAGACAAGGATCCCGTCAGGCGTGAGCGCCCCATCGCGGCTGGGCGTCACAAGCCCGCGCGCATCCAGCGTGAATTCGGTGCCTGCGGCAGCGGGCGAGCTTAGCGCGTCGGGGCCGGTATCGGTTTCGATTTCGGGAATTTCGGGCAGAGCAAGCGCATCGGTCGACAGGTCGGTCCGGTCGATCGAGGCGATCACCAGATCGTCCAGCCCGATGACCGCAGGCGTGTCGGGTTCGTCGGGGGCGTTGGGCCAGATACCTGTGGCGGCATAGAAGGTATCCGGATCGGACTCGAGCAGCATGGCCGGATCATCGAAGCCAGCTTCGGGGTCTTCTGACGCGGTCGGAGGCAGCAGAGCGGTATCGTCAGCGCCAAGCCCGGGGGCAACGTCCGCCGGAGCGGCCGCATCGCCGGGGCGCAGTGCGTCCAATACGGCGGCATCGGTGTCGGTCAACTCGGGCGCCGGTGTCTCGTCCGGGGCGTCGCGCGCGGCCAGTGTGGGCAGTGCGGTTGCGGGCGCCTCGGCAGGCGAGTCATCGCCCGGCGGCTCCGGGAGATCGGGATCGGCGCTTTGAAGCAGGGGAGATGCGGCGGGGGGCTCGATGACGCGGGGCGCGGGAAGGCTGGCGATGTCGACGGGGGCCGGCGCCGGCGTCGTATCGGTTTCGCTAACGGCGTCGTCCGCAGCACCCGTATCAAGCGCCTCTCCGCGTGGCGGAGCAACCGGTTCTGGCGCCGCAGCCACTTCGGGCGCGTCCGACGCGCCAAACAGCCCGGCAACCCCCTCGTCCAGAAACAGGCTGGCCCAAGCCGCAACTCCGGCGAGAAACAGCAGTAGAGCCGCCGTCAGGATCAGCCCCAGATGCCGGGGCTTTCCACCGACATCTCCGCTGCCGCGTGCTCCGAACACCGTCATCCGGGCCGCTTCGCTTGTAGGGACCTGGCGGTCGGGCAATGCGACACGCTGGGCGACGGCGGGCCGAACGGCGTCAGTCTCGGTTGAGTTGTCGTCGTGTCTTGGCCCGTCTTGCAAGGTGTCATCCGCACGTGCGGCGGCCGGAGGCGGTGAAACCGGACGGGCCAAAGGCGGTTCCTGGCGCCCAGATGGCGATAGCATTGCCGCAAGACGGGGGGGAGACAGCGGGGCAGAGCCATCGTCCAGTACATCGGATGCAACATCAATGCGCGGGGCGGTCACGCCGACCGCCCCGCCATTGGGGTTTGCCGCGCCTGTCGTAGTCTGGCGCGGAGCAGACCTGCGGCGCGATGTGAACTGTGTGGCGAAACTTTCGTCGGAACGAGCCTGATCTGGCTTGGCCTCGGCTGTGGTCTCTGTCTCAGTGGCCTTGGATGTTGCGTCAGTGGCACCATTGGCCTTGGCTGGCGTGTCAGATGCCGTATCTGACTCTATCTCCGGCACCGGCGTGTCGCGTTCTGCTCCGGCTTTTGCTTTCGATTCAGGCGCTTCGGGCGCGGCGTCTTCCTCGGCTTTCGGGTCGGGGTACACGGCCGGTCCGATCACGACCACGGCGATCCCGTCGGGTTCGACGGAATTGGCCCGCACGCCTTCGGGTGTGCCAAACCAGGGCTCGCCCAGAAAGGGCTGCTCGCCTGGGATGGCGGCGAATCCGACGGGATTGAATTTGTGCTCGCTCGCGAAGCCGGCCGCCTCTTCAAGCGTTTCGCGTGCGACGGCGGCCACATGGGTGGTACGCCCCTCGGGCGAGATATCAAACACCAGCTCCGAGACGGAATACGGCGTGGCCCCTTCCAAGGCCGCGCGCACGATTTCACGGCGCGCATCGCCTTCGAAATTGCCGGTTTCCACGCTGAGATAGCGGATCTGGTCGTTGGGCAGGATCAGCTTGGTCGCAAGCCGCGCATCGCTCAGCAACCGTGCCTTGGCGCGCAGCGCGGCCAGCTCGCCACGCAGATCGGCCACGTCAAGCGAGACATCGCCCACATGACGCCAGCCGCTGCCCGAGCGGTGCAAAAGCGTGATCCCCTCGAACGAGAGGGAGAGCGCGAATTCAGGTTTCATCTGCAGCCGATTCTTCCATCCCGACATCATCCTTCACGGCAAACTGGCCTGCCGCAACGGAGCACCGATGGGTCAGGCAGAACTTTGCCATAGGAAAGACTTCGCCCGCCATCGGCTTGCCCTTAGCATAGCAACACCCACATGGTGAATAAAAGGTTTATCCCCCACGTGGGGCCAATCGGAAAGGGTACACATAATGAAACGCAGCTTGATCGGAGCGATTGCGGTGCTGGCACTGACAGCCACGGCAGGGCTGGCGCAGGTGTCAGACAGGCGCCAGATCACGGTCAACGGGGAAGGCTCGGTCGAGGCCGCACCCGACATGGCCACGATCACGCTGGGCGTGACCAACGAAGCGCAGGAGGCCAAGGCGGCGATGGGTGCGACCTCTGACGCGGTGGCGCAGGTTCTGGCCCGGCTGACCGATGCCGGGATCGAAGATCGCGATATCCAGACCCAGAACCTCAGCATGAACCCGGTGTGGTCGAACCGTCCTTCGACGCAAGGCTACGGCAATCAGATCACCGGGTTCGTCGCCTCGAACACGGTGATGGTGCGGGTCCGGGATCTTGCCAGTCTGGGAGAGGTTCTGGACGCGGTGATCGCCGATGGTGCAAACGACTTCAACGGCCTTCGGTTCGGTGTGCAGGACCCCGATCCTCTGATGGAAGAGGCACGCAAACGCGCGGTGCAGGATGCGGTCGCCCGTGCCGAGCTATTGGCCGAGGCGGCTGGCGTCACGCTGGGTCCGGTGCATCAGATCATGGATCATGGCGGAGGTGGCGGCCCGATCATGATGGAGATGGCCGCAGCGTCGCGAAGCGGCGTTCCGGTGGCTGCGGGCGAGGTGACGGTCAACGCGAACGTTACCGTGGTGTTCGACATCGTGGAATAATCGCGCTACGCGCGAGGCCTCCGGCGGGGATATTTGGCCCCCAAAGAAGCAGGGACTCTGACCCTACTTTCATTATTCCCGAAATACTCCGGGGGAGTCCCGCAGGGACGGGGGCAGCGCCCCCGATTGTTTCAAATGGCCGAATCTCGGCGGCGCAGGCCAGTGCCCCCGCCGCCGCAAGATTCAGGCCGACGCCTTTGCAAGCGCCTGATCCAGATCGGCGATCAAGTCGTCGGCGTCCTCGATCCCGATCGAGATGCGAACCACGTTCGGTCCGGCTCCGGCGGCCTCCTGCTGTTCGGCGGTCAGCTGGCGGTGCGTGGTCGAGGCCGAGTGGATCACCAGCGAGCGGGTGTCGCCCAGGTTGGCCACGTGGCTGAAGATCTCCAGCGCGTTCACCAGTTTCACGCAGGCGTCATAGCCGCCTTTGATCGCGAAGGTGAACAGCCCGCCCGCGCCTTTGGGGCAAACCTTGGCCACGCGGTCGTAATACTTGGAGCTTTCAAGCCCGGCATAGGTCACATAGTCCACGCGCGGGTGATTCTCGAGCCATTTCGCGACCTTCTCGGCATTCTCGACGTGGCGTTGCATCCGCAGCGACAGCGTCTCGATCCCCATAAGGGTGTAGTGCGCGGCCTGCGGGTTCATCGTCATACCCAGGTCGCGCAGCCCGATTGCGATACCGTGGAAGGTGAAGGCCAGCGGCCCGAATGTCTCGTGGAATTTCAGCCCGTGGTAAGCCGGTTCCGGGGCCGAGAGCGAGGGGAACTTGTCCGAGGCCGACCAATCAAATTTGCCCGAATCCACGATGCAGCCGCCGGTGACGGTACCATTGCCCGTGAGGTATTTCGTCGTCGAATGCACGACCAGCGTCGCGCCCAGCTCGATCGGGCGGCACAGGTAGGGCGTGGCGCTGGTGTTGTCGACGATCAGCGGCACGCCGGCATTGTCCGCGATCCCCGCGATGGCCGCGATGTCGGTGATGTAGCCGCCCGGGTTGGCGACGGATTCGCAGAACACCGCGCGGGTGTCATCGTCGATCGCGGCGGCCACGGCGGCCTCGTCATCGAAATCGACGAACTTCGCCGACCACCCGAAGCGTTTGATGGTCTGGCTGAACTGGGTCACGGTGCCGCCGTAGAGCCGGGTCGAGGCGACGACGTTCTTGCCCGGCCCCATCAGCGGGAACAGGGCCATGATCTGCGCCGCGTGCCCCGAGGAACAGCAGACCGCGCCCACGCCGCCTTCCAGCGTGGCGATACGTTCCTGCAACACGGCCACGGTAGGGTTGGTCAGGCGCGAATAGATGTACCCGACCTCTTGCAGGTTGAACAGCGCGGCGGCGTGGTCGGCATCGCGGAACACATAGGCGGTGGTCTGGTAGATCGGCGTCTGTCGCGCGCCGGTCGCCGGGTCGGGCCGGGCGCCGGCGTGAATTTGCAGGGTGTCGAATCCGTAGGTGGGGCCGTCGCTCATCTGTCTCTCTCCCAAGCGAAATGTTTGCGCGCACCCTAAGGCGAATGCGCTGGAACTGGCAACAGGGGGAAGCAGGCTCAACATAGTTTTAAACTATGTTGACAGGCTGAGCATTTCGATATAGTTTCAAACTATGTTATCTGTTGGAGGCCAGATTATGGCACTGGATATGGACGAGATCAAAAAAACCGGCGGCAAGCGCGGAAAAGGCGCCAAGGCGGCGAAGGCCGAAGGCGACGCCACGCTGACCAACGCCGAAAAGCGCGTGCAGCGCCGCCAGCGCCTGGCCGAGGCCAATACCGTGACCGTCGTGCTGGACACCGAAGTGCGCAAGTTCATTGCCGCGCAAGCCAAGACCGAAGGCATGGACATGGCGCCCTTCATGCAGGTGCTGGCCGAGAATTACGTGCTGGCCACCGCTCCCGCCGATCAGCCCCTGGCCCGTCGCATTACCGCGAAACGCGCAATCATGGCGCGCACGCTGGAGATTGCCAGGACGCTGGACCAGTCGGGCGGATTTGACGAACATTTCGTGCTGAACGTGGTGCGCGAGGCTGCGGCCGATCCCGCGTTCATGGAACATTACCACGCCGCCGTCGATGCCGACACCGCCGACGAACGCGCGCTGGCCCGCGCCCAGGCCCCCGTGCATCAGCAAATGGGCCGCCTGATCAAACGCGCCGCCGGCGCCCGCAGCAAACGCGGCGACAAAGGCAAGATCCAGCGCGCGCAGGTCCAGGGCGAACTGATCTCGAGCTACACACTGCTGGAAAAGGCCGGCAAGAAGGCCTGATTTCTCTGTTTTTTGGATAAAGGCCGCCTCCGGTGACGGGGGCGGTTTTTTGTTGGTTGTGGGGGGCTGGGGGGATTCAGACCGCTTGACTGCTTTGAGCCGTCACTACCGTATGTTTCGGAAGACATGAACAACTGTTCTTCCAGTTCAGCCCTTGAACTCTCATTACAAGCAGACCTACGTCTACAGATGGCAGATACCGCCCGATTTCGTACAATTCCATGTCGACGATAACATTGAAATTTCCAAAGTATGCCAGCTCAGAAAACCATCACCATTTGGTTTCCAACAAACAGCGATGGATCTCTGACACATCAAATTCACAATTTTTCTGAAGACATATGGCGTGAAATTGAACAAGCAGGTTTAGGCGATGTCGGCGGGATCGAGACCATTGATCGCGCCACCGAAAAGCTGACTATCACGGTCTTTCATAACCGAAAAATCGGAACGGTCAGAAAACTTGTCGAAAGACTTCTGAAGGCGCACTTCCTGGATTATCGATCAGAAGTCGCGTACAGTTAAGGTCAATCTGAAGTTGCGAGCATCGACAGGGAGCGGTCAACTCGTGCTTCGATTGCCGGATGTTCAGAAGCCAGGCCCGACATCAGATTTGTCCGCAGGGCCGATCCTGATTGGTGCTCGACGCCCTGTGAACTTGCCTCGAACCGTGAGATGACCGTTTTGAACCCGAAGCGGACGGTTGGTTCAGCTTGCATCAATGGCCGCCACGACCCGGATTTCGACGACCGCGCCCTCCCTGCGCAATCCCGCGACCTCAACCGCCGTCCATGCGGGAAAGGGGTCGGAGACATAGCATGAACGAACCGCGCAGAACCTATCGAAGTGGTCCCGCAAACCGACATGATAGGGCGTCATCTCGACAACAGAGTCGAAATCCAGTCCGGCCTCCCGAAGAACCGCGCCAATCTTTTCAAACGCCTGTCGGAACTGTTCGTCCAGATTTTCCGGCATCGTGCCATCTGGGCCGCTACCTGTCATGCCCGTTAGAAAAACATAGTTGCCGGAGATGATCCCCGGCGAAAGCTTGATCTGGTCAGCCGCTGCACGCGACCCTCCGCTCGGAAAGAGTGCCCTCCGTGTCATGTTCCCTCGCCGGTCTGGTGAGATTTCAGAGTGCGCGAGCGAACTATCTGCGTCAACGGCTAGATCGTCCCACATAGCCGGCGGTCGTCACGTTTCATCGCGAAAAATTCGAAGACGACGCGTAAATCTGGACGTCGCACCAACTCGCGATTTGGTCGCCATCCGCTGATGTGTCGGGCGCCCCTAGCCTCACCCCTTGCCCCCCATATACCACTCGACTACATACCTCCCCAGCGGGGACGGCCCCGTGGTTTCGGTCAGATCGGGACGGCCCGAGCAGGTTAGGGGTATCCCATGCGCAGCCGCGCCGATCGTATTCGCCATTCGCTCAGCTTTGAAATCATCGCGCTGGCCATTGTCACGCCTCTGGGCGCGTGGCTGCTCGACATGCCGGCCAGCCATGTCGGCGTGGTCACGGTGGTGTCGGCGCTGATCGCGGTGGGGTGGAATTACCTGTTCAACATCGGGTTCGACCGGGCCTTGCTGGCAACCACCGGCACGGTGAAGAAGACGATCCCGCAGCGGGTCCTGCACGCGATCACGTTTGAGGCCGGGCTGGTGGCGGTGCTGTTGCCGTTTATCGCGTGGTACTTGCAGGTCGGGCTGTGGGAAGCGTTCATGATGGATATCGGGTTTTCGGCTTTCTACCTGGTCTATGCCTTCGTCTTCAACTGGGCCTATGACGTGATCTTTCCGGTGCCCGCGCCGACCCGCGCGGGTTAGCGCAGCCAGAACCCCAGATCTTTGATCTGCTTGCGCAGGATCTGTTCGCGCCGGGGCAGGGCGTTGCGGTCGATCCGGGTTCGCAGCTTTTGCCCTCGGCCATGGTAGACCAGCCGCTTGATCGGCTCGTATTGTTTCAGCACCTTCTTGATCGGGTTGGGCGCGGCGACCTGTTCCAGCACCTCGACCACCCGGTCGCTTTCGCGTGCGTAAAGCAGCGGGAACAGCCGATAGTGGCAGCTGACATCGCCATCCAGCAGGCCGGGGGGCAGCGTGTCGCGCCCGCCGCCAAGCGCGTGGATCGCCAGCGGCAGGGCGATCTGGTCCAGCCATGGGTCAAAGCTCTGGCAGGTCAGTTCATCCGGCGGGTCGTCGCGAATGGTGCGGGCATAGTGCAGGAAGGTGTCGCCAAAGCGGCGCGGGCAAGGGCCAAAGAACCAGCCCGCATTGAAATACAGGTAATGCCGCCAGTCGGTTGGCGGAAAGGCCGGGTCAAGGCTGCTGTCGAAATCCAGATCGAAGCGGTCATAGAGCGCGCGCCAGACCTCGCCCGTGGAAGGGCCATACAGCGTGGGTTTGGGCCAGGTCCATTCCCGTCGCATCGACGCCGAGGGGCGCGCGAAATCGAAGGGCACGCGCGCCAGGTCGCC
Organism: Arenibacterium halophilum; assembly: GCF_005938225.1. GTDB lineage: Bacteria > Pseudomonadota > Alphaproteobacteria > Rhodobacterales > Rhodobacteraceae > Arenibacterium > Arenibacterium halophilum. The sequence goes on from NZ_VCPC01000002.1 coordinate 936,855, forward strand.
GGTGATCAGCGTGTCGCTGTCGAAGAACACGAAAGGCTCGCCCTCGGGCAGGGCCAGCAGCGCCTCGATCTTGTTGCCGTGGGGGTAGGACTGGCCGAAGACCTGTGACTGGAACGGCAGGATGGTGGCGCCGAGCTTGTCGAGCGCGTCTAGAACGGCGGTATTGGTGAGGTTGGGCGCGCTGTCCCACAGGGGGCCGGGCTGCGGCGTGGCGACGAGCAGCCGCCCGGTGAAATCGGGCGACATCGCCCGCAGCGAAGCGGCAAACAGCACGCATTCATATTGCAGCCGACCAGGCTGGCCCACGATCAGGATATTGAAGTCTTGGCGCGGCGCCTGATTCTTTGCCATAGTCACTCTGCGCCGCGTGGTTTTTGGCGGCGTCTGCCCATTTTCGGGCAGTATAGGCGAAATTTTTCAATCCGGTAGTCTGGTTGCGCGCCAGCACACCGGCGCGGTTGGGAGCGGTTCATGCTGGAGATTTTCCTGTTGCTAATGTCATCGGGGGTGCAAACGGCGGCCGGAGAGTCCTCTGCCAGCGCGGCGGCACTCGCCACGGCAGAGGCACCCGCCGAGATTGTCGCGCCTGCCTTCCCGGCGCCCGCCGAGGCGCCCGAAGTGGCCCAGACCCCGCCCGCCAATGCCGGTGGCAACACCTCGTCCGAGGATATGGGCGAAACCGCTGCGGTCAGCGAACGCACGGCCACGTCGACCAGCGAACAATTCGCGATCGTCCTGCCCGAAGTCTCGCCCGAGGTGACGTTCGACACCACCGCCGAACTGGGCTTGCCGATCTTCCCCGGTTCACCCGCCGAGAAACTGCCAACAGTGGCGGCACAACCCGCGCCGGAACCGGCCCCCGAAACGCCCGCCGCGCCCGCGACCGGATTTGCCATTCTTGGCGCCAAGCCGGTTGAACCGGCGCCAGCGCCCGAAACAACTGCGCCCGAGACCACCGCACAGGCCCCGGCGTTCCTTGCCCCCAAGGCACCCGAAGCCGATGCCGGTCTGACCGCCGAGCCACAGGTCGCCTCGGGGCGGTTCCTGACCGCGCTCGAGGTCAAGCCGATCCTGAACGCGACCAAGGGCAACTGGGTCGCGGTGCGCGAATATGCGGGGCAGGATCTGGTCTATGTCACTCACGTCTGGGCATGGCGCTGCGGGCTGGCGCAGCTGAAGGTGGGCATCAATGGCGCCACCCCCGAGGTCTGGCCGCTGCCCGAGTGCCACACCAATCTGCCGGCGGCGAATTCCGTGCTGCCCGAAGATGGCGACCCCTATCGCGGCTTCCCGCTGCGCTCGGTCCAGCAGATTGAAATTCAACTGACCTATGACGACCTGAGCGTTGAAACCGGGCGCTTCAACCGGCGCGGTGCGTTGATCCCCTAGGCCTCAGCCCGCCACAGGCTCGGGCGCGGTAAAGGCCTGCTGTTCCAGCCAGAGCAGGCGCAGGGTGTCGCCCTGGCCGGTAAAGTAGTCATCCAGCTCTTCGCAGGCCCAGATACGGTCGGTTCGGAAATGCCGGAAGGTGTTGCGCAACTCGCACCAGGTGGCGAGCATCGCGCATTCGACGTGATAGACAATGCCGATGGGGCGCACCACGCGCTGCGTTTCGACTCCGGCCGCGTCGCGATAGGTGATGCGCAGCTTGCGTTCCGCCTTGACCGCATCGCGCAGCAGCGCCTTTGACACGCAGCCCAGCGCCGGGTCGTCCAGCGGCGCGCCCCAAGGGGCGACCTGCAGCCAGTCGGCCCGATTGTGCAGCGCCTCGATCTTGGCGCTGATCCGCGCGGCCGCCTGTTGCAGCGCGCTGTCGCCAGTGCGGGCCAGCATCGACAGCCCGACCTGCAGCGCCTCGACCTCTTCGGCATCGAAATTCAGCGGCGGCAGATCGTAGCCGCGCCGCATGATGTATCCCACACCGGCTTCACCCTCGATCGGCGTACGCATCGCCTGAAGCGCGACAATATCGCGGTAGACGGTGCGCTCTGACACTTCGAGTTGTTCGGCCAGCGCCGCCGCCGTCACCGGGCGCGGCGTGGCGCGCAGGATCTGGATGATTTCGAAAAGGCGGTTTGATCGCTTCATGGTGTCGGCCCCGGTTGCTGCTGACACCCTATCATGCCGTCCTGACAGCAGCGTGTCAGGAGGGGTGTGCGACACCGGGGAAAACATCCGGGAGAGGCAAGATGTGCGACTATGACCACCGCGTTGCGATGAGATTGCAACTGGGCCGTTGGGCGCCGCCTGATGCGCGGGCGGGCCGGGGCTATCCGCCCGCCCGCCCGTTCATGTGGCAGCGCCTGCGCCGGGTTACCCGCGCAGCCGGAACCGCTGGATTTTTCCGGTCTGCGTTTTCGGCAGCGCGTCGGTAAAGATCACCGAGCGGGGGTATTTGTAGGGCGCGATGCGGGCCTTGACGAAATCCTGCAACAGCTTGATCTGAAGGTCCGTCGGCTCGACCCCTTCGCGCAGTACCACATGGGCCTGCACGATCTGGCCGCGCGCCTCGTCCGCGACACCGATCACCGCACATTCGGCCACGTCCTCGTGCGCCAGCAACGCGGCCTCTACCTCTGGCCCGGCGATGTTGTACCCGGCCGAGATGATCATGTCGTCAGATCGTGCGGCGAAATACAGGTATCCGTCGTCATCCATGCGGAAACTGTCGCCCGTCAGGTTCCAGCCATCCTGCACATAGGCCGACTGCCTCTTGTCGTTCAGGTAACGGCACCCGGTCGGCCCGCGCACCGCAAGGCGGCCCACTTCGCCCACGGGCAGGTCGGCGCCATCTTCGCCCACGATCTTCGCCTCATATCCGCCCACCGGCTTGCCCGTGCAGCCCGGCTTGTGATCGTCGAACCGGTTGGTGATGAAGATATGCAGCATCTCGGTCGAGCCGATCCCGTCCAGCATCGGCTTGCCCGTCTTGCGCATCCAGTCGTGATAGACTGGCGCGGGCAGGGTTTCACCCGCCGAAACGGCCGCCCGCAGCGACGACAGATCGGCCCCGTCCTCCATCGCGCTCAGCATCACGCGATAGGCGGTGGGCGCGGTAAAACAGACCGTGGCGCGGTATTTCTCGATGATCTCGATCATGTTGGGCGGCGAGGCGTTTTCCAGCAGCACCGCGCAGGCCCCAAATCGCAGCGGGAACACCGCCAGCCCGCCCAGGCCAAAGGTAAAGGCCAGCGGCGGCGAGCCGACAAAGATGTCCTCGGGCGTCACCCCCAGCACGTCGCGCGCGTAACCGTCGGCGATGATCAGGATGTCTCGGTGAAAATGCATCGTCGCCTTGGGGTCGCCCGTGGTGCCGCTGGTGAACCCCAGCAGCGCCACATCGTCGCGGCCCGTCTGCACGGCCTGAAAGGTCACCGGCTTGTCCAGCGCGGCGCGGTCCAGCTCGGCATCGTGGTTGGCGGTGCCATCGAACCCGATCACCGTGTTCAGAACGGCGCTGTCCTTGGCACACAGGATCATCTCGTCCATCAGCCGCGTGTCGCACAGCGCCACCGTCACCTGCGCCTTGTCGACGATCTTGGCCAGCTCGCCCGCCCGCAGCATCGGCATGGTGTTCACCACCACCGCGCCCGCCTTGGTTGCCGCCAGCCAGCAGGCCACCATCGCCGGGTTGTTGGCCGAGCGGATCAGCACCCGGTTGCCGGGCTTCACGCCGTAATCTTCCACCAGAGTACGTGCGATGCGGTTGGTCCAGTCCGCCAGCTCCTTGTAGCTGCGCCGCCGCCCGTTCCCGATCAGCGCGGTATGATCGCCGAACCCGGCCTCGACCATGCGATCGGTCAGCTCGACGCCGACATTGACATGCTCGGGGTAGTCATGCGCGCCCAGCGCGATCTCGGGCCACATGTCGGGCGGAGGCAGGGAGTCGCGCGCGAATGTGTCGGTATGTCCGGTCGGTCCCAGCGTGGTATTCATGCTCATGCTCCCAGGCATTGGCGCGCGATGACGACCTTCTGAACGTCACTTGCACCTTCATAAATCCGAAGCGCGCGGATCTCGCGATAGAGGCTTTCCACGATATGGCCTTTGCGCACCCCGTCGCCGCCATGCAGCTGAACGGCGGCGTCGATCACCTTCTGCGCGGTCTCTGTCGCGTGCAGCTTGGCCATCGCGGCCTCGCGGCTGACACGGGGTGCGCCCATGTCCTTTGTCCAGGCGGCGCGATAGATCAGCAAGGCGCTGGCATCGACGCCCAGCGCCATGTCGGCGATATGACCCTGCACCATCTGCAGATCGAACAAGGGCGCGCCGAACAACTCGCGGTTCTGCACGCGGCTCAGGCTCTCGTCCAACGCGCGGCGGGCAAAGCCCAGCGCGGCGGCCCCCACGGTCGACCGGAATACATCCAGCACCGACATCGCGATGCGGAACCCGGCGCCGGCCTCGCCGATCAGGGCCGATTTCGGCACCCGCATCCCGTTGAATTTTAACCGCGCGAGCGGGTGCGGCGCCACCACGTCGATCCGCTCGGCAATCTCGAAGCCCGGCGTGTCGGCGGGCACCAGAAAGGCCGACAGCCCGCGCGCGCCCGGCGCCTCTCCGGTGCGGGCAAAGACGGTATAGACATCGGCAATCCCGCCGTTGGAAATCCAGGTCTTCTCGCCGTCGATCACATATTCGTCGCCATCCGCCCGGGCCGTGGTCGAAATATTCGCCACGTCCGACCCGCTGGCCGGCTCGCTCAGCGCGAAGGCCGACAGCGCCGCGCCGCTGCGCGTCTTCTCCAGCCACGCGCGCTGTTCGGGCGTGCCGAACAACGACACCGCCCCCATGCCCAGCCCCTGCATGGCAAAGGCGAAATCCGCCAGCCCGTCATGGCGCGCCAGGGTCTCGCGGATCAGGCAGAGCGAGCGCACGTCAATCGCGTCGCCCCCCGAATGCCGCAGGAACCCGCCCTTGCCCAGCGCCGCCACCAGCCGGCGACAGGCGGCATCCACATCGCCATGATCGACAGGCAGCGCGTCCGTCGCCCAGGTCTCAAGCTCGGCCGCCAGGGCGCGATGCCGGTCCTCGAAAAACGGCCAGTCCAGGAATGTCCGATCTGCCATGTTGCGCCTCTCCCTGCTTCTTTTCGGTCCAAATACTCAAATCCCGACCACGCCACAGGCGCAGCCGGTGCGGGTCATCGCGGCTCAGTCGCCCTCGAACACCGGTTTCTCCTTGGCGACAAAGGCGCGGTAGGCGCGTTCGAAATCGCGGCCCTGCATACAGATCGCCTGCGCCTGTGCCTCGGCCTCGATGGCCTGGTCCAGCGTCATGTTCCATTCCTGGTTCAGCTGGGTCTTGGTCATCATGTTGGCAAATGTCGGCCCCGCCGCGATGCGCGCAGCCATTTTCTGTGCTTCGGCCTCCAGCGCCTCGGCCGGGTGCAGTGCGTTCCAATAGCCCCAGCTCAGCCCTTCTTCGGCCCCCATGGCGCGGCCTGTGTACAGCAGCTCGGCCGCGCGGCCCTGGCCGATGATGCGCGGCAGCATCGCGCAGGCGCCCATGTCACAGCCCGCCAGCCCGACGCGGTTGAACAGGAAGGCGCATTTCGCCTCTGGCGTCGCCAGCCGCAGATCCGAGGCCATCGTGATGATCGCGCCGGCCCCGGCGGCGATCCCGTCGACGGCGGAAATGATCGGCTTGCCACAATGCAGCATCGCCTTGACCAGGTCGCCGGTCATTCGGGTAAAGGTCAGCAGGTCCTTCATGTCCATCGCCACCAGCGGGCCGATGATGTCGTGCACGTCGCCGCCCGAGCTGAAGTTGCCACCGTTGGGCGCGATCACCACCGCGTGGATGTCATCGGCATAGGCCAGCGCGCGGAAGGTGTCGCGCAGCTCGGCGTAGCTGTCGAAGGTCAGCGGGTTCTTGCGCTCGGGGCGGGTCAGGCGGATGGTCGCGATGCCATCGGCGGCCTGCCAGTCGAAATGGGTTGCCTTGTATCCGGCCATCTCGGTCATTCGTGTATCTCCCCTATACGGTCCAGCAATGTGATGAGCGTGATCAACTCGTCCTCGGTGAACGCCGACAGCCGGTCGTTCACCCATGTTTCATGATTGCGCGCCATGTCGGCAAAGCGGTCGATTCCGGCGGGAGTCAGGCGCACGCACATGGCGCGGCGGTCGCCATCGACGGCGACCCGTTCCACCAGCCCCTCGCTGGCCAGCCGCTCGACGATGCCGGTGACATTGCCGTTCGACACCTTCAGCCGGGCCGACAGGTCACTCATCCGCAGCCCGTCGCGATAGCGATCCAGCGCCGACATGACGTCAAACCGGGGCAGGGTGCTGTCATGGCTCAGCCGCAGCTGTTCGCGCAGGTGCATCTCGATCCCGCGATGGGCCGACAGCATCCGCAGCCACAGGCGCAGCCGCTGCTTCGACAGGGGCTTGTTCGACAGGGGCTTGGCCGGGGCGCTCATGTCTCGCCCCCCGAAATCGAAATCGCCTGCCCGGTGATGCCTTCCGATCCGGGGCCACACAGCCACAGCGCGGCGGCCGAAACTTCCTCGGGGCGGATCAGCCGTTTCTGCGGGCTGTTGCGGGCCAGGCTGGCGCGGGCGTCTTCCGCGCTCATCCCCGTCTTGTCGATGATGTTGGCAACCGACCGGTCGGTCATTTCCGTGTCAAGAAAGCCCGGGCAAAGCGCGTTCACCGTGATGCCGCCCTTGGCGGTTTCCAAGGCCAGCGATTTCACCATGCCCACGACACCATGCTTGGCCGCCGCATAAGGCGCGACATAGGCGTAGCCCTTCAGCCCGGCGGTCGAGGCGACGGCAATCAGCCGCCCCCAGGGCGCGCCCTTCATCCGTTGCATGGCGGCGCGGAAGGTCAGGAAGGTGCCGGTCAGGTTGACCGCCAGCATGGCGTTCCAGTCCGCCAGCCCGGTGCGCGCAAAGGGCGCGCTGGTCGAGGCCCCGGCATTGGCGATGACAATGTCCGGGGTGCCGATGTGATCGAACAGGGCCTCGACCGAGGCCTCGTCCGTCACATCGGCGGGGATGCCGTCTATCCCTTCGTGAGTGGCGGCAACGGCATCCAAACTCTCTCGCGTGCGCCCGGCGATGGTAACGCGCGCGCCTTGGGCGGCAAAGCGGCGGGCCATGTCGGCACCCAGCCCGGTGCCGCCGCCGGTGATCAGAACGGTTTTCCCGGTCAGATCGCTCATACGCGAATCCCCAGCCCCTCGCCGCGTTCGGCAAGGCGCGCCATCTGGTCGCGCCCCGGTTTATAGGGCTGCGGCCAGCGCACGCCCGTGTCGCCCAGCGCGGCGGCGGCGTGCAATGTCCAATAGGGATCGGCCAGATGGGGCCGCGCGAGGCAGACCAGATCGGCGCGGCCCGCCATCAGGATCGAATTGACGTGGTCAGGTTCGTAGATGTTGCCGACGGTCATGGTGGGCATGTTCAGCTCGTTCCGGATGCGGTCGGAAAACGGCGTCTGGAACATGCGGCCGTAAACGGGCTGCGCCGCCTTGCTGGTCTGCCCGGCAGACACGTCCACGATGTCGACGCCCGCGTCGCGGAACAGGGCGGCAATCTGCACCGCTTCTTCGGCGTCGACGCCGCCATCGGCCCAGTCGGTCGCGGAAATCCGCACCGACATCGGCTTGCCCTTGGGCCAGACGGCGCGCATGGCGCGGAACACGTCCAGCGGATAGCGCATCCGGTTCTCCAGCGATCCACCATATTCATCGTCGCGCGTGTTCGTCAGAGGCGAGATGAAGGAGGAAATCAGGTATCCGTGCGCGGCGTGCAGCTCCACCATGTCGAACCCGGCGCGATCGGCCATTTCGGTGGCGGCCACGAACTGGTCGCGCACCATGTCCATCTCGGCCCGGTCCATCGCCTTGGGCGTCGCGTTGCGATCCGACCACGCAATGGCCGAGGCCGACATAAGCGGCCAGTTGCCATCTTTCAGGGGGGCGTCCATTTCCTCCCACCCCACCTGGGTGGAGCCTTTGCGCCCGGAATGGCCGATCTGCATGCACAGCTTGGCGTCGGTTTCCGCATGGACGAAGTCGGTCAGACGTGTCCACGCCGCTTCATGTTCCGGCGCGTACAGGCCGGGGCAGCCCGGCGTGATCCGGCCCTCGGGGCTGACGCAGGTCATTTCGACATAGACCAGCCCGGCGCCACCTTTTGCGCGTTCGGCGTAATGGCTGAAATGCCAGTCGGTCGGGCGGCCATCGACCGCCTTGTACTGCGCCATCGGCGAGACAACGACACGATTGGCCAGCCGCATGTCGCGCAGGGCAAAGGGCGCAAACATCGGCGCGCGGTGCACGCCGTTGGCCCCGGCCTGCGCCTGAAACCACTCCTCGGCCGATTTCAGCCAGTCCGGGTCGCGCAGGCGCAGGTTTTCGTGGCTGATGCGCTGGCTGCGGGTCAGCAGCGAATAGTTGAACTGCACCGGGTCCAGATCAAGGTAGCGTTCGACCTCTTCAAACCACTCGGTCGAATTGCGCGCCGCCGATTGCAGGCGCAGCACGTCCAGCCGCCGGTCTTCCTGATAGCGGGTGAACGCCTGTTCCAGCGTGGGTTGGGTTTCCACCAGATCGGCCAGCGCGATGGCGGATTCCAGCGCCAGCTTCGACCCCGATCCGATGGAAAAATGCGCCGTGGCCGAGCTGTCGCCCAGCAGCACCACGTTCTTGTAATGCCACTTTTCACACAGAACGCGGTTGAAGTTGATCCAGGCCGAGCCGCGAATGTGGTTGGCGTTGGTCATCAGCGCGTGACCGCCCAGATGGTCGGCAAAGATGCGTTCGCAGACTGCAATGCTGTCCTGCTGAGACATATCCGCGAATCCGAAGGCGTCGTATGTCTCTTGCGAACACTCCACGATGAAGGTCGCCGTGTCGGCATCGAACTGATAGGCATGCGCCCAGATCCACCCGTGTTCGGTTTTTTGAAAGATGAAGGTGAAGGCGTTGTCGAACTTGGCATGGGTGCCCAGCCAGACGAACTTGCAGGCTCGGGTGTCGATTTCGGGGTTGAACTGCGCGGCATAGTGGCTGCGCACGCGCGAATTGATGCCATCGGCACCGACAACCAGATCATAGTCTTCGGCCAACGCGTCAATGTCTTCGACATTGGTTTCAAATTGCAGGTTAACGCCCAACTCGCGCGCGCGCTCTTGCAGCAGCAGCAGCAGGCGCATCCGCCCGATGCCGCAGAATCCGTGCCCGGTCGACACGGTGTTCACGCCTTTATGGATGACCGAGATGTCATCCCAATAGGCGAAATGGCCGTGGATTGCCTCGGCACTGACGGGATCGTTGGCCTTGAGGTTGGTCAGCGTCTCATCCGACAGCACCACGCCCCAGCCAAAGGTATCGTCGGGCTTATTGCGTTCGAACACGGTGATGTCGTGGTCGGGGTTCTTCAGCTTGAGGCTTATCGCAAAGTAAAGCCCGGCCGGGCCGCCCCCAAGACATGCAACTTTCATCACGACCTCCTCGCCAAGATTCTGGGTCAATTCTGCGAGGGGCCGAAATTTATTTCAAGCATAAAATATCAAGTGTGAAATATCCGGGGTCAAATGCCGTCACTGCCGCCAAAACAGGCGGCATCCGGCATTTTTTGACCGCGTGGTCAAAAAAATGTTGTCAAACGCGGGATCTGTGGCACTCTGACTGCAAAACAATACGACAACAGCGGAGACCGAGATGGCAAACAGCCAGACGACCCCCGGCATCGTGCCGGGGCGCCTTCCAGCCGATGACATTGCCCGAAACTTTACCGACCTGCACGCGCCCCTGGCCCCGCACGAGGCCGCCGTCGCGGCGGATCGCTGCTATTTCTGCCATGACGCGCCCTGCATGACGGCCTGTCCGACCAGCATCGACATTCCGCTGTTCATTCGCCAGATCGGGACCGGCACGCCCGAGGCGGCTGCGAAGACGATCTTCAACCAGAACATCCTGGGCGGCATGTGCGCGCGGGTCTGCCCGACGGAAACGCTCTGCGAAGAGGTCTGCGTGCGTGAAACGGCCGAGGGCGCGCCGGTCGAGATCGGGCGCCTGCAACGGTTTGCGACCGACCGGCTGATGGCGAAGGGCGTGCATCCTTTTGAGCGCGCTGCTGCCACCGGCAAGCGCGTCGCCGTGGTGGGCGCGGGGCCTGCGGGCCTGTCCTGTGCGCACCGTCTGGCGATGCTGGGCCATGACGTGACGATCTACGAGGCGCGCGCCAAGGCCGGTGGCCTGAACGAGTACGGCATCGCGGCCTACAAGACGCCCGATGGGTTCGCCCAGGCCGAGGTCGACTGGCTGATGCAGATCGGCGGGATCGAAATCGTCGAGGGCAAACGGCTGGGCGAGTCGCTGTCGCTGGCCGGCTTGCAGGACGACTTCGACGCGGTGTTCCTGTCGATCGGCCTGGGCGGCGTGAATGCCCTGCGCGCCAGTGGCGAGGACAAGGCGAATGTCACCGATGCGGTCGGCTTCATCGCCGATCTGCGCCAATCCTCTGACCTTGGCGCACTGCCCGTGGGACGCGACGTGGTGGTGATTGGCGGCGGGATGACGGCGGTGGATGCCGCGATCCAGTCGCGCAAGCTTGGCGCGGAAAACGTGACCATCGTCTACCGCCGCGGGCAGGAGGCCATGGGCGCCAGCCGCTACGAACAGGATCTGGCGGCGCAGAACGGTGTGCGGCTGATGTTCAACCTGCGCCCCGTCGCGGTGCACGGCAATGGCGCCGCCGCCGAGATCGAGCTGGAATATACCACCGTGCAGGACGGCACCGTCACAGGCACCGGCGAAACCCTCCGCCTGCGCGCCGATCAGGTTTTCAAGGCCATTGGCCAGACGCTGACGGACGCGCCCGAAGGCCTGGATCTGTCGGGCGGCAAGATCGCCGTCACGGAGGCCGGGCGCACCTCGGTCGCCGGGGTCTGGGCCGGGGGCGATTGCGCCAGTGGCGGCGACGACCTGACCGTGACCGCCGTGGCCGAAGGCCGCGACGCCGCGATGGACATGCACGCCGTCCTGGTGGGCTGATCAGGGCAGGGCGCCCACGGGCCCCGCGCCACACCCTTTCCGGGCACCTGCAAACGCCCGCACCGCGAGACATGATAGGAGGCCCGATATGGCCGATCTGACAACGAATTTTCTTGGCATCACCTCTCCCAACCCGTTCTGGCTGGCCTCGGCGCCGCCGACCGACAAGGAATACAACGTCCGCCGCGCCTTCGAGGCGGGGTGGGGCGGTGTCGTGTGGAAAACGCTGGGCTCCGAGGGGCCCCCGGTGGTCAACGTAAATGGCCCGCGCTACGGCGCGATCTATGGCGCCGACCGCCGCCTGCTGGGGCTCAACAACATCGAGCTGATCACTGACCGGCCGCTGCAAACCAACCTCGAGGAGATCACTCGCGTCAAACGCGACTACCCCGACCGAGCGCTGATCGTGTCGATTATGGTCCCTTGCGAGGAAGAGGCCTGGAAGGCGATCCTGCCGATGGTCGAGGCGACGGGCGCCGACGGGATCGAGCTGAACTTCGGCTGCCCGCACGGCATGGCCGAACGCGGCATGGGATCGGCTGTGGGGCAGGTGCCCGAATACATCACCATGGTGACGGAATGGTGCAAACAGTATTACTCCAAGCCGGTGATCGTGAAGCTGACGCCGAACATCACCGACATCCGAAAACCGGCGCAGGCCGCGTTCAAGGGCAATGCCGACGCGGTGTCGCTGATCAACACGATCAACTCGATCACCTCGGTCAACCTTGACCTGATGGCGCCGGAACCCACGATCGACGGCAAGGGCACCCACGGCGGATACTGTGGCCCGGCGGTGAAACCCATCGCGCTGAACATGGTGGCGGAAATCGCGCGCGACGCTGAAACCCGCGGCAAGCCGATCAGCGCGATCGGCGGCATCACCACCTGGCGCGATGCGGCAGAGTTCATGGTGATGGGCGCGGGCAACGTGCAGGTCTGCACGGCGGCGATGACCTATGGCTTCAAGGTCGTGCAGGAAATGATCTCGGGCCTTAGCCAGTGGATGGACGATAAGGGCTATGCCGCGACATCTGACTTCATTGGCGCGGGCGTGCCCAATGTGACCGATTGGCAGTATCTGAACTTGAACTATATTACCAAGGCGCGGATCGACCAGGACGCCTGCATCAAATGCGGTCGTTGCTATGCCGCCTGTGAGGACACCTCGCATCAGGCGATTTCCATGTCCCCGGATCGCGTGTTCGAGGTTCAGGATGACGAATGCGTAGCCTGCAACCTTTGCGTCGATGTCTGCCCGGTGGAAAACTGCATAACCATGGTCGAACTGCAACCCGGAGAGATGGACAAGCGCACGGGGAAACCGGTGCCATCAGAGTACGCGAATTGGACGACACATCCCAACAACCCCGCCGCCCAGGCCGCCGAATGACCTTCCCAACTCGCGGCCAAGAAAATTCAATTTTCTTGTGAAAATTCTTGAAAGAATTTTCCACGCCGTCGCATAAGGGCAGGAGATGAAACAATTCCTGCCCATCAGCGCCCTGTTGTTCGGCTCTGCCCTGCTGATCTTTGCGGGCGGGATCAATGCGTTGATCCTTCCGATCCGAGGCTCGGCGGAAGGGTTCACCGCAGCCTCTTTGGGTCTTCTTGGCACCGGCTGGGCGGTTGGCTACGTTCTCGGTTGTATCCTGTGCCCACGTCTTGTCGGGCGGGTCGGGCATATCCGGTCTTTCGGCGTGATGGCGGCGCTGGCGGCTGTGTCGGTTCTGCTCTCGCTGCTGTTCATAACGCCTTGGGTCTGGGTGCCACTGCGCGGGTTGTGTGGCTTCTGCTTTGCCGGGGCGGCGATGATCGTCGAAAGCTGGCTATCGGAACGCGCCGCACCTGAGTCGCGCGGCCGCATCTTCGGTATCTATACCATGGTGAATCTGCTGGCCTCGACCATGGGGCAGATGTCGCTGGCGTTGGGAGACAGCAGCGGGTTCACCTTTTTCGTCCTTGCCGCGATCTTCTACTGCCTAGCCCTGATCCCGTTGTCGATTTCCTCCAGCGCCACGCCCAAGCCGCTGGTCAGCGTGAAACTCGACCCGGCGGCGCTGTGGCGCAATTCGCCGGTGGCGGTGGTGGCCGTGTTCTGCGTCGGCATCTCGAACAGCGCCTTCGGCACGCTCTCGGCCGTCTATGCCGACCGGATCGGGCTGACCCTTGGCACCGTCGCGCTGTTTGCCAGCCTTCCGGTGCTGGCGGGGGCGATTTCGCAGGTGCCGATCGGCATGGCCTCGGACCGGCTGGACCGGCGCAAGGTTCTGGTTGTTGTGGCGATTGCGGCATTGGGGGCCGATCTGGCTTTTATCCTGATGCAACCCGAGGGGTTGCTGATAAACCTCGCGCTGGCCAGCGCTTTTGGCGCCACCGTCTATGCGATGTACCCGATCATCGTGGCCCATGCCAATGATCACGCCCCGCCCGGCACCGGCATTCAGGTCAGTGGGGGTCTGCTGATGATCTTTGGCGCAGGGTCGATCATCGGGCCGTCGCTGGCCGGGTTCGGCATGACCAATTTCGGTTCCTTCGGCCTTTTCGCAACCACCCTTGTGGCCCATGCGCTGCTGATCGGTTTTGCGCTGCTGCGCATCCGGGCGCGGGCGCCGGTGACAGAGGCCGAGAAGGGCAATTTCGTTGCAACACCCGCGGGCCGTGGATCGACCCCGGAAACCGCCGCGCTTGCGCTGGGGGAAGGTGAAAATGCGCCGGTCGAACCTGCTGGCTCTGACGTCAGCCCGGAGTCAGCATCCGGGTAAACATGGTCCGCAGGTAGGCCTCGGCCTCGGGGAAGGGGTCCGTCACACCTTCTCCCAGAACTGCGCGCACCTGCACATCGAAATCGGCGTAGTGCTGGGTCAGCGACCAGATCGAAAACACGAGATGATGCGGATTGACGCGTGCAATCCGGCCTTCATCAGCCCAAAGATCGATCACCTTGGCCGTATCATCCACCAGATCGCGCAGCGTTCCGCTGAGTTCGCCGGCAATCCGGGGTGCGCCCTGAATGATCTCATTCGCGAAGAGGCGGCTTTCACGGGGAAAATCACGACTCATTTCCAGCTTGCGCTGTACATAGGCCAGAATCTCGGCCAGCGGATCGCCGCCCGGATCCAGCGCGCGCAGCGGATCCAGCCAGGTGTCGAGCAATTCACCCAGAAGCGCGGTGTAAATCGCCTCTTTCGATGGGAAATAGTACAACAGGTTCGGCTTGCTCAGCCCCGCCGAACTGGCGATCTGATCCACCGTGGCCCCATCAAACCCCTTGAGAGAAAACACATCCAGCGCCGCATCGAGAATCGCGGCGCGGTTCTTGCGCTGAATGCGGGTCACGGGGCGGGGCTGTGCCATTTTCGGTCCTTCCGGTGCCTGTTTTCGCGTCACTTAACGCAGCCAAGGCGAGATTGCGTTGCGTCATCTTCTTGACGTGTCACCCTGTCGTGATAGCGTCGCTTTGACCAGATGGTCAAAAAGAATAATAGCCAAGGGGGACGGGCGATGCGCGCTGCCGCCACAGCCACACAGTTGATCGACGATGATCGCGTGCGGGTCACGCGGTTCGATTTCGCGCCCGGCGCCGAAACCGGCTGGCACGAACATGGGATGGACTACGTCATTACCACCCTGACCGATTGCACGATGACGCTGGAGGAACCCGGCGGCGCAACGCGCACCGTGCAGATCGAGGCGGGTACCAGCTATCGCCGGGACCAGGGCGTAAATCATAACGTGATAAATGGCGGCGATGCGCCGATGGCCTTTGTCGAAGTCGAGTTGAAATAGGAGAGACGCATGGCAGCGCCTGGCGAAAATCTGCGGATCAATGGCGAACGGCTGTGGGACAGCCTGATGGAAATGGCAAAAATCGGGCCCGGCGTGGCAGGTGGCAACAACCGCCAGACGCTGACCGACGCCGATGCAGAAGGCCGTGCGCTGTTCCAGTCGTGGTGCGAAGACGCGGGTTGCACGATGGGCTTGGACACCATGGGCAACATGTTTGCCCGCCGCGAAGGCACCGACCCGGATGCGCTGCCGGTGTATGTGGGCAGCCATCTGGATACGCAGCCCACCGGCGGCAAATACGATGGCGTTCTGGGCGTGCTTGGCGGGCTGGAACTGATCCGCTCGCTGAACGATCTGAACATCAAGACACGCCATCCCATCGTTGTGACCAACTGGACGAACGAGGAAGGCACGCGATTTGCCCCTGCCATGCTGTCTTCGGGCGTGTTTGCCGGGGTCCATACCCAGGATTGGGCTTACGGCCGCAAGGACGCCGAAGGAAAGAGCTTTGGCGATGAACTGACCCGCATCGGCTGGCGCGGCGACGAAGAGGTGGGCGCGCGCAAGATGCATGCGTTTTTCGAACTGCACATCGAACAGGGCCCGATCCTCGAAGCCGAGAAGAAAGACATCGGCATTGTCACTCATGGGCAGGGGCTTGATTGGACCCAAGTCACCATCACCGGCAAGGATTCGCACACAGGGTCCACTCCGATGCCGATGCGGCGCAATGCCGGGCTTGCGATGGCGCGAGTGCTGGAAAAGGTCGAAGAGATCGCGTTGAGCCACGCGCCCGATGCGGTGGGCGCGGCGGGACATATCGATGTCTATCCGAATTCGCGAAACGTTATCCCGGGCAAGGTCGTCTTTACTGTCGATTTCCGTTCGCCCGACAAGGCGGTGATCGAGGATATGGTGACGCGGATGAAGGCTGCCGCGCAGGACATCTGCGACAAGATGGAGATGCAGGTCGAATTCGAGAAAGTCGGCGGGTTCGATCCCGTGGCCTTCGACGAGGGCTGTGTCACCGCGATCCGCGACGCGGCCGATCGGCTGGGCTATTCGCATCGTGACATCATCTCGGGTGCCGGGCACGATGCCTGCTGGATCAACCAGGTGGCGCCCACGGCGATGGTGATGTGCCCCTGTGTCGACGGCCTCAGTCACAACGAGGCCGAGGAAATTTCGCCCGAATGGGCCGCCGCCGGGGCGAACGTGCTGTTCCACGCGGTGGTCGAAACGGCGGGGATCGTGGAGTAATCGGCCCGGGCGGGGGCCGCACAACATGGACACCGACACCGACATCCCCGGCCATATCAAGGCCCTGATCGCGCAGGAAATGCGCGATTTCCCCACGCAGGATCGCGCGGGGCAGATGACGGTCGAGGCGTTCCGCAAGGCCCTGCGCGAACCGCGCAAGGTGACGGTGAATTTTTCCGGCGGCATCACCCAGACCTGCTGGTCGGTGACGCGGCCCAACGGGCCCTACAGGGTCATCTATCTGCCCAGCGCAGATTACTTTTCGCTATGTGTCGAAAGCGACTTCGGTCCGCTGGACATTGGCGTGCACGGAAATGCGATCGGGTGTTACGCTTCGGTCTGACAACAGGAGAGAGAGATGGGCACCACAGTCATCAAGAACGGAACCGTCGTCACCGCCGACCTGAGCTACGAGGCGGATGTGCTGATTGAAAACGGTGTCATCACCGAAATCGGCAAGGATCTGCGCGGCGATCAGGAACTGGATGCGACAGGCTGCTACGTGATGCCCGGTGGGATCGACCCGCACACCCATCTGGAAATGCCCTTCATGGGCACTTATTCCACCGATGATTTCGAAAGCGGCACCCGTGCTGCGCTGGCCGGCGGCACCACGATGGTGGTGGATTTCGCACTGCCCGCGCCCGAACAGGGCCTGCTGGATGCGCTCCAGATGTGGGACAACAAATCGACCCGCGCGAATTGCGACTACTCGTTCCACATGGCCGTCACCTGGTGGGGCGAGCAGGTGTTCAACGAGATGGAAACCGTGGTGCGCGAACGCGGCATCAACACCTTCAAGCATTTTATGGCCTACAAGGGTGCTCTGATGGTGAACGACGACGAAATGTATGCGTCGTTTCAGCGACTTGCGGAACTGGGCGGCATCGCCATGGTGCATGCCGAAAACGGCGATGTGGTGGCGGAACTCTCGGCCAAGCTGCTGGCGGCCGGCAACACCGGCCCCGAGGCGCACGCCTATTCGCGCCCGCCGCAGGTGGAAGGCGAAGCCACCAATCGTGCCATCATGATCGCCGATATGGCGGGCGTGCCGCTTTACGTCGTCCACACCAGCTGCGAAGACAGCCACGAAGCGATCCGCCGCGCGCGCCAACTGGGCAAACGCGTCTGGGGGGAGCCGCTGATCCAGCACCTCACCCTGGATGAATCGGAATATTTCAATGCCGATTGGGACCACGCCGCGCGCCGCGTGATGTCGCCCCCGTTTCGCAACAAGCAACATCAGGACAGCCTGTGGCACGGGCTGCAATCGGGCTCGCTCTCGGTCGTGGCGACGGATCACTGCGCCTTTACCACGGAACAGAAACGCTATGGCGTGGGCGATTTCACCAAGATCCCCAATGGCACCGGCGGCCTGGAAGATCGGATGCCGGTGCTCTGGACCCACGGCGTGGAAACAGGGCGTCTGACGCCGAATGAATTTGTCGCCGTAACCTCAACCAATATCGCGAAAATCCTGAACTGCTACCCGAAGAAGGGCGCCATTCTGGTGGGCGCCGATGCCGATATCGTGGTGCTCGATCCAAAAAAGGAAAAGGTGATCTCGGCGAGCACCCAGCAGTCGGCCATCGACTATAACGTATTCGAAGGCATGGCGGTAAAAGGTCTGCCCCGGTTCACTCTGACACGCGGCCAGGTCGCCGTGCATGACGGCGAAATCCGCACCGAAGAAGGCCACGGCAAATTCGTCAAACGCGCGCCCAACACCCCGGTCAACAAGGCGCTGTCGTCCTGGAAAGAGTTGACCGCGCCGCGTCCGGTCAAGCGCAGCGGTATCCCGGCCACCGGCGTCTGATCAGGACTTTGTGGTGACACTTCAAGCGAATACGCAGATGTCTTCAAGCCAGCCGGTGATTGCCGCGCAGGGTCTGGACCTTACCTTCCAAACCAACGATGGCCCGGTCCACGCGCTGCGCGACGTGAACCTAAGCATCCATAAGGGCGATTTTGTCAGCTTCATCGGCCCCTCGGGCTGCGGGAAAACAACCTTCCTGCGATGTATCGCGGCATTGGAACATCCAACCGGCGGGACGCTGACGGTCAACGGTGTCACCCCCGAGGAGGCCCGCCGCGCCCGCGCCTATGGCTATGTATTCCAGGCGGCGGGGCTGTACCCGTGGCGCACCATTGCCAAGAACATCAAACTGCCACTCGAGATCATGGGTTTTTCCCGGGATGAGCAGGACAAACGCGTGAAAGACGTGTTGCAACTGGTTGATCTGGAAGGTTTTGGAGGGAAATACCCGTGGCAGTTGTCGGGTGGAATGCAGCAACGCGCCAGCATCGCGCGGGCCTTGGCATTTGACGCCGATATCCTGTTGATGGACGAACCCTTTGGTGCGCTTGACGAAATCGTCCGCGATCACCTGAATGAACAACTCCTGAAGCTGTGGGCGCGTACCGACAAGACCATCGGTTTCGTCACGCATTCGATCCCCGAAGCGGTGTATCTCTCGACCAAGATCGTGGTCATGTCGCCGCGTCCGGGGCGCATCACCGATGTCATCGAAAGCCCGCTGCCTAAAGAACGGCCGCTCGACATTCGCGACTCGGCTGAATTCATCGAAATCGCCCACCGCGTGCGCGAGGGTCTACGGGCGGGGCATGCCGATGACTGAAGGGCACCGTGCCACCCCGACCGAACTGCCTGCTCCTACGCACGCTTGGCTCTCAACGGCGCAGCGACATCCCAGAAAAACTTGTCGCAACCATTGCCGCGTCAGGCGCGGCCTTCGATCGAGGCGCATGGATAACGCGGTTGATTTGACCGGGCGCGCGAACAACGGCGGGCACAAAACTCAAATCCGCATAATGGCCCGGGAAGCCTCGGGCGCCCTCCGCTCCCCGGTACCATCCCGCATTGCGTGTTGGGCTGCGAGCGCCCCTTTCACCATTCACGGTCATCGGCTCTCCAGCCTGTACCGTGGTTACATTCAAGGCTTAAACCCTTTCATTATTCTTAAAATACTCAAAACCGCGTGCCTTCGGATGCCAAATAGCTTTGAGTATTTGGGGAATAGTGAAATCGGAAAGGGGGCTTCGTGAAGAGAGTCTTTCCGGTTCTTGTGGTGGTCGCCTGCATTTTTGCGATCTGGTATGCTGGTTCCTTCTTGATGAATCGCAGCTGGGTCATGGATCAGGCCGCGCGGGCGGGCACAGTGCCAGCGTTCTCGGAGGTTCTCCGAGATACGATGAACCAGGATCGCGCGCGTTTGCCCGCGCCGCATCAGGTGGCGGCCGAACTGCATGACGGGATCTTTGACAAGAAGGTCACCTCGAAGCGCAGCCTCGTCTATCATGGGATCATCACGCTTCAGGCGACGATGTGGGGCTTTGTGCTGGGTATCGTCTTTGGAGTGGCCTTGGCCGTCCTGATCGTCCTTAGCCGGATTGCAGACCTTGCGCTGATGCCATGGGCCATAATCTCGCAGACCATCCCCGTTGTCGCCTTGGCGCCAATGATCGTCGTGTTGGCGAATGCGGCGGGTGCTGGAAGTTTGATGGTGCCCAAGGCAATCATCGCAGGATACCTCAGCTTTTTCCCCGTGCTCGTGAGCATGGTGAAGGGGTTGCGCAGCCCCGATGCGATGCAACTTGATCTGTTGCGGACCTACGGCGCGACCCGGGCGCAGACCTTCTGGAAGCTGCGGTTGCCCGCCTCGCTGCCGTATTTCTTTGCCTCGCTCAAGATCGCCGTGGCGGCGGCCCTGGTGGGGGCCATCGTGGGGGAATTGCCGACGGGGGCCATCGCCGGGCTTGGGGCGCGGATGCTGATCGGGTCGCAATTTGGTGAGCCGATGATCATGTGGGCCGCGCTTTTCGCGGCTGCGATCTTGGCGGCGTTGCTGATCTGGGTGGTGAGCGCAATCGAACAGGTGGCGGTGCGGATGATGGGGGCGCGACCGGTATGATCCAACCCGTCTCTCCACTGCTGAAAATCGGCTTGCCCGTGGCCTTCGGGATTATCGTGTTGATCCTGTGGGAGCTGATCGTCGCGCTGTTTGACATTCCGCCTGCCATCCTGCCACCGCCATCGGACATTGGCGCGCGCTTTGCCGCCTCGACTGGGATTCTCTGGATCGACTTTGTGCAGACCGTTATCAAGGGCGCGCTGACCGGGCTGGTAATCGGCGCACTGGCCGGGCTGGGCGCGGCGATCGTTATCGATGCGAGCCCGTTCCTGCGGCAGGGCTTGCTGCCCGTTGCGAATTTTGTCGCGGCGCTGCCAATCGTCGGGATTGCGCCGATCATGGTGATGTGGTTCGGGTTCGACTGGCACTCCAAAGCCGCCGTGGTCGTGGTGATGGTGTTCTTTCCGATCCTCGTGAACACGCTGGCGGGCCTGCAGGATACCGACCGGATGCAGCGCGACCTGATGCGCACTTATTCGGCCTCGTATCTGCAGGAACTGACCAAGCTGCGGTTGCCTGCTGCCATGCCGTTCATCTTCAACGGGCTTAAAATTTCGGCAACGCTGGCGCTGATAGGCGCGATCGTTGCGGAATATTTCGGCTCTCCCACGCGCGGCATGGGGTTTCGCATCTCGACCGAGGTGGGGCGGCTGGGAATCGATATGGTCTGGGCGGAAATTGCCGTGTCGGCCATGGCGGGTACGCTGCTTTATGCCGGTGTCGCGCTGGTCGAACGCTGGGCGACGTTCTGGCATCCGTCGCAGCGGCGACGCTAAGAATAACAACGAGATAACAACAGGACGACAACAAGGAGGTCTCTCATGTCGAACTACAAAACTACGCTGGGTGCAGCCATGGCGGCGGCGCTGCTGGGTGGCGGTGCCCATGCGGCAGACGATGTTACGCTGCAGTTGAAATGGGTTACACAGGCGCAATTCGCGGGCTACTACGTGGCGCTGGAGAAGGGGTTCTATGAAGAGGAAGACCTGAACGTCACGATCAAGCCGGGCGGCCCCGATATCGCGCCGACGCAGGTCATCGCCGGGGGCGGGGCCGATGTGGTGATCGACTGGATGCCGTCGGCCCTGGCCGCGCGCGAAAAGGGTTTGCCGCTGGTCAACATCGCGCAGCCGTTCAAATCGTCGGGCATGATGCTGACCTGCCTGAAGGAAAGCGGCGTGACCAGCCCTGACGATTTTCCCGGCACCACGCTGGGTGTCTGGTTCTTCGGCAATGAATACCCCTTCCTGTCTTGGATGAGCCAACTGGGCATCCCGACGGAGGGTGGCGCCGATGGTGTCGAAGTTCTGAAACAAGGCTTCAACGTCGATCCGCTGTTGCAGAAGCAGGCGGCCTGCATCTCGACCATGACGTACAACGAATACTGGCAGGTGATCGACGCCGGGATCAGCGAAGACGAGCTGGTGACCTTCAAGTACGAGGACCAGGGCGTCGCCACGCTGGAAGACGGGTTGTACGTGATGGAAGAAAAACTTTCGGATCCTGAGTTCGTCGACGAGATGGTGCGCTTTGTGCGGGCCTCGATGAAGGGCTGGAAATACGCCGAGGAAAACCCCGACGAGGCCGCCGAGATCGTGCTGGAATATGACGAAACCGGCGCTCAGACCGAAAAGCACCAGAAGCGGATGATGGGCGAAGTGGCCAAGCTGACCTCGGGCTCGAATGGCGCGCTGGACGAGGCCGATTATCAGCGCACGGTACAGTCGCTGCTGTCGGGCGGGTCTGACCCGGTCATCACGAAAGAGCCGGAAGGCGCCTATACGATGGAGATCACCGACAAGGCGCTGAACTGATCTGATGCCATAGCCGGGCCAAGCGTTCGGCGGCTGACATCCCTCCGGAGCAATCCGGGGGGATTTTTTATGTGCGCTCGGAATCTGGGTGCATGGATCTGAAAAATGTGAAATCACTGTAGTAAGTTACGGAATCCGCCGCGTGATGGGAGAACATGCAGGATTTTGCGCAAGAATTCAGTTTGGCCCTACGGTTGATCCTGACCGGTGACCCCGATCTGTGGGAAATCGTTCTGCTGTCTTTGCAGGTGTCGCTGACGGCGGTGGTGATTGCCGCCGCGATTGCGATGCCGCTGGGGGCTGCGCTGGCGGTTCTGCGCTTTCCGGGGCGGCGGGCGGTGATCGTCCTGATCAATGCGCTGATGGGTCTGCCGCCGGTGGTGGTAGGGCTGCTGGTCTACCTATCACTGTCACGCTCGGGGCCGCTGGGGGTGTTGCAGCTGCTCTATACGCCGACGGCGATGATTATCGCGCAGGTTCTTTTGGTGGCGCCGATCATCACGGCGCTGACGCGCCAGACGGTGGAAACGCTGGATGCCGAATATGCCGAACAGCTGCGCAGCCTTGGGGTGTCGCGGCTGGCCTCGGTGCCGACGCTGCTGTGGGATGGGCGGCTGGCATTGTTGACGGCGCTGCTGGCAGGTTTTGGCCGCGCCATCGCCGAGGTCGGCGCGGTGATCATGGTCGGCGGCAATATAAACCATGTCACCCGGGTGATGACGACCACGATCGCGCTGGAAACCTCCAAGGGCAATCTGGCACTGGCGCTGGCCCTTGGCACGATCCTGATCGCGCTGGCAATCACGGTGACGGCGGCGGTCAGCGCGCTGGTCGAACGCGGAGAAGGGGCCGAGGTGCGCCATGCGTGATTTCGCCCCCGATATGGCCATGACATTTCAGGCAGAGGGCCTGCGGGTCGGGCGTAATGGTGTGACGCTGCTGAATGTCGATCACCTTGCCATTGACGGGCCGGGGCCGACGCTGATCCTGGGACCGAACGGCGCGGGCAAGAGCCTGTTGCTGCGCTGCTTGCACGGGCTGGTCGCGCCCGATGCGGGCCGGGTGCTGGTCGATGGCGCGCCTTGCGCCGAGGCGCTGCGCACACGTCAGGCGATGGTGTTCCAGCGGCCGGTGCTGCTGCGGCGGTCGGTTCAGGGCAACCTTGATTTCGTATTGCGCCGGCGGGGCGTTCCGCGTGCCGACCGACCCGCGCGTATCGCGGCTTTGCTGGCCGAGGGCGGACTGGCCCAGAAGGCGCGACAGCCCGCGCGCTCGCTTTCAGGCGGCGAGGCGCAGAGGCTTGCGATCCTGCGGGCCATGGCGACAGACCCCGAGGTGCTGTTCCTGGACGAACCCACCAGCGCGCTGGACCCAAGCGCCACGCAGGCCATCGAGGCCCTGATCCTTGACGCCTCGCGCCGGGGCATCCGCATCGTGATGGTGACACATGACATCGGGCAGGCGCGGCGGCTGGGGCAGGACGTGGTGCTGATGCACGGCGGCCGCGTGGTCGAACACGCCCCGGCGGCGCGATTTTTCGAGGCCCCCGAAACCCCCATTGCGCGCCGCTTTCTGGCCGGTGCGCTGGTGATCTGATCTCAACCCAACAGGAGTATTAACATGACCAGACCTTGGTTCCATGTGCCGCTTGGCGCGTTGGCCGTCACCGTGTCGCTTGCCGGTGCCGCCCTGGCCGCCGACAGTTTCATCGTGGTGCAATCCACCACCTCGACCGCGAATTCCGGCCTGCTGGATGCGATCCTGCCCGAGTTCACTGAACAGTCGGGGATCGAGGTGCGCGTGGTTGCCGTGGGCACGGGCCAGGCGATCAAGAACGCCACCAACGGCGATGGCGACGTGCTGCTGGTCCACGCCAAACCGGCGGAAGAAAAATTCGTTGCCGACGGCTGGGGCGTGCAGCGGTTTGACGTGATGTACAACGATTTCGTTCTGGTCGGGCCCAGCGCCGATCCGGCGGGCGTGAAAGGCGGCAGCGACATCGTGGCTGCGCTTCAGGCGGTCGCGAAGTCGGAATCCGTCTTTGCCTCGCGCGGGGATGACAGCGGCACCCACAAGGCCGAGCTGCGCCATTGGGGCAACGCCGATATCGACGTCAAGGCCGCGTCGGGCGGGTGGTATCGGGAAACCGGATCAGGCATGGGCGCGACGCTGAACGCCGCCGCCGGTATGGGCGCCTATGTGCTGAGTGACCGGGCGACATGGATTTCCTTCGGCAACAAGGACGGCATGGAAATCCTGGTGGAAGGCGACGACAAGCTGTTCAACCAGTACGGCGTGATCCTGGTGAACCCCGAAAAGCATCCCAGCGTGAAAGCGGTCGAGGGCCAGACCTTCATCAACTGGCTGATCGGTCCCGATGGTCAGGCGGCGATTGCCGACTTCAAACTCGACGGGCAGCAGCTGTTCTTTCCGAACGCCGAGTAATCCAGACAAGGCGCCGGTGGCAAATCAGCCGCTGGCGCCATTGAACTGCACCCGGCCCAGCCCGGTCAGGTCGTAGCCGCCGAATTCCTCGGCGCGGACGGCGCAGGCGGGGCTGGCAAGGAACTGCATCAGCGCGTGCAGCGGCGGGTCGAACCAGGCACGCCGCCACAGTGCCAGGTCAAACCGTTCCTGTATCAGCGGCACGAACCCCAGCCCGTAGATTCCGGCCAGCGCGCCAAGGCCGAACCCGGCTTCGGCCTTGCCCTGGCTCAGCGCCAGCGCCAGGTCTTCCTCGGTCCGGGCCCGGTCGGGCAGGGCGGTGATGTCGTGTCGGCTCAGCCCGGCCTGTGTCAGGCGGCTGTCGAATTCGCGCAGGCTGGCGGCGCTGTCCTGCCGCAGGATCACGCTGCGGCCCTTCAATGCGCCAAACCCGTCAATCCCCGACACCCCCGGCGCCAACAGCAACCCGCGCTGGCGCTGGAACAATTCGATCAGCACCACCGGCGCCTCGCCCATCGCGTCGCGGAGGGCGGCGACGTTCCAACCCTCGGCCTCGCGGATGTGCAGCCCTGCGGCCTGCGCCGAGCGATCAGCCAAGCGTTTCAGCCCGTCGAACGATCCGTCGTAAAAGCTCGCCAGCCCCGAGCCGCTTTCGCGCAAGGCCCAGTCCAGCAGCGGGTCATGGCTGCCCGCAAGGATCGGCGGCAGCGGCGGTTCCGCCACATCCGGCCCGCTGCGCGAGGCGGCGAGCCATGCGGCAATTTCAGCACGTGGAAACAGCAGCTTGCCCACCGCACGCACGCAGGGCACCTCTCCGCTGGCGGCCAGATCATAGACCTTGCGTTCGCCGATGCGCAGCAGATCGGCCAACTCGCGCGTTGTCAGATAGGCGCTCACCCGTCAGTCAAGCCGGACGTTCTCGCCGGTGCCGCGCTCGGCGGCGGAAAATCCGGCGTGGCCCAGCGCGAACCACGCGCCGGTCGAAACGATTGCGATGGCGGCAAGGGCGGCAACAAAGGCTTTCATCGGCTACTCCGGTGCAGTTGCGCGGCGCAGAAAGCCGATCAGATCGGCCCGATCCTGCGGGTTGGTGATACGCTGCATCGG
This sequence comes from Arenibacterium halophilum, assembly GCF_005938225.1. Taxonomy (GTDB): domain Bacteria; phylum Pseudomonadota; class Alphaproteobacteria; order Rhodobacterales; family Rhodobacteraceae; genus Arenibacterium; species Arenibacterium halophilum. The sequence goes on from NZ_VCPC01000002.1 coordinate 962,212, forward strand.
CATCTTGGACCCGGGGATATAGTGGTCGGGCCCGATGTCAAACAGCTGGTCTATCGTATTGTCATTCCAGACGATATCCGATCCGTCAAGGATATCGGAATACGGATATCCCGCAAGGGCTCCGGCACGTCGCCCGAACAGTCCGGCCAGCGACGGGCCCGCACGGCGGCTGCCAGTGCCGCGCAGATCATGGCAAATCGAACATTTGCGCATGAACTGGCGTTCGCCGTTCTCCATCGTTTCAGGTGCGCGCAGGAAATCGCGGGGGGCACCCGACATGGGCACCTGATCGCCCAGATCGGCCAGCGGCCAGCCATAGACCCGGTTTTCCAGACCACCGGCCAGGATGTGGTGGCCATCCGTCGAAAACGCCAGCGCCCAGATCGGACCCGAGGCGGTGGCCCGGAAATCATGCGCCACGGTCCACGCCAGCGTGTCGATCACCATGATATAGCCGTGCCCATCCCCCACGGCCAGACGGCTGCCATCGGGCGACACGGCCAGCGCAAGGATCGGCCGCCGATCAGCGGTGAAATCGGCAATGGCAGCGCCGGTCTCGGGGTCAATCACACGGGTGGTGCCATCGGCCGCGCCATAGGCCAGCCATGCGCCCGCCGGATCCAGCACCAGCGCGTTGATCCCGAACCCGTCGCGCACCAGCCGCGCGGTTTCCTGCCCGGTCGCCACATCCCAGGCGCGAATGCTGCCGTCTGTCGAGGCCGACAGCAGCGCCCCGTCATCGCGCAGCACCAGCGCGTTCACCGGCCCCTGGTGCCCGGTCAGCCGCGACGGAGCGGATCCGTCCAGCGGCCAGAGGCCAATGGTGCCGTCCCAACTGGCTGATGCAATCGCCCCCGGCAGGGCGGCCAGCGCGACCACCTTGCCGTCATGGCGGCCCACCTCGGCCCCGTCGGGCCAGCGGCGCAGGGTGAAATCGTCGCCGCCGGAAAACAGTGCGCCACGGGCAAACAGCACGGCGTTCACAGCGGCGGCGTGGCCCTCGTACCAGTGCGGAACCTTATCCGACCACAGGCCCACCGAATTGTCGAAACTGGCGGTGGCGATGCGCCCGTCGGGTGCCACGGCGATCTGGCGGATCGGGCCGCCGTGGCCGTCGAGCGTAAAGAACTCTTGCGCGGCCACCGGAGAGGCCAGACACAGCGCCACCAAGCCCGCCAGCCAACGCCCCATACGCTATTCCGCCGGGGTGGCGCCCGGCGGTTGCGCCTTGGCGTCGGTGGCCTGTTTCTGCTTCACCTCGTCCAGCCAGAGGCTGTGGTGTTCGCGGGCCCATTGTTCCTCGACCTCGCCGCTGCCCATGGCGTCAAAGGCGCCCTCCATCCCCAGCGTCCCGATGTAGATATGCGCCAGGATCACGCCGATGAAGACGAAGGCGACGATGGCGTGCCACAGCTGGGCGTATTGCATTTCCTCATGCGGTGCCATGGTTTCGGGCAGGGGCGCATAGCCGAACAGCTGGGGCAGGCCCAGGTCGTTGATATGGGTGAAGGTGGCGGCGAACATCGGCATCTGGAACGGGAACAGCAGCGACAGGCCCGAGGCGCTGATCGACAGGCCCAGCACGACCACGGCCCAGAAGATCACCTTTTGCCCGGCGTTGAATTTCTTGGCGGGCGGGTGGCTGTGCTTGGTGAACAGCCCGCCGCCTTTGGCGATCCACTTCAGGTCGGTCTTGTCGGGCAGGTTGTGCCCGATCCAGGCGACGATCACGATGGCAAGCCCGATCATGAAGGCCCAGGCGACATTGTTGTGGACCCACTTCGACCCGATGGCGAGGCTCGAAAACACGTCATGTCCAAACGCGGGGATCAGGTAGGCGCGCCCGAACAGCGACAGAAGCCCGGTAAGACCCAGCAGGATGAAACTGACCGCCAGCAGCCAGTGACCAAAGCGTTCGATGGCCTTGAAGCGGGTGACGGTGCGGCCGGTCTTTGCGCCCTCGATCCGGATGCGGCCCCGGATCAGGTAGAACAGCGCCAGCAGCACGATCACGCCACCAAGGAAATACGCGCCGTATTCAAGCAGGGGACCACGCCGGAATCCCAGCCACCACATGCCGCCATCCTGAATTACCACATCGGCGGCGGGGCCGCGGGCACTGACCGTGGTGTTGGCACTGCCATAGCGCAGAGACCGGAACACCTCGGCGTCCGACGCACCGCCCAGAGTGCCCAACGGGCCAACCGGCGGCGCGGCGCGGGCCGGATCGCCGATCGCATCGCGTCGGAACTGGTCGTCGACCTTTTCACCGCGCTGACGGCGCAGGATGTCTTCCAGTGTCTGGGCGCCGCCTGTGGTGGGGCGTGCCTCGATCGCTGGGGTGGTTTCCTCGGGAGGGCGCACGGAACTTGCCCCCGGATCCACATGCAGCGGCACCTCGCGCACCGGGGTATCCTGCGCTGTGGCGGCAAAGCCGAACACCAGAAAAGTCAGACACAACAGAAGTTTGAGCGCGCGCATGAAAGCCTCGGATCAACTATGCGGCCAAAGGGCCAAGGGGAGACGCGCCCGGAAAATCGCAGGATCCTCCGGGCGCAGCCAGTCGTTCAGGTGTTGGTTCCAAAAGGGCGATCAGCCGCCCTTCTGGTCATAGGCTGTGCCCCAGCCCCATGCGCCCGAGCCAAAGCCGCGCGCCACAACGCGTTCGCGGTAGATGGCCGAAACCACATCGCCGTCGCCGGCAAGCAGCGCCTTGGTCGAACACATTTCGGCACAGATCGGCAGCTTGCCTTCGGCGATCCGGTTGCGCCCGTACTTGGCGAATTCGGCCGAGGAATGGTTCTCCTCGGGGCCGCCGGCGCAGAAGGTGCATTTGTCCATCTTCCCGCGCGAGCCGAAGTTGCCGGCCTGCGGGTACTGCGGCGCGCCGAACGGGCAGGCGTAGAAGCAGTAGCCGCACCCGATGCACAGGTCCTTGCTGTGCAGAACGACGCCTTCCTCGTTCTGGTAGAAGCAATCGACCGGGCAGACCGCCATGCAGGGCGCGTCCGAGCAATGCATGCAGGCGACCGAGATCGAGCGTTCGCCCGGATCGCCGTCATTGATCGTCACCACCCGGCGCCGGTTGATACCCCACGGCACCTCGTGTTCGTTCTTGCACGCCGTCACGCAGGCATTGCATTCGATGCAGCGTTCGGCATCGCAGAGGAATTTTGCTCTTGCCATCTGTCCGTCCTCCTTACGCTGCCCAGATCTTGCAGAGAGTGGCCTTCGTCTCCTGCATCTGGGTTACCGAGTCATAGCCATAGGTCTGCGCGGTGTTCGTCGCCTCGCCCAACACGTAAGGGTCGGCGCCCTTGGGGTATTTGCTGCGCCTGTCCTCGCCCTGGAAATGCCCGCCAAAGTGGAAGGGCATGAAGGCCACGCCGGAATTGACCCGGTTCGTCACCATCGCCATCACCCGCACCTTGCCGCCTTCGGGGCCTTCGACCCAGACCTGGCTGCCATCACGAATGCCAAGGTTGTTGGCGTCGCGCGGGTTGATTTCAACAAACATGTCCTGCTGCAATTCCGCCAGCCAGGGGTTCGACCGGGTTTCGTCGCCGCCGCCTTCATATTCGACAAGCCGCCCCGAGGTCAGGATGATCGGGTAATCCTCGGAAAAGTCCTTTTCCTGGATCGACTTGTACATCGTCGGCACGCGCCAGAACTTCTTGTCGTCGTAGGTCGGGTAATCCGCCACCAGATCGCGCCGGTTGGAATAGAGCGGTTCGCGGTGTTTCGGCACCGGATCGGGGAAGGTCCAGACCACGGCGCGCGCCTTGGCGTTACCGAAGGGGGCGCAGCCATGCTTGATCGCCACCCGCTGGATGCCGCCCGACAGGTCGGTTTTCCAGTTCACGCCGCCGATCTTTTCCTGCCAGTCCGAGGGGTACGGGCCCTGCTGATCCTGCTCGCCGACTTCCTCGCCTTCGCCGGTCCGGTTGCCTTCAAGGTCGCGATAGCCCGCGACATATTCGATCGAGCGGCGCTCGTCTTCGGTCAGGTCGCCGTCCCAGCCCAGGTCCTGCAACATCTGCATGGTGAACTCGGGATAGCCATCCTGGATCTCGGACCCGACGGAATAGACGCCCTCGGCCAGCAGGTTGTCGCCATCGTGCTCGACACCAAAGCGCGCACGGAAGGTCAGACCGCCTTCGGCTACCGGCAGCGACATATCGTACAGGTTCGCAGTGCCGGGGTGGTTCATCTCGGGCGTGCCCCAAGCGGGCCACGGCATCCCGTAGAAATCGCCATCGGCGGGGCCACCCACGGCGCGCAGCGTTGTGCGGTCGAAGGTGTGCTGGTTCTCCATATGCATCTTGATGCGCTCGGGGCTTTGCGCGGTATAACCCACCGTCCACATGCCGCGGTTGAATTCGCGGGTGATGTCCTCGACGTTGGGTTCGCCGTTTTCCACCGCGATATTGCGGAACAGCCGGTCCGAGAACCCGAACTTGTCGGCGAATTTCGCCATGATGGTGTGATCGGGCAGGGATTCGAACAGCGGTGCCACCACCTGTTCACGCCACTGCAGCGACCGGTTCGATGCGGTGACTGAACCGCGCGTCTCGAACTGGGTCGCCGCCGGCAGCAGGTACACCCCATCGGTGCGGTCCTGCATCACCGCCGACACCGTCGGATACGGATCCACCACGACCATCAGGTCCAGCTTTTCCATCGCGGTCTTCATCTCGGTCCCGCGGGTTTGCGAGTTGGGCGCGTGGCCCCACAGAACCATCGCGCGAACGCGATCTGGCTGGTCGATGTTGTCCTTGTCTTCCAGCACGCCATCGATCCAGCGGCTGACCGGAATGCCGGTGGCCTGCATGATGTCTTCGTCGTGGAAGCGGGTCTTGAGCCAGTCGAGGTCTTCCTGCCAGACGCGGGCCCAATGGGCCCAACTGCCCGCCGACAGCCCGTAGTAGCCGGGCAGCGTATCGGCCAGCACGCCCAGGTCGGTTGCGCCCTGCACGTTGTCATGGCCACGGAAGATGTTCGTGCCACCCCCGGCCACGCCCATGTTCCCCAGCGCAAGTTGCAGGATGCAATAGGCGCGGGTATTGTTGTTGCCATTGGTGTGCTGGGTGCCGCCCATGCACCAGATCACGGTGCCGGGGCGGTTGTTGGCCAGCTGTTGCGCCACGCGGCGCAGCTGCGAACCGGGTGCGCCGGTGACGCGTTCCACCTCTTCGGGGGTCCATTGGGCCACTTCCTCGCGGATCTGGTCCATGCCCCAGACGCGGGTGCGGATGAATTCCTTGTCCTCCCACCCGTTTTCAAAGATGTGCCACAGGATGCCCCAGACCAGCGCTACGTCAGACCCGGGCCGGAACCGCACGTATTCGTCGGCATGGGCGGCGGTGCGGGTAAAGCGCGGATCGCAGACGATCAGCGGCGCGTTGTTCTGCTCTTTCGCCTTCAGGATATGCAGCAGCGACACGGGATGCGCCTCGGCCGGGTTGCCGCCGATCAGGAAGATCGCCTTGGACTTGTGGATGTCGTTGTAGCTGTTGGTCATGGCGCCGTAGCCCCATGTGTTCGCCACGCCTGCAACAGTGGTCGAGTGGCAGATCCGTGCCTGGTGGTCGACGTTGTTGGTGCCCCAATAGGCGGCGAACTTGCGGAACAGATACGCCTGTTCGTTGGAATGCTTGGCGCTGCCCAGCCAGTAGACCGAATCCGGGCCGCTTTCCTCGCGGATCGCCATCATCTGGTCGCCGATCTCGTTGATGGCCTGGTCCCAGCTGACGCGGGTCCATTCGCCGCCGACCAGCTTCATCGGGTACTTCAGGCGACGCTCGCCATGGGCATGTTCACGCACCGAGGCCCCCTTGGCGCAATGCGCGCCCAGGTTGAACGGGCTGTCCCAGCCGGGTTCCTGCCCCGTCCAGACGCCGTTCTGCACCTCGGCCACCACGGTACAGCCGACCGAGCAGTGGGTGCAGACGGATTTGACGGTGTTTACAGCCTCGCGCGCGGCGCTTTGGGCGCTGGCCCGTGTGACCGTGCCGCCGGTGGCGCCGATCGCGGCCAGCCCGCCAATGGCTAGCCCCGAGCCGCGCAGAAAGGCGCGCCGGTCAACCGTTTTATGCGCGGCCTGCGCGATGATGCCGGTGCGCGCCGGCGTTCTGGAAACGCTGCTGGTCTTCTTTCTCAACATGGTCCGTATCCTCCCGTGCTGGCCGTCTTTAGCGGCTTGCTTGGTACTGTTGGTGCGTCGCGCGGCGGTCGCGCGGCCGTGTCAGAAGCGCGCCGAGTCCAGGTAGGCGCGGGTGTGATCGGTGTCCTGAATGCGGGTCTCGTTCACCGGTGGCTCGGCCGCTTCGGCCTGCGTGCCGCCCATCGCGGCTGCGGCCACGGCGGCGGGCGCGGCGGTGCCGGCCAGTTTCAGGAAATCTCGGCGGCTGCTGGCGCCTTTGGTCTTTTGCTCGCTCATCGCTGGCTCCTTCCCATATGTTGCTCGTCAGGCCGTGGTCAGCCTGAAACCTTCCTTTTCGATCCCCAGGAACACCCGTCCCACCTGGCCGACCCCGGCATAGAATACCGAGGACTCAGCGGCCTCGAGATCAGTCATGAAATGCGCGGCCCAAGGCCCGATGTGACGCGACCAGAACAACCGCTGGTCGGCCAAGTCGGCGGGCGTGCCGAACCGCCCCGTGATCATGCCGCCCATCATCTCTAGCAGCGAGGCGATGTTGTCCTCGGGCTCATAGGTGTTTTCCGCCCGGGTCATGGCGCGCGCGGCCATATCGCTGCGCAGCCGCGCCAATGGCTTTTCGTTCAGAAACCCGGTCAGGTAATAGCTGGCATAGGGCAGCAACTCGCCGCGGCCCAGCCCGATGAACAGCGCGTTGAATTCCCGTGCCGCCGCGGTTTCGCGGGTCACGCCTGCCACCTTGGCCAGCGATGCGATGGCGCGGCCCAGTTCGCTTTCGTCGCCCGTCAGGCAGGCCGTTTGCTGCAACAACTGCGCATCCGGGGGCGCGGCCAGCAGGCGGGCCAGAAAGTCATACAGATCGGCGCGCATCCGGTCTTCTTCGGGAATGGCGGTCTGAACGGCGGCGTTGCTCATGCCTGCGCCTCTTGCGGTTGCTTGAAGGTGAACGCCATGCGGCGCGGGCGCGGGGCGTGGTCTTCTATGTCTTCTACGTCCGGTTCCTCGACTGTTTCGGCAACGGCCGCGGGCTCTGCCTTGGTTTCCACAATCACGGGCGGCTCTTCACCAACCGTCTCTTCCGGCTCGGGCGTGTTTTCGGCCTGCGCGGCCAGCGCCTCGATATGCGCGCGCAGCCCTTTGCCGACCTGGTATGAGGTCTGGAGCATTCCTGTCGGCACGCTGCCGGTGGTGAAATCGCCGTCGTAATCGTTCAACCCATCAAGGTTCGCCAGCACCGGGTTCAGCCGCCACAGCCGCCGCAACGCCCGCCGGCGCAGGTGTTCGGGCACCGCGCGCGCCATGAAGGCGGCGACATCATCGCCCGAGATCAGCGTATCGGGATCGGGCAGATTGAACTCGGCCAGAATCTCTGCATCGCTTCGGGTATCCTCGGGCGGCGCAACAGCCTGCGCACGGGCCTCGGCCTCTGCTTCGGCTTGTACACCCGCGCGGCGGCGCGACCAGAAATCGCGTTCGGCCTTCATCGCGCACCCCGCTGCGGCACGCGGAACACATCGGCGTCCTGCCGGATACGCATATCGCCAATACCGTCCTGCTTCTGCTCGGGTGACCAATTGCGGCGGCGGCGCTTCACGAACACTTCTTCCTCGTGATGTTGATCGACAAAATCGCCGACCCAGGCAAGCAGCCCTTCGGGCATCGGTACCTTTTCGACCAGCTCTTCGCCGCTGTCGCAGTAATCCTGCGCCTCATAAACCGACGCGGTGACGGCAAAGGCGCGCAACGGCGCCGGGCCATCGGGTTCTTTGCGCAGAACGACGTAGATCGACGGCACCGCATCGGCAAGGTTCACGGCGTAAGCCTCTGTGTCGCTGGAATAAAGCGTCAGTGGCAAAGTGGCGGCATGATACTCGACACTCTCGCCGTCACGGCGCAGCTCGGCCCACTGTGCAGGCGCCGCGCCAGGTAGAATCGCGATGGCACGCCAGTACCAGCGCGCCCAGCGGGTCACGCCCGGAGTCCGGCGCAAAACAACGCCAAGGGGCAATTCGGCCCGATGTGCGCTTTTCTTCGTCATCGCTCCTCCCCGGTCGTCAGTTGTTTTGCGAAGCGTACCCGCGACTATGTGATACATTCGTGATTTCGCCAAGTGTTTTGACGAGGGATTGCACAGATTTCCGAACCAATTTCGCGTGTGCAGGTGTCGCCACGGCTTTACGGCGCCGGGGCGATGTGGCTAGGGTGGTGCGCCCAAGGGGATGGACAGGCAGGAGAGGCAATGCCCAAGTCGTTGATATTGTGCGATTGTGCCGGAACACAGCAGGTGGACCGTGCCGCTCTCGAATCCGCTTGTGGCGTGTCCTGCTCGCGCGTGTTCACAGCCTTGTGTGGTGACCAGATCGACCGGGCCGCCGAGGCCATGCAAAACGGCGACGTGGTGATCGCCTGCGGGCAGGAACAGGCGCGGTTTACCGCGCTGGCCGAGGATATTGGCGCCGAGGCGCCTGGCTTCGTTGACCTGCGCGACCGGGCCGGCTGGTCCGATCAGGGCGCGGATGCTGCGCCGAAAATGGCGGCCCTGGTGGCCGAGGCGTTGCTGCCCGTGCCATCGGTGCGCAGCCTTGATGTGCCTTCGCAAGGGGTCTGCCTGATCGTCGGCCCAGGAGAGGTTGCCTGTGCCCTCGCCGAGGAGGTTGCCGAGGCGCTGACCGTGACCGTTCTGATAACCGACGGGGCCACCGCGCCCCTGTCGCGCGGCTATGACGTGGTGCGCGGGCGTCTGAAACGTGTTCAAGGCGCGCTGGGTGGCTTTCGCGTGACCATCGACGCGCTGGAACAAATGGTGCCCGCTGGCCGTGGCGAATTTTCCTTTTCTTCTCCGCAAGATGGCGCGCAGTCCGAATGTGACATCCTGATCGACGTCGCGGGCGACGTGCCCTTTGTGCCCGCGCCGCAAAAACGCGAAGGCTATCTGCGTGCCGATCCGCGCGACCCGCTGGCGGTGATGCGTCTGGCAGTGCAGGCGGTGCAACTGGTCGGCACCTTTGAAAAGCCGCTGTACCTGCATGTCGAGGAACACCTTTGCGCCCATTCGCGCGCGGAACAGGTTGGATGCAGCAACTGCATCGACATTTGCCCGACGGGGGCGATTTCCCCGGCGGGCGATCATGTTTCTGTCGATCCGATGGTCTGCGCCGGATGCGGCGCCTGCGCGGCGCTGTGCCCGTCTACAGCGATCCGCTATGATGTGCCGGAATTCGATGTCGTTCTGAAACGAATCCAGACACTTGCGACGGTTTTCTCAACCTCTGGAGGAACCTCGGCGCATCTGCTGGTACATGATGATGCCGGGGCCGAGATGATCCGCATGGCGGCCCGTTTCGGGCGCGGCCTGCCTTCGCATGTGATCCCGTTCCACATCGGATCGGTTCAGGTCTTCGGCCACGCGGAGATGCTGGCCGCGCTCGCGCAAGGAATGGCGCGCGTTACCGTTCTGCGCGGCCCAAGGACCGAGGCGGACGCGCTGGATCGCGAAGTCGCGTTGGCCAATGCCATTGCCGGGCGCGAAGCCGCAAATATTCTGGTGACAGACGACCCAGATCAGATGAGCGATGCGCTGTATGGTTTTGACATAAAATCGGAAACCCGAACCCCTATCGTCACGCTGGGCAATCGCCGCCAAGTCACGCGCATGGCCGCGCGAGCGCTGAACCTGGGCCGTGAAACGCCCATCGACCTGCCGCAGGGTGCGCCTTATGGCGCGGTGCTGGTGGACACCGATGCCTGCACGCTCTGCCTCAGCTGCGTGTCACTGTGCCCCTCGGGCGCGCTGCTCGACAACCCCGACATGCCGCAGCTGCGGTTTCAGGAAGATGCCTGTCTGCAATGCGGCATCTGCGCGACGATCTGTCCCGAGCAGGCGATCACGCTGGAGCCCCGGCTGGACCCGCGCCCGCAGGCGCTGGAGCAAAAGGTGCTGCACGAGGAAGAGCCCTTTGCCTGCGTCGAATGCGGGGCGCTGTTCGGGGTGAAATCGACGATTGAAAAAATCACGGAAAAGCTGGCCGGGCTGCATCCGATGTTCGCCACCTCGGACAAGGCGCGGATGATCCAGATGTGCGACAACTGCCGGGTGAATGCGCAGTTTCACAGCGCCGACAACCCGTTTCAGGGCAGGCCGCGCCCGCGCGTGCGCACCACGGATGACTACCTGTCAAAACGCCGGGATCACTGAAGTTGCAGCGGAGCGCCCAGATCTGTGGCGGGCATGGCAGAGACGAAGGCCAGGATCGCTTCCATCTCGTCCCATGTCATTTCCACGGGCACGATGGGCGGGGGCCGGTCAATCGGGAACGGCTCGGTCACGTCGGCGATCTGGGTAAAGGCCATGTGCGGGGCAAGCACGAAGAACTGCTGAAAGCGCACGTCCCAGTCGGGCAGGCCGCGCAGCACGCCAAAAGACGGGGCCGAGCCAAGCCCGGCCATGCGGTTGCGCTGGTCGATCACATGACAACGCCCGCAATGGCGCAAGGACAGCGTGCCGCCGATGTCGCTGTCGCCGTCGAAGGTCACCGGTTCGGCCTCGACGGTGTCTTCCAATGGGGCGCTGAACGGTGGCGGGCTGTCGGGGGCAAAGGATTCGACGGTGCGCAACCCGATGTCGGACGTCAGCCAGTCGGCGAAGCGCCCCGCCGCGTCAGAGCCGTCGCCGCCGCGCAGGAAATACGCCTGATCGCCGCGCCGGAACACAGGCGTGCCGGGCGGCGCATCGGCAATGACCACCGCGCCATCTGCATCGGGGGTGACACGGACGCCGGTTTTCAGCGAAAACCGGGGCAGGATAAACCCCAGCAAACCGCTGTCCACCACTTCGGGCGGGGCGGCAAGGCCAAGCCGGTCTTGCGCTGCAACGGGGCTGGCGGTCAGCAGCAAGCTCAGGCACAACAGGGTCGGGCGAAAATCAAACCTCCGCATGGCGTGGATGATGCCCGGCACCGGGCCGCACGTCAAATGCGAGACTGAAGGAGAGCGAGGATGAGCGACGATTTCAACATGTCGATGCGCAAGTTTCTGAAGCAGGTTGGCGTGACAAGCCAGCAGGCCATTGAAGAAGGGCTGCGCAATGCCGATGCCGCAGCGGGCAAAAGCTTTGAGGCGCGCGTGGTGCTGACGATCCCCGAACTGGGGGTCGAGCACGAGGTGACCGGCACCATCAAGGCTGCGGACTGAGCGATGATTTCAAGGGATGACGTGCTGGCGGTGCTGAAGCAGATCACCGATCCGGTCAGCGGCAGCGATATCGTGGCCGCCGGATTGGTGCGGGCGCTGACGGTGGACAACGGCGATGTGCGGTTCGTGCTGGAAATCGACCCGGCCAAGGCCGAGGTGATGGGCCCGGTGCGCGCCGAAGCCGAACGGCGTGTCGCCGCGCTGGACGGGGCGGGCAAGGTGTCGGCCATGATGACGGCCCATAGCGCCAAAGCGCCGCCACCCGATCTGAAGCCGCGCCCGAAACCCTCGGAAACCGGGCCGCAGCGGGTGGCCGGTGTGGATCACATCATCGCCGTTGCCTCGGGTAAGGGGGGCGTTGGCAAATCCACCGTCTCGGCCAATTTGGCCGTGGCGCTGGCCGCCGAAGGGCGGCGGGTCGGGTTGCTGGATGCCGATGTCTATGGGCCGTCGCAGCCGCGGATGCTAGGCGTGTCGGGGCGTCCGGCCAGCCCGGATGGCAAAACGATCCTGCCGCTGCGCAACCACGGCGTGACGATGATGTCGATGGGTCTGATGACCAATGACGATCAGGCGGTGGTCTGGCGTGGCCCGATGCTGATGGGCGCGTTGCAGCAGATGATGAACCAGGTGCAATGGGGCGCGCTGGATGTGCTGATCGTCGATCTGCCGCCGGGCACGGGCGATGTCCAACTGACGCTGACGCAGAAATTCGCGCTGGACGGCGCGGTGATCGTGTCGACCCCGCAGGATGTGGCGTTGCTGGATGCGCGCAAGGGCATCGACATGTTCCGCCAGATGAAGACGCCGATCCTTGGCATGATCGAGAACATGAGCACGCATATCTGTTCGAACTGCGGACACGAGGAACATGTGTTCGGCCATGGTGGCGTCGCGGCCGAGGCGGCCAAGCTGGGCGTGCCTTTGTTGGCGGAAATCCCGCTGGATCTGTCGATCCGGCTGGCCTCGGACGGAGGCGCTCCGATCGTAGCAAGCCAGCCCGACAGCGCGCAGGCCGGGGCGTTCCGGCAGGTGGCGCGGGCGCTGGTGGAGGCGGGCGTCGCGTGACGCCGGCGCCGGTCTTTCCGCCGCTGCTGACCGGCTGTGCCGCGCCCGAGGGTGCCAATCCGGTCGAACTCGCCTGCGCTATGGCGCGGGCGGGGTGTGACGGCGGGACGATCGTGCATTCGGTGCAGGCCGACATGCTGCGCGCGGCGGTGGTCTTTGCGCCCGAGGTGCCGCTGGCGCGGGCGGTGGCGATGCTGCCGGTCTGCGGCGTCGGGTTGCAGAATGCGCTGGGGGCGCTGGCCCCGCCCGAGGTGGCGGTGCAATTCGGCTGGGACGGGGCGATCTTCGTGAACGGCGGGCGTTGTGGCGGGCTGAGCCTGCTGGCCTCGGGCGTCGACCCGACGGTGGTGCCCGACTGGCTGGTAGTGGGGCTGGCGCTGCCGCTGCTGGTGACGGGGCGGCCCGGTGACACCCCCGAGGCGACCGCGCTGTACGAGGAAGGCTGCGCCGAGGTGGGCGCGGTGGCCCTGCTTGAAGCCTGGGCGCGGCACGTACTGGTCTGGATCGAAACCTGGGAAAGCGAAGGCGCGCGCCCTGTGCGTGCCGAGTGGACGGGAATGCTGCTGGGCTTGGGCGAAACGGCCAGCGTGGCCGGAGAGACCGGCCGCGCCATCGGGCTGGACGAGGATTTCGGCCTGTTGCTGGAGACCGAAACCGGCACCCGCGCGGTGCCGCTGACCCGGTTGATCGGAGAGATGCAATGACGGATGGCCCCCTGAGTCTGGCCCGCGCGATCCATTTCGACGAAAGCGACCGGAACGTGTTCCACGCCCCGGCGCGCACCGGCGAGTGGTGCATGTCGGGCGGATTCGAGTTTTCGAATTGGGGCGAGGGCGATCTGACCGGCAAGGCGCGGCAGGCGTTCGCCAACGGCTGGCTGGGGCTGGAAACCTTTGGGCGGGTGACGTTTGTTGCGGTGACGCGGATCGAGCCGGGCGAATACGCGGTGCTGGAGCAGGCGCTGGCGCAACATTTCGTCGAGGTGTACGGCGCGCCCGATCTTGCGGCGGCGCTGACGGTGGCGCGGGACGAACTGGCGCAGATGGCCGAAATGTGCGCCGATCACGCGCCCAACACGCTGCTGACGGTTGCACGCGAACTGACGCCCGCGGGGGTGCACGAAAGCTATCGCACCATTGCGCCGCAGGATGCCGGGCTATATCAGCTTGCGGTGCATGTCACCCCCGACGAGTGACGGCTCCGGCGCTGTTCGGGCGATGCCCGAAGGCGCCCCGCCCGCCGTCCCCTGCACGCCTAGAACGAGGTTGCGTGGGTGGTGACAGCGGCCTGCACCTCGGCCAGGGTGGCATCAACGAGGGTGATCAGGTTGTCGGCGAGCGCGATGGTCACCTCATCGCCGTCCTGGGCGATGGCTATGTCGGAGGGATTGGCGGTATCGTACAGCCCGATTTCATCGCCGGCGTGGAAATCCGTGATCCTGTCGGAGCCGCTGGCGCCCGTGGTGCCAAACCCTTTGAACACGAAAGTATCATCCCCGGCGCCGCCAGACAGGCTGTCATCGCCCGCCCCGCCGCGCAGAATATCGCGCCCCACGCCGCCGCGCAGGGTATCCGCGCCCCGACCGCCCGTCAGCGTATCGTGCCCGCTTCCGCCGTCCAGCACGTCATCGCCGCTTCCACCAAGAAGCGCGTCATCGCCGTCGCCCCCCATCAGGGTATCGTGGCCCTTGCCGCCTGTCAGGGTGTCGCCATCCGCGTCACCGTACAGCATGTCATCGCCAAACCCGCCATCTAGGCTGTCTGATCCGTCGCCGCCCCTCAGCACGTCGTTTCCCTTGCCGCCCGTCAGAGAGTCGCTATCAGCCCCTCCGGACAGGGTATCGTCGCCCAACCCGCCGTCCAGCCTGTCCCTGCCGGTGCCGCCTTTCAGCCGGTCGCTACCTGCGCCACCGTCCAGCCTGTCATCGCCAGAGCCGCCTATGAGCCGGTCGTTTCCGCCGCGGCCGTACATCCGGTCAAAATCTGCGCGCCCGAACAGGTGGTCCCTTCCGGCGCCTCCGTCCAGGTAATCCCAGTAGGAGCCGCCATACAGACGATCGCGCCCGGCGCCCCCACGAAGATAGTTGTATCCTGTGCCACCGTAGAGGATGTCATTGCCATCGCCGCCGAAGAACCAATCGTCGCCGCCATTGCCATAGGCCGTATCGTCGCCCGGGCCGCCATCAAACCAATTGTGTCCCGCCGCGCCGATAAAGATGTCGTTGCCCTGATATCCATGAGCATCGCTTCTGGCGTTCGTCGCTCTGATCGTGTCGTCGCCGTTCAGAAGCGTCACAAGAGGATCGTTGCTGTAGCGCAGCACATCCCAGACAACGCCGTATTCGCGGTCCAACCCGGTGAGCGAGAGCAGGACCGTGCCTTCGTAGGAGTAGGTGACAGAGGTGACAATGCCTGCTGTCGCAAAGTCTGGCATGTGTGTGAAGGCGCCAGTGAACGTTATGTCGATTGGGAAGGCTGTCCATTCGCCCTCGACGGTTTGACCCGCCCGACCGATATAGAAGGCGCGGAATTCGACAACCGTATCCGTTGCACTGCTGCGTCCGCCAAACTCCAGCCCTAATGGAACGAAAAAGTATGGAAAATCCGGGATTGGGGTTTCGGCAAAAGTAAGATTGGCCATTCGGCACCTCGATCATGACGTTCTGTCACGGCGCGCGGGGGCGCCGGGCGTCACACTCGGGGTCATTCATTTAGATAGGGTGAACCGGGGCGAAGAACCCGCGCCTAAAGTTCGGAAAAGCCGCCGAACTGGCCGCGTTTGAACATCAGCCCCATGCCGGGGCGGTGCCAGAACCGCAGCACCTTGCCCAGCACGATGGAATGGTCGCCCGCCTGCTGGGTGCTGTAGCGGCGGCATTCGAACCGGGCGAGGCAATCGGCCAGCACCGGCTGGCCCGTGGCGCCTGTCTGCCAGTCGATCCCGTCGAAATCATCGCCCGAGCGCGCGAAATGCGAAGCGAGGTCGCGCTGTTCGGCGCCCATCACATGGATCACATAGTCGCGCGCCTGTGCCAGCGGATCGTGCCGGGCCGAGGCGCGCGCCGGGCACCACAGCACCAATGGCGGCTCGAGCGACACGGAGGCGAAGGAATTCGCCGTCATCGCCAGCGGCCCGTCCGGCGTGGTGGTGGAGACCACCGTGACGCCCGTGCCGTAACAGCCCAGCGCCTCGCGATAGGACGACCGGCTTTCGTGGCTTGGGACGTGAGAGGTGTAGGGGGTGTCAGTCATTCGGGTCTGGCCTGTGAAGCGGTGGCCGTGTTGCGGGCGCCTGTCCCTTCGGGTGCCACGTCGCGCGTGGATTGTCCAGCGGCAGGACGGGGCCGGCGCCTGGTGGAACCTTTCCCGCGCGATGACGTTGAACCGGGTACACGCGGCCGGGCCGCCCCGAAGCGGGGGACGATCCGGCACCACGGAAAGACATGAAAGGACGCGCAATGAAACTTGCAAAACTTCTGCCCGCACTGGGAGCTTCGGCCCTGCTGATGACCGGAACCGCAGCCATGGCCGACAACCACAACCACACCGAAGTCGGTTCGCTGTCGTGCGATGTGGCTGATGGCAGCGGCTTTGTCTTCGGGTCGTCCAAGGATCTGACTTGCACCTTCAACCCCGTTCAAGAGGGCGCCAAGGAAGAGGTCTACACCGGACATATTAACAAATGGGGTATCGACATCGGCAAGACCCAGAATGTCGAGATGAGCTGGCTGGTGCTGGCCCCCTCGGAAGACATCGGTGACGGCGCGCTGGAAGGCGAATACGGCGGTCTGTCCGCCGAAGCGACGCTGGGTGTGGGCATCGGCGCCAACGCCATGATCGGCGGCTCGGACGACACCATCGCCCTGCAGCCGATCAGCGTAAGCAAGTCGAACGGCGTGAACTTTGCCGTCGGCATCGGCGAGATCGTGCTGGAAAAAGCCGGCAGCTAAGGGCTGTCGCGCCGAGTTACGGAAAAACGCGCCCCTTTGGGCGCGTTTTTTTTGTCGGCCGGTCGTGTTGGACGCCAGAACGCGCCCCTCTGGGCGCGCCCTGTTTTCCGATCACGCCTTCGCGCGGTTTTCGATCAGGTCGTCCACGACGGACGGATCCGCCAAGGTTGATGTATCGCCCAAGGCGCCGAAATCGTTCTCGGCGATCTTGCGCAGGATGCGGCGCATGATCTTGCCGGATCGGGTCTTGGGCAGGCCGGGGGCCCATTGGATTACGTCGGGGCTGGCAATGGGGCCGATTTCCGAGCGGACCCAGTTGCGCAGCTCGGTGCGCAATTCGTCCGACGGTTCCTGCCCGTTCATCAAGGTGACATAGCAATAGATGCCCTGGCCCTTGATGTCGTGGGGGAAGCCGACCACGGCGGCCTCGGCGACCTTTTCATGGGCGACCAGCGCGCTTTCGACCTCGGCGGTGCCCATGCGGTGGCCCGAGACGTTGATCACGTCATCGACGCGGCCGGTGATCCAGTAATCGCCATCCGCGTCGCGGCGGCAGCCATCGCCCGAGAAGTAGTAGCCCTTGTAATCGGCGAAATAGGTCTTTTCGAACCGGGCATGATCGCCCCAGACGGTGCGCATCTGGCCGGGCCAGCTGTCGGCGATGACCAGAACGCCTTCTACGCCATTGCCTTCGACCACCGCGCCGCTGGCCGGATCCAGCACCAGCGGCTTGACGCCGAAGAACGGTTTCTGCGCCGCGCCGGGCTTGGTGGCATGGGCGCCGGGCAGGGGGGTCATCATGTGACCGCCGGTTTCCGTCTGCCACCAGGTGTCGACGATGGGGCATTTGCCCTTGCCCACGACCTCGTTGTACCAGTTCCAGGCCTCGGGGTTGATCGGCTCGCCCACCGTGCCCAGCAGGCGCAGCGACGACAGGTCGGACCCTTCGACAAAGCTGTTGCCTTGGCCCATCAGCGCGCGGATGGCGGTGGGGGCGGTGTAGAACTGGTTCACCTTGTGCTTTTCGCAGACCTGCCAGAAGCGGCTGGCGTCGGGGTAGGTGGGAACGCCCTCGAACATCAGCGTGGTCGCGCCATTGGCAAGGGGCCCGTAGACGATATAGCTGTGCCCGGTGACCCAGCCCACATCGGCCGAACACCAAAAGATGTCGCCGTCGTGGTAGTCAAAGGTGATCTGCTGCGTCATCGCGGCATAGACCAGGTAGCCGCCGCTGGTGTGCACGACGCCCTTGGGCTGCCCGGTGGAGCCTGAGGTGTAGAGGATGAACAGCGGATCCTCGGCGTTCATCTCTTCCGGCGGGCAGTCGTCGCTGACGGTTTCGGCGGCCTCGTGATACCAGACATCCAGATCGCCGCGCCAGGCGACCTGCTGGCCGGTGCGGCGCACCACAAGGCAGGTCACATCGTCGAAATCGTTCAGCAGGGCCTTGTTCACGTTGTCCTTGAGGTTGGTCACCCGGCCGCCGCGCGGCGCGCCATCGGCGGTGATGACGACCTTGGCGTCGCAGCCGTTCACCCGCGCGCCCAAGGCATCAGGGGAAAACCCGGCAAAGACCACGGAATGAATTGCGCCGATCCGCGCGCAGGCCAGCATGGCATAGGCGGCCTCGGGGATCATCGGCAGGTAGATCACCACCCGGTCGCCCCGGCCCACGCCCAGCGATTTCAGCACGTTGGCCATGCGGCAGACGTTCGAATGCAGTTGGCGATAGGTGATGTGCAGGGCCTCGTCTTTCGGGTCATCCGGTTCCCAGATGATCGCCGTCTGATCGCCGCGCGTGGCCAGATGCCGGTCGATGCAGTTGGCCGCGACGTTCAGCGTGCCATCGGCGAACCAGTTGATATGCACGTTGCCCAGCGTGAAATCGACATCGCGCACCTGGGTGAACGGCTTGATCCAGTCGACGCGCTGCGCCTGCTCGCGCCAGAACCCATCCGGATCGGCGATCGAGGCGGCATACATGCTGTCGTACTTGGCGGCGTCCACATGCGCCTTGGCGATCACGTCATCCGACGGTGCGTGCGCGGCCATGCTGGTGAGCTGGTCGGTCATCTGAGGCTCCTCCCTCTGACTTCTGGTCTGTCTGTCATTGGGCGTGGCGAACGCAACGTCAACACCCTGTGTCTTCCCCGGGCGACTATTATCCACGAAAGAAAATTTGTGAACAAGGCGCTGTGGCAAAAGAAAATAATTGTAAAGGATCTTTCGCTGCAATGCGAAAATCTGTTAACAGATCTGACGATTGACCGGGCAAATCCATGAAATGGCTTGCTTATCCGGTAAAACGCAATCGTTAACGCATTTCGCCCCGCAAAGGGTGCGGCTGGGAAAACTGCGGCAAATCGTTCCGCAGATCAGAATTTGGCGCCATCAGGCCGGGGTGCGGGGCTTGGCAGACCGGCATGTGCGAGATAGTTTCACCCCAAGCGGACGCGACAACGCGCCGCACAATGGGAGAGACTTGCATGAACAGCTTTTTGACCGGCGCCCTCACGGCCGCCCTGGGGTTCAGCTTTGCCGCCGAAGTCGCGGCCGAAGAATGGAACGTGTCCGTCTGGGGCAAACGTCGCGCCTTTACCGAGCATATCGAGAAGCTTGCCGAGCTTGTGTCAGAGAAGACCAACGGCGAATTCACCATGAACGTCAGCTATGGCGGGTTGTCGAAGAACCGCGAGAACCTTGACGGGATTTCCTTTGGTGCCTTCGAGATGGCGCAATTCTGCGCGGGCTATCACCCCGACAAGAACCGCCTGATCACCGTTCTGGAACTGCCGTTCCTCGGGGTCGAGAATCTGGATCAAGAGGTTGCCGTCAGCCATGCGGTTTACGCGCACCCGGCAGTTCAGGAAGAAATGGCCCAGTGGAACGCCAAGCTGCTGATGACCTCGCCGATGCCGCAGTACAACATCGTCGGCACGGGCGAGCCGCGCACCGAGCTGTCGCAGTTCGAAGGCATGCGCGTGCGTGCGACCGGCGGCCTGGGCGAAGCGTTCAAGGCCGTGGGTGCGGTGCCAACCTCGGTCACTTCGTCCGAAGCCTATCAGGCGATGGAATCGGGTGTTGTCGACACCGTGGCCTTTGCCCAGCACGCCCACCTGTCGTTTGGCACCATCAACCAGGCGAAGTGGTGGACGGCCAACCTGAACCCGGGCACCGTGAACTGCCCCGTGGTGGTGAACATCGACGCCTATGAGAACCTGTCGGACGAACACCGCGAGGCGCTGGACAGCTCGGTCGACGAAGCGATTGCCTACTACCTTGAGAACTATGGCAAGCTGCTGAAGCGTTGGGACGAGGTGCTGGAGGAAAAAGGCGTTGAAAAGGTCATGATCAGCGAAGATCAACTGATCGAATTCCGCCAGAAGGCCGCCGATCCGATTGCCGCCAAATGGGTCGAGGACATCGAGGCACAAGGTCTGCCGGGCCAGGAACTGCTGGATCTGGTGAAGGAAGAGCTGAGCAAAGCCAAGGGCAGCTAACCGGCCCTTATCTTCGGATGATCCGAACGGGGGCCGGCGCAGCGCCGGCCTTCGTCATTTTCCAATAACAACAAGACCGGGGGAACCGACATGGCGACAAGTGCCGCCGTGCTGGAGGATTCCAGCCTTCTCAGCCGTTTGGACAGGGCTTTGCTGCCGCTGGAGCGTTTCATGGCGCTTCTGTCCGGGCTGGCAATCTTTTCACTGATGTTTCTGGCCGCGTGGTCCGTCGGGGGGCGCAAGTTTCTTGGGATGCCGCTGCTGGGCTACATCGACTATATCGAGGCGCTGATGCCGGTCATCGCGATCCTTGGCATTTCCTATGTCGCGCGCGATGGCACTCATATCCGCATGGATATGGTGGTGTCGGCGCTGCGCGGGCGGCCGCTGTGGTTTTTCGAGCTGATCTCGGTCCTGCTGATGCTGCTGCTGATCGTGTTCCTGACCTGGGGCGCGTGGGAACATTTCGCGCGCTCGTTCGATTGCGCGCGGCCCCTGTGTTCGCGTGACAGTTCGATCGACATCGGGTTGCCGACATGGCCGTCAAAGCTCGTGGTGCCGGTGGCCTTTGTGGTGCTGGCGGCGCGTCTGCTGTTGCAGGCAGTGGGATATGGCCGTGCGCTGGTGCTGGGGCTGGACAACCCCGTGGCGGTGCCCCTGTCGATCAGCGTGGCCGAACAGGCCCGGCTTGAAGCCGAAAGCCTTGGAGGGGCCGACTGATGGAACCGATCACAATCGGCCTATGGGTCTCGGCCGCGATGCTGGTGCTGGTGGTGCTGGGCATGCGCGTGGCCTTTGCCGCCGGGCTGGCAGGCTTTGCCGGGCTGTTCTGGATTTTCTGGGACAAGTTCAACTACAACCCCGAGAAGATCCTGTTCTTCAACGAACGGCGCGAGGTCTGGGATGGCGCGCTGGCCAAGGCGTTCCAGATCGCGGGGCAGGTGCCCCATTCCAAGGTTTCGGCGCAGGTGCTGAGCCTGATCCCGGTGTTCATCCTGATCGGATACATGGCCTATCACGCCAAGCTGACGACGGCGCTGTTCGAGGCCGCCAAACGCTGGATCGCCTGGGTGCCCGGCGGGCTGGCGGTGTCGACTGTCTTTGCCACCGCCGGGTTCGCCGCCGTGTCGGGGGCGAGCGTTGCCACGGCGGCCGTCTTTGCCCGTATCGCCATCCCCGAGATGCTGAAGATCGGCTATAACAAGCAGTTCGCGGCGGGCGTGGTCGCGGCGGGGGGCACGCTGGCCTCGCTGATCCCGCCCTCGGCCATTCTGGTTATCTATGCGATTATCGTTGAACAGGACGTGGGCAAGTTGCTGCTGGCCGGGTTCATTCCCGGGGTCTTTTCGGCCATCGTCTATGCGATCCTGATCATTGGCATCGCGGTGGTGTTCAAGTCGGTCGGCCCGCCGGTGGGCGGGTTCACGTGGCGCGAACGCTTTGCATCCTTGCCCGGTGCGCTGCCGATTCTGGCCGTGGTCGTCATCATCATCTTCTTTGTCTACAACCCCTTCGGCGATGCCTGGGGCACCCCGACCGAAGGCGGGGCCGTGGGCGCGTTCATCGTGTTCCTGATGGCGCTGTTCCGGGGAATGCGGTGGAAAGAGCTGAAACTGGCGTTGCTGGAAACGGCGAAGCTGACGATCATGATCTTCACGATCATCTGGGGCGTGCTGATCTATGTGCGGTTTCTTGGGTTCGCCAAGCTGCCCGACGCTTTTGCCGACTGGATCACCGGGCTTGAGATGGCGCCGATCCTGATCCTGATCTGTATCCTGCTGGCCTATGCGGTGCTGGGCATGTTCATGGATGCCATCGGGATGCTGCTGCTGACGTTGCCGGTGGTCTACCCGGCGGTCATGGCGCTGAACGGGGGCGAAACGGTCAGCGCGGCCGACAGCGCCTTTGGCATGTCGGGGCCGATGTGCGCGATCTGGTTCGGGATACTGGTGGTGAAGATGGCCGAATTCTGCCTGATAACGCCGCCCATCGGGCTGAACTGCTTCGTGGTCGCCGGGGTGCGCGATGACCTGACGGTTCAGGACGTGTTCAAGGGCGTCACGCCGTTCTTCATCGCGGATGCGGTGACGATCGGGCTGCTGGTCGCCTTCCCGGCCATCGTGCTGTACCTGCCCAGCCTCGCCGGCTAGGCACGGAAAAAGCCGCGCCCGATCTGGCGATCGGGCGCGGCGGTTGTGTCTGTTGCTGGCCGACCGTGTCAGTGCAGGCGTTCGGGCCGGCTTTCCATGAATTCGGGTGGCAGCGTCGCCATCCGCTGAATGGCCAGCCCGACCCGTTCGGCCAGCGCCGTCAGCCCGGGCGCCGCATCGGGGCGCACCATCAGCGTGGCCAGCAGCATCGCGTCTTCGCGGTTGCCCTCGGCCGCGGCGCCGACCAGGTTTGCGAAACAGGCCTCATCCGCGCCCAGACAGTTGCACATCACGTCGTGGCGCATGATCGGGCGGCGGGCATAACCGGCGCATAGCTCCATCATCTGCTCCATCGAATGCACCGCGTGCCCGGCCTGTGCCGGCGGCAGGGCGCGGCGGAACTCGTCACACACGCGGGCCCGCGCCACGGCGCCATCGGCCCACATACGAAGGTACATCACCGCCCCGGCGCCCACGGCATCCAGATCGGCGAGATGCCCCACCGGGGCACCGCCGCGATGTCGGGATGTCATTTCGTCAGGATCAGCTTGCCCGCGCGGGTGATGCGCAGCACGTACATCTGGTCGTCCAGACGGATGTTCGCCAGCGAGCCGCCGTTGGTCAGCTCGACCGCATCATGGGTCGGCAGGGCGGTGTGGGTGGCGTCGGAAGAAGCGGCGTGAAGACGGGTGTCGATCTGCATGAAAAGACTCCTGGATCAAGTCGGACCGGCGGTGCCGGACAAGAACTGGCGTTGGCTGACTCATTTCTGACTGTTTTAGTCGGATTCGTCAAGCAACCAGTTTCCAGAGTGTTTTCAAACGGTCAGCTTCCCGTCACATCCGGCGAGTCATACTCGACAGCCGCGGCATCCTCGGGCTGTGGTGGCAGATCGGGGTAGGGCGGTTTCAGCACATGGTACTGCGCGATGGCCGACCGCAGCAGCGCCAGCAGGGTCATCACATCGGTTTCCAGCTCGATCTCGGCGGCCGGGTCCAGATGGCTGACATCGCGCACGCCCAGATCGTCGAGCCGGATGGTGCGGCGCGTGGTGCCATCGACGACAAAGCGCACATGCCAGACATCGCGCCCGGTCAGCACCAGCAGATCGGGGTGGAAGAACCGCGGCAGCAGTTCGTCGATCAGCAGATCGACCTTGTCGGCGGTGGGCAGATCGTTGAAGGTGACGCGTTCGTCGATGTCGAGATCGAAGGCGATCGCCAGCTTCAGCTCGGGGCGGAAGGCCACCATCAGGGCCTCGGCCCCCGGCGCAGCCGTGACCCTGGCGCGATCTGAGGCAATGGCTTTCTCGAGAGTAATGGATTTGCGATTATACGCGGCGGACTGGTCGATGAATTGCATGGGCGCCTCGGGCGGGAACGGAATGAATGATTAAAACACGAAAAATGTGCCCGCCGGGGGGGCGTTTGTAAAGGATTTAGGGGCGGTCCCTAAATCCGGGTGGTGCGTAAGCCTTCAGCCCGGCATCAACACTGTGCGGATCACCAGCGCCAGCAGACCCACGGCGCCCACGCCTGCCAGCCACAGCGCGACAAACCACGCGACACGCCGCAGACCGTCGCGCCGCGCCATCAGTGATAGCCCTTGTCCGGGTCGATCTTGCCCCGGAACACCCAATAGGCATAGGCGGTGTAGATCAGGATGATCGGCAGCAGGATCAGCGCGCCCACAAGCGCGAACCACAGGCTGGAGTCCGGCGCGGCCGCTTCCCAGATGGTCAACGAAGGCGGCACGATCATCGGGTAAAAGCTGATCCCGATGCCGACGAACCCGGCGATGAAGAACCCAAGCGCGGCCAGGAACGGCTGGATGTCGCTGTCACGCGCCAGCCCGGTGAAGAACAGAAACACCAGCCCCACCATCACAACAGGCACCGTATAGCTCCACAGACTGCCGGGAAAGGCGAACCAGCGGTCGAAGTAGACGTTGTCCTGAAACGGTGTCCACAGGCTGACCATGGCGATCATCGCCAGCGTCGCAAGTCCCAGCCCGAAGGACAGCCGTTTCATGTGATCGCGCAGCCGGCCCTCGGCCTTGAGCACGATCCACGTTGCCCCCAGCAGCGCATAGCCCAGCACGACGGCGACCCCGGTCGCCAGCGAAAACGGGCTGAGCCAGTCGAACCAGCCACCGGCATAGGCGCGGCCTTCAACCTCGATCCCCTGCACCAGCGCGCCCAGCGCAATGCCCTGACACAGCGCCGCAATGGTCGAGCCAAGGAAGAACGTCCAGTCCCACAGCCAGCGAAACCGCTGCGTGCGCCAGCGGTATTCGAAGGACACGCCGCGAAAGATCAGCGCCAGCAGCATCGCGATGATCGGCATGTACAGCGCCGGCATCACCACCGCATAGGCCAGCGGGAACACCGCAAACAGCCCGCCGCCGCCCAGCACAAGCCATGTCTCGTTCCCGTCCCACACCGGGGCGACCGAATTCATCATCACGTCACGGTCGCGGTGCGTTCCGGCAAAAGGAAACAGGATGCCGAGTCCAAGATCGAACCCGTCAAGGATGACATAGACCAGCACTGCAAAGGCGATCAGCCCGGCCCAGATGAAGGCAAGATCGTATTCCATCTACTGCTCCTGTCCCTTGATGCCGGTGTCGTCCTCGGGCAGCGGCGTGATTCCGGCGGCCCGCATCGGGGCATCGCGCAGGTCTTTCTTCAGCAGGCGCGCCGGTTTGTTCATCATCGCCAACAGGTAATAGGTGCCCGCCCCGAAAATCAGGAAATAGACAACGATGAAGGCCACAAGCGTGGTGCCCACAGCAGGCGCATCCACGGGCGAGAGCGAGTCAGACGTGCGCAGCAGCCCGTAAACGGTGAAGGGCTGGCGCCCGACCTCGGTTGTGATCCACCCGGCCAGCACGGCGACGAACCCCATCGGCCCCATCACCACGCAGGCCCGATGCAGCCAGCCGGGGGTGAACAGCCGCCCGCGCACACGTTGCAGCAGACCCCATGCACCGATCCCCAGCATGGCGAAGCCAAGGCCAACCATGATGCGGAAGCTGAAGAACACGATGGCGACGGGGGGCTGATCTTCCTCGGGGATCGTATCCAGCCCCGGCATCGGTGCGTTCGGGTCGTGTTTCAGGATCAGCGAGCCGAGTTTCGGGATCTCGATGGCGTGATCCATCCGCCCCTCGGCCTGATTGGGAATACCGAACAGGATCAGCGGCGCGCCGTCGGGGTGGCTCTCGAAATGGCCCTCCATCGCCATGATCTTGACCGGCTGATGTTCCAGCGTGTTCAGCCCGTGCGCATCGCCCGCGATGATCTGGAGCGGAGTCACGATCACCGCCATCCACATCGCCATGGAAAACATCCGCCGCGCCTCGGCATCGGCCTTGTTGCGCAACAGATGCAGCGCGCCGACTCCGGCCACCACGAAAGCCGTCGTCAGGTAGGCGGCCAGCACCATGTGCACCAGCCGATAGGGAAACGACGGGTTGAAGATCGCGGCCCACCAGTCGGTCGGCACGAACTGCCCGACCTCGTTGAAGCCATAGCCCGCAGGCGTGTGCATCCATGAATTGACCGAGAGGATCCAGGTGGCCGAGGCCAGAGTGCCCAGCGCCACCATCGCCGTGGCGAACATGTGCAGCCCCTTGCCGACCCGGTCGCGCCCGAACAGCATGATGCCAAGGAACCCGGCCTCAAGGAAAAAGGCCGAAAGCACCTCGTAGGCCATCAGCGGGCCAAGGATCGGGCCGGTCTTGTCGGAAAACACCGCCCAGTTGGTGCCGAACTGGTACGACATGGTGATGCCCGATACGACGCCCATGCCAAAGGCGACGGCGAAGATTTTCTTCCAGTAGTCGAACAGCTGACGATACACCCGGTCGCCCCGCCACAACCACAGCGCGTTCAACACGGCAAGATAACTGGCCAACCCGATGGAAAACGCGGGGAACACGATGTGGAAGGACACGGTAAAGGCAAATTGCACCCGTGCCAGGATTTCCGCGGAATAGCTTGCCAGCATGACCCACCTCTTACCCGTGACGCCCCCCCAGCGCCGTT
Organism: Arenibacterium halophilum; assembly: GCF_005938225.1. Lineage (GTDB taxonomy): Bacteria > Pseudomonadota > Alphaproteobacteria > Rhodobacterales > Rhodobacteraceae > Arenibacterium > Arenibacterium halophilum. Next base: position 988,277 of record NZ_VCPC01000002.1, read on the forward strand.
GCTGGTAACCTAGATGCCACGGCCCGAGTGGCCATGTGGCGCAACGCCACGCTGCGACACTATGGAACCCGACCGCCCGGCCATCCGTTGTCCGAAGGTCAACGCAGGAGAGGATTACATGGCCGACAAGACGCGCGTTCCCCCAACCACGACAGATGCAGGCATTCCGGTTCAGAGCGATGAACATTCGCTGACCGTGGGGCCGGATGGCCCGATCGTCCTGAACGATCACTACCTGCTGGAGCAGATGGCGAACTTCAACCGCGAGCGCATCCCCGAGCGGCAACCGCACGCCAAGGGTGGCGGGGCATTCGGCTATTTCGAAACCACCGCCGACGTTTCGAAATACACCAAGGCGAAGATTTTCCAGAAAGGTGCGAAATGTGACACGGTCGTGCGGTTTTCCACCGTCGCCGGTGAACGCGGCAGCCCCGACACCTGGCGCGACCCGCGCGGCTTTTCGGTCAAGATGTACACCGAAGAAGGCAACTTCGACATGGTCGGGAACAACACGCCGGTGTTTTTCATCCGCGACCCGATGAAGTTTCAGCATTTCATCCGCAGCCAGAAACGTCGCGCCGACAATGACCTGCGCGATCACGACATGCAGTGGGATTTCTGGACGCTGTCCCCCGAAAGCGCGCATCAGGTGGCCTATCTGATGGGGGATCGGGGCATTCCAAAAACCTGGCGTGAGATGAACGGTTACTCCAGCCACACCTATTCGCTGGTGAACGAGGCAGGGGAAAAGTTCTGGGTCAAATTCCACTTCCACACCGATCAGGGTGACGGCAACGCGTACCTCAGCCAGGACGAAGCCGACAAGCTCGCCGGCTCGGACGGTGACTATCACCGCCGCGATCTGTTCAACCACATTGCGGATGGGGATTTCCCCAGCTGGACGCTGAGCTGGCAGATCATGCCCTATGAAGAGGCCAAGACCTACCGGATCAACCCCTTCGACCTGACCAAGGTCTGGCCGCATGACGACTATCCGTTGATCGAGGTGGGCAAACTGGTTTTGGACCGCAATCCAACCGATTTCCACACCCAGATCGAGCAGGCGGCGTTCGAGCCTAACAACATGGTGCCCGGCGTGGGGCTGTCACCGGACAAGATGCTTCTGGCGCGTGGCTTTTCCTACGCCGATGCCCACCGCGCGCGGCTTGGCGTCAATTACAAACAGATCCCCGTCAACGCCGCGAAGTCGCCGGTTCACAGCTATTCAAAGGATGGCGAAGGCCGCACGGAAAATGTGGCCGATCCGGTCTATGCGCCCAATTCTTACGGCGGGCCTGCTGCGCAGCCGCACACGCACGAGGCAGGGCTGTGGCACGCCGATGGCGACATGGTGCGCGAGGCCTATACGCTGCGCGAGGACGACGACGATTGGAGCCAGGCGGGCATTCTTGTGCGCGACGTCATGGACGACGCGGCACGTGGCCGGTTGGTCGACAATGTAGTCGGCCACCTGTGCGACGGGGTCAGCGAAACGATCCTGAAGCGGGCTTTCGAGTATTGGTCAAATATCGACGCCGATGTCGGCGCGCGCATCGAAAAGGGCGTGCGCGACAAACTGGGCGGCGAATCCAAAGCGCCCGGCCTGGCATCGGCCAAAAGCATCGGCGGCTAACGGCTCCGAGTGCGGGCGGGTCCTGTTGGCCCGCCCGTTACTGCTTTCAGAGGCGCCGCCGACTTGGCAGTCGGTATCCGGCGTGTCACATAATCCAGCCCCCTCAGTCAAATTTTGCACGGTTGAAGCCGTTCGCCGATGCCGTTCGTCACCCCGAGTGCAGACCCAAGAGTTACTGGTCCGACGCACGGCCATAATCTTTTACCGCAAGGGGCGCGGTGGCCGCTCAGCGTTCTGTGCAACGCCGGAATGGCACTGGCCGCGATGGTGCCGAACTGACGGCGGGGGATAAAGAATGCCCTGCGAGCCCTGGGCGCGAAGGACCAGCAGGCGCGGGACGCAGGCCATATCTTATCGGTTCACACAGGCCGTATGCGCGTGAACAAGCTAAAGGTGTGCCTGATAAGGTTTTACGACCAAGCGCCCCTGCCAAGGTGCGACACCCTGAGTTGGCAAACTGCGCCGCATATTTTGCACCCGATGTTCCGGCATACTGAGCGTGACAGTGTTGGTCGCGACGAACGCTGCGCGGTTGAGAGCGTTTTGCCGGAAGACCTGCACCGCGACTGGCCCACCTTCCTTGCGCTATGTTCTGGTTTGACCTGGAAGATGATCCATCTTTACGCGGCTCGGAGGCACAGTATTACTTCTCCGCGTGGGCACAGAGATTTCTGTCGGGTGTCGGCTGCTATTACTACCGGACGGCGAGCCTATCGTCGTCGGTGAAAGGGTCTTTAGACCTGCGCGAAAAAAGAAACAGCTTACCGCAGAGAAAAAGCGCCGTCGCGGTTCTCTGATTTACGCCACCCGACTGAACGTCTGGTGGGCTTCGGAGACCAGCGGCCACGTTAGGATAAAGGTGCTGCCACGACCATTTCCGCTGATTAAAGTGATTGAACCGCCATGTGTGTCCAGAATTTTTCGTACGATCGCCAGACCCATCCCGCTACCTTCAAGTTGGTCGCGGGTTCGAAGGGTTGAAAACATGTGCCAGATTTTATCATGGAATTGCGTGGCAATACCCGGCCCATCGTCGATCACGCAAAACTTCAGATCACCTCCTTCCATAGTGACGCGCAGGGTGACCACTCCGCGATCGAGGTCATGGTGTTTGATCGCATTGGCCACAAGGTTGATCAAAACCTGCTGAAGAGGCATGCGCTGAATAAGGATTTCCTCGTCCGGTAACTCGACCAGAAAGTCGAAATTCTCTGGGCAACTGGCAAACAGCCCGACATCTGCGACAAGTTCGGAAAGGGGGACCACATCGGTTGGTTCATTCGTGCGCCCGATCTGGGCGTGCCTTAGCAAATCGTCCAGGAAGCGATCCATCCGGTTTACCCGGCTTGTGATCATGTCCATGCTTTCCCGCGTGTCGTCGTCGAAATGGTCGCCCAAATCTTCCTCGAGCCACCGGGCCGCGTTTGCGATTGTGCGCAATGGTGACTTGAGGTCATGCGAGGCGACATAGGCAAACCGCTCGAGGTCGGCGTTTGAACGTTCGAGTTCAAGGTTTTTCGTTTCAAGCTGCGCCAGCACCAGGTTCATTTCCTGTCGGTGCAACACCTCCTGCTCATATGCCACTTTCTGCCGCAGGGCTTCGGCCTCTCCAATGCGGCGGCGGCGCCATTCAACGCTGGCAAAAATTGCAAGCGCGCCGCCGACTGACGACACGCAGACCGCAAGCACCCTGATCCTAAACGGGGTCCAAAATGGCTTTTCGCTTAGCCAACGCTGGCGGATCTGCTGGTATTGCTCGGAAACCAGGAAACCGGGGAGAAGCGCATTAAAGCGCTCGCGCACTTCGCCCAGCCCCTGGCGCAATGCGATCGCCCGGTCGGCTGTGGCAAACGGTCGCTCAATGGCGGCGATCAGATGGTCGAACCCGTCAATCTCGGCCTTTTCCAGAACTGCCGCCCGAAGATGAAGCAGGGCATCAACCTCGCCCGACAAAAATCCCTGTATCAAGTCGTTGATTGTCGCATAGGGGACGACGTCGAAACCGCCATGGCGCCTTGCGATTTCATTCGAGACGTTCAGGACGCTCACGCCGACGCGCATGCCGGCAAGGTCATCAAGATCGGTGATTCCATCCGCATCACCGGGGCGAACAAAGATGGACAGCGGGCTTGCGTCGATCGGCGTTGTAAAATCCATCCTCGTGCGGCGGTCTTCGTTCATCGACGCCTGGGGCAAAAGATCAAAGCTGCCTGCCTGTGGCCCAGACTTCCATTCAGCCGAGGAAATTCGTTCAAACCGCAACTGGTATCCGGCAAGATCGGCCAGAGATTTCAAAACCTCGATCGAATAACCCGATGCTGTCCCGTCTTCTGCAATCACGACGTATGGCGGAAACGGCATGACGCCGACCGACAGAACATCAGGCACGGGCGGAGCCTGCTCAATTGACCATCGGCGCCGCAGATCATCCAGGCGCCCATCGCTTTCAAGCGTCCCAATGCTTGCGTTAATGGCGGCAAGCAGATCCGCTCGGCTGTCGTGCAGCGCCACGAAACGTGGGACCGCCCCAAGATCGGGCCCGGCCGGAACGACACGGTGATCAAGGCGTGCGTGCCGCAGCATGTATCCATTCGGAGCATCGACAGATACGATACCATCAACCAACCCCGTCAGCAGGGCCATATGCGCATGTGCATAGCCTTCGTAGGCGATGATTTCGTTTTGATCCGCGATAAAGGGCGTATCAGAGCCGGCCGTCGGTGGAATGGTTCCGACCCGTCTTCCCCTGAACTGGCTCAGGTCGAATTCAACCCGCTCTTCCGCGCGAACGTAAAGGCGCACCCGGGACGTAGCGACCGGGTCCGAGAAATGATTGGTCGACTCGATCACTGGCAGACGTGCAAGGCCCGCAATCATCTGCGACTCGCCCGTCGCTTGTGCTTGGATGACCTCTGCAACCGTGTCGAAACGCCGAAACTCGATCGCGAATCCAGCGTCGTCTGCGACAAGCCGCGCGAGTTCCGCAAAGAAACCCGTTGGCGCCCCGTCACGCGCTGCAGAGGAAAAACCCGGTGCCTCTGTCCAGCCAACGATAACCGGTGACCGGTCCGGTTGGCCTGACTGGGCCAGTGCGGGAAGCGAAACCAGGCAAAGGGCTATCACGTATGACGCCAGTGCCCCAATTTGATATGCTCGTGGCACGAACGCGCGAAGCTTCATCAAGGTTTGCGCCAAGCACACCACGTTCTGAGACCGGACAGACCCTTGGTTACAGCACAATGCTTGCGCCCTTGGAACGATTTCGATGGGTTGAGCAGCGACCTACTGCCGATACTTGTTCAGTGGTCTGTGTGACGTTCACGAGTTAAAAATTGGTGAATCTTCGCAACCGCAGGAAGCAATAGTTGCCTTTTATTTGGTGAACGTTACCTAGCCTGATAGGTTCGAAGAAATTCGCTTATTAAGGGAGTGGGCCAATGGCCGATAAACTACCTGAGCCGAAATTTGCACCCGATCACCGCAAAGACCCTTTTATGCGCTCCGTATTGCGGGAACTCGTGGGTATTCTGGAAAGCACAGTCGGAGAGCGCGAGGCCGAGGCCTACATCAACCATGTCGGGGTATCGCTGGGCCAGGTGTTGAACGAAGAATACCGGGCGGCTTTTGCCGAAGACCGGCTTGATCTGGCCCAGGTCGCGGCGACCCTTGTTGACCTGAAGGCGCGCATCGACGGCGGGTTCTTCATTGAAAGCATGGATCGGAATGAAATCGTGCTGGTGAATACTGCCTGTCCGTTCGGAGATATGGTCATCGGGCGCACGTCGCTCTGCCGTATGACGGCAAACGTCTTCGGGCACATCGTGGCCGAGAACCTTGGCTATGCGCGCGTCGGGATTCAGGAAGCGATTGCGCGCGGGCACTCGCGGTGCCGGGTGACGATCGGCATCGCCGACCCGGTTCTGCCTGTCGACACTCAGGCCAGCGAATTTTTTGCCAGTGATCAGTAAGGAGAGCGCGTCTTGCCGGAAACCGTCTCGACAATGCTGGGCGCGATACTCGACCTGACAGATGATGCCATTCTTGTCATTGATCCGTCCAGTCGGACGATCCAGTTTTCCAGCCCGCGCGCGATCGAGATTATTGGCCGGACATTGGCAAGCGATAACGTCCCGTTGTCGCACATCTTTGCAAATGACGAGGCCGAATTCGATCAATTCCTGCAGCGTTCAAAATCGGTAACCGATCCGATCATCTCGCAGGTCTCAATTCTGCCCGGCAAGAATGTCATGACCGCGAAGGGTCGGCGTATGACGGCATCGGACGGAACGCCAAAGGTGCTTTTGCTTCTTGAACGCGAAGCTGAGCTGGCCCATCGGTTCCGGCTCATCTCGGATCGGATAACTGGCCTCAGAACGGAAGTCGGGCGCCGTGTACTGGCCGAGCGGAAACTCTCGTCGAATATGACGGCCCTGCGGCGCGCGCTGGATGCCATCCGCAAGATGGCCTCGGTCGATGTTTCCTCGGCAGGTTACCTCGACCAGACGGTGGCCCTGATCGCGGACACTCTCGAGGTTGATGCGGTGATGCTGGTTATGGACACGCTTGGCCAACTCCATGTCAGCGCGGCAGCCGGGAGGTTTGCCGACCATGGCCTTCATGACAGGTTTCTGGAGGTGTCTCGGGTGGACTTCGCGCGCCACTGGGCCGACGATCCACAACGGGCCAAGGCGCTTTTGCTGGCGGCCATACGGCAGGTCTCCGGCCATGCGATCAATGCCACCGACACGATGACTGTGCCGATCACGGTCACTGGCGTGACAAGGGGTGCGCTGATCTGCACCACAGAGCCGGGATCGGTTCGCGGCATGGCCACGCAAGCGGAAGGTGACATCGTGGCCGAAGTGCTTGGCAATCTCATCGCGCGCGCCGAAACCGAAGCGCGGCTTATCCATGCTCAGAAACTGCACGCGGTCGGGCAGCTCACCGGCGGCATCGCGCATGATTTCAACAACATACTTGCTGTTGTTCTGGGGAACGCGGAAATCCTGCTGGACGAACTCAAGAGCAACGAGCGTGAATTGGCCGAAGACATAGTCGATGCGGCGCGGCGCGGTGCGACACTCACCGCGCGTTTGCTGGCCTTCGCCCGCAAGCAGCCACTGAAACCGGAAGCCACCGACGTCAACGTGCTGCTGCGCGAGATAGAACCCCTGCTGCGTCGCACCGTACGCGAGAATATCGAGCTCAGTCTGATTAACGGCGGTAACCTTTGGTCAGGTCGGGTGGACAAGAGCCAATTCGAAAATGCGGTGCTGAACCTTGTGGCGAATGCTCGCGACGCGATGCCGACAGGGGGCAAGCTGACCATCGAAACCGCAAATGTCAGGCTGGATGAAAACTATGCCGCACAGCATGACGAGGTGACGGCCGGCCATTACGTCATGGTCGCTGTCAGCGACAGCGGTACGGGCATGTCTCCCGAGGTCGCGAAAGAGGCGTTCACTCCGTTCTTCACCACGAAGACCGTCGGGGATGGCAGCGGGCTTGGGCTAAGCATGGTCTTCGGCTTCGTCAAACAGTCCGAAGGGCACGTAAAGATATATTCCGAAGTTGGAATCGGCACCACGATCAAGATGTATTTTCCGAGTGCCTACACGGACGGGTCGGACACGTCGGCGCAGCTGTCCGACGATGTCGACAGCGAAGCGCAGCGTCGCGGAAAAATCCTGCTGACAGAGGATGACGCCGGCGTTCTGAGGTTTATCACACGAAGCCTTACCAGGCTTGGCTATGAGGTCGAGGCCGTTTCCAATGCCGAGGATGCTGCAGCCCTGCTACGACGTCACAGCTATGATCTGTTGTTGACGGATGTGGTGCTTCCCGGCGTGATGAACGGCGCAGAACTTGCCGAGATCGCCAAAAGCCTCGCCCCGGACATGCCTGTGCTGTTCATGTCGGGCTATACGGAGAATGTCATCGTGCACAACGGCAGGCTTGATCCGGATGTCGAATTCATCTCGAAGCCCTTTACGCGCGAACAGTTGGCATCACGACTGGCCGCCTTGATCGGCTATCAGCCGTAACGCGCCCCTGAGCCGCAGTCTCAGGGCGACCTTTCCACCAGAATCTACCCTTGCTGGACGGATAGGACCTCTCTTCAAAAGCTGTGGCCGTGGTCTTTCCCACTGAAGTGCTCCACCTTTTGGGTAGTTTGTCCCGTATGATGGAGGACTACTTGGATGGCAGGCAGGCTATGAGACAAATTGCTTGATAGAGAGGTCTTCTATTCGCTGCGAGGAGGCCAGACCCTGATCGAACGCTGGTGCCAGCCCTACAAGACGGTGCAGTGCGTCGGCCGTCCCGTCTGCGGCGCCTCTGTTGCTCCCAGCTCATTTCCGTCGATCACTTGCCGCCACGCTTTGCGGCGCAGCTTCTCCGAACGGTTGTGGAACATCGGGTTCAGGATTGGTTGAATAAGGGATGTCGGCTGTGCCGACGAAGCTGCCGTCGGGCTTTGCTTATGGATGTCCGCCAATCGAAGCAAGAGTTGACCGTTGCCTGTCGATGATCGCAACTTCAGATTGACCCTAACTGTACGCGTCTGACGTGGTCCCTGTTTCCCGGAGAGATTTGCGGCGCTGCTAAGCTTGCCTGTTGATCATGCCGCCGCCTGCAGGTCAGGGCCTTGGTGGGCCTCGACAGGTATTCTACCCCCGAGCGCGGAATGTGGTCGCTCGGTGTCATAGAAGTCGATCCACCTGCCTATGCCAGCCCTGGCCGCCGATCCGGTCTCGAAGGCATGGAGGTAGACGCATTCGTACTTCAATGACCGCCATAGCCGTTCGATCATGAGGTTGTCCATCCAGCGACCGCGGCCGTCCATGGACACCTTCACCGTTGCGTCGAGCAGGATCTGCGTAAAGCACGGGCTTGTGAACTGACTGCCTTGGTCCGTATTGAATATCTCGGGCCGACCATGGATCTTGAAGGCATCCTCCAGCGCCTCGATACAGAACTCGGTGTCCGTCCGCTATGGCCTCGGACCAATGGCGGCTCATGGCGAACTGTTCGACAGCCGCCACGACAGAACCCGGCGCGTGCCCCAGTCCATGATCGCAACCAGATACAGGAAGCCGCGCCGCATGGGGATATAAGTGATGTCTGCGCACCAGACGTGGTTCGGGCGCGTGATCACCAGATCCCGGAGCAGATACGGATACTTGCAGTGCTCCGGATGCGGCACCGTCGTCTTTGGTTTCTGGTAGACCGCGTGCAGGCCCATCTTCGCCATGAGCCAACGCACCTGTTTCCGCTCGACACAATAGCCCTGCTTGCGCAGATGCCTCGCCATTTGGCGGCTGCCGTAGAACGGCGTCTCCATGAACTGCGCGTCGATCAGCTTCATCAGCGCCAGGTTCAGCGGCGTCTCCGTCCTGCCCGGCCCATACCATGCCGACCGGCTTATCCCGATCAGCGCGCATTGCCGGGTGATCGACAGCACCACGTGCCGCGGATCGATCATTTCTCGCCTCCGGGACATGCTCACCGTCCGCTCGCCATTGTCCTCGGACCAATGGCGGACAATGGCTCGCCTTTCGCTAAAAAATCCCGTTCCACCACGAGCTGGCCGATCTTCCCTCTCGCACATGCAGGCATGTGCTGCCGGGCAGAGGGACGTGCAGCTTCTCTATCTCGCCGTCCTTCTCGGCGGCCTTCACTTCGGCTTTGCCCGAGACAATCCCGGACATGCCCCCAAGAGCCTGCCGCTTCCATGTGTTGATCAAGGTCTGATGCACCCCGTGCTTCGCCACCAGCTCGGCGACCGTCAGCTCCCCGCGAATGGCCTCGAGCGCCACCTTCGCCTTGAACTCGGCGCCGTAATTCTTTCGTTTGCCAGCCATGCTGTTCTTCCTCGTCTTCGTTGGCGGCAAGCTTAGCAGGATGTCCGTTTTTCGGGGACCACCTCATGCTCCTGCGGGTACGCGGCTGGCTTGCTGGTGGCTGAAATCGACCGGCCCGAGCTGACGGTGCAGGAGGTGGCAGACAATGCCCGTTGCACGCGCTGCCACGCGCACGGTGCGGTGTGTAAAATGGTCACCTTGGAGGGCGGGTCGTTCGACGCGATACAGGGCGCGCGGAGCGCACAATTTTGATTGGATTCGTGTGACTCATTGGCTGTAAGCCATTGAAATCATATGCGCGAACCTATGCGCTCCGTGTGACACAATGCCATTGATTTTATTGGATTTTTCGGCGGAGGTGGTAGGCCCGGCAGGACTTGAACCCGCAACCAAAGCGTTATGAGCGCTCTGCTCTAACCAATTGAGCTACAGGCCCGCCTGTCTGCTGGTTACGCAAGCGCGCGGGCCCGGTCAAGCGGCGAAGCGGCGCAGGGGGCGTGGACTCCGCGCGCGCTCTGCCGTATCGGAAGTCTCACTTGGATCAAGCGGAGATCGCAGACATGAGCGGCCAGTCGGGCAAAGGCATTACTTACGCGCAGGCAGGCGTTGATATCGACGCGGGCAATGCCTTGGTGGAACGGATCAAACCGGCGGCCAAACGCACCGCACGCCCCGGCGTGATGAGCGCGCTTGGCGGGTTTGGCGCGCTGTTCGATCTGAAAGGCGCGGGCTATTCCGATCCGATCCTTGTCGCCGCCACCGATGGCGTGGGCACCAAGCTGCGCATTGCGATTGATACCGGGCTGGTGGATGGCGTGGGCATCGACCTTGTTGCCATGTGCGTGAACGATCTGGTGTGCCAAGGCGCCGAGCCTTTGTTTTTCCTTGATTATTTTGCCACCGGAAAGCTGGAAACAGACAAGGCCGCGCGCATCGTCGAAGGCATCGCCGAGGGCTGCCTGCGTTCGGGCGCGGCGCTGATCGGGGGCGAAACCGCCGAGATGCCGGGCATGTACCCCGAAGGCGATTTCGATCTTGCTGGCTTTGCCGTGGGCGCGATGGAACGCGGCGCCGATTTGCCCCGCGACGTGGCCGAGGGTGACGTGCTTCTGGGTCTTGCCAGCGATGGCGTGCATTCCAACGGCTATTCGCTGGTGCGCCGTCTGGTCGACATCTCGGGCCTTGGCTGGGACGCGCCCAGCCCCTTTGGCGAGGGTGCCCTCGGCGAGGCGCTGCTGGCGCCGACGCGGCTGTATGTCCGCCCGGTGTTGGACGCGATCCGGGCAGGGGGCGTTCATGCGCTGGCCCATATCACCGGCGGTGGTCTGACGGAAAACCTGCCCCGCGTGTTGCCCGAGGGCATGGGCGCCGACATCGACCTTGACGCATGGGCGCTGCCGCCGGTGTTCGGCTGGATGGCCAAGGTGGGCGAGATCGAGCCGGGCGAGATGCTGAAAACCTTCAACTGCGGCATCGGCATGGTGGTGGTCTGCGCGCCCGACCGGGCCGAGGCGCTGGCCCAACTGCTGAGCGAGGCGGGCGAAACTGTCTGCTGCCTGGGCACCGTCGGCGGCGCGGCGGGCATCCGCTATACGGGTTCGCTGGCGTGAGCCACAAGCGCGTTGCGATCCTGATTTCTGGCGGCGGGTCCAATATGGTCGCGCTGGTCGACAGCATGTCAGGCGATCATCCCGCGCGGCCCTGCCTTGTGCTGTCGAATGACGCGGGCGCTGGCGGGCTGGAGAAGGCGCGCGCGCGCGGCATCGCTACGGCGGTGGTCGATCACCGCCCTTTTGCAGGCGACCGCCCCGCCTTCGAGGCGGAACTGGTGAAACCGATCCTCGAGGCGGGGGCGGACATCGTCTGCCTCGCCGGGTTCATGCGCGTGCTGACCGATGGGTTCGTGTCACAATTCCAAGGCCGGATGCTGAACATCCACCCCTCGCTTTTGCCGAAATACAAGGGCCTGCACACCCACGCCCGCGCGCTAGAAGCGGGCGACGCCGAGCACGGGTGCAGCGTGCACGAAGTGACGGCGCGGCTGGACGACGGCCCCATTCTGGGTCAGGCGCGGGTGCCCGTTCTGCCCGGTGACACACCGGACGCGCTGGCCGCGCGCGTGCTGGTGCAGGAACATCGCCTGTATCCGGCCGTTCTGCGCAAATTCGCGGCAGGCGACCGGACGCCGATCATCCTGACCTGACGGGATGGATTTGCAATTCCGGGCCAATCCCGTATGACTGCGCCCTGATAAACGCCTGCGCTTAAACCATTTCACCACCGGGACCACATGAAAACCATCACCACGACCGAGGATCTGGCCGAGTTCTGTACGGCCGCCGCTGCCCATCCCTATGTCACGGTCGATACCGAGTTTCTGCGCGAACGCACCTATTATTCCAAGCTGTGCCTCGTTCAACTGGCCATGCCCGGCGACACGGACGACACCGCCGTTCTGGTCGACCCGCTGGCCGATGGGCTGTCGCTGGAGCCGCTGTACGACCTGTTCCGCGACACCAGCGTGGTCAAGGTATTCCACGCAGCGCGGCAGGATCTCGAAATCTTTTGGGTCGATGCCAAGGTGTTCCCCGAACCGCTGTTCGACACGCAGGTCGCCGCCATGGTCTGCGGCTTTGGCGAACAGGTCGGGTATGAAACGCTGGTGCGCAAGATCGCGCGCGCCTCGGTCGACAAGACCTCGCGCTTTACCGATTGGTCGCGCCGTCCGCTCAGCGATGCGCAGAAATCATATGCGCTGGCCGATGTGACCCACCTGCGCGACATTTACGAATTCCTTGCCGCCGAGCTGATGAAAACCGGCCGTGATCGCTGGGTGGCTGAAGAACTTGAAATCCTGACCAGCCCTGAAACCTATGACATTCAACCCGACCGGGCCTGGGAGCGGCTGAAAACCCGCACCAACTCGCCCCGGTTTCTGGGAATCGTGCGCGAGCTGGCCGCCTTTCGCGAACGCCACGCACAGGAAAACAACATCCCTCGCAATCGGGTCTACAAGGATGACGCGCTGATGGAGCTGGCCTCGGCCAAGCCCAAGTCGCTGAACGATCTTGGCAACCTACGTCTCCTATTGCGCGAGGCGCGCAAGGGCGCAATCGCCGAGGGCATCGTGGCCGCTGTCAAACGTGGTATGGATTGCCCGAATGACGATCTGCCGAAACCCGATCGCAGCCGCGAAAAGATGCAGATCAACCCTGCGCTGGCCGATCTGCTGCGCGTTCTGCTGAAATCCAAAACCGAAAGCGCGGGTGTCGCGGCCAAGCTGATCGCCTCAAGCGCCGAGTTGGATGCGATTTCGGCGGGCGAACGCGATGTGCCTGCGCTGCGGGGCTGGCGGCTGGAAGTCTTCGGAAACGATGCGCTTGCGCTCTGCAATGGCAAGATCGCGCTGGCTGCCAAAGGCGGCAGCGTGCGCACTGTTCCGCTTTGACGCGTTAGCGGCGGCGGGATTCGCGGGCGTTCTGCGCGGCTTCCACGCGAATCGTGCGGATGCCACGAAGCGCCTGATGCGACAGTGAAAAGGCTTCGTGCACCGTGCGGCTGTGTTCGCTACCCGTGGGCGTGGCGCCCTGCGGATAGACAACGCGAAAGCTGAAACTCAGCACGCCATCTTCGTCGGGGATCAGTTCGGAATTGGCCGGAACCAGCCGCGCTTGGTAGGCGCCCTGACGCCGCGCCACGCCCGAGGCGTACAGGATCGCGCCGCTGTTCGTCGGCTCGATCCGCATTTCCGTGACGGTGGCGATCGGCTCGCTCAGATCGGCCTGCGGCGCGCGCTCAAGAATGCTGGACCGGCGCGGAATAAGCGGGTTCGTTGGCTCGACAACTGTGGCGGTGCGCACCTCGCGGCTGTTGCCGAACCAGTTGCGCGGATTGATCCGCGAATCGCGCCATCCGCAGCTGGACAGGGCCAGGGTTGCCACCAGAAAGACGAGTATTGATCTGCGCATCGCAAAAGCCGGTCCCAGTTTGATTTTCCATGGGGTAGCCGAAATAGCCGGGCTTGAAAAGCCGCAAGGCGGGCTGGACAGGGGTGGTGTGCCGCCTTAGGTCAACCAGAACCGCAATTGCGCAACATGGATGTCACAATGGCCACCGCCGCCTTCGAAGAAATTGTCGCCGATTTCGAGTTTCTCGAAGATTGGGAAGACCGCTATCGCTATGTCATCGATCAGGGCAAGACGATGGCCCCTCTGCCGGACGCACTGAAAGTCCCCGCAACCAAGGTCGACGGCTGCGCCAGTCAGGTCTGGCTGCATCCGCAGATCGAAAATGGTGTGTTCCACTTTGACGGTGAAAGCGATGCGATGATCGTGCGCGGGCTGATTGCGGTGCTGCGTGCGCTGTACAACGGGGTGCCCGTGGCCGATGTGCCTGGCATCGACGCGGGCGGCGAATTGGCGCGGCTGGGCCTGCATGATCACCTGTCGGCGCAACGCTCGAACGGGTTGCGCGCCATGATCCTGCGTATTCGCGAAGTCGCGTTGGCGGCTTGATGTCAAACGCCTAGCGCGGAGAGGTGACCCAATTCCTCAGGCTGCTCTCCAACTCCCCAAAGCCGGTTCGGCGATGCTCGAAATCCAGCCCAAGGCGGTCGGCGCAGGATTGCGCCCGCGCTAGCAGGGCGGGATCGTCAATCTGCGATTGGTAGACCAGTTTCGTGTAATTGCCGAAATACATTTCGATCAGTTCGGGGTGACGATCCAGGCCCAGCGGTTTCCACACGAAGGCATCGAATTGCCGCGCCAGAAAATCAGTCAGGTAAAAGGCGGTAATCTCATCCTCGTGGGCGGAAAAGGCTGCATTGCCTTCGAAAAACGAATAGCAATGCGGGCCAGAGATCATCTCGACACCCAATTCGTCGCAGACTTTTTTCAACGCGCCGCCCGTGCCGCAATCGGCGTAGGCCACGAACACCGCTTTATAGGTCTCACGCGCCCGCAGTACGGCTGTGCGAACCCGTTCGGCAATTTTCTCGGGGTGGTTGTGTAGTATGGCGGGCAGGCAGGCCAAATCAACGTGTGTCCAGCCCGCCGTTCGGGTTATCGCAAGGATTTCGCGCGCCAGCGCGCCGCAGGCGATAACCAGCACCGCGCCCTGACCGGATGGCGCCAATCCGGTGTCGGTGAGCGCGTCGGGGTCGGTTTCGGCCGGGTCTGCCATGGCGTGCCTGCCCTTGCTGGTTGGCTGCGCCCCCGAAAGAGGGCGCGCGCCGGTGTCAGGCGCGCATCTGGTTGTGCTTGCGACCGACGAAGTCTTTCGCAGTTTCCACTGCGACAGCGGCGTCGCGGCAATAGGCATCCGCGCCGATGGCCTTGCCAAATTCTTCGTTCAGCGGAGCGCCACCCACCAGAACGATGTAATCGTCGCGCTTGCCTTGTTCGACCAGCGTGTCGATCACCACTTTCATGTAGGGCATCGTGGTGGTCAGCAGCGCCGACATGCCCAGAATGTCAGGCTGTTCGGCTTCCAGCGCCTCGAGGTAGTTTTCGACGGGGTTGTTGATGCCCAGATCGACCACTTCGAACCCGGCACCTTCCATCATCATCGAAACAAGGTTCTTGCCGATGTCGTGGATGTCGCCCTTGACCGTCCCGATCACCATCTTGCCCACGCGCGGCGCGCCGGTTTCGGCCAGCAGCGGTTTCAGAATGGCCATGCCACCTTTCATCGCGTTGGCGGCCAGCAACACCTCGGGGACGAAGAGGATACCATCGCGGAAGTCGGCGCCCACGATGGTCATGCCGCCCACCAAAGCCTCTGTCAGCACGCGATAGGGTTCCCATCCGCGTTCCAGCAGGATGTTCACGCCTTCCTCGATCTCTTCTTTCAGCCCGTCATAAAGATCGTCGAACATCTGCTGGACCAGTTCTTCGTCGTCCAGTTCCGACAGGATGATCTCGTCTTCGTCCGACATGCGGGTGTTCCTTGTTCACGGGGCGCGAGGGCCGGTTTACCAGTTCTATTCCTTCATATTGCAAGGTTCGACTGCAAGAATTGCGACATGCGCCGCTTTGGTTCCGACCTGTGCGTTGGTTTCCAGGACGGTGCACAATGCCGACATAGAATGATTCTTGTTAATGTTCCCTTTATGTTCCATATGTAGACCATGCAGGAGCTGGACCAGATCGATAAGGCGCGGCGGCGCGGGCGCGGAGCGGGGTCAAACCGCGCTGGACGTTTTGATCTTGGCCGACGGGATGAATGCGATGGCTGGGATATTCCTGAACCGCGTGCCGGTTTCCCCACCCAGGTCGCGACAGAAGTCCCGAAAAGCCTGATCACCTACAATCGGTCGCCCGATCTGCCCTTCGATCGGTCGATCAATCCCTATCGTGGCTGCGAACACGGCTGCAGTTATTGTTTCGCGCGGCCAACCCACGCCTATCTGGGGCTGTCGCCGGGGCTGGATTTCGAAACACAGCTGATTGCCCGGCCCACGGCGCCCGAGGTGTTGGCGCGCGAACTTGCGTCGAAACGCTATCGTGTTGCGCCCATTGCCATCGGCACGAATACTGATCCGTATCAACCGGTCGAGGTGAAATGGCAGATCATGCGCGCCTGCCTGCAGGTGCTATCTGACTGGAACCACCCGGTGGCCATCGTCACCAAGGGCGCGCTGATCGAACGTGATCTGGACATACTGGCGCCGATGGCTGCGCGCGGGCTGGTGCGCGTGGGCGTGTCGCTGACAACGCTGGATCCGGGCCTCAGCCGCAGGATGGAGCCGCGCGCGCCATCGCCTGCGCGGCGGCTGGCCATGATCCGGCAGCTTGCCAGAGCCGGGATTCCGGTGCGGGCCATGTTGGCGCCCATCGTTCCGGGGCTGACAGACCACGAACTTGAAAACCTGCTGGCGGCGGCCCAAGAGGCCGGCGCCAGTGCGGCAAGCTGGATCATGTTGCGCCTGCCGCGCGAGGTTTCGGCGTTGTGGCAGGAATGGCTGGCCGAACACGCGCCGGGCCGGGCCGACGGCGTGATGCGCCGCCTGCGCGAGATGCACGGCGGGCGCGATTACGATGCCAACTGGGGTCAGCGGATGCGCGGGCAGGGGCTGTTGGCCGATCTGATCGCGCGGCGGTTCAAACTGGCCGCGCGGCGGCTTGGGATGGATGCATCGCAACCGTCGCTGCGATGCGATCTGTTTGCCCCACCAGCGCGCGCAGGCGACCAACTGGCGCTGTTTTAACGGCGGCGGCGGTTGCCGCGCGAGCGCCGTTCGCTGGGCTCGTCGTCGCCTGTGCCGTCGCTGGCCGATGAAAATGCACCCAGGCGGGCAACGATTTCTTCCAGTTTCGGGGCTTCGCCTGCGCGCGGACGGGTATCCAGCGCTTCGCGCATGTGGCGCAGGTGTTCGGGCATGGTGCCGCAGCAACCGCCAATGATCGTTGCCCCGCAATCGCGCGCCATCACCGCATAATCGCCCATCAATTCGGGTGTGCCGTCATAGTGGATGTGGCCGTCGACGTATTTCGGGATACCGGCGTTGCCCTTTGCGATGATCGGGCGGCTGTGGCCCTGCGCGGCGAATCCCAGCACGGTGCGCAGCAGATCCGACGCGCCGGTGCCGCAGTTGGCGCCATAGGCCAAGGGCGCCGGATCAAGGCTTTCGACAAGTTCGACCATGGCAGAAGAGGTCACGCCCATCATGGTACGGCCTGCGGTGTCAAAGCTCATCGTGCCGCACCAGGGCAGGCCGACCAGCGCAAAGGCTTCGGCCGCGGCGCGGTATTCCTCGGGCGCGCTGATCGTTTCCAGCCACAGTACGTCCACGCCGCCTTCCTTCAGCCCGTCCGCCTGTTCGTGGAACATTTCAACCGCCAGAGCGTGGCTCAGGCTACCGACAGGTTGCATGATTTCACCCGTGGGTCCGACCGAACCGGCAACGGCCACAGGGCGACCGGCCTTGTCTGCCACCTCGCGCCCCAGTTCTGCACCGATGCGGTTCAACTCGCGCACACGCTTTTCGGCACTGTGCAGCTTCAGCCTCGCGGCGGTGCCCCCGAATGTGTTGGTCAGGAACAAATCGCTGCCCGCGTCGACCGAACCCTGGTAAAGCGCAGTGATTTTCTTGGGTTCGTCGACATTCCACAGCTCGGGCGCGTCGCCGGCCTGAAGCCCCATGTTGAAGAGGTTCGTGCCCGTGGCGCCATCGGCCAGAAGCACATCGTGACTGTTCAGCATTTCGGTGAAGCGATTGCTCATTCTTGCGGCCCCTATCGTTTGGCACGTCCGATCGGGCGCCTCGCCCGACTATCGGCACGGCCCGGGGTGTGTCACGACCGGCGCAACAAGGCAAATCCAAACTTGCGCGGTGCGGGGTCGGGGGCAAAAGGATCGACCGCAGGTGCCAGCGCCTCGGGCCAGTGAACGGCGCGGGCGATATCGGCGGCAGCGAGGACCAGCGAAGTCGGGTCGGGTGCACACAGGTACATCGGCTTCCACACAGGGGCAAAGGCCCGTTTGAAGCGGACCAGCCCGGTTTCCTGCATCCCGCGCAGGGGCAGATCGGGCACGGCGGCAAGCGACAGGGCAGGGATTTGGGCGCTGGCGGCTTCGGCGATAGCCGCGTTGATCAGCGCGTGCATCGTCCCGTCGGGGGCGCTGTCGGTTGTGCGCATCAGGTCAAGGCACCATTCGCGGGGCGACTCGTGGAAGCTGGCAAATCCAATCAACTCGTCATCTTTCCACGCGAGGAAAACGATCTGGCAGGCAACGTAATACGGGTCGTACCGGCCCATAGTGATGCCGCGCGCGCGGCCCTGACGAACCTGCCATTCGGCGTCGACGCGGGTCATCTCGGCCACGGGCTGCACCGGCCCTGCGCGTTCGATGCGGATGCCGGCCTTGTCCGCCTGACGGATCTTGCGTCGCAGCTGACGCCGGGCCGGCGTGTCCAGAGAGAAGCGGGCCGGGAACAGCAATGCCTCGCGCGCGAACCGCACCGGCAGCCAGCCATCGCGGCGCGCGCGGGCTGCGGTTTGCCCGGAACATTTGTACAGGCAGGCGACGCGGTTTTCACGCCGGGCGGTATCGATCACGCGGCGGATGGCGTGCCCCGGGTCGCCACCGACCGGGTCGAACAGGCCCACCGCGACCTGCGGCAGGCTGACCACGGCGATGCGGCTGACATGGTCGCCAACGACGCGGCCGCCGTTCTGGCGGATGACCTGTGTTTCAGCCCGCGCCAGATCGCCGGGGAATGGGCCGGTTGGCGCCGCAGCCTCGACATGGCGGACCGACGTGCGCAGCGGCACGATGAAGAGCAGAACCGCGCCCGCGATCAGCGCCGGGGCAAGGTAATAGACAATGCGAAACGCCAGGATCCCGGCGACAAGCGAGTCGGCAGGGACCGAGGGCAATAGCATCAGCAAGGTGAGCTCGAATGGGCCAACACCGGCCGGCGTGCCCGACACGAGCGCCACCCCCAGCGCGATCAGGAAGGCCGGTAGAAGCGTGGAAAGCACCAGAGGAACATGATCGGGAATCAGGAAATATAGCGCGATGCAGGCGGCGAAGGTATCGACGATGGCCCACAAGCCCATCGCGGCAATGGCGGGGAGGCTGGGAAGGGGCAGGCGCAGTGCACCAAATCGCGCAACGGGACGCAGAAACGCCAGCGCGACCAGACCCAGCGACAGCGCCAGTCCGGCGCTGGCAAGCAGGGCAAACCCGGGAACCAGCGGTATCACGAGCCAGACCAGCGAAATCACGAACCCAAGCGCCCCAAGGAAGGTGACCGCGACAAAGCCGGTCAGCTTGGCGGCAGTGGCGGGCGATAACCCGCGCAACATGCGCCAGCGCGCAAAGCTGCCGGTCAGCAGGCCAAAGCCCACGGTTTGGGAAAAGGCGATGGCGCAAACGCCGGCGCGGCTGGCGCTGCGGGCGCGGATATCGGTGCCAAGGTGGCGGTGCGCGATCGCGTCGTAGCGTCCCAGCGACCAGAAACTGATGACGGTGGCGGCAATGGCACCCATCCACGCATGGGCACCCTGACCCTGCATCTGTCGCCAGACGGCGCCTGCGTCGATCGGACCGATCTGGCGCACCACCAGATACAGACAAAGCGCTGTCAGCCCCAATGGAACAAGATAGCGCGCCGCAAGGGGTGCGACGCGCGATGCAAAGGCGGTTCTGGAGGTCATGTCGATCCTTCGAAGCGGTGCCACCGTGATGGCAGGCTTCGATTACCGACGGGTTAAACCGCGAATTTGAACGGTCGTGACGTTGGGCGCCATCCGCTACAGGACGAGGGGCTCAGCCGACTTCCGACATGATCTGGGCTTTGGCTTCGGCCATCAGCTCTTCCATCTTGGCGCGGATCGCGTCGGGCGAGGATTTATCGCCCAGATCTGCATCAACCTTGCGCACAACGTCTTCGTGGCCGGCTTCTTCGAAATCCGCCAGAACAACGGATTTGGCATAGTCGGTGGCATCATCGCCGGTTTTGCCCATCAGCCCGGCCGCCCAGAGGCCCAGCAGCTTGTTGCGCCGGGCAACCGCCTTGAACATCATTTCCTCATCGTGGGCGTACTTGTTTTCAAAGGCTTTTTCGCGGTTCTCAAAAGTTGTCATGGCCTGTCTCCGGCTGTAGGTCTGTCACCAGATATGCACGGGCGCCCGCAACCATTCAAGGGCAGGAACGTCGCAAGCACCGCACAATACCCAAGTTTTGCGGGCACGGGCGCGGCGCGCTGCGCTTGCGGCGCGGGCGACCTTGGAATAAGAGGGCTCACGCGGCGGGGACTGGGCCCCGATGTGCAAAGGAGCATTGCCCCGATGGCGCGACGCAAGAAGATTTACGAAGGCAAGGCCAAGATCCTGTATGAAGGCCCCGAACCGGGCACGATCGTGCAGTATTTCAAAGACGATGCGACGGCGTTCAACGCCGCCAAGAAGGATGTGATCGACGGCAAGGGCGTGCTGAACAACCGCCTGAGCGAGTTTTTCATGACCGGGTTGAACCAGATCGGCGTGCCGACTCACTTCATCCGGCGGCTGAACATGCGCGAACAGCTGGTGCGCAGTTGCGAGATCATTCCGCTGGAAATCATCGTGCGCAACTTTGCCGCAGGCAGCCTGTCGAAACGGTTGGGGATCGAGGAAGGCACCCAGCTTCCGCGTCCGATCGTCGAATACTGCTACAAGGATGACAAGCTTGGCGATCCGCTGGTCACCGAGGAGCATATCGCGGCCTTCGGCTGGGCCAGCCAGCAGGACATGGACGATGTCCTGAGCCTTGCGTTGCGGGTCAACGATTTCATGTCGGGCCTGATGCTGGGCGTCGGGATCAAGCTGGTGGATTTCAAGATCGAGATCGGCCGCGTGTTCGAGGGTGATTTCCAGCGTCTGGTGATCGCGGATGAAATCAGCCCCGACAGCTGCCGCCTGTGGGACATCGAAACCGGCCAGAAGCTCGACAAGGACGTGTTCCGGCGGGATCTGGGCAGCCTGACCGATGCCTATTCGGAAGTCGCGCGGCGCCTGGGCGTTTTGCCCCAGAACGCGACGCAGATGACCAAGCCGAAGCTGATTAACTAGGCCCGTGGGCGCCTGTGGCCGCCCGTGGGATTTGAGTATTTGAACAAATGAGAAGCCCGGGGTGCCGGGATTCCCCGAGATGGACGGAAAGGCGAGACGATGAAGGCCCGCGTGCATGTGATGCTGAAGACCGGCGTTTTGGACCCCCAGGGCGAGGCCGTGCGCCATGCGCTTGGCGCGCTGGGGTTCGAGGGTGTGAACGGCGTGCGCCAGGGCAAGGTGATCGAGCTGGACCTGGCCGAGGGCGCGACCGAGGACCAGGTGAAGGACATGTGCGAGAAGCTGTTGGCGAATACCGTCATCGAGAGCTATTCGGTCGAACTGGTCTGAGCCGGCAGGGAGTAGGGCAATGAAGGCAGCGGTAATCGTCTTTCCGGGCTCGAACTGCGACCGGGATCTTGCGGTGGCGTTCGAGGCAGCCGGGGCCGATGTAACCATGGTCTGGCACAAGGACAGCGACCTACCGCGCGACGTGGATATCGTCGGCGTGCCGGGTGGGTTTTCCTATGGCGACTACCTGCGCTGCGGCGCCATCGCGGCGAAATCGCCTGTGTGCACGGCGCTGCGCGGCCATGTGGAACGGGGTGGCTATGCCATCGGTATCTGCAACGGATTCCAGGTGCTGACCGAAACCGGGCTGCTTCCCGGCGTTCTGCTGCGCAATGCGGGGCTGAAATACATCTGCCGCACCGTA
The DNA here is from genome assembly GCF_005938225.1 of Arenibacterium halophilum. Classification (GTDB taxonomy): domain Bacteria; phylum Pseudomonadota; class Alphaproteobacteria; order Rhodobacterales; family Rhodobacteraceae; genus Arenibacterium; species Arenibacterium halophilum. The sequence goes on from NZ_VCPC01000002.1 coordinate 1,010,025, forward strand.
GGCCTGCGGGTCGAAACCTCGGACAGCGCGTTTACCCAAGGGTACAACGCGGGCGACGTTCTGAACATTCCGATCGCGCATCACGATGGCAACTATTACGCGGACGAGGCCACGCTGGCGGCGCTGAAGGGCGAGGGGCGCATTGCCTTTACCTATACCGACAACCCCAATGGCTCGCAGTATGACATCGCCGGGATCCTGTCGGACAACCGGCGTGTGCTGGGGATGATGCCGCACCCGGAACGGGCGGCGGATGCCGGCCATGGCGGCACCGATGGAACGGCGTTGTTCCGCGCATTGACAGGCGCGCTGACCGCGGCGTGACTTGAGCGCCGCCGTCACTCGGCATAGCCTGCCTGTATGGCCGACCCCAAGCGCCCGATGTCTTCCCAGCTGATCTGGCCCCGCAGCGATACGCTCAGCTGGCGGGTTCGGCTTGCGCTTGTCGTGCTTCTGGTGATCGCGGTGGCCACTGTCTGGGTCACCAACAGCCTGCTGAGCGAGCGCTTTACCCAGACCACGCGCAATCGGGCCGAGCTGCGGCTGGCGCTTTACAGCGGCAACCTGCTGAGCGAGCTGCGCCGCAATGCCATCGTGCCGCAGCTTCTGGCGCGCGATCCGATTTTGATCGGGGCGCTGGACAGCAGCGATTTCAGCCAGTCGACCCAGCGGTTGATCTCTTTCGTCGAGGAGATCGGCGCAGCGTCGCTGATGTTGCTGGATATGGACGGGCGCACCGTGGCCGCGACCGATCGGAACCTTCTGGGATCCAGCCACCGGGGCGAGGCGTATTTCGTCGATGCGCTGCGATCGAACGCGACGGTATTCTCCGTCTTCCCTCGTGAAGTGGGCGGGTACCGGTTCACCTATTCGCGGCGGATCGAGATTGGGCCGACGGTGCTGGGCGCCATCGTGGTCGAGGTGGATCTGCAGAAATTCGAACGCGCCTGGGCCGGGATTTCGGATGCCGTTCTGGTGGTCGACAGCACCGGACAGATCGTGCTGAGTACGGAACCGCGCTGGCGCGGCCTGACGGAAACCGACGCGCTAAGCGTGCACACCCCCGAAACCGCAATTGAACGCGCGATCCGGGCCACTGCCGACTGGACGGCGCTGCCGCCCGATGCCTACCTGCGCGGCGAGGCGGTGATGCGGATGGAAACGCGCATTCCCTTTCGTGGCTGGCGGATGACATCCTTCACCACCTATACCTCGATCCGAGAGCGGGTGAACGGGGTGCTGGCTCTCGAGATCATGGGCTTTGCCATCCTGCTGGCGCTGGCCTTCTATGCGCTATCGCGCAAAACGGCGCTGCGCATGGCGCTGTTCCAGCGCGAGTCGGCGGAACTTCGCGCGCTGAATCTGCGCTTGCAGCGGGAAATCGCCGAGCGGGAGCGGGTGCAGGAAACGCTTGCCGTGACCGAACAGACGCTTGCACAATCATCGAAACTGGCTGCCTTGGGCGAGATGTCGGCCGCCGTCAGCCACGAGCTGAACCAGCCGTTGGCCGCGATGAAAACCTACCTTGCGGGGGCGCGGCTGCTGCTGCGACGAAACCGCCCGGACGAGGCGATGGCATCCTTCGGGCGCATCGACGATCTGATCGAGCGGATGGGGGCAATCACCCGTCAGTTGAAGTCCTACGCGCGCAAGGGATCGGATGCGTTTGCCCCTGTAAACATTGGCGATGCGCTGGCGTCGTCCCTGTCGATGATGGAGCCGCAACTGCGACAGAGGCAGGTGCAGATCACCAAGACATTGCCCGATCAGCCGGTGCGCGTGATGGGCGATCGAATGCGGATTGAACAGGTCATGGTCAACCTCTTGCGCAACGCGCTGGACGCCACCAAATCGGTGGCCGACCCCGAGGTAGAGATCATCCTTGCCGCTGGGGACACCGCATCGCTGACGGTGCGCGATAACGGAGATGGAATCGAGGATTTGGACTCGCTGTTCGAGCCCTTTTACACCACCAAGCAGGCTGGCGATGGCGTTGGTCTGGGGCTTGCGATTTCCTCGGGGATCGTGAACGACCACGGCGGACGTCTGACCGCGCGGAACGCAATGCGGGGTGGAGCCGTTTTCGAAATGCAGCTTCCGATCTTGGACGACACAAAAACATCAGACGGCGTAGAAGCCGCCGAGTGACAAAAGGATACCGCGAATGGCCCAGGCAATGAAAATCGCGATTGTTGACGACGAACAGGACATGCGCCAGTCGATCAGCCAGTGGCTGGCACTGTCGGGTTATGACACGGAAACCTTTGCCAGCGCCGAGGATGCGCTGAAGGCGCTGGGTCCGGATTATCCGGGCATCGTGATTTCCGACATCCGGATGCCGGGCATGGACGGGATGCAGTTCCTGAAAAAGCTGATGGGCAATGACAGCGCGCTGCCGGTCATCATGATCACCGGCCACGGCGACGTGCCGATGGCGGTCGAGGCGATGCGCGTGGGCGCCTTTGATTTCCTTGAAAAACCGTTCAACCCCGATCGCATGTCCGAACTGGCCAAGCGTGCCACTGGGATGCGCCGCCTGACGATGGACAACCGCGCATTGCGGCGCGAGCTGTCGGATGGCACGCAGCTGATGAACAAGCTGATCGGCGCCAGCCCGGTGATGGAGCGGCTGAAGGAAGACATCCTTGATCTGGGCCAAGCCGACGGGCATGTGCTGATCGACGGCGAAACCGGCACGGGCAAGACGCTGGTCGCCCATGCGCTTCACGCGGTGGGTAGCCGTGCGGGCAAGAAATTCGTGCTGGTCAGCTGTGCCGCGCTGGAAGAAAACGCGCTGTCCAAACGGCTGTTCGGCCCAATGCAGCCCGAAGACGGGCAATTGCCTGCCATCGAGGAAGCGCGCGGCGGCACGCTGGTGCTGGAAGACATCGAAGCGCTGACCGACACGATGCAGGCCCGTCTGCTGAGCGTCATCAACGAACAGGGCACCCCGGCGGAAACCCGGATCGTGGCAATTTCGAACCTGCAGGAAGCGGGCCGCACCTGCGAAGACGCGCTGCGCCCCGATCTGTTCTATCGCCTGGCCGCGCTGCGCATCACCGTGCCGCCGCTGCGCCAGCGGGGCGAAGATATCCTGACGCTGTTCACGCGCCTGTCGGAACAGTTTGCCGATGAATACGGCTGTGAGACCCCGCAGGTCAGCGCGCAGGAAGCTGCGCAGCTGCTTCAGGCGCCCTGGCCCGGCAACGTGCGCCAGTTGATCAACATCGCGGAACGCGCGGTGCTGCAATCGCGGCGTGGCTCAGGGACCATCGCCTCGCTTCTGATGAGCGATCACGAGGAAATGCAGCCGGTGATGACCACCGAGGGCAAGCCGCTGAAGGAATATGTCGAGGCATTTGAACGGATGCTGATCGACAACACGATGCGCCGCCACAAGGGCTCGATCGCCAGCGTGATGGAAGAACTCTGCCTGCCGCGCCGGACCTTGAACGAGAAGATGGCGAAATACGGATTGCAGCGGTCGGATTATCTCTGACCGCTTTGGGTGGGGTCAGTCGGCCTGACCCTGCCCACGCACCATCCGGCCAAAACCTTCTGGATCGGCCTGCGCCTGCCGCAGCAATAACGCTGCCCAGAGGGTAATGCGGCGCAACGTGGCGGGGTCGAAAATGGCCTCGGGCGACAGGTCTGCCGCGTCAGGCTGGCTGTCGATGCTGTCAAGCGCCGGGGCGAAACAAGGCGCGCCCACCCATTCGGCGTCCATCCGCACGGCATCGTCGGCACAGCGGGTGCGGATATCTTCGGCTATCTTACGGTGCAGGCGCAACTTCGGTGCGGGGTCTGGCAAAGCATTGTTGCGCAGGAACTGGCCCAACTGCTTGCCAAGGCTTACGTGCGTGTCGACGGGCACATCGCCCTCATTCATCACGCGCTGGAGCACGCGCATCAACGCCAGATCGGGGATCGACAGCGCGCTGTTATCATCCTGTCCGGTATCGCTCAGCGAATAGCCATCGGCCCCGAACACCTGCGCCGCAAAATCGTGGCGCACGTCGCCTTGGTGCAGATGGTCGCGGACGAAGGGGCGCACCACCAGTTTGTCGCCAAATTCAGCACGCCAGCCGTCCAGCCGCTCGGCATATTTCAAGCGGCCGGCCCGTCGGAACCGACGGTAGAACTCGTCCAGAGTGCCGGTATCGTGCCCCAGCTTGATGTTTTCGCAGAATTGCGACAGCACCCGCCCGGCGTGGGGCCGCACGTAAACTAGAACGCTCAGATCGTCCCACCACTGTCCCATATGGTCGCGCAGCGCGCGGGCGACCTTGCCGGGGTCGCTGAATTCAAACAGTTCCGACGACAGGATCGCCACGTCCCACTCGGCCTCGGCAAGCCGTTTCGCCATGCCTCTCCAGCGCGCAGGGTATTGCGCGGGCCGCTGGCCCAAAGACCGCGGCAGCGCGCCATGCACGCCGTTGCCCGGTACGAACAGCCGCGCGTCGCGGGGCGCGCAATCGCCCCTCGCCAGCATGGTCTGGATGACGGTCGACCCGGTCTTGCAGTCGCCGATATGCAGGATCAGGCGGCGCGCCACGCGCTCAGGCCACCGCCGCCGCGAAACTGCCGCGGAAGGTGGCCGCCAGCGCATCCAGCGCGGCTTCGGATTTGCCAAAACGCACGGTGGATCCGGTGAACTTCCCGATATGCGCAATCGGAACGCCCGCCTGTGCGGCGGCGCCCATCAGCGCCTCTGCCTGGTCAAAGTTGCAGCCGATCAGATAGCGCGCCTGATCTTCGCCAAACAGGAATCCGGTGTCGTCGCTGTCGATCTGCACACCAACACCGGCGCCTTCGGCCAGTTCAAAGGCCGCCAGCGCGATGCCGCCATCGGACACATCGGTGCAGGCTTTGATCAACGCACGGTTGTCGCGAATGAAGTCGCCGTTGCGCTTTTCCGCTTCCAGATCGACGGCAGGGGCATCGCCTTCCTCGCGGCCCCAAAGCTCGGCCAGCAGGGCGGATTGGCCCAGGTGCCCGGCGGTGTCCCCGACAACCAGCAGAACATGACCGTCGCGCACGTCACAGCCGATGATGTCGGCGACGTTCTCGATCAGGCCAACGGCACCAATGGTCGGAGTCGGCAGGATCGCCGCGCCATCGGTTTCGTTGTACAGAGACACGTTGCCCGAGACGATGGGCATGTCCAGCGCCGCAACAGCCGCACCGATGCCTTTGATCGCGCCCACGAATTGGCCCATGATTTCAGGCTTTTCCGGGTTTCCGAAGTTCAGGTTGTCGGTGCTGGCCAGTGGGCGCGCGCCCACGGCGGTCAGGTTGCGGTAGGCTTCGGCCACCGCCTGCTTGCCGCCTTCGACCGGATTGGCGCGCACATAGCGCGGCGTCACGTCGCTGGTGAAGGCCAGCGCCTTGTCGGTGCCGTGCACGCGCACGATGCCCGCGCCAAGGCCCGGCACGCGCGCGCTGTCGGCCATCACCATTGTATCGTATTGTTCATAGACCCACTGTTTACCGGCATAGTTGACCGAGGCGATCAGCGCAGTCAGTCCGGCAATCGGGTCAATCGCCGTCACGTCGCCCAGCGGTGCGGGGGCGGCGGGCTCAACCCAGGGGCGATCGTATTCCGGCGCCGAGCTTGCCAGCTTCGACAGCGGTAGATCGGCCTTGGTCTCGCCATTCAGCTGGATCAGAAAGCGATCCTCGGCGATGGTTTCCCCGACGATGGCGAAATCAAGGTCCCATTTGTCGAACACGGCCTTGGCCTCGGCCTCTTTCTCGGGGCGCAGGACCATCAGCATCCGTTCCTGAGATTCGGACAGCATCATTTCATAGGCGGTCATGTTCTGTTCACGCACCGGAACCCGTTCCAGATCCAGCCGGATGCCCAAACCACCCTTGTCGCCCATTTCCACGGCCGAGCAGGTCAGACCCGCCGCGCCCATGTCCTGAATGGAAATCACCGCGCCGGTCTTCATCAGCTCAAGCGTCGCTTCCATCAGGCGCTTTTCGGTAAAGGGGTCGCCCACCTGAACGGTCGGGCGCTTTTCCTCGATGGTGTCGTCGAATTCGGCGCTGGCCATGGTGGCCCCGCCAACCCCGTCGCGCCCCGTCTTGGCGCCCAGGTACACCACCGGCATCCCCACGCCCGAGGCGGCCGAGTAGAAAATCGCATCCGCATCCGCCAGACCAGCGGCAAAGGCGTTGACCAGACAGTTGCCGTTATAGGCCGCGTGGAACCGGACCTCGCCGCCCACGGTCGGAACGCCGAAACAGTTGCCATAGCCGCCGATGCCTTCCACCACGCCATTCACCAGCTGCCGCGTCTTGCGGTGGGTGGTGGCGCCGAAGGACAGCGAATTCATCGCCGCGATGGGCCGCGCGCCCATGGTGAACACATCGCGCAGAATGCCGCCCACGCCGGTTGCCGCGCCCTGATAGGGCTCGATGTACGAGGGGTGGTTGTGGCTCTCCATCTTGAAGACCACAGCCTGCCCATCGCCGATATCCACCACTCCGGCATTTTCGCCCGGGCCACAGATCACCTGCGGGCCGTCGGTGGGAAGCGTACGCAGCCATTTCTTCGAGGATTTATAGGAACAATGTTCGTTCCACATGGCCGAGAAGATGCCCAGCTCGGTAAATGTCGGCGCGCGCCCGATGATCTCGAGAATGCGCTCGTATTCATCCGGTTTCAGGCCATGCGCCGCGATCAGGTCGGGCGTGATTGCTGGGTCTTGCATCGGCTGTCAGATCCCCTGTTTCCTATATGGCGCCGCTTTTACGGCAAGGCCGTGGCAGGGGAAAGGGCCAATGCGGCGGGGCTTGGGTGGCTGCCGCATCACACCGGACTGGCGTCGGTCAATCTTGCCAAGGCCTGGCACGGCGCTCGCCGCAACTATAATCCAAAAAAAAGGCCGAGCACTAAGCTCGGCCGAAGTCCAACAGGGAGGTTGAAAGTGCCGCGCAACTAGGCGCTGCAACCTTCAAGTGTCCATTTATGGTGCGCACCTTGTCTGATCAAGGATCATTTTGCCGCAGTTGCATCAATGCTGATATGCAACTTTTGCAAGGCTAAATTTTTCCCATGAGCCTCAGTTGCTTGCGATGTGCAATAATCTCTTCCTGCACGAAATCGCGGAAAACCGAGATGCGCTGCGACTGACGCAGCTCTTCGGGATAGGCCAGAAATACCGGCACATCGGCCGACTCGATCTGCGGCAGGATACGCACAAGATCGGGAAAATCCTCGACCAGGTAATCGGGCAGAACGCCGATGCCCAGATTGTTCAGCACGCCCTGCAGGACGCCGAAATAGTTGTTCACCGTCAGCAGCGAGCCGGGGTTGTGGGAAATCAGCCGTTGCACCAGCGCCGCGCCCGCCGCGACCTGCGGCGCGTTCGGGTTCTGGCAGATGATGCGGTGGTTGGTGATGTCGTCGGGTTCGGTCGGTTCGCCGTTCACGTCAAGATAATCGCGCGAGGCATACAGCAACATCTGCACCGACATCAGTTTCTTGCGGATCAGGTCGGCCTGGCTGGGCTCTTTCATGCGGATCGCCACGTCGGCTTCGCGCATGGGCAGATCCAGCACCCGTTCTTCCAGCATCAGGTCGATTTTCAGGCCAGGATATTTTTCATAGAGCCGGGGCAGGCGGGGCACCAGCCAAAGCGTGCCAAACCCAAAGGTTGCCGTGACCCGAAGTTCTCCGAAAACTTCATCCTCGCTGTCGCGAATTCGCGCCGCCGCCGCATCCAGCCGTTTTGTCATCGACCGGGTCGCATCGAACAGCAACTCGCCCTGTTCCGTCAGGATCAAACCGCGGGCATGGCGGTGGAACAGCGTGGTGTTCAGCGATTCCTCGAGCGCTCGGATTTGTCGGCTGACGGCCGATTGCGACAGGTTCAACCGGTCGCCCGCATGGGTCAGGCTGCCGGCATCTGCAACAGCGTGAAAGATTCGAAGTTTGTCCCAGTCCATGTCACGGCCTTCGGGCTAACAAGTTGTGATGTCTATTCAGTGATTCACGCCTATATATGTAAAGGGCAGATAACTTGCACCGGGTCATCTGGCCGCGCGGTCAAAATGACTCCGATGTGTTGCAGGGCTATACAGGTCAGCTTTTTTGACCTATTGTGGTCCGGGAGCCAGTTTGTCGCGCTTGGGAGGGCCGCATGAGCACGCAAAAGATTTCCCTGAATGACCGTTTCGATCTGACCAAATCTCCGGTGCTGCTGAACGGCACGCAGGCGCTGGTCCGGCTGATGTTGATGCAGAAGGAACGCGACCGCGCGGCGGGGCTGAACACGGCCGGTCTGGTCACGGGCTATCGCGGCTCGCCCCTTGGGGCGGTCGACATGCAGATGACCCGCGCCGCCAAGCCGCTGGCCGCACATGACGTGACCTTTCAGTGGGGCCTGAACGAAGATCTGGCCGCCACCGCGCTGTGGGGCTCGCAACAGGCGGGTCTGCGCGGCGATGGCAAGTTCGATGGCGTCTTTGGCCTGTGGTACGGCAAGGGGCCGGGGGTCGACCGGTCGGGCGACGTGGTGCGCCACGCCAACATGGCCGGGTCCGCGGCCAATGGCGGCGTCATCATGGCGATGGGTGATGACCACACCGGCGAAAGCAGCACGGTATTGCACCAATCCGAATGGGCGCTGATGGATGCCTACATGCCCATCGTCAGCCCGGCGGGGGTGCAGGAAATCCTGGATTACGGCGCCTATGGCTTTGCGCTCTCGCGGTTCTGCGGGCTGTGGGTTGGTCTGAAAACGATGAAGGACACGGTCGAGGCGACCTCGGTCGTGGATGGCAACCCGCAGCGGATGCAGCTGGTCACGCCCGAGTTCCCGATGCCGCAGGGCGGGTTGAACATCCGTCTGGTCGATACGCCGCACCTGCAAGAGGAACGCGTGATCGACCACAAGCGTTTCGCGGCCGAGGCGTTTGCCCGCGCCAACCGCATCGACCGGCGCATGTGGGGCCAGCAGGGCGCCAAGATCGGGTTCGTCGCCGCCGGCAAGAACTGGCTTGATCTGGTGCACGCGATGAGCCTGCTGAACATCGACGAGGCCGAGGCAGAGCGCCTTGGCATCACAATGTACAAGATCGGCCAGACCTTCCCGCTGGATATGACCTCGTTCCACGAATGGGCCGAAGAGCTCGATCTGATCGTGGTGGTCGAGGAAAAGCGCAAGCTGATCGAGATCCAGATCAAGGAGGCGCTGTTCGACGACAACCGCTATCGCGTTTACGGCTGGTACAAGGGCGGCGCGGGCGCTTTGCACCGCGAAGAGCTGTTCCCGACACGCGGCGCGCTGGATCCGATCATGATCGCGGAAAAGCTGGGCGGCATCCTGATCGAGGAAGGCCGCGACACCGATGCCATCCGCGCCGGAATGCAGGCGCTGTCCGACGCGCGACGCAACGACAACGCCGAGGAAATCGCCGCCCGTCTGCCGTATTTCTGCTCGGGCTGTCCGCACAACACCTCGACCAAGGTGCCAGATGGCAGCCGCGCCTATGCCGGGATCGGCTGTCATTACATGGCGCAGTGGATGGAGCGCGACACCATCGGCTATACCCACATGGGCGGCGAAGGCGCGAACTGGATCGGCGAGGCGCCGTTTTCCAAGACGCCGCATGTATTCCAGAACCTGGGCGATGGCACCTATAACCACTCGGGCATTCAGGCGATCCGCGCCGCCGTCGCGGCGGGCACCAACATCACCTACAAGATCCTGTATAACGACGCCGTCGCCATGACCGGTGGCCAAAGCAACGAAGGCGATCTGGACGCCCCCCGCATCCTGCGCGAGGTGCAGGCGATGGGGGTGAAGAACATCGCGGTAGTGTTTGATGAGAAAGAAGAACCCAGCCGCGATGGGTTCCCCTCGGGGCTGGAATGGCACGAACGCGCCGAGATGGACGCCGTGCAAAAGAAATTCCGAGAGTTTCCAGGCGTTTCCGTCATTGTCTACATCCAGACCTGCGCCGCCGAGAAACGCCGCCGCCGCAAGCGGGGCAGCTTTCCCGATATCGACAAGCGCGTGTTCATCAACACCGATGTCTGCGAAGGCTGCGGCGATTGCGGGGTGCAGTCGAACTGTGTCTCCATCGTGCCGAAAGAAACCGAACTGGGCCGCAAGCGCGCGATCGATCAATCGTCCTGCAACAAGGATTTTTCTTGCCTGAAAGGATTTTGCCCGTCGTTCCTCACGTTGGAAGGTGCAAAGCTGCGCAAGCAGGCAACGACCGACCTGACGCTGCCCGACATGCCCGCGCCCACGCTGCCCACGATCACTGGCACGCATAACGTGGTCATCACCGGGGTTGGTGGCACCGGCGTTGTCACCATCGGCGCGGTGCTGGCGCAGGCCGCGCAGATCGACGGCAAAGGCGCGGGCATGATGGAAATGGCTGGCCTCGCGCAGAAAGGCGGCGCGGTGCACATCCATTGCCGCATTGCCAACCGTCCCGAAGACATAAGTGCCATCCGCGTCGCCACCGGCGAGGCGCACGCGCTGATTGGTGGCGATCTGGTGGTGTCGGCCGGGCCGAAAACGCTGGGCCTGACCAGCACGGGCCGCACCGGTGCCGTGGTCAACAGCCATGAAATCATCACCGGGGATTTCACGCGAAACACCGAATTTGCGTTGCCTGCCGACCGCTTGTCGCTGGCTCTTGAAGCAAGACTTCAAGGTAACCTGGCCTTGTTCGATGCATCGGAGCTGGCCGCGCGCACGCTGGGCGACTCGATCTTCTCGAACATGATGATCTTTGGCGCCGCATGGCAGCGCGGGCTGATCCCGCTGTCCGAGGATGCCATCCGCCAAGCCATCGAGCTGAATGGCGCGGCGGTTGAGCGCAACCTGCGCGCCTTTGATATTGGCCGCTGGGCGGTGCTCTATCCCGAAGAGGCCGCGCGATTGGGCAAGCCGAACGTCGTCGAACTGCCCAAGACACTGGACGAGATCATCGCCTTCCGCGAAACGCACCTGACGGCCTATCAATCCGGCCGCTTGGCCAAGCGCTATCGCAAGCTGGTCGATCGCGCGAGTGATCCGAAACTGAAAGAAGCCGTTGCAAAGGGCTATCACAAGCTCTTGGCCTATAAGGACGAATACGAAGTCGCGCGCCTGCTGCTGGACAGCCGGGAAAAGGCCAAATCCGAATTCGAAGGCGATTTCCGCATGTCCTTCCATCTGGCCCCGCCGATGCTGGGCGGCACCGATGCCAGTGGCCGCCCGAAGAAACGCCAGTTCGGCCCCTGGATGGAAACACCGTTCAAGATGCTGTCGCGGCTCAAATTCCTGCGCGGCACGCCGCTTGATCCGTTTGGTTATACCGACGAGCGCAAGATGGAGCGCGCGCTGATCGCCCAGTATGAAGCCGACATGGAGCGCCTGCTGACCACCCCGCCGAAGAACATGGAGGCCGCCGTCGCGCTTGCACAACTGCCCATGGACATTCGCGGCTTTGGTCCGGTCAAGATGGCGGCCGAGCAGAAGGCGGCGAAACGGCGCGAGGAATTGCTTGCGGCGCTTAGCCAACCGGGAGATAGCGCAAAGCACGCGGCGGAATAGCCGTCACACCGGCGTTACAGGCGGCGTGATATGCTGTGGAACCCCGCGTGGCCCGCGTTCAACCCGAGGTTTGCCCATGTCCGCCCGTCGCCCCACAGATCGCCCCGTTGATCGGCGCCACATCGCCCGCGACATCAGCTATGCCCATTCCGCCGCTTCCAAAGGCGGGCGGGCGCTGATCCGGCTGATGGAAAATTCCACCGGCCGCCTGCGGCTGATCAAACGCGCACACGGCTATGAACACGATATCGCATCGGGCCGCGATTTCTGGTCGGTCATGGTCGAACGCTATGGTCTGTCGCTGAACGTGACGCGCGGCGCGCTGTCGAACATCCCCGCGACCGGGCCCGTGATCCTGATCGCCAACCACCCCTATGGCATCCTTGACGGGCTGATGATGGGCCATATCCTTCAGGCCGCGCGCGGCGATTTCCGCATTCTTGCGCATCAGGTGTTCCGCAAGGCCGAGGATCTGAACCGCGTCATCCTGCCCATCGCCTTCGACGAAACCCGCGCGGCGATCGACCAGAACATCGCCACCCGGAAAGAGGCGCTGCGCTACCTGGGCGATGGCGGGGCGATCGGCATCTTTCCGGGCGGCACCGTCAGCACCGGGGCCAAGGTATTCTCGCACCCGATGGACCCGGGCTGGCGCGGCTTTACCGCCCGCATGATCGCGAAATCCGATGCCGTCGTGGTGCCCGTATTCTTTGATGGCCACACCTCGCGCCTGTTCCAGATTGCCAGCCACCTGCACAGCACCCTGCGCATGGGGCTGCTGCTGAAGGAATTCCGCAAACGGGTCGATACGCCCGTCGATGTGGCCATCGGCGCGCCCATCGGGCGCGACGTTCTGAACCCCCTGTCACGCGACGCCAAAGCGATGATGGATTTCCTGCGCAAAGCGACGTATGACCTGTCTCCAACGCCGCTTCGTGCGGATGAGATCGGGTATGAATTCGAGGAGCGGCATCGCGCCCGCGCATAGATGGCAATTGGCATTTTCGATTCCGGCCTGGGCGGTCTGACCGTTCTGGACGCCGTGCAGAAACGACTTCCGGCGCAGGATTTCCTGTATTTCGCCGACAGCGCCCATGCGCCCTATGGGGTGCGCGATGCCGACGACATCCACGGTCTGACCGTGAAGGCCGTGACCTACATGTGGGATCACGGCTGCGACCTGGTGATTCTGGCCTGCAACACCGCCAGCGCCGCCGCGCTGCGCCGGATGCAAGAGGCGGGCGTGCCCAAGGGCAAGCGCGTGCTTGGCGTCTTCGTGCCGCTGATCGAGGCGCTGACCGAACGGCAATGGGGCGACAATTCCCCCCCGCGCGAGGTCGCCGTGAAACATGTTGCCCTGTTCGCCACCCCCGCCACCGTGGCCAGCCGCGCGTTCCAGCGCGAACTGGCGTTCCGCGCCATCGGCGTGGATGTCGAGGCGCAGGCCTGCGGCGGCGTGGTCGATGCCATCGAAGATGGCGACATGATCCTGGCCGAGGCACTGGTGCGCAGCCATGTGGACGCGCTGAAGCGCAAGATGCCGCGCCCCGAGGCCGCGATTCTGGGCTGCACCCATTACCCGCTGATGCAGCAGACGTTTCAGGACGCACTTGGCGCCGATGTCAGTGTGTTCAGCCAGGCCGATCTGGTCGCCGCCTCGCTGGCCGACTACCTTGGCCGCCATCCCGGCATGGCAGGCAGCGGAGAACCCGGTTTCGTCACCACCGGCGATCCCATCCGCGTGAGCGACCGTGCGACGCAGTTCCTGCGACGACAGATTCGGTTTACCAAGGCATAAGCCTTGGGCCGCGTCCCTGGCGCATTCGCGCCGCCCTACGTCTTTTAGAATGAAAGAGGTCTGCCATGACCCATAAAATCGCAATTCTTGGTGCCAGCGGCTATACTGGGGCGGAACTGATCCGCTTGATTGCCGGTCACCCCGACATGGAGATCGTCGCGCTCTCGGGTGAACGCAAGGCCGGCATGACGATTGCCGAGGTCTTTCCCCACCTGCGCCACATGACCAATCTGCCGACGCTCTGCCGGATTGATGAAATCGACTTTTCCGATGTCGATCTGTGCTTCTGCGCGCTGCCGCACAAGACCAGCCAGGAGGTGATCCGCGACCTGCCCGCCACGCTGAAGATTGTCGATCTGTCCGCCGATTTCCGGCTTCGCGATCCGGCGGCCTACAAGAAATGGTACGGCAACGATCACGCCGCGCTCGCCCAGCAGGACGAGGCGGTCTATGGCCTCACCGAATTCTACCGCGACCAGATCAAGGGCGCGCGGCTGGTGGCCGGCACCGGTTGCAACGCCGCCACGGGGCAGTTTGCTTTGCGTCCGCTGATTTCGGCCGGGGTGATCGGGCTGGACGACATCATCCTCGACATGAAATGCGCGGTCTCGGGGGCAGGGCGCTCGCTCAAGGAAAACCTTCTCCATGCCGAGCTGTCCGAGGGCTACAACGCCTATGCCATCGGCGGCACCCACCGGCACCTGGGCGAATTCGATCAGGAATTCAGCGCCCTGGCCGGTCGCCCGGTCAAGGTTCAGTTCACGCCGCACCTGATGCCCGTGAACCGCGGCATCCTGGCCACCACCTATGTCAGCGGCGATGCGCAGGCGATTTACGACACGTTTACCGCGGCCTACGCGGATGAACCCTTCATCTCGGTTCTGCCCTTCGGCACCGGGCCCAGCACCCATGACGTGCGCGGCTCGAACTTCGTGCATATCGGCGTCACCGGCGACCGGATCGAGGGCCGGGCCATCGTGATCGTCGCGCTCGATAACCTGACCAAGGGCTCCAGCGGGCAGGCGTTGCAGAACGCCAACCTGATGCTGGGGATCGAGGAAACAACCGCGCTGATGATGGCGCCGCTGTTCCCGTAACGCTGCGGGAAAGGGCCGCCAATGCAGACACTTGGCAAGAAACGCCGCATCCAGATGATTGTTGTCGCGGCGCTGGCGCTGGTCGTCAGCACTGCGCTGATCGGTTATGCCATGCGCGACGGAATCAATTTCTTCCGCGCGCCCAGCCAGGTGGTGGCCGAACCGCCGTCGCCCTCCGAGGTGTTCCGCATCGGCGGGCTGGTCGAAGACGGCAGCCTGACGCGCGGGCAGGGGCAGGCGGTGTCGTTCCGCGTGACCGATGGGGGGGCGTCTGTCCCGGTGGTCTATTCCGGCGTGCTGCCCGATCTGTTCAAGGAAAACGAAGGCATGGTCGGCACCGGGCGGTTGATCAACGGCGTGTTCGAGGCCACCGAAATTCTGGCCAAGCACGACGAAACCTACATGCCGAAAGAGGTGATCGACGCGCTCAAGGAACAGGGCGTCTATCAGGAACCGACCGACTGACCTCTGCGCACGGTGGCCTCGCGCCATCTTAACCGCTTTTGCCGCACCTTCCCGCCGCCCGACATTGGGCCAAGGGCAGGAGCGTGCAGATGCAGACGGTACGGCAGATCGCAGAACAGATCGTCGCAAGGGAAGGCGGGTTCGTGAACGACCCGGACGATCCCGGCGGCGCGACCAATTTCGGCGTCACCATCCACACCATTCGCCGGCTGGGACTGGATCTGGATGGTGACGGGCAGGTGGATGTGGCCGATGTGCGCGCTCTGACTCGCGCGCAGGCCACCGACATCTTTATCGAACATTACTTTCGCCGCCCCCGCATCGCCGAGGTGCCAGAGGCGCTGCAAGCGAGCCTGTTCGACATGTATGTGAACGCGGGCGCCAATGCCGTGACGATCCTGCAAACCGTGCTGTGCGAGATGGGGTACAAGATTGGCGTTGACGGTGTTCTGGGGCCGCAGTCGCTGGCCGCTGTCCGCGATGCCGCCGCGCCCGATCCACTTCATCTGGTGGATGCCTATGGGATTGCGCGGCGCAATTATTACTTCCGTCTGGCGGACCGCCGCGCCGCCAGCCGCAAATACGCTCGCACCCGTGCCGGCGGCAAAGGCGGCTGGATCAAGCGGGCCGAGGAGTTCATGTCACCACGGTTTCACTTAAGCGACGCGGCGTTTCAGGAAAGGGTGCGGGAATGGGGCTGATCCAAGGGCTATGGGCCATGCTGTTCGGCAGCGGTCGCAATGTGGTGGTCGAAACCGCCGAAGTCTTCCGAGAAAACGCCGAGGCCGGATCGGCCCGCGCGGCCGAGATTCAGGCGCAGGCGATGCAGCAGTTCGGGGCCGAATTCGCGCAGGCGCGCGTCGGCTGGTTCGACCGCTTCATCGACGCGCTGAACCGTGTGCCGCGCCCGGCCATGGCACTTGGCACGCTGGGGCTGTTCGTGGCGGCCATGGTCGATCCGATTTGGTTTGCCGAACGCATGCAGGGCATCGCGCTTGTACCCGAACCGCTGTGGTGGTTGCTGGGCGTCATCGTGTCGTTCTATTTCGGCGCGCGTCAGCAGGCCAAAACACAGAACTTCCAGCGCGATATCGCTGTTACGCTGGCGCGTGCGCCATTGGTGGTAGAAAATATCAAGGCGCTGCGCGCGCTGCGTTTCGACAGCGTCGGCGCGGCCGACACAGGCCACGATTCCCGCCTTGCCATGGCAGCGGTAGAACCGTCTTCAAACCCCGCCATTCAGGAATGGCGCGCGGCCCGGCACGTCTAAGTTTCAAAACGGAACGTAAAGTAATAAGTCGGCCTATTTCGAAACGCAGCGTTTTACCCGGCCCGCCCGCGACAAAGTGATCGCCTGCGCGGCGCAAAAACCGTTTCAAAGCCGCCGCGCCGCTGCCTATACAGAAGGCATGACAACCGAACTCGGCCACTTTGCCCTTATCCTTGCGTTCATGGTCGCCATCGCCCAAGCGGTGGTGCCCCACATCGGTGCGACCACCGGCCGGCGTAGCTGGATGGCCATGGCCGAACCGGCCGCCAACTTGCAATTCCTGCTGACGGCCTTTTCCTTCGGCGCGCTGATGTACGCCTTTCTCACGTCGGATTTCTCGCTGCGGCTGGTGGTGGAAAACAGCCATTCGGCCAAGCCGTTGCTGTACAAGATCAGCGGAACATGGGGCAATCACGAAGGCTCGATGCTGTTGTGGGTGCTGATCGTCACGCTGTTCGGTGCGATGGTCGCGTGGTTCGGGAGCAACCTGCCCGACACGCTGCGTGCGCGCGTACTTGCCGTGCAATCCGCCATCGCGGTGGCGTTCTTCGCGTTTATCCTCTTCACCTCGAACCCTTTTTTGCGCCTTGCTGTCCCGCCGTTTGACGGCAACGATCTGAACCCGCTTTTGCAGGATCCCGGGTTGGCCTTTCACCCGCCGTTCCTTTATCTCGGCTATGTCGGCCTCTCGATGGCCTACTCCTTCGGCGTTGCCGCCCTGTTGGAGGGCCGGGTCGATGCGGCCTGGGCGCGCTGGGTGCGGCCCTGGACTTTGCTGGCCTGGGTCTTCCTGACCATCGGCATCGCCCTTGGGTCATGGTGGGCCTATTACGAACTGGGTTGGGGCGGCTTTTGGTTCTGGGATCCTGTTGAAAATGCCTCTTTCATGCCGTGGCTTCTGGCCGTTGGTCTGTTGCATTCGTCAATCGTGGCCGAAAAACGCGAAAGCCTGAAAAGCTGGACGATCCTGCTGGCGATCCTCGCTTTCGGGTTCTCGCTGATCGGCACCTTCATCGTGCGCTCGGGCCTGCTGACCAGCGTACACGCCTTCGCCAGCGATCCGGAACGCGGCGTTTTCATCCTGCTGATCCTTGCCTTCTTTACCGGCGGCGCGCTGACGCTCTTCGCGGCGCGCGCCAGCGCGATGCAGGCGCGCGGCGTATTCGGCCTTGCCAGCCGCGAAACCGCACTGGTCGCCAACAACGTGCTGCTGGCGGTGGGCTGTTTCGTGGTGTTCATCGGAACCATGTGGCCGATGGTGGCCGATATGGCGTTCGGGCGGAAACTGTCGGTCGGTCCGCCGTTTTTCGAGGCCGCCTTCACCCCCTTCATGATCGCGCTTGGCCTGCTGTTGCCGGTGGGCAGCCTGATGCCCTGGAAACGCGCGCGGATTGGCCGGGCGCTCTGGTCTCTGCGCTATGCGGCAGTACTTGCCATTGCGCTGGCCGGTTTGGCCTGGACGTTGCAAACCGGGCGGAGCCTGTTGGGGCCGGTCGGGTTGCTGCTGGGCGCCTGGATGGTCGCTGGCGCGGCGCTTGATCTGTGGATCCGCGCGGGCCGCACGCCATTGCGCCTGCTGCGCCTTCCGGGGGCCGATTGGGGGCGCGTTACCGCACATGCCGGTCTGGGCGTCACCTTCTTCGCCATCGCCGGACTCATGGCCTGGCAGCAAGAGGACATTCGTGTCGCCCAGCCGGGCCAGCCGTTCACGGTGGGTGCCTACACGCTGACCCTGCAGGGCGTCGAAAACTTTGAAGGTCCGAATTACATCGCCACCCGTGCCACGGTCGATCTGGCTCAGGACGGTCGGATGCTGGCCGAACTGCATCCCGAAAAACGCATGTACCCCGTTGCGCGCATGCCCACGACAGAGGCCGCGATCGATTATCGCCTGCTGCGCGATGTCTATGTCGTGATCGGCGATCAGCAGAATGACGGCGGATGGGTGGTGCGCACCTATATCAAACCGCTGGCAAACTGGATCTGGGGCGGCTGCATGCTGATGGCGCTTGGCGGGCTGATCTCGCTGTCCGACAGGCGTTTCCGCGTGGCGGCTGGCGCGCGCCGGGCCAGAGCGGTTCCCGCCGAATGATCCGCGCCTGCCTCCTCGCGCTGGCGCTGCTGGCCACGCCTGCTTGGGCCGTCCAGCCCGACGAGGTGCTGGAGGATCCGGCTCTGGAACAGCGCGCGCGCGAGATCAGCAAGGGCCTGCGCTGTCTGGTCTGCCGAAATGAATCCATCGATGAAAGCAACGCCGATCTGGCCCGCGATCTTCGTATCCTGCTGCGCGAACGGCTGGTAGCAGGGGACAGCGATACGCAGGCAGTTGACTATATCGTTGACCGTTTCGGCGAGTACGTGCTGTTGCGTCCCACCACGGGTGGCGCCAATTGGTTGCTCTGGGCCGCCGGGCCACTGATGCTCCTCCTCGCGGGCGGCGGGGCCGCGATCTACCTGCGCGGCCGGGCCAGCAGCGCGGCGCAACCCAAAGGCCTGACCTCGGAAGAAGAAGCCAGATTGCGGCAGATTCTAGAAAAGTGACGCGCCGTTTCGGCTTTCCTCAGCGGTCGGCGGGCGTATGGTTGCGCAAACCCTAACGGAAAGAGGCGCCCGATGGATTACGACACGATCACGCTCGACATCACGGATGGCATTGCCGTCCTTACTCTGAACCGCGCCGATAAGATGAACGCGCTTACCGCGCAGATGCGGGCCGAAATCGGCCATGCTATGCGCGCGGCCGCCAAAGAGGCCCGTGTCATCGTGATGACGGGCGCGGGCCGGGCGTTCTGTACCGGGCAGGATCTGGGCGATGGCGGTGACGCAACCAAGATCGACCTCGAGCGCACCCTACGTGACGAATATATGCCCATGCTCGAAGCAATTTATGATTGCCCCGTGCCCACCATAGCCGCCGTGAACGGCCCGGCCGCCGGAGCCGGCGCCAACCTCGCGCTTTGCGCCGATGTCGTGATCGCTACCGAGTCCGCCTATTTCCTGCAGGCCTTCACCCGGATCGGGCTGATCCCGGATGCGGGCGGCACTTGGTTCCTGCCGCGCCAGATGGGCATGGCCAAGGCAATGGGCGCGGCGCTCTTCGCCGACAAGATCAGCGCCCGCCAGGCCGACGACTGGGGCATGATCTGGGAGGCCGTGCCCGATGAAGCCTTTGAAGAGACATGGCGCAAACGCGCCGCCTTTCTTGCCAACGGACCAACCGGCGCCTTCGCCGGCGTCAAGCAAGCGATCCGGGCCAGCTTTGAAACCGGCCTGTCCGAACAACTCGCGATTGAGGCCCACCTGCAAGGCCAATGCGGCAAAAGCCGCGACTTTCAGGAGGGTGTCGTGGCCTTCATGGAAAAACGTCCCCCAGTGTTCGAGGGCCGATAGCCCTGAAAGTCGCGCTGACGCGCGAGCCTCCGGCGGGGATATTTATTGCCCAAAGAAGCAGGGCCGTTTCGCAAATTCTTTGGGCTGAAAATATCCCGGGGGAGTCGCCCGAAGGGCGGCGGGGGCAGAGCCCCCTCTTTCTATAGATGAAAAGATCAAAAAAACGCGCCCTCCGAACTGGAAGGCGCGTTTTCATTTCAAATAGCGGCGGCCTCAACGCGATACGACGTCGACTTCGTTGTAGCCGGCCGTAAAGCCCTTGAGAGACATCTCAAGCTCGACCACCTGATCGGGGGCCGGTGCCGGGCGCAGGCTGATCTTGGCAGTGCTGCCGCGTTTCATCGCGGTCACGTCTTCTTCGGTCAGGCCGATCTGGGCGATACAACCGATGGGGTTACAGAACGAATAGCCATAGCGTTTGCCCGGGTTCGAATCGATGGCAATGGTCAGCTGCGCCGGCAGCAGCGTTTCCAACGGCACGATGATCGTGGCGCCGGCGACGGCCTGCTGGCCATCGGCGATCCGGAACAGCGAATACTCCGCGATCGGGTTGCCAGCTTCATCGGTCAGAATCTGCAGAAGCGAGCAGGGATCGGTTTCGCCCTCGGTCTTGATACAGGCCAGATCCCAGTCATCGAACTTTTGCTTGGAATAGCGATCGCCCATAGCCAGTTCCCCGTCGTCGACAGAGCGGCCAAGATCCAGTTGATCTTCGCCCGATGCAGAGTCAGCGGCCGGTGCAGCCGTGTCTGCCGGGGCTTCGGAGGGTTGTTCCGTGTCGGTTTGCTGGGCCAGGGCCGGAGCTGACAGAGCAAGAACGGCAAGCAGAGACAGGGGCGTGAGATGTTTTAACATAGGGTACCTGTAGTTTGTTCGTTGCCGCGTTCTCTAGCACGTCCGCCCGGTCATGTCAGCGCGTTATCGCCATTCCTGCGGGCAGTGCGGGCATCGGCGGGGGCCAGCCGGTGGGCCCGGGCCAGCGAATTTCTGCCGGGTTCGGTGCGCCTGAAAACAAATCGGGGGACCGTTGAGGCCCCCCGACTATTTGTATCTCCCCGTCGGACTGGCCGACTTAGTAATTGTCCAAACGTTACGAAAAGGTTTCGCAACGGTCAACAGCAATAAAAGCGATTCTTTAAACCCTTCTTTCATGTGCTCAACTATTTGGCACACCACGGAAAAAAGGCCGTACCCGAAGGTACGGCCAGTCTGACAGGGAGGAAGTGCCCAACCGCCGAAAGGATCAGAGGCGGGCAGAAATCACTATGGCATCGAAACGTTAAGCGAGTATGTTCAAGCCCGGAATTTCGGGGGAACAGGTGATGGACGGCAAGATTTTCCTTGGTGGCGGCGGGCCGGATTACGGCGAAAAGCAAGGGCTTGCGCTGGATTATGCCAATCGTCACGGGCTGATCGCCGGGGCCACGGGCACAGGCAAAACGGTGACTCTGCAAATTCTTGCCGAAGGCTTCAGCGCCGCCGGGGTGCCGGTGTTCCTGTCCGACGTGAAAGGCGACCTGTCGGGCCTTGCCCGCGCCGGCAGCGCCGAGGCCAAGCTGCACGATGCATTCACCAGCCGGGCCCGGACCATCGGGTTTGACGATTTCGCCTATGCCGCCTTTCCCGTCACCTTCTGGGATCTCTTCGGCGCGCAGGGGCATCCGGTGCGCACCACCGTGGCCGAGATGGGGCCGCTGTTGCTGGCCCGTCTGCTGGATCTGACCGAGGCGCAGGAAGGCATCCTGAACATCGCCTTCCGGGTTGCCGACGAAGACGGGCTGCCGCTGCTCGATCTGCGCGATCTGCAATCGCTGCTGGTGTGGATCGGCGAAAACCGGGCCGATCTGTCGCTGCGCTATGGCAATGTCTCGGTCTCGTCGATCGGGGCGATTCAGCGCCGTCTGCTGGTGCTGGAAAACCAGGGCGGCACGCAGCTGTTTGGCGAGCCGGCGCTGGATCTGGCCGACATGATGCGCTGTGACCGTGATGGGCGCGGGCGGGTCAACATCCTCGCCGCGGACAAGCTGATGGGCGCGCCGGGGCTTTATGCCACCTTCCTGCTCTGGCTGCTGAGCGAGCTGTTCGAGGAACTGCCCGAGGTGGGCGACCCGGACAAGCCCAAGCTGGTGTTCTTCTTTGACGAGGCGCATCTGCTGTTCGACGGCGCGCCCAAGGCGCTGGTGGACAAGGTGGAACAGGTCGCGCGGCTGATCCGGTCCAAGGGCGTGGGCGTTTACTTTGTCACGCAAAGCCCCGCCGACATCCCCGAGGATATTCTGGGCCAGCTCGGCAACCGCATCCAGCACGCGCTGCGCGCCTTTACCGCGCGCGATCAGAAGAACCTGCGGCTTGCGGCGGAAACCTATCGCCCGAACCCGCGCTTTTCGACCGAGGATGCGATCCGCGATGTCGGCGTGGGCGAGGCGGTGACCTCGATGCTGATGAAGAAGGGCGCGCCGGGGATCGTGGAACGCACGCTGATCCGACCGCCCTCGTCGCAGCTTGGCCCGATTTCCGAAGATCAGCGCCGGGCGATCCTTGCGACATCGGACATGGCCGGGAAATACGACACGCCGCTGGATCGCCGCTCGGCCTATGAAATCCTGACGGAACGGGCGGCCAAGGCGGCCGAAGCCGCCGAACAGGCCGAGGCGCAGGAAGAACAGGCCGAGGCGGCACAGCGCGAATACAGCGCCGGGCGGCGCTATAGCGGGACGCGCGTCACGCGGTCCACCTCGCGCCGGGTGGGTGCCGAGCGCGACACGTTTGGGTCGGCCATGACCGAGGCTGTCATCAAGGAACTGAAAGGCACCACCGGGCGGCGCATCGTGCGCGGGATTCTGGGTGGGCTGTTCAAAGGCCGCTAGGGCCGGTTCACGTCGCGCCACAGGCTGTCGCCCTCAGGCGGCCAGCCCCGCACATAGCCCTGGAATCGTTCGACCAAATTGCGGTTGTAGCGGGCGAAAATCTCGGCCGGCAGATCGCCGCCGCCCACGGCCCGCATGGTGCCGCCTTCGCGCGGGCCGGCCCAGACGGCGGTGACGATACCATGCTCGGGGAAACCCACGAACCAGGCATCGCGGTTTTCCTGGCTGGTGCCGGTCTTGCCGAACACCGCGCTTTTGTCGAACCGCGCGGCATCGCCGGTGCCGCCGGGCGCGGTGACTTCGGCCAGCATGGCACGCATGGCGGCGATGGCACGCGGGTTCACAACGGTGTCGGTTTCCACCTCAGGCGGCTGGTACAGCACCCTACCATTCTGCCCCAGCACCGCGCGCAGCAGATGCGCCTGCCGCAGATAGCCTCCGTTCGCCAACACAAGGAACGCGCCCGCATTGGCCGCCATGGTCGTTTCTGCCGCGCCCAGCACAACGGCGCTGCCCGGCTCGGTTCCATCTGTCAGCCCCAGCCGCCCGGCCATTTCGGCGACACGCTCCAGCCCGACCTGTTCGGCCAGCCACATGGTACAGACATTGCGGCTCTGACGCAGGCAATCGCCCATCGCGATATCGCCCAGATAGCGGCCATCGACGTTGCGCGGCTGAAACTTGCCCTGCAGCGCCCTTGGATCGTCGCGCAGGATGTCCGTCGCGCTCCACCCGCGCTCCAGCGCGGCAAGGTAGGTGGAGATCTTGGCGGTCGAGGCCGCCTGCCGCCGCGCCTGAATTGCAAGGTTCCAGTTCGATTGCGCGTGATCCAGCCCGCCCACCATCGCCAGTATCCGCCCCCGCGCATCCAGCGTGATCAGCCCCACACGCGCCACGCGGCGGCCGGTGTAATCGGCGGCCTCTGCCCGGGCGATGCGCTGCGCCTGATCCTGCGCCAGCGGGTCGATGGTGGTCAGTGCATGGTGCAGCCCGTTCGGCAGGCTCCCGGCAATCGCCGCCACTTCGCGCATCACCTGATCTTCGATGTATCGGTCGCGCCGGGGCAGTGCGGCGTAATCGGCGGGCAGGGCGGCGGCAATATCGGGGTCGGTCCCCTCGGGCAGCAGCCCCTGATTGCGCATTCGCGTAATGACCAGAGCGGCGCGCCGCGCGCTGGCTTCGGGGTGGCGCACCGGGTTCAGAAGTGTGGGCGCGTTGATCATGCCCACCAGCACGGCCGCCTCGGCCAGCGTCAGCCGCGCCGGCGGCTTGCCGAAATAGGTTCGCGCCGCATCCCGCAGCCCGATCACCGGCACCCCGCGCGCACGCCCGAAATTCACCCGGCTTAGATACAGCCGCACCACGTCCTGCTTGCTGTGGGTCAGCGAGATGCGAGTCGCCAGAAACAGCTCGGCGAACTTGCGGCTGATGCTGCCAGACGCGCCTGTCATCGTGTTCTTGGCCAGCTGCATCGCCAGCGTACTGCCACCCCGGTCGCCCCCCGTCAGAAGCGCCTTGCCAAACGACAGCGGATCGACGCCAAAGTGGTAATTGAACCGTCGATCCTCGGTCGCGATCAGCGCATCCCGCACGACCTGCGGCACCTCGTCCTGCCGCAGCGTGGTGTCGCAGATGCAGGCGATCATCTCCAGCCGGTCACCGGATTTACGAAAGATGACAAGAGGTTGCGTCAGCGCCGCCTGAAACACGCGCCGGTCGATGGGGTAGAGCACGAACAGCGCCCCCAGCACCCCGGCCAGCGCCGCGCCCAGCAGGATCCCGCGCAGCAACCGCCCCAGAAACCCGCGCCGCTGGACACGCTCGGCCTCGGGGTCGCGGGATTGGATCGGCCCATCATCGGGGGGCGGGGGCGTGGAAAAGTACACGGGTCAACCGGGCTGCTACGGGTCTGACCAGACCCCACCAGCATCCGTCGGGTAAGTCAAACCATCCCGCTCACTTTTCCGGGATCAGCCCGCGCGGGCTGAACCGCAGCACCAGCAGCAGAACCAGCCCCATGGTGAACAGCCGCATATGCGCCGCGCTGTCCATCAGGTGATCCTTCAGCCAGTAGCCATCCGCCATCCCCGAGGTCACGGTCTGCATCAGCCAGATGCCCATCGGTTCAACCTGCACCCACAGGAACCATATCAGGAAGCCGCCCAGCACCGCGCCGAAGTTGTTGCCCGATCCGCCGACGATCACCATCACCCAGACCAGGAAGGTAAAGCGCAGCGGCTGGTAGGTGCCCGGCGTCAACTGCCCGTCCAGCGTGGTCAGCATCGCCCCCGCCAGCCCGCAGACGGCGCTGCCCAGCACAAAGATTTGCAGATGGCGGCGGGTCACGTCCTTTCCCATCGCCTCGGCGGCAACTTCGTTGTCGCGAATGGCGCGCATCATCCGGCCCCACGGGCTCTTCAGCGCCATCTGCGACATCCACAGGATCACCAGAAGCACCACCAGGAACAGCGCCGCATAGATCAGCTTCACATAAAGCGTCGAGGCTTCGACCGGGTCCAGCCCAAGCGAGGCCGCCCGTTCCACGAAGCTGGGGTCGCCTTGCAAATCAATCTCATAGGCCATCGGACGCGGGATCCCGACGACGTTCTTCACGCCCCGGCTCAGCCAATCCTCGTTCTTCAGGATCGCAATGATGATCTCGGCAATGCCCAGCGTCGCAATCGCCAGGTAGTCCGAGCGCAGGCCAAGCGCGGTCTTGCCGATCAGCCAGGCCGCCCCCGCCGCCAGCAGCCCGCCCACCGGCCAGGCCACCAGCACCGGCAGGCCCAGCCCGCCCAGATACCCCTCAAGCGCGGGGTTGACCTGTTCGACGGCATCCACACCCGGATCCAGCACACCCCGGTAGACAAAGAACCCCACGATCAGGATGGCAAGGACGGCCAGGCTGCGCATAGCCCCGCGCGGCATCCGTTTGTAGACCTGCACGGTCGCCACGATGGTCGCCGCGCCCAGCAGCAGCCCAAGCAACACGCCCATGCCGCCCGCCGACCAGGCATCGGGAACCGGCTGCATCGACACCAGAACCGTGGCCAGCCCGCCCAGTGCGACAAACCCCATGATCCCCACGTTGAACAGCCCGGCAAACCCCCATTGCAGGTTCACGCCAATCGCCATGATCGCCGAAATCAGCCCCATGTTCAGGATCAGCAGCGCAGTGTTCCAGCTTTGCAGGAACCCGGACCCCACGATCAGCACCGCGACGATGGCAAACAGCATCACATTGCGCATGGTCTCGCTCATACCGATTTCCCCCGGAACAGGCCGGTCGGCTTGAACAGCAGCACGATCAGCAAAATGACAAAGGACACGGCGAATTTGTAATCCGTGCTGAGAAGCTGAACCAGGCTCGAAGGCTCAAGCGAGTCGGGCAGCAGGTAGCCCAGCACCTTTTTCCACGCATAGGTGATAGTCACCTCGCTGAAGGCGATCACGAAGCCGCCCGCGATGGCCCCCAGCGGATTGCCCAGCCCCCCCACGATGGCGGCGGCAAAGATCGGCAGAAGCAGCTGGAAATAGGTGAAAGGCTTGAAGGATTTGTCCAACCCGTACAGCACGCCCGCCACCGTGGTCAGCCCTGCCACGATCAGCCAGGTATAGGTCACGACACGCTCGGGGTTGATGCCCGAAAGCAGCGCCAGATCCTCGTTGTCGGAATAGGCGCGCATGGATTTCCCGGTGCGCGTGCGGTTCAGGAACCAGAACAGCAGCGCCACGACAATCACCGCCGTCACCACCGTCAACGCCTGGCTGGTGCGCAGCGCCAACCCCTCGTCCAGCCCCGACCAGGCCTTGAAATCCCGCGCCGAAATGATGAAGCGCGCCCCGTCAGCGAAATTCTGATCGTCCGGCCCGATGATGAACCGCACGATCCCGTTCATGATGAACATCACACCCAGCGACACGATCACAAGGATCACCGGCTTGGCCTTCTGCTCGCGGTAGAACCGGTAAACCACCCGGTCGGTCGCCACCAGCAGCAGCGCCGTACCCGCGATGCCAAAGGGCAGCGCCAGCAGCGCGGTCGGCAGCACCCCGAGCGAAATCCCCGAGGCCTGAAAGCCCCAGGTCACAAGGATGGTGATCATCGCACCAAAGGCCATGGTGTCGCCATGGGCAAAGTTCGAAAACCGCAGGATCCCGTAAATCAGCGTCACCCCCAGCGCGCCCAGCGCCAGCTGGCTGCCATAGGCCATGCCCGGGATCAGCACGTAATTCGTCAACGCGACGATGGCGTTCAAAAGCTCCATCAGCTTGTCTCCCGCGTGCATTGGCCGGAATAGGTTCCGGCAGACGGCGCCAAGAAGGTGCCGTGAATGGATAGAAAGGCCGCGCCGCCCTCGAACAGGCTCAGCAGTGCGACGGCGTTCGCGTCCTCGTCAATATCGACCGACACGAAATGCCGGGCCTCGCCGTCGCCCATGATCTCGGCGAATGTGCCCGCGATGTCCGATGCGCTCTCAAGCGCCCAGCCTTCGCGCGTGGGTGTCAGCACGGCCTCGATCGGCGCATCGCTGCCGCAATCCGAGGTGCCACAGCCCTTTGTCAGCGTGCAGCGATAGGGCCCGGCCGCCGTGGCTGCACTTGCGGCCAGCATCAGCACCGCCGCGCCAAATCCTGCTGTCATTTTTCCCGCGCGCCTCATCCGCCCAGAAAACTCCGCCGAACCTCGTCATCCGCCAGCAGGTCCTTGCCGGTGCCGGTATGGGCATTGCGTCCCTGCACCAGCACATAGCCCTTGTCGGCGATCTCCAGCGCCTGACGGGCGTTCTGTTCCACCATCAGGATCGGGATGCCGGTCCGCGACACCTCGATGATCCGGTCGAACAGCTCGTCCATCACGATCGGGCTGACCCCGGCGGTCGGCTCGTCCAGCATCAGAACCTTGGGCTTGGTCATCAGCGCGCGCCCCACGGCCACCTGCTGGCGCTGCCCGCCCGACAGCTCGCCCGCCGCCTGCAGCCGCTTTTCCTTCAGGATCGGGAACAGGTCATAGACCTGCGCCATCGTATCGCGGAAATCGTCGCGCCGAATGAACGCGCCCATCTCAAGGTTCTCTTCCACGCTCATCGAGGTGAAGATGTTGTTGGTCTGCGGCACGAACCCCATGCCCTTGGCCACCCGGTCCTGCGGCGTCAGCGCGCTGATGTCCTCGCCATCCAGCAACACATGCCCGCCGCGCAGATCCAGCATCCCGAAGACAGCCTTCATCGCGGTGGACTTGCCCGCCCCATTGGGCCCCACGATCACGGCAATCTCGCCCGGATCCACGGCAATGGTGCAGTCGTGCAGGATGTCGGGCCCCTTGCCATAGCCGCCCGTCATCGTCTCGCCGATCAGAAAGGCACTCTTCGCCTCGGATTTCACCGCCGGCCCGCCCTTACGATAGGGTATCTCGCCCGCGCCCCCGCGCCGGGTAATCGAGGCATCCTTGTTGCCCCGGTCATCGTGATAGGGGTTCGACATCATCACATCCCTTCGTCAAGGCCCGGCGCCACCGCCTGAAGGCTGGCCCCCAGCTTCTTTGGGCCAAAAATATCCCGGGGGACTCCCGCAGGGAGGGGGGCAGAGCCCCCAGAAACCGCCGGCCTCATGCGCCCACCGTATCGCCCTGTACCAGGCCCTTGTTCTTCAACCCGGTGCCCAGATAGGCCTCGATCACCTGCTCATTCGCCTTGATCTCGGCCAGCGTGCCCTCGGCCAAGACCTTGCCCTCGGCCATGCAGATCACCGGGTCGCACAGGCGGTCGATGAAATCCATGTCATGCTCGATCACCACAAAGGTGTACCCGCGCTCGGCGTTCAGCCGCAGGATCGCGTCGCCGATGGTGTTCAGCAGCGTCCGGTTCACCCCGGCGCCCACCTCGTCCAGAAACACGATGCGCGCATCCACCATCATGGTGCGCCCCAGCTCCAGCAGCTTCTTCTGCCCGCCTGAAATCTGCCCAGCCTTGTGATCGGCGAGGTGTTCGATGGTCAGGAACTCCAGCACTTCGTCGGCCTTGGCCTTCAGCGCGCGTTCCTCGTCGGCGATGCGCCTGCGTCCGAACCAGGTGTTCCACAGGGTTTCGCCCGATTGCGCACCCGGCACCATCATCAGGTTCTCGCGGCAACTCATCGAGGAAAACTCATGCGCGATCTGGAAGGTGCGCAGCAGCCCCTTGTGGAACAGATCATGCGGCGGCAGGCCGGTGATGTCCTCTCCGCCCATCGTGACGCGCCCGGAAGTCGGTTCAAGAACCCCGGCGATCACGTTGAAAAGCGTGGTTTTTCCGGCCCCGTTCGGGCCGATCAGCCCGGTGATTGACCCTTCGCGGATCGTCAGCGTGGCCCCGTCGACGGCATGGAAACCGCCAAAGTGCTTGTGCACGTCTTCGACGACGATCATCGCACCCCCTGTCGGCCGCTTTGGTGCAGCCCTTGTGTTGATTGAGACAGCCCGGCGCAGATCTCCTGCGCCGGGCCGTCCGATGTCATGTTTGGATCAGCGGATCTTGACGGTTTCGTTCTTGCCGTCCTTCACCTCGATCTCGCGATAGGTGCCCGCGCTTTCGCCCGGTCCGATCAGTTCAACCGCCGAGGCGCCGACGTAATCGATGTCACCACCGTCGGCGATGATCTGCAGGCCCTTGGCCAGCTCGCCGGGATAGATTTTTTCGCCGGGCGCATTGGCCACTTCAAGGATCTTCGGGCCGTAGGCCGCCGGATCGGTCGATTTGGCCGCCTGCATGGCGAACATGAACAGCGCCGCCGCGTCATAGCTTTCCGGCGTATAGGGCGAGGTCGCGTCGAAATCGCTGCCCGCCATTTCGACCAGCCGGTCGATGCCGTCGCCTTCGGTGCCCGCGATCTGGCCAAAAGATCCGTCAAGATCGGGGCCAACGTTGGTGGGCAGGCTTTCCCCGATCATGCCGCCGGGCAGACCGAAGGTGTCGAACGCGCCCGAATCCAGCGCCGAGCGGATGATGCCCAGACCGCCTTGGTCAAGGTATCCCGCGACGACCAGAATGTCGCCACCGGCCGAGGCCAGCGCGCCCACTTCGGCGGAATAGTCGGCCTTGCCGTCTTCATGCGCGGCATAGATCGTCACTTCGCCGCCCGCGGCTTCGAAGTTCGATTTGATCGCATCGGCCAGACCCTTGCCGTAGTCGTTGTTGGTGTAGGTCAGCGCGATCGACTTGATGCCGCGGTCCTGCAGCACTTCGGTCATCACCTGGCCTTCGCGCGCGTCCGACGGTGCGGTGCGGAAGAACAGATCGTTGTCTTCGACGGTCGACAGGCCCGGCGAGGTGGCCGAGGGCGAAATCATCACCATCCCGTTCGGGATCGCCACGTTCTGCAGCACGGCGCCGGTCACACCGGAACAGTCGCCACCGATCAGCCCGGCAATGCCGTCCGCGATCAGGCGTTCCGCGTTCGAGGTCGCAAGGCCATTGTCGATGCAGCCCGAATCCGCGCGCATCGGCGTGACGGTCGCGCCATCCATGAAGGCGCCACTGTCGTTCACTTCCTTGATCGCAAGCTCGGCACCCGATGCCATCGGGCCGGCCAGCGATTCGATCGGCCCGGTAAAGCCGAACAGGATGCCCAGTTTGACATCGTCGGCCAGACCCGCCGTACCGGTCAGCGCAACGGCAGCCGAGGCAAGAAGAAGCTTTTTCATGAAGGTACTCCCTTGTTGGAACATTTACGTTCAAACCAAAACCTAGGCGGGGAAAAACAAAAAGAAAAGTGCCTTCCAGTCAGGTCACTGTGCCTTTTGCGCGGTTCCGGCGTTTGCCGGGCATCCGATGGGCGCTAGATTGAATGTCTGGCGCATGTATCGGGGAAGAAACATGATTTTTGCAGGTAATATCGCGCGCGGGCTGGTGATTGCGGGCCTGTTTTCGGGGCCGGTTGCGGCTCTGGACACCTCTGTCGGAGAGCTGACGGCAACGGAAATGGTGTCAGGCCTGTCGGAACCCTGGGCCATTGGCCTGCTGCCAAAAGGTGGCTTTCTGGTGACCGAACGCACCGGGCGCCTGTTGCTGGTGCAGGACGGGCAGGCGCAAGCCGTGGACGGGGCGCCGGAGGTCTGGGCGAACGGTCAGGGTGGGTTGCTGGATGTTACCATTGCCCGCGATTTCGACCAGAGCCGAGAGATCTTTCTGACCTACGCGCACCCGCAGCAGGGCGGTGGCAGCACCGCGCTGGCCGTGGCGCGGCTGTCCGACGATGGCTCACGGCTGGAAAATCTGCGCCGCATCTTCGCCGCCAGCCCGGTCAGCAGTGCGGGCCGGCATTTCGGCAGCCGGGTTGTTGAAGCCGAGGATGGTACACTGTTCCTGACGCTGGGCGAACGCGGTGACAGGCCGTCCTCTCAGGATCTGGGCAGCCATAATGGCAGCGTCATCCGGATCAATCGGGATGGCAGCGTGCCGCGCGACAATCCCTTTACTGAAACCAATGGTGCCTTGCCGGAAATCTGGTCGTACGGGCATCGCAACATTCAGGGCGCGGGGCTGGACGGCGCCGGCAAACTGGTGATCGCCGAACATGGCGCGCGTGGCGGGGACGAAGTGAACCGTCCGAAGAAGGGCGCGAACTTCGGCTGGCCGGTGATTTCCTATGGCGTGCATTATTCCGGGGCGAAGATCGGCGAGGGCACTGCGAAAGACGGCATGGAGCAGCCCGAATTCTACTGGGATCCCTCTATCGCACCCTCGGGGCTGATCGTGCATTCGGGCAAGATGTTCCCGGAATGGGAAGGCGACACCTTTGTCGGGTCGCTGAAGTTCGACTATATCGCCCGGCTGTCCGGCAGCCCCCTGACCGAGGTTGAACAGATCGAAGGCACGCAAACCGCCCGTGTGCGCGATCTGGCCGAGGGCCCGGATGGCGCGATCTGGTTCATCTCGGTCGGGCAGGGCGCGGTGTACCGCCTTACCCGTGGGTAAGATGCCTTCGGCTTGGGTAAGGCCGCAGGTAAGGTTTCGAAATCCGTGGCAACGCAAGGCGCCTGCGCTAAGATAGCCGTGAACTCAATTTGATGACCCGAGGTTTTCCAATGCGTATTCTCTGCCTGCTCCTCCTCCTGATATTGCCCACACTTGCCCCCGCCCAAGAGCGGGATTCCGTTTTTGCCAGCTACGAAGACTACGCCCGCTTCGTCGACAGCCGCGTGATGGGCCGCCGGTTCATCGAGCTGATCCAGGTGCTGGGCGGGCGCGATGAATACACACCCGAACAGTTGCAAGGCGCCGACCAGCGGTTCCGGGCGATCTATCCCCGCGATTTCAGCAATGGCGCAGTAACCAAGCAGATCGACCTTGGCAGCGGGTTCGGTCAGGAAATGCGGATCTACTGGGACGAGGGCGTTGGGTACATCTATTACTACGCGCTGCTGCACAATCGCGGCGACAGCCTTGTCGTCATCAACTTCACGCTCAACAGCAATGTCGACAAGGTGTTGGGAAAGTTCTGACTCCTCCCGCCCCGACCGCGCGCCCTAAATCGACAGCCGCGCCGCCTGGCTGCCACGCTCACGGTAAGGCGTCGTGTCGTAATGCGCGCGGTAGCATTTCGAGAAATGCGAGGGCGAGGCAAAGCCGCAGGCCAGTGCCACGTTGATCACGCTCATATCCGTCTGCATCAAAAGGTTGCGCGCCTTCTGCAACCGAAGCTCCATGTAATACCGCTTGGGCGAGCGGTTGAGGTATCGGCGGAACAACCGCTCCAGCTGACGGGTCGACATGCCCACGTCGCGGGCCAGAATGGCGGGGCTGATCGGTTCCTCGATATTGGCCTCCATCATCTGGATGACCTGGCTCAGCTTGGGATGGCGCACCCCGATACGGGTTGGCACAGACAGGCGCTGGGTGTCCTGATCGGTGCGGATCGAGGAATAGATCAGCTGGTCGGCCACGGCATTGGCAAGGTCCGAGCCGTGATCGTCGGCAATGATCTTCAACATCAGGTCAATCGACGACGTGCCACCGGCGGTGGTGACCCGGTTGCCATCCACCACGAAGACCGATTTCGTCAACGTCACCTCGTCGAATTCCTCGGCGAAGCTGTCGGCGTTTTCCCAATGGATCGTCGCGCGTTTGCCGTCCAGCAGCCCGGCGCGGGCCAGTGTGTAAGACGCGGTGCAAAGCCCGCCGACCAGCGCGCCCTTGCGCGCCTCGCGGCGGAGCCAGCCCAGAACCCGCTTGGTCGACACATCCTGAATGGTCAGCCCGCCGCAGACGATGATCGAATCGTCGCGGCTCAGCTCTTCCAGATCGCGATCGACCTGAAAGGTGCTGCCCGCCGAACAGGTGACCGGCCCGCCGCCTTCGCTAACCAGCTGCCAGGCGTACAGATCGTGCCCCGACATGCGGTTGGCGATGCGCAGGCATTCCACCGCCGAGGCAAAACTGAGCATGGTGAATTTTTCCAGCAGGACGAAGATAAACATCCGCGGTTTTACAGGCGGTTTGGCTGGCTCGACAACTTTACGTTGTTCTTTCATGGCTTTTCCTTCGCGTGTGACAAACCCGCACGCGGACGGCTTGTCGCGGCGTCACATTGCTCAGAGGTTTGGAGCGACGTCAAGTGGTCGCATTTCTGATATGGTCAGGGAGCGGGCGCTTTTGTATAAGGTTTGCTCATTCATTAACACAGGGGCTGAGGACATGGGCGACTGGTCGAAATCGGAATGGCGGAACAAACCCCGGATCCAGATGCCTGACTATACGGACGCAGACAAGCTGGCGAATGTGGAAGCGAAGCTGTCGAAGTACCCCCCGCTGGTGTTCGCGGGCGAGGCGCGGCGGCTGAAACGCGAGCTGGGCGCGGCCGCGCGGGGCGAGGCCTTTGTGCTGCAGGGGGGCGATTGCGCCGAAGCCTTTGACCAGTTCAGCGCCGATGCGATCCGCGACACCTTCAAGGTGATGCTGCAGATGGCGATGGTGCTGACCTTCGCCGCCAAGGTGCCGGTGATCAAGGTTGGGCGCATGGCGGGCCAGTTCGCAAAACCGCGCAGCGCGCCGACGGAAACCGTGGATGGCGTGGAACTGCCCAGCTACCGCGGCGACATCATCAACGATCTGGCCTTCACGCCCGAGGCGCGCATTCCCGACCCGGACCGCATGTTGCAGGCCTACACCCAGGCGGCGGCGACGCTGAACCTGATCCGCGCGTTTTCGACGGGGGGCTATGCCGATGTGCACCAGGTCCACGCCTGGACACTGGGATTCACCGAAAGCGGCAAGGCCGACCGCTATCGCGAAATGGCGAACCGCATCACCGACGCGCTTGATTTCATGTCGGCCGCCGGCGTCACGCAGGACACCGCTCATACCCTGCAATCGGTGGATTATTATACAAGCCACGAGGCGCTGCTGCTGGAATACGAAGAGGCGCTGACCCGTGTCGACACCACCAGCGGCAACTGGCTGGCGGGCTCGGGCCACATGATCTGGATCGGCGACCGCACGCGCCAGCCCGACGGCGCGCATGTGGAATATTGCCGGGGTGTGCAGAACCCGATCGGGCTGAAATGCGGCCCCTCGATGACGCCCGAGGATCTGAAGGTGCTGATGAAGCGGCTGAACCCCAAGAACGAACAGGGCCGCCTGACCCTGATCGCGCGCTTCGGCGCGGGCAAGGTGGCGGAACATCTGCCGCGCCTGATCCGCACCGTCCGCGAGGAAGGGGCCGAGGTGGTCTGGGTCTGCGATCCGATGCATGGCAACACGATCAAGTCGTCCTCGGGCTTCAAGACGCGTCCGTTCGACTCGGTCCTGCGCGAGGTGCGCGAATTCTTTGCCGTGCACCGCGACGAAGGCACCATCCCGGGCGGCGTGCATTTCGAGATGACCGGGCAAGACGTGACCGAATGCACCGGAGGCGTGCGCGAAGTCACCGACGAAGACCTGTCAGACCGCTATCACACCGCCTGCGACCCCCGCCTGAACGCCTCGCAATCGCTGGAACTGGCGTTCCTGGTGGCCGAAGAACTCACCTCCCTCCGCGAAGCCCGCCGCGACCGCGCCGCGGGGTGAGTTTGGGGAGAGGTTGAGAAAGAGGCGTCCCTGTGGGGGCGCCTTTTTTTTCGGCAAAAGCGTACACTCGCAAGTGCGCTAACCTGTGAGGCAAAATGCAAGCGGTCATCGTCGGTGCCGAGCCACGTAATGACCAACACTTGTTGTACCGAACTACGCCGGGACACGCAAAAGTTGCTATGGATGATCGCCTGGCGCATGTCAAAGAACAAGCTTTGTGGGCAGGGTCGCTTGATCGAAATGGAAAGTCGCTGCATCATGATGAGGTCAGTGATTTGAGGCACACACATTGACTGGCGCAAAATGAAGTGACTCCTTAATAGGTTAAATTTTGGCGACATAACTTTCTATATTGGAGGATTTCTGGTGGGGCTTAGAACGAACACGTACACGCCATATTTTAATGCCGTTCTGGTAATGAAGCGTGGGTCAAAGGAGCTGGTGAAGAAAAATATCGCCGCCTCAAGCGGAACCGTCAAGCTTGGAAAGGTTTTGGCGCCATGTGACTTTGCTATCGGCATTAAGGGGTTCATTTGCGATGCAAAAGCAAAAGGAAAGCATCCCAGGCCATTTTCGGATCCTTCCTTTTCAGTGCGGTGGTATATGAAGCTGGACGAGGCAGGGAATTGGGAGGCAGCAGGCGCACCACAGATCGAAAAGCTTTCGAAGCACAAGCTTTCCTTCGAAACTGGCGAAATTGTGCCTTTCATGAAGAAAGGTGAAGTTCAATTATCTGTAAAAATGACATCCAGCCCGCCACTTCTTCAAAAAAAGAAAAAAACTATTTCCATGAAGTTCCTATATGAAGTAGAAGAACCAAAGAAAGGAGTGAAGAAAAAGATTTCATTTAATTACACGGTCGGCCCATATCTGACTGACAAAGATCAGTTCACGCAAATTGATAAAAAAGCAAAGAAGCCGAAAGGTGTGCTGTATCCTTTGGAGTTTGAGAAAAAGATTTCGGCCATTTTGAAGAAATATACCGTTGAAGAGGCTACAATCACCGGCTACGCAGATTCTCGCGGGACGGAACTTCACAATAAAGGGTTAGGATTGCGGCGGGCAACAAATTTTGCAAAATTTTTACAGGCAATACCGGATATCGATCGCAAGAATACCTTTGTTGATCCCAAGACACGTGGCGAAGCCCCTGGATCCACGACAGAAGAGGATAATCCAAGCCAACGGGTTGTCGTTGTTAAAATTCTAGCCTCACAAAAGTAGCGGGGACCACTCCTTGCCGTCGCGCGATACCTGTACGTGCGATAGCTCTACGACTTCACCAGCCACAGGTAGGGGCGTTTGCGCTCGGGGCGGACCAAGGGGCGTTGGGGGTCGGCGAAACCCGGGGCTTTGCTAGTGGTTTTGGGCGCTTCGGGGGTGTCATAGCGCAAGCCGCTGATCTCGCGGTGGGCGGCGTGGGTGATGTCGAACCGGCAGGGCACGGTCGGGGCGGGGGCGTTCGAGACCAGCACGCCAAGGCAGCGGCTGATATCGCCAAGGTCGCTTTTCAGCGGCAACAGGATCACGTTGGCGTCGAACTGGCTGCGGCCACGGCGGGCCTCTGAGCAGAGGCTGAGTTCGGTAACGCTGGGGCCGTCGAAGGTGCGGCGCATCACTTCGCCCAGGCTGTTGCGGGCCGCGGGGGTGAACAGGGCGCTGGCGGGCATGCCGCGCACTTCCATTCCGGCAAGTTGGATCAGATGTTGCCCGGCTAGTCGGAAGCGGGCGATTTCCGGCGCGATCCGTTCAAGGATAAAGGCGTATTCCAGCAGGTTTTCCAACCCGCGCGGGTCAATCTGGGTGCGGTAGGGAATGCCGCCGCCGTTGCGTAGGGCTGTCCAATAGGCCTCGGCCTGCCGTAGCGGCGACAGGCTGTGGTTGGGGCGAAACTTGCCTAGCTCGACGATCTTGTCGGCCGGCGGCTGTGCCGCTTTGATTTCGGTGTCCACGATCAGAACTCCTGACAGCTGGCAGGTGCTGGGGAAGTCCCCGGCATCCACGCTGCCCGCACCTGTTATTAAAAGATGAATTGGTTACCTAAGTCTTAATGTATATCGAATCGTTTCAAATTTGGAGCATTAGGTTTCGAAATGGTTAACGGTTTGCCGGTGGCTGTCAGGGTTGCCCCGGTTGCCGGTTTGACGTTATCTGCGCCCACCCGCCAGAGGAGCGGGGCAGGCAACAGGCGCGGAGTTTCATGATACGGTCGATGACGGCATTCGCTTCGGGCACGGGTGGCCTGGGTCAGCACAGTTGGACGTGGGAGTTGCGCAGCGTCAACGCCAAGGGGCTTGATCTGCGCCTGCGGGTGCCCGACTGGCTGGACGGGCTGGAAGCCGCATTGCGGGCCGATCTGGGCAAGGCGCTGAGCCGGGGCAGCGTGACGCTGGGGCTGCGCGTGACGCGCGATGGCGACGAAGGCCGGATCGCGCTGAACCCGTCGACCATGAACACAGTTCTGGATGCGCTGGCCGAGATCGAGGCCGAGGCGCTGCGCCGGGGCATGACGCTGGCGCCCTCGCGCGCCGCCGATCTGCTGGGTGTGCGTGGGATGCTGGATGTCTCAAGCGGTTCGGATGATGCAGGCCCGCTGGTCGCGCAGTTGAAGCGCGAGTTTCCCGACCTGGTGGCGCGTTTCCTTGAGATGCGCGAGTCGGAAGGCGCGGCGCTTGAGGGGGTGCTGCGCGGCCAGATCGACCAAATCGAAACCCTGACCACGCAGGCCGCCGCCCTGGTCGAGGGCCGCCGCGCCGCGATGGCCGAGGCGTTGCAGGCCAACCTGGCGAGGGTAATGGGCAGCGGGCAAAGCGCCGACCCGGACCGCGTAGCGCAGGAACTGGCGATGATCGCGGTGAAATCGGACGTGACCGAGGAAATCGACCGGCTGGTGGCCCATGTCGCCGCTGCGCGAGAGTTGGTGGAAACGGGCGGACCGATCGGGCGCAAGCTGGATTTCCTGACGCAGGAATTCAACCGAGAGGCGAATACGCTCTGTTCCAAATCGCAGCACCGCGAGTTGACGGCGCTGGGGCTGGAGCTGAAGGCGGTGATCGACCAGATGCGCGAGCAGGTTCAGAATGTCGAATAATGCGCAAGGCGCGGCCCGCCGGGGGCTGCTGATCATCCTCAGCTCGCCTTCGGGGGCGGGGAAATCGACGCTCGCCCGCAGGTTGCGCGACTGGGACAGCGACATCGTGTTCTCGGTCAGCGCCACCACCCGCGCGCCGCGCCCCGGAGAGGTGGACGGCGCCGATTACCATTTCACCAGCGAATCCGCGTTCAAGGCGCAGGTGGCCAATGGCGGGATGCTGGAACACGCCCATGTGTTCGGCAACTTCTACGGCTCGCCCAAGGCGCCGGTGCAGGCCGCCATCGACGAAGGCCGCGATGTGCTGTTCGATATCGACTGGCAGGGCGCGCAACAAATCCGCAACTCGGCCCTTGGCGCGCATACGCTGTCGATCTTCCTGCTGCCGCCGTCGATTGGCGAATTGCGCCGGCGGCTGGAATCGCGCGCGCAGGACGATGCCGACACCATAGCGCGGCGGATGCAGCGGAGTTGGGACGAAATCAGCCACTGGGACGGGTATGATTTCGTGCTGGTGAACGACGATCTTGACGCCACCGAGGCGCATCTGAAAACCATTGTCACGGCGACGCGCCTGCGCCGCCTGCAACAGCCGGGGTTGACGGACCATGTGCGCGCCCTGCAATCCGAATTCGAGGATCTCTGATGCCGCTTTACGCCCTTGGCACCCATCGCCCGCAGTTGCACCCCGACACATGGGTCGCCCCCGATGCCAACCTGATCGGGCAGGTGGTGATGGAGGAGGGATCCTCGGTCTGGTTCGGCACCACGATCCGCGCCGACCATGAAATCATCCTGATCGGCAAAGGCAGCAACGTGCAGGAAAACTGCGTGATGCATATCGACGCCGGGTTTCCGCTGACCATCGGGGAAAACTGTACCATCGGGCACAAGGTGATGCTGCATGGATGCACCATTGGTGACAACACGCTGGTGGGCATGGGCGCAACCATTCTGAATGGCGCGAAGATCGGCAGGAACTGCCTGATCGGGGCCGGGGCGCTGGTGACCGAGAACAAGGAAATTCCCGACAACTCGCTGGTTATGGGTGCGCCGGGCAAGGTGGTGCGCGAGGTCGATGAAAAGGCGCTGCAGCGGATGATTTCCGGCTCGCTGCATTATCAGGACAACATGCGCCGCTTCCGCGACGAGATGAGAGAAATCGAAGAATGAAGAATTCGCGCGGGTCGCTGGTGCGGCCCCATCCGCTGCCCGGCAGTGCCAGCCGCCCGGTTGTCACGCCGCTGTCGCCCTCGGTCGTCTATGCCAGCGACACGCCCGATGCGCTGGATGACCAGTACGAAGGCCGGGTGTTCGGCTATACCTATTCGCGCGAGGGGCATCCCAATGGCGATGTGGTGGCCGCGCGGCTGGACGAGATGGAAGGCGCAAGCGGCGGCATCGTCACCGGGTCGGGCATGTCGGCGGTGTCGGCGGTGCTGCTGGGCCTGCTGAAACAGGGCGATCACGTTCTGGGTGGCAACCAGCTGTACGGGCGGTCGCTGCGGATGATGGCCGAGGATCTGCCGCGCCTGGGGATCGACACATCTCTGGCCGATCCCTGTGACGTGGACGCGATGCGCGCCGCGATCCGCCCCGAGACGAAGATGATCCTGGTCGAGGTGGTGTCGAACCCGACGCTGCGGGTGGCCGATATTGCGGGCATTGCCGCACTGGCCAAAGAAAGCGGCGCGCTTCTGGTGATCGATAACACGTTTACCACGCCGCGCGCGTTCCGCCCGTTTGACCATGGCGCTGACATAGTGATCCATTCGGTGACGAAACTGCTGGCCGGGCATTCAGATGTGATGCTGGGCTATGCCGTTGCGCGTGATCCCGCGCTGAACGACAGGCTGCGCGTGTTCGGCGTGACGGCTGGGCTGACGGCCAGCCCGTTCGATTGCTGGCTGGCGGAACGGGGGATGCTGTCGTTCGACCTGCGCTTTGACCGCTCGCAAGAAACGGCGGCGCGGCTGGCCGATCATCTGGCGGGGCTCGATGGCGTGAAGCGTGTGCTGTACCCGATGCGCGCCGATCACCCCGACCATGCGCGCGCGGTTCAGCTTTTGGGCGATCAGGGCTGTAATATGGTCAGCTTCGAGTTGACGGGTGGGCGGGCCTCCGCCAATGCCTTCACGAAGGCGGCAGATGGGCTGAGTTTTGCCCCGACGCTGGGCGATGTGGGCACAACGCTGTCGCATCCGGCCTCATCCTCGCATCGCGCATTGACCCCGGACCGGCGCGCGGCGCTTGGCATATCCGAGGGGTTCTTTCGCGTCTCGGTCGGGTTGGAAGACCCGGATGCGTTGTTGCAGATCATGACAGATGCCGTGGCCGCCGCCCGTGCTGCTGAAGGATAGGCCGAAAATGGCAACGGCGCAGATTTCCGATATTCTGGCCGCCGTGCCGCTTCCCGCCATTGTCATCGACACCAACCAGCGTATCGCCGAGGCGAATGCGGACGCACTGACCTTGCTGGGGCAGGGCATTGTGGGGCGCCATTTCACCGCCATCCTGCGCCGGCCCGAGATGATCGACACCATCGAAGGCGCGCTGGCCGACCGGCGTCCGCGCAAGGCGGAATACCAGACGAACGACGGCGCGCATGATATCATCTACGAAGTCACCTGCCGCGCGGTCGAGGCCCTGGGCGGCATCATGCTGAGCTTTCAGGACACGACCCACCTGCATCAGGCGGGCCAGATGCGGCGCGATTTTGTCGCCAACGTCAGCCACGAGCTGCGCACGCCGCTGACCGCGCTGATGGGATTCATCGAAACCCTGCGCGGCGCCGCTAGCAAGGACGAGGCCGCACGCGAGCGGTTTCTGGCGATCATGGACGCCGAGGCAAGCCGGATGAACCGGCTGGTGGGCGATCTGCTGTCCCTCAGCAGGGTCGAAAGCGAGGAGCGCGTGCGCCCGCGCGAGCCGGTGAACCTGACCGGGCTGCTGACATCGGTGCTGAATTCCCTGCGCCCGTTGGGGGAAACCGCCAATGTGGCTTTTGTGAAGAATTTCCCCGAGGGCGAGGTGACGCTGCCCGGCGATGCCGACCAACTGCGCCAAGTGTTCACCAATCTGATCGAGAACGCGATCAAATATGGCGGCACCGGCGGGCGGGTGACCGTGGCCCTGAGCGTGGCCGAGCGCGACCCGGCCCTGCGCGCGCCCGCCGCGCGGGTGCAGGTGACCGATCAGGGCCCGGGCATTGATCCGCGCCACTTGCCGCGCCTGACCGAACGGTTCTACCGCGCCGACAGCCACCGCTCGCGCCAGTTGGGGGGCACCGGGCTGGGGCTGGCGATCGTGAAACATATCGTCAACCGGCACCGCGGGCGGCTGCGGGTGGAATCGGAACTGGGCAAGG
Organism: Arenibacterium halophilum; assembly: GCF_005938225.1. Taxonomy (GTDB): domain Bacteria; phylum Pseudomonadota; class Alphaproteobacteria; order Rhodobacterales; family Rhodobacteraceae; genus Arenibacterium; species Arenibacterium halophilum. The sequence continues at coordinate 1,050,978 of NZ_VCPC01000002.1, forward strand.
GCGCAAGTTTCACGGTGATCCTGCCAACCAGTGCCCCCGCGCAGGCGGACGAGCAGCAGGCGTAAGCCATGCTCGCCAAGGCGCTTGCGCGAAGGGGTGGGACCTGTCATAAGCCACCGGCTTACGTTTTTCTTTTTCGACCTACTGTCTCCTTCATACGGCGCTCAGTCCCTCGATACAGACCGACTACGCCAAGCTGCCGAATTCTTCGGGCAGCACACCAATTAGGAGACGACGCATGGCCAATGGCACCGTCAAATGGTTCAACTCAACCAAAGGCTTCGGCTTTATCGCACCGGAAACCGGCGGCAAGGATGTGTTCGTGCATATCTCGGCTGTCGAGCGCGCTGGCCTGACCGGCCTCGCAGACAACCAGAAGGTGACGTTTGACGTGGAAGCGGGCCGTGACGGCCGCGAATCCGCGACGAACATCGCTCTGGCCTAAGCCACAGCACATACCGTTCTGAAAGGCGCGGTCCCGGTCAGGGGCCGCGCTTTTTTGCGTTTCCGGGCCGCTGACGCAGGGGCCGTTAAGGATAAAATGACTAAAATCCGCGCTGTCATGAAACTGTTACATGCGTGTCACAAAAGCATTGCGTCGCACCGATAGCTCCCGCCTCAAGATCATCATGGGGGTGATCAGACTTGTCCTTAACTGGAGATATTCGATGTCGTTTGTGAAAATGACCACCTCGGGCCTCGCCCTTGCCGCTTTTGCCGCCACCGCCGCTGCCGCCCGTGATCAGGTGCAGGTTGCCGGATCGTCGACCGTTCTGCCCTACGCCTCGATCGTGGCCGAAGCCTTTGGCGAAAACTTCGACTTCCCGACGCCGGTTGTTGAATCGGGCGGTTCGTCCGCTGGTCTGAAGCGGTTCTGCGAAGGTGTTGGCGAAAACACCATCGACGTGGCGAATGCGTCGCGCCAGATCCGTGAAAAGGAAATCCAGGCCTGCGCCGACAATGGCGTGACCGACATCATGGAAGTGCGCATCGGCTATGACGGGATCGTCTTTGCCAGCGACATCAACGGCGAAACATTCGAGTTCACCCCGGTGCACTGGTACAAGGCGCTGTCGGACAAGGTTGTCGTGGACGGCGCCGTGGTCGACAACCCCTATACCACCTGGAACGAAATCGACGCCGCGCTGCCCGCGCAGCCGATCCAGGCCTTCGTGCCCGGCACCAAGCACGGCACCCGCGAAGTGTTCGAGGAAAAGGTGATCCTGGCTGGCTGTGAAGAAACCGGCGACTTCGAGGCCTTCAAGGCCGCGATGGGCGACGACAAGAAAGCCGCTGAAAAGCAGTGCATCGGCCTGCGCACCGACGGCAAGTCGGTCGACATCGATGGCGACTACACCGAAACGCTGGCCCGTATCAGCAGCAACAAGGACGGCATCGGCGTGTTCGGTCTGGCCTTCTACGAAAACAACACCGACAAGCTGCAAGTTGCGACCATGTCGGGTGTCACCCCCTCGACCGAGACCATCTCGACCGGCGAATACCCGGTGTCGCGCCCGCTGTTCTTCTACGTGAAGAAAGCCCACATCGGCGTGATCCCCGGCCTGAAGGAATATGCTGAATTCTTCGTCGCCGACGAAGTTGCCGGCCCCGATGGCCCGCTGGCCGAATACGGCCTGGTTGCCGACCCCGAGCTGAGCGAGACCCAGAGCGCGGTATCGAACGAAGAAACCATGGGCAGCAATTCCTAAGCTGGCCCGATCCGGCCGGGGCGTGCGTGCCATGCCCCGGCCGTTTTGTCTTTCCTACGAACCGGCGGAGTGTCCATGCCTGTTTCCTGGCTGATCCTAATCCTGGCTGCCCTGACGCTGGGCGGTTACATCGCGGGGCGCGCGCGCGCCCGGGCCTCGGTCCAGGGCGATGTGCGCAGGCTGCATTCGCTGCCGTCCTATTACGGCTATAACGTCGCGCTGTTCGCGCTGGTGCCCGCGCTGGCGGTTCTGGCGCTGTGGCTGCTGGCGCAGCCGATGCTGATCGACGCCCGCGTGTCGGGCATGATCCCGGACACGCTGATCCCCGAAGGGTCGAACCAGAGCCTGGTGATGAGCGACGTGCGCCGCGTCGCCGACGGGCTGGAACTGGCCGTGTCAAGCGGCGCGATGAGCGCCGACGAGGTGGCCGCGCTGGACGCCGACGCCACCGACATCCGCGCCCGCCTGGGCGAGATGGGCGTGGCGCTTGGGTCGGACGTGCGCCCCGAGGTGCTGGAGGCCGCGCAGGCCTATCGCGCCATGTCCTCGACCGGGACACTATGGATGACGGGGGTCGTGCTGGTTCTGGCGCTGGCCGGGCTGGCCTGGTCCTATTCGCGCACCCATTCCGAATTCCGCGCCCGCAACGTGGTGGAGCGGGGCGTTCTGACGCTGCTGATCCTGGCCGCGTCGATTGCCATTCTGACGACCGTGGGCATCGTTCTGTCGATGCTGTTCGAGACGATCAATTTCTTCAGCCTGCACGACTGGAAGGATTTCTTCCTTGGCGCGACATGGGCGCCGAATTTCCGGGGCGACAGCGAATTGTCGATCCTGCCGCTGCTGTGGGGCACGCTTTACATCTCGCTGATCGCGCTGATCGTGGCGGTGCCGATCGGTCTGTTTGCCGCGATCTACCTGTCGGAATACGCCAGCAAGCCGGTGCGCGCCTTCGCGAAACCGCTGCTGGAAATCCTCGCCGGGATCCCGACCATCGTTTATGGCCTCTTCGCGCTGCTGACGGTGGGGCCGCTGTTGGTCGATATCTTCGGGCGCGGAGAAGAGGGTCTGCTGGGCCTGAACTGGATGAGCGGGGCGACCTCGGTCCTGACGGCCGGGGTGGTGATGGGGATCATGCTTATTCCCTTCGTCAGCTCGCTGTCGGATGACATCATCAACTCGGTCCCGCAGTCGATGCGCGACGGGTCATTGGGCCTTGGCGCGACCAAATCGGAAACCGTGCGCCAGGTGGTGATGCCCGCCGCGCTGCCCGGGATCGTGGGCGCCATCCTGCTGGCTGCCAGCCGCGCCATCGGGGAAACCATGATCGTGGTCATGGGGGCGGGCGCCATCGCCAAATTCTCGCTCAACCCGCTGGAATCGATGACAACCATCACCACGCGGATCGTCAGCCAGCTGACCGGCGACACCGATTTCGCCAGCCCTGAAACGCTGGTTGCCTTTGCCCTTGGCCTGACGCTGTTCGTCCTGACGCTGGGGCTGAACATCCTTGCCCTCTACATCGTGCGCAAATACCGGGAGCAGTACGAATAATGACCGATCTGACGCAAAACCCCGCCAGCACCCCCGGACAGGTGCCGCCGCGCCACGGCTCGCTTCTGACACAGGGCGCGCGCACCAAGCGCCGCAACGCCGCCGAGAAACGGTTCCAGCTGTATGGCATGATCGCCATCGGGATCGGGCTGCTGATGCTGGTGATCCTTGTCACCACCATCGTCAGCCGGGGGCTGGGGGCCTATCAGCAAACCTTCGTGACGCTGAATGTCGAACTGCTGGAAAGCAAGCTGGACAAGAACGGCAACCGCGATCTGGACGAGATAAAGAAGGTGTCGACCTTTGGCTATGCGCCGCTGGTGAAGACCGCGCTGGCCGATGCGGTCGCCGGTTACGGGATCGACACCAGCGTGCCGGCCAAGGACATGGACGACCTGCTGTCCAAGGGCGCGGTGGCGCAGCTGCGCGACTATGTGATTGAGAACCCCGACCAGATCGGCCAGACCGTTTCGTTTGAATTCCTCGCCTCCAGCCGCGTCGATGGCTATCTGAAAGGCCGCGTCAGCCGCGAGAGCATCGCGAACGACAAGAGCATCAGCGCCGAGCAGCTGGATTTGGTGGACGATCTGATCGAACAGGGCGCGATCCGCAAGCAGTTCAACCTGTCGTTCATCACCGGGGCCGATGCGTCAGACCAGCGGCCCGAGGCGGCAGGTATGGGCGTTTCGATGGTGGGGTCGCTGTTCATGATGCTGGTGGTGCTGGTGCTGTCGCTGCCGATTGGCGTCGCTGCGTCGATCTATCTTGAGGAATTCGCCCGCAAAAGCTGGCTGACCGATGTGATCGAGGTGAATATCTCGAACCTCGCCGCCGTGCCGTCGATCGTGTTCGGTATTCTGGGCCTGGCCGTGTTCATCAACTACATGCACCTGCCGATGTCGGCGCCGCTGGTGGGCGGGCTTGTGCTGACGCTGATGACGCTGCCGACGATCATCATCTCGACCCGTGCCTCGCTGAAGGCGGTGCCGCCGTCGATCCGCGATGCCGCGCTTGGCGTCGGGGCCAGCAAGATGCAGGCCGTGTTCCACCATGTTCTGCCTCTGGCCGCGCCGGGCATCCTGACGGGCACCATCATCGGGCTGGCGCAGGCGCTTGGCGAAACCGCGCCGCTGCTGCTGATCGGGATGGTGGGCTTCATCGCCTCGAACGCGCCCGACAGCATCGCCAGCGGGTTGCTGGCGCCGAACTCGGCCATGCCGGCGCAAATCTATGAATGGGCGAAACGGGCCGATCCGGCCTTTTACGAACGCGCCTGGGGGGGCATCATCATCCTGTTGGTGTTCCTTGTCACAATGAATACGGTGGCCGTGATCCTGCGCCGCCGCTTTGAACGCCGCTGGTAAGGGGGACCGACCTATGAACCAGATGACCTCAGTGGAGAAGACCGTGAGCACCGAAGCCAACAAGATTACTGCCGAAGGCGTGCAGGTGTATTACGGCGATACGCATGCGATCAAGGATGTGAACGTCCAGATCGAGGACAAGACGGTCACCGCCTTCATCGGCCCGTCGGGCTGTGGCAAATCCACCTTCCTGCGCTGTCTGAACCGGATGAACGACACCATCGACATCTGCCGTGTCGAGGGGCAGATCCTGCTGGATGGCGAAAACATCTATGACCGCAAGGTGGACCCGGTCCAGCTGCGCGCCAAGGTGGGCATGGTGTTCCAGAAGCCGAACCCGTTTCCCAAGTCGATCTATGACAACGTGGCCTATGGGCCGCGCATCCACGGGCTGGCCCGCAACAAGGCCGAGCTGGACGAGATCGTGGAAAAGGCGCTGCGCCGCGGCGCGATCTGGAACGAGGTGAAGGACCGCCTGCACGCGCCCGGCACCGGGCTGTCGGGCGGCCAGCAGCAACGTCTGTGCATCGCGCGCGCCGTGGCGACGGAACCCGAGGTCCTGCTGATGGATGAACCCTGTTCGGCACTGGACCCGATTGCCACCGCCCAGGTCGAGGAACTGATCGACGAGCTGCGCCAGAACTATTCCGTTGTGATCGTCACCCACTCGATGCAGCAGGCCGCACGGGTGAGCCAGAAGACGGCGTTCTTCCACCTCGGCAACCTGGTCGAATTCGGCGAGACGGGGCAGATTTTCACCAACCCGACCGATCCGCGGACGGAAAGCTATATCACCGGCCGGATCGGTTAAGAGGGGAGAGACGACATGGCAGACCAACATATTGCATCCGCCTTCGACCGCGATCTCGAGGCGATTCAGGCGCGCATCATGAAGATGGGCGGGCTGGTTGAAGACGCGATCCGCAAATCGGCGCAGTCGCTGGAAGCGCGCGACGAGGAAATGGCCGACGAGGTGCGCCGTGGTGACAAGGCCATCGACGGGCTGGAAGAGCTGATCAACGAGGAAACCGCCCGGCTGATCGCGCTGCGCGCGCCCACCGCCATCGACCTGCGGGTGGTGCTGTCGGTGCTGAAGATCTCGGGCAACCTGGAACGCATCGCGGATTACGCCAAGAACATCGCCAAGCGCACCGGCGTGCTGGCGCAGATGTCGCCAGTGAACGACAGCGCCGCGGCCCTGCGCCGCATGGCGCGCGAAGTCGAGCTGATGCTGAAAAACGCGCTGGACGCCTATATTCAACGCGACGCCGAATTGGCCGACGACGTGATCCTGCGCGACCGCGAAGTGGATCAGATGTACAACGCGCTGTTCCGCGAATTCCTGACCTTCATGATGGAAGATCCGCGCAATATCTCGGCCTGCATGCACCTGCATTTCATCGCCAAGAACATCGAGCGCATGGGCGACCATGCCACGTCGATCGCGGAACAGGTGGTGTACCTTGTGCGCGGCGAACGCCCGGATGACACACGCCCCAAGGCTGACATGACTTCGGTCACGCCGATTGCGGAGTAACCGGCAATGAGTGCGACAAGACCCAGCGTTCTGGTAGTCGAGGATGAACCGGCCCAGCGCGAAGTTCTGGCCTATAACCTTGAAGCCGAAGGCTTTGACGTGATCCGCGCAGCCAGTGGCGACGAAGCGCTGCTGCTGATCGAGGAAGGCGCGCCCGATATCATCGTGCTGGACTGGATGATGCCGACGCTCTCGGGGATCGAGGTGTGCCGCCGCCTGAAGATGCGCCCCGAAACCCGGTCGATCCCGATCATCATGCTGTCGGCGCGGTCCGAGGAAGTCGACAAGGTGCGCGGCCTTGAAACCGGAGCCGACGATTACGTGGTAAAACCCTATTCGGTGGTCGAGCTGATGGCGCGGGTGCGGTCGCAGCTGCGGCGCGTGCGCCCGGCGACCGTGGGCATCCGGCTGGAGTACGACGACATCGTGCTGGACGCGGAAACCCACAAGGTTAGCCGGTCTGACCAGCCGCTGAAACTGGGCCCTACCGAGTTCCGCCTGCTCAGCACCTTCATGGAAAAACCCGGCCGGGTGTGGAGCCGCGAACAGCTGCTGGACCGGGTCTGGGGGCGCGACATCTATGTCGATACCCGCACCGTTGACGTGCATATCGGACGGCTGCGCAAATCGCTGACCCAGCATGGCGGTATCGATCCGGTGCGCACCGTGCGCGGCGCGGGGTATGCGCTGGGTTAGACGGCCTTCAGGTGGGCGATGGCGTTTTCCAACCTGTCATCGCCCCAGAACACCTCGCCCTTGGCGATGAAACTGGGCGCGCCGAACAGGCCCAAGTCCATCGCCTCGGCAACCTTGTCTTTCAACGCCTGTTTCGCCGCATCTCCGCCCGCCTGTTCGATCAGATCGGCGGGCAGACCGGACTGCGCGAGCAACTCGGCAATCAGCTCCGGGTCGGAAATCTGCCGGCCTTCGCCGAATTCGGCCCGGTAGACCGAGGTAACGTAGGCCGCGCCCTTGGCCGCATCCTGCGCCAAAGCCAGCAGCGCCACACGCGCAGCCAGAACGCCGTTCTGCGGAAAGGGATCGGGCTGCACCAGCGGCAACCCCCGGTCGGCACAGAGCCGCGCCATATCGCGCCACATATACGCGCCCTTGACCGGGTAGAGGTTGAACGGCGAACTGGTCCAACCCTGCGCGTGAAAGATGGGGCCCAACCAGAACGGATGCCATTCCAGATCAACCCCGGCGTCTTCCGCCATCTTCTCGACCCGCATGGCCGAGAGGTAGGAATAAGTCGAGGCGAATTCGAACCAGAAGTGCAGGGTAGGTCGGGACATTTCAGGCTCCTCCGGCTCGGTTGTCCAGACAAAACCACCGGCGCGATCAACTGTCAAAGGCCGTCTTGGAAATCCGGGGTTGCGATGCCGCCCCGCTTGCCCTATACGCGCGCCATTCAAACCCGCAGGCGGGGTTTGGGCCATCCGGGGGAGACATCCCCGGTGGTCCGCCGGTTGAAGCAAACGCTTTCAAACCCCCGCCGAGGCGAAACCGGAAAGGAAAACGAGCATGGCTCTTCCCGAGTTCACCATGCGCCAGCTGCTGGAAGCAGGCGTTCACTTTGGTCACCAGACCCAGCGCTGGAACCCGCGCATGGCGCCCTATATCTATGGCGACCGCAACGGCATCCACATCATGGACCTGACGCAGACCGTCCCGATGCTGGACCAGGCGCTTCAGGCGATCCGCGACACCGTTGCCCGCAACGGCCGCGTCCTGTTCGTGGGCACCAAGCGTCAGGCTGCAAAGGCCGTCGCCGAAGCCGCCGAGAAATCGGCGCAGTACTACATGAACCACCGTTGGCTGGGCGGCACGCTGACCAACTGGAAAACCGTGAGCCAGTCGATCAACCGCCTGAAGCACATCGACGAGCAGATGGAACAGGGCTTTGGCGGTCTGACCAAGAAAGAGCGCCTGGGCATGGAACGCGACCAGGCGAAGCTGAACGCCTCGCTGGGCGGCATCCGCGAAATGGGCGGCACCCCCGACCTGCTGTTCGTCATCGACGTCAAGAAAGAAGCGCTGGCGATTGCCGAAGCCAACAAGCTGGGCATCCCGGTTGTGGCCGTGGTCGACACCAACTGCTCGCCCGATGGCGTTGACTACGTCATCCCCGGCAACGACGACGCCGCCCGCGCCATCGCGCTGTACTGCGATCTGGCCTCGCGCGCCGCACTTGACGGCATGAGCGCCCAGCTGGGCGCCGCCGGTGTCGATATCGGCGCGATGGAAGACGCCGTTGTCGAAGAGGCGCTGGCCGAAGGCGAAGCGGAAACCACCGAAGCCTGATCGGGTGCGCGGCCCTCGACCGGGCCGATGTCACAAGATTGACATGCGGGGCAGGGTAGGCCTGCCCCCATCACGTTTGATTTGAGGAGAGCCGAGATGGCAATCACAGCTGCTATGGTCAAGGAACTGCGCGAAAGCACCGGCGCAGGCATGATGGACGCCAAGAAGGCGCTGACCGAGAACGACGGAGACATGGAAGCCGCCGTTGACTGGCTGCGCACCAAGGGCCTGGCGAAAGCCGCCAAGAAATCGGGCCGTACCGCGGCCGAAGGCCTGGTGGCCGTGGTCGTCGAAGGCGGCAAGGGCGTTGCCATCGAAGTGAACTCGGAAACCGACTTTGTCGCCAAGAACACCGAATTCCAGTCGATGGTCGGCGCGATAGCTCAGGCCGCTGTGTCGGCCGACGACATCGAGGCGCTGAAAGCGGCCGAGGTGAACGGCAAGACCGTCGAGTCGACCCTGACCGACGCCATCGCCAAGATCGGCGAGAACATGAGCCTGCGCCGCATGGTGAAGATCGAAGGCGGTCAGGTCGTGGCCTATGTCCACAACGCGGCCGCGCCCGGCATGGGCAAGATTGGCGTTCTGGTTGCGATGACCGGCGGCGACGAAGCCTTTGGCAAGCAGGTCGCGATGCACATCGCCGCCACCAACCCGGCCGCCCTGAACGAAGCCGAGCTTGACCCGGCCGTGGTCGAGAAGGAAAAACAGGTCCAGATGGACATCGCGCGCGAAAGCGGCAAGCCGGAAGAAGTGATCGAGAAGATGATCGTCGGCCGGATGAAGAAGTTCATGGCCGAAGTGACCCTGCTGAGCCAGCAGTTCGTGATCAACCCCGATCTGACCGTCGGGGCCGCCGCCAAGGAAGCAGGCGCCGAGATCACCGGCTTCGTGCGCCTCGAAGTGGGCGAAGGTATCGAGAAGAAGGTCGAGGACTTCGCGGCCGAAGTCGCCAAGACCGCCGCCGGCGGCTGATCGGGGCCTTCTTCGGATCGAATATGGGGCGCGGTGCATTCCGCGCCCCTTTTTCGTTGGGCGTCTCGTGGGGCAGATGCACACGCACGAAACCGCGCCAATGGGCGCGGCTCCGGCAGACGGTCCGGTAACTATGGGGATGGACGACCGTTCTTTTGGTTTCCGGCCCCGGCAGCGGATCAATACGCGCCCGGACCGGACGGGTCAGAGAGCCTTGATATGGCAAGGTTCTTTTCCCGATGTTCCCAGGCCAAAGCCACCACTCACGGAACATCCTTACCTTGCGTAAAATCGCCGGGATCCGAAAGTAATGGATTCCTTACCCTTAGGTCACGTGAGGCCGAAACGGAGGGCCGCATACCCCCGGATGTCACGGATGCTGCGGGCCGGTTCAGGGGGCGCTGCCCCCGCCCGCTGCGCGGGCTCCCCCGGGATATTTAAGGCCCAAAGAAGCGCTGATTTGGCTGAGTGACCCCCCGCATCATGCGCGGGGGGCTTCTTCGGGCGCGGTCATCGGCGTCCCCGCCTGCACCGCGCTCCAAATCTGCGACAGCAAGGTTAATCAAAGGTTTCTATGGATCGAAATCCGTCCGCTTCTTTGGGCCCTAAATATCCCCGCCGGAGGCATCGCGCGTCAGCGCGATTTTACAGGGCCTATGCCTCGAGCACGAACATCTGGTTGTGCATGGCCGCTTTCAGCACGGCCTGTGCGGTGGTTTCGACCGACAGTGACTCGCGGGCCAGGCGCAGATGTTTCTCCACGGTTGCCGATGTAAGTCCCATCAGCAGCGCGATATCCTGTGTGGTCTTGCCGTCGCCAACCCACTCCAGAGCTTCGCGTTGCCGCTTTGTCAGCGCGCGGTTCGGAGGCGAATACGGCAGAGTCAGGATTTTCAGATGCGCAACGTTGTTCATCAGATGAATGTCGCGCCCGTGCTCGGCCCAGATGGCATCGACCTCTTCCTGTGACATGCCGGCTCGTGCGGCCAGCGAGATGGCGCCCTTTGACCGCGCCGACACCGACTTGAAGCTGATCGTATAGCCGGCGGTGACCTTCATCGTCAGGTTGAACTCGATTACCTTCAGTTCCTGCTGGGTCAGGTTGCCCTTATCGAATTTCTCGCCCAGTGTGCGCCAGCTTCCGGCGCCTTCGTTTTCCAGCGCCCAATGCAGCATCGGCGCGTGGAAATACAGGCCGCCGTCCAGAAAGCCTTTCAGATACTCGGGGCTGTGATTGCTGAGGATGATGAAATCTTCGGGATCACCAAGCGAGGTTTGGGTGCGGAACCGCGTGAACCCGTAGATCAAGCGGTCGAACCCGTAGCTGGCCATCATGTCGGTATGGGCCGACCACAGATCTTCCATCGTCGGGCTGTTCGACAGATAGTGAAGATACGCGCGCAGATCCATCCGAGACCATCCAGACATTGCCATCTGAACCTTTTGGGGTTTCGTGACTATACCGTCAATGGCGGCGTGTGCAAATGCCCTGCGCGCGTGTGGTTTATCCCTGTTAGCCTTGGTCTTCGCCAAAGATGGCGACGCCCAACCAGTCGGCGACAAGGGCCGGTGTTTCCTGGCCCTCGATCTCGATGGTCATGGTGTTTGTGCGCAAAAGCTCTGTTTCGGACCGTTTGCGCACGGCCTTCAGCACAAACCGCCCTCGGACCCGCGACCCGGCCTTGACCGGCGACAGGAAGCGCAGCTTGTCAAAGCCATAGTTGATGCCCATGGTTTGGCCCGGCAGGGCGCCAAGCGCTTGGTAAGCGAAGGTGCTGGCCAGCGACAGTGTCAGGAAGCCATGGGCGATGGTGCCGCCAAAATGGGTCTCGGCCGCGGCGCGGGCCGGGTCGATGTGGATCCACTGGTGGTCGTGGGTGACATCGGCGAAGGTATCGATCATCTTTTGGTCGACCAGGATCCAGTCGGACATTCCGACTTCGGTTCCCAGCTTGGCTTCGGCGCTGGAGAGCGCGTCATCTATGGCTGTCATCATCTGTTCCTTTTCATTGAGAAATCTTATGCCGGATCCGAGCCGACGCGCACCATGCGCTTGCCTCGGTTGTCGCCGCCCAGCAGCCCGATCAGCGCACCCGGTGCGGCATCAAGCCCGTCCACGATGTCTTCCTGTACCTTGATCTGGCCCGCACCGACCCAGGTTTGCAGCGCGCGCAGGGCGGTGGCGTCCTGGTCGGCGAAATCCATCACGATGAAGCCTTCCATGCGCAGGCGTTTCACCACGACAAGGCCGGGCAGGTTGCGCGGGCCCGAGGGGGCGGTGGTATCATATTGGCTGATCGCACCGCAGCACACGACGCGGCCGCGCGTGTTCATGGAAAACAGCGCCGATTCCAGAACCGCGCCGCCGACGTTGTCGAAATAGACATCGACGCCATCGGGGCAGGCCGCGCGCAGGGCCTTGCCCATGCCGGGATCGCGGTAATCGACGCAGGCGTCAAAGCCCAGTTCCTCGACCACCCAATTGCACTTCTCGGCGCCGCCCGCGATGCCCACGGCGCGGCACCCGAGCGCCTTGGCGATCTGACCGACGATGCTTCCGACCGATCCGGCGGCGGCCGAGACCAGCACGGTTTCGCCAGCGATGGGCCGGCCCACGCCGACCAATCCGTGAAAGGCGGTTTTGCCGGCAATGCCATAGACCGACATCAGATGCGACAGCGGGCGGATGTCGGGCAGTTTCTGGCACTTGTGCGCCGGGCGCGCCACGTAGGTGGCCCAGACAGACTCTGCCGCGACGATGTCGCCTTTGCTCAGGCGCGGGCTGTTGCTGTCGACCACTTCGCAGATCGCATAGGTCGGCATGGCGTCGCCTGCGTTGACCGCATCGCGATAGGTGGCGCCCTGCATCCAACTGCGGTTGGCAGCGTCGATCGACATCAGGATCGTGCGCAGCAGAACCTCTCCGTCGCCCGGTTCTGGCATGGGGGCATCTGCCGCCGCGAAATGGCCTTCGGTCAATGTGCCCTTGGGCAGTTCGGCAATGGTGATCTGGCGGTTCTGCATCTGAGTCTCCGGGGGTAAGCTGGTTGTCTTGTGAAGGGTTTTGCCGTTAGGTCCGGGGCATGGCATGAAGAGGAGCACGCAGCACATGGCCCGCGAATACCACCAGTCCGACTATGCACCGCCCGAAGGCGCGGCCGACCTGCTGTTGATCCGACATGGCCGCACCGAAGCGGCGCGGGACGGCGAAAGCTTTCCGATGGTCGATGGCCATGGCGATCCTGCGCTTCATCCAATCGGTGAAGAGCAAGCCGTAAAGGTTGGAAATCGTTTCAAGAATGATTCCGACATCGCGGCGATTTATGTCACCACTCTGCGGCGCACGCATCAGACGGCCGCGCCCTTGGCTGGGCATCTTGGGCTGACTCCGATAGTCGAACCGGATCTGCGCGAAATCCGGCTGGGCGATTGGGATGGCGGCGCCTATCGGCGAAAGGCGGCCGAAGGTGCGCCTGAGTTCAACCGCGCGGTCGAGCGGCAGGAATGGGGCGAGATCCCGAATGCCGAAACCACGGCCGAGTTGCACGCACGGGTACGGGCCGGATTGCTGCGGATTGCTGCTGCGCACCCCGGCGAGCGTGTGGCCGTCTTTGTGCATGGCGGCGTGGTCGGCGCCGCCATGGCGATTGCCAGCGGGGCGCAGGCCTTTCACTTCAACGGTGCTGACAACGGATCTGTCAGCCGCCTTGTGATCCTTGGAGAATCCATGCGGATCAAGGGGTTCAACGACATATCTCATCTTCGGTGACAACTGGCGTCAGCCCATTGTCACCACCACCTTGCCGGTGACCTTGCGGCCCTGCATCATCTCGAGCGCTTCGCCCGCGCGCTCCAGCGGGAAGCTGCCCGAGATGCGCGGCTTGATCTGGCCCTTGGCGTACATATCGAAAAGCTCGGCCACGTTTTCGGCGTGGCCTTTCGGGTCGCGTCGGGTGGCATCGCCCCAAAAGACGCCGACGATCTGGCAGCCTTTCAGCAGTGTCAGGTTCAGCGGCAGTTTCGGGATTCCGGCCGGGAAGCCAACGACCAGAAACCGTCCTTCCCAAGCCAGTGCGCGCACGGCGGGTTCGGCATAGGCGCCGCCCACCGCGTCATAGACGACATTCACGCCGTCTTTGCCTGCCACATCCTTGATTTGCTGGGAAAATGCCTTTTGTCCATCGCGGTCGAGCTCGCGCGGATAGACGATGGTTTCGTCGGCGCCAAAGCTGCGGCAGACCTCGGCCTTGTCCTCCGAGGACACGGCGGCAATGACGCGCGCGCCTGCAGCTTTGCCCAACTCGATCGCGGCCGAGCCGACACCGCCTGCCGCCCCAAGGATCAGCAGGGTTTCGCCTGCTTTCAGATGGGCGCGATCCTTCAACGCATGGTGCGATGTGCCATAGGTAAAGATGAAGCAGGCGGCATCTTCAAAGGGCATCGAATCCGGGACCGGTATGACGCGCGAGGCATCGGCGATGGCGTGAGTGGCAAAGCCGCCGTGCCCGATCAGCGCCAGTACACGGTCGCCGGGTTTGACGGTGGTCACCTTGTCGCCCACGGCTTCGATCTCGCCCGAAATCTCTCCGCCGGGCGCGAAGGGGCGCGGCGGCTTGAACTGGTACATATCGCGGATCATCAGCGTGTCGGGAAAGTTCACGCCAGCCGCGCGCACGCGGATCAGAACCTCGGTGCCTTTGGGTGTTGGCGTTTCGGTTTCGGTCAGCTTCAGGGTTTCAGGGCCCCCAACTTCGGTGCTGAACATCGACTGCATCTTGATCCTCCCAGATATCGTGGCGCGGCGCGTCGGCTGCGACGTTAGGGCAGAAAGTGAGGGAAGCAAAAGCCTGTTGTCAATCGAATTTCGAAATGCAATTCTGCACAGCGGAACATCAGCGCAATGGAGGGGAGACATGGCGCCACAGGAGGAGCCACTTGCCCAGTTCAGATCCGAGCTGCGGGCATGGTTAGAGGAACATTGTCCGCCCGAGATGCGCGACGCAAGCACGACGCGGGGTCGCGACAAGACGTGCTGGGGCGGACGCAACTGGACATTCGAGTCGGACGCGCAACGCGACTGGCTGAAGGCCTGTATCGAAAAGGGCTATACCGTGCCGACTTGGCCCAAGGCCTATGGTGGTGCCGGGCTGAGCCGGGACGAAGAAAAGGTGTTCCTGTCGGAATTGGCCCGGATCGACGCGCGCAAGCCGCTGGAAAGCTTTGGCATCTGGATGCTGGGCCCGGCCCTTTTGCAATTCGGCACGGAAGAGCAGAAACAAAAGTACCTGATCCCGATTTCGCGCGGCGAAATCCGCTGGTGTCAGGGCTATTCCGAGCCCGGCGCCGGGTCGGACCTGGCCAGTGTGCAGACGAAATGCGAGGACAAGGGCGACCATTGGCTGGTGAACGGCCAGAAAATCTGGACCTCTTACGCCGATCAGGCCGATGCGATCTTTGCCTTGGTGCGCACCGACCGTGACGCGCCCAAGCATCTGGGCATCACCTTCCTGCTGGTCGATTTCGAACATGACGGCGTGAGCACCAAGCCGATCAAGCTGATCTCCGGCATGTCGCCGTTTTGCGAGACCTTCTTTGACAATGTCGAAGTGCCGAAAGAGATCGACGGCATTTCCACCGTGGTCGGCACCGTCAATCGCGGTTGGGACGTGGCTAAATACCTGCTGACCCACGAGCGCACGATGATTTCGGGCATGGGCAACAGCGGCGCGCGCGCGCTGGGTGCCGTGATGGCCGACGATCTGGGCGGAGAGATGGACGCGGTGACGCGCGCGGCCGCGCTGAGCGCCGAGGTCGACACGCTGGCGTTTGAACTGACGGTCGAACGCTACAAGGACATGGCGGAAAGCGGGCAGGGCGTGGGCCATGCCTCGGCCATGCTGAAATACGTCGGGACCGAGCTGAACAAGGACCGGTACGAGCTGCTGATGTCGGCCGGTGGCAGCGGTGCGCTGGAATGGGACGGCGAATTCGGTTCGCGCCCGGCGGACTGGCTGCGCACCAAGGCGAATTCGATCGAGGGCGGCACGTCCGAGGTGATGCTGGGCATCATCTCGCGCCGGGTTCTGGGGCTTCCGGGGTGACGACATGACAAAACTGGTGATGAGCGAAGAAGAAACCATGCTGGCCGATGCCGCGCGCGGGTTTCTGGACGAAAGCGCCCCGGTGGCGCATCTGCGGGGGTTGCGTGACGCAGGCAAACGCCACGATCCGGCGCTGTGGAAGGCAATGGCCGACATGGGCTGGGCCGGGATACTGCTGCCGGAATCGGCGGGCGGGTCCGATATGGGCCATGCCGCGGCGGGCGTGCTGGCGGCCGAGATGGGCAAGACTCTTGCGACCAGCCCGTTCCTGTCGACCGCGGTGATCGCAGCCACGGCGCTGCGGCAGGTGGCTGATGACCGCGCGGCACAGGCGATGGCAAAAATCGCCAGTGGCGAGGTGACCTATGCGCTGGCCATCGACGAGGGGCGCAAGTTCGCGCCCGAGGCCACGGACATGCAGGCCACGCGCGATGGCAACGGGTTCCGCCTGAATGGCACGAAAACCTTCGTGGTGGATGGCGCGCAGGCCGACCGGCTGCTGGTGCTGGCGCGGACCGATGCGGGGCTGACGCTGTTCGATCTGCCCGCCGACCGCGACGGCATCACCCGCGAGGCGCGCGCCATGATCGACAGCCGCGATGCGGCGCAAGTGGATTTTTCCGATGTCGCCGCCACGGGTGACGATGTGCTGGGCAAGGTCGACGATGCGATGGCGGTGCTGAAACCCGCGCTTGAGGCCGGGCAGGCGGCGCTGGCGGCCGAAATGTCGGGCGTGGCTGCCGGGGCCTTTGGCATGACAGTGGGCTACCTGAAGGAACGCAAGCAGTTCGGCACCCTGATCGGCAGTTTCCAGGCGTTGCAGCACCGCGCGGCGGATCTGTGGTGCCAGTGCGAGGTGACCGCCTCGGCCATCGCCCATGCGGGGCGGATGCTGGACAGCGATCCCGAGAATGCCACGCTGGCGGTGTCGCTGGCCAAGGCGCGCGCCACGGCCACGGCCAAGGCAGCGGTGATCGAGGGCGTGCAGATGCATGGCGGCATCGGGATGACTGATGAATTCGACATGGGGTTCTTCATGAAGCGCGCGCGTGCAGGGGCCGAGTGGCTGGGCGACTACGGCTATCACGCCGAACAGGTCGCGCGGCTGCGTGGATTCTAGTAGGGTCGCGGGGAATTTATCCGAAACGCCATAGATCAGGTTATTCCCATGTCGATGAAAAAACTTCGAGCAAAGGTTGTGCAGAATTTCAACGAGCAGGAAGGGTTGAGTTTCGCGAACTGGAAAGAGGTGCGCGCCTTTCATTGGGCGCGCAACGATTACCAGCCCGAGGTTGTGGATTACCTTGACGTGCTGCTGGGCGACTACAAGCTGGTCGCCAAGGCGCAGTCGGTCTTTCATCAGTTGAATCGTTTTGAGTTGGGCGAAACCGGCAATCAGGACAATACTAAATGGGTCAGCCGCGATGGACGCCAGGAATATGTCTTTCGGTATGACAACACCATCGCCGGCGGGCAGTTCGAGCTTTTGACGTTTTCTGATGGCATCAATGGGGAAACCCATCAGTCGCATCTGAATGTGGGCACCTATAATTTCGGAACCGGATTGCGAAAGCATGGCAAGCTGGATGTGGATCCTTGGCTTCTATGGGGGAATTCCAAAGAAGACGCCATGCAGTGGACCTATGCAGAGCGTGAGGATGCATTTCAGCCGGTCAAGGGCGCCATAAGCTTGGCTGCCGAAAAATTCGGTGGGTTTGTTGTGTTCGGGACCCCGTTCAGCAACACACTGTCTGGCAATGAACGAACCCAGACGTTCAGGGGCGGTCTTGGGAGCGATACGGTTGAATTCGAGCCGTTGGGCGGGCCTGTCACGGTAAATCTGGACAAGAAAAAAGGCTATGACGGCGATGCGCGGGGCGACAAGTTCATCAGCATCGAAAACATCACCGGCACGATGATGGGCGACATTCTGATTGGCGACAAGAAAGCCAACCGTTTGGATGGCTTTATGGGGAACGACACGATTGTAACGATGCACAATCGCGCGGATACAATCATTGGCGGCTCGGGCGATGACACGGTGATTGTAAAGGCCGGCCTGAACCATTGGATCGACGGCGGAACCGGTGATGACAGTCTTGACCTTCGCGACGTAAACGCGCGCAGGGTCGATTTCAGCCGCATACAGGATTTCGAAGAGGTTCTGACCGATCAGGTCTTCCTGAGTGAATATGGCGGACTTGCCGGTGCCAGTGTCGAGGTCAGCGGGACACACAGGTTCAAGGTAGACGCAGGAGAGAGCCTTTTCCTGATGGCTGGCGCTGAAATTACCCTGGCACACGGGGCTCGGATCGAGATTGCGTTCAAGTTCGATCAGCCAGAGGGGTTCACAAAACAAGACTTGCTGACGCGCGGCGTGAATCGCAGCTTTGACAGCGGGGTGTCGCGGCCTTGGGAAGGGAGCTGGTCAAAAACCAGATTGGCAGAGATCGAGGACGATAGCTTTGATTTCACCTCAGCCGCCTATCGCCAGGCGCATTATTTCGACCCAAAGCACTTGACCAATGGCTCCCAGACGCTGGAACGGAAATTCGAAGTCGATCTTGATCTGCGAGACTATGGCAATGCCGAGCAGATCCAGATTTTGACGGAGGCGACGGTTCGGGGGGCTGCGTCTGGCGAGGCGGATCTGATGTCTCTCTATGGCGGCTACAATGCGCTGGGGTTCGGCCTGCCTATGACGCCCTACCAAAGCACCCTGCGGACCAGCCTGAATTTCGATCTGGCCAATGGCTCGGCCGAATTGCTGGTGGGGGACACCGCCATCGATTTGACACTTATCATCATGTGACCACCACGAAGACGGACAAGAAGGTAGACGCAAATGACCATAAGATTTGACAACAGGGTCGCCATCGTAACAGGCGCGGGTGCCGGGCTGGGGCGGTCGCACGCGATTGAACTGGCCAAGCGCGGCGCGAAAGTGGTGGTGAACGACCTGGGGGCTTCGGTCGATGGCTCGGGCGGTTCCGACAGCGCGGCGAATTCGGTTGTTGACGAAATCAAGGCCGCCGGCGGCGAGGCGATGGCCCATGGGGCGGATGTGTCGAACGCCGAACAGGTCGCCGATATGGTGGCCCGCACGATGGAGGCCTGGGGCCGCATCGACATTCTGGTGAACAACGCCGGGATCCTGCGCGACAAGACATTCGCCAAGATGGAAATGGCCGATTTCCGCAAGGTGGTGGATGTGCACCTGATCGGGACGGCAACGGTGACGCATGCCGTCTGGCCCATCATGCGCGAGCAGAAATACGGGCGGATCGCTGTTACAGCGTCGTCCTCGGGGTTGTATGGCAACTTTGGCCAGTCGAACTATGGCGCGGCCAAGGCGGCGATGATGGGGTTCATGAACGTGCTGCACCTTGAAGGCGCGCGCGACAATATCCGCGTCAACACACTGGCGCCCACCGCCGCGACGCGCATGACGATGGACCTGTTTCCTCCGGAAACCCACGATCTGATGGGCCCCGAGACGATCACGCCGGGCCTGCTGTATCTGGTCAGCGAAGACGCCCCCAGCCGGGTGATCCTGGGCGCGGGCGCGGGCTGTTTCG
Source organism: Arenibacterium halophilum (assembly GCF_005938225.1). GTDB lineage: Bacteria > Pseudomonadota > Alphaproteobacteria > Rhodobacterales > Rhodobacteraceae > Arenibacterium > Arenibacterium halophilum. The sequence continues at coordinate 1,070,100 of NZ_VCPC01000002.1, forward strand.
CGGTGACGAAAGTGTACGAGACGCCGGGCGTGACGCTGACGGGCGACGACCTGAGCCCCGAAGGTGTGGCCGCTGCCTTTGACCAGATCGCCGACACCACGGGGCAGGAAGAGCTGACACAAGCGTTTCAGCAAACCCGGAAATACGCCAAGAACGCCGCCGAGGCGCGCGGCATGAAGTTGAACTGGGGCGAATAAGCCCTTTCGCCTGAACCTAATAAATACAAGGATACCGGACAGATGCGCGACGCAGTTATCGTATCGACAGCCCGCACCCCGATTGGCAAGGCCTATCGCGGAGCGTTCAACGCCACCACACCGCAGGCGCTTGGCGGCCATGCCATCGCCAATGCCGTGTCCCGCGCCGGACTGGACCCGGCCGAGATCAACGATTGCGTGTTCGGCGCGGCGCTGCAGCAGGGATTCACCGCCGGGAACATCGCCCGTCAGGCCGCGATGCGCGCCGGGCTGCCGGTGACCGTGGGCGGCATGTCGCTGGATCGCCAGTGCGCCAGCGGCATGATGGCGATTGCCACCGCCGCCAAGCAGGTGCTGACCGATGGCATGGATGTGGTGATCGGCGGCGGCGTCGAAAGCATCTCGACCGTGCAAACGCAGGACATGCGGGTGAACCGTGACGCATGGCTGAAAGAAAACAAGCCGGCGCTGTATATGACCATGCTGGAAACGGCAGAGATCGTGGCCGACCGCTATGGCATCAGCCGCGAGGCGCAGGACGAATACGCCGCGCAAAGCCAGACCCGCACCCACGAGGCGCAGCAGGCCGGCCGGTTCGACGCGGAAATCGTGCCGATGACCACCGTGATGAAGATGCAGGACCGCGAAACCAAGGAGATTTCCGAACACGAGGTCACGCTGTCGAAGGACGAAGGCAACCGCCCCGGCACCACGGCCGAGAGCCTTGGCGGGCTGCAGCCGGTCTTCAAGGACGGTCAGGTGGTGAAGGAAGGCAAGTTCATCACCGCAGGCAACGCCAGCCAGCTTTCGGACGGATCCAGCGCGGCCATCGTGATGGAAGCTAAACTGGCCGAGAAGAAAGGGCTGGAGCCGCTGGGCCGCTATGTCGGCGTGATGGCCGCCGGGTGCGAGCCGGACGAGATGGGTATCGGCCCCGTCTACGCCGTGCCGAAGCTGCTGAAGGCGCATGGCCTGACGGTCGATGACATCGGCCTGTGGGAGCTGAACGAAGCCTTCGCGTGTCAGGTGATCTATAGCCGGGATACCCTTGGAATCCCTGACGAATTGCTGAACGTAAACGGTGGGGCAATCTCGATCGGCCACCCCTATGGCATGTCGGGTGCGCGGATGGTGGGCCATGCGCTGATCGAAGGTAAACGGCGCGGCGTCAAATACGTTGTCTGCACCATGTGTGTCGGCGGCGGCATGGGCGCGGCTGGCCTGTTCGAGGTTCTGTAACCCGCAATGGCCGAGCTTATCGTTGTCCGGCACGGGCAGGCGTCTTTTGGCGCTGACAATTACGACAGCCTGTCCCAGGTCGGGCACGAACAGGCGCGGTTGGCGGGTGACGCCCTGCGCGATATGGGCTGGGTGCCCGACCGTGTGATCACGGGCACCCTGACGCGGCAGAAGGAAACGCTGGAGTCGATGGGGTTCAGAGCGGGCACACCCGAAGAGCACCCCGGCTTTAACGAATACGATTTTCACGATCTGCTGCACGTCCGCTATGCCGGTGATGTTCCCGTTGCCGTGAAGGGCGAGCGGAAGACCCATTTCCGCACCCTGCGCGAAACGATATTCGAGTGGCAGGACGGCGGGATCGTGGGTGCACGCGAAACCTGGGCCGAGTTTGAGACCCGCACCGGTGACGCGCTGCGCTTTGCCACCAAGACCGACGCGCGCCGCGTGCTGGTTGTCAGCTCGGGTGGGGTGATCGGGCAGTTGGTGGCCCGGGCGCTGAATGCACCGGTGCGCATGATGATGGAGGTTAACCTGCAGGTCAAAAACGCCTCGTTCACGCGCTTCGTGTTCAAGGGCGACCGTTTCATGCTGAGCGAATTCAATGCCACGCCGCATCTGGAATTCGCCGGTCGGGCGGATATTCTGACCTACAGTTGAGGGGGAGAGCATGGCGGACACGCAAACATTGAATACCGAGGCGGTGGCCGCCTATCTGGCCGAACACCTGCCGGGGTTTGAAGGACCGATCGAGGCCGAGAAATTCGACGTCGGCCAATCGAACCCGACATTCCTTTTGAAAACCCCCGCGCGCAATTATGTGCTGCGGCGCAAACCGCCGGGGGTGTTGTTGAAATCGGCCCATGCGGTCGATCGCGAATTTCGCGTGCAACGTGCGCTGGCCGACACCGACGTGCCTGTCGCCAAGATGCATGTGCTGTGTGAGGACGACAGCGTCATCGGATCGGCCTTTTACATCATGGACCATATGGATGGCCGCAACTTTCGCCAGCCGACGCTGGACGAGTTGGACAAGGCGGACCGGGGCGCGGTGATCGACGACATGAACCGCGTGCTGGCCGCGCTGCACATGGTCGATGTCGATGCCGTGGGCCTGTCGGACTACGGGCCTCCGGGGAACTACTTTGAACGGCAGGTGGGGCGCTGGTCGAAACAATACCGCGCATCGGAAACCGAGACCATCAAGGCGATGGACCAGTTGATGCAGGATTTGGCCGCACGGATGCCCGAGGACGATGGCCAGCGCACGCTGGTGCACGGTGACTATCGCATCGACAACATGATGTTTTCCAAGACCGGCACGAACTGCATCGCGGTGCTGGACTGGGAGTTGTCGACCATCGGTCACCCCTATGCCGATCTGGCCAGCGTCATCATGCAATGGCAGATGCCCGCCGGTACCGAAGGGCGCGGGCTGGCCGGCATCGACCGGGCGGCGCAGGGGTTGCCCTCGGACCAAGAGTTCATCGCGGCCTATTGCAAGCGGCGCGGGCTGGACGGGATCGACGATTTCGGGTTCTACCTTGCCTTCTGCTTCTTCCGCATGGCCGGGATTATCCAGGGCGTGCTGAAACGGGCTCTGGACGGCAACGCCTCGAACCCGGAACGCGCGATGAAGGTGGGCGCTTATGTGCCCATGTTCGCCGAACGCGGGCTTCAGGCGCTGCGCGGGTAGGGGCAGGAGTATGGTTGACGACGGCTTGGACGGACCTGACGACCCAAAGGACCGCAATTTCGTCACCGCGCTGGCGCGGGGGCTGGACGTGCTGCGCTGCTTCCGTCCGAACGAGACCGAGTTGACCAATACCGATTTCGCCGAACGCACTGGCCTGCCCAAACCCACGGTCAGCCGGTTGACCCATACGCTGTGCAAGCTGGATTACCTTGTGGCCGCACCGCGCACCGGGACCTATCGGCTGGGCGCCGGGGTGCTGCGGCTGGGGTTTGGCGTTCTGGCCGGGCTGGACATTGGCGAACGCGCTGCCGAGCTGATGCGCGGGCTGCGCAACGGGCCGAATTCTTACATTACCGTGGCCCTGGGCGAACGGCACCGGCTTGAGGTGATATACGTTGCTGTGCGGCGCTCGCGCGAGACGGTCTCGCTCAGCATGAATGTTGGCTCGCGGTTGCCGCTGTTTCACTCTGCCGCCGGACGCGCCTTACTGGTGGCGATGCCAGAGGCGGAGCGAGACGAGGTGTTTGATCTTGTGGCCCGCGACATGCCCGATCAGATGGACGACTGCCGCAAAATTCTGGAAAGCGCCATTGCCGAACACGCGCAACATGGGTTTTGTCGGGGTTACGGCGAGTGGCGGGCCGATGTGAATGGTATCGCGGTTCCGGTGGCTGCCCTGAACAGCGCGCGAAGCTATGCGCTGAATACGGGCGGGCCATCATTCCACGTGTCTCCGGAAGAGCTGGAAAGCACCTATGCAGAGCGCTTGCGCGAAGCTGCTGCCATACTGAGTTCGCCGATTTAGGCGAAATGCCGGCCCGGGCGCCGTCGGGTTTCAGAATCAATCGAGGGGTGTGGAAACTGATTCTGCTATGCGGAACCAGCCGCACTGATGCCTGCTTGCGCATTGGGTCGAATATTGGGCGTAGTGGCGCGGCAAGCGTTAAAAAAATTTTTATTTACCTAGGCTTGACCAAAGTGCTGAAAAATTTTTCAGCCTGTCTCTGGCCAAGGTGTATGACGCACGGGAAACTAGACCGATCAGTACAGATGAAATTATTGTTCGCCAAGGGGTTAGGTTTTGAAACTTCGTTACAATTCGTTGCATTTGCCTGCGACCGCTAACACGACTGCCATGTCGTAACCCGAAGGTGTCGGGGCCTATCCCCGGAAAGGGGCTTTTGGCGCCGGTCGCGCGCTTGACATTGCGCCATGATCTGCAAGGCTTTCCCCAAGCCCGGGAGGATCGTGATTGAAACACGACGGGCTCAGACTTTGGGAGGACATCATATGAAACGTACTATCAAGCTCGGCCTTGGGGCCGCGCTGGCTCTGTCCGTCAGCGCCACGGCCGTTCTGGCCGAGAATGTAAAGATCGCCTTCATCGACCCGCTGTCGGGGCCCTTTGCAACGACGGGCACCAACGGGCTGGCCGAGTTCCAGTTCGCCGCGGAAGAGCTGGTGAACAAGAAGGGTGGCGTTCTGGGCGGCACCAATTTCGAGGTGATCGGGCTGGACAACAAGATGGACGGCAAGGAGTCGCTCATCAACCTTCAGGTCGCCATCGACCAGGGTGTGCATTACATCGTGCAGGGCAACTCTTCGGGGATTGCGCACGCGCTGACCGAGGCGGTGAACAAGCACAACCGCCGCAACCCCGACAGCCAGGTTCTGTTCCTGAACTATTCTGCCGTCGACCCGGCACTGACCAACGAAAAGTGCAACTTCTGGCACTTCCGCTTTGACGCCAACGCCGACATCAAGATGGACGCGCTGACTGATGTGATCGTGCAGAACGACGCGATCAACAAGGTCTACCTGATCGGTCAGGACTATTCCTTCGGCAAAGCCGTGGCCGCCGCGGCCGAGCGTGATCTGGGCGCCAAGAAGAACACTGTCGAGATTGTCGGCAACGAGCTGCACCCGATCGGCAAGGTCAAGGATTTCACCCCGTATGCGCGCAAGATCGTGGCATCGGGCGCGGACGCCGTGATCACCGGCAACTGGGGCTCGGACATGGTGGGCCTTGGCAAAGCGATCATCGAGGCCGGGTTCAAAGGCCCGATCTACACCTACTATGCCGCATCGAACGGGATCACCCGGACCTTCGGCGAAGCGGGTGCGGGCACCATCAACCTTGTCGGCGAAGGATCGATCAACCCGTCGTCCTCGCCCGAGGTGGACGAATACATCGCCGCCTTCGAGGCGAAGTACCCCGACCATGACATCGCCCAGCCGCGGATCGTGAACGTGATCCGGATGCTGGCCATGGCCATCGACGAAGCCGGCACCGCCACCGATGTGGCCAAGGTTGCCAGCGCGCTGGAAGGCATGGAAGCCGACAACTTCTGGGGCGGCAAGATCAAGATGCGCGAGCAGGATCACCAGGCCATTCAGGACGTGTACGTCATGCAGCAGACCGCAGGCGTGAAGCACACGCTCGACAATTCCGAGTTCGGGCTGGAAACCGTCGTGAAGGTGGAAAACGCCTCGGCCGACATGCCCACCACCTGCGAGATGGAACGCCCGTAAGCCGCGTTTCACGTCTGAAAGGGTCGCCCGCGTCCCGCGCAAGCTGCGCGGGCGAACCCATCCGGACTATCCAATAAAACCTGACATTCGACCAAGGAGTGGTGGCCGATGGACCTGGTTGTCATCAATCTCATCGACGGGCTGTTCTACGGGCTGTTGCTGTTCATGCTCTCCAGCGGGCTGACGCTGATCTTTTCCATGATGGGCGTGCTGAACTTTGCCCACGCCAGTTTCTACATGCTGGGCGCCTATTTCGCCTATCAGATCAGCATGTACCTGGGCTTCTGGATGGGCCTGCTGATCGCGCCCCTTATTGTGGGCATTGCGGGCGCCGGGGTCGAACGATACGGGCTGAGGCGCGTGCACCAATATGGCCACGTGCCCGAGCTGATCTTTACCTTCGGATTGGCGCTGCTGATCGAGGAATTGGTGAAATTCTTCTGGGGCAACAACCTGATGGCCTATCAGGAACCCGAGATTCTGAAGTTCGCGCTGTTTTCGGTCGGGGCCAATGCGGTGCCTGCCTACAAGGTCTTCATGATCTTCACCTCGATCGCGATCTTTGTCGGATTGCTTTACGTTCTGACACGCACTCGGGTGGGCATGATCATCCAGGCGGCGCTGTCCTATCCGCGTACGGTCGAGGCGCTGGGCCACAACGTGCCGCTGGTCTTCATGGGTGTCTTTGGCGTCGGCACCGCGCTGGCCGGGGTGGCCGGGGTTCTTGCGGGGCCGGTGCTGGGCACCTTCCCAGGCATGGCCTTTGTGCTTGGCTCCATCGTCTTCGTGACCATCGTGATCGGCGGCCTTGGCTCTCTCTGGGGGGCGCTTGCCGCCTCGCTGCTGCTGGGCTGGCTGACCACTTTCGCCGCCTCGTCGTCGTTCCAGTTTGCCGATCTGCTGAATTTCTTCGGCATGACCCGGCCCGAGGACATGAGTGAATCCTACCTGCGCGATCTCTGGAGCCTGACGCTGCCGCAGATCGGGCCGATCCTGCCCTACATCCTGATGGTGCTGATCCTTGTGTTCCGCCCATACGGCCTGTTCGGGAAGCGTGACGTATGACCGATACTTATCAAAAAACCGCAACCGTGACCAAAGCGCCGGTGTTCAGCATGGCGCAGGTCGCGCCCTGGGTGATTGCCGTCATCTTCCTGATGGTGCTGCCCATCGCCTTCGGGTCGAACAGCGCGATCACCATCATGAACCAGATGATGATCACCATCGTCTTTGCGCTCAGCTACAACATGCTGCTGGGGCAGGGCGGAATGCTGAGTTTCGGCCACGCCGTGTACATGGGGGTCGGCGGGTTCTTCTGCATGCACCTGATGAACATCGTCGAAGCCAACGAACTGCCGATCCCGCTGCCGGTGCTGCCGATTTTCGGGGGGCTGTTCGGGCTGGGGCTGGCGACCATCGTGGGCTCTTTCTCTACCCGCAAGGCGGGCACGGTGTTTGCCATGATCTCGCTGGGCATCGGAGAGCTGATCGCCGCCTGTTCGGTCATCATCGTCGCCTTCTTTGGCGGGGAAGAGGGGATGCCGGGCGACCGGACCTATTTCCTGCCCTTTTTCGGCACCGAATTCCTGCGCCAGATCGAGGTGTATTACCTGATCGCCTTCTGGACGGTGCTGTCGGCGCTGCTGATGTACCTGTTTTCGCGCACCCCCGTGGGGCGCATGGCGAATGCCGTGCGAGATAACCCGGAACGCGCCGAATTCCTTGGGTATTCAGCGCGTTGGGTGCGGTTCTTTTCCTTCTGCGGGGCCGGGTTCTTTGCCGGGATCGCGGGTGGGCTGTTTGCGATCAACTATGAGATCCTGACCGAAACCAACCTGTCGACGACGCAATCGGGGATCATCCTGTTGATCACCTTCCTGGGCGGTGTCGGGTTCTTCTTTGGTCCGATCCTTGGCGCCATCGCCTTCACGCTGCTGCAATCGGTGCTGAGCCTGCAATCGGAAATCTGGCAGCTGTATCTGGGCGCGCTGTTCCTGGCGACGGTGATGTTCTTCCCCGGTGGTCTGGCCGGCGTGCTGATGATGCATGTACCGGCAGCGCGGATGGGGCGGCTGGGCTGGCTGGTGGGGCCATACCTGCGCACCATCCTGCCCGCGTTGATCGGCATCGCCGGGCTGGCCGCGCTGATGGAGCTGCTGTTCCATGTGCGCCACTCGGCCACGGGTGACACCGACATGACGCTGTTCTGGGTAACGTTTGACAGCCATTCTATCCTGCCGTGGATCGTTGCAATCGTCGCCACGGTGGGCGGTATCTGGCTCGCCCGGCAGGGCGCGCCCAAACTGCGCGAAACATGGCACCGCGCCAACACGCCCGGCGCGGCCAAGACGACAGGAGGTGCGGCATGACAGTTCCGGCATTGCAGCTTGAGGGGCTGCGCAAGAGCTTTGGCAAGACAGAGATCATTCGCGGCGTCGACCTGAGCATCGGGCGCAGCGAACGCCATGCCATCATCGGGCCGAACGGGGCGGGCAAATCCACCCTGTTCAACCTGATCACCGGTCGCTTTCCGCAGACCAGCGGCAAGGTGCGCCTGCATGGGCATGATTTGGCCGGTATGGCGCCGTTTGAAATCAACCGGCGCGGGCTGTCGCGGTCGTTCCAGATCACGAACATCTTCTCGAACATGACGGTGTTCGAAAACGTGCGTTGTTCGCTGCTGTGGTCGCAGGGGTACAAATATTCCTTCTGGAACATGGTCAGCCGCTCGCGCGAGCTGACCGAGGGCGCGATGGAGATCCTGGAACAGATCAATCTGACCTCGCGCGCCCAACTGCCGGCGGGCGTGCTGTCCTATGCCGAACAGCGGGCGCTGGAAATCGGGATCACCATTGCCGGTGGCGCCGATGTCATCATGCTGGACGAACCGACCGCCGGGATGAGCCATTCGGAAACCGACTATATCGTCGAGCTGATCCGCAAGGTGACCGAGAACAAGACACTGATCATGGTCGAACATGACATGGGCGTGGTGTTCGGGCTGGCCGATTACATCTCGGTCCTTGTGTACGGCGAAATCATCGCGACCGGCCGCCCGGAAGAGGTGCGCGCCAATCCCAAGGTTCAAGAGGCGTATCTGGGCGCCGCGCTGGAGGCAGAGCACTAATGCTGGAAGTTAACGATCTGCACGCCTACTACGGCAAGTCGCACATCCTTCAGGGCGTGAACATCGAGATCAAGGAGGGCGAGATCGTCGCGCTTCTGGGGCGCAACGGCGTGGGACGGTCCACCACCTGCAAGGCGGTGATGGGCGAAGTGCCCCCGGTCGGCTCGGTCAAGTTCAAGGGGCAGGAGATCGCCGGCAAGAAGGCGTTTGAAATCGCCAACCTTGGTATTGGTTATGTCCCTGAAAACCGGGACATCTTTCCGGGTCTAACCACGCGGCAGAACCTGATCCTGGGGCTGAAGCCCGGGCAGAAAGATGGCGCCGGGCGCTGGTCGATGCAGGACATGTTCAACATGTTCGAGAACCTTGAACGCCGCGCCGATGTCGAAGCTTCGGTGCTGTCGGGGGGCGAACAGCAGATGCTGACCATGTGCCGCACCCTTATTGGCGATCCGGACCTTGTGATGATCGACGAGCCGACCGAGGGCCTCAGCCCGCAGATGGTTCAGCGCGTCGCCGAGTTGTTGCAGGAAATCGCCCGGCGCGGCATCGCCACGCTGCTGGTGGAACAGAAGCTGGCCATCGCGCTGGACATCGCGCACCGCATCTATGTGATGGGGCACGGCAAGGTGGTGTTCGAAGGTACCCCGGAAGAGCTGAAATCGCGCGATGACGTGCGCAAGGAATGGCTTGAAGTTTGACGGACTGCCCCGGGCTTTCGCGGCCCGGGGCGCGTGTTACAGGGCCAGTGCCCTCTGGAATGCGGGTCGCGCTTTCAGCCGTTCGACATAGGCGGCCAGGTTCGGTTTATCCGAATAATCGGCGCCCAGACCACCCGAGACGTAACAGGCATGGCCCGTCATCACGTCGGCGGCGCTGAAATCGTTGGCCAGATAGTCACGGCCTTCCATATGCGCGTCCACCGCCGTCAGCATCTGGTTCAGCAGCTTGGTCGCGCGCTTTACGTTCAACTCGGTCCGGCGTTCGGGTGGAAGTAGGATGGTTTCGACCACGATCGAGTTGACGGGCGGCATGATCATGCCCTCGGCATAGTGCAGCCATTGAAGGAACAACGGAAAATCCGGGCTGGCAACGGCAGGTTGCAGCTGGCCGTTCCCATGTCGCGCCAGCAGGTATTGTACGATGGCGCCGGATTCAAACAGCGTCACGTCGCCGTCGACCAGCGCAGGCACGCGCCCCATGGGATGCACGGCGCGATAGCTGTCATCGCGCATCGCCTTGTCGCCCAACTGGAACCGCTCAAGCTCGTACTCCAACCCCAATTCTTCCAGCAGCCAGGCCACCCTTACGGCGCGGCTGTTGGGTGCGAAATACAGTTTCATTTTCCCCCCGAATTCGCTTTTGTTTCCACAGCTTGCATGGCAAATTCATATCTGCCGGCACTGTCGTGCAAACCCTAACCGGTTCGATCCGACAGCGTCAATCGCGCCCGTGTCCGCGCCCCGGCTCAACGACGCGAGGAGGACAGATGGCAGGCATCCTAGCACCTTTCCGGCTCTTGGCGGCGCGTAGCCTGCCACGGCCAGAATGCGTGCGTGAATTTCTGGAGCGCAGCCAGGTTACGATTTTTGTGTGCCGTATTTTTCGTCGGAATAGAACTTTGCGATTTATATTTAATGCAGGACTTCAATTATGGATAGTAAGAACCTGAAAAAAATCAGAATTCGCCGATCAAAAATACGTTCGCGCGGAATTCATCCACTGCTGAAGGAAGGCCCGGCCATGACAGACACACATATTCAGGGGTTCGACCCGATCCGGCTGGGGCGGATCGCGGCCTGGCAGGATAGGTACGTCGAAGAGCGTAAATTTCCGGGGTCCTCGGTGATTTTGCTGCGCGGTGGGGACGAGGTGTATTTCAACGCCGCCGGATCCCGCAATGTCGAGGACGGTCTGCCGTTCGAACGCGATACCGTGGCGCGGATCTACTCGATGACAAAACCGATCACCTCGGTCGGGATCATGATGCTGGCCGAACTGGGGCTGTTCCATCTGGATGCACCCGTGTCCGAATTCATCCCCGCCTTCCGCGACATGCAGGCGCTGGTGCCCGGCGCGCAGCGGATCGATCAGACCGAACCCGCGTCCAGCCCGACGCTGCACCACCTGCTGACCCATACCAGTGGGCTGAGCTATCCGTTCAATCCCGGTCCACTGGGGCAGGCGATGGATGCGGAAAAGATCATCTTCCGTGCCGACGATACCAGCCTTGCCGAAGTTGCCGATCGCACCGCGGCGCTGCCGCTGGCGTTTCAACCGGGCACGCGCTGGGAATATTCCGTGTCCATCGACATTCTTGGCCGCGTGATCGAGGTGGTGTCGGGCCAGCCGTTGGATGTGTTCCTGCGCGAGCAAATATTCGACCCGCTGGGGATGGGCGAAACTGCCTTCCGCGTGCCCGAGGGTACGGGCGACAGGTTTGCCTCTCTCTACACTCCGCTCGCCGGCAATGCGATGGCGCTGAACGCGGCGCGTGACAGCGACGAAACGCTGCGGCTTGTGGATCGCGCGGGCGCGTCGGTGTTTGAATCCACCACCTGTTTTTCGGGTGGTGGCGGTCTGGTTGGCACGATCGACGACTACGTGAAGTTCTGCGAGATGCTGCGCCGGGGCGGCGCTGCGCCGGGCGGGCGGATCCTGTCGCCGCACACGGTGGATTTTATGATGCGCAATCACTTGCCGGGCGACATCGCCTCGATGGGGCCGCAAAGTTTCGCGGAACAGCCGATGGAGGGTATGGGCTTTGGCCTTGGCGGGTCAGTCGTGCTGAACCCGGGCCGCGTGCGCGTGCCGGGCAGCGAAGGCGATTTCAGCTGGGGCGGCATGGCATCGACCATGTTCTGGATCGACCCCGTGCTTGACCTGACCTGCGTCTTCTTTACCCAGCTCACGCCGTCCAGTTCCTACCCCTGCCGGGCCGAGCTGAAGGCATTGGTACACGGAGCGCTGGTGGAATGAGCGAAGAACGCCCGATCCTGTGGCAGCCGTTGCCCGAGCGCATCGAAAGCTCGTCGATGGCCGCCTTCCTGCGCTGGCTCGAAGCAGAAAAGGACCTGATATTCGCCGATTACGAGGCGATGTGGAACTGGAGCGTGAGCGATCTTGACGGGTTCTGGCGCGCGATTTGGGAGTTCTTCGAGATCGGCCCGGCCGATGCGGTCGAAACCGTATTGGTGCGCCGCAAGATGCCGGGCGCCGAATGGTTCCCTGGGGTTACCCTGAACTTTGCCGAAGTCACGCTGCGCCCGGCCGCGCAGACGCCCGACAAACCCGCGCTGATCGTGCAATCGGAAACCTTTGGCGACGTAGAGATCACCTGGGCCGATTTTGCCGACCGGGTGGGCTGCGTGGCTGCACGGCTTCGGGCTATGGGGGTAGAGCAGGGCGACCGTGTGGTTGCGGTTCTGCCCAACACCGAAACGGCGATTATCGCGATGCTGGCCACCGCCTCGCTGGGCGCGATCTGGTCAATCTGCGCGCCCGACATGGGGCATGTGGCGATCCTTGACCGGTTCCGCCAGATCGCGCCCAAGGTTCTGATCGCACAGGACGGATACGTGCACGCGGGCAAGACAATCGACCGCCGCGCCGTGCTGAAGGACATCGTGGATGGGCTGCCCGATCTGGCGCATCTGGTGATGGTGCCCGTGGTCGGCGATGTGCCAGAGGGCGCGACCCATTGGGACGAGATGACCGCGAGTGCCGAAACGGTCACCCCGGTTCCGGTACCGTTCGATCATCCTCTGTGGATCGTCTATTCCTCGGGCACCACGGGCAACCCCAAACCCATCGTGCACGGCCACGGCGGCATCGCGCTGGAAGGCGCGAAACAATCGCTGCATCAGGATCTGGACGCAGAAGACCGGTTCTGCTGGATGACCTCCTCGGGCTGGATCATGTGGAACTGCCAATTCGTGCCCCTGGCGCGCGGCGGCACGGTGGCGATGTTCGACAGTGCGGCCAATCACCCCGATATGATGGCGCTGTGGAGCTTTGCCGCGCGCCACAAGCTGACGTTCCTTGGGGCAGGGGCGGCCTATTTCCAAAGCTGTCTGAAGGCCGGAATCCGCCCGGGCGACGCCTGCGACCTTTCGAACCTCGTCTCACTGGGATCAACCGGCTCGCCCCTGTCCGACGATGGCTATCGCTGGATCTATGACGCGGTGAAGCCTGACATCTGGCTTGCCCCGATCTCGGGCGGCACTGATTTCGCCGGCGCCTTTGTGGGCGGCAACCCGATGCTGCCGGTGCGTATGGGCGAAATGCAATGCCGCCTGCTGGGCAACGCAGTGCGCTGTTTCGACGATGACGGCAACGACCTGATTGGCCAGGTCGGAGAGCTGGTCTGCACCGAGCCGCTGCCCTCGATGCCGCTGTATTTCTGGGGCGATGATGATGGCAGCCGCCTGCATGACAGCTATTTCGACACCTACCCCGGCATCTGGCGTCACGGCGATTGGATCTCCTTCTCGGAAACCGGCGGGTCGGTGATCTACGGCCGCTCTGACACCACGATCAACCGGAAGGGCCTGCGCATGGGCAGTGCCGAGCTGTATCAGGCGGTCGAGGCGCTCGACGATGTGCAGGATTCACTGGTGATCGACCTCGAATTTCTGGGGCGCGACAGCTTCATGCCCCTGTTCGTGGTGCTCTCGCCCGGGGCGGTTCTGGATGACGCGCTGAAGGGCAGAATTGCAGATGCCATCCGAAACGCCGTGTCGGCCCGTTTCGTCCCGAACGAGATCGTAGAGATTGCCGAGGTGCCGCGCACCCTCTCGGGCAAGAAACTGGAACTGCCGGTGAAGAAACTGCTGCTGGGCGGCGATCCCGCGCGGGTCGTCAACCGCGACTCGATGAGCAACCCGGACAGTTTCGACCAATTCATCACCTACGCCAAAGACCGCGCGCTGACAGAAGGACCCTCCGCATGACGCTGGACCCCGCCGAAGAACTGCTGGACCTGCTGGATATCGAACAACTCGAAGTCGATCTGTTTCGCGGCATCGGGTCGGGCGGGGAAACCACGATGCGCATCTTCGGCGGCCACGTCATCGCCCAGGCCCTGATGGCCGCCTATCGCACGGTGCCAGACCGGCTGTGCCACTCGTTGCACGCCTATTTCATCCGCCCCGGCGATCCGAAAATCCCGGTGGTTTACCATGTCGACCGCGCCCGCGACGGCGGCAGCTTTACCACCCGCCGGGTCGTGGCGATCCAGCATGGCAAGCAGATCCTGAACCTTTCCGCCTCATTTCATGTGGACGAAGACGGCTGGTCGCACCAACACCCGATGCCAGAGGTCGACGGCCCCGAGGGCCTGGCTTCGCGCGCCGAATTGCGCGATGCCATCTCGGAAAAGGTGCCCGAGCCGCACCGCTCGGATTTCCTGCGCCCGCGCCCCATCGAACTGCGCGAAATCGCCCCGCAGGACATGTTCGAACCACAACCGGCAGACGATGTGAACCACCTCTGGTTCCGTATGCAGGCCGCCGCCGGGCGCGATCCGGTGATGCAGCACTGCCTGCTCGCCTATGCCTCCGACATGAACCTGCTGGGCTCATCGCTGCGCCCGCATGGCATCACGTGGTGGCACGGCGGCGTGGTGACCGCCAGCCTCGACCACGCGATGTGGTTCCACGCGCCGATCAGCTTTGACGACTGGCACCTCTATTCCATGGACAGCCCCTTTTCGGGCGGCGGGCGCAGCTTCAACCGCGGCTCGATCTTTTCGCGCGACGGCACTTTGGTCGCCAGCGTGGCTCAGGAAGGGCTCGTGCGCCGCTTCAAGCCCAAGGAAGACCGCACATGAGCGGCGGGCGCTATCCGCGCTGGGTGCCGGGGATCGAGTTGCGCGAGGATTGGCTTGCGCTGACCCGGGAAGAGATCATCGACCCCGACCGCGAAATCGTCGATCCGCACCACCATCTGTGGACCCATGGCACGTCCGAGGCGCCGGCCATCTACGAACTGCCCGAATTCGCGCGCGACACAGGGTCCGGGCACAAGGTGGTGCAAACCGTCTATATCGAATGCCGCGCCCGCTGGGATCTCGACGCGCCCGCTCACCTGCAATCGGTGGCTGAAACCGCCTATGTCGCGTCTTTGACTGCACCGGAGGCCGCGCCCATTGCGGGCATCATCGCCCATGTCGATCTGACCCTGCCGCTGGACCTGTTGGATGAGGCGCTCGATGCTCATACAGCGTCCGGGCAGGGGCGGCTGGTCGGCATCCGCCACTCCGGCGCCTGCGATCGAGAACCCGACAGCCTGATGATCCCGGGCCGCGGTGCGCCGGGGCTTTACGCCAATCCCGATTTCCGCCGCGGCGTTGCCCGGCTCGGCGCGCGCGGACTCGCCTATGACACCTGGCACTACCACCACCAGAACCGGGACTTCCTTGATCTGGCGCGCGCCCTGCCGGAAACGGTGATGATCCTCGATCACTTCGGCACCCCGCTTGGCGTGGGGCGCTTTGCCGAACAACGAGATGAAATCCAGTCCGCCTGGCGCGAAGACATGGCCGATCTCGCCCAATGCCCGAACCTGCGCGCCAAGCTGGGCGGTCTCAATATGCCCGACAACGGCTGGGGTTGGGAAAAAAACGAAACCCCGCCGTCCTCTGACGATCTGCTGAAAGCACAAGGCGACTGGTATCACCATACCATCGATTGCTTCGGCCCGTCCCGCTGCATGTTCGAAAGCAACTTTCCGGTCGACCGCACTTCGGTCGACTATCACGTGCTCTGGAACTTTTTCAAGAAACTCGCGCACCCCTTTGATGAAGAGGAAAAAAATGCACTCTTCGCAGACACGGCGCGCGCCACCTACGGCCTTCCGGATTCATCATTCTGAAAACACTCCGGGGGACTCCGGCACAGCCGGAGGGGGGCAGCGCCCCCTCCAACCTCTCACTTAGCAATTACCGCAGCTTGTCGCCGAAAACCCGGTTCAACTTGCGCATCCCGCCGATCCACTTGTCGTAGTTCTCGGCCTTGTTGCGCATGTATTGCACCACTTCCGGGTGCGGCAGCACCAGGAACGTTTCGGCCCGGATGGTGTCGACACATGCCTCCGCCACCGCTTCGGGCTCCAGCATCCCATTGATCGAGGCGACCCCGTCTTCATGGCCCCGGGTCATCTCGGATCGCACCGCCTGAGGGCACAGTACCGACACCTTGATACCGTCGTCGCCATGGGTCAGCGCCAGCCACTCGGCCAGTCCGACAGCCGCGTGTTTTGTCACGCCATAGGGGGCCGAGCCGACCTGGTTCAGCAAGCCCGCGGCACTGGCCGTGTTCAGCAGATACCCGCCTCCACGCTCTACCATGCGGGGCACCAGATGGCGTGCCGCCCAGACGTGGGACATCACGTTGATCTCCCAGATTCTCTGCCAGTCGTCATTGGCAACCTCGGCGCCACCCGCCACCAGAATCCCGGCGTTTGAACAGAACAGGTCGATCGGGCCAACATCGGCTTCGACCTTGTCGATCAAACCCGTGATCTCTGCCTCGCGCGACACGTTCACTTCGAAGGCTATCCCATTGATCTGGTTGGCAGTTTTCTCTGCGCCCGACAGGTTCATGTCGGCGCAAACAACAGCCTTTGCGCCCTCGGCGGCAAAGCGGATCGCCATGGCCCGGCCAATCCCGCTGGCCGCGCCAGTCACGACGATGATCTTGTCTTTCAATTCCATGGCTTATGTCCACATGTTCGAGCCACCGCAAACCGTCAGCGCCTGACCGGTCATATAGCGGCTGGCGTCTGACGCCAGATATACGGCTATCCCGCAGAAATCCTCGGGGTCGCCCAGGCGGCGCAACGGGATCTCTTGCTTGATCCGTTTCTCCACTTCGGGGTTATCCCACAGCTCTCGCGCGAAATCCGTCTTGACCAGCCCTGGGCAGATCGCATTGAAACGCACGCCCGACGGGCCGAATTCGGCCGCCAGGTTGCGCACCAGACCGATCAGCGCCAGTTTCGACATACCGTAGGTGCCCAGCATTTCCGACGGCTTGAAGGCGCCGATGGACGAGGTGAACATCATCGACCCGGATCCCGCTTTCACCATGTCGCCCACGGCAAGCTGCGCCAACCACAGGTTGGACTGCACGTTGGCCTTCATGGTCTTTTCATAGGCTTCGTCGGGAATTTCCGAGGTCTTGCCGTAATAGGGGTTCACCCCAGCGTTGCCGATGACAATATCGATGGGCCCGACGCGCGACCGCGTTGCGGCGACCAGCGCGTCGATCTGCTCTTTATAGCCTACGTTGCAAGCCACGCCGATGGCGCGCTCGGCGCCAACCGTGTCATTGATCTGGGCGGCAGCCGCATCCAGCTGATCCTGCTTGCGCGCCGAAATCACGACACGCGCGCCGTGATCTGCCAGCGCCGTTGCCATCGCCAGCCCCATGCCCTTGGAGGCGCCGGTCAACAGCGCCACCTTTCCGGTCAGGTCAAACATCTTCCGCATGGTTTACGGCCCCTCGAACATGCGCCCGCCGGTGGCACGCGCGGTGGCGGCCTGACGGTCGTTCGAGTTCTGATAATGGTTCACCTCGGCGCGGGCGACCACGTTGTGATGCACCTCGTCCGGCCCATCGGCAAACCGCAGAGTGCGCTGGCCCACATACATTTCCGACAGCGGGAACCACTGCGACAGGCCGGCGGCGCCATGCACCTGCATCGCCTGGTCGATGATCTGGCAGGCCTTTTCAGGCACCAGCGCCTTGATCGCCGACACCCAGATGCGGGCCTCTTTGTTACCCAGCACATCCATCGCCTTGGCAGCTTTCAGCACCATCATGCGCATGGATTCAATGTCGATCCGCGCGCGGGAAATGGTTTCCATGTTCTTGCCAAGGTCGACGATGCGCTTGCCAAAGGCTTTCCGGTTCAAGGCCCGGTCGATCATCATGTCGAGCGCTTTCTCGGCAGCCCCGATCGAGCGCATGCAGTGGTGAATCCGCCCCGGCCCAAGCCGCAGCTGGCTGATTTCGAAGCCACGGCCTTCGCCCAACAGCATGTTTTCACGCGGCACCCGGACATCTTTGAACCGGATATGCATGTGACCGTGCGGCGCATCGTCATGGCCGAACACGCGCATCGGACCCACGATTTCCACGCCGGGGGTGTCGATGGGCACAAGGATCTGGCTTTGCTGTTTGAACGGCTCGGCCTCGGGCGAGGTTTTGACCATTGTAATCATGATCTTGCAACGCGGATCTCCGGCGCCCGAGATATAGAATTTCTCGCCGTTGATGACCCATTCATCGCCCTCGAGCACTGCGCTGGTCGAGATGTTCTTGGCGTCAGAACTTGCCACGTTCGGCTCGGTCATCGCAAAAGCCGAGCGGATTTCACCGTTCAGCAGCGGTTTCAGCCACCGTTCCTTTTGCTCGGGCGTGCCGATGCGCTCCAGAACCTCCATATTGCCGGTGTCGGGCGCCGAGCAGTTCAGCGTCTCCGAGGCCAGCGGGTTCTTGCCAAGCTCGGCGGCGATATAGGCGTAATCGAGGTTTGACAGCCCTTCGCCCGTTTCGGCATTCGGCAGAAAGAAATTCCACAACCCGTTGTCACGGGCTTTCTGCTTGGCTTCGGCCAGCAATTCCAGCTGACCGGGCGCATGAGACCAACGGTCTGCGCGACCTTCGCCAAGGCGGAAATATTCTTCGGTGATCGGATCGACGTTTTCGGCGATGTGTTTGATCACGGCATCTAGAAGGGGCCGTGCGCCTTCCGACATCCGCAAATCGTTCATTTCCTGTGGGTGTACCGACATTGACATGAGGTGGGTTTTCCTTTCACCGTTTCAGCGGTTTTTCCATTCTGGTTTACGTTTTTCAACAAAGGCTTGAACGCCCTCCTTGAAGTCATACGTTTGGGCGAGATCGGCCTGAACCTCACGCGAGTACATCAGGCTTTCCGGCAGGCCTTCGGCAACCAGCATCGAATTCAGGATACGTTTGGTTGCCTTGACCGAACTGGGCGAGACTGCGCAAAGCTGTTCGGCCATCTCCATTGCGCGCGGCATAAGCGCCTCGGGTGCCAGCACCTCGTTCACACAGCCAAGTTTCAGGGCTTCGTCGGCCATGATGGTGCGCCCGCTCAGCATCATCTCTTGCGCCGCGAGCCGGCCAATATAGCGCGACAACCGCTGCACCCCCGAGGCTGAAGCGAAGAAGCCAACCTTGACTTCGGGCAGCGCGAATTTTGCCGTCTCCGAAGCCAGAATGATGTCGCAGGACAACGCTGTTTCAAATCCGCCTCCCATGGCAAAGCCGTTGACCGCAGCGATGATCGGCTTTTCCAGGTCAAACCGCGACGACAGCCCGGCGAACCCGGTCTCTGGCAAGCCGCCCTTCATGCCTTGGGCGGCCGTGGCCTTCAGATCGTTGCCCGCGGTGAACGCCTTGTCGCCTGCGCCGGTCAGCACCGCGACCCACAGATCGTCATCAGCGGCAAAGTCGTCCCAGCACTGGGCCATTTCGTTGTGCATCGGGCCGTGGACGGCATTGTATACCTCGGGCCGGTTCATGGTGACGATCAGGATATGCCCCTGCCGTTCGGTCTTGATGAACTCAAATGCCATTTTAATTGCGTCCTTTCATGTAAATTCCGGCCCTTCGGCCTGTTTGTTCAGGCACATTGAGCGCAGTGCACGGCGGTCCAGCTTGTCGGTGGTGCCTCGGGGCAGGGTGCCTTCAAGCAGCCAAATGTGTTCGGGTATCTTGAAGCGCGCGATGTGATCGCCCAGGAATCTTTGCAGGGCCTCCGGCTCCAATGTCGCACCGGGTTTCAGCACGACTCCCACGCCGACCACTTCGCCCAGCCTGTCGTCAGGGACTGCGAAAGCACAAGCCTCGGCGACGGCGGGATGGCGGTGCACCGCACCCTCCACATCAAGACAGGCAATGTTTTCACCGCCGCGAATAACGATGTTTTTCTTTCTATCAGAAATAGTTACAACACCAAATTCATCAATCGAACCAAGATCGCCGGTTCGCAGCCAGCCATCTTGCATCACCTCGGCCGTCGCTTCGGGCTTGTTCAGATAGCACCGCATATTACATGGGCTTTTTACCGTTATTTCCCCGACAGTTCCGGGCGAAACTTGATTTCCGGCATCATCCAGAAACCGCAATTCCTGCACCGGCGGATACAAACGGCCGGCCACGTTGGGGCGGTCGTGATACTCGCGCCCAACCAGACCGATCCCGTTGGCGTTGGTTTCGGTCATGCCCCAGCCCGTTGCGATCTGGGCCCCGGGAAAGCGCGCAACGAGGTCTGGCACTTGCGCAGCCGGGCGCTTGGCGCCACCCGCGCCTATGAATGTCAGCGAATTCAAGGACGTGTTCATCCGCGCAGCGGCAACCATCAAATCGGCGGATTGGGTCGGAACGCCTACCAAGCGGGTGATTTGCTCGCGCTCGATCAGTTCAACGGCGTGGTCTGCATCCCATTTTTCCATCACCACCAGTTTGGCGCCAGCCGCAATGCCCAGAAGGAAAACAGGATGGGTCGCCGTGACGTGGAACAAGGGTGTGACCACCAGAAAAGAGGGCCGTAAAGGGGCAGGGGCATCCGGTTCTGGCGGTTCGACCAATGCGGCAATTTCGGCCTGCATCAACCAGGTGTATACCGCGTTCATCGCACCGCGATGGGTTTGCACAACACCTTTCGGTTGACCTGTGGTTCCCGACGAATACATGATTGCCATGTCATCGTCGGTATCAATTTCTACCGTTTCGTCAAATGGTTGCGCGCCATTCATCAAGCCACTGAACGATAACGGGCCGGTTGAATCTGCATCGCGCACACCGATCACGGCAAGGTCGAGTTGATCGACCAACGGCGCAAGACGTTCAGATCGCAGACCATCCGCAAAGACAATGCGCGCAGCGCTGTCCTGGATGGCATAGTCCAGTTCTTCTGTCGTCCACCAGGCATTCAAGAACACCGCGACCGCACCCATCGACGTAATCGCCATCATGAGCATCAGAAGCTCAGGACAGTTGCGCATTGCGATGGCCACTGGCTGGCCTTTTTCCACGCCAAAGCGGCTGCTTAGAACGCCAGACAAAACGTTGATGTGTCGACAAAATTCTTCGTATGTGTACCGTTCCTCGCCAAATACCAGAAACGGATCGCCATTGGCCGACTGCACTTCGGCTGCGCGTTCCAGCAAAGCGCGTGTATGCGGCGGAATATTTGAGAACGCGGTATAATCAACGCCGCGGATACGCACCGGTTCAACCGCAAAGCGCGGGTCTGTCGCCAACAGATGCGCAACGGCTGCATCGATAGACATTGCCGGAGCTATGGTCGACGACGTCACTTCGATATCTCCGACACAGGCCGGAGCCAAGGGCGCAAGGCCTGGCGCATGATGCAATCCTCCCGTGGTGCGCTTGGCGCGGTTCTCCTCAACCGGGCAGCGACTCTTCTTCGCAAAATGCTAGACGGGATTTCAGGGCATGCCAATACCGCGTGTCGGAATTGTATTCCGCAAATTGCTCAGTGTGGATATATATAACATAATATCTATTATACGATATAGCTGCAGGCCAAAGCGCTGGCAGCACTCTCTCTGGCACCGCCCTGTTATGCGGCGCCAGAGAGCGTTTGGTTTAGAAAAACGCCTGAAGGCCGGTTTGTGCGCGGCCCAGGATCAGCGCGTGCACGTCATGCGTGCCCTCGTAGGTGTTCACCGTTTCAAGGTTTACCATGTGGCGGATCACCTGGAATTCGAGGCTGATGCCATTGCCACCGTGCATGTCGCGGGCCATGCGCGCGATGTCGAGCGCCTTGCCGCAGTTGTTGCGCTTGACGATCGAGATCATTTCCGGCGCGGCGTTCGCCTCGTCCATCAGGCGGCCGACGCGCAGCGAAGCCTGAAGGCCCAGCGAAATCTCGGTCATCATGTCGGCGAGTTTCTTCTGGTACAGCTGGGTCTGCGCCAGCGGACGGTTGAACTGCGTCCGGTCCAAACCGTACTGACGTGCCGCGTGCCAGCACGCCTCGGCCGCGCCCATTGCGCCCCAGCTGATGCCGTAACGCGCGCGGTTCAAACAGCCGAACGGCCCCTTCAGCCCTTCGACATGCGGCAGCAGCGCATCTTCGCCGACTTCGACGTTGTCCATCACGACTTCGCCGGTGACCGAAGCGCGCAGGCTCATCTTGTTGCCGATCTTCGGCGCGCTCAGGCCCTTCATGCCTTTTTCAAGCACGAAGCCGCGGATCTTGCCGCCATGCGCTTCGGACTTGGCCCAGATCACGAAGACATCCGCGATCGGCGCGTTCGAAATCCACATTTTGGAGCCGGTCAGACGATAGCCCGAGTCGGTTTTCACGGCGCGGGTTTTCATGCCCGCCGGGTCGCTGCCGGCGTCGGGTTCGGTCAGGCCGAAGCAGCCGATGAATTCGCCGCTGGCAAGTTTCGGCAGGTATTTCTGGCGCTGTTCTTCGCTGCCGTAGGCATAGATCGGGTACATCACCAAAGAGCTTTGTACCGACATCATGGAACGATAGCCGGAATCCACACGCTCGACCTCGCGCGCGACAAGGCCATAGCTGACATAGCCTGCACCGATTCCGCCGTATTCTTCGGGTACGGTGACGCCAAGCAGGCCCATTTCGCCCATTTCGCGGAAGATTTCGGGTTCGACGGCCTCGGTTTCAAAGGCTTCGGTCACGCGCGGTTGCAGTTTTTCCTGCGCATAGGCGCGCGCGCTTTCGGCGATCATACGCTCGTCTTCGGTCAGCTGGTCATCCAGACGCAACGGATCGGACCATTCGAACCGGCCCAGATCGGGCGCGTCTTTCGGCTTCAGCTTGGGTGTCGGGGCGTTCATGCGATATCCTCCGGTATGATCGGCATTTGCGCCACCATAGTCCGGCAAGGTCAGAAAAAACAGCGAGACTTCTTCGCTTATGTATGTCATTTACTCATAGATGAATACGCCTCGCCGATTGTTGCCCTCTATTGCCAGCCTGCGCGCGCTCGAAGCCTTGGACAGGCTTGGCAGCGCCTCGGCCGCAGCGGCAGAGCTGTCGCTCACCCAAGGCGCAGTCAGCCGTCAGATACAGGCGCTGGAATCGCAGATGGGCGTGACTTTGGTGGATCGTGGCGGCAAGAAGCTGGGGTTGACGCCGGCGGCCCGGGATTTCGCAGGCGATATTCGCCAAGCGCTGGGGAGGATTGCTGCGGCAACGCTGCGGCTGCAATCCGCTCCGACAGGTGGTGCGCTGAACCTTGCAATACTGCCTACGTTTGGGATGCGGTGGCTGGTGCCCCGCCTGCCGGGCTTTACCCGCCAGCACCCGGACGTCACTTTGAACATGGCGACGCGGCTGGTGCCTTTTGACTTTGCTGATGACCCCTTCGATGCCGCGATCCGCTTTGGCACGCCCGACTGGCCGGGCACCCGCCATCTGCTGCTGCGGCACGAACAGGTGCTGCCGGTGGCGGCGCCGGGGCTTCTTGACTCCGGACGCCCGGGCCATCCGCAAGCCTTGCTAAACCTGCCGCTCTTGCACATCCAGACACGGCCGCGCGCCTGGGCCGATTGGTTCGCCAGCCAGGATGCGCCGGTATCGGGGCCGATTCCGGGCATGATCTATGACCAGTTCTCAACCATCACGCAGGCCGCGCTGCACGGGTTGGGCGTGGCGCTGATGCCTGATTATCTGGTCGAGGAAGATGTCGCCACCGGGCGGCTGGTGCCGGTCTACGGACCCGCGCGCGAAGTCGCCGGAGGGTACTATCTTGTCTGGCCCGACAGCCGCGACCATCACGGGCCGCTGACCGCCTTTCGCGAATGGTTGGCCGGCCATTCCCAGCCCGAGGATATTTTGCCGCGTTAGCGCCCTGCCCCAATCGCGTCCTAATCACGCAGATCGCCCTGCGGGTGCGCTGCGCGCACAGCGGCTTCGGCGGCGGCGGCCAGTGCTTTGCGGTCGCTGAAATCCGCCACGCGCAGGGGCGGCAGATAGATCACCTGCACCGCGCCTTGCCGTCTCGCTGCCAGCGTCTGCAGCAGATGTGGGCCAAAGGCCATGTCGCCCCACCAACCGTAAAAACGCGAATCCTCGCGCGGCGGCGCATTGTAGATCACGCAACACGGCTGAACATGCAGATCGTCGATATTCAGGTCCGACAGGAAGGCCGCGAACAGCGTCGTCTTGAACGGCAGCACCCGGCGCCCGTCGGTCGAGGTGCCTTCGGGAAAAAACAACAGCCGGTGCCCGGCGCGCAACCGGGTGCGGAACAGATCGGTCTGGGCGCGGGCATGGCGGCGATCACGCTGGATGAACACGGTGCCGGTGGCACGGGCCAGCCAGCCGATGCCAGGCCAACCCGCCACTTCGGCCTTGGACACGAAGTAGACCCGCTTGCGCGCGTTGAGCGCAAAAATATCCAGCCAGGAACTGTGGTTCGCCACAACCGCGCCGGGCATCGGCATCAACTGCCCCTTGGAAGAAAACCCGATCCCAAGGATGAAGAACGCCGCCCGGCAAACCCATTGCGTGATCCATGGGGTCAACGGGCGCCGCGCGCCGAACAGCGGACGTTCGATCAGCCGTAGCGTCAACAGGATCGCCAGACCGCCGAAGACAACCGTGCCCAGGATTAACCCACGCCAGGCCACGCGCAGCCAGCCAAGCGGCGAGATCGGCGCCACGTCAGGCTCGGGCGCGGCATTCCAAAGCGGGCTCACCCTGCCCCGCCTGTCAGGCTGCGGCGGCTGCGGTCGTTCATCCGCGCCGTATCAAGGATCAGGCAGACATCGGTGGTGTTGAATGTGTGATCGACATACGCGCCATCGCCGACAGTGCCGCCGAGACGAAGATAGGCTTTGATCAGCGCGGGCACGGCCACCATCGCGCGGCGCCGGTCCAGTTGGTCGGGCGCGACAAGATTCATCGGCTGATAGTGTTTTTCAAGCGCCCGCACGCGCAATTCGGGCGGTGCCAGGTGGTTCAGGTGCAGCATGGTCAGCGGTTCGGCCAGCGC
The DNA here is from genome assembly GCF_005938225.1 of Arenibacterium halophilum. GTDB lineage: Bacteria > Pseudomonadota > Alphaproteobacteria > Rhodobacterales > Rhodobacteraceae > Arenibacterium > Arenibacterium halophilum. Next base: position 1,094,924 of record NZ_VCPC01000002.1, read on the forward strand.
CTGCGCATCGGTGCCATGAAACGAGGCCGTCCCGAACAGAACGTCGATCTCGCGCTCGTGCACATAGTCGGCCAGCCCCTGCCACATATGGTGCATGCCGATCCCGCCGCGATAGTCGCGCGCAAGGCACGACCGGCCCAGCTCCAGCAGGCGCCGCCCGCTGTTTTTCAGCGGCGTCAGATCGTATTCGCCTTCGCTGTAGAACCCGCCAAGCGCCTCTGCCTGTTGCTGCTGCAACAACCGGTACACGCCCACCACACGGCCCACGGCATCATCGATCAGCAGCATGTGATCGACGTGATCGTCAAAGCGGTCCCGCTCCAGCCCTTCCACATGGTCGACCATCTCGCCGCCCGCGCCCAACTCGCGTACGAAAACATCATAGCGCAGCGCCTGCGCGGCGCGCAGGTCCTCGGACGTTTGGGCCAGTCGCACGGAGAAGTGCGCTTGGGACGATGTCATGGCTGTGAACGGTCTCTTACGGCGTGGGTCGCGGGGAAATACCGCAGGCACGCGCCATATGGCAACCGGCGTTAACACAGGTTTACGCGACTTGGCACAATTGTCGTGGCTATGTTAACCTTTCCTAAAGCAATTTTATCCATCAAAGACGGGCGTCAATTCAACCCGGGTGCCGTCAAGCACCACCTTGCCCTGTTCGCGGAAATTCACGGTCAGCCGGCCTCCGATGTTGGATTGCACCTGCCCCGTACCCCATTCGGGGTGGTCGGGATGGGTGACAAGCATTCCCGGCGACAGAAACGAATTGAGATCGGTCATTGAACATAGCCCTCGGAGGGAGAATGCCTCAGATTAGCGCAGAACTGGCAACACTTGTAGGGTCGCGAATTTGCCATGACCTGATCAGCCCGATCGGGGCTATTTCGAATGGGTTGGAGTTGCTGGATCTTGCCGGATCTTTCAAAGGCCCGGAACACGACCTGATCGCCGAAAGCGTCGCCAGCGCAAATGCGCGCATCCGGTTCTTCCGCATCGCCTATGGCGCGGCGGGCGAACAGATGCTGGGCCGGGCCGAGGTGGCGGGCGTGCTGCGCGATCATGGTCAGACAGCGCGGCTGCGGATGGACTGGCAACCCCAGGATCCCCAGCCCCGACGTGAGGTGCGGCTGGCCTTTCTGGCACTGCAATGCCTTGAAACCGCTCTGCCCTATGGTGGCGAGGCGCAGATCGGCTGTGAGGGCGACAGTTGGGCCATAACCGGGCGCGGCGATTGTTCGGGGCTGGATGGGGCGCTGTGGGACCGGCTAAGCGCGTCGGTCCCGCTCGGCGATCTGGCGCCCGCGCGGGTGCAATTCGCCCTGTTGCCCGTGCTGGCGCAAGACGCCGGGCGCCGCTTGACCACGACGCGCGACGCCGAGGCGCTTTCGATCCGGTTCTAGTCGCGCGACCCGGCAGAGCCACCTGAAGCGGCAGAACAGCTTGGATCAGCCGCGCAGTGCGCCGTTTCCGGTGACCAAATACTTGAAGCTGGTGAGCTGTGCTGCACCCACCGGCCCGCGCGCATGCATCTTGCCCGTCGCAATCCCGATTTCGGCCCCCATGCCGAATTCGCCCCCATCGGCAAACTGGGTCGAGGCGTTGTGCATCAGGATGGCACTGTCGAGCCGCTGAAAGAACGTCGCCGCCGCCTCGGCATCCTCTGTGATGATGCAGTCGGTGTGGTTCGATCCGTAGTGCCGGATATGCGCCATCGCGGCGTCAAGGCTGTCGACCGGTCGCGCCGCGATAATCATATCAAGATACTCGCGGCCCCAATCCTCGGCTGTGGCCGGGGTGGTGCCGTCAATCGCCAGCGCGCCTTCGGCCCGCACCTCGACCCCGGCGGCCAGCAACGCGGCCACCAGATCGCGGCCCAGCGTTTCAGCCACGTCAGAATGCACCAGCAGACATTCGGCCGCGCCACAGATGCCGGTGCGCCGGGTTTTGGCGTTCAGCAGTACATCGGCTGCTTTTACCGGATCGGCGGATTTGTCGATATAGATGTGTACGATGCCTTCCAGGTGCGCGAACACCGGCACCCGCGCCTCGCGCTGGACCAGCCCGACCAGACCCTTGCCGCCGCGCGGCACGATCACGTCGATCTGTCCCGTCATTGTCAGCATCTCGGATACGGCGGCACGGTCGCGCGTCGGGACCAGCTGAATTGCGTCTTCGGGCAGACCGGCGGCGCGCAGCCCCTGCACCATGCAGGCGTGAATTGCTGTGGCGCTGTGGAAGCTTTCCGACCCGCCGCGCAGGATCACCGCATTCCCGGCCTTGAGGCACAGCGCCCCGGCATCGGCGGTCACATTGGGGCGGCTTTCATAAATCACCCCGACCACGCCCAAAGGCGTGCGTACACGCTGGATGTGCAGGCCCGAGGGCATGTCCCATTCGGCAAGAACCTCGCCCACAGGATCGACCTGGGCGGCGACTGTGCGCAGGCTGTCGACCATGCCCTGTATTCGCGCATCGTCCAGCATCAGCCGGTCCATCATCGCGTCCGACAGGCCCTTCTCGCGGCCATACTCCATATCGCGCGCGTTGGCCTGCTTGATTTCATCCCGGGCAGCCCAAAGCGCCTCGGCGGCGGCGGTCAGCGCAAGGGTTTTCGTATCGGCTGGGGCAAAGGCCAGATCCTGCGCGGCGATGCGCGCGCGCGTGCCGATGTCGGCCATTACGGCGGCGATATCATCCAGATCTTTCATGGTCTTGCCCTTTCCCTTGTCTTGCGCAGGTTACCCGGTTTCCACGGCCAGCGACACCGCCATATCATCGCGATGGATCAGCGCCGCGCGGCCAGGATAGCCCAGCCGCTCTTCAATTTCCGAAGAATGGCAGCCGCGAATGCGCCCCGCCTCTTCCGCGGTATAGCGTATCAGCCCCAGCCCCAGCGGCCCGCCCGGACCGATGATACTCACGGGATCGCCGCGCCCGAAATCACCACCCAACCGCGTCACACCGGCGGGCAGCAGGCTGGTGCCCCGGCGCAGTGCACGTTCGGCGCCCGCGTCCACGTACACCTCGCCGCGCGGCTTCATCGCGCCGATCCAGCGTTTGCGGGCAAGCTGCGGATCCTCTTGCGCGGTGAACCACGTCGCATTGGCGCCCTGCTCCAGCAGCGAAAGCGGCCGGTTGGGCGACCCTTCGGTGATGACCATGCCGCAGCCGCCGGTCATTGCCATATGCGCGGCCATCAATTTGGTTTTCATCCCGCCTTTCGACAGACCCGACCCGGCATCGCCGGCCATCGCCTCGATCTCGGGCGTGATGCGGTCGATCACATCGAACCGGCGCGCCGACGGATCCTGCGAGGGATTGGCGGAATAGAACCCGTCGATATCCGACAGCAGCACCAGCAGATCGGCGCCCACCGTCACCGCAATTTGCGCGGCCAGACGGTCGTTGTCGCCATAGCGGATTTCATCGGTCGCCACCGTGTCGTTCTCGTTTACGATGGGCACGACATTCATGCCCAAAAGCGTGCCCAGCGTGGCCCGCGTGTTCAGATAGCGGCGGCGGTCGGCGCTGTCTTCCAGCGTCACCAGCACCTGCGCGGTGGTGATGTCATGCGGCGCCAGCGCCTCCTCATATGCGCGGGCCAGCCGGATTTGTCCGACGGCGGCAGCGGCTTGCGACTGTTCCAGCGCCAGATCGCTATTGCCAAGGCCCAGAACGCTGCGCCCCAAAGCGATGGAGCCGGATGACACCAGCAGCACATCGGCGCCCCGCGCCCGCAGCATCGCCACGTCCTGCGCCAAGGCGTGCAGCCAATCCACGCGCAGCTGACCCGAGCGCCGATCCACCAGCAGCGCCGAGCCGATCTTGACGACGATGCGCCGGGCGGTGGTTAGGGTCGCCATTCGGTATCCTCGGTTTCGGGTTTGCGGCGCAGGCGGTCGGCGTCGATGCGCGAGCGCAGGGCGCGCAGCACGTCGGTCACGCCATCCCGGGCCACGCCCGACATCTGCATGACAGGCCCGCCGCTGGCCTCTTCCAGTGCGGCGGCGGCCTCGGCGCGTTGCTCTTCGTCCAGCGCGTCGATCTTGTTCAGCACCGTCAGGCGCGGCTTGTCCGCCAGTTCGCCGCCGTAGGCCTCAAGCTCTCCGATGATGGTGTTGTAATCGGCGGCCACATCTTCCGATGTGCCATCGACCAGATGCAGCAGCACGGCGCAGCGCTCGACGTGGCCCAGGAACCGGTCGCCAATGCCGCGGCCTTCATGCGCGCCTTCGATCAGTCCGGGAATATCAGCCACCACGAATTCGACGTTGTCCACGCCGACCACACCAAGGTTCGGGTGCAGCGTGGTGAACGGATAATCTGCAATCTTGGGCCGCGCGTTCGACGTAGCGGCCAGAAACGTCGATTTGCCCGCGTTCGGCAGACCCAGCAGGCCCACATCGGCAATCAGTTTCAGCCGCAGCCACAACGTGCGTTCCACGCCCTCCTGCCCCGGATTGGCGCGGCGCGGGGCCTGGTTGGTCGAGGATTTGAAATGCAGGTTGCCCCAGCCGCCATTGCCGCCGCGTGCCAGTTCGACACGCATCCCAACCTCGGTCAGGTCGGCAATGACGGTCTCCTGATCTTCATCCAGGATCTCGGTGCCTACTGGCACCTTCAGCACGATATCGTCGCCATCCTTGCCGGTGCGCTGGCGCCCCATGCCGGGCTGGCCCGACTTGGCAAAGAAATGCTGCTGATAGCGGAAATCGATCAGCGTGTTCAGACCATCAACTGCCTCGGCATAAACCGAGCCGCCGCCGCCGCCATCGCCGCCATCGGGGCCGCCATATTCGATGAATTTTTCGCGGCGAAAGCTGATGCAGCCCGCGCCACCGCCGCCGGATCGGATGTAGACCTTTGCGAGATCGAGAAATTTCATATCGGTTCCTTATCGCAACGGCCCGGCCGTCGCATCACAATTTGCGGCTGTAGGTCCATGTGGCGACCGTTGCATCGCGCGCCACCGAGTAGCTTTCGGCGTCGCCCAGATACTGGAACCCGCAATGAGTCAGCACCTGGGCCGAGGCCGGGTTGTCCTGAAACACACTGGCGAACATCGTGTCATCCGCGTGCGGGTTGGCATCGATCAGCGCCTGTACGGCATCCGAGGCAAGGCCCGTGTTCCAGAACACCGGCGCAACCCAATAAGCAACCTCGGACTGGTTGCGGTCCAGCGGCTTCAGGGAAACGATGCCCATCAACTCGGCGCCGTCGGATTTCGTGCCGTCGATGGCCCAGATGTCTTCGTCGCGATCCTTCGACAGGGCGCGCGCCACGAAGGCCTCGGCGCTGCCCGGTGGCAGCGGATGCGGGATCGACGTGGTCATCGTCGCCACACGCTTGTCGCCGGCGTAGTGGCCAATCAGCCCCATATCGGACTTGCGTAGGGGGCGCAGGTCGAAGCGTTCGGTTTCAACAACCGCCTGTTCGGGTATATGATCCAGTTTCATCCTGTGTGTCTCCTCCGAAACAACTTAATCAATACATTCGCTCCGCCCCTCGCGCGCCAAGTGGCACGTCCCCCCGATTGGGCCGGAAACAAGAAAGGGGACCGGCTTTTGCCGATCCCCTGAATTTTGCAACCCTTCGGGTACGGCTTACTCTGCGGCCTCCGCCACTGGCAGAACCGAAATGAAGGTACGGCCCTTGAGGCCTTTGTGGAACGTCACGGCGCCATCGGTGGTCGCAAAGATCGTGTGATCCTTGCCAAGGCCAACGCCCTCGCCCGGCCAGAACTTGGTGCCGCGCTGACGCACGATGATGTTGCCTGCGATGGCCGACTGACCACCGTAAAGTTTCACGCCAAGACGACGACCCGCGGAATCGCGACCGTTGCGCGAGGAGCCGCCTGCTTTTTTATGTGCCATGCTATGCTCTCCTTAGCCTTTGCTCAGTTCTTTGGCCTGCTCGATCCAGCCTTCGCGCTCGATCCGGCCCTTGAACGACAGTTGCTCGTCCATAGCAGCAACATCGGCGTCCGTCCATGCCGCGATCTGGGCAAAGGTGGTCACGCCTGCGCCATGCAGCTTCTTTTCCAGCGCGGGGCCGACGCCCGACAGCTTGGTCAGATCGTCTGCGCCTTCGGCTTTGGCCGCGGGCTTGGCTTTCTTTGCAGGCGCCTTTTCCGACACGGTGGCCGAGGTGCCTGCAGCGCTGGCGCCGATGGCGGCCTTGATACCGGATTTGTCAGCGCCCGAAGCCAGGATCTCGGTGATCTTGACAAGGGTCAGCTTCTGACGGTGGCCACGGGTCCGCTGCGAGCCATGCTTACGACGGCGTTTGACAAAGTTGATGACCTTGTCGCCCTTGATCTGTTCGATCACTTCGGCCTGCACCCCGGCGCCTTCGATCAGCGGCGCGCCAACGGTGGTCTTGTCACCGCCCAGCATCAGGATGTCGTTGAATTGTACTGTTTCGCCAGCGTCAGCAGCCAGTTTTTCGACCCGGAGGATATCGCCCGAGGCTACTTTGTACTGCTTGCCACCGGTCTTGATGACCGCAAACATGTGCATAGTCCTTTTTCTACCGCGTCTTTCGGCCCCCAAGGTGGGCGTTTCGGGCCAATGGCCGCCCCGGACAGCGCGCCCCCATCGGGGCGAATGATAACAAAACCCGGCGCGAAGCTTCGGCCGGGTGCGCGGCTTATGCGAGGAACAGCCGTCGCTGTCAACCGGATTCGAGGGATTCTGGGCGCATCGACCCGCCTAGAGGTCGCTGGCCTGCAGTTCGTCCGCGACAGCCCTGCCAAGCGCGTAATAGATCGTGTGGTACATCCGGTCAAATCCGTCGAACAGCGCGGCATTCAATGCCTGTCCGGTCTCGCTTTCGGAAAACTCCAGGTAGGCCTGCATGTCCTGTTCCGACAACGGGCTGTACGCCATGAACAGGAACCGGCGCAGCCAGCCATCGGTATCGGCGCGGATCGCATCCTCCTCGGACCAGACAAGGTCAAGGATTTCACCCTCGCCCATGCGATGGCTGCCGCCATCGACCAGCCCGCGATAGAAGCGGTAATTCGCCCCAAGCGCGCCCGACACGTTGCGCTCGGTCAGGTCGTTGATGTCGATGAAACGATCTACCATCGCCACGCGGGACGATTGCGCCTCTTCAGCCTGCGAAAGTGCCTGCGCGGCCATTTCATCCACTGCCGGTTCAGTGATGGCGACGCGGGCGTCCAGTTCCAGTGTAATGATACGTTTGCCGCGGTCGCTGGTGAAAAAGGCGATCGACTGGTCGATCTGTTCCTCGGTCAGCCCCGCGCCGATCCGCGACCCAAGCGTATCAAGCATCGTCTCTGGGTCGTAGATGTCGGAAATGCGCCGGTCATAATAGGCGCCAGCCTGCCCCGACAGCATATCGGTTTTCAAACCGTTGCCATAGACCAGGCCTTCGTCGCGCAGCACCTCAACGACGCGGGCCAAGTCCAGGGCCCGTTCCATTTCGGGCACGCGGCCACCCGCATTTGCGCCACCCACCCCGATGAACAGGGCCGTGACCCAGACCAGAAGACAGCGCAAGGCGCGCATCGTCAGATATCCTGCCCGGGATGCAGGTCGGCCATCCGCGCGGCCAGAACCTCGAACCGGTTGGCCATGATTTCATACTGCACCGCGTTCAGCAGCTGATACACCTCTTGCATCTGCGGTGTTTCCAGCGCCTCGGCATAGGCGATCAGATCGGCATCCGAGATATCCTTGTAGGTGAACGCCGCAGATTTCATCGACGACTCCATCAATGCCGCGCGCATTTCATCTTCTTGCGTTTTCATCGCGGCGCGCAGCTCTTCCGGATCCATCCGCAGTTCGATCACCCCTGCGGCGGCGGCCGACACGAGAAACCGCACCTGAATTTCCTGAATGGCGCGCAGGCTCATCCCGGCCGAGTCGATGGCAGCCATCATCCGTTCCAGCGTGGCAATCCGCGCTTGTCCACGGTCGGTTTCGGACAGGTCGGCCAGAATTTCGGCCCCACCCGTTTGCGCGATACTGTCATCGCTTTCGCTGTGCGAGGCGTTTTCCACTTCGACCAGCCGTTGCCCCAGGTCCGAGGCGTAGAAGTCGACCGCGTGATCCAGGTTTTCCTGCGTCAAGGTTTGCTCAAGAATGTCCAGCGCCATCTTGCGCATGATCGCCGTGTCGAACACCGAGCCCGACACGCGCGTCCAATCGGCACCAAAAGCATCGGGCTGCACGCCCAGCATCTGCGGCGCGGACCCGGCGGAAAAGGCAATACTGTCCAGGGCAATGTCGAAGCCGGTCACATTCAGGAAGTCACGGATCGAGTCGCGATCGGCAGCGCGGGCAGCCGGTGGCGAAATCGCCAAGGCAATAAGGCAGCCGAGGGCCGCGAGCAGGGTAACATGAAGCGGGGCGCGACGCGCAGGAGCATGGGTCATACCGGGGATCCTAGGCGATTTGGGTTAACGGGCAATGGCAAATCGCAAGTTTGAATTTTCTGTGATTTCTCCCCTTGCCACCCGGAGGCGATCTGGTTACACGGTCGCTCCACAGACCCCCGCGGAGAGGTGCCGGAGTGGTCGAACGGGGCGGTCTCGAAAACCGTTGTGGGTGCAAGCCCACCCAGGGTTCGAATCCCTGTCTCTCCGCCATCAGGCTTCTTGGTATACGCCATCGAAACTGCCTGCTGCGCCCCTGAAGTATCGGCGAAAAGATTTATCTGTGACGCTGAATAGCGTCGTGTTGCCAGGGCAACAAACGGGGCATCGCGATCAAGCTCGGGCATCAAGGCGCTTCTGGCACCGCTGATATTTCGCTATTGGCAGCAATCTAATATGTATCAATACCCAGACTGTCTTGAATATGAATACCCAAGTACTGACGGACGCCGCCGGCCTAGGCGGCCACCACAGGCAAGCCACCGTCACCACCGCAGACATCGCAACTCTCGACGCGCTTCACGCGGTACAGCTGGTGGCTTGGTTCACATCCGAGGGCGAGCTGCAAGACGCCAACGGTAACGTTCTTTCAGCGACAGGGCTTACGCTCGAGACGATCCAGGAACGTACCCGGGCCGAATTGATCAGGTCACATGACACCGACGCGACCCGGGCATTCTGGTCGGCGCTGAACCGCGGCGAACCGCAACGTGGCGAATTCCGCCTGCCCGCCCGGGATGGCGGCAGCATCTGGGTTGAAGGTGCCTATGTTCCATCCGTCTCGGCCACGGGCACGGTTGACCGGATCGGGTTGTTCGGGTTCGACGTCACCGCCCGCAAGCTGGCCAAGTCCGACTCGGCCGATCAGATGGCGGCGATTGCCAAGTCTCACGCCGTCATCGAATTCGATCTCGACGGGTTCATCCTGTCGGCCAACGGCAACTTCCTTGAAGCGGTCGGCTACGATCTGGCCGAGATCCAAGGCCGGCACCACCGCATGTTCGTGCACGAAGACGAGGCCAACGGCGAGGTTTACGCAAACTTCTGGCGGCAGTTGCGCAACGGCACCTTTCAAGCCGGCGAATTTTCCCGCATCACCAAGCAAAACCACACGGTCTGGTTTCAAGCCAGCTATAGCCCCATCTTCAATGAACAGGGCGAGGTGACGCGGATCGTGAAATATGCGACCGACATCACCCGCGCCAAGGCCATGGCCGAGGACCTGCAAGGCCAGATCAAGGCCCTGTCGCATTCCCAGATGACGATCGAACTGTCGCTGGACGGCACGATCGTTACGGCAAACCGCAACTTTCTGGAAACCTTCGGCTATGAGATGTCCGAAGTTCAAGGCCAGCATCACCGCATGTTTGTCACGCCCCAGGAAGCGGCGGGCGACGCCTATCTTCAGTTCTGGGCCAAGCTGGCGCGCGGCCAGTTTCAGTCGGCCACCTATAAACGGATTGCCAAGGGCGGTCGCGAGGTTTGGATTCAAGCCAGCTATAATCCCATTCTCGACAAGCATGGCCGCCCGTTCAAGGTGGTGAAATTCGCCACCGATGTGACCGACACCCATTCCGGTTCCGCGGCTTCTGCAAAGGGCACCGCCCCGCAGGAAACCGAAGCTGGGCTGAAATCTGCGCTGATGCGCCAATCCATCACCGATGCGCCGAATGGCATGGCGCTGCTGGATTCGATGGGCACCTTCCTTCACATCAACCCGGCGCTATGCGCGCTGCTTGGCGCCGCCCCCGAAGAGGTTCTGGGCCAGCGGCTGGACGATTTCCTTGCGTCTGGCGCGCCGCTGTTCGGATCGGACGACACATCGGATCTGGAACAGGGCAAGACACAACTGATACAGGAAGAGCGCCCGCTGCAACGCAGCGACGGAACCGAGATCTGGACGATGTTGCACCTGACGCGCGAGCGCAACAGCAGCACGGGTTCCACCGCCTTCGTGCTTCAGGTACAGGACATCTCGGAACGGCAGGCGGCGCAGCAACTGAAGATCGATTTCATCGCCACTGTCAGCCACGAACTGCGCACGCCGTTGGCGTCGATCAAGGGCGCTTTGGGGCTGGTGCTGGCCAATACCCAGATCGCTTTGGACCCAAAAGTTGAACGTCTGGTGGCGCTGGCGATGAAGAACAGCGAACGGCTGGCCTCGCTGGTGAATGATTTGCTTGATATGGAAAAGCTGTCGTCGGGTCAGGCACAATTCCGGGTGTCGGACCAATCGATCAATATGCTGCTGTCGCAAGCGGTGGCGATCAACCAGCCCTACGGCACGGAATTCGGCGTCGACTATGCGCTGGAACTACCCGACAGTGATATCTGGATCAAGGCCGACGCGGACCGGTTTCATCAGGTGCTGTCGAACCTGCTGTCGAACGGCACCAAATTCTCGCCCCGGGGGTCGAAGGTGCGTGTGGTGTGCACGCCGTCCGAAGGCTCTGTTCGCGTGGGCATCATCGATGCGGGCCCGGGCGTTCCCGAAAGCTTTCAGAACAAGATCTTCCAGCCGTTTTCCCAGGCCGACAGTTCGGCGACCCGCCAGAAGGGCGGCACCGGGCTGGGGCTGAATATTTCGCGCCAGATCGTCACGCGGATGGGTGGCAAGATCGGATTTCAGAACCTCGACGAAGGCGGCTGCGAATTCTGGTTTACCGTGCCGACGATCAAAGGCCCCGATGTGGCCGCAACACAGTCGGCGGCAGACGATACCGGCAATGAGACCCAACGCATTCTGCATATCGAACCCGACAGCGATTTCGCCGAGGTTTTCGATGCTACACTGGCAGACCGGTTCGACATCACGCATGTCGCAAACATCGATGCGGCCCGGCCCACCCTGCGCGCCTCACGCTTCGAGGCCATCGTGATAGACTGGAACGGGCCCGACTCGGAAATTGCCGCCTTTTCAAAGGAACTGCGCAAGCTGCAACCGCACGCCAAGCTGATCGGCCTGTGCACTGAAGACCGGATCGTTGGAGCCTTCGGGGCCGGAAACTTCGTGAAAGGCCGTCAGGACATGTCGGTGTTCAAGGCGGAATTGGTCAGGATGCTGGCCTAGCCGTCCGGCTCGGCGTCCATCACATCAAACAACGCTTCCATCGCGCGCGTCTGGTGGCGGTCGGGATGGGTCAGCGCCGAAAACGGGCGCCGACCGTCGGGCAGCCGAATCACCGCAAGCGCGCCCGCATGGGTCAGCGCCAAATCTGACACAACAGTGGCATCGCCCCCGGCAGCAATGGCGCCAAGGATCGCCTCGTTCGAGGGCAGTTCAAGGCTGACAATCAATGCATCCAGCGCCATGCCCTGCCGCGCAAGGTGGCGTTCAAATTCGGCCCGGGTGCCCGAGCCACGTTCGCGCAGGATCCAGCGCGCCGTGTGATAGTCTTCGGGCGGAACCCTGTCGCGCCCGGCCCAAGGATGATCGCGCCGCACGCCGATGGCCAGATGGTCGCTGCCAACTTCGCGCCGGGTCAGACCGGTGTCGTGGATATCGCTCTCCACCAGCCCGATGTCGGCGCTGCCTTCGGTCACCGCCTCGGCCACCTGCGCGGTATTGCCGACGGATACCTGCACGTCAATTTCCGGATAGGCCCGGTGCAGCGCGATCAGCCGCGCAGGCAGCCAATAGCTTGCCACCGTCTGGCTAGAATGCAGGCGCAGCCGCCCGCGCGGTTTGGCCGACAAATCCTGCAACACGACGCGCGCCGCCTCGACCCGGGCGAGGATCTGGCGCGCTTCTTCCAGGAAAATCTTGCCCGCCTCGGACAGTTCGATCCGCCGCCCGACGCGGTGAAACAGCTTTACCCCGGACTGGTTTTCCAGATTGGCGATCGACACGCTGACGGCCGATTGCGTCAGGTTCAACGCCTCGGCGGCGCGCGTCACATGCAGCCGGTCGGCCACGGCCACGAAAATGCGAAGCTGGTCAAACGTCATCCACTCCATCTATCAGATCGAATGATCTAAGCAATATAATGAATTTGCTTTATGCGTCGGGGTGCTTTTCCATGGGCCGATACGAAGGGATCAGCCAACATGCCAAGTCAGCCCAAGGTCGCCATGGATATTCCCGCAGGTGATACAATGCGCCAGACGACCTGCTATATATGCGCCTGCCGATGCGGCATCAACGTTCACCTGAAGGACGGCAAGGTCAAATACATCGAAGGCAACCGGAACCACCCGGTGAACAAGGGCGTACTGTGCGGCAAGGGCAGCGCCGGGATCATGCAGCACTACTCACCTGCCCGCCTGCGCGCCCCGATGAAACGGGTCGGGCCGCGCGGATCCGGCCAGTTCGAAGAAATCAGCTGGGACGAGGCGCTGGAGCTGGCGACCGATTGGCTCGGCTCGGTGCGCAAGAAGGATCCCCGCAAGCTGGCGTTCTTCACAGGCCGCGACCAAAGCCAAAGCCTGACGGGGTTCTGGGCGATGCAATATGGCACGCCGAATTTTGCTGCCCACGGCGGGTTCTGTTCGGTCAATATGGCCGCCGGGGGGCTTTACACCTTTGGCGGGGCCTTCTGGGAGTTTGGCGACCCGGATTGGGATTTGACCAAGTATTTCGTGCTTTTCGGCGTGGCCGAGGATCATGCCAGCAACCCGATCAAGATCGGCATCGGCAAGCTGAAGGCGCGCGGCGCCAAGATCGTGTCGGTCAATCCGGTGCGCACCGGCTATAACGCGGTGGCCGATGAATGGGTCGGCATTCGTCCCGGCACCGACGGGCTGTTTGTGGGCGCGCTGATCCACGAGCTGTTCCGGACCGAGCAGATCGACCTCGATTACCTCGTGCGCTATACCAACGCGCCCTGGCTGGTGATCGACGCGCCGGGCACCGCGCGGGACGGGCTGTTCGCACGGGACGCTTCAGGCAATCCGCTGGCGTGGGACACCGCCAAAGGCGGCTTGGTGAACGGCAAGGCGGCGGGCATCACTCCGGCGCTGACCGGGCGCCGCGATTTGCCCGATGGCTCTACCGCGCGGCCGGTATTCGAGTTGATGGCCGAACGCTACATGGGCGGCGATTACACCCCCGAAGCGGTCGAGGATCGCACTGGCGTGCCTGCCGATCAGATCCGTCGCATCGCGGCCGAGCTGGCCCATGTGGCCTTTCAGGAAGAGATCGTGCTGGACCGGCCGTGGACCGACTGGGCCGGACGCCGCCACGACAAGATGATCGGGCGGCCGGTGTCGATGCATGCGATGCGGGGCATCTCGGCCCATTCGAACGGGTTCCAGACCTGCCGGATGATCCACCTGTTGCAGATCCTGCTGGGCTCGATCGACAGCCCGGGTGGCTTCCGCTACAAACCGCCCTACCCCAAACAGACCCCGCCGAACCTGCTGCCCCACGGCGCAAGCGGCGACATCAAACCCGAGATGCCGCTGGGCGGGCCGCATCTTGGCTTCCCGCATGGGCCCGAACACCTGCTGCTGGACGATGCAGGCCAGCCCAGCCGTCTGGACAAGGGCTTTTCCTGGGACGCCCCGATGAGCGCGCATGGCCTGATGCATATGGTCATCAACAACGCCGCCACGCGCGACCCCTACGGGATTGACGTTTTGTTCATGTATATGGCGAACATGGCGTGGAATTCGTCGATGAACGTGCCCGGTACGCTGGATGCGCTGACGGCCAAGGACGACGCCGGCAACTACAAGATTCCGAAGATCATCTATTCCGATGCCTATTATTCGGAAACCGTGCCCTTTGCCGATCTGATCCTGCCCGATACGACCTATCTGGAGCGGTGGGATTGCATTTCGCTGCTCGACCGCCCGATTTCCGAGCCCGAGCTTGTGGCCGATGCGATCCGCCAGCCGGTTGTCACGCCCGACCGCAACGTGCGCGGGTTCCAGGAGGTGCTGATCGACCTTGGCGCGCGGTTGAAACTGCCGAAATTCGTGAACGAAGACGGCAGCCCGAAATACCCCGGCGGCTATCCCGATTACATCGTGAACCACGAGCGCAAGCCCGGCATCGGGCCTTTGGCCGGGTTTCGCGGGGCGGATGGCGAAGACAGCTGTGTAGGCGCGCCGAACCCCGACCAGCTGGACAAATACATTGAAAACGGCGCGTTCTTCGGCCTGCATATGGCGCCGGAACATGCTTATTTCCGCCACGCCAACCGGGGTTATCTGGACTGGGGCATCGAAAAGGGCATCCGCATGTCGGCCGAGCCGACGATCTTTCAGCTTTACAGCGAACCCTTGCAGAAATTTCGCCTTGCCGCGCAGGGCCACGGCGACCGGCAGCCGCCCGAGCGCGCGCGCGATCGGATCCGCGCGCATTTCGACCCGCTGCCCTTCTGGTATCCCCCGCTGGAAGAACAGGCCGTCAGCGGCTACCCGCTGCACGCGATCACCCAGCGCCCGATGCATATGTATCATTCCTGGGGGTCGCAGAACGCCTGGCTGCGCCAGATCACGGCGGCAAACCGGCTGTATATCCACGACAGCGTTGGCGCGCAGATCGGGGTGGTGGATGATGACTGGGTCTGGCTGCGCTCGCACCTGGGCCGGGTCAAATGCCAGGTCCGGCTGATGGAGGGCGTGAACCCGCTCACCGTCTGGACGTGGAACGCCATCGGCAAGCGCAAGGGCGCCTGGGGTCTGGACGACGATGCGCCCGAAAGCAACCAGGGCTTCCTTCTGAACCACCTGATATCCGAGCTGCTGCCGGCGGGCGGCGGCGGCTATCGCTATTCCAACTCGGATCCGATCACCGGGCAGGCCGCGTGGTTCGACCTGCGCGTGGCCATCGAAAAGGCCGATGGCGCGGGCGAGACGGAACCAAGGTTCGAACCGCTGGGCCACGCGAGCCAGCCACCTTCGCCGCGCAAGCTGGCCTTTGGCCGGTCGTTCAGAAAGGCGCGCACATGACATCGCTTCCCGCCTGCACCGACAAGAAGCTGGGCCTGTCGATCGATCTGGATATCTGCGTGGGCTGTCAGGCCTGCGTGACCTCCTGCAAGGAATGGAACACTGGCGGCTACTCCGCGCCGCTGTCCGATCACGACCCTTACGGCGCTGACCCGTCGGGCGCGTGGCTGAACCGGGTGCATTCCTTTGAAGTCAGCGAACCGGGCTGGGCGCGCACGCTGCATTTCCCGCGCTCGTGCCTGCATTGCGAAAGCCCCGAGTGCGTGACGGTCTGCCCCACGGGGGCCAGCTATAAACGCACCGAGGACGGCATCGTTCTGGTCAACCCCGACACCTGCATCGGGTGCAAGCTGTGTTCCTGGGCCTGCCCCTATGGCGCGCGGGAATACGACCACGACGATGGCGTGATGAAGAAATGCACGCTCTGCGTCGACCGCATCTACAATGACACCCTGCCCGAGGAGGACCGCGTGCCCGCCTGCGTGCGCGCGTGCCCCACCGGCGCCCGCGCCTTTGGCGATTTCGCCGATCCCGACAGCGCGGTCAGCCGGGCCGCCGAGGAACGCGGCGGGTTCGATTTGCTCAAGGAATTCGGCATCGGCCCGGTCAACACCTATCTGCCACCACGCCGAGGCCCTGCCGCGCAGGCCAATCCGCATCAGCCGGGGCATCCGGCGACCTCGCCCAACGGGGCCAGGGTCGCGCCCCTGCCCGCCAGCCTGGCGAAACCGGGCGGGACGCTTGAAAAACTCTTTGCCTGGGCCGACCGGGCGCTGACACGTTAGGGGCGCGCAGATGAACCCGGCCTATTCCGTCATCTTCTTCACCACCGCCTCGGGCGCGGGCTATGGGCTGCTGGTGTGGCTCTGCCTTGCCGAGGTGGCTGGCCTTTTGCCCGATCACCGCTGGCTGCCCTTTGGCACGCTGGCGCTGGCGCTTGCCTTGGCGACCGCCGGGCTGCTGTCGTCCACCTTTCACCTTGGCCACCCGGAACGGGCGTGGCGGGCGCTGTCACAATGGCGGTCATCGTGGCTCTCGCGTGAAGGCGTGGCCGCGCTGGCAACCTATGTCCCCGCGGGGCTGCTGGGGCTGATCTGGCTGTTCGGCCTGTCGTCTCCGCTGGTGCCGGTGCTGTGTCTGCTGTCGGTTGCGGGGGCCGTGGCAACGGTGTGGTGCACCGGCATGATCTATGGCTCACTGCGCACGATCCACCAGTGGAATCAACCGCTTGTGCCAGTGATCTACCTTGCCCTTGCGGCGGCTTCGGGCGCGGTGCTGCTGGCGCTGATCCTGTCGGTCTGGGGTCTCGTCTGGCCCGCGCTGCTGGCGCTGGTGGCGCTGGGCGCGGCGTTGGCGTTGAAACTGGCCTATTTCGCGCGGATCGACGGCAGCAGCGCGGGCTATACAGTGCAGATGGCGTTGGGCCTGTCGCCGGATGCGCGGGTGCGTGTGCTGGACCCGCCGCACAGCCGGCCCAATTTCGTGATGCGCGAGATGGGGTATCAGGTTGGCCGCCGCCATGCCACGCGGCTGCGCCGGATCGCGCTGGGCGCGCTGTTTGGCGCGCCGCTGGTGTTGATCGTGGTAAGCCTGTTTGGCTTCGCGCCAGCCTTGCTGACGCTGGCGGTGCTGTCCTTGGCGCTGGGGCTGATCGTGGAACGCTGGCTGTTCTTCGCCGAGGCGCGCCACGTTTCGATGCTGTACTACGGCCAAAGCGAAGCCTGACCGCGTGTTTTGCCATAGCACCTTTGTGCCACCTGCATTAGCGTTCCGGCGAACCAATCGGGAGGCAAGATTATCGTGACATGGCAAGGCTTTGACGGAGGCGTCGCAATCATTACAGGCGGCGCCGGAGCAATCGGGATTGCGATCGCCCGCTCGCTTGGAAACGGGGGCGCGCGCGTCGCCCTGTGGGATACCCGCGACGAGGCACTTGAGGCGGCAGGGGCGACCCTTGCCAAAGACGGGATCGAGCATCTTCTCTACCGGGCCGACCTCACACAGGAACCAGAGGTCGAAGCGGCCCATGAAGCCACGGTTGCCGCGTTTGGCCCGGTCGACATGCTGGTGAACGCGGCAGGCATCTCTCCGCGCGAGGCGGCGGTGAGCCAATCCCTTGACACATGGCAACGCACGATGGATGTCAACGTGACATCGGTGTTTCTTGCATCGCGCATCGTCGCGCGCGGAATGATTGCCAAAGGCACGGCAGGCCGCATGGTCCACCTTGGGTCGATCATGGGGCTGTCCGGCGGTGGGCTATACCCTAACCTTGCCTATCACACATCGAAAGGTGCCATCGTCAACGCCACGCGGGCCATGGCCTGTGAATGGGCCGCCGATGGGCTGCGCGTAAATTCGGTTGCGCCGACTTGGGTCGATACGCCCTTCCTTGGCGCCTTGAAATCCGACCCCGAGGCGATGCGCCGGATTGCCGAGGTCACACCTCTGGGCCGCGTGGCAACGGCAGAGGAAGTGGCCGACGCGGTGTGTTTCCTGCTGAGCAAGCAAAGCGCGATGATTACGGGGCACACCTTGCCCGTGGATGGTGGGTTTCTCTCGAAGTAAGGGCCGGTTCGGATCAATCCCGATCCTTGGGCGCGGGCAGGATGGCCTCTGGTTCGATCCCCCGTGCCACAGCGCTGGCGGCAACCGCGTTGCGCAGCGCCTTGCTGCGGCCCAGCAACTGGCGGAACCGATCTTCGTCCAGTACCAGAAGCGTTGTCGGGGCGATGGCGCGCACGTTGGCGCGGCGGGCGCGGTTTGTCAGAATCGCCATCTGGCCGAACATGTCGCCACGCCCCAGCCTCCAGACCTGTCCCGCGGTTTCCAATTCGACCGCGCCCGAGGCGATGAAAAACACCTGACGCGCCGCGCTGTCCTTGTGCAACATGACCTCTCCGGCGTTCACGTACCGGGTGCGCAGCGATCGGCCCAGCCGTTTCAACGCGCCGTCGTCCAATTCGGCAAACACCGGGAATTGCTGAACAAACGCAGCACGTTGCAGGGCCACATCAAGGCGCGGGCGGTCTTCGGCGGCGGTGCGGCGGGCGGCCACATCCTGCATCAGCGCGGTGTGCACCTCGGCCCCGATCAGCCCATCCTCGCGCATGGTGATGTACTCGCGCTCCTCCATCCGAAGCGCGGTCCGGCGGATGAACCGGCGTTCCAGTTCCTCGGCATAGCCCGGATATTGCAGCCGCAGCGCCTCGAGCGCGGTTTCCACGCCGTCGATGCGGCGAGTCAACAGATCGCGCAGCAGATCGGCCACCCGGCGGCCGTGGATCCGCCGGATGCGCCCGTCGATGAAGGCGCCCAGATCGCGCAGGATCAGCCGTTGCGACAGCAGCAGCTCGAACCGATCGGCGGTCAGCCGCGCCAGCGGGCCCGACAGGCCCAGCCGCCCGTGCAGCAGAACGGCAGCGCGGAAGGCGGGCCCATAGACCACGCTGCGCCGGGCCGCGCGCTGATAGCCGTTGCGGCCCTGCGTGCGCGCACCTTCGATCAGCCGGTCGGCTTCGGACACCACCACATCAGCCATGCGGGCGGAAATCGTCCGCTCGCGCACCCGTGCAAGGATCGTGTCGCGCTCATGTCCCGCCAGCGCGATCAGGCCCAGCGTGATCCGGTCGCGGTCAAGGATGTCGGCGCTGTCCTCGGCCTGTTTCACCGCCAGATCCAGCCGTTCGCCAAAGCGTTTCGCCTCGGACCGGACAGTATCGCGGTTCAATTCGTAATTCTCGGTTGTACGGGCCACATCTTCGCGCACGGTTTGCAGGGCAACGGCGACCACCTGCCGCGACAGCGCCTCGTCGATGGGCGATAGCCGGTCCAGCCCCAGACGTCCGATGATCCAACGCAGCGTGGTCCCTTGCACCAGCAGCGTGAACAGCGTGAAGCCGGTGGCCAGGATACCGACAAGCCTCTGGATGTCACCGGGGACGCGCACGCTTTCCGTCACGGCCAGCGCCAGCGCCAGCGTCACAGCGCCACGCAAGCCACCCCAGAGGATGGCCGCCCGATAGGGCCGTTCGACCATGGGCGACAGGCGCATCAGCGTCAGCAACGGCATCAGCCCGAACAGGATCACCGCGCGCGCCGCGATGGCGGCCAGCACCACCACGCCGATCAGCGCGAAATCGCCCCAGCGGACCTCTTCCAGCAGGCGCGGAATCAGCAGCGCGGCCAGAATAAAGATCAGCGCCCCGGCCCAATGCGCCAGCACGTCCCAAAGCTCGCGAAGGTTGGCCCAGGACTGCGGAGGCAACCGCCCCGGCGCTGTCAGGTTCAGCGTCAGCCCGGCGGCGACCACCGCGATTACGCCCGAAGCGCCGATGATCTGTTCCGCCACGATATAGGCCAAATAGGGCAACGCGACCGAGATCGAGGTTTGCGCCAGCTCGTGCCGGTTGAACATCGCCATGACCCAGACGGCCAGCCGCGCCGCGAACCAGCCCGTCGCCGCGCCGCCCGCGATCAGCATGGGGAAGCGGGCCAGCGCCGCCCCCAGTTCCGGGTCGGGCACGCCCAGCATCACGAACCCCATGAACAGACCGAACAATGCGATGGCTGCGGCGTCGTTCAGCAGGCTTTCGCCCTCGATGATGCGCGCCAGCCGCCGCGGGGCCGAAATCGAGCGGAAGATCGAGACCACGGCAGACGGGTCCGTGGTCGACACGATCGCCCCGATCAGCAGGCAGGCCGCCAGCGGCAGCGCACTGACCCACGCCAGCGCGTAGCCGATGCTGAGGGTTGCAACCACCACCGCGACCACCGCCAGCACAAGGATCGGCACCCAATCGTCCAGCATCCGGCGCAGGTTCATGCCCAGCGTCGCCTGAAACAGCAGCGTCGGCAGGAAGACATACAGGAACACGTTCGATCGGATCGGCAGGCCCAAAATTGCCTCGGCCACAGGGTTCAGCGCATCGGTCAGATCGGTGCGCAGGAAAAACGTGGCCCCCGCCGCAATCAGGATGCCCAGAAGTGCAAGGATCACGCTGTAGGGCACGCGCAGCCGGGCGGCCAGCGGCTCAGCCGCGCCGATCACAAGGAACAGCGAGGCGATGACCGTGGTGACAAGAATGATGTCCATGAACCCGGAATACCAGAAATGGCCCGCAAGTGGCGGAAGAATTTGAACCTTTCGGTCCGGCGAAGGGATGGGCCGCAGCCGGAACAGGGGTCTCGGGCACGTCTGTCGTCTAGCTGGCGTGTCGCGGCGCTTGCGTCAAGGGGCGCGGCGGACAGGCATCGGCAAATTGCCGCCGCGCTCAGGGGCGCGCGCGGTCCAGCCCGTCCAGCACCGCGCGCGCGGCGCGCAGGCCCGGGCGCTCTCCTCCCTGCCCCAGCCGCTCCATCGTGAGCGCCATGGCATCGGTTTGGGCCTGCGGATCGGCCAGCACCGCCGACAACCCATCGGCAATCTCCTCGGGCGTGCAGGCGGGACCAAGGAATTCGGGCACGACGCGGGTGTCGGACACGAGGTTGACCAGCGTGACCGTGTCGATCAAAGCCATGCGCGAGATGATGTCATGGGTCAGCCGGTTCATGCGATAGGCGATCACCATCGGGGTCTGCGCCGCCGCCAGTTCAAGTGAGACAGTGCCCGAGGCCGCCAGCGCCAGGTCAGCGGTGGCAAAGGCCGCCCGCTTGTGCGCGGCCATCACCTCGGGCGCCACATCGCGCGGATCCAGCACCACGGTTTCGACGGGCCATGCGGCGACCGCCTCTTGCACCATGCCGGCCACCGGAGCGGCGGCGGGCACGATCACCGGCATGTCGGGATGGCGCGCGCCAAAGCGGGCCACCGCCGCGCCGAACACGTCGGATAGCCGCCCCACCTCGGACCGGCGCGACCCGGGCAGCACCAGCAGGCACGACCGGCTGCCAAGCCCATAGCGGTTGCGCAGATCGGCGATTTCGCCGGGTTTCGCCACGGGTTCGGCCACCACCGGGTGGCCGACGAAATCACACTCCATCCCCGCGCGAGTCATCAGCGGCGGTTCAAACGGGAACAGCGCCAGCACCTGGTCGACCACCTCGGCCATCTTGGCGGCGCGCCCCGGACGCCACGCCCAGACCGTAGGCGCGACATAGTGCACCGAACGCACCGCCATCTGCGCCTTGACCAGACGCACCACGCGCAGGCAGAAATCGGGGCTGTCGATGGTGATAAGAACATCGGGGCGCGCGGCAATCACCGCCTCGGCGGTTTCGCGGATCAGGCGTTTGAGGTGAAAATACTTCGGCAGGATCTCGGCCAGGCCCATGACCGACAGTTCGTCCATCGGAAACAGGCTGGTCAGCCCCTGTGCCTGCATCTGCGGCCCGCCGATGCCCTGAAAACTGATGCCGGGGGCCAGGTCGTGCAAGCCTTCCATCATCGCACCGCCCAGCCGGTCGCCCGAGGGTTCGCCCGCGATCACAAAGGCTTTCATGCGGCGCGCACCCACAGGAACAGCCCGGCCTTGTCAGCCGCCGCAATCACCGCGGGGGCGTCCAGCACCATGACACCATCAGCGGCCAGAACGATGCCATCCAGCCCTGCGGCCTTTGCGCCGATCACCGTGTCTACGCCAATGGCCGGCATGTCGAACCGCCGATCTTGCCCGGCTTTCGGCGCTTTGAACAGGATGCCGCCGCGCGGTCCGTCATGTGCGCCTTCGCCGGTAAGTGAGCGTAGCATCCAGTCGGTGCCCGGATAGGCCTCGACCGCAAGCACCTGACCGCGCGACACCACGCAGCCCTGTCCGATGTCCTGATCCGACAGCGCCGCAACCACCGCCATCGCGCGTTCCGCATCGCGGGCGTGGGTGTCGGCGGGTGTGTGTGTGCCCAGCACGCCCGCCTCGGGCAGAAGATCGGCGCGCAACTCATGCGCTGCGACCGGGGTCAACCCGGCCTCCTGAAACAGCGTTGCAACCGCGCGCAATGCGCTGTCATCTCCCCCGCCAAGCGCAGCGGCGATCCGCGGCAGCAAAGGCGCGGTGGCAGCATCGACAAGGCCGGGGTCGAAGGTGGGCCGCCGCACAGCCCCCGCGAAACACACGCGGGTCACGCCGCGCGCCACCAGATCGGCGATCAGGGTTCCCAACTGTTCCAACCGGAAGGGCATCACCGGCAGATCGCCGCGCCCCTCAATCGGATGGCCGTGCAGTTCGGCCAGCACGGGGGATTCGCCCTGAGCAACCAAAGCCTCGATCACCAGCCCGGGCAGCCGCCCGGTGCCCCCAACGATTGCCAGCATGACCTAGCCCCCGGGCGTCAGGAACGACCGGTCGCTGTCGCCCAGCACGAAGGCGACGATCTCGCGGACATAATCGCTTTCGGTTTCGTCACCCAGACGGCGGGCGCGGTCCTGAAAGGTGCCCTCGCCCTGCGCCAGCATCTGAAACGCCGCTCGAAGCGCGGTGATATCCGAACGTTTCACACCGCGCCGCTTCAGCCCGACAAGGTTCAACCCGTCCAGATGCCCGCGCGGCGCCTGCACCAGCCCATAGGGGATCACATCGTTGGTCACCATCGTCACCGCACCAATGATTGCGCCCTTGCCGATGCGTACCCATTGGTGAATGCCCGAGAGCCCACCAACGATCACGTCATCCTCGAGCACGCAATGGCCCGCGATGGCGGCATTGTTCACCACGATCACCCGGTCGCCGATCTGCGCGTCATGGGCGATATGCGCGCCTGCCATGAACAGCCCGTCATCACCCACGCGCGTCACGCCGCCACCACCTTCGGTTCCGGCATTCATCGTGACATGCTCGCGGATGCGGTTGCGCTTGCCCACGACCAGCTTGCTGTGTTCGCCGCGAAATTTCAGATCCTGCGGAATTTCACCGATCACGGCGAAGGGAAAGATCACCGTATCTTCGCCAACTTCGGTGTCGCCCGCGATCACGACATGGCTTTTCAACTCGACCCGGTCGCCCAGCACCGCCTGGGCGCCCACCACACAGAATGGCCCGATCGTGCAGTCGGCGCCGATCCGGGCGCCCTCTTCGATCACGGCAGAGGGATGGATGCTGCTCATTTCGACTACGCCTTCGGCAGGTCGATCATGGCGGTAAATTCGGCCTCGGCCGCCAGTTCACCGTCCACAGTCGCCTTGCCCGCGAATTTCCAGACCTTGCCGCCCGGTTTTCCGCGCGTGGTGGTCACCTGCATTTCCAGCACATCGCCAGGGCCAACCTTGCGGCGGAATTTGCAGCCGTCGATGGCCATGAAATAGATCAGCAGTTCCTTGTCCGCCATATCCAGCGCCACGCCCACCATCACGCCTGCGGTCTGAGCCATCGCTTCAACGATGGTGACGCCGGGCATGACCGGCACGCCGGGGAAATGGCCCTGAAAATGCGGCTCGTTCATGGTGACATTCTTGATGCCCTTGGCCGAATTCGTGCCGTCGATCTCGACCACCTTGTCGACCAGCAGGAACGGATACCGATGCGGAAGGATCCGCTGGATCAGTTGGATATCCGCGCTTTGCAAACCATCGCTCATGGCTGTCACTCTCCTGTTGCGGTGCTGTCACTGACTAACAACCGGGGCGCCGCTGGGCCAGACCCTAGTTTTGTGACCTTTAATCGCCAGCGGGGGCCTGCCCCGGCTCGGGTGTCGTGTCGGGGGTTTGAGGCCGGCCCGACAGCAATCCCTGCCCGTCGCCAATCTTGGCGTCGATCCGTTCAATCGCCAGTTCGGTTATATCAGTGGCATTGGCACTCAGGAACACGCTTGACCGTTCAAGGATCACCCCCGCACCCGTATCTTGCATGACCCCTGCCAGAACTGGCCGCAGTGCCTCGAAAAATGCTCCGCGCGCTTCGTCTCGGCGCTGGGCCAAGGCACGCGCCTTGCCGTCCTGAACGCTACGTATCGTCTGAACCTTGGCATCGAACGCATCGGCGAGCTTTCGAAACTCGTCCGGGTCCATACTTGCACGCCGTTCGGTCAGGTCCAGCTCTTCTGCGGTCAATTCAGATTCAATCCGGCGGTTCTCGGCCGCAAGAACAGTGCCGTCGGCCTCGATTTCGCGTGCGATCCGCTGGCCAAACGCCGAGTCCACAAACAACCGGTCCGAAGAAATCGTCAGGATCGCGCTTTGCGGCAGACCCAGTTGCTGGGCCTGCGCAGCTGACGCGCCGAGACATCCCAGAGCAATCAGACCCGCCAAGAGAACGCTACGAAGCCGGCTCACGCGCGGCCTAGAAACGTGCCTGAAGCGTCAGGTCGAACGTCTGTTCCTTGTCATAGGTTTCCTTGCGCAGCGCATTGGAAAAGTTCAGTCGCAGCGGGCCAAACCCGGTATCCCACAGGATCGAGAACCCGATGACATGACGCAGCGAACCGCTTTCGCCGACAATGGTCCCGACGCCAGAGTTCGAGTTTTCCAAGCCCCAGAGGTTGCCCACATCGTAGAACAGGCCGCCCCGGATACCCAGTTCCTCGGGCAGACCCAGCGGGAATTCGGCCTCGAACCGGGCGACGGCATAGGTGTTGCCGCCAAGCGCATCGCTTTTACCGTTCGACAGATCCCGGGGGCCGATGCCGGCCGGTTCGAAACCGCGGATCGAGTCGGGGTTAAGTATGAAACGGTCAACAGAACGCGACATGTTGTTGCCACGCCAGCGCAGCGCGCCAGCCTCGAACGTCGCCCTCAGCGTTACTTCTTCGCGCAGCACCTGCTTTTGCGCGATGGCTTTGGCCCGTGCGCGGACGAACTTGTTGTCGCCGCCCAGCCCGCCGAAATCTGCGCCCAGTTCAAGAAGGACCCCGGCATTCGGGTTCAGACCGGTCAGCCGGCTGTCGTAGCTGTATTTCAGACCAAAGGCGCTGGACGCACGCCGCCCCATGGCGATCTCGCTGGCCACCACGTTGCCTGTTGTCACGTTGTCGCGCGCTTCCATCAGCGAACTGCTGTAGTTGTAGCTGACCTGCAGCGATCCGCTTTCGCTGACGGGGAACGTCAGTTTGGGCACGAAGAAGCGCGTGTTGGTATCGTAAGACGCAAAGGACGAGTTGGTAGACGATACGCCAAGGTCCAGATCGAACTGGACATTGCGGCCCAGCAGGTACGGCTCTGTGAAGCCCAGAGTGTATTCTTCGGAATCCTGTGCCGTCGCGACGGTAAAGCTCAGCCGCTGGCCGCGCCCAAGGAAGTTGTTTTCCCGCAGGCCGACGGCCACACCAAACCCGTCATTCAACGAATATGAACCACCAAAGGACAGCGAGCCGGTCGGCTTTTCCTCGACGTCGACGTCGATGACAACCTGATCCTGCGTGCTGCCCTGACGCGCTTCGACATCGGCGTTTTCGAAATACCCCAGCGCGCGGATCCGCTCGGCGCTTTCGCGAATTTCGCGCGGGTTGAAGGGATCGCCCTCGACGATGCGGAACTGCTGCCGCACAACACGGTCCAGCGTTGTGGTGTTGCCTTCCACGTCGATGCGCTCAACGAAGATACGCGGGCCACGGGTCAGCACCAATTCGACGTCCAGCGTCAACTCGCGATCGTTCCGGGTGATCCGGGGTTCTACCCGCAGAAAATCGATGCCCTTCTTGATCGCAAGCCGCTCCATCCGGGCGATGGCGTTTTCCACCAGGGTCGGCGTGTAGACGACGCCAGGCTTGATCTTCAGCGCCTCTTGAAATTCTGCGGCGTCGGCCTCGGCAATTTCGCTTGTGGTGCTGATCTGGCCGAACCGGAATTGCTGGCCCTCTTCCACATTCACGACAAGGAAAAAGGCATCGCGTTCGCGGGTCAGCTCGGCATTGGTGCCCAACGTCCGGAAATCAATATAGCCGCGCGACAGGTAGAAATCGCGCAGAACCTGTCTGTCGAACTGAATCCGCTCTTCGATAAGGGTATCGGCGCGAATGAAGGTGCGCAGGAAGTTCGCCTGCTTTGTTTCCAGCACACGGCGCAGGCGCCGGTCGGAAAACGCGCGGTTGCCAACAAAGCTGACGCGCTCGATCTCGATGGTGTCGCCTTCGGAAATCTCGAACACCAGATCGACACGGTTGTCGCTGCGGCGGATGATACGGGGTGTGACCTTGGCGGCGATCCGGCCTTGCTGGGCATAGGCCTCGGCGATGGTTGCGGCATCTGCCTCGGCCTGCCCGGGGCTGAACACGCGACGCGACTGGGATTCGATGAAATCACCAAGTGCCTCGTCCTTGATGCGGCGATTCCCTTCAAAGTTGATCCGGTTGATCGTGGGGTATTCGACCACACGGACCACCAGCGTGCTGCCGCTGGGCACAAGCTCGACGCTTTCGAACAGGCCGGAATTCACGATCCGCTGGTAGGCATCGTTCAGCTCGCCCGCAGAGACGGGGCGGCTGTTGTCGAGCCCTGCGTAATTCGCAATGGTTCCGGTTTGAATCCGTTGGTTGCCTTCAACGCTGATCCGGTTGAACCGATAGCTCTGCGCCCAGGCTTCATGGGCGACACCGCCAGCAATCAGCGCCGCCGCGACCGCTGCCGCAGGCGTGATCTTATACCAGATTTTGGCGATGCCCCGCCGGTTAACGCAGGATTTACCCGCCGCGTTCCCCAAAGCCATATTTCCAACCCGATCCCAGCTACACTTACGTTTAGGTATCGGGATTGTTACGCGATGTCAAAACCAAGCGAAAGCGGCGCGGGAGTTTTTCCCGCGCCGCTTGGCAATTTTTTACGTGGTGCCTGTGCCTGTCAGAGGCTGCCAAGCCATGCCCCGGCGCAAAGCGCGATGGCAAGCGTGGTGACGTACAAAAGCCGGTCCCAATTCAGTGCCATGACAAGGGATAGACCGTTGTAAGAGTGTTGCAGCGTTTGCATGGTTACCGATTCCCTTTTTGCTTGGGCACAACCTAGGGTTCGAATGTGGCAACACTACGGCGCCTTATGGTTGTTTCCACTAGCAGAACAGATCGTTTCCAAGTGCGAAAAGCATCAGCGTCAGGATCGCGGCAATCCCGATCGACATCAGAACGCGCAGGGCCTTTTCGTTCGGCGGGCGGCCTGCAACCGCCTCGTAAATATAGAAAACAAGGTGGCCGCCATCCAGCGCCGGGATGGGAAACAGGTTCAGCAAGCCAACGGCCGTCGACAGAACGGCGATGAACCAGATAAAACTTTGTGCCCCCTGCGACGCCATGGCGCCCGAGGTTTCGGCAATTCCGATCGGGCCCGAGATATTACAGGTGCTGATTGCGCCGGTGATCATGTGCCACAGCCCCGACAGCGAACCCTCGACGATTCGCCCGGTCTGCGCGATGCCGCCCAACAGGGCCTCACCGGGGCCGGCGGCCTCTTTCGCGGGTTCGAATGCCATAGAACTGACGACGCCGATGCGCCAATGGGTCGCAAAACCGCCATCGGCCTGGGGTTCATCCGTCCGGCGCGGGGCCAGCGCGAATTCCAGGGTTTCACCGTCGCGCCAGACATCAATGGCCAGCGCCCGCCCGTCCGAGGATTCGACGGCATTCTTCAACTGGTCGAAGGCAAAGATTGCATCACCATCGACTGCGGTGATCACATCGCCCGTCTCAAGCCCGATGTCGTAAGCGGCGCTGCGCGGCGCGATACTTGAGATCAGGGGCGGATAGGGAAACGGGCCATCCACCGTTAGGTCGGCCCCGTCGCGACGGATGCGGTAATCAACAATGGCTTCGGCCGGAAGTCGGCTGCGGAACTCTTCCCAGTTGCCTGTGCCGTCAAAAGCGGGCGTGGCGATGCCGCCGATCTCAAGCACCTCATCGCCCGCGCGCAGATCGTATTGCGCCGCCAGCGGAAGGTTTGGCGCTTCGGCGACGGTCAGCGGGTCGCGTTCGACCCCGCGAAACATGAAGATCGCAGTGAAAACAAGGATCGACATGACGAAATTGAACACCGGACCGGCGGCAACAGTGGCCGCCCGCGCCCAAAGCGGCGCGCCGTGCATGGTACGTCGCAGGGTTGCGGGATCTTTGGCTGCGGCCTGCATCGCCTCGGCATCCTGACCGGAGGCGGCGTCGGCATCGCCCATGAACCGTACGTATCCGCCAAAAGGCAGCGCCGCGACCTGCCAGCGCGTCCCGCGCCGGTCGACCCGCGAAAACAGCACCGGCCCAAACCCCAGCGAGAACACCTCGGCATGAATGCCGGACCAGCGGCCGACGATGTAATGGCCGTATTCGTGAACGGCCACGATCACGGACAGGGCAACGACAAAGGCCACAACGGTGTAGAGAAGCCCGCCGAATTGGGGGATGAGTGCATAGATGTCCAAAAGTCTAACCTGCCTGCTTTGCCATAGCCTCGTCCGACCACATTCTTGCCAGATGGTCCGTTTGCATAACGTTATCAAGCGTCATTGCGGCATCAATAAGATCTGATTCCGCCTCGAACCGGTCAAGCACCCGTTCCACGATGTCCGCCATGTCCATGAACCCGATGCGCCCCGCGATGAAGGCATCAAGGCTGCGTTCCTTGGCCGCGTTGAACACCGCCCCGGTCAGTCCGCCCCGCGCCATCACGGCGCGCGCCAACCGCAGCGCGGGAAAGCGCGCCTCGTCCGGGGTGGTGAAATTCAACTGGCCGATGCGCGCCAGATCCAGCCGTGCCACGGGCAAAGGCTGACGCGCGGGATGGTGCAGCGCATAGCCGATGGCGTGTCGCATATCGGGCGCACCCAGATGCGCCATCATCGCCCCGTCATGGAACCCGACCAGCGCGTGCACGATGGATTCGGGATGCACCAGCACCTCGATCCGGTCAGGTGCGATACCGAAGAATTCTCGCGTTTCAATGACTTCCAGCGCCTTGTTGAACATAGAGGCGGAATCGATCGTGATGCGCTGCCCCATGTCCCAGTTCGGATGGGTCGCGGCCAGTTCCGGCGTGGCATGGCGCAGCTTGTCCATAGGCCAATCGCGGAAAGCACCACCACTGGCGGTAATTACGATTCGTTCAACACGGTCAATGTCTTCGCCACCAAGCGCTTGAAAGATCGCGGAATGTTCGCTGTCGACCGGCAGGATGCGCGCGCTGTTGGCCCGCGCGGTTTCCATCACCAGCGCCCCCGCACAAACCAGAGATTCCTTGTTCGCCAGCGCCAGCGTTGCCCCCTGCCCCAATGCGGCCAGCCCTGGGGCCAACCCGGCCGAGCCGACAATGGCCGAGAGAACCCAATCGGCGGGCCGCGCGCCCGCCTCCGACAGCGCGGTCGTTCCGGCCGCGGCCTCAATCTGCGTTCCTTCAAGCGCGACGCGCAGATCAGGCAGACACTCGTCGAACGCGGTGACGGCGATATCGGCATTCAGGCGCCGTGCGTCCTGCGCCAGCTGCGCGACGTTGCGCCCGCCCGTCAGCGCAACCACGTCATAGGAGGCTGGGTTGCGGTCGATCAGGTCAATGCAATTCTGGCCGACCGAGCCGGTCGCGCCAAATATCGACACGCGGCGCATCGCTTAACCCCCGGTGACCAGCGTGATGAGCCCGGCCAGCGAGGCGGCAGCCACCAGCGCATCCAGCCGGTCAAGAAACCCGCCGTGCCCCGGAATCAGGTTCGAGGAATCCTTGATGTCCACCCGCCGTTTCATCGCGCTTTCGGCAATGTCGCCCAATTGCGCCGCAAGGCAGACCAGAAAGGTCAGCCCCGCCGCCGCGATCACCGGTACACCGAATTGCGGCAGCACCACAGCACCGAAGAGCGCGGTGCAAATCCACCCCGCCACGGTGCCCGACCATGTCTTCTTGGGCGAGACGGCAGGCCAGAACTTCGGCCCGCCCAACGCGCGGCCCGCGAAATATCCGGAGGTGTCGGAAATCACCACGATGGTGACCAGCGCGACCAGCCCCCAGACACCGTGTTCGGAATAGGCAAAGGCCAGAAACAGCGCCGACCCGGCCAGCATGGCGCCATAGGCCAGCCACAGCAGCCGCCCGGATCGCAACACCACCAGCCCGCCGATCAGCGGCGCAATCAGCGCGATGGTCCCCGCGATATAGCCGCCGTAGAACAGGCCGCCCGGCGCTGTTCCCGGGGGCCGGGTTTCATCCGGCGTGCTGAGCCCTGCAACCAGCAACCCCAGTGCCAGCAGTGGAAACAGCATAGGCAAGGGCGCCAAAGCCCGGCGATGCCGTGCCGCGACATTCGGATCGCACAGCGGCATCAGTTCCCAGATCATCACGCAGTATATGGCATAGACGTAGATGCCCCAGACGATCTGCCCGCCCATCAGCGCCGCGATGGTCACCGCGATCATCACCAGCGCCGACAGCAGCCGGACGCCCAGATCGCGCCAGCGTGCGGGCGGTTTCGTCATACCTTCACCGCGCCAAACCGGCGGTCACGGGCGCCGTAGGAACGGCACAGCGTTTCCAACTCGGCCGCCGTGAAATCGGGCCAGAGCGTATCGATGAATTCATATTCGGCATAGGCCGACTGCCAGAGCAGGAAGTTCGAAATCCGCGCTTCGCCGCTGGTGCGGATCACCAGATCCGGATCGGGCAGAACGTGGGTGTCCAGGTAGCGCGTCAGCGTGGTTTCATCCACCTCGTCCGAGCGCAGGCTGCCCGCCTCGACATCTTCGGCCAGGCGGCGGATGGCCCGGGCCACTTCATCGCGGGCACCATAGTTCAGCGCGATGGTCAGCTCGACCCCGTCGTTCTCGGCGGTCAGGGTCTCCAGCTGGTCCATCAGCCCGGTCAGCTTGGCATCCAGCCGGACCCTGTCACCGATAAACCGCACCCGCACGTTGCGCGAATCCAGCGCGCGCGCCTCTTTCGCGATATAGCGGCGAAACAGGCTCATCAGCCCGGCAACCTCGACCTGGGTGCGCTTCCAGTTTTCGGTCGAAAAGGCAAAGATCGTCAGATACTTGATGCCCAGATCGGGGCAGGCCTCGACCACCTCGCGCACGCGGCGGGCCCCGGCGTGGTGCCCGAATAGGCGCGGACGGCCTCGGGCTTGCGCCCAACGGCCGTTGCCATCCATGATGATGGCAACGTGGCGCGGCCCTGCAATCGGCGCGTGATCTGGATCCTTTGGCATGCCCCCAAACCGCCGGATCAGACCTGCATGATCTCGGCTTGCTTGGTCTCAAGCGCCTCGTCGACCGCCTTGATCATCTTGTCGGTCAGATCCTGCACCTCGGATTCCCAGAATTTCTGGTCGTCTTCCGACATGCCGTCGGCTTTAGCTTTCTTTATCTGGTCCATTCCGTCGCGGCGCACGTTGCGCACCGACACCCGGGCGCCTTCGGCATATTGCCCGGCAACCTTGGTCAGGTCGCGGCGGCGTTCTTCGTTCAACTCGGGGATCGGCAACATGATGATGGTGCCGTTCAGCTGCGGGTTGATCCCCAGCCCGGATTCGCGGATCGCCTTTTCCACCTTGCCGACAAGGCCCTTGTCCCAGACGTTGATGGTGACCATGCGCGGTTCGGGAACGTTCACTGTGCCAACCTGGTTGATCGGCGTCTGCGAGCCATAGGCATCAACCATCACCGGTTCCAGCATCGAGGCAGAGGCGCGACCCGTCCGCAGCGATGCGAATTCGGTGCGCAGGTTCGCCATCGCGCCGTCCATCCGGCGTTTCAGATCGTCGGTATCCAGCATAAATTCGTCAGACATGGGTGAACCTCCGCGTAACCTTGGCCTTTGGCTGCTCTATATCCGCAGTTCCGACCGAATGTATAGTATGCAAGCGCATGGCGCGCCCTATTCGGGCCTAGCCCTGCACCTTGGTATAGGTGCCCTGACCGGCCAGAATGCCACGGAACCCGCCGGGTTCATCCAGACTGAAGACGATGATCGGCAGGCTGTTGTCGCGCGCCAGCGCGATGGCGCTGGCATCCATAACGCCCAGACGCTTGGCCAGCACGTCGTCATAGGTCACGTTGTCGTAGCGTTTGGCGTCGGCGTGTTTCGCCGGATCCTTGTCGTAAACACCGTCGACCTTGGTGCCTTTGAAGATCGCCTCGCAACTCATTTCATTGGCGCGCAGCGTTGCCGCCGTATCGGTGGTGAAGTACGGGTTCCCGGTGCCGGCGGCAAAGATGCAGACCCGCTTCTTTTCAAGGTGGCGCACCGCGCGGCGGCGGATATAGGGCTCGGCCACCTCGTCCATGCGGATTGCGCTGATGACGCGGGTGTGCACCCCCAGCGCCTCGAGCGCGGATTGCATGGCAAGCGCGTTCATCACCGTTGCCAGCATCCCCATGTAGTCGGCGGTGGTGCGTTCCATCCCCTGGGCGCTGCCTTGAAGCCCGCGGAAGACGTTGCCGCCGCCGATCACCATGCAGATCTCGACACCCAGTTCGTGGACCGATTTCACCTCGTTCGCGATGCGCTGGACGGTGGGCGGATGCAGGCCGAATCCCTGATCTCCCATCAGCGCCTCGCCCGATATCTTGAGCATGACCCGCCCATAGGTGACCGGAGCCGTTGAATTCTGCGATGTCGGGGAAGAGGTCATGTTGCGCTCCGCTTGGCCACGGGGTTAGTTTCGCGCAAAATGGCCGAATTCGCCCAGAGGTTCAATGCGCCTTCCGGGCCAAACGCAAAACCCGTGGAAAGGCGCCAGAATGAAGGTTCCCGGCTTTGGCGTCCTGCCCGATGTTGCGCCTGACATGCCGATTCTGATCGCGGGGCCGACGGCTTCGGGCAAATCTGATCTGGCGTTGCATATCGCGGAAACGCAGGGCGGCGTGGTGGTGAATGCCGACGCGAGCCAGGTATTCGACTGCTGGCGCGTGGTGACGGCACGCCCGTCGCAGGAAGACGAGGCGCGCGCGCCCCATGCGCTCTACGGCCATATCCCTTGGAACGCCGATTATTCCGCAGGCCATTGGTTGCGAGATGTCACGCCCTTCTTGGAAGGCGGTGCGCGCCCGATCATCACCGGGGGCACAGGGCTCTATTTCATGACGCTGACCGTCGGGATGGCGCAGATACCACCGGTGCCGCCCGAGGTGCGCACAGAGGGCGACGGGCTGAGCCTTGAGGCGCTGTTGGAAACCGTAGATACCCGCACCCGCGCCGGGATCGACTGCAACAACCGCGCCCGTGTCCAGCGCGCTTGGGAGGTGCAGCGCGCCACCGGCAGAGGGCTGGCCGATTGGCAGGCCGATACCCCGCCGCCCGTGTTGCCGATTACCAGTTGCCTGCCGTTGGTCGTTCAGACTGAAACCGGGTGGCTGAATGCCCGCATCGCGCGCCGGTTCGACAAGATGGTGGATATGGGCGCGCTGGACGAGGTAGCGGCCATGCTGCCATATTTCGACCCCGCCCGCCCGGCCTTCCGCGCCATTGGCGTGCCCGAACTGGTCGCCCACCTGACAGGCGAAGCCACGTTGGACGAAGCCCGCAGCCGCGCCAGCATCGCCACCCGGCAATTCGCGAAACGGCAGCGCACATGGTTCCGCTCGAAGATGCGGCACTGGCATGGGATTTCACCGATCCATTGAACTGGGGGCTTGCATTTTGGCAGACCCGCTGTCACGCATCGCCCCGTGACCCCGAAATTCATGATACGCCAGCAGCAATTCGGCCCGATCGGCGCAGCCAGCGCCGGTATCCGGCTGAACACGCTTGCCCAACTGGCCCGCCACGGCAGCTGGCAACTCGAACTTGCGCATGACCGCCCGCACCACCTGTTCGTCTGGATCACGCGCGGTCAGGGAATCGCGCTGATGGATGGCGCGCGGCGCGGTGTGGGCATCCACAATGCGCTGTTCCTGCCCGCGCGGTCGCTGAACGCGATTGATCTGGGGCGTCAGGGATTTGCACAGGCGATCACCCTGCCGCCCGATCTGGCGCTGAATCTGCCCACGCGGCCGCTGCATCTGCGGGTACGTGACGTGACCGCACAGGGCGAGATGACCTCGCTGCTGGAATCGTTGCAGCGTGAACAGAACGCGGGCCGTCCGCACAGCCAGAACGCGATGGAGGCCTATTGCCGCCTGATTGCGATCTGGATGCAGCGCCATACCGACATGAGCGAGGAACCCGACACCGCGGCGCGGCGTCTGATGCGCGGGTTTTTCCAGCGCCTCGTTGCGCCAGATGCCGGGGTAAACGTGACCGTGGCCCGCCATGCCGAAGCGCTGGAGGTAACTCCCACGCATCTGTCGCGCGTGTGTCGCGCTGAAACCGGCCGCACCGCCGCCGCCCTGATTGCCGAACGCGCGCAGCACCGTGCGCGGATGCTGTTGAGCGAAACAAAAGTGCCGGTGCAGGACATCGCGCGCAACCTTGGCTTTGGCAGCGCCGCCTATTTCAGCCGCTTTTTGCAGCAACGAACCGGGGCGTCGCCGTCCGAATTGCGCCGCCGTGCCCGCGCTTAGTGCCCTTGTCGCAATCGAACCGCGAAAATGTCGGTTTTGGATCCGATAATGCCGATTGCCGCCGTTGACGCCGTGAAAATTCTGGTGCCGAATGTGCTTCGAACGGTGGTGTCCAGTCACGCCCGCCGATCACAACGCCGATCAAAGCCAAAGCAGCCAACGAGGATCGCGATGACATCATGCAGGCAGAGGGGCCCCCGTGGGGGCATGTCACCCGCCCGCATGTCTCCCGATATCAAGACGAAGGTTATAGCCGCACCCCGTGCGGCTCATATGCGTTTCGCGCTTTGAGCGGCAACTGAAATACTCACGAAGGCCCGGTTTCCGGGCCCGACCAGACCCGGCAAACGGGCACAATAACAAGACGACCCACAGGGGGTAAAATGGGACTATTCATCCTGCGACGGACGGTCGTGATGATTCTGACGGCCGTGTGCCTGACGTTCATCGTGTTCTTCCTGACCAACCTGTACCCGAACCTTGAAAAACTGGCCAAGACGCAGGGCAACTTCCGCATGTCGGACGAAGCCGTTGCCAGCTGGCTGGACAAGGGCGGGTATCTTCAACCGTTGCCGGTGAAATATGG
Source organism: Arenibacterium halophilum (assembly GCF_005938225.1). Taxonomy (GTDB): domain Bacteria; phylum Pseudomonadota; class Alphaproteobacteria; order Rhodobacterales; family Rhodobacteraceae; genus Arenibacterium; species Arenibacterium halophilum. The sequence goes on from NZ_VCPC01000002.1 coordinate 1,130,128, forward strand.
CCAGTGGCTGGGCGTGCTGCCCGGCTGGACCCGCCAGACCGACGAAGGCGTGACCGGACGCTGCTTTATCGGCACCCGGAGTGCTGACGCGGCGGCCGAGGCACCGTCGTTCTGTGGTATTCTGCAAGGCTATTGGGGCCAGTCGACCGTATTCAAGGAGTCGGTTGGCGGCATCATCGGCACGCGTCTGGCGCTGACCGGAAAGCTGATGTTCTGGGTTCTGGTCCTGATGGTGCCGATGGCACTGATCGTGGGCGTTCTGGCCGGGATGCGCGAAGGTTCGGTGACCGACAGGACGCTCTCGACTTTTTCGATCATCACCACGGCCACGCCGGAATACGTGTCGGGCGTGATCTTCATTGCGGTTTTCACTTCCTCCGCCGTGGGGTTGAAATGGTTCAAGGGCACCGCAACCAGCGCGATGGAGAACGCGAATTTCGAGAATTTCTTTCTGCCGGTGCTGACGATTTCCCTTTATGGCATGGGCTACATCGCGCGGATGACGCGGGCGAGCATGACAGAGGTAATGACCGCGCAATACATCCGCACCGCGCGGCTGAAGGGCGTCAAATTCTCGAACATCGTGCTGAAACACGCGCTGCGCAACGCGCTGATTGCACCTTTTACGGTCATCCTGCTGCAGGTGCCATGGCTGCTGAACGGCGTGGTGATCGTGGAAACGCTGTTCAACTACAAGGGCTTCGGCTGGACGCTGGTGCAGGCCGCCGGCAACAACGACATCGAGCTGCTGCTGGCGGTCTCGGTCGTGTCGGTCTTCGTGGTGCTGCTGACACAACTGATCTCGGATATCGGGTATGTCTACCTGAATCCGCGGATCCGGATTTCGTGAGGGGCTGAGCGATGGAACCGTTGACCTCTTTCGAGATTGCCACCCGTATCGTGACACAATTCCTGCCGGTGCTGGCCGCGCTGGTGGTGTTGTTCGTGGTGTCGATGATGTACAAACGCAAGCTGGGCCTCTACGGCAAGCTGTTCGACAGCATGATCGGGATGATCGGTTTTGCGCTCGTGATGTTCTGGGTCTTTACCGGCATCTTCGCCGCGATGGACCTGATCGTGACCCACGACCCCCTGACCCAGGTGTCGGGGCTGAAAAACAAGGTGCCGGGCACGCCGCTGCGCAACCCGGACGAAGGCGAGTACGCCTGGTATCTGCTGGGCGGCGACAACCTTGCGCGCGACGTGTTTTCGCGCATGGTCAAGGGCAGCACGATCGTGATTACCATCGCGCCGCTGGCGACGCTGTTTGCCTTCATGATCGGGATCACGCTGGGCCTGCCGGCCGGGTATTACGGCGGCAAGCTGGACACCTTCCTGAGCTTCCTTGCCAACCTGATCCTGGCCTTCCCGGTGATCCTGCTGTTCTACCTGCTGGTGACGCCGGAGATCGTGCTGACCGGGCTGCCGCAATATATGGCGGTGGTGCTGTTCTTCTTCCCGCTGATCTTTGCCGGCGTGCTGATCCATTCGCGCTATCGCACGCAGCCGCAGAAGAACTGGGTCTGGCTGGCGGTGGTGCTGGTACCGATGTTCCTGCTCTATGCCTCGGCGGTAAATGCACCGGGCAGCAAGGTGGCGATTTGGCCGCTGGATTTCTTCGACATTCCGCCAGGGATCCTGGTGGTGTTCGTATCGGTCGTCTTCGTGAACTCGCCCACCGTGTTCCGTATCGTGCGCGGTCTGACGATGGACATCAAGACGCGCGATTACGTGGCCGCCGCCCAGACCCGGGGCGAACGCCCGTGGTACATCATGCTGTGGGAAATCCTGCCCAACGCACGCGGACCGCTGATCGTCGATTTCTGTCTGCGCATCGGGTACACAACCATCCTGCTGGGCACGCTTGGCTTCTTCGGCCTTGGCCTGCCGCCCGAAAGCCCGGATTGGGGCAGCACGATCAACGAGGGGCGCAAGCTCTTGTCGATCTACCTGCATCCGGCCCTACCCCCGGCCATCGCCCTGCTGAGCCTTGTGCTGGGGCTGAACCTGCTGGCGGACGGCCTGCGCGAAGAAAGCCTGAAAGATTGAGGCACGCGCCGGGGGCTGTCTGCCCCCGGACCCCCGAGGATATTTGGACCCCAAAGAAGATGGGCGATCCGACGAAGGAGAGGCAAAATGGCAAAAGAGGCGTATGATGGGCCGATCCTCGAGATCGACAAGCTGTCGATTTCCTTTTTCACGCGGTTGCGGGAAATTCCGGCGGTGATGGATTTTTCGGTCAGCGTGCAGCCGGGCGAGGCAGTTGGGCTGGTCGGTGAATCGGGCTGTGGCAAATCCACCGTGGCCCTGGGCGTGATGCAGGACCTGGGGCGCAACGGGCGGGTTGTCGGCGGGTCGATCAAGTTCAAGGGCCGCGACCTGGGCGAAATGTCTGACGCCGAATTGCGCGACATTCGCGGCAGCGAAATCGCGATGATCTATCAGGAGCCGATGGCGAGCCTGAACCCGGCGATGAAGATCGGCAAGCAGTTGATGGAAGTGCCGATGATCCATCAGGGGCTGTCGGAGAAAGAGGCCTATGCCCGCGCCCTGCAGGTGGTGACGGACGTGAAGCTGCCCGATCCAGAGCGGATTTTGAAAAGCTATCCGCATCAGCTGTCGGGCGGGCAGCAGCAGCGCATCGTGATTGCGATGGCCTTGATGAGCGAGCCGTCACTGTTGATTCTGGACGAGCCGACCACCGCGCTGGACGTGACGGTCGAGGCGGCGATTGTCGAGCTGGTGAAGGATCTGGGGCGCAAGTACGGGACCTCGATGCTATTCATCAGCCACAACCTTGGGCTGGTGCTGGAAACCTGCGACCGGATCTGCGTGATGTATTCGGGCGAAGCCGTTGAACGCGGCAGCATCGCCGATGTCTTCGACGAGATGCGCCACCCCTATACGCAGGCGCTGTTCCGCTCGATCCCCCTGCCCGGTGCCGACAAGACGGCACGCCCGCTGGTCGCCATTCCGGGGAATTTCCCGCTGCCGCATGAGCGCCCGCCAGGGTGCAACTTTGGCCCGCGCTGCGATTACTTCGAGGCTGGGCGCTGTGACGCCAAGGCGATTCCGATGTTTCCGGTTGAAGGCAATGACCGGCATCAGTCCCGCTGTGTAAAATTCGATGAAATCGACTGGGCTGCGCCGGTGAACGTGGGCGAGCTAAAACCCAAGCCAGAGCCGGGGCCCGTGGTTCTGAAGATGGACCGGCTGAAGAAATACTATGAAGTCGCTGCCAATGCCCTGTTCGGCGGTGGTGCGGCCAAGGTGGTGAAGGCGAACGAGACGCTGAGTTTCGAGGCGCGCGAATCCGAGACGCTGGCGATTGTCGGGGAATCGGGCTGTGGCAAATCGACCTTCGCCAAGGTGCTGATGGGTCTGGAAACGGCGACCGACGGGGCGATCCTGCTCGACAACCGCAACATCGAATCGGTGCCGATCGAACAGCGCGACACGCGCACCGTTTCGGACGTGCAGATGGTGTTTCAGAACCCGTTCGACACGCTGAACCCGTCGATGACCGTCGGGCGCCAGATCATCCGCGCGCTCGAGGTGTTCGGAATCGGCGACAATGACGCCGCGCGGCGGGCGCGGATGCTGGAGCTGCTGGATCTGGTCAAGCTGCCGCGCGCCTTTGCCGAACGGATGCCGCGCCAGTTGTCGGGCGGGCAGAAGCAGCGGGTGGGCATTGCCCGCGCCTTTGCGGGCGGTGCGCGGATCGTGGTGGCGGATGAGCCTGTGTCGGCGCTGGACGTGAGCGTTCAGGCGGCGGTGACCGATCTGTTGATGGATATCCAGCGCGAGGAAAAGACCACGTTGTTGTTCATCAGCCACGATCTTTCGATCGTGCGCTACCTCAGCGACCGGGTGATGGTGATGTATCTGGGCCATGTCGTGGAGCTGGGTACCACCGATCAGGTCTTTGCCCCGCCCTATCACCCCTATACCGAGGCGCTGCTGTCGGCGGTGCCGATTGCCGATACCTCGGTCCGCAAGAAACATATCGTGCTGGAAGGTGATATTCCCTCGGCGATGAATCCGCCCCCGGGCTGCCCATTCCAGACGCGTTGCCGCTGGAAGTCGGAAGTGCCGGGCAATCTGTGCGAAACCGAAGTGCCGCCGATCCGTGACCGCGACGGACATCAGATCAAGTGTCATCTGAGCGATGACATACTGGACAGAATGGAGCCGGTGATCGAGATCGCGGCAGAATAGCGGGCATTTCGGAACGACGCGTTTTTATCAAAGACCTAACGAAACGCGGCGTTTCATAAATTCCGATCACAATAAAGAAAGAACCCGTGGGGGGGTGATCCCACGGGCCTTTCCGTATGCTTTGAAGTCGGGGCGTTTGGACGCGCTGTTAACGCGACCCAGCTTCCCGCATGGCTTCAGGCATCTTCTCGCTGACAACTTCGGCAAAGCCATTCAGCATGGCGGTGTAGAAGTCGTCAGTCGACGGATTCACAGCCACGTAGCCGGCCGGAACGGCGGCACCGCCACTGTTCGCAACAATCTGCACCGGATAGCTGACCAGCGGCGCGTTCGTGTTCGGGCTGGAAATCGTTACCACGCCTTCCATCTGGTTGAATTCGGCCGTGTCAGGCAGGGTGGTGTCGCCGTCGAGGCTCACCGAGCCAAGCTTTACATCAACCACATAGCCGTTCGGATCGTCGTCCAGCGTCACGCGGTCGTAGATTGCAGCGCTCAGGTCACCGGAAATCTGTGGGTAATAACGCGAAGCGTTTGCAGTTTCGAGATCGGCCATATCTGCGGTCACGGTCAGTTCACGCACGGTCGGTTCGGCTGCGAGAGCGGGGCCAGCCATCAGGCTGACGGCGGCGACGGTTCCAAGAATGATGCGTTTCATCGTTGTATCTCCTTGATCTGCCGACCTGCCACCGGAACAATGCCGAGGCCGTCGGGCTGTATGAGCAAAGAACGCCGCCTGCCGGAAGATGGTTCCGACAGGCGGCGAAAAAAACGCATAATTTCAGATCAGGTGCTACGTTCTGCGCGGCGGGCTCAGCTGCCCCAGATGATCCGCACATAGTTCGTGGTTTCCTTGTACGGTGGCACGCCACCATATTTTTTCACGGCCTCGGGGCCGGCATTGTAAGCAGCAAGCGCAAGCCGCCAAGAGCCGAACTCCTTGTATTGACGCGCCAGATAACGCGCGCCCCCTTCAAGGTTTTGCATCGGGTCGCCCGGATCAACGCCCAGAGCCCGGGCCGTCGCGGGCATAAGCTGGGCCAGACCCTGCGCGCCCTTGTGCGACACGGCATTCGGATTCCAACCGCTTTCCTGCTGAATCAGCCTTGCAAACAGATCCTCGGGTACGTTGTGCTTGCGGGCCGCCTGACGCGCATGATCCAGGAATTCACCGCGATACTTGCCGCTATAGCCGCGCGGCGCATGTTTGGACGGTGTGTGCACCGTGGGTGGCTGAAGCCGGACAGAATTGGCGTATTGCTTGGCGGCGCGATTATCCAGAACCTTCAACTGCGAGCTGAACAGCTTGCGCTGGGCCTTGGTTGAAAACACATCGGCGCTGGCCGGAAATGCGAGCGCGCAAAGCACTGCCCCCGCAACAAGTGTCGTCTTGCGCATCACCACTTATGCCCCTGTCCCGTTCTCGTCCCGTCTGTACCGCGCGCGACTATACCGCGCAAACCGGAAAAATCCAGATGCAGACCGCAGGATTTGGCCAAGTGCGACGGCGGAACCGTGTTTCAACCCGGCCCCGGCATGTATAGGTTTGCCGGAAACCGATTCCGGGGAATCGGAACACAGCCTTAACGACAGATATGGGGAACGACATGGCCGGCTCAGTGAACAAGGTGATCCTTATCGGAAATCTGGGGCGCGATCCCGAGGTGCGGACGTTCCAGAACGGTGGCAAGGTGTGCAACCTTCGCATCGCCACGTCCGAGAACTGGAAGGATCGCAACACCGGCGAACGGCGCGAGCGGACCGAATGGCACTCGGTCGCGATCTTCAACGAGGGCCTGGTCCGCGTGGCCGAGCAATTCCTGCGCAAAGGATCGAAGGTTTATATCGAAGGACAGTTGCAGACCCGCAAGTGGCAGGACCAATCCGGGCAAGATCGCTATTCGACCGAGGTTGTTCTGCAAGGCTTCGGATCGACGCTGACGATGCTGGACGGCCGTGGTGAAAGCGGCGGCGCTGGCGGTGGTGGCCGCGACAGCTATGGCGGTGGCAACGATGGGGGCTACGATGATCGCTTTGGCGGCGGCAACGATGGCGGCTATGGTGGCGGTAGCAGCAGCGGCGGTGGGCGCAGCGGCGGCGGCGGCAGCCGCGACATGGACGATGAAATCCCGTTCTGATCGCCAGGTCGAATATTAAAGTCGAAGGGCAGAGGCGCGCACCTCTGCCCTTTTCTTTTCAGGCCGACAGACCTATGACAGGCTCGGCTAAGGTCACGCTTTTCCTCACAGCCAACTATGCAATTTCGCAAAGCTGCGCAAATTCGCACAAGCAAAGTTGATCGGCGCGGAATTTACCTGTCGCGTGGTGCTGTTAACTGTTGGGCCATCGCCGGACGACCGGCCTTTGCCCAGAGGAACTGAAATGACTGCCACACTCGACCGTTGGTCCCCCTACATGCTGAGCGTTCTGCGCATCATGTCCGCATTGATCTTTATGGCGCATGGTACGCAGAAGCTGTTCGGCTTCCCGGCGACCGACATGCAGCCCCCCTTCATGTCACTGTTCTGGATCGGCGGCGTGCTTGAGCTGGTCGGCGGCGCTCTGCTGGTGCTGGGCCTGTTCACCCGCCCGGTCGCCTTTGTCCTGTCGGGCATGATGGCCGTGGCCTATTTCATGTTCCACGCGCCCGCCAGCTTCTTCCCGACGCTGAACGGCGGCGATGCGTCGATCCTGTACTGCTTTGTGTTCCTGTACCTGGTCTTTGCCGGCCCGGGCGCGCTTAGCCTTGATGCGAACCGCTCGGCCGAGCCCAAACTCGCCTGATACCTTCGGTGGCGCGGGTCAGCCCCGCGCCGCCAGCGCCTCGGTCAGGATGCTGTGCACCGTTTCCGGGGGCACGTCATCGGCCACGAAGGCAGCTCCGATGTCGCGCGCCAGAATGAACCGCAACTGGCCATCCTGAACTTTCTTGTCCTGCGCCATCAGGTTCAGCAGACCCTGCGCATCGGGCAGATCGCCGGGAATATCTGACAGCTCGGTCTTCATCCCCAAGCCAAGCAGATGCGCCCGCACGCGGCTGGGATGTTCCTGACTGCACAGGCCAAGCGCCGCCGACAGATCGAAGGCCAGCGCACAGCCAATCGCCACACCTTCACCATGCAACAGCCGATCGGAATAGCCGGTCGCCGCTTCCAGCGCGTGGCAGAAGGTATGCCCTAGGTTCAGCAGCGCCCGGTCGCCCTGTTCGGTTTCGTCGCGGGCCACGATCTCGGCCTTCATCTGAACCGAGCGGGTGACAGCGTGAACCCGGGCGGACATATCGCCACCGGCCATATCGACCGCATGGGATTCCAGCCAATCAAAAAACGCGGCATCGCCCAGCAGCCCGTATTTGACCACCTCGCCATAGCCCGCAAGGAAATCCCGCGGCTCGAGCGTTTGCAGAATATCCGTGTCAGCCAGCACCAGTGCGGGCTGGTGAAACGCGCCGACAAGGTTCTTGCCATGCGACGTGTTGATACCGGTTTTTCCTCCGACCGAACTGTCGACCTGCGCCAGAAGCGAGGTGGGAATTTGCACGAACCGAACGCCGCGCCGCAGGATCGCAGAGGCGAAACCGACCAGATCGCCGATCACCCCGCCTCCCAGCGCGATCACAATGTCGCGGCGCTCGATCTTCTGATCCAGCAACCATTCCACACAGCGCGTCAAATGGGGCCAGCTTTTCGTGGATTCTCCGGCAGGCAGGATCAGCGAGTCGACCTTGATCCCGGCGTCTTTCAGCACTTGTTCCAGCGCACCAAGATGCCGCGCCGCCACGTTTTCATCGCTGACGATCGCCACACGCGGCCGTTTCAGCAACGGCGCCATCAGGTCCGGCGCGCGCGCAATCAGCCCGGGACCGATCTGCACATCATAGCTGCGCGCCCCTAGTGCGACATGAACGGTATTCGTAGAAGCCATTACGCCAAGTCCTTATTGCGGCGTCAAAACGTCAGGTCGTGTGCCAAGCGCCGCGATCACCCGATCCACCATATCTTCGATCGAGGCGCCGGCATCGGACACCACGGCGATATCCGCCTGCGCATAGAACTGCTGCCGCTCGGCGAACAGGTTTTCCAGCGTTTCTCGCGGATTTGCCGTGCGCAGCAAGGGGCGGCTGTCGCGATGCCGCACCCTTTGCCACAGCACATCCGTATTGGCGTTCAGCCATATCGAAACGCCGCGTTCAGAAATCATGCGCCGGTTTTCCTCGGCCAGAAAGGCCCCGCCTCCGGTCGAAAGAACACCGCGCGCCTCGTCCAGAAGCCGCGAAATCACCTGCCGTTCCTTCAGCCGGAAAAACGGCTCACCATCGCGGGCAAAAATTTCCGGCACCGTCATGTTTGCGGCGCGTTCTATTTCATGGTCGCTGTCAAGGAACGGAACGCCCAGACGCAGCGCAAGCGCCTTGCCCACAGCGGTTTTCCCCGCGCCCATCATCCCGACAAGCACGACTGTCTTGCGCAGCCGCTCCGCCCCGCGCGATGCCCCCTTTGGGGTTGTCTTCTGCTCAATTCCGCTCATTCTTCCGTGAATGACGTGATCTTGTCGAAAAGGCCATATATAACTTGAGCAAAACCGCGAGCAGTAGAACGGGACAGGACTGACATGATCGGCAAGCTGATAAAATTTTTGGTATATATTCTGTGCCTCAGCTTTATCGGCATTGTCGCCTACGCCTATGTGGGGCCGTGGTTTTCGGCCGATTTCAAGGCACCGCAGACCGAGATACGACAGCCGGTGACACTGAATGCGGATTGATCGCGGGATTCGCGCTGGTCTGATAGGGGTTGCCTTGTGCCTGCCTCAAATCGGCACGGCGCAGCAGCCGCTGAACGCCATTGACTGGCTGGGCCGCAACGCACCGAACGTGCGCACCGGCCCGGTGCTGAACGAACCACCTGTGACGCGCACGGCGCTGCGCCCCGATGTGGCGGTTGAACCGCTGCAGCGGCGCAGCGATCCCATCGGGCTGGTGCCGGGCCGCGTTACCGGCCTGCCGGATCATCTCTGGCGCGGCAGCGATGTGGACACGCTGACGCGGCTGATCGCGCAGGTGCCGGTGCGACGCAGTCCGGCGATGCAGACCATGCTCTACACATTGTTGCTGTCGGAAACGCGCCCACCCCCGGGCGAAGAAGACGCCGAGCATCTGATTCTGGCGCGGCTGGACCGGCTCATGGCCCTTGGCGCGACCGACCCGGCGCAATCGCTGGCTGAACAGGCCGGGCCCAGCAAATCCTCGGCGATCTTCCGGCGCTGGTTCGATGCAACGCTTCTGAACGGCGCCGAAGATACCAGCTGTGCCGAATTGTTGCGCGCGCCCTATCTGCTTGACGATTACGGCGCGCGCATTTTCTGCACCGCCCGAGCCGGCGACTGGCAGACTGCCGCGCTGACGCTTGAGGCGGCGCATGCGCTGTCGATCTTGCCGCCAGATCGGCTGGCGCTGCTTGACAGGTTCCTGAGCCCCGACATTTACGAAGGTGCACCGCCGCTGCCGCCACCTGGGGCGCCAAGCCCGCTTGAATTCCGCCTGTACGAAGCAATCGGAGAGCGCCTGCCCACCGCGTCGCTGCCGCGTGCGTTTGCCAACGCGGACCTGCGCGATGTCGCCGGATGGCGTGCCCAGATCGAGGCCGCCGAACGCCTGACGCGCATCGGCGCCCTGCCCGCCAATCGGCTGCTTGGCCTTTATACTGACCGACGCCCCGCCGCCTCGGGCGGGATATGGGACAGGATTGATGCGCTGCAGCTGTTTGAAACCGCGTTGACACAGGGCAGCGCAGACGCGGTGGCCAAAACCCTGCCCGAGGCCTGGGCACAAATGCGCGCGGCAGAGCTTCACACCGCCTTTGCCGAAATGTTCTCGGATCGTCTTGCCGAGCTGGATCTTGGCGCCACGCCGGTCGCGCAGATGGCCTGGCGCATTCAACTGCTGTCGGCCAATTACGAAACCGCTGCCACGAACGCGCCAGAGGGTCAGGCGTTTCTGGCCGGCCTGGCGCATGGGGCCCCCGATGGCGCTCTGGCCGACAGTGCCACAGAACGCGCTGTGTCCGACGGGTTCACCACGGGCGCCGCCTTGCCGGCGTCCGTTCAGATGGCGCTGGATCAGGGCCAACTGGGCGAAGCGATCCTGCTGGCGATGCAATTCTTCGACCGGGGCGCGCGCGGCAATCCGGCGGACCTCAGCAGCGCCTTGGCCGCGCTGCGCGCCGTTGGCCTGGAAGACACGGCCCGCCGCGCCGCGCTGCATCTGATCCTGACCAGTCGAGGTTAAAGCCGTATGCCTGCCGATCCTGCCCCCCATGGCGCGCATGACTGGATCTCGATTTTCCTCGAGGCGCAGGCCGCCGAGCTGGGCGCGGCTGGAAACACCCGCCTGGCCTATGGGCGCGACCTGAAAGACCTGGCCGCATGGTGCAGCCACCGGAAACTGGCCTTTGCCACGCTGACGCGGTCAGAGATTGAATCCTACATGGTGCATTGCGAAGCCGAAGGGCTCGCCACGGCCACGCGGGCTCGCCGGTTGTCGGCGGTCAAACAGCTGTTCCGCTTTGCCTTTGAAGAAGGCTGGCGTGGTGACAACCCTGCGATCCAGATCAAGGGCCCGGGCCGCGAAGCGCGCCTGCCCAAGACACTTGATATGGTGGAAATCGAACGTCTTCTTGCCGCTGCGCGCACCACGGGACGCAGCGCACAGGACCGGGCGCGCAACACCTGCCTTGTCGAGCTGCTTTATGCCACCGGTATGCGTGTAAGCGAGTTGGTCGGGCTGCCGGTGTCGGGCGCACGCGGCAACCCGGCGCTGTTGCTGGTGCTGGGGAAAGGCGGCAAGGAACGCATGGTGCCCCTGTCACCGCCCGCGCAGACGGCGCTGGCCGAGTGGTTGAGCGTACGCGACGCGGCAGAAGATTTGGCCAGCCGCGAAAAGGGGACACCATCGTCACGGTTCCTCTTCCCCTCGCGCGGCAAAAGCGGCCATCTGACGCGGCACCGGTTCTATCTGTTGATCAAGGAAATCGCCATCGCGGGCGGTGTGTCCCCCGACAAGGTAACGCCGCACACACTGCGCCATGCCTTTGCGACGCATCTTCTGGCCAATGGTGCGGATCTGCGCTCGATCCAGACCCTGCTGGGCCATGCCGACGTGTCCACGACCGAAATTTACACACACGTGCTGGACGAACATCTGAGCGAGCTGGTGCATACCCATCACCCGCTGGCGCGCGAGGACAGGCGCGACCGGGACACGCCGCCGCGCAAGGTGCCTTGAATGCCGGGGGCACGACCCCCATAACCCCCTTGTACCCTTGCCAAATGCCCGAAACACCGGGCCAACCTGCGAAAGACCCTGACGATGGACGCGGCCGACACCGTTTTTGACAGCGCCTTCTGGATCACCACGGGCGGCATTTTTCTGCTGCTGTTCATGTCTGCGTTTTTCTCGGGCTCGGAAACCGCGTTGACGGCGGCCTCGCGCGGAAAGCTGCGGGCGCAGGCCGACAAGGGGTCGAAAGGCGCGGAATTGGCGCTGAAGATCACCGAGGATAACGAACGCCTGATCGGCTCGGTCCTGTTGGGCAACAACCTTGTGAACATCCTCGCGGCCTCGCTTGCGACCTCTCTGTTCACGCGGGCGCTCGGCGACAGCGGCGTGGCGCTGGCGACGCTGGTGATGACGCTGCTGGTGCTGGTCTTTGCCGAGGTGATGCCCAAGACCTACGCCATCATCAACTCCGAGGCGGCGGCCTCTTTCGTGGCGCCAATCATCGCGCTGCTGGTGCGCGTGCTGTCGCCGATCGTGTCCGCAGTGCGCCTGTTCGTGCGTGGGCTTCTGCGCCTGTTCGGCGTTCGGGTCGACCCCGACAGCAACATCCTTGCGGTGCGCGAGGAAATCGCCGGGGCGCTGCATCTGGGCCATTCCGAAGGCGTGGTCGAAAAGGAAGACCGCGACCGGATTCTGGGTGCGCTGGATCTGGGCGACCGCGCGGTGGAAGAGATCATGCTGCATCGTTCGGGGATCGAGATGATCGACGCGGCGCAACCGGCGCAGGCGATTCTGCAACAGTGCCTCGACAGCCCGCACACCCGCCTGCCCGTCTATCGCGACGAGCCGGAAAACATTATCGGCGTGGTCCATGCCAAGGATCTGCTGCGCGCCATGTACAAGGCCGCCAGCGCCCCCGATGCCGACCCGGCGGCGCTGCGCAATTTCGCAATCACCGATGTGGCGATGCCGCCCTATTTCGTGCCCGAGACCACCACGCTGGACGACCAGATGCGCCAGTTCCTGCGGATGCGGACGCATTTCGCGCTGGTGGTGGATGAATACGGATCGCTGCAGGGGCTGATCACGCTGGAAGACATTCTGGAAGAGATCGTGGGCGAGATCACCGATGAATTCGACGTGGATGCCGAGCATCCGCTGAAACAGTCCAGTGACGGCACCTACCTAGTGGATGGTGCGATGACGATCCGCGACCTGAACCGCGCAACCGACTGGAACCTGCCGGATGAAGAGGCCAATACCGTCGCCGGGCTGGTCATCCACGAGGCGCAGATGATCCCGACCGTGGGGCAGGTGTTTTCCTTTCACGGCTTCCGGTTCGAAGTGGTCGCCCGTGAAGGCAATCGCGTGACCCAGCTGCGCATCCGGCCGCTGCATCCGGCGGATTGATTGGGCTTCCCCCCCGGCCGGGAGGCGGCAAGTATACGTCGTACGGGGGCTCTGCCCCCATCCCTGCGGGATTCCCCCGGGATATTTGAGGCCCAAAGAAGCAGGTCAGCTGCGCAGGCGGAGGCCTTTCGGGTCGTACGGGGGCTCTGACAGGATTTGGGCACTGTGTGGGCGGCCGAGGACCATGACCTCGACACGGTCGCCGGGGGCGCCCTTGCTGAGGTAGGCGATGGCGAGCGAGACGCCGACCGTGTGGCCATAGGCACCCGAGGTGACGCGGCCCACGCCTTCGCCGTTCAGGAATACGGGCTCGCCCCCCGTGGCGTCGGCATTGCTGGCGTCGGTTGCGGCCCTGTCGAGGGCCAGCATCACCATGCGTTCGCGAGGCGAATTCGACAGCACCTGTTCAAGCGCGTCGCGGTTGAGGAAGGGTTTGTCCATCTTGCAGAGCCGGTCGAGCCCGCATTCCTGTGGCCAGTATTCCGGGCTGTAGTCGCGGCTCCACGAGCCGTAGCCTTTTTCGATGCGCAGGCTGGTGAGGGCGCGCGCACCGACCGGACCGCCGCCGGCCTTGCGGGCGGCGGCCAGGAGCGCGGCGTAGAGCGCCGCCTGGTCTTCGGTGGCGCAATGCAGTTCCCACCCGAGGTCGCCGGTGAAGGAGACGCGCAGCGCGAGACAGTCGACCCCGGCCACGGTCATCAGGCGGCTGGTCATGAAAGGAAAAGCCGCGTTCGACAGGTCGGTTTCGGTAAGCGGTTGCAGGATGTCGCGCGCCTTTGGCCCGGCAAGGTTGAAGCCGCACATCGCCTCGGTCTGCGAGGTGAAGCTGGTGCCACCGGGGAGCGGCACCGCGCGGAAGAACCGGCTGTGATAGCGTTCGGCGATGCCGGATCCGATGATGCGATAGTCGCCCTCGGCGATGCGGGTGACCGTGAAATCGCCCGCGATGCCGCCGCGTTTTCCGATCAGCGGTGTCAGACAGCTGCGGCCGTCCTGTTGCGGCATCCGGTTGGCAAACACCTGTTCCAACCAGTCGGCGGCGCCGGGGCCGGCCACGCGGTACTTGGCGAAGTTCGAGATGTCGATCAGCCCGGCCGCTTCGCGCAGCATCCGGCATTCGCGGCCCACGGGCGCCCACCAGTTCTGGCGGGTGAACCCGTTGGTATCTGTTGCGCCGGGTGTCTCGGCGAACCATTGCGGGTGTTCCCAGCCGTAGGTCAGGCCGAAGACCGCGCCCATGTCGGCCTGTGCCTGGTAGATCGGGCGTTGGCGCAGGGGGCGGCCGGCGGGGCGTTCCTCGTTCGGGAAATGGATGGCAAAGCGGTGGCTGTAGACCTCGCGCACCTTGGCGCGGGTGAACTCGGCATCGGCCCATGCGCCGAACCGGGCCATGTCCCAGGCGAACATGTCGCGGCTGGTTTCGCCCGTGGTGATCCACTCCGCCGCCATCAGCCCCATGCCGCCGGATTGTGAAAAGCCAGGGATGATTCCGTTGCAGCAGAAGTAGTTGCGCAGTTCCGGCACCGGGCCGAACAGCACGTTGGCATCTGGAGACCAGATCATCGGGCCGTTGATGACCCGCTTGATCCCGGCGCGGCCCACGGCGGGCACGCGGTCGATCGCGCGCATCATATTCGGTTCGATCCGGTCCAGATCGTCGGCAAAGAGTTCATGCCCGAAATCCGGCGGCGTGCCATCTTCGGCCCAGAACCGCATGTCGCGTTCATAGGCGCCGACCAGCAGGCCCATGCCTTCCTGCCGCAGGTAGTATTCGCCGTCGCGATCGGCGACCGAGGGCAGACGGCGGCCCATATCGGCAATCTCGGGAATGGTTTCGGTGACGAAATACTGATGCTCGGTGGGTTGCAACGGCAGGGTAATCCCGGCCAACGCGGCCACTTCGCGCCCCCAGAGCCCTGCCGCATTCACCACCCAGTCGGTATGGATGTCGCCGTTGGGCGTGCGCACTGTCCAGGTGCCATCGGGGCGCTGCTCGGTCGCCGTCACAGGGGTGAACCGGTGGATTTCGGCGCCCCGCGCCCGGGCCCCCGCGGCATAGGCCTGTGTCACGCCCGAGGGGTCGACGTTGCCGCCGTCGGGTTCCCACATGATGCAGCGGATGCCGTCGAAATCGACCAGCGGGTGCAGGCGCTCGGCCTCGTCGCGACTGACCTCGTGAAACCGCATCCGGTAGAGCCGCGCCTTGGCCTCTTGCAACCGCAGTTGGTGTTCGCGGGCCTCGGTCTGGGCCAGATACAGCGAACCGGGCTGGTAGACGCCACAGCCCTGCCCGGTCTCGGCCTCCAGTTCCTTGTAGAGCGCCATCGTATAATGTTGCAGCCGCGAGATATTGGTGCTGTCGTGCAGCCCGTGGATATTGGCCGCCGCGTGCCAGGTACTGCCGCTGGTCAGCTCATCCCGCTCCAGCAGCACCACGTCGCGCCACCCCAGTTTCGCAAGGTGATAGAGGATCGAACACCCGATGACCCCGCCCCCGATCACAACCGCCTGCGCCCGTGTCTTCATCTGTCGCTTCCCTTGCCTGACGGGCCAACCCTGCCCGGGAACATCGCGGCGAAATTGCTGAATGGCGACATCCGGCGTCGTTCCTGGGCGGTGGGCGGCGAGAAATCTTTGCGCGACCACCTGCACCGATAGCCCAAAGACGACGCATCTTGTCGGAAACATGCTTGCCCGGTTGCGCCGTCTTGGTGAAGTTGGCCGCAGCCAACAGCAGGGAAATACCATGAAAACCACAACCCGTGTCGCGGTCATCGGCGGAGGAGTCGTCGGATGTTCGGTTCTGTATCATCTGACCAAGCTGGGATGGTCCGATGTGATGCTGATCGAACGGTCCGAGCTGACCAGCGGCAGCACATGGCACGCGGCGGGCGGCTTTCACACGCTGAACGGTGACACCAACATGGCCGCGCTTCAGGGTTATACGATCCGGCTGTACAAAGAGCTGGAAGAGATCACCGGCATGTCCTGTGGTCTGCACCATGTGGGCGGCGTGACGCTGGCCGACAACCGCGACCGGTTCGACATGCTGGTGGCGGAACGCGCCAAGCATCGTTTCATGGGGCTAGAGACCGAGATCATCGGGCCGGAAGAGATCGCAAAGATCGCGCCGGTCACGAATATCGACGGCATCATCGGCGGGCTGTATGACCCGCTCGATGGGCATCTGGATCCCTCGGGCACCACGCATGCCTATGCCAAGGCCGCGCGCATGGGCGGGGCAACGATCGAAACGCACTGCATGGTGCGCGAAACCAACCAGCGCCCCGACGGGACGTGGGACGTGGTGACCGACAAGGGCACCATCCACGCCGAGCATGTGGTGAACGCCGGCGGCCTTTGGGCGCGCGAGGTGGGCGCGATGGCGGGGCTGTATTTCCCGCTGCACCCGATGGAGCACCAGTATGTCGTGACCGACGAGGTGCCCGAGATTGTCGAGATCATGGCCGCAGGCGGCGAGCATCCGCATGTGATGGATCCGGCGGGCGAAAGTTACCTGCGGCAGGAAGGCCGGGGGCTGTGCATCGGGTTCTACGAACAGCCCTGCAAGCCCTGGGCCGTCGACGGCACGCCCTGGACCTTTGGCCACGAGCTGCTGCCCGACGATTTCGACAAGATCGAGGACAGCATCGAATTCGCCTACAAGCGCTTCCCCGCACTGGCGCGTGCCGGGGTGAAATCTGTTATTCACGGGCCGTTCACCTTTGCCCCCGATGGCAACCCGCTGGTGGGCCCGGTGCCGGGTGTGCGCAACTATTGGTCGGCCTGCGGCGTGATGGCTGGCTTCAGCCAGGGCGGCGGCGTCGGGCTGATGCTGGCGCAGTGGATGATCGAAGGCGAATGCGAACGCGACACCTTTGCGATGGACGTGGCGCGCTTTGGCGACTGGATCAGCCCGGGCTATACCCGGCCCAAGGTGATCGAGAACTATCAGAAACGGTTCTCGGTCAGCTATCCGAACGAGGAACTGCCCGCCGCGCGGCCCAACCGCACCACGCCGATGTATGACATCTTTACCGGCATGGGCGCGGTCTGGGGCCAGCAATTCGGACTTGAGGTCGCGAATTACTTCGCCCAGGGCGACGAGCCGAGCTATGAAACGCCGTCGTTCCGCCGCTCGGACGCCTTTGGTGCCACCGCGCGCGAGGTTGCGGGCGTGCGCAACGGTGTGGGCATCAACGAGGTGCACAATTTCGGCAAATACACCGTCACCGGCGCAGGTGCGCGGGACTGGCTGAACCGCATCATGGCCGGGCGCATTCCCCAGCCGGGCCGCGTGTCGCTGACGCCGATGCTGTCGCCCAAGGGCCGGCTGATCGGGGATTTCACCGTGTCCTGCCTGGCCGAGGGCGATTTCCGCCTGACTGCGTCCTATGGCAGCCAGGCATTCCACTATCGCTGGTTCCTGCAAAACCTTGACGGTGACGTGCGGGTCGAAAACATCTCGGACAAGGTGAACGGGTTCCAGATTGCCGGGCCGAACGCCGCCAAGGTGCTGGCCGCCTGCACGCGCAGCGACATCTCCGACATGCGGTTCCTGGACGTGCGCCGCATGACCGTGGGCATGACCGACTGTGTGGTGCAGCGGGTCAGCTATACCGGCGACCTGGGGTACGAAATCTACTGCGATCCGATGGCGCAGCGGCAGCTGTGGCAGGTGCTGTGGGACGCGGGCCAACCCCATGGCATGGTGCCTTTCGGGATGCGCGCGATGATGTCGCTGCGGCTGGACAAGTTCTTTGGCTCGTGGCTGTCGGAATTCTCGCCCGATTACACCGCGGCCGAAACCGGGCTGGATCGGTTCATTTCGTTCAAGAAACCGGACGATTTCATCGGTCGCAAGGCGGCAGAGGCCGAGCGTGACGCTGGCCCGGCGCGGCGGCTCTGTGCTTTTGCGGTCGATGCGGATGACGCCGACGTGCATGGATACGAACCGATCTGGCTGGACGGCTCGGTGCAGGGGTTCTGCACCTCGGGCGGCTATTCGCACCACGCGGGGCAGTCGGTCGCGATGGGCTTCCTGCCGGTCGACTCCATTGCCGAGGGGCTGGAGGTCGAGATCGAGATCCTGGGCCAGATGCGCCCGGCGCGGCTGATCACCGAACCTCTGTTCGATGCCGATGGCGCGCGGATGCGGGGCTAGGCCACGATGTTCGCCTATCCGGTCATCGTGCTGGCGGCGGGGCAATCCCGCCGGATGCGCGGGGCCGACAAGCTGCTGGAAGATGTCGGCGGGCAACCCCTGCTGCGCCGACAGGCCGGGATCGCGCGGGCGGCGACCACGGGCGCGGTGATCGTCGCCCTGCCCCCGGCCCCGCACCCGCGCCACCACGCGCTGGCGGGGCTGGATGTCACCGCCCTGCCCGTTCCCGATGCGGCCGAGGGCATGAACGCCAGCCTGCGCGCAGGCGTGGCCGCGCTGCCGCCCGGCACGCCTGCGGCCATGGTTCTGCTGGCCGACCTGCCCGAGCTGACGACCGACGATCTGATCCGCGTCGCCACCGCATTCGACCCGGCGCAGACCCCGGCGTGGCGCGGCACCACCGAAGACGGCCAGCCGGGCCACCCCATCGTCTTTGCCGCGCGACTGTTTCCGCAGCTTCTGGCGCTGCAAGGCGACAGCGGCGGGCGCGAGGTGGTCGGCCCGCTGGGCGAGGCGGTCGGTCATGTGCCCCTGCCCGGGCAACGCGCGCGGCTGGATCTGGACACGCCCGAGGCCTGGGCCGCCTGGCGCGCCCGCGATTGACCACGCCCCCGGCGCACACTAGCAAGGGCAAAACTTCGGACCGGGACCAGACATGCTATATTCCACCCCGCAAGAGTGGCGCGAGGCGCCGCGCAAACGGATTTTGTTCTTCGGCATGTCCGGGCTGGGCAAGACATACCTGTCGAACATGCTGCGCGAGGCGGGCGGCTGGTTTCACTATTCCATCGATTACCGCATCGGCACGCGCTACATGGGCGAATACATCGCCGACAACGCCAAGGCCGAAGCGATGAAGGTGCCCTTCCTGCGCGACCTGCTGCTGTCGGATTCGATCTATATCGGGTCGAACATCAGCTTTGAAAATCTGACCCCGGTCAGTTCCTACCTTGGCAAGCCGGGCGATCCCGCGCGCGGCGGGCTGGCGATGGAGGAATACCGCCGCCGTCAGGACCAATTCCGCCAGTCGGAAATCCACGCGCTGATGGACACACGCTATTTCATCGACCGGGCCGAGCGGCTGTATGGCTATCCGCATTTCATCTGCGACACCGGCGGGTCGATCTGTGAATGGGTCGATGCCGAAAACCCCGACGACGCGATCCTCAAGGAACTGTCGGCCCATACGCTGATGGTCTGGATCAAGGGCGACACCGCCCATACGCAAGAGCTGATCCGCCGGTTCGACCGCGCGCCCAAGCCGATGGCCTATCAGCCGGAATTTCTGGCCAGCGCATGGCAGGCTTATCTGGACGAAACCGGCAAGCCCGAGGATCAGGTAAACCCCGACAGCTTCATCCGCTGGACCTATGCGCGCGCGCTGGCCCACCGTCAGCCGCGCTATGAAGCGATGGCAAACTGGGGTGTCACAGTCACCGCCGACGCGGTGTCGCAGGTGCGCGATGCCGCCGGGTTCGACGACCTGATCGCCGGGGCGATTAACCAGAAAAACGGCTGAACCGTTCGCAGGCTTGGCATCAGGGGCGGCAGGGCTTATCTGTCGCCTTCACACGAAACGGATTGTCACCATGCCTATCAAGATTCCCGCCGATCTGCCCGCTTACGAGGTTCTGACCCGCGAAGGCGTGATGGTGATGTCGGACGACGATGCCGACCGGCAGGACATTCGCCCCCTGCGCATCGGACTACTGAACCTGATGCCCAAGAAGATCCAGACAGAGAACCAGTTCGCCCGGCTGATCGGCGCGACTCCGTTGCAGATCGAGCTGTCCCTGATCCGAATGAGCGACCACCAGTCGCGCAACACCGCCGCCGAGCATATGGAAAGCTTTTACCGCACCTTTGAGGAGGTCGAAGCCACTGGCGAGAAGTTCGACGGGCTGATCATCACCGGCGCGCCCATCGAGCACCTGCCGTTCGAAGAGGTCACCTATTGGGATGAACTGACCCGCGTGATGGACTGGACCCAGGCCCATGTGCATTCCACCTTTGGCGTCTGCTGGGGTGGCATGGCGATGGCCTGGCATTTCCACCGGGTGCCAAAGCATATTCTGACCGACAAGGCGTTCGGCTGTTTCCGGCATCGCAACCTTGCCCCGGCCTCGCCCTTCCTGCGCGGGTTTTCCGACGACGTGATGATGCCTGTCAGCCGCTGGACGGAAATGCGGCAGGAAGACATCGACGCCGCCGGGCTGACCACGCTTGTCACCTCGGACCAGACCGGCCCCTGTCTTGTGCACGACCCGGACCACCGCGCCGTCTATATCATCAACCACCTGGAATATGATTCAGACACGCTGAAACAGGAATACGACCGCGACGTGGACAGCGGCACGCCGATCAACGTGCCCGCGAATTACTACCCCGACGATGACCCCTCGCGCCGGCCGATGAACCGCTGGCGCAGCCACGCACATCTGCTTTACGGCAACTGGATCAACCAGATCTATCAGACCACGCCGTTCGATCCGGCCAAGATTGGTGGCTAAGGCGGTTCTCATCGTCGTGATCCTTGGCGCGGCGCTGGTGGCGCTGACGCTATGGCGTGCCTCTGCGCGCGAGGCGGCGGCGATGCAATCCCACCCGCCCGAGGGGCAATTGCTGGACGTGAACGGGGTGCAGGTGCACGCCGTCATCACGGGGCAAGGCCCCGATGTCGTGCTGATCCACGGCGCCAGCGGCAACACCCGTGACATGACGTTCCGGCTGGCCCCGGCGCTGGCGGATCGCTACCGCGTGATCGTGTTTGACCGACCCGGGCTGGGCTATACCGACCGGATCAACACGACGGGCGCCAGCCTGACGGAACAGGCCGATCTGCTGGTCGCTGCCGCGCGGCAGTTGGGGGCCGACCGCCCCATCGTGATGGGGCAAAGCTATGGCGGCGGAGTCGCGTTGGCCTGGGCCCTGAATCATCCCGAGATGCTGTCGGCGCTGGTGCCGGTGTCGGCTGTGTCGAACCCGTGGGACACGCCACTTGATACCTATTACAGCGTCCTGTCCTCCTGGTGGGGCAAGCGGTTCGTGACGCCTCTGATCACAGCGTTTGTCCCGAAGGCGGTGGTGAACAATGCGGTGGACGAGGTATTCGCCCCGCAATCCGCGCCCGACGGGTACAACGCGCATCTCGGCGCCGGGCTGACCCTGCGGCGCATCTCGATGCGCGCCAATGCCGATCAGCGGGCCAACCTGAAATCGGAAATCGTCGCTCAATATCAACGCTATGGCGACATCTCTGTCCCGACCGAAATTGTCCACGGCACGGCCGACACCACCGTTGGCCTGTCGCTGCATTCCGAAAAGCTGGTGCGCCAGATCCCCGGCGCCGTGCTGACCCGGCTGGAGGGCATCGGCCACATGCCACACCAGGTTGCCAGCGAAGATATCGTCGCGGCAATCGACCGCGCCGCTGCGCGCGCGGGTTTGCGTTAACCCGATTAACATCCCATATTGGGCAGAGGCAGCAAGACAGGAGGACAGGCGATGAACCTTCCGTTCGACGGGGCGATCAGCGCCTATTTCGATACCGACGCCCCCGCCGAGGTGCGCGATGCCATCAAACGCGGCGAAAAGGGCGAGATCCTCAGCCACAGCTATCCGCATTCAGAACGTTTGGCGCGCAAGGTCTATGAAAAAGAGCTGAAGCTGCTGCAGATCGAGTTGGTCAAAATGCAGGCATGGGTGAAAGACAGCGGCGCGCGCGTGGCAATCGTATTCGAAGGTCGCGATGCCGCTGGCAAGGGCGGCACCATCAAGCGGTTCCGCGAAAACCTGAACCCGCGTGGGGCGCGCATCGTTGCCCTGCCAAAACCTTCCGAGGCCGAGGCCAGCCAGTGGTATTTCCAACGCTACATCAGCCACCTGCCCTCTGGCGGAGAGATCGTGTTTTTCGACCGCAGCTGGTACAATCGCGGCGTCGTCGAAAAGGTGTTCGGCTTCTGCTCGGACGATCAGCGCGAGCGGTTTTTCCACCAGGTCGGTCCCCTCGAACACTCCTGGGTGCAGGATGGCATCCACCTGTTCAAGTTCTGGCTGAACGTGGGGCGTGCCGAACAATTGCGCCGTTTCATGGATCGGGAAAAGGACCCTCTGAAACAATGGAAGCTGAGCCGGATCGACGTAGAGGGCCTGCGCCGGTGGGACGAATACACCAAAGCTATCCGCGAAACGCTGCAGCGCACGCACAGTGACGTCGCACCCTGGACCGTTATCAGGACTGACGACAAGCGCCGCGCGCGGTTGAACGCAATCCGCAGGGTGCTGCACGGGTTGGATTACACGCATAAAGACGCCAAGGCGATCGGTCAGATCGACACGCAGATTTGTGGCGGGCCGGACATCTGGAATGGGTAAACGGGGCTATCACCACGGCAACCTGCGCCAGGCGCTGGTGGATGCCGCGCTGGACCTGATCCGCGAAAAGGGCCCGACCGGGTTCACCCTGTCGGAGGCGGCCAAACAGGCGGGCGTGACCCCGGCGGCCGTCTATCGCCACTTCGAGGGCCGCGAGGATCTGATCGCCGAGGCCGCGTTGCAGGGCTACGAGATTTTCGCCGACCTGATGCAATTCGCCTATGACAAGGGTCAGCCTTCTGCACTGGCGGCTTTCGAGGCGACGGGCCGCGCCTATCTGGCCTTTGCGCGCAAGTATCCGGGCCACTACATCGCCATGTTCGAAAGCGGGATTTCAGTGAACCGCACGCCCGAACTGGCCGCCGTACGCCAGCGCGCGTGGAACGTGCTGGAAAAGGCGGCCGCCGACCTGGGCAAACATATCCCGGCCGAGAAACGCCCGCCGGCGGCGATGTTTTCCGCCCATATCTGGGCGATGAGCCATGGCGTGGTCGAATTGTTCGCCCGCAACAGCCCCGGCACGCAAAGCCCGTTTCCGCCCGAGGATCTGCTGGAAACCGGAATTGGCGTTTACCTGCGCGGCCTTGGCCTGATCCCACCCGACGAATGACAAGGCCCGCCCTTGCCGCCACGCAGCGGGCGGATTACCAAGGACGCAGAGTTCCCAACAACCTGACCGGGGCGGCCAATTTGTCTCATTTCCTGAAGAACACCAAGATCATCCGCCGGGACCGCCTGCGGGAGTTGAAAAACCGCGAACACGGCTATTTCGATTTGGAATTCATCAAGGCGCTTGAACCCGAGCACCGTGCAAAATGTGTCGATCTGCTGGAAACGTCCTGCAGCCAGGTGCGTCAGGATGTGTTTGCCCTGTCACGGGCAAATTATAAGCGTAACGGGTTTTTCGTGGAATTCGGCGCGACCAACGGGGTCGAACTGTCGAATTCCTATATGCTGGAACGCGACTACGGATGGACAGGCATTCTGGCAGAACCTGCAAAGGGCTGGCACGACGATCTGCGGGCCAACCGCAGCGCAAGGATCGACACCCGCTGCGTCTGGAAGGAAAGCGGCGAAACGGTGAATTTCGTGCAGACCGCCAGCGCGATCAATTCGGCGATCTCCAGCTTTGTAAAAACCTCGCGGAAGGTGCGTGGGCAAAGCTATGACGTGGAAACCGTGTCGCTGAACGATCTGCTGACCCAGCACGACGCACCCTCGGTGATCGATTTTATCTCGATCGACACCGAAGGCAGCGAATTCGACATTCTGAACGCGCTGGATTTCGATCGCTGGTCATTCCACGCGATGACGGTGGAACACAACTACGAACCCCAGCGCGAAGACGTTCACGCATTGCTAACGTCCAAGGGTTATCGCCGCGTTTTCGAAACCGCCTCGCGCTTTGACGATTGGTACGTGAAAGACATCTAGAATTGTTTCTTGAATGGACTGGACCTCTGGCGCGCGCCTTTCCACAAAGCATCGCGATTGGCAGAGCCATCAGGGCGATAGCCATCGCCAAGGATGATGTCGGCCAGCCGCGCAGCCGTATGCACAGTGTTTTCGCCTTCCATTTCGGCGCTCAGTCGGAAACTTTGCAGTTTTGACTTGGCCTTTTCCCACCGCGCCGACAGGCGACGACGGCTGACATCAGATACACGATCCGCCAGCACCCGGTTCAGCGTGTCGGTCTGGTCGATCTGCTTGGCGTAGGCGCGCAACCGCTCGGTGACGTCGCGCTGCTCGTTGGCATCGTGGCCCTTATGATCGGCCAGAATAAATTTGAACCAACTTGCGTAGTCGGGTTGCTCCGGGATTTTGGTGATATCGCGCACGGTCTCCAGGATCTGGAAGAAGTTGCCCCGCACCGAGGTGCCGAAATTGACCAGATCGCGAACCTGATCCGCATTGCTTTCCCGTGCAAAGCGCGTGGCGGGGTTTTCGGCGTTGGCCTTGATCGACTTCGAGTTCGACGCCGCGCCCGTGCTGGCGGCGCTTTTGCCGCTGATCGTGATCGGATGGCACAAATCAAAATGGCGCGCGCCCTTTAGAATGGCGAGATCGGTGTAGTATAAATCCGGGCTGCTTCCGTTGAAGAAAATTCCGTTCGCGGCGCGGTGACGCTCCATAAAGGAACGCGAGGCGGCACCGTGATACAGCGTGGGTGCCTGGAAATCTTCGAAATCGGCAGAGAGGAGTTTCGCGCGGATCCGAGCCATATCGACCTCTTGCAGCGCGCCGAACAGAAACTTCTTTTCAAAACGGACACCGCCAGCCTTGCCGATGAAACCCTCGATCGGCCAGCCATAGGTCGGAATCGACCAGCTAAGAGAGTCGGGCCGGTGGGTTTCCAACGCATTGCGCAGAACCCGGAACTGGCCCGGAATGAACGCATCGTCATCGCCGATATAGATCACATAATCGCCGGTCGCATGAGACAGGGAGAATTCGAAATTCTCTCTCATCGATACCCTTTTCCCGGTGTTGATTACCTTTACACGCGGGTCATGTATCTGCGCCAGCACATCGGCGGTGCTGTCGACGCTGGCATTGTCTGAAACGATGATTTCGATCCCGTCATCTTCGATGTCGAGCACTGTCCGCAAGCAGTGGCGCAGATATATCGCGCGTTCGCGCGTCGGGATGATGATGCTGATACGCATTGGCTAGTCTACGCGTTTCAAGAAGCCATCGGGCGCTACCGAAATCAGCAGCTTGTGATCGATGGATTTGTCGATCTCGAACCCGGGGTTGTCCTTGATCCAGGCGTGTACAGCCGTCTTCGGATTGTCTCCGGGGCCCCAAGGGCGGTCTACAGACATCTCGGGCGGCATATCTTCGACGATCGTGTCATAGACGCAGCAGTAACTGCCAGGGGTTACCATGGGCGCATAGGCGTTCAACTCGGCCAGAACATGATCATGGGTGTGGTTGCTATCGAGGCAGACCAGCACCGACTTGGCGTCGCCGACGGCGGCCTTTACCTGTTCAACGACGGACGGATCGATGGACGAGCCCTGGATCATCTCGATGCGGTTTGACATCGGATGCGCTTCGATGGCCTTGCGGTTGTGATCGCGGATATCGATATCGATCCCGATAACCTTGCGTTTAGGCTTAGATGGGTCAAGCACCTCACCCGCCTCGGTCGCATCACAAATGTCCAGCATGGCCAGAAGCGACGCCGACAGGATCAACGAGCCGCCATGGGCGATGCCGGTCTCGACGATGACATCCGGGCGACAGGCCCACACCAACTCTTGAAGCGCCCATGCGTCATTCGGAAACTGAATCGCCGGACGGCCAAGCCAGGAAAAATTGTAGGACCATTTGTGCCGCGTGATTTCACGCACCCAGACCCGGGACATGGCTTGAAGGTCGGTATCCTTGCCGAGGCCATCGATATTTTCGCGAACCTCTTGCTGGAACTGTTCAATCGGGTTCATGGGTAAATTCCTTCCAAGAGACGGAGCCGGATCGAATGAACGAGAGACCCTCTCGTCCAAGGTTCGCTACCAGATCCAGTGCGGTGACATAAGGGGTGAAGGCGCCGTGCAATTGCGGATAGGGCGCGCGTTGATAGTCCATGTAGCGCACCTCGATGTCTGATTGCTCGAACAGATGGTGATCGAGGTAGTTCGCCGCACCGTGCCCGGTTACATAGGCCGAACCACCCAATGCGACACAGATGTCATGGAGGCGTTGGCTCGAGCTGCCGCCGATGCCAAGATCGCGCGAGTCGCAGAAGCGCGTACCGGAGTCCAGGCCGAAGTAGCGGGACAGTTCGATGATCGAGGCGCGTCCGACATGGCCAAGAGTGTCCGCCGACTGTGAAAACACACGGTCGACAATCCCCAACATCTCGTCAAGATGCGGCGCCTGCCGGTAGGCAGCGCGCAATGTGGCGCGGTGCGCAGCTCGCCAATCCTCGCGGTCGTCGATCCGGACCTCGTCGATCAGCTGACCGCGATGGCGGTCGCGCGTCGGCACCGTCAACCACGGCGTGCCGTTTGGTGTCTTGATCTGCACACGATTGTAAAAGCCACGGGTGAACTGAACATCGTCGTAGTGCACGAACGTATCGGCCAAGCGGACCTGTTCCAGCAGCCCGACCCAAGGGAAGTACATCGATTGAGAGACGACAACCTTCATGGCTGCATGGCCCCCGGCGCATTGTCCGCCAGGAATCCCGCAAAGGCGGCGCGAAGCGCCTGGGCAGCGAGGGCCGGATTGGCGGAAGCTGTCACGCGCGGCACGCATGGACCTGCCGCACGTTCGATCGCGACCAGAGTCAGATAGACCTTCTGGACATAGGACAGCTTGTTATCTGTCTCTGGCGAGGCGTCATTAGGCAAGGGCGATACGACCTGCGCAACAATTGGTCCTGCATCAATGCTGCCATCGACGTTGTGTAGCGTGGCCCCAAGGAACCGGGCATTTGCGCCACGTGCAGCCCGAACCGCACCGAAACCCGGGAATGCAGGCAAAAGTGACGGGTGAATGTTCTGAATCTCGAAACCTTCGTACAGCTCTGGCCCGATCAGACGCAGAAAATAAAGCAGTCCAAAGGTGATATCGTGGCGCCGGAATTCTTCGGCCGCCTGGGTCGAGAACGCGTCGCGCGTGGTCCAGTCGATGCGTCGGTGCGCGATATCACGTTCAACAGCGCGCGCCTCGGCATCACAGGGACGGTCGGTAAGAACAAGTGTGGACCCAGGATCCACCAGCCCGGCCTCCCGCGCCATGTCAAACGCCGTAAAGAACGCGCTGCCGCCAGCTGAACACACTGCACAAAGCCCGATCATGCAGGTTCCCGGAAGAGGTAGACGCTGTATTCGAACAGCGGATAGGCGTGATCGATGCGGAAATATGGGGTCACTTCCGCCATGCACCAGGCGAGGATATCGGTCGGGCTTTGGTAGTACAGGTTCTCGGCGTGAAAGTTGACCTTGGAGGTCATTGTGTTGAATACGCAACCGATGTCTGACAGGTCAAACAGTCGACGGATCAACCGGCGGGCGAAATCGTCCATCTCGCGGCCCGGCGTGTCAAGCTTCTGGGTAAGGATTCCGTTGCAAACCACGATATCGTAACGCCCGTCAAGTGACGCATCCAGGATATCGCCTTCAATGAACATCGCATCGGGATGCGTCCGCCGCGCTTCGTGCAGCATGGCAGGGACCACGTCGATGCCCGTGTACTCAAGCGAAAGTCCTCTTGCGTTGGCATGGCTCAGTAACCCGCCATAGCCGCATCCGACATCAAGCAGGCGTGGGCGGCGAAGGCCGGGCGGAAGGACCGCCAGCATCTTGTCATATCGCAGGGCAAGGCGCGTCTCGTCACTGCCCCAGTCAGCGCCCGCCGATGTCGCACCGTGGCGATCAAAGGTGCCGGCATAATGATCTTTCATGCGTTGGGTGATCCTGTCCATCACGCTGCTCCGTCCATAAGGCCGCGAACCACCTCTGCCACCCGGTCGATGTCGGTCTGCGTCATGTCGTGATAGCTGGGCAGGTTGATGGCGCGGCGCGCAATGTCATGCGCATGGCGGGTTTGCGCGCTGTCAAAGAAGTCGAGGTCGGACAGCGGGCTGAAGAACACGCGGGCATCAATGTCGGCGGCCTGAAAGGCGGCGATGGCCTGGGCCTGCGTGATGCCTGTCTGTTCGGAAAAGACCACCGTAGGCATCCACGCGCCATTCACCACGCCCGTCGGCTCGGGGTTCATCGCGATGCGGTCGTCGGGCAGCAGGCGGGACTTGTAGGCGGCCAAAATCTCGCGCTTGCGCGCGGTCAACTCATCTATGCGTTCGATCTGGGCCAGGCCGATGGCGGCCTGAACGTTCGAGATCTTGTATTTGAACCCGATCATATCGGGCCAGAATTGTCGCGTCTGGCCGCGCGCGCGGCCGTGGTTCGACAGGGTCAGAACGGTTTCATACAACTCGGCGTCCGAGGTGGCGAACATGCCGCCTTCGCCCGTGGTCATCGTCTTGGTGCCGTGGAAGGAAAACGTGGAAAACCGCCCCATCGACCCGGCGCGCTTGCCCTTGTAGACCGATCCGATCGCCTCGGCCGCATCTTCGATCAGCGCGATGCCGTGGCGGTCGGCCAAAGCCAGCAGCGCGTCCATGTCGCAAAGATTGCCGTAGATATGCGTGGCGATGATGGCGCGGGTCTTCGGCGTGATCGCAGCTTCGGCGGCCAGGGGGTCGATGCACCAGCTGTCGGGATCGACATCCACAAACACCGGCGTCGCCCCCACATGGGCGATGGGCGCGGCGGTGGCGATCCAGTTGGTATCGGCCAGGATAACCTCGTCACCCTGCCCGATCCCCAGCGCCGAAAGGCCCATGTGCAGCGCGCCGGTGCAGCTTGACGTGGCGATGACATGGGGCACGCCCAGATGCGCGGCAAACCCGGCCTCGAACCTGTTGATATAGTCATAGCACTGCGCGCCCCAGCCGTTGCGCGCGGCGTCGGTGGCATAGTCGACCTCAAGATCCGTGATTGAGGGCCGGGTATAGGCGATGCGGCTCATGTGATGGTCAGCTCCGGTACGGCGGTGACGAAGCGAGTGCCCTGATCGGCGAGATCCGACAGTTGCGCGCGCACCTCGGTGCCGATGTTCCACGGCAGGATCACCACGTAATCCGGGCGGTTGTCGCGCAGCGCGTCAGGCGCAAGAATCGGAATATGGCTGCCGGGCATGTATTTACCCTGCTTCGATGGCGCCGCATCGCAGACAAAGCCGATCAGGTCGGGCCGCACCCCGGCGAAATTCATCAGCGTGTTGCCCTTGGCCGCCGCACCATAGGCGGCCACGGATTTGCCCTCGGCCTGCGCATCCAGCAAGAAGCGCAGAAAGGCGTTCTTGACCGCCTCGGCCTTGGGTTGGAAGGCGGTGTAGTAGCCGTCCGTCTCCATGCCCCGGTCGCGTTCCTGCGCCAGAATGGCGGCGACAGCGGCGGTTTCGGCGTGCTCGGCCCCGTCGAGGCAGGCGTAGACGCGCAGCGACCCGCCGTGTGTTGGCAGCTCTTCCACATCGAACACCCGCAATCCCGCCCGCGCCATGATGCGCGATACCGCCAGCAGCGAGAGATACGAGAAATGTTCATGATACACGGTGTCGAACTGGTTGAATTCCACCAGCCGCATCAAGTGCGGGAATTCCAGCGTGATAACGCCCTGCGGTTTCAGCGACCGCGCCAGACCAAGTGTAAAGTCATTGATATCAGGCACATGCGCATAGACGTTATTGCCAAGGATTAAGTCTGATTTGGGCAGATTTTCCGCCATCTCAGCCCCGAAGAACGCCTGTTCCACCGGAATTCCCAGCGCGCGGGCTGCCTCGGCCGTGCCTTTTGTCGGCTCGACCCCAAGGCAGGGAATGCCGGCGGCGACGAAATTCTTCAGCAGGTATCCATCGTTCGAGGCCACCTCGATCACATGGCTGTCGGTGCTCAGGCCAAGCCGGTCCGTGATCATCTGAACGTAGGCCGCGGCATGGGCCAGCCAGCCCTGCGAGGTCGACGAGAAATAGGCGTAATCGTCGGTAAACAGCTGATCGGCATCGGCGAAATCCTCGGTTTGCACCAGACGGCACTCCGGGCACGCCGCCAGCCGCAGCGGAAAGGTCAGCTCTGGCCGCGACAGGCCCTCGGGCGCAAGATAGGCGTTCGACGGCGGCGCATGGCCCAAGTCAAGAAAGGGCAGCGTCAGCGGTGTGTCGCAGTGGCGGCAGGTCTGGGTCACAGCGGGTCGCACTCCTTCAGCGGGGGCAGGTCACGGTCTCGGTCCGACATCTGCACGGGTGGCTGCGGCCAGTCGATCCCCAGCGCCGGATCCAGCGGGTTGATGCCGCCTTCGTGCCCGGGTGCATAAGCGGTGGAATGCAGATATTTCAATTCGGTGCCGTCCTGCAACGTTTGGAACCCGTGCGCGAACCCCTTGGGAATGTAGATGGCATTGCGCCGCGCACCGTCCAGCGTGACGGCGGTATGGCGCCCAAAGGTGTCCGAGTCGCGGCGCAGATCTACGATCACATCCAGGGCCATGCCGCGCAGGCAGCGCACCAGCTTGATTTCATCCGCCGGGGGGCGCTGAAAATGCAGGCCCCGCAGGGTGCCTGCGTGGGTGTTGACCGAAATGTTCATCTGCACCCAGGTGGTGTTCAGCCCCTGCGCGGCGAATTCATCGTCGCAATACAGCCGCGCGAACATTCCCCGCGCATCCTCGCGAGGGTCGATGTCGATGCTGACGGCCCCGGCCAGTGGCAGCGGCGAAAAGATCATTGCGCGGCCTCGAAGGCGGCAATCTGCGCGGTGGTGATCTGCGTCGGGTCGGCCCCCTGCGCCACGTCGCGATACCATTCGACCGTGTGGCGCACGCCGGTTTCAAAATCCCAACGCGGGCGATAGCCCAGATCTCGGCGCGCCTGTTCGATCGACAGCGCCAGCAACCCGGCCTCGTGCCGGGCCGAGGGGTCGGACATATCGCGCCAGTCGCCCGGCCAGTGCCGCAAGGCTGTATCCACCAGATCGCGCACCGGGCGCACATCGCAGGTTTCGGGGCCAAGGTTGTAGCTGTCGGCCAGCGCATCACCCGCCAGCGCCCTTTCGGCCAGCGTCATATAACCGGACAGCGGCTCCAGCACATGCTGCCACGGCCGCACCGCACCTGGATTGCGCAGGCCAAGCGCCTGCCCCGCCCCGAGCGCGCGCGCCAGGTCGGGCATGATGCGGTGCGCGGCCCAGTCGCCGCCGCCGATCACATTGCCCGCCCGCGCAGAAACCACGCGCACGAGGTGATCGCCAAAGAAAGACTTGCGGTAGCTGGCGATCACCAGCTCGGACCCGGCCTTGCTGGCGCTATAGGGATCATGCCCGCCCAGCGGGTCGGATTCGCGATAGGGATGCACCCATTCGCGGTTGTCATAGACCTTGTCGGTGGTGATCATCACGGCGGCACAAGGGGCATCCAGCCCGCGCAGCGCCTCCAGCACATGCGCCGTGCCCATCACGTTGCTGGCCCATGTGCCGAGCGGGTCGTCGTAGGACGCCAGAACCAGCGGCTGCGCGGCGAGGTGAAACACCACTTCGGGGCGCACCCCTGCCACTCGGTCGGCGACCACCTTGGGATCACGTATATCGCCGATCCTGTGATCCAGCCTTTCGGCCAGCCCAAGCTGGTCGAACAGCGCCGGATCGGTATCGGGCACCAGCGCCAGCCCAAACACCTGCGCCCCGCGCATCAGCAACCACTGCGACAGCCAGCTGCCCTTGAACCCGGTGTGCCCGGTTACAAGGACGCGCTTTCCCTCCCAGAAGCCGGTCATCCGCGGAGCGGCGCCCAGACACGCCAGGGCGCGCGGCCGTCGGCCCACAGCTGTTCCAGCTCGTTCTTGTCGCGCAGCGTGTCCATCGCCATCCAGAACCCGTCGTGCCGCCAAACGGCCAACTGACGGTCGGCGGCAAGCTGCTCCAGCGGATCTTTCTCAAACACGGTGTGGTCGCCTTCGATCCGGTCGAACACCGAAGGCTCGCAGACCATGAAGCCGCCATTGATCCAGCGGTTGTCGCCCTGCGGCTTTTCCTGAAACGCGGTCACGCGATCGCCATCCAGACCCAGCGCGCCAAATCGGCCCGCTGGAAGGATCGCCGTCATCGTGGCCTCGCAGCCCTGCGCCCGGTGAAAATCGACCGAGGCCGAGATATCGACATCCGACACCCCGTCGCCATAGGTCAGGCAAAATGTGCCATCGACATAGTCGCGCACCCGCTTGATGCGCCCGCCGGTCAATGTGGACTCGCCGGTGTCGACCAACGTCACCTTCCATGGCTCCGAGCTTTGGTTGTGTACCTCCATGCCATTGGTCGTCATGTCGAATGTGACGTCGGACATATGCAGGAAGTAATTCGCGAAATATTCCTTGATCATGTAGCCCTTGTAGCCACAGCAGATCACGAATTCGGTGACCCCGTGGTGGCCGTAGATCTTCATGATGTGCCACAGGATCGGACGCCCGCCGATCTCGATCATCGGTTTCGGACGCAGGTGCGATTCTTCGCTGATGCGGGTGCCGAACCCACCGGCCAGAATGACTGCTTTCACTATCCCACCCGCCAATTGTTGTGTCTTTGCGGCAGGATGTGGTTACACAATCGCGCGCGGCTTCACAAGGAAATCGCAACGGAAAAGGCCGCCCCCTTGCGGGAACGGCCTTGTCCAAACATATGTCCGAAGCTTAACGCTTGGAGAACTGGAAGCTCTTGCGGGCCTTGGCCTTACCGTATTTCTTCCGTTCCACAACGCGGCTGTCGCGGGTCAGGAAGCCGGCGGCTTTCAGCGCGCTGCGCAGCGAGGGATCGTAGAGTTGCAGCGCCTTCGAGATGCCGTGCTTGACCGCACCGGCCTGACCCGAGAGACCACCGCCCTTGACGGTTGCCTGAACGTCGAACTGGTCTTCGACGCCGGCCACGCTGAAGGGCTGACGCAGGATCATCTGAAGCACAGGGCGCGCGAAGTAGTCGTTGATCGGCTTGCCGTTCACAGTCACCTTGCCCGAACCCGGCTTGATCCAGACGCGGGCTACCGCATCTTTCCGCTTGCCGGTGGCATAGCTGCGACCCAGATCGTCACGAACGGGTTCGCGGGGGTCCAGCGTGGTTTCGGTGCCCTGAACGCCGCCGACATTCTCGGTCACCGCGTCCTTGAGATCTTCGAGGGTGTTGATTTGATCGGCCATCTGGATCAGCTCCGGGTATTTTTCTTGTTCATGGATTTGACATCCAGAACTTCAGGGCTCTGTGCCTCGTGCGGGTGCTCGCCACCGGCATAGATGCGCAGGTTCGTCATCTGCTGGCGGCTCAGGCGGTTGCCCGGCAGCATGCGCTTGACCGCTTGGAACACCACGCGCTCAGGGTGCGCGCCCTCCAGGATCTGCTGCTTGGTGCGCGATTTGATCCCGCCGGGGTGGCCGGTGTGCCAGTAGAAATGCTCTTCGCGTTTCTTGCCGGTCATCTGGATCTTGTCGGCGTTGATGACGATCACATTGTCGCCCATGTCCATGTGCGGGGTAAAGCTGGCTTTGTGCTTACCGCGCAGACGCATGGCGACGATCGAGGCGAGACGGCCCAGAACGACACCCTCGGCGTCGATCAGGATCCATTTCTTGTCAATGTCTGCCGGTGTCGCAGAGAAAGTTTTCATGACGGATCTTCCCGTTTGGCGTTAAGCCCGCGGGTTGCCCCGGGGCCGTAATTCGATGGACGGGGTTTATAGGGGGCCATTGCACCAGTCAAGCGGCACATATCCGAATTTATCAATTAAAATCAGCCTCTTAAAAAATAGGTATTATAATACCCCAATAAAATCACACGTTGATCCGCTCGGGCAGGTCGGTCAGCAGATCGCGAAGGCACACCATCGCGCCCTCGAAGGCCTCGATCGGGATTTGTGCGTTGATTGCGATGCGTACCGCATGAGGAGCACGGGCGTCGCGCAGGGTAAATTCATCCGAGGGCCGGATCTGCACGCCGCGCGCCTCGGCGGCCTGACAGAAGGCCGGCGCGCGCCACCCCTGCCCCAGACGCAGCCAGACAAAGGGCACGTCTTCGCGCCACGACAAATCGTAGGCGCCAAGGTGGTTCACCGCGACACGGATGTAGCGCGCGTATTCCGATTTCACCTTGTCGTGCAAAACGGGCAGTTCGGGGCACGTCAGCAGCCGTGCCGCCAGGTCGGCCATTGGCGCGGCAATGCCGAAGAAACTGTCATCCGCCGCGCGCCTCAGATCCAAGGCGCGCTGCTCCGGGGCCACGGCGAACCCAATCCGAAGCGAGGGCGTGAGGCTTTTGGAAATCGACGACGTGTACCAACTGCGTTCCGGTGCAAGACAGCGAAAGGTATCGGCCCGCGCCGGACCGATGCGGTAACAATCGTCTTCGAGAATTTGCAGATCGTAGCGTCGAGCGACCTCGACGATCTCGTGACGGCGCCATTCGGGGGTAAACAGGCAGGTCGGGTTGTGGACTTCGGGCGAGGTGCAGACGATCTGCGCATCATGGGCACGCGCGGCTTCTGCCAGCGCTTCGGGGATCAGCCCATGTTCATCCATCGCCACCGGAACCAGATCGGCGCGCAACAGCTCTGCCGCGCGGCGGAACCCGGGATAGGCCAGTTCCTCGACCAGAACCGCCGGGCGGCGCCCCCGCAACACGGCCTGCAGGATCAGTACAATCGCGTTCTGCCCACCGTGCGCCAGCACCACCTGCCCCTCGTCCAGTTTGCCCAGCGGCGTGCCGGTCAGCCAGCGCACCGCCGCTTCGCGCGCGTGCCGATACGCGGTATGGCTGGGGTAGTGCATCACGCCCGAGGGCGGCTCTTCGGCCACCTTGGCCATACACCGCTTTATCAGAGCGGATTGCCCTACGTTCGGCAGCGCAGGCGAAAACAGGCTTATCGGATAGGTCTTGCCCTCGGATCCATGCGGAACGGGCTCAACCGCGATGGGGGCTGTCGCAGGCGTTTCCGCCGGCTCCACCCGGCGCACAAAGGTGCCCCGCCCGACGCCTGCCACCAATAACCGCTCGTCCGTCAGGATTGTATAGGCCCGCGCAACAGTGCCGGGGGTCACGCCAAGCCGATAAGCCAGTTCCCGCACAGGCGGCACCTGATACCCCGGCGCCAGCTGCCCCGATTGTATGGCACTGCGGATCACACCAGCCAAAACGCGGTACTTCGGACCGGTTCCTGCGGCGAATCCAGACAAGATTGTATCCATCACAATTCTTTCTTGGACAGCGGTCAACTTTTCAATGTATCGCTAATGTACCAAAACATTTTACATTGTGTCAATACAATCGGAAAGGACATCCCATGGCACACACATCCACCTCGCGCAGCCTTGATATGCTTAGCATGGCGCCCCGCCTGCCGCTGATTGCGGCCCTGGCGATCCGAGTCGCGGATGTTGTCACCGTATGGGATCAGCGCCGCCGAACCCGAAAGGCCCTGAAGGATTTGGATAAACACATCCTGTGGGATATCGGCATCACCGAACATCAGGCGCAGAAAGAAGCGCGCCGCCCATTTTACCAACCCTGATCTACCCTGTCTGGCAACAGACCAACCTTGGCCGGGCATCTGCCCGGCCATTTTTTTGCCAAAATTCGCACAACGTTGTGTAAAAAGACATTTTCTTCTTATGCCGATGTGCCAGTATCGCGCGCGGAATCGGCCGGCCCGCAATTTTGCCCGGCCTTTGTTTTGCACTGGAGGAATTTTTAATGGTTGCGTTTCTTGGCGATCAGAATCTGATGTCATCGGCTGGTCTCGGCGTTTTTGTCTATGATCATACCGATGTTGTTCTGGCCGATGGGTCTGTTGTTCTTGCCTACTTCAGCTCATCCACCGGACCCCTGCATTTTTTTCGCTACGATCCTGATACCGGCACCACCACGCACCTGTCGTCGATGGGGGCCATCGGGTCGGGGTACGACACCCCCAGACTGATGGCGCGGGCCGATGGTGGGTTCACCCTGATCATGAAGACCGAGGTCGGTTACCTGACCGAGGATGACCGGATCACCAAGTTCGAATTCGACGCCAATGCGACCCAGCAATCCAGCTTGGAACTGGCCGCCGGCTTCCTTGAAATGCACGATGCGGTTGCGACAGACACCGGATTTTTTGTGGCCTATCGCGACCGGCGCCATTCCGACGGCGTGGAATACAAGGGCCGGTTCATCGACGCCGCAGGCAACGAACTGGCCACCGTCGATTTCAACGCAGGCAATATCAGCTTCAACCGCGCCGTTCCCGATGCCGTGGTCTTGGCGAATGGCAACGTCGCCGTGGTCTGGAACCTTAGCGACGTGCAAGGCACCCGGCTACAGATCTTCCAGCCCAACGGCACCCCGGTGACGGCGGCGCTGGACGTGACGCAATCCGCGCCCTCTGGGCTTTTGTCGAAACCGCCGGTGATCGCCGTGAACCCCGAAGGCGGCTTTGTGATCCTGAGCTATCAGAGCACCGACCAAAACGCGATCCACATCCAGAAATTCACCGATGCCGGTGCCAAGAAAGGCGCCGAGATCATTCTGGATGCCACCGTGGACGCCCCCTTCCCCTATGCTGGCGAGCCCAAGATTGGCTTCACCGCCAGCGGGCTGATGGTGGTTGGCTGGACGACGGACGGCACCAGCACCGACAACAAGAACGACGTATATATTTCGGTCCTCACTCAATCCGGTCAGCTTATCGCCGGGCCCCTGATGGCCGGAGAGAATATCCTCGATGACCAGAAAGAGGTTGGCTTTACCCAACTGAACGACGGCCGCCTGCTGTTCTCTTTCTTCGATGACACGAATGTCTGGCTAAGCCACCAGGCATCGATCCAGGCCCGCCTTTTCGAAGACCCGGATTGGATCTGGGAAGGCAATGGGCGCGACAACACGCGCGGCGGGACCGCCGGGAATGACGTGATGCTGGGCCTTGCTGGCGATGACATCATGAATGGGCGCGGCGGCGAGGATTACCTAAAGGGCGGTCGTGGCAACGACACGCTGAAAGGGGGCGGCCGGGCCGACATTCTTGAAGGCGAACTTGGCGATGACCAACTGATTGGCGGCGCTGGGAACGACCAACTGATCGGCGGCTACGGCAATGACACGCTTGGCGGTGGCGGCGGAGCCGACCAACTGTTCGGCGGTGACGGTGCTGACCTGCTGATCGGCGGTGCCGGGGCTGACATCCTGCAAGCAGGCCGTGGCAATGATGGCCTGCGCGGCGGCAACGGCGACGATGTGATGTCGGCCGAATCCGGGCGCAACAACTTTCAGGGCGGCGACGGCAACGACACCATGACGGGCGGCAGCGGCCGTGACCGGATGCTGGGCCAGAACGGGAATGACGTGATCGATGGCGGCGAAGGGCCCGACAAGCTGATCGGCGGCGCGGGCAATGACATTCTGCGCGGCGGCGATGGCAATGACGTGCTTCAGGGCGAAGATGACAACGATTTCCTGAATGGCGGCGCGGGCAACGACCGCGAATATGGCGGGGCCGGCAACGACACCTTCTACGACAGTGACGGCAACGATCGCTGGTGGGGTGGCGCCGGGTCGGATACCTTCCGGTTCCTCGATACCGACTTTGGCAATGACCGGATCAAGGACTTCGAATTCGGCGTCGATGTGCTCGACATGAGCACGACAGCCCGTGCGCTGGAATTTGCAGGAATGGATCCGATCCTGGTAACCGAAGTGCGCGCCGGGGTCCGGTTCGAGGTGAATGCCGACAACTGGGTGCTGATCGAAGGCGCCACGCTTGCCGATTTCGGCCCGAACGACCTTATTCTGTCGTAATAGGAGGGCGGGCATTGCCCCGCCCAGACACCTCTAGCGCGCGGGCGGGATCGAATAGGTCAGTGTCGCCCGCGCCACAAGATCGGGCGAACCTTCCGACCGCAGATGCACGTCGCCAATCGCCAGAACACGGCCCAGTTTCAGCAATTGCCCGGTGGCGATCAGATCGGCCCCGGCCGCCGGTTTACGCATGAAATCGATGGAGCAGTTCGTCGTCACTGCCAGCGCCTGCCGCCCGATGCGCGACAGCACCATCGCGTAGACGCACACATCCGCCAGCCCGAACATCGACGGCCCCGACACCGTGCCGCCCGGGCGCAGGTGCGTATCATTCACCACCAGCCGCATGGTGATGCCGTCCTCGGTCAACGCGTCGATCCGAAAGGCACCGCGCACCTGCGGAAACACCTCGTCAATGTACGCGGCAAGTTCGTCACGGTTCATCGCAAGCGTCATCTATCCCCCCCATAATTGCCGGTGTCGATTTGTGCCGACAATCGCGCCGGGCGCAACCCCTTGCGCCCCGACATGAAACCGCGCGATGCTGAGGCCGGCCACGGCAGGAGGACCGACATGACCATTCTGGAACGCACCGACGACGGCGCTGTCGCGCATTTGCGGATGAACGCGCCCGAGAGGCTGAACGCGCTGTCCGACGAAATGCTGGCCGCATTGCAAGTGGTGCTGGACCAACTGGCCGACGACAGTGCGATCCGGGCGGTTATCCTGTCGGGCGCGGGCAAGGCGTTCTGCGCGGGCCACGATCTGAAACAGATGACCGCCGCGCGTCAGGCCGAAGACGGGGGTCGCGCCAGCTTCGCCGATCTGTTCGACCGCTGCACCAAGGTGATGACGCGCATCCGCACCCTGCCCCAGCCCGTGATCGCCCAAGTCCACGGCATCGCCACCGCCGCCGGGTGCCAATTGGTCGCCACCTGCGACATGGCGATCGCCGATACGGACACCCGGTTTGGCGTAAATGGGGTGAATATCGGCCTGTTCTGTTCGACACCCATGGTGGCGCTGTCACGAAACATTGCCCGCAAGCAGGCGTTCGAGATGCTGACCACGGGTCAGTTCATCCCCGCGTCCGAGGCCGAGCGTCGCGGCCTGATCAACCGCGCCGTCGCGCCCGAGGCACTGGCCGAAGAGGCCCGCGCGCTGGCGCAAACCGTGGCAGGCAAGCTGGGCGCGGCGGTGCGCATCGGCAAGCGCGCCTTCTATGACCAGCTCGACATGAGTCTCGACGACGCCTATCGCCACACCGGCGCGGTGATGGTGGAAAACATGCTGCACCGCGATACCGAAGAAGGCATCGCCGCTTTCATCGACAAACGCTCGCCCGACTGGCAGCAGTAACCAGTTTCCATATCGGCGCCCGATTGTTTCCAAAACTGCGGTTTCAACTCGGGCGGGAATGTGGCAAATCTACGGCAAGGCAGGCAGCCCGGAGTTGTCGCCTTACGCTTTGGGCCGTCGTCCAGCGCCCGTCCCTCCAGCCGGCCTCTCTCCGGCATGATAGGTACTGCGACGGCCCCAGAAAGCCCTCCAAGCCCTTTTGGACTGCGCGATACAGCGATGTCGCGGCGTTGCGCCCATTGCTCTTGAGCCGCCTCTCGCCTACATGCAGCGGCATGAGCGATGTACTTCATATTGTCGGCGGCGGAATGGCCGGGTCCGAAGCTGCCTGGCAGGCGGCGCAGATGGGTGTAGACGTGGTCATCCACGAAATGCGCCCCGAGGTGGAAACCTTTGCCCACAAAACCGGCAATCTCGCCGAAATGGTTTGTTCCAACTCGTTCCGCTCGGACGACAGCGAACAGAATGCCGTCGGGCTGCTGCATTGGGAAATGCGCGCGGCGGGCGGCATCATCATGGCGCAGGCCGATGCCCATCGCCTACCCGCCGGTGGCGCGCTGGCGGTCGACCGTGATCCCTTTGCCGAGGCGGTGACCGCGCAGCTCATGGCGCATCCCCAAATCTCGGTCAGCTATGGTGAAATAACCGAACTGCCCGACCAAGGGCACTGGATCTTCGCCACCGGCCCGCTGACGTCTTCCGCGCTTGGCCGTGCCATACAGGCCGAAACCGGCTCCGAGGCGCTGGCCTTTTTCGACGCCATCGCGCCCATCGTTTACTTCGACAGCATCGACATGAGCCGCGCCTGGATGCAGTCGCGCTATGACAAGGGTGACACCGAGGAAGAGCGCACAGCCTATCTGAACTGCCCGATGGACCGCGATCAATACGAGGCCTTCATCGACGCGCTGCTGGCCGCCGACAAGGCCGAGTTCCACGAGGGCGAGACCGCCGGGTATTTCGACGGCTGCCTTCCGATCGAGGTGATGGCCGAACGCGGTCGCGAGACGCTGCGCCACGGTCCGATGAAGCCGGTCGGGCTGACCAATCCGCATCAGCCGGATGTGAAAGCTCATGCAGTGGTTCAACTTCGCCGCGATAACGCACTGGGAACGCTATATAATATTGTCGGATTCCAGACAAAGATGAAGTACGGCGCGCAAGCCGATGTTTTCCGTATGATTCCCGGGCTGGAGGATGCGCGTTTCGCCCGCTTGGGCGGCATCCACCGCAATACCTTCCTGAACTCTCCTACATTACTCGATGCGCGCATGCGCCTGAAATCGCGTCCGAATATCAGGTTTGCCGGCCAGATCACCGGAGTTGAGGGCTACGTCGAAAGCTCTGCCATGGGGCTGCTGGCAGGCCGTATGGCTGCCGGAGACATTCTTGGCACAAACATTGCACCACCTCCGCCCACCACCGCGATGGGTGCATTGGTGACCCATATCACCGGCGGGGCCGATGCGCGTACCTTCCAGCCAATGAACGTGAACTTCGGCCTGTTCCCTCCGGTCGAAGGCCTGAAAGGCGGCCGTCGCGGCCGCAAGGACCGCTATAAGGCCTATACGGACCGCGCCAAGTCCGATTGGCGCGATTGGCTGGACGCGACACAGAGTGAAGCGATAGCTTAGGATCGCGCCTCAAGGATTTGATAAATTGGGTTTTCGAACCAGGTTTGCACCTTCTCCAACCGGTCCTTTGCACATGGGCCACGCCTATTCCGCCATCCTCGCGCATGACATGGCCACCGCGAAGCACGGCCAGTTCCTGCTGCGGATCGAGGATATTGATCAATCTCGCGCGCGCCCCGAATGGGAGGCGCAGATATACGACGATCTGACATGGCTTGGGCTGACATGGCCCACACCTGTTATGCGCCAATCCGACCGCATGGCGGAATACCAGGCCGCAATCGCCAAGCTGCACGCCAAGGGACTGTTGTATCCCTGTTCCTGCACGCGGCGCGACATTGCCGCCGCTACATCGGCCCCGCAGGAAGGCGCGCCGCTGCTGGGGCCCGATGGGCTGATCTACCCTGGAACCTGCCGCCCGGACGTGCCGCCAAATCGGATCACGCCCGGACAGACGCTAAGGCTGAACATGGCGCAAGCGGTGGCGCATGTCGGCGACGTGTCATTCTACGAAACCGGCGAAGCGCCGGATGGCACCACCGGCGCCATCACCGTCAGCGCCGATGCGCTGGTGGAAACCGTCGGCGACGTGGTGATTGCCCGCCGCGATATGGCAACGTCCTATCACCTTTCGGTGGTCGTCGATGACGCGGCACAGAAGATCACCCACGTGGTACGAGGCCAAGACCTGTTCGACGCAACGCCAATTCACATTCTTCTTCAAAGGCTTCTCGGTCTTCCCTCACCCGTATATCACCATCACGCACTGATCCGGGACGATCGCGGCAAACGGCTGGCAAAGCGCGACGATGCCCGCGCCATCGCTCGCTATCGCGAGAACGGTGCAAGCGCCGCCGATGTTCGTGGCATGATCGGGGTTTAGGCCATCATTCAGTGCGCCACGGCTTTGGCATCATCTTCCACGCGCCATTGACAAAAATCAGCCCGTCCACCGACAATCCGGCATCCAGCCCGGGGCGCACGAATTCAAAAGCCACGATCGGCTGATCTCCGATGATGTGCTCGACCACATGGCGATAGCCCCCGGGGAATTCCCAACGGATATCATCGCCCGCCTTCAGCGCGCCCATCGTCGCATAAACCAGCCGCAATTCGCTTTGGCCCGGGTTCGGGCGCAGCTCTTCGTTGGGCGTGAACATCTTGTCGTAATAGGCAATCAGCCTGGTTGCCAACGGCTCTGCGTAGACCGCGCGCACATCTTCGGCCGTGGGTTTCAGCGCATAGGTCTTCGCCTTCAGATCGCCCGATTGCTCGACGAACCCCATCAGCAACTGCCGTGCATCCTCTTCCGACCCGGGGATCGGGCCCGCGGCCTCTTCAACGTCTTCCGGGCCAAGCAGCAATGTCGCCAGTGACACGGTTTCATCGTCCAGACAGGCCGTGTAGACGCGCTCCAGAACAGCACGACTTGCGTCAAGGTCCACCGGTCCATCCTGCGCGATCGCTCCCATCGCCCAAGCCGCGACCATCAGCTTGTCACGTTCGTTCGTGGCGCGAAGGGAATCGCCACAGGGCGCAGAGGGATCAAATCCCACCTCCTGCGCAGCCGCCGCCGAACCGATCACGCAACACAGGGCCGCCGCCAAAAATCGCGTCATTGAAACACTCCTGCAAAATAACCTGCGCCAATGCTAGCAGGCGCAGGGCGGCGCTGTCATGTGTCTTTCATCGGCCCCATCAACTCGACCTCCTGGCCATCGCGCACGGCGGTATAAAAACAGCTGCGCCGATTTGTGTGGCAGGCCGGGCCTACCTGACGCACTCGCAGAAGCAGACAATCCCGGTCACAATCGACCCGCAGATCGACCAATGTCTGCACATGACCCGAGCTTTCACCCTTGGCCCAGAACGCCTGACGCGAGCGTGACCAATAGGTGACCCGCCCGGTGTCCACGGTACGGGCCAATGACTGGGCGTTCATCCACGCCATCATCAACACCTCGCCGGTTTCGTCATCCTGCGCGATCGCCGGTATCAGACCGGCACTATCGAAACGCAGCGTTTTCGGGTCGAAACTCATCGGGAAAACCTTTTGCAATGCGGGATCGCGCGACTATGTATTGAGAACCTGCGCCAAGGGAAACCGCAAAGGGAAACCATGTCCGGCGAAAACGACCTGATCAAACTCTACTCGGCGCGCATTCTTGCGCTGGCCGCCGATATCCCGCATCTGGACCGGCTTTCCGCGCCCGGGGCTTCGGTCAAGAAACGTTCGCCCCTGTGTGGATCGACCATCACGGTGGATCTATCCATGAAAGACGGGCGGATTTCCGAATTCGGACAAGAGGTTAAGGCCTGCGCATTGGGTCAGGCGGCGGCGTCGGTCGTGGGCGCGGCGATTGTGGGAGCCACAAGGGCGCAGATTGAAACCGCGCGCGCGCAACTGAAGGCGATGCTGAAAGAAGACGGCCCTGTCCCGGACGCCCCGTTCGACGGACTCGAAGTGTTGATTCCTGCTCGGGAGTACAAGAACCGGCACGCCTCGATCATGCTGGCACTGGATGCCGCGGCCGAGGCATGTTCGCAGGCCGAACAGGCGGATTGCGCTTAATCCGAAGGTAATGAATTCGTCCTAACGTCCCGTTGAAGCTGCGGAGATCGGGATGAACACACAGGCAAGACTGGTCGCGCCGCATGACGCGACCAACGAACTCACTACGTTGAACAGCCTGGCGGCCATTCTAGCGTATGAGTTGGTGGATATTTCGGGCTTCCTTGACCAGGTCCGCAAGGACTCCGAGCAACAGCTGAACTCGGTTAACGATCTGCGCCATCAGGCCAAAGCGATCGTAACGGCCAATGGCGCGGTGCTGAACTTATCGGATACTCTGCACGAGCGATCCTGTAACATGCTTGACGCAGTCGAACATTCGGTGAGCTTCGTTCAGGATTCATCGGAACGCTCACGGTCGGTTGCAACCTGGGTTCAGGCGCTCTGCCACCGGATGAACGAAGTCGGCAAGGCTTTGGAAGCTGTTGAAAAGTCAAACGCTGAAATCGCCGATATCGCGCGGCACGTGAACATTCTTGCCGTGAACGCCAAGATCGAGGCGGCCCGCGCGGGCGAAATGGGCCGCGGCTTCGGCGTTGTTGCCGAAGCCATCAATGAACTGTCGCAAAAGACGGCGCTGGCGGCTCAGGATATCGCGGGAAAAATCGGCGCGCTGTCCGGATGGGTCGGGAACCTGCGAACGGAGTCCGCCGACATCACGCGGGACGCCGACCTCGTCATAGAAAAAAGCGCCGAGGCGGATCGCATCCTCGGCAAAATCTCTGAAGAAGCCCGCGAAAATGACAGCGCCGCCCGCGCCATCCGCGACGAAGCAAAAAAGGTCGGGTCTGCCACGACTGTCTTTGCGCCTACCTTCGACAGTATCTGCACGTCTTTCGAAACGACCGAAACAGGGCTGGCCGCGACACACAAGCGAATCACGGCATTGGTCGACAAAAGCGAAGGCATGGTTCAGGCCGCAGTTTCTTTGGGCGGGACCAGCA
The DNA here is from genome assembly GCF_005938225.1 of Arenibacterium halophilum. Classification (GTDB taxonomy): domain Bacteria; phylum Pseudomonadota; class Alphaproteobacteria; order Rhodobacterales; family Rhodobacteraceae; genus Arenibacterium; species Arenibacterium halophilum. The sequence goes on from NZ_VCPC01000002.1 coordinate 1,174,446, forward strand.
AGGATGCGCCATTTATCGCCCGCGTTCAGGAGGATGCGGCGCGCATCTCTGACCGGTTTGCCCATGCCGTGCAGTCAGGCCGAATTACAATGGGTGATCTGTTCGATACGGACTACAAGGCGATACCTGAAACCAATCCCGAACAATATTCCACTCGGTTCACCCGCCTGACGGACGAGTTGTTGCCAGAGATCCTTGAATCTGCGCTGTCTTTCGATCCCAAGGTCGTGTTCTGCGCCGCCGTCGACACGAATGGCTATCTGCCGACACATAATCGAAAATTTTCCCAAAAGCCCGGCAACGATATCGCATGGAACACTGCCAACTGCCGAAACCGTCGCATCTTCGATGACCGCGTCGGACTGAAGGCTGGTCGCAGCACGCAGCCATTCCTGCTTCAGGTCTATCGCCGCGACATGGGCGGTGGAACTTTCGCAATGATGAAGGATTTGTCGGCCCCGATCACCGTCAACGGGCGCCATTGGGGCGGATTGCGGATGGCCTATAGGTTCTGACAGAAAAAACCGCCGCACACCCCGGGCGGGTGGCGGCGGCAGGTTTTGCGTGTCTCATGTGGGACAGGGTCGTTTCATGCAAACCGGGACAGGCAAGTCAGCGCACCAGGATTGGGACAGAGGCGCGCAGATGAAACAACCGGCATGAGAGTCGCAGGCAGAACCTTCAAACAAGCCCGGGCAAGTGCAGGGCGACAAGCAACATCACAACAAGCGCCGCGGCGCCAGCGGCATCCTGAACCAAGGTCGGTTTGGCGCGGTTCAAAACAGATTTCAGATCGGCGGGCATGGCATTGATCCTCGGGTTGCTGTGTTGCCACTTTGTTCTCACAAGCGACAAGCAAAGTAAAGAACTTTTAAGGAACATATAAGAACATTCGGTGAAAGAATCTTTATCCGGGCGTTAACCGACAGAAATCATACGGATCGCTTCGTCCTGTCGCATCAACCATAGCAAGGTCAGCGCGGCCTTGCCGCGATCCGTTTTCAAGGCCGGATCATGTTCCAGAAGCGCGCGCGCATCGCTTTGTGCAATCGCCATCAACCCGGCCTGACGCTCCAGATCGGCGATGCGAAAGCGTGGCAGCCCGGATTGTGCGGTGCCGATCATATCGCCGGCGCCGCGCATTTCCAGATCGGTTTCGGAGATGACGAACCCGTCTTCCGTCTCGCGCAACACTTCCAACCGACGGCAGCCACTGTCGCCAAGGGGCGGTTGATACATGAGCAAACAGGTCGATTCTGCGTCGCCCCGTCCAACCCTGCCACGCAGCTGATGCAACTGGGCCAGTCCGAAAATCTCGGCTCGCTCGATCACCATGATGGTGGCATTGGGCACGTTCACACCCACCTCGATCACCGTCGTGGCCACCAGCACCCGAGTTTTTCCGGATTGGAAGGCCGCCATAGCAGCATCTTTTTCGGCCGGAGGCATCTGGCCGTGCACAAGACCAACCAGCTCATCCCCCAATATGGCGCGAAGCCGCTTGAACCGTTCCTCGGCGGCAGTCAGGTCCGTTACCTCGGATTCGTCGACCAGCGGGCACACCCAATAGCACTGCCGACCCTCGGCAATTGCTTTGCGCAGATGGCCAACAACTTCGTCCATCCGGTTGGTACTGACGACCGCAGTCCGCACCGGTTTGCGGCCCGGCGGCTTTTCGTCAAGCACCGAAACATCCATGTCGCCGAACTGTGCCAAAGCCAAGCTGCGCGGGATCGGAGTGGCCGTCATCACCAAAACGTCTGCAGTGGCGCCTTTTGCGCCTAGCTCCATGCGCTGGCGCACACCGAACCGATGCTGTTCATCGACAATCGCAAGTCGCAGATCATGAAACACGACATCCTGTTGAAACACGGCATGGGTACCCACAAGAATATGGATTCGGCCATCCGCCAGCGCCGCCAGTTTCATGGCTCGATCGTTGCCCTTGTCGCGTCCGGTCAGGACTTCCAGAACAACCCCGGCCTGTTCGGCAAGGGGGCGCAACCCTTCCAGATGTTGGCGCGCCAGAATTTCGGTCGGCGCCATCATGACACCCTGCCCACCCGCTTCGACCGCAATCAGCAACGCCATGAAGGCGACCAGCGTCTTGCCCGCCCCCACATCGCCCTGCAACAGGCGGTTCATCCGCACATCACCCGCCATATCCTCGGCGATTTCGCCAATCGCACGGGTCTGCGCGGCCGTCGGTCGATAGGGCAAAGCAGCAAGAACACGTGATTGCAGTCGGCCCGTGGCCGTGCTGGCCCGGCCCTTGCTGCGGCGCGATCGCCGCCGTGCCAGAGCAAGCGTTAACTGGTGCGCCATCAATTCGTCGTAGGCCAACCGCTCACGCGCGGCAGCGGACGGCGCCACATCGGCCAGCCCCTCCGGCGCATGGGCCGCCGCCAGGGCCGCACGCCAATCGGGCCACCCAGCCTTGGATTTCTGGTTCGGATCAATCCATTCGGGCAGATCCGGCGCGCGGTCCAATGCGGCGCGCGTGGCTTTGAACATCAACTTCTGGGTCACGCCCTGCGTCAGATGATAAACGGGTTCGAAAACCGGGATGCTGCCCGCTTCTTCTGCGGGCAACAGATGGTCGGGATGCACCATCTGAGCCATCCCATCAAACATCTCGACCCGCCCAGAGACAACGCGCCGCGATCCAGCAGGCGCGATCCGGTTCAGGTAATCGCCGCGTGCGTGAAAGAAAACGAGTTGGAAGTCACCCTGCGCATCCTCGACATGAATACGGTAGGCGCCGCCCTTGTTGCGCGGCGGGCGATGCACCCCAATCGTGACGTCCACTGTTACAATGCCGGGCAACTCCGCCCCAATGATCGTATCCCGCCTGCGCCTATCGATCACGGAATAAGGCAGTGAAAACAACATATCACGCGGCGTTTCTACACCTGATTGCGCCAATGTCCGTGCGGTTTTCGGACCGACTCCTGGCAAGGTTTCCAGACCGGAAAACAGCGGAAAAAGGACATCAGGCCGGGTCGTCATGTGTCGCCGATCAGCGCGAGCCAGCCGTCTTCATCCAAGGTGTCGATTCCCAGTTCCGCCGCTTTTTTCGCCTTTGAACCGGCGCCAGGACCGGCGATCAGAATGTCGGTTTTGGCACTGACCGAACCGGCAACTTTGGCGCCCAACGCCTCGGCGCGCGCCTTGGCTTCTGCCCGGGTCATCTTTTCAAGCGTCCCGGTGAACACAACCGTTTTGCCCGCGACCGGACTGTCGGCGGCGGGCGCGTCGGGAGGCTGAATGTTCAATTGTTGCGCCAGGTCCTCGATTGCCGTTCGTTCATCGGGGTTGGCCAGCGCATCCGAAAGCGAAGCCGCCAATGCCGGCCCAATCCCATCGACGCCGATCAGGTCATCCCACGCGGCCTGCGCCACGTCGCCCGGCGCAACAGCGGCAATCGCGGCGGCGCGCACCTCGGCAATGCGGGCGCGACGGCCTTCATCCTGCGCCACGCGGCGTTCGATGGTTTCGGCTTCGTCCGCCGCCCGATGCGCCAGCGCCGCAGGGCGCGCCGCATCCAGCGCTTGGGTCAGCGCGTCCCAACCAAGGTAATGCAGGGCAAGATCGCGCGCGGCGACTTCGCCGACGTGGCGGATACCAAGGGAAAAAATAAATCGCGCCAGATCGATCCGGCGTTTTTCGTCAATGGCATCGAACAGCTTGCGGGCCGAGGTTTCCCCCCAGCCTTCGCGATTTTTCAACTGCTGGATCCCGCTGCCGTAGGTGTCGCGCAAACGGAATACATCGGCCGGCTTCGCGATCCAGCCATCGGCATAAAACTGTTCGACTTGCTTGGCCCCCAGGCCTTCGATGTCAAAGGCGGCGCGCGATACCATGTGGCGCAGCTTTTCGACCGCCTGCGCCGGGCAAATCAGACCGCCCGAACAGCGCCGCACCGAGTCGCCCTCTTCGCGCACGGCCGGAGAGCCGCATTCCGGGCAGGTTTCGGGGAATTGGAACGGCTGCGCATCTTTGGGGCGTTTTTCCAGTTCGACATCGGCCACCTTCGGGATCACATCGCCCGCGCGGTAGACCTGCACCCAGTCGCCAACGCGGATATCCTTGCCGCCACGAATGTCGCCGCCACGCGAGTCCCGGCCAGCGATATAATCCTCGTTGTGCAGCGTCGCATTCGACACCACGACCCCCCCGACCGTAACCGGTGTCAGCCGCGCCACCGGACTAAGTGCACCGGTCCGACCAACCTGAATGTCGATCGATTCAAGACGTGTCCAGGCCAGTTCTGCCGGAAACTTGTGAGCGATGGCCCATCGCGGCGTGGTCGAGCGAAAACCGAGCCGCGATTGCAGCGCCAAGTCGTCCACCTTGTAGACGACACCATCAATGTCATAGCCAAGCGTTGCGCGTTGTTCTTCGATTGATCGGTAGTGCGCGATCATTTCATCGGGCCCGTTGCAGCGTTGCGTTAGCGGATTGGTGGAAAATCCAAGCTCGGCCAACCGCTTGATGGCACCATATTGCGTGTCCGACAGCGGTTCGGAGACTTCGCCCCAGGCGTAGGCGAAAAAGCGCAGCGGGCGTTTGCGCGTTACGCCAGAGTCCAGCTGGCGCAGGGAACCCGCGGCAGCATTGCGCGGATTGGCGAATGTCTTGTCTCCATTCTCGGACTGCCGGGCGTTGAGGGCGGCGAAATCGTCATGCGCCATATAGACCTCGCCGCGGACTTCAAGCACATCGGGCGCGCCGTTCAGACGTTCGGGAATATCCGAAATCGTCCGCGCATTCGCAGTCACGTTTTCCCCGACGGACCCGTCCCCCCGGGTCGCCGCCTGGACAAGAACGCCGCTTTCATAGCGCAGGGAAAGCGAAAGCCCGTCAATCTTGGGCTCTGACGTGTAGGCCAGCGGCGTGTCAGGCCCAATGTTCAGGTACTTGCGCACCGACCCGTCGAAATCCGTCACGTCATCGTCATCGAAGGCATTGCCAAGCGACAGCATCCGAACGGCATGGGTCACCTTTGAAAACCCGTCCGAGGGGCGCGCGCCGACCTGATCGCTGGGGCTGTCGCCGCGCTTGAGATCGGGAAACTTTTCCTCGATCGCGGCGTTGCGGCGCTTGAGCCGGTCATAGTCGTCATCGGACATGACCGGCGCATCGTCGCCATGGTAGGCCTGATTGGCCTGGCCAAGCTGCTTGGCCAGCTGTTCCAGCTCTGCCATGGCTTCGGCCTCTGACAGGACGTCGATATCAGGTGTCTTGCGCACTGCAGTGCCCCTCACTTGCGGTGGTCAAGTGATAGGACGCGGCCGGATCAAGGTCCAGCCGCTCCTCGCGCGCTCAAGTTATGTGCCGTCAGGCGCCGATGGCGACCGCACCGGGCATCTGCGTCGTCGCTGGATCACGCAGCACATAGCCGCGCCCCCACACGGTTTCGATATAATTGTCCCCGTCGGTAGCCTGGCTGAGTTTCTTGCGCAGTTTGCAGATGAACACGTCAATGATTTTCAATTCGGGTTCATCCATTCCGCCATAAAGATGGTTAAGGAACATTTCTTTGGTCAGCGTTGTACCTTTCCGCAGCGACAACAATTCAAGCATTTGATATTCCTTGCCGGTCAAATGTACCGGCGTGCCGTCGGCCTCGACCGTTTTGGCATCAAGGTTCACCGAGATACGACCTGTATTGATGATCGACTGCGAATGCCCTTTGGATCGGCGGATAATTGCATGTATCCGCGCGACCAGTTCCTCGCGATGGAAAGGTTTGGTCAGGTAGTCATCGGCACCAAAGCCGAATCCCTTCAGCTTGTTTTCGGTGTCATCCTCGCCCGTGAGAATCAGAATCGGTGTTTCGATTCGGGCCATGCGCAGTTGACGCAGCACGTCATGGCCATTCATGTCAGGCAGGTTCAGATCCAGCAGGATCAGATCGTAGTCGTAGAGCTTGGCCAGGTCGATGCCCTCTTCGCCAAGGTCAGTTGCGTAAACGTTTAAATTGGCATGGGTGAGCATCAGCTCGATGCTCTTCGATGTTGTTGGGTCATCCTCGACCAGCAAGACGCGCATACTCAAATCTCCGCCATTATCCCCTGTTCCCTTGCTTCATTAACCTTGACGAATAAAAGTTAATCACTGGTTACCCGGACTTCGAAAATAACATATCGCGCTAAACTTGTCGGAATTTCTTTGTCGCCGTGACTTTCAGCGCCTCTTCGCCGTGGTCTGCTACGGCGGCAACCCAGCCATCGAATTCTTCGTCGCTCAGTGCATACGTATTCAGCGCATCCCCCCGGGTGATCAGCCCATAGATCACGCCCCGCACCACCGCCGCCTTCCGCGAGGCAACCCATCGGCGCGTGTTGGCAGGCGGCAGATCGGCGCGCGACATGGTTGTCCCGTCGGGCAGAGTGATCGTGCGCGGCCCCTCGACTTTTTTCAAAAACATCGGCCTGTCCCTTTGCGTAGTCGGGACAAAATGCCTCATACCCCTTAACGACCAATGAAACCTGCCCTTGTGGGTATGTCGGATTTTCCTATATTGCACCGGTATTGCCCCCGTACCGGAGATCACAGCCGTGGCGCTTGACACCCAGCCGCCCCTGAACTCGCTTGGATTCGCCAAGCCGCCTGCCGAAACGCGGGTGGTGGTGGCGATGTCGGGCGGCGTCGACAGTTCCGTCGTGGCGGCACACTTGGCCGAACAGGGCTATGACGTGGTGGGCGTGACGCTGCAACTGTACGACCACGGCGCGGCGCTGGCGAAAAAGGGCGCCTGCTGCGCGGGGATCGACATTCACGATGCCCGCCGCGTCGCGGAAGAGCGCGGGTTTCCGCATTATGTTCTTGATTATGAAAACATTTTCAAGGACGCGGTGATCGACGAATTCGCCGACAGTTACCTGGCGGGCGCCACCCCCGTGCCCTGCATCCGCTGCAACGAACGGGTAAAGTTCAAGGATCTGCTGGCCACCGCGCGCGACTTGGATGCCGATTGCATGGCGACCGGGCATTACATCCAGCGCAAGATGGGCCCCAACGGCCCCGAGTTGCATTGCGCCGAGGACGCCAACCGCGACCAGAGCTATTTCCTGTTTTCGACCACGCCCGAGCAGCTGGCGTTCCTGCGGTTTCCGCTGGGCCATCTGCCGTCGAAAAACGCGACCCGCGACATGGCAGCGCAGTACGGTCTGGCCGTGGCCGACAAGCCCGACAGCCAGGACATCTGTTTCGTCCCCAACGGCGACTATGCCAGCGTGATCGAGAAACTGCGCCCCGGTGCGGGCCAGCCCGGCGAGATCGTGGATGTGAACGGAACCGTGCTGGGCACCCATCGCGGCGTGCTGCACTATACCATCGGGCAGCGGCGCGGGCTGGGCATCGGCGGGCTGGCCGATCCGCTGTACGTCGTGAAGCTGGACGTGGACAAGGCGCAGGTGGTTGTCGGCCCGAAAGAGATGCTGGCGACCCGCACGATTCCGGTGCGCGAAATCAACTGGTTGGGCGATGCGCCGCTGACCTCGCGGGCGGAATGGCATGTCTCGGTCAAGGTGCGGTCCACCCGCCCCCCGCGCGAGGCGATCCTGCGCCCGATCTCCGAAACCGAGGCGACGGTCGAGCTGCTGTCGCCCGAGGAAGGCGTGTCGCCCGGGCAGGCCTGCGTGTTCTACGAAACCGAAGGCACCCGCATCTTTGGCGGCGGATGGATTTGGAAAGGCGCCTGAACGGCGCCCCTTCGTTTATGCAGCGGCGGCGTGGCCGTATCCGGCCAGCGCCTGTGCCATTTCTTGACGCACCCGGGTGGCAGCCTGTTCCTTGACGGGGCCAAAGCCGCGGATCTCTTGCACCATGGCGGCGGTCTCGGTCGCGCGGGTCAGCGTGTCGGCGTTCAGCCCCGCAACCAGTTGCGCCAACGTGGCCTCGTATTCGCCGATCAGCGCCCGCTCCATCCGGCGTTCTTCGGTACGGCCGAAGGGGTCAAACGCCGTGCCGCGCAGGCCCTTCATCTTGGCAAGCACCGCAAAGGCGGGCCGGATCCAGCCACCAAAGCTGCGCTTCAACGGGCGGCCGCGCGCGTCAGTTCCGCGCGACAGCAGCGGCGGAGCAAGGTGATGGCGCAGGGTGAAATCGCCCTCGAACCGGGACTTGATGGTTTTCGCAAAGGCCGGATCGCGGTGCAGGCGGGCCACCTCGTATTCGTCCTTGTACGACATCAGTTTGAACAGCCCCTTGGCGGCGGCCTCAGACAGCGCGCCGGGGGCGCCAGCGACGCGGGCTTCGGCGGCGATCACCGGGGCCAGCGTGGCGCGATAGCGATCGGCCCAGCCGCGATTCTGATAGCCGGTCAGGAAATCGGCGCGCCGGTCGATCATCTGCTCCAGCGTCAGCACCGGCGCGACCGGCAGATCGGCAATGCGCGCCACATCTTCGGGGCGGGCAGCCGCCAGACGGCCCCAAGCAAAGGCTGCCTTGTTCTGTTCGGGCTTCACGCCGTTCAGGTCCAGCGCGCGCATCAGCGCCGCATGGCTCAGCGGCACCAGACCCGCCTGCCAGGCCGCGCCCAGCATCATCACGTTGGCAAAGACGGTATCGCCCACCAGCGCCTCGGCCAGCGCATTGGCGTCCAGCGCGGTCATCGCGCCCTGCCCCAGCGCCGCGCCGATCCGGTTCAACCGCTCGGATGGGCGCAGATCGGCATCGCGGTTGCGGGTGAAATCGCCCGTGGGCATCACCGCCGTATTCACCACGGCCCGCGTTTTCCCGTGCGCATAAGTCAGCGAGGCCTTGGGCGAGGATGACACAACCAGATCGCAGCCGATCAGCGCATCGGCGCTGCTGGGTTCGATGCGCACTTGGTTCAGGTCCGACGCGTCCTGCGACATGCGGATATAGGACAGGACCGGCCCGAATTTCTGGGCAAACCCCATGAAGTCCAGCACGCTGGCACCTTTGCTTTCCAGGTTCGCAGCCATGGCGATCACCTGCCCCACGGTGACGACCCCGGTGCCGCCCACGCCTGTCACCAGAATGTCGAAGGGTTTGTTCAGCGAGGGCATCACCGGATCCGGCAGACCGGCCAACAGCTGCTCAAGCTCGGCTGCACGGTCGGGCGCGGATTTGCGCAGGGTCGCGCCTTCGACCGTCACGAAGCTGGGGCAGAACCCGTTCAAACAGCTGAAATCCTTGTTGCAGGAATTCTGATTGATCTGCCGCTTGCGCCCGAATTCTGTTTCCAACGGTTCGACGCTGAGGCAATTGGATTCCACCGAGCAATCGCCGCAGCCTTCGCAGACCAGAGGGTTGATGAAAGCGAAACGCTTCGGGTCTTCCATCTTGCCGCGCTTGCGCAGCCGGCGCTTTTCGGTGGCGCAGGTCTGCTGATAGATCAGTACCGTGCAGCCGGGGGTGTCGCGCAGATCCCGCTGCACGCTGTCCAACTCGCGCCGGTGAAAGATGTCGACGCCGCCGGGCAGCTTACCAGGGAATTGCTCGGGCTGGTCCGACACGACAACAACGCGCTGCGCGCCTTCGGCCTGAACCGACCGCGCCACGCCCGCCACCGTCAGCGGCCCGTCGACATCCTGCCCGCCGGTCATGGCGACCGCATCGTTGAACAGCACCTTGTAGGTGATGTTGGTGCCTGCCGCGATGGCCTGCCGGATGGCCAGGCTACCCGAGTGGTAATAGGTGCCGTCGCCCAGGTTCTGGAACACATGCTTGTTGCCGTTGAACTTGGACCGAGCGACCCAGTTCACGCCTTCACCGCCCATCTGGATCAATGAACTGGTGTTGCGGTCCATCCAGCTTGCCATGAAATGACAGCCGATCCCGGCCAGCGCCTCGCTGCCCTCGGGCACCTTGGTCGAGGTGTTGTGCGGGCAGCCCGAGCAGAAATAGGGCGTGCGCGCGGCGCCAGATACCTCGATCAGGTTGGGCGGCGGCACCAGCGCGGCGGCTCGGGCGGAAAAATCGTGGCCCGGGAATTCGTGATCCAGCCGCGCGGCGATGATGCGCGCCAATTTCAGCGCGCCCAACTCGCCCGTCCAGGGCACTAGCCGCGCGCCGGTTTCATCGCGTTTGCCGACCATGCGCTCGGGCTTGCGGCCCGGGAAATCATAGAAATATTCCTTCAGCTGGCTTTCGATGATGCCGCGCTTTTCCTCGATCACCAACAGCTCGCGCTTGCCCTGGGCAAATTCAAGCGCACCGTGATGTTCCAGCGGCCAGACCATGCCGACCTTGTACAGGTCGATCCCCATCTCGGCCGCGCGGGCGCGGTCGATCCCCAGCAGGCGCAGCGCCTCGAGCGTGTCCAGATGCGCCTTGCCGGTGGTCACGATGCCAAACAGCGCATCATTGTGACCCCACTCCACCCGGTCGATCGGGTTGGCGCGGGCAAAGGCCAGCACCGCCTCTTTCTTGTGCTCCATCCGCTCTTCGATCTGGAAGCCGGGCAGATCGGGCCAGCGGTAATGCAGCCCGGTTTCGGGGGCCGTGAAATCGGGCGCGGCAAAGGTGCGGTCAGCGGGAAGTTCAAAAGACATACCCGATTCAACGGTTTCCGAGATTGCCTTGAACCCGACCCACATCCCCGAAAACCGCGAAAGCGCATAGCCCCATTCTGCGAAGGGCAGGAATTCGGCCACGTTCGCGGGGCTTACCGTGGGCATGAAGAAATTCATGAACGCGACGTCAGACTGGAACGGCATCGACGACGACACCACCCCGTGATCGTCGCCCGCCACCACCAGCACGCCGCCCTTGGGCGACGACCCATAGGCGTTGCCGTGTTTCAGCGCGTCGCTGGCGCGGTCCACGCCGGGGCCCTTGCCGTACCACATGCCGAACACCGCCTCGCAGGTCTTGTCGGGGTCGGATTCCACCTGCTGCGTGCCGATCATCTGGGTCGCGCCGAATTCTTCGTTCACCGCAGGCAGGAACGACACGCCCGCATCCGCCAGTAGCTTGGCGTTGTTCCCCATCTCCATGTCGACCGCGCCAAGAGGCGAGCCGCGATAGCCCGAGACATAACCGCGTGTATCCAGCCCCGCCGCCCGGTCGCGCCGCGCCTGATCCAGCATGATCCGCACCAGCGCCTGCGTTCCGGTCAGGAACACGCGGCCCGAGGTGCGGGTGTAACGGTCGGATAGTTCATAGTCGCGCAAGATCGGGGTTTGGTCGGTCATGGCTGGCCCTCTGGGATGGCGTTTCACCCATCATGCGCCCGATGTGGTGAAAAGCGCCTGTCATTCTGGGGGCAGGTTGCGCTAAGGTGGAACCAATCCACTCATCAATGAGAAAAATGTGAAAGATATATTTCACCTATCGGAACTGGATAAGCGGATCATTTCCGAAATCCAGCAAGACGCGACACTCAGCGCAGCCGAGTTGGCGCGGCGCACCGCGTCCAGCCCCGCGACCTGCTGGCGGCGCATCAAGGCGATGGAAGAGGCCGGCGTTCTTGGCCCAACCGTGCGGCTGGTGAACCCCGCCGCCGTGGGGCGCGGCATGGATGCGTTCTGTAACGTGCGGATGAAATCGCAGGATGCAACCTCGCGCCGGGCCTTCCTGCGCGCGATGGAACAGGAACAGGCCATCACCGAAGTCTACTCGATCTCGGGTGAATGGGATTACCTGCTGCATTTCGTGGTGCGCGGCATGGACGAGGTCGAGGATATCCTGATGCGCCGCGTGCTGGATCACGACAACGTCGCTGGAACCTCGACCATCTTCGTCCTGCGCCGGGTGAAACACACGACGCAGGTTCCGGTTTAACCCGCCTTGTACACCGTCTTGCCTGCGACAATGGTGCGCGTGGCTGTGATGTCTTTCAACGCCGCGTCAGGCACGCTCAGAAAGTCATCGGACAGTACCGTCAGATCGGCGCGCTTGCCCACCTCGATCGAACCGACGCGATCCTCCCAGAAGGCATAGCGCGCAGCGGCCGAGGTATAAAGCCGCAGCGCCTCTTCCCGGGTGATCGCCTGATCGGCGCCATAGACCGTGCCGGTATGGTCTTTCCGCGTGACCATCACCGCCATGTTGATGAACGGATTCAGCAAGTTGATCGGATTGTCCGTGCCCTGCCCGATCAGATCGAGCCCCATGCGGTCGATCATGTCGCGCATCGGAAAGGCGCGGTCGGCCACCTCTTTGCCCAGGTATCCGGCCACGGCCCCGGCCTTGGTCCACAGGAAGGTGCTTTGCGCATCCACCCGCACGTCCAGCGCGCGGGCGCGGTCCATCTGGTCGGGGCACATGAGAGAGCCGTGAATCACGATGAACCGCCGCCCCTTGATCGGCCGCGTGGCGCTGGCGGCCTCGTAGGCATCCAACACCAGATCAATCGCGCCATCGCCAACCGCGTGCACCCCAACGCGCCAGCCATAGCGGTTCGCGATTTCGACCAGCGCCTTGAACCGGTCGGGTTCGATCACCGCAAGGCCCTTGAATTCGCGGTCGTGCGGATAGCCGTCGCGCATCAGCGCGGTGCCCAGTGTCATGCCGCCGTCGATCTGCAGCTTGACGCCGGAATAGCTCAGCCAGTCGTTGCCGAAATCCGACATCGCCCCGATGCGCGAGAAGAACGAGTCCCATTCCTCAAGGCTCATCGAGGGGTTCAGCGCCCCGGTGGGGGCAAACATCGCACTCACGCGCAGGCTGGCCTCGCCTCGTGCCAGAATGGCCTGATGGGCGCGGAAGGTGACGGGCGACACCGCCGCCGACACGATCGAGGTCAGCCCCTGCGCGTTGGAAAACCGCATCGCATCGCGCAGCTGCGCCTCGCGTTCCGCATCGGTCCAAGGCGGCAGAACGTCCATCACAAGATTCTCGGCCGACTCTTCCAGCAGGCCATTGGCGCGCCCGTCGGCGTCGCGGTGGATCACGCCACCTGCCGGATCGGGCGTGTCATCGCCAATCCCCGCGGCGGCCATACCAAGGCTGTTCGCCATCGAAAAATGACTGACAGGCAGCAGCACAGGGTTGTTCGGCGCCACGCTGTCCAGCTCGTCCCGTGTGAGATAGCGTTTTTCGGCCAGTTGCGACACCGGATGCCACGTCGCCCCCCGGATCCAGACGCCCGGTTCGATCCCCTTCGCATGGTCGGCGATCCGTTCCAGCGCTTCGGCGACCGTCGACACCCCGGCGAAATCAACCGACCACAGGTCATTGCCCAACAGATCCAGGTGCATATGCGTGTCGATCAGCCCGGGCACCACGCAAGCGCCGTGCAGGTCGATCACCTCGGTCTGCGGACCGGCCCAATCCGACACGGACGCATCATCGCCCACCGCAATGATATCGCCGCCACGCAGCGCAACGGCAGAGGCCACGGCAAACCCGGCATCCACCGTCAGGATTTTGCCGCCCCGCAGAATGCAATCGGCGTAGTCTATATGTGCCATGATTACATGCTATCCGGCGCGGGGGTCACATGACCGCAAGCATCACAGGTGCGGTTCGGTTCGCTGTCAAAGAAATTGGCATAGGCTTTCGACACCGGATCGGCGGTATAATCCGACACCACGAAGGTTTCCTGATGCAGCAGCGCGTCGCAGTTGCCGCAGAACCACTGAAACCGGTCTTCTTCGCCCGGGCGGCGCTGGCGTTCGGAAATCAGCGCAAAGGCATCGGGCGGAAAGCGCGGCGAATGCGGCATCCCCGAGGGGGTAAAGTTCAGCCCGCCTTCGGGGATCGTCACGATCTTTTCGGCGCCCTCGGGTGTGCGGATGTGCAGCTGCATCTCGCCCTTGATCATGTACATGATCTCGTCGCTGGGGTTGATGTGGAATTCGCTACGGTATTCGCGGCCCCGCGCAACGAAGGTCAGCTGGTCGGGCTCCTGCCACAGCACGCGCACGCGTTTGCCGGTGGCGGCCAGATCGTCGCAGATTTCATTCAGCTGGGCGACGGGGGCAACGCTCAGATCGCGGCTATACATATCAGATCCTTTCAGCCCAGATAGGCGATACAGTCGATTTCAACATTCACGCCCGCGCGGTGTGGCGTGCCGCCGATACAGGTGCGCGTCACTTTTTCGCCATCCATGAAATCACGGAAGGTTTCGTTGAAGGCCGGAAAATCGGCGGTTTCCCGCAGACAGACACGCATATTCACCACATGGCTCAGATCGGCGTCTCCGGCGGCCAGAACGGAAACGAGGTTCGACAAGGTCTGCCGGGTCTGTTCGCGGATATCCTCGGACACCACGGTTTTTGTATCCGGGTCCAGCGGCCCCTGCCCCGAGACATAGAGGAAGTCACCCGCTCGGATCGCCTGCGCCAGCGGCGAAGGTTTCGAGGCATCGGTAAACCCGGTCACCGGCGCCTTGTTGGATTGCACGATCTGTTTGGGCATCTGGGCCTCCGCCATCTGGGTTTGCCTGCCGCAAGGCTGTCGGGCCGGTGCAGCATTAAGAAACGCTAGGATCAAAATATCGAAATTGCAACAGACTTGTCCCGTCGCTCGCCTCACCTCACGCAGCACAGCTTATCCCCAGTGCGCGCGGCCCTTGCGCTTGTCGTCACAGGCAAACTCAGCCCAGCAAAATGGTCGGATATCGCACAAAACAACATGCTGCTTGAGCGTAAACGGGCAAAATTGCGATTTTTCGACAGCCCTTAACGTCAAAGCGCGCAGCCTGTGATCACTCCGCAAGCGAAGCGCTCAAAAGGGCGTCAAACCTGTCGAAATATTTCGAGACGGAGAAAATTTCGATTTTTATCTATGCAGATTGGAATTCTTATCCTAGCGTACCCTCATGAACGCCTTTGGCCTGCCAAAGCCCACGCGACAGGAGCCACCAAGATGCAACGCGGATGCGAGTTGACCCTGAACTCGGTCACCAAGGTCTATTCGCCCGGCACCGAGGCCGAAGTCCGCGCGCTGGGAAACATCACGCTGAACGTGGAGCCTGGCGAATTCCTGTCGGTGGTCGGCCCGTCGGGTTGCGGCAAATCCACCTTCTTGCAAATCGCCGCCGGGCTGATCGGCGCATCTGGCGGACAGGTCGCGCTGGACGGGCATAAGGTGAATGGCCCGCCCGAGGGGCTGGTGTATCTGTTTCAGCAATACACCCGCTCGCTGATGCCGTGGCGCACCGTGCTAGGCAATGTCGAATTCGCCATCGAGGGGCACAGGATGTCGCGCGCGGAGCGCCGCGACCGCTGCATGAACTTTCTGGCCATGGTCGGGCTTCAGGATTTCGCAAGCCGCTACCCCTGGCAACTGTCGGGCGGGATGCAACAACGTGTGGCGATTGCACGTGCCTTGGCCGCCGAGCCGCGCATTCTGCTGCTGGACGAACCCTTCAGCTCGGTCGATGCGCTGACCCGCTCGGACCTGCACGAGTTGGTGCTGCGCCTCTGGGAAGAACGGGGATTCACAGCCATGCTCGTGACCCATGACGTGGACGAAGCGATTCTGCTGTCGGACCGGATCGCCGTGCTGTCGCATCGGCCTTCTCAGATTGTCGAAACCATCCCGACTGAGCTTCCGCGCCCGCGCGACCGGATTGCTACGCCCGAACTGCCCGCGTTTCTTGAACTGCGTCACTACCTGCTGGACCAGCTGACCAAACGGCCCGCCCATGCTTAAACGCGCCGCGCCCCTGGCCGGTATCGGCGCGGGTATCGCAATACCCATTGCCTTGCTGGCCGCGCTGGAAGTTGCTGTGGGTATGGGCGCCGTAAACCGCGCGCTGGTGCCTGCGCCCTCGGCCGTCTGGACCGAACTGGTCGCCATCATCTCGCGCGGGAAACTTTGGGCGCCACTGGGCGATACGCTAAGCCTGATGTTCACTGCCTATATATGCGCCTCGGTACTGGCGGTGATCGTCGGCGTCATCATGGGTCGCTCACGCGCGGCCTACAACCTGCTGGAGCCGCTGGTCGAGGTGATCCGCCCGTTACCCAAACCCGCGCTGTTGCCGCCGCTGATCCTGTTCCTGGGCATCGGCAACGAAATGAAACTGGTGATCGTCGGGCTTGCCGTGTTCTTTCCGGTGCTCATCAACACCATTCAAGGCGTGCGCGGGGTCGATCCTGTGCTTGTCGATATGGCGCGCACCTTTGGCTATGGTCCGGGGCGTATCGCCACGCGGATCGTGCTGCCCGCCGCGCTGCCCTTCATCTTTACCGGGTTACGCATCAGCCTTGGCCTTGGCCTGATCCTTGTGGTTGTGGCCGAAATGCTCGCCGGGACGGGTGGCATCGGATACCTTATCGTCGACATGCAGCGCAGCTTTCGCGTGACGTCCATGTACGCCTGGCTGTTCATTCTGGCGGCTTTGGGCTTTGCGCTGAACTTTGCATTCGAATGGCTGGAACGGCGCCTGCTGTTCTGGAGCCGTCAACAGGAAAAGGGCGGTTAAACGCCCCCGCGCGCCAAACCACGCGCCCCACCCTCAACAGGAGACAACCATGAAAAACCTTGCAACCTCCACGCTTTACGCGGCGGCCTTCGCGTTAACCCCACTGGCCGCCACGGCGGACGAGCTGACAACCGTGCGCGTCAGCACGATCCCGATCATCGACACCGCGCCGCTTCAGGTTGCCATCACCAAAGGCTTCTTTGAAGAGGCCGGGCTGAAGGTCGATACCACGCCCACCGCCGGGGGTGCGGTGGGTTTGCCCGCGCTGGCCTCGGGCGCGGTGCAATTCACCTTTTCCAACAGCGTCTCGATCGCGCTGGGCGCCAGCCAGGGGCTGGGGTTCAAGGTGGTCGCAGCAGGCAGCTTTACCGCCGATGCCGCGCCGGACATTGCCGGGATCGTCGCCAAGCCCGACGCGGGCATCAAGACCGGCGCCGATCTGGCGGGCAAGACGGTAGCGGTAAATACCCGCAACAACATCATCTGGCTCTACGCCAAGGCGTGGGTCGACGCCACGGGCGGCAGTTCCGACGATTTGACCTATCTCGAAGTGCCATTTCCCCAGATGCTGGACGCGGTCAAAGGTGATCAGGTCGATGCGGCCTTTCTGGTGGATCCATTCCTGACGGCTGGCATCAGCGCCGGCGACGTGGCGATCTCCGGATGGCCCTACAGCGAAATCCAGCCCTCGCTGCCGGTCGGCATGTATGCCGCGACCGAACAATACATCGCCGAGAACCCCGAAACAGTAGCCGCTTTTGTCGAGGCCTATAACAAGGGTGTCGATTGGGCGAACGAGAACGCAGGCACCGATGAATGGGCCGAGATCATCGCCAGCTACACGCGGCTGACGCCCGACCGGCTGGCCGGGCTGAAAATCCTGCCCTATTACAAGGTGATCGACCCGGAGGCGCTGCAGCCGACAATGGACCTGATGCTGAAATACGATCTGCTGAGCAGCGAATTTTCGGCCTCGGACCTGTTGCACGACACCGTACTGGCCAAGTGATCAACCGGCCGGCGCGCAGCCAATTGCGCGCCAGCCTTTCCGGACCTGACAGATGACCGCCCAGACAATGACCGAACCGGCCCCGCCGCCCGCCAAGCCCCGCCGCCCTCTGCTACAATCGCGCGTCAGCGGTGTGTTGCTGGTTCTGGCACTGCTGGTGTTGTGGGATCTGTCGGCGCGGTTCTGGGTCGACAGCACAAGCTGGCCCACGGTGACGGCGGTTCTTGCCGCGCTGTTCAGCGGCAGCGCCGATCTGTTCGCGGCCTTCACCTCTACGATCTCGCTGATGCTGAAAGGGTTCGTTCTGGGGGCGCTGCTGGGCGTGGCAGGTGGCATTGCAATCGGTCTGAGCCCGTTCCTGCGCCGCGCCTTTACTCCGCTTCTGGAATTCCTGCGCCCGCTGCCCGTGCCCGGCATCGTGCCGCCGTTGATCCTGCTGCTGGGGATCGACGATGCTATGAAAATCACCGTCGTCGCCTTTTCGACCTTCTTCCCTGTCTTGATCAACGCGGCGCAGGGCGTGCGCATGGTTGACCCGGTGCTGATCGACATGGCCCGCACCTTCCGCCATTCGCGCCTGCGCAGCATGTGGCAGCTGACCTTGCCCGCCGCCTTGCCCTATGTCTTTTCCGGGCTCCGCATCAGCCTTGCGCTGGCACTGATCGTGACTGTCGTGGCCGAGATGATCGCCGGGGGCACTGGCATCGGCTATTACCTGATGACGATGCAATACGCGATGCAGCCCGACCGCATGTATGCCGGTGTCGTTCTGCTGGCGGCAACGGGCTATGCGCTGAACTGGTTGCTGTTGCTGGCCGAACGGCGGCTGCTGCATTGGTACTCGCCGGGCTGACATGTTCGACCTGACTCTTGGCGACGCGCGCCTTACAAGTGTCGAGGAAATATCGGGGCACCGCTATGCGCCCGATTTCCTGTTGCCTCAGGTCACGCCCGACATTGTCGCCCGGAACGCCTCTTGGATGGCGCCCGATCTATTTGATCCGGCGCGCAACCTGCTGGCGATGGTGCGGCAAAGCAACGTCATCCGCACCCGTCACCATACGATCCTGATCGATACCTGCGTGGGAGATTGCAAACAGCGTGTTGTACCCACCTTTCACATGCTGAACAGCCCGTGGCGCAGCAATCTGGCCGCCGCCGGGGTGCACCCGGAGCAGGTGGATTTCGTGATGTGCACGCACCTGCATGTGGACCATGTCGGATGGAACACGCAGTTGCGCGACGGGCGCTGGGTGCCCACCTTTCCGAATGCGCGTTATATTTTTGGCCGCACCGAATTCAACCGCTGGATGGTTGCCCACGCCGAGGGCCAGGACAGCCCCGATGGCCCGGTGTTCGCGGATTCCGTGCTACCGGTGGTCGAGGCGGGACAAGCGCTGGTTGTCGATGACGGCGCCGAACTGTCGAACGGGTTTCATCTGGAGCCGACTCCCGGACATTCTCCGGGGCACGTCGCCTTTCACCTGAACAGCGCAGGCGCGCATGTGGTGTTTTGCGGGGATGTCATGCATCACCCGTTGCAAGTGCGCGCGCCTGACCTTTCAAGCCGGTTCTGCGAGGATCCGACAGCCTCGGCCCGAACGCGGGCTGACTTCTTGGCGCGCCATGCCGATACCGACACGATCATTGCGCCTGCGCATTTCGAACGCGGCACCTTGGGGCGGGTTCGGTCTGCCTCTGACGGGTTTCACTATGACTTTCTGGCCGGGGGCAGCACCCGCCCCTAGAACAGAGCTGCCGCCAAGGATTTTGCCGAATTCGAGATGTGAACGCGCAGCAGCTCCGCCGCCAGACGCCCATTCCGGGCCAGGGCCGCATCATAGATCGCGCGGTGTTCAGCCTGTAAAATCTCTTGCGGAATTGCATTCAGGCGCACGGCTTGCCGTCGATAGCGTTCGGATTGCTCTATCAGCGTCGCCACAAAGCGCAGCATCCAGTCCGACCCGCAGTTGATGATCAACCTATGGTGGAAATTGCGGTTCTCCTGCTCCCAGGCCGCACTTGCCGTATCGCGCGTGGCATCCAGCGACTTTTCCACGCCCACGAGCCGATGATAGGCAGCGACGAACTGCGCCTCCCAATCCAGCGTGGCGTTGGCGATCGACCGCTCCACCGCTTCGGGCTCGATGAACAAGCGCATGTTGGTGATATCGTCGAATTCCTCGCGTGAAATTGGTTCGACCCAATAGCCACGCTGCCCCGTGGTGCCGACCAGCTGTTCTGACGACAGTTTCGATAGCGCCTCACGTATCGAGCTGAGACCAAAACCATAGCTGTCGCGCAGACGCTCCAACCGCAGCTTTTCGCCGGGCTTCAACTCGCCCGACAGAATGTCGTCGCGAAGCCGGGCATAGGCGGCCTCGGTCCGCGTGGAGTACTCCAAAGGCTGGCTGTCGTTCATATCTCTCGCCCATCCTCCCGGCGCGTGAAGCTCAGTCTAAAGTTTATTGCGTATCCCGCGAAAAATTAAATGAAATTATGCGCCAAAGACAGTGCGTGCGGACAATGCGCTGCTTAGAGCAAGTTTGCTGCCGAAACTGGATAGGAACAAGATGAATTATACAGCGCAAACATTTGATAATTAATGCATTCTCAAAGATACCTAAACCAAAACATTAGATATTACGCCTATATAACTGATTTATATTTGAGAATTCAAAACGACAGCTTGCTGTGGAGAAACCGCAGCCATGCGGCGTGTCGGAAACAGTGCCTGCGCGGCACCCGCTTCGATGGCGCTCACCACATCGGCAGAAAGGCCCTGCCCATTCAGCGCACGCACCGTCGCGGCCATCGTGTCTTCGCCCGCAAAGGGGAAATCCGACGCAAAAAGGATCTGGCTGGGCGGCACAAAGTCCAGCAGTGGCTGCAGCGTGCGCGCACCTGCCGACAAGGCTATATCAAAATAAAACCGCTTCATCTCTGCCAAAGCACCATCCGGCACGTGACACGCCAGATCGGGGCGCCGTTCCAGCCGCGAGATACGATCTGCCAGAAACGGGATCGTGCCGCCCGCGTGCGAAAAGATCATCCGCAAGTCACGCAGCCGCGCCGCCTGCCCCGAAAACAGCAGGTTGGTGATAGCCCGCGTGGTTTCGAACGGAAATTCCAGTGTGGCGGCCGGAAGATGCGGCAAGGGGCGACCGCCCTCGATATCCGAGGGATGCACGAAGGCGACAGTGCCGCGAGCATTCAGATACTCCAGCACCGGTGCGAGCCGTGCATCGCCAAGGTAGTGCCCGCCATAGTTCGTCAGCAGGCAGATGCCGTCGGCCCCAAGGCCATTCAAAGCGCGATCCACCTCGGCCAGCGACTCGTCGATATGCGGCAAGGGCAGCGTGGCAAAAAAACCGAAGCGTCCGGGATATTGCGCGCAAATCGCGGCAGCCTCATCATTGCACAACCGCGCCAAAGCGGCGGCGTCGGCGGCACTGTCAAAGTGAAACCCCGGCGCGGCAAGCGACAGCATAGCCGTAGCGATCCCGTTGCGATCCATCGCCTCCAACGAGACCTCGGCCGTCCAGTCGGGGCATTGGTTCGACACAATTGTATCGGCGATCCGGTCGCGTCCGACGGCCCGCACGTAAGCCTGCGGCAAGAGGTGATGCTGAACGTCGATCCGATGCGCCATGGAGCCCCAATCGTAAACCAAGATACCTGGCAAAAATATCGAAATTAATAGCTTTCGCAAGAGATTTACGCAGCACTGCCGACGTGGACATCGGTGAATGCGTTAAATTACCGCAACCGCGCTGTAATCGCTGCATTCGATCACCACGTCGCTTATCGACACTGATAGAAATTTCGAAATAATTCGAAGCTCCGCGAAAAGCCGGTAGGCCCTTAACCCTGAAACCAAACGCCGATAAGGGCAGCAGGCGGCCCATTGCCCCTTGGGCGGGTTTTCTGGCAGTGTGACGAAGATGGATGCCACGTGCATCCTTTTTACCATCATACGGACATGACAATGGATTTTATCGAAACCCTGTCTGACTTGCGCGCTGTCTATGGCGATGCATCAGAAGTTGCGCACAAGAAGCAACTGGCCAAGCTGGATACGCACTCGCGCAATTTCCTGTCGAAATCGCCCTTCGTGGTCATCGGATCGCAAGATGGCATGGGGCTGGGCGATGCCACGCCTAAAGGCGATGCGCCGGGGTTCACGCTGGTTCTGGACGACACCACCATCGCCATCCCCGACCGCCCAGGCAACAACCGTCTGGACACCTGGGAAAACGTGATCCGCAACCCCGCGGTCGGACTGCTGTTCCTGATCCCCGGCATGCAGGAAACTCTGCGGATCAATGGACGCGGGCGGCTGACGGTCGACCCGGACCTGTGTGAGCGGCTGGCGATGAATGGCCGCCCGGCCAAGGCCGCACTGGTGGTGGAAACCGACGAGGTCTACATGCATTGCGCCAAGGCGTTCATGCGCTCGAACCTGTGGAACCCCGAGAGCTGGCCCGCCCGATCCGAGATGCCGACATTTGGCGAAATCATCCGCGACCAGATGCATCTGGCGGCCAGCGCCGATGACATCGACAGAAATCTGGCCGAGGGCTACCAGAAAACCATGTGGTAACGCCCTAGCCCGCCGCCAGATCCGACAGGATCGGGCAGTCGGGCCGTGAGTCCCCGGCGCAGCAGTGCACAAGGTGGGCCAGAGTGTCGCGCATCGATTCCAGCTGCGCGATCTTGGCGTCGATCTCGTCCAGATGCTGCTGTGCCACGGCCTTGACCTGCGCGCTTTCGCGCTCGCCATCTTCGTACAGTGCCATCAGCGTGCGGCAATCCTCGATCGAAAACCCCAGCGTGCGGGCACGGCCCAGAAACGCCAGCTTGTGCAGATCGCTGTCGCGGAAGGCCCGATAGCCGTTTTCCGACCGTTGCGGCGTGACCAGCCCGATATCCTCGTAATAGCGGATCGTCTTGGCAGGCAGGCCAGAGCGGCGCGAGACATCTCCGATGTTCATGGCGTGGCCTCCTCCAATGCGCGCCCTTGGTCGCGGTGCGTGGCTGGCGCCGGCTGCCCGGTATCGAACCGACGCAAACGAAGCGCGTTCCCCAGCACAAAGACCGAAGACAGCGCCATCGCCCCAGCTGCCAGCACCGGCGACAGCAGCACCCCAAGCGCCGGGTACAGAACGCCCGCCGCCACCGGGATCAGCAGCGCGTTATAGCCAAAGGCCCAGAACAGGTTCTGCCGGATGTTGCGCAGCGTGGCGCGCGACAGGGCAACGGCGCGCACCACCCCGCCAAGGTCGCCCGACATCAGCACCACATCGGCGGCCTCAATCGCGATATCCGTGCCGGTGCCAATCGCAATGCCGATATTGGCGTGTGCCAGGGCGGGGGCGTCATTGATGCCGTCACCGACAAAGGCAACCGTGCCGCCATTGGCGCGCAGCCGGTCCACGGAGGCGACCTTGCCATCGGGCATCACGCCCGCCACCACGTCCGTGATGCCAACCTCGGCGGCAACCGCGCGTGCCGTCGCCTCGCCATCGCCGGAAATCATGGTGACCTTGACGCCCATGTCCTGAAGCGCGGCAATCGCGCTGCGTGCCTCGGGTTTCACCGGATCGGACACGCCGATCAGCGCGGCCAATTCGCCGTCGATGGCGGCAAACAGCGCGGTGCGCCCGGTGCGGGCCAGATCGTGGGCCCTTGCGTCCAGCGGCGCGGTGTCGATCCCTGCCTCGGCCATCATCCGAGCCGAGCCGACCAAAATCGCGCGCCCCTCCACCCTCGCGCGGATGCCAAGCCCGGTGTCCGAGCGGAAATTTTCGGCCTGCCCCGGCACGATGCCCTGCGCCTGCGCGCCCTGCACGATGGCGCGGGCGACGGGGTGTTCCGACAGCGCCTCGGCGGCGGCGACATGGGCCAGCACGTCGGACTCGTCCTGGCCGGCGGCAAGGATCACGTCGCTCAGCGCCGGGTGGCCGCGCGTGATGGTCCCGGTCTTGTCCAGCGCGATATGGGTGATCTGGCCCAACGATTGCAGCGCGTCGCCCTTGCGGAACAGCACGCCCAGTTCGGCCGCGCGGCCCGTGCCCACCATGATCGAGGTCGGTGTTGCCAGCCCCATGGCACAGGGACAGGCGATGATCAGCACCGATACCCCGGCGACCAGCGCATGGGTCAGCGCGGGCGACGGGCCAAACAGCAGCCATGCCAGCACGGTCAGCAGGGCAAGCCCAATGACAACAGGCACGAACCACAGGGTGATCCGGTCCACCAGGCCCTGGATCGGCAGTCGCGCGCCCTGCGCCCGTTCGACCATGCCCACGATCCGCGCCAGCACCGTATCGCTGCCGACATGGGAGGCGCGCACCACAAGGCTGCCGGTGCCGTTCACCGTGCCGCCCGTGACCTGCGCGCCGGGCGCCTTTTCCACCGGCAGCGGCTCGCCCGTGATCATCGCCTCGTCGACGTGGCTGGCGCCTTCGATCACCTCGCCATCGGCGGCAATGCGTTCGCCGGGGCGCACGATCACTTCGTCGCCCACGCGCAGCTGGGAAATCGGGATGTCCTGTGTCTGGCCCGCGCGGCGCACACGCGCCACCTCGGGCGTCAGCGCCATCAGCTTGCGGATCGCGGCGCCGGTGCGGCCCTTGGCCCGCGCTTCGAGCCAGCGGCCCACGAGGATCAGCACCACGATCACCGCCGCCGCCTCGAAATACACGGCGCGCAGCCCTTCGGGCAGCAGCGCGGGCGCGAACAGGGCGACGACCGAATACAGGTAGGCCGCCGCCGTTCCCAGCGCGACAAGGCTGTTCATGTCGGGCGCGGCGCGCAGCAGCGCGGGGATGCCCTTGCGATAGAATTGCAACCCCGGCCCGGCCAGAACCGCCGTGGTCAGCGCGAACTGGATCAGCCAGCTGGCCTGCATGCCGATGGTATTGGCAATCGCCATGTGCAGCGCCGGGATCATGTGGCTGCCCATTTCCATCACGAAGACCGGCAGCGCCAGCACCGCCGCAATGGCCGCGCGGCGCCCCTCAGCGCGGGCCGGATCAGGCTGCTCAGACACAGGCGCGGCATCGGGCGCCTGCCAACGCGCGGGGTACCCCCCCGCGGTCAGAACCTCGGCCAATGCGTCCGGCCGGACCACGCCATCAAGGTATGTCACCCGCGCCTTGCCCGTCGCCAGATTGACCTCGGCCCCCGTCACGCCGGGTTGCGCACGCAGCAGCCGGTCGATGCGGCCTACGCAGGATGCGCAGGACATGCCCGAAATCTCGAACACGGCCTCGGATTCGCGCGCCGGGTATCCGGCATCGGCCAACGCACGGGCAGCGGCGGCAATTCCGCCGGGCGCGTTGAGCGTAAACCGCGCGGTATGAGTCGCAAGGTTCACCGCGACGTCGTCGATCTCGGGCACGGCACGCAACGCCTTGTCGGCGCGGCCCACACAGGAACCGCAGGACAGCCCCTGCACTGAAAAACTGACGGATTGGTCCATGACCTGTCTCGCTTTTGTCTGTATCGACACCCCACATAAGGGTTCCAGTCACGGGAAGGTCAAGAGGCTGTTATGCGAAAATGCGCCCCGCCGTTTGCGAGGCTTTGCAGACAGCCGTTGCGATGCTAGCGTAGCGCGGCCCGCGGCGCGCAACCGCCCGGCACCGGAGGAGAGGATCAGCACAACCAACCGCCATATCGACCGCGTCCTGTCGACGGTCACCTCCGGGCGCGCCGCTGCGGCCACCCGGCTGGCAGCGTCTTGGCAGCGATCGTGGCAGATGCACCGGATCGATCCGGCCGACCACGCCGCGCCGGAACGCACCGACGATGCCGACCTGCGCGCCCGGCGCGAGGCCAGTGGCGAATTGCTGTCGGTCTCGGCACCGCGTCTGGACGATCTGTTCCGCCTGATCGGCCATTGCGGCTGTGGCGTGATCCTGACCGACGCCGACGGGCTGATCCTTGACGCGCGCGTCCACGATGGCGATGCCGAGGCGTTCCGCGCCTGGGGGCTGGAGCCGGGCACGGCCTGGGGCGAAGACGTGCAGGGCACCAACGGAATCGGCACCTGCCTGGCCGAGCGGCGCGCGGTCACCATTCACCGCGACCAGCATTACCTGCCCCGCAACATCGGGATGAGCTGCATGGACGCGCCGGTTTTCGGCGCCGACGGTCAGATCGTGGCGGCGCTGGATGTGTCCTCGGCCCGGGCGGACCAGACCGAAGGGTTCAACGCGCTGATCTCGGCCAGCGTGGGGCAAGTGGCGCGGCAGATCGAAAGCGATCTGTTTCGCGCTGCCTTTTCCAAGGCGCGGATCGTGCTGGCGGGCGAAACAGACGCCCAAGGCGCTGCGGCATTGCTGGCGGTGGATGGCGACGATCTGGTGATCGGAGCCACACGCACGGCACGCCGCCTGCTGTCACTGGAACGTGACGGCAAAATTCGGCCCCGTCCGGTGCGCGACCTGATCGGCACGCAAGAGGACGACGCGGGCAGCGGGCTGGAGCGCGCCGAGCGTGCCGCCCTGCTGCGCGCGCTGAACCGGGCCGAGGGCAACGTGTCGAAAGCCGCTGAAACGCTGGGGATCGGACGCGCCACGCTTTATCGGCGGATGAAGCGGCTGGGGATCGCGGATTTCCGGCCCGGAGTGTCTCGGAACTGAGACAGTCGGACCCGGCCACCCCACCGGCATGGGCTGATTTATTGTCGTGATCATGGCCTTCTCTGCCCGTCGCCCGCCACCGGGCACAGGTGAAGAGGAGGTTCACATGAATGAGATGACACAGGTGCAGGCCGGATACACCGCACCCTTCAAGACCCGTTATGACAACTTCATCGGCGGCGCATTCGTGCCCCCGGTCGAGGGCGCTTATTTCGACAACATCACACCGATCACCGGCCAGGTGGTCTGCCAGGTCGCCCGCTCGGGCGCGGCGGATGTAGAGCTGGCGCTGGATGCCGCCCACGCCGCGAAAGAGGCCTGGGGCCGCACCG
Source organism: Arenibacterium halophilum (assembly GCF_005938225.1). GTDB lineage: Bacteria > Pseudomonadota > Alphaproteobacteria > Rhodobacterales > Rhodobacteraceae > Arenibacterium > Arenibacterium halophilum. The sequence continues at coordinate 1,200,795 of NZ_VCPC01000002.1, forward strand.
CCCCCGCCGAGCGCGCCAACCTGCTGCTGAAGATCGCCGACCGGATGGAGCAGAACCTTGACCTGCTGGCGCAGGCCGAGACCTGGGACAACGGCAAACCGATCCGCGAAACCACCGCCGCCGACATTCCGCTGGCAATCGACCATTTCCGGTATTTCGCGGGCGTGCTGCGCGGGCAGGAAGGCAGCATGTCGGAGATCGACGCCGACACCGTCGCCTATCACTTCCACGAGCCGCTTGGCGTGGTCGGGCAGATCATCCCGTGGAACTTTTCAATCCTGATGGCGGCGTGGAAGCTGGCCCCGGCGTTGGCGGCGGGCAACTGCATCGTGCTGAAACCGGCCGAACAGACCCCGGCGGCGATCATGGTACTGGCGGAACTGGTGGCCGATCTGCTGCCAGCGGGCGTGCTGAACATCGTGAACGGCTATGGCGCCGAAGTGGGCGCGCCGCTGGCGAAAAGCAACCGTATCGCCAAGATCGCCTTTACCGGCTCGACCGCGACGGGGCGGATGATCATGCAATACGCGACCGAGAACCTGATCCCGGTGACGCTGGAACTGGGTGGCAAATCGCCCAACGTCTTCTTCAAGGATGTGATGGCCGAGGATGACGCCTTTCTGGACAAGGCCATCGAGGGGTTCGTGCTGTTCGCCTTCAACCAGGGCGAGGTCTGTACCTGCCCGTCGCGCGCGCTGATCCACGAAGACATTTATGAAGAGTTCATCGCCCGCTGCATCGACCGGGTGAAGGCGATCAAGCAGGGCGACCCGCGCGACATGGCCACGATGGTGGGGGCGCAGGCCTCGGCCGAGCAGCAGGAGAAGATCCTGAGCTACTTGCAGATCGGGGTCGAGGAAGGCGCAGAAGTGCTGACCGGCGGCGGCGCCGCGCAGATGAGCGGCGCGTTGAGCGAGGGGTTCTATATCCAGCCGACGATCCTGAAGGGGCACAACAGGATGCGCGTGTTCCAGGAAGAGATCTTTGGCCCCGTGGTTTCGGTGACCACCTTCAAGACCGACGAAGAGGCGCTGGCGATTGCCAATGACACGATGTACGGGCTGGGCGCCGGGGTCTGGAGCCGCGATGCCAACCGCTGCTACCGCTTTGGCCGCGCAATCGAGGCGGGCCGGGTCTGGGTCAACAACTACCACGCCTACCCCGCCCACGCGGCCTTTGGCGGCTATAAACAGTCGGGAATCGGGCGCGAGAACCACAAGATGATGCTGGACCACTACCAGCAGACCAAGAACATGCTGGTCAGCTACAACCCCAACAAGCTTGGGTTCTTCTAAGACGATCAAGGGCCGGCCCTGCGGGGCCGGTTTTCGCTTGGTTCGCTGAAAGACGGATAGGGTGTCGGGGGCTCTGCCCCCCTCCGCTGCGCGGAGTCCCCCGGGATATTTGGCCCCAAAGACGCAGGGGCGTCAGCGCGATGGAAGCGTGACCTCATCCAGCGGCCAGATGGGGCGGCGGATATTGCTCCAAGGAAATATCGTGTAATCGACGGCGACCAGACAGCCGGTGTCGACGAAAACCAATTCACGCGCGATTGGCTCGAAATCGGCGCGGAAATGGTTCTGGCCTTTCAGGGCGATGATGTTGGCCTGTTCCGGGTCGATCCCGAAGATACGGTATTGTTCGCGGTCCTCGGGCTGCTGGCGCTGCGAGATGATGACGATGCGGCAATTGCCCGAGGTGATGCAGGCGCTGTCGCCCATACGTCCGGTCGAACCTGTCAGATAGGCCCCTTTGCGCAGGTAGGTGCCATCATTCAAGGCGCTGACCTGCCCCGTGACCGTGACGGGTGGGCCACCATAGGTGGGGTCGGTCTTGCCGCCGATGGCAAGGGTGATCGTGGCCCCGGTGCCAGCCTGCGCCGCGTCCGTCACGGCCTGCGGGTCGAGGATCGGGCCGATCACAGTGCCGGGCAGATCCGCTTTTAAAAGTAAGTCGAGCAATTCGGTGCCGTCGGAATGTGCACCGCCAAAGGGCCCGTCGGTGAAATCGACCAGGATCATGGGGCCTGCGCCCGGATCCGGTCGGTCAGCCGCCGCCTTGGCCACCGCCTCGGGTCCGGTGAAGAAGGACAGGCTGAAATAGTCGCGTGTCTCCCAGGCCTCGAGGATCAGATCGTCGGCGATCTGCTGAAACCGCGCGTCATCGCCATTGCCGATCACCACCACCGAAGGGCCGGTTTCCGCGATGTCCCCATAATAGAATCCGGCGTTCAAGCAGATTTCGAGCACCTCCGGGTCGCGCGCCTCGATCTGGCGTGCGCGCACGTGCAGCCGTGCCATCGGGCCGTCGGGATCAACGGTGCGGCCCATATCGAGCCCGGCCATCATCGGCAGACGCCCCACGTGGCAATGCGGCGCGCTGCGGGAATGCATTGCATCGTCCAGCAGGCGCGCGACCCGTTCCGCCGTTTCACGTTGATCGGTGTGCGGCGTGGTGCGGTAAGAGGTGATGATATCGGCGCTTTGCCCCATCAGGTCGGAGACATTGGCGTGGCAGTCCAGAGTCAGGGCCAGCGGCACATCGGGGCCAATGACCGCACGCACCCGAGCGGCCATATCGCCTTCGGTATCGGGGCAATTTTCAGCGAACATCGACCCGTGCAGCGCCAGGATCACCCCGTTCACCGGCATCGCCTTTCCCAGTTCGTCCAGCAGGCGGGCCAATAGCGTGTCATAGGCCGCAGCCGCCACCGGGCCCGAAGGCGCCGCCTTGGCGAAAAACGGAAAGCAAAGGTCCCAGCCAAACGCTCGCGCGGCGGAGATAATTCCGCCTTCGGTCGTTCGGGTATCGGCCAGGCCCGGCTGGCCAAGGATGCTGCCCGGCTCGGCGTCTTCGAAGGCTGACAGCGGTGTCCGCACCGAATTGAAACTGTGGCTTTCATGCAGGGCGCCGGCAACGAAGACCTTCAACGGCGTAACTCCTTTTTCATCGGGTCGCATTAAAAACATTATACACCGTATAATTTAACGCAAGACTGTTTTTCAGGGCCTGTCATCCCATCGTGACGGATCGCACGATTGCATCTATTGTCATGTCAACTCATCCTGGGACGGAGATCACCATGCACGCCGACGACGCCCCCCAGCCGCCCAAGCGGAAACGCCGGCCGTCCAAGGATGCGCCCTCGCTCAGCAGTGACCGCATCATTGCCGCGGCGCTGGACCTGATCGATACACAAGGGGTCGATAATTTCTCGATGCGCAACCTTGCAAAGTTGCTTGGTGTCTATCCGATGGCGATTTACTGGTATGTGCCCAACCGGAATGCGCTTGTGGCGCGGGTGACGGCGCATGTGTTGGCCGATCTGGTGCCCGAAGATCCGAGCGCCGATTGGCAGGACGATCTGCGCACCCTGTTGCATCGGTTTCGCGCCATCATTCGTGCCCATCCCAACGTGGCCCCGCTGATCGGCGCGCAGCTGGTGTCGAACGCCAGCGTCGACCTCATGATGATTGAATGGGTGTTGCAGGTGCTGCGCCGCTCGGGCCTGAATGAGGCCGACATCCCGGCCGCCTATACCGCGACGATTGGCGCCATGACCGGTTTTGTCACGCAGGAATTTGCGGCAGTACCGCAGGATGACAAGACTGGCTGGGCCGACGAAATGAAGCAGATTGCCCAATCCGCTGACCCGGAGCAATTCCCTTTGGCGGCCGCGTTGATGCCGAAACTGCTGAACCGGTCGTTTATCCTGCGCTGGGATAACGGCAGCGCGGTGCCGCTTGACGACGGGTTTGACTTTTTCGTCGAGAGTTTCATCGCCGGGCTGGCCCGACGCGCGGGCCACTAGACAGACCACTTCGCTTCCTGTACGCCGTATAATAAATTGGCTCAGGAGGACTCTATGCCTGCCACAACCGCAGCCTGGATCGCGGCACGCGACGCCGCCGCCGACCGTTTTGCCACAGCCAATCCCGAAAGCGCCGCGCAACTGGCACATGCGGCCGAGATTCTGCCCGGCGGAAATACCCGGAGCGTGCTGTATTACCCGCCCTTCCCGCTTGTCATGGCCAGCGGGATGGGCGCGCGACTATGTGACCTTGACGGGCATGAGTACCGCGATTTCCTGGGCGAATTCACCGCCGGAATTTACGGCCATTCCCACCCGGTTCTTGCCGATGCGCTGCACGGTGCCATCAAAGGCGGGATGAACCTGTCGTCGCAAACCCGGGGCGAGGCAGAATTGGCGCGGATCATCACCGACAGGTTTCCCTTCTTCCAATCGCTGCGGTTCACCAATTCGGGAACCGAGGCCAATATCATGGCGCTGATCGCCGCCCGCCACTTTACCGGGCGCAGCCGGGTGATGGTGTTCAGCGGCGCCTATCACGGCGGGCCCCTGTCGTTCGGAGGCGGCGCGTCTGCGACGAACCTGCCGTTCGATTTCATCTACGGCAGGTACAACGACACAGTTGCAACGCTGACCACTCTTGACGCCTCCGACGCACCAGTGGCCGCGATCCTTGTCGAAGGCATGCTGGGGGCTGGAGGCTGCATTCCGGGCGATCCTGCATTTTTGTCAGAGTTGCAGCAGTGGGCGCATGCCAACGGCGCCTTGTTCATCCTTGACGAGGTGATGACCTCGCGGCTGCATCCACATGGGCTGCAATCGGCGCTTGGATTGTCGCCAGATCTGACGGTGATGGGCAAATACCTGGGTGGCGGCATGCCGATTGGCGTGTTCGGTGGCCGTGCCGACATCATGGCGCGGTTCGATCCTCGCGTGGCAGGTGCGGTGCCCCATGCCGGCACGTTCAACAACAACGTCATGACCATGCAGGCAGGGGCCGTCGGGCTGACCCAGGTGTTCACCGAAGAGGCGTGCCAGTCGCTGAATGCACAGGGAGAGCGGCTGCGCGCGCGGCTGAACACGGTCTGTACAGCCCGTGGCGCGCCTGCGCATTACACCGGCATCGGCAGTATCATGAACCTGCAGTGCCAGCCACCGCATGTGACCCGGCCCGAGCAGGTGGCGCGCGAAAACGCCGAGATGAAGGACATGGTGTTCTTTGGCCTGATCGAGCGGGGCTTCTACACGGCGCGGCGCGGGCTGATCGCGCTGAACCTGTGTCTGAGCGAGGGAGATTGCGATGATCTGGTCGCAGCCTTCGACGACATACTGGCCGAGATGGCGCATCTCTGGGCGTGATGCAAAAATCCGGTTTTTCGCGTCGCTCCGAGGCCGAAGCAGCCAAATTCCCCGATTTGGTGATTTTTCGGACATGGTCTTGCTCGGATCGGGGTAGAAATGTTCAACGGATGTTAACCCGCCCCGGGGCATGCCCGGGCGACCACAGCGCAAGGCCAGCGAACCAGTGCCCTATTCCGCCCTGCCCCCTTCGGCCTTCTGGAAACCCTGCCAGCAGGATCCGGGTTTTCGCGCGCAGGACATCTATGCGCCCAAGGTAACGCTGCGCCCGGAAGACAGGATCGCCACGGCGGGCAGTTGTTTCGCGCGCAACATCACGCGCTATCTGACCCGCTCAAATCTGACATTCCATCAGGCCGAACCTTCTCCACGCGGCATGGATGCGGCTACGGCGCAGGCGTTCGGCTATGATCTGTACTCCGCACGCTACGGCAATATCTACACCGCGCGACAGCTGCGCCAGTTGATCGAGGACGCGCTGGCGTTGCGGGTGGATGACGCGGCGATCTGGCTGCGCGGGATGCGCCATGTCGATGCGCTGCGCCCCACGGTTGAACCCGAAGGGCTGGCGAGCGTGGACGAAGTGCGCGCCCATCGGCTCGACCATCTGCGCCATGTCGCGTCGATGCTCCGCGATATGGATGTGTTGATCTTCACGCTGGGCCTGAGCGAAACCTGGGAGGATGTTGCCACCGGCCGCGTGTTCCCGTCTGCCCCCGGGGTCGTGGCGGGCACCTTCGATCCGGACCGCCATCGTTTCCTGAACCAGACTTATCCCGAGATCCTGAAGGACATGCAGGCCAGTTGCGCCCTGCTGCGCAAGGTAAACCCTGGGGTGCGGCTGATCCTGACGGTGTCGCCCGTGCCTCTGACGGCCACGGCTTCGGGCGCGCATGTGCTGGCCGCGACGACCTACTCCAAATCAGTCCTGCGCGCGGTTGCGGGCGATCTGGCGGCGCAGGACGATGGGATCGACTATTTTCCATCCTACGAGCTTATCACCGGGCAACCCTTTGCTGGCACAAGTTTCGACGCCAACCAGCGCACCGTGGCCGAGGCCGCGATTGATCGGGTGATGTCGGTGTTTTTTGCCGCCCACGGCGCCACGCTGGAAACCGGGCCCGCGCCGGGCCAAGCCAAACGACGCGCGGCCGATCCCACCTGCGAAGAGGCGATGCTGGACGGGTTCGCACCGCGATGAAGCTGTGTGTTTTCGGAAATTCTCACACCGCCATGCTGGCCGGCCCCTACCGCGAAGGCGCGGGCACAGGGCTGGGTCTGACCTTCTTTGCCCAGCAGGGCCGTGGCCCCGAAGGCGCGCGTCTGCGCGACAGGCAGATCCGGGCGGCCCATCCGCGCCTGAAACGTGCGTTGTCCAAAATGGGGATGCCCGAAGCAGTCGACCTGTCAGAATTCGACGGGTTCGCCATTGTCGCGATGACCACCTCGATGTTTTCGCTGATGCCGATGCTGACCAGCCACGCGGTCTTCGGCTGGCCTGCGTGGCAAGAGACCAACGCAGAGGGCGACACCCTGCCCGACCGCCCGCTGGTGTCGGAACCTGCGCTGGAGGCTGCAATGGTCGCTGCGATCCGCGCCAACCTCGGGCACCGCTTTGTCAACATGATCCGGCAGGTCAGCGATGCGCCGATCGTCCTGATCCGCCAGCCGCATCCTTCGGTTGCCGTACTGAAGCAGAAGAAAAAATTTCTGGGCCTGCGCCAGATTCTTTGGCGGAAAGAAGGCGATATGGCTGCCGCCCTGCTGGATCGCGCCCATGTCACCGCGTTTGCAGAATTTGACGGTTTACACATGCTGACCCAGCCCGCCGAAACCATCGAGCACGGGTTCCTGACCGCCGCCGCCTATACCCGCGGGGCCGAGCGGCTGAACGAGGGCGGCCGCCAGCCCGACACCGACATCCTGCACGCCAACCCTGCCTATGGGCGCCTTGTGCTGTCGCAGCTTGCGCAAAAATCAGACGGTTTTATCGATAAATTTTAGATAGTTACGACGCACTCCTCGCGCACAACTTAACGTGCCCTTGCAGGGTTGTGCGCAACACTTTGCGCCTCATCCACGGGGGCGCAGATGACCACTCCGATCTATATCCTGGCCGGGCAAAGCAATGCCCGCGCGATGGAAGATGCTATAATATCTGAACTTGACCAACGTCACGGCGCACAGGGCTATCGGCTGGTGCATGTCAGCGCCTCGGGCGCACCGCTGACCTACAAGCGCGCGGAAGACGATTGGCATGTCGGAACCGAACTTCCCGAGAGCCTGACCCAACGAACCTTGGCCGTACTGAACGAATTGCCCGACGGGCGGATCGCCGGGATGATCTGGATTCAGGGCGAAGGCGACACCCATGCAGTGGCGCGGGGTGAAAATTATGCCAATCACCTGGCCAAGCTGATGGATGAGTTTACAAATGAAATCGCACAACGGTTCACGGGGCGCGACACGGGCGTGGAAACGGCACCCCTCGTCGTCAGCGGGTTGTCAACCCACGCGCCCGATGCCGAAGGGCGCGACAACTGGGAGGTGATCCGCGCACAACAGGCCGCCCTTGCCGCCGAACGCGCCAACACGGTGCTGCTGGACCCGGACCAGATTGCCGAGGCCGCCGGAGTCTTGCCACCTGCGATGTTCGAGGACGGGCTCCATTACGGCACCGGCTTTCGCGACGATCTGGCCTCCGCTCTGGTGGGCGCCGTGCCCGACCTGCCGATCCTAGCGCCTCCGCCGACGGGCCTGACACAAGGCACCGACGGAGATGACATTCTGACCGGCACCGCACTGGGCGACGTAATGACAGGCGGCCGCGGCGACGACATCTATATCCTGAACCATCGCGACGACCGGATCGTGGAACTTGTGAGCGAAGGGATCGACACGGTTCAAAGCGTGTTTGGCACCTCGCTGCTACGGCTGAGCCAGCATATCGAGAACCTGACGCTGACCGGTACGGGCAACCACAACCTGCGCGGCAATGCCCGCGACAATACACTGATCGGCAACGCGGGAGACAACGTGTTGAACGGCGCCAATGGCCGTGACACGCTGATCGGCGGAGATGGCAATGACAGCTTCACCGATCCGCGCGGGCGAAATGTGCTGATCGGCGGGCGGGGCGACGATACTTACTATATCGACGCCAAGATCGCGCAGATCGTGGAACACGCGGGCGAAGGCACCGATACGGTTGTCAGTTCGATCAGTTTCACCCTGCGCTATCACAGCCAGTACATCGAGAACCTGACCCTTACGGGCGCAGAGGCGATCGACGGCACCGGAAACGGACTAAACAACCTGATGCGTGGCAACGCAGCCGCGAACCGGCTGGACGGTGCCTGGGGCGACGACGTGATATTCGGCAACGGTGGCGACGACTGGCTGCGCGGCCATCGCGGCGACGATGTGCTGACCGGCGGCGCCGGCGCTGATACGTTCGTCTTTGCTGCGCAGGACGGGCGCGACCGCATCACCGACTTCACGCCGGGCGAAGATGTGATCGCCTTTTTGCCGGGCGTGGAGCGCAACAGCATCCACATCCACGGCGACACGATCCACCACTCGGGCAGTGATACGATCACGCTGACGGGGTGGAACGGCACCGGGCTGACCACCGAAGACTTCCTGTTCCTCTAGGCATAAGGGGCCCGGTCAGAGCAGGAAATCGTCCGCCGCCGCGTTCTGAATGCCAGCCAACAGCAGCCACATATCCGCCTGCCCATCGCCATCACGATCAAGGGTCAGCCGGGTGCCTTCGGCCACGACGGTCGTGACAAGGCTCGCGTGACCTGCGGAATGCGCGCCCAGAAGCCGAACCTCGGCCCCCTCGGCGCCAAGCGCGGATAAGTCAATTCGGTCGACCCCGGTTTCAAAATCCATGATGGTGTCGGTTCTGCGGCCCACAGGCGCATCATTAATGCTCCGGAAAATAAATACATCGGCGCCCTCGCCCCCGGTGAGGCGATCAAACCCGCGCCCACCGATCAAAATGTCATCCCCATTTCCGCCAAGCAGAACGTCGGCCCCATTCCGGCCATCAAGCCGATCATTGCCGTTTCCGCCGCGCAGATGATCATGCTGGCTTCCGCCGATGAGGCGGTCATTGCCGGCATTGCCGTACAGCACGTCATTCCCTGCCTGGCCACGGATCATGTCGTTGCCGCCCTTGCCGCTGATGGTATCAGCCCCCGCGCGCCCGGCCAGGCGGTTGGCAACAAGATTACCGACCAAACCATCGTCGCCCGAGCCGGCAATCGCAACTTCGATCAGCCCGCGGGTATCGCCATCGACCAGCAGGGCATTGGCGATATTGCCACGCGCCAGCACCGGGCTGTCGGCATTGCGGTTCAGATTGGCCAGCTGTGCACCATCCAGCACCGACCAGCCCCCCGGCGACAGGTCCACCAAGAGATCGGACGTGTAATTCGAGAAATCGTAGATATCGTACCCGTCGCCATCCCATATGGTGCGGAAAATCCGGTTACCCGCAGGCGCGCCCTGCCCGACCCCGTTCACGAACATCTCTCCCGTGGTCTGCGAGAAACCATACCGCGTCTGACCTGACCAAAGCGCATCCGCAGCATCGTAGTTCGCGCCATACAGAAATTGCAGCGCGGCGATATCCAACTGCATGTAACTTTGCGCCCAGTCGATGGGCCCCGAGTCATAGGAATCCAGATCGTCGTCACCGACGTGGTCGGTATAGGTCATGATGGTGAATTCCTGCGAATCCCATTCTGACCCGCGAAACACCCCGAAATCATGGCCATGGTTCAACCCAAGCGTGTGGCCGAGTTCATGAATGAAGAACAGATAGGCTTCGTTCCCCGGAACCGGATTGGCAGCCGCATAGCCAAAGAACGCATCGCCCGCCTCTTCGGTCAGCGCCGGGCGATAAGCATAGGCACCGCCAAGGTGCGTCTCGCGCGCAAGCCGCATAATGGCCGGATCATCCGACGATACGGCGATTTCGGCGAAGGATAACAGTGTCAGATTAGAAACTTCCGTAAAAACCGCGCGCACGGCATCCCGCTGCTGCGCATCCAACCCGCTGACATCGTCACGGTCCTGATAGCGGTAGGTCGCGCCATTGCGCGGAAAGGAGTAGGTCAGCGTGTCAAGATTCCAATGCCACGTGGTCAGCCAAGGGTCGAACACGGCATCAGTTGTTCCAGTCACTGAAACTTGCGACATTCCTGTTCCCCCACCATGGACAACGGATCATTTTAAATAGAGCGCCTCCGGCAAAAATCGACCGCCGAAAGGGTGCGCAGGGGCCCAATCCTGCACCGATCCATTATTCGAATCCCGGTCGTATTTTTCAACCCCGGATTGGATCATCCATGCAGACCGGCGCGGAACCGCGCCTGCATATCCTGCGTTGGCATCGGAATGGCAAACACATTTTCGTGTGATCAGGAAGGACATTGAACATGGCCGAGACCTATACGCATACCCGTCCCCACAGCCGCCCCGGTGCCCGTTCCGCACCGCAACCAACCCGCGCGTCAGAACTGGATCGGCTGGAAAAGTTGGCCCACAACATGGACACGCTGTTCCGTATACCGCTGACCTCAATCCGTGTCGGGCTTGATTCGCTGCTGGGGCTATTGCCGGGTGTCGGCGATACCGCCGCACTCGCCCCGGCGGCCTATATCGTCTACCGCGCGCATCAGATGGGTGCGCCGCGGTCGTTGCTGGGGCGGATGGGCGTGAATGTCGGCATCGACTGGCTGGTCGGGTCGATCCCGCTGGTCGGTGACATATTCGACGTGGGGTTCAAGGCGAACCGCCGCAATGTTGCGCTGCTGCGCCGTCACTTCGACCGCTCGGAAGTGTGACGACAAAAAAAGGCGCGCCCGAGGGAGCGCGCCTTTCCTCTGTACCAAAGCCAGTCCGGCGTTAGCCGACCAGTTCCAGCCCCGAGAAGAAATAGGCGATTTCGACAGCAGCCGTTTCCGGCGCGTCCGAACCGTGAACCGAATTTTCACCAACGGATTCGGCAAATTCGGCGCGGATGGTGCCCGGTGCGGCATCGGCGGGGTTGGTGGCGCCCATGATTTCGCGGTTTTTCGCGATGGCGTTTTCACCTTCCAGAACCTGAACGACAACCGGCGCCGACGACATGAAGTCGCACAGTTCACCATAGAACGGACGCTCGGCGTGGACCGCGTAGAACACGCCGGCCTGTTCCTTGGTCATGTGGATGCGCTTCTGCGCGACGATGCGCAGGCCGGCATCTTCGAACTTGGCGTTGATCTTGCCGGTCAGGTTGCGGCGGGTTGCATCGGGCTTGATGATGGAAAAGGTGCGTTCCAGGGCCATGTCGGTTTCCTTTTTGTGGGCGCCGCAGCGATCTGCGGGGCCGCGCTGTTCAATCGGGCGCCCGGTTAGCATGGGTTCGCCGCCTTGGGAAGGGCGCCCGATGCGACCGGCACGGGTTTCGTGCAAAATTCATGTTTGATCGGGTCTTCGTCGTCTCTGGCGAAGGACGGCGCGCTCTGCTAGGGCAGCCGTCATGCTACGGATCCAGGACATATCGTATTCGGTCGCCGGTCGGCCGCTGTTTGAAACCGCCGCCGCGACGATTCCGACGGGGCACAAGGTGGGGCTGGTCGGGCGCAATGGCACCGGCAAGACCACCCTGTTCCGCCTTATCCGGGGCGAGCTTGCGCTGGAGGGCGGGTCGATTTCGCTGCCCAGTAAGGCGCGCGTGGGCGGCATCGCGCAAGAGGTGCCATCGTCCGATGTCAGCCTGATCGATACGGTGCTGTCCGCCGATACCGAACGCAGTGCGCTGATGGCCGAAGCCGAGACCGCCACCGACCCGCACCGCATCGCCGAGGTGCAGACCCGTCTGGCCGACATGGATGCGTGGTCGGGCGAGGCGCGCGCCGCCTCGATCCTTAAGGGGCTGGGCTTCGACGACGAAGATCACCTGCGCCCCTGCGCCGATTTCTCGGGCGGATGGCGGATGCGCGTGGCGCTGGCGGGCGTGCTGTTTGCCCAGCCCGACCTGCTGCTGCTGGACGAACCGACCAACTACCTGGACCTTGAAGGCGCCCTGTGGCTGGAAAGCTACCTGGCGCGCTATCCCCATACCGTCATCATCATCAGCCACGACCGTGGGTTGCTGAACCGGGCGGTCGGGTCGATCCTGCACCTGGAGGACCGCAAGCTGACGTTCTACCAGGGCAATTACGACACCTTCGCCGAAACCCGCACCGCGCGGCTGGCCGTAGCCAGCGCCGAGGCCCGCAAACAGGAAGCGCGCCGCGCCCACCTGCAAAGTTTCGTTGATCGCTTCCGCGCCAAGGCCAGCAAGGCGGTGCAGGCCCAATCGCGCCTGAAGATGATCGCCAAGCTAAAGCCGATCACCACCCCGCAAGAGGCCGCGTTGCGCGCGTTCACCTTCCCCGAACCGGAAGAGCTTTCGCCCCCGATCATCAACATCGAAGGCGGATCGACGGGTTACGAGGACAAGACGATCCTGTCGCGGCTGAACCTGCGCATAGATCAGGACGACCGCATCGCGCTTCTGGGCAAGAACGGTCAGGGCAAATCGACCCTGTCCAAGCTGCTGTCGGAACGGCTGAGCCTGATGTCGGGCAAGATGGCGCGATCGTCCAAGCTGCGCATCGGGTATTTCGCCCAGCATCAGGTCGATGAACTTCACATCGACGAAACCCCGCTGGACCACCTGCGCCGGTTGCGCCCCACGGAAAGCCCGGGCAAGTGGCGCTCGCGCCTTGCGGGGTTCGGGTTGAACGCGAACCAGGCCGATACGCTGGTCGGGCAGCTGTCGGGCGGACAAAAGGCGCGGCTGTCGCTGCTGATCGCGACGCTGGATGCGCCGCACATGCTGATCCTTGACGAACCGACCAACCACCTTGACATCGAAAGCCGCGAGGCGCTGGTCGAGGCGCTGACCGGCTATAGCGGCGCGGTCGTGCTTGTCAGCCACGACATGCACCTTCTGTCGCTGGTTGCCGACCGGCTGTGGCTGGTCTCCGAGGGCACGGTCAAACCCTATGACGGCGACCTTGAAAGCTACCGCGAGCTTCTTCTTTCCCGCGACCGTCCTCAGAAAAAAAATGAACCTGTCAAAACGGCAGAAAAGCCCAAGAAACTAGGGCGCGAGGCAATGGCTGCATTGCGGGGCGAGGTCAAGAAGGGCGAACAAAGAATTGAAAAGCTGAATGAGATGCGAGATAAACTTGCTACCAAGCTTGCCGATCCGTCACTGTATGAGACTGAACGAAAAGGCGAAATTGAAGTCTGGCAAAAGAAATACGCCGAGGTGATGGAAGGTCTTGATCGGGCCGAAGCCCTTTGGCTTTCGGCTATGGAAAAACTGGAAACCGCTCAGTCGGCCGGTTCCTGACGACCGGACAAAAGCGCGAATTGTAGAAAGTTACAAGTAAAGGTTGAGTATCCCACACTGAGAGGTTGAAGGCCCAAAGGTGAGATGAAACCGAAATTCGACATCGCCGCCACACGCGAGGCCATGCACAAGATCGCTGCGGCTCTGGCTGTTCTGGCATTTGCGATCGCGTGGTCCGTCCTTATCTTTGGTTGGGGTCTTGGCGCGGACAGCATGATCCGAATCCAGCCGCATTTCCCTGCAATGGTTCCCGAAACCGCGATGTTCCTGATCGCCGGCGCCGCGGCGACGTTTCTGCAATCCTTGCGGGTCCTTCGTCCGCTTGTCCTGCTGTTGGGCTGGCTGATCCTGGCAATCATGGCGCTGGGCACCATAGTGCCCATTGCGGCACAAGGGGCACGGCCCGGGGATGCCATGTCGTTTGCCACCTCTGTCGCCGCATCTCTCATGGGGCTGTCGCTGATCCTGACCGACAAGGATCCAACCCGCCGAAGCCTGTTCCGGGCCAGTCTGAACGTGGTTGGTCTTTCGGTCGTATCGCTGCCCTTGCTGGGATACCTGTTTGCAGCCGAGGCGCTGTTCAGCAACCCGATCTACACGTCGATGGCGCTGCATACGGCCGGGTGTTCCTTCCTGATTTTTACCGGTCTGACCCTGCTGGAGCCCCGCGGCAGCTGGGTATCGATCCTGCTGGCGCCGGAACACGGCAGTGAACTGACCCGCCGGATTCTGCCGCTGATCGTGGTCGGGCCGATCTTTCTGTGTGCCATTGCGAAACTCGCAACCGATATTGAATTGATGGAGGCAGATTTCCGCCTTACATTGCTTGCTTTTGCGATGATCGTTTCCATCGGCGGCGCAACTTTGTTTTTTGCGAACCTTGTAAATATCGCGGAACGGCGGACAAACGCAATTGAACGTCAATTACGCCTGAGCGAAATGACCCGGCAAAAAACCGAACTGGCAATAGCCCGAACGCAAAAGGTTGAAGCGCTAGGCCAGTTGGTGGGCGGCGTGGCGCATGACTTCAACAATACGCTGACGGTCGTGCTGGGCAATCTTGATCTCATCATTCAGTCCACCAACGAGGAAGAACGCAAGCAATTCACTGTCGAGGCGATGCAGGCAGCCGAGCTGGCGGCGAACCACACCCGCCAGCTGCTGGCCTATGTGCGCAAGTCGCGGCTGCAACCCTCGCCGCAGAAGCTGGCCGACCTGGTCGGGCCGACCTTGCTGATGTTCCGCCGACTGCGCCCTGCCAATATCGAGATTCATACCGAAATCGACGATAGTGCCTGCCGGGTGCTGGTCGATCCGGTCAATTTTCAGCAATCGCTGCTGAACCTGTTGATCAACGCCCGTGATGCCCTGCCTAACGGAGGCCATATCACCGTGGCGCTACAGGAAAAGCATAGCTCCGAGATCTCCGGCCCGATGTCGGACAGTGCCGAACTGCTGCCCGGCAACTACATGGCCGTCTCGGTGCTGGATACCGGGATCGGGATGGACGTGCGCACGCTGGAACGCGCCACCGAACCGTTCTTCACCACCAAGGATGTGGGCGAAGGCAGCGGGCTTGGCCTGTCGATGGTGTCGGGGTTTTGCCGCCAGTCCGGCGGCGGTCTGCGCATCAAGAGTACCGTGGGCGAAGGCTCCGAAGTGGTGATGCTGTTCCCGATCAGCGACACCGTCGAGCAACCCAAGGCCGATCAGCATGACGTCAAACCACATCGCGGCGACGACAAGGCCACGATCATGGTTGTCGAGGATGAACCGCAGGTTTCGCGCGTGTTGGCGCGCCAGCTTGAGGCGGATGGCCATACCATTCTTCTGGCGCTCGACGCGGAAGAGGCGCAAGGCCTTCTGATATCGGGCGACACCCTGCCCGATCTGGTCCTGACCGATCTGATCATGCCAGGCCGTATTCAGGGTCACGAGCTGGCGCAATGGGTGCGCGAGACCTACCCCACGATCAGCGTGGCGCTGATGTCGGGCTACGAGTCAGAAAACGAACGGCGCCAGTATCCCGGCGTGGCCGACCTGCCCTTTATCCAGAAACCCATCGACCGTGACCGCCTGCGCAGCATCGTCGCCGAGGCGATTGGCAACCGATCCAAACCAGTCTAAGCCGCTTGGATGGACACCGCCTTTCTGATCACCGCCTTCGTCACCCTGTTCGTGGTGATCGATCCGTTGGGGCTCGCGCCGCTGTTCGTGGCATTGACGCAGGGCATGGCCCCTGCACGGCGACGGGCCATCGCGCTGCGCGCCTGTGGCACGGCGATTGCAATCCTGACCGCCTTTGCCCTGTTCGGAGAGGCGTTGCTCGGCTTTGTCGGGATTTCAATGGCCGCCTTCCGTGTGGCGGGCGGAATCCTGTTGTTTCTGACCGCGCTCGACATGCTGTTCGAGCGCCGCACCCGCCGCCGCGAAGACCAGACCGAGGAAGACCACAGCGACGACCCATCCGTCTTTCCGCTGGCGATTCCGCTGATCGCCGGGCCCGGTTCAATCGCGTCGATGATCCTGCTGACCGGCCAGCGCCCCGGCGCCGAAGGGTTCGCGCTGGTGATCGGGGTGATGGTGGCCGTCATCGCGGTGGCCTTTCTGCTGTTTCTGGCCAGCGGATTGCTGGAACGCGCGCTGGGCCGGGTCGGCATAACTGTCGTGACCCGGTTGCTTGGGATGCTTCTGGCCGCGCTGTCGGTGCAATTCGTGCTGGACGGGCTGCGCGCCTTTGGATTTGCGCCTGCGCCTCTGTAAGGACTGGTACTGCGCCCGCGCGCGCCTACATTGAACGGCAGGATACCCCGAAAAGGACAAGCCGCCCGTGTCATCCGCCGATTCCGCCAGCCTGATCTACCTGTTGTTGCTGGGGGCCGCGCTGGCCTTCTGGTTCTTCATCCAGAATCGCGATTCACTGAACAAGAAACTGCAACAGGCCGCGCTTTGGGCGCTGATCTTCGTGGGTGCCATTGCCGCCTATGGGCTGTGGGACGACATCAGCCGCAGCGGGATGAGCGCGCGGATCAGCGCCGAAACCGGCGAGATCACCGTGCCACGCTCGGCTGACGGGCACTACTACCTGACGCTGCAGGTGAACGACACGCCGATCCGCTTTGTCGTCGATACCGGCGCGACCGACATGGTGCTGACCCGGGCCGATGCCGTGACCGCCGGGGTGGATCCGGGCGACCAGGGATTTTCGGGCCGCGCCCGCACTGCCAACGGCACCGTGCGCGTGGCCCCGGTGCGGCTGGGCACCGTTGCAATCGGCCCCGTTCAAGATCGCAATGTCCGCGCTTCGGTCAACGACGGCGAGATGGATACATCGCTGCTGGGCATGACCTATCTGCACCGCTTCAGCAGCATCCAGATCACGAACGGCGAAATGATCCTGTCGCGCTAGGCGCCGCTTTCGGCCTTCTTTTCCCAGCGGCCTGATTCTTCCGACCAGTATTGCGCGGCGCGGCCCGCCGCCGTCAGCGCCTTCCACTGGCCACGCGCGGTTTGCACGGCGTCCGGGTCGTTGCCATCAAACAGGATGCAGACGCGGTCAAGGCGGGTGACTTCCTCGGGCGCGACCTCGGCCCCGTCCCATGCCATCAGGCATGCCGGGTCATTCGCCGCATCGCCCGCGCCTGTGGTCAGCAGGATCGGCTGGTCGGCGTCATGGGCGCCGCCCGCAATGCCATGCGGCAGAAAGCTGTCTTCGGGCATCACCCACAGCCGTTCGTCCAGCCATTGCACCCGGCGCGGGTCGCGTCCGCGCAATTCAATCGCCCAGCCCGCCGCCCGCGCCTTGCCCAAGAGAATAGGCAAGGTGCGGTCCAGCGGGTTCTGCGTCAGGTGATAGAAATACGCCGCGCCCAAGGCGTCAGCCCTTCTCCAGCATGTCGGCCACCAGCCGGTTCAGCGCGGCCACTCCCCAGCCTGTTGCCCCCTTGGGCGCATAGTCCGTTGCCGATTTGACAGAGGCCACGCCCGCGATGTCGAGATGGACCCAGGGCGTGCCCTCTTTGACAAAGCGTTGCAGGAACTGCGCGGCGGTGATCGACCCGGCCGGGCGGCCGCCCACGTTCTTCATGTCGGCGATGCGCGATTTCAACTGATCGTCATAGGCCTTGCCCAGCGGCATCCGCCACGCGCCTTCACCCTCGGCCTCGGCCGCCTTGAGGAAGGCGTTGCACAGGGCGTCATCGTTGGAAAACACGCCTGCGTTCTCATGGCCCAGCCCGATGATGATCGCGCCAGTCAGCGTGGCAAGGTCGATCATGCCGCGCGGCGAAAACCGATCTTGCGCGTACCACATCACGTCGCACAGCACCAACCGACCTTCGGCATCGGTGTTGATGATCTCCACCGTGTCGCCCTTCATCGAGCGTACCACGTCGCCGGGGCGGGTGGCCCGGGCCGAGGGCATGTTTTCCACCAGCCCGACCAGCCCGACAACATTCGCCTTGGCCTTGCGCAGCGCCAGCGCACGCATCACGCCCGACACAACGCCCGCGCCGCCCATGTCCATGGTCATGTCTTCCATGCCGGCGGCGGGTTTCAGCGAAATGCCGCCGGTGTCGAACACCACGCCCTTGCCGATCAGCGCCAGCGGCGCCTCGCCCTTTTCGCCGCCGTTCCATTGCATCACGACAACCTTCGACGGGCTGTCAGAGCCGTGGCCGACGCTTAGCAGGGTGCGCATCCCCAGCTTTTCCAGTTCGTCCTCTTCCAGCACTTCGACCTTGAGGCCAAGCGCCTTCATTTCGTCCAGGCGGTTGGCGAATTCGGTGGTCGTCAGCACGTTGGCGGGTTCGTTCACCAGATCGCGGGTGAAATGCACGCCTTCGGCCACGGCCAGCAGCGGATGTGCAGCCTGCGCGAGTTCTTCGTGCGCGTTGTGGCAGAGGGTGACTTCGGCCGGGGCTTTGCCAGTGTCTTCGCCGGTCTTATGGGCGTCAAAGGTGTAATCTTTCAGCGCGAGGCCAAGCGCCAGATCGGCGGCGTTCTTCAAGCCGCCCAGCATCACCAGCGCGGGCTTTCCCGCCTTCAGCGCACCAAGGGTCGCGCCCGCCTTGCGTGCAGCAAGCGGATCGGCGTTGCGCGGCAGAACCAGCACGTCCAGCGCCTCGGCAGCCAGCCCGACGGGCATTTCCAGCGTTATGACGCTGCCCGCCTTGGCCTTGGAAAACCGCTCGCTCTCCAGCAGGCGCGCGATGGCGCCCTTTGACAGCCGGTTGGCCCGCCGCGCCGCCACGTCCAGCTTGCCGTCTGGCGTCACAATCACCACAACACGCCCTTCGGCTGTGGCAATGCGGTCGATATCCGTTTCGGCAAAGGTGATCGGGGTCAGGCTGGTCATATGCGGCTCCTGTCAGATGTTTCCCAACAGCTAGCCCCTTGGACCCGGATTTGCCAGATACCAGTTTTCCCCGCCCGCCAATTGCACTAGGATTGCCGACAACGGATCGAACGCAGGCTTCGGGGGATCGCATTGTCACGATACGACAGATACGTCCTGTCGCAATACCTGCTGTTTTTCGGGTTTTTCGCACTGATTCTTGTCACGGTTTTCTGGATCAACCGGGCGGTCGTCCTGTTCGACCGGCTGATCGGCGATGGCCAATCGGCGCTGGTGTTCTTTGAATTCACCGCGCTGACCCTGCCGAACCTGATCCGCATGGTGCTGCCGATGGCCGTCTTTGCCGCGACGGTCTATGTCACCAACCGGCTGAACTCGGAATCCGAACTGACGGTAATGCAGGCCACCGGCACCGGGCCTTGGCGGCTGGCGCGTCCGGCGCTGGCCTTTGGCGTGCTGACCGCCCTGATGATGAGCGTGCTGACCCATGTTCTGCTTCCCGCCTCGATCAGCCAGCTGGAACAGCGCGAGGTGGAAATCGCGCGCAACGTGACCGCCCGCCTGCTGACCGAAGGCAGTTTCCTGCACCCCGCTCCCGGCGTCACCTTCTACATTCGCCAGATCGACCCGGACGGCACGCTGAACGATGTCTACCTGTCGGACCGGCGCGATGCGGCCACCATCGCCAGCTATACCGGCGCGCGGGCCTTTCTGGTGCGCGATGGCGATGCCGCCAGCCTGATCATGGTGGATGGCATGGCGCAGCGGCTGGATGTGAAATCGAAAACGCTGTCCACCACGCTGTTTGCCGATTTTTCCTATGACATCAGCGCCTTGGTAAAACCCTCGGACCAGCGCACCCGCAATATCCGCGCCATTCCCACGCTGGAATTGCTGACCGGAGAGGCGCGGATCACCGAGGCGGATAACTATACCCCCGGGCAGTTGGCAGAGGAATTGCACCTGCGGTTTGCCCGTGCCGCGATCTGCATTGCGGTGGCACTGATCGGCAATGCGACGCTGATGCTGGGCACGTTTTCGCGCTTTGGAGTCTGGCGGCAGGCCCTGCTGGCCTTTGTGCTGCTGATCCTGCTTGAGGTGATGCGCGGGGTGGTGTCGGAACCGGTGCTGGAAAACGCCGCGGCCTGGCCGCTGGTCTACCTGCCCACGATCATCGGTATTGCAGTGGCGGCGCTGTTCCTGCGCTACGCCTCGCGGCCCCTGCCCCGGATCTGGCCGCGCCGGGCGACCCCCGAGGGCGCGCCATGATCCTTGATCTGTATTTCGCACGCAAGTTTCTGCAAAGTTTCCTGCTGATCCTGGCGGTGTTCCTGACGCTGATCAGCCTGATCGACGTGATTGAACAAATCCGCAGTTTCTCCAGCGCCGATGTGGGGCTGGCGCGGCTGGCCGTGCTGACGTTGCTGAACGTGCCTGCCGCGATCAAGGAACTGCTGCCGCTGCTGATGATCCTGTCGACGATCCTGTTATTCGTTGGTCTGGCGCGCAGCAGCGAGCTGGTGGTAACACGCGCCGCCGGCCGGTCGGGCATCCGCGCACTGGCCGCGCCCGCGCTGGTGGCCTTCCTGATCGGCATTCTTGCGGTGACCACGCTGAACCCGATCGCGGCAGCCACCGCGAACCGCTATCAGCAACTGGCCGACACCTATCGCACCGGAGGGCCTTCGGCCTTGTCGCTTAGCGGCGAAGGGCTGTGGCTACGCCAAGGCGGTGCGCAGGGGCAATCGGTGATCCACGCGACTGGCTATGGCGGCGCCGATGCCGTTGTTCTATACGGCGTGACGATCCTCAGCTACGCGGCCGGCGGCGGCCCCGTGCGCCGCATAGCCGCCGGATCGGCCAGGCTGGAACAGGAAGACTGGGTATTGAGCGACGTAAAGGTCTGGCCGCTGGACAGCGGACGCAACCCCGAGGCGGCTTCGGAAACCCATGACACCATGCGCCTGCCCACCACGCTGACGCCCGACCGTATCCGCGACAGCATCGGCCGCCCCACCGGCGTATCGATCTATGATCTGCCTGAAACCATCCGGTCGCTGCGGCAGGCCGGATTCGCCACGACGAAACACGAAGTCTGGTATCAGGTCGAACTGGCGCGCCCGCTGTTCCTGATGGCGATGGTGCTTGTCGGCGCGGCCTTCACGATGCGGCACGCACGGTTCGGCGGCACCGGCATCGCGGTACTGACGGCGGTGATGCTGGGTTTCGGGCTGTACTTTGTGCGCAACTTCGCGCAGATCCTTGGCGAGAACGGCCAGATTCCCGTGGCGCTGGCCGCATGGGGCCCGCCAATCGCCTCGATCTTCCTGACCCTCGGGTTACTGCTTCACGCCGAGGACGGATAAGAATGACCGCCCGCCGACTGCCTCTTCTTCTTGCCACCTGCGCCCTGCTGGGCCTGGCCCCGCCTGCGCTGGCGCAGACGCCGTTCAACCAGCCCATAGCGGCGCAAGAGGGCGACGACCCGGCCGTGCTGGTGGCTGACAGCGTCTATGTGACCCCCTCGCGCGAGTTGATCGCCGAGGGCAATGTCGAGGCGTTTCAGGGCCAGACCCGCCTGCGCGCGCAGCGCATCCGGTTCGACCGCGAAACCGGCACGCTGACCATTGACGGCCCGATCCGCATCGACGAAGGCGGCGAGATCACCGTTCTGGCAAGTTATGCCGAACTGGACCGCGATCTTCAGAACGGCCTGCTGACCGGCGCGCGCATGGTGTTGAACCAGCAGCTCCAGATGGCTTCGCTTCAGATGACGCGGGTCGGCGGACGCTATACGCAGCTGTACAAGACCGCCGTGACATCCTGCCATGTCTGCGGCGACGGGCGCCCGCCGCTTTGGCAGATCCGCGCCCGCAAGATCACCCACGACCAGCAGGAAAAGCAGCTGTACTTCGAGGATGCGCAATTCCTGATCATGGATGTGCCGGTGATGTATTTCCCCGGCATGCGCCTGCCCGACCCGACACTGAAGCGCGCGACCGGGTTCCTGTTTCCCACGGTGCGATCCACCTCGAACCTTGGGACCGGGGTGCGCGTGCCCTATTTCTTCCGGCTTGGCGATCATGCCGATCTGACCCTGTCGCCCTATGTCTCGGCCAAGACGCGAACGATGGATTTCCGCTATCGCCAGGCGTTTAGGCGCGGGCGGCTGCAACTTGAAGGCGCCTATACCAAGGACGATCTGCGGCCCGGATCCACCCGCGGTTACCTGTTCGGTACTGCCTATTTCGACCTGCCGCGCGGCTATCGGCTGGACATCTCGACACAGACAACCACCGACAACGCCTATCTGTCGGATTACGGCCTGCCCGATCTTGACCGGCTGCGGAGCGAAGTCTCGATCAGCCGCTACCGGCTCGACAGTGCGTTCCGTGCCCGTATCATCGAATTCCAATCCCTTCGGGATGGCGACAACGAGGCCGAGCTGCCCACCGTCATGTTGGATGCCACGCTGGAGAAACGCTATTTCCCCGACCGGATCGGCGGAGAGCTGCGGGTCGGGCTGGATATTCACGGCCACCACCGCACTTCTGACGCCGATGTGCTGGGGCGCGACGTGAAGCGCCTGACCGCCGATCTGTCCTGGCGGAAGACCTGGACGCTGGCAGGAGGCTTGCGGGCGCAGTGGTTGATGGACATTTCCGCCGATACATTCGACATCAATCAGGACAGCACCTATGCCAACCGGATCGACCGGCTGACGCCGCGCGCGGCGCTGACGTTTTCCTATCCGATGGCGCGGGTCGGGCGAAACGGATCGGTGCAGTATCTGGAACCGATCGTGCAATTGGGCTGGACCGAAGTCCACGGCCCGGCGCTGCCCAATGATGAAAGCACATTCGTCGAATTCGACAGGGGCAACCTGCTGGAACTCTCACGCTTTCCCGCCCCCGACCGGCGCGAAGACGGCCCGACGCTGGCCTATGGCGTGAACTGGGCGCGCTATGCCCCGTCGGGCTGGCAGATTTCGGGCACCATGGGGCAAGTCATCCGCAAGACGGCCAACCCCAGCCTGACGCAGACCTCGGGGCTATCGGGCACCACCTCGGACGTGCTGGTTGCCGGTCAGATCCGACTGGCCGACAAGCTGTCGCTGACCGCGCGGTCGCTGATGGACAATGCCTTCAGCCTGTCCAAGGCGGAATTGCGGGCGCACTGGAAATCCGAGCGAACCCAGCTGTCGGGCACCTACCTGTGGCTGGGCGCAGACGCGGCCGAGGCGCGCGCCCGTGCGCTCTCTGAAATCTGGCTGGCCGGGGCCTATGATGTCTCTCAGGGTTGGACAGCCAGCGCCAACCTGCGCTATGACATCTCGGACGCCCGGGCGACCCGGGCAGGCGTTGGGTTTGTCTATCGCAATGAATGCGTTACCGTCGATTTCAGCGTAAACAGACGGTATACGACGACGACGAGTATTGAGCCGACCACCGATTTCGGCTTTACCATCGCCCTTAGCGGCTTTGCCGTGGAACAGGGCTCAGAAAAATACAGGCGATCATGCAGTTGAAAATGACACATCTGATCGGGCGCAGCCGGCCCTTGGCCAAGTTTCTTGCCACCACCCGTCGCGCGGGTGTTGCCGCCGTGGCGATGGTTGCACTGGCCGCGCCGGTTGCGGCGCAGAACTTGTTCGCCCCGGCGCTGACCGTGAACGACGATGTCATCACCAACTACGAACTCGTCCAGCGGACCAATTTCCTGACGATTCTGCGCGCGCCCGGCGATCCGGCCGAACTGGCCCGTCAGCAACTGATAGACGACCGCCTGCGCAATCAGGTCACAACCGAGGCCGGGATCGAGGTCACTCCCGAACAGGTCAAGGCCGGGGTCGAGGAATTCGCATCGCGCACCAACCTGTCCGCCGAAGCCCTGTTGCAGGCCGTAGGCCAGGAAGGCATCGCGCCCGAAACCGTGCGCGACTTCGTGCGCGGCAGCTTGGCGTGGCGGCAATATGTGCGCGACAAATACATCAACCAGGCCCGCCCCAGCCGGGCCGAGATAGACCGCGCGGTTGCGCAGGGTCCGCAGCCGGGTGTGCGCGTTCTGCTCTCCGAAGTCATCATCCCGATCACGCCGGAAACTGCCGATCAGGTCGAGGCGCTTGCCCGTGAAATCGCGGCGCTGCGCAGCTATGACGCCTTTTCAGACGCCGCACGCCAATTCTCTGCATCGGACACACGTAACAACGGTGGCCGCCTCAACTGGATTGCGCTGAACACGCTGCCACCGCAGCTTCAGCCGCTTCTGATCGACATGAATCCCGGAGATACCACCGCGCCGATCCCGCTGCCCAATGCGGTTGCGATCTTCCAGATGCGCGGCATTCAGGAAATCGTGCCGCCGACCCCGTCCTATTCCAGCATCGACTATGCCGCCTATTACATTCCCGGTGGCCGCTCGCCCGAGGCGCTGGCCCGGGCGGCTGCGCTGCGCGGACAGGTCGATCGCTGCGATGATCTTTACGGGATCGCGCAGGGCCAGCCCGAAAGCGTTCTGGACCGCGAAAGCCGCGCGCCGGGGCAGATACCCAGCGATATCGCGCTTGAGCTGTCCAAGCTGGACGTGGGCGAAGTGTCGACCGCGCTGACCCGATCGAACGGGCAGCAGCTGGTGTTCCTGATGCTGTGCAAGCGTACGGCCGCGGTAAATGCGGATGTCACACCCGAGGATGTCGAAGCGGCGCTGACTCAGCGCAAGCTGTCTGTCTTTGCTGAAAGCGAATTGGCCCAGCTGCGCGCGAACGCCCTGATCGTCGAGCAATGACGCAGGCGCCCATTGCGCTAAGCTGTGGCGAACCTGCGGGTATTGGGCCGGAAATCGCGGCCCGGGCGTGGGACGCGTTGCGCGACAGCTGCCCCTTTGTCTGGATCGGCGATCCCCGTCATCTGCCCGAGGGCACGCCGGTGGAGGTGGTCTCGGCTCCCGCCGACGCGATTGCGCTATCCGCGCGCGCGCTGCCCGTCCTGCATCACCCCTTTGCGGCCGCCGCCACACCCGGACAGCCCACCCCGGAAAACGCCGCCGGGGTCATTTCGGCCATCGAACGCGGTGTCGCGCTGGTTCAGTCAGGAGAGTGTGCAGCGATCTGCACTGCACCGATTCACAAGAAGGCGCTAATTGACGGCGCGGGGTTCGCCTATCCCGGCCATACCGAATTTCTGGCAGCACTTGCCGGGGTCGATCGTGTCGTGATGATGCTGGCCAGCGATCAGCTGCGCGTGGCGCCCGCCACGATCCACATTGCGCTGTCCGAGGTGCCCCGCTGCCTGACACCCGATGTGCTGCGCGACACCATCCGCATCACCCATGACGGGCTGCGCGCGCGGTTCGGCATTGCCGCCCCGCGGATCGCGGTTGCCGGGCTGAACCCCCACGCGGGCGAAGGCGGAGCCATGGGGCGAGAGGAACTTGACTGGATCGCGCCGCTGATCGACGAGATGCGCGCCGAGGGGCTGGATATTTCCGGCCCGAGACCGGCGGATACGATGTTTCACACTGCCGCGCGCGCCGGGTACGACGCAGCGATTGCCATGTATCACGATCAGGCGCTGATCCCGATCAAGACGCTGGATTTCGACCGGGGCGTGAATGTTACGCTGGGGTTGCCATTTGTGCGCACCTCCCCCGACCACGGCACCGCTTTCGACATTGCCGGACGTGGCATTGCCAATCCGACCAGCCTGATCGAGGCGCTGAAACTGGCGCAACGCATGGCGCAGGGGGCCGCATGAGCGCGATCGACAGCCTGCCGCCGCTGCGTGCGGTGATTGCCGAACACCAGCTTTCGGCGAAAAAGCAGCTGGGCCAGAATTTCCTGCTGGATCTGAACCTGACCGCCAAGATTGCGCGACAGGCGGGCGACCTTGCTGGTTGTGACGTGCTGGAAATTGGCCCCGGTCCCGGAGGGCTGACCCGAGGCTTGCTGGCCGAAGGCGCGCGCCGTGTTCTTGCGGTAGAGAAGGATGCGCGCTGCATCCCCGCGCTGGAGCAGATCGCCGCCGCCTACCCCGGCCGGCTGGAGGTGGTGCACGGCGATGCGCTGGAGATTGATCCGCTGTCGCGGCTGACGCCGCCGATCCGGATTGCGGCGAACCTGCCTTACAACGTGGGCACAGAGTTGCTGGTACGCTGGCTGACGCCAAAGGACTGGCCGCCGTTCTGGCAAAGCCTTACGCTAATGTTCCAGCGCGAAGTGGCGGATCGGATCGTGGCGGCGCCGGGTTCAAAGGCCTATGGCCGGCTGGCGATCCTGTCACAATGGCGCGCCGAGGCGCGGATCGTGATGTCGCTGCCGCCCGAGGCCTTCACGCCGCCGCCGAAGATCTCAAGCGCCGTTGTTCATCTGACCGCCCTGCCCGAACCGCGCTATCCCGCCGACGCCGCCGTGCTGTCGCGCGTTGTGGCCGCAGCCTTCAACCAGCGCCGCAAGATGCTGCGTGCGGCCCTGAAGGGGGTTACACCGGATGTGATCGGCTGTCTGGAACGCGCGGGCATCGACCCGACGGAACGGGCCGAGCAAGTCGATCTGGAACGGTTCTGCGCGCTTTCCCGCGAGGTGGCGAAGTCGCGCTGACAGTTTGGACCGCCCGCCCGTGCGGACAGATACGTCGAACCGCCAAGTGCCAATTTGCAGAAAACATGGGGGCTCTGCCCCCGTCCGCCTTGCGGACTCCCCCGGGATATTTTTACCCCGAAGAAGCAATAATGTCGGGGCCGGATGGACCCCGCGTGCGTTTACTCGGCGGCTTCTGCCGGGCCGCTCTCGTCCGAGGATTCGCCAGTATTTTCCTGAGACGGCTTGGCCGCTTTCGCCCGGCTTGGCTTTTCGCCCGGTTCTTTCGGCGCCTTGGGGGCCGCAGGTTTGCGGGCGCGGGGTTTGCGGGCGGGCTTGTCAGCCTTTTCGGCGATTTCAGCCGGCTTTTCGGCGCTCTCGGGCGTGGTGACAAGGTTCGAGTCGGACGTGTCTTCCGATGCAAGGTCGATCACGTCAGGCTGCGGTGAGGTTCCAGGATCCGAGGACTCTTGCGCACGCGCAGGCGCGTTGTCCTGCCGATCGTTGCGATCGCGGTCACGGTCACGTTCGGCCTGACGTTCGCGGTTCTGGCGTTCCTGTTCCTCGCGGCGCTGGTGGATTTCACGCTGGGCGCTGCTGAGCAGGCGAAGATAATGTTCCGCGTGCTGCTGAAAGTTTTCGGTTGCCACGCGGTCGTTCGACAATTGCGCGTCGCGGGCAAGCTGGTTGTACTTTTCGATAATCTGCTGTGGCGTTCCGCGCACCTTGCCTTCGGGGCCCGAGCTGTCGAACACGCGGTTGACAACGTTGCCGCCGGAATTCGGACGGTTGCGGTTGGATTTGGAACGCGAACGGGATTTAGATGATCTCATTGACTTGGTGTCAGCCTTATACTCGCTGTCGTGTGCTCCGCTTTCGCGCCTCTTGCGCTCTGATGATATCGCAGCTTCGACTTTTGGGCTTGGCGTCACCGGGAGCTGCAACAGCTCCACAACGGCGACGGGTACGAGAAACCATGTTCTTGTCCTTCTGACAAGGGCCTGTCGCGGATTTTCGCCATTTTTTGCTGGAAAGTACCGGATGGCCGACGCGGATCAGATCCGAGCGACGATAACCCTGTCACGACCGTCCAGATCATGCAGTACTGCAGGCGTTGCAAATCCGGCCTGTTCCAGCAAGGCGCAGACGGCGCGGGCCTGGGTGGGGCCGATTTCCAGCAGAAGCCGGCCGCCCGGGGCCAGATGGGGGCGCACCCCTGCGGCAATGCGGCGATAGGCGCCAAGGCCGTCGCCTTCGTCGGTCAGCGCAAGGCGGGGTTCATGCTCGCGCACGTCGCGCGACAGGCTGTCCCATTCATCCAGCGCGACATAGGGCGGATTCGAGACGATCAGATCGAATTGGCCTTTGATTTCGGCAAACCAGTCCGATTGGCGGATATCAGCACGGGCCTGGACATCGTGCAGCACGGCGTTGGCGCTGGCCTGGAGGCAGGCGGCTTCGGACAGGTCGACACCGATGCCGGTGACATCAAGCCGTTCGGCCAGCAGGGTCACAAGGATACAACCCGATCCGGTGCCCAGATCCAGCACGCGCGCAAAGGGCTCGGCCAGCGCCGCCTCGATCAGGGTTTCGGTTTCGGGTCGCGGGTCCAGCACCTCGGGACCGACCTTGAAGCGGCGGCCATAGAAGGCGCGTTCGCCAACAAGGTGCGACACCGGGACGCGCACGGCGCGCAGGGCAATCAGGCGGTCAAACCGCTCGGCGATGTCGTGGGTCAGCTCTTCCGGGGCGATCAGGGTGATCCGGGCGGCATCGATTCGGGCCGCGTGCGCCAGCAAAAGCCGAGCATCGCGGGCGGGCGAGTCGACTCCGGCAGCCCGCAGACGTGCAGCCGCCGCCGCAAGGGCCTGCCCTGCGGTCAGGGCGCCCGGGCTCACTGCCCCATGTCCGCAAGCATCCGCGCCTGACCGTCCGCGATCAGAGCGTCGATAATGTCGTCCAGATCGCCCTGCATCACCTGATCGAGTTTGTACAGCGTCAGGTTGATACGGTGATCCGTCATGCGGCCCTGCGGGAAGTTGTAGGTGCGGATCCGTTCCGACCGGTCACCGCTGCCAACCTGCGCCGCGCGGTTGGCCGAGCGTTCGCTGTCGACCCGTTGACGCTCCAGATCATAGAGCCGCGTCTTCAGCACCTGCATCGCAATCTCGCGGTTGCGGTGCTGGGATTTTTCCGAACTGGTCACGACCAGACCGGTCGGAATGTGGGTGATGCGCACTGCCGAATCGGTAGTGTTCACATGCTGCCCGCCCGCGCCCGAGCTGCGCATGGTATCGATGCGCAGGTCATTCGCGTCGATCTGGATATCCACGTCTTCGGCCTCGGGCAGCACGGCGACCGTGGCGGCCGAGGTATGGATGCGCCCGCCGCTTTCGGTGCTGGGCACGCGCTGGACCCGGTGCACGCCGCTTTCGTATTTCAGCCGGGCGAACACGTTGTCGCCCTTGATATGGGCGACCACCTCCTTGATGCCACCCAACTCGGTCGCCTGTTCCTCGATGATGTCGAGCGACCAGCCGCGCGCCTCGGCATAGCGGTGGTACATGCGCAGCAGGTCGGCCGCAAAAAGCGCGGCCTCGTCTCCGCCGGTTCCGGGGCGGATTTCAAGGATGGCGGGGCGCACGTCGGCCTCGTCGCGGGGCAGCAGCGCCAGTTGCAGGGCGTGTTCCACCTCTGGCAGGCGGGCACGCAGGCGCGGCAGCTCTTCCTCGGCCAGTTCCTTCATGTCGGGGTCGGCCAGCATCGCCTTGGCCTCGGCCATGTCGTCGCGCAGGGTGCGCCATTCACCGATCTGTTCGACAACCGGCTTCAGCGCGGAATATTCGCGCGCCAGCTTGGCAATATCGCCACGGCCATCGGACATGGCGGCCTCCAGATACTGGAAGCGTTGGAAAATCTGTTCAAGGCGCTCTTCGGGAACCATTTTTGCGGTGTCGGACAAACCGGCGCTTTGGTCAAGGCCCGGCGTGTGCTAGGATCGGGACATGACCCGCATCCTGGCCGCCTTTGCGCTGATCGCTTCGCCCGCTTGCGCCGATGTTGTCGGCCCCGGCGGCAAGGTCCAGGATTGCTTTTGCACCGATACCTCGGGCGCCCGGGTCGAGCTGGGCGAAACCATCTGCCTTCAGGTGGATGGGCGGATGTTCATGGCGCAATGCCAGATGTCGCTGAACGTGCCGATGTGGCGCGAGGTGCAGAAGGGGTGCCTGTCATCGCGCCTGCAAAGCCTGCAGCCATCCATCGACTCGGGCGGCATTCACCCCAAGGTCTGAGCTGCCGAACCGCTGGCGGGCATGTATGCGCACCACCGCATCCTGTTGCTCCACCGTGGTGAAATCGGGAAAGCCGATGATGGCCGAGCGGGTGATGTAGGTATAGCGCCCCTCGGTCAGAGAGCCGGCCAGAACGCGGGTGCGCGGCGTGGCGCGGGCGATCACGTCCAGCTGTTCCAGCGTGTCGGGGCCGGCGGGCAGCTCGCGCCATGTACCCGCGCGCGCCTGTTCGTCCAGCGGAATATGCCAATCGGCCGCGCGCGTCGGCACCAGCCGGACATAGCCCACGGCCACCACCACTACACACAGAACAATCCAGGCCAACATCAGGATCCGGCTCATACCCGTTTCACTTCGATCGCGGTCATTCCCTTCAAGATGGCAACCGCAATCCCGTTTGTCAGTGCGGCGTAACGCCCGGCAGGACGCACAGCAGTTCGTACAGCAGATTCGCGCCGGTCAGAGCCGTATTCCCGGAAGGGTCGTAGGGCGGCGAAACTTCGACCAAATCGCAGCCGACGATGTTAAGCCCCCGCAACGCACGGATCAATTGCAGCGCCTGTGGCGTGGTCAACCCGCCGATTTCGGGCGTGCCGGTGCCGGGCGCATAAGCCGGATCGAGGCTGTCGATATCGTAGGTGATATAAACGGGCCGTTCCGGGCCAATGTCGCGCCGGATTTCGGCGCCCAGCTGGTCCAGCCCACGGCCCCAGAGTTCATGGGCCTGGAACACCTGAAACCCCCAGCCCTGCGCCTCGGTGAAATCGGTGGCGGCATAGCCGGTGCCGCGCAGCCCGATCTGGTACACCTTGTCGGATTGCAGCAGCCCTTCTTCCTGCGCGCGGCGGAACACGGTGCCGTGGGTTTCCTTTTCGCCGAACATGTCGTCGTTCACATCGGCATGGGCGTCCACATGCACCAGCGCCACGGGGCCATGTTTGGCCGCGATGGCGCGCAGAATCGGCAGGGTGATCGAATGATCGCCGCCCATCGCCATCGGGATCAGATCGTGCTGAAGGATCGCCCCATAGGTTTCGCGGATGATGCGCAGGCTGTCGGCCAGCGAAAACGTGTTGATCGCCAGATCGCCAATGTCGGCCACTTGCAGATGATCAAACGGTGCAGCCCCGGTGGCCATGTTATAGGGCCGGATCATCGCGCTTTCGGCCCTGATCTGTTTCGGCCCGAACCGGGTGCCCGACCGCCACGAGGTGCCGATATCCATCGGAATGCCCAGGAACGCCACGTCCAGCCCGTCGAAAGACCGCGCCTGCGGCAGCCGCATGAAGGTGTTCGGCCCGGAAAACCGCGCCAGTTCGTTGCCGCTGATCGGCTGGTTGAACTCGCTCATGCCACGCCGCCTCGCATCCGGTGGCCCAGCAGGCACAGAATTTCCGTCGCCACATGGGCGCCCGCGATGGCGGTGGCGCCAGTGGTGTCAAAGGGCGGCGATACCTCGACCACATCGCCGCCTCGAATGTTGATGCCGGCGAGTGCCCGAAGGATCGCCGCCGCCTGCCAGCTGGCCAGCCCGCCCCAGACCGGCGTGCCGGTGCCGGGCGCGAAGGCCGGATCCAGCGCGTCGATATCGAAGGTCAGATAGGCGGGCGATTGCCCGACGATGGCGTGAACCTGCTGGGCCACCGCCTCGGGGGTGCTGCGGTGCACCTCGCGCGCGTCGATGATGGTGACGCCCAGCGGGTCTTCGTTCACCGTACGAATGCCGATCTGGACCGAGCGTGCAGGGTCCACGATGCCCGATTTCACCGCCTTGTAGAACATCGTGCCGTGGTCCACGCGAGTCATGTCGTCATCGGGCCAGGTGTCGGTATGAGCATCGAACTGGATCAGCGAGAGAGGCCCGTATTTCTCGGCCATGGCGCGCAGGATCGGAAAGCTGATGTAGTGATCGCCGCCCAGCGTCACCGGCGCCACGTCGGCGGCAAGAATCCCGGCGATATGGGCCTTCAGCCGCTCGGGGAAGGCGGGCACATCCGCGTAATCGAACGCCAGATCGCCGTAATCGACGATGGTGCGTTCCGCCAGAACGTCGAACTCCCAGCCATAGGGCGGATCGAACGCCTGCAACGCGCTTGCCTCGCGGATGGCGCGGGGGCCAAGCCGGGTGCCGGGCCGGTTCGTCACCGCCTGATCGAAGGGCACGCCGGTCACGGCGATATCGACGCCATTCAGATCCTTGGTATAGCGGCGGCGCAGGAACGACGTGGCACCGCCAAAGGCGTTCTCGAAACTCGCGCCGCGTGGGTCGTCCCGCGTAAAGGCCTGATCGACCTGGGTTTTCGCGTCTTCCAGTGCCATCAGCGCGCCGCCATCGGCTGGGCCCGTTCGACCAGCCGCGCAAACAGCGAAGCGCCGACCGGGGCGACATCGTCGTTGAAGTTGTACTCGGGGTGATGCAGCCCCGCGCTAGGCCCCTGCCCCAGGAACAGGTAGGCTCCGGGCCGCGCGTTCAACATATAGGCGAAATCCTCGGCCCCCATCTTGCGGGTGACATTGGCGTTCACGCGGGCGTCGCCCACCACTTCGCGCGCGATACTGGCCGCGAATTCCGTCGCCTTGGCGTCGTTGACCGTGGCGGGATAGCCGACCTCGTAGACCAGCTCGGCCGCGACACCGAAACTGGCGCCCTGCCCCTCGACGATCTGGGCCAGACGGTCGCGCACCATCTGCTGCACGACCGGATCGAAGGTGCGCACGGTGCCGTTGATATAGGCAGTATCGGGGATCACGTTGTCGGTGGTGCCCGCGTGAATCTGCGTGACCGAGATCACCAGATCATCCAGTGCATAGCTGTTGCGGCTCACGATGGTCTGGATGGCCTGTGCAATCGCGACGGCGGCCATGATCGGATCGCGAGTCATATGGGGCGCGGCGCCATGGCCGCCCTGCCCGCGAATATGGACGTGAAACGCGTCCACCGCCGCCATCACCGGCCCCGGCGCCGTCATCACGCTGCCCTCTTCCGCATTGGGCGTGTTGTGCATTGCAAAGACGCGGGCAATGTCGAACCGCTCCATCACGCCTTCCTGCACCATCAGCTCGGCCCCGCCGCCGGTTTCCTCGGCCGGTTGGAAGATCAGCGCGACCCGGCCCGCGAAATTGCGCGTCTCGGCCAGGTATTTCGCCGCACCCAGCAGCATCGCTGTATGCCCGTCATGGCCGCAGGCGTGCATCCGCCCCGGCGTGGCGCTGGCATAGGCCAGCCCCGTCGCCTCGACGATGGGCAGCGCATCCATATCGGCGCGCAGCCCGATGGTCGGCCCTTCGCCCTGCCCGTAGATGATCGCCACGATACCCGTCTTGGCAATGCCCCGGTGAATTTCGTCTACACCGAATTCGGCCAGCCGCGCCGCGACGAATTCCGCCGTTTCGTGACAGTCCTGCCCAAGCTCGGGATGTTGATGCAGATGTTGGCGCCACTGCGCCATATCGGTAGAAAATTCTGCAATCCGGTTGACAACGGGCATGTCTTGCAACTCCTTTGCCGGCCTGTCCATTGCTCCATCTGACACCGGAAAGGAGACGCCCGCAATGCCGGATGATGCCCTGATACATGATGCCACGGCCGGAATCGAACGCCTGCTGGAAATCATGCGCCGCCTGCGTGATCCCGAAACCGGATGCCCCTGGGATATCGAGCAGGATTTCGCTTCTATCGCGCCCTACACCATCGAAGAGGCCTACGAGGTCGCCGATGCCATCGAACGTTCAGACTGGACCGAGCTGGAGGGAGAGCTGGGCGATCTGCTGTTGCAGACGGTCTATCACACGCAGATGGGCGAAGAGGCCGGGCACTTCACCTTTCAATCGGTGGTGCGCGCGATTTCCGACAAGATGGTGGCGCGGCACCCGCATGTGTTCGGCGAGGACAGCCGCGACAAATCGGCCGAGGACCAGACCCGCGATTGGGAGCGCATCAAAGCGGCGGAACGGGCGGGCAAGGCGCAGGGCGGCACGCTGGATGGGGTGGCGCCGAACCTGCCTGCCCTGCTGCGCGCGCTGAAATTGCAGAAACGCGCTGCCCGTGTTGGCTTCGACTGGCCCGACGCCAGCCATGTGATCGACAAGATCCGCGAAGAAAGCGCCGAGCTGGTCGAGGCGCGCGATACGCTGGGTCCGGACGAGATCGAAGAGGAATTCGGCGACCTGTTGTTCGTGATGGCGAACCTTGGCCGCCACCTGGGGCTGGACCCTGAACAGGCCCTGCGCCGCGCCAATGCCAAGTTCACCCGCCGGTTCGAAGGTGTCGAGGCGCGGCTGGCCGCGATGGGCAAAACCCCGGCCCAGAGTGATCTGGCCGAGATGGACGCGCTGTGGGATGCGGTGAAAGCCGACGAGAAGGCCGGTTAGGCGAAGAGAACACCGGGCAGCGCGCGGATGCGATCCAGATCGGAGGCGTATCTGTCGTTCAAAACCCGTTTCTGATCTGCGGTAAGCACGGTCAGGCCAAGGTCACGCGTGTCTTGGGCGTGGTCTGCTATCACGGCCTGCCAGTCGGGCCGGGCCAGTGTCTCACCCGCGTGCAACCGCTTTTGCAGCGCCCGCAAGGCGGCGTCGGTGGCGCTGATGTTGATCTGGCGGTCGGGTTCGGCGAGGTCGTCGCGCGGCACCTCGGGCAGCAGGCGGTGCAGCAAGCCGCGGCTTTCCCCGCGCTGCGCATAATCCACCACGATCAGCCGTTCGGGGCGCAACCCGTCGCGCAGGGCGGTGATGATATCCGGCCAACCGCGATCCATCGCCATCAGGTGCTGGACGGTTTCGGAAAAAGGCGCGGCGGCGGTATCCTCGGCCCGTTTGCGCCAGGCCGAAACGTAAAGCCCCGCGTAGGGCCGCACCACCAGCAGCACGGCACGCGGCGGCGCCTCCAGCGCGCGGGCCAGCGTCGCGATGCGCTTTTCAGCCACCGGGTAAAACTGCCCGTGGCTGAAGTGCAGCATCCGGCCCACGATGTTTTCCTCGGACAGGATCAATGCGCGACCCGGGTCGGGCGAGAGCCTTTGAAGATGTCCGCGCAGATCTTCGGCGAACCCCGCAAGCCGGTTTTCGCCATGGCGCAACGCCGGAAGCCGCAGACGAAGCCGCCCGCGCGGCACCCCGTCACGCCCGGGATAGGCCACGTCAAATCCACGCGCAGCCAGCGTGTCACGGTTGTGATGCAGGCACGATTGGAACGAACTGCTACCCGTTCTGTGCGCGCCCGCGTGAATGTAGATCGCTTTGCTCATCGGCGCGACAATGCCCGGCAGCCGCAGCCACAGCAAGGCCCTGCGGCTGCATGGGTTGCATCCCCTGCCCCGCGTCCCTACCAAGGCGCCTCAATCCACTGCCCGACCGGAGCCGCCCATGACAACCGCCCTGCACCTGGCCAAAAGCGACGACCTGCCCAAGCTGTCGGCGCTGGTTGCTGCCTTTCACGCGGAATCCGGAATCGAGATCAGCGACGAGGCGCGAACCAATGGTCTGGCCCCGCTGCTGAACGGGATCCCGCATGGGGCGGCCTATCTGCTTGGCCCCGCCCGGGCGCCGGTGGGCTACGTGATTGTCTCCTTCGGCTGGTCTGTGGAATTCGGCGGCATGGACGGCTTCGTTGACGAGCTGTATCTGCGCCCCGCCGTGCGCGGGCGTGGCATTGCAACCGAGGTTTTGCTGGCGCTGCCCAAGGCGCTGGCCGAAGCCGGGATGAAGGCGATTCATCTGGAGGTGGCCGCAGACAATGCCACGGCACAGTCGCTTTACGAGCGTACCGGTTTTCGAACCCGCGATGGCTATCGGCTTATGACACGGGTGCTCTGACACCGTTTGGCAGGTTCCTGCCGTCTTGGACATTCTTTCTGGAACCCGAAACGGACACGCAGCGTTTGCCCCTCAGTCCGCAGGCGCATGGCGCAACGCGGCCAAGCGTCCTGACACGGGACGGGGAACAAGAATTGGAGACAGAGAATGAAAACCACCATCATCAGCCTGCTTGCCGGATCCGCCATGTTTCTGTCGGCCTGTGACACGATGACAGCCGATCAGCGCACCGTTGCAGGCGTGGCCGGGGGCGCCGCAGCCGGGCTGATCGCCGCCGACGTGCTGGAGGCCGATGACGATTGGACGCTGATCGCGGCCTTGGGTGGCGCGGCAGCCGGCACAATGGTTGCTCAGAACTCGGCGAGCCGTACCTGTGCTTATTCGCGTGGCGACGGCACCTATTACACGGCGCCTTGCGCATAATAGAGGCCGTATCGGGGGGGCTCTGCCCCCACCCCTTGCGGGGTTCCCCCGGGATATTCGGCCCCAAAGAATGCCCGAAATTGATGAACGCCGGCGCAGGATATCGCGTCGGCGTTTTCGTATTCGTGCAAGATCAGATCAGCCCGGTGCTATGCATGGAAAACGCCACCGTCCCAAGCGCGATAGCCAGGGCTGTCAGGATCAGCGTGTTCCAGCGACGTCCTTGCCGTTTGAGAGCGATAGCGGATTGGTTGCTTGCTTTGATATCAGACATGGAAAAGCCCGAGTGGGCCATAACCAGAGCCGCCTGCGCCGGATCGGACGGCTCGGGAAAGCTGTCTGGCACGGCGGCCGGTCTACCCCGATGCGGTTGGAACAGCGTGTCGGGAATCGCAAAGGGCGCGGCACTCCGGCGCCAGCCACGGGCCCGTGCCTTGGTGCGCGCGATTTCAAATGCGGTGAGCGCACTGCGCAGTTCACCTGCGCTGAGTTCGAGGCGACTTGGATCAAGCTGGCTACATGCGATCCGGCCTGCGAGCGTGGTCAGCGACATTTCCAGTGCGGCGTGGCCGCTGCCGAGGCGTGTTTGTTCCGATCGCGCACCAAAATAGGGATAGTGGCGAAACAATTTCCAGAACAGCAACCTGGCATTGGCACTGTCGAGCGACGGATGCGTGGCAAGGCGAATCCCGATCTCTCGATCCAGCGTCGCCGGGTCGAACGTGCGGCTTCGCAGGTAATGCATCCACAGGCTTTGCGGCTGCGCGTCGAGCCAGGCAAGAATGGCCTTTACCGCAAGGTCCCGACGGCCTGATACCTGCGACAGATCTGCCGATTTCGGAGTAAGGCCATAATCGTCAAATGGAAAATCGAGGGACATTTACCAAGGAACCGTCATGAAATTGACCCAAGGGCATCCCGGGCCGTGCCCAGTGGCCTGCCGTTAAAATGCGGCAATTTCGTGTCAACAACGCGAGATTCCATGCCACTTGCACGGATTTTCATGCAAGTCGCATGGAAATCCGTGCAAGGATGAAAATAGGCGGGTCCCCGTGCCCGCTTAGCGGAGGATCGAGCGGCCCGCGTAGATGGCGCTTTCGCCAAGCGCTTCTTCAATGCGGATCAGCTGGTTGTATTTGGCCAGCCGGTCCGAGCGCGCCAAGGAGCCGGTTTTGATCTGGCCACAATTGGTGGCAACCGCCAGATCCGCAATCGTCGCATCCTCGGTTTCGCCGGAGCGATGGCTCATCACGTTGGTATAGCGGGCGCGATGCGCCATTTCGACCGCGCGCAGCGTTTCCGAGAGCGAGCCGATCTGGTTCACCTTGACCAGCATCGAGTTGGCGCAGCCGCGCTCGATTCCCATTGCAAGGCGCTCCGGGTTGGTGACGAACAGATCGTCGCCGACCAGCTGCACCTTGTTGCCCAGCCGGTCGGTCAGCGCCTTCCAGCCGTCCCAATCGTCTTCGCTCATCCCGTCCTCGATCGAGATGATCGGGTAGTCGGCGACCAGCGCGGCGAGGTAGTCGGCGTTTTCCTCGGGGCTGAGTGTTTTGCCTTCGCCGGACAGGACGTATTTGCCGTCCTTGAAGTATTCCGTTGCCGCGCAATCCAGCGCGAGGTGGATGTCATCGCCCGGTGTGTACCCAGCCTTTTCGATCGAGCGCAGGATGAAATCCAGCGCGTCGCGGGTGCTGCCAAGTTCGGGAGCAAAGCCACCTTCGTCGCCCAGGCCCGTCGACATGCCCGCAGCCGAGAGTTCCTTTTTCAGCGTGTGAAACACCTCGGACCCCATGCGCACGGCATCGCGGATCGTGTCGGCGGCCACCGGCATGATCATGAATTCCTGGATGTCGATCGGGTTGTCGGCATGTTCGCCGCCGTTGATGATGTTCATCATCGGCACCGGCAACACGCGGGCCGACGTGCCGCCCACATAGCGATAAAGCGGCTGGGTCGTGAAATCGGCCGCCGCCTTCGCCACGGCCAGCGACACGCCAAGGATCGCGTTGGCGCCCAGACGGCCCTTGTTGTCGGTCCCGTCCAGCTCGATCATCGCAGCGTCGATGGATTCCTGCTCGGTCGCGTCGAACCCGGCCAGGGCCTCGGCGATTTCGCCGTTCACGGCGGCCACGGCTTCGAGCACGCCTTTCCCCATATAGCGGGATTTGTCGCCATCGCGCTTCTCCACCGCCTCATAAGCGCCGGTTGACGCCCCCGACGGCACGGCAGCGCGGCCCATGGTGCCGTCTTCCAGGATCACGTCGACCTCGACGGTGGGATTGCCCCGGCTGTCAAGGATTTCGCGGGCGTGAATATCGATGATCGTGCTCATGGTACGTCCTTGGTTTTAAAGGTTCCCCAGCCTCTTACCCAGCGCATCGCGGCAGGGAAAGGGGGGCATCGAGACGTTAGCGCCGAAACAAAGCATGACTTGCGCATATAGTTGCGAAAGGCACGCGGCGGTGATAGCAGAGCACCATGATTTCGGGAAAATTTGCCGCCGACCTGCGCGTGACCGCGCTGACCCTGGCGATTGGCGCTTTGGGGGCTGCAATCGGCACCTGGGCGCATATTCCGGTGCCGTTGCTGCTGGGGCCGGCCTGTGCCGTCAGCATCGCGGCGTTGGCGCAAGTGCGCGTCGGACTGGCTGACTGGCTGCGCAACTGCTGTTTCGTGGTGCTGGGGCTAAGTATCGGGGCCGGGCTCGACAGCGACGCCGGAGCCGCGATTGTGCGCTGGCCGCTGGCCTTCGTGGCGCTGTTCATCTCGCTCATGATTACGCTGTTCCTGTGCAAATGGGTGCTGGTGCGGGTCTTTGGTTTTGATGCGCGCTCGGCGGTGCTGGCCTCGGCGCCCGGGCACCTCAGCTTCGTGATGAGCCTTGCAGCGGATTCGGGGGCCGATATCGGGCGGGTTGCCGTGGTGCAGGCCATCCGGATCCTGGCGCTGACGCTGATCGTGCCGTTTCTGGCGCTGGCGCTGGGGCTGCGCGTTGATGCGCTCGGGGCGATTGGATCGGCACCGCCGATGGGGGTGATCCAGCTGGTGGTTATGGTCGTGGTGGGTGTGGCTGCGGGGCTGGTGTTTCGCCGGTTGCGTCTGCCTGCGCCGCTGCTTCTGGGGCCGATGGCCGTTTCAGGGGTGGGACACCTGACCAACGTCGCTCCGGGGACGATGCCGGTTGAACTGGTGACGCCCGCCTTTCTGGTGCTTGGCACGCTGATCGGCGCGCGCTTTGCGGGCATGACCCTGCGCAGCCTGCGGGAATCGGCCTTGGCCGGGTTGGCGGCTACGGTGATTTCCGCAGCCGTCGCGCTGGCGGCGGCCTTGCCCGTGGCGGCTGCATTGGGCTTTCCCGTGGCGCACGTGCTGACCGCATTCGCGCCCGGCGGGCTGGAGACGATGATTGCGCTGGGCACTGCGCTGGGGGCCAGCCCCGGATTCGTTGCGGCCTGCCATGTGCTGCGACTGTTGATGCTGACGGTGCTTATTCCACTCAGCCATGCGCGCAGCAACCGGACCGGCGCAGCACCGCAGGCTTAGGACTTCTTGATCGGCACGCCGTACAGCTCCATCCGGTGACCGCGCAGGTGATATCCCAGCTTGGCGGCGATCTTTTCCTGCAAGGCCTCGATCTCTGGATCGACAAATTCGATCACCTCGCCGGAATGCATGTCGATCAGATGGTCGTGATGGTCACGTTCCGCATCTTCGTAACGCGCCCGCCCGTCGCCAAATTCCAGCCGCTCCAGAATCCCGGCCTCTTCGAACAGCTTGACGGTACGATAGACGGTGGCGATGGAAATCGCCGAATCCAGCTTGCTGGCGCGCGCATACAGCTCTTCCACGTCGGGGTGGTCGCTGCTGTCCTCCAGAACCTGCGCAATGGTGCGCCGCTGGCCGGTCATGCGCAGGCCCTTCGCCTCGCAGCGTGCGATGATTGATTCCGCCATGTCCCGTCCGTCCGTGATTCAGGGTTTTCGGTTTACCGTGAACAGGGCCATCCTGCCAGCGGGTTTTCCCGCAACGCAAGCCCGGCCTGCAGCCAGAACGGTTGACTTTTGCACGCGCAGCATTCACATGGAGGCCAACACTGGTTTCGTGCCGCGTGAGCTGCGACATTTCCGGGCCGATGGCCCTTGCCCCGAAACGGGGCCGTCCGAACCAGTATCATAGACGACCTGTTCCCAAAATCACGCGTGGGGCAAAGCGCCGATCCGGCCAGAGCGGCACCCTGCCCTCAGGCCCGAGGAGACGCGCCCCCAATCGCCCGCCATATCGGTCGGGCCAACCGGCGTTGTTTGCGTCGGACAGACAAAGGAAAGACTTTGAGCGACTTTGACATGATGGGCCTGCCCGCGAAACTGGTGGCGCGCCTTGCCGCCATGGGCATTGCCGAACCGACGCCGATCCAGGCGCAATCCATTCCGCACGCGCTGAACGGGCGCGATGTGATGGGCCTTGCCCAGACAGGCACGGGCAAAACGGCCGCATTCGGTGTGCCACTGGTGGCGCGGATGCTGGAATACGGCAAGAAACCTGAAAAACACACCGTGCGGGGTCTGATTCTGGCACCCACGCGCGAATTGGCCGGGCAGATTTCAGTGCATCTGCGCGGCCTGTGCGAAGACACCCCGATGAAGGTGGGCATGGTCGTGGGCGGCCAGTCCATCGGCGCCCAGATCAAGCGCCTGGAACGCGGCACCGACATTCTGGTCGCCACCCCGGGCCGCCTGATCGACCTGCTGGAGCGCAACGCGCTAACACTGGAATCCTGCGATTTCCTGGTGCTGGACGAAGCCGACCAGATGCTGGACCTTGGGTTCATCCACGCGCTGCGCAAGATCGCGGAAATGCTGCCCAGCGAACGCCAGACCATGCTGTTTTCGGCCACGATGCCCAAGCAGATGAACGAACTGGCGCAAAGCTATCTGAAAAGTCCGATCCGCATCGAGGTCTCGCCTCCGGGCAAGGCGGCCGACAAGGTGACGCAGGCAGTGCATTTCATCGCCAAGGCGGAAAAGACTTCGCTGCTGATCGAGCTGCTGGATACCCACCGGGATGAACTGGCGCTGGTCTTCGGCCGCACCAAGCACGGGTCGGAAAAGCTGATGAAGACGTTGGAATCGAAAGGCTTTGCCGCCGCCTCGATCCACGGTAACAAAAGCCAGGGCCAGCGTGATCGCGCGCTTGCCGCGTTCCGCGCGGGCGATATCAAGGTGCTGGTGGCGACCGATGTGGCCGCGCGCGGGCTGGACATTCCCGATGTGAAGCACGTCTACAACTTTGACCTGCCCAATGTGCCGGAAAACTATGTACACCGGATCGGGCGTACCGCACGTGCGGGCCGGGATGGGGCGGCGATTGCCTTCTGCGCACCGGATGAAATGGGCGAGTTGAAGGCCATCCAGAAGGTCATGGGGATCACCATTCCCGTCGCCTCGGGCCGTGCATGGGAACCGATGGAGGAGGCTAAGCCTGCCGGGCGTCGCGCCGGGCCGTCACGCCGCCGCCCCGGAGGCAAACCCGGTCAGAAACAAGGCCAAGGACAGAACCGCGGTGGGGGTAAGCCCGCCCATGCAGGTGGAAAGCCTGCGGGGGCAAATGCCGGCGCGAAATCCGGCCGTCCGCGTCGCGCCAAATCGAACCGGGGCCGCTCGGCCGCGTAGAATACTTGCACCGCCCCTGCCTTATGGCCGGGGCGGTTGCAGCCCGATTAGAAGGCCGCGTTGGTCAGCCCTGTGGCATCGCCCAGAACTTCCAACGTATCGGGATGCACCTTCAGTACGCGGTTTTCCACCTCGTAGTACCGCCAGTAGCCATCAATCGGCGGCAGGCCGTAGTAGCTGCGGTTCATCAGCATATAGTATTGCCCGCGCGGCAGATGATCGCCCACGTCATAGCGGGGTGAGGTCGATACGGCTTCGACCGTCTTGACCCCGGACGTTGACGAAAGAGCCATTCCGCAACCAGCACCCGTCGCAGCCGTGAGACAGTCGGCTTGGGCTGCGGTTGCGGC
This sequence comes from Arenibacterium halophilum, assembly GCF_005938225.1. Classification (GTDB taxonomy): domain Bacteria; phylum Pseudomonadota; class Alphaproteobacteria; order Rhodobacterales; family Rhodobacteraceae; genus Arenibacterium; species Arenibacterium halophilum. The sequence goes on from NZ_VCPC01000002.1 coordinate 1,242,847, forward strand.
AATGACGAAAAACGATGCGATCGAGACAGACCTGAACATGATACTCGTACCTTTCCTGACACCCTCATGAGCGAATTCTTGCCACATGAGTCAGGAATGGAACGCGGGTCAGGTCATCGGGTTCCCGCCAAAACTTAACAAAATCAGATCCGGCGCAGCGCCAGCACAGCATTTAGCCCGCCAAAGGCAAAGGCGTTCGAAAGGCAGACAGATACGTCCGCTTCGCGCGCCTCGTTCGGTACAACATCCAACGCGCATTCCGGATCGGGTTCTTCGTAGCCAATTGTCGGGGCGATCACCCCGTCGCGCAGCGCCATGATGCACGCCAGAAGTTCGACCGCGCCGGTGCCGCCGATCAGGTGGCCGTGCATCGACTTGGTGGACGAAATCATCAGCCGGTCGGCATGGGGGCCGAACACATCGGCCACGGCGGCGCATTCCGTCTTGTCGTTGGCGGCGGTACCGGTGCCATGGGCGTTGATGTACCCCACACTGTCGCGGTTCACACCCGCATCGGCCAGCGCCCCGGCCATGGCCCGCGCCGCGCCCTGTTTTGACGGCATCACGATGTCTGCCGCATCCGAGGACATGGCAAACCCGATCACCTCGCAGAGAATCTCGGCGCCACGCGCACGGGCGCGTTCGTATTCCTCGAACACAAAGACCCCGGCGCCTTCGCCCTGCACCATGCCGTTGCGGCCAAGGCTGAACGGGCGGCAGGCGTCTTTCGACATCACCCGCAGCCCTTCCCACGCCTTGACCCCGCCAAAGCACAGCATCGATTCCGACCCGCCGGTGATCATCGCGGGCGCCATGCCCGAGCGCACCATCGCGAACGCCTGCGCCATCGCGTGGTTCGAGGACGCACAGGCCGTCGACACCGTGAACGTCGGGCCCTTGAGGTTGTATTGCATCGAAACGTGGCTGGCGGCGGCGTTGTTCATCAGCTTGGGCACCACAAAGGGATGCACGCGGTTTTTGCCGTCCTCATAGACGCTGCGGTAATTGTCATCCCAGGTGCTGACGCCGCCCCCGGCGGTGCCCAGCACCACGCCCGAGCGCGCCGCCAGATCGCCGTGGAACTCCAGCCCGGACTGGGCAATCGCCTCTTCCGCCGCGCAAAGCGTGAACTGGGTAAACCGATCATACAATGTCATCTGCTGGCGGTTGAACCGGCCTTCGGTTTCAAAATCGCGCACCTGACCGCCGATCTTGATCGCCAGACGGTCTACATCGCGAAACTCCAGCGGGCCAATGCCGCACCGGCCTTCGCGCATCGCCTCAAGCGTTTGTGGCACGTCATGACCCAGGGCGTTGATTGTCCCTGCGCCGGTAATCACAACTCTTTTCATTGCCGTCCCGAACCGCCTGTGGCGATCACGCCTTTTCCGCCATCAGGGATTGGATGCCCCCGACAATCGCCGCCACATTGGAGATATCGAAATCGCCCGACGACGGGTCGTTTGCGTTGAAGGGGATCGAAATGTCGAACTCCTCTTCAATGGCAAAGATGCTTTCAACCAGGCCAAGGCTATCGATGCCGAGGTCTTCCAGCGTGCTGTCCATGGTGACGTCAGATGGCTCCAACACCGCCTGTTCGGCGATGATGGCGATGACACGGTCCTGAATGCTCATCCCCAAGCTCCCGTTGTGTTGCCTGATGCCGATTTAATCACTCGGACCGTCTTTGGAAACCGCCTTTTTCTTGAGCGCATCGACGTCGCGCGCAAGACGCGGCAGGCGGCGGCTGGCCTTGTACATTTCGGTATGGGTGTCCATTTTCACCGCCGGAAAGCCCATCATCACGCGCCCGTCCGGCACGTTCGACAGGATCTTGGTGCCTCCCGTCGCAATCACGCTGTTGCCGATCTTGAGGTTGTCCGACACACCGGCCTGACCGCCCAGCACGACATTGTCGCCCAGCACGGTAGACCCGGCGATCCCGGCCTGGCCGCACAACAGGCAGTCACGCCCAATGCGAACGTTATGGCCCACATGAACCTGGCTATCCAGCTTGCTGCCGGACCCGATCACCGTGTCGCGGATGGTGCCGCTGTCGATGGTCACCAGCGCGCCAACCTCGACATCGTCCCCGATTGTGACGGCGCCAAGCGAATGGATACGCGCCCAGGCCTGAGCCGCCGCATCACCCTGATCACCCAGAGTCTTGCGGGCCATTTCAACCCCCGACACTTCTGGCGTGACAAAGGAAAACCCGTCGCCTCCGATCACCGCGCCCGGTTGGGCGATGAACCGCGCGCCAATGGTGCAACGCGCGCCGATGCTGACCTTGTCACGCAGATAGGCGTTTGGCCCGATGCGCGCACCTTGGCCAATGAAGCACTGCGGCCCGATAACCGATCCTTCGCCAATTTCAACTTGAGCGCCGATCACCGTAAACGGCCCGACGCTGACGCCGGGGGCAATCGTGGCGGTCGTGTCGATGACCGCCGAGGGGTGGATTCCCTCTCCAAAGCCTTGCCCGGGGTCCAGCTTGGCCGTCAGACCCGACATTGCCATGCGCGGGCGCGGCGCAAAGATCGCCGCCTTAAGCCCCAGCGCCTGCCAATCTGCGCCCTGCCACAGCATCGCCGCCCGGGCCGCACCCAGCGCCAGTTTTTCGGCATAGGCCGGGGTCGAGGCCAGCGCCAGATCGGTCGGCCGGGCATCTGCCGGTTCGGCAGCGCCGGTGATGGTGATCGACGTGTCACCCGCCGCCTGCGCGCCAAGTGCCTCTGCGATCTGTTGAACGGTAAAACTCATGGCAAGGCCCCGCTTGTTACGGGGCCCAGCGTTACCCGCGAACCGCCGAGAGTTCCACCCCTGCGCGGTTCAGCGCCTCCCAGATCTTGGCATCACGCCCGTAAACATCGCGGCGGAATTCCGCGCGGCCCTTGGGCGAAATCAGCGCCGTGCGATAGATCAGATGCACCGGCAGCGGAGTCACCAGATCGATCTTGGTTTCCCGACCAGTTTTCAGGACGCGCTGGAAATATCCTTTCGGATCAGCTTCCTGCTTCGCCAGCAGCGCGTAGGCAAAATCGAACGGATCAGCCAGACGGATACAGCCGTGCGAATATGCGCGGGTTTCGCGTGCGAACAGGTTTTTCGCAGGCGTATCATGCAGATAGATGTTGTACTTGTTGGGGAACATGAACTTCACCAACCCCAGGGCATTGCTGTTGCTGGGCGCCTGACGCATCGAAAACGGGAAATTCCGCGCCGAGAATTGCGTGAAATCCGTGTTCGCGCGATCCACCTGCCGGCCATAGCGGTCGGTGATGATCAGGTGGCGATTGGAATTCGGGTTCCGCTGCAATTGCGGCAGATATTCCTTGGTGATGATCGAGCGCGGAACATGCCAGCTCGGGTTCACGATCATATGTTCCATCGTGTCCGAGAATTCGGGGCTGCGCCGGTCGGGCCGGTTCATTCCGATCACCGAACGGGTGCGGAATGTCACCTCGCCATGGTCGATGATCTTGGCGGTGAAATCGGCAAGGTTCACAAGGATGTGGCGTTCGCCCCGGTCCATGTTGGTCCAGCGTTCCCGTTCCATCGCGACGAGCACGGATTTCAGCCGTTCCTCGGGCGAAACGTTGATTTCCTCGATGGTGCCGTCACCGGCCACGCCATCGGTTTCAAGCCCATGCGCCTGCTGAAATTCCATCACGGCGCGCTGCATCGCCGGGTCGTAATCGCGCGAGGGGCTGCGTTCCAGATAGCCCATGGCGATCAGCCGGTTGCGCAGCGCCACGACACCCGCGCCACTGTCGCCCGGCTCCATCTTGCCGCCAGGCACACGCGGGCCCCAGCTGCCATTCGCGACCGTCTGCTGGAGTTTCAGGCGTTCCTTCACCAGCATACGATATTCCATGCTGGTGGGCGGCAGCGCGCGGAACACGGCGCGGGGTTCACCTTCAGCAAGGCCGCGCAGAAGCGTGGCGCCGTCGCGGTATTCGACCTTGCGCACAAGGCCCGGATCAATCTCGATCGGGGTCAACATGCCCGACTGCACGTCGCGGGCATACCGCAGAAAGGCTTTGCTCAGCGCAACTTCGACCATACCGATATCGCGCGTGGTATGCGCCTCGCGCATCTGGCGCATCAGCCCGGCCACATCGTAGCGCCCCGCCGGAAGCCCATGAACTTCGACATTTTCCAGGGCGTCGATCAGCGCCGCGCGCCGTGCGCGAAATTCCGCGCCCTCGCCTGTCCACAACGCGGCATAGTTGACGGAACGGTAATATTCACCCACCGCATCGACGCCCGCAGCAGCCTCGGCCACCGCCTGTTTATAGGCCGTCACCTGCGCCGAAACCGGCGTGCCAGAGAGCCCCGCAATCACGGCAAGCACCGAAGCAAGGCCAAGGCCCCGCCGCACGGCTGTTGTCAGTTTTGTGGGCATAAGTCTGGCCTTCCTCAATATGTCGTATCACTGCGCGGAAATTCGCCTTTGAAACCAAAATTCCGTTATCACGAAGAACTGTCTATTCACAATTCTGTAGGGGCACAAATTTTCCGTTAATGTCTGGCGCGGGTGTTGCGGTTCCATCGCACCGGCGCAAAATCGGGCAGGATTGGCAAGAACTTGCCGAAAATCGATTGTTCCTAAAACACGATCAATTCCGGTGTTGGCGGAAAATTCATGCTATGCAATATACAAGGCACATCTGGGGATGGATGTAACAATGCGTGTGCAACGTCGCACGCAGGCAGGACTAACAGCGTACGGGACAACGCAGACCAATGACATCAGATTCGCAAGCGGGTTTATCCCGCCGCGCCCTTCTGGGTGCCTTCGCCGCAACAGCCCTCACCGCAGCTCCAACGTTTTCGAAGGCCGCCGGGTTCCTTCGGGGTGGTGGCGATATTCGCCGCATCCGCATGTATTCGGGCCGCACCGGCGAACGGATCGACATGGTGTACTGGATCGAAGGCAAATACATCAAAGATGCCTGCAAGGAGATCACGCATTTCATGCGCGACTGGCGCAATGACCTGCATATGGACATCGACCTGCGCACCATCGACATCATGACCGCCGCGCACAACCTGATGGATGTCAGCGAACCCTACATGCTGTTGTCGGGCTATCGCAGCCCGCAAACCAACGCGATGCTTCGGTCACGCTCGCGCGGGGTTGCCAAGAATTCCCTGCATATGAAGGGCCAGGCGGCCGACCTGCGGCTCGCCTCTCGGTCGGTCGGGCAGATGGCGCGTGCAGCATCGGCCTGCCATGCGGGCGGTGTGGGCAGCTATTCCCGCTCGAACTTCGTCCACATGGATTGCGGCGTCGTCCGCAGCTGGGGCGGCTAAACCACCCAACCGCCAAGCGTGCTCACGTTGGCCTGCCCGGGCCTGCGGCATCCCCTGCGCGCTTAATCGTCCGTTCCAAGCTGCCGCAGGATGTGCCGGATCGCCGCGGCATATCCTTCAATCCCCAACCCGGCGATCACCCCATCCGCCCGGAGCGATACGTAAGAGTGGTGCCGGAATGTTTCACGCTTGTGAACATTTGACAGGTGCACCTCGATCACGATCCCCTCAAAAGCGTTGAGCGCGTCCAGAATAGCAACCGAGGTATGTGTGAATGCCCCGGGGTTGATGACAATGGCACAGCCATCCTGCCGCGCGGCGTGAATCGTGTCGATCAGCGCGCCTTCGTGGTTCGACTGGAACGCCATCAGCTCAAGCCCGTCGGGCAGCAACGCGCGGCAGGCGCTTTCGACATCGTCCAGCGTGTCATAGCCGTAAATCTCGGGCTGGCGCTGCCCCAGCAGGTTCAGGTTCGGCCCGTTCAGCAGGTAGATGGTTTCGCTCATATCGGCACTCCCCCGTTGCGTTCTTCTTACCTTGTGCCACGCCCATGCCACGCCGCCAAGCGCCGAGGTAACAGCGCACAGGCAACAGGCACCGTACGGTGGATTAAAGACTTAGTGATATTGTCGGAATTGACTTACCCCAGCAAATAAGTCAGGTATGCGGGAAATCCGGAGCGCTGCCTCCGGCCCCCTTTCCGACCGAATACTGGAGTTTCCATGCGCCGCGCCCTTCTTGCCTCGTCCACCGCCCTGACCCTTGTTGCGGGGGCCGCGCTTGCCGCAGACAAATCCGCCATCGTCACCACCTACGCCGATATTGCCGCCGCGAAATACGCCGACAGCCTGGCCACCGCACAAACCCTGAAATCCGCGATTCAGGCGCTGGTCGAGTCGCCCTCGGACGATACTCTGAAAGCGGCCCGCGCTGCCTGGATCGACGCGCGCGTGCCCTATCAGCAGACCGAGGTGTACCGTTTCGGCAACCCGATCGTGGACGACTGGGAAGGCAAGGTGAACGCGTGGCCGCTGGACGAGGGGCTGATTGATTATGTCGATGCCTCCTACGGTGGTCCGACCGATGCCAACGAACTGGCGGCGCTGAACATCATCGCCAACCCCGCGATCACCATCGCCGGAACCGAAGTGGACGCCAGCACGATCACCCCCGAGCTGATCGCCGAGACCCTGAACGAGGCAGACGGGATCGAAACCAACGTGGCGCGCGGCTATCACGCCATCGAATTCCTGCTGTGGGGCCAGGATCTGAACGGCACCAAGGCCGGTGCGGGCGATCGCCCCTTTACCGATTACGCGCAGGGTGACGACTGCACCAACGGCAACTGCGACCGCCGGGCCGCCTATCTTCTGGCCGTGACCGAACTGTTGGTGGCCGATCTGGAGGAGATGGCCGCCGCGTGGTCCGAAGGCGGCGAGGCGCGCGCCGCAGTCACCGAAAACCCCGATCAGGGCATCGTCGCGATGCTGACCGGCATGGGCAGCCTGTCTTATGGCGAACAGGCGGGCGAACGGATGCGTCTGGGCCTGATGCTGAACGACCCCGAGGAAGAACACGACTGTTTCTCGGACAACACCCACAACAGCCACTACTACGACGGGCTGGGCGTGCAGAATGTCTATCTTGGCGCCTATACGCGCCCGGATGGGACGATGATCAAAGGCGCGTCACTGGCCGATCTGGTGGCCGAAACCGATTCATCGCTGGACGACGAGATGCGCGCCAAGCTTGACACCACCATGCAGGCGTTGGGTGACATCAAATCGGCGGCCGAGGGCGGATTTGCCTATGACATGATGCTGGAACAGGGCAACGCCAAAGGCGAGGCGCTGGTGATGGGCGGCGTCAACGGGCTGATCGACCAGACCCGTACAATCGAGCGCATCGTGACGGCGCTCGACCTGAACCAGATCGCGTTCGAAGGCTCTGACAGCCTCGATAACCCCACGGCCGTGTTCGAATAAAACTCTCCTCCCTGGCCAGCGATCCCCGCTGGCCGCCCTACCTGAAAGACAAGACCTGAATGAAGACGATCACCTCCTCCCTGCTGTGCGCAACCGCGATCTGCGCCGGCCCAGCCGCGCTGGCGGCGCAAGAAACGCAGAGGTTCACTTGGGAAGGCACCATCGAGCTGGGCTATGACAGCGCCTATGACTCGGATGTTCCGGGCGCGGAAGTCAGCGATACCTACGCCACCATCGATTTTTCGGCCGAATACCGGTTCAGCGACCGAATCTCGGCCTTTGCCGCCATCACCGCCGAATCCGTCCGCCCGCTGGTGCAGGACCGGACGTTCGATGACATGGGCGCCTATATCTCGGAGCTGGGGCTGCGGTTCCACTTTGATCCGGTCGTGATCTCGCTGGGCAAGGTCGCACCGGCCTTTGGCACGGCGTGGGATGCGACGCCGGGCTTCTACGGCACCTCGATCGCCGAAGACTACGAAATGTTCGAAGCCATCGGCACCACCGTCGATGTCGATCTGGCCGAGGCCGGCACCCTGTCGCTGGCAGTGTTCTACGCCGATGACACGCGCCTGTCGGATAGCTTTGGCGCCCGTCGCGGACGCACCGTTGCCACCGCAGGTGGCGCGGGCAACACCGGCAAGCTGAACAACGTCGCGCTGCAATGGTCCAAAAGCTTTGACGCCACCACAGTCACGCTGGGCGCGCGCCACCTGAAAGCGGGCCAGGGCGACGTGAAGGACGAAACCGGCTATGTCGCCGGGGTCAGCCACGACTTTGCCAACGGTCTGTCGCTGCTGGCCGAAGTGGCGCATTTCGACGGCTTTGGCGGCACGGCCGACGATGCCGATTACGCCACGCTCGGCGCAAGCTATGGCATGGGCAACTGGACCTACTCGGCGTCTTACACCCAACGCGACATCACCAGCACCGGCAAGGACAAGTTCTATACGCTTGGGCTGGATTACACGTTCAAGAACGACATCACCCTCAGCGGCGGGCTGGCCCTGCTGGACGAGAGCGGTGCGAAAACACGTTCGGCCGGGGTGGCTGTGATCATCCCGCTGGGCGGCTGATCCGGGAGTAACCAGTATGATCGTCTGCCATTGCAAAAGCATTTCCGACAAGGACATCCACGCCGCCATCGACTGGATGCGCGCCGCGGACGCGCAGGCGATCATCACACCGGGCAAGGTTTACCGGGCACTTGGAAAATCGGCCGATTGCGGAGGTTGCATGCCGCTGTTCCTTGCCACCATGCGCACGAATGATAATGTCGAGGTTCCACCCCAACTCCGGCATCTGCGCGCCGGATCAACACAGGAATCACGCACATGCAAGGCGATCCCAAGGTTATCGAATACCTGAACCGGGCCATCCGATCCGAGCTGACAGCCGTCAACCAGTATTGGCTGCACTACCGCCTTCAGGAAGACTGGGGCCTTGGCAAGATGGCCAAGAAAAGCCGCGAGGAAAGCATCGAAGAGATGCACCACGCCGACAAGCTGATCCAGCGTGTCCTGTTCCTGGGTGGCCATCCGAACCTGCAAAAGCTGGACGCGCTGCGCATCGGGGAAACGCCGCGTGAAACGCTCGACGCCGATCTGGCGGCGGAAAAGGAAGCCTGTGACCTGTATCGCGAGGCGCGCGGCTACTGCAACGAAGTGAACGACTATGTGTCGATGAAGCTGTTCGAGGAACTGCTGGTTGACGAGGAAGGCCATATCGACTTTCTGGAAACCCAGATCGACCTGTTTGACCGCCTTGGTCCGGAGAAATATGCCCTTCTCAATGCTAACACGATGGACGAGGCCGAATAAGGCCATTGTTGCTGTGATTTTTGCCGCCGGTGTTCTGCCGGCGGCTGCCCAGGGGCCGCAAACTACCCCTTTCGCGGATGATCCGCATCTTTCCATCACCCCCCGTACCGTTGATGAATCCGCCCGCATCGCTGCGGCCGTAGCACCCACGCGCGATTTCACCCGCGCCGAACCGTTCGAGGTGAACCCCGGCGGCAAGGCGACCGTGCGGCGGCGTACCAATGCCGATGCGTTTTCCCAGCCCTCTGGCGGCATGGGGTTTGACCGCGAGCTTGATTTCAAGGTCGGCAACGGGCTGTTCCGCAAGATCTGGGTTTCGGCGCCCTCCTCCACCGTCGGGTCGGACGGGCTCGGTCCGCTGTATAATGCGCGCGGCTGCCAGAACTGCCACATCAAGGATGGGCGCGGCCATCCACCCGAGGGTCCGGAAGACACCGCCGTGTCGATGTTCCTGCGCATTTCCGTGCCCTCCGACCCGGGGGCCGAGGCGACCGAGATCACCGAGTTTCTCAGCACCGCGCCCGATCCGGTCTATGGCGGCCAGTTGCAGGATTTTGCGACGCCGGGCCAGAAGGCCGAGTACCGGCTGGGCATTACCTATGAAGACGTGCCCGTCGCGCTGTCCGGCGGCGAAATCGTCACGCTGCGCGCGCCCACCTACACGGCCGAGGATCTGCGCTATGGCCCGCTGCACCCCGACGCGATGCTGTCGCCCCGCGTGGCGCCGCAGATGATCGGACTGGGCCTGCTCGAGGCGATCCCGGCCGCTGATATTCTGGCGCTGGCCGATCCCGAGGATGCCGATGGCGATGGCATTTCGGGCCGCGCCAATATCGTCTGGTCGCATGAATTCGACCGCCCGATGCTGGGCCGCTTCGGGCTGAAGGCCGGGGCACCCACGGTGCGCGAACAATCCGCCGCCGCCTTTGCCGGGGATATCGGAATCTCAAACCCGCTGTTCCCGGATGACTTCGGTGAATGCACTGCCGAACAGGTGGCCTGCCGCGCCGCACCGGGCGGTGGCGACGCCGCACATGGCGGGTTCGAGATTGATGCCGAGGGGCTGGACCTTGTGACGTTTTACAGCCGCAATCTGGCCGTGCCCGAACGACCCGACGCAGGCGCGGCCGAGGTGCTACACGGCAAGAAGGTGTTTTATGACAGCGGCTGCACATCCTGCCACACGCCGAAATTCGTGACCCATCGGCTGAGCGATCAGCCGGAACAAAGTTTTCAGCTGGTCTGGCCCTATACCGACATGCTGCTGCACGACATGGGCGAAGGACTGGCCGACCACCGCCCCGAGGCCCGCGCGACGGGCCACGAATGGCGCACGCCGCCGCTGTGGGGCATCGGGTTGACCGCGCAGGTCAGCGGTGTTGAAACCTACCTTCACGATGGGCGCGCGCGCACCCTGCTCGAGGCGATCCTGTGGCACGGCGGAGAGGCCGAGCCCGCCCGCCAGCGCGTGATCGCCATGCCGCCTGCCGACCGTGCCGCCCTGATCGCCTTTCTGGAGAGCCTGTAACCATGTCATCCCCCGTCCCGTCCGTGCCGCGCCTGATCATGGCACCTCTGCTGGCGCTGGCGTTCACCGCCCCGGCGAACGCTGATGTGGCCGAAGTGGTCGACAGCCACATCCTGCCCGCGCTGACCGATTTTGCCGACGCCACCGAGCAGCTGGACAGCGCCGCACAGGCCGATTGCACGGCCAAGGCGCTGCGCCCGGCCTACCACACAGCTTTCGATGCCTGGGGCCCGCTGGCCGATCTGCGCCTTGGCCCGTCGGAAAACGGCGCGCTTTCGGTCGTGTTCTGGCCCGACGCGCGCGGGTTCACCCCCAAGGCGTTGCGCCAGATCCTCGGCTCGGACGATGCCGGCATGCTGACGCCCGAGGCGTTCAGCGACGCCTCGATCGCCGCGCGCGGGCTGATGGCGCTGGACATGATGCTGTATGATCCGGCCTTTGCCGACTACGGGCCTCAGGACCGCGCCTGCGCGCTGGTGCAGGCGATTTCCGCCGATCTGGCGCGGCAGGCGGTTGCGCTGGAGACCGGCTGGGATGCCTTCGCGCCAAAGCTGCGCGCCCCCGGCGGTGATGGCAATGCCCAGTTTCAGGACGCCTCCGAGGCGCTGCGCGCGATCTATACCCAGATCACCGCCTCGCTGGAATTCACCGCCGACACGCGGCTGGGGGGGCCTCTGGGCACCTTCGACCGCCCCCGCCCGCGCCGGGCCGAGGCCTGGCGGTCGCAGCGCAGCCTGCCGAATGTGCTGAACGTTGCCCGCGCCGCCCATGCGATGGCGCAGGCGCTGGCCGATCATCCCTTGCCGGAAACCGATGAAGCACTCGAGGCGGTCGAGCGCGCAGGCGCCGCTATCGCCGACCCGTCGTTCCAGAACATCACCGACCTGCAGGCGCGGCTGAAGGTCGAGGTGCTGCAACAGGCGGTGCGCGCGCTGAAGCTGTCGATCACCACCGAGGTGGGGGCCGAATTGGGCATTTCCGCCGGGTTCAACGCACAGGACGGGGATTAGGCCATGACCTCGCGCCGCGCCTTCCTGGCCACGCTGCTGGCCGCCGGGGCCGCCCCCCGGCTGGGCTGGGCCGACGTGGGTCAACCCGCCTATCTGGCGGCCGCGCGTGAACCCGATGGCGGTTTTGCCCTGTTCGGGCTGGATGAGGCGGGGGCGGACATGTTTCGAGTCCCCCTGCCCGCGCGCGGCCATGCCGGCGCGGCGCATCCCACCCGGGCCGAGGCCGTGGCCTTTGCCCGCCGCCCGGGCCGCTTTGCGCTGGTGGTTGACTGTGCCAGCGGCACGGTGCGCCATAACCTGACGCCCCCCGAGGGGCTCAATTTCAACGGGCATGGGGCGTTCTCTCCCGATGGTGCGGTGCTGTTCACCTCGGAACAGATGGCCGACACGAGTGCCGGGCGCATCGGCATGTGGGATGTGCGCGGCGGCTATCGCCGGATCGGCGCGGTCGACAGTGGCGGGATCGGGCCTCATGACCTGCGCCTTATGCCGGATGGACTCAAGCTGGTCATCGCAAACGGCGGCATCGCCACCGACCCGGCCACGCGGGACAAGCTGAACCTTACCACTATGCGGCCCAACCTGACGTATCTGACGTTAGAGGGCGCTTTGGCCGAGCAACTCGATCCGCTGGCCGGGCTGCACCAGAACTCGATCCGTCACCTTGCCCTGGGCGCGGATGGAACGGTGGGCGTGGCGATGCAATGGCAGGGCGAAGACGGCGCCGCGCCGCCGCTGATTGCACTTCACCGCCCCGGGCGCGCGGCGTTGGAGCCGGCCGAAGCCCCATTGGAGGATGAATTGACCATGAAAGGCTACGCCGGAAGCATCGCTATTTCAGGCGCGGGCAGCGAGGTGGCAATAACCTCTCCGAAAGGCGGACGTATTCATCGCTTTGCCGTCGAAGATGGGGCCTTTCTCGGCCACGTGGCGCGCGCAGATGTTTGCGGACTGGCGCCTGCGCGCACCGGGTTTGTGGCCAGTGACGGGCACGGCGGGCTGATCGCGCTGGAGGGCGACCGCACCCGCCCGCTGGCGCGGCAGGATCGCAACTGGGACAATCATCTGGTTGCGCTGAGGGGCTGACCCGGGCGCGTACAGATTGGCTGCAAAGGTGCGACGGGGGCTCTGCCCCCCTCCGCTGCGCGGAGTCCCCCGGGATATTTGGCCCCCAAAGAAGTGGTTCATTGTGTTTCGTCGCCACCGGACGATAGGGCGACGATAATTTCGCCCGGTAGCGTGCTGCCATTTTCGAGTTGCCGCAGGCGGATTCCGGCAGATGAAGGCAGCGTGGATGCCACACGCGCGGCAAGGGCCTTGTCGGCGGCGTAGCTGTATCCGATCTCGGTTCCTGTAACGCTCCCGGAGGCAGAAACCGTGCCCGGGCGGACCCAATAGCCCGCGCGGCGCAGGTCCTCGGCGAGAAGCCCAACGAAGGCAGCCGCCTCGGGGATTGGAGGTGCGGCAATGCGGACTCGGCCCCGCGGCAGGGTTGTCCCGGCCCTGCCCTGCCATGGTGCCGCCGTATAATCGGTGCCAGAGTCGTCAAATGCCAGCACCCGCCAGAGCACCTGCGGATCGGGTGCTGTGTAGTCGGCGATCGCGCCGGTTCCCGGTGTCACCACCAGCGCAAGAGGTTCGGCATACCCCTGTGCCGCGTCGGGTATCGCGACCACTTCGACCCCATAGCGCGCGGCGCCTGCCCCGGACCAGACCAGTTCGATCCGGCCCGCTGATTGCGCCTGAAATATCACGTCGGGGCGATCTCCGACCACTGTAGCTGTCGCGCCGTCAAGCCGCGCAAGCTGAGCTTGCGAGGCGGGCAGCGTTGCGGCACGCGAGAACCAGTAGCGCGCGGCCTTGGGGTCGGCAGAGCCTGTGGTTTTGCCCGAGCCATTCGCCGGGTCGTCGGCTGCGAGCATCAGGGCGGTGTTGTATTGCGCGCGCGCGTGCCCTCGCAGTGCCGCCCGGGTATACCAGACCAGCGCCGCACGCGAATCCCGGGATACACCAATGCCGGAGTCAAGCATGACGCCCACATTGAACTGCGCCTCGGCCAACCCGTCGGACCCGGCATCCAGATACCATTGGAATGCGCGGGCGTGATCCCGAGGCTGGCCAAGGCCCTGATCGGCCATCAAGCCCAAAGCCAGCTTGGCCTGCGATGACCCGCGCGCCGCCGCGATCTGCCACAGGCGGGCCGCACCTGCGTAGTCTTTCTGGTCAAACAGCTGCTGGGCTGCATCGGGACCGGCTTCCACAGGTGCAGCGCCGTCTTGCGCCCGGGCGGGTGCGGCACCGTTGGCAAGCTGTGCCAACAGCAGCAGGGCCAGCGCGATGTATCGCATCATCGCCAGCTGATTTCGACGACCCGGTTGCCCTCTTCCGGGACGCCCGGTTCGGTTGGAATCCGCAATTCACTGTTGCCTCGGCCCAGCACCTGAAGACGCGTTACGGGGATGCCACGTGCCACAAGACCGTCTGCCACACTGGAGGCACGACGCAGGGAAAGGTCAAGGTTTTCCAAGGGATCGCCCACAGTATCGGCACCTCCGGAAACGACCATCACCAATGGGTTACCATCCCGAAAGGTACGCGCGGCAAGATCAAGGGTAGCCGCCTGATCGGCCTGCACGCGGGAACTGCCGCTGGTGAAATAAACTTTGAGCGAATTGCTCTCTGGTTCGGCGACTTGATCGGACACTTGGTCAGATGGCTGGGCGGCAGATGATTGCGCCGCGCCTGCGGTTGGCGCCAAACCGGCGAGGACGATGGACGCGCCCATCGCGATAAACTTCAATCCCTGTGTCATACGTCGAAATTCCCCCACTCTAAAGCCCGATATACCGGGCAGATCGCGCCGGAACCGGATCAAGCCCCTCCCGGCAATAAAATATCGAGACGCGGCGTTTCGGGCCGCGGACGATACCATGTCAGATCAACGACAGTGCCGCCGAACATTCCCGCGACCTGACGGGCGGTATCGGCCTGAGCAGCATCGTAATAGCGGACTTGCCCTTGCGACGCCGCGATAGGCGCATATCGCTCGCGCAGACTGTTGGCGCCGGCCAAAGCCAAGGCGGCACGCAGTGCCTCGCCATTCGGCGCGTTCAGATGTGCCGTGTGCACGACCACATCCAGCCCCGCCAGACCGGTCAGCCCGGATGCGTCGCATCCAAGGCAGATTGGCATCTGGTCCGATGATGGCAGATGCATTTCCCCGGGCGCTGTCGCGTGAAAATCTGTACGGGCCGTGTCCTCTGCGATCCACGCCTGCTGCGATGCAATGCTTGGCGATGCAATGCTTGGCGCGATGGGAACCAGCCTGGGCGACGTGGGAAACACAGGCATCGCCACGCGGGTGCTCCGTGTCGGAACCCTCTCGTCAATCAGGGCGGGATCTTCCGACAGCAGCGCAGGAACGCGCCGAACGGGCCCTGCCGACGATGCAATGGGCGCATCTGGACCGGCCTGCACGTCACCCGGAGCGAGCATGGCCGACGATGGTTGCGGCGCGCGCGCCACAACTGCAGGCACCACCGGGCGAACGGCGCTTGTCTCGTCGGATGAGGGGGCCACTGCGGGCTCGGCTCTGGTCAGAACAATGATGGCCCCGGCACCTAGCATCGCCAGCGCAAGCACAAGCGCCGCGAAGATGGGCCATCGGCGCCGAGGCGTGCCCTGAGCCGCCGCAAATCCCGTGCTGAGGGGTTTCGAGATTGGGCGCGCCTGCGCGACAGACGCTTTGCGATCCGACACCGGATCAAGCACCGTTCCGTCCGGACCTGTTTGGTCAGTCTCGGGTTCGGCGTCATAGGTCGCAGGGTCAGACCGGGCGGCAAATTGCGAAATCAGCTCTGCACGGCGCTCGCGCACGGTTTTGCGGGCCTGCTCTGGGTTGTCGGCGTTCAGCGTGATCAGCTGGGCAAGCTCGACGGGATCATTCTGGGCCGTGCCCTTCTCTTCCGGTTCGGCTTCGCGCTCCCAGGGCTTGCGCACGGGCAGCACCCGCCGCTCCGGAGCATCGCCGAGTGTTACCGTCCGCGCCTCACGCGCCAAGCGCAGGCGCTCGGACCAGCTGAGCGTTCTGTCGAGATAGCCGGCCTCCCTTGTGTCCTCATTCGAGGCTGCAAGCGAGACGTGCCGTTTCACATTGCCCATCTGGGCCACCATCACCAATCAACACACCAATACCCAAACAGTATAGCGCAATTGCGCGAAAAGTCAGCACGGACGCGGAAATGTGAAAGGCCGCGCCCGGTCAGGCGCGGCCTTTGTTCAATATTGTCCTGCGCTTCAGGGATGCCCCCCTGCCAGCAGGGACCACCTAGATCCAGTAATAGGGCATTGCGTAGTGATCGTGCACGCGCTGTTCCCAGTCGCGATCATGCTGCCAGTTGGTGTCGCGTGTCGGGGCGCGTTCCAGCTGATCCTGCGTGATCCCGGTGACATAACCCTCTTTCGAGGTGTCGTATTTCAGCGCATCCCACGGCACTGGATGTTGCGTTTCGCCAAGTCCGAGGAAGCCGCCGAAATGCATCACGGCATAAGCCACCTTTCCTGACTTCTTGTCGATCATCACGTGGTCGATATGGCCAACCTTGTCGCCGTCATTGCCATAAACGTTGGTTCCGTCCACGTCAGCCGAGGACACCAGAGCGGATGTGTATTCCATCGTCGTCATCGTTTTCTCCTCCGTTACGGATTGGTTTCCGTTACGCGAACAAAACGTCTGAACCCGATCCAATGTTCCGGTTTCGTTTGACTGCGGCAAGCGCCTGCAAGCCAGTTTCCGCCGAGCCGGGTGCGGCAGTCAGCCAACATCTTCCACGGGCGCTCCCGCTGCCTGCCATTCGCTGAATCCGCCTGCCAGATGGGCAACCGGCGTCAGGCCCATGTCTTGCGCCACCCGTGCCGACAGGGCCGAGCGCCACGCGCTTGCGCAGTAGAAGACATAGGTTTTGTCCTGGTTGAACACCGGCTTGTGATACGGGCTGTCCGGGTCGATCCAGAATTCCAGCATTCCGCGCGGGCAGGAAAACGCACCGGGGATCTTGCCTTCGCGCTTCAACTCGCGCGGGTCGCGCAGATCGACGATGACGTGATCGGGCGAGCCAAGCAGCGCGCGCAAGGTATCAACGCTGATCGTCTCGACAACAGTATTGGCCTCGGCCACCATGTCTTTGACATGTCGGGTAATTGTTTGGGGCATTTATTTTGATCCGTTACGTTTCGTATCACTTCGGGTCGGCGACCGTGGGCAGGCCACAAGCCGCTTCAATCACCGCTCCCGCGCGGAACAGGACATCTTCGCGGAAGCGGTCTGCGATCAGCTGCACCCCGCAAGGCGCGTCACCGGCCATGCCGGTCGATACGGCCAGCCCGGGCATGCCCAGCGTCGGCAGCGCGCGCTGGATCAACTGCGCCTCCATCACCCGGTCGAAATCGGCCTCGGACCGGATGTCGAGATCCTGTTCAAAGGGCAGCATCCCGGAACTGGGGCACAGCACCACAGGATAATCCGCCAGAAAGCGTGCCCAATCGCGTTGGACGCCAACACGCGCGCGCAGCGCCTCCATCAATGCGGGCAGATCCATTTCGGGCGAATCCGCCGTCATCCGGGCAAAAACGAACTGCGCGGCGGCATCCCCTTCGCGGGCAATCATGTCGGTGGTGTACCGTGCCTCTGCCATCCAGAGCTGGGCGTTGATGTCAGCCGCCTTGCGGAATCCGGGCCCGCTCACGGTATCCACGTGCCAGCCTGCCGCACGCAGGGCCGCCGCCGCGCGATCCAGCGCTTCGGTCACCTCAGGTGCAACAGGCATACCATCGGGCGCTGCGATCAGCCCAACGCGCCGCGGCAACGCGCCTGCCTCCAGCGGAGCGGGCACCCACCACGGATCTTCGGTGCTGCCGACCGCCATGGCCGTCAGCGCCATGCGCGTATCGGCCACCGAGCGGGCGATCGGACCCGACACCGCCATCAGCTGTGCCCCAAGCAACCGATCCGGCCCCGAGGCATTGCGCGCGGGCACACGCCCCAGCGTGGGCCGTATCCCCTGCAACCCGCAGGCATAGGCCGGATAGCGGATCGACCCGGCGATATCGGTGCCATGTGCGATGGCACACATCCCCGCCGCCACGGCCGAGGCCGCCCCACCTGACGATCCGCCCGGCGTCAGCGCCGCGTTGCGCGGATTCAACGTGCGACCATGCAGCCCGTTTTCGGTGAACCAGCGCATCGAAAACGCGGGCGTATTGGTGCGCCCCACGATCACCGCGCCCGCCGCGCGCAGGTTGGCGACGACGGGGCTGTCGCTTTGGGCCATCAGGTCACGTTGCAGGGTCAGCCCGTTGGTGGTAGCGCAGCCCGCCTGATCGACGTTGACCTTGATCGTCACCGGCACACCCGCCAGCGGCCCCGGGTCATCGCCCCGCGCCAACGCTGCATCCACCGCTTCGGCCGCTTGCAAGGCCGCGTCCGGGTCGTGCTGGACGATGGCGTTCAACCCCGGGTTCACGGCCTCGATCCGGTCAAGATGGTCGCGCGCCACGCGCGCCGCCGTTACCTCGCCCGCGCGGACCTGCGCGGCAATATCGACCGCCTGCCACCTGAAACTGTCTGTCATGCGCCTCCCCCTGACGATATCGACAGGTTGGCCGCAATTGGGCGCATGTTCAATGGCCTTCGCGCGCCTAGCCTGCGGTCATCGTGGCAAGAATGTCGTCGCGTGCCTCGGTCAACCGCACCCGATAGCGGCGCAGCGCCTTGCAGGCGAATTTGTTGTGCCGTGCCGCGTTGGTTTTTGGGTCTTTGCGCGCGTCCGCTTCAAGATCGGTGATGCAGGTATCGACTTCTTCGATTTCCTTGATGATCTCGGCCAGGTCCTTTGCCGTATCCGTCATGCCAATTGCCCTTCGTGCCAAATCAGGCCGAAACCGGCCCTGCCGTGAAAAAAATCCGCCGCGCCCGGTAGGGTGCGGCGGATCAAGTCTAGGGTCAAAGGCGCGATGCGATCAAGCCCGGCGGCGCCGACTGCCGGCCCGGCCGCCCCGGCCACGTCCCTCTTCGCCGTCTTTCGCAGGCGGCTTGTTAAAGCGGATCCATTCCCCACCATGCGGGTCGTTGTTGGTCAGGAAGTTGGCGGCGCGGATGGCCTCCATCTCCTTGCCCGCGCGGGATTTGGTAGAACCAAGGCCGAACAGCGTGACAAAGGTTTCGTCATCCATGCCCTCGGGCAGCACGATCCCGGCGGCTTCGATCTCGGCTTTCTTCTCGGCGATGGCCTTTTGCGTCACGGGCAGCGCGACCGGGTTCATGATCGCGCTGGTCATGCCCGCGCCCATCGCCATCGGCAGGAAGGCATTGTTGATCCCGTGGCGGTTGGGCAGGCCAAAGCTGATGTTCGAGGCGCCGCAGGTCGTGTTCACGCCCAGCTCGTCGCGCAGTCGGCGCACCAGCGTGAACACCTGCAACCCGGCGGTGCCCATCGCGCCCACCGGCATCACCAGCGGATCGACCACGATGTCATGCGCGGGAATGCCGAAATCGGCGGCGCGCTCCACAATCTTCTTGGCAACGGCGAACCGCACGTCCGGGTCTTCGGAAATGCCGGTGTCGTCGTTCGAAATCGCCACAACCGGCACGTTGTATTTCTTGACCAGCGGCAGCACCAGTTCGAGCCGGTCTTCCTCGCCCGTGACCGAGTTCAGCAGCGGGCGGCCCTGGCACACCTCCAGCCCGGCTTCCAGCGCGCCGGGAACCGAACTGTCGATGCACAGCGGCACATCGACCAGCCCCTGCACCAGCTCAACGATCTGGCGCATCAGCGGCGGTTCGGTCTCGTTGGGGTTGGGGTTCGAGTTATAGACCACGCCCGCGTTGATATCGAGCACGGTCGCCCCGGCGGCAACCTGCGCCAGCGCGTCCTTTTCCACGGTCGAGAAATCGCCCGCTTCCAGCTCGGCCGCCAGTTTCTTGCGGCCCGTCGGGTTGATCCGCTCGCCGATCACGCAGAACGGCTGGTCAAAGCCGATGATGGCGGTCTTGGTCTTGGATTCAAGGATCGTACGGGTCATGCCTTGGCCTTTTCTGCGGTGATGTCTGCCGGGCGGGCCGCGTTGCCGCCATTTTCGATGGCCCAGTTGGCATTGGTCTTGATGCCGCCCAAGGGGAAGAAGTGGACGTTCTCGATGTTGAAATCGGGGTGCGCCGCCTTGTGCGCGGCCAGCTTGGCGATCACCTCGGTCGGCTCGTACGGCAGCAGCAGTTTCGACACGTCCATTGCGCGCTTTTGCAGCACCTTCAGCGAGGGGCCGACGCCGCAGGCGATGGCGAACTTGATCAGCGTCTGAAGCTTGGCCGGACCGGCGATGCCGATGTGCACCGGAATGTCGATGCCCGCCTCGCGCAGGCTGTCGGCCCAGGCGATGATCGGATCGGCGTCAAACGCGAACTGCGTCGCCAGCGCCATCTGCGCGTCCGAGCTGTCGCGGAACCGCTGTTTCCAGCGCAGCGCGTCGGTCACGTTGGCCATGCCGCCATCGGGGTCGATGTCGCGGTTGCCTTCGGGGTGGCCGGCGACATGCAGGCGCGTGAACCCGGCATCGCCGAACAGCCCGGTTTCCAGCAGCTGCATCGAGCTGTCGAAGTCGCCATGCGGCTCCGACACGCCACCCGCCAGCACCAGCGCCTGGCGCACGTCGGCCTCGCCCTGGTAGCGCGCGATCCAGTCGCCCAGCATCGCCTTGTCACGGATGATGCGCGCGGGGAAATGCGGCATCACCTGGAACCCGTCGGACGAGAGCCGCTTGGCCGTCGCCACCATATCCTCGATCGGCGTGCCGTCGATATGGGCGATGTACACGCGCGTGCCTTCCGGCAGCAGGGCGCGGAAATCCTCGACCTTCTCGGCAGTGCGCGGCATCACCTCGATCGAATAGCCCTGCAGAAAGGCCTCGACCTCGGCACTGGCGCCACGCGGCGCGGCGGCCTCGCGTTTTCTGAAATTCAAAAGTGCCATCGCGGCCTCCCAGTATCTGCGCAGGCTCATGCCCGCCCGTCGGTGTCGATCAGCGCCTTCAGGCGCGCGGTGTCGTATTCAGCCTCAAGCCGCGCCACTTCGGCTTCGGCAATCTCCTCCGGCGCGCCATCCATCTCGACCGGATCGCCCTTGCGCCACTCGGCCAGATAGGCATCGCTGTCCTTGGCCCCCCCCTTCATCGCGGCTCGGTCGATGGCCTGTTCAAACCGTTCGGCCAGCACCCGTTTTGTGCCGCGCCGGCCCTTGCCCACGATCACCTGGGCCGGGATATCGCGCCAATAAACAATCGTGACTTCGGGCATGTGCTGATTCCTTCGCGCCGCCGCGCCTTTGCGCCTGTTTACGGCACGCGCGCGCCCCGCCGCTGCCTGTTTTCGACACAACCGCCGATAACAGCGACGTGGGGTGACCCCGCGACGCGACGCAACACCTTGCGGCATGGGCACAACGCTCCTATTGTCAAAGTAACTCGAAATCGGAGGGCGTGACCAATGGCGCCCAAGCGTCCCACTGGTGCGGGCGCGTTCCCGAAAGCGGTCGAAAGCCCCGCGCCTGAACGTCCGGATCCAGCCGAGCTTTATGCCGCGCTGGATCTTGGCACCAATAGCTGTCGTATGCTTGTCGCCCAGCCCAAGGGCAGCGGCTTTCATGTGGTGGACAGCTTCTCCAAATCGGTGCAACTCGGCGCCGGTCTGGAACACAGCGGCCGGTTGTCGCGCACCTCGATGGCGCGCACGATCCAGGCGCTCCGCATCTGTCAGCAGAAGCTGAAGCGCAATCAGGTGTCGCGGATGCGCCTTGTCGCAACCGAAGCCTGCCGGCGTGCCCATAACTCACGCGATTTCATCCGCCAGGTGCGGCTGGAAACCGGCCTGCGCCTTGAAGTCATCGAACCCGAGGAAGAAGCCCGGCTTGCGGTGATCTCCTGCGCGCCGCTGGTCAGCACCAAGACCGAACAGCTGCTGGTGGTCGACATCGGCGGCGGCTCGACCGAACTGGTCTGGATCGATCTGTCCTCGGTGCCCCACCGCGACCGGCCCCGCGCCATCATGCGGCTGCACGCCGGGTTCCACCCGCCCGCCAGCCCGTTTCCCTCGGCCCGCGTGGTCGACTGGATCTCGGTGCCGCTGGGCGTGGCCACCCTGCGCGACCAATTTTCTGACGTCACCGACGATGCCGCGCGCTTTGCCCTGATGAGCTGGTTTTTCGAGGAAAACCTTGCCGATTTTGCGCCCTACAAGGACGAGCAACTGCGCGAGGGGTTCCAGATTGTCGGCACCTCGGGCACCGTGACCACCGTGGCGGCCAGCCACCTTGGCCTGAAACGGTATGATCGCACCAAGGTTGACGGGCTGCGCATGACATCCGACCAGATCGACCGCGTGATCCGCCGCTACCTTGCGCTTGGTCCCGCCGGACGGCGCCGCGATCCGCGCATCGGCGAAGATCGTCAGGCACTGATCATGTCGGGTGCCGCGATCCTTCAGGCGCTGCTGCGCTGCTGGCCGACCGATCGGCTCTCGGTCGCAGATCGCGGCCTGCGCGAAGGCCTGTTGTACGCGCAGATGAGCGCAGATGGCGTCCTGGAAGACGGGCCCTTCTAGCCCCCGCATCTCTTTGGGGCCAAATATCCCCGCCGGAGGCTCCCCGCCTTCGGCGCAATGCCCCCTTCCGCGACAGCGCGCACCCTTGCCGGGCAGGCCCGCAGCCGCTAAGAAAACCCCTTGCAGCAACGGGCATAACGATGACCAAGAACACATCCGGGCGCGGACAGCGCGATCTCAAGGTCAAGGTCAAGACAGCGCGCGGGCGCAAGCTGTCCTCGACCCGTTGGCTGCAACGTCAGTTGAACGACCCTTATGTGCGTCGCGCGCAGGCCGAAGGCTATCGCGGGCGCGCTGCCTTCAAGATCCTCGAGTTGGACGACAAGTTCCGCTTTCTTGTGCCGGGCGCCCGCGTCGTCGATCTGGGCTGCGCGCCGGGCGGCTGGCTGCAGGTGGCCGTGAAACGCATCAACGCCCTTGGCGAACGCACCGACAAGAAGGTGGGCCATATCATTGGCGTCGATCTGCAAGAGGTCGAGCCGATAGCGGGTGCGGACATCTACCAGCTCGACTTCATGGCCGACGACGCCGACCTTCAGGTGAAAGAGTGGCTTGGTGGCCGCGCCGACGTTGTGATGTCGGATATGGCCGCCGCGTCATCGGGCCACAAGCAGACGGATCACCTGCGCATCATCGCGCTATGCGAAGCCGCGGCCTATCTGGCTTTTGACGTGCTGGACGAAGGCGGAACCTTTGTCGCCAAGGTTCTGGCCGGCGGGGCCGAAGGAGAATTGCAGAAGCTGCTGAAGCAGAAGTTCACCAAGGTCGCGAACGTCAAGCCGCCCGCCTCACGCGCGGACAGCTCGGAAAAATTCGTTGTGGCAACGGGCTTTCGCGGCGCCTGATATCGTCCCTTGCACGGGTCCCTGCGTCGCCCATGTGGGGCGGCCCCAGCTGGCGATCGCACGCTCCAGAAATGCATGACTGTCCTGCGCGTCCTGCTGCGGGTTTTCTGGTTTTTTCGAACGATGCGCGGCCTGACGCGACAATCCTTGCTGGCGCAGCAATTCAAACAGCGCCCCATGTGACTGGCGTGTGGTCTGGGTGGTCATGGGCGTTTCTCCTGCGGTTCGTTATCCACAGGATGGTGCGGGATTTCGCCACGGCGATGGCCCGATTGCGGCCAAGGCAAGGAATTACATCAGCGTTTCGAAGGTCCGCGCAGTAATGCGCCGTTGAATTCCGCCCCGAAAATCAGGATCACCGCGATCAGATACAGGAAGATCAGCGCCGCCATCGCCCCGGCCAGCCCCGCATAGGTCGCGTTGTAATCCGCGAAATAGGCTATGTAGAGCGAGAACCCCCATACCGCCGCGATCCACAGCGCGATGGTCAGCCCAACCCCGGGCCACACATCGACAAAACGATGCCGCAACCCAGGCAGCCAGATATGGCAGGCTGACACGGCAAAGGTCAGAAACGTCAGCGTCACCACGAATTTCAGGGAATCGTTGTTCAGCAAATTGCTGAACCGGTTCTCGACCGGGTCCGGCACCACCTCGGCGATATAGCGAAAGTATGCAGGCAGCCCCACGCCCACAGTCAACCCGACGATGATCAGCCCGCCGCCCACCAGGACAAACACCACAGCCACGAACCGCGTTTTCCAGAACGGACGCGGGTCGTAATCACGATAGGCCGAACTGATTGCGATGCGCACCGCATCTACCCCGTTCGAGGCGAAATACAGCGCCACCAGCCCACCGAGGGTCATCAGGCTGGTGCTGTCGGTTTTCACCACCGCGCGAATCTCGGCCACGATGGGGGCGGCGATATCGTCGGGCCAGACGCCAAAGATGATCTGGATCAGGTCATCGATTTCAACTTCGCCGGTCATCGCGCCCGCCAGCGCGACGACAAAGAGGATAAAGGGAAACACCGCCAGCATCACCGACATGGCGACGTGACTTGCCATGACAAAACCGTTGTTGCGATTCATCCGGCCAATGGCCGCCCACAGCGCCCGGGCCCATGTCAGGGGGAATGTCTCAACCGGGTCGCTCATGTCCCCGCTATAACGTGCCCCTGCCCTCCATACCATCCCACAGTCGGCAGGGATTGCGCCGCCGCGCTTTTGCGGCCACGGTCGGCGCATCATGCTTGCCCCGTCCCCCGGTGGCCCGCTGTTTCTGGGCCACGACATCTATCGCAATTCGACCTACGGCAGCCGCCATCCGCTGGCGATTCCGCGCGTGCCGTCGGTGATTGATCTGTGCCGCACCCTGGGGTGGCTCCCGCAATCGGCCTATCGCACCAGCCCCCGCGCGCGGCCCGCCGCGCTGCAGGCCTTTCACACGCCAGCCTATGTCGCCGCGTTGCAGGCGGCCGAGGCCACGCAATCCGTCAGCGACGACATTCGCCAGCAGCACGGGCTGGGCACCCTGTCGAACCCGGTCTACCCTGAAATGTTTCGCCGCCCTGCCACCTCTGCCGGAGGGGCGCTTCTGGCGGCCGAACTGGTCGCCCATGGCGGCACCGTGTTCCACCCCGCGGGCGGCACGCACCACGGGTTGCCCGACCGGGCCAACGGCTTCTGTTTCCTGAACGATCCGGTTCTGGCGATCCTGGCCCTGCGCCGCCTGGGCGTGGATCGCGTGGCCTATGTGGATATCGACGCACATCATTGTGACGGCGTGGCCCATGCCTTTGCGGAAGTACCCGAGGTGCTGATGGTGTCCACCCACGAAGCCGACCGCTGGCCGTTTACCGGCACGCTGTCCGAACGCCTGTGCGGCAACGCGCTGAACCTGCCGTTGGAGCGGAGCGCGGGCGATGGCGATGCCGCAATGGCGCTGGATTCTCTGATCCTGCCAGTGGTCCAGGCGCATCGCCCCGGCGCCATCGTGTTGCAATGCGGATCCGATGCGGTAGCAGAAGACCCGCTTTCGCGGCTGGAATGGACGAATGCCGCCCATCGCCGCACCGTGGCCGCGCTGATGGGCCTTGGCATCCCGATGCTGGTGACCGGCGGGGGCGGCTATAACCCGTGGTCGGTGGCGCGCTGTTGGAGCGGCATCTGGGCCGTGATCTCTGGGCGGGAAATCCCCGACAGGCTCGATCCATCGGCGCAGGCCGTGTTGCGGGGACTGACATGGCACCGCCGCGCCGGACAGCGCCCGCCTGAGCATTGGTATACCACTCTGGCGGACCCGCCCGGCGCACCCGGCATTCTTGACAGCACGCGCGCCAGCGTGGCCGCCCTGCGCGCGCATCTGAAAGCGGTAATCTAGCCGCGCGCCATGCAATCGGCCAAGGCGCGTTCATATTTCTTGGCCTTGGCGGCCTCGCGCCGTTCCACGCTGTAGGATCCGGCGAAGGGCGGCGAAGCGGGGCTTGTCGCGCCCCGGCTGCGGCCCACCCCAATCGCCACGGATCCGCCGATCCGCGCAGTAAATGGGCCGATATTGAAGCTGGGGATCCGGCCACCGTAATAACCGCTGACCTCACGCGCGCGGTTATCGCATCGGTCGCGCAGGGTATCTGCCCGGGGCGCGCCTGTGCTTGCCAGCACCGCCGCAAGGGCGGTTACAATCATCATGGCGTGGCGCATGCGGCGTTCCTTTTTTACCTGGGGCACGCCAGAGATAGGCGCACGGGCACGTCCTGCCAACCCGCGCGGCCCAATGCGGCGGCATCGCGCCACAGGCCAAGCGGTGGACATTCACCGGCGCGCCCTATGATATGCCGGAACCACGAATTGAGGGCCGCGCGTGCAACTGCAAATCGACCAGATCACCAAGACCTACCCCGGCGCCCCTGCCCCTGTTCTGCAAGACGTTTCGCTGACGCTGGACGCTGGCGCCACTCTGGCGTTGACCGGTGAAAGCGGTAGCGGCAAAAGCACGCTGCTGCATCTGACCGGGGCACTCGACACCTTTGACAGCGGAGACATCCGGCTGGGCAAGACCGCCTATTCCACCCTCACCGAGGCACAGCGCGCCGATCTTCGTCGCACCCAAGTTGCTTTGGTGTTTCAGCAATTCAACCTTGTCGGATCAATGACCGTGGCGGCCAACCTGCGCTTTCACGCCCGTCTTGCCGGGCGGGACGATCCGGCGTTTGCCGATGATCTGGCGCACAAGCTGGGGCTCGAGGCGCTGGGGCACGCCTACCCCGAACAACTGTCGGGCGGGCAACAGCAGCGTGTCGCCATCGGCCGGGCGCTCGCGATGCGACCCGCGCTGCTGCTGGCGGATGAACCCACCGGCAATCTTGACGAAGCGACGGGCGACGCGGTGCTTGATCTGATGCTGGACCTCGTGCACGACAGCGGCTGCGCGCTGCTGCTCGTCACCCATTCGACCCGGATCGCGGCACGGCTGGACGCGCGGTTGCACCTGTCGCGCGGGCGGCTGAAATGAGAGGCGCCGCCTGGTCGGCGCTGTTCCGCCACTGGCGGCGGCAACCGCTGCAACTGCTGGTGCTGGTGATCGGGCTGTCGCTGGCGACCGGCCTGTGGTCGGCGGTTCAGGCGATCAATGAACAGGCGCGGGCCAGTTATGATCGCGCCACCGCGCAAAGCACGCTGGCCTTTCGCGAAACGCTGCGTGCGCCCTCGGGGGTTATCCCGTTGCAGACATACATCGCGTTGCGCCGTGCCGGGTGGCAGATTTCGCCGGTTCTGGAAGGGCGCTATCGGCTGGGCGATACATGGGTCACGCTGCGGGGCGTCGACCTGACCAGCTATCCGCTGCTACCGGCCGACCGGGACTCCACAACCGAAACCACCGATCTGTACGCGGCGATGATCGCCCCCGGACAACTGTTCACCGATCTCCAAACAGCGGCGTTGACAGGCGAAACACCCGGCCTGCCTCCCATTGTGGGCAGCACCGATATTACCGCCGGCACCGCGCTGACCGATATCGCGGTGGCCGCGCGGCTGCTACAGGCGCCGGACAGGCTAAGCTATCTGATGGTGCTGCGCGACCAGCCTATGGGGCTGCCGCCGATTGCCGAAATCGCGCCGGACCTGATTGCCGAGCCCGCTGATCCGGGTGCCGATGCCGCGCGTTTGACCGACAGCTTTCACCTGAACCTCACCGCCTTCGGGTTGCTGTCATTCGCCGTGGGGCTGTTCATCGTGCACGGCACCGTTGGGCTGGCGTTTCAACAACGCCGCGCGATGTTTCGGACCCTGCGCGCGCTGGGGCTGCCCTTGCGCACGCTGGTTGCGCTGGTGATGGGGGAACTGCTTGTGATTGCGCTGGTGTCCGGCGTGCTTGGGCTGATCCTTGGGTATGGCATCGCAGCGGCCCTTTTGCCCAATGTCGCGGCCACGCTGCGCGGTCTGTACGGCGCGAGTGTTGACGGTGGGCTGGTGCTGCGCCCGGCCTGGGCGGCGGCGGGACTGGCGATGGCGCTGGTGGGGACCGCAATTGCCGGGGCGCAGGGGGTCTGGCGGCTGTATCGTCTGCCGCTGCTTGCCGCCCCCGGCGTGCAGGCATGGAGCGCGGCACAGGGGCGTGGGGCGCAGATCGCGGCGGGGTTTGGCGTGGCTTTGGCCCTGGCCGGCGTTGCGTTGCATGTGTCCCTGCCGGGACTGATCGGAGGTTTCGCGCTGCTGGGTGGGTTGCTGTTGGGCGCGGCCCTGGCGCTGCCGCTGTTGCTGGGTACCGTGCTGACGCTGCTGGCGCGGTTGCTTAGTGGCCCGGTGGCCGATTGGGTCTGGGCCGATCTGCGCGCCCAACTGCCCGGTCTGTCACTGGCTCTGATGGCGCTGCTACTGGCGCTGGCGACCAACATCGGTGTCGGAACGATGGAGTCGAGCTTTCGCACCACCTTTACCGGCTGGCTCGATCAACGGCTGGCCTCCGAGTTGTACGTTACGGCCCGCACCACGGACCAGGGGGACGAGATCGAGCAATGGCTGCGCCCGCGCGCCCGCGCCATTCTGCCGATCCGGTCGGTCCCCGCACAGCTGAATGGGCGGCCCGGCGCGATCTATGGGGTTGTCGACGACCCGACCTATCGCGACAACTGGCCCCTGATTGCCGCCCAAGCCAACGTTTGGGACGTGGTGGCGCAGGGCCAGGGCGCGCTGATCAACGAACAACTGGCCCGGCGCGCGAACCTGTGGCCGGGCGACCGCGTCACGCTGATGCCGGACTGGGCGCTGCCGGTGGCCGGAGTCTATTCCGACTATGGCAACCCGAAACCCCAGGCGATGGTGTCTCTGCCCGCCCTGCTGGCCCGCGCGCCCGAAATCGAAAACCGACGCTTCGGCATTCGCATCGCGCCCGATCAGGCCGCCACATTGGCAGAGGACCTGCGCCGCGAATTCCAGCTCAGTTCCATCGATCTGGTGGATCAGGCGCAACTCAAGGCACGCTCGGTCGCGGTGTTTGAAAACACATTCGTCGTCACCGGGGCGTTGAATGTGTTGACCCTTGGCGTGGCGGGGTTTGCCATTCTGACCAGCCTGTTGACCCTCTGGACCCAGCGTTTGCCGCAGGTGGCGCCTGTCTGGGCGCTGGGCCTGTCGCGGGCGCGGCTGGCGCGGCTTGATCTGCTGCGCAGCCTGGTTCTGGCCGGGGTGACCGGTTTTCTCGCGCTGCCCCTGGGGCTGATTCTGGCATGGATCCTGCTGAACCGGATCAACACCGCCGCCTTTGGCTGGCAATTGCCGATGTTCCTGTTTCCTGCCGACTGGATCCGCCTGTGGCTGCTGGCACTGGCCGCCGGTGCACTGGCGGGCGCCCTGCCCGCCCGGCGTCTGCGGCGCGTGCCGCCTGCCGAACTGCTGAAAGTCTTTGCCAATGAACGCTAGCCTTGCCGCAA
This sequence comes from Arenibacterium halophilum, assembly GCF_005938225.1. Lineage (GTDB taxonomy): Bacteria > Pseudomonadota > Alphaproteobacteria > Rhodobacterales > Rhodobacteraceae > Arenibacterium > Arenibacterium halophilum. The sequence continues at coordinate 1,271,937 of NZ_VCPC01000002.1, forward strand.
TTCTGCTTTGGCTGACCCCGCTCGCCTGTACCGCGCAGGGCTTTGCCGGGTTGGGCACCACCGCGGACGGGTTCACCACGCCGCACCCCGAAACCGCGCTGGACTTTCCCGCCGACCACGGCGCGCATCCCGATTTCCGGATCGAGTGGTGGTATCTGACCGCCACGCTGCACGGCGACGACGGGCAGGACTATGGCGTCCAATGGACGTTGTTCCGGTCGGCCCTTCGGCCCGAACGCGATGACCTGCAAACCGGATGGGACAGCCCGCAAATCTGGATGGGACATGCCGCGCTGACCTCGGCCCGGTTTCATCATATGGCCGAGCGATTGGCCCGCGGCGGCATCGGTCAAGCCGGGGTTTCCGCCACCCCCTTCTCGGCCCGTATCGACGACTGGACCATGGCCAGCCCAGATCCCGAAGGCATCGACCGGCTGACCCTGACCGCGCGTGGCGACGCCTTTGTCTATGATCTGTCGCTGGAGGCTCAAGGCCCGCTGGTCCGCCACGGGGCAGATGGCTATTCCGTCAAATCGCGCGAAGGCCAGGCCAGTTACTATTACAGCCAGCCCGCCTATAAAGTGACAGGCACGATTGCAACCGATGCAGGCGAAGTGCCTGTCACAGGTCAGGGCTGGCTGGATCGGGAATGGTCCTCGCAACCTCTGGCCGAAGGGCAAACCGGTTGGGACTGGTTCTCGTTGAGTTTTGACAGCGGCGCGCGGTTGATGGCCTTCCGGCTGCGCGATGGCGACGCTGGCTTTACTTCGGCCACGTGGATCGGGCCCGACGGCAGCGTGACCCCCTATGGCGACGGTGCCGTCGCCCTGACCCCACTTGCGACCAGCGAGGTGGCCGGCCGGACGATCCCGACGCGCTGGCAGGTCACCATGCGTGCCCGTGATCTGGACGTGACCGTTTCCGCCCTGAATTCGCAGGCGTGGATGGACACATCCTTTGCCTATTGGGAGGGCCCGGTTGGGGTTTCAGGCAGCCATGACGGGCGCGGCTATCTGGAGATGACGGGATACGAACAAACCATTGCAAAGTGACCTTATTGTTGCAAAAGTGAAAACAAAACTCAATAAACAGCCCCATTCCCCCACTCCGATGCAGCATAAGGACAGGGCCGCGACAGTCCGAACGCTTAACCCAACTGAACCATCGGCAAAGAAGCAACGCGAGGGGCGCGGTAGAATTGTGAAGCGCGCCCTCTCGTTATAGAACGAGACTGTCGAAGAGGAGACCCGCATGCCCTTTGCCCCGCCCGTCACCGGCCGTCCGCTGCGGCTCTACGTGCTCGATTACGGACTGTTTCGTGTTCATTCCGGGCCGCGCGATGTTGGGATCCAAGGGTATCTGATTTCAACCGATGCGGATGAACACATTCTGATCGACACCGGGTTTCCCCAGAAATACGCCGACGATGCAAATGCCGCCACGGCCGAGGACAAACTGGGCAGCTTTGGCAAGGTGCTGGAGTGCACCAACGAGAACATGCCCGCCGCGCAGCTGGCCCGGGCCGGGCTCGATCTGGAGGATATCACCCTGATGATCCAGACCCACACCCATATCGACCACGTCGGCCATATGGATGCCTGCCCGCAGGCTCCGATCCTGATCGCCGCTGACGAACGCGCTCTTGCAAGACCGCTTTACTGGGGCAAGGTGCAGCCGATGACCTGGCCCGACCGCGAGTATCTACTGGTCGAGGACGATTGCGAGATCGGCCCCGGTTTGCAGGTGCTGTTCGTGCCCGGCCATGCGCCGGGCCAGATTGCAATAATGGTGGAGCTGCCCGATACCGGACCTGTTCTGCTGACATCGGATGCGATTTCGCGCCCGACCGAGTTCGACGACCGCTTTGCGGGATCATGGGACGCGCCACTGGCGCTTTACCATGCGAAACGTCTGATACGGCTGGCTGAAGAGCGGGATGCCAAGGTGATCTATGGCCATTGCCCCGAGCAGTGGAAAACCCTGGCCAAAGCGCCCGAGTTCCTGAGTTGAGCCGCGTCCCTTCGGCATGGGTGGCGGCGATCGCGCTGGCCGCCGGGCTGACCTGTTCGCCGGGTAAGGAGCTGAGGGCGCAGGATGCCACGGAATCCGAGATTGCGCGCACCTTGCTGGCCAGCCTTCAGGCGGAATCCTTTGAGCGCAACCGCGAGATCTGCGGCAAGATCGGACTCACGCGCGATGGCACCTTTGTCGTATCAAGGCCCCACGTTGGAGGCCGCAACGGTTGCTGGCCCCGACGTCCGGGCGGCGCGCGTCGGGTGACGGCCAGCTATCACACCCATGGCGGGTTCGATCCCGGGACCGACAGTGAATTGCCCTCGCCACAGGATGTCTATTCGGACATGCATTCGGGCACCAACGGCTATGTCGCCACGCCGGGCGGTCGGTTCTGGTATATCGATGGCACCAGCGGATCTGTCTATCAGCTCTGCGCCCCCGGCTGCCTGCCCAGCGACCCGCGTTTCATGCCCGGGCTCTTCGGCGAGATACGCGCGTTTTATACGCTGGAGCAACTCGAGCAACGGCTGGCCGGGTTCTAGAACGCCAGCTTCGCTGTGCTTTTTGCACGTTCAGGGGCCAAAGGGGGCGCTGCCCCCGTCCCCGCGGGATTGCCCCGGGATATATATGCCTTAAAGAGTCCGGAACGGTGTCCACCGCGTCCAAACGCCCCCACAGAACACACGGCAAGCGGGTTTATGCCGATCAAAACTCCACAATGACGTGCAGGCCCCTCTATTGTCGCCAGTTCGCGAACCCTGCGCCGCCTTTTGGCAGCAATGACATTGCGATACGGCCCATAGGCGCCTAGCATACTTGCCATTAAAACCAGAGTATTCCCGCTTTTTAGGGCGACCACATGTTGACAGGACCAATGCCAATTCTCGGGCGATATGTCATAGCGCGTGGCCTGCTGGTCGCAGCCTGCCTGATGTCGGGTGGCGCGGCGCAGGCGGGCGACCCGCCGTTCAGCTCCACCGCCGACACGGTTTTCGACATCATCCGCGCCGAAGACACTTCGGATTTTCTGTGCCTCGACTATCAGGGGCGCGAGCGGCGGCAGATGTGGGACAAACGGCGCGACGATGAGGACGATTACGACACCTTCCTGTTTCGCGCCTATTTCAGCGCGGGCCCCGCAATCGACATTATCCTGAACCCGGAATTCGGCACCGAAGAGGACGCCCGCGCCGAGGCGATGCGCTATACCGGCGGCCTTGGGCGGCTGCCGCTGATCCTGCGCGAAGGGATCGCCCAGTTCGGTATTCACAAGGGGGACAGATCGTTCCACGGCGGGCCCGGCAAGATTTTCATGTATCAGGACAAGGCCAGCCTGCGCATCGCCCAGAACAAGCTGGAGGAATCCATTCTGCATGAGGCGGTCCATGCCTCGATCGACGCGCGCTGGCGCGACGATCCCGCGTGGCGGGCCGCCCAAGACGCCGACCCCGGCTTTGTCACCCGCTATGCCGCCGACAACCCCGAACGCGAGGACCTGGCGGAATCCATCCTGTTCGCGCTGGCCCTTCTGCGCCACCCCGGGCGTATTCCGCCGGTGGACAGTGCCGACATCCTGCGCGTGATGCCAAACCGGATCGATGTTGTCGAAACCATCCTTGAAACGCCCGGCACGGTTGCGCAGGCCCCGTTACCGCCGGATACTTGCCGCTAGGTGACGCGGGACACAGTCCGAATCACGGCGCGGGTGCATTTTTCACCTGCGTTCAGGCCGCTGGCCAAATCAATTTGAAGAGAAGACAGGAGACATTCACATGACCCGCACAATTTCGCAGATCGCAACCGGCAATGGCAGCGACGAACTGCGACGTGACGATTATTTCCCGACACTGATCTATTCGATCAACCTGCATGACGCCGAAGACATGAATCGCGAAATTCTGGCCGCGATCTATGACGAGCGCGAGCGCGATTCAAAGGGCATCGAGCGGTCGAATTTCCGATCGCTTGGTGGCTGGCACAGCCATAACAACCTGCACAAAGAAGCCCGGTTCAAGCGTCTGACAGACCGCGCCCACAAGATGCTGGCGGGCATCCACGAAAACCTTGGCTATGATGCCAACACCCGGCTTCAGATCACCACCATGTGGTCGATCACCAACCCTCCGGGCAGTTCGAACCGCGCGCATATCCACCCGGGCGCGTTGTGGAGCGGCGTTTACTACGTCCAAGCACCCGAAGGTGCGGGCCAGATCGAATTCACCGATCCGCGCACGATGCAGATCATGAACAGCGCAAATTTCATCCCCAACAAGCGCCGCAAGACGGAATGCTGGACCAAGGTCAAGGTCAAACCGATCGCGGGCAAGATGCTGTTCTTCCCCAGCTGGCTGTATCATAGCGTCGAGCCGAACCTCGCCGAAGGCGAAGGTGCCGAAGCGGACCGCACGATCATCAGCTTCAACATCAACCAAAAGCGCATCCCCAAGCCGAAACCGGCAAGCTGACGGTTGAGACTTTCACCCGTCTGTTCAAGACTGAATGACGATCGCATTTTCTTTATGGGGCCGGTAAGTTCACCCGGCCCCTTTCGTTTATTGCCTGGGGGATGACATGGCCAATTTCACGATTATCACCGATGCGTTTTTCGGGACACCCGGTCCGGACTGGTTTCTGGGCACCGGAGGCGATGACGACTTTCGGGCCTTGGGCGGGAATGACAGGATCGAAGTCACTTCGGGGACTGACTCATTAAATGGCGGGGACGGCTTCGATACTTTCCGCATATCAAAGGCTGTCTTATCCCAACCAGACAATTTCACTGCGATTGGAGAAAATTTTGGCGCCGAAGGGAAGGATATTCTTCGATTCATTGACATCGAACCCGATGAGCTTCGAATGTGGAGTACCGCCGGAGGTCTCAATTTTAGTCTTGATGGTGGTGGTGTAGTCCTGATTGCAAATTCCGGGAAAGAGTTTTGGGACCAGTTTAAGGCAGTGCGGTTCGACGATGGCACGCGGTGGTCTGCAAAAAACGGGTTCGTGGCTATCGGACTCAGAGATGCCCAAAACCATTACGGGACCCCGAATAGAGATACCATCAAAGGAATGGAAGGAGATGATTTCATCTGGGGCAATCGTGGTAGCGATTGGCTATTCGGCGGCTCGGGCGACGACTCCATACGGGGTGAAAGTGGCCACGACCGCATTTTTGGAGGCCTGGGCCTTGACGTACTCGAGGGATTGTTGGGAAATGATCGTCTTTGGGGTGGGCCGGGTGATGATCAATTGTATGGTTGGGACGGAAAGGACATTCTGAAAGGAGGCAGCGGCAGCGATAAATTATACGGACAGATTGGCGACGACAGGTTGTTTGGAGGAACAGGAAACGATCTACTTCAGGGCTTACAAGGCAATGATATTTTGAACGGCCAAAAGGGTAATGATCAGTTGAATGGTGGTGATGAGCATGACCGCGTGTATGGCGGCCCTGGAGATGACGAAGTAAGAGGTGGGAATGGGGATGACATAATTGTTGGTGGAAGAGGGAATGACTTTCTGCAAGGGAATACCGGTGTCGACACCTACGTCTTTAACCAACGCGACGGACACGATAGGATCATGGATGTTGATGTTAGGCGCGACATCATTGACCTTTCAAAATTAGGTATTTTCGAGAGCCTCGACGAATTGAAGGCTATGGCTATTCCAGAGAAGCCGACAGGCGGCGATGTTGTTATCGACCTGTCGCCAAAGGCAGGTGCCATGGCACACACCCTGTTCATTTTCGGCGTCACACCCGAACAGTTGGACGAGTTGACCTTCCTGTTCTGAGCCTATTTGCCCAACAACGCCAGTCGTCGGTTCAACACCTGCGCCAGAGCGACTGTGGATTTTGAAATCGATAGCAGGATGATCACCGGGGCGACGCGGAACAGCGACGTTGTGACCAGCGAATCCGCCGCGCTGGCGGCCAGGGTGCGGATGCCGGCGGCAATGGGAAAGGCATAAGCCGAAAAGATGATGACGAAGGCGACAGCAATCGCGAGATCGCCGTTCAGCCGCGCCTTGGCCTGCCCCTGCCGCACCCGGCCCAGCATATCGCCATAGCGGCGCAGACGATCGCGCATGACTTCTTTCTTGGCCATGCGCAGCGCGGGGGGCGCCAGTGCATCATGGCTGGCCCGAAACGACAGGGCCGCGTGTTCCAGCCGCGTCTCGCTGCGATCAAAGGCGATGCCCAGCACGCGCAGCACCTGGGGATCGCCGGTGATCATCGTCACCACGATCAGCGCAACGATCACCCCGATCACCACCAGCGGCGAGATGAAATAGACAAAGCACAACAACAGCAGGAAGCCGAAAATGACCGCCTCTTCCTCGCGCTTGCGGTTGATGTCCTGCAGGATGGCACTGACGCTGTTCAGGCTTAGCGCGCCGTGGTCGGCCTTGCGGTATTCGAACTGGAACTGCTCGCGCATCCGCTGCAACCCTTCTTCGTTGAGCGCGCGCGTCCGGGTGCGCAACCCCACCGCCAGCAGCCCGATCCCGAAGGCAAGGCAGAAGATCAACGCGAAAGGTTCGGCCGCATAGGATTCAACCCCCGATCGCACGGCGTAGAACAGGGTGACGATCGACAGGATCGACAGCACTTTCGACAGCAGGCGGTACACCTTGGCCCGGCTCATCTCGGGCGCCATCAGCGCGCGCATCCGCGTCGACAGCGCCTCGGGCGAGTCGACACCGCCCAGCAACACGCCGTGCAATTGCACGATGGCGCAGGTGTCCTCGCCCTCGAGCAAGGGAAAGTTCCGTGTCACGATCCATTCGCCCTGCGCCGGATCCCAACGCGCGATATCGCCTTGCCGGCGCCCCCGCCGCAGGCGCAGCGCATAGGCCGCGCGCGGCGCCGCGCTTGGGTCTACCGGGGTGATCCATTCCGCCGCTGAAACGGAACTGCCGCCCTGGTCGCCAAAGAACACGCGGATCGGCAGCGCGGCCAGTTCCGGCGCGGCAGAGGCCTCTTCGTATGGCCAGATATCGCCAAGGATCGGGTAGGATACGCTCATGCCGCCTGTACCACTGTCAGCCGTTTCATCGTCAGATGCCCGGCCCGCGTCAGCCCGGCTTCGGTCATGCGCGCTCGGATATCCTCTACCGCCATGCGGTTGCGCAAATCCCAGAACACCGGGAAGTCGCCCGATGCGCAGGCGTACAGGTTGCGTAACACCGGGTCTTTCAGCACGCGCGCCCGCAGATCGGTGCCCCCCTGTACCATTGGCAACACCTGCCCCGAGCGCGCCTGATGCGCGGTCAGCAGATGGTCGAAATCCGGTTGGGTGGCATCCTGGCCGGGTCCGAAGATGCGGATCGGGCCAATCTCGGGGCGGGTGTCATCGGGCACCAGCGCGATGGCATTGCGCACGGCTTCGGCCATGATCAACCGCTGCTCGCGCACCGTCAGATCGGGCTGGTGCAGCGCCTCCGTCAGCGCGGCGATGTTGTCGATCCGCAGCAGAGCGGGCGCTTCGGTGATGCGAACCTTCGCGGTCTCTGGCACCGCCTGCCCGCGCATCGGAACCTCGGCCGCCACCAGAGGCGAGATTGCCTGTTGCCCTCCCAACGCGGGCGACAGCACCGCCACCCGCTTGAAATCCTGGGGCACGATCTGCATCCCCGTGAGGATCCAGAACATCAGCGCCACGGGCGGAAGCCCCCAGTACAACACGCCAAAGCCTGCAAACCCGATCACCGTCCACTTCGCGATCTCGCCCATCAGGTCGGGCGCCACCACACCTCCGGGCAGCCCCAGTTTCGCGCTCAGCCTCGAATAGCGCCCCACACCCTTGCGCACAGACAGGCGGCACAGCTGAACATCGTCGAGCTGCATCAGCACGATCAGGCCCAGGAACAGCATCGCGTGTACCAGCGCAATCACCGGGCTAAGCACCGCCAGCAGAGCCGTCAGCCCCAGCAACCCGCCAAGCGCCCCGGGCACCTGCGCGCGCTGCGGCAGCGCCATCATCATGCCGCGCCGCACGCTGCCTGACACATCCCGCTCGTACCGTCCGCGAAACCCGGCCAGATCGCGCCCGCGCATCACCGCCCGCAACATTCCGCGCCACAGCCGCGCCTGCGCCCCGCGCGCCAGCGCATCCTCGGCCCCAAACCGGGTCTGCCGCGTGATCAACAGCAGCCCGCCACACGCCGCGATCAACCCGGCCACCGTCAGGATCGCGGGCATGCTGGCATGGTTCAGCACCATATAAAGCGCGGCCACCAGACACAGCAGCAGCCCACATTCCATCAGGCGCGAGGTCACGCCCAGCACAAACAGCCCCGCCCGACGCGCCCGCGCAGGGTCCGCGCCACCCACCACACGCCCGGCCCCTGCAGCCTGCGGCAGGGTCTGCCCGCTGCCGCCACGGCGCGTCACCGCCAGACAATGGCCCGAATACAACGCCGCAAAATCGGCCAGCGGATAGAACACCACCCCAACCGCCGGATCGAACACCAAAAGACCGGCCCGCGCACGCCTGAGCAGCACGACGTAATGCTGCTGGTGCATGTGCAGAATAACATGACCCTTTACCCGCCCAAGCTGGTCGGCCCGCGCCGCCAGCGCCTCGGCGCCCAGCCCGTACACATCGACCATATAGCGCCGCATCGTCTCAAGCGAACTGCCCTCGCGGTTGCGGTCCAACACCTCTGCCGCATCCACCGGATCGGCGCGCCGCCCCAGCAGGTTCAGCACCGTCAACACCGAGGCCACGCCACAATCGGTGCGGGCGCTCTGCAGCACCATGTGCCGCTTGGCAAACAGCAACCGCAGCGCGGCGCCGGCCCAGAACAGGCTAGATCGCAGCATTTTTCGCCATCAGAAAGCTGAACAGGGTCTGCCGGCCCAGGGGAAAACTCAGATGCACCACTGCGCCGGGCAAATGCGATATCCGCTCGGCCGAGCTATCGGACACCTCGACCACCACCTGGCTCAGAACACCCCTCTTGATGATCTTGTCGGCCAGCGACTGGTTGCCCAGCCGCACACCCAACTCGCGGGTGTCCACGGTGGAAAAATCCCGCTCCAGCAGCCGCGCTTCAAACACGATCTCGGACCCCGTGCGCGTGTTGCTGATCGCACCGCGCACCGCCTGTCCGGGGCGCAGGACGACAGCGTGACGATTTTCCAGAAAGCCGATGATTTCCTGATGGTCTCCCGTCTGCCTCGGATCGTCCCCCGGATCGGGCAGCGTCACATCCGCGGTAATCGGCACAGGCCGACCCAGCGCATCACGCGCGCGCATGGCAACCAACTCGGGGCGGCGGGCGGGCGTCGAGACCAGCGTGGCAAACAGGGACACGATCTGCTGGCCGCCCATGACCTGGGCATCGCGGGTGACATCGGCAACCTCCAGACCGATCGCGCCCAGTGAATTTGCCATCGCTTCCGTATCGACGGGCAGCGCGATCCGGGCCTCGCGGCCCTCGTGGCGGATCACGATTTCGCCCGTGTCGGGCGCACCATAAAGAATGAACGACAGCGACGGCACCGCCGTGCCGGTGGCCAGCAGGCGCAGCGCATCGGTGCGGGCCACATCGGCGCGGCTGGCCTGCAAGACCCGCATGTCGGTTGATGCCACGCTCGCCACGGCAACCTGCGGCAGCACCGCCTTCGCCAGATAGGTGGCCTCGGATTCAGCGCGCTGGTTGTCGCGCAACACGGTCAACTCGCGAATCTGCAATTCCTGATCCGCCACCTCTTTCGACAGGATCTCGACTTCGGACCGATCAATGGAATTGGAATAGATCAGGTCGTTCTGGCCCTTGATCATGTCCAATATCATCTTGTCGCTGGAAAACGTTGTGCCTTTCGAGGTGATGACCGACAGCCGGTCACTCTGGATATCTTCCAGCATCGTCGCCAGCTTCTGCGCCGGCAGGGCCGACACCTCGCCCGAACGTTTCACAAGGTCTTCCAGCCGCGACAGCTGTGCCAGCCGCTCTTCGTTCAGCGACGAAATATCGCTCACGCTTTCCGAGGTGAATTCCTGTAATGCCACCAGCACTTCGGCGGTGTCGGCGATCAGCTGGTTGCGCGCCTCCAGCCGCTCGGCCGTGGCGCGCCGCTTGGCGATATTGCGGTCCATCGCGGCCCGGATTTTCGTCGTCTTTTCGGTGAAATCCGATTCGATCTTTGACAACTCGGCCTGCATCGTACCCAGCAGCAGCGCGTTCTTGGCCGCTGCATCCGGGTAGGTCACGCCGCTGACAATCTGGCCCGGCCGGAACTGCCCACCGTCCGAGGCGAAATGATGCACCACCCCATCCTCGGTTGCGCGGATGGTGCGTACGCCGCCGGGGTTCACCACAAGGCCAAAGCCATCCACCGAAAACGACACCGGCACATAGAACACGCCCAGCGCCGCGAGCAATAATCCGATCGAGAGCGAAAACAGCTTCATCTTTCCAGCCTCGTCAAAAGGGCGCCCAGCGCCCAGAGTTCCACCGATCCTGCCACCGGCACCCGCCCCGCGATGTGACCACGATCACAGAGCCGGGGCGTTCCGGGGGCCAGCCAGGGCCCCCGATCGATTTATGCGGCCAGAGGCCGTTCACATGCCGGGGTCGATTTCATCCAGACCGCCGCCAAGATCGGCCCCGACAATATCATCGAACCCGTCACCGCCAAAGCCGCCGGCATCAACGGCGCAGGCATCGGCCCCGCAGGCGTCGGCCTCTTCAACGCCGCCGTCGGCCCCGCAAGAGAAGCCGCGTGCAGCGGCGGCTTCGTCGCCTTCGTTGCCCTCGTCCCCTTCATCGCCCTCGTTGCCTTCGTCGCCTTCATCGTTTTCGTCACCCTCGTCGCCTTCGTTGTTTTCGTTGCCTTCGTTGCCTTCATCGCCTTCGTCGTTTTCGTCGTTTTCGTTGCCTTCATCGTTTTCGTCGCCTTCATCGTCCTCGTCGCCTTCGAAATCCTCGTTGCCTTCGTTGCCTTCATCCCCTTCGTCACCTTCGTCGCCAGCGCTGTTGGGGTCGTCCTCGTTGCCTTCGTTACCTTCGTCGCCCTCGTCGCCCTCGTCGTCTTCGTTGCCTTCGTTGCCTTCATTGCCCTCGTTGTGTTCGTCGCCTTCGTCGTCCTCGTTGCTCTCGTTGCCTTCATTGCCTTCGTCGTTTTCGTCGTTCTCGTCGCCTTCGTTGCCTTCGTTTTCTTCATTGCCCTCGTCGTTCTCGTCGCCTTCGTCGTCCTCGTTGCCTTCGATCCCTTCGTTGCCTTCGTCGCCTTCGTCACCCTCGAGCCCGTTGTTCAGGTGCTCGTTGCCCTCGTCGCCTTCGTCGTGCTCGTCGCCTTCGTCGTCTTCGTTGCCTTCGTCCGACTCGTTGCCCTCGTCACCTTCGTCACCTTCAAGGTCTTCATTGCCTTCATTGGCTTCGTCGCCCTCGTCGCCTTCGTCGCGTTCATTGTCTTCGTTGTTTTCGTTGCCTTCGTCGTTCTCGTCGCCTTCGTCGTTCACGTAATCTTCGTTGCCTTCGTTTTCTTCGTCGCCTTCGTCACCTTCGTCGCCTTCGCTGCCCTCGTTGCTTTCGTCGCCTTCATCCCCTTCGTCCCCTTCGTCACCTTCGTTATCCTCGTTGTTTTCATTGCCTTCGTTGCCTTCGTCACCCTCGTTGGTGCCCTCAGCGCCACTCTCGTCGCCTTCGTCGCCTTCGTTGTCCTCGTCTTCCTCGTTGCCCTCGTTGCCCTCGTCGTATTCGTCGTCCTCGTCACCTTCGTTGGCTTCGTCGCCCTCGTCGTGTTCGTCGCCTTCGTTGTCCTCGTCGTCCTCGTCACCTTCGTTGTGTTCGTTGCCTTCGTCGCCTTCGTCGCTCTCGTTGCCCTCGTTGCCTTCGTTGCCCTCGTCGCCTTCGTCGTCTTCGTTGTTTTCGTCGTCTTCGTTACCTTCGTCGCCTTCGTTGCCTTCGTCGTCCTCGTCGCCTTCGTTGCCTTCGTTGCCTTCGTCGTTTTCGTCGCCTTCGTCGCCTTCGTTGCTTTCGTCGCCCTCGTTTCCACCGTCGGCAAAGACGTGTTCATTGCCTTCGTCGCCTTCGTCGCCCTCGTCACCTTCGTCGTCTTCGTTGGCTTCGTCGGACTCGTTGCCCTCGTCGCCCTCGTCGGCTTCGTTGTCTTCGTCGCCTTCGTCGGACTCGTTGCCCTCGTCGTCTTCGTCGCCCTCGTTTCCTTCGTCGGATTCGTTGCCTTCGTCGCCTTCGTCGTTTTCGTTGTCCTCGTTGTCTTCGTCGCCCTCGTTGCCCTCGTTGCCCTCGTCGCCTTCCTCGCCGCGCTGGCCCTGATTATCGCCGTCTTCCTCGTTCTCGTCGCCTTCGTTGCCCTCGTTGCCTTCGTTGCCTTCTTCGCCCTCGTCGTGCTCGTCGCCTTCGTTGCCTTCGTTGCCTTCGTTGCCTTCGTCGTGTTCGTCGTTCTCGTTGTCTTCGTTGCCTTCGTTGTGTTCGTCGCCTTCGTCGTATTCGTCGTTCTCGTTGTCTTCGTTCAGCTCGTCACCTTCGTCGCCTTCATCGCCCTCGTCGCCTTCATCATCCTCATCGGCTTCGTCACCTTCGTCGTATTCATCGTTTTCGTTGTTCTCGTTGCCTTCGTTGTCCTCGTCGCCCTCGTCGAATTCGTCGCCCTCGTTGCCCTCATCGTCCTCGTTGTGCTCATCGCCTTCGTCGTGAAGGCTCAGCTCGTCGCCTTCATTGCCTTCATCGACACCGCGCTCATCGCCCTCGTCGTCTTCGTTGCCTTCGTCATTCTCGTTGCCCTCGTCCTCACCGGCCTCGTCGCCCTCGTCGCCTTCATTGCCTTCATCGCCCTCGTCGAGCCCGTCCTCGTTGCCCTCGTCGTCTTCGTCGCCTTCGTCATCCTCGTCGCCTTCGTCGACGGTGCCACCGCCGAATTCGTTGTTTTCATCGCCCTCGTCGGCGCCTGGCTCATTGCCTTCGTTGTCCTCGTCGCCCTCGTTGCCCTCGTCGCCCTCGTCAGTTCCGGCTTCGTCGCCTTCGTCGCCCTCGTTGCCCTCGTCACCTTCGTCCAGCCCGATTTCGTTGCCTTCGTCGCCTTCGTTGCCCTCATCACCCTCATTGCCGCTGTCGTTCGGCGTCGACTCGTTGCCCTCGTCGCCCTCGTCCAGCCCGGCTTCGTTGCCCTCGTCGTGTTCGTTGTTCTCGTTGTCTTCGTTGTTTTCGTTACCTTCGTCGTTTTCGTCGTTCTCGTTGTTCTCGTTGCCTTCGTTCTCTTCGTTGCCTTCGTCGCCTTCGTTGTGCTCGTCGCCCTCGTCGCCTTCGTTGTCCTCGTTCGACTCGTCGCCTTCGTTGCCTTCGTCGCCTTCGTCGCCTTCGTTGTCTTCGTTGGATTCGTTGCCTTCGTTGCCCTCGTCGCCTTCGTCGCCCTCCGCATCCTCGTTGCCTTCATTGCCCTCGTCGCCTTCGTCACCCTGATTGCGAACGCCCTCGTTCCCTTCGTTGCCTTCGTCGCCTTCGTTGTTCTCGTCGCCTTCTTCGCCTTCGTCGCCTTCGTCGTTCTCGTTGCCTTCGTTGCCTTCGTTGTTCTCGTCGCCCTCGTCACCTTCGTCGGCTTCGTCGTCTTCGTTACCCTCGTTGCTTTCGTCGCCTTCGTCGCCTTCGTCATCCTCGTTGGCTTCATTGCCCTCGTCGCCATCATCGCCCGTGTCGATGTGGCGTTCCGGATCGGGCGACGGTGCGCCGCCCAGGATCGCCTCGGCCTGCGCGGGTGTCAGGCGCACAGGCGTTTCAGAATTGGACGCAACCAGCAGCGCAGCAAGGCGGGCGAAGAAGATGCGAAGAATGGTCATGGCGAAAGTGTCCCTATCGTAAAGTCAGATTATGCGACCGGTGCGGTCTGTCCGCCGCCGGGCATTGGTGTCGAGAAATGGCGCGCCCCTGTCCCACTCGGGCGCCTCCATGCACGGCCGAACGACGCCCAGCGCCAGACGGCAACGACCGCCCCCAAGGGGACGGTCGCGTGTTTCAAAGTGGTTGAAGAGGCCCGAGGGGTTGCCGGGCTGCCCGTAGGCAGGATGTCAACTGGTGGCATCTTCCCGGCTCCTTTCCTTATGTCAGGCCCGCTTCGGATCACATACCCGGATCGATTTCATCCAGGCCGCCGCCAAGGTCGGCACCGATGATGTCATCGTAATCATCGCCTCCCATTGCGCCGCCCGCGTCGATCGCACAGGCATCCGTTCCGCAGGCATCGGCATCTTCAAACCCGCCGTCGGCACCGCAGGAGAATCCGCGCGAAACCGCTTCATTGCCTTCGTCACCTTCGTCGTTCGGCGTGAATTCATCGCCTTCGTTGCCTTCGTCGACGCCGGCTTCGTTGCCCTCGTCACCTTCGTTGCCTTCGTCGCCTTCGTTGCCCTCGTCAACGCCGGCTTCGTTGCCTTCATCGCCTTCGTTGCCTTCGTTGCCTTCATCGCCCTCGTCGAGACCGTGTTCGTCGCCTTCGTTGCCTTCGTTGCCTTCGTCGCCTTCGTTGCCTTCGTCGTTGGCTCCGGTCTCGTTGCCTTCGTCGCCTTCGTCGACACCAGCTTCGTTACCTTCGTCGCCTTCATTGCCTTCGTTGCCTTCGTTGCCTTCGTCCGCGCCCACTTCGTCGCCTTCGTCGCCTTCGTTGCCCTCGTTGCCTTCGTTGCCTTCGTCGACTCCGGCTTCGTCGCCTTCGTCGCCTTCATTGCCTTCGTTGTTCTCGTTGCCGTTGTCGTTCGGCGTACTTTCATCGCCTTCGTCGCCTTCGTCGTTCGGCGTGGTGTCTTCGTTGCCGACGGCACCTTCGTTGCCCTCGTCGCCTTCGTCACCTTCGTCGCCTTCGTCGCCTTCGTCACCTTCGTCGGCTTCGTCGTCTTCGTTGCCTTCGTCGTTTTCGTCGTCCTCGTCGCCTTCGTCGCCTTCGTTGTTTTCGTCGCCTTCGTCGGCTTCGTTGTCTTCGTTGTTCTCGTTGAACTCGTCGTTTTCGTCGCCTTCGTCACCTTCGTTGTTTTCGTTGGCTTCGTCGTTCTCGTCGCCTTCGTCGCCTTCATCCCCTTCGTCGCCGATGGTCACGTAGGTCTCGTTGCCCTCGTCGCCTTCGTCGCCCTGGTTGTCCTCGTCGCCTTCGTTGCCTTCGTCACCTTCGTCGGTTTCGTCGCCTTCGTCGCCTTCATTGCCTTCGTTGTTTTCGTCGCCTTCGTCGCCTTCTACGCCTTCGTTGCCTTCGTTTCCTTCGTCGCCTTCGTCGGCTTCGTTGCCTTCGTCGTCTTCGTCGCCTTCGTTGAATTCATTGTTCTCGTCGCCTTCGTCGGCCTCGTTGCCTTCGTCGCCTTCGTCATTCGGTGTCGAGGCGAATTCGTTGCCCTCGTCGCCTTCGTCGGCTTCGTTACCTTCGTCGCCTTCGTCGCCTTCGTCGTCTTCGTTGTTTTCGTCGCCTTCGTCGGCTTCGTCGCCTTCGTCGCCTTCGTTGCCTTCGTCACCTTCATCCAGGCCGGGCTCGTTGCCCTCGTTGCCTTCGTCGCCTTCGTTGTTTTCGTTGCCTTCGTTGTTTTCGTCGCCTTCGTCGCCTTCGTTGTTTTCGTTGTCTTCGTCGCCTTCATTGCCTTCGTCGTTGCCGATCTCGACGATGAAGTCGGCGGTCTCGTTGCCTTCGTTGTCTTCGTTGCCTTCGTTGAACTCGTCGCCTTCGTTGCCTTCGTCGCCTTCGGTGCCTTCGTTGTTCTCGTCGCCTTCGTCCTGTTCGTCGCCTTCGTTGCCCTCGTCCCCTTCGTCGGTGCCGGCGGCCGGGCCCTCGTTGCCCTCGTTGTCTTCGTCGTCTTCGTTGCCTTCGTTGCTTTCGTCGCCTTCGTCGCCTTCGTCGCCTTCGTCACCTTCGTCGTTGGGCGTGAATTCGTTGCCCTCGTCGCCCTCATCGGCAGGCTCGTTGCCCTCGTCGCCTTCGTCGCCTTCGTTGTCCTCGTTGCCTTCGTCGAATTCGTCGCCGGATTCGTCGCCTTCATTCCATTCGTTGTTTTCGTTGCCTTCGTCGCCTTCGTTATTCTCGTTGTCTTCGTCGCCTTCGTTGCCTTCGTCATTGCCGATCTCGACGACGAAATCGGCCGTTTCATCGCCTTCGTTGTCTTCGTTGCCTTCGTTGAATTCGTCGCCCTCGTCACCCTCGTCACCTTCGTTGGAGCCGGTCAGGTCGGGGTCTTCGGCAGTCGTTTCGTTGCCTTCATCGCCTTCGTTGTTCTCGTCGCCTTCGTTGTTTTCGTCGCCTTCGTCACCTTCGTTATTTTCATTGTCCTCGTCGTTTTCGTCGCCTTCGCCGCCTTCGTTGCCTTCGTCGCCTTCGTTGTTTTCGTTACCTTCGTCGCCGTCGTTGCCTTCGTCGTTTTCGTCGCCTTCGTCGCCTTCGTCGTGTTCGTTGCCTTCATCGTTTTCGTTGTTTTCGTCGCCTTCGTCGCTTTCGTCGCCTTCGTCGTTCTCGTCGTCTTCGTTGCCCTCATCACCTTCGACGCCAAGGTTCACGCCTTCATTGCCCTCATTGCCTTCGTCGTTCTCGTTACCTTCGTCACCTTCGTTGTTCTCATTCCCTTCGTCGCCCTCGTTGGCCTCGTTGTCCTCATTGCCCTCGTTGGCTTCGTCGCCTTCGTCGCCTTCATCGTCCTCGTTGCCCGAGAGGATGGATTCATCGCCTTCGTTGCCTTCGTTGCCTTCATCGCCTTCGTTGTCGGCCGCGTTGAATTCGCTGTTTGTCTCGTCGCCTTCGTTGCCTTCGTTGTCTTCGTCGCCTTCATCGCCTTCGTCGTTTTCGTCGCCTTCGTCGGCTTCGTCGTTTTCGTCGTTTTCGTCGTTTTCGTTGCCTTCGTCGTCTTCGTCGTTTTCGTTGCCTTCGTCGTTTTCGTCGCCTTCGTCGTTTTCGTCGTTCTCGTCGCCTTCGTCGTCTTCGTTGCCTTCGTCGCCTTCGTCGCCTTCGTCGGCTTCGTCGTTTTCATCGCCTTCGTCGTCTTCGTTGCCTTCGTCGCCTTCGTCACCTTCGTCACCCGAGTTTTCGGCCTGGGCCGGATCGGGGTTGGGCATACCGCCAGTGATCGCCTGCGCCTGTTCGGGCGTCAGGACGATGATGGGGTCGGCTTCGGGATCAGTTGTGATGGATGCGATGGATGTGCGCAGATGTGCCAGGAAAGTCATTTCAATCTCCAGTCAATGTGTAAGGCCAGGGCTGCGACGCAAGAAAAAGCGTCCGAGATGGCCTGATAAAAAGCCGCCGTTTCCCGTGTCTCACTCGGGTCGGGCGACGTGATCGCTACAAGGTCGTGTTCCGCGACGGTCCGCTTCGGGGTCGAGTGCGCGAAGCGCATCGGGAAAGAAGCTGGCGTGCGGAAAAATCCCGGTGCCCGGATGGGCAACGGGGTGGGTGCGCCCGGCAACGGCGCCTTTGGAAAGCTGTTCGCGCAGCCCGAAAAAATGGGCCTCTTGCTCCGTGAATTGCATGGCAATTCACCTTTGCTTCAATTCGACCCGGTGCACGGACCAGATCTTGCCAATGGACCGGAAAAAGTCCTGACCTTAAATCGACGCGCCCTGTGAAATAAGCGCGCCGTGGATTGCCTGAATGGAATCAAATGTATGTCGATCCCCTGTGAGCATTCCATCATCCTTGACCGTGGGGCTGCGTTCCTGATCCCAGTCGTCATCGCTGACGAAACCGCGCGCCTTCGCACGCAGAAACAGCTGTTCGGCCATGTTGAATTTCAAACTCGGGCACGGCAAACGGCCGGTTTCACCCGAGGCATAATCGTTGTGAATGAACTTGAATGCGCAGGCCCCGCCGCAGGACGGCAGCAGCTTGCACCCGGCGCAGACCGCGTTGTCGAACGGGGTCCATTCGTCCCACATCTTGCGGGTCTGAGTATCTGTCCTGCGGGGCGCGGAAATCACGCTGCCCACACGGCGCGCGGAATCCATCACCGTGTCCCAGCATTTGTGCAGATCGCCATTGGGCACGACGACATACGAATTTGGCTTCACCGCCGTGCACAGGCCTAGGAAGCGCGGCATCTTGGGCAGCGCCATCAAACCCTTTTCAAATGCCAGCTCCTGCAGGCGATTTTCGACATCTGCGTAATCGGTCTTCGACAGGCAGCTGTCACAGCCCCCGGCGTTTTCCGCGATGGATTCGACCGGCGCGAAATAGACCGAGACGCCACAGTGCAGCCCCAGCCCGGTCGCCTGCAACACGTCCAGCAGCGCGCGCGCCTGTGCCTCGTTCGAGCCGTCGATGTTCACCCGCACCGACACCTTCAGCAGCCGGCGCGCGGTGACCTGCCGGATGTTGTCGATGATCTTGTCGAAGGTGCCGCGCCCGCTGGTCAGGTGTCGGCGGCTGTCATGCATGGCGGCATCGCCGTCGATGGTGATCTGTACGCGACCCACGCGCGCCTTCTTCAGCTTTTCGGCGACCGGAACGGTCATCTTGTAGCCGTTCGAGATCATCATCGAGGTGTATTTGATGCCATGCGCGTCGCAATGGGCAATCGCCGCGGCCGAGACATCCCAGATCGTATCCTGATCCATCAGCGGCTCGCCGCCATACCACGTCATGTGAAAGCTGCGGCGCCCCTCCAGCTGATCCATAAGCCAGGCCTTTGTCGCCTCGCGCACCTTGGGGGTCATTTTCGTCAGCGGCTTGTCGAGCCCCTGGAAACAGTAGTGACAGCCGAAATTGCACGACAGGGTCGGCGCGATCGTCACCATCATGTGGCTGTCGTTGGTGCGAGTGCGGTCGTAGGACCGCTTCACCTCGGCACGCTCGTCTGTGTTGGCGTTCACCACATAGCCGCCTTGAACAAAGCCGCGATAGTCGGCGCCATAGGCCACGTCGCCCCGCGTCTCCATCTGCTGCCAGAGCGCCATGTCGCGGGCATCCCAGACAGAAAAGGACTGCGAGACCGTATTGTAGGCCAGATGCCGGGCCCCGGTCAGCGGCACCAGCACCGTGTAAAGCGAGGGTTTCACCCTCGTTTCGGTTGCCGTCTGCTCGATGAACTGTCCGTCAGGCATATCTCAACTCGCTTTGCTTGGGCGCCAATGTGCTGAGCACAGTCAACGACATCGCGATGGCAGCGACTGTGAACCAGATCGCATAACGCGGAAATTCCGCACCCCCCGGCAGCCCGAACAGCTGCGGCCCGATCAGCATGGTCGCCGCCTGGGCCAGGGTAATGGCAAGCATGTTGCCCCCTGAAACCCGAAGCGCCAAGTAGTAGATTCCTGACCCTGCCACGATCAATGCCGTCCATGGACCCTGCGGCAAGGCGTAGATGAAACACGCCAGTCCCGACGCCAGAAACAGCGCAAGCCCGCGACCGCCAAAGCATTTTACCGCCGTCTCGCGGAAGAACAGGTTCAGGACAAAGCTAACTGCCAGCGCGGCGGCAATCTGTTCCGCAGCTATTGTCTTTGGCAGCGCGCTCAGCGTCACCGCGCCTGTCACCGCCCCATAGACCAGCGGAATCATCAGCACCAACGGACCCAAAAGCAATGCTGCAAAGCTGCGTCCGACAGTCCAGTCCGCCCCCAGCCGCGCATCAGGCGACTGGCGCGGACGTCGCACCAGCAAAGCTAGATCACTCCGCAGCAAAGCCACGGCCGCCAGCAGCAAAGCGACATGCCCGATAACGGTGACTTCGAACCCGGACAGCCCGAACACGCCGTTCCGCAATGTCTCGATCAAGGCCACATAAGCGACAAATGTTATGGAGAAGGCAACTGCCACAAGCCCCCCAAGAAATAGTTACAAAAATGCTTACCAAGAATGACCGAGCAGGCCACGATTCGTAAAGTAATAATTACCCACCAAACCCATGACAAAAGCAACAATATTACAAAGGCACACGAGTTATAAAATCATTCTACCTTTTCGGCGGAGACAAGTCGAATAGGCATCACTGCCTAGCTAAGGGCGAAACATTAACTGCGGATCACAAGGTACTGCGCCTCCTACGGAAACACTTACCTCAGCCAAAAATCCGGCCCCGGTTCAGAATGCCCTTCGGATCCAACGCGCCACGCAGGCTGCGCATCATCGCGATTTCCTGCGGGCTTCGGCTTTGTGGCAGATAGGCGCGTTTCGACAGCCCGATGCCATGTTCCGCCGAAACCGAGCCACGGCGCGCGCCGACCAGCGCGTAAACTTCGCGTTCGATCGCCTGAAGGGGCTGATCTTCCGGCGCCACGCCATTCGCACGCACGGCCAGATGCAGGTTGCCATCGCCCAGATGTCCACCGATCAGGATCATCGGGTCGGCCATATGCGCGCGCAGCCGGTCGCTCAGAACCTGCTCCAGATCCGCCATATCAGACACCGCAAGACTGATATCAAAGCTCACGATGGGGCGTTCGGCGCCCATCGCATGGGCCATGCCATCGCGCAGCTCCCACAGCGCGCGGACTTCGGCGTCGGATTTCGACACAACCGCATCGGCCAGCAGCCCCTGCTCCAACGCCATCCCAAGCGTCTCTTCAAACCGCTCGGGGTCACGCGCGCCGTCGCTGCCCATCATCTCGGTCAGCACATAGAACCGGTGCCCCCGTGGCAGCGCGGCCCGAACCTGCGGCACCTTCTCGCAAATCGCGTCATAGGTGGCCGACCACAGCACTTCGAACGCCGAAAGCGACGCCCCGATTGTGGTTTGCATATGCGCCAGAAAGCCGACAACCGCATCGAAACTGTCCAACCCGCAATAGGCCACGGCCTGGCTTTGCGGGCGCGGAAACAACCGCAGAACGGCGCGGGTAACAATGCCCAGCGTGCCCTCAGCGCCAATGAACATCTGTTTCAGGTCATAGCCGGTGTTGTTCTTGATATAGCTACCCATGGCGTCGATCACCGTGCCATCGGCCTGCACGGCCTCCAGCCCCAGCACCAGATCCCGCGTCATGCCATAGCGGATCACCCGGTTGCCGCCCGCATTGGTCGCGATATTGCCGCCGATGGTGCAACTGCCCCGCGCGCCCAGATCCAGCGGAAAGAACAGCCCCGCCGCCTCGGCCGCCTCCTGCACGGCCTGCAGGGGGGCACCGGCTTCGGCCACGATGGTCCGCCCGGCGACATCTGGCGCAGCCACCGCCGTCATGCGATCGGTCGCAATCACCACTTCGCCCGGCTGCGGCACCGCGCCCCGCACCAACCCCGTCATGCCGCCCTGCACTGCCACGGACAGGCTTTCGCGATGACAATAGGCCAGTATCTGCGACATCTCTTTGGTGGTCGCGGGGCGCAACACCAACTCGGGCCGCACCGGCCCCTCGCCACGCCAATCCGTGAAATAGCGCGGCCCGATATCCGCGCCGCGCAGCACGCCGCCACGCCCAAGCAGGGCGCCAAGCGCCTCGTAATGGCTGTCTGTCATCCGCGCCTCCCGGCCTGAACGCCTAAGCCGCGCGCAACCCAAGGATCTCGCGCGCGGTTTTCCAATCGGCCACCGGGCGGTCGTATTTCTCGCACAGCTCGACCGTGCGTTTGACCAGCGCCGCATTCGACGGCGCCAGCGTGTCGCGATCAAGCCGCACGTTGTCCTCAAGCCCCGTGCGCGCATGGCCTCCGGCCGCGATGGCCCAGTCGTTCAAAACGATCTGGTTCGCGCCAATACCCGCCGCGCACCAGGCAACATCCTCGCCGAACAGGCGATGCACGGTTTTCAGATAGAAATCGAACACCTCGCGATCGACCGGCATCGCGTTCTTCACGCCCATCACGAATTGCACATAAGGCACCTGCGCGATCTGGCCCTTCTTGTGCATCTCTGCCGCCTTCAGGATATGCGACAGGTCGAACGCCTCGATCTCGGGGCGGACCTCGTATTTCACCATCTCGGCGGCCAGCCAGTCGACCAACTCGGGCGGGTTTTCATAGACGCGGGTCGGAAAATTGTTCGACCCGACCGAGAGCGAGGCCATATCGGGCCGCAGCGACAGCATTCCGCCCCGCGCCTGCCCCGCGCCCGACCGACCCC
The DNA here is from genome assembly GCF_005938225.1 of Arenibacterium halophilum. GTDB lineage: Bacteria > Pseudomonadota > Alphaproteobacteria > Rhodobacterales > Rhodobacteraceae > Arenibacterium > Arenibacterium halophilum. Next base: position 1,293,932 of record NZ_VCPC01000002.1, read on the forward strand.
CGGTCGAGAACTGGATGATCATGCCGGGGCAATGCTTTTCCAACCCCTCCTTCAACCGCGCGAATTTCTCGGGATCCGAGGTCGGCGTCTCGTCAGGGTTGCGCACATGGGCGTGGCAGATCGTGGCTCCGGCCTCGAACGCCTCCTGCGTGCTTTCCACCTGTTCCTCGATGCTGATCGGCACGGCCGGGTTCGCCGCCTTGGTCGGAACCGATCCGGTGATGGCGACACAGATGATGCAAGGTTTCGACATGGGCTCCCCCGGGGCTGCTGCAAATTTCGTCAACGGCCAGTCTATCGCAGGTTTCCTGCCGCCATCCAAGCCAAACCCTTGAACTGACGTCCGCAAAGGTGCACCTGCCACAGCAACGACAGGAGCCATTCGTGACCGACCCAACCGATCTTTCCCTTGCCGCCCGAACCGCCCTGCCCGATCCGCTGCGCGTGCTGCTGGCCGAATACCCGCGCGAGGCATGGCAGGCCGACCCCGGCTTTTCCGAGCTGATTCGCTTCTGGTTGGATCGCCACCTGATGTTCCGCCGCCTGATCGACCAGATGCAGACTGACGCGCAGGCAGCCATCGACGGAAATATCTCCGCCCTCGACTATCAGCGTCGGCTGGCCCGCTTCGGCGGCATGTTCGTGAATGATCTGCACATGCACCACCAGATCGAGGATACGCATTACTTCCCCGTGCTCCAAGCCCAGGACAGCCGGATCGCGCAAGGCTTCGCCATTCTCGACACCGATCACCACCAGATTGACGCAGGCTTGCACAGCTTCGCCGACACGGCGAACGCGGCCCTTCGCATGCCCCCCGAGGCGCCCGGTTTCAGCGATGCCGCCGCCAATGTCCTCAATGGCGTCGATACGCTCGCTCCGCTGCTGAACCGCCACCTGATCGACGAAGAAGAACTCGTCGTGCCGGTCCTGCTGAAGTTTACACCGCCCGGGCTCGCCTGACCCCCAAATTCTTTGGGGTCCAAATATCCCGGGGGAACCCGCGCAGCGGGTGGGGGCAGAGCCCCCCGGCTCCCCCCACCCCAACCGGGCCGGTTTTCGCAGTCGCCTGTGCACCGCTGCACAGCAATCCCCGCCCGCCTCGCTTGGCCTCGGCAGAACGGCATGTTAGCGCCATAGCATCCCAAGGGAGCGTCCCATGCCCGCAATGTCCCGTACCGAGTTCATCGCCCTGATCGCGATGATGTTCGCCACCATCGCCTTTTCCATCGATGCCATGCTGCCCGGACTGCCCGACATCGCGACCGAACTCAGCCCCGCGGACCCGAACCGCGCCCAGCTGATCCTGACGTCCTTCGTCGTGGGCATCGGCATTGGCACCTTCTTCGTCGGGCCACTCTCCGATACCTTTGGGCGCAAGCCGGTGATCATCGCCGGATCCGCCCTCTATATCGGTGCGGCGCTGCTGGCCTATGTCAGCACATCGCTGGAAATGGTGCTGGCCGCCCGCGCCCTGCAGGGCCTGGGCGCCGCAGCCCCGCGCATCGTGTCCCTGGCAATCATGCGCGATATCTACTCGGGCCGCATCATGGCCCGCATGATGTCGATCGCGATGATGATCTTCACGATCTTCCCCGCCTTCGCGCCGCTGATCGGGGCGGGCATCATCTCGGTCCTCGGCTGGCGCGGCATTTTCCTGGCCTTCGTGCTGTTCTCGGTCATCTCGGTCGGCTGGATGACGTTGCGGCTGCCGGAGCCGCTGCCGCGCTCGGCACGTCGCCCGTTCCGCCCCCGCGTGATGCTGGCCTCGCTGCGCGAGATGGTGGCACACCCCACAGTGCGCCTGTCGATCATCGTGCAGACACTCTGCATGGGCGCGCTGTTTACCAACATTACCATGGTGCAGCCGGTTTATGACGTGGTCTTCGACCGTGCCGACAGCTTTCCCTTCTGGTTTGCCGCCGTCGCAATTGTGTCCGGGTCGGCCAGTATCCTGAACGCCGTCGTCGTGGTGCGGGTGGGCATGCGCCGCATGGTCACCTGGTCACTTGCGGCCCAACTGGTGCTCTCGGGCGCGATGATCGCGATCCACGGCGTTCCGCTGTCCGACACCATCGAATTCGCGATCTTCATAGTCTGGCAATCTTCAGTCTTCTTCATGGTCGGCACGACGCTTGGCAACCTGAACGCCATCGCGATGGAGCCGATGGGCCATATCGCGGGCATGGCGGCTTCGGTGATCGGGGCCATCGCCACGGTCTGCGCCGCCGCTATCGCCGCTCCGGTCGGGCTGCTGTTCGACGGCTCGATCATGCCGCTTGTGGCAGGTGTTTTCGTGATGTGCGCGATCGGCTTTGCCCTGATGCTGCTGATGGCACGGGCCGAGACCCGACTGGCGGCTTGAACCGCCCGCCCCGCCGGTTAAGCTCGCCCCGATCAAATGAAAGGGGCGCGCGATGGATGATTACGGATATGACCTAGGGTCCCACGGCCTGCCCGTGTCCACAAGCTCCGATCAGGCGCAGCTGTGGTTTGATCGCGGTCTCAACTGGCTATTCGGGTTCAACCACGCCGAATCCATTGCCTGCTTCCGCCGCGCGCTGGAATTCGATCCCGGCTGCGCCATGGCGCATTGGGGCATCGCCTATGCACTTGGCCCGAATTACAACATGCCCTGGGATCGCTACGACGACGCGGGCCGGGCCGAGGCGCTTGCCGGCGCCCATGCCGCAACACTGGCCGCGCAGGCCGCCAACCCCACTGTTCCCATGGAACAGGCCCTGATCGCTGCACTTTCCGCCCGATACCCCAGCGCCACCGCCGCCCCCCTGCCCGACATGCAAGGTTGGGATCGCGCTTTTGCCGACGCGATGCGGAAGGTGCAGGCGACCTTCCCCGATCAGGACGATATACGCGCCCTCTTCGCTGAATCCCTGCTCAATCTGACTCCTTGGAAAATGTGGACCATTGCAATCGGCACCCCGGCCCCGGGCGCCGCCACCAAAGAGGCCCAGACCCTGCTGGAAACCGGCCTTGCCACGCCCAGCGGCGCGCGCCACCCGGGGATCCTGCACCTCTACGTGCACCTGATGGAGATGTCGCCGACCCCCGAACGCGCCCTGCCCGCCGCAGATGCGCTGCGCACGCTGATGCCCGACGCCGGCCACCTGATCCACATGGCCACCCATATCGACGTGCTCTGCGGCCACTACCGCGACGTGGTGCACTGGAACCAGCAGGCGACGCTGGCCGACATGAAATACTATGCCCGCGAAGGCGCTTTCAACATCTACACCGGCTACCGGCAGCACAACTATCACTTCGCCATCTACGGCGCGATGTTCCTCGGTCAGCTGGCGCCCGCGCTCGAGGCCATACAGGGTATCCGCGATACCGTGCCAGAGTCGCTGCTGCGCATCGAAAGCCCACCTATGGCCGATTATTTCGAAAGCTTCACGGCGCTGCTGCCCCACGTCCTGATCCGGTTCGGGAAATGGCACGACATCCTCGCCCTGCCCGCCCCAAAAGATCCTGAACTGCACTGCACCCTTGCCGCCTTCACCAGCTACGCCAAGGCGGTGGCCCATGCCGCGCTGGGCGATGTGCCCTCCGCCCGCGCCGAAGCCGAAGCCTTCGCCCGGAACCGCGCGCGCGTGCCCGACAGCCGACTGATGCACAACAACCGCGTCACCGACCTGCTGGCCGTGGCCGACCGGATGATGTGGGGCGAAATCACCTATCGCGAAGGCGCGTTCGACACGGCCTTCGCCCACCTGCGCCACGCCATCGCGCTGGAAGACGCGCTGCCCTATGACGAACCCTGGGGCTGGATGCAGCCCGTGCGCCACGCACTGGGCGCGCTGCTGTTCGAACAGGGCCGCACGGCCGAGGCCGAAGCCACCTATCGCGAAGATCTTGGACTTGGCGGCACCCTCGCCCGCGCCACGGTTCACCCCGACAATGTCTGGGCCCTGCGCGGGCTGCACGATTGCCTCAAGGCGCGCGGCGACACGATGGAACTGCCTCTGATCGCCCAGCGGCTTACGCTTGCCCTTGCACGGGCCGACCGCGCCGTCGCCGCCTCCTGCTTCTGCGCCCAATCCGCGATGCGCGCTGCCTCAGCCTAGGTCACGGCCCAACCCCTCTTTGGGGCCAAATATCCCGGGGGAATCCGGCGCAGCCGGATGGGGGCAGAGCCCCCGACGCCCTCGCCGCGCCTACCCCGCCTTCTTCTTCGCGACGACCTTCTCGGCCAGGTCGCGGGCGATGGCAAAGGCACCCTTGATCTTGTCGGCGTCATTTTTCCAGTCACGGCGCACGACGATCTTGTTGTCTTTCACCTTGGCCAGCCCCTTCTGGTCCTGAATGAACTGCACCAGCCCCTCGGGCGCGGCAAACTTGTCGTTGTGGAACTGGATCGTCGCGCCCTTGGGCCCGCCGTCCAGCTTGGCAATCCCGGCGCGTTTGCACATCGCCTTGATCCGCACCACCAAAAGCAACGTGTTCACCTCGCGCGGCAGCTTGCCGAACCGGTCGATCAGCTCTGCGGCAAACCCTTCCAGCTCGACCTTGGTGCTGAGCGACGACAGACGCCTATACAGGCCCAACCGCACATCCAGATCGGGCACATAGGCTTCGGGGATCAGCACCGGCACGCCCAGGTTGATCTGCGGCGCCCATTGGTCGTCCACCTCCGACAGGCCCTCGGCCTCGCCCGCGCGGATCTTGGCAATCGCCTCTTCCAGCATCGACTGGTAAAGTTCATAGCCCACGTCGCGCATCTGGCCGGACTGTTCCTCGCCCAGCAGGTTGCCCGCGCCGCGAATGTCCAGATCCTGGCTCGCCAGCGTGAACCCCGCGCCCAAAGTATCAAGGCTGCCCAGCACGCGCAGACGCTTTTCCGCCGTGGCAGTCAGCTTGGCGCGCGGCTTGGTGGTCAAGTAAGCATAGGCCCGCGTCTTCGACCGCCCGACCCGGCCGCGTATCTGATACAGCTGCGCCAGCCCGAACATATCGGCGCGATGCACCACCATCGTGTTGGCGGTGGGAATATCCAGACCCGATTCAATGATCGTCGTCGCCAGAAGCACGTCATATTTGCCATCGTAAAAGGCGTTCATGCGGTCGTCCAATTCGCCCGCCGCCATCTGGCCATGTGCCACGACGACGCTGACCTCGGGCACCTGGTCGCGCAGGAAGTCCTCGATCTCGGGCAGGTCGCTGATGCGCGGCACCACATAGAACGACTGCCCCCCGCGATAGCGTTCGCGCAGCAGCGCCTCGCGGATCGTCACCGCGTCGAATTCGCTGACATAGGTGCGGATCGCCAGACGGTCGACCGGCGGCGTGCCGATAATCGACAGGTCGCGCACCCCCGACAGCGACAGTTGCAGCGTGCGCGGGATCGGAGTCGCCGTCAGCGTCAGCACATGAATGTCGGTGCGCAGCGATTTCAGCCGCTCCTTGTGGCTGACCCCGAAATGCTGTTCCTCGTCGATGATCAGCAGGCCGAGATTGGCAAACCGGATCCCCTTGGCCAGCAGCGCGTGTGTGCCGATCACGATGTCCACCGTCCCGCGCGACACCGCCTCGCGCGTGGCGGCGGCCTCCTTGGCCGAGACAAACCGCGACAGCTGGCGCACGTTCACCGGAAAGCCGCGAAAGCGTTCGGCAAAGCTGGCGTAATGCTGCCGCGCCAGCAGCGTGGTCGGCGCGATCACCGCCACCTGCGTGCCCGACATCGCCGCGACGAAGGCCGCGCGCATCGCGACCTCGGTCTTGCCGAACCCCACGTCGCCGCAAATCAGCCGGTCCATCGGCTGGCCGCTCGTCATGTCGTCCATCACGTCGCCAATGGCGCGCAGCTGATCCTCGGTTTCCTCGTAGGGAAAGCGCGCGGAAAACGCCTCCCACGCGTGGTGCTCGGGTTCCAGCACCGGGGCCTTGCGCAGCGCGCGTTCTGCGGCCACGCGGATCAGCCGGTCGGCGATCTCGCGGATGCGTTCCTTCAGCCGCGCCTTCTTGGCCTGCCACGCGCCGCCACCCAGCTTGTCAAGCAGCCCTTCCTCGTGCCCATAGCGCGACAGCAGCTCGATGTTTTCGACCGGCAGATACAGCCGCGCGCTCTCGGCATATTCCAGCGCCAGGCATTCATGCGCGGCCCCGGCGGCGGTAATCACCTCGAGCCCGTGATACCGCCCGATCCCGTGATCGACATGCACGACCAGATCGCCGGGGCTGAGGCTCTGCGCCTCGGTCAGGAAATTCTCGGCCTTGCGGCGCTTGCGGGTGGACCGGATCAGCCGGTCGCCCAGCACGTCCTGCTCGGAAATCACGGTCAGATCGGCCGTCTCGAACCCGTGTTCAAGCGCCCAAACCGCCAGATGCAGCCCACGTTTGCCAATCCGGCGACCATCCGGGATCGGGATCACCTCAGCCAGGCCTTCGTCTTCGATCAACCCGGTCAGGCGTTCGCGCGCGCCCTCGGAATAGGACGCAACCACCACGGGACCAACCTCAAGTCGTTTGCGAAGATGATCCGCCAGCGCACTGAAAAGGCTTATGTTTTCCTGCTGTCGCTCAGGTGCAAAATTGCGCCCGATGCGCCCGCCCGCGTCGATCACCCCCGGGCCGCTCGCCTGCGCCAGCGGGTGGAATTTCAGCACGCGATGCGCCGCCACGGCCGTCTCCCAGGCGGCATCGTCCAGGTACAGCAACCCCGGCGGCGTCGGTTTGTAGACGCTGTCGATGCGCGATTTCTGCTGCATCGCGATCTTGCGCGTCTCGTATTGGTCAGCAATGCTGTCCCACCGCGCCAGCCGCGTCGCAGTGGACTGGTCGTCCAGCGTCACCACGGCCTTCGGCAGGTAATCGAACAGCGTCTCCAGCTTTTCGTGGAAGAACGGCAGCCAGTGTTCGATGCCCTGGTGCTTGCGTCCCGCGCTGACCGCCTCGTAGAGCGGATCATCGGTACCCGCCGCGCCGAATTCGATCCGGTAATTCTGACGGAACCGGGTGATCGCCGCCTCGTCCAAAATCACCTCGGACACGGGGGCCAGTTCGACCGCCTCCAGCTTTTCGGTCGTCCGCTGCGTGGCCGGATCAAACCGCCGCGCGCCGTCCAGCACATCGCCAAACAGGTCAAGCCGCACCGGCCCACCTTCGCCCGGCGGATAGATGTCGATGATGCCGCCGCGCACCGCATAGTCGCCCGGCTCCATCACCGTGGGGCTTTGGCTGAACCCCATGCGCACAAGGAAGGCGCGCAACCCGGCCTCGTCGATCCGGTCACCCACGCGGGCCGAAAACGCCGCCTCGCGCAGCACCTCGCGCGCCGGCACCCGCTGGGTCGCGGCGTTCAGCGTGGTCAGAAGCACGAATTGTGCCGGCATCTGATGCACCAGCGCCGCCAGCGTCGCCATCCGCGCGGCGGAGATATCTGCGTTGGGCGACACGCGATCATAGGGCAGGCAATCCCACCCCGGAAAGGTCAGCACCGGCATCTCGGGCGCAAAGAACGCCAGCGCCGCCCGCATCGCCGCCATCCGCTTGTCATCGCGCGCCACATGCAGCACCGGCGCCCCGCTGCGCGCCACTTCGTTCAGGATCAGCCGTGCGTCAAAGCCTTCGGGCGCGCCGCCGACGGTGATGTGTTCGGGTGCGGTCATCTGTACAGGTCCGGTCCGGCGGCTATGATCCAAGCACACCGATGTTAAGGTTTTGATACATGCCCCACAGCGCGGTCACGAAAATCGACAGCGTGCCGATCATCTGCGTATAGGTCCGGTGGCGGGTCAGCCGCTGGCGCAGTTGCTCGCCGGTGCATTGTTCGTATTCGATCTTGCGCGCGGTCGACAGGCTCAGCAGCCCCACCAGCGACATCGGGAACCCCAGCAAGAACAGCGCCTGCGCGAATTCGATCTTGTACCAGAACCCCAGCAGCGCCAGCATTGTCAGCAGGAAACAGGCAAATCCAAGCAACCACAGCCCCGAGACCCGCGCGATGAACAGCAACCGGTTCACGTTGACGCGGGTGATATCCTCCAGGTCGGCCTCGGCCTGCCCGCCATTGCGGCGCGCACGGTTCACCATGTCAAACGGAACCCCCAGCACCCAATGCGAGGTGGTCGACCAGGTCACCGCAAGCGCGATCCAGAACCACAGGTTGGAGAAGGATCGCATATCGATCAATTCGAAGATCGAACTGTACCAGTCCAAACCGCAGGCCCTTTATTTGCTGATTGGCCCGCAATGCCGGCCCCGATCCCTTGTGAGGGTCGGCAATCCATGCCACCCAATGGACAAATGTGCAAGGAGACCGTGCCATGAAACCGACAGTTGCCAGCTTTCCCCGCGCCCGCCTGCGCCGCACGCGCCGCACACCCGCCCTGCGCGGCCTCGTGCGCGAAACGCTTCTGTCGCCGGATGATCTGATCTGGCCGGTCTTCGTGCGCGAAGGCGACGGGGTCGAGGAACCGATCCCCTCAATGCCCGGCGTGATGCGCCGCAGCGTCGATCGCATCGCCGAGGCCGCGCGCGAGGCGCATGCCCTGGGCATCGGCGCGATCTGCATTTTCCCCTACACCCCGCTCGAGGCCCGGACCGAGGATTGCGCCGAGGCCTGGAGCCCCGACAACATCGCCAACCGCGCCATCCGCGCGGTCAAGGCCGCCGTGCCCGACATGGCCGTGATGACCGATGTGGCGCTCGATCCCTACAACATCAACGGTCACGACGGTTTCGTGGTTGACGGCGAAATCGTCAACGACCGCACGGTCGAGGCGCTGGTCAGGATGACACTGGCCCAGGCCGAGGCCGGCGCCGACATCATCGGCCCCTCCGACATGATGGATGGCCGTATCGCCGCCATGCGCGACGCGCTGGAAGCGAAGGGGCACAGCCATGTCTCGATCCTGTCCTATGCCGCGAAATTCGCCAGCGCCTACTATGGCCCCTTCCGCGATGCGGTCGGCGCCAGCGGCGCCCTGACCGGCGACAAGAAGACCTACCAGATGGATGTCGCCAATTCGGACGAGGCAATGCGCCTGATCGAGCGTGACCTGATGGAAGGCGCCGACATGGTGATGGTCAAACCCGGCACCCCCTACCTCGACATCTGCCGCCGCGCCCGCGACACCTTCGGCGCGCCGACCTTCGCCTATCAGGTCAGCGGGGAATACGCGATGATCCAGGCCGCCGCCCAGAACGGCTGGATCGACGGCGAGAAGGTGATGATGGAATCCCTCATCGGCTTCAAACGCGCGGGCTGCAACGGCGTACTCACCTACTTCGCCCCCGAGGCCGCCCGCCTGCTGAACGGCTGACGCACCCCTCTTTGGGGCCAAATATCCCGGGGGACTCCGCGCAGCGGAGGGGGGCAGAGCCCCCTTCTTACCCATGGATGTACGCTGGCACCGCGCGGCGGTTCCGGCGTGATCCCATACGCAAAACGCACCGTTTCGAAATGCGCCGAGCGACAGACTTCGGCGCAATTCTGACGCGATCAAGGCGGCGTTTCCCACACGGAAACATTGTGCGCCCAATGTCATTCCAAGCATTTTCAAGCCCTTAGCCGAAAACGCCCCCTTTTGCCCGAACACTGTGTTTCCCAAGCGGAACCCTACCGCCACATTCTGGCCGTAATTCATTGAAATTAAGGCGAAAGTTGGTTTTAAATTGGTTGTTGTTTCATGAGTGGAACCGGATCTCTCTCGGCGCCTGTCAGCGCCTCGGGAAACGCGATAATCGACGGTATCCTCGGCCACGCGGCCTGGGTAGGCGACACGCTCACCTTCGGCTTTGCCGGGGAAACCGTCTCGCGCTTCGATCCGGTCTATCGCGCCTACGCCTTCAGTGGCGAAGCGCAGGGCGTCTATGCCCCGACCGGCGCGATCCGCACGGTCATCGCCGGGGCTCTGGATGCCGACGCAGGCCCCGCCGCCCGCGCCGGTCTGGCCGTCGAGGGTTTCACCGCGCTGAACATATCCGAGACCACCTCGGGCGAGGCGCGGATCAACGTCGCGCAAACCAGCACCGATCCCTACGGCTACGGCACCGCCTGGGCCTACTACCCGTCGGAAAAGGACACCGGCGGCGATGTCTGGTTCTCTGACACGCGCTATGATTTCTCGAAGGCGCAGATCGGCACCTATTCCGGCTATGTCATGATGCACGAACTGGGCCATGCGCTGGGCCTGGATCACGGGCACGACGAAGACCACCACGACGATATCGCCGCCCTGCCCCACGATCTGGATTCGATGGAATATTCGCTGATGACCTACCGCTCTTACGTCGGCGCGTCGGGTCTATCTCTGTCGAATGGCGCGGACAGCTACGCGCAAAGCTGGATGATGGCCGATATCGCCGCGCTTCAGCACCTCTATGGCGCGGATTTCTCGGCGAATGCGGGCAACACCACCTATTCCTGGCGGCCTGACAGCGGTCAGACAGTGATCGACGGTGTGGTCGCGATTGACCCGGCGGGCCTGCGTATTTTCGCCACGCTTTGGGATGGCGGCGGCATCGACACCTATGACCTATCGGCCTACAGCACCGACCTGTCGATTGATCTTGCCCCGGGTGCCGCATCCCTGTTCAGCGCGGCGCAGGCCGCCAATCTGGGCCACGGCCATCTTGCCCGTGGTAATATCTATAATGCCCTTCAGCACGATGGCGATGCGCGCTCGCTGATCGAAAACGCCATCGGTGGCGCAGGCAACGATGACATCGCGGGCAACCACGCCCGCAACCGACTATCCGGTGGCGAGGGCGATGACACCCTCAGCGGGCTGGCCGGAAACGACGTTCTTGCCGGACAGGCTGGCGATGATCGCCTGTTCGGCGGCGCCGGGCGTGACAAGTTGTTTGGCCACGCGGGCAACGACAAACTGTTTGGCGAGGCCGGCCGCGACGTGTTGCGCGGCGGCGCGGGCGACGACCTGCTCTGCGGCGGCACCGGTGCAGATCGGTTGATCGGAGGCGCAGGTGCCGATACTTTCCGGTTTCTTGCGGGCGACAGCCTGACGGGTGGAAAACGCCACGACCGGGTCGTCGATTTCTCCTCCGGCGAAGACCTGATCGACCTGATCACCATGTCCGAAGCCGCCCCCCTGGGCCTGACGTTTGCCGACCTGACTCTGCGCGACACCAAAAACGGCAGCCGGATCCTGATTGATCTGGATGGCGACGGGCTGGTCGATCAGCGCATCGACATGATTGGATGCAGCGCCCTGACTGCAGACGATTTCCTGTTCTGAATCCAATAGATCGACCGGCAGAATCGTGCCCGCTGCCCGCAGCGGCCCCATATGCGCGCCCATGTCACGTGACATGCGGCGAAATCCCGCGTATATTTTGTGGCAAGGTTGGGTCAACCGACCATATCAAGCGGATTTAACGGGCAGAATCGACATGAGCACATCCAATTCCAACCGGCTGACACGCCGGGGTTTCACCTTGACCGCCCTTGCCGGGCTGGGCGTGACAACCGCCGCCTGCGGCAATGGCGTGGGCAGTTCCGGCGCACAGAAAATCGACGCACGCGTCGATGCCACGCTGTCGGAAATGTACAATACCTATCCCAACACCCGCAGCCTGGCCCAGAAAGCCACCGGCCTGCTGGTGATGCCACTGGTGACAGAGGCCGGGTTCTGGCTGGGCGGCGCCTATGGGCGTGGCGCGTTGCGGGTCAATGGCGTGACGGTGGACTACTATTCAACTGCGAAGGCCAGTGCCGGGTTGCAAATCGGGGCACAGCAATATGCGCACGTCCTGTTCTTCATGACCGAAGGCGCGCTGTCGGAATTCCGCTATTCTTCGGGCTGGGCCGTGGGCGGCGATATGGAGTATGTGGTGCGCGACACCGGCGATTCCGTGGCCGCCGACACCACGACGCTGCGCTCGCCGGTTCTGGCCGCGATCTTCGGCCGCGCCGGGCTGCGGCTGGGGGCGACGCTGGAAGGCACCAAGTACACGCGCATCATTCCCTAAGGTCTTCGCAACCGTCAGAACGCAAAAACGCCGGGCATTTGCCCGGCGTTTCGCATGTGGATCGTGGCGCGATTAGCTGCCCGATTCAGCTTGGTTGTCGATGCCCTGCACTTCCGAGCCGGTTTTATCGCCAGCGCCGCGCGAGGCAGTTTCCGAATCCGAAGTCGGTGCGTTGAGGGGTGTGCCCGGCGCTTCGTCAGCGACTTCTTCGCTGGTAGCATTATCTTCGCCGCGCGATGCTTCCATGGCTTCGGCTTCTTCGTCGTTGATGACAACGCTGCCGTCATTCGAGGCGGTCACTTCTTCGCTGCTGTCGTTGGCGTTGCCGCGCGAGGCATTGTCGATGTCGTTCGAGGCGGCGTTCGATGCGCTCATCGTGGCGCCCATGTCGGCCGGTGCAACGCCGTTGACCGTCACGTCGGCGCCGGTTTCACCCTTGGCGATCTCTTCGCTCGTCAGGTTATCTGCGCCACGCGAGGATTCATTGCTCAGGTCGGTGCCTGCAACTTCGTCCGACTTGATCAGCGGGCTGTCAGCAGCTTCTTCCGACTGAATGTCGGCGTTGCCGCGCGACGAGGCCTGCAGTTCGGCGTTCGCATCTGCGTCGACCGGCGTGTTCATCTGCACCTTCTCTTCCGAGGTGACATTGTCGGCACCGCGCGAAGCGGTTTCTGCATATGCGCCGGTTGCGATCAGTGCGGTGGCCAGTGCGGTTGTCAGCGTCAGTTTCATCGTGTCGTCCTTTCCGTTTCCGGTTTTCTCTCTGGCGGTGCTGCCCGCCTCGTATGGGGGGACAACACCAGCCGAGAGCGGATGGTTCCGAACGAATTCTGACAGCAGGTCACAGGGCCGTGACCGTGAACCGTCAGCCCATATGGCGCAGACGCTTGAACAGGCTCGACGTATCCCAGCGCCCGCCACCCAATTTCTGGACGTCCTTGTAAAACTGATCGACCAGCGCGGTGACCGGCAGGCTGGCCCCGTTTTCATCAGCCGTATCAAGGCAAATCCCCAGATCCTTGCGCATCCAGTCCACGGCGAAGCCATGTTCGAAATGATCGTCCAGCATGGTTTCATAGCGGTTTGCCATCTGCCACGACCCGGCCGCACCCTGGCTGATGACCTCGACCACAGCCCGGCCGTCAAGCCCCGATTTCTCGGCCATGTGCAGCGCCTCGGACAGGCCCTGCACCAGCCCCGCGATGGCGATCTGGTTGCACATCTTGGTCAACTGGCCTGCGCCCAGATCGCCGATACGACGGCAGATGCGCGCATAGGCATCAATCACCGGTGCGGCGCTGTCGAAAGCTGCCTGCGTACCACCACACATCACCGACAGCACGCCATTCTCGGCGCCCGCCTGCCCGCCGGAAATCGGCGCATCGACATAACCCAGGTCCAGCGATTCCGCTTCGGCCCCCAACTCGCGCGTCACCAGCGCGGAAACGGTGGTGTGGTCGACAAACACCGCGCCCTTGGTCATCCCGGCAAAAGCGCCATCCGTGCCCAGGCAGACGCTGCGCAGATCATCATCGTTGCCCACGCAGGCCATCACGAAATCCGCACCCTCAGCCGCCTTGGCCGGCGTCGTCGCCATCGCGCCGCCGTGTTCGGCCACCCACGCCTCGGCCTTGGCGGCGGTGCGGTTATACACCGTCACCTCGTGCCCTGCCTTCTGCAGGTGCCCCGCCATCGGATACCCCATCACGCCCAACCCCAGAAATGCCAGTTTCGCCATCTGCTTTCCCCTTGAACCAACTTCACATGCTGTTGGAATTTCACTATCAGGCATTGGCGACAAATGGAAACCTGTCCCGGTGTGCCACGCGCTGTCCCCGGGTCGCTACCTGCGCGGGGGCTTGCGATGGCATTGGTGTTTCGGTGGTTGATGCGGCTGGCCGCCGGTCTGGTCCTGCTGGTGGTGGCGGGCGTCGGGCTGGTTTACTTTCTGGCCAGTCAATCCTTACCGGACTACGACCGCGAGTTGACGGTTTCCGGCGTTTCCGCCCCGGTCGAGATCGTGCGCGACAACAATGACGTGCCGCATATCTTCGGCGACAGCGACGCCGATGTGTTCTTTGGCCTTGGCTATGCCCACGCGCAGGACAGGCTGTGGCAGATGACAATGCTGCGCCGAACCGCACAGGGCCGACTGTCCGAGGTATTCGGTGCGCGGACCCTGCCCATCGACCGGCTTCTGCGCCGCTTCGACATCTACCGCCTGGCGATGCAATCGATCGACGCGCAGGATGCCGAAACCCGTGCTGCGCTGACCGCCTATGCCGCCGGGGTGAACACCCGACTTCAGGAAATCAACCACCGCGCGCTGGGCCGTGGCGCGCCCGAGATGTTCCTGTTCAACGCCCCTGTCGCGCCCTGGCAGCCCGGCGATTCCCTTGCGATCATCAAGCTGATGGGCCTGCAACTGTCGGGCCACCTCAGCAACGAGGTGCTGCGCGCCCGCACCTCGTTGATGCTGCAAGACGGCGACCGTCTGCGCGACATCCTGCCCGATGCGCCGGGCACCGGAGTCGCGGCCCTGCCCGAATATGCCGCCCTGTTCCCCGACCTGCCCCGCTATGCCGAGGGCCAGCGCCTGCCCGACAGCCCCCTGTCGCCCGTGCCCGCGCCGGGGCTGGCGGGGGCATCGAATTCCTTTACCGCCGCGCCAAGCCGGTCGGCCTCGGGCGGGACGCTGCTGGCGAACGACCCGCACCTTGGCTTTACTGCGCCCGCGATCTGGTATCTGGCCCGGATGGAGCTTGCGACGGGCGGTGTGATCGGCGGCACCATTCCGGGGATGCCCGTCATCCTTACAGGTCGCAGCACCGGGCTGGGCTGGGGCCTGACGACCGCATATGTCGACGATCAGGACCTGTTCGTTGAAAAGCTGAACCCCGACAACCCCGAGGAATACCTGACGCCCGACGGCTACAAACCGTTCGAAAGCCGCCCCTCGATTATCGAGGTCAAGGACGAGGCCCCCATCACCCTGACCCTGCGGTGGACAGAAAACGGCCCCGTGTTGCCCGGGTCCACCTATGATCTGGAAACCGTCACACCGCCAGGCCACGTGATGGCGCTGGGCTGGACGGTGCTCAGCCCGCGCGACACATCGATGAGCGCGGCCATGGGGCTGATGAAGGCGGGGTCGGTGACCGAAGCGATTGCCTCAGCCGAGCGATATATTGCCCCGGCCCAGAACCTGATGCTGGCCGATCAGGAACAGATCGCGCTGAAAACCATCGGCGCTGTGCCCCGCCGCGACCCCCGCCACCAAAGCAAGGGCCGAATGCCCAGCCAGGGCTGGCGCGCCGAGAACCGCTGGCAGGGGCGGATGCCTTATGCCTCGAACCCTGAATTCGTGAACCCCCGCGGCGGGATCCTTGGCAATACCAACAACAAGATCCTCGAACGGCCCTTCCCCAACCACCTGTCCTACATCTGGGGCGACACCCAGCGCATCAACCGCTGGCAACGCCTGATGCAGTCGCGCCAGGTGCACACCCGCGACAGTTTTATCGAGGCGCAGCTGGATCCGGTCAGCTTTACCGCGCGCTCGCTGCTGCCGCTGATCGGCGCCGATCTGTGGTTCACCGGCGAAGCCGCGCCCGATGGCACCCCAGAGCGCCAGCGCCAGATCGCACTGACACTGCTGGCCGACTGGAACGGCGAGATGAACGAACACCTGCCCGAGCCGCTGATCTACGCTGCCTGGCTGCGCGCGCTGCAAGACAGGCTGATCCGCGACGATCTGGGCCCGCTGGCCAGCGAATTTATCCACGTCGAGCCGATTTTCCTCGAACGCGTGTTCCGCGACATCGACGGCGCCTCGACCTGGTGCGATGTGAAACAAAGCGCGGCGATCGAAACCTGCTCCTACATGGCGCGACTGGCGTTGGACGACGCGCTGGTCTGGATTGCCGAGCATCACGGCACCGCGCTGGAATCCCTGCGTTGGGGCGATGCCCACCAGGCCACCCACGACCATCAGGTGTTGGGCGAAGTGCCGGTACTGCGCTATTTCGTGAACATCCGCCAATCTACCAGCGGCGGCGACAACACGCTGCTGCGCGGGCGCACCTCAGGCACGGGCGACCACCCGTTTCGCAACGTCCACGGGGCCGGATACCGCGGCGTCTATGACTTCGCCGATCCCGACAGCTCGGTCTTCATCATTTCAACCGGGCAATCCGGTCACTTCCTGTCGCGCCATTACGACGACCTCGCCCAGCTTTGGCGCCGGGGCGAATACATTCCGATGTCGCTTGATGCCGAACTGGCGCGCGCAGCCGCCGTCGGCGTGACACGTATCTTGCCCGCGCAATAGGACAACGTAGAATATCGCGCTCCGCGCGATGCCTCCGGCGGGGATATTTAAGGCCCAAAGAAGCGAATGTCCCGCCTTCTTTGGGCCTTAAATATCCCGGGGGAGTCCGGCGCAGCCGGGCGGGGGCAGAGCCCCCGGCCACATCAGCCTAAAGCGCGTCGAACCGTGCTTTCTGGATCCCGCTCCAGCGCACTGTGAAGGCAAAACCGTCTTCGGTCTGGCGCTCTTCGATCACCACGTCCTGTTCGAAAAGCCATGCGCGCTGCCGTCCGGCATCGAAGCCCAGCGTGATCTCTTCCTCGAACATCGCGCCGGCCAGCTGATCGGCAATCCGGGCAAGCAGAACGTCCAACCCTTCGCCATCCAATGCCGAAATCGCAAAAACATCGTCCTGCCGTTCGGCCCGGGCACGCGCTGCGTCGCGTTCGTCCGGCGTTAGCAGATCAAGTTTGTTCCAGACTTCGAATTGCGGGCGGTCGTTCTCTACCCCCAGCGATGCAAGGATCGCTGCCACATCGTGGGCCTGTTCCTCAGTTGCCGGGTGCGAAATATCCCGCACGTGCAGCACCAGATCGGCAGCCAGAACCTCTTCCAACGTGGCACGGAAAGCGGCGACCAGTTCTGTCGGCAGATCCGAGATAAAGCCCACCGTGTCCGACAGGATGATCTCGGGTCCGTTTTCCAACTCGACCCGGCGCATCGTCGGGTCGAGCGTGGCGAAGAGCATGTCCTTCGCCATCACCTCGGCCCCGGTCAGGCGGTTGAACAGCGTTGATTTGCCGGCGTTGGTATAGCCCACAAGCGCCACAATCGGATAGGGCACCTTGGCGCGAGAGGCGCGGTGCAGGGCACGGGTTTTCACCACCTTGTCCAACTGGCGCTTAAGGCGCACGACCTGGGTGTCGATGGCACGACGGTCAGCCTCGATCTGGGTTTCGCCGGGGCCGCCCACAAAGCCAAGCCCGCCGCGCTGGCGTTCAAGGTGGGTCCAGGCCCGCACCAGACGCGTGCGCTGATAGGACAGCGCCGCCATTTCCACCTGCAAGACGCCCTCGCGGGTGCGCGCACGATCCGAGAAGATTTCAAGGATCAGCCCGGTCCTGTCTAGGATTTTGACCTTCCACTTGCGTTCCAGATTGCGCTGCTGGACCGGGGACAGCGGGCCGTCGATCAGAACCAGCTCGATCTCTTGCGCCTGAAACAGCGTGGCGAGTTCTTCGATCTTGCCCGACCCGAACAACAATCCGGCATGCGCCTTTGGCAAAGGCACAACGGTGCCGCCCACGATCTGAAGTCCGGGAAGCGCAGCGCCAAGGGCCACAGCCTCTTCAAGCGCCGGCCCGGACGGGCGGCGGTCGGGATCGGATTTCAGATCGGGATGCAGGACCCAGGCGCGGGTGTCTGCGGTGTCACCCGTGGTCAAGACGCGTCTTCGCCCTCGTAGAGGCTGATCGGCTGAGCCGGCATGATCGTCGAGATCGCATGCTTGTAGACAAGCTGGGATTGCCCGTCGCGACGCAGCAGCACACAGAAGTTGTCAAACCACGTGATCACGCCTTGCAGCTTCACCCCGTTGATCAGGAAGATGGTGACAGGAACTTTGGTTTTCCGAACGTGGTTCAGAAATGCGTCCTGAAGGTTTTGTCTGTCCGAAGCCATTTTTTTCAATTCTCGCCTTTTTTCTTGCAACGCACCGCGGTCAGCACGCCCCTTTGGTCCGAGTATGGAGTCTGTGATCAGGAGATTCCACCCAAATAATCAGCCTGTTAATCGCGTCCGGGCAGATTGTTGTCAACTGCGCCACAGATCAGGCGTCAGAAGGGCGACGATTGCCAGCGTTTCAAGCCGCCCGATCACCATCGCGGCACACAGCACGCTCTTGGCGCCAACGCTCAAATTCAGGATATGGATCGGCGTGTCCGCGGAACTGCCAATCAGCGGGCCAGTGGTGGACAGTGCGGCAATCGTCAGCACCAGAGCATCGGAAAACGGCACGTGCATCGCCGACAGCAGCGCCCATACCGTGGCCAGCGACAGGGCAAACAGCATGAAGGAAATCCATGCGATGAAGGCCCCGTTGCGCTGCACGCGCCGATGCATCGCACTGCCAACGCTGACCGAATGCGGGTGCACAAGCCGGTGCAACTCGTCCAGCCCGTTGAGGTACAGCGTATAGACCCGCAACAGTTTCACACCGCCCGCCGTGGTCGCGACACCGCCGCCAAAGGTCGCAAGACCCAGCAGGATCAGCCCCGGCGTATCCAACCCCGACCATTGCCGCGCTTCGGCCCAATCGGCGCTTTCAAACCCGGTTGTCGTCAGGAAGGACATCACCGTAAACATCGCGCCCCAGAGCGCATGCAAGGCCTGCGCCACATTCTCGGCGCTGGCGATATCCAGAGCGCCCCACCAGTGACGCACGAACAACAGCAGCGGCAGCGCCAGCACGATCAGGATACCGAGGCGGAATTCGGGATCCCGATCCAGACGGCCAAATCCACGCACCACCGTATCGCCCGAGAACGTCAGCCGCGACAGCGCAAAGAACATGAACAGGAACAGGATCAACTCTCCGGTCAGCCCGGCCTGCGCCTCGTCCAGACCGCCCAGCGGCGAAATCCCCGAAGTCGCCATGACCGACATCGCATGGCACAGCGCGGCCAGCGCGCCTTCGCCCGCGATCAGAAGCAGCACCCACACCGCGACCGTCAGCCCGGCGTAGATTGGCGCCAGAGCCAATGTAACCCGCGCAAGGCGGCGGCGCGGGTCCGCTCGTTCCATCCCCGCCACAACCGTGCCGCGCCCGGGTTCACCTCGGGCGGTAATCTCGAACCCACCAAGGCTCAGCGGGGCCAGCACGGCAGACGCCGCGATCCACATCAGCAGCCCGCCCATCCAGCCGACCTGCGCACGCCACAGGTGCAGCGAGGCGATCAGGCGGCCCGGGTCCTCGAACACTGGCGCGCCAGTGGTGGTGATGGCGCTGACCATTTCCATGTAGGCATTCAGGAAAGACGTGGTGCCAAGTGCGTCGTGAAACGGAATCGCCAGAAATACCGGCAGCACTGCGAAGGTGCCCAGCAGCGACAGCAGCTGCGCCACCGGCCCGTTACGTGCGGGCCGCGTGCCCATGGCCAGCGCGATCAGCGTCACAGCGATCAGCCCAAGCAGGCCGGCATAGAAGAAAGACCGCGACGCCGGATGATTGTTCAGCACCAGCGCGTGGCTGGCAGGCACAAACATCGACGCCGCAGCAATGCCCCAGATCAACAGGAACAGCGGCATCCGCATCAGCACGTTGGGTTGGGCAGCGCGCGCCATATCAGAAGAAGTCGATCGAGACCTGCAACAGCCTCTCGACCTCGGGCACGTCGGCGGTCATCGCAAAGATCACCACGATATCGCCTGCGTCGATACGCATGTCGCCAGAAGGGCGCATCACTTCGCCGTTTTTCATGATCGCCCCCATCAGCACGCCTTCGGGGAAGGCAATGTCGCGCATCGCCTGCCCTGCCATCGGCGAGGTCGACATCACCTCGGCCTCGATCATCTCGGCCTCGGCGTCTCCGATGGAGTAAACCTGCCGCACCCGGCCGTGGCGGATGTGCCGCAGGATCGAGCTGACGGTGGTGGTGCGCGGGTTGATGTAGGCGTCGATCCCAAGCGGGCCCAGCAGCGGCACAAGCGTCGGATCGTTCAGCAGCGCGATGGCAAAGGGGCAGCCCTCGGCCTTGGCGCGCACGGCGGCCAGCATGTTCGTCTTGTCGTCATCCGTCACCGCCAGCATGGCATCGGCGCGGGAAATTCCGGCCTCGGCCAGCAGGGCGCGATCCAGCCCGTCTCCGTGCAGCACGATGGTGCGCTCCAGCGCCTCGGCGGCGCGTTCGGCGATGGTGCGGCTGCGCTCGATCACCTTGGCGCGGATGCGGCTTTGGCGTTCCTCGAGCGCGCGCGCCACGGTCAGGCCCACGTTACCGCCGCCCACGATCACGGCACGTTCCTGTTTCTTCTGGCTCTTGCCGAAAACTTCCAGCGTGCGGGGCACGTCGTCGCGGTGGGTCAGCACGTAACAGGCATCACCCACGAAGAGCTGGTCGTCGGGTTCGGGCGCGAACAGCGTTCCGTCGCGACGCACACCAACAACGATGCTACGGAGGGTCGAAAACAGATCAGTCAGCTGGCGCAGCGGCGTGTTCACCACCGGGCAATCCTCGGACAACAGCACGCCCAGAAGCTGCGCCTTGTTGTCCATGAACATTTCGGTGTCAAAGGCGGCAGGCGCCGACAGGCGGCGCATCGCGGCAGCGGCCACCTCGCGCTCGGGAGAGATCACCACGTCGATCGGCAGGTGATCGCGGCGGTAAAGGTCGGAATAGATCGCGTTCAGATAGGATGTGGCGCGAAGCCGCGCCACCTTGCGATTGACCGAAAACACCGAATGCGCCACCTGACAGGTGACCATATTCACCTCGTCCGAGTGGGTGGCGGCAATGATCATGTCGGCATCGCGCGCCCCGGCGCGGTCCAGCACATCGGGATAGCTGGCAAACCCGGCAATGCCCTGCACGTCAAGCGTGTCGGTCGCACGGCGCACTAGATCGGGGTTGCTGTCGACCACCGTTACATCGTTGGATTCGCCGGAAAGATGGCGCGCAATCTGCCAGCCAACCTGACCCGCGCCGCAAATGATGACCTTCATGCCGTCCCGCTTTCTGGTCTGCCGTTCCCCCGCAAGTCAGGCATATGGCCGGGCCCCGGGATCTTTTCCATGACACGCGGGGGTTTGGGGGTCAATTCAATTGTCACGGGCGATGGGCGCGCTATGATCCGGGTTATGAAACCGTGGTTTGTCATCGCAGCCCTTGCGGCATTTCCGGCGTCCTGTGGACCCTATCAGACCTATTACAAACAAGGGGTCGAGGTGTCGCGCCTGAACCGCGACCAGACGCAGTGCGAGGTCAACGCCCTGCGCGATGCGCCCGTCGCCACGCAGATCCGCCAGAACCCGCCGGTGTTCGTGCCACCAAGGCAGGGCTGCGACAGCAACGGAACCTGCTATACCCGGCCCGGATATTGGGCCAGCGGCGGCGTTTATACGGTCGATGTAAACGAACAGCTGCGCGCCCGCGTTCTGGATATGTGCATGGTGAATCGCGGCTATCAGCCGGTCAGCATCCCGCGCTGTTCCGGCGGGGTCGCCGCCGCAGCCCCCGACCGCAAGATGACCACCCTGCCCCGGCTTACATCCAGCAGTTGTGCGATCCCCCGTCCAGACGGCACCTGGCAGATCGTAAACGCCGGATAGCGCCGCATTTCCGCCGCAATCTGACGTAAAGCGCTTGTTTTTCAATACGAAAATCCGTTAACCTTTCTGCACTTTGCGTCAATTTAATGGCGCAACGGACGGAACAGCCGCTGGACGGGTAAGCCCGGCGGAGTAAGAATTTGGAGTAAACGATGAAGTATTTCGCAGCCGCGGCCCTGACCGCGATTTTGACCGCAGGCGCCGCAAGCGCCGCAACCACCTCTGCCCAGACCGTGAACTGGAGCAGCGCAGCCAACCCGGTTACCGGTTCCCAGTCCGGAAGCTATACCGCGTCCTCGGATGAGGTGTTTCTGGGTAGCAACGGCAGCCGCGCGTTTGTGTCGGATTTCACCACCTCGGGCGATTTCACCTATACCGGGACCATGCGTGCCACCAACGATAACGACACCATGGGCGTTGTCTTTGGCTATGCCGACGCCGCGAACAACTTCCGTATCAGCTGGAGCGGTAGCAATATCGACGAATACGACGGCCTTGCCCTGATCCGGGAAACCGGCGGCACCAGCACCCGAATTTATGAAGAGGCAAACAACCACTGGGCCGTGAACAAGGATTACGATTTCTCGATCACGGTCGCGGCGGGCAATATCTCGTTCTCGATCACCGAGGGGTCGAACACCATCGCCTCGGCGACAGTTGCCGCAGGCGGCAGCACCGATGGCAAGCTGGGTGTCTTCATTTACAGCAACTACACCAATTTCACCAATCTCGCCTATGATCTGACGCCTGGCACCACCGCCGTGCCGCTGCCGGCCGGTGCGCCGCTGCTGATCGCCGGGATCGGCGCCTTTGCCGCGCTGCGTCGCCGCAAAAAGGCCGCCTGATCCGGCTAATGTCTATGGAATGACAAAGGGCGGCCCGGTTGGGGCCGCCCTTTTTCGTTTCGCGACACGCTCGCCCTATTCGGCGGCTTCCACCTGATCGTCGATGTCATCCACATGAGCCACCCGCGCGCCCATCTTGGTCGAGGTCACAACGCCCAGCGATTTCAGCTTGCGGTGAAGCGCGCTGCGCTCCATCCCCACGAAAGACGCGGTACGGCTGATGTTGCCGCCAAAGCGGTTGATCTGGGTCAGCAGGTATTCGCGTTCGAACGCCTCGCGCGCCTCGCGCAGCGGCAGCGTCGCCAGCGCGCCCGAAAGCACCACGCGCCCGCTTTCACCGCCGGCGTCATCCTCGCCCGGCAACTCGCGCGCCTCGATCGGGCCGTTGCCTTCGCCCAGGATCAGCAACCGCTCGACAAGGTTCTTCAGCTGGCGCACGTTGCCCGGCCAGGTCATCGTCTGCATCAGCGCCACCGCCTCGTCGCTGAGTGGCCGCAGAGGCAGCCCCTGCGCGGCATGGCAGGCGGCTATGAAATGTTCCGCCAGAACCGGAATATCCTCGCGCCGTTCTTCCAGCGAGGGCACCGAAATCGGCACCACGTTCAGACGGTGATACAGTTCCTGCCGGAAGCGTTCGGCGCGGATTTCATGTTCAAGGTCGCGGTTGGTCGAGGAAATCACCCGCAGGTCAACGCGCACCTTGTCCGACCCGCCGACCCGCTGGAATTGCTGATCGACCAGAACCCGCAGGATTTTCGACTGCGTCCCCAGCGGCATGTCGGCCACTTCGTCGAAATAGATCACCCCGCCGTGGGCTTCTTCCAGCAGGCCGGATTCGATGCCCCGCTCGGCACTTTCGCGGCCAAACAGCACCTCTTCCATGCGCTCGGGTTCGACGCCCGCGCAGTTCACTGTGATGAAAGGCCCCGAGGCGCGGTTGCTTTGCGCGTGGATATAGCGCGCGGCGATTTCTTTGCCCGACCCTGCGGGACCAGTCAGCATCACGCGACCGTTGGATTTGGTCACCTTGTCCAACTGCCCCACCAGCGTGCGGAAAGCGGCGGACTGGCCGATCATCTCGGCGCTGGTTACCTCGCGCCGTTTCAGCGACGAGTTTTCGCGCCGCAGGCGGCTGGTTTCCATCGCGCGCCGGATCACCACCATCAACTGGTCGATGTTGAACGGCTTTTCGATGAAGTCATAAGCGCCCTGCTTGATCGCGGCGACGGCGATTTCGATGTTGCCATGCCCCGAGATGATGACAACGGGCACATCCGGGTTGTCACGTTTCACCGTCTTGAGGATGTCGATCCCGTCCATCCGGCTGTCCTTGAGCCAGATGTCAAGGATCAGCAACGCCGGAGGTTCGGCGTTGATCGCATTCATGCATTCGTCGGAATTTCCGGCCAGCCGTGTGGCATATCCTTCGTCTTCCAGAATATCCGAAACCAGTTCTCGTATGTCGCGTTCGTCGTCGACGATCAGAATATCACTCATATCGATCCTGCTTCTTGTTTTGATGTGTCCGCCAAATCCTGCGGCGGTTCTTCCTTGGTGGTCCGGCCCAGCGTGGGGCCGGACGGAAACCGGATGACGGCCATTGCGCCGGCATGGGTGTGCCCGTCAAAGACGGGGGCATCGACCAGCGACAGCGTGCCGCCGTGTTCCTCGATGATCTTCTTGACGATGGGCAGGCCCAGGCCGGTGCCTTCGTCGCGGGTGGTCACGTAGGGTTCGAACAGGCGGGCGCGATCCTCGGGCAAACCGATGCCATTGTCGGCAATGGTCACGCGACATTCTTCCTCGTCCGCGGTGACGGTCACCCGGATCTGCGGGTCCAAGCCGTCGGGCGCGCCCTTGCGTTTCAGGCTTTCAATCGCCTCGCCCGCGTTCTTGATCAGGTTGGTCAGGGCCTGGCTGATCATGGTGGCATCCAGATCCAGCACCACCGGCGCATCCGGCAGATCGGCGCTGACCTTCACATCGGGCTGACCGGTCTGCTGCAACAGAACCGCATCGCGCACCAATTGCACCAGATCTTCGGTCTGTGTGCGCGGCTCTGGCATACGTGCGAATTTCGAAAATTCATCGACGATCCGGCGCAGATCGCCGGTCTGACGCACGATCACATCGGTCATCGAGGTCAGCTTGTCGCTGTCTTCGCCCACCAGGGGCGCGAATTTGCGCCGGATGCGTTCGGCCGACAGCTGGATCGGGGTCAGCGGGTTCTTGATCTCATGCGCAATGCGGCGCGCCACGTCGCCCCAGGCGGCCATGCGCTGGGCGCTGACCAGATCGGTCACATCGTCAAAGGCGACCACATAGCCCTCCAGCCCGCCATCATCACCGCGCCGCGTCGCCATTCGCACCAGCAGGTTTTCCAGCCGGCCCTGGCGCGACACCTTGACCTCACCTTGCACAACTTCGGATTTGCTTTCCTTCATGCTTTGGAACAGGGGGCCGAATTCCGGGATCGCCACCGCCAGCGCCAGCGCGTGTTCGTCCCCCGACCAATCCAGCAGCCGCTCGCCCGAGCGGTTGACAAAGGTCACGCGGCCATCCGGATCCAGCCCCACAACCCCCGACGTCACCGACGACAGAACGGAATCGAACAGGCGGCGGCGCAATTCGATCTGGCGCGTGTTGTCCAGCAGCGTTTCACGCTGGCCTTTCAACTGGCGGGTCATCTGGTTGAAATAGCGCCCCAGCATCCCGATTTCATCGTCGCCGCCGTCTTCCAGCACCTGCACGTCCAGATCGCCCGCGCCAACCTGCTGCGCCGCCATGGTCAGCCGCCCCACGGGCCGCGATAGCCGTTCGGCAAACCAAAGCCCCAGCCAGATCGCTGCCAAAATCAGGATCACCGCAAAGCCCAGGTACAAAAGCCCGAATTCGAACACCACGCGCCCGCGTTCATTTTCAAGCTGCTGATACAGGCGGATCGTTTCCTTGGTTTCGTCCAGCAGGTTCAGGATTTGGCCGTCGACATCGCGGCTGACGTACAGAAAACGGTCAACAAAAGCATCCAGCCGCACCAGCGCACGGAATTCGTTGTTGTCCCAATCCTGAATGATGCGAAGGCCGGTATCGCGGGTTTCGGCAATCTGTTCGGGTGTGGGGTGTTCGAAATCGAACAGGTACGAGCCTTCACCGCGCGC
Source organism: Arenibacterium halophilum (assembly GCF_005938225.1). Taxonomy (GTDB): domain Bacteria; phylum Pseudomonadota; class Alphaproteobacteria; order Rhodobacterales; family Rhodobacteraceae; genus Arenibacterium; species Arenibacterium halophilum. The sequence goes on from NZ_VCPC01000002.1 coordinate 1,319,522, forward strand.
CCGGATATCGCCGGTTCCGTCGATCACATAGGCCTCGCGCAACCCGCGCTGAATTTGCGGCTGGCCTTGGGTCAGCACCTGCCGCAACTCGGCATCGTTCATGAACACGGTGACTCGGCGCGACGTATCCAGGAAGCGGGCCAGCGCCACGGCATCCTCCGAGAGATCTTCGCGCTGTTCTTCCTCATAGGCCTGCGCGGCGGCCAGCGAGGTGCCGACCACCCGGCTCACCCGGTCGGAAAACCACCCCTCAAGCCCGATGTTCACCGTCAGCCCGGCGAAGATGGCAACCGTCACCGTAGGAATCAGCGCAAGAAGCGCGAAAACGCCGATCAGCCGCAGGTGCAGCCGCGACCCGGCGGATTTGGCACGCCGGGCGGCGATGATCCGCCCAACCTGCCCCAGCACCAGCGTGGCCACCACCAGCACATAGACCAGATCGGCCAGCAAGGTGAATCGCAACGCCAGCGCCGATGGCCCGCGATCAAACGTGCCAAGCGCCAAAAACGTGGCAAGCGCCAGCGCCGGGCCAAGCACCACAAGGCCAAGCGTTGCCGCATTCTGGGCGCGCCGCGTCCGGCGCCACCTGTTCAGCGCCGTGAACGGGCCATATTGTGACCGGGAAACCACCCGCTGCCCTCATCCTGATGTGTCGCCTGCGCGACTGACCGCCAAATGTCGTGGTCCTTTCCCGGCAGCCAGTTCGGCTGACACCCGGGCGCCACGCTTCTGTGGCCTTTTTACATCAATTTGCGGCGCCGTGTCACCTGAATATCGAGGTCCGAGATTTTCTTGCGCAAAGTATTGCGGTTGATGCCAAGCAGATCGGCGCATTTCGCCTGATTTCCGCCCGTGGCATCCAGCGCGATTTCGATCAGCGGTGCTTCGACTTCACGCAGGATTCGCGTGTAGAGCCCCGGCGGCGGCAGAACATTGCCGTGCAGATCGAAATAACGGCGCAGGTGGCGCGTGACCGACGCGGCCAGCTTTTCCGTATCCCCCCCGCCCAGCACGGGCTCCATCTCGGGCTGGCTGCCCAGCACCTGCTCCACCTCGGTCCGGGCGATTTCGTCGGCGCGGCTGGTCAGCACAAGGCGGCGAATCGCGTTTTCCAGCTGGCGCACGTTGCCGGGCCAGGAATAGGCGCGGAACAACTCTTCCGATTCGGCACTCAGCCAGCGTTTGGGCGCGCCTTCGCGCTCGGCCCGGGCCAGAAAATGCGCCGCCAGAAGCGGCACATCGTCGACGCGTTCGCGCAGCGAGGGCACGTGGATCGTGGCGCCCGACAGGCGATAGAACAGATCCTGCCGCATCTGGCCCTTTTCCATGGCCGCGTTCAGGTTGGTCTGAGTCGTCGCCATGAAGCGCGGCACATGATCGCCGGGCGCATCCATCATCCGCACGATCCGGGCCTGCAATTCATCGTCGATATCGGCGATTTCGTCGATCAGCAGCGTTCCGCCCCGCACCCGTGCCAACACCCGCGCCGGGCCTTCCAGCTCGCGCAGGTCGCCCGAGGTCACGGTGATGAACGGCAGCGTGCGGCGGTCGGAAAAATCGTGGATCGCCCGCGCGATCAGCGATTTGCCGGTGCCGGATTCGCCCGAGATCAGCACCGGCAGATCGGTATTCATCACCCGCGCCACAAGGCGATACAGCGCCTGCATCACCTGTGTGCGCCCCACCAGCGGCAGATCGTCGGGGCGTTCCGTCACCTCGTCAGGGCGCGTGGCAGGCGCGTGGCGTTTCAACTCCAGCGCGCGCGCGGTGCGCTTCATCAGGTCGGGCAGGTCGAACGGCTTGGGCAGGTAGTCATAGGCCTCGGCCTCGGCGGCCTGAATTGCCGTCATGATCGTGTTCTGTGCCGAAATCACAATCACCGGCAGGCCGGGACGATCCTGGCTGATCTTGGGCAGCATTTCCAACCCGTTCCCGTCGGGCATCATCACGTCGCTGATCACCACGTCGCCCTTGCCCTCGCCTACCCAGCGCATCAGCGTGGTGAGCGAACTGGTGGCATGCACCTTGCAGCCCGCGCGGGTCAGCGCCTGTGTCAGCACCGTTCGTATCGTGCGGTCGTCGTCGGCGACCAGTACCGTGCCGTCCATGGGTCTACTCCTTCTTGGGGGCGCTGCGCGGCACCCGCGGCAGCGACAGGCGGAACACGGTGCGGCCCGGGGCCGAGGTGACCGAGATCCAGCCATCGTGGTCTGAGATGATCTTGCTTACCAGCGCCAGGCCCAGCCCGGTGCCGTTTTCACGCCCCGACACGAAGGGATCAAAGATGTCGTCCTTGATCTTTTCAGGCAGGCCGGGGCCGTCGTCGATGATTTCCACCTGCAAGGGCAGCGACTGGCCGGTGCCGTCACTGCGCCGCAGGCGGAAGGAATGTTCGAAATAGGAATGGATGCGGATGGTGCCCCCTTGGGAGTCCGCCGCCTCTGACGCGTTCTTCAGCAGGTTCAGCACCACCTGCAACAGCTGGTCGGGGTCGCCATAGGCCAGCGGAAGCGAGGGGTCGTAATCCTCGATGATCTTCATATGCGCGCCAAAGCCCAGCAGCGCCGAACGGCGCGCGCGGTCCAGCACGTCGTGGATGTTCACCGCCTTGCGGTCGGGCGCGCTGAGGTTGCCGAACTGCTCGACCTGTTCCAGCAGCTTCACGATACGGCGGCTTTCGGTCACGATCAGGTCGGTCAGTTCCAAATCGTCGGCCGACAGGTTCATGCTCAGCAGCTGCGCCGCGCCGGTGATGCCCGCCAGCGGGTTCTTGATTTCATGGGCCAGCATCTCCGCCATGCCGATGGCCGATTGCGCCGCCGATTTCACCGAATGGCTTTGCGTCATCCGCCCCGCCAGCTCGCGCGGGGTGATCGTGAGGATCATGTACCCGTCATGCCCAACCAGTGGCGCGATCTGGAGCGCGCATTGCAGCGGCGCGCGGCTGCCCGATCCCACGTCGATATCGTTCACGAACAGCGGTGTGGAATTGCGGCGCGCCTTGGCGAATGCGTCTTCAATCGGGGCGTCCACGGTGATCTGGTCGAACACCGGCTGGCCCGTGGCATTCTTGGCCGAGGTGTTCAGGAACCCTTCGCCGGCGGAATTCACGTCGGAGATGTTGTCATTCGGGTCGATCAGGAAGGCCGGCACAGGCAACGAGGCCCAGATCGCGGAATCGGTTGGCATGTCGGACATCATGCAGCCCTTGGTATTGGGCCCGACAGCGCGTCGGGCAGGTAGGCAAGCACACGCGCGGGCGTGGCTTCGGTCAGGATGTCCCGGCGCAGCGGCGCGGGGGTATTGGCGGCCTCCATGTACCAGCCAAGATGCTTGCGGGCAGTCCGTAGCCCGATTTGGGTGCCGTAGAACCCCAGGATCGCCTCGTAGTGCCGCCCGACCAGATCAGCCAGCGCGGCGCCCTGCGGCACCTCGGGCGCCGGGGCGCCCCAAAGCGCGGCGGCGATCTGCGCCAGCCGCCAGGGTTGCCCCTGCGCGCCGCGCCCCACCATCACGCCCTCTGCGCCCGACTGTTTTAGCGCCTGTTTCGCATCGCCGGTCGTGACGATGTCGCCGTTGGCGATGACTGGCACGCGCACTGCATCGCGCACCGACCGGATTGCGGCCCAATCGGCGCGGCCCTTGTAGAACTGGCATCGGGTGCGCCCGTGAATCGTGATCATCTGCACGCCCGCCGCTTCGGCCCGCGCGGCCACATCCGGCGCATTCAGCAGCGTATCGTCCCACCCCAGCCGGGTTTTCAGCGTGACTGGCACATCCACTGCGTCCACGACCGCCTCGATCAGGCGCAGCGCGTGGTCGGGCGTTTTCAGCAGGGCCGAACCCGAGGCGCCGTTGGTCACCCGCTTGGCCGGGCAGCCCATGTTGATGTCGATGATACGCGCACCATTGGCCTCGGCCATGCGGGCGGCCTCGGCCATCCAGTATTCCTCGCGCCCCGCGATCTGCACCGCCGTCTGGCCCGCGTCAAAACCCAGTTCGGCCTTTTCGCGCATCCCGGCCTTGGCCTGCACCATTTCCTGACTGGCGATCATCTCGCTCACCACCAGCCCCGCGCCGAAACCCGAGACGATGTCGCGGAACGGGCGATCCGTGATCCCGGCCATGGGGGCCAGGAACACCGGAGGGGTTAGTGATGTGGAGCCGAGTGAAACGGTCAAGTGCCTAAACCTTGTGCGTTGAGCCGACATCTACCAACCCACCCGTAGGGGCACAATGTTACGGAGGCCGTTGATGCCGCCGAAATCAGCCAATGCCTAATTTTTGGGCGCTTGACCTTGGGCAATTGCTAGCCAAGCGGTCACGCTTTAGATACGCGCCGCAAGTGGTGCGTAAAGGCGAGGTGTGACAGCATGACAACGGCAGCTTTGATCCTTGCCGGTGGGCGCGGCACCCGCGCCGGGGGCGATGTCGCCAAGCAATGGCAGATGGTCGCCGGGCAACCGCTGCTGGACCATGCCATCGACGCATTCGCCACCCTGCCCGAGATCGACGTGATCGCGCTGGTGCTGCCCGAGGGCGCACCCCAGCAGGGCGATTATGCCGCTCGCGGGTTTGTTACCGCAACGGCAGGTGCAGACCGGGCCGGATCGGTGCGCAACGGATTGGCCGCTCTTGAAAGCTTCGCGCCCAAGACCGTGCTGATCCACGATGGCGCCCGGCCCTGCGTTGGCGCAGACACCATCCGCGCCGTGCTGGCCGCGCTGGATCACGGCCCCGCGGCCGCACCGGGGCTGGCGGTGACCGATGCGCTCTGGACCGGAGAGGCGGGCAAGGTCACCGGAACCCGCGACCGCACGGGGCTGTTTGCCGCACAGACGCCGCAGGGGTTTCACTATAGTTCGATCTGCGCGGCCCATGCCGCCCACCCCGGCGGCGCCGCCGATGACGTGGCCGTGGCCCGCGCCCATGGGCTGCCCGTCGCCATCGTTCCCGGCGACGCCGACAATATCAAGGTCACGCAGGCGAACGACTTCGCCCGCGCCGACCGCATCATAAGGAGCCGTGACATGGCCCAGACCTCCGCTACCCCCACCCTGCCGATGCGGCTGGGCAACGGGTTCGACGTGCACCGCTTTGGCGAGGGAACTCACGTCACCCTGTGCGGGGTTGAGGTGCCGCATGATCGCGGCCTTCAGGGCCATTCCGATGCCGACGTGGGGATGCACGCGATCACCGATGCGATCTATGGCGCATTGGCTGAGGGCGACATTGGCCGCCATTTCCCGCCCAGCGATCCGCAGTGGAAAGGCGCCGCGAGTGAAATCTTCCTGCGCCACGCCTGCGATCTGGCAGCGAGCCGGGGGTATGCGGTGGGCAACGTCGATTGCACGCTGATCTGCGAATTCCCCAAGGTGGGCCCCCATGCCGCTGCAATGCAGGCACGGCTGGCCCGGATCATGGGCGTGGATGCCGGTGCCGTGTCGGTCAAGGCGACGACTTCGGAACAGCTGGGCTTTACCGGGCGCGGCGAAGGCATCGCCGCCACGGCCACCGCGCTGCTGGTGCGGGTGTGAGCGCCCCGGCCCGCCTGATCGGCACCGTCTTTGGCGTGGGGTATCTGCGGCCTGCGCCGGGCACATGGGGGTCTCTTGTCGCCCTGCCTGGCGCATGGGCGCTGCATACGCTGGGCGGCTTTCCCCTGCTGGCGCTTGCAACGATCGTTGCCTTCATGCTGGGCCTTTGGGCGACCAAGGCGATGGCGGCGGCGGGGTCAGGCCATGACCCCTCGGAAATCGTGATTGACGAGGTGGTCGGCCAGTGGATCGCGCTGATGGCGATCAGCTATCCTTCTTGGTCGATGGGAATTGATATCACGCGGCTGTGGCCCGGCTGGATTGCCGGATTCCTGCTGTTCCGCCTGTTCGACATCACCAAACCCGGCCCCGTAGGCTGGGCCGACCGGCGCCCCGATGCGCTGGGCGTGATGCTGGACGATGTGATCGCGGGCGTTCTGGCGGCGATTGGCGTCATGGCGCTGGCCGCGCTGTATCATGTGGTGCTGATATGACGGCGCAGCGCGTGCTGGAGCTGGGCCGCGCGGCGGGACTGCGCGTCGCCACCGCCGAAAGCTGCACGGGCGGCATGGTTGCTGCCGCGCTGACCGACATTGCCGGATCCTCTGCTGTTGTAGACTGCGGGTTCGTTACCTACTCGAACGACGCCAAACAGGCGATGCTGGGTGTGTCGTCCGACACATTGGCCCGCTTCGGCGCAGTATCGGAGGAAGTGGCGCGCGAAATGGCGCTGGGCGCGCTGGCGCACTCGCGGGCCGATGTGGCCGTGTCGATCACCGGCATCGCAGGCCCCGGCGGATCCGAGCACAAACCCGAGGGCCGGGTGTGTTTCGCCCGCGCCCGCCGAGGCGGCGCCTGCACCGCGGAAACGGTCGAATTCGGCGCGCTGGGCCGCGCCAAAGTGCGCGCCGCTGCCCGCGATCATGCCCTTGATCTGCTGGCCACAGCCATTTCAGAAACCGACCAATAAATAAACGCACCCCCGCAATAAGCGCCTAAATTTCGCGCATATTGCGAAATGCCCCAAAAACAGGCGCGTCGATCACAAAAGCGGCTTTATTGGCACGCGCCAATCCGGTCTTACCCCCGAAACACCAATGGGAGGGATCGAAATGAATGGCGCCGATACGGCCTGGATCATTGTTGCAACCGCACTTGTTCTGTTCATGACACTACCGGGGCTGGCCCTGTTTTACGGCGGACTGGTTCGGGCACGCAACGTGCTGAGCGTTTTCATGCACTGCTACGCCATTGCCTGCCTGATGAGCGTTCTGTGGCTTGTGGTGGGATATTCCATCGCGTTTGGCGACGGAAATGCCGTCTGGGGCGGGCTGGGCAAGATGTTGCTGCTTGGGGTCACGGCCGAGTCGCTGGCGGGCACCCTACCCGAAGTGCTGTTCTTTGCCTTCCAGATGACATTTGCCATCATCACGCCCGCGCTGATCGTGGGCGCCTATGTGGAACGGATCGGCTTTGGCTTTGTGCTGTTGTTCTCGGGCCTGTGGATGCTGCTGTGCTATGCGCCGGTGGTGCATTGGGTCTGGGGCGGCGGGTTCTTGGCAGACGGTGGCATCTTCGGCGATAGCGGCGTGCGCGATTTCGCGGGCGGTATCGTGGTGCATGAAACCGCAGGTCTGGCCGCGCTGGTCATCGCCGTCTTCCTGGGCAAGCGCCGCAATGCGACCACCCCGCCGCACAACCCCGGCTTCGTGATGATTGGCGCGGCGATGCTGTGGGTCGGCTGGTTCGGCTTCAATGGCGGCTCGCAGCTGGCCGCCGATGGCGGCGCGGCGATGGCGTTGACGGTCACGCATATCTCGGCGGCCACGGCCTCGCTGTCCTGGGCGCTGTGGGAGAAGATCAAATTCGGCAAGGCCTCGCTGGTCGGGATCGTCACGGGCACCATCGCGGGGCTGGCCTCGATCACGCCCGCCAGCGGCTTTGTCGGCCCGGTCGAGGCGCTGGTGATCGGCGCAATTGCAGGTGTGCTGTGCCAGGAAGCGGTGACGCTGATCCGCAACGGGCTGAAGATCGACGACACGCTGGATGTCTTCGCGGTGCATGGCGTGGGCGGCATTTTCGGAACGATCATGATTGCCGCCTTCGGAGCCGCCAGCTGGGCGGCGCAGCTGGGCAGCCTGCTGATCGTGGGTGTGTTCACCGTGGTCGTCAGCGTGGTTCTGGTGAAACTGGTCGGGTTGGTCACCCCGCTGCGCGTCGATGCGGAAACCGAGCACACCGGGCTGGACCTCGCCGTGCATGGCGAACGCGCCTACGAAATGACAAGCTGACACAACGCCGGGGCGCGCAAGCGCCCCGCCACCCCTAGGGGATCATCTGGTCACAGGGGTCCGCGCCGGGCCAGTACATCCACCCCGCCGCCTTGAACTGATCGGTCTGCGCATTATGCGCCGAGACATAGACCCACTCGTCCACCGCCTCGTAGTTGTAATAGACGTTGTCGCCGGTCTGGATGTTCCCGACCACCCCCAACGGTGCGGTATAGCCATCGTGCAGCGGTGTCTGCGGCCCGTTCCAGCTGATGCAGCCGCCTGGAAAATCCTCGTACAGCGGCAGATCGCGCATAGCCCGTCGAAATGCCATGTCGTCCATGTCGAGCCAGGTCTGATTGGTGTTCACCTGACACTGGTGGGTCTGCTCCAACTGCTGGATCTTCTGGATCAGCGGCTGGGCCGAGGCTGGCGGCTGGACGTTCTGGCCGATGCAGTTGGAATTATCAAACAGCGCCTGCCCAAGCGGCGAGCCGAAGCAATACCCGGCCCGGTCCATCAGCAGGTTGCGTGTGAACCAGATGTCTTCGCAGCCCGTGGCGGCAAAGGCGGGCGGAGCGGCCAGAAGGGCCATGGCGATGGCAAGGCGTTTCATGGCCCAAGCGTGGCGCGCCGGGGCCTTTCGGTCAAGCCCCGTAAAGCGTGCGGGCGCGATCCTCGAAGGCGCGCACGATGCGCTGCATCGCCTCGTTGAACACCAGCCCGATCACCTTTTGCAGGATCGCATTTCGGAATTCGAAATCGACGTGGAAATTCACCGTGCAACCCTCGGGTGCCGGGTCGAATGTCCACTGCGATTCCAAGTATTTGAACGGGCCGTCCAGATATTCGGTGTCGATACGGCGGCGGTCGTTGTACAGCGTGACCCTGCTGCCGAATTTCTCGCGGAAGACCTTGAAGCTGATGACCAGATCGGCCTCGATCACCTGTGCGCCCTCGATCTCTGTCGTCCGGTTGATGCGCGCAGCGGCGCACCACGGCAGAAATTTCGGGTATTGCGCCACATCCGCCACCAGATCGTACATCTGGTCGGGCGTGTAGGGCAGCGTGCGGGTGTCGGAATGGGTGGGCATAGGGGACGTCGGCCTTGTTCTTTCGCGCCCCGGGGTTTCCCAAGAACAGCGCGAAAGATCAAGGCAAAGCCCGAAACGAACCTCTAGGCAGGCTCGCCCGCGCCAGATCCGGCGCGATATTCCTCAATCGGCGACGTCGGTTTCAGCAGGATCGAGGCTTCTTTGCCGCCACTCTCTTTCGCCAGTTGCGTCAGCATCATCTCGGCCCGAAGCCTGTCATTCACGGCCTGCGCGTAGAACCGCCCCAGGGTTGCCTTGTCGTGGTCGGGATGCGCGCGCGCCACGTAATTGCTCAGCCGAGCAGCATGGCCCGTGCGTTCCGGTGCCGCCGGAGCCGTTGGCGTACCAACACCGGCAGAAGATCCGTTTTGGGCGGTGCCGCCGGCGCCCTGCGTTTCATTCGTTGGCTGCGTGCTTGTGCCAGATGTCGGTGGGCTACCAGTATTGCTATTTTCGGGCGCGTTGGGCTGGCTATTCGTCTGGCCCGTGCCTTGCGCCGCTGTCGGAGATCCAAGGCCGATTGCTGAAATTAGTCCCATAAAAGTAAACCTTTGCCGCAGCCCCATGCTCCAATCATCTAAAAATTCGTCAAAATTGTAGCCATGAAGCTTCAAAAATGTGGCGACTATCCGCTAACTAGTTGTATCGCCCACGTTTCAGCCCGTTGCAGGACCTGCCATGCCCGACCGCCCCTATGTGATTGACGAAATGATTTCGGCCAAGGCGATTGCCGCGCGGATCGAGGCGTTGAGCCACGATATCCGCAGCCATTTCGGCGATACGGAAAAGCTCGTCGTAGTTGGGCTGCTGCGCGGCAGCTTTGTGTTCATCGCCGATCTGGTGCGCGAGCTGGATCTGCCTCTGGAGGTTGATTTCCTCGAGGCGTCTTCCTACGGAAATGCGATGGAAAGCAGCCGAGAGGTGCGAATCCTGAAAGATCTGCGCGGCGCGATCGAAGGCCGCGATGTGCTGGTGGTCGAGGACATCGTCGATACCGGGCATACGCTGAATCATGTGACCGCGCTGCTGAAAAGCCGCGCGCCCAAGCGGCTGAAATCCATTGCTCTGCTGGACAAACCCAGCCGCCGAGAGGTTGATTTTCGCGCGGACTGGATCGGCTTCGAGATCCCCGACGAATTCGTTGTCGGCTATGGCATCGACTTTGCCCAACGCAACCGAAACCTGCCATTCATCGGCAAGGTGCGATTTACACCCGAGCCTGCGCCCTAAACCGGCCCCCTCAGCCAGTCCGCACGCTCGGAAAGGTAACCAAGGATTTCCTGCCGGACCAATCGAATGCGAGGCACATCGCGCAGCTCGGCGTAGGTGGCCACCCAGATCGGCACAAAGTCAGGCGGCATCAGATCAGGGCGCCGCAAAAGGCCGGGCGTGTCCGCGCCAACGAAATCGGGCAACACTGCAATTCCCAGACCGGCGCGCGCCATTTCACGCAGGACCATAAAGCTGTCGGCCCCTGCCGTGATCTGTTCCGGCGCGATATTGGCCGTGATCCAGGCCGCAGGCGCCGAACGCGCCAGCGGACCCGCAAGGCCCAGCCACTGTTTTCCGGAATAGCCTTCGGCCACATATGCGCCGAAGCTCATGGTGGCACCCTGCTCTCCCTCCAGATCATCGGACAGACGGTGCGTGGGGCGCACGGTCAGATCCGCCTCGTTCCGGGCGAAATCCAGATGGATGTTGGAGCTGAGTACGTCAACCCGCAATTCCGGCGCCTGCCCGTGCAGCCGCGCCAAGGCCCCCGGCAGCACCAGTTGCGACAGGGAATCGGTGCTCGACACGCGCACAACCCCGCGCAGCGGCGCACGCGCGCCGTGCATCAGGCGGCCCACCGAGTAAACCGCGCGCTCGACCTCGCGGGCCGCTTCGATCACTCTTTCGCGATCCGGGATCACGCGATAGCCCGTCGCCGTCTTTTCAAACACGGCGCCGCCGTGGTCATCTTCGAAGGCCGACACCCGGCGCAGAACCGTTGCGTGGTTGACGCCAAGCGCCCGCGCCGCCGCGCTGAGAGAGCCGTGTTCGGCCACCGTCAGTACATAACGCAGATTGTCCCAATTGCTGCTGTGCATGGATTATCAGGGCCTTTGCAATTTTAGCCAGTATATCGGAAATTGCTCACATGCATACTGAACATGCGTTTCACGTCATCCAGGGAGACCAGACACATGACGTTCAAAAAGACTTTGCTTGCAGGGCTGGCGCTTGCCGGTATCGCCGCGACGGCCGCCATCGGCGATTCACATGCCGACAAGGCCGCAATGCAGGCCGTGAAGGCGCGTCAGGCAACGATGCAGCTCTATGCTTTCAACCTTGGCACCTTGGGTGGCATGGCAAAGGGTGAAATCGACTATGATGCAGAAGCGGCCAGCGCCGCCGCGAACAACCTGGCCGCGTTGTCCGGCATGAACCAGATGGCGATGTGGCCGATGGGCAGCGACAGCGACACGCTGGGCGAGGCCACGAGCGCCCTGCCCGCGATCTGGGCCGAGGGCAGCGATATTGGCGATCATTCCGCCGCCCTGCACGAGGCGGCCACCGCGCTGGCCAGCACCGCAGGCGACGGGCTCGACGCCCTGCGTGGCGGGATTGGCGCCGTCGGCAAGGAATGCGGCGCATGTCATGAAGATTACCGCAAACCGAATTCGTAACGTCGCACAAACGTGCCATACTAAAGGGGCGGCCTTTCACGGGGCCGCCTCTTGCCATCGCCGGAGGCCACGTCCATGAACAAAGCAGTCAGGTTTCTTCTGGGCACCGCCGTGGTCGCAGGCGCGGTCGGCTGGGCCGTTTCGGCGCCCCAGCGGGCGGATACTGCGAATATGCCCCAAGGCGACGCCACGAGGGGCGAAACCGTGTTCTGGGCAGCAGGCTGCGCCTCGTGCCATGCCACGCCCGGTGCCGAGGGCGACGCGCGTCTGGTGCTGGCCGGTGGCTACCGCATCAACAGCCCCTTCGGCACTTTTGTGGCGCCAAACATTTCCCCTTCCGACGCCGGCATCGCCGGGTGGAGCGCGGCCGATCTGGCCGATGCGCTGATTGCCGGCGTGTCGCCTGAGGGGCAGCATTATTACCCCTCGTTGCCCTATACCACCTATACGCACATGACGCTGCCGGACGTGGCCGACCTGAAGGCGTACATGGACACGCTGCCGCCCTCGGACGTGGCAAGCCAGCCGCATGACATTGGGTTTCCCTTCAACATCCGCCGCGGGCTTGGGCTGTGGAAACGGCTGTACCTTGACGACGATTGGGTGATGCCCGCCGACACGCCGCAACTTGAACGCGGCCGCTATCTGGTCGAGGCGCTGGGCCATTGCGCCGAATGCCACACGCCGCGCGACCAGTTCGGTGGGCTGGACCGCGCGCGCTGGCTGCAAGGTGCGCCCAACCCTTCGGGCGACGGGCGCATTCCGGGGATCGACCCTGGCAGCCTGAGCTGGTCCGCACAGGACATCGCCTATTACCTGGAAAGCGGGTTCACCCCTGAATTCGACAGCGCGGGCGGCGAGATGACCGACGTGATCGCCAACATGGCCAAGCTGACCGCCGAGGACCGCGAAGCCATCGCCGCCTATGTGAAATCGGTGCCCCCGGCGCAGTAGCCGGGCCTATTCAGGCTTTTTCGCCTCTGCCGCCGCCTTCATCCGGGCGATCAGCGCGGCCTTGGGGTCGGGTTTGCCGAACGGGTTCTTGCGGCTGCCCTTGGCGTTATGCTCGCTGTGGCGGGGAACGCCTTTCGCGCCCTTCGGCGCGCCGGATTTGCTGTAGTCCATCTGGTTTTCCTCAAGCGATGCCCAGTTTCTTTTGCCGCGCGTCGCGCAGCCGGGCGAAATCGTCGCCCGCGTGATAAGACGACCGCGTCAAAGGCGTGGCCGAAACCATCAGAAAGCCCTTGTTGAAGGCGGTCTTTTCGTAGTTCGCAAATTCCTCGGGCGTCACGAAACGGTCGATGGCGTGATGCTTGGGCGTGGGTTGCAGGTACTGGCCGATGGTCAGGAAATCGATATCGGCGGCGCGCATGTCCTCCATCACCTGAACGACCTGCTGGCGGGTTTCGCCAAGGCCGACCATGATGCCCGACTTGGTGAACATCGACGGGTCCAATTCTTTCACTCGCTGCAACAGCCGCAGCGAATGGAAATAGCGCGCGCCGGGCCGTACCTCGGGGTAAAGCCCCGGCACGGTTTCCAGATTGTGGTTGAACACGTCGGGCCGCGCCTCGACCACAACCTCAAGTGCCTCGGGCCCGCAGCGGATGAAATCGGGAGTCAGGATTTCAATTGTCGTGTCGGGGCTGCGATGGCGGATCGCGCGGATCGTCTGGGCGAAATGGTCGGCGCCGCCATCTTCGATATCGTCGCGGTCGACGCTGGTGATCACCACATGGTTCAGACCCAGCTTTTCCACCGCATGGGCAACGCGGCCGGGCTCGAACGCATCCAGCGCCTCGGGCGGCTTGCCGGTGGCAATGTTGCAAAAGGTGCAGGCGCGGGTGCAGACCTCGCCCATGATCATCATGGTGGCGTGGCCCTGGCTCCAGCATTCGCCGACGTTGGGGCATCCGGCCTCTTCGCAGACAGTGGTCAGCTTGTTGTCGCGCATGATCTTGGCGGTTTCGGCATACCCCTTCCCGCCGGGCGCCTTCACCCGGATCCAGGCCGGTTTCTTTGGCTGGGCATTGTCGGGACGATGCGCCTTTTCAGGATGGCGCTGGGCGGGAATTTTGAGATCGCGCACGGGTTTGCCTTTGGTATCGCTGAAAGCTTTGCCATAACATAAGCGAGCTTAAGGGAAAGTGCCAGCCACGCAGTTCTGCCATGCACGCCGTGCAGCCGGGTTGTGTGGCCTGAATTACAGAACGTGCCGGCAGTGGGTGGTATCCGGCATCATGCCCCGGTTCGGGGGGCTCATGCGTCATGCGGAGGATGCGCCATGCAGAAAGACTGGGAGACGTTTCAAACCGATTTCAGGAAGCAGAAGGCAAAGTTCAAACCGGTCAAGGCCAGCGACGCCGAGAAGCTGCGAAAGGCGCTGATCGACGCGCTGAAACAGGCATGGGATGCCGAAGATACGCTGCGCGAAACGATCGCGGCAGCCGCAAAGGCCGGGATCAAGGGCGCCAAGCCCGAGGATTTCCAGAAAGACAAGGATTTCGCCCGCGCCCTTGATGCATGGAAGAAACAGTCGGCGGTTCACAAGACGCAACTCAAGGCGTTGGAGGCATACTGCAAAAACGCGGACAAGCTGTATCTGGATTGGAAAAAGCGCCACGACGCCATCGAGAAAAGCGTGAAGAAAAGCAAGGAAGCGCCTGCCGCGAAGAAAGAAATCACCGCCACTATCAAGGAGTCGGCCACCGCGCTGGAGGATGTGAAGACAGCCGCCGAGGTCTTCAGCAAACTGAAAGTGGCCGAAGTGTTCTATGCCGCGAATGAAAAGCGCACGATCGAGACGCTTTTGAAGAAAGAGGTCAAAAAATCCGCGCCGAAAGAGTTGCCCAAGATTCTGGAGCCCGCAGAAGGCAAGAAGAACCAGAAAGTCGCCACCACCATGCTGAAAAAAGTGAAGGACCTTTGTAAGTCAGCACAGGACTTGGCGGTGGAGGCGCCCAAGAAGGCGCTGGGTGACCTGAAAAAGGCACAAAAGCAGTTCGAGGCCTTGGCAGACATTCACAACGGCTATCAGGCGGCTGAAAAGAAACAGAAGAAGGAAATCGCAGCCTCGGAGGCCAAGGCCGACATTCTGCGCGCGATCAAGGCGGTGCAGCAGGCCCACAAAGAGGCGCAGGCCCATCTGAAAGAGGCAGAGGATCAGGTCGGCAAGGCTCCGGCGTAAGACGCCGCGGCGCGGCACGGTGCCCCAAGGGTTTTGCGTGCGAACAGGTTTGTTCTGCGCCAAAAGAACATGCAGTTCCGTGCGGATCTTCTTCTGTCTGCTCGCATTTCGCGCGCATGGCAGGTTTTCACAAAACTTCACCTCTCAGGTGGTTGAGGCCCGGCTGGAATCGCCTTAGGTCAAGCCGCAGCGCAGCATTGCTGCTTGCAAGACTCCTCCACCTCGAAGAAAGGACGTTTGATGAAAACCGGTCAGACCCTGCCCAAAATCACCTTCCAGACCCGCGTGCGCGACGAAAGCATCGAGGGCCCGAACCCGTTCCGTTGGGAAGCCAAGACAACCGACGATTATTTCGCAGGCAAGCGGGTTGTGCTGTTCTCGCTGCCCGGCGCCTTCACCCCGACCTGCTCGACCTACCAACTGCCCGGCTTTGAAAACGGATTCGCCGATTTCGCCGCGCTGGGTGTCGACGAAATATACTGCATGTCGGTGAATGATGCCTTTGTGATGAACAAATGGGCCGAAGCGCAGGGCCTGAAGAACGTCAAGGTGATCCCCGATGGCTCGGGCGAATTCACCCGCCGCATGGGCATGCTGGTGCGCAAGGACAACCTTGGGTTTGGCCTGCGCTCGTGGCGTTACGCGGCCATCGTGAACGATGGCAAGATCGAAGCCTGGTTCGAAGAACCCGGCCTGTGCGACAACCACGGCGAAGACCCCTACGGCATCTCGTCGCCGGAAACCGTTCTGGACTGGCTGCGCGAAGACGCCAAAGGCCAGGCAGCCTGATTTGAACGCTTGGGCGCCCCGCAAAGGGGCGCCCGCCAACAGTTTTAACGAACCAGCACCGTAGTGAATTTATTAACGATTGTTTCCAGTAAGGAAACGCACCTGTGGCGCTGACGCAACGACGATCCGACAGTTACATGCAAATGGACGTGAGTTGATAAACTAACCCAGCTCAAAAGCGAATCGGTTTCCGGTTTTTTCGTGGTTATCCACAGGCGCGGCGCGGTCCTGGTCGGCGCCGAAACGATCCTGATCTACGCTTGCATGGATCAGCCTAGCCAATCATGCGGTCGGACGATCCGGTTGTTTCGTAGTGCCGCTTGAGCCGCTGCAGAGCGATCCTCAGCACGATCTTGCCCGACCGGGCCGACCAGCCCAACCGCCGTTCAGCTGCTTCCAGACCTTCAAGATGACAGCAGCAGCGCAACGCCACCTCGCTCAGGCCCGGGCCCATATCCGTCAGCGCAGCCGCCACGCGATCGCGCGCCGCCGCAGGCCCCCGCGGCAGATCGGGCGCTTTCGCCATGTCGCCGCGCGCCCCGCCTGTCAGGAACCTGTCCCAGTTCTGGGCCACGCGCGGCCCCATCTGTGACAGCTCGAAATCTTCGCGCAAACGCTCGCCCGCGCGCACCAGGTCATCCGACAGGAACGGCTTGCCATCCTTGTCCTTGCGCCGGGCCAGCGCGATCAGCGGGCTTTCCGCCATGTTATAGCGCACGCGTCGCGGCCGTTCGTCATCAGGGTCGACAATTGTGATCTCGGTTGAGCCTTTACCGAGAAACGCTTGTTTTGCATCGGCAAATCCGAACTCAACATCGCTGCGGCGCTGATTTTCCTGGTCGGCCACAAGCTTGCCAAGCGCGCTGCGTCCGGCCGCGGTGATGTAATAGCGGCACAGGCGTCCCGGCACGGCACAGTTTATCCACTGTTTCAATGCCATCGCCCGTGCAATGCTTGAATCGACCACCGCCGTGCGCGCATTGGCACCGGTGCCATCGTCGCGAACCACAACCGCCTTATCCATGTTCTCGGCGACGGCAAGCACCGCCCCGGTTTCGCACAACCGACGCAGAATCCGTGCGGCTTCGGCATTCAGGGTGACGGTATCGGGCAAGGCGTCTTTGCGTTCATTATCCATGACGTGAGTTCCATTTTCCATCTTGCGGGAAAGGCTCGGCTTTCCGCCGTGAGGGTTGGCCCCCGGGAAGTAGGTGCGCGCCAGAAACTCCAGTGCCTCGTCAACCAGCGGATCATCGCGCTGCGTTTCTATGCGACGGATCTGTCGCAATATGGTCGAGGCGTGGCATTGAGCGGTGCGCGCCAGATCGCGGATCGACAGTTCCTTTTCCGTATGCAGCAGATAGCGCCACGCCGGTTTTGGAACCCAGCGCGGCGCGCGCGGAGTGAAAAGCGAATTTACCATGTGAGTACCTGTCCCAAGCGCTGTCCCGAGCGCTTTCGTTAAGGAAGAGTTATCCACAACCTAGGGGCGATTTGGTTACCTGTTTGTTAACAACAACGTGCGGTTTATCATTGTTTCCAAACGATAAACGCCAATGAACAGGGCGCACGGTCTCATGCGGGTTCAGGCAACACCCGAATTTCTGTGCCATTGTTAAAGCGTGGGGCCAAACATGGAATGCAACCATGCAAGATATAATGACAATGTTGAACCGGCTACGCCGCCCCCGCCTCTTGATCCGGGCCGCGCGGCTTGGGGCACAGGACTACTCGCGCGACAGGCATCTCAAGCGGATACTGGGGTATGGGCCAGCACCAAGGCCGGCCGCCGCGCTGTTGCAGTTGCTGGAAATGGAAGTGGCGCTGAATGAACAGCGCCAATCCGAAGATGCCGGGTATTCACTCACCCGGCACGTGGACATCCTGATCGCCATGATGGGCGAGTCGCGGTTGCTGGCCTCGACAATGCCGACGGTCGTGACCAGCGAGATGCCGATCAGGTAAAGGCGTCGGGCATGCTGGCCTTTTTGGTCGCCACATAGGCGTCAAGCGCCTCGGCGATCCCCGGGTCAAGCTCGGGTTGCTGATAGGTATTCAGCAGGGTTTCGACCCGCTTCGCCGCCAGCGTCACGGTATCGCGCGCGCCTTCCTCTTCCCAGGTCTCGAAAGGTTTGTAGTCGAGCAGGTTGGTCCGCCAGAAAGCGCTTTTGAAGTTTGCCTGCGTGTGGGCACAGCCCAGATAGTGCCCGCCGGGGCCAACCTCGGCGATGGCGCCCATGGCCTGGTCTTCCTCGGTCACGCCGACTCCGCGCGCGAGGTGGTGCAGCACGCCAAGCTGATCTGCATCCATCACGAATTTCTCAAAGCTCGAGACCAGCCCGCCTTCCAGCCAGCCACAGGCGTGCAGCATGAAGTTCACACCGCCCATCAGCGCCGCATTCAGGGTGTTTGACGTTTCATAGGCTGCCTGCGCATCGGGCAGCTTCGACCCGCACAGCCCGCCGCCCGAGCGGTACGGCAGATTCATCCGCCGCGCCAGCTGACCCGCGCCATAGAGGATGTGCGACGCTTCGGGGGTGCCAAAGGTCGGCGCGCCCGAGTTCATGTCGATCGAGGTTACGAAGGTGCCAAAGATGATCGGGGCACCGGGGCGCACCAGCTGGTTATAGGCGATGCCGGCCAGCACTTCGGCCAGAACCTGCGTCAGAGTCCCCGCAACCGAGACCGGCGCCATCGCGCCGCCCACGATGAAGGGCGACAGGATGCAGGCCTGGTTGTTCTCGGCGTACACCTCCATCGCGCCCATCATCACGTCGTCAAACGTCATGGGCGAGTTCACGTTGATAAGCGAGGTCATCACCGTGTTGTCCTGCACGAACTGCTTTCCAAACAGGATCTCGCACATCTCGACACTGTCCTGCGCGCGGCTGGGTTCGGTGACCGACCCCATGAACGGCTTGTCCGACAGCGTCATATGCGCCTGAAGCATGTCAAGGTGGCGCTTGTTTACAGGGATGTCAGTCGGTTCGCAGACCGTGCCGCCCGAGTGGTGCAGCCACTTCGACATGTAGCCCAGTTTCACGAACTTGCGGAAATCGTCCATCGTTGCATAGCGGCGCCCGCCGTTCATGTCGCGCACGAAGGGCGGCCCATAGACCGGAGCAAGGACGAGGTTGCGCCCGCCGATCACCACGTTCTTTTCGGGGTTGCGCGCGTGCTGCGTGAATTCGCGCGGCGCCGTGGAACACAGCTGACGTGCCAGACCGCGCGGGATGCGAACCCGCTCGCCATCGACATCGGCACCCGCATTGCGCCAGCGTTCCAGCGCGGCAGGGTTGTTCACGAAATTCACACCGATCTCGGCCAGAACCGTTTCGGCATTGGTCTCGATGATCTCAAGCGCCTCTTCGTTCAGAATTTCGAAGTTGGGGATGTTGCGCTCGATGTATTTCGCCGTTTCGATCACCACGGCGGTGCGTTCAGCGCGCCGCGCTGCTCCGCCACCGCCACGAGTCCGCTTGCGTGCCGCTTGTTCTGACATCTCTGATCCCCGGAATCCGATTGCACTCTGGCTGTTGATCTAGCCCGAGCCCACGGTTGCCCGCGCGCCAAAGACGCCCCTTGCGGGCAAAAAGCGACATGCCTTTGCGTGATGCGCGTCCCAAGGCACGGGAAAGCCCGCCCCACCCCATTCGCGCGCTTGCACGCCTCGGGTTTGGTCGCTAATGCCAAGGCCATGACACAGACTCATGATCGTCTTCTCATCATCGACTTCGGCAGCCAGGTCACGCAGCTCATCGCGCGCCGCCTGCGCGAGCTGAACGTCTACTGCGAAATCCACCCCTACCAGAACGTGAGCGATGCCTTCCTGGCGGAATTCGCGCCCAAGGCGGTGATCTTTTCGGGCGGCCCCGACAGCGTCACGCGCGAAGGCTCTCCGCGCCCGCCGCAATCGGTCTATGACCTTGGCGTGCCGATCCTTGGTATCTGCTATGGCCAGCAGGTCATGATGCACGATCTGGGCGGCAAGGTGGAACGCGGCCACGGCACCGCCGAATTCGGCCGCGCCTATGTTACGCCCGACGATCAGCGGATCGACCTGCTGGCGGGCTGGTTCCTTGAAGCCCGCGAACAGGTCTGGATGAGCCACGGTGACCACGTGAGCCAGATTGCGCCCGGCTTTGAGGTCTATGGCACCTCGCCCAACGCGCCTTTCGCGATCACGGCAGATCTGTCGCGCAATTTCTTTGCGGTGCAGTTCCACCCCGAGGTGCATCACACCCCGAACGGCAAGACGCTGTACGAAAACTTTGTCCGCCTCGCCGGGTTCAAGGGCGACTGGACGATGGATGCCTATCGCGACGAGGCCGTGCGCCGCATCCGCGAACAGGTGGGCGATGCCAAGGTGATCTGCGCGCTGTCCGGCGGCGTCGACAGCTCGGTTGCCGCTGCGCTGATCCACGAGGCGATCGGCGATCAGCTGACCTGTGTTTTCGTCGACCACGGGCTGCTGCGCCTGAACGAGGCCGAGGAAGTCGTGGGCATGTTCCGCGACCACATGAACCTGTCGGTGATCCACGCGCAGGAACAGGATCTGTTCCTTGGCGAACTGGAAGGCGTGAGCGACCCCGAGGTGAAGCGCAAGACCATCGGGCGGCTGTTCATCGACGTGTTCCAGAAATACGCCGACCAGATTGACGGCGCGCGGTTCCTGGCGCAGGGCACGCTGTATCCGGACGTGATCGAAAGCGTGTCGTTCAGCGGCGGGCCTTCGGTCACCATCAAGTCGCACCACAACGTGGGCGGATTGCCCGAAAAGATGGGCCTGACGCTGGTGGAACCGCTGCGCGAACTGTTCAAGGACGAGGTGCGCGCGCTGGGCCACGAGCTTGGCCTGCCGGCCAGCTTCATCGGGCGCCATCCCTTCCCAGGCCCCGGTCTTGCGATCCGCTGCCCCGGAGAAATTACCCGCGACAAGCTGGAGATCCTGCGCAAGGCGGATGCGGTTTACATCGACCAGATCCGCAAGCATGGGCTGTACGATGACATCTGGCAGGCCTTTGTCGCCATCCTCCCGGTGCGCACCGTGGGCGTGATGGGCGACGGGCGCACCTATGATTTTGCCTGCGCCCTGCGCGCGGTCACCAGCGTTGATGGCATGACAGCGGATTACTATCCGTTCAGCCACGATTTCCTGGGCGAAACCGCGACCCGCATCATCAACGAAGTGCCGGGCATCAACCGCGTCACCTATGACATCACCTCGAAACCTCCGGGCACGATCGAGTGGGAATAAAACGGAGGGCCGCCTAAGGCCACCGAAAGCACGCGGCGATTGAGGAGGAGCCCGCAATGCAGGGCGGGAGGAGCGCCATTCAACCGGCTGCGCCGCAGGGGCAGGTATGAACGCCACGTTCAAGGCAGCGCTGTGGATGATTGGCGCCATCGTGTCGTTCACGTTGATGGCGATCGCCGGTCGCGCCGTCAGCCACGCGGCCGATACCTTTGAAATCATGCTCTACCGCAGCCTGTTCGGGCTGATCGCCGTAGCCATCTTTCTGACGGCCACGCGCAAGTGGCGTTTGGTGAAAACGCCAGTCATCGGGCTGCACATTACGCGCAACATATTGCATTTCACCGGGCAGAACCTGTGGTTCCTGGCCATCACCATCGCCCCGTTGGCGCTGGTGTTTTCGATGGAATTCACCGCACCGCTCTGGGTGCTGGTGCTGTCGCCGCTGTTCCTCGGCGAAACCATGACGCGCACGCGCGGGTTTTGCGCGGCTTTGGGGTTTCTTGGTATCCTCATCGTCGCCCGCCCCGATCCGGCCGATATCAACATGGGCTTTGTGGCCGCCGCCGTCGCCGCCATCTTTTTCGCAGGGACTCACATCTGCACAAAGCGACTGACCCGTACCGAGGCCACCGCAGGCATCATGTTCTGGATCACCGCCCTGCAACTGGTGCTTGGTCTGGTCACCGCCGGGTATGACGGCGATATCCTGCTGCCCGATGCGCAAACCGCGCCCTGGCTGGCGCTGATCGGGCTGTGCGGGCTGGTGGCGCATACCTGCATCACCACGGCCCTGTCGATTGCCCCTGCCTCGGTTGTGGTGCCGTTTGATTTTGCCCGCCTGCCCACCATCGCCATCGTCGCCATGGTGCTTTACGCCGAACCTCTGGACCCGTGGATCCTGCTGGGCGCGGCGCTGATCTTTGCTGCGAACTATCTGAATATCATGACGGAAACCCGCAAGCGTGTTAGAAAACCTGGATACAGTTCAGTAAGAAAAGACGTTCTTTAGCATACTCACATGAGCGAGCTGCAATGATTGGCTTAAACCATTTAACAGTACCAGCAATCGCTATCTCTATCATTTCGTTTTTTCTGGCTTTGCGCAGCCAGAACAAACGCAGGAAGCTACTGATGTTTCTATCAGTTCTACTTCCGGCGTCATTTTTTCTTTTGGGCCTAGCACACTCTATCATTACGAATGAACACATCAGCCGGCCTTGGCACTTGCTGTTGTTTGCTTCGACTCTTTTTTACTCAACAATACTCAGCGTCGTTGCTTTTGTTTGTTTTGTCTCTTGGAAATATTTGGTGAAGAAATATCGCAGCTGAGCACTCTATTGCCATCGCGTGTTTCCTCTTATCGAAAATCGAATAACGTTTTGCTTCAGGGTATCCGAGAGACCGGCCGCCGCCCCCGGCGTGCCGGCCTCTCGTCCACCTGTGGCGGGCCTGAGCGGCGCCGCCTGCGCGCCCCGTGATCGCGATTGCGAGCTGCATAGTCGGGGCTGTTCCGGGCGGTTCCGACCGCTGCCAGAAACCGGCAGCTTTAGTCGAAATGCCCTAAAATTTTAGGTATCAGTGCAACAAAAGCTGCGCCTCATACCGTTTGAGCGACCTCCGCGCGGCGGCATAGGCCCCAAGGCCCGCCGTGGTGTCCAGCTCGGGGAACAGTTCGATGATCTCGCGGCGCTGATCCGCGTCGATACCGGCCAGGGTGTGATCGCCCGGCTGAAAGCTTTCGGTCCAGGCGCCGTCGGACAGCACGACCTCGTGCTGGTCGAACATGAAGTGAATATAGGTGATTTCAGCGACGTCGACGATCTCGATGCCCGGCAGCCCGGTCAGGTGCTTGGCCGCGACCAGAACCTCGGACTCTTCGAAATAGAGGGCTGTCTTGTCGCCGGTGATCAGCACCCGGTGGTTCGGGCTGACCATCATGTCGCGTTCGGGCAGATCATTGCCCAGGGCGCCCTGCCGGATCAGAACCGGGCGCAGATGGGGCGCGCTGGCCAGACGCTGCGCATCCACGCGCGTGGCCCCGATCCATTTGATTTCCTGGAACCCGTTGTCCCGGGTAATGATGCGATCGCCCGCTTCCAGCGTTTCGACCAGGCGTTCGCCCTGCGGTGTCGCGATCATGGTTCCCGGCGTGAAGCAGGGAATGATGTTTTCGATGTTGGTGAAGATCAGCGTCGATAGGTTGCCCGACGCGTCCGTGAAATCCACCGTGCCGTCAAAGCCGTTGCCGTCGCTGTCGGGGCCGGAGATGTTGATGGATAGGCTGCCGCCCGCAGGTAGCGACCCGCGTAGGTCCAGCGTGTCGTAATCATCGGACGGGGATAGCGAATATCCCGCCCCGCCAAACACTTCGTCGCCGCCGTTCACTTTGACGAAAGTGTCGCGATCGTCGCCGCCAAATAGGATATCGTTGTCGGTGCCGCCGTCGATCAGGTCGTTGCCCTGACCGCCATAGATCACGTCGTTCCCGGCGCCGCCGTATAGGGTGTCGTCGTCGATGCCACCGTCGATGTAATCGTTACCGTCATCGCCATAGATGGTGTCGTCGTCGTCCTGGCCATAGATGGTGTCGTTGCCGTCGCCGCCGTGGATCAGGTCCTTGCCGTTGTCGGTCACCGGATCGGGCTGCCCGGCCGAGCCGTCGTCGCGGATGTTGGTCGCGTCCGGATAGGCCGGGTTCAACCCGCCATAGATCGTGTCGTCGCCCTTGCCGCCGTTGATCGTGTCCGACCCTTCGCCGCCAACGATGAAATCGTTGCCGTCGCCGCCGTCGATGGTGTCATCGTCCAGGCCGCCGTCGATGGTGTCGTTGCCGGCACCGCCGAAGATGGTGTCGTTGTCATCGCCCGTGGTGATCGTATCGTCGCCATCGCCGCCGTATACAGTGTCACGGTCGTTGAAGCCGTCCGGATCCGCGGGAACCGCCGGGAAGCCGTTGTACGAGGGGAAGCCCCGGTCCGGCAGGTTCGTGTTGTTCGGGCCCGAGGTATCGATGATATCGTTGCCGTCGCCGCCTTCGACATAATCATTGCCCGAGCCGCCGGTGATCGTGTCATTTCCGTCGCCACCGAACAGCTGATCATTACCGCTGCCACCTTCCAGCGTATCGTCGCCGTCTTCGCCATACAGAACATCGTCGCCCATGCCGCCGATCAGCGTGTCGTTGCCTGGGATACCCGGATCAGGCTGGGGGGCGTCAAAGAACACATCCGTCACCAGAACGCCCGAATTATCGTTGCCGTTCTGATAATGCTCGATGCTGATCTTCGCGACGGGCCCCGCAATCGAGACGTTCAGCGTATGCTTTGCATCGGTGGCATCGCCATAGCCTTCGTTGGCATCGGCCGTATCGGCACCGGCCACACCGTCGGCGTTGAGCAGCTGCATCGCCGAACCGCCGATCAGCGTCACTTGGATCGGGTTGCCCGACGCATCCCAGGCCGAAATCCGCACCTGAGCATCGCCGTCGATGTCATTGATGTTGAAAGACACATTCGAAACGGCCGCCGAGAAACCCAGCTCGTACCGGGCATAGTTGTTCTGCCCGTTGGTGGTCGAGGATAGCCCGCTGGTCGCGTCGATGGCCGTGCCGTCACCCTGCACGCCCGCGATGTTCTGGGCGGTGTCCGAGTAGACGGTGTCGACGCCGCTGCTTTGGGTCACGGCGGTGTAGGTGACGTTTACCGAGCCGGTGTTCTGGGTAAAGCTGTGGTCCAGATCCGCGTTGTTCGCCACCGGCTGTGTGTTGGCCGCGTTCGGCGCCTTGTCCCATTCAAAGCTTTCGCGCACCGCCGTGACGGTATCCCCCTGGTTCGCACCGCCAAGCACGCTGTCACCATACAGGATGTCGTTGCCCGCGCCGCCCTCCAGATAGTCGCTGCCCCCGCCACCATAGACGGTATCATTGCCATCACCGGCCTTCACGATGTCGTCGCCCTTGCCCGCATCGACGATATCGTCGTTCGATCCGGCCGGGGAAAGCGCATCGTTGTTGTCGATCCGGTCGCCCTCGGGATCGCCGGTATAGGCGATGTCGATGGTATCGTTGCCGACGGTGCCTTCAACCACGCCGTCAAGCTCCGGCATCAGGCTATCGTAAACGGCGACATGCGAAACGCTGCCTTTGAAATACTGGTCATAGGCGCCGTCGTCGAATTCACGCGCACCAAAGGTGAACCGTTCGTCATCATTGTCGCCGATGTCCATGTCCAACCCGGTCACCGCATGGCTCAGCGTCTGGCTTGCACCAGTGCTTAGGTTCTGAACGATCAGCTGTCCGCCGGTTTCGGCATCCCAGGAATATTTCACGTTCACCGTCTGCCCGATGCCTGCAAGACCGGATAGCGAGGTCAACGCCACCTCTTCACCGTTGGCGACGTGGGTGACCCGCACCGCGCCGTTCGAGGTGACGGCGATGTTGAAATAGCCCTCGGTTGCGGCATCTGCCGCTTCGCCCCGGTTCACCAGCGTGTCCGGATCCGAACCGACATGACCGGCGCGGCTGAACTGAACTTCGATTGTGCCTTGGTCGCCGTCAAAAGGCGCATCTTCACCGCGCACGTCGAAACGGTCGCCCGAACCATCGAAATAGGCCTTCCCGCCGCTGGCATAGGCATTGCCCGCGAATTCGCCGTTCTGGGCCAGGCCATCCGCCAGCCCCGTGTCATGCGTGGTGGCGCCTTGCGAAAAATCCCATAGGCCGATCAAATTCGTCACGGCCGAACTGTCAAAATCGCTCGATTGCGTCATCACATACTCCTCGAGGTGCGAACGCACCTGCCCGCAGGACACCGGGCACACACAAACCAGCCCCCGAGAGGGCACACATGGTCGTGAACCGGCATGTGAGGCAGCTGTCTGACGCGCGCAGGGGCGTTGCACGGGGCCAAGGCCCGCACCAACCTGCGTTCACGGCAGCGTCCGGACCTATCGGTCGGACCAGCGCAAACATGCGGTCGCCCCCACGACCGGAATTGCTGATGCCCCCCCAGCAGGGCATGTATCTGGAATATCCCCAGCCTTTAGTCACATAAAGCGAAAATTGTCGGCATTCTGGCGACGAAGATGGCGACCTGACCCGCCCTGGCGGGTTTCACGACGGCTCACCTCTTGCAGTCGCCCGGTTCACCCCATGCCACGCAACACTAAAATCTTTAGATTACATATCTCTAATAGGTGAGCACGACCCGAATACGTTCATGGTTTCGGCGTGATCCTGTAGTGTTAACCACAAAGTAAATCTCGCAAAGGTTGCGGCAAATCATTGCCACAATTGCGCCATTTTTCCGTTCAGAACAGAGACATTCGATCAACTACAGGCACACTGCGACCATCACAGAAACAATCTTAGGGCGTGCCGCTCGATTCGTAGGGATAAATTTGGGCATTGTTTTGTCAGCGTCTACAGTGTTGCCGCGCTGGTCGGATTGGCGCGAAAACACGATGCCGGCGCAGCGCGGCGGCCCCATTGCGCGCTTATCTCGGCGCCATACGGATCGCGCCATCAAGGCGAATGGTCTCGCCATTCAGGACCGGGTTCGAAATGATGGACTGCACCAGTTGCGCGAACTCTGCCGGTTGGCCAAGCCGTCGGGGGAATGGAACCTGCGCCCCCAGCGACGCGCGAATCTCTTCCGAGAGGGTTTCCAGCATCGGCGTCAGGAACATCCCCGGCGCAATGGTCATCACCCGGATGCCATAGCGGGCCAGTTCACGCGCGATCGGCAGTGTCATCCCGACGACCCCGCCCTTGGACGCGGAATAGGCCGCCTGTCCGATTTGCCCGTCGAACGCGGCCACCGAGGCCGTGTTAATGATAACCCCCCGCTCTTCTCCCAGCGGCTCGGCATCGTGCAATGCCGCCGCGAACCTCGACAAGACGTTGAAAGTGCCCGAGAGGTTGACATTGATCACCGCGTTGAACGCCTCAAGCGAATGGGCAAGCCCGGTACGGTCGATCACCTTTGCCGGGGGGCCGATCCCGGCGCAGTTCACAAGGATGCGCGCCTTGCCATGCAGGCCCTCGGCATCGGCGATTGCCGCCGCTACCTTGTTCGCATCGGTGACATCGACCTGAAAGAAGGCGCCATTCAGAGCCTTGGCCTTGGCGCGTCCCAAATCTGCGTTCATGTCGAAAATAGCGACCTTCGCGCCAGCCGCCGCCAGCATGTCAGCGGTCGCTCCTCCCAGCCCTGACGCACCGCCCGATACGATTGCCGCCTGCCCCTCTGTGATCATCCTGTCTCCTCCCGAATGGCTTTGATTGTTGCGTATATCGCTGGTCTTGCGCGGCTCTGCCTTGGTCGGTTGCGGTCCGTTCGCACGTCAGGCCCCACACTTGCGGCACGGCAAACTCTCTTGAACTGTCGCGCCACGCATCGTACACAGGTTCAAATATCAAACGAACGTTTGGTTGATGTCAACGTTGCTCGAAAGGTTTTCCCATGCCTGCGTCGTCGCGCCCCAAGGATCTTGTTTACGACCCCACCGACCCCTCGGTGATGGCCGATCCGTTTCCCGTTTATGCGCGCCTGCGTGAAGAGGACCCGGTTCATTGGAGCCCCTCGCTGAAATCCTGGATCGTCACTCGCTATACGGATGTGCGTGATCTGCTTCTCTCGGATACCCTGTCGGTCAACCGGCTGTTGCAGTTCTACCAATCCCTGCCGCCCGCCGATGCGCTGCTGCTGAAGGACATCGTCCGCTACCTGAACCTGTGGCTGGCGTTTCGCGATCCGCCCGACCACACACGCGTGCGGCGTATCATGCGCCATGCCTTCACCGCCGATGCCATCGCTGAAATGCGCCCCCGGATCGAAGACATAAGCGATCTGCTGCTTGACCGGCTGGCCGCCGCAGGCACCAAGGATGTTGACCTGATCAAGGAATATGCGCTGCAATTGCCCGCCTTTGTCATCATGGACCTGCTTGATGTGCCGCGCGACATGCTGGACGATTTCAAGGACTGGTCTGACGATATGGCCGTTTTCATCGGAGGCGCGCGCAATTCCGAAGACAAATACGAGCGTGCAGCACGAGGCTGCCGCAATATGTCGACTTACTTCCGCAAGCTGATCGAAGAGCGCACGGCACATCCAAAACCCGGCTTCCTGATGGATTTGATCAATGCCCGCGACGAAGGCGACAAGCTGAGCGATGACGAACTGGTCGCAACCTGTATCCTTGTGCTGTTCGCCGGGCATGAAACCACGACCAACCTGATCGGGAATGCCACGTTGCTCTTGCTGCGCAATCCCGACGAATTGTCGAAGCTGCGTGCCGACCCGGACCTGATCGACACCACCATCGAAGAGGTGCTGCGATTCGACGGGCCAACCAATGCGCTGGTCCGGGTGGTGGCCAAGGATCACGACTTTCATGGCCGCAAACTTCGCGAGGGCGAGCGGGTGTTCGTGATGGTCAACTCGGCCAACCGCGATCCACAGATGTTCGACGATGCCGACAGTTTTGACATCACGCGCAAGCAGAACCGGCACCTGACATTCGGACAGGGGATCCACCTGTGCCTTGGTGCCAAACTTGCCCGCGAAGAAGGCCGCATCGCGATCCGAAAGCTGTTTGACCGCTTTCCCGACCTTGCGCTTGATGCAGAGAATCCGCCGGAATGGCTCGATGCGATGGTCCCGCGCGGCACACGCCGCCTGCCCGTCAAGCTAGAAGGGTAAGGTGCTGTGATGTCGGCTTTTCAACCTTTCGCAAGCGCCCTGGCATCCTGCCACGCCAAGAGGACGCAACCATGAAACGCGCCCTTTTCCGTCGCCATGGCGCCCCGCAGGACGTGATCGAAATTGTGGAAGAACCGGATCCCCATCCAGGGCCGAAACAGGTCAGGGTCCGCAACAAGGTGATGACGATCAACCCCGCCGACCTGCTGTCGATCGAAGGCCGCTATGGCGCCGAACCGATCGACCTGCCCGCGACACCGGGCGTCGGGGCCTGGGGTATCGTGGATGCCGTCGGCGCAGGCGTCACGCGCCTTGCGGTTGGCGATGCGGTGCTGCCTGTGGGCGGCGGATTCTGGTCAGACACGGTAATCCTGCACGAACGCATGGCCCCCAAGGCGCCCGAAGGCATCGACCCGCAACAGGCGGCACTGATGCGGGCCAACCCGGCCACGGCGCATCTGATGCTATCGGATATGGTCGACCTCGCAGAGGGCGACTGGATCTTGCAGAACGCCGCCAATTCCAACGTGGGCCGCATGGTGATCCGTTTTGCGCGGGAACGCGGCCTGAACAGCATCAACATCGTACGCCGCGCCGATGTGGCGAAGGCGCTGACAGACGACGGTGCCACCGCCATAATCGTCGACGACGGCGAGACCGACCTTGTCGCCGCGATCCAAGAGGCCGCCAAAACGGCGCCAAAGCTTGCGCTGGATGCCGTGGGCGGCACGGCAACCGGCGTACTGGCGGCATCCGTTGCGGATCGCGGCACCGTTGTGGCCTATGGCCTGCTGTCTGGGCAAGATCACCTTATCGCCCCGCGCGACACCGTTTTCCGTGATGTGCGGCTACGGGGCTTCTGGTTGTTTGATTGGTATCGCACCGCCACCCCGGATCAGGTCCGCGATCTGAACGACTTTCTTGCCCGCAAGATGTCCGAAGGTGTGCTTCAGACCGAGGTTGCGGCAACCTACCCGCTGACAGGTATCAAAGAGGCACTGGCCCATGCCGCCCGTCCAGGGCGGAACGGTAAAATTCTACTGACCGCAGGAGATGACGATGCGTGACGTTTATGTTCTGGCCACGGCCTGTACCGCCTTTGGCAAACGCCCCGGCGACTGCTTCAAGGCGCTGACCCGCGAAGTGTATCTTGATCTGTTGAAGGACGCGGGGTGGGAAAATGGCGATGCCATCGAACAGGGCTGGTTCGGCAATTGCGGCATGGGCACCTTCGGGCAGCGCAACATCCGCGGACAGGTCTGTTTCACCCCGCTGGTCCGCGAGGGCCTGTTTCCCGAGCGGATCGGCCTGATCAACGTCGAAGGTGGCTGCGCGACCGCGTCGATGGCGTTTCACGGGGCGTGGAAGGATGTCGCATCTGGCGATATGGAAGTTTCGCTGGCGATCGGGGTGGAAAAGACCTTTGTGCCCGGAGACCCGGACCGCACGCTTGAAATTTTCGAGGGCGGGATCGACCAGCTGGATGCCTCGGAATGGCATGAATACTACAAAAAGCGCGGCGCCGAATCCGGCAAACCGTTTGACCCCAATGGCGGGGGCGGCACGGTGTTTATGGACACCTACGCGATGCAAGCCGCGTGGCACATGAAGACCTTTGGCACCACGCAGGAACAGATCGCGATTGCCGCGTCCAAGAACCACTGGCACGGCTCTATGAATCCCAAGGCGCAATATCGGTTCGAAGTCAGCGTTGAAGAGGCTTTGGCGGATCGCGACGTCTCGTGGCCGATCACACGCTCGATGGCGGCACCGATCGGAGATGGCGCGGCTGCGGCGCTTCTTGTTTCGGAAGAGTTTCTGGCGAAACAGCCACCAGAGGTGCGCGCACGTGCGGTCAAGGTGCGCGCCTCGGTCTTGACTGGGGGAAAATATCGCGACCCCGCCGAGCCGGGCCTGAGCTGTATCGCGGCACAGAAGGCCTATGCCAAATCCGGCCTGTCGCCTTCGGATGTGAACCTGATCGAGCTGCACGATGCCACGTCGTTCTGCGAAATCTTCCAGCTCGAAATGCTGGGCTTCGCAGACACGGGCAAGGGCGGGGCGTTCGTGGAAAGCGGTGCGACCAAGCTTGGCGGCCGCCTGCCGGTCAACCTGTCGGGTGGTCTTGTGTCCAAGGGGCATCCAGTGGGCGCGACCGGCCTGTCGATGATCCACGAACTGGCTTTGCAACTGCGCGGAGAAGCCGGCGACCGCCAGACCGAAGCCCCCAGGATCGCCATGGCAGAGAATGGCGGCGGGGTGATCGGGTTCGACGAGGCGGCCTGCTCTGTCATCCTGCTGGAGGCGCCCAGCGCCTGAACGCGGCGTCCCTAGGGCGCGTCGGTGATCCGGCGCTGCCCAGAGGCTCCTTCTGCAAGCAACCTCTGCCCGTCCTCCTGCACCATCAGATCGCAGAACAACGTGCGTTCGTTGGCCAATCCTTCGGCTGATGGGCTTTTGGCCCGCCGCACCAATTGCTTGATGTGCGCAGCTGCCCGCGCGGGTTTGCGGCTGATCTGATCGGCCAAATCATGCGCCGCATCCTGCACGTCAGCCACGCAGTCAATTGCCAGCCCCCAGTCGACCATCTTCTGCGGGCTTAGCGTTTGGCCGGTCAGGGTCATCTGCAGGGCGCGGGCCTGTCCGACGAGGTGGGGCAGCCGTTGGGTTCCTCCGGCACCTGGCAGGATGCCAAGATTGATCTCGGGCAGGCCGAACTGGTAATCGCCGTTCTGAACCAGCCGCAGATCGCAGGCCAGTGCCAGCTCGAACCCGCCGCCCATCGCCGTGCCATTCAGCGCCGCGATAAAGATCACCGGGCTGGCCTCCATCTGCCGCATCGCCTTGTGGATCATCCCTTCCGGCACCGGCCTGTCTGTCGTGAACGAAAGCCCACGCTCCGCCATTGCGGCCGCCTTTGGGGCAAGCACTTTCAGATCGTAGTGCCGGATGAACACATCCGGCAGGCCGCCGGTCAGCACACAGACACGAATTCCGGGCGCGCTGCACACCTCTGCCACCGCCCCGGCAAGCTCTGCCTCCATCGCTTCGTCCATGAAACCCTGATCCGGGTTGGAAAAGGTGATCCGTGCCACCGCTTCGTTCACCGTTAACGTCGCAGACCCCTGAGCCATATCGCCCTTCTCCGGTAGTTATGTCGCCCGTGTCAGGCCGGTTCATTTGCCGCACAGCTTTCGGCCGCGCGCGTCGTGTCAGACCCGCATTGCACGGGCCCTGATTTTCAGCTGTCGACGCCGTCCCAATAGGGCGCGCGCAAATCTTTCTTGATCACCTTGCCCAAGGCATTGCGCGGGAATTCGTCGCGCAGTTCCACTCCGACCAGCCGCTGTGTCTTGGCCAGACGCGCGTTGCACCACTCGAGGATCGCATCCACATCGGCAGACTCTGCATTTGCGGGGATCACCAGCGCGAGGCAGCTTTCGCCCCATTTTCGATGCGGCACACCGATCACCGTCACGTCCTTCACATCGGGGTGCTGGCCCACGATGGTTTCCACGTCGCTGGGAAACACGTTGAACCCGCCCGAAATGATCATGTCCTTCTTGCGGTCAAGGATCTTGAGAAACCCGTCCTCGTCCAGCATCCCGATGTCACCCGACCGGATGAAGCTGCGCCCGCGCGCATCCCGCCAGATCAGCTCGGCCGTCTGCTCGGGGCGGTCGTGATATTGCGTCATGATACCGGCGCCATAGCCTGCGATTTCGCCCGCTTCCCCAGCCGGAAGCTGGCGACCCTCCTCATCCAGAATGCAGACTTCAAAGCCGATCACCGGTGTGCCCACGGTATCGAATTTCTCGTCATGCTGAGACGGTCTCAGGATCGAGGCAAACCCCTCGGAGTAACCGTAGAGCTCGAACAGCCCGGGCGAGATGCGTTCGATCACCTGCCGCTTTGTATCGCGCCGCAGAGGCGACCCCGCCGACAAGACGGTTTTCAGGCTCGACAGATCAGCGCGGTCCAGCTCCGGGCGATCCAGAACCATGATGTACTGCGCCGGAACCATGAAGGTATGGGTGATCCTTTCCCGCTCGACCGTCTGTAGGAACTCTGCCGCGTCAAAGCTGGGCATGACATGCAGCGTACCACCTGCGAACAGCACAGGCAGCATCATCAGCCATGTCCCGTTGGAATAGAGCGGCGTCGTCACCAGGGCACGCGCGCCCGCGTCAAAGCCCATTTCGACCGCGTTCGAAAAGGCCCAATGCATCCGGGCCCGATGCGTCTGCACGATCCCTTTGGGCAGGCCGGTCGTGCCCGAGGAATAGATGATGTTGAACGGATCCGTCAGCTCATAGCGCACGTCGGGCGCGTCTGTTGCTTCGCTTGCCAGAACCGTTTCGATTGCAGTCCAGCCAGACGCATCGAACCCATGAGAGAGCCACTCTGTGATCGCGCCCAGATCGTCGCGCAGGGGCAGAACCCGGTCTGCAAAAGCATCAGAGACGATGGCAGCCTTGGCGCCGCAGTCGGCCAGCAACCCGCCCAGTTGTTCGCCTGTCAAAAGCCCGGACAAGGGCACGACGCACCCGCCTGCCCGAACCACACCGAAAATCGCCTCGAGCGTTTCGATGGAATTGCCCATCATCACGGCGACCTTGTCGCCCTTACGCAGGCCGCAGCCAATCAGGTGATGCGCAACCCTATTGATATTGCTGGAAAAATCACCCCAGGTGCGGGACTGCCCCCCGCAGACAACCGCTGTTTTCTTGGGGTAGTGCCGCGCATGTGTCGCGAAAAGATCGGGAAGATAGACCTGCGGGTCATCAAGCGTGTCGATCATGGGACCAGTCCTTTCGTAGTACGGCGCACCGGTGTTCCGCCAAGCCAGCAGCCTCTTTGCCTGTCGCGTGCCATCTGCAGCTTCCGGGCCCGTCAGTCATCTGGATTTGGAGCCGCTCTGCCACTTCACGGCCCGTCATGGTCGCACCGGGTGTAAGCATCGCGTTCCACACCCAGCCCTTGCCCCCGGCAGGATCATCGCGAACTGCGACAGTTGAATTTTTTGGGGATCGAGATGCGAGCAGATGAAGATCGAAGGTTTCAGCACCTGCGACACCCTGCGCCCGCGCGAGTCAGCCGCCTTGATCGCACCCGGCAAGCGGGCAAATCGGTCAAGGCGCTTCGGCCCCGCTATAAGCTCCGGCCCCAATATAGACTGTCGGTCAGCGCCGTTCATGATCCCCTCCCCGAAACCAAACGAACGTTCGCTTTATTGGCACGGCAGCCCGGCGGAGTCAATCATTCGTAGCCGCAGAATGCGGCGGCCGGTCACCTATGCACACCCCGCTTTACCACGCTTGAGCGTGCTGCATCGCGCAACGCCAACAGCTACTCAGTTGAGCTCCGTAGACATGCGCCCGACCTGCCAATGGTTCAGTTTTGGCCAGAATCGCGCGGCGCATACGCGTTTTTCAGGACCGCAACGAACTGGTCGGAAATCTCGGCTGGCTGCCGCGGCCCATCCGGTTCGTACCAGACCGGGACCCAGTTCAAAGACCCGAACAGCCCAAGCCGAAGGATCGTCGCATCGGTACCTTCGGGCAAGTCCAGCGCGGCAAAGATGTCGCGGAAGATTTGCTCGTACTCGCGCCGATGGTCGGTCACGACCTTTGCAACCTCGGTCTGGTCGCGAATGAATTGCGGCGAGACAATCGCCACGAGGTTGTCGTTCTGGGTCAACCCCTCAAGGTGCGCCCGCGCCGACAGGCGCAGCCTTTCCCAAGGGTCGGAAACGCCTTCCACCGCCTCGCGCACACGTGCGGTCATCGCCTGCACCACGTCTTTGTGCAATTCGACAAACAACGCTTCTTTCGATGGAAAATGGTAATAGACCGACCCGGGCAGCATCCCGACAGAGGCCGAGATATCGCGCATCGACGTGGCATCGTATCCCTTTGCCGCCATCAGTGTGCCAGCAGCGCGCAGAATGTCTGCGCGGCGGTTCTTGCCGCCCTTGCCGCGCCCGGTGGCCGGTGTCGCGGGTTTCTCGGTGGTTTTCGGCATTGTCTCTCGTCTCGACAGGCTTATCAGATCGTTGGAACGTCCCCCTGCAGAGCTTCGCCGCTCTTTGACCGGACGTTTGGTCGTCAACAGTCTTGCATACAAAAAACAAAGGGAACAGGCGAGATGCGGCAACTGTGGCCAATTCGCAAACCCCGATCGGAAGGCTGAACAGCGCAAAACCCAAGCGATAACCAGCGCCCGCTTGCGATGGTCATGCCTGTAGTTTCCGGCGGTTCGCCTTTTCGTCGCGCAGATCAATCGCTGCAGGATCGGCGCAGGGATCTGCCCCAGCCTCGAAAAGCCGGTGCTTTTGCACCTTCTGCGTGCCCGTCACCGGCAGGCTGTCGCGAAAGACCACCCACGCCGGCAGCTTGTAATAGGCCAGCCGCTGACGCGCGAATTCCAGAATGTCCCTGGCCGTGGAGTCATCGGCCTGCGCACCCTTGGCAGGGACGACCACGGCCATCACCTCTTCGTCGCGCATCTTGTCGGGCACCGACAATACGGCCACCTGCCCCACCGCCGGATGGTCGACAAGCGCATCTTCCACCTCAGCCGCCGATATGTTTTCGCCCGACCGGCGGATCAGGTTCTTTGACCGCTCAAGGAAGAACAGCATCCCGTCGTCGCCTTGGGTCACCACATCGCCGGTATGAAACCAGCCATCGCGCCAGGCTTCGGCCGTGGCCTCGGCATTCTTGAGGTATCCACTGAAGAACCCCGATCGCGGCGCGTCTTTCGAAAAGCGCACCACCAGTTCACCCGGGGTATCTGGCGGCACTTCGGCACCAGAGTCGTCGACAACGCGGGCCTCCATATGACCGGGCATCGGGCGCCCGAAGGCGCGCGTGTCGACCTGCCTTGGCGCGTGACAGGCCGCAAGGAAGCGCCCTGTTTCGGTCATACCCCAGACTTCGACCATAGGCACGTTGAACCGCGCCTCGAATGCCGCATGAATCGCGGGGTCAATTCCGGCCCCAAGGCCGAACCGCAGACCGTGATCTGCATCATCGGGCCGGGGCAGTGCCTTCATCAGCACGGGCGGGATGATCCCAAGATAGTGGAATGCGGTCGCCCGCGTGGCGCGCAGATCGTCCCACCAGGTTTCCGCGTGAAACCTGTCGGGCACGATCAGGCATATCCCGGTCAGAAGCGCCGCCGTCAGCGTGTTGATGCCCGCGTTCACGTGGAAGAACGGCAGCGGCACATAGACGCGTTCGACCCCCTCGCGCAGTGTGAGCGCGCCGCCATGGTCTGCGTAGCAGCGGCCGGCCGCAATCGCATAGGCCGTGTCAAGGATCGCCCCTTTGGGCCGCGAGGTCGTGCCGGATGTATAGACCAAGGCGATTTCGCTGTTCGGAGTCGGCGCGGTCTCTTGCGGCGAAGACGGGGCTGGCGGTGGCACGAAAGCATCCACCGCGCTGGTGTCGTCCCATTCAACCACCGGCAACGGCCCCGCCGCTTCCAACCGCGCGCGGTTGCGCGGAAGGGCAACGGCGGCCTGCGCTTCGGAGTGTTCCAGAAGATAGGTCAGCTCGTGGTGAAGATAATATGGATTTACCGGAACTTGCGAGATGCCAAGCGCATTCAGCGCCAGAAAGTGAACGACATGGGCCGGGTGATTGTCCAGTGCCAGCGCCACCCGATGCCCCCTGCCCCAACCTGCGTCGCGCCACTTTTCAGACAGGGCGCTGGCCTGCGCCAGCACCTGCGCATAGGTCCACTCGGACCCGTCGGGGAGGTATCCCCGGCCCGCGTGGGGCGGCGTGCATAGGAACGGGTGATCGGGCCATTTCGCGGCAGCAGCTTCCAACCCGGCAAATAACGTCTGCATCACACCCGCTCCAGCAACAGTGCCATGCCCTGACCGGCACCAAGACACATGGACAGGATCGCCCGGCGCCCGCCCGTATCTTCAAGGTGCTGCATTGCCGTCAGCGCCATACGCACGCCCGTCACCCCCGGCGGATGCCCCAGAGAAATGCCGCCACCGTAGAGGTTGTGCAGGTCGCGCGGTATGCCCAGCTGCGCCTCGGCGTGAACGTTCACCGCCGCGAAAGCCTCGTTGATTTCGAAATAGTCGATGTCGGCAATACTCAGGCCGGTCTTTTCCAATAGCGCCGTGATCGCGGGCACCGGTCCGTGGCCCATGATCCGCGCGGGTACACCAACAACCGTCCAATCCCTGATGCGGGCGCGCGGGGCGACGTTTTCCGCCTCCAGCGCGGCGCGATTCCCAACCAGCATGAACCCCGCCGCATCGTTCACCGTAGAGGAATTGCCCGCCGTGACCCGGCCGCCTTCGCGGAAAGCGGGGCGCAAACGGGCCAGTTTTTCCGCCGTGGCATCGGCACGCGGGCATTCGTCGGTGTCGAAGACCACAGAGCCCGACTTTGTCTTGATCGTGATCGGCGTGATCTGCCGCGCAAGAAAGCCGCTGGACTGGGCGGCAAGCGCGCGTTCCTGGCTCATCGCGCCCCAGGCGTCCATCGCGTCGCGGTCATACCCATAATCGTCGGCAAGGTTTTCCGCCGTATCGCCCATGTATTCCTGGCTGAAGGGGCAGCGATAGGCCCAGTCCAGCATGTCTTCGACCTGCGCGGGCCCGCGCGCCACGCCCCCGCGCAGCGTGGTGATGGCATGGGGCGCCCGCGAATAGCTTTCGGCACCACCGGCGATGGCAATGCGCGAATGCCCGCTGTCAACCTGCTGGCCCGCCGAAATAATCGCCTGCAAACCGGAGGCGCAGGCGCGGATGACACCCAGCGCACCCGCTGTCTCCGGGATGCCCGATTTCACACCGACCACCCGCGCCGCGAACAGGCTGTCGCGGTCCGACGGCACCGTTGTAGTGAACACGATGTGGTCCACCTTCTCGGGCGCGATCCCCGCGCTTGCCACACAGGCGGCAGCGGTGCGCCCTGCCACGTCGGTCATGTCCAGCCCTGAAAGGCTCCCGCCAAACGCGCCAAGCCCCGTGCGCAGGCCCCCAGCCAAAACTGTTTCGGTCATGGTGTCTCTCCTATTGTCGGGACAAGGTCATTTCGAAAAGAGGTAGTCCGGCAGCCATGTTGCCAGCGCCGGGAAAATCGCGATCAACGCCAGTCCGACCAACTGCAAGGCGATGAAAGGCATCACACCGCGATAGATGTCGAAGGTCCGCACACTCGCCGGAGCGGCCCCGCGCAGGAAGAACAGCGCAAATCCGAACGGCGGTGTCAGGAACGAGGTTTGCAGGTTCACCGCAATCATCACACCCAGCCAGACAGGGTCTGCCCCCATCAGGATCAGCACAGGCCCCACGATTGGCACGAGGATGAAGATGATCTCGAGGAAATCGAGGAAGAACCCCATCACGAACATCAGCAGCATCACGAAGACCATCGCCCCGAACAGGCCACCGGGCAACGCATCCAGCATGTGGTGAACGGTTTCTTCGCCGCCCAACCCCCGGAACACGAGCGAGAACAGGCTGGCCCCGACCAGCACGGCAAAGATCATCGCCGTTATCAGGCCGGTCTGTTCCACCACCGGGGTCAGCTGGCGGGTCTGGAACAGCGCCCAGCACGCGGCAACGACAGAGGCCAGCACGACAGCCACCAATCCCATCGCGACCCACAGCATGGCCTGTTCGGTCGGGCTGAAATTGTCGCGCTGGATCAAAAGGTCAAAAAAGCCGTTGATGACGATCAGCGCGACGGAGGCGACGATGCCAGCCCAGAACAGCGGCGCCAGCCTTGGCACGGCCCGCCGCGCGGCCAGGATCACGGCGCCGACGGCGCCCACGCCCGCAGCTTCGGTTGGTGTGGCGATCCCTGTTAGGATTGACCCCAGAACGGCGACGATCAGGATGCCCGGCGGCAATAGACCGTTCAGCAACAGGGCCAACCTTTCACGCTTGCTCATCGCCTGCTCGCCCGGTTCGGGCAGCGGCACGGGCGCGCGTTCGGGTTTGAGCCATGCAATCGCGATGATGTAGATCGCGTAAAGCCCGACAAGCAGCAGCCCCGGGATCAGCGACCCGGCGAAAAGATCACCGACACCAACGGATTTGCCCGCAAAATTCCCGGCCTTCAGGTTCGCTTGCTGGTTTGCGTAGGTCAGCACGTCGCCCAGAAAAACCAGCACGATCGACGGCGGAATGACTTGCCCCAATGTGCCGCTGGCGCAGATCGTGCCCGTGGCAAGCCGCGGGTCATAGCCGGCCTTCAACATCACCGGCAGGGCAATCAGGCCCATAGTCACGACCGTCGCGCCCACGATGCCGGTCGAGGCGGCCATAAGCATCCCGACCAAAACTACCGACAGCGCCAAACCGCCGCGCATACCCCGGAACAGCTTGGCCATCGAGGTCAGGAGATCTGCGGCGATCTGAGAGCGCTCCAGCACGAGCCCCATGAAAATGAACATTGGCGCCGCGATCAGCACCTCGCTCGACATGGTTCCAAAGATGCGCTGCGGCAGGAAACTCAGCTGGCGGAGCTGAAATTCACCCATCCACGCGCCAATCACCGCAAAGATCAGCGCAACCCCCGCCAACGTGAAGGCCACGGGAAAGCCGAACAGGATCAGCACAAAGATGGCAAGGAACAGGAACAGTTCCAGATATTCGGCGATCATTGCTTCACCTGCTCGGCATTCGGAGTATTTTTGCCCTGATCCGGCCCTGCCAGCGGCGCCGGATCAAACCCGAGGATCAGCACCCTCAGGTTGCGCAGCAGGAACGACAGCCCCTGAATCGCCAGAACCACGACGAACACGAGGATGAAGGTCTTCAGGACATAGAGGTAATCAAGACCGGCGATTTCGTTCGAGGTTTCGCGCAGCTTCCAAGAACGGCTGACATATCCGATCGAGCGATCCGTAATCACGTAAAGCAAAGGCGCCAGAAACAGGACGCTGCCAACCACGTTTACAGCTGCCTGTTTTCGAGCCGACATGCGCCCGTAGAAAACGTCGATCCTGACATGCTGATCGGTCAGAAGCGCCCAACCGGCCACGCTCGTCATCACGATGCCGAAGGCATACACAACGGTTTCGTAGGCCGCGATGATCGACAACCCGAAGACATACCGCAGCAGCACGTTTACGAATGTCATCAACACCATGAACAGCGTCAGCCACGAAAAGGCACGCCCGATGACAACGGTCACCGCATCAAGAAACGCGATGGGCAAGTCGAGATACCGCAAGGCCGATCCCCCTCCAGAATGCGCGCGGCACCAAAGAAGTGCCGCGCAGTTGGATTGCTTCAGGATCAGGCGCCGATGTCGAAGGCGATCTTGCGCGCCCGGTACATCGGATAATCGACCAACGCCGAATAGCGCAGCGCGGTATCGCGGTAGTCTTTCCAGCTGGCATAGATTTCGCGGGCGTAATCGTCTGTGTCGCCCAGTTCCGCGATGACTTCGGCAGATGTCTTTGCCAGTGCTTCCAGCACGTCATCCGGATAGAGGCGCACATCAACGTCGTGTTCGTTGCGCAGCGTGTCCATCGCCTTGGCGTTGTAATACGGCCATTCGCCGATATTGATCGAGTTCGCCGATTGCACCGCATGACGCATGATCAGCCGCTCGTGATCGGTGAAGCTGTCCCAGACATCGGCGTTGATGCCGATTTCGCCCGCGCTGTTCACTTCCTGCCAACCCGGCGCATAATAGTATTTGGTGTATTGGTGGAAGCCGTTGGCGCTGTCCAGCCACGCGCAGCACAGCTCGGTCGCGTCGATGGCGCCCGACTGCAACGAGGTAAAGATTTCCTGCGGCGGGATCATCACCGCGCTTGCACCGACACGGCGCATCACCTCGCCCGCGATGCCCGAGCTGCGCATTTTGATACCCTTGAAATCTTCCAGGCTATTGATTTCCTGGTTGAACCAACCGGCCATCTGGGTCCCGGTATGGCCGCAGGTCATCGCCTTCAGGTTGAACAATTCACGATACGGCTTTTCCTGCAGCTCTTCGCCGCCGCCGAAATACATCCAGGCGCAATGTTCGTTCGCGTTCAGGCCAAACGGGACCAGGCCGAAGAACGTTGCCGGCTGCCATTTGCCTGCCAGAAACATCGGCGACGCGTGGTAGCAATCTGCCGTACCCTGCCCCACCGCATCGAACACCTCGAACGCGCCAACAAGCTCTCCGGCCGCATTCACCTTGATGGTGATTGATCCGTCCGTCAGCTCTTCCACGAATTTGGAAAAGTTATAGGCGATGGACGCCAACCCCGGAAAGTTGTGTGGCCAGGCCATCACCATCGACAACTCGCGACGGTTCTGGGCGATCGCAGGCGCAGCCAGGGCCAGCGAACCCGCTCCGATTGCACCCGACTTAAAGAACTGGCGTCGATTAAAGCTCATGTTTTCCTCCCTGTGCGGCCACGCCGCTGATGTGATGCCGCGTTGGCATGCCTTTTGCGCGCGCTGGCAAAGTCCATCCCATCTTTTGCCAAACAAACGCCTGTTCATGTTATTCAGAATATGTAAACTCGCAACAGAAATTTGCGCCTGCATAGAGGTTGACAGCCGATAAACGCCACGTATGGCGCGGCCCGTCAGCGCGGCGCGCTATGTGAAGGGGAGCCACATGCAAAAGACCGACACGACGCAAAGCCCGAAGCCGGAAGGCATGTCAGACGAAGAGTGGCAGGTGCGAATCGATCTGGCCGCCGCCTACCGGCTGATCGCGCATTTCGGGATGGACGACCTGATCTACAACCACATCTCGGCCCGCGTGCCGGGACCGGAAGAACACTTTCTGCTGAACCCGTTCGGGCTCCTTTACGAAGAGATCACGGCGTCTTCGCTGATCAAGGTCGATCTGGACGGCAACAAGATCGACGACACCGAGGACAATATCAACCCGGCCGGGTATGTGATTCATTCCTGCGTGCATCGCGAAAGGCCGGATCTGACCTGTATCATCCACACCCACAGCACGGCAGGGGTCGGCGTGTCAGCCCAGGCCGAAGGCCTGCTTCCGCTCAGCCAAACCAGCCTGCTGTATTGGGATCTGATCGGATATCATGAATTCGAAGGGCTTGCGCTGAACCTTGATGAACAGAAACGGCTTCTGGCCGATCTTGGGCCGGAAAGACACATGCTGATCCTGCGAAATCATGGGCTTCTGGCCTGCGGCCGTTCGATCCCCGAGGCGTTCATCATGATGTTCTATCTGGAACAGGCCTGTCGAATCCAGATCGCGGCGCAGGCCGGAGGCGCAGTTCACCTTCCCGACAAGGAGGTTCAGAAACTCGCCCATAAACAGGCGATGACCGGCCTCGGTGCCGCCCTGGGCAGCCGCGAGTTTGCCGCGCTCAAGCGGCGGCTGGATCGGACGGGCGCCGACTACGCGACATGATCCCGTGCCGAACACGCCCCCGGGTCGCGTTGTCAGATGCAGCGCGGCCCTAGACGCCCAGGACCGCGCGGCCATCTGCCATCGGCTTCAGCAAAGCATATGCCAAGTCATGTATCGGAACCGGCACAGAATGCTGCCGCGCCGCGCGAACCAGCCAGCCGATCGTCGCCTCAAGTTCCGTCGGGCGTCCCTGCTCAAGATCATCCAGCATCGAAGCCCGCGTACGCCGGTCGGCCTGCGTCAACGTGAACGCCATATGCCTCTCGACCAGATCAGGGGGAAGCGCCACACCGCGCGCTTTTGCAACAGCAACCACTTCGGCCATGGCGGCCCGGTAAACACCCTGAGTCTCGGCGCAATCTATCCAGTGCCCCAATGGCGCGCGGGTCAAAGCACTTACGCTGTGAAACGGCGCCAGCATCACGAACTTCGACCAAATCGCGGGCAACGGTTCATCCATATACGACACGTCTAAACCGGCCACCTGCATCAGTTCGGCCAGCGCCGCCCCCTGCCCGTTTTCCGCATCTGGCGTGTACGGTCCGAAAACTGTGCGCGTCACGCGGCCCGTGTGCCGGATACGCCCCGGTGCCAATACAGTGGCAGGAACATAGGTTATCCCGCTCAGCACCCGGTCTGCGCCCACCACCTTCTCCATGATCTCCAGCCCGGCAAACCCGTTCTGTAGGCTCAACAACCGCGTACTGTCGCTCAGCATCGGCTTCACATGGGCGAGCGCCCCGGCCGTATCCTGCCCCTTGACCGCAACGATCAGAATATCCACAGCGCCCAGATCAGCAGCCTTGTCCGACACCGCGTTTGGCCTGACGCATATCTGCCCCTGATCACTTTCCAGCAGAAGGCCGTTGCGACGCACCGCATCCAACGTCGCATTCCGAGCCAGCACCTGCACGTCGGCGCCAGCCCGAACAAGATGCGCGGTGTAGAACCCGCCGATCGCGCCCGCCCCAAGAATTCCTACCCGCATCGTCAGCGCCCCCCTGTTTTGCCTGCGCCCTACCATCGCCGCTTGGCCAGTGCCTTCATCAGCCACCGATTCAATACCCGAGGCGATTCCCAAATCAGCCAAACGATTGTTTGAAATCTGCACTCTCGGCGTGGAAAGAACAACCTTTGCAAACCGCCCCCGTCCCTAAGCCTGGCGGCGGGCTCCGTAATTGTCCTCTCAGCGCGCGCGGCACCAAAGTTTGCGCATATGACACAGTGGCGTGCCTTCTGATACGAAACAGGACTTCTGATTGCCGGCAGCTGTATCGGTGACTACTGGACAAACCCGTTCACACTTTCGTTTCGAAAAACCATTTCGGGGCGACATTTGGACGGACCAACAATCCAGAGGACTCATTCTTGAGAAAGTATCTTTCGGCAATCATTCTTTCCGGCGCCGTAGCGTTGACAGGATGCGCCAAGCCGCCGTCGAAAATTGCGCCAGTTGCAGTTGCCAGCAGTGAATACGCGGGAAAATCCTGCAAACACCTTCTTGCCCAACTTAACAATACGAATACCGAGTTGTCTGCGCTCGAACAGAAGCAACGCGACAAGGTTGCAGGTGATGCCATCGTCGTGTTCCTGATCCTTGTCCCGCCATCTTCGATGGCCGGCGATCATGAGGCAGAGATCGCCCTGAAAAAGGGCGAGGCCATCGCCATCAAGCGGGCAATGGAAAACCGCGGATGCTAAAGGCGAGCGCAGGCCAAGCCAAAGTTTCAGCGGCCACCCGGGCCAACGCCTGAACGATTGGGCCGACGTGTCGCCGTCGGTCCTTTTCCTCTCCAAGGCGAACAGCCGACGCCCTTTGATGTCACACGGAACCGGAGATCATCCACAAAGACAGAACCGGCTATCCACCAAAGGCCGTGGATGCTCGCGCCGCAATGGGCCCCGAGTCTAGTCTGCGAAAGCCGGAAGGGCAGGATGAAGTCGGATGAGAACTGCACGCTTCATCTGTTGGGCCAGCCGATCATGAAAAGTCTGCAAGCCCTTTTTGATTGGTCACTGCTCAGCCAACCCTCCGCCAGTCTCCAATCGCGGAAAAAGATCCAGTCAAGTTCGTTGCGCCGCAAGAACTGCAGGCTCTTTACGGCCCGCTCCGGCGTCATCGGCGCACCTAAGCGTGCATTCGGGCCATACTGTCTCCGGGCCGCTTCAATAGCATCATCATATTGTTGAATGTGGGCGTTGACCTCAGAACCCGTGAGTCTCACCCAGTGGTCAATCTCTGCGCGCATGACCGGTGACATGTCTTCAACCGCGTGCCTTACAGCGCTGACAAAACGGGGGTCAGAGGGTACATCCATACCCCACGCGCGCGGTTGGTTTCGCCAGAGGACGAGTTCTGCGCGATCAGTCCGGTGTCCCTCACCTGTGATGAGACCAAGGGCGATCAGGACCGACAACACCTCTCCATCGGCGCGCCCGGGCCTCATGCCGTAGGCAGGCAAAATGTTCGGCGGAGCCGG
Source organism: Arenibacterium halophilum (assembly GCF_005938225.1). Taxonomy (GTDB): domain Bacteria; phylum Pseudomonadota; class Alphaproteobacteria; order Rhodobacterales; family Rhodobacteraceae; genus Arenibacterium; species Arenibacterium halophilum. The sequence continues at coordinate 1,363,887 of NZ_VCPC01000002.1, forward strand.
ATTCGGCGATGTCATACCCTGCCACGGTGTCCGAGGCGGTGGACCCGTTCCATCTGGCAGCCGGTAAATGAGCTTGTTCTGCTGTTCGGCCAGCCACAGAACCGCAATGCACAGGTCGTTCCATCGAGGGAAGTGTTCCGGGCATTTTGGCATTTCCCGGCGACTGGCGCCGCCTTCAACCTCTGTCGCCACCCCGAGCGCCACCAGAACCCCGCATCCAATCTGGTAGGCCGTCGTATACAGGTGTTCCCAGCCATGATTCACGCGCGGCAGATTCCCGGAAAGAAAGGAAATCGCCGGTGCCACCTAGTTCGTTTCAGGGGCATTCATCTTCGGGACACGTCTTTGCCGTGATGTCGTTGCACAGACGCTTACGTGCCTAACAGCCGCAAAGCAGACAGCAAATATTCTGCTTTTCCGCGAAAATATCAGGGCTCAGTGCCAGCACAGATCACATTCCCTTGCTCGGCGCAGCTGCTTTCCGACTGCACCCTGACTTGCCCGCCAGACGACGAGAATGTCAAAAGACAGTGCCAAGTTGGGTGACAACGCAGAACTCGGCGTCGCCTCAGCTGTTTGAACTATTGGCTACATCTTCTCACGGACAGGTGCGGAACAGAGAATAAAGCCTGCGTCATTTTTTATGCAGGTCGAGGCGAACCCGCTAAACCATTGGTACCCAAGGCCGGACTCGAACCGGCACGCCCGAAGGCGGGGGATTTTGAATTCAGTCGAACCCTTTTACGTTCGACCGCTTGTCGCCAAATGACTCACAGAGACAAAACACGAACAAATAGGGACGGTGTGAGCCATCGGATTTTGCATTTCGGTGGGCCGCTCCCAAGCGTCCGGAATGGGCGGAAAGCGGACTTGCGGCAACGCAGCAGGTCGTTCCACGACATCCCAGACATGACCCATAGGGCCCGACCGCGAACGACGTTCGAAGTGTCGAAAACTACTCGGTAGCCGAACTTAACTTGGCGTCCGAAGTCACGCGATACGGAAAACTGGCGCACCCGAGAGGATTCGAACCTCTGGCCGCTGCCTTCGGAGGGCTATCTCGCACCGATATTTCGTTAAAAACAAGGCGTTTTCGAAAAGGGTTAAGACCACCTTAAACAGCCCGAAACAACCTGAAACACTTAATCTTAAGTGCTTCGTTCCCACGTCCCCCATGCATATCTTCGAGCGGCCCGCGCCTGGGCGTCCTCACATGTACCCGAAAAATGTCATTCGACCCTACAGCCCTCAGGGCCGCCCCATCGACGGCACCGTTTTTATGTCGATAGTGCTCAAAATTTTGGGGAAGCATTCTTATAGCCCAAGCCGCGCGGAGACCGCCGATGCCTAACCTGTCTTAGCAGACTGGTCCCCGAACGGCATAGGCGGAGAGCTGCTGTTAACTGCATCTCGAGCTTACGGCAGCAGAGAGCAGGAAGCGGTCGTGGCTCGGGTCACAACGCGCCCCCTGCCCCCCGTGCGCCCCGTGCTTCCGCACCCATTCGCGTACTTTGGACCAAAGTGGAACTAACGGGTTCTCTGAGGCTTCCCGATCATTTAACAAATCTTCAGTGAAAGGCCGATATTGAAAGCTGGACCTTGAAGATCCGGCAGCTACGCACCATTTAGACAATGCTGACGTTTCTTCTATTCGTTTTTCCGCCGCCAGTGGCTTGGTTTCGGTTGATCGGCTTGGATCGACTATGCCGGGCTGCCGCGATCTTGCGGGCAGCGTTTATCAAGGAGAACACGGATATGGCCAATGGCACCGTGAAATGGTTCAACAGCACCAAAGGCTTCGGCTTCATTCAGCCTGAAAGTGGAAGCAAGGATATCTTCCTGCACATTTCTGCTGTCGAACGCGCTGGGATCAGCCGGATCGAAGACGGTCAAGCTGTTACTTTCGACATCGAGAGCGGTCGTGACGGTCGCGAAGCCGCCAGCAACTTGGCGCTCGCATGAAGACGGAGCTGGAAGACCTTATAAAAGGTGTTCCGGCTCAGGACGGAAACGGTGGGCGGCTCAAGGTTCCCAGCGTTTCCGCTTCGGCGGCAAAAGCCGCTGAGCCGGTGACTGCGCTTGACAAAACGACCGCAAGCGCCAAGCGCTTGGTGGATGATGAGGCTCTGGCCCGATCTGAGAAGACGGCGCGCCTGAGGTCTGCCCGCGAAAAGCGCGAAATGGGAGGCGGCGACTGACACCCCGCCCCTATTATGCCACGTTCCATGTTTCTGCCTGCGCGAAATTCACCCAATGAATTTGCGCAGCGCATGATATCCAAAATAGTATGAGGAGACGGCAATGGGCTACTCCCAGCCGAAGAAGCAGCTCGATCTTAAGGAATTTTTGAGTAAGCCTGCAGTGAAACTGCCCTATAATCGCAAGTTTGGCTTGATGAAACCGCAAGCGGCACCGGCCAAACCCACCGCAACGCCGGCAATCAAACCGGACGACGCAACAAGCTGAGCGATTAGATACCTTTGCCTCCGGTTCCCGGAGCAACGAAAGAGGGTCGGTTCCGAGCATGCGGAGCCGACAGTGTCCCCGATACGGGACAAGCGCGACTATCATCGCGCCGAACAGGCGATCTCGTCCATTTTCGATGAGTGCTGCGGACTGTCCTGCCGGGCAGGCTGCGCCAAGATCGCGCCACCAGATAAGGAAATATAATGGTTGAAATACAATGGGGTGCCCCAATCACCCTGTACCCGACGCATAATGGTGTCGCCGAACGCTTCAGCACAATCGAAAAGGCGCGTCACTGGCTCCGCCGCAACTGGCCCATCGTAGACGATACGCGTCAGGCCGCCTTGGAAAAGATTGAGTCCGCCATAGACTGCATGAGTCCGGTGAAAGATGCACGCAGCGCCTTCGTGGCTGCGGCCTTGTCTGCCGGGTTCGTACCCGACTGCGCGTCCTGATGCGCGCAAGTCAAACTGGCAAGACAGACTGGACGGACTATTGCCCATAGGAATTCGACAACAGGTCAAGTAGTTTGCGCTGAAACAACTCTACCGGACAGGCGCATGTTATCCGAAAACGATCCCATTTTAGAAAGTGTCCGGCAAGTCGAAGTTGTCTCGGATATCACCATGATCCTCGAGGCCTGCGGCACTGCGACCGGCATGGGTTTTGTTGCTGTCGCCCGCGTGACCGAGGATCGCTGGATGACCTGCGCGTCCCACGACCAGGTGAACTTCGGCTTGACGCCCGGTGACGAACTTGATGTCGCATCGACCATCTGCTGCGAAGTACGGGCTGGCCGCAATATCATCACGATTCCGGATGTGGAAAACAGTAATATCTACCGCGACCATCCAACGCCGCGGCGATATGGGTTCCAGAGTTACATCTCAGTTCCGATTATCCGGTCTGATGACAGTATCTGGGGAACTCTCTGTGCCCTTGATCCCGCCCCGCGCGAGATCGACGCGGAGGCAGAACAGCTCTTCACGATCTTTGCCCGGCTTATTGCCCGCGAGCTCGACCGCCAAGACGAGATAACAATGGGTCGGCAAGAGATTTCGGCGGGGCGCGCCAGCCTTCAGACGGAACGCGATACCGCGCGGCTGCGTGAAGAGTTCATCGCCATCGTCGGGCACGACCTGCGCAATCCGATTGCCGCGGTCACATCCGGCTTGCGCATGCTTGAAAAGCCCAATCGGTCGCCGGAGCACAGGGCGATGCTGGTGCTCGAGATGCAGCGCGCACTGACGCGTGCCAGCCAGATCATAACCAACCTGATGGATTTCGCCCGTGGCCGCCTTGGCGCCGGAATCGAGGTGAATGCGCCCGCACCGATCAATCTTGCTCCGATTTTCCGCGACGTGATCGGCGAAATCGAGCAGGTTGCCAGTCAGCCTGTACATTCCTCAATCGATCTGCCGCGTGCGCTAGTCGCCGATCCGCAGCGGCTTGGGCAGCTTTTGTCAAACCTTCTGGGCAATGCCGTTGCCCATGGTGACCCCAATCAACCGATCATCGTCGACATTTCCGAACGCGACGATGAGTTGGTCGCCAGCGTAACGAACCAAGGCACGCCGATCCCGCCGGACGTGCAGGCATCATTGTTTCAGCCGTTCTCTCGAAATGAAAACAAGCAGAAAAGTCTTCGAGGCCTTGGGCTGGGCCTTTACATCGCCTCGCAGATTGCCTTGGCGCACCGCGGACAGATCGATGTCTCATCGTCGGAGGAGGCAGGTACAACTTTCACCCTGCGTATGCCTGCAAACCCAGCCTGAGTTACGACACCCGAACAAGCGCCGCAACGATGTCCTCGGCGGCAATCGGTTTTGCGAGAAAGGAACTACGTCGCGGTATTGCAAGAAGTGTGGATTGCATGCCGCCCGACATGATGATGATACAGCAACTGTCAGACCTCTGCCGTACTTCCGCCGCAAGTGCGAGACCATTCATCTTGCCTGGCATGTCGATATCGGTGACAAGCACGTCAACCATCCCGCGGCCGTCCATCACCTGCAGCGCCGATGCCGCATTTCCCGCTTCCAGAACGTTGTATCCGAGGTCCGCAAGACCGAGCGCCAGATCCATGCGAATAATCGGCTCGTCTTCAACAACGAGGATCGTCAAGGTTTCGTCGGTCATGCGGATACTCCAATGCTACAGATGAACTGCAACGCAGCCCGCACTCGAACGCTCTACGATACAAGTGCTCAACGGCCAACTATCACATCCGTTCCTGTCTTTTTTATGTTGGGGTTCATCGTCCGGTGAACCTGGCTGAACAGGTCGGACAAGCCATCACGTCATTCACGCGCCCCATGAGAGATTTTCCGACTCGAACCTTTGGCGGCGGCATGGCGACACGGCCCCCAAAGAATAGACTGCGCGCGCGGATGAGATGATTGGTTGCGCAGGGCGACCTGACAAAGCCTATCGTGACAGCCGACGCAGTTGTAATCGAGGCAAAACACCCTATATGAAGTTCAAGCTTGACGTGCATTTTCGAAATTTCGTCAGTCTAAAGAGACAACCTAAAGAGACAACTGCCCCGCGTTTTTTGGTCATTCGCTGACCGAAAGCCGAAGCTCTAACTTTGCTGCGCGTTTGACCGAAACGCGGCCTGACAGACTACCGTTTCCGGTCGGAATGGACTGCCCATTCAAGCGAAGCGGTCTTATCCTCAGCCACCATCCGAGTGCATGTGGAAGCACTTGGAGGCAAAGATTTGCGGCAGGTCTGACCTTCTTCGCCTTTTATCAAACAATCGCAACGCCCTCTTTCGAGGTGACTGAAAGGAACGTCCGTGAACAAGGACTCCGGCCCCTCGTCGATGCCAGACCGCAAACTGGCACTGCGCATGAATATCGGCTGCCGTATCAGCCACACCCTGATCCAGCCGACCCCATTGATCGCGCTGCTGAATGTGCATTACTCGCGGTTCGGAGACCTTGAACGTGCGGATTACCTTGTTACCCACCCCAGCGTTCCGCTCGAAAGCTATCGTGATGGGTTCGGCAACTGGTGTACGCGCATGGTTGCCCCTGCCGGCGAATTCACTCTGATGACCGACGGGATCTTCCGCGATACTGGAGATCCCGATCCCTATTTTCCCGACACGCCACAACATGCCGCCGAGGATTTGCCCTTTGACACGCTCGTCTACCTGTTGGGTAGTCGCTATTGCGAAACCGACCAGTTGTCGGAGCGTGCATGGGAGCTTTTCGGAAAGACTGACCAGGGCTGGCCGCGGGTTCAGGCAATCTGCGACTACGTCCATAACAATATAACCTTCGACTACATGAAGGCGGACGCAACCCGTACCGCGGCGCAGACATTGGCTGGAGGCTTCGGAGTCTGCCGTGATTTTACCCATCTTGGGATCGCCCTGTGTCGCTGCATGAACATCCCGGCCCGGTACTGTACTGGCTACGTGAGCGAAATCGGCGAACCACTGCCCCATGCCGAAGACGATTTCGCCGCATGGATGGAGGTCTACCTGGGTGGCCAATGGTGGGTCTTCGACCCGCGAAATAACAAAAGGCGCACGGGACGCATCCTCGTGGCGCGAGGCAGAGACGCCGCAGACGTGCCGTTGACGCAGATTTTTGGGCCGGGGACCCTGTCCGGATTCGAAGTGTGGATCCAGGAAGTTAAGGGCAAAAGGTCCGACTTAATCAACACCTGACCGCCAGCTCCAGAGACCAAAAGGCTCGCACTGATCTTTTGATCATGGAGCGCATGGTGGCTGGCCGGTTTCATTCAACACTTTCAAGGAATATTCAAATGAACCTTCACATCGATACGACGACACTTCCGCGCATGTCTGGCGCGTGTCTGTCTGCCAACCTTTCCACATCTGTTGAGGCTTTCCGCAGCCGACCTGCCCCCTTCATGCTAAAGAACGAAACAGCCAAGCCTCTCGGCGACACGCAGCGATCAAACCTCGCAGGATGCGGCGTTAGTAAGGTTTTGCCCCTAAACAAAAGTGCTGGCGCTGAAGGCCAGCTTTCGGACGTGGAACCGACCGGGATCTTTGTCGAGCGAATGTTGGCCGATCCGATGATCCGCCTCGTCATGCTGGCGGATGGTGTATCGGAACACGAGATCAGAACCCTGTACAGGATGCGCCTCCCGACGAAGGTACATGGGCGCGACCGAACTTATACATCGGTATTGTCCGTGCAGGAGGGTGCCATCCCCGAATCCGGTCCGCGCCCGGGCAGCCCTCGTCCGGGTATCGGAGAATGAGCGTTGCAGGCGAACATCTAACCCAAATGGCGGCCAATGCGCAGCTTTCGGCGCAAGGATGTGTTTGCGGGATGACCGCCGTCGTTGACCTATTCGCTTGTTAGCGTTGAACTCGTCGGGTGGAAATCGTCTTTCACGAACCCAACGCCTAAGGCAGCTTCGTCTCGTATAGAAAGAGGCAAAGGCCGTATAGGCCTGCAAGCCCGTTGTGAACTGGCGTCCTACCCCACCCCCACCTCAAACCGATACCCCTCGCCCCAAACGGTGACGATCGCCCCTGCCCCGGCCGGCATCTTTCTGCGGATATTGTAGACGAAGACGCTGATCGTCTCCCGCTTCGGCAGCCCGTCGCCGGGGATGGCGTTGACGTAGCAGGCGCTATGCAGCCGCTCGACCGAGACGGTAGCGCCGGCCGCATCCATCAAGGCCCTGGCGACCCGGCTCTCCGACTTTG